>NZ_GL945017.1:2866421-3334154 GCF_000218235.1 Hallella multisaccharivorax DSM 17128 | reverse complement strand
ACATCAACTTGTCCTGCACCGTGCGGTGGCGCGCCATATAACGCATCGACTTGATATACTTGGTCTGGCGGTCCTTAAGCTGTCCCTGAAGAGTCTTGATGAAGTTTCTGTTCGTTAGGTCAGATGTTTGCCGCCGGCTTCTTTCAGATTCCACCTCACGATGGACGCCCTTGCCTTTGGCTATGTAATTCCCGCTATTAAGGCTTACTCGGGACTTGCACCCGTTAGACAATACTCATGCCGAGCATACTAATAAGAGCCGCAGAGTTCTCTCGTTTGAGATGCTCTGCGGCTCATTTATGGTAGGTGAATCTGTGCGGAAACGATAGCCAACTGCTGCCACACTTCAAACTTGATGTCTTTCGACAATGCCTCTTTCGTCTTCGCCGAAAGGATGACAAACCGTTAGTTGGTGGGGAAATCGCAGGCAAAAGCGATACCCTGGGGCGCGGAAAATACCCTTTATTCACATAGTCCCGTCAGGAACGAGATAGCTGCCTCAGGCATTCCGCAGAGGTTGCGTATCTTCTCTTTTACAGACAGTGTGTATTTGTCGAAGCCGTAACCAGAGCTTTTCTCATCGTTGGTCTCGATGAGGCGCTGTAGTAATCTCTGGCGCGGCCCCGTTGTTATAGTCGCTTTCGAAGGAGACTATTACTTTTTCAGTTTCAGGTCGTAGTTGCCTGTGACGGCCTCTTCCATCTCGTCGTTGACCATACGCAGTGTGTTGGCATCGGCATTGATGAAGTAGTAGGCATCTCCGCTCTTGCCGTTTGTGGTGAGCTTCAGGCCCTTCTTGCCGTTCTTTGTATAGGGAGCAACGGTGCCTTTCTCATTGAATGAGCTCTTCACCTTGGTCTCCGTCTCCATATAGTCTTCCTGCATGGTGAAGTTCTTCTTCTGTGCGTCCATAGCGATGCGGTAGCGGATGCCCGCACAGTCGGCTGCAGGCACAGTGCCCTCATAGACGAGAGAGTCGGTGGATGCGGCGGTGCTGTCGGTGCTTGTCGTATCAGTGGCAGCTACGTTTGTGGAATCAGCAGCGGTGGCCGGCTTGGCGTTCTTGTTGCCGTTGCAGCTTGCAATCAGAGCAGCTGTGGCTAAAAGGAAAAATACTTTCTTCATTGGATAAATGATTTAGTTGTGTTTCTATTATCGGGTGCAAAGGTATAGGTTTTCCTGTTATTCCGTTCACAAATATCATGTTTTTATTATGTCGCTGCAATATTTCTTTAATATGTTCTGCATAATAGGATGAAACGGCTACTATGATTAAGGGACTATGGCCGAATAGGCAGGACACATGATTCTCGCCTCATCGCCAGATGCGGTCTTTGCGTCTAAAGACAAGAGCCACGGAAAAAATCTTGATGGAAGGCGTGGGTCTGTGGGTGAAGTTACGTATCTTTGCACCATCAATCAACGTTAATCAGTAGTAATGGATTTATTTGAAATGGAATCCCCTCGCTCTCCGCTGGTCAAAGCGGTGAGGGGTAAGAAGCCGAGATGGGGCAAGCACTGCTATTTCGCAGAGAATGCCACCCTTGCGGGCGACATCATGATGGGTGATGACTGCTCTGTTTGGTTCGGTGCCGTGCTGTGTGCCGATGTAGATGCCATCCGCGTCGGCAACCGTGTCAATATCCAGGACTGTGCCTGTGTCCATCAGACGGCAGGCTATCCGGTGGTCATAGAAGATGATGTGTCGGTGGGTCACGGTGCCGTCGTCCATGCCTGCACGGTTCACCGTCGGGCGCTTATCGGCATGAACGCCGTCGTGCTCGATGGCGCGGAGATTGGCGAAGGCGCTATCGTTGCTGCCGGAGCTGTTGTTTTGAGTGGTACGAGAGTGGGTCCCTACGAGATCTGGGCCGGTGTGCCGGCAAAATGCGTGAAGAAAGCCGCGCCCGAACAAGCTCGGGCTTTTGCCGACCATTACTTGAGTATCAAGGAATGGTATTGACCTCATTTTCAATTGCTTATCTAAGCCTTCTGCCTTTACGGCGTAATCGCATCGCCTTTACACCGTAATCGCATCGCCTTTACGGCGTAATCGCATCGCCATTACACCGTAATCGTATCGCCTTTACGGCGTAGACGGAAAACGATGGGAGAGACGATGTTGCTTTTCCCCATACTGTCTTAAAATCTGTTTTATCTTTTGTCTATTATCCGCAAAAATACTAACTTTGCAAGGTAATGCCGTAAAAAGCATGAATTGTTAACTCTTAAAATGCAGAGTGAAATGAAAAAGACTTCTCTATTATTGTTGATATGCCTCATCGTGGCATGTCTTCCTTCCTGGGGGGCAAACAATGTCTCCTTCGTCTTTCTGAAAGGAGAGCATTCGGTCAGCTATGTCGTTGACTGGAAAGACCTTACCGTGGCTGGCTTCTCGCCGAAAGAGTGGATTCAGGTGCGGCAAGCAGAACAACCGGAGTACAACGCCAAAAACGAATACGAGAAAGAGCTGCTGCCCCGTATCAACGATTTTGTCTCGAAGGCAAATCAGGAGCTTCAGAATGTCAATCTGTTTCTCACCAGCGAGAAGGGCCGGAAGTACACGGTCTTTCTCCGTCCGCAGAACATCGCGCGCAAGGGCAATAACAGCATTGTGTGCTCTTTTGTGGAGACGGCCACAGGCAGAGTTATGACCGAGTTTGTGGTCAACGGCAAGGGCGGCACTTTCGGTTCGATGTCTAATCTCTGGGGCGACGGCATGAAGAGTGCAGGGAAAAAGTTCGGCAAATACGTCTGTAAGAAATTAGGTTATGCCCCTACTGTCAAGGACCGTATTGATGATGTCATTTCTAAAACCGGTCTTGATTAGAACCGCCCT
The DNA here is from genome assembly GCF_000218235.1 of Hallella multisaccharivorax DSM 17128. GTDB lineage: Bacteria > Bacteroidota > Bacteroidia > Bacteroidales > Bacteroidaceae > Prevotella > Prevotella multisaccharivorax. Next base: position 3,331,315 of record NZ_GL945017.1, on the reverse strand, counting down.
GCAGTTTCCCAACTATGCATTTGTCTGATTCACTGAAGGAGAGATATACTTCAGAGCACTTGTCTGCACGCGAGGCGCAGCGCCTGGCCGAGTTCATAGCGTGGGCCCCCGCTGTCTTCCAGGCTACGCGGCTGATGCTGAAGTTCGGCATCCTGAGCCTGCTCCGTGACAGTGACAAGGGTCTGACGCGGCAGGAAATCGTCGCGCGGACCGGTCGGTCAGACTATGCCGTGAACTGCCTCCTGGAGGCATCGCTGAGCATCGGCACCGTGTTAGTAGACCCTGAGACCGACCGTTTCAGTCTCTCAAAGACGGGATGGTTTCTGCTGACTGATCCGGCGGTAAAGGTGAACATCGACTTTAATCAGGATGTCAACTATGAGGGCTGGTTCCATTTAGAGGAGTCGCTTGAGGAAGGCAAGCCTGCGGGGTTGCGTCATTTCGGGCCTTGGCCGACGATCTATGAGGGATTGTCGAGTCTGCCGGCCGGGGTGCGGCAGAGCTGGTTTGGCTTTGACCACTTCTACAGTGAGTCGTCGTTTCCCGATGCCCTACGCATTGTCTTCGATGAGCACCATGTCCGCACGCTCTACGATGTGGGTGGCAACACTGGCAAGTGGGCACTCCGCTGTGTCGGCTATAGCGACGAGGCACAGGTGACGGTGCTCGACCTGCCCCAGCAGATCGCCATGATGCGGGCAAACATCAAAGGCAAGGAGGGCGAGGACCGCATCCACGGCTTCGGCATCAACCTTCTTGACGAGACCCAGGCATTCCCGTTGATGGCCGATGGTCCCGATGCCATCTGGATGAGTCAGTTTCTCGACTGCTTCAGCATGGAGCAGATTGTCAGCATCCTCAGGCGTGCCAAGGCGGCGATGGGAGAGCACACCCGCATCTATATCATGGAGACGCTGTGGGATCGCCAGCGCTTCGAGCCTGCCACGATGTGCCTCACACTGACATCTCTCTATTTCTCGGCGCTGGCCAACGGCAATTCAAAGATGTACAACACAGAGGATATGGGGCAGTGCATCCATGATGCCGGACTGGAAGTGGAGCAGATCCACGACCACTTGGGGCAGGGGCACTCCATTCTCGTGGTGAAGAAACAAGACAACAACCAATAGAAGGGCAGCTATTTCGGATATGGCAGACAGAGAATGGCCCGGCTCTACGTTCGGCACAGGATTCATGCACAGATGGCTCATCACAATTCTTCGGCATTCTGATGTACGCGTCTGGTATGCCTTTGCTGCCGTGTTCATCATCCCTTTCTGTCTCGTCTTTTCGCAGGGTTCACGTCATGCCTACCGCTATTTCCGCCGCCGGCAGGGCTGTGGACGCTGTCGCAGCGTAATGATGGTATATGTCAATCAGGTGCTATTCTCGCAGGTGGTCATCGACCGCTTTGCGATGTATGCCGGCAAACGCATGCGGCTAAAGGTGGAAAACTATGGTCTCTTCCGAAAATTGGCGGCTGGAGAGCAGGGCTTCGTGATGCTTAGCGCCCATGTGGGCTGCTATGAGATGGCCGGGTACGAGTTGGTCTCCGATCAGAAACCATTCAACGCACTGGTCTTTGCCGGCGAGAAGGAGTCGGTGATGCAGGGCCGTTCGCGGCTTTTCACAGCCAACCACATTCGCATGATCCCCGTCATGCCGGACATGAGCCATCTGTTTGCCATCGACCGCGCGCTGTCGGCCGGTGAGATTGTAAGCATTCCCGCCGACCGCATGTGGGGCTCTCGCAAGGCGGTGACGGTGCGCCTCCTGGGTGCCGACGCCGATCTGCCGGCCGGTCCTTTCAGCGTGGCGGCGATGCGCGGGCTTGATGTCATTGCTGTCAATGTGATGAAGACCGGCCTCACGGCTTACACCGCCTACGTCACAGCGCTTGCCTACGACAAGAAAGCCCCGCGCAAGCAGCAAGTCAGGCAGCTGGCCGACGCCTATGCCGCCGAGCTGGAGCGGACGCTGCACCAATATCCAGCCCAGTGGTACAATTATTTTGACTTTTGGAAAGCGACGTGTTAGATATGGTTTCCGTCTTATCATACAGCATCATCTCACCTTTGGGCGACACTGCCGCAACCAACTACGCGGCGGTGTCGCAGGGAAGAAGTGGTGTCAGAGCATGGCAGGAGCACTGGGAAATCCCCGGAACTTTCATGGCCTCACTGTTTGACGAAGGTCTCTTAGCCCATGTGCGGAAAGACGGACTGACACGTTTAGAGTCGCTGGCACTGGCTTCCATTCATGACGCGATGTCGGGCATAGACCTCTCCCCGAAGCGTGAACGGACAGTGCTCGTGCTGAGTACGACCAAAGGCAACATAGAGCTTCTTGGCACGGATACAGTCTCGGAGCGCGTGCTCCCCATCAGCAGTGCCGTGATGATAGCCAAGGCTTTGAGGCTGACAACGACTCCTATCGTCGTTGACAACGCCTGCGTCTCAGGTCTGTCAGCGCTCATCCTTGCGCAGAGACTGATAGAGACCGATGCCTGCGACCGCGCCATTGTCTGCGGTGTGGAGTGCCAGAGCAAGTTCATCATTTCCGGATTCCAGTCGCTCAAAGCCATGTCTTCGGGGCCTTGTCGACCTTTCGACATCGACCGCATGGGGCTCAATCTTGGCGAAGCCGTAGCTACGATGGTCCTCGGACGTACGGCAGGGTGCGGGTGGTTTCTTAGTAAGGGCGCTCAGCGAAACGACGCTTACCACCTCGGCTCGCCCTCTAAGGAAGGCCTGGGAGCTGCTATGGTCTTGTGTGAGGTCACCGATGGCGTGCCGTTGTCGGACATTGGTTTCATCAATGCTCACGGCACGGCGACGCTGTTCAACGATCAGATGGAGTCGGTGGCTATTGAACGGGCCGGCTTGTCAGCTGTTCCGGTCAATGGTCTGAAGGGTTGCTATGGTCACACCATGGGTGCCTGTGGCCTCGTGGAGACCATCATTTCAATGCAAGCCCTCGACCATGGCGTGGTGCTTCCTACGAAAGGATTTGCGGAGAGAGGTGTGTCGGGGAAGATAAAGGTGAGCAGTGAAGGAGTGAAAGAAATTAAAGGCCAGAGCTTTGTCAAGATGCTTTCAGGCTTTGGCGGTTGCAATGTAGCTGTACTGATGACGAAAAACCGTGGCAACGCCGAGGCCATTCTGTCCTTGCCCAGTCTGAGAAAGACGCTTCATGTGCAGCTTTCGTCTGCCCGTGTGATGGTGAATGGCAAGAAGCTCAAGACGTGTTCCTCAGGCCGGCAGCTGCTCACGGAGCTTTATAAAACGTATGTGGGCGACTACTCCCGTTTCTACAAGATGGACATGCTGAGCCGATTGGGCTTTGTCGCCACTGAGCTCTTGCTGCGTGCTGAGGGGAAGAAGTCTTCCGAGAAAGGGCGGAGTGACAGAGCCATTGTCTTCATCGGGCACAGCGGATCAGTCGTTGCCGACAAAGCTTTCTATGATTCTATCAAGGACGCGGACAATTATTTTCCGAGTCCTGAGCGGTTTGTCTACACGTTGCCAAATATCGTGACGGGAGAGGTGGCCATCCGCAACCATTACCATGGTGAGACGGCTTACTACAGCATTCCTGAGAAAGATGATGCGCTGATAGGGCAGATCGTACGCTCAGCCTTCCTGGATACCGCAACCAGAAGCGTGATAGGAGGATGGCTCGAATGTGGAGCGGAAGACGAATTTGAAGCAGACATTTATTTAATTGAACATAATAGCTGATATGGAAGAGCTGATAGAAGAAATAAAGAAAGAGATTATCGAAGCGCTGAACCTTGAGGATATGCATCCGGAAGACATAGATGCCGACGCACCTCTGTTCAGCGAAGGCCTTGGGTTGGACTCGATAGACGCCTTGGAGCTCATCGTCCTCATGGAGAAACGCTATGGCATCCGGCTGGCGAACGCTTCGGAGGGAAAGGCTATTTTCAAGAGTGTACGCACTATGGCCGAATACGTGAGTAAAAACCGGAGAAAGTAGATGGGCAGCCGTATCGTCATTACTGGTGAGGGCATTGTCTGTGCCATCGGCACCGACAAGAACACTGTAGCTGCTGCACTCCGCGCCAACCACGGGGGCATCGGGCAGATGCGCTTCCTGGACTCTGTCCTTCAGGAGTTGCCGGTGGGAGAGGTGAAGCTCTCCAATGGCGATTTAAAGACTCGGCTCGGCATACCGGTGACAGACACTATAAGCCGCACCGCACTCTTAGGTATAGAGGCTGTGAGACAGGCTCTTGATCAGGCCCGCCTGCCAAAAGTGAAAGCTTTACGCACCGTACTGATATCGGGAACTACCGTGGCAGGGATGGACATCACCGAACAACGTTTTGCTTCGATGATAAATGGCAGTGAGGACGATGAGTGTCTCAAGCATCACCAGTGTGGCAGCTGCACCGCTGACATCGCCGGTTACTTCAGCGTTTTCAGCGACTTCACGACCTTCTCTACGGCCTGTTCCTCAGCTGCCAACGCCCTTATTCTTGGTGCAGAGATGCTGAAGGCGGGCGATGCCGATATCGTTGTGGCTGGGGGCACGGAGGCACTTTCCAAGTTTCACCTTAATGGTTTCAATGCGCTGATGATTCTTGATCACCAGGCGTGCAGGCCCTTTGATGCTGACAGAGCTGGGCTTAACTTAGGTGAGGGCGCAGCCTACGTTGTGTTGGAGCGTGAGGAAGCGGCGTTGAGGCGTGGCGCTACAGTGGACGCATGGCTTGCCGGTTATGGCAATGCGTGCGATGCCTATCACCAGACGGCATCGTCGCCCGATGACTTGGGTGCGCAGCTTTCCATGCGGAAGGCACTGACAATGGCGCAACTGCGTGCTGAGGATATACAGTGGGTGCATGCCCACGGGACGGGAACACCCAACAACGATGCCAGCGAGACAGTGGCTATCCGCAAGGTCTTTGCCGGTGCAGAACCGTTGGTGTCGAGCACGAAAGGCTTTACCGGACACACGACGAGCGCTTCGGGAGCCGTCTCGACAGTGATCAGCATTCTCGCCATGCAAGGAAATTTTGTGCCTGCCAATAAGGGATTCCACTCGGTTATGGCTAATGGCTTTTTCCCTACAATGGGACTCTCCGGCATTTGCCTTGACCATGTGATGGTCAACTCGTTTGGCTTTGGCGGCAACGACTCCACACTCATTCTCTCAAGTCAATCCTGTGGTGAGGATGTTGTGGCAATGCGCGGAGACGAGGAAATAGAGGTGGCGGCAAGTGTAGTTAGCAAGGGCGTGGCGGCTTTGGACGACATCAAGAAGTTTGTCAAGCCTATGGAGGTCCGACGTATGGGCAAACTGATGAAGAGTACGCTGCTCACGTCACTTCAGGCCCTTGCTGCCGCGGGACTTGACGAACCCGAAGCCATCATCACGGGCACAGAGTGGGGATGTCTGGAATACAGCGAGCGGCTGTTGCAACAGTTGACAGACGACGAGGATACGCTGAAACCGACCTATTTCATGCAGAGCACTCATAACACGCTCAGTAGCCTGATTGCCATTCATCTTCGTTGTCACGGCTTCAACAGCACCTTCTCACAAGGCGGAGAGTCGATGGAATGGGCAACCTATCAGGCACGTTTGCTGTTGCGTCTGGGCCGGTGCCGGTCGGTCTTGGTGGGGTGCCACGACGAGAGCACACCGTTGTTCAACATCCTTCTGCAGCGCATGGGGCAGCCCGCACGGCCCGACGTATGCTCAGAAGTACAAGTACTGCGATTGAACGAAAGAAGATGATGTGGAGAGTTCTACCCCTTGCGATTGCCCAAAGCGCTTTATTGGCAGGTGGTCAGGTGTTTCTGAAGTATGCCTTGATGAGGATGAAGTCCTTTGAATGGACGTGGGCTTTCTGGGGAAGTATGCTGACCAATTGGCAGTTTGCTGCTTGTGGACTTTGTTTTCTGTTGGCCTCACTGCTGTGGATGTACATGTTGAAGGTGTTTCCGCTGAGCGTGGCCTACCCGTTAGGCTCGTTGAGTTATGTGTTCGGTATGGTGGCCGCCATCTTGTGCTTTCATGAGACGGTGTCGGTTTACAGATGGATGGGAGTGGCATTGATTATGGCGGGATGCTGCCTTATCGTAAAATAAGAGATGGTGATCAGTTGATAGAAGGATAAAATGAGAAGATATATTTTGATGATAGGGCTGTTGTGGCTGTCGCTGACGGCCGTTCTCGCCCAGAATTATACGGAGCCGGAGGTGCGTCAGCGCATCAACGCCGCAGCTGCGCAAATGAAGAGCCTACAGGCCGACTTTGTGCAGACCAAGACATTGAAGATGCTCAGGAGTCAGATGGTGTCGCATGGACGAATGGCCTACAGCAGGCCCGACAAACTGAGATGGGAGTACACGTCGCCTTATCGCTATGTGTTTATTCTCAACGGGAATACAGTTTGGATGAAGAACACGCAGGGAAGCAATACGATTGACGTGGCCCAGAGCAAATTGTTTAAGGAGATCACACGCATCATGATGAGTAGTGTCATGGGGACCTGCGTATCCAACAGCCGCGATTTCTCTGTGTCTCTGCAAGGTGAAGGCGACAGTTGGAAAGCCATTCTGATGCCCAAAAAGAACCCGATGAAGCAGATGTTCAAAACCATTGTCATCTATTTTGATATGCGGAAATCACTTGTCAGCGGTGTGAAGATGATTGACAAGAATGGTGACGCTACCTCTATAGTCCTGAAAAACCAGGAAGTAAACACACCTGTCCATGCAAAGAACTTTAGCTTACATTAGTCTGCTGCTCTGTCTTTTTCTGTCGCAAGGCGCCGACGCCCAACATTCCTTTCCGACTCATGACGGCGACAGGCAGCTCTACAATGCATTCATTGAGACGCCGAAGGGACAACTCACGGGGCTCTGCATGCTCTTGCAGGACGAGGACTCCATCAAGGGAGCCATCGTCAACGAGTTTGGTGTGTCGGCGCTCGATTTCGTTTACAGCATCAAAGATGATCAGTTGAGACTGCGCGATGTCATGGCTATGATGGACAAATGGTATATCAGAAAGGTGTTGGAGGCTGACTTGAAGCACGTACTGCATGCTCTGAAACAAGGACAAACCCAATGGATGGATGAGAGGTACAAGATTAAATATACATTTACCCCAATAGACAACTCTCAGGACCAAGACAATGACGGTACAGAACTTCCCGACTGATCAAGAAGCGGTCAGACAGGCTTTGCACGACAGAGCCATTTGCATCATCATCCCTACATATAATAATGTGGGGACGATTGACTGTGTGGTCAGAAAGGCACTGGACTATTGTGGCGATGTCTATGTGGTGGACGATGGCAGCGATGACGGTACAAGCGAGGCTCTTGCAGCTATAGATGGTATTCGGCTGGTCGCCTATCGGCGCAACCGCGGCAAGGGTTACGCCTTGAAACAAGGCTTCCGTCAGGCGCTCAGCGATGGCTTTGCCTATGCCATTACGATGGATGCCGATGGCCAGCACTTAGCGAAGGATATCCCTGCATTCTTAGAAGCCAACAAAAAATGGCCGGGGACGCTTATCTTGGGAAGAAGGAACATCAGCGGTGCAGACCGTCCGCCGGGCAGCTCTTTTGCCAATAAGTTCTCCAATTTCTGGTTCTTCGTCGAGACACTGCATGCTTTACCCGACACGCAGACAGGCTTTCGTCTTTACCCTTTGAAGAAGCTTTATGGTTATCGGATGCTGACTTCGCGCTACGAGGCCGAGCTGGAACTCCTCGTTTTCGCATCGTGGCATGGCATAAAGATACACGCCATCCCCATCGATGTCTATTATCCGCCCAGGGAAGAACGTGTCAGTCATTTCCGCCCTGTGGTGGATTTCCTTCGCATCACCATCCTCAACACAGTGCTTTGCTGTCTGGCTGTTGTCTATGGCTTGCCACTTTGGGTGTTCAGAAAGGTGGCGACGCTTTTCCGTACAGTGTTGTCGGCCACGTTTTTCTCCATCATGATGTTCGTCTTCATCACTCCGTGGGTATGGCTCTACGTGAAATGCGGGGGAATGACTGAGAAGAAAAAGTGGCATCTGCACATGCTCATCTATCGGGTGGCGCGGTTGATCACACTTCGCATAGGGGTGCCTGGGGCCCGTCTTTCTTATCAAATCGATAAGAATGTAGACTTCAATCGTCCTTCCATTCTGATTTGTAACCATCAGTCACACTTCGATTTGATCTACCTTCTCTCCCTTACTCCGAAGGTCATCTTCTTAACTAACAACTGGGTTTGGCACAATCCGTTCTATGGTTTTCTGATTAGGCATGCCGAGTATTACCCTGTTACGGAGGGCATAGAAGAGCTTCTGCCAAGGTTCCGCTCATTGGTGGAGAGAGGCTATAACATTGCCATCTTCCCTGAAGGGACCCGTTCGCGGGATGGGAAGATAGGAGTATTCCATAAAGGTGCGTTCTTTGTAGCAGAACAATTAGGCATTGACATTGTCCCAATGTTTCTTTATGGTACTGGCAGAGTGTTGAAAAAGAAAACATATCACATGGAGAAGAGTCCCGTCTATGTTGAAGTGAACCGGCCTTACACGCAGGAAGAATTGAAGAAAATAGGGGATGTGCGGCTGCAGACCAAGCGTTTCCGGAAGTTGTATATCCGGCATTTTAGGGAGATTTCTGACCGCATGGAGCAGGACGTCTGATTAAATGGATAGCACATGACTGTAGATAAGAAGATAGTAACCATCATTTTCATCCTGCTTACCTCTATGTCCTGGTGTAGGGCGCAAGTCAATATATGGGAGAATACCAACGTGCGACATCGCGTAGAGCTCACTCCTTATCTGGTGAAGAAGCCTTCTTCGCCAGCCGTTATCATTTGTCCTGGAGGCAGTTATTTCTGGCACGATATGGAGAATGAGGGCAGTAAGACAGCGCGTTGGCTCAACGGGCAGGGCATCTCGGCGTTTGTCTTGCGTTACCGGACGGCTTATGTGCCGGCCTTCGTCACTCATTTCCGACTCCTGTTCAGAGGCAATCGCCATCCCGACGCGCTCAACGACTTGCGGCAATCAATGAGGTATGTTCGTTCCCATGCTTCACAATTTCGGATTGACAGTACCAAAATCGGTGTCATGGGCTTCTCGGCAGGGGGACACTTGGCGATGTGTTCAGTGGAGTTGTTACCAAGGAAGGAGTGGCCAGCTTTCGTCGTATCGGTCTATCCTGTGGTGAGTTTTGTAGATCCTTGCGTCCACAAACGGTCGCGTCGGGGGTTGCTTGGAGACAGCAGGACATGTAACAAGACTCTTTGCGAGGCTCTCTCCATGGAGCGGCATGTGCCTCAGGGCTGTCCCCCTGTGTTCTTGATCAATTGCAAGGACGACCCTATTGTTCATCCTCACAATGCGGAATTGCTGGATTCAGCGCTCACCACGAAAGGCGTGCCGCACGTCTATATTCAGTATCACACCGGCGGTCATGGCTTCGGGGCGTCTGAAGAGAAGGGCTCAGTGGAGTCGAGGCAATGGAAGAATGCGTTGATAGGTTGGCTGAAAACAATAAAAATCTTATAAGATGATGAACCATACAGAGTTTGATGATATACGTCCATACACTGACTCGGAGATACCGGCGGCGATGAATCGAATCGCGGGCAATGCTTCTTTTCCCTTTCTTGCCTTGTATGTCTATCCGGAGAGCGACCTGGAGGAGGTGCGTCAGAAGATCAGGTCTTATCATGATATTAAGAGCTTCCAGACAGAGACGATGCGCGTGATGAACGAGCAGGTCATCCGTCATTCCATCAGCGACTTATCCTGTGAGGGCATAGGGCGCGTCTCTAAGGATGAGAGCTATCTCTATGTCTCCAATCATCGCGACATCATGCTGGACGCGAGCCTGTTCCAGTATTACCTTTTCAAGAACGGTTTCGACACCACGGAGATCACTTTTGGCGCTAACCTGATGCAGAACCCGCTGATGGTAGACATCGGTAAAAGTAACAAGATGTTTCGGGTGGAGCGTCCAGGCGGCAGTTTTCGGGAGTTTTACAACAAGTCGGTGCATTTGTCGCGCTATATCCGCTACGTTATCTGTGAGAAACATCAGTCTGTCTGGATTGCACAGCGCAACGGACGTACAAAGGACGGGATGGACAGGACCGACCAGGGCATCGTTAAAATGTTTTGCATGAGTGAACAAGACGACAAGTTCCGTGCTATTTCCGATCTCCATATCACTCCCGTGGCTGTATCTTACGAGTGGGAGCCCTGTGATATTCTGAAGACTTTGGAACTCTACGAGTCCCAGTTTGCCAGGTACACCAAGAAGCCAGGGGAAGACCTTAACAGCATTCTCACTGGGATGTTTCAACGGAAGGGACGTGTTCATTTTGAGATTTGCGAGCCGTTGACAGAGGTGGAGCTGCGTGCTTGTGAAGAAATGACGAATAATGAGTATCACAAAGCCGTGGCCCACCTGATTGACCGGCGTATCGTGGAGGCCTATCGCCTTTATCCCAACAACTACATTGCTTATGATCTGCGATACGGCACCCAGCGGTTCAACAACAAGTACAAGGAGACTGAAAAGGTGGAATTTATGCGCCATTTCGACCAGTTAAACCGATATGACACTTGTGACATTGACCGATTGAAAGATATTTTCCTTGGCATTTATGCCAATCCGATCATCAACAAAGGCAGTATGCGATGACGAGACTCGTTTTGAGGATATTCGATTATTTCAGCATGCACAGAGGCAGGATGCTTCTTGTGCTGTTGCTGACAGTGCCTTTGTTGTGCATGCTGGTCTCCCGGATACATTTCAAAGAGGATATTTCCGATTTCCTTCCTCTTGGCAGCCGTAATCAGGAAGCCATGGCAATCTATCGTCAACTGTCCGGTGCCGACCGCATTCTTGTGCTTGTGGGTGGAAAAGACGATGCGAAGGCTGACCCTGACAGTATCGTTCAGGCTGTTGATGATTTTGTAGAAGCGGTACGGAAACACACAAACTTGAAAGCCGATGCCATTAGCTCACAGGTGGATATGGATCGTATGGCTCAGGCTGCCTCGTTTGTTTATGACAATGTTCCCTATTTTCTGACTCACGACGACTATGCCAGCATGGAGCGGAAACTAAGGAGTCGCCACTTCATCAAAGACCAATTGGCACTCGACAAGCAACTGTTGCTCTTACCTTCAGGCAGCTTTCTCTCTGACAATATGGGTAGGGATCCGCTGCATCTCTTCACGCCTGTGGTGCGGAAATTATCGTCACAGACCAGTCAGTTGGGCTATGAGCTCTACGATGACCATATCTTCATGCCCGATATGAAGCGTGCGCTTGTCATGATAACATCACCCTACGGCTCCAGTGAGACGGAGCACAACTATGCATTGGTTGGTCAATTAGAGAAAATCGTGGCGCAGACCGAGCACGATCATGCCACCATCTCCGTCCGTCTCACCGGTGGGCCAGTTATTGCTGTAGGCAATGCGCAGCGCATCAAGGCCGACAGCACGGTTTCGGTCACCATTGCGGTCGTGCTGATCTTGTTGATTCTCATTGTTTCATTCCGCAATGCGTGGAATATTGCACTTATCGCCGTGTCCATAGCATGGGGTTGGCTCTTCGCCTTGGCGGGGCTGTCGGCCATCAACAGCAATATGTCGGTCATTGTGGTAGGTATCTCGTCGGTGATCCTCGGCATCGCCATCAACTATCCTCTTCATCTCATTGCCCATCTCTCCCATACGTCGGACGTACGCAAAGCACTCAGGGAAATACTGATGCCGCTGCTTATTGGCAATATCACGACGATAGGTGCCTTCCTCGCTTTGGTACCCTTGAAATCGGTAGCCTTACGTGATTTAGGTCTCTTTGCCTCGTTTTTGCTCATGGGTACCATCCTTTTCGTGCTTATTTTTCTGCCGCATATCGTGCGCCATACGCAGCCGCAGCAGCGCGTTTTCCTCGGCAAATTGGGTGCCTGGCGGCCTGATAGGTATCCCAAACTCATTGTTGCCATAGCTGTGCTGACGGTTATCTTTGCGGTTTTCAGTTTCAGAGTGGGATTCGATGCGAATCTCTCGCACATGAATTACATGTCTGCCGAACAGCGTCATGACCTGGATTATCTGGCGCGGCAACGGAAGAATGCGACAAAGGACAAGGAGATCTACATTGTTTCGAGTGGTAAAACACTCGATGCCGCGCTGTCAGCCGACGATGCCATCCAAGGACAGCTCGCCCAACTGTGCAAGGCGGGAGCCTCTGTTTCAGGTGTCGGGCAATTTCTTTGTTCCCGGCGCGAACAGCGCGAACGGTTGAAAGCCTGGCAGATTTTTATTGGTAAATATGGAAAGCAGATAGCGGCCGCTTTGTCAGTTGAGGCTTCACGGCAAGGCTTTACGGCAGAATCCTTCTCCAAATTCAAAGCCATTCTTTCGCGAGATTATCCGTTGCGGGCACCATCCTACTTCAAAACATGGCAGGAAGCGGTGTTGCCCAATGGCATTGTTTATGACAAGACCATGGCAACTTACAACATTGTCAGTGTCGTTTCATTGCCTAAGACAGGCACTTCCAATGCATTAGCCCAGATTGGCCGACACATTGATGATGCCTCGCATTATCATTTCGAGATAGGTCAGCTTAACAGTGTCATTGCCAACAGCCTCTCCGATAATTTCAATTACATCGGATACGCATGCGGTCTCATAGTCTTCTTCTTTCTTTGGTTCTCTTTTGGCAACATCGAGTTGGCTGCCCTGTCGTTCCTTCCCATGGCTGTGAGTTGGGTGTGGATATTGGGAATCATGGGCCTGACGGGCACGGAGTTCAACATTGTGAACATCATTCTTGCCACGTTTATTTTTGGACAGGGTGACGACTACACCATTTTCATGACTGAAGGCTGTCAGTATGAATACGCCTACGGCCGGAAGATGCTGGCTTCCTATAAGCATAGCATTCTCCTCTCTGCACTCATCATGTTCATCGGTATGGGTGCGCTGATCATCGCGCGCCATCCCGCTCTCCATTCTTTAGCGGTGGTGACGGTCATCGGAATGTTCTCTGTGGTGTTGATGGCATGGATCCTTCCGCCCTTCATTTTTCGTTGGTTGGTCAGCAAGAGGGGTGTATTGCGAAACCGTCCGCTCACGCTGAAGTCGCTCATCTTTCCGAAACGTTATCCCCAGGTGTGCAGTCCAGGTGAGGCGATGGAGTATTATATCTCCTACGTCAAGGACGCTTATTATTATTGTGGCAGTGATGTCGTGAGAACCGTCAGGCAGTCATTGCGCCACTATTCTGCTCTTGTCCATGCTGATACTGTCGGACAGCTGAGCGTTGACGCAGGCTCTTATGGAGCCGTGGCGTTGGCAGCGGCCTTGATGTACCCCAATAAGACTATTATGGCGGAGGTTGACAACGAGGATGACGCAGCCGTATGCAGGCAGATAGCATGCAGAATCGCAAAAAACATTAAAGTAGAGAAACAACCCCAATCATGAAAGAAGAGATAAAGAAAATGTTGGAGGACATACTCCCTCTTGTGGACTTTGATTCCGACTTTTTGTTTTCAGAACTCGACTCCTTAGGCATTACCGCAATCCTGATGACGCTGTCGAAGGCTTACGATGTGGACTTGGAGCCGACAGATGTCACTCCGAGGAACTTCCGTAACCTTGACAGTCTTGTTGCCTTAGTCAAGTCCAAGCAGTCTGTCAATGGTAAATAACCGCGCTTATGTCGTTGTCTAAGACCCTTGAGGAAGCCATCCGCGAACATGCTTCCGTCTTGCCCGGCAAGACCGCCATTGTCTGTGAGAATCATCGCATCACGTATTCGGGACTCTGGGCTGAGATGTGCCGGCGGCGCGACGAGCTCTTATCGGGTGGATTGGGACATGGCCAGCTGCATATCTTCAGGGCCTTGCCGACCCCCGATTTCCTATACACCTATCTCTCTGTACACCTCTTGGGAGGCGTCGCTGTTCCGGTGGACAAGGACCTGACGGATGAGCTTTTCTCTGCTCTGCGACATTCTCTGGCGGGCAAGGCGCTGCCATGGTCTGCCGCTTCGCCTTTGGAGAATATTGCCGACGTGCTGTTCACCACTGGCTCCACGGGGGCACAGAAGGGCGTCATGGAGAGTTACCGCGCCCTCCTTGCCAATGCCGACAATCTCATTCAGGCACAAGGCTATGGCCCGGAAACCATATTTGTAATATGTGGACCGCTCAATCACTTAGGCTGCCTGTCCAAATTGTGGTCTACACTCATGGTAGGCGGTACGCTCATCCTGCTGGATGGTATGAAGGATATGACGCGTTTCTTTGAGGTACTCGGTTTCCCGGGCGGGCGCCTGGCCGTCTTTATGGTTCCTTCAAGCATACGGATGATGTTGATGCTGGGTAGAAAGCAGTTGTCTCTCCTATCAGAGAACATTGATTTCATAGAGACGGGCGGAGCCACCTTGGCGCAGAAAGACATGGAAGAGCTCTGTGACTTGTTGCCTCACGCGCGGTTGTATAACACTTACGCCTCTACGGAGACGGGCATCGTCTGCACTTACAATTTTAACCATGAGCCTTATGTGGCAGGGTGTGTGGGCAAGCCGATGGTCCACTCTTCAGTGATGATCGCTGACGATCACACTATCGCTTGTCAGGGTGCGACGCTGATGAGCGGTTACCTTGACGATGAACGGCTTACGGCTTCAGTGTTGAGAGACGGCACCTTATACACGCAAGATCTCGGAAAGATAGACTCTGAAGGTAACCTCTACATGCTGGGCCGCAACAATGACGTCATCAACACCGGCGGCTATAAAGTGTCACCGCAGGAGGTGGAAAATGTCGTAGCCTCGTTCCCTGGCATTATGGATTGCATTTGCTTGAGAGACTTATCTCCCCTTTTTGGCGAGACCGTCAAGCTGTGTTATGTCGTGGAGGAGGGGGCAACGGTCAATAAGAGAGATCTGGCACGCTTTATCGCGTCACGGCTCGAAACTTATAAGGTGCCGCGTGTCTTTGAGCAAGTGGATGCTATCCATCATACTTTCAACGGGAAGCCTGACCGGAAATACTATGCTGAGTTATAGCTTTTTAATCTCCCGTTAATCATTTTTACACAATGTTACAACGGCGGCCATCAGATAATCGTTTACCTTTGCACCGCAATTAGAGCAGTATTAGTGAACGGCTCTTGCAGTCATTCTTTTTTGTTATGTAAAAAGATTGTAGAGAAAAAGATTTATGGATAAGCAAGTGTTCCAGACCGATAGCCGTCGGAGGTGGATGCGGTTTAAATGGACGATGCGTTTCTTCGCGACTCTCGTTGCCTTGTTGCTCATTGTTTTTATTACGATGTTCTTTATGGAAGGCAGTCCAAACATGCCTTTCCGTCACGATTATCGTGGCGTGATGTCGGGTTCCAAGCCTTTCATGCGCGACATCAAACTGACAAAGACCTACCGTTCTCTCCGCGACAATTTCGTGGAGCGACATATGCACAACACTTACCTGGAGCACTTTGAGAAGAGCCACCGCTTTGTCGGACACGGGAAAGGGCTAACGCAGAAGTTCATCAACGAATGGACAGACCCGCGCATGGGCGTTCGCGCGGCATGGTTTGTCAACTGGGACCCGCATGCCCTGCGCTCATTGAAGCAGAACATGAGGAATCTGAATCTGGTGATTCCGGAGTGGCTTTTCATCAATCCCAAGACGTGTGAGTTGGAAATAAGGGTTGATAAGAAAGCCCTTGCCCTCATGCGTAAGTCGGGTATTCCCATCATGCCCATGCTGACCAACAACTACAAGAACGGCTTCCGGTCGGAGGGCATCGGCCGCATCATGAGGAATCCAGCCCTGCGCAAACGGTTCATCAACAGCATGCTCGTCGTCTGTCATCGCTTCCGCTTCCAGGGTGTCAACATCGACTTGGAGGACTTGACCATCAACGACAACGCACAGCTCACCAACTTCGTCAAGGAGCTTTCACAGCTTTTCCACGATAACGGCATGTATATCACCCAGGACATCCAGCCGTTTAATGACGACTACGATGTGCAGCCGTTGGCGAAGTACAACGACTACCTCTTCCTCATGGCCTATGATGAGCACAACACCGACAGCCGGCCTGGCGACATCGCTTCGCAGCACTGGGTGGAGCGTGCAACCGATTGGGCGGCGAAAAACATCCCCAACGACAAGCTCGTTCTCGGTCTCGCCGCTTACGGATACGACTGGCCGGATGGCGACAATGCAAGCACAGTGTCGTTCGATCAAACCATTGCCTCAGCGCTTGACGCAGGGGCTGACATCCACTTCAATGACGATTCGTACAATCTCTCTTACTCCTACTATGACGACGACAACCTGCTGCATCAAGTCTATTTTACGGATGCGGCGACGCTGTTCAACATGATGCGTTTCGGTGTGACCTATCATCTTGCCGGCTTCAGCGTGTGGCGTCTCGGCACCGAAGATCACCGGCTGTGGAATTTCTATGGCAAGGACCTGGCTTGGGAGCAAGTGAAGAAATGGAACATGAACAAGATGATGCGCCTGGTGGGTTACGACGATGTTAACTTTGTTGGCACGGGCGAGGTCATGGATGTGGAGTCGGAACCGAAGGAAGGTAAAGTCAGTCTGGCGATGGATCCCAATGACGCTATCATCACTGAGGAGAAATACCTGGGGCTGCCCTCTACTTACACGATCACGAAGTTGGGCCATTGCGGTCCCAAGGATTTGCTGCTCACCTTTGACGACGGTCCCGACTATCGGTGGACACCGCGTGTGCTCAGCACGTTGAAGAAATATCATGCGCCAGCCGCTTTCTTCATGGTAGGCTTGCAGATGGAGAAGAACCTGCCCCTTGTTCGCAGGGTCTACGATGAGGGCTACACCATAGGCAACCACACCTTCACCCACCATAACATGATTGAGAACTCGGACGCCCGCACCTATGCTGAGCTCAAGCTGACGCGCATGCTCTTGGAGAGCGTCACCGGACAGAGTACCATTCTCTTCCGTGCGCCTTACAATGCCGATGCCGATCCTACGCAACATGAGGAGATCGAACCGATGATCCTTGCCAGCCGCCGCGACTATCTCTTTGTGGGTGAAGAGGTCGACCCTAACGACTGGGAACTCGGCGTGTCAGCTGACCAGATCTATCATCGTGTCATTGACGGTGTGCACCGTGGCGACGGCCACATCATCCTGCTTCACGATGCCGGCGGCGTAACCCGCAAGCCTACTTTGGCAGCACTGCCGCGCATCATCCGCACCTTGCAGCACGAAGGCTACCATTTCATCTCTCTGGAGAAATATCTCGGTATGAGCCGTTCTCAGCTCATGCCGCCTGTACCTAAAGGCAAGACTTATTATGCCATGCAAGCCAACCTCACGCTGGCCGAGATCATCTATCACCTGAGCGATTTCCTTACCGCGCTGTTTGTGGTCTTTATCGTACTTGGCTTCCTGCGCCTCGGGTTCATGTACTACCTCATGGTGATGGAAAAGCGTAAAGAGCGTCGCCGTCATTACACGACGCTCACAGAGGACAACGCGCCAAAGGTCTCTATCATCGTCCCCGCCTACAACGAGGAAGTCAATGCCGTGCGTACGGTGGAGACCTTGCTCAAGGAGGACTATCCAAACTTCGACATCTACTTCGTCGATGACGGCAGCAAGGATCACACTCTGGACCGTATTCACGAGGCTTTTGACGGCAATGAGAAGGTGCACATCCTCGGCAAGCCCAATGGGGGCAAGGCTTCGGCACTGAACTATGGCATAGCCCGCACCTCGTCGGACTATGTGGTGTGCATTGATGCCGACACACAGCTGCGCCCCGATGCCGTGAGCAAACTCATGCAGCACTTCCTTGCTGACGGCGAACACCGCATCGGCGCCGTGGCAGGAAACGTGAAAGTGGGCAACCAGTGCAACATGCTTACGCGCTGGCAGGCTATCGAGTACACCACCAGCCAGAACTTTGACCGCATGGCCTACTCTTACATCAATGCCATCACTGTGGTGCCTGGGGCCATCGGCGCCTTCCGCAAGGAGGCCATCGAGAAAGCCGGTGGCCTCACCAATGATACCCTTGCCGAGGACTGCGACCTGACCATGCGCATCATCGAGAGCGGATATGTCATTGAAAACGAAAACTTCGCCGTGGCTATGACCGAGGCGCCGGAGAACGTGGCGCAGTTTGTCAAGCAGCGTGTGCGCTGGTGCTTTGGCGTGATGCAAACTTTCTGGAAGCACCGGGCATCACTCTTCAATCCGAAAAAACACGGTTTCGGACTGTGGGCCATGCCCAACATGCTGGTGTTCCAATACATCATCCCCACCTTCTCACCGTTGGCAGACATCATGATGTTTGTGGGGCTTTTCTCGGGCAACGCCTTGCAGATCCTGACCTATTACCTGATTTTTCTCGCCGTGGATGCCAGCGTGAGCATCATGGCTTATCTTTTTGAGCACGAACGGCTGTGGGTGCTGTTGTGGATCATTCCGCAGCGCTTTTTCTACCGCTGGATCATGTACTACGTGCTCTTCAAGAGTTATCTCAAAGCCATCAAGGGTGAGCTGCAGCAATGGGGCGTACTCAAGCGTACTGGCGACGTAAAGAGCCTTGCCTGACATATATAAAAAACGCGACTGCCTCTACACTGTAATCGCATCGCGTCTACAGTGTAAAGGCAATGCGATTACAGTGTAAAGGCGATGCGATTACGGCGTAGAGGCGATGCGATTACGGCGTAGAGGCAATGAATAAAAAAAGTGTATCATTTTCGATGATACACCTTCTTTTTTTCGTTGACGGTTATTACTTCTCGTTTTCAGGGTCGTAGATAGTCGTCTTCACTTCTTTCACGGAAAGCTCTGCGAGTGCTACCCATTGACTTCCTGATGTTGACGAGTCAATTCGGAGCCAGAGATAACGGAAAGGTTCAGCACTCACGATATGCGGCGAGTCGTAAGAGGCGGCCTTATCACCAGGTAGCCCTGTCAGTACATTTAATTGAAATGCTTTTGTCAGTGCATCGGTTGACTTATTGAACTCACTGGATCCTAAAACTGTAATCTGCTTTGGATTGTCCTTGTTGTTATTGTTACGGCAGACGTAGCTGAACATGACGCCCGTTACTTCTTTCTTGAGGTCCACCACTATGTAATGGGGGAAAGGCGAAGGACTTGACCAACTCATGTGGAAGAAACTGTTGTTATTTCCGTCAACGAGATTTCTGATGGGTCCTTCCGATGTTTCCTGATCATCGGTCCACAAGTCATCAGCCGTGAGGGTGATGGCATCGCCCAATCCTGCGTCTTTCACAGTAGGCAGCACGGCACCGGCCTGTGCGCTGACCGTGAACGGCGCGGTCTCGCCTCCGTCGTTACTGACAAAGGAGAACTGATAGTCCAACCTGCCATACTTGGCGTAGAGCCCATCGATAACGATAGAGTCAGCATAAGAACTGGCGTTCTTCACCACTTCGCCCTTTTTGGGATCGTTGTATTTCACCTTTACATAGTAGTAGTCAGGATGTGAAGGTTTTGTCCAATGGAAGACTACTTCTCCGGGCCTGGCAGTTGAAGTGATGGTGGTTTGGTCAATGATTGAGCTGGGCACTGTCTTGTCGTCGCTTGAGCATGATGAGAATCCTGCAAGGAGCGCAACAGCCAGCAAACTGTATATGGTCTTTTTCATTGTTGTTTTGAATTAATTACCTTTCTGATCAGTAGCCTGGATTCTGGACGATATGCACATTCTTGTTGATATCGGCCGAAGGTATCGGCATGAGATAATTGGAAGGAGATGCGAATTTACGCTCAAAGATGACGGTCTTCACCTTTGCGAAGTCAGTCAGCGTGGTAGCGTCAATGTCCATGCCTTGGGCTTTTACATTGAAGTATTTCTCTGCGAGAAGCCAGCGTCTCATATCCCAGAAGTTTTGATTCTCAAGGTAGAACTCGTTCATACGCTCGTTGCGAACAATCTCACGCAGCCCATCTTGTGTGGTGGCCTTTGATGGGTCTTTTGAGTAATTGCCCCATGCATCTTCTACGGTAGGAATGCCTGCACGTTCGCGCACCTTGTTGATATATTCACGGGCTGTGGAAAGGTCACCCGTCTCCACACAACACTCGGCATAGCCTAAATAAAGCTCCGCCAGGCGGATAACAGGCCATGGACGCTCATGGTAGTCGCCTAAGCCACTGGCATTCTTTGCGATGTCTGGATCCACAAACTTTTTATTGAGGAAGCCCGTAGGCGCATAGTTGTTGGAGCGGAGATTGTTGAGATCCTTACCCCTGCTGCAGTTTCCGCCGACGACAAAGCTCGTGATGAGCTCGCCATGAGTGCCATCAGAGAACTTCCTGTAATCGGCATCATCTCTGTAGGCGCCGTTGTTGCTGGAACTGAGAATCTCGTAAAACCCGTTTTGAAAGTCAATCCAGGCATAGAAACGGGGTTCACGGTCAAGGTCGAAACGCATGGTCTGACGCCCCAGGCATGCCTCATTCATATGTGTCGAATCCACTTTTACAAGATTCCAGGGGTGTGAGAAGTCGAGCGTCTTGTCCTCATCCATGGGCAGTCCATTCTTTGTATAGAAACGGCTCATCATGGCAATGGTGGGTGAGATGCCATTCCAGGAGTTGTTTCCATTCTTCCAGTTGAAAGGCATGCTTTTGTTTTGGAGACCGTAGTTGCCCTCACCACGTGAGTCGGCCAGGATGACTTCGCAATTGGAGCCGGCTTTTTCGCCTTCCTGTTCATAGTCGGTAGAGATATAGCGCAAGGCTCGTACGTGTGGGTCTGCCGGATAACCATTGGTGGAAATCTTATAATCGCCCCGTTTATACAAGTGGTAGCCGGCTGCCTCAGCCGCTGTAATGGCCTCTTTATAGGCATCGCGTGCCTTTACCCATTTGTTCGCATCGTAGGTGAGAGGCATGAGTGGTTTGCCCTCTTTGTCCTTGAAATCAGCATAAAACTTACTGTTGCCGTTGAACAATGGTGATGCGGCGTAGAGCAGTGTCTTGGCCTTCATGGCCTTGGCTGCCACGCTTGTGGCCAGACCAAACTCATTCGACTGCGTACCGATACGCGTTGCTGGAAGACCCTTTGCAGCCTCGTCGAAATAGTTGCAGATGGAATCCACACACACATCGTAGTCTGTTCGGGGAAGATAGTCCTTCGGATTGGTCATGGCATCGGGCTTTGTGGTAACTAAGATAATGGGGCCATAGCAACGTGTAAGCAGAAAATCGTAATAACCTAAAAGAAACTTTACCTGTGCCTTGTAGTCAGCCCTGTCTTTGGCCTCCAGCTCTGCGAAGTTGCCGCTCTTGTTGAGCTCCTCCTGGAAAGAGAGACACTGGCGGATGCCTTGGTATAAGGTGTTCCAGTAGGAGATGACCGGATCGGAGGCGGTATAATTGCCTTTGGGAAAGGCCGCGAAAGTTTCGTGCTCAAATGCTGTAACTACTTCATCACCCGTGAGCAGGTCAAGGGAGCTTGTACCGCTATTTGGCTGTGGCAGATAGCCATAGCAGGAGTATAGGTAGTTGAGTGCTGCCTGACGGTCTTTGGCCATGTCAGACTCAGATGCGTACTCCTTGGGCACGACATCAAGATAGTTACATGATGTCATCGTGAGGCCGGCAAGGAAGAAGCAGCCTATAATCAATTTATGTATTCTTTTCATGTCTGGAGTTAATTAATAGTGATTTGACAACCTACGTTGACGGTGAGCTGGGTGGGATATTTCGAAGTATAGTTGCCACCTCCCATCTCAGGATCCCACAGCTTGAACGGTGAGAAGGTGAGCAGATTGGTACCGTTGGCGTAGACGCGGATATTCTTGAAGCTATATCCGATCTCTGCATTCTTCAGTTTGAGAAAGCGTCCATTGCGCAGCCAGTAGGAAGACGAGGCTGTGTTGTTATTGTTGAAAGTTTCAGTCAGTCTTGGGAATGCCGCGTTGGGGTCTTGGTTGTCGGGGCTCCATCTGTCATCAGCGACAAACTGCAGTACGCCGCGGTGGGTCGATGTTCCAAAGGGCTGGATGTCTCTTAGAATCAGCGCCACGTTGCCACGGCCCTGGAAAAAGAAGGAAAAGTCCCATTTCTTATAAGAGACAGATGGCCCGAAGCCATAGATGAGCCTTGGTTCAGTGACACCCAGAGGTACCTGATCGTCGCTCGTGATTTTACCATCATATTTACCCTCAGCATCGGGTTGGTCCACATATTTGATGTCGCCCGGTGCAATGGTAATGTTGCCAAGGGTTGATACGGGGCCGTTGGTGACGTCGGCGTCGTCAATAAAGAGCCCGTTGGAAATGTAGCCCCATGCGGTCTTTACGTTTTTACCTTTGTACTTCATGGCTTCGCGCGTACCGGGTGCCTCGTCATAAACGGTTATCTTATTGTTGTTATAGGTCAGCGTGCCTTGGAACTGGATGGCGAGATCTTTGTTGATTGCCTTGTTGTAGCTCACCGCCAGGTCGACACCATGGTTGACTACTTCAGCAAGGTTGCCGTAGATCTTTGTGTTGGCTGTCCCAAGATAGTTAGGAATCGACAGCTTCTGCTGGAAGATGTTGGAGCGGCGCTCACGGAACCAGTCAAAAGTAATGCTTAGCGCATTGAATAGCTGTATGTCGAATCCGAGGTCGAGCTTGTGTCCCACTTCCCATGATACGTCATTGTTCCCAAGGCGAGTCCAGCCAGGTCCTGAATAGGAGACCTTGTTTCCTGGTATGCCAGTGGTGAAACTGCCGTTGCCTGTAAGAGTGATCACCTGCTGATAGATGAATCGCTCATATCCATACTGATCGTTGCCCACAAGGCCGTAAGTACCGCGGAGTTTGAAGTTGGAGATCACGTTTTGCAGAGGCTTCCAGTAGTTCTCCTCACTCATCACGTAGCCCAGACCAATCGAAGGGAAGAAGCCCCACCGGTGGCCTTTGGCAAACTGTTCGGAGCCATTGTATCCGGCATTGAACTCTACGAGATAACGATGGAGATAGTCGTAAGTGGCGCGTGCAGCAAAGCCCATCTTTCGAGAAGGAAGAGAGCCTAACAGATTAGTGAGGTCGTTGCCGTACCTGTTCGATTCATACTGGTTGATGTTCCACAGCAGCATTCCCGACACGGTATGGTTGCCGAAGGCGCGGTTGTAGTCGAAATAGGCCTGACCATAGTAGCGGCGGTCTCCGGCATTGGAGCCGGAATTGCTCAATACTGGCTGTTGGGGGTCGCCTACAGGCACGGTGGTATAGGTGTAGGAGCCGTCACTGTTCCTGGTATAGCCTTGCATGGTGTAGCGGTTGTAGTTCATGCCACGATAGTTGGAGCTCTTCGACCAGTTCTTGAACGAAGCCATTGCATGGAAAGCAAGGCCTTTGGTGATGAAGTCAAGCTTTTGATCGAAGTTGAGATTCGCCGTGATGGTACTGGCAAATGTGTCTTGATAGCCGTTGACAAGCTGTGCCAGCGGGTTCGAGCTGCCGCCGTTGCCAATCTGCTTAAAGCCCCAGTGCAGCCATCCGTCGTTACTCAGATCCTCATACATGATTGGGAAGAGCACGGGATTGGCTGCAATTACCTGCGAATAGATGCTGTTCATCGTGCTGCTGATATCGGTGTTGCCAGTCATTGGCCCGTGCATATTGTCAAGACCTGCATACAGGTGCAAGGCGATCTTCGATGACTTCGACATGTTGAAGTCGATGTTGTTTTGGAAAGCCAGTCGTGTATAATTGATGTTATTGTTGAACGAGAAGAAGTCCCTACTTCTGTTTTTCAGCATGCCTGTCTCGTGGCTGAGGTTGAGGTTCATGAAGTAGACGATTTTCTTCGTACCGCCACGGATGTTCATGTTGGCTTTCTGGTTGAAGGCTGTGTTTCTGAATATCTCCTTGTACCAGTCAACATCAGGAAAAACATAAGGGTTGACATGGTTGCGGGTGTTGGCTATCTGCTCGTCGGTATAGAGCGTGGAGCCTGTTCCTTCGTTTTTCACAGCCTCGTTGTATAGCTGCATAAATTCTGCGCCTTTAACAAATTTCGGCTTGGAAGTAGGCACGGTGACATTGCCTTCCACGCGGAAGGTGAGTTTTGGTTTCTCCAGGTCAGCACCGCTCTTGGTGGTGATGATCAGTACGCCGTTAGCACCTCGTGTACCGTACATGGCTGTAGCAGACGCATCTTTCAAGATGGAGAAGCTCTCGATGACATCCGGATCGAGGTGGTTAAGGTCGTCTTGAGAGATCTCCATGCCATCCATGACGATGAGCGGATTAGTGGCACCGCTGATCGTGGAGATACCACGAATGTAGAAGTTGGAGCCATTGGAGCCGGGCATACCGCTGCTCTGCGTAGCAATGACACCGGCCAGGCGGCCTGCGAAAGCATTGGAAATGTTTGATCCAGGTACGCGCAGGCCCTCCGGCTTCACCTGCTGAATGGATCCTACCACCGTCTCTTTCTTCTGTGTTGCACCGAAAGCAGTAACCACGACATCATTCAGCGTCTTGGTATCCTCTTTCATCTCCACAGACAAGACACGCTTGCCTTTCAGGGGCACTTCTTTCTTCTGGTAACCGATGTAGGTGAAGACCAGCACATCATTGTCACTGGCGACTTTCATGGAGAACTGACCGTTGACGTCAGTAGTTCCCATCAACTTTGGATTGCTCTTCGACACGATGGTAGCACCGATGACTGGCTGGCCCGTCTCGTCAAGCACCACACCCGTGACGGTATGTTCCTGATTAATGACCTGATAGGACGCAGTCTCAGGAGCTCCTTCGGCAGCCAAGGTAGTGATTGGCAAGCATGATGACATAGCTATACCCGCACTGCCCAACAAGTGAACGATTTTTTGCATACTTCTTTAGATTTAAGTGCTTTTTTGGTTTTAGATTAGAAACTGCTTCAAAATTAATGATATCGGATTATATAATCAAATATTATACTTATGAATGCCATCTTGTTAACTATATTTAGTATTTAAGTTTAAAGTGCACTATAATATAATAATGTGTATATGATAAAGGATACGTCATTTCTGTCTTTCTCCTATCGCTTGCTATCATCACGCAGCCTGGTGATGACAGCTGACCAGATGACGCAATAGGTGTCACCGGCGGGGAAGAGACGGTAGCGGGAGTCGGTGAGCGGATGGTTATCCCAGTTCATCCACGACCAATGCAAGTAGCCGTCGAGGCCTTTGGAAAGGCAATAGAGTGGGAGAAAGGCGGCATCGGAGGGCTTACTGTTGGTGAAGAGATTGGGCTCTACTTCCGTGCAGCAGGTGTAGCATGTCGAGACGAAGCCTTCTGACTTGCGCAGGGCGAGGTCTTCCGGAGAGAACGACTGGCCCCCCGCGCATAGAGGAAGATATTATGGCATCGCGTCTACAGTGTAATGGCGATGCGATTACAGTGTAAAGGCAATGCGTCTACAGTGTAAAGGCGATGCGATTACAGTGTAAAGGCAACATGGACTAAATAGTTACGCTGTGAGCTCTACAATTTAGAAAATTAATAATAATTTCATTGGCTTTAAAGAAAAATATATGTAACTTTGCGGTTATAAACCATCGTTGATAAAATTTACTATTCTACTTGATACAATTATCAAGCGCTTTTGAGTTATTCATAATATGAGAACGAAGAATCCTTTCAGCATGTTATTCTCATTCTTACTTTTGTCGTCAGGGGGCATAATGGCTGCCAACCCAGTTCCTGTGACGGGCATGCGGCAGATCAATCCCACGACTGTGGAGGTCATCTACGGCAATGGCCAGACAGCGACTCTGGACTTTTACGGCAAGAATGTCTTCCGCATTTTCCAGGATCCCCATGGCGGAATCATCCGCGATCCCAAGAGCAATCCGCCCGCCAAGATTCTTGTCGACAGTCCTCGTCAGGATGCTGGCGAGCTGCGACTCTCACATGACGGACAATCTGTGACGGTAGCCACGGCAGAGGTCAGCGTCAGCTTCGACCGCCATACGGGCCTGATGACCGTCACTGACCTGAGAAATGGCAAGGTGGTGGCAGAGCAGAGTAGGGCGGTGGACTTCCAGAACGGCAGGACCACACTGAGTCTGCGCAACCACGACGGGGAGTATTTCTATGGTGGCGGCGTGCAGAACGGAAGATTCTCCCATCGCGGACGGCGCATAGAGATTGTCAATACCAACAGTTGGACCGACGGTGGCGTGGCCTCGCCCGCACCTTTCTATTGGTCAACAATGGGCTATGCAGCCATGCCCTACACCTTCCAGCCAGGCGAATACGACTTTGGAAGCGAGGACAAGGCATCGGTCACTCTCACTCACGACACGTCACATCTGGATCTCTTCCTGATGGTGGACAGCACGCCCACGTCACTGCTGCGCGATTATTACCAGCTCACGGGCAATCCCGTGCTGCTGCCAAAGTTCGCTTTCTATGAGGGACATCTCAATGCCTACAACCGTGATTATTGGAAGGAGACGACCGATAAAAAAGGCATCCTCTTCGAGGATGGCAAGCGCTATGCGGAGAGCCAGAAAGACAATGGCGGCATCAAGGAGAGCCTCAACGGTGAGAAAAACAACTATCAGTTCTCCGCCCGCGCCGTGGTGGACCGCTACAAACACAACGACATGCCCTTGGGCTGGGTGTTGCCCAACGACGGTTATGGAGCCGGATACGGCCAGACCACGACACTCGACGGCAACATCGCCAACCTGAAAAGCTTCGGCGACTATGCCCGTAAGAACGGCGTAGAGATAGGGCTTTGGACGCAGTCGAACCTCCATCCCATCGATACCATCCCGGTCTTGCTTCAGCGCGACATTGTCAAGGAAGTGCGCGATGCCGGCGTGCGTGTGCTCAAGACCGATGTGGCGTGGGTCGGCGACGGCTATTCGTTTGGTCTCAATGGCATTGCCGATGTAGCGGGCATCATGCCTTATTATGGCAATAACGCTCGGCCTTTCATCATCACACTTGACGGATGGGCCGGCACACAGCGCTATGGCGGTGTGTGGACCGGTGACCAGACGGGCGGAGAGTGGGAATACATCCGCTTTCACATTCCTACCTATATAGGTGCAGGACTGTCCGGACTGGGCAACATCACGAGTGATATGGACGGAATCTTCGGCGGAAAGAACCCTATCGTCAACATTCGGGACTTCCAATGGAAGACCTTCACGCCCATGCAGCTCAACATGGACGGGTGGGGGGCTAATCCGAAATATCCTTCAGCCCTCGGCGAGCCGGCCACAAGCATCAACCGTTCTTATCTGAAGCTCAAGTCGGCGCTCCTGCCTTACACCTATTCGTGTGCCCATGAGGCCGTGACTGACAAGCCGCTGATCCGTGCCATGTTTTTAGACGACGCGTCCGATTTCACCCATGGTATCGCTACACGCTATCAGTACATGTATGGCCCGTCGTTTCTTGTGGCTCCCATATATCAGAATACGGCGGCCGACAAAGAAGGAAACGACATCCGGAACGGCATCTATCTGCCGGCCGGTATATGGTATGACTTTTTCTCCGGCGACACCTACGAGGGAGGACGCATCCTCAACGATGTTGCCGCTCCGTTATGGAAACTGCCGCTCTTTGTCAAGGCCGGCGCCATCATTCCGATGGTCAATGCCAATAACAACCCTTCGCAGATTGATCGCTCACGCCGCGTCTTCGAGCTCTATCCTAAAGGACAGTCTTCGTTTACGCTTTATGACGACGACGGTACGACAGAAAACTATCTCAAAGGAGACTCGGCCACGACCCGTATCACATCAGATCTAAACGGGAAGAGAGAGCTCACCGTCCGCGTTGAGAAGACACAGGGCAGGTTTAAAGGACAGGTTCTTCAGCAGGCGACAGAGCTGTTCATCAACTGCAACGGCCGTCCGGACAAGGTGACGGCTACGATGGGCGGCAAGAAAGTCACACTCAGGGAAGCTGCCTCCGGTGACAATACCTGGACTTTTGAAGTCGCGCCGGAGCTCAACCGCTTCTCTACTCCGGGCTCTCCAAGTGCCTCTGTCAGCATCAAGAAGAATGCCAGAATCGTTGTCAGGATAGCTCCGACGGATATTGCGGCCAATGAAGTGGTGGTCAACGTGAAAGGATTTGAACAGCTCAGAAAAGACAATGGATTGAAAAAGAGCCGTGGAAGTTTGGCGGCTCCGCAGCTCCTCAAGGCTGACGTGCAGCCCTATTCGGTCACGCCGAAATGGAAACGCGTGGACAATGCCGACTATTACGAGGTGGCATTCCAAGGGCAGATCTATTCGACGATTCGCGGCGAGGAGCAGCTGTTCGGCGACCTGACGCCCGCCACTGACTATGATTTCAAGGTGCGTGCCGTCAATGCTGACGGTGCCGGCGAATGGACTCCGCTGCACGTGCGCACGGCTGTCAATCCGCTAGAGTTTGCCATTCATGGACTCACAGCCACGTCGACAGCACGCGACATGGACGGCTTCGGCATCAAGCATCTCTTCGATTTTGCTACGACGGGCGACATCTGGCACACCTATTATTATAGTAAGGCGGTGCCGTTTGAATTTACCATCGATCTGCACAGCATCAATACGCTGGACAAACTGCAGTATTACCCACGCGCCAATGCCGGCAACGGGACGATTACACGTGCTGACATTCAGGTGAGTCGTGATGGAAAGACCTGGACTGACATGGGCGAACAGACCTGGGAAAGGGATGCCACGGTGAAGGAAGTGGTACTCACCGCCCATCCGGTGGCCCGCTATGTGAAGGTCAAGGTGCAGGAAGCTGTCGGTGGCTTCGGTTCCGGTCGTGAGCTCTATGTCTTTAAGGTGCCGGGTACGAAGACGCTGATACCTGGGGATATCAACAATGACGGGAAGGTGGACGACAATGATCTGACCTCCTACATGAACTATACGGGCCTGAAGAAAGGCGATGCCGACTTCGATGGCTATATCTCCGGCGGAGACATTAACAGCAACGGGCTCATCGATGCCTACGATATCTCCAATGTCACGACGAAGCTCGACGGTGGCGTCTATGATGACGGCAACAATGCTAAGCTGGCAGGTAGATTCTCCTATGAGTACGACAAGAAGGTGTACAAGGCAGGCGATGATGTCACCATCTTGGTGAAAGGCAAAGCCATGCAGGCTGTCAACGCGTTCAACTTTGTGCTTCCCTACCGTCCGCAGGATATGCGCTTCGTTAAGGTGGATGCCGTAGCGGCGAAGGAAATGAGAAATATGACTTATGACCGTCATCACAGTGATGGCTCTCAGGCACTTTATCCTACCTTTGCCAATGTGGGCAACCAGACTGTGATCAGTGGTGACGAGACACTCTGCGTGCTTCATTTCAAAGCTTTGCGTACCTTCACGGTGAAGCAGCAGGCAGCCAAGGGCATGATAGTAGATAAGTATCTGAACGAACTTGATTTCTGATCTATAAAGATGGCCGGCACAAGATGCCGACCATATAGTCAGTGTATATTGTTATATTTCCATTATTATAACAAGACCGAACGGACATTAATATCACATCTTCTCTTTGTTTTCGACTTGTTGAAAAGTACGCTATAAAATTAAACAAAATATTTATATTATATTTTCTTACCCCTTATAATTAACGTTTAGTGTTAATTATTGTCAAGAGATACGTTAAACTTAATTTGATTGTAATAGTATTATAAATAAAATAATTAATTTTGTAGAAACATATCAAAATAATTAAACTTCAACTTAAATACTAACATTGATCTATATGAAGAGTAAAAAAATTTTTTTAGGTTTGGCCTTGTTAGGATCCTTGACATGGATGTCATGCTCAGACAAGAATTCTGATTCGGGCAGGGTTGCTTTCGATCCTTCGAAAGCTATTGTAATAGAGGATTTCTATCCTGACAGTGGTGGTATAGCAACCCCCATGATTATCACAGGTTCGAATTTCGGCTCTGATACGACAGGGTTGAAGCTATGGTATGTAGACGAAGATGGAGTGAGGCATAAGGGTGGTCTCGTGTCATCCAATGGTGAGAGGTTGTATGCTTATGTGCCATCTGGTCTCACTTACAAGCGTAATATTAAATTGGAAGTAACACGTGATATCAACGGAGACACCATCTTTGGAAGAGCAGGCCGCGACTTCCGTTATATTACTCAGACGGCTGTGACAACGATTGTCGGTATGCAGACGACCGATGCGCACGCTACAAAGTGCGATAAGCTGCTTTCATCCAGTCTTTCAGCCCCGGGTTATCTCTGCGTGGACGATGAGGACAATATCTTTATTGTGGAGCATCGTTTTGATGATGGTTCTACAGGCTATATGGACTGTCGTAACGAAAAGAATGAGAATGTAAAGGGAATCGTTCTACGCGCAGATACCAAAAAGGATGAGCTAACGCTTTTGCAGGAGAATGGTTGGAACTCTTCAAAGATTAATGCCCCAGCCTATTCTACGGAGCCCGGCTTCGAGGGTATGTATGTGCCTGATGATGGCGGACGTGTTTACTGGTCTTTGATGAAAGGAAACGATTATGCTGTGAAGAAGACACAGTTTATCAATCCTGAGGGCTATTCCACCCTGGATGACAAGAACTACAAGTTCTGTTTCGTCATCAATAAAAACGATCACATGCTTTATACCGTGATGTATCATGGAGAGTTGCTGCGCATCAATCCTAAGACGCGCAGGGCTGAGCTTCTGCTTAAGAAGGTCGGAAAAGATAATGGTAAGAGCGGAGACGGAGGCGGTAACGATAGCTATTGTGCTTTCAGTCCCATCCAGCCTAACCGTTTGTTCATCTCTTTTTCCGATTGTCATGAAATATGGTATGTGGATGTCGACCAGCTTTCAGACAAAGACTCTCTTACCTATCACGGAGAACCTTATGCCGGCATAGCAGCTTACGGATCTGTCAACTATACCGAGGGTAAAGGATGGGAAGACGGCTCTCTCAAGAATGCAAAGTTCAACTATCCTCGTCAGATTTGCTTCACTAAGGATGGACGACTCTATATCGCTGATTCTCAGAACCACTGCATTCGTAGCATCGATACAACGCAAGGAGCTAATGCAAGGGTCACAACACCCATCGGTGTCCCTGGAAGTAGTGGTTATGCTGACGGAGGTGTTGAACTGGCTAAGTTTAATATACCAATGGGCGTTGCGGTGAGCTCTGATGGGGAAAAAGTCTATATCGCTGATATGAAGAATCAAGTCATCCGAGAATTGAGTATTAAGTAACCTATTTTTTTCAACTAACTATTATTTATGAGAAGAATATTATATGTCTTGTTTCTCTTACTTGCGTTCATGACTTACAGTGCGCATGCTTATTCTCAGAGCGCTCAAACCAGACAATTCTTTGTAGCCGGTACCGTCTTTGATGATACTGGTGAGCCGTGTGTAGGTGCCACGATTCGTATTAAGAACGTTCCGGGTAATGGCACTGTGACGGACCTTGATGGAAAATTCAAGATGAAGGTAGCTCCCGGAGCCACGCTTCAGTGTGAGTATCTCGGTATGGAAACGCAGACGGTGACGATCCTAAAGGATGAGCCTGCTCTTCAGATCCATTTCAAGTCGAGTAAAGGTAAGGATATTGATGAAGTCGTTGTTACAGGTCTTACTTCCCAAAAGAAGGTCTCTGTCGTAGGAGCAGTGTCAACAATTGATATGGACGAACTCCGTACGCCTGGTACTTCTCTCGTCAACATGATTGGTGGTCGTATGCCCGGTGTCATTACAATGCAGACTTCTGGTGAACCTGGACAGAACCTGTCCAACTTCTGGGTACGTGGTGTCTCTACCTTTGGTGCTGGAGCCAGTGCCTTGGTACTCATCGATGGTATTGAGGGTAGTCTGAATGACATTGACGTTGATGACGTGGAAAGCATCTCTGTGCTGAAGGATGCTGCTGCTACTGCCGTTTACGGTGTGCGTGGTGCCAATGGTGTGGTGCTTGTCACAACAAAGAAAGGTAGTAAGGATAAGATTCAGATTACTGCCCGTGCTACGGTTAAGCTCTCGCATATCAAGCGTTTGCCAGAGTATGTCAATTCCTATGACTATGCTAAACTCGCCAATGAAGCTCGTGCCGTGTCCGGTGAGTCAGACCTCTATACGCCTATCCAGCTCGACATCATCCAGAACAATCTCGATCCTGAGCTCTATCCAAATGTTAACTGGATTGACCAAATCATGAAGAAGAACTCTCTGCAGGAGAACTACTACGCCAGCGCTCGTGGTGGTGGTGATGTGGCTCAGTACTTCGTCTCTATCGGTTATCAGCATGAGGGTGCCGCTTACAAGCAGCAGGAGAACCAGTTCCATAAACCCCTGTCTTATGACCTCTTGACCTATCGTGCAAATATCAACATGAATCTCACTAAGAATAGTGAGCTCTATTTCGGCGTTGACGGAAATGTGTCCAACTATACCACTCCCGGTGGCAAAACAACCAATCAGGTGTGGTCTGACGTGCTTCAGCTCAATCCGTTGATGTTCCCTGTTACATACGCCGACGGCACACTGCCAACCTACGGTCAGAATGACCTTGTGTCTCCTTTCGCAGCCCTTAACTATCAGGGTTACAATTCTCAGGATAAGACACGTAACATGATTACGCTCAAGTTCACACAGCGGTTCACAGGATTTCTTAAGGGGCTCGTGGGGTCTGTACAGGTAATGAATGACCGCACTTCCAACTTCAATGAGCGACGTCTGGTCACTCCAGACTACTATCGTGCTACAGGACGTTCGTCTACGGGTGAGCTTATTAAGACTTTGCGTCAGAAACAGACGGATATGAGGTATTCAAGCTCTGATGTCACATGGCGTAAATACTATCTCGAAGCTAAGCTCGACTATAATAAGAAATTAGGATTCCACAATATTGGTGCCCTCCTCTTTTATTATATGGAAGACCAGAAGCAGTCAGACTGGGGTAGCTCTGATCAACTCGGTATCTCCGCTATTCCTAAGCGACGTCAGAACCTCTCCGGTCGTCTTTCTTACGGATACAACGATACATACTTTCTTGATGCCAACTTCGGTTATACAGGTTCAGACCTCTTTCCTAAGGGAGAACGTTTCGGTTTCTTCCCGTCTATCGCTCTTGGTTGGGTGCCGACATCTTATAAATGGGTACAGGAGACGTTGCCGTTCATCAGTTTTTTCAAGATCCGTGGCTCTTATGGTCTTGCCGGTAACGATAACATCTCGAATACACGTTTCCCGTATCTGACCATTATCAACAATAGAGCAGGTACGACATGGGGTTACAACGGCAGCGGCATTATTGAGACACAACAAGGTGCAAATAATCTCAAATGGGAGGTAGCTAAGAAGTTTGATATAGGTGTTGATGCTAACTTCTTCAATGACGCAGTGAAACTGACGGTGGACTTCTTCCGTGATACGCGTGACCATATCTTCCAGAGACGAGTCACACTGCCAGAATGGGCTGGTATGGTCACTTATCCGTATTCCAATGTCGGCCGTATGCACTCTTTTGGTTCAGATGGCAACTTCTCTTTTTACCATAAGATTAACAGAAACATGGACTTCACTATTCGTGCCAACTACACTTGGTCGCAGAACATCATCGATTACTACGAAGAGAACAAGTTGGCTTACGACTATCAGAGCCAAACAGGTATGCCTTATGGAATACTCCGTGGTTATATCGCAGAGGGACTCTTCAAGGACAAGGTGGATATAGCAACAAGTGCAGACCAATCGTCTTATCTCGGTACCGTCCGTCCCGGTGACATTAAGTATCGTGATGTCAATGGTGATGGCATCATCAACAGTGATGATAAGGTGCCATTGTCCTATTCAAATAATGTGCCGCGTGTGATGTATGGCTTCGGTGGTGAGTTCAACTATAAGGACTTCACATTGAGCTTGCTCTTCAAAGGCAATGCCGGCGTGAAATATTACCGTGTAGGCATGGGCTATGATGCCGGTTGGATTCCGTTCTATAATGGTGAGATGGGTAATGTGCTTAAGATGGTCAACAATCCCAAGAACCGCTGGACACCCGCTTGGTACTCCGGCGATCCCTCAACAGAGAACCCCAATGCTATGTTCCCGCGTCTGTCTTATGGCAGTAATACAAACAACGGTCAGCTCTCTACTTTCTGGCGTGAGGATGGTTCCTTCCTGCGCTTCCAAGAGCTGAACTTCCGTTATGTCTTCCGTCATCGCAAATGGTTGAAGGCTTGCGGATTGTCCTCTCTCGAGACCGACTTCGTCATCAATAATCTCTTCACGATTGACAGTGTGAAGTATTTCGACCCTGAGCAGGCTTGGTACAACGGTGCGGCTTACCCAATCCCGACGACCTACTCACTCCAGCTTTACTTCCGCTTCTGATGATCGTCATTTATGAACGATATAATAATAAGAAAACAGAATGAAAAAACATATTTTCCTTGTTGGAGCTGTTGCTACGCTGTTTACGGGCCTCTTTGCTACCTCCTCTTGTAGCTTCCTCGACCAGGACGACAACTTCAACGCCATTTTCAAGGAGGACTCCATCTTCCATTCCGCACAGAATGCCAATGGCTACCTCTATTATACGCCGACGATGTTTCCTGATCCCGGTAACATCTGGGGTAGCTCGTGGACCCCCGGTGAGACGGCATCAGACGAGATCTGTGTCCGTTGGCAGACCTCAGAATTCTGGGGTGCACAGTTCACTGTGGGTAATGTCAATTCTGAGAACGTGCCAAATTGGAGTCTGTGGTATCAGATGTACAAGGTCATCAACCGTTGCAACCGAATGTTAGCTAATGTCGACAAAGTCGGAGACATGAAAGAGGGTGACCGTACTGAGTACAAGGCTATGGTGCATTTCCTTCGCGGATATGCTTATTATAACTTATTGATGAACTGGGGCCCGTGTCTGATCGTCGGTGATGAGATTGTGTCTACTTCAGAGGGTGCAGAGTATTACGATCGTGAGCGTTCAACGATGGACGAATCGATCGACTATATCTGCAATGAGTTTGCTCAGTCGCTCAAGGGTCTGAAGAAACCTCAGGATCAGTCGACCGCTTATTTCGGAAGACCGACCAAAGGCACAGCCTTGGCTTTGATTGCCCGTCTGCGCCTTATCCAGGCTTCTCCTACGTTCAACGGAGGAATCTATGCCAAGCGTTGTTTCGGCTCTTGGCAGCGTAAGAGTGATGGTACTTACTATGTCAATCAGACCTACGATCCTAAGCGCTGGGCTGTCGCTGCCGCCGCTGCTCAGCAAGTTATAGACATGGGTTATTACAGACTGCATACCGTGGAGAAGAATAAAGACAATCCTTACCCGCTCGATGAGAGTGTTCCTACCGCTGCTTTCCCTGATGGAGCCGGCGATATCGACCCGTATCATTCTTTTGCCGACATGTTCAACGGTGAGGATATGGCTAAGGTAAACCGTGAGTTCATCTGGGCAGAAGAGTCTTCTTCTCCTGTCCTAACCTACACTAAGCACTCTTTCCCCGTTAACTATGGCGGCTGGGGTGGTATGTCTATTCCTCAGCGTGTCATCGACTGCTTCCTGATGAAGGATGGTAAGAAGCCTTCCGAGTCTCCTCTATATAAGGATGACCTCAGCGAAAAAGCTACAACGAAGACTTATGGTGATTGCAAGTTTGCCAGTGGTACGCCTATGATGTACGAAAATCGTTCAGCCCGTTTCTATGCAAGCATCGGTTTCCCTGGCCGTATCTGGCAGATGAACAGTTGTACGGATGGTAACTACAACAACCAGACTTTCTGGTACTCGACGGATGATACCAAGGCAGGAAAGAATGCTGCCGGTAATAACCCGAACGATTACAACGTCACTGGTTATGTGCCCTTCAAGTATATCCATCCCGATGATTCCTGGCACGGAAAGGACGGCGCTGCAACGATCAGCAAGCCGTTCCCCATCATCCGTTATGCTGAAGTATTGCTGGAATATTGTGAAGCCACTAATCATGTCACAGGGTCAGAGCAGGTACAGACATGGGATTCAAATGGTAACCTCGTGGATGTCACTGTGACTCACAATACCGATGAGATGGCAAAGCAATTCAATATGATCCGTTATCGTGTCGGTCTTCCTGGTGTAGATGCCGCAACGCTTGCCAGTGAGGATGCTTTCGATGCAGTCATTAAGAACGAGCGTCAGTGTGAACTCTTCGATGAGGGCTATCGCTACTTTGACACTCGTCGTTGGGGCACTTACTTCACGGATGACGCAGAGTCTTTCAACTGGAGAGGTCTAAACGTTTATGCATCGGGTAACATTAATGGAAAGAAAGATGGAGAATTCTTTAGCTTGGTCTCCATCAATGAGCAGAATATCCGTGATCGTAAAGCTCTCATGCGAATGGTGTTCCTCCCACTGAAACATTCTGAGCTCTTGAAGAGTCCGAAGATGGACCAGAATCCCGGTTGGTCACGTTAATTCTTGTACGTTAACTTTTGATAAATCTCTTGAAAATGAACATAATAAATTTTATAGGTCTGGCCTTTGTTGCAGCGCTTGTTACACCCATTGTGACCTCTTGCAACAACTACGACTTTGACCAGAACGTTTATCCCCACAAAGTGTCGTTGATGGCAGGAAGTGACCGCATCTATGACCGTACCACAGTCAACCTGTCTGCGGTGGAGGATGGGACGGCCTCTATCAAGCTAGTCGCCACGCTTAGTGGCTCTCTGCTTGCCGACAGAGACTATCACGTGACAGTGGCGCACGACGATTCCCTCTTCAATGCCTATAACAAATCGAACTTCGATGTCGACTCTTCAAAGTTTGCGCACCTCCTTCCTGCTGAATACTATGAGGATTCTTCTCTCTCCGGAACGATTTCGGCTGGTACGAACAAGTGCACGTTCGATATTAAGCTGAAAAATCTGGATAAGTTGTCACCGGATAGTACTTATTTCCTCGACTATAAGATTATTCAGCACGATGCCGAGGCTATCGCTACGGATAACAATAAGCTGGACTCGCGTCTCGACCATGTCCTTCTGAAGATTACGTGGAAGAATGACTATGCTTCAACAGCCACTGCGTATAACTATCAGTTGACAGGCACTCAGGTTATCAATAATAATACCAAGAGTGTAGCACGCCCGACGAATACAGTTCGTGCATTCTCTATCGATGCACATTCCGTACGCTTTCTTGCTGGTGACGAGAGTTATTCCGACTATACAAAAGCTTTGCATGACATCAATGTCAAGAGCATCATTGTCACAGTAAATAGCCAGACAGCTACTAATCCAGATGCTTACAATATC
Organism: Hallella multisaccharivorax DSM 17128; assembly: GCF_000218235.1. Taxonomy (GTDB): domain Bacteria; phylum Bacteroidota; class Bacteroidia; order Bacteroidales; family Bacteroidaceae; genus Prevotella; species Prevotella multisaccharivorax. The sequence continues at coordinate 3,293,960 of NZ_GL945017.1, read as the reverse complement.
TCTATCAAGCCTTACAAGAGCGATTCTCTGGAGGTAGAGACGCTGACACCTTATGGTGAGTATGACAACACGTTCCTCCTGAATAAGATTGGCGGAAGTGCCTCTTCCAATGCCACTTATTATAAAGAGTTCCGTCTCCACTATAAGTACCGTATCTTGACAAACATTAAGCAGAAGGACGGTACATGGACGCCCGGCCCGTGGAAAGAGGTGCTCTGCAAGATGCGTTACCAGTACAATCCACGTGCTGATCAACTTTAATAGGATTCTTCCGAATTAATAATTTGATACACAATGAAAATAAATATTCAAACGATTCTGTCGGTCTTGTTTGTAGGTGCGCTTGGACTTGCATCCTGCTCTACAGACTATGATACAGACTTCACGGATAAAGAGCTGGAGGTGCCGCATTCTTCACAGCAGACAATTGCCTTTGACAAAGAAGGCGGCACACATGACATTACTGTCAAGACCAATGTGGCTCTAGATGAGTGGACTGCTACTTCCAATGCCATATGGTTGACAGTGGAAAAGAAATCGGATGGCTCCGGCGTAACCGTTACAGCTCCAGGCTATACAGGATTCAAGAAACGTCAGGGCAAGGTGACCATTGCTCATGGTGACAAGTCATCTTACGAGATTCAGGTTGTACAGATGGGTACACAGAGTGTGCTGACTGTGCCCGAACAAGATCCTTTCTTCAACCGTGACGGTGTCTACACGGCTTATCTTGAGAATTCAACGACCTCATTAGATATCCCCGTAGAGACCAACCTCAATATTGACCATATCGTAGTGCCTGATACTGTCAACTTCGTCCATCTCGATACAACGAAGACGGTTAAGGACAATGGAACGGTCAAACTACATCTTGATCTTGATAAGAACGCTACATCGTCTGACCGCTACTGCACCATGCAGCTACAGAGCTCTGACGACTGGGATGCTACAATCAATGTTCTCCTCGTTCAGTCGGCTAAGGGCCTGAAGGTTCGTGGTGTCTATCCGTCCAATACAACTGATAGGGTGGTGAGTGTCAATATGCTTGACCTTCCACGCACTTATCGTGTACCGTTCCAGCGTACATCTGCTGATGGCACTTATACCATCACGGTTCCAGAGGATGCCAAGAGTTGGCTGACTTATGACAGCAAGATCAATAAGACGAGTGGCTCTGAGCTTCGCTTCACGTCGAAGATCAACTCTACGGATGCTACACGTTCTGCCGATGTCGTTTGTACGCCATCAAGTGGTACTGCACAGTCGTTTACTATACATATCACGCAGGAGGCCTTCCAGAATATCAATCCTACAGGAGTCTCTAACCTGAGCGTTACTCCGGGTGCCGGCTCTTTCGCTATCAAGTGGACGGCACCAGATGAAGTTGACTACGATAAGATTATCGTCACAGCTACATCAAAGCTTACGGGTATTCCTGTTTCTACGAAGACACTGGACAACATAGCTACTTCTTGCACATTGGATGATGTTTACAGGTTTGCCGGCGACTACACGATCACCGTTACTACTGAAGGCTTGCGTGGTAAAAAGACACAAAACGTGGCTTCCAAAACGGCTGCTGTTGCTAGAGAGTGGACAGATAATGTTGAGGTGCCTTTGAAGGCTGATATGGTCACCACGAACTCTTTCAAGGCTGGTCATGAAGTGAGCTGTGCTGTTGATGGAAGCAAGTCTACCTACTTCCAGACGAGTACATCAGGCAAGACTTCTGATCCACATCCTTATATTGAAATCACGCTTGATGAGCCTATCACCGGTACGTTCTTCATCAACTTCGATGAGCGTAAAGTAAGCAGCGATGACCGAAATCCCAAAAAGGCAGAAATCTATGGATCTGCCAATGCTTTCACCTCTTCAGATAAAGCGCTGAATACTATCACCTATCGTTCTGTGAATGGTGTGGGTGAGCCTCTTGACAATGTCACAACGACAGCTAAGTTGACGCACCTGCTCTTCGTGCCAATTCAACACAAGAAAGGCACCAATATCCTTAATGGTGGCGGTACTTCTTATTGGTATCTCGCAGAACTTCATCTGTACCTCGTCCATAACGAGGCATGGAAGAAAGCACAACTCGGTATCAAGTAATTCTCTGAAATAATATCTCTGTCAGCAACAATAGTTGCTGACAGAGATATTATTTCTATGCATAACCTGATAAGTTTTTTGTTAGTATTCTAATATGTACAATTTTATTTTCTAATATGAAAAAGAATCTATTTCCAAAAACCTTGTTAGTGTCGCTAACTTTAGGAGCTACTCTTCCCGTGCTTGCTGCATCTCTACAAGGTTCATCGCTGCAGAAGGTTCAAGATGAGAACCAAACGATGAAGACGGGAGTCTACTACATCGTTAACGACAAGCGTGTGTCTGGAACTGACCTGCACGTTTATGTAAATGGTACGAAACTCTGGGCAAATAAATTCTCTACAGAGCCTGCCACCCATACGGATGTTTTTATCTTTCATTCAAAGGGCGATGGAAAGTACACCATTCAGAGTCTGAGAAATGGACAATATGTTCAAACGGCTTCTGATAATAATGTTGTCTATTCTACAGGCACTTCACCTTATCAGTTCTCGGTGATTTATCAGGAAAAGTCAAAAGGTACTGGTAAGTCGTATTTCAACATTTACAACGAAAAAGATAAAAGCGATTGGTGTTGGCACCTTGATGCCAATAAGCATGTTGTCCGTTGGCATCCGCTTCAGTCAGATGGTAATACAGGTTATATCTGTCCGAGTGAGTTTCGTCTGGATGAAGTGACCACGATGACGACCGACTCTATACGTGCCCTCCTTGCCAATAAGACAGGAGCTGTTGACCCAACACTTGATACGACCATGTATTATCAGATAGTCTCGGAGCCGTACAGTATCTCCATGCGTGACGATTATGTCAATGGACATCTGTCAACAGAGACATTCGATAAAGATGATTATCTCTTCTATTGGAAGCTGATAAAACTGTCTAACGGTCGTTATGCTTTCCGTAACGCTATCACGGGAAAGTATATCCTTAATCAGAATGGTGCAACAAGTAAGTTCTATACGACAACAACGGAAATTGGTAACGGATTCAAGGTGAAACAGAACTTGTCGGATCCTTACCTCCTTCTCTTTGAGATGTATGACAGTGACAACGTAGGTATCCATTGCCCGGAATCTCAAGGTTATAACCCTGTTGGTTGGACTGTCGGTTCTGAGGCTAATAAATGGCTGTTCAAGGTGGCAACGCTCGACACTGCCAAGTTTAAGACTCAGCAAGCGGCTTATGCTGAGCGTGTTGATCTGACAACCAATGCTAGTACGTATGCTAGCTTGATAAAGACTTACTTTACTGATGAAGCTTGCACAACGGTTACAGATGAAGTCAGGAACATGACGGACGATGACCTCAAGGCTAAGATGACCGCTGCTAAATTGGCGCCCGAGCTTCAGAATGTTGTTCTGAAGATGAAGGACCAAAGTTGGCAGAGTTACACAAGTGGCACCAACTGGGAGAAGAAGTACCGAATCGCTGACTACAATGTCTACAGCGAATACAACTATAATAACTGGGCACAGGCCATGGGATTGGGTAACAACTTTGGTGACCTGACGAATCCTACTGGCGTCACAGCGAAGGACGGCGATAATATCTTCATCTTCGTCGGCGACGATATCCCTGATGGTGCAACACTCGGTGCTCAGCTCGTGCCTTTAGGTTCTCGTACGGGTAATAACTACGAGTTGAAGAAGGGTCTGAACATCATTCTGAACCGTGGTGAGAAGAGTATCTTCATCAATTATATTGGTTATACCTATAATAAGAATAAGAAACTGTCTGATTTCAAGCCGCTCAATATTCATATCGAGGGTGGTAAGGTTAATGGTTATTTCGATGTGACGAAAGGTGATACCGATGATGACTGGATGAAGATGCAGGATGATGGCCTCGTCTGGGCCAAGGCTTTCCAGATGAAGGACACGATGATTGTCATGCACATGCCTGGTGCTGATGTTAAGCAGTATACGCCTGTGAAGCTTTTCGAACTCACAGAATTGTGGAACAGCATTGTTTCCCGTGAGGAATATCTCATGGGCTTCCGTGGAGCACAGAAAGAAAAATGCAACAATTTGCTCAATGCTACGGCTGTTGATCATGGATATATGTATGCATCTACCAGTGGTACCTATTATAACTATAATACACTCGGAACGGTACTCAATTATGATGCAATGAACAAGGGAGATGGCTCTCTGTGGGGTCCTGCTCACGAGTTCGGTCATAACCACCAGCAGCTCATTAACATGGCAGGTATGACGGAGATCTCAAATAACGTGTTCTCCAACATGATCCTTTTTACCTCCGGCCATGTGACCTCTCGTGCAGAGCTCTGTACTTATACGGATGTAGATGGAAAAAGATATGAAGGTGTTCCTGAAAGTAAAATTCAGACCTTTGCTGATAAGTACGCAGCCAAGAAATACTGGTTCGAATATGGCACGTGGGGCACAACTCAGATGTACTATAAACTTTATCTGATGTTCCATGCTGCCGGTAACGATACCACATTCTTCAATAAGTGGTTCCACTACCTTCGCCGTAACAAGATGAAGAATCGCAATACAGACCATTGCACCGGCCCTGACGATTACTTGAACTTTGCGTTGGCTTGTTGCGATGCCGCCAAGCAGGACCTCTCAAGTTTCTTCCAGTCATGGGGTTTCTTCTACGATGTAAAAGATGTGGTTATCGGCGATTACAGCAACACAACGATGAATACCACGAGAGCCCAGTGGCAGGCAGCTTTAGCGAAGATGCATACTTATCCGAAGGGCCCGGGCAACAACATGATCTTCATCGATGATCATATCCGAAAGACACCTGCTACTTATCCCGGACATGCAGCCGGTGAGTCGCGTGCTGACTATAATAATAATGTGAGGGTTGGTTCTATGGGTGACTTTGGCTCCTGGGATCAGTTCTGCCCCGACAGTCTCGGACAAGGCTGGGCTAACCAGGTAAGCATGAAGACCGATGCACAGGGTAAACGTACCTATACCTTTGTGCCGATGAACAATCATGTCGTCGGTTTCAAGATCTACAGCAGTGGTGATACGCTCATCTACTTCGCCAACACGAAGACTTTTACTATCCCGGCAGCCGTGATGAAGAAGGCCAATAATGATGTGAAGGTGAAAGTTTGTGGTTCTGATGGTTCTGAGGTAGACCCAGGTGTTGCTCCTTCTACCGATATTCGCAAGGTTGCCGTGACTGGCAACGCCAAGGTTAATGTCTATACCATTTCAGGTATACTAATCAGAGAAGGTGTAGATGCTGCTACTGCTACTGACGGCCTCGTGCGAGGTGTTTATCTTGTCAATAGAAAGAAGATAGTAATCAATTAGGCTTCTTTCCGTTTACTTACAACAAGTGGTCATCGGACCGCTTTTCCATTGTCTGTCGAACGTCAGCCGATTGTTTGTCGAACGTCGGCTGATCGCAAAAGGATAAAAATAGAACGTAATCTAATGTTATGCCGGTACGCTACAGAGGACAGGGCTTGCCAATATCTATTTCTTTGAGTGCTGACGGAACTCGGTTCGTTACGTAGACTTCATCCTCGCTTGATCCTTTCTGTGCTTGTGTTATCGGTTACGTAGAACTTGCGAAGGATGCCACGGTCACGGAGTTGCCAATCTATATAAATGGTACGCCTGCAACATCTATCCATGGCGTGTTCCATTCTACACCTATATTCAATAACGTGTATGGCATTGACGGAACATATACGTATATGAAGACACCAGCAGAATAATAAACTATTAATAACTGTATACGATAAATAATATAGTTAAAACTATAAAAATAAATAGTCAAAAGTATTGGATTTAATTCAATAATTTAGTAGTTTTGTTCACGAAAAAGTAGAAATATAATCTAAATACAATTTAAACTAAATCCGTTCTATGAAAAAAGTATTTACTCTTTTAGCAATGAGCCTCATTTCTCTGGCTACATTTGCAGTCGATTACCTTCCGACTCCGACGAGCGGCGAAAAGTATTACATCACTATCGGCTCGAGCCATGCAGGCTATGTCACTGCCGGTGATGATGGTGCTGTTTGTACAGCAAAAGTTGCAAGTGCTGAAGATCAGGCTAAGCAGACCTGGACCTGCACGCAAGCAGAAGACGGTACCTGGACTTTCACACTGAATGTCGATGGTCAGACATGGACATTGTATACCAATTCTAACAGCCGCTTGGCAGCTGGTACTGATGACAATGTTGCTGACAACTTCAAGGCTTTCACCTTGACAACAAGTGATGATGAGGCCTATAGCACTATTCAGATGTTGGAGACTGTTCCTGATAACGGTCAGGCTTATGCCAACATCTTCGGTGGTCAAAAGCTTGGCAACCAGTATGGTCCTTGGTCTGTTCCTGATGGTGGTTCTCAAGTTTATTTCGTTGACCCTTCTGAGGTCGAGATTCCTACCTGGAACTTCGATTTCAAGACCTTCAATGCTTCAGACAATAGCACTCGCTATTTCATTGAATTCGCCCGTACCGATTGGAGATCAAAAGTTCAGCCTCCTTATGGTGACGAGGGTCTGACCGGTTCTAATCTTGTTTTAAGTGTTGACAACGATACGCTTATTGCAGACTCTGTTATTGTCGGCGACGCAGCTTTTGCTTCAAAGATTTGGCATGTCGTTTCTTTCGATGCTGAGTCTCATGCTATCAAGCTCGTGAACGAGAACGGTCAGTACATTACTTATAAGGATTTTGAAACTCCTTTGGTATCTGGTAATAAGCTGTTTAATTGGAATGAAGCGACAAGCTCTTGGGTACGTACAAATCAGAGTGGCGGCGGTGAAATGAAAGCCGGCTACATGACCACTACCAATCCTGATGAAACAACTCTTTATGTGTTCAAGAGCAATTATGGTTCTGAGAACTATGCAATCGGCGACACGGACGATTCTTCATCAAAGAACTTCATCAATGCTTGGGGTAACATAGGCTATCACCATCCGATGGGTAAGTGGACTGCAGACGATCAGAACTGCGCGCTTAAGTTCGTGCCTATCATAGAGGTCCTCTCTGCTGATCAGATTCCTTCTGTTCCGACAACAGGCATTAAGACCATCACTCCTGCAACAAAGGCTGCTGACAGCACCGTTTACACTGTTGACGGTCGCGTAGCAGGTAAGAGCCTGAAGGGTCTGGCTAAGGGCCTCTACATCGTCAATGGCAAGAAGGTTGTGAAGTAATTCCTTTTCCAAGTGTTAACAACTTCAAAATGATTTCATAATATCAATATTAAAAGGTGGTGAAAAGATTGTGTTTCGCCACCTTTTTCTCTCTCATAACAATTTTTTTATCTTTGTCGTGTTTCGTATAACAGCAATGCGCTATATCCTAACAAATAGACTCGAAAATCAATGAAAATTCAGAAGTGGTTTTACGTCGCTTTATTGGCTACCGCTTTACCTTCAACGACCTGTCTGGCTCAAGATTACCCAAAAGTCAGTACAACCGGTGATGAGTATTGGTACTATGTGAAGTTCCTCCGTACCGGTAATGTATTGGAGAATGAGGGAAGTGATAAGCAATGTAAGACAGCTGTTGCTAAAATTTCAAAAGAGAGTTCACGACTCTGGAAGATTGTTTCTACAGGTGCAAGTAACGAAAAAAAATATCAACTTGTCTCAAAAGCTCGTAACACTATTTATGTGAATGGTTCAAACAAGAACAGTTCACGTTTCTCTACAAACAAGACAGCTACAGGTACGAACGCCTTCCAGATATTTTACAGTACAAACACAAGCTATGGTTATGATGCTTTAGAGATTGCCACTGACTCTACGGCTAATATCGCTATGAACCAGGTTGGTGAGGTTAAAGCCGGACAGCTTATCGGCCTTTGGAATAAGGGCGATATGAGCAATGTTTTAAAGTTCTATTCTAAAGAGAATATGGAGTTTGACTATTCTATGCCTCAGATTTCTACTGCTTCAGATCTTCATTACTACTTTATTCAATTCCAGAACGGAAAATATTATCTTGCGGCAAACGGCCTGAAGAACAGTTGTATCGTTGGTACACTGTCAGGTAATGACAGAAATGCTATACTTTGGCGCGTTTACCAGATCGGTGATAAGTATAGTTTTACCAATAAGTTAGGTCAGACCCTTTATATCACTAAGAATAGTTCGCCGAAGACTATTAATGTAGAGAACGATAAGAGTTCAGCCGACTCGCTTTTCTATATCGTTAAGTCTTCGAATACGCTTGGCGGCTTTGAGATTGGTACAGCCACGAGTGGTCAGAACTTCTTCAATATATATCAAGGAAACAAAGTTGGAAATAAGATTAGTGTATGGAATTTGGGGGACAATGGCAATGTCGTACGTTTCATTCCTGAGTCTGACATTGTCTCGGTTATAAGCATTGCTTCCTATACCCCGAAGAATAAATACACTTTGTGGTATACGCAGCCGGCTGAGAACTGGATGACCTCCTGTCTGCCCATCGGCGATGGACAGTTCGGTGCTACACTTATGGGGCAGATTGCGGTCGACGACATACAGTTCAACGATAAGACACTATGGAGTGGCAAGCTCGGCGCCCGCACCAGCTCTGATAACTATGGCTTCTACCTCAATTTTGGCAACCTCTATATTATGAGCAAAGGTATGCATTCAGCCACCAATTATGTACGCTATCTTGATATCAACGATGCGATAGCAGGTGTCAACTTTACTTCTGATGGTGTCGATTACCAACGCTCTTATTTTGCCTCTAATCCCGATAGTTGTATCGTTATCCGTTACAAGGCTTCTCAGAATGGTCACATCAACGCCGTGCTGAGACTCAAGAATCAGAACGGCAAGGATTCATGCTATAATATTGACAATAGTCAACAGGCGACGATCAGCTTCAATGGCACCATCGCCCGCCAGGGAGACTCGGGCGTGACGGTGGAACCAGAGTCATATGTCTGTTCTGCCCGCGTTGTCATCGATGGCGGCTCACTGAAAAAGAATAGTGCAGGCCTCATTGAAGTGATCGGCGCCAACAGTATGATCATTTATCTGCGCGGTCTTACCGACTATGATCCAGATGCTCCGCAATATGTATCCGGTGCTGCCTTGCTGCCTACACGCGTAGCTGCTATCGTGCAGAAAGCGCAGAAGAAAGGCTATGAGACACTGCTTGCTGCCCATAAGGCCGATTACAAGCAATGGTTTGATCGTTGCCAGCTTACGTTGTCCAATGCAAAAAACAATATTCCGACACCAACACTTATTGCCAATTATAAGAACGATCCAAAGGCTAACCTCTTCTTGGAGGAGCTGTATTTCAGCTATGGCCGCTATTTGTTGATCAGTTCCAGCAGAGGTGTCTCTCTTCCGGCTAACCTTCAGGGTATCTGGAACAACAACAACACGCCGGCATGGCATGCTGACATCCACTCGAATATCAATGTGCAGATGAACTACTGGCCGGCTGAGCCTACGAACCTCTCCGAACTCCACATGCCTTTTCTCAACTATATTTACCGTGAGGCTTGTGTCAAACCTACGTGGCGTCAGTATGCCAAAGATATGGGTGGCGTGAATGCTGGCTGGACACTCCCGACGGAAAACAATATCTATGGTAGTGGCACCACTTTTGCCCCAACCTATACCATTGCCAATGCATGGTATTGCCAGCACCTGTGGCAGCACTATCAGTATACGCTTGACAAGGACTATCTAAGGCGTCAAGCCTTTCCGGCGATGAAGAGCTGTGTGGAATATTGGTTTCAGAAACTCGTCAAGGCAAACGACGGTACATACGAATGCCCTGATGAATGGAGCCCTGAACATGGACCAACGGAGAATGCTACGGCACATAGCCAGCAACTGGTGTGGAACCTATTCAACAATACCCGTAAAGCGATAGCTGTTTTAGGCAAAAGCGTAGCTTCTAAAGAATTCCGCAATAAACTCAATAACTATTTAGTAAAAGTAGACGATGGCTGCCACACTGAGAAGAATCCACTTGACGGCAAAACTTATCTGCGCGAATGGAAATACACCTCACAATTCAATAATCCGCAGAAGATCGGCATTTATGAATATAAGAATCACCGTCATATCTCTCATCTCATGGGTCTCTATCCCTGCGACGAGATAGGGCCGGACATTAACAGAGCGATTTTTGATGCCGCCAGAACATCACTCATCGCCCGTGGTGACGATCACGGAACCGGATGGTCACTCGGGCATAAGATGAATCTCAATGCGCGCGCTTATTTAGGCGACCACTGCCATAACCTCATCAAACGCGCTCTGCAACAGACCTGGACCACCAGTGTCAACGAGGCTGCGGGAGGCATTTACGAGAATCTGTGGGACGCCCATGCGCCTTATCAGATTGACGGTAACTTTGGTTTCACCGCAGGTATCGCTGAGATGCTTTTGCAAAGCCGCTTTGATAAGTTAGAAATTCTGCCGGCACTTCCAACAGAGTATTGGCTCAAAGGCTCCGTCTCAGGATTGAGGGCTGTGGGCAATTTTACCGTTGACATCACCTGGGACAATGCGATCGCCCAAAAGATTACCATTGTATCTCATTCGGGTACGAAGTGCGTGGTCAAGTATAAAGGCATTGAGAAAGATTATCGTATTACTGATAGTAGTGGGAGAAAAGTGAAAACGGAAACGGTAAAAGCTGGAGAAATCAGCTTCCCCACGTTGAAAGGCGGAATATATACGATTGATAGGATTTAATAGGACGCGCATTCAATGTCCTGAAAAGATATTTGTATCGGGTTGTCCTGATGTGTTGCACTCTGATCTTGAAGTATCTTTTCAGAAGACAGTCCGCTATAGAGAATTTGCACGGACATAAATTCTATTTCCCGCTTATTGGCCTTACAAGTACCATGAAACTATGCTTCCGCAAGAGAGGAAGATAGCGGGCAGTCCTATACTGTGTAGAGCTATATCCAACCAGAATCTTAAGCGCGCAGGGTATACTTGTTTATCTGATGAATCTACCAAATGACTACCCAAGATGGGAACTGCCGTATGCCGAACGGCACGTACGGTGGTGTGAGATGTCGGTGAACACGAAAGTAGGAGATAAGCACCTATGACTGGTGTTTACCTCCCACTCGATTGTGTACCAGATCGATGGCTACTTCTTAAATCTGATTGGGTCATCGTACTGCGTTTGCAGACGAAGGAGCTCCCTTTTGAGTTGTTGGGTAATCTTCTCCATTCCTGGTTTACCATAGAGATTGTGCATCTCTTCCGGGTCTTTCTTCAGGTCAAAGAGCTCCCACTCGTCGATGTCGTTGTAGAAATGCATGAGCGAATAACGTCCTGTGCGCACGCCATAATGACGGCATACACTGTGTTCGGCGGGGTATTCATAATAATGATAGTAGAGCGATTTACGCCAGTTCATCACTTTCTTGCCTTCGAGGAGCGGCAAGAACGACATACCCTGAATGTCTTTTGGTACTTTGATGTTGGCAAGCTGCAGGAATGTCGGGGCGTAGTCGATGTTCTGTACCATCTGCGTGATGTCACCGTGCTTTCCTCCTGGTATATAGACGAGCAGCGGCGTGCGAAAACTTTCCTCGTACATGAAGCGCTTGTCGAAGAATCCATGCTCACCCATATAGAACCCCTGGTCAGATGTATAGACAATCATGGTGTTGTCGAGCAGGTTGTTGTCTTTTAGGTACTGGATGACACGTCCTACATTGCGGTCGATGGAAGTGATGACACGGCAGTAGTCGTGCATATACCGCTGATATTTCCATTCGGCAAGAGCCTTTCCCTTGAGGGAATCGCGCTTGAATTTCTCTATGATGGGCTTATAGTGACGGTCCCATTGCGCACGCTGTGAGGGTGACATGCGATTGTAATTGTTGAATCCCCATGTCTCCAACTCTTTATCATTGGTGTGCACATCAGGGTCGTACATCTTCAGATCATATACGGGATTCATGTCCTTGATGATGTTCATCTTTTGTTTTTGCGCCGCCAGACGCCCCTCATAGTTATCGTAGAAGTTATCGGGCATGGGATATTTCCGGTCGTTGTATAGATCGAGGTCGCAAGTGTCCGGTGCCCAGACACGGTGCGGCGCCTTGTTGTGGAGGAGCAGGCAGAAGGGCTTGCTCTTGTCGCGTTTATTGCTGAGCCAGTCGAGAGCCACATCGGTAACGATGTTCGTGACATATCCCGGTCTTCTGATCCGCTTGCCGTTACGGATGAAGTCAGGGTTGTAGTAGTCGCCCTGTCCGATGAGGATGTCCCAATAGTCAAAGCCTGTAGGCAGCGATGTGAGATGCCATTTTCCGATCATCGCAGTCTGGTATCCGGCCTTCTGCAAGAGTTTCGGAAAGGTCTGTTGTGAGCCGTCAAAGGTCTTCGTGTTGTCTGTGAATCCATTTTTATGGCTGTGCTTTCCCGTGAGCATGCAGGCACGGGAGGGCCCACTGAGCGAGTTGGCCACAAAGCTATTGGTGAACCGCGCTCCGTGGCTGGCGATCCAGTCGATGTTGGGTGTCTCCACGAAGCGGTTGTCATAAGCGCTGATGGTCTGATAACTGTGGTCATCGCTCATGATGTAGATGATATTCATTGGCTTCTTCGCCGTTTGCCCCATGCTCACTACTGCATAGCCGCAAGTGAGCAAGCCTGTAAGAGGTAAATATAGTTTTTGCATTATGTTATAAATTATTATTCTTTGGGAGATGAAGAAAATAGACTTTATAGACTATTATAGATTTTATAGATTACTATAGACTACTAAGATTATTATGGACAATATAGACTATGATAGACTTTGTCACTATTATTTCTCTAAAACCTTAAACTCTGCACCCGAAGCAAAGTCTTGACCGCTCTGTTCGCTCAGTGCTGTGAGGCGGACGTAGCGTGCCTTGACAGGCTGACTCAACATCACTGCCTTCTCATTACGATTGTTGGCAAAGGCCCCTTCTGCCACAGGATTGCTCCACGTCTTCCCGTCATTGCTCACCTGTATGCGGTATTTTTTAATATTTCCATTGTTGCTGTCTTGTCTTGGCAGATAGCTGAAGCCCTTGACTATCTTCTCCGCACCGCAGTCGAAATCGACCCAGTGGGGATAGTTGGCTACGGTGACGGAATACATGGTATGCCAATAGGTGTCCGGATTGCCGTCTACGAGGTGGTCGGCATCACCCTCGCCGCTCTCCACGCTGGAGGCATAGACCACCTTCAACGGTATGTTCTCGATGCGGTTGAAGGTCTGTGTGGATGTGAGCCATTCGTTGCCTTTTGTCCATGCTGTAACGGTTCCGCCATGTCTTAGGTCGAAGGCGCCGGTGTATCGTTCTGCCTTCCTCATGTTACCCACCTTATAATAGATGTCGCTGGTGGCGTCATTGGCGTCGATGGTCACTTTCCCCTCGGCATTGCGAGTAATAGTGAGCGGTGTGAGACCGTTGAGGCTGACGTCAGCAGCATGCGACATTTCGTCGATATTATTGCTTCCGACAGGACGGATAGCGTAGCCGAAGGTGTGGGCAGTCGCCATGACCTGGTCTTGAGGCAATGGAGCGCCCTGTCCGCAACTGTTGCCACCCAGGCCGGTGATGGCCATATCAATGTGCAAGAAGGTCGCGTTGCTCTCAGGCAGCTCATAAGGATGGTTGGCCATGGCGATGTCGTTGTCCGACCACGGCAGTGCCGAGAAGCTCATTTTGTCGTTGGCTACGAAGATGGCTCCATGCCCATCGACATCGGTCAGCGACAACCAGCGTGTGTCCTGATGGTTGCCGGTGTCTTGCGGTTTGGGGAAAGGCACAAACTCGTCGGCTACTTCTTGCTGCTCATAGAGTCCTATCATCTGTCCTGTCTTGCGGTCGGGATAGTTGTCTATGGGGCCGCGGCCATAATAGTTTAAGAGGCGGTATTCTTCTGGGATCTGAAGTGTATAGCCGAGTTTGGCCAGAGCGAGTGAGGGCTTATTGCTGTTGATGGCGCTCTTGCTCTCAATGCTGCCGTCGGCGAAGACCGTATAAACCACCTGTGAGGTGAACATGAAGTCGTCTCTGCCGAAAGGCTTCTTCTTCAGTTCAATGAGCTTTTTCCAGTTGGCATCGCCGCCTTCGAGGCGATAGCCATAGGGCGCCTGCGACGTGACGTCAAAAGCCACTGACACCGATCCGTCGGCATTACGGTGTGTCTTCCAGCCTGTGCACCGGTGCTGAAGATTGTTTAGGCCGTTGGCATACCAATCCTCATAAGCCCAGTTGTCATTGTTGACCCATGCGCGGAAAGCGTTGAGCTCGGGGCCGCATCCATCGGGGATGACGGTCTTTGCGCCATAGCTGAGGTTGTAAATAGTGCCTTTCGAGAGATCGAAGGTGGCCGTGAAGTTGTCGCCGCTAAGCTGCAGGCGTCCATTCTGCGCCTTGCCGAGGTTCACCGATCCTTTCACGGTCAGCGCCGGCCGCGTCTGTGCGGTGGCCACAGAGAGCTGCTCTTCAGCCTGGATATAGCCGGCCTTTGCCCATGGCTCGTCATGCTTCAATCTGTAGGTGACATGCAGCAGATAGTCCTTCCCTGTCTCAAGTCCCTCGTACAGTCCTTTGATGGTCACGCGTTTGTGGGCACGTGGGGCGACGCTGCCCAGGTCGATGGTCCCCTGCCTGACCGTCTTCCCGTCAGCTGTGAGCCTCCAGGCGGCATTGTAGCCACTGAGGTCGTCGGTGTAGTAGTTCTTGTTGAAAATGTCGAGGATGCCTTTGTCCTTGTCGGCCCATGTCGTCCCGATGTATTGGTACACCTTCTTCACCTCATAATACTGTGGCTTGGGCGTCTCGTCACCGAAAAGGATTCCGTTCATGACGAACTGTCCGTCATTGGGGGTATCGCCGAAGTCGCCGCCGTAGGCCAGGTAGCGACGTCCGTCCTTAGTATAGTTGTACATGCTCTGGTCAATCCAGTCCCAGATGGCGCCGCCCATGAAGAAGTTGGTCGACTCGATAGCTTTCCAGTAGTCTACAAGATTTCCCTCGGCATTGCCCATGGAGTGTGCGTACTCCGAGATGTGGAAGGGATACTTGATGTCCATTTGTCCTTTGACAGCGTTGCGTGTCCATGCGATGCTTGGATACTGATTGGACCCCATGTCGACGATATCGTTATTTCGCTCGTATTGTACGGGTCTGGATACGTCGAAACGCTTCAGGGAGTCATAGGCGGCGACGAAGTTGTGACCTGGCCCCGCCTCATTTCCGAGGCTCCAGATGACGATGCAAGGGTTGTTGACCAGCTCATGTGCCATGGTCATCACGCGGTCCACGTGGGCCGGCCTGAACTCCGGTACATGAGACAGGGAAGCCTTGCCGTAGAAATATTCGTGGCTTTCGAGGTTGGCCTCACTCTCAAGATAGATGCCGTACTTGTTGCAAAGGTAATAGAAGTAAGGATCATTGGGATAATGAGAGGTGCGCACATGGTTGATGTTGGCTCGTTTCATGGCCATCACCTCGCTCTCCATTTGCTGGCGGGAGACTACTTTTCCAGTTGCAGGATTAGTGTCGTGGCGGTTGACACCTTTGAGTTTCAGCGTCTTGCCGTTGACATAGAAATATCTTCCGGCCAGTCCGAACTCATCTTGCGCTGCCGGCGTGTCTTTGATCTCTACTGTCCGGAATCCTGTTTGCGTGCTGATGGTCTCGATGACCTTTTTTCCTTCCATGAGCTCGCCTACGAGTATGTAGACATTGGGCTGCTCTGCGGTCCACGGCAGCGCGTTGTCCAGAGTGAGGGTCTGCCTGAGGTCTGTTTGGGCGCCCTTTGGGCAGGCAACGGCGAGCGGCGTGTCGAAAGTGGCCGCGAGCTCATTGTCGTCAGAGTAGAGCTTGTTGCGATAGAGCGACCATCTCACGCGGAGCTTCCCTGCATTCTTGCCTGAAAGGTTCTGTAGCGTGGCGGTAATGTCGAGCTTACCGGCATGACCATCGTAGGCAGGGATAGCCTGCAGGTCGGCGATGTGCACCTTGGGCGTGGCGGTGAGGCTCACGTTGCGGAAGATGCCTGGCAGCCGGAACATATCCTGTGCTTCCAGAAAACTGCCGTCGGAGGAGCGGTAGACTTCCACGGCCACCTCATTGCGGCCC
Organism: Hallella multisaccharivorax DSM 17128; assembly: GCF_000218235.1. Classification (GTDB taxonomy): domain Bacteria; phylum Bacteroidota; class Bacteroidia; order Bacteroidales; family Bacteroidaceae; genus Prevotella; species Prevotella multisaccharivorax. Next base: position 3,277,768 of record NZ_GL945017.1, on the reverse strand, counting down.
TTACGAAGAAAGCGCGTAATGTTGAAGCGCGCGGCGTCGCGCGAGTTCTTGGAGAAGCCTATGTAGTGCCCGTTGATCCAGAGATAGAAGAAGGAGTCGACGCCATCGAAGTTGATGTAGACCTCTTTGCCGTCCCAGTCGGCCGGAAGGTCAAAGGCTCGTCTGAATGATCCCACCTCGTTACGGTAGGTATAGGTGGTGTAGTCTTTAGGTGGTTCGCGCATCACGCCTTTCTTCCAGTCACCGGGTTGAATCTCATATTTGAAGATGACCCACTGGTTGACATAGATAGGAACGCCATACTTCAGTGATCCATCTTTCCCGATGCCGGCTATATTCCAGCTCACGGGAACTTGCAGGCGATCCCACCCGCTGTCGTCGTAGCCGTCGGTGTAGAAGTCTTTTGGGCGCTCATCAGGGTTCTTGGCAAAGTGGAAGCGCCACTCGCCGTCAAGCGAGCGGAAGAGTGAGGAGTGTTCAGGCAACACCTTGCGTGCTTCGTCAACGGTCTGGAAATTATGGAACAGTGCTCTTGCCGGCAACTTGTTGTAGCCTAAGCTTTGCGGTGATTGCCATTCATTGCCCGTTGGAGCTGTCGCCTGCCCGTAGGCATAGCCCTCCAAAGGGTGATAGTTGGCTAAAGCGGCCATGGCAGTGGCTGTCAGTAGTAGTGTAGAGAATAAGCGTTGATGCATGTTGGCTGTTTTTACGGTTTTATGCTACAAAGTTACAAATATATTTTAACTACGGAAAATATTCCTCATAATTTTATGAACGTGCGCGTCTATTTATTAATGTGTTATGAAAGTTTCAAGATTGATGCCTTTATGGCAGAGTTTTGCGTCTACACTGTAAAGGCATTGCGATTACAGTGTAAAGGCGATGCGATTACGCCGTAAAGGCATTGCGATTACGCCGTAAAGGCGATGCGATTACACTGTAAAGGCGATGCTTAAAAAAACAATAATATTTTTATGAACGCTTGTTAACTAAAAAAATAATATTACCTTTGCACAACCAATAACTATATTGTTTATACCTAATATGAATCAAAAGCACAGTTATCTGCTGCCCCTTGCCATTATCGGGCTATTTTTCTTTTCCATCGGTTTTGCCTTAGGCATCAACTCTTATCTGATGCCTGTGTTGAAGAATGCGATGAACATCTCCGGTGCGGCATCGAGTCTGCTGCTTGCTGCCACGTTCATTCCTTTTCTTCTCTTTGGCATTCCCGCCACGTGGTGCATCCGCCAAATCGGCTATAAGCGCACGATGGCCTTGTCATTTCTCATCTTTGCCATTGCCTTCGGGTTGTTCATCGTCGCTGCCCGCCAGCAGTCCCTGGTCTGGTTTCTGATAGCCAGCTTTGTCAGCGGTGCCGCCAATGCCGTGCTTCAGGCCTCGGTCAATCCTTATGTTACCATTCTCGGCCCATTGGATTCCGCAGCCCGCCGCATCTCCTGCATGGGTATCTGCAACAAGTTGGCGTGGCCGGTGACCACCCTCTTCATCACGCTGGTCATCGGTAAGGGTATCGGTGACACTCACTTAGGCGACCTTTATCTGCCGTTTGCCATCATCATCGCCATCTTTGTCGTGTTGGGAATTATCGCGCTTATGGCTCCACTGCCAGAGGTGAAGGCTGCCGGAGAGGACGGCGAAGCGTCCGAGGCGGGCACGACAACAGCCTCGTATGCCGACGGCAAGACGAGCATCCTGCAGTTCCCGCACCTGTTGCTGGGTTGCCTGGCACTGTTTCTCTATGTCGGTGTGGAGACCATCTCCCTTGCCACAGCTACGGGCTATGCCCAGAGTCTGGGCCTTAAGGGTGACAATTATGGTTTCATTCCTTCCATCGGCATGATTGTGGGTTACATCTGTGGCATCCTTTTCATTCCCAAGTACCTGTCTCAGGCAGCCGCCATGCGCATCTGTGCCATCATCGCTGTCGTTGGTAGCGTGGCCGTGGCCTTGGTGCCCGACCCGACGGTGTCGGTCTATTGCATCTTCTTCATGGCCCTGGGCTGCTCGCTGATGTGGCCTGCCCTCTGGCCCCTTGCCATGGCCGACCTGGGCAAGTTCACCAAGTCGGGCTCTTCCCTGCTCACCATGGCCATGGCCGGTGGCGCCGTCATGCCTTGGGTGCAGGGCCTCGTACAGGACGCCTTCTCTTATCAGGCCTCTTATTGGGTGTGCGTGCCTTGCTTCCTTTTCATTCTCTACTATGGATTCGCAGGATACAAGATCCGCACCAAATAAATAGGAATACACATTATTATATATAGTAACCATCACGAGGTACCGATGTCTACGGCACTTCATATCACGAACTATCATGGATCAGCAAACACTTTCACATATCGTCGCACGGTTTGCCATGGAGGGTACTGTGGCCGATATCCGCCCATTAGGTAATGGCTTGATCAACGACACTTTTAAGGTGACGACAGCCGAGGCCGACAAGCCGGACTACGTCTTACAGCGCATCAATACGAATGTCTTCACCGACGTGGACATGCTCATGGATAACATTGCCGCAGTGACACGTCATATCCGCCGGAAACTTGAAGCCGCCCACGAGACCGACATCGACCGCAAGGTGCTGCACTTTATGCCTGCGGCCGACGGCAAGCTCTATCACCGCGAGCCCGACGGGACAGTCTGGAGACTGATGGTCTTCATAGCCAACGCCAAGACCTTTGAAGCCGTCACGCCGGAGTATTCTTATTATGCCGGTCAGGCTTTCGGCCACTTTGAGGATATGCTTGTGGACATTCCTGGGACCTTGGGCGAGGTGATTCCCAATTTCCACAACATGGAGTTCCGTATGCAACAACTCCGTGCGGTCATGGCTGAAGACCCTGCCGGCCGCCTGAACGAAGCTGGCGTGCAGCAGTTGCTTGCACTCATCGACAAGGATGCCGAGGAAATGTGCAAGGCCGAGCGCATGTATCGCGAGGGTGTTCTGCCCAAGCGCGTCTGCCATTGTGACACGAAGGTCAACAATATGATGTTTGACGAGCAAGGCCGTGTGCTTTGCGTTATCGACCTCGACACCGTCATGCCCTCGTTTGTCTTCTCCGATTATGGCGACTTCCTGCGGTCAGCTGCCAACACCACGGCCGAGGACGATCCCGACATGAGCCATGTGGCGTTCAATGAAGAGATTTACAAAGCGTTCACGCGTGGCTATCTCGAAGGCGCCTGCTTCCTTACGCCAGTCGAAATAGAGAATCTGCCCTATGCCGTAGCACTCTTCCCCTTCATGCAGAGTGTGCGGTTCCTTTGGGACTATCTCAGCGGCGACCACTACTGGAAATGCAATTATCCACAACACAATCTTGACAGAGCCCGCAACCAGATGCGGCTCTATCAATGTGTCAGGGAGCACGACGCGATGATGAATGGCTTCACCACCGATTGCCTGAAGAAGTAATGAACAAGAAAAATCTAACAGAAGAATATAAAGCATGAGACTAAGACACATGTTAGTCGCCCTGTTGTTGACATCCGGCTTGTCACTCAGCGCCGCAACAACTTTCACCATTTATCCGGTGCCTCATGAGCAGATAGCGCAGGAGGGGACGGCTACGCTGACGAAGACTGTCACCGTGGTCTGCGGCGAACCCATCGATGAGGCTACGCGTCAACGGGCCGCACAGGTGCTCAAGGAGCACGGTCTGACCTGCCGTTTCGCCTCTTCACCTTCTAAGACAACGACGAATCTGATTCTCGGTGTCAACGGCGACAAAGGCGCTGCCGACAAGGCGGTGAGCCAGTTGCGACTTAATCGAGCGGTGTTCGCTTTGCCCAAGTACGACCGCCACATCCTCTCAGTCTCAGGTAGCGGCAAGGCGGCTTCGGTGGTGATTCTTGGTGAGAACACCGATGCCACCTTTTGTGGACTGGCCTCGCTGGAGCAGATGCTTGACCAGCAGCGTGGCTCGCTGTCGTGTGTGACGCTCTACGACTATGCCGACGTGAAGAACCGTGGTGTCATCGAGGGTTACTATGGCGTGCCTTATACGGAGGAAGTGACGGAGGATCTCTTCCGTTTCATGGCACGATACAAGATGAACTCCTATATGTATGGCGCCAAGTCGGATCCCTATCATTCGCAGTATTGGGAACAGCCTTACCCCTTGACCATCACGCCCGAACAAAAGAAAATCGGCATGATGACCCAAGACATGATGCGTCGCATGGCGAAGACAGCAACAGCCAACAAGGTCAATTTCATCTGGGCCATCCATCCTGGAACCAACTTCTTCGATGCGAAGAGCGACAGAGTGCTCGATAAGATTATGGCTAAATTCTCTTCGATGTACAAGCTCGGCATGCGTCAGTTCGGCGTCTTTGTCGATGATTGCGGTGTGCCTGATGATACAGCCAGTTTGAATCTCGGCGCGCGTCGTCTCACTGCCTTGCAGACGCGTGTGGACCGGCTGTGGAACCGTAAAGGAGTAGCGCCGGCTGACACTGTGAAACCCCTCAACTACGTGCCGCAGCTCTATGCCTATTCATGGGTGAGCAAGGAAAAGGCTGCGCGCTTCTTCCGGTCGCTGAGTTCTACGCCGAAGAAAACGGTCATCTATATCACCGGAAGAGCTGTATGGACGGTGCCCAACAATGAGGATCCCGCCCTCGTGAGTTCCTGGCTCGGACGTGAAGTCGGCTGGTGGTGGAACTATCCCTGCAACGATAACGACATGGACAAGATCTTTGTGAGCGACACGTATACCAATTTCCACGATGAAGCGCACATCGACAACGAGGCCCGACTTACTGACAGCCTGGCGGTAAAGACCCTTATCAGTAATCCCATGCAGCAGGGAGCCGCCAGCAAGATAGCGCTGTTCAGTATTGGTGACTATGCGTGGAACAATGCGGCTTTTGACAACACGCGGAGCTTTAAGGCTGCTGTGCCTGCGGTGGTGGGCAAGGAATTTGCGGGAGCTTTTACGACAGTGATGCCCTATCTGCGGCATTATGACTACGACTCTCCATGGCCTACGCTGGACCAGATGCGGCGCTTGCAGGCTGCGTGTGGGAAGCTCAAGACCATGGCCGACAGCAAGGACGAGGGCACGCGACTGTTCTATGCCGACATCCAGCCATGGCTCACGAAGGTCAGTGACATGGCAGACTGCGCTGTGGTGCTGCTCACCAAGGACAGCCGCACACCGGAAGAAGTCAGCCGTGCGGTAGAGACCGTTGCAGAAATGGATAAGAATGAGAGGTACAATGTGGAGGTTCTCAATGGCATGGGCAATGACATCAAGATAGGGCAGCGACAGGCGGCACCCGCGCAAAGAGTGTTGCTGCCGATGCTGAAAAAGCTTGCTCAGAGTGTGAAGTAATTGTTTTTGAAGTTGCTCAGATCTATTATTTAGTTATTATTGCAAAGTCATTACCTATTATTAACAATCATACGATTATGCGATTAACAAGAAAGACAGTCTTCTCTTTTATGCTGACGATGTTGACATTGCTGTTTCCTGCTGTCAGCTTTGCCCAGTTCAACTGGCCTTACCATGTGGAGAAAGGACAGGCAATTACTGAGGTGCCTGTACGCCCTGCCGGCCAGCAGAATGTCCTTAATCTCACTACACCGAAGATGAGTGTAGTGCGTGTGGGCTTCGTGGGCCTTGGCATGCGTGGTCCCGGCGCGGTGGAACGCTGGACCTACATCAACGGCACGCAGATTATGGCCCTGTGCGACCATGAGAGAGACAGGGCTGAACGATGCAACGAAATCCTTGAGAAAGCCAGCCTTCCACCGGCTGACATCTATTATGGTGAGGATGGATACAAGCAGTTGTGCGAGCGCAAGGACATTGATCTGGTGTACATAGCTACTGATTGGCTGCATCATTTCCCCGTGGCCAAATATGCTTTGGAGCATGGCAAGAATGTCGCTATCGAGGTGCCTTCGGCCATGAGCCTCGATGAGATTTGGCAGCTCATCAATCTCAGTGAGAAGACACGTTTGCATGTGATGATGCTGGAGAACTGCTGCTACGACTTCTTTGAGCTCAACACGCTCAATATGGCACAGCACGGCGTCTTCGGTGACGTTGAGTATGTGCAGGGGGCTTATCGCCACGATCTTTCACCTTACTGGGATCAGTATTGGAAGAAAGATGCTAACGACAAACTGGGTTGGAGACTCGACTATAATCAGAAGTTCCGCGGCGATATCTACGCCACTCACGGCCTCGGCCCCATCGCTCAGGCCTTAGATATCCATCGTGGCGACCGTATGAAGACGCTTGTTGCCATGGACACTAAGAGCATCAATGGCAAGGCTTGGGTAGAAAAAATGTCGGGTAAGAAGTGTGATGAGTTCGCCAATGGCGACCACACCGTTACGCTTATCAGTACAGAAGATGGGAAAGTCATAGAGGTACAGCACAACACCATGACGCCGGAGCCCTACAACCGTATGTACCAGATAGTGGGAACAAAGGGCTTTGCCAATAAGTATCCCATGGAGGGCTATGCCCTGTCCAGCGCACAGATGCAGGCTTGTGGCGTGCAGCCGTCTCAGAAAATGAGTGGTCACGATTATATGAATCAGATAGACTTCAACGCTCTTGTCGCAAAATACCGCTCGCCGATAGTTGACAAATATGAGGCCATGGCTAAGAAGGTGGGCGGCCACGGTGGCATGGACTTTATCATGGACAGCCGGCTCGTATATTGCTTGCAGCATGGTCTGCCCCTCGATATGGATGTTTACGACCTGGCTGAATGGTGCTGCCTCGCAGAGTTAGGTTCTATCTCGATGAACAACGGCAACATTCCCGTGCAGGTACCCGACTTCACACGCGGTGCGTGGAATGTCCAGAAAGGCTTTCACCATGCTTTTGCCTCACCAGAGGAAGAGGCTGCAGTGGACAAGGCCAGTGAGGAATTCACGGCTAAGCTGAAAGCCAAGGGTGCCAAATACTGGAAGAAACATGGCACCAAGACAACAAACGGCAAGAGCAATCAGATGAGTCTCTGATGCCCTTACCGACGATTATTCAAACGATAACGTCCCAAAGGCCTCCGGCTGATGAAAGTCGGGGGCCTTTGTATGAATGGCATTCCAGGAGAGAAAATGCGGTTTCGGCAACTTGTCTCCGCATTTATAGAAGTTGCCTTTCGCCTGAAGATGGTTCAGCGAAAGACCTTTGTCTTGGAAGAAAAGCGCTGTGGGAATCACCAGTGTCAGGGTCCAGACTTCCGGTGCCGACTGTTCCTCCAGCTGTCCTTCACCCAGGGAAGACCAGCGGTCTACGGCATTCACGATGTCAATAGGTGCTTGTACGCGTGCCTCACGGCCTCTGCCACATGCTGCCAGAAGGGCTCCACGGCAGTTGCATTCCATATTATAATAAGCGCCGTCAGTCTTGGGTTGGAAGAAGAACTCGCAGCAGGAGTCTTCCCATGGGCGGCCGTTATTGCGGGCGGCCATGGCCCTTACGGTCTCTTCCCTTACCCTGTATTCCAGAAAGATGCGCCTGCCATTATGCGCGATGCGAAAGGCTACTTCTGGCTGATAAGGATAGTCAGCCGCCCAATTGTTGCAGCCGATGGGGTTCCATTCTACAGCATAATGGTCTAAAGTTTGATGAATGTCTTTAGCATTTACGTTTTGCTCATCGATTTTTTTGATTCTTAGAGACTTTTCCATTGTTCTTGATGTTATTTAGTGCCCTACTTTATCGAAGTACTTAATGACAGGCTTCATGAACCGTGAGAGCTTCTGTCTGCCAAGATTGGCTGTGGAAGGAGCCTGTTGGCTGTAATACACAAAGATGCGGCGGCGGGCTCTGGATAGAGCCACGTAAAGTTTACGGGCATCCTCGTCCATGAGTTTTGGATCGTTCTGGTTGTGAAAGTTAGGCAGGCGTCCATCGACAGCATCGAAGATGATGACATTGTTGAATTCTAAACCTTTGGCTTTGTGTATGGTGGATACAAACACTTTTTCCTGCATGATTGTCGAGCCACAGAGATCGGCTTCTTTGAAGGTATTGATCTCCATGATGTGGTTGTCCAACTGCTCTTTGAGCGATGGCTCCTCCTCTTGGTGAATGATATCTGTTGCGAGGAAGCGGAAGACGTATTCGATTTTATCTACAGGCCTGATCCACTGCTCCTCTTCCAAGGCATGATAGAAACGCCGCAACTCCTCAACCAAGGCGGGAACACCCTGCCGGTCGGCTGGTTTAAGATAGCATTTGCTGACGGCGGCCTGATATTGCTTGCCGTAATTACGTCGTAACCGTTCCGCGATTTTCTTTGTTGTTGGCATTTTGAGGAAAGCCTCCTGCGCTACCATGCTTTCCTTTCCTTTGGTGTAGCAATAGCCGGCCAGTGACACGGTAGCGTTGACATCGTCATCAGCCAAGTGAGAGTTTTCACCCTCCAGTCCGAGTTCAGCGAGCAGCAACTTGAGTTTGAATGCCTTGAGATCGGGTCGTAACAAGCGGATAAGTTTCAGCGAGTCGAAGCAAACGGGCCATCGCTGTGCCCAGTCGATGTCAGGAAAATAACGGTTGAGGCAGGTCTGCATGATGTGGCAGTCGAACGACGCGTTATGCGCAAGCAGCGGGGCACCTTGGGAAAATTGCAGAAAAGCCTGCAGACCCTCGGCAGGAGAGAGGAGCTGATGGTGCTTCCGCTCTTCGATGATGGGGTTCACAATGTCGCCCAGCATGGCGGGAATAGGTCGCTTGGTCTCTAAATATACAGAAAACTTAGCAACAGACTTGCCGTTTCTGATGCGTTCAGCGGCAATCTGGATGATATCGTCCTCAAAAATATTGAGCCCTGTCGTCTCAGTGTCGAAGACGATGAGGTCGTTCTCGTCCCATGCTTTGAGGAACTGTTGCAGATAGGTATCGCCCTCATGGAGCAGATCGGTGGGTGTGATAGCGTTCACCTTCAGTTTATGAATCCACTGTCGTGCCGACGCTGCCGTGGCGCAGATCTTCAAGCCTTGCAGTATCTGTGCCCAAGCCAGAAAGTTGTGTTCATTGTTGACGACGCTCAGATGAGCCATCATGAGTTTCACTTCAGGGGTAGAGAAGAGGTCGGTACCGGAGATTTTGAAGTGCGAGATGCCTGCCACGGTGAGGCGGTTGCTGATTTCGTCGGCATCGCGGTTGGCGTTGACAATGATGGCTGTCGTCTCATTCTCATTGGTCTTCAACAGGCCCTTTACCCGCTTGGCGACAGCTTTATATTCCGCCCAAATGTTTTCTGCGGGGCAGACACGCAGTTCAGTATTGTCGGCTATCGGTTCATCACTGGGCGTTGGCAGCAGGGCGGGAGCGGAGTGGAGGTTGGCAATGGCATAGTCGTTGAGCATCTGCACGATGCGTTGCGGTTGCCGGTGATTGATACTCAGGTGATGGATTTTGTCTTTACATTGCTCTTTGAGGATATTGAGAGTGGCGAGCTTGGCACCCATGAACGAGAAAATGGCCTGTTGCTCATCGCCGAGATAGAGGAAACAGCCGCTTTCGGCGCGTAGTTGACTGATGATGGCGAGCTGAAGCAGGTTGAGGTCTTGCACCTCGTCGACCTGAATCCATGGGTATCGCCTGCTATCGGGTTGGGTGGTGAGTGTATGATAGGTGAGTTGGAGTAGGTCTTCGAAGTCAAGAAGGTTGTTCTGGGTTTTGTAGGCAACGTAGGCGTGTGCATAGCGCATCTTCATGAGGCTCTGCTCAGCTTCATGGCGCAGGAAGGAAGGGAAGACCGGCTGATGGATCAGGTCCAGGTAGAAGTCGGCATGATTATAGATGTCGATCATGAGCTTGGCATCGAACGGTTTGTCTGTCGCCTTGGCAATAGCTTTCATGGTGGCGATATCTTCCCGTGTGACACATTCCGGATGGATGCGCAACTCGCGTGGTACGGCATGGATGATGTCGTACATAAGGTGGGAGAAGAACATTATCTGAGCATACATGTGCCTTCTGCGAAAATCTCGCTTCACTATTTCCTCGTCCTCATTGAGGTAGCGCGCGAGGATGCTGTCGATGGTGTCGTCGTCGATGATGGTACTCTCGGCCGGCACAATATTGTTGGTGAAAAGAAATCGTGAGCAGAACCGGTGGACATTACCTACAAAGACCTCACTCGCTTGTTCCTTTCCCACGCGGCTCTCAATACGTTCGCGCATGCCGCGGGCGGCACGGTTGGTGAATGTCAAGCAGAGCATGTCCTCGGCCTTCACACCTTCTTCCAATGCGAGATGAATGCGCTCGGCGAGAATTTGTGTCTTGCCGCAGCCCGGAGGAGCAAGGACGAGGTGCTTACCCTCACTGATTTCGATGACCCTTTTCTGTGAAGAGTCCGGAATAAAGACAGGAATAGATTCTAAGTTCAAGATTGAGAGAATTAGAGACAACACATAAACACTCAAGAATTAAAAAAAGAGAGGGATGAGAAACGAAAAACAAATGCTCAAGAATTAGAGAATTAGAAAACATCTAATGTGGAGAAATTCTCAAATTCTCTAATTCTTGAGCTACAGGTATCTTGTTAGCAAGAGCACTTCCAAGGCTTCAGCTCCTTGAAGAAGTCGTGGCCCTTGTCGTCGACGAGAATAAAGGCGGGGAAGTTCTCTACTGTAATCTTCCAGATAGCCTCCATGCCCAGCTCTGGATATTCCACGCATTCGATGCTCTTGATGCTGTCATGGCTGAGGATAGCTGCCACACCGCCAATGGTGCCGAGATAGAATCCGCCGTGCTTCTGACAGGCGACGGTCACTGCGTCTGTACGGTTACCCTTGCCGATCATGATCATGCTGCCACCATGGCTTTGGAACTCATCCACATAGGGATCCATGCGATTGGAGGTTGTTGGACCCATGGAGCCGCAAGGATAGCCTTTCGGAGTCTTGGCCGGTCCGGCATAGAGCACGGGATGGTTCTTGAAGTATTCGGGAAGGTCCTCACCCTTGTCGAGACGTGCCTTCAGTTTGGCATGAGCGATATCGCGTGCCACAATGATGGTACCATTGAGGATGACGCGTGTGGAAACGGGATACTTCGTGAGGATGGAACGAGCCTTATCGATGCCCTCATCAAGGTTGATAACCACACCGCCGCTTTCGCCCGGCCTCTGCAGTTCTGAAGGAATGAGATTAGCTGGATTGGTATCCATCTTCTCCAGCCAGATGCCATCTCGGTTGATCTTCGCCTTGATATTGCGGTCAGCTGAGCAGCTCACGCCCATGCCAATAGGACAACTGGCACCGTGGCGGGGCAGACGGATGACACGTATGTCATGAGCCAGATACTTACCACCAAACTGTGCGCCGAGGCCGATCTTGTGTGCCTCTTTCAAGAGTTTCGCCTCCAAGTCAAGGTCACGGAAAGCGCGTCCCGTCTCGTCGCCACTGGTGGGCAGACTGTCATAGTACTTGATACTACCGAGCTTCACGGTGAGCAAGTTCTTCTCTGCCGACGTACCGCCGATGACAAAGCAGATATGGTAAGGTGGGCAAGCAGCGGTACCGAGACTCTTCATCTTCTCCACAAGGAAAGGCAGCAGTGTGCTTTCATTCTGGATGGTGGCTTTGGTCATGGGATAGAAATACGTCTTGTTGGCCGAACCGCCGCCTTTTGCAACCATTACGAAACGGTATTCTTCGCCCTCGGTGGCTTCAATGTCAATTTGTGCGGGGAGGTTACACTTAGTGTTCACCTCATCGTACATGTTCAGTGGCGCATTCTGCGAGTAGCGCAGGTTGTCTTGAGTAAAGGTGTTGTAAACGCCTTTTGACAGTGCTTCCTCTTCATCGAAATCGGTCCAAACACGCTGTCCCTTCTCTCCGTGGATAATGGCCGTTCCTGTATCTTGGCAGAAAGGCAGTACGCCTTTGACAGCGGTCTCGGCGTTGCGCAGCAGCGTCAGAGCCACATATTTGTCGTTGTCGGAAGCCTCTGGGTCACTGAGAATGGCAGCTACCTGTTCGTTATGCTTACGGCGCAGGCAGAACTCTACATCGTGGAAAGCCTCCTGGGCTAACAAGGTGAGTGCTTCGGGAGTGACTTTTAAAATCTCCTTACCTTCGAAGTTGGCGGTGCTAACGCCCTCTTTCGTCAGCAGACGATACTCAGTATCATCTTTACCCAACTGAAACATTGGGGCATACTTGAAATCAACTGGTTTTGTCATAATAAAATGTTTTTGTATTTTAGTATCCAAAAATTTGTTTGGTAGTCAGTTTCCTTACTGGCCCTATCTTCCCTAAGGCCTTCATGTCGAGGTCTTTCTCATTTCCGAGGATGAGGTATCTGTATGGTTTGTGAGAGATATTCTCGCGTGCGAAGTTCTCAAGATCTTTCATTGTGAGCTTGGGTAGCGTCTCATATACTTTCTGCAGAATGTCGTAGTTCAGCCCTATTCTCTTAGCATAGATCCACCTCCAAAGCACGTCTTGATAAGAGTAACGGGCAGTGGCGAGGCTTTTCATGAGTGACTGCTTGGCGAGTTGCAAGCCAGCCTCACGGGTTGGCATGTCGTTGAGGAGCTTGTTGAACTCGTTGATACAGTCCATCATCTTGTCATTTTGGGTGATGATGTACGTACTGAAATTCTCGCTGTCAGCGTAGGGATGAGCCATCGATGCGCTGTAGCGTGCACCGGCAGAGTAGGCCAGGCCACGGGCTTCACGCAGTTCCTGGAAGACGATGGCATTCATTCCGCCTCCGAAATACTCGTTGAAAAGCTCTTCAAGAGCTTCCTTCTCCGGAGTCCATTTCGTGCCGTCGTTGTGATACATCGTCATGTAGATATTCTTCGCATCGTACGGTGCGATCCACACTTCTGTCTTGTTGACAGGCTGGTGGAGGTAAAATTTGGTGACGGGTGGCTTAGCGTAAGTCCTTGGCGTAGTGTGTACTGTACTTATGATTCCGTCCACAGACTTCATGTCTGAAGGACCGAAATACAGCACGGTAGCCTTATAATTGTTCAGCTGTTTCAGCTTGTTGAGCAGCGCCTGTGGGTCAGCATTGCGTAGCTGTTGCTCTGAGAGGATATTGAGTTGAGCATTATAGGGACCGAACTCTCCAAGCTTGCAGAGGGCCGAATAGTTGGCACGCTGGTTGCCCTTGCTGTCTGCACGCGACTTGAGAACGAGGCCCACATATTTGTGATAGCTCTCTTTGTCGGCTCTTGCACCTTGAATAAAACTCTCAAGAAGCTTTACAGCTTGTGGCATATTGCTGTTTAGACCACTGAGACTGATGTCTATAGCATTGTCGGAAACACTGACAGAATAGTTGCAGGCAAGCTTGTAGAACAATTGGTTGATTCTTTCATTGGACAGCTTGTCGGTACCAACATAATTGAGATAGTCCGCAGCGACAGCGTAGTGATTATCGCTTTCATCACCGAATGGATAATGATAGGTAAGCGAGAACAAGTTGTCATTAGTGTTCTTTCTATAGAGATAGTCGAGGCCTCTGCGCGTATGAGTCGCTGTGAGGTCACGCTTGAAATCGACAAACTTGGGCTGGATGGGTTCAGGCTTAGTGTTGACAATTTCCTTAAGGAAAGCGCTTTGCTTGTCATTGTTAGTGGGGATGGGCGTGATTTGCGGCTTCTCAATTTTGTGGATAGTGGTATCGTTGCCCTGGGTCTTAAACACAGTGACGTAGCCATCGGTAAAGAAACGGTTGGCAAAAGCGACGATTTGCTGCTTTGTCATCTTTGAGATTCTGTCCAAAGAATGTACGTCGTCCTCCCATTTCACGTCGTTGATGAAAGACTGAACAAACTGGTTGGCACGCGAACTGTTTTTTCTAAGTGACTGGTAATAGTCAAGTTTCATGTTGTTCACCACCGAGGGCAACAGGTCGTCAGAGAACTGTCCTTTCTTCAGCTTGTCTATTTCGCTCATCATTAGCGATCTTACTTCTCGATTGTCTTGTCCCTCTTTAGGCATGCCTTGCAGAATAAAGGAGCCGTAATCGTGGTTGGGCATCATGCCTGCCTGTGCACTCATTACCTTCATGGGAGTGTTGAGGTCAAGGTCGAACAGTCCTGCTTTACCATTGGACAGCATGTTGGCGATGACGTTGAGGGTGTCGGTTTGCGCGGATGCAGCAGCATTTGTACGCCAACCCACCATCACGTTGGGAGCTTCCAGACCTGTGACCATAGTGTCGACGGGCGCGACAAGCGGCTTTAATGGTGCGTACTGCGGGTAAGAAAGGTTGTCATTTCGTTTCCAGTCACCGAAATATTTGTCGATAATAGCAATGGTTTTGTCGGGGTCAAAGTCACCGGCAAGGCAAATCGCTATGTTGTTGGGAACGTAATAACGATGGAAATAGTTCTTGATATTGGTAATGGAGGGATTCTTTAGATGCTCCTGTGTGCCGATCGTTGTCTGTGTACCATAAGGATGATGAGGAAAGAGTTTCTTGCTCAATGCTACCCATTGCTTCTCTTCATCGTTTGCCAAACCGATATTGTACTCCTCGTATACGGCTTCCAACTCGGTATGGAATCCGCGGATGACCATGTTCTTGAACCTGTCGGCTTGAATCCTTGTCCATGTGTCAATCTCGTTTGCAGGAATGTTCTCCACGTAGCAGGTAACGTCCTCTGAGGTATAGGCATTACTTCCTTCAGAGCCAATGGCCGCCATCATCTTGTCGTACTCGTTGGGGATGTTGTAGCGTGCGGCAATTTGCGAGATAGAGTCGATCTCGTGGTATGCCTTTTTCCTGAGTTCAGGATTGATGATGTGACGATAGCGCTCAAAGCGGTTTTCGATGGAGTCGAGCAACGGCGCCTCAGTGGCGACATTGCTGGAACCGAAATGCGTAGTACCCTTGAACATGAGGTGTTCCAGGTAGTGCGCCAGTCCCGTTGTCTCGGGAGGATCGTTGCGTGAGCCTGTTTTCACAGCAATGTAGGTCTGCAATCGTGGGGTGGCATGGTTCACGCTCATGTACACTTTCAGGCCGTTGTCGAGCGTGTAGATGCGGGTGTGCATGGGATCGCCCGGCACCGATGAGTAGTGATAGCTCTTCTCTGCTTGCAGCCCTAAAGCGAAGAAGGCTGCGAATAGGAGAAGGAGGGTTCTCAAATGTCTCATATATATTTATATAATAATGATGATCTGTTATTGTCTGTGCGTTAGTTTTCGAAGTCAATTTCATGGTCGAGCTGTGAGATGAAATTGTCGAGCACCTCGGGTTCCACGTCTCCCATGCGGTATTCCTTTTCTGCATCCTTGCGGATTTCGGCAATCCAGGTGCGCCGTGCGGTAATATAATCTTGCCGGATGTTCTCCACGTGTTCTGCGTTAAGGGTCTGTAGGTGGTAGTAGTCAAGCATGAGCTGGTAGGTCCACGTCCATTGATACTGCCGGTAGTGGTCGTTGATGTCACGGAAAGCGCTCACCACTCCGTCGATGGTATCAATAGCTCCGTTTTTTATTTCACGTACAATGCGTTCTTCCTCGCTTGCGGGAAGCAACAGTCCGGAAAGGTCATTCCAGTCGCCCAAGCCCGTTTCGGTGTCGGGTGGAGTCAATTCAGGGTCACGCTTCATGACGCGCTTGAGCACCGCTCCCATGTAGATGCGCAGTGCGATGTCGTAGTATTTGATGCCCTTGCGCAGTGAGGAGGCATTGATGACATATTCGTGGAAGTTGTATGTACTCACGTCTGTTCCGGAGGCAGCCTGCAGGTTTTCAAGGATCTTCTTGCCCTTGATGATCTCCCCGACAGAGAACGGTGAGAGCCAGTCGAAGTTGACAATGCTTTTCTGTGCATTCTTGGGTCTGACATCGCGCTTCGGCCACTTGCGGATGTCACGGTAAAGTCCCACGGTAGTAATGTTGCGTCCGGGTGAGAGATACATCGTGTCGCCGTAGGCGATGAGGTAGGAGAAGGGCAGGTTTCGTGTGTCGGGATGGTGCATGAGCTTGCCAAAGCAGACGCTGAACGTGCCTATTGTGGCGGGCATGAGCAGGTAGGCGCCACTCGCTGTCTTCGTGCCGCGTTCCAGTACACCCCAGTGAATGGGCCCCATCTTGTAAGCGTGGTTAGAGAAATTGGTCGCAGAGCCGGCATTGTAGAAGCTGAACTGTGAGCCGATGAGCAGTGAGCTCTTGTGGTGGCTGGCGGTAAAGGGACCGCAGAAAGCCGCGCAGGCCTCACCGTTGCTCATAAAACAGTTGGCGAAGAAGACGCTCTGCGACGCCGTGAAGCCGTTGCTGATCTTGCAAGCCTCTCCCACGAAGCAGTCCTGCATCTTTACAGAGTTGATGAGACTGGAGCCATGATTGATGATGGAGTTCTCGCAGATCACGCCTGTGCCTATATAGACTGTGGCCTGTGGTGAAGAAAGGATAGTGACATCACTCAGCCTTGCGGCCCCACTCACCTCGCATTCGTCTCCGATGAGTGTATTGGTGATCTCTTTGGTGTTGACGATTTTCACGCCGTTGCCGATGGTACCTCGGTCGGGTACAGTGGCTTTGATGTCTTCACTGATGAGCCTTTTCAGGGCCGCGCGGAAGTCCTTATCGTGGCTGTATTTCACCATCAGGGCCGCAATCTGACTGTTAAGGCCTTCAAAGAGGATGGCATTACCGTCGCCCACCTCGTTGAGGACAGAAATGAGATTGCCCTGACCGTAGGTGGCTCCTTCCGTTGTCTCCATGGTAGAGATGTTGGACAGGTAACAGTCGTCACCAATAGTGTAGTTGTTGATGTAGTTGCAGATATTCTCAATGAGGCAGTTGTCACCCACGCTCACGTTGCGCAGGGTGGCGTTGTTGATGCCTGAGTGTTTGAGAAAGCCTGCCGACACTTCAATGTTTTTGTCAAAACCACCGATAGTCACCTCGCCGTAGAGCATGACACGATGCATATACTTAGGTGCGAAGTCGTCGCTGACGCTGATGTTGCTCCAGTCTTCAGCCCAACATCCATTATCGTCGAGGATATTAATTTCTTCCTCGGTTAAAGCCCTGTATGCCATAGTTCTGTATTGTTAATCGTCCTCTTCGGGATAGAGAAAATCGTTGTAGGGATATTTCTGTACGTGCAACTCGCGCACTTTGCGGTAGAGCACGTCGCGCAGCTCGTCGATGTTTTCTTTCCTACGCGCCGAGATGAAGATACAGTCATCGCCTAAACGGGCCATCCATGTTTGCCGCAACTCGTCAAGGGTGATATTCTCTCGTGTAGCCGGAGTGAGGTCCTCGGGATCTTTCTCCGTCCAATGATAGTTGTCAATCTTGTTAAAAATCAGGATCGTCGGCTTATCGGAACATCCCAGATCTTTTAGTGTATTGTTTACCACTTGTATTTGTTCTTCAAAGTCTGGATGTGAAATATCGACGACATGCAACAGCAAGTCGGCCTCGCGTACCTCGTCAAGGGTCGACTTGAAGGATTCAACGAGGTCGGTCGGCAGTTTGCGAATGAATCCCACAGTGTCGGCAAGGAGAAACGGCAGGTTTCTAATGACGACTTTGCGCACGGTGGTATCGAGTGTGGCAAAAAGCTTGTTCTCAGCAAATACCTCGCTCTTGGCCAGCAGATTCATCAAGGTCGACTTTCCCACATTGGTGTAGCCAACGAGGGCCGCGCGTATGAGGCGTCCGCGATTCTTGCGCTGTGTGCTCTTCTGC
Source organism: Hallella multisaccharivorax DSM 17128 (assembly GCF_000218235.1). Classification (GTDB taxonomy): domain Bacteria; phylum Bacteroidota; class Bacteroidia; order Bacteroidales; family Bacteroidaceae; genus Prevotella; species Prevotella multisaccharivorax. The sequence goes on along the minus strand of NZ_GL945017.1, from coordinate 3,260,094 downwards.
TTGTCAATCTCTGTTAGCCGTTGTTTGAGCAGTGACATGCGGTTAAGGATGATGCGTCGATCCATCTCGAGCTGTGTCTCACCTGGGCCGCGCAGTCCCACAGAGCCTTTGCCGCCTCCGGAGCCTGATCCGCCACCTTGTCGCTCCAAGTGTGTCCACATACGTTGCAGGCGGGGAAGCATATAACGGTATTGTGCCAGTTCCACCTGCGTCTTGGCATTGGCGGTCTGAGCGCGCATGGCAAAGATGTCGAGGATGAGAGATGTGCGGTCAAGGATCTTCACGTGCAGCTCATTCTCGATGTTGCGCAACTGTTTGGCCGACAGTTCATCATCAAAAATCACCATGCCGATCTCGCGTTCGTTGTCTTCCTCATCTTTAATATATTGATGGATTTCTTCAAGTTTACCCTTGCCTACATAGGAGGTCTGGCTGGGACCGCCCGTCCTTTGCGTGAACCGCTTCACAGTGACAGCACCCGCAGTATCGGCGAGAAATTCCAGCTCGTCAAGATATTCCTTGGTCTTTGCCTCGTCTTGTTGAGGTGTGATGAGGCCCACGAGAATGGCAGTTTCGGCCTTGTTGGCCTCGGCCTCGGAGTATTCAAATTCCTTCATTCAATAGATAATGTTTATTTTAATTGCAAACTTACATAAAATCTATGGATTTTACACCAGTTTGATGAAAAAAGTTGAGGCCGCACCGCAACTTTCCGCTGAATGGCGGTGACAAGTCTCATGTTTCCATGTCTTTATAGAGGTATTTAAACCCCATCAATGTTAATTGACGGGCTTGATGTCTCAACGCATGAATAGAATTTCAGTGATGGAGAACGTATGCAGCTTCAATGTGCACTACAATGATAATATCTTTATGTGCGTCGGTAAAGAAAATGGAAAGAGGATCCGGTTTAAGTCCTGAATTCCAACAGGTCATGACAGTGGTGGGGCAGGACACCTACCTGACAGTTAGAAAGTTCACAAGGAAGAATAGCACGTAGTACTATGTTTCCAAGGTTAGTTAAGTCTTGGAAAATCATTGCCATGGTCAGACCGGTCCCAATCTTACCGATGTGAGCACAAATGAGCGTTGCTTCTCTTGCTTTTTTGAGGAAAGATGCTTAAAAAGATAGAAAGTAACGACAAAACTTGTCATTTCTTTTGCCGTTTACCGTGAAATGGCTTACCTTTGCAAGGGTATAATTCAGAAAGATGAATAAGAAACTGTCTTCGGTAACCGCTTTTCTTGCCAACTACAAGTATCTCATCACGATTGTGCTGGGAGTGCTTTTCGTTGGGTTTATCGATGAGGACAGCTTCTTGCAGCGCATGAAATACGACATTCAGATCAGTGGCCTGAAGGATGAAATCAGGAAATATGATGCGCTCAACGACTCTGCCAACCTGGAGCTTAAAAGGCTTCAGCGCAACCCTCGCTATATTGAGAAGATTGCCAGAGAGCACTATTTTATGAAGGCTGATGATGAGGACATCTTCGTGTTCAGCACTGACAAGATTGATGACCAGTTGAATGCGAAGATGTCAGAGTGATAATTCCGTATAAACTAAGGAGAAAAGAGAAGCATCGAAAGAAACGCATAAAATGAAACAACTCAACAAATTTCAAAGTATTATATTCCTTTTAGGTGGGGTCTTGATGGTCATTGGCGTTGCTTGCTGCGTGTTGGCTCTGGTTCCCACCGTTATGTGTTGGGTCTACCTTGTAGGTGCCGTATTGTTCGCCACCATGCAAGTCTCGCAGATTTATGAGGGCAAAGACCTCACTGTCAAACGGCTTAAAAGGCTGCAGAATCTCAGCGATCTTCTCTTTCTCGTAGCAGGCGTTTTGCTTGCCGATACGGCTTTCGCCAATGCGGGTCACAGTTTTTTTAGTCCGATGTTCAGCAATCGGGAAGCTTATATCACCTATTTATATAATAAGTGGGTTATCCTGTTGCTGGTGGCTGCCCTGTTGGAAGTCTACACCGCCCACCGCATAGACCATGAGCTATCCCAAAAAAATATAAAAGATTAGCTGCTTATTTTAAATAGCATAAAAATAATTTATATACTCAATAAGAGATCGTATCTTTGCTACAAGAAGCAAAAACATCTATGAATAAAGTCTTATACACCATATTCAGTGTGTTGGCATTTACGTCATGTGCCAATAGTTTCCATATCACGGGCACAACGAGCGTCAGCATGCTTGACGGACAGAAACTATATTTGAAAGTGTTGAAAGACACGACATTAAGGAGTTTGGATTCCTGCGATGTCGTCCATGGACAGTTTCAGTTTGGCGGTACTACTGACTCCGTCCGTGTGGCAAATATTATCCTTGATGACGGCAATAGTCTCCCCGTAGTGCTGGAAGATGGTGACATACAGGTGAAAATAGACAATTCGCAGGAGTCTGTCACAGGCACACCGCTTAATGACAAGCTCACTAAGTTCCGTCAACAGTTCACTCGGCTGATGAATGAGAGTAGCGATCTTGTCCATCAGCATGATCAGGCTATCATGAATGGCCGCAACATGGACGCCGTCAACGCCCGTCTTGCCGCCAAGGACGCCGACATCAACCGGCGCATGGACAAGCTGGTGACGACGTTTGTGACTGACAATATGGACAATGTCCTCGGGCCTTACATTTTCATCACCGTCTGTATGAACCGTTACAACGTCCCGATGCTGGATGCCTGGGTGGAGGATATCATGAGCAAAGCCACCACAAAGTTCAAGAACAATCCGCAGGTCAAGGAGTATTACGAGGCCGCGCAGGAGAATCAAAACATTATGAATGGCACGACGACACCTGCCCCGCAGACACAGCAGGACCCTGCCACGCCACCGCAGGACGGGCAGACTCCCAATGAAATGGCACAATAATATGATATGAGGACAATCATCGAGCATGGTGTCATTGTCAATGAGGGTAAGTCCTTTTTAGGCTCAATCATTCTTGACAACGACCGTATTGAGAGCGTGATTGCCGGTGACAGCTCACCCCGTGGCTCCTACGACTATCACGTAGACGCCACGGGGTGCGTCGTTATGCCCGGCGTTATCGACGAGCATGTGCACTTCCGTGAGCCAGGACTCACACGGAAAGCCGACATTGAGAGCGAGTCGAGAGCGGCAGCATGGGGCGGTGTTACTACGTTTTTCGACATGCCTAACACCAAGCCAGCCACTACCTCGCCACAGCAATGGGAGGCGAAGATGGCTTTGGGCGCAGAGAAAAGCCACGTTAATTATGCTTTTTTTTATGGTGCGACAAACGACAATGCGCCGACCTTCCGTTCTCTCGACGCTTCGCGGCTGCCGGGAATCAAGCTTTTCATGGGTGCCTCCACGGGCAACATGCTGGTGGATCGTGCCGAAGCGCTCAACCAAATCTATGGCGAGTGCGCGCACCTGGGAGTGCCGCTTATGACCCATTGTGAGGACACCGGCATCATTAACCGCAATATGGAGCGGGCAAAAGCGGCTTATGGCGACGACCCTGACATCAGTCTGCACCCCTCTATCCGTTCGGAAGAGGCTTGTCTGGCCAGCTCCTCGCTGGCGGTAAAGCTTGCTGAGGCCCATGGCACGCGCTTGCATATCGCCCATATTTCCACGGCGAGGGAGCTCGCCCTGCTGCCACAGGGCGGGTCAACTTTCTGCACAGGCGACCTGCCACGTATTACCGGCGAGGCCGTTTTGGCTCATTTGCTCTTCACTAACAATGATTACGCCACTCGCCGCGCCCTTATCAAGTGTAATCCGGCGGTGAAATCGGCAATGGATCGCAAGGCCCTGCGCTTGGCATTGGCCGGCGGACGCATTACCTGTATCGGTACTGACCACGCTCCTCATCAGCTGGCTGACAAACAGGGTGGGTGCGCACGTGCTGCCTCGGGCATGCCGATGGTGCAGTTTTCCCTCGTGTCGATGCTGCGGTTGGTTGACGAAGGCGTGCTGACCTTGGAGCAATTGGTCTGGCTTATGTGTCACAATCCGGCGCGTCTCTTCTCGGTGAGCCGGCGCGGCTTTGTGCGTCCAGGCTTCAAGGCCGACCTCACGATCGTCCGCAGGGGTACGCCATGGACACTCACGGAGAGTCTGATCCAGAGCAAATGCCACTGGAGTCCGCTCACGGGTGGACAGTTCCGATGGCGTGTGGAGCGTACTATCTGCAATGGACATACGGTGTTCAGCGAGGGGAAAATGGATGAGTCATACCGCGGCGAGGCTGTCAGATTTGAACGTTAAAATATGATAATTACATACGACATCGATGATATTCGCTCATACATCAACTGGATTTATTTCGACTATGCATGGAGCATGAACGGCAAGCCTGGCGAGGAGCGCGAACGGCTGCATGCCGATGCCGATGCCATGCTTGACAGTTGGCAGGGACGTTACCACACCCGTGCCGTCTTCGAGTTGTTGGAAGCCAACAGCGACGGTGACGACATCATGGCGGGTGGAATACGTTTGCCAATGCTTCGCCAGCAGAGACCTGCTGCGCCGGGACAGCCTAATCTGTCTCTCGCTGACTTTCTTCGCCCCGCTTCGCAAGGCATAGCCGACCATTTGGGCGTTTTTGCCGCAACCGTTGATTATGACTTGACGTGCGGCTACGATCATGACGTCTATGGCAAGATGCTCTCGCAGGTGCTTGCCGACCGTCTTGCTGAGGGTACTGCAGAGCTTGTCCATCTGGAGGTGCGCCGCCGTTATTGGGGCTATGCGCCCGATGAAGACCTTCCCGTAAAGGATATTCTGGCTGGACATTACCGAGGCATTCGCCCCGCCGTGGGGTATCCCTCGATGCCCGACACCAGCATGAACTTCCTCCTGGCCCGTCTTGTCGACATGAAAGCCATTGGCGTCCGGCTCACTGAAAGCGGTATGATGCGGCCCCATGCCTCTGTCTCCGGGCTGATGTTCGCTCATCCGCAGGCACGCTATTTTGAGTTGGGGAAGATTGGTGACGACCAACTGCGTGACTATGCGCGCCGCCGTGGCCTGCCCGTAGAGATGATGCGCAAATATCTGCAGACGGCACTCCTGCATCGATAACAGCCTTTCAGAAATCTCAAGTAAGCCTATGGTACGACGAATTGAAGGTCTTTTGCTGGTGCTGATTCTGGTGCCTGACATCTATATCTGGCTTCATTATTATCGCACACGTTATCTCCACAACCGCATGGTGCGCTGGTTGTGGTGGCTGCCGTGTGTAGTCATGGTGGTCTATACCTTGTCACTCGGTACCATCCGCGACTTTGCTCCGGCCAATTTGACATGGATCAACACGTATCTGTGTCTCTTTGGTCTTTTCATCTTTCCTAAGGCGCTCTTCGCCGTTTGCTCCGGCTTAGGCTCGGCTGTGCGCGCGCTTTTCCATTTACGCTACAACTATGGTCACCGCGTGGGATTGGTAATGGGGGGCATTGGCGTAGCTGCCTATATCTATGGCCTGACGTTCGGTGTAAGCAGCGTGGTGGTGAAGCGTGCCGACCTCTCTTTCCGCGATCTGCCCGAGGAGTTCGACGGTTACCGCATCGTACAGATCTCCGACCTACACGTCGGCACCTTCGACGGATGGCGGCGCAGGATTCTCAGGGCGGAGATTGACAGTGTGCGGTCACAGAAAGACGTGGATCTCGTCTGTTTCACTGGAGATATACAGAATATGCGACCCGAAGAAGTGGAGAAGATGATGCCGGAGCTCAGGCGTTTGCCCAAGATGTACTCCGTTCTGGGCAATCACGACTATGCGCAGTACGTGAAATCGACGCCCGCTGTGGCCCGTGGCATGCGCCAAAAGCTGATTGCCCTGGAGAGTCAGTTGGGTCATGTGCTGCTCAATTCCCATATTCCTGTCCATCGTGTCTTCAAGGATGGCCGTCGCTCTAAGACTGTCATCTGGCTCGCCGGCGAGGAGAACGACGGCCTTCCGCCTTTCCCTTCCCGCGCCAATCTGAAGCGGACCCTGCGCGGCATCCCTGATTCGGCCTTTGTCGTCATGCTCCAGCACGATCCATCGGCATGGCGCCGCGACATTCTTCCCCATTCAAAGGTCCAGCTGACGCTCTCAGGACACACTCACGGCGGGCAGATGCAGGTGCTGGGCTTCCGTGTCACCGAGCTCATCCAACAAGAGGATTTAGGTCTCTATCAAGACCATGGACGGTATCTTTACGTCAATGCCGGCCTGGGTGGATTTGTGCCTTTCCGGTTCAATATGCCCTGTGAGATTACCGTGATTACCCTGCATCGGACAAAGTAAACCATTGAGACACCGCAATTCATAAAGCATATGAAATATCTTTATCGCCTTTACGAACTTCTCATCGTGTTCCCCATCTTTCTCGTCAGCACCGTCTTGGTAGGACTTTTCACCATTGTGGGCTGTGCGCTTGGCAACGGACATTTCTGGGGTTACTGGCCCGGACATCTCTGGGCGCGGCTTACCATCAGTCTCTTGCTGCTGCCCGTGAAGGTCGAGGGCCGCGAAAACCTGGAGCCAGGGCAGAGCTATGTCTTCGTGGCCAACCATCAAGGCGTGTTCGACATCTTCCTCATCTACGGTTTCCTCAACCGCAATTTCAAGTGGATGATGAAACGAGGATTGCTCTCCATCCCCGTGATAGGCACCGCCTGCCGCTCTTCTCACCAGATCATCGTGGACAAACGGGGCGCGTCTAAGATTAAGGGCACTTACGACGCGGCGCGCGATATTCTTCGCGAAGGCATGTCAGTGGTGGTCTTTCCTGAGGGTTCACGCAGCTTTACGGGGCACATGGGCTTCTTCCGGCGCGGTGCCTTCATGCTTGCCGATGAGTTGCAATTGCCTGTCTGTCCGCTTACTATCAACGGATCGTTCAACATCATGCCACGCACGCGTGACTGGCATTGGGTAATATGGCACCCGCTTAGGCTCACCATTCATAAGCCTATCCATCCCATCGGCAAAGGCCGAGAAAACATTGACAACATGAAAGACAAAAGCTACGAGGCCGTCATGTCGGGGCTCGTAGCTGAGTATCAGGGTTACGTGGAAAACAAAGACCAATAGCCTTCTGTTTATTGGTTTCGCCTTTACAGTGTAATCGCATTGCCTCTACGCCGTAAAGGCGATGCGATTACGGTGTAAAGGCGATGCGATTACGGCGTAGAGGCGATGCGATTACGGCGTAGAGGTCGGAGTTATATTTCAGCGATGCATTCGATTTCAACGCGCGCGTTTTTTGGCAGTGTCTTGATGGCAACTGCGGAGCGGGCGGGGAAGGGTGCCGTGAAGAATCCGGCATAGATCTCGTTCATTTCGGCAAAGTCGGCCGTATCGGCTAAAAATACGGTGGTTTTCACCACATGACTCATGTCGGTGCCTGCTGTTTCAAGGATATGCTGGATGTTGAGCAGGCTCTGACGCGTCAGGGCTTTAATGCCTCCCTCCACGAAATTACCTGTGGAAGGGTCGACAGGCAGCTGCCCGCTGACAAAGATGAGGTTAGCTGTCCGGATGGCCTGACTGTAAGGCCCGATGGCTCCAGGAGCCAGATTGGTGCTGATAGCTTTCATATTGTTGCGTTATTATCGGTTGAGTGCGTGCAAAAGTAGTGGTTTTATCCCTTTCTGCCAACTATTATCACAAAATTATTGTTACCTTTGCACACGGAAAAACAAGAATAAGGCAGAAAGAATGATTTCAGTAGACAACCTTACCGTCGAGTTCGGTACGCGTCCGTTGTTTCATGATGTCAGCTATGTCATCAACGATCACGACCGCATCGCTCTCGTGGGTAAGAACGGCGCGGGCAAGTCGACAATGCTGAAGATCATCTGTGGCCTGCAGAAACCCACGTCCGGCACGATTGGCATCCCCAACGACTGTGAGATAGGTTATCTGCCCCAGGTGATGAAACTCTCCGACGATACCACTGTCATTGAAGAGACGCGCAAGGCTTTTGCCGGTCGCACAAAGATGCAGGCGGAGCTGAAGAAGATGGAGCAGGAGATGGCTGAGCGCACTGACTATGAGAGCGACGCATACATGCAGCTCGTGGAGCACTTCACACAGGAGCATGAGCGCTACCAGCTCATGGGAGGTGATAACTATGAAGCTGACATTGAGCGCACACTTACCGGTCTGGGCTTTGAGCGCACCGACTTCGACCGCCCTACGCGTGAGTTCTCCGGTGGATGGCGCATGCGCATTGAGCTGGCGAAGATATTGCTGCGGAAGCCTGATGTGCTGCTCCTCGATGAGCCTACCAATCATCTCGACATCGAGTCGATACAGTGGTTGGAGCAGTTCATCATCAACTCGCCTGCAGCCCTGCTTCTCGTCAGTCACGACCGTGCGTTCATCAACAATATCACCAACCGTACACTCGAAATCACGTGTGGACATGTCGAAGACTATAAGGTGACCTACAACGAATACCTTGGGCTCCGCCAGGAGCGCCGTGAGCAACAGTTGCGTGCCTGGCAGAACCAGCAAAAAGAAATAGCTGATGCCAAGGCGTTCATTGAGCGGTTCCGTTACCAGGCCACTAAGGCTGTGCAGGTGCAACAGAAGATTAGACAGTTGGAAAAGATAGTGCCCATTGAGGTCGACGAGGTTGACAACAAGGTGATGCATCTGAAATTCCCGCCGTGCCTGCGGTCGGGCGACTTCCCCGTCATCTGCGACGAGGTGGGGAAGGCCTACGGTGACCACACCATCTTCTCGCATGTCAACATGACCATCAAGCGCGGAGAAAAGGTGGCCTTTGTGGGAAAGAACGGCGAAGGAAAGTCTACACTCGTGAAATGTATCATGGGCGAGATTCCCTTCACAGGCAAGCTGAAGATCGGTCACAATGTGGAGATTGGATATTTCGCGCAGAACCAGGCGCAGATGCTTGACGAGAACCTTTCCATTTATGATACGATTGACGAGGTGGCTACGGGTGATATCCGATTGAAGATCAACGACCTTCTCGGCGCGTTCATGTTTGGCGGCGAGGTGTCGGAGAAGAAAGTAAAGGTGCTCAGTGGCGGCGAGCGCTCTCGGTTGGCAATGATCCGGTTGCTGCTTGAGCCTGTCAACCTGCTTATTCTCGACGAGCCGACCAACCATCTGGACATGCCTTCGAAGGACGTGCTCAAGGAAGCCATCAAGGCTTTCGACGGTACCGCCATCATCGTCAGCCATGACCGTGACTTCCTCGACGGCCTCGTGTCGAAAGTCTTCGAGTTTGGAGGTGGCAAGGTGAAAGAGCATCTTGGCGGCGTTTACGACTGGATCCGCAGCCAGAGCGCGGATGAGGCTGCTGAGAGAACGGCACCCACGACAGGAATCGGGGCACCGGTAAAGGCTGTTGAAAGCCCAGTCCAGAAAACCTCTGAACACGTAGAGACTTACGCCGAGCACAAAGACCGTCAGCGGAAAATCAGCAAGGCGAAGAAGGCTGTGGCAGAGTCGGAGAAGAAAATTGCCGATATGGAAACCCGTCTCAAGGAGCTTGACCGTCTGCTGATGGATCCAAAGAATGCCAGCGACATGAAGCTTGTCACCGAATATACTACCACTCAGGAAGCCCTTGACAAGGAAAACGAGCGGTGGATGGAACTGTCTGAAGAATTAGAGAAACTGTAAGACTTTAATAATACAATATCATGCAAATCACACATTATTTACCTATGCTCATGATGGCTGTGGCACCTGTACTCGGTACCGATGCCAAGGGCGGCGTTTCGAAGTCGGGTTTGGATCTGTCTAACCTTGACCGTAGCGTCAGGCCAGCTGATGACTTCTACAAGTTCGCTACAGGTGGATGGCAGAAGCTTCATCCTCTGCCTGCGGCTTACAGCCGTTTCGGCTCGTTCGATATGTTGCAGGAGAATGTCAACAAGCAAGTGAGCTCCATCCTCACAGAGTTGACAAGGAAGAAGTATGCTGCCGGCACCACCGACCGTAAGCTCAGCGATTTTTATAAGCTCGCGCTTGATTCGGCTCGCCGTGACCGTGAGGGCTTAGCTCCAGTGAAGCCTTATCTTGACGAGATTGAGGCAGCCAAAGGGCTCACAGGCATTGAGACCCTGCAGCTCAAATATGCGAAGATAGGTCTCGGACAGCCTTTCGGAGCTTATTTCTCTGCCGACGATAAGAATGTGACAAGAAACATCCTGCAGCTGTATCAGGGCGGACTGACCCTTGGACAGAAGGACTGGTACATCAACAACGATGAGGCAACTCGCCAAATTCGTGAGGCTTATAAAAAGCACTTGGTGAGGATGTTCAAGCTCTACGGCTTCAACGAAGAGCAGGCCAAAAAGAAGGCGGCTACCGTCTTCCGCTTTGAGACCGAGCTCGCGCTCATCTCCAAGAGCAATACCGAGCTCCGTGATCCTCAGGCCAACTACAATAAGATGACGCTCAAGGAGTTTGAGGCCAATTACCCCAACATTCACCTGCGTAAGTTTGCAGATGCAGAGGGTGTGAATGAGGCCTACATCCAGGAGATGATCGTCGGTCAGCCCGCCTTTTTCAATGGTTTGGACAAGCTCGAAGCTCTGCTCACGCCCGGCGAGTGGAAGGCACTCTTGGAGTGGGACCTCATCAATGGATCGGCCAGTGCGCTCACTGACGAAATTCGTGAGGCTAATTTCGACTTCTTCGGCCGCACGATGTCGGGCCGCAAGGAGGACTATCCCTTGTGGAAGCGCGCCACTAACACGGTCAACAGTGCCATGGGGGAGGCGCTCGGAAAGATGTACTGCGAGAAGTATTTCCCTGAGTCATCGAAGCGCATGATGGAGAATCTCATTAAAAACCTACAGAAGAGCCTCGGAGAGCGCATTGAGGCACAGACATGGATGAGTGACTCAACGAAGAAAAACGCGCTGGTGAAACTCTCGAAGTTCTATGTCAAGGTAGGCTATCCCAACAAGTGGACCGACTATTCCAAGTTGAATATAGATCCCTCGAAGAGCTTCTTTGAGAACCTTTTAGCCACGCGCGTATTTGAAGTAGACAAGATGATTGCCGAGAAAGCTGGCAAACCGGTAGACCGTGATGAGTGGCAGATGACGCCACAGACGGTTAACGCTTACTATAATCCAACAACCAACGAGATCTGTTTCCCTGCTGGTATCCTTCAGCGCCCGTTCTTTGATCCCAAGGCTGACGCTGCATTTAACTATGGTGCCATTGGTGTAGTGATCGGTCATGAGATGACTCATGGATTCGACGACCAGGGACGGCAGTACGATGCCGACGGCAACCTCCACGACTGGTGGACTGCTCAGGACGCCAAGGGCTTTGACAAGCGTGCCAGGCTTTATGCCGACTACTTCGATTCTATCGAGGTGCTGCCAGGCCTTCACTGCAACGGTAAGTTCACGCTGGGCGAAAACCTCGCTGACCATGGAGGACTGATGGTGGCTTTTAACGCATTCAAGGAAGCTACCAAGAGTCATCCGCTTAAGACTGTTGACGGTTTTACGCCCGAGCAGCGTTTCTTCATCGCTTATGCCGGCGTGTGGGGGCAGAATATTACCGAGCAGGAGATCCGTAACCGTGTCAAGCGTGACCCGCATGCACTGGGCGAGTGGCGCGTCAACGGAGCACTGCCGCACATCCAAGCTTTTTATGATGCCTTTGGCGTGAAGAAAGGTGACAAGATGTATTTGCCTGAGAGTGAGCGTCTGCAGCTTTGGTAACGATGGTCTGCAGCTCTGGCAACCGTTCTATTTTGCAGGCTCGGTGCACCGCCGCCCTCGGCGGCGCCGTCCTTTCTTCTTTTGGCACAGAATCACAAATCACTGTTTATTTGTGATTTCGTGCTTTTTTGTTTTGGAGTAATCAAAGAAAGTATTAACTTTGTAACCAATAATGCACTTGTCTAAAAAGCCCACCGCGCTGCCACCACATTGTAGCAGCACCGCCAAAAAATATGAAAGACGTAAAGAAGATAGTGTTGACCGGAGGTCCTTGCGCCGGAAAGACCACCGCCCTTGTGAAGATCATGGAGTATTTCTCAAGTCGAGGCTTCAAGGTCTTTACCATACCTGAGGTGCCCACCATATTTCTTCAGGCCGGCATGGACTATCTGACGAAGAACCAACAATGGTTCTACGAGGGTGAGAAAGATACGCTCCAGACGCAGCTCGCCTTTGAGGATTACTTCTCTGCCATGGCACAAACCATTGACAAACCGGTTGTTATTGTCTGTGACCGCGGTGCGCTCGACATCTCTACCTATCTCTCAGAGGAGATGTGGGAGAAGATTACGGGCTTGTGCCATGTCACCAACCAGCAGCTGCTCAATCGCTATGATGCCGTGCTTCACTTGGTATCGGCTGCCGATGGAGCAGAGAAATATTACAATACCACTACCAACGAGGTGCGTACCGAGGGTATTGACAAAGCGAGACAGCTTGATCGGAAGGTGATGCAAGCATGGACGGAACATCCGCATCTACGTGTCATCAACAACCATGACAACTTTGACACAAAGATCAACCGTGTGCTGAAGGAAATCAGCAGTGTGCTTGGCCTGCCGCAAACAATCACAGAGGAGCGGAAATACATTGTTGAGGTTAATGGAGACCATATTCCCAACGCGGTGGAGAGTGAGATATGGCAAACCTATCTTGTCTCTGATCCCGGTTCTGAAGTGCGTCTCCGCCGGCGAGAATGGGAGAAAGGCAAGTTCATCAACGTGCACACCACCAAGCGGCGCATCAGCGATAGTGAGGAGATAGAAACCGAACGGCAGGTCAGCAATGCCCTCTCGGAGTCACTTTTGGCGCAGGCTGACCCTTATAGGCATACCATTCACAAGAAGCGCACCAGTTTCATCTATGAAGGACAATACTTTGAGCTCGATGAGTATCTTGATCGTTTGCAAGGGCTTGTCATCTTGGAGACAAAAGGTATAACAGAAGGTGAGGAGGTGAAATTGCCGTTAAGCATTAAGATTGTCAAAGATATTACCGGTGACAAAAACTATTACAACTATAATCTCAGCTTAAGATAATGCACATTGTTATTGCAGGAAACATAGGTAGCGGCAAGACAACACTGACGAAAATGCTTGCCAGGCATTACGGCTGGGACTTGAGACTGGAGAGCGTGACATACAATCCTTATCTCGAGGACTATTATAAGGATATGCCAAGATGGGCGTTAAACTTGGAGGTTTACTTCCTTAAAGAGCGCTTTCGCGATTTGTTGGAGATCAGAAAGTCAGCCAAACCGGTCATACAGGACCGCTCCATCTACGAGGGAGTCTACATCTTCTCTGCCAACAATCATGACATGGGGAATATGTCAGACCATGACTTTGAGACTTACATGGGCCTCTTCAACTCGATAATGATGGCGGTAAAGCAACCTGATCTCATGGTTTACCTCAAGGCATCTGTGCCCCATCTTGTGGATAATATACACAAGCGGGGGCGCGAATATGAGCAAAACATGCGGCTCGACTATCTCAAGAATCTCAATGACCGGTATGACCGGTTCTTTCAACGGCAATACAAGGGGCCGAAAATCACAGTGGATGTCGAGAATCTTGACTTCGTGCGCAATAAAGAAGACTTTGCGACCATCACCTCAATTATTAATAAAAAAATAGACGTGAACAGCAGAAGTCTGTTCGTTTAAACTGAATTATAACATGCATATTGCAATTGCAGGAAATATTGGAAGCGGAAAGACAACCCTCACACGGCTTCTCGCCGCGCGCTATGGATGGTCGCCTCGCTTTGAGCCGGTGGATAACAACCCATATCTTGAGGATTTCTATCATGACATGAAGCGCTGGGCATTCAACCTGCAGGTTTACTTCCTCAACAAGCGTTTCAAGGAGGTGGTGGAAATCTCAAAGAGTTCCGATACCATCATACAGGACCGAACAATCTATGAGGATGCCTGCATCTTCGCTCCCAACCTTCATGACCAAGGCTATATGTCGGACAGGGATTTCGAAAACTACAGCGACCTCTTCTCGTTAATGATGTCGCTCGTGAAAAAACCGCAGCTGATGATTTACATCCGTTCGTCTATTCCTACGCTCGTCAAGCATATTGAGAAGCGCGGACGCGACTTTGAAAAGTCTATCAGAATAGACTATCTTGCAGGATTGCAGAAGCGCTATGACGATTGGGTTTCTTCCTACGACGGCGAGCTGATCACTATCGACGGCGACAAAATTCAATTTGAAGAAAGCCCTGAAGACTTTAGAAAGATCACCGATATGATTGACGCCAGCCTGTTTGGGCTTTTCCCCATCGGGCATGAGAATAGTCAACGATAAGTTATAATGAATTTTTAAAAACCACAAGGATATGGAAATGAACACCTCAAGCATTCACCTCATTGCCACCGGAAAGGATGGAGGCAAGGATGTACTGATCATAGGATTGAAAGAAGCCTTCCGTTCCAAGCCTAACTATCAGCGCTATATGCGTCAAGAATACAATCGTGGCAAAGACCTTGACAGCAACGATATATTCAAATATATTGCCTTGAAGGAGGATTCTGACATCGGACTCGCTGTTGAAACAGAGTGGGAAGATTGTCGCACACTTACTGAATGGCTGCAGGAAGGTCATACTGATGATGAGAAGAGGCGGGTGTTCAGACAGGTGACAAACGCCATTAGCTATATGCATTCCAGGGGAATGGTGCATGGAAATCTCAATGCAGGCAACGTTTTTATTACCCGCAAGAGCGATGATGTCAAGTTGCTCACCTTCAGGTTGCGCTACACTGACATCCTCAAGCAGCCGCAGGATTTGCTGAAGTATGTGGCACCGGAAGCCAAGGATGGCACTGTGGGACTGGATGATCGTGCAGATATCTACTCTCTTGGAGTGTTGCTCAAGGACATGGGCTTTAGCACAGAATACCATAATGTGATAGAAAAATGCTGCCGCTTCGGTCGCAATGAGCGTTTCGAAAGTGTTGCACAATTGATGGATGCAGTGGATAGGCGACGCTTTAACCGTCCTTCTGATGAGCTGACCGACGCACAGCCGAGTATGTCGAGCAACAAGAAAATGGCTGTTATCATAGCTGCTATTGCGGTGCTGGCCTGTGTGGCTGTCGCACTGTTAGTGGTGCAAAGAGGTGGCGGACAGAACCAGACAGAGCCATCACAAACCGAGCAAGTCGATTCATCGGCGCAGGGTAACGCTGATATGTATAGCACGAACAGCCAGCAGCCCCAGGCTTCACAGTCTGCTGATACAACTCAGAATCAGCCCGCTGATACTGATCAGGTTCAGGGTGATAACGCTTTCCTCAATGACCTCGTGCCGCAAATGCACGCCGACCTCGACAAAATTTATAACTCTGAAGAAGATCCTGCGGTTATCCACGCTAAGGTAGGAGCTTATTATAAAGGTTTGCGCCGTGCACTGAAGAAGCAGCATAAGTCGGCCGGTCAACTTGATGCTTTCGACAAAGCCTTTGCCGAATACATTCAACAGAAGAATCAATGAAACAAGGCTTAACTGCGATTCTGTTCGCTTTTTGGCTTCCAGTGGCAGCAGAAGCACAGACATCCAATCCTCTCCGCGATAGCCTTAAGGTTGCCTCGGAGAGGCTTTCCTTTTATCCTGACTCCATTGATCTCCGCTTGAGAAAGGCGGCTTGGAATGTGCAATTGGAGGAATGGCAGAGCGCTAAAAGTGAGTATGACATCATTTTGAGCCACAATCCTGTCAATATCGCGGCTCTCTATTATCGCGCATACTGTAACGACCGACTTGGACGCTATGACTTTGCCCGCCTTGATTATCAGAATCTGCTTGCCCTTGTCCCAGGAAATTTTGAGGCACGCTTAGGCTTGGCGTTACTTAATGAGAAGGACAGGCACTTTACCGAGGCCCTTGACGGGATCAATCAGCTTGTTTCAGCCTATCCGGATTCTGCGGTAGTGTGGGCCGCAAGAGCAGGGATAGAGGGCGAACGCGGTATGAATGAACTGTCAGAGTACGATTATTCAGAAGCTTTGAAGCGAGCCCCTGACAATAAGGATTACTTATTGGCACGGGCTGACCTCCGTATTAAATTGCGACGTTTTGCTGATGCACAGGCCGACCTTGACACACTTGTCAGGTTGGGAACGCCCCGTGCGGCTTTGAAAGATTGGTACGACAAGGTGAGAAAGAGAAAGTGAATTTATCTCATGGATAGTAGATCAGTAGATATGCTTCACGGCCCTTTGTTGGGCAAGATTCTCAAATATGCGATTCCTTTTGCGCTGAGCAGCATTCTTGAGCAGTTATTCATCACCATCGACGTGGCGGTGGTGGGGCGCTTTGCTTCCAGTGAGGCATTGGCTGCTGTTGGTGCCAACACCTTTCTCATCAACCTTTTCATCAATCTTTTCGTGGGCATTTCGCTTGGTGCCAACGTAGCGCTCGCCAACTTCATCGGCCAGAACGACACGCGCCGCATTCGTCGGGCGGTGAGCACCACGGCGGCTTTGTCGCTCCTCAGCGGTTTTTTCCTGCTCGTTGTCGGTTCACTTGCCGCCAGGCCCATGCTTTCTGCGATGGGCACGCCGGCCAATATCATTGATGATGCCACGCTGTTTCTGCGCATCTACTTCCTCGGGTCGCCATTCTTCATGGTCTACAATTTCGGCGCCTCCATCCTTCGGAGTAAGGGCGACACGCGCCGTCCGCTCAACATCCTTATCGTATCGGGCATCATCAATACCATACTCAACCTCATTTTTGTCATTGGTTTTGGCATGAACGTGGCTGGAGTGGCCACTGCTACCGACATAGCCTATTGTTTCAGCGCCATGTCCGTGGTGTGGTACCTACGCCGCGAAAGCGGGCCTCTGCGGCTCAATTTGCGCTTCATCAAGCTCTGTCCGCAGGAATTGAAGCGCATTCTTTTCGTTGGCGTGCCGGCAGGATTACAGGGCATGGTGTTCTCTTTCAGCAACATCTTCGTACAGTCGTCGATCAATGTATTCGGCTCATCGGCAGTGGCAGGCGCTTCTATCTCACAGAACTTTGACGCTTATTGCTATTTTCTGCTCTTTTCCTTCAGCAGTGCCTGTGTCACATTTGTGGGGCAGAACTATGGTGCGGGGCAGTTCTCTCGCTGCAAGCGGGTGTTCTGGATTTGCCTTGCGGGCGGTACCATCGCCTGTTTCCTCGCCAACATGAGCTTCTTGGTCTTTGCCGATCCGGTGCTGTCGCTGTTTACGACCGATGCGGCCGTGGTGCATTATGCCAAGGCACGCATGTTCACCGTACTTCTGTTTCAGTGGATTTCCACGGGCTATGAGATACCGTCTGCCGCGATGCGTGGTTTTGGCCATTCGCTGGAGCCGGCATTGCTTACCATCTTCGGTACGTGTGCGCTTCGTTTAGTGTGGATTTTCGTGGTGCTCCCCGTTTGGCCGGGCTTCCGCCAACTCATGTTGTGTTACCCCATTTCGTGGGTATTGACAAGTGTTTTCGTAGCTTCTATCTTTGCTTACTATTGGCGCAGGCTGCTGTCACCGGCACGTTCTTAGACCTCAATGGGAGGATGACCACGCCGTGGTCATGGCATGACCACAGCCTGGTCATACGGTGACCACGCCGTGGTCAATGATTGACCAGACCGTGGTCACGGGCCGGTCTCACTTGTTTTTCGTTACGAAAGCGCGCAGCTTCAAGACCCTCCGTTGCGGTTCCGTGTAGTGGGTGTTGTCCCATCTGCCGATGATTTCATCGGCGGCCTGCAGCTCTTCGGGTCGGTGCTCCTCGTAATAGAACAGCAGATGCGTGACCGGCAGCAGCAGGTTGTTTGCCTTTAACCGTGGCAACAGACTGGCCAGTTGTGCCTTGTCGTCCGCGGCATCCTCGCCCAACGCCATCCTTGCGGCATAAAAGGCGAAGTGATAACGCGCCTTGTCATTGGGCAAAAAGGTCTTGCATCCTTTCAGTGCGGCCATCAGCAGCCTCATTTCGTTATCCCCCACGTCTTGCAAGGCTGCGCTTTTGTCTTGGCTTTCCATCAGCAGGGCCAGCGCTCTCTGTGTCAGGCACCAGACGTCCTTTTCTACATTGTCTGACTTCTTCACCTTTGCGTTCAGCGGCTCTACGTACAACGGCTTGATGCTGACTGTGGCGATAGCGACGTCGGGCAGGCTCACGATGAGATATCGCCCGTGCCTCCCCGGCAATTTCTGTACGATGCCGGTGATGCCCTCAAAGGGACCGTCCATGATTCTGACCTTGCTGCCTTTGGCTATATGCAGTTCCTCGGGTCTGTAATAGGTGAGCTGAGCGCCTTCCACATCGTTGAGCCTTTGGAAATTGCTCATGTCGTCATCGCGTATCCGGATATATTTCAGCGTGCCGTCACTCATGAGATGGCTCTTGAGGAAGAGATAGTTCCTCAGTTTGCTCGTATTTCTAAAGTCGAGCAGGTCTTTTCGTTTTCCCCTTACGAAGACGAGTCCTGCGATGGCAGGCTGCAGCTGCCGCGTTTTTTTCCCACCGACGGAGTGCAGACAGTAGCGCATGGGGATGTAGGCACGGAAACCACGGGCCGTGAGCTCGTTACGCGTCTCTATCTCCTTGCGGTAGCTCACGGCGAAGACATACCATTGCTCCATGGCATCGTCGGCCAGAACTTGTCTTTCTTTTGTCGGCAGCATGGCTCAGCGTCTCAGGAAGTCGTTTTTAGCCGTACCCACACAGCTGTTAGGCATCTGAATGTGGAGCATGGCACAGATGGTCGGCGCGATGTCGGTGATATGGGTCGGGGTCGAGGTCTGCCCGTGGGGCACATCCCAGCCATAGAGCAGGAAGGGGATGTGGGCGTCGTAGGGATTCCAATGCTGATGGGTGGTCCCGATATATCTGTCGGAAGCCTCTACGTTCTCCCATCCAGCCCTCGGCACGATGAACACATCGCCGCTGCGACCGTGGCGGTAACCGTTGACCACCATCTCGCGGATGGGTAACGGCACAGTGGTTGTGAGCGCTCGCTCGCAGTCGATGGCGTAGAGGATGCTGTCATTCTGTGCCAGCCTGTCGCACACGGTTTTCTTGACTTTGGCGAGGGATTTTCCGGCCTTCCGTGCGCCGTCGTGGTTGAGATACACCCATCCATCGTTGATTTTCACAACGACGGGCGCGAAACCAAGCTCCTCTTCCAGCGCGGTCTCCGTGGGCTTGAAGGTATTCCACAGTTCAAGGCCTCCGGCGGGGATGTGATGTGCCTTGAGAAAATTGTGGTTGTGTGAAGCTCCGTGGTCCGCCGTGAGGAAGAGCAGCCACTGTCCTTTGCCCACTTTCTCGTCAAGCTGGTGCATGAACAGAGCGAGCTGGCGGTCGAGTTCCATGTAGACGTCGTGGTTTTCCTGTCCGCGCGTGCCGTAGACATGCCCGATGGCATCGGTGGACGACACGCTGATGGCAAGCAGGTCGGTAATGGAATCCTGCCCAAGCCTTTCGTTGTCGAGGGCGGCCTCAGCCATTTGAAAGGTCTTGGTCACACCTGCTGTAGAAGTCTTGACATTGGTGCCGGGCTTGGTACCTATTTTCCTGTTGACAGCTTTCACCCAGTCGGGCAGCTCGCTCATGTAGTAGGACGACGTGATGAAGTGCCCGGCGGAGGTGTCCCACCAGTAGGCCGCATCGGCACTGTGGCCGGCAGGCAGGATGGCGGCACGGTCCTTGAGAGCCACACCAATGACACGAGCTTTGAAATCGGTGGCCACTTTCAGCATGTCACCCATGCCCGTGGCAAAAAGATTGCGGGGAGACATCTGTCCCTCCTTGCTGTTGGAGCCGACGGTCCGCACGGAGGCGTCGTCGCAGCAGTAGGACCATTTGCCATTGATGTAGAAATTGTTTGACACGATACCGGTCAGGGCCGGCACGCTGCCCGTGTACACGCTGGAATGGCCAACGGCTGTCACTGCGGGCAAGTAGTTGATGAGGGTGTTTTCAAAGCTGAAGCCATCGTCTACAAGGCGGCGCAGGCCGTCGTTGCGGTACTGGTTGTAATAGTAGTAAAGGTAATCCCAGCGCATTTGGTCCACCACCAGTCCCACAACGAGCTTGGGTCGGTGGATTTGTCCCATGGTCTGGAGGGCGAAGAGCACGGCTACCAGGGCGAATAATTTTCTTTTCATGTTATTGTTACGGTTTAATGTCAATCTATGTTGATGGGCGATGGCCGGTCGTCCGGCGTTTATTGCGGGCTCAGGTTGACGGTGGCCGACGGCCGACTCTCTGCATTGCAGCCCTTCCTGACGGCGGTGACGAAGTAGGTAGCTGCTGGCGCGACAGCCGCTTTGTTGTTGTAGACGACGCTCACGAGGACAGCTTTCCCGTTCATTACCTTGTAGACCGCATAGTAGCAGTCTTTCACGGGTTGCCAGAAAAGCTCCGAGCCGTTGGTGTTAAGCCCTTGTGGGGCATCGGGCCGTACCTCATCGCCTTGGCCGAGGTACGGGGCGAGGACAGGAGTGGGGTAGTGTCGGGCGATGATGCTGTTGATGCCTACAGGGTTTTTCATTAGCCAGATGGCGCTGTAGAGCGCGTCGCCTGACACGTCGTCGGCACGGGCGGCATCCATTTGTCGCGAGAGGTCGTCTGCCGACCGGTAACAGGGGTCTTTGGCTTTGGCGTCGAAGCGGTAAAGGGCGTAGCCGATAACCAGTTTGGTGCGATGCGTGGCGTTTTCCGAAAACCATTTCAGGCGTGGAAGGAACCATCGCTCCGTGCTCCAATAGAGTTGTGGAATGACGACATCGCACCACCCGTGTGATGACCATAGAGCGATGTCGGCATACATCGTGTTGTAGTTGTTCTCATAGTTGCCTTGGGGTGAGACAGAGAAGATGGCAGCGGGACGGATAGCCTTGATGGTGTCGTGCATGCCTACAATGAGGGAGTCGACCATGGCGCGGCGAAACTCGGCAACCGACGCGAAGCCCTTGCCGTAGCGCCGGTATTCGGCTTCGTCGCGCATCTTCTCGTTTTTCTGCAGAGCGGGATAGAAATAGTCGTCAATATGGATGCCGTCCACATCGTACCGTCTCAACAGGTCGGCCACGATGTCGCACACGCGCTGTCGCGTCTCAGGCATGGCGGGATTGTAGATGCGCACCATGCGATAGTCCTTTACAAACTGTGAGGGTATTTTGTCATCGAGCTGGCTGAACTTGTCTTTGGGTCTCTGTTTCTGGTCTATACGGTAAGGATTCATCCAGGCATGGAAGGACATGCCGCGCTTGTGGGTCTCGTCAATGGCCCATTTCAGTACGTCATACCCCGGTGCCTTGCCCCTGTATCCGGTGATATACTGGCTCCAAGGCTCATAGGGCGAATCGTAGAAAGCGTCGGCCTTGGGGCGTATCTGGAAATAAACGGTGTTGATGTTAAGACGTTGCAGCGTGTCGAGCATCTGTGTGTACCAGGCTTTCTGTGCCGTCTCACTGAAATGTTCACGCGGCCAGTCGATGCCACCGATGGTTGCCACCCACACGGCACGCACCTCCTTGTGTGGCATGGCCAACGCGACGGTCGACGTGTCACTCTTCATAATTGGGACTTTGATGGTTTCTTTCTCCCTTGTCGTCTTTTTTGTGGTGCCGCACGACGCCACAAGAAGCAGAATAACAGAAAGCAACAAGCCGATAAAGGAAGTATATCTCTTCATGGTGATCATCTCATTTACTTTGCTTGTGCAAAATTATACAAAAATCTATCAGATAATACACCTGTTGACAAAAAATAAGAGTTTTGCCCCAACTTTTTGTTGCAGACTACAAAAAATAGTGTGCTTTCCGAGCCTTCCAGGATGGAGCGAGGCGTCTTGGCCTGTCTGTTGGTGCGGCGTTGTCGCTTATCTCATCACGGCATACTTGTGGAGCGTGGCTCTGACGGCACCGTTTTCGGCAAAGAGTTCGTGCACCATGGCTGGCACTTCCATATTATCCCCGGTGGCGGTGAGGCTAACGTGGCGGTGAGCCTTGCCAACTATGGCCACGAGGCTGTGTTTGTCAGCAAACTGCCTAAGCATGAGATCAGGCAGATAACCGTCAATGCCCTTCGCCGCTATGGCGTGGATACACGATACATTGTCAGGGGGGGGGCGACCGTGTCTGGCAGATCCCAATGTCTCCGCGTCGCAGAGGCAATGCGTTTACACCGTTGAGACATCGCGTCTGGATTTGTGATGATCTTAATAAGACTTCTTTGATAAATAAGTACGAACGGTTAGGACTGTTAATTTAGACTAAAGACTACAAAGTGACAAGCCTTTTTTTTCACAAATACCATAAGATTGGCTAACTTTGCAGACACTTTGGTGAGAAGTTCACTTTATGCCAGCGCTGGATAGTACCTGGTTCCGTAGCTCAGTTGGATAGAGCAACAGATTTCTAATCTGTGGGTCTTGGGTTCGAATCCCAACGGAATCACCACCACAAGAAAAGAGGATTTTGGAAACAATCTCCTCTTTCTTGTTTACACACAGTTATTTTGTTAGCTAACTGGGACATTTATATATAGGAGTTTATGCGATATGTCGCAGATAATGATTTCTCAAATAAAGAGTTAATATGGCAATGCGGATGTCGTACTCGATTTTATCACACGTAGCGATGATGCCGGCGGACGTCTTTACACCTCGCTCTGGCAAGGCATGGCAACAGCCTTTGGTGAAGACTATGTGTCGATGAAGCTCAACAGGAAAAACAGTCAGCTCTCCATCGATTACAGTCTTGCCTATCGCAATTGGCATCATCTCAGTAGAGTATACGAGGAGACTTTCAACCTGCTTAATGATACGTTGGAACGTTGTGAGCATGGGTTGTCGCACGATAAGTTAGAAGATATACCCGATAATGGCAATAAGCTCAGCGATGAGTACATATAGGCAGAGAACAATCTTCAAGACACTACCGCCCTTAAGAGCGCTCGCTACCGCACCACGATAATTATGGATATTTCCAGAGAAAAGGCCAAAAGTGATTGATGCCGTCAGTATCATAAAAGAAATGACAGCTACAAGACTTTCTGAGAAGCTGCTTGGAAAAATGTCGCCCGTTACACTCAGCAGAATAGCGTGTCGCGGAAAAATGAGCAGTGCCATGACAGCAGCTTCAACAGCAATCAGCTCAAGTGCTGCCCAAAGCCCGCGCCGCTCAAGGATGCTGATGGCGTGGCATGATGTAGCCAGTTTCCCTATAACTTTCCACAAACCACATTCACGGCTGGTTCCCAGTGCAATTCCAAGAAGAATCACCCATACCAAAACAGGTTGGGCCAAATTATTTGTGAAAGTGCCGAAAAACCAACGTATCCCGCTGTCGCTTAACAATGGCCGGATGGAAGAAGAGGGCATGGCGGCTGACCATACCCACGATCCGAGTGCCACGACCACATAAGCCGCGACAATGCCCATGACTGCTCTATAGAGCCAGATCTTCCTAATCATTCCTCGTCAGGATGAAGATTGTCTATGTTGAGAATGCGGAGTTCCAAGGCTCTTACCACAAGCCGAGTGGCATTGATACCGACTCCATTGCCGTCCTCGGGGAAGAGCTTCTTCACCAATTCGTTTTGTCGTTTCTCCAGGCTCTTTACGCCAAAGGGCATTCCGCGTAGTTGAGTGATCTGCTCTTTCGTATAGCCTAAGGCTAAATGGCGGAGAAAACGCTCGTCATACTCATCAATATCGTAGGATATTAAGGCTTCCTGCCGCCGAATCTCATTATTGACACTGTGCTTGAAGCGCTCTACAATCTTCTCAAGGATGGGTTCGTTAAACACTAATCGCTTGCCGGACATAACCGATTCTACGTCTGGCCGGGTTAACAACTCACCAGTTTTCAGAATAATACCGTCGCATCCGGCATCAAGTACATCTACCCAGAGCTTCTCATTCAATATTTCCCCAGTGAAAATCAGGACTTTTACATGAGGATATGACTGCTTGGTATGCCGGCAAATTTCTACGCCAACCGTCGTTGAACCGCCGAGTCCCAGATCAAGCAGGACAAGATCAGGCTGCTGCTGACGCATGATTTTCCAGTAGGTTGCTTCGTCGGGCGCTGTGCCGAGTACGTGTGCTTCAGGTATGTCGGTAGCAATGATACCCTCCGTACCTTTCAACTCAAGGGGTACATCCTCTACAATGATGACATTGAAATCTTTCATTTATAGTATATCTTAGGGATTAAAATTTTCACGGTTACATGTCCTTCAGGATCTCTTGACGCTTCAATGCCACTGGCCCTGAGATTGGTTATCTCGCCCATTTCCCTGACGATTTGCCTGCATAAGAGCAGATTCATGTCGATGGTGTAGGGTGTAAAGAGTTCTGAAACCTGCTTGTCCGATAGTCTGTCCAGCGAAGGCATCCTCACAATCATGCGGATATAGTTGTCGGGGACGATGCCTCCCTGGGTCTTGGCGGTGTCCTCCTGTATGCTAACGTTCTTTCCGTCATTGCATTTTCGTAGAAGTTCCAATAAATAGCTGAGAGCCTGACGATCCATTCGTGGTGGAATCACCTGACGTAAGGCTTGTTCTGCCAAGAGAGCATAAAGGTCGTGGTAATAGTCGACAACCTCACTAAGCTCCTCCATCTGGATATTCCCGTCGACGATCATCTGCTTGATACGAGAGGGATAGTACATGGTTTCATGCTTCAGGGTAGAGAGACAGTTGTCAAGCACACTGTTGGAAACGTGCAGCCGTGCGGCTTCGATCTCTATTCTGCGGCACTCATCGGAGGCAAGTTCCGTCTCTGTATCCACTTCTTCCTTATGGGTGATATTGTGGCTGAGTGCTGCCTCAATGTGCCCTACGACTTTCTGCAGTTTAGTCTTCTGCTCGGTTGTGAGGTTGAAACGGCCAAAATCGCCAAGCTTACGGACACGGCTCAGTTTCTCACGGTCAGAAACATCGGAAAGAAGAATGGCGTTGATCTGGTTGATCCTGTAAACGCAAAACTTGTAGTTGAGTTTATGTCGGTAATAGAGTACGTACCATGCGGGAACGATCACCAGGAGCAGGATGATGAGCAGTACCATTGACACGGCTTTGTTGGTCTGGCTCCGCTGCATGTACTGAATATAGGAGGGTAGAGAACTGTCTGCGCTGGCCATGCGGAAAAGACGGGTGTAAATCCTGTTGTTTTCACGGTAGACCTTCCACCGATGTAGGGCGAGAGCGGCCACGGCAGCTTCGTTACTGACATCAAGCAGTACTGCTGTATCAGTCGGTAAGATGTATTTACGGCAGCTGTCGGCATATCTGAGCGTGTTGGCGTAATTGCTCATAATATTGGACAGGTAGGCAGAATCGGCAAACTTCGCCGATTGACTTTCATGGTGTAAAAAGATGGCTGTGGGGTCTTTTGCCTGAATCCGGGAGCCAAATACAAGACTGCTGAGCGACAGTAAGACGATGATGCCGATTGTCCGTAACCGTCCGATGGGCAGATGGAAATAAATGCGTGAGCCCTTACCGACTGTGCTTTTTGCACCAATCAGGCAGTCACTGAAAAGGGTACTGATCTTTCTATATTTCTCGATAATGCCTT
Organism: Hallella multisaccharivorax DSM 17128; assembly: GCF_000218235.1. Taxonomy (GTDB): domain Bacteria; phylum Bacteroidota; class Bacteroidia; order Bacteroidales; family Bacteroidaceae; genus Prevotella; species Prevotella multisaccharivorax. The sequence continues at coordinate 3,234,516 of NZ_GL945017.1, read as the reverse complement.
TACAGTTTCTTAAACCGAATCCATGTCCTCCGGTATAGGTACGGTCAAAGACGTGTGTCAGAACCTCAGAGGGCATCCCCGTCCCCGTATCAGTGACAGAGATTTCTACATAGGACGGCTGTCCATCTTCATGGGGCACTGGCTGTGCCTCAATCGTAACAGTGCCACCACGAGGCGTGAACTTGCGCGCATTGTCAGCAATGGTATTCACCATAAAGAGCGTGAGCGTACAGTCTGCTTTTACTACAGCGTCGGTCGGCTTTACCACAAGCTTGATACCACTCAATGAAAAACTCATGGCGCTGTGTCCCACCATATCGAAAACCCTCTGCAAAGGAAAGTTCTCGATTCGCAGGCTCAGCTCTCCCTGACGCATCTGTATCCATCGGGTGAGGATATTGTTGTATTGATTGATGGTGTCGGTAATCTCCTCTATATACTGTAGCCTGCCTTTTTCGATACTTCTAAAATTGCTTGTTGAAGCGCCAGTGTCTTTCTCCCGCTCCCTTTGGATACGGCGTATCTCGTTCACCATCCGGTCAATCAAGGGCAACACACTGAACACAAGTTGAACTTTAGCACGTTGCTCCAGGTTGCGCTGTCGGTTCTGCTGCAAATGAAATCGCGCCGCATCCGTAGCCTCACTGATTTCGCTGAAGTGTTCACGCTGTCGATCAAAGGCTTCTTCGTTGTGTTTCTGCCACTCGCTTAAAGGCTTCAGTAATTCTGAAATAGAGAAGGCATCGTCACTTTGGCGCCGCATCCGTGCAAGGACAATCAGCAGGACCGTCACAGCGACAATCATGAGCATCACTATACCTATCAAGATATTGAGCTCACGAATGGATTCGTCAAGCTGGGCAGCGCGCGCTTCCAGCTGTCGGTCCTGTCGTGTCTGCTCCTGCAGGTCAAGGTAGATGTTTCGATTGATGTCACTGTTGCGCTTATCGTTCGCAGCAGAATAGACCAGGCAGAGGTCTTCGCGTATGGTTGAGACCAAGTCTGGAGCCTGCTCCACTTTCTTATTGTCCTTCAAGGCATGTTCGAGACAGATAAGCGCCGACTTGTTATCACCAATATGCCAGTAGCATTCGCCTAAAGTACGCCAGGCACCGGCTATCTGATAGACATCGCCGTAAGTTTTGAAGATGTCCAACGCACGTTGAGCGAGATTGCCGGCAATGAGCGAGTCGGGCATCATATCGCTATTGACAGCCACAATGGTAGGAAAGTCGTCGTTGATGATTTCTTGCCGTTGGGAAACGTCCTGTAGATGTTCACTCATGGCCTGGAGTGCCTGTGCCACCCAGTAAGGATAGTTATGATGTAAGGCGATGATATAGCAATTGGCAAGATATCCAAATTCCTCACGGGCAACCTGGCGTTGATTTTTTCCTACAATGATGCCTCCTGAACCGATGTTGTACCAATAGTTAAGCAGTTGAGCAGTATCACGCTCAATGCTTCCATAGGGATCAATACGATCTATCTGTTCGATGGACTGACGATCAAGTCCTAAATAGTAATAATAGGCGGATGAAACGATGTGATACTCCGCTGAGGCATAAGTCAATCGGCGCTTTTCATGATCATTGAGTGAGGACTCTTCGTCTTTGATACGATTAAGTCGCTTACGTGCCTGCTCACTGAACACGTAGAAGTCCTTATTGCGCGATTGCTTTTGGCAAAGCTTCATTTGCTGGACATCTGCTACGAGAAGCTCTATCTGATTGTCGGTAGTACCAGTCACTTCATCGAGATATCCTTTTGCCTTGGAATAGTCCATAGAAGCACTCGCCACGAATGCAAGGTTGTTGAGAGCTTCTGCACGACCTGCGGAATAGTTCTCGGAGAGGTTTAGCGCACTGTCAGCATAGATACGGGTAGAATCGAGGTTGCGATAGTGTTGATCATAAGATCTATCGTTGAGCCTGTCTACTACGTCAGTGTTACTTCTCCCGCAGGAGACAAGGAGAAGAAGTGCCAGCCAACCGATGATAGTGATCGTGTTCTGCATAGGTTACCACTTTAAATAACCGTGCTTTTGATTATACCATAGTTGCACGGCATTGATGATATTTTGCCATACCATATAAGCGCAGGGTGCGATGACACAGACTGGATTGAGGAAATGCAGGAGAAGCCAAATGCCGACAACATTGTTTTTCTGTCCGAGCGCCTGCCCGCCATCGATACGTTCCTGATAGCCCCATATGCCGCCCACAGCCTTGCCGATGGTAAAAAGAAGGATGCAAATAAACAGCGGAAGTATAATCATCAGGAAAAGCACAGTACCGGATAGCGGTGAGTGGAGTAGGGTTTGCATGGACAACCCCATGATAATACTGAGGTTGAATGCCCATAAATAGAAAGGCGCATTGGGAAGCCGCTTGATGAATGCAGTGACCTTAGGAAGAAAGCGCTGAGTCAGCAATCCAAGAATAAGGGGAAAAATCAACACCCTCACGACACGGTCGAGCACCATGAAAAAAGCCATGATAAAGGAAACATTGGAAGCACGCTCCACCATCGGGAAGAAAAGCGGAATGATAATTACAGTGAAGCAATTGGCGATAATCATGTAGACTGTCATAGTCGCAATGCTTCCGCCAAGCTTCTCCGTGACAACTGCCGCCGCTGCAGCAGTGGGACAGATAACGATGATAAAAACACCTTCCCAAACAATCTTGGCTTCAGGCGATGTGATGTGCATGATGATGAGGACGACAAGGGCGGAGAGTGATGTGCGGACGATCTGCAACGCGAAGTGCCAAGTACGTGGTTTGAAATTGTGCATGTCAATCTTGCAGAACGTCATGTAGAGCATAATAAAAATCACGACAGGTAGCAGACTGACCATTTTCGGACCTAAAAAATCTCCTACAGGTTGGAGCAAAGGTGTCTTGGAAAACAGAAGGTAAATGATGCTACCCACGGTGAGAGACACTAACAATGTCCATTGCTTCAGCACCGCAATGAATTTCTTAGCTATTGCTTTATCATGATTCATTTTCTTTACAGCCTCGTCTTTCATTTCGCATTATTCATTTATCAGCTAAAAAAGGCCGGACACTTACTTGTGCTCGGCCTTTTGATAATGGTGGAGAATATCGGATTCGAACCGATGACCTCTTGCATGCCATGCAAGCGCTCTAGCCAGCTGAGCTAATCCCCCGTTTATTGAATGGTACAAAGTTACTGCAATGTTTTTAATCCTGCAAATTTTAAGATAACTTTTTAAAGCTATTCGCAGTAAAATTATTCCTCCAAAACTGTCAGTGTGTCGTTTTCCACTCGGAAATGTATATTGTGACCATTGAAAGACATACCGTAAATTCTGTCAGCATCGTGTTGATAGTGAGGGCGCGGGTCGAGCTCCAACACCTTTCGCAAAGCCTCCGTCTGGCATTCTTCAAAAAAGGTGCGGATACAGTCGGGGATAATGACCTTAAGTCGTTTCACCGGATGGGTATCCACAAACCCTGACCGTGCGTCTGGATGACTGTCGGTATATACGATATAAGGCTTGATGTCATAGATGGGAGTATTGTCCATGAGGTCAGCACCACGCACGTGAAGCACAGGGCCTTCCCTTGCATCCCAATCCACATGATGCAGTCTCACAGAAGAGAGGCCTATGGGGTTAGGGCGAAAGGGGGAGCGTGTAGCAAAGACTCCCATGCGTATGTTACCCCCCAGCAAAGGAGGGCGCACGGTAAGACCTGATGCTGCATGGCTATTGGCACTAAACCCCCAAATGAGCCAAAGATAGTCAAAGGCATCTATGCCACGTAATGCCTCCACATTGCGATAAGGCTCCGCTAAAACGATGAAGCCCTCGAGTTCCGTTACAAGACCGCTCTGCTTGGGTATACCGAATTTAGAGGGAAACGGAGAATGGAAGTAGGCTACGGGCTGAATCTTCATAATTCTTTAGAAGGAAAAGCGTGTAAAAATAGCGATAATAAGCAGCATCGCCGTTTCAATTCCACAAATGAGGCAAGGTGAATACAATTTACATGAATGGGCGTTTGGCTTCAACTGATTGGCTGTCTGGTGCAGAAGCAACTGAAAGATGTAATAGTCAACACTGGCACAAAACAAACCGACAAGTAGTCCACACATGATATCGCCAAGATAGTGAACCCCAAGATATATCCTTGACCAGCACATCAAGAATGCCCACATGACCAGTGTAAGTGAGAGGATACGGCGGCGAAAGACAAAAAAGAAGAAGAATAAAGCTCCCCAACAGTTCGCCGAATGCGCTGAAGGAAAACCATAATGCCCTCCGCGGTAACCATCAACGATATGGATGTATGGAGAGATGGGGTTATCTGGGTTAGCAGGACGAAGACGACTAAACATTGGGCGGAGAATGGTGGAAGCTGTCTGGTCGCAAAGTGTGATCAGTAAAATACTGAACAGTAAACAAATAAATACCGGCTTAGGCGGAAAGTTACGAAACATGATGACAATAAGGCCCAGATAAACCGGTATCCAGATGAAACGACCAGAATACATCATCATGAAATTGTCCAAATAGCCGCAATGAAAACTATTAATGGCCAGCGTGAACTCTGCATCGCGATTGGCGAGAGTTTGAAGAAAGGTGAACAAAAGAATAGAAGTGGACATTTAACGTTTGGAAATATCATCAAAAAGTACTTGAAGCAAAGCTTTGCCATAGCGGAGATTTCCACCTTTTCCTCTCTGGAAAACCGTTTTTCGCAACTGATTGTCATAGATTACGGCATCTTGTTCAGAAATCATTCCAATACCGTCATTGGGCAGAAAGAATGCGAAATGTGGCGCTGTGGAGTTAAAGAGATCCTTGCTAAAAATCATGTCGCTGTGGTCAATACCCAACTGAGAGAGTAGAGTAGCGGATATATCCTGTTGAGAACCGTAGGTTTCAACAATCATAGGCTGATTTACTGCTCCACCAGTCCATATCATGGGTATATGATAACGCCAGGGTTTGAAATTGTCGGCATGCTGAGGCCATGCGCCCAAATGATCGGGCACCAGTATAATTAGGCTGTTTTGCCATCGTTGACTCTTGTGGAGCATATTCACAAAGCTCCCGACACAACTATCAGAATATGCGAAGGCATTGAGTATTTTATCTTTGAAATGATGATAAGGCACATCGAAAGGCTCGTGTGAACTGGAGGTCTGTATGACCGTCAGGCGTGGCCTCCCCGTAGTTGGCAATGTCTTAATATCATTTTCTACCCGCTGAAAAAGCAAGTGATCAGGTACGCCCCATTTGCTCAGGCGTTCACTGACGGGGAAATCCACATCCTCTGTGATGTGACCGAAACGCTGATTGACAAGAAATGAGCGCATATTGGTGAAGTCAGCATCACCCCCATAATAATAGGAAGCTATGTATCCTGCTTTCTCTAAATGTGATGCGATAGACGGTAGGTTGGCGGTCTTACGAGGAAATTTCATTAAGCTCACTGTTGCCGGAGCAGGATACCCCTGAAGCACAGAGACCAGCCCACGATCAGTACGGAAACTATTGGCATAGAAGCGAGAGAAATAAATGCCTTCATGCTTCAGCCTGTTAAGTTGAGGTGTAACACCTGGCACATTTGAAACTGAATCGGAGAAGCTTTCCATAATGACAATATAGATATCAGGGCGGGTCTGTCCCGATTTGAGTACTCGCTGCACGCTGTCGGGCGAGCTTGCTGGATAGAGCTGATGAAAGATGGAATGAGCCTCGCTATCATTCATGAAACGATATTGAGAAGCAAAGTCCTCACTGTGACTTACACTCTCCATAAAGGAGAACAAAGGATTGACCGCAGCATGGTTCAGCTCTTGACTGGAAGAAAAATAAGCTCTACCCGTATTCATCGTTGAAACGGTCACACCTCCACGAATAGGAAGAAAAAGGGAGACTGTCAGAAGAAGTATCGGCAACCATTGCCATCGTTGGCTTTCTTGTTCAAAAACGCTTCTGGTCCAATTGCGCCATAGTAGATGAAAGCCCGTCAAAATCAATACGAAGATAAGCACAAAGCTCAGGAAACCCAAGAGACCTTGCCACCATTCTATGCTGGCAAGTGCAGCCGAAGGCGATGAACTAATGAAAAATAATGGTGTAGAGTCAAGGGGAAAGCCCCAATAACCGTAAAGTGCAAGGTTGGAAACAAACGAAAGGGATACAGCTGCGGCTCCAATCGTGAACCAAAGACAAACGATCACTCTCAAAAGACGGCCTGCCCTCAACTGATACAATCGTTTTATGGGTAGGGCGCTGATGAGAAGAACAATGGCTGGGATAGCCGTCAGATAACCCGCCATTGAAAAATCAAGCGGCAGTCCATGCCAAATTACCTGCAAGACATGAGAAAAACCGCCATACACTAACAGAAACACTGGCTTCTGCAATACAAAGAACAGTATCCACAATAGAAATGTGAACACCAACAACAATACTTTCTTTTTCACTTCAGTAGAAAATTCTTAATTTCCCAACTCATCGAGTCCACTCCACAACTGGGTCTGTCCGTCCTTGGTCAACTCAAACCATGGTTCTTCGTCGCGAAGGGAAATGTCGTCGTAGTCAAAAGGAAGCACTATGGTATCATGACCGTCAGGAAGTACTAAGCCCATTTTGCCGTTACACTCAGCAATAACAGGCATGGACACAAGATCGTCGACATAAACAAATGGGGTGCGAAGAAAATCATACTTGGCACTTAGCAAAATACTACCATTAACGTCCTTTATACCATATTTTCCGTTTTCCTCGAACACTTCGTGAAAGCGCACATATTTTTCTTTCATGCGTTGCTCATAAAACCGCATGGTCTCTTCATCTGATACCATCTTGATAAAATAGTTGTACGAATCACAATAGTTAGCCATAGCACGGGCGATGAGCATACACCAGTCAAGATTGGAAATCACTTTCCGGTTCAAATCAATATATTTTGCCATGGCTTGCTCCCGCTCTGGGATAGAGAGCTTTTCAATGCGTTGCTCTATTTTCTCAAGCATCGACAAGGAACCTCTTGCTTTTATATACCGGTGGATCTGCCGGCTCATCTCGCCGGCGAAAAACTTGTCTACCTGCAAGATTTCTATATTATCGTGGAAAATACCTTCTGTAGCCATATCCGAACTATGTGTCTGTTTGAACCTTAAGGTTACTGTTATTATCTAACAGTGCAAATTTACTAATAATGATTGTATATCCCAAACAAAACAGGGATTATTATTATTTTGATTGCCGTGGTTGCTTGTAAGAGAGGCCTCATGATTGTCATTTCTTTGATAGGTTCACCTATTATTCGCTATTAAAAACAGTTAGCGCACAGGTCTTCTTGCTTGTCGTGGTTGCAAGGCTTGAAGTGTTTCAGCGAACCATTGTTATAAAAAGAGGAGAAAGGTTTCCTATATTATTTTTTTTAATTAATTTTGCACCCATATTTAAAAAGGATGAACAAAACGATATACAGCCATTTTGACAAGAAGGCAATTACGGCACTCCCCGTTGTGACTTTCCCAGGTAGGGTAGTTACAATCATCACTGCGGGCGAAGCAGAGAAGGCTGTGGACTATCTACTCAAAAGCGATATTATGGGCGTGGATACCGAGACCAAGCCTGCTTTTCATAAGGGGCAGCAAAATAAAGTGGCCCTGCTTCAAGTATCCAATCGTGATACTTGCTTCCTTTTTCGACTTAATTTTACCGGCATCACTCCTGCCATCCAAAGATTACTTGAAGACAAAGGCGTGAAGAAGATCGGCTTGTCCTGGCATGACGACATCCGTGGATTGGAAGCACGCGAGCCTTTCCAACCAGGCTTCTTCATCGATCTCCAAGACATTGTGGGTGAGATTGGAATACAAGATCTTAGTTTGCAGAAAATATATGCTAATATTTTTCATGAAAAGATATCCAAGCGGCAACGGCTCACCAATTGGGAAGCACCTACTCTTTCCGATAAACAGAAGCAGTATGCTGCCATTGACGCCTGGAGCTGCATTAAAATCTATGAGGAAATCTTGCGTTTGAAGAAAACGGGCAACTACCATATTGTAGAAGTCCCTGAACCTAACGGGCAGGAGATGTCTTCTAAAAAAGGATAACTGATTGATCTTAGCATGATATTGTCGGAAATGAAATGTTTATAATATGTATAAGAACATCTATCTGAAAAATGGCAAGGACGAGTCGTTGAAACGTTTTCATCCGTGGGTTTTTTCTGGGGCTATCCAGCGATTAGACGATAGGATAGAGGATGGTGAAGTTGTACGGGTGCTTAATGTCAATGGCAGTTTTGTTGCTGTAGGGCATTATCAGCGAGGTACCATTACGGTCCGCGTGCTCTCCTTTGAGGATATTCTTATAGACGAGGATTATTGGGAGCGCAGCATCCGCTCGGCTCTGAAGATGCGCATCAACCTTGGCATTGCCGACAGTTTATGCAACAATACTTATCGTCTTGTACACGGAGAGGGCGACTATCTGCCAGGACTTGTCATCGATTGCTATGGAAAGACCGCTGTGGTCCAGGCTCACAGTGTTGGAATGCATTACAGCCGTCATGACATAAGCAAAGCCTTACTGAAAGTAATGGACAACAGAATTGACAATATTTTCTACAAGAGCGAGACCACGCTGCCCACGAAAAAGGATCTGCACCAGGAAGATGGATTCCTTTACGGCCATACGAATGATGACGTGGCGATAGAGAATGGGCTGAAATTTCACATTGACTGGCTGAAAGGTCAAAAAACGGGCTTCTTCATTGATCAGCGTGAAAACCGCTCCCTGTTAGAGCATTATGCAAAGGGTAAAAGTGTTCTTAATATGTTTTGCTATACAGGTGGATTCTCGGCTTATGCCATGAGAGGCGGCGCAAAGGTTGTTCATTCGGTGGATAGTAGCGCAAAGGCCATCGAGCTGACCAAGCTCAACGTAGGTATGAACTTCCCTGACGATGCTCGGCACGAAGCATACTGCGACGACGTTTTCGACTACCTCGACAGTCACAACGATAAATATGATCTCATTATCCTTGACCCTCCGGCTTTTGCTAAGCATCGATCAGCTCTGCACAATGCGTTGAAGGGATATATCCGCCTTAACGTTAAAGGACTTGAAAAAATCAAGCAGGGAGGAATCCTGTTCACGTTCAGCTGCTCGCAAGTGGTGACAAAGGAGAACTTCCGCACAGCCGTCTTCACTGCAGCTGCACAGGCTCATCGAAAAGTGAGGATTCTCCATCAGCTGCATCAACCCGCAGATCACCCCATCAACATTTATCATCCGGAGGGTGAGTACCTCAAAGGACTTGTACTGTATGTGGAGTAGGGCGGGGAGACAGCTTTAAATCATTTTCTCCAGTGCTTCAATCCCCTTCAATGTACAGAAGCCGCGGACATAAAGCATCGTTACATTTTTAAATACCTGCTGTACACCATACTTCTCCACAATGCCGCTTTGGATGGCATTAGACATGGCAACATCAGCAAATTTCCAGATAAGGTCGAAGTTCACCTCTTTTCGAAAGTACCCGTTGTCAATGCCTTTTTGGAAGAAATCCTGCGCAATGCGGTCACTCGTGCGACGCACCTCGTTCATCCACGACACAACTGATGGATAGCGGTGAAGATCCGAAACAAAGTGGGGAGAGATAGATGCCGTACGATTCATCTGAAAACGATAAAATTCAATAATAGCATCTATCTCAGTGCGTTTCTGTCCTTTCATGAATTGCTTGAAATGCTCATCCTTTTCATTCTTCAATTTCTTGACACAGTGAAGCAGCAGTTTTTCCTTATTGTTGAAAATCTCATAAAGCGTTCTTTTAGATATGGCCAGACGAGCAGCCACATCATCCATTTTCACCGCCTTAATGCCTCTTGAAAAGAACATCTTAGTGGCCGTTTCAATGATTCTTTGGCTTAATTGCTGTCTGTAATCTGTCGATTTGTCACCTTTACTTATCATATTTGAGATATATTTTGCAGCAAAATTACAAAAAAGGAGAAAACTTTTAAATGTTTTCCCGTTTTTTTGTACCTTTGCCTCAAAAATAGAATTGTTATTAACATTATTGATATGGTAAAGATTACCAAAGAAGCTGCTTTAGCTTATCATGAAGCCGGACGCCCCGGTAAAATCGAGGTGAAGCCGACAAAACCGTACCGCACGCAAACCGATCTCAGCCTGGCTTATTCTCCGGGCGTGGCTTTTCCCTGTCTGGAGATCCAGAAAAATCCGGATGATGTCTACAAATATACAGACAAGGGTAATCTTGTAGCCGTTATCTCTAACGGCACCGCTGTCCTTGGATTAGGTGATATCGGCGCCATGAGCGGTAAGCCTGTCATGGAAGGTAAGGGGCTGTTGTTCAAAATTTACGGCGGAATTGATGTCTTTGATATAGAGGTTAACGAAAAAGACCCAGAGAAATTCTGCGAGGCTGTAGAAAAGATCGCTCCGACATTTGGTGGCATTAACCTTGAGGACATTAAAGCTCCCGAGTGCTTTTATATAGAGAACCGGCTGAAAAAGACACTTGACATCCCAGTGATGCACGACGATCAGCACGGTACAGCCATCATTTCTGCGGCCGGATTGCTCAATGCTCTGGAAGTGGCAGGCAAGAAGATAGAGGAAGCCAAAATCATTGTCAATGGTGCCGGTGCTGCTGCCATCAGCTGTACGAAGCTTTATTGTTCGTTAGGTGCAAAGCATGAAAACATCATCATGCTCGACTCTCGTGGGGTCATTTACAAAGGTCGCGATCATGTGAACGAACAGAAGGCAGAGTTCGCCACTGACCGTACTGATCTCCATACTTTGGAGGAGGCTGTCAAAGACGCCGACGTTTTTGTGGGCCTGTCCAAGGGTAATGTGCTTAGTCAGGACATGGTGAGATCGATGGCCCATATGCCTATCGTTTTCGCGCTGGCCAATCCCGTGCCAGAGATCTCTTACGAGGATGCCATTGCGGCGCGTCCCGATATCCTCATGTCGACAGGACGTTCAGACTATCCGAACCAAATTAACAACGTCATAGGATTTCCCTATATATTCAGGGGTGCTCTCGACGTCCACGCCAAGGCAATCAATGAGGAAATGAAGCTTGCGGCTGTAAGAGCTATTGCTGATCTGGCCAAGCAGCCCGTGCCGGAAATAGTCAACCAAGTCTATCATGTCACCGACTTGCAGTTCGGTCCTAAGTATTTCATTCCCAAGCCAGTAGACCCACGCCTAATCACAGAAGTTTCAGCAGCGGTAGCCAAGGCAGCTATCGATAGTGGAGTGGCACGCAGGACCATTTCCGACTGGGATGAGTATAAGAACAATCTGAGGCAGATGCTGGGCCAGGAGACGAAGCTGACCCGTACCCTTCACGCCACGGCGGCGCTGCATCCTCAGCGCGTCGTCTTCGCAGAGGGCGGTCACCCCACGATGATGAAGGCGGCAGTCACAGCTCTACAAGAGGGCTTCTGTCATCCGATCTTGCTTGGCAATATCGATCGGCTTAACCGTCTTGCCAAGCGCCTGAAGATTGACCTGACTGGTGTGGAAATCGTGGATATGCGTGCAGACAACGAGCAAGGTCGCCGAGCTACCTACGCCAAGCATTTAGCTGAAAAACGCGCACGTGAGGGCGTCACTTTCGAAGAGGCTTACGACAAGATGTATGAGCGTAACTATTTTGGAATGTCCATGGTAGAGCAGGGCGATGCCGATGCTTTCATCACCGGACTCTATACGAAATACAGCAACACCATCAAGGTAGCAAAGGAAGTGATTGGTGTACGATCCGAGTACAAGACATTTGCCACCATGCACATCCTCAACTCAAAGAGAGGCATTCTCTATCTCGCTGACACGCTCATTAACCGTCATCCTGATCAAGACGTGCTTTATGATGTGGCAAGGCTTTCAGCTCATACTGTGAGATTTTTCAATCAGGAGCCTGTCATTGCCATGACAAGTTATTCCAACTTTGGTACCGATACCGTTGGCTCGCCAGTAGCCGTCCATCAGGCAGTGGAAAAACTGCAAAAGGACTATCCCGACATGCTCGTTGACGGTGAGATGCAGGTCAATTTCGCCCTTGACAGAGACCTGCGTGATGATAAATACCCCTTTACTCGACTTAAGGGCAAGAATGTCAACACTCTTGTTTTCGCCAACATGAACGCGGCCAACAGCAGCTACAAGCTCATTCAGGCTCTCGATCCTGACTGCGAGATCATCGGTCCCGTACAGATGGGTCTTAACAAGCCTATTCACTTCACTGACTTTGAGGCAAATGTTCGTGATGTGGTTAATGTCACTGCTGTGGCTGTCATTGACGCTTACGTTGAGAAGCTTAAGAAGTAACCATCTATCTCTAAACTTCGATATTGACATATGAAATGCCAGCATCGTTCGAAGGAGATTATTCATATTATGGCCGTCCAAGATATTTGTCTTGGACGGTCTTTGTTATTATGTCTTTAACTGGGTGTTTGAATCTAAAAATTACTCCTTGATATTCTAATTTATCATAACTGTGGTAATTCAAGGATAAGGCAATGGAGGAAATCCCTCACTTGCAAGAGCATTTAGCGTCTACAGTGTAATGGCAATGCGTCTACGGTGTAATGGCAATGCGTCTACGGTGTAATGGCAATGCGTCTACGGTGTAATGGCAATGCGTCTACAGTGTAATGGCGTTGCGTCTACAGCACATATATATTGCGTATAATAGAAAAAACAGTAAGAAAGTAAAGGGAAACCCCATTGTGGCTTTCCTTTGCAAATCTCTTGGAACGTGCAGCTTTAAAGGCCTTATCTTATCCGGTCCATTGACTTGATCAAGTCTTCATCAGCTTTGATGCCGAAATGAGCGAGAATGAATAAGACAATGGCAACTAATGGCAGGCATACAGCAAAAGACATCGAGAAGTCACCTAACTCCTTCAATCCGTCAAAGGCCATGAATGCATAGTATCCATACCATGCGACACATAGCACTATATTGGCATCGCAGATACGCAGTTGTAGTTTGCGGTTCTTATAAAGAAAGATGTTGATTAAAGTCAGTGATGCGATGATTACTACATCAGCAAACAAAAGCGGATGAACCGTCAACTTGCCTTGCATAAAGACACCTAAATTATAAACCACTCCAGTTGCGCCCAGCCTACTCCCGGAAATCGTACCTATCGGCAGGCATAGACATGTTATCAAGGCTGCAAGGGCCAAGAGCAAGTAAATGGTTTGTTTGCGTTGGATCATTGAACTTAATCTTTATCCTCTATATCGTCTGTGGACTTCGCAGGATCCCTCCAATAGACGTTTCCCTCGATAAACTCCTGGGTAGCAAGCAGTGTCGGTTTGGGGAGCTTCTCATAATAGCGGCTAATCTCAATCTGCTCGCGATTTTCGAACACTTCTTCAAGCGAGTCGTTGTAGGAAGCAAACTCCTGCAGCTTCTTGCTTAGGTCAGACTTGATTTCGACAGCAATCTGATTGGCGCGCTTGCCAATAATAGCAACGCTTTCATAGATATTTCCGGTCTCTTCGCACAGATCCATGATGTCGCGCGTCACAGTGTTTACCGGCGCCTTTGACTTTTTATAATCCATTTTTATAGTGATAATGAAATAAAAATATACGAACTGAATTTGACTGATACAAATTGAAATGAATCAATCATTAATCCTTTGCATTGGCGGTAACCTTCTTGCACTTGGCAATATACTCCTCTGCTATTTTCTTTTCTTTTGAATCAGGGAACTCATTGATAAAGCCATAGCATTCGTCTTCCGCGTCCTGGAAGCGCTCCAGCTTTTTAGCGTCGACGCTTTGCTCAGCAAGATGAAACTTGCTTTTCATGATCAGCGTGGCAAACTCTTCCCTCTTCTTGGTATAGGGATAGTCCTTTAAAGCATTCTGGGAAGTAACAATGCAGGCCAAGTAATTGTTTCCATCGTCACCAGGTACACTATTGCCGAAGTAGGTGCCTAAGTTATAATATAACTCCGCAGAGTACAATTCCTTGAGCACGAGTTTGTCTTGAAGCTCAAACAGCTTGCCCTGCGCCTGCTCCTTGAATTTGGCATCTGGATAGAGGTCAAGGTACTCCTGAAAAGCATTGATAGCTGCCACAGTCTCTGTTTGGTCAAGACGGGGCTCAGGGGTGCTCATAAAGAGACTTTGGCCGACGTAGAACTGTGCGATTTCAGCGTATTCGCCACGTGGATAGGACTTTACGTACTTCTTAAAGGTCTCGGCGGCAGTTTCATAATCCATATTTTTGTATTCTGCCATGCCAAGCATATACAGGCATTCCTGAGCATCCTGGCTACCTTTCTGCGGAATGATCAGGTCTTGTAAAAGCGAGGCCGCCCGCTGGTACTTGCCCAAGGCAAAACACTCCTTGGCATACTCATACTTGTATTTGTAGTCGCTTGACTTATAGACACTGTTGAACTCCTTGGCGCAACTGCTAAGGAGCATCAATGAAAGAAGCACTGTTGAAGCTTTTTTTATCATGCGATCAGATATATCGTTCAATTAAGGACGCTGTTTTCGCCAGCGCCTATTTATTGATTTGCAAATTTACATATAATTATCTGGCAGACCAAGGAAGTGACTGATTTTTTAGCAAATTTTCGAGTTACCCTACCTTTTTCTGAACGAAAATCGCTAACTTTGTCATCCATGAAGTTTCAAATATCGTCCAAATACAAGCCCACTGGCGACCAGCCCCAAGCCATTACTCAGCTGACAGAGGGCATCAAGCATGGAGATCCTGCCCAGGTACTATTAGGCGTTACTGGTTCGGGCAAGACTTTCACCGTTGCCAATGTCATTGCCAATGTGAATAAGCCCACGCTCGTGCTGAGTCATAACAAGACATTGGCGGCGCAGCTCTATGAAGAGATGAAAGGCTTCTTCCCCGACAATGCAGTAGATTACTATGTCAGTTATTATGACTATTACCAGCCTGAAGCCTATCTCCCTTCCAGCGACACATATATAGAGAAAGACCTGGCCATCAACGATGAGATAGACCGGCTTCGCCTTGCTGCTGTAAGTGACCTTTTATCAGGACGTAAGGATGTTATCATCGTCTCTTCTGTATCGTGCATCTATGGTATGGGAGCCCCAGTTGCCATGCAGGAGAACGTCATTAATATCAAGCGGGGACAAAAGCTTGATCGTAATGTTTTCTTACGCAAACTTGTCAATGCGCTCTATGTGAGAAACGACATAGACCTGCAGCGTGGATGTTTCTCTGTCAAAGGCGATACGGTGCTCATTGCCATGGCCTACTCTGATCACTTGCTTCGTGTGAGCTGGTGGGACGATGAAATCGACAGTATTGAGGAAGTCGATGCCGTTTCAATGCACTCCATGCAGCATTTTACTGAATATGCCATCTACCCCGCTAATCTTTTCGTCACCTCCAAGGAGCAGACAGATAACGCTGTCAGGCAGATTCAGGACGACCTCGCCAAACAGGTGGCTTACTTCCATGAGATAGGCGATGACACCAAGGCCCAGCGCATAAAGGAGCGTGTGGAGTACGACCTTGAGATGATCAAAGAGTTGGGTCACTGCTCGGGCATTGAGAATTACTCCCGCTATTTTGACGGACGCCAGCCGGGTGAACGTCCCTACTGCCTTCTCGATTTCTTCCCTAAAGATTATCTGATGGTCATTGATGAAAGCCATGTCACCGTCCCTCAGATCAACGCTATGTATGGCGGAGACCGCGCCCGCAAGCAAAATCTTGTTGAGTACGGCTTCCGTCTTCCCGCGGCTTTCGATAATCGGCCACTGCGTTTTGAGGAGTTCCACGAAATGCTGCATCAAGTCATCTATGTCTCTGCCACGCCGGCTAACTACGAGCTGCAGGAGTCAGAGGGCGTCGTGGTGGAGCAGCTCATCCGCCCAACCGGTTTGCTTGATCCTGAAATAGAAGTGCGGCCTTCTGAGAACCAAATAGACGACCTGCTCGATGAAATTATCACTCGCACGCTCCGACATGAGCGTGTACTGGTGACCACGCTTACCAAGCGCATGGCTGAGGAGCTGACAGAGTATCTGCTTAATCACAATGTGAAGGCGAACTATATTCACAGCGACGTGGCGACACTCGACCGAGTGAAAATTATGAATGATCTCCGCGCGGGCGTTTACGACGTTCTGGTTGGCGTCAATCTTCTTCGTGAAGGCCTTGATCTTCCAGAAGTGTCCTTGGTGGCCATTCTTGATGCTGACAAGGAGGGATTTTTGCGCAGTCACCGCAGTCTCACGCAGACAGCCGGACGTGCAGCACGCAATGTCAATGGAAAGGTCATCATGTATGCTGACACTGTCACAGAGAGCATGCAGAAAACCATTGATGAAACGGCAAGGCGCAGAACCATCCAAATGAAATACAATGAGGACCACCACATCACACCCAGACAGATCGTCAAGGACATCAAGGGTTCCCTGCCTGAATCCAACGGGGCGCAGTATCAAAAGCCGATTCAGCCAACAGCGACTGTTTATATCGAGCCGGAGAGCGGAGCCTTCGCGGCCGATCCTATTATCATGGAGATGTCTTCAGCTGAGCTGAAGAAAAGCATAGAAAACACTAAGCGTCTGATGGAAGAGGCGGCCAAGAAGTTAGATTTCATCCAGGCTGCGCAATACAGAGATGAAATGGTGAGACTGCAAAATCAGCTTGAACAAAAAAATAGTTAAATCACAAGGATGGCTAATGAAAGAACATGGATTAATTGTAACTTTGCTTGTAAGAATGATTTTTCTCAAGAATTTAATTGACGCTAACGATATGAAGAAGCATCTTTTCGCGCTTATGCTTGCTATGTTGCCCATGTGGGTTATAGCACAAAATAATGTCTGGGAGATACCTGACCAGCAAACCCGACAACAAACCAAGCCGGAAGTCAATAAAACAGTGCCTCAAGTTGACAAGAAATATCTTGCCGGTGCTGTGCCTTTGGTCAATGGTCAAGTGGTATTCACGCTGGACAAGGATGTCCCCGGAATGTCGGCCGACAGTATCTACGATAAAGTCTATGCGGTCATCAGTCAAGTGGTTGAGGAATCAAAAAGTGCGGATTTGCAGCCTGCGGGGCGCATTGCCGCGGTCAACAAGGCTGATCACATGATAGCTGCACGTATGAAAGAATGGCTTGTGTTTTCGTCCAATTTCATTTCCCTTGATCGCACCGAGGTTGATTATACAATGGTCGCCAAGGCCACTGACGGACATGTACATGTCACCCTCGAACGCATCAGCTACGCTTATGAGATGAATCGCAATGATGTTTCGGGTCTGAAGAAGAAAGCTGAAAATTGGATTACCGATCAATACTCGCTTAACAAGAAAGGCACGAAGCTTTCGCGAATCAGCGGAAAGTTCAGGAGAAAAACCATTGACAGAAAGGATAATATCTTCCAACGCATCTGTACTGCATTGGGGATTAAAAATGAACAGGCTTCGTAGCTGTGAAGACTATGAATATCGCCCTATAGCATTACGGAAAAAGATGATAAGAAAACCATACAGAGAGCAGCAGACCGCTGATCATTTCCGTTCAACTCGTCAGTGGCTCAACATTATCTTCATGGTGGGAGCGGTCGTGGGTGTTTTGCTTTATCTCTTTCGCACCCCCCAAACGGTAGGTGTTATCGTGATCTTAGCTTCCATGGTGTTCAAACTTATAGAATGCGCTTTACGCTTTATTAAATGAAGAAAATTCTTTCCTTCATCCTCTTTTTGATGGTATCCACATCCACGTGGGCCCAATACGATACAGGCAACTATAACTCCATGGGGCCGGATGGCACGATATCTGACCGGCACAAACGGCAGGGAAAAGCTGACTCGTTGGGTACTGACAAGGAAATTCCCGAGGGTATTCACGTTTGGACAGTCGACAGTCGCTTCGGTGACCGTACAATGGCCAGACCTGATACGGTATCTCATATGTTTATGAATACCATCTTCACAACGGGTCTGCATGGTGAATACAATTCTACAGGCAATTTGGGAGCGCCTCGTCAGGCCAGAATTTTCATTGACAGAAAGGAAGACAACAATTTCATCTTTGTCAATCCTTATGACTTTGTAGTCACTCCCGTTGACCGGTTTCTCTTCATCAACACCCTTTCTCCGTTTACTAATATCGCTTACAACAATTGTGGTAACCGCACCAATGGTGAAGACCACTTTAAAACAAAGTTCGCTGTCAATGCCGGCAAGCGCTTAGGTGTAGGCTCTCTCTTCGATTATCTCTATGGCAGAGGCTATTACAACGCTCAGTCAACGTCTCACTTTAAGGCTTCACTCTATGGTAGTTATATGGGTGACCGCTATCAGGCTCACCTGCTTTTCAACACACTCCATGAGAAGGTGACAGAAAATGGTGGTATCACCAGTGACCTTTACATCACGCATCCTGAGACATTCAATGAGAATTTCGCCACGTCGGAAATTCCTACAATGCTGCAGCAAAACTGGAATCGTAATGATAATCAGCACATCTTTTTCACGCAACGATACAGCATAGGCTTCAATCGTAAAGTACCTATGACTGCAGAGGAGATCAAGGCGCGGAAGTTCGCAATGGACTCGCAGAAAGAGAAGGATGAGAAAAAGGCTGAGGATGAAGCTATGGCCAACGCTAAAAAGTCAGGTCAAAAGCTTGACAGGAAGAAGGCGAAGTCAGCTAATTCGTTTGCAGGTAGGCCTGACGGTGCCAAGATTGCCACAAAAGTTGCTTCCGATGGCACCACTCCGCCTTCCGAGGGACGTATAAAAGTGGGAAATAAGGCTATGGCAGACAGTATCCTGGCAGTTTCGGAGAAGACAAAGAAAGATACTTCCTGGATGAAAGACGAGTATGTGCCAGTGACGAGTTTTATCCATACGCTTGACTTCACGACCTATCGCCGTATCTATGAGGCCTATCAGACGCCATCCAATTACTATCTTGACACCTATAAAGTTAAGGAAAAGTTGGCGGCTGATTCCCTCTACGACAAAACCAACAACTGGAATCTGCGCAATACTTTTGCCATTGCCTTGTTGGAAGGCTTTAACAAGTGGATTAAGACGGGCGCGAAAATCTTTGCCTCTCACACACTTAGCCACTATGTACTTCCTGACTCTACCGGCACATCTTCCTGGAATGAGCATAGTGTCACCGTAGGTGCCCAGCTCAGCAAGACGCAGGGCAAGACCTTGCACTATAATGTGACTGGTGAACTTGCAGTCTTAGGCTATAACATTGGTGAGTTGAGAATTGACGGAGGTGTTGATCTCAACTTCCCGCTGCTTGGAGACACGATGACGCTTGCCGCCATAGGGTTCTACCATCATGTGAAACCTTCATTCTATTTTCGTCATTATCAGTCACGACACTTGTGGTGGGATGACGATGACCTGTCCATGATTGATCATTTCAGGGCGCAGGGAGTTCTTAACTATCAGAAGACGAGGACTCGTTTTCGTTTCGCCTTTGATGAAATCAAGAACTATACATATTTCGCAAGCACGAATCAGGAAAACGAAAACAATGGCAGGCTTTACAATATGGCTTATTCGCGACAGACAAGCAGCCCCATCACTGTGCTAACTGCTGAGATTGGGCAGGACTTTACTTTTGGTCCGCTCAACTGGGAAACACAATTTACTTGGCAGAAGTCTACCAATCAGGATGCCCTTCCACTTCCTTCCATCAATGTATATTCCAATCTCTATCTCCGTTTCAAGATTGCGCATGTGCTAAATTGCGATTTTGGAGCTGATGTGCGCTATTTTACAAAGTACGCTGCTCCTGAGTATTTTTCTGCACTCGAACAGTTTACGGTGCAGGAAAACAGTGATAAATTGAAGATCGGTGGCTATCCTATTGCTAATGTCTATTTCAATTTTAAGCTCAGTAGGGCACGCTTCTTTATTATGATGAGTCATATCAACAGCGGTAGTGGCAGCAAGAATTATTTCTTCACCCCCCACTACCCTCTCAACGGCCGTTTGCTGAGAATGGGCGTCAGTTGGAATTTCGCAGATTGAAGCAGGTTGGTATAGTCGATTGAAGACTTAGGACAATGAGTGAGAATGAACATATAAAAACCAATTCGCTTACGGCGTGGGTGCTTGCCGCACGCCCCAAGACGCTCATGGGTGCAGCCGTGCCTGTAATGATTGGTGTTGCTCTGGCAATGAAGGAAACTGGTTGGCAGGATTTCCAGGCATTACCTGCTGTACTATGCTTTCTCTTCGCCTTCTTCATGCAAATAGATTCGAATCTGATCAACGACTATTTTGACTTCATCCATGGCAATGATGATCCTGCCACACGCCTTGGACCCAAACGGGCCTGTGCAGAGGGTTGGATTACACCCTCTGCAATGAAAAAGGGATTATTGCTGGTCTCACTCTTAGCTTGTATCGTCGGTCTGCCCCTTATTTGGTTTGGCGGTTGGGAGATGATTATCGTAGGAGCCTTCTGTGTCCTGTTTGCCTTTCTTTACACCACTTTTTTTTCATATCGGGGCTTAGGTGACATTCTTGTGTTGGTCTTCTTTGGGATTGTACCTGTTTGTTTCACCTATTATGTCATCATGCCCGACCATCTGAAAACGATTCCCGTATGCGTTGTTACGATTTCCATTGGTTGTGGACTCGTTATTGATACCTTACTGTGTATCAATAATTTCAGAGACAGGCGCAATGATAAAAGAGATGGGAAGATGACCTTGATAGTCAGACTTGGTGAACAGAGAGGAGCACAACTCTATCAGTTCGTCGGTTCGCTTGGGGCTGCTTTGACTATGATTGCTATCATGTTTGATGTACGCCATCCACAAATTGCCGTCATCTGCATGTTTCCTTTTCTTTTCTATGCCTACAAGCACTTGCAAAGCTACTCCAGACTCAAAGAGATATGGGAAGGTAGAGCATTGAATAAAGTACTTGAAATGACTGCACGCGATATGTTCATCTACGGATTGATGACCGTCATTGCAATTGTTCTCTCCTCTTTCTAACACCTATGAATGTCAACCTCGAGATAATGAATTTTGTTGAGCAAAATATTTTGCCACGTTATAATGCCTTCGGGCGTTCACATGGACTTGCTCATGTACAGCGTGTGATCAGAAACTCACTCGAACTTGCTGTCATGCTTGGAGCCGATGTCAACATGGCTTATGTCATCGCCGCCTATCATGATCTTGGAATGGCAGGGCCGAGGGCAATCCACCATATCACAGGGGGAAAGATTCTTGCTGCTGACGCGCGGTTGAAGAAATGGTTCTCTTCCGAACAACTCACAATCATGAAAGAGGCTGTGGAAGATCACCGCGCATCTTCTTCACATATGCCAAGATCAATTTATGGCAAAATCGTAGCCGAAGCCGACCGAGATCTGGATCCAGAGATTGTCTTTACTCGAGCTGTCGAATATGGACTTGAGCATTATCCTGACTATGGTGAAGAGCAACAATGGATGCGCTTCGACAAGCATATGGAAGAGAAATACAGTGACAAAGGCTATATCCATTTGTGGATCAATGGATCTCCCAATGAGAAAAATCTTCAAAAGGTTCGCGCAGTCATTGCTGACAAAGTATTATTACGGCAGACTTTCAATAGGATCTATTATAAGCAATTGATACAATAAACACTGTTTAAGGCGACCTGAAGGGGTCGCCTTAAACAATTAATTCTGAAACAAGTTGAGCCTGTTCTTTCTTGCCTCATCAAGCGAATTGAGCTTTACTTGCTCCTGATGATACCCATCTCTGAGCTTGGCATACCGTTCATAAAGTGTATCCAGAAAAGGCTGCCGCTCTTTGTCGTTCATCAACTTGGCAAGGATAACAGCACTTTGCGAGGCATCCTTCTGCCAAACAACCGGTCCCTCATAGGCTGGAGCTATTTTCAATGCTGTATGAAGCTCGGAGGTCGTGGCGCCACCAATTAGCACCGGTATCCTGAGTCCTGCTTTCCCCATCTCCCGTACAGTGTTGACCATTTCATCAAGCGATGGAGTAATCAAACCACTCAGTCCCACAACGTCTGCATGCTCACTGATAGCCTTCTTTACAATTTGATCTGCAGGCACCATTACGCCCAAGTCTATGACTTCATAGTTATTGCATCCCATCACCACACCAACAATATTCTTTCCTATATCATGCACATCGCCTTTCACAGTTGCCATAACCACGCACCCTGCTGTAGAGGCGGCGCCAGTCCTCTCTGCTTCGATATAAGGTTGTAGTATGGCCACAGCCTGCTTCATCGTGCGTGCGGTTTTGACAACCTGGGGCAAAAACATCTTCCCATCACCAAAAAGTTTGCCGACGATGTTCATGCCATCCATCAATGGGCCCTCTATAATATCTACAGCGTGTGGAAACTGGTTGAGAGCCTCATTCAGATCCTCCTGCAAATAGTCGCCAATGCCTTTTCTGAGTGCATATACAAGGCGATCATGAAGGGATTCTGTTCTCCATTCGTCAGCGATTGAGGCCTTGGGAGACACACCATTGTTGGCAGCTTTCTGAGCTTCTTTTTCCGCCAAGATATGTTCAGCCAGCTCTGTTAGTTTCTCAGCTGCACCCGAATAACGGTTGAGTATGGCATCCTCAATGATCTTCAAGTCGTTCTCTGGAATGTCCGAATAGGTAATTCTCGTTGACGGATTAACAATGCCAAAGTCCATTCCAGCCTTGATTGCATAATAGAGGAAAACAGCATGCATTGACTCGCGGATATAGTTGTTGCCACGGAAAGAGAAACTCAAATTGCTCACACCGCCACTTACATGCGCCCCTTTAAGATGAGTCCGTATCCATTTCGTAGCACGGATAAACTCTACTGCGTAGCTGTCATGCTCTTCAATGCCAGTGGCGATAGAGAGAATATTCGGGTCAAAGATGATGTCAAGCGGGTTCATGCCAACCTTTTCCGTTAAGAGCCTATATGCTCTCTCCGCGATCTCAATTCTCCGCTCATAAGTCGTAGCCTGCCCCTGTTCGTCGAAGCACATGACGACGACGGCAGAGCCAAAGCGCATAACATCACGTGCATGGGATAGAAACACCTCTTCTCCCTCTTTAAGCGAAATAGAATTGACAATGCATTTGCCTTGCAGACACTTCAAGCCGGCAGTAACCACCTCCCATTTCGACGAGTCTATCATTACTGGCACTCGGGATATGTCCGGCTCCGAAGCAATGAGGTTGAGGAAGTTTACCATCTCCTTACGTGCATCAAGCAGCGCGTCATCCATATTGACATCAATGACAAGTGCTCCGTCCTCAACTTGCTTGCGTGCAATGGAAAGAGCCTCATCGTAGTTTTTCTCTTTAATGAGACGCAGGAACTTTCTGCTCCCCGCGACATTGCAGCGTTCACCCACGTTAACGAATCTCACGTCAGAGTTGATGTCGAGAAGCTCAAGGCCGGAGAGCCATAGCGTTGTAGGTTTGGGCTGAGGCTTGTGTGGCTTCATCCCCTGAGAGAGGAGAAAATACTGATGAATGAAAGTCTCGTCAGTACCGCAACAGCCACCTATGATATTCACCAGACGATCTTCCATCCATTCCCTAATAAGCGGCGACATGCTCTCTGCTGTCTCATCGTATTGTCCCATGGCATTCGGCATGCCGGCATTAGGATAAGCTGAAATGTAGTATGAAGCCTTGCGTGCCAAGTCTTCAAGAAACGGGCGCATCTCGCGTGCACCAAATGAGCAATTGAGACCCACAGAGAAGATGGGATACGAACTGATGCTTCCCAAAAACGCGTCGAGCGTCTGTCCGCTCAGCGTGCGGCCAGCAAGGTCACTCACTGAAATGCTCACCATGATGGGCAGCTCCACGCCTCGTTCACGCATTACCTGCAGGGCGGCATCGATGGCGCACTTAGCATTAAGCGAATCGAAAATAGTCTCTATTAGGATGGCATCCACACCTCCTTCAACAAGTCCGTCGATCTGTTCCGAATAGGCTGCCCACAGCTCATCATAGGTAAGCTCACGAGAAGCGGGATCAGTGACATCGGCCGATAGTGACAATGTTTTGTTCGTAGGTCCTACTGAACCCGCTACGAAGCGTGGCCAGGCCTCCGTAGTAAACGTATCGGTCGCCTGACGCGCAAGGCGTGCGCCTGCTAAAGCCATGTCGCGTGCAGAACCTTCAAGATGATAATCAGCCTGTGAGATGCGTTGTGAAGAAAAAGTATTGGTCTCGATGATGTCGGCACCCGCTTGGAGATAACGGCGGTGAATACCAAGAATGACGTCCGGTCGCGTCAAATTAAGCATATCGTTGTTGCCTTTAGTCTGCCCTTCAATGTCTTTGAATCGTTCGCCGCGGAAGTCGGCCTCAGTCAGTCCAAGCCCTTGGATGACAGTACCTAATGCCCCATCCAGAATCAATACTTTCTCTTTGACAATATCTTGTAGCCTCTTCATCTCTTACAACTTGATAACTTATTACTTGCAAAATTACGCATTTTTCAAGACTTGCTCAACAAAAACGCGAAAAAGATATTTCTCCTTTTTTCCCCTAAGGAGATGTGGGGTGACTGGTTGAACATATATTTGAAAGGTATCAACCAGAGACAGAAATCCTGCTGCTATCGCTTCTGGACAGTCAGAAATCGACAACAGTGATGCCTGAGCCACCAAAACGCACATCCTCATCATGAAAGTTTGTCACCGTTGGCTCTGCGGAGAGATACTGCCTGATGAGTGACCGCAGTATTCCGTTGCCCTTTCCATGTAGGATGCGAACCCGCTGGACGCCCATCAATACTGCATCGTCAATAAAATAGCGCACAGCCTGCAAAGCCTCATCGCCTCGCATACCGCGGATGTCGAGATCCGGATGGAAATCCTTACGATGGTCATCGATGGTTGACTGCGTAACTGCTGACACGTGATATCCCTGCAATCCCTCTTTGATGCTGTCCATCTTGCTTTTGGGCTGGGCCGCATTACTGTCAGGATTGTGGTCAGCTGTCACCAGCTCAAGCCGTGAGAGAGGCACCTTGGTGCGCATGTCGCCAATGAGTACCAATGCGGTCTTACCTGACAACTGCTCCACCGTGCCCTGCGAGCGCAATCCTCTCAGGCGGACGCAGTCGCCTACAATGATTTGTCTCGAAGCAACAGCCGTTTTCAGTGGGGCATTGCGCAAAGCGGAAGCAGCCTTTTCCTCGTCACTCTTTTTTCTCTTCATTCTCTCCTCATGGCGCTGTTTCCGCGCTTTCAGCTGCTCTACCTTCTTCTGGAAGTCATCGTCAGAGATAAAGCCAGAGCTATTCTTTTGCTGGGACGCTCCTTTCCAATTGCCATCACCCACTTCTTGCTTGAAGGCGTCAAGCTCGGCTCTGATCTTTCGTGTCTCCTCCTTAGCTGCTTGTTGCTCACGGATTTCACGAATGGCATTCTCAATGCGCTTGTTGCTCTCACTGAGCAGTTCCTCAGCCTCCTGCTTCGCCTTGGCGAGCACAGTCTTTCGCTCCGCCTCTACATCGGTGATGCTCTTCTCATAATGGTCGATACGCTCCTGTAACTCCTTTTCTTTCTGATGTACTGTCTGCCGTTTTTGCTCCCAGTAGCGTTTATCGCGTACGATATCCTGAAGATATTTGTCGCTCTGAATGTAATCAGAGCCTACAATCTCTGATGCCTCACGAATGACCTGTTCGGGCAATCCTATCTTGCGTGCTATTTCAATGGCGAAGGAACTCCCCGGCCTGCCGATAGCTAATTGGAAAAGCGGGCGCATCTCATGGCGATCATAGAGCATGGCACCGTTGACCACGCCGTCGTGCGAGTCGGCAAAATGCTTGAGATTCTGGTAGTGAGTCGTAATGACGGCCCAGGCCCTACGGCTGCAGAACTGTCTGAGAACGCTCTCGGCAATGGCTCCTCCAATCTGCGGCTCAGTGCCGGTGCCGAACTCATCAATGAGGATGAGCGTTCGGTCAGAGGCCTGCCGCATCATATTTTTCATGTTCAACAGATGAGAGGAATAGGTGGATAGGTCATTCTCCAAGCTCTGCTCGTCGCCGATATCAATCATTATGTCATCAAAGATTCCGCATCGGCTCTTTCCGTCAACGGGGATGCTCAGTCCGCACTGCAGCATATACTGCAGCAGACCGGTTGTCTTAAGGCACACGGACTTACCTCCTGCGTTAGGGCCCGAGATGACAAGGATGTGCTTCTCGGGAGTAAGCATGATGTCGAGCGGCACCATTCCACCTTTGAGGTGAACTTCCAGTAAGGGATGCCTCGCACGGATCCAGTCGATATAAGGTGAGCTTTTCACCGCTGGTTCAAAAGCATCCATGTCTTTGGCCAACCGCGCTTTAGCTTGAATGAAGTCAATCTGCGCCAGAAAATCATAGGAATCGAGCATCTCTCTCACATGTGGTCTGATGCGCTCCGCCATCTTCATGAGAATACGGATGATTTCTTTACGCTCTTCCCCTTCCAACTCACGGATCTTATTGTTTGCCTCCACTACTTCGGTAGGCTCAATATAAACCGTGTGGCCAGTGGCACTTTCATCATGCACGATACCTGATATTTTTCGCTTTAGACCTGGTGCCACGGGGATAACAAGACGACCGTCACGCATGGCCGGTGCTGCGTCTTTGTCTACAATTCCTTCACTCTGAGCGGAATGGAGAATACTGTTGAGAATTCTCGACACCGAGCCCGCTGTGCGTGCCATCTCTTTGCGGATGTCGAGCAGAGCCGGCGAGGCGCTGTCGCGTATATGCCCGAACTTGTCGATGATCTGGTCAATCTGCTGGATGATGATGGGAAATGTAGCGACACCATCGGCAAGGTCATGCAATGCAGGATAATCCCATTTGCGCATCACCACGTCGCTGTCATCGCCTTCCTGATTGGGCAGCTCCTCACCTTGATAGAGAAACCTGACAAGGTCTTCGATGGTCTTGAGCGACCGGCGCAGGTCAAAGAGCTCACTCGCCTCAATCCACGTGTTCTGCAGCCGCACACGTTTAAGGCTCTCACGCACGTCGAAGAAATTGGTTAATGGAAACTCGTCACTCTCCTCTCCTATTCTTCGCATTTCACGAAGCTCTTCCATCCAGACATTCACTTGCTCCGCATCTTGGCTAAATGCCATTGTGGACACAAGGCTCTTACCCAATGTGGACAGGCAAAGAGAGGATAATTTGTCCTTGATTTCGTTGAAACCTATCTTAATCTCGAAGTTGTTGGGGTAAATCATAACGTATTTTCAGCCATTGCGTTTACACCGTAATGGCGATGCGATTCTTATTGAATCGCATCGCCATTACACCGTAGACGCCTTCCCTTTACACTGTAATGGGAAAGGCGTTTCATTTGTGACCGTTTATCATCCTTAGAAGGGCAGGTCATCCGTGTTGTCGCCACCACCTAAAGGATCAGCGGAAGGGGCTGGAGCTGATGCTGGTGCTGCGTTACCAGCAGGGGCGCCACCCAACTGGCTGTCTGGTTGTGCGGGCTGCACGCCCGTATTCACGGCATTGGGATCGATATGGTCACACTGGTAGCAGTTGATGTCGGTAAAATAACGATCCTGCCACGAGCGGGCGTTGATGTCAAGCCAAACATGAACTGTGTCGCCCTGATGAATATTAAACTGCTGAATGCGATCAGCGCCGAACACGCGGAAGACACAGGCGCGCGGATACTGATCCTTTGTCTGGATAACAAATTCCTGAGACTTCCATGCATTGCCTGAACGCTGGGATACGCCTTCTTTTGCAGGATATTCTTTGATGATAACTCCCTCAACTTCTATTCCTTGTAATGCCATTTCAGATGTGTTTTTTATTGTTTTGCATTGTTTAATGTGCGAAATTAGGCAAATTCTTGCTTCTAACAAAGCATTTTCCATTTAAAAAATGAAAAAACAAAAAAAACATGAAGCCATTTCCATGAAATAAGTAAATTATATGTATCTTTGTAAAATGAAAAGAATCAAACGGGTATTGAATTAATAGCCAACAATAATAATAAACTAAAGATACAATGAGATTTACACTTTCCAGTACGGCTCTCAACAGCCGTTTGCAGACCCTTGCTAAGGTCATCAGCAGCAAGAACTCGCTTGCTATCCTCGAAAGCTTTCTCTTTCAGGTTCACGATGGGCAGATGGACGTGACGGCTTCAGACAGCGAAAACGTCATGAAGACTACGCTTGCCCTCGACGAGTGTGATGCCAACGGAGAGTTTGCCATACCCAACCGGACCATTCTCGATGCTGTCAGGGAGTTGCCGGAGCAGCCTCTGACGTTTGAGGTCAACCCAGATACTTTTGAGGTAGCCGTTGAATATCAAAACGGTCGATACAACTTCACGGCGCAAAATGCGGAAGAATATCCACAAAAAGCCCCAATGGATAACGACGCACGCACATTGACGCTCAACTCTAAGGTGCTCTGCGAAAACATCAACCGTACCATCTTCGCCACCGACAACAACGAGATTCGCCCAGTCATGAACGGTATCTATTTTGACTTGCTGCCTGACTGTCTGGCTTTCGTGGCTTCTGACGGCCACAAGCTTGTACGTTGTCGCTATATGGGTGTGAAGAGTGAGGAGCATGCTTCTTTCATTTTGCCGAAGAAACCGGCGACGCTGTTGCGCTCCGTGCTCGACAAAAGCGAGGATGATGTCACCATTAAGTTCAACAGCAATGCCGCTGAATTCTATTTCCCCAATGGTCAGCTGACATGCACCCTCATTGAGGGTGTCTTCCCCAACTACAATGCCGCTATCCCTACAGACAATCCTAACGAGCTGACCATCGACCGTAAGGCTTTGCTCAGTGCGATACGAAGGGTGCTGCCCTTTGCCAGCATGAGCTCACAGCTCATTAGATTCCACATCGACAACGGTGGTCTTCAACTCTCGTCAGAGGATCTTGACTTCGCCACCAGTGCCAAGGAGAGCATTGTGTGCCAATACAATGGCCAGCCTTTAGAGATCGGCTTCCGTGGCGACTTCTTCTCAGAAATTCTCAACAGCATCACTACCGATGAGATCAAAATGTTGTTGGGTGACCCCAGTCGTGCGGGTATCATCCTGCCTACTGAGCAACCCAGCAACGAGGACATCCTAATGCTCATCATGCCATTGCTTTTAGGAGAGTAGACCATGCGACTAAACCTTACGAAGCCATTGGTGGTCTTCGATCTGGAGACCACAGGGCTTGATATGATCAATGACCGTATCATTCAGATTTCTTATGTCAAGGTACGTCCGGGCGACAAGGATGGTGAGGAAGTGCGCAAGAGCCTCTTTATCAACCCGGGAAGACCCATCCCTGCGTTCGTGCAGCAACTCACCGGCATATCGGAGGAAATGGTGAAAGATGCTCCTACCTTCAAGCAGTTGGCCAAGCAGCTGGCCGATGAGTTCACCGGTTGCGATTTCGCGGGCTTTAACAGCGATCGCTTTGATGTGCCCATGCTTGCCGAAGAGTTTCTCAGAGCCGGTGTGGATTTCGATTTCTCCAGATGCCGACTCATTGACGCACAAAACATTTTCCATAAACGGGAGCCACGCAATTTGGCAGCTGCTTACAAGTTCTATACCGGACACAAAATGGAGGACGACTTCCGTGCCCACCGTGCCGATCAAGATGCAGAGGCCACCTACCGTGTGCTTATGGGTGAGCTCGACCGCTACAATCCTGATACTGTGGAGGAACCGTCGCAGGCGTTGCCAAACGATATGGATGCACTGGCCGATGAATCACGCATGACCGATAACGTGGACTTTGCCGGACGAATGGTTTGGGAGAATGTAAAAGACAAGGACGATAAGCCTGTTCTTGATAAAAACGGCAAGCCGCAGCGGCATGAAGTCTTCAACTTTGGCAAGTATCGTGGAAGTGATGTCACCGAAGTACTGCATCGTGACCCCGGTTATTACAGCTGGATGTTAGCCGCTGATTTCCCTCTCAACACCAAGCAGGTACTGACACGTATTCGTTTGCGTGAGGCTAAACTCAACATGAATGCGTAGGACGCTCATGCTGCTGATCGCTGTCGTGACGGCATGCACCGTGCAGGGACAAGAGCTCTCTGCAAAGATCACGATCAACCACAACCAGATCAGTGGCGCGGATGTTGCTGTCTTCGATAATTTGCAGCAAACACTTACACAGTTTGTCAACGACAGGCAGTGGACCAGCCTGCAGTTCAGAAAGAATGAACGCATATCGTGCAGTTTCAATATTACTGTGACCAAATACGACCAGGCTACAGGAATGTTCACTTGCAAAGCGCTCATTCAGGCCAACAGACCGGTCTTCAACGCCTCCTACACAACGACATTATATAATAATACGGACAATGACTTCAACTTCATTTTCCGGCAATTTGACCAATTAGAGTTTAATGAGACCACCGTTGACAACCAGCTTACGGCACTCTTTGCTTACTATGCGTATCTTATCATCGGCATAGATCTCGACAGTTTTTCCCCGATGGGAGGTGGAGACGTACTCGAACGTTGCATGAATTTAGTGAACAACACCCAGAATCTCGAGTTTACAGGATGGAAATCGTTTGACGACGATCGTAATCGATTTGCTGTCATCAACGACTACCTTGATGGGGCCATGCAGCCTTTCCGGCAACTACAATACGATTATTACCGCAAAGGACTTGACCAGATGACCTCCAACGCTGACCGAGGAAGGGCAGAGATTACCAAAGCCATAGCAAACGACTTGAAAAAAAGTCACGATAACAGGCCGCAGAGCATGCTTCCTCAGATTTGGACTGACTATAAGCGCGACGAAATTGCCAATATCTACCAGGGGAAAGGCACTCCCAAAGAGAAAGAGTCAGTATATGATATCCTCTTTTCCATCAATGCCTCTCAGAATAATGCATGGGAGAGAATAAAGCAATGACGAGATGTTAAAACAATTATATATCAAGGATTTCACGCTCATTGATGAGTTGGACATTCCATTCAATCCTGGCTTCTCGGTCATTACGGGTGAGACGGGAGCCGGAAAAAGCATTATCTTAGGCGCATTACAATTGCTTTTAGGGCAGCGCGCCGATACAAAGCAAATTAAAAATGGGCGGAAGAAATGTGTCATCGAAGCTCATTTCGACTTGTCACACTACCCCATGGATGACTTCTTCAAGGATAACGAGATTGATAATGATCCTTCTGATTGCATTCTCCGGCGAGAAGTCAGCATTACTGGGAAGAGCCGCGCTTTCATCAATGATACACCTGTAGCACTGAATACCCTGCGGGAGCTCGGAGACCATCTCATTGACATCCACAGCCAACATCAGAATTTGCTATTGCAGAAGGAGGACTTTCAACTCAGTGTCGTGGATATACTCGCCGGTGATCAGAATCTCATCACCGACTACCGCAAGAGATACAATGAATGGCAGAATGCGAAAAAAGCCTTTACCGACTTTAAGCTGGCCTGTCAGAAAGGCAAAGAGAATGAAGATTTCCTGCGTTTTCAGTTTGCTGAATTGGACAAAGCTAAGCTTACGAATGGCGAAGAGCAGGAACTGGAGCAACGTGCACAGACCATGAGCCACACCGAAGAAATAAAGACGGCACTCTACAATGCCTCCGCAGCGCTTGCTGGAGAGGACAACGGCGGTATGACGCTGACGCGCAGAGCTGCCGAGAACTTGCACGACATTGAAGGAGTTCTCTCCGATGCTAAGGCTATCGCTGAACGTCTTGACTCCACTTATATTGAGCTAAAAGATATTTCACAGGAGATAGATGACCATTTGGAAAATGTAGATTTCGACCCTCAAGAGCTGCTGACCATAAACGAGAGGCTTGACCTTCTCTATTCTTTGGAGCAGAAATTCCATGTCTCTTCAACAGAAGAGCTCATTGTAGAAAGGGATAAAATAAAGGCTGAGCTCGACAATATTGATGGTGGAGAAGAAGAGCTGGAAAGACTTAAGACGGAGAGCGAGAAGGCACATTCAGCTTGCATGGAAGTTGCAAGACGCCTCAGTGAGACTCGAAAAACAGCTGCTGTTAAGGTGGAGGAAGAAATGAAGCAACGCCTCGTGCCTTTAGGCATACCCAAAGTAAGGTTTGCTGTCGATTTTAGACAGGGCGAACTGATGCCCACAGGCATTGACCGCGTCCAGTTCCTGTTTAGTGCCAACAGCAGCACTTCTCTGCAACCGGTTGCTCAAGTGGCCTCAGGTGGTGAGATAGCCCGTGTCATGCTCTCGCTCAAAGCCATGATTAGCGGTGCCGTTAAACTTCCAACCATTATCTTTGATGAGATAGACACCGGTGTCAGTGGACGTGTGGCAGAGAAAATGGCACAGATCATGCGTGAGATGGGCGACCACAATCGACAGGTCATCTCTATTACCCATTTGCCGCAAATTGCTGCTATGGGAACTACACATTATAAAGTCAGCAAGGAAGAAACCGTCGAGGGGACCATCAGCCACATGCACAAACTCTCATCTGATGAACGGATCACGGAAATTGCACAAATGCTCAGTGGAAGCAATATCTCACAGGCTGCCATTGACAACGCAAGAGAATTATTGGAAAATGCAGGCCGTAAATGAATTGATGAACAGAATAAGCGTTTGATAATAAATCATTTAAGATAAAAATGAAAGAAAAGATATTCTCCTTATTATGGTTAATGATTGTTGGTGTACCCCTATTTGCGAGTGCACAGCCGGCAGCCGTAAAGAAAGCCTCTCAAAGTGTATTTACCTTGACAACTTACAATGCTGACGGCACCATACATGCTTCAACTCATGGCGTCTTCACAGGCATGGCAGGCGAAGCTATTGCCATGTGGCATCCTTTCAAGGATGCGGCCCGCGCCGTAATCATCGACGTCAAAGGAAGACAATATTCTGTTGATGCCATGTTGGGTGTCTCGGAGAATTATGATCTCTGCCGATTTCGTATAAAAGATTACAATAACGTGGCATCTCAACTTCCTACTACCGTGGACAATACGCCATCTACTTCCGTCTATCTCATCGGATATGATTTAAAGAAGCCTGAAATCATGAACGTAGTACCGGTAAGAACAGAGAAGTTCATGACCAATTACAATTACTATGTCTTCAAGGATGAAGATGTATCTGGCTCCATGTTAGGCTGCGCCGTGATCAACAATGAAGGAAAACTCATAGGCATCGTACAGCGACCTGAGGAAGGTGGAGAGGCATTCTCAGCTGACGCTCGACTGACAACGACATTCAAGCGCTTCGGACTTTCATTCAACGATCAGACCTTGCGTGCTACGGGTATCCGTACTGCTCTTCCTGACGATGAGAAAGAGGCTTCGCTCATGCTCGTCTTAGCGGCAAGCCTCACTGACAGCATTCGCTATAGTGAATATATAGAAGACTATATCCGGTCTTTCCCAAATTCCACGGACGGGTATAACGCCAAAGCCTTACAATTTGTCAATCATCGTAGATTGGCTGCTGCTGATGAGATGCTGCAAACGGAGGTAAAACGTTCTTCAAATAAAGATGTGGCCTACAGCAATTATGCCGCTTTGGTTTATAATGCTTGTGCCTATCGCATTGATACGACATTCACGAAATGGAATTGGAACAAAGCTTATGAATTGGCAGGAGAAGCCTACAAACTGAATCCGCTTCCAACTTATCGGCACCAACAAGCACAAATATTGTTTGCACAGGCCAAATACCAAGAAGCGCTGAACATGCTGGCGTCCCTGCAGAAGACCGACTTAGGAAAGACCGGCGAGATTTACTATGAGGCAGCACAATGTAAGAGCCATCTTAAGGCACCAAAAACAGAAATCATGGAGCTGCTCGATACTGCTGTGAACGTACAGCCTGGCCCAGCATCGGCTCCCTATGTATATGCAAGAGGTAGACAATACGATGCGGATGGCAATTACCGCAAGGCTTTCTCTGACTATTTGCGCTACGACTCACTGATGAACAACAATGCAACGGCTGATTTTTATTATACGAAATACCAATGCGAGATGAAGATCCGTCAATATCAGCTTGCTCTTAACGATATTGCTCATGCTATTTATCTATCGCGCACAGAACCGCTCTATTATGCGGAACTGGCAAGCCTTCAACTGAGAGTCAATAAATTGGAGGAAGCTGTCAAAACATGTGACTTGGCTTTTAACATCAAAGGCACGGAGACAATGAGCGATCTTTATATTATCAAGGGTATGGCTCTCTGCGAAATGAAAAAGAATGACAAAGGCCTTGAGGCATTGACAAAAGCTAAGGAATTGGGTGACAACCGTGCTGAGAAACTGATCAAAAAGTATAGTAAATGATCAGAATCGATCCTATTGATGTTATTCTATCAGAAGATTTTATCAATGGGAAAGCCAATTGAAATGTCAAGGCAGCCATGGTGACTGCCTTTTTTCAAAAAAAAACAAGCTTACCCTTTGCAGGAATAAAAAAAAGGTTTACCTTTGCACACGCAAACGCCGATATGGCTCAGTTGGTAGAGCAACGCATTCGTAATGCGTGGGTCCCCGGTTCGAGTCCGGGTATCGGCTCTGTGCGGGATTAGCACATCGGTAGTGTACGGGCTTCCCAAGCCTGGGAGGCGGGTTCGATTCCCGTATCCCGCTCTTTCTCTATTCAGACTGTATTTTTATATTTAGTATTATAGTTAAAGATTATTTCCCTGATGAGCTCCTAATTCCTGCAGCGCTTCATTTCTTTTACAGCAACAAATATAGGACTCATATAATATTCACATATATAATATCAAACCAATGAAGAAACAGTTAATGTGTTCAGTGGCCTTGTTGATGGTTGCTTCAAGTGTATGCGCTCAGCAGAAGGCCGGTACATTCTCCATCACGCCGAAGGCAGGTGTCACAGTAAGTAACTTCTCAGGTAAAATGCCAGTTAGTGTCGCCTATGCTGTTGTTCATCAATTATCTGCCGGCGAATCGACTCTTGTTCCTGAATCGGATACTGATTTACCAAAGATAGGCGCTGTGGGATTCAACAAAAGCAAAATCAAGTTTGGATTTACTGTGGGTGCAGAGGCACAGTATCAGTTCTCTGACCTTTTCGGTCTTTCCTTCGGAGCCTTCTACACCCAACAGGGTGCAAGCTACGACACAAAAGGCTTCGTAAATACCACAGATGATAAAGTAAAGATAGCAATTAATGAGGACCTGAAGATTCATCTGAACAGCATTACAGTGCCAATCCTTGCTAATGTATATGTATGGAAAGGCCTCGCTGTAAAAGCTGGCCTGCAACCTGAATTTGCTGTTAGTAAAAAGACAAGTGGTGACGTTTCCATCAGCTATCAGGGTCAGTCGGTGTCAGTATCTGGCAGCGAGGATGCTGGAATCAAGACATTCTCATTGTCTGTTCCTGTTGGTGTAAGCTATGAATACAAGAATGTCGTTGCCGATCTGAGATACAATATCGGAGTAACTGATTTGCGTAAGGATGGCGATGCGGGATCCAACAATAACTTCAGCTCCACCTCCTGTAATCGTACTCTGCTGTTTACCGTTGGCTATAAGTTTGAATTATAACCCTGTTCTTTCCAATAAGTCGGGGTTATCTTTAAGGCTTCCTTGAAAGGGGGAAGCCTAATTCTTTTATACCGTGACTTGCTTCATTTGCCGCCAGCCTGCCTGGTATTGTTCTTATGTGTGCAAAGATACCAATCCTTATTTGTTTCTATATGCGCTCTAAGATATCATTGCTACATCGACTTTACCTATCTTTAGGTATTGTCTCAAATTAAGGGAAGCTATCACGTTGCAGCCGAAATAGTGAAAACATAGATAAATACTCGGATATGACAAAGACGGAGACACCGTTAAAGGAAGTTCCCCAATCCATTGGATATGTGACTAAAGAGTTGGTGCTTGACCAAGGTGCAACAGTGCCAGTATTGTTGACAGGAAACGTGACCACACTTTGGTCAGGGTGTGACCAAGGCGTGGTCATGCAATGACCAAGGCGTGGTCATCGCGTGGCTAAAGGCTGACCATGCAATGACATGCCCACGAAAGTGTCTCCGGTCAGTCATGCACATTTTACAGGAATTGCACGCATATATCAAATTTATTTCGTAATTTTGGGGCATGAGTAAGATTTATCTTGCAAGCAGCTGGCGCAATAAGGATCAGCAAAGAATAGTTCGCATTCTGAGAGATGCAGGGCATGAGGTCTACGACTTTGAACATGCCTCGTATA
This sequence comes from Hallella multisaccharivorax DSM 17128, assembly GCF_000218235.1. GTDB lineage: Bacteria > Bacteroidota > Bacteroidia > Bacteroidales > Bacteroidaceae > Prevotella > Prevotella multisaccharivorax. The sequence continues at coordinate 3,198,220 of NZ_GL945017.1, read as the reverse complement.
ACGACCACAATATCAATGGCTTTTGTGGAAGCGTCGGCTTTCATTGGAGTCTGGTTGATAAGGACTGGCAGCAATGGGATGTAAAGCAATATCAGAAAGGTTTACAGCATCCTGTGGCTGAGCGTGGCTTTCAACGTGACATAGATGCGTTGAAGTGGGCAGACACCTGTGTACTTCTCCTCCCCTGTGGTCGTTCGGCTCATACAGAGGCAGGATGGATGAAGGGTGCCGGAAAGCGAGTCTTCGTCATGGTGGAGCATCTTGGAGAGCCCGAACTGATGTACCGTCTGTTCGATGGAGTATGCGGTTCGGAAGAAGAGCTGCTTGAGAAATTGAAATAATTATTATATTCAGAGCTTATGGATAAAGACAAGAAACTGTTGAGGTCAACGAAAAACAGATGGATCGCAGGAGTGTGTGGTGGTTTAGCCGACTTCTTCGATCTGAATGCCGACTTGGTGCGGCTGATCTATGTAGTGCTTACCTTCGGCACGGCTTTCTGTGGTGTCATCGTATATATCATCCTGGCAATCGTCGTGCCCAAAGACAACAATGAGTAGCGGATAATGAAAACAAGATAGATAGTATGATAAATTACACCAATATTAAAATATTACATGCGATAGTCCTGTTATTAGCATTAATAGGATTCTCCGCTACAAGTCATGCACAAAAGAAACATTTTGAACATAACCTGTATATAGGCTTAGGTGGAGTGACCTCGACACCTTTTGATGATGGTTCTTACGCTTTCCGGATGGGCTATGGCTTGAATTGTCATGTGTCAGGCCATTGGTCCATTATGCCGGGTATCGGATATCGGGCGCGTTTCCAGATTGGTGACACGGACCCAGGAGTTGATGCGTACGATTGTTCATACATCGATGTCCCCGTTCTCGTACAATATCATCTGATGAACAACCCACGTAAGAGCGGGCTTGTTGTTGAGTTGGGCCCAGTGTTCTCCTTTCTTACCTCTAATGCTACCCATTATAATGATGCAGATCCAGGAGACGCATTGAATGATAAAGATGTTTATAGGCTATTTGACTTGGGACTGCAGCCTGGCGTGTATTATCAGTTGGGCAGACATTGGAGGCTTGGTGTTCAGGGACATATTGGCCTATTGGACGTTATAAAGAAATATTCTTCTGTCAACGAGAGCTATCACAACCACGACCTTTCTATAGTAGCAAACTTCCATTTTTAGACCTATTGATGAATTACTTCTTATATTCCTGCCATTCAATCCATCCACCACGGAGGTTGATGACGTGGTAGCCACTTTTTGCCAACATGGCGGCAGCCTTGAGACTGCGCTTACCCGAACGGCAATAGACAGCAATGTTCTTGCTCTTGGATAAGGTTACCGCCTTACACTCAAAGTCAGGCTTTAGTACATCGATATTGAGGGCATTGTCAATATGACCATTGGCATATTCTTCAGCTGTGCGGACATCTACAAGTACAACGGAGTCCGACCTGATGATTTCTTCAAATTGCGTGGCATCAACAGTCTTGATGCTATCTGACTGTGCGCTGGCGTTGCTTGCAAGACCCAACAAGCCAAGCAGGAGAGCTAAAATTTTCTTCATGTTTTATGCAATACTAAGGAGTCAGGGATAATCGTTGAGCAACCGGAAAGATAGCCGTCCGCATGCCGTAACCCGTCATGATAGTGAATACAGAGTTGGCCTGTGTTCTCCTTTTGTCTACGGCGTAGAGGCACTGCCTTTACGGCGTAAAGGGTTTGTCTTTACGCTTTACGCCGTAAACGTGTGAAGACGGCAAGCAATTTACCAGATGTGGGCACGCTTATTCTTCGGCAAGAAGAGCTTGTCGCCCTTCTTTACGCTAAAGGCCTTGTACCAGGCGTCAATCTGCGGTAGAGCACCGTTGACGCGAGCCATATTGGGAGAGTGGACGTCCACGGTGAGCAGATACTTCACGTATTCGGGTGCCATGTTTGAGGCCCACACGCGGCCCCATGCCAGGAAGAAGCGCTGTTCGGGGGTGAAGCCGTCCTTCACGCCGAGGGGATTCTGCTTCATGGCGTTCTCGAGGGCACGCAGGGCAATGTTCAGGCCGCCGTTGTCGCCGATGTTCTCGCCTAAGGTCTGTTTGCCGTTCACCTTTACGCCAGGCAGCACTTCGAAGGCCGAGAAGTTGTCGGCCAGCACTTTCGTACGTGCATCGAAGTTGCGTTTGTCGGCTGCCGTCCACCAGTTGCGCTGGTTGCCGGTTTTGTCAAACTGCGAGCCCTGGTCGTCGAAGCCGTGGCTCATTTCGTGTCCAATGACGCCGCCTATGGCGCCGTAGTTAGCCGCGTCGTCGGCTGTGGGGTCAAAGAAAGGCGGCTGCAGTATGGCGGCAGGGAAACATATCTCGTTCGTGGTGGGGTTATAGTAGGCGTTGATGGTTTGCGGCGTCATGCCCCACTCCGTCTTGTCCACCCGTTTATTGGCCCGTCGGGCTATGACGTCGTCGGTCTCCCAGCGGGCTATATTCTGCAAGTTGGCATACAGCGAAAGGCTGTCGTTCACCTGGAGGCCGCTATAGTCCTTCCACTTGTCGGGGTAGCCTATCTTGATGATGAAGTTCGACAGCTTGTCCTTGGCCTGAGCCTTGGTCTCGGCACCCATCCATGTGGCCTCGTCAATGCGCTGGCCCAGCGCTGTCTGCAGGTTGTGTACCAGCTCGAGCATACGCTTCTTTGAACTCTCTGGGAAGTATTTCTCTACGTACAGCTTACCGATGGCTTCGCCTAAGGTCCCACTTACCAGGCTTACGGCGCGTTTCCAGCGCGGCCGGTCCTGCTTGGTGCCGCTGAGGACGGAGCTGAATTTGAACGCCTCGGCGCGGAAGTCGTCGCTCAACTGGCTGCTGGCACCGCTGATGACGCGGGCCTCGGCATACGTCTTGAGATCATCGAGAGAGGTTTCTTCCAGAATCTTCTCTACCTCATGAATGGGTTCGGGCTGCCCCACTACCACGTCGTCGAAGGCAGGGAATCCACTCTTGAGGAATACGTTGCCCCAGTCAATGCCCGGATAGTCGGTCACTAACTGCGTGTACGACAGCTTGTGGTAGTTGGCGTCAATGTCGCGCAGCTTCACGCGGTCGTAGCTGACACGGGCTATGCGCGTCTCGATGGCGAGCACGGCCTGCATCTTCTTCTCGGCCGTGGCCTCATCGCTACCCGTCATCATGAAGAGCTTTTTGAGGTAGGCCTTGTAGGCTTCCAACACGTGCTTGTTCTGTGCGTCGTCAGAAAGATAATAGTCGCGGGTGCCGAGACCCAGCCCGCCCTGGCTAAGGCTTACGATATTCCAGTCGGCATTGCGCAAGTCAGCCCCAATGCCTATGCCGAACATCATCGTGTTCTCGCCGTTGCGGTCGAGTGCGGCCGTCACTAACTGATACTCTTTCTTGTTTCTGATGTCCGCAATCTTCTTCAGCGTAGGCTTGATGGGAGTCCAACCCTCACGGTTCAGGCGTGTGCTGTCCATCATCAGGTTATAGAGAGACCCTATCTTCTGTTCGAGCGATCCCTGTTTTTGCGGGCTGCCGGCATACTGCAGGATAATGTTTTGTATGCGCTTCTGGTTGAGCTCGTAGAGATCGGTGAAGGCGCCGTTATCAGAGTGCTCGGCGTCGAGGGGATGGCTTTTGAGCCAGCCTCCTGCGGCAAAGTGGTAGAAGTCGTCGCCCGGCCGCACACTGCGGTCGAGGTTGTTCAAGTCAATGCCTGACGAAAGGGTCTGGGCCATGACGCCTGTGGCGGCAAACACCAGACTAAGAAGAAGTGCTTTTCTCTTCATGTTTGTTTTTATGAGTTATAATAATTAAACGGTTATTTACATATATAGACGCAGTTCTGCCCCATTTTGCTACAGATGTACTCGCATTTTTAAGCTATTTTTTCATTGGTGAATTCAACTAACCCATTTCCCCGACTGAAAAAGCATCACCACAACATTGAAGCTGCCAAAATTCATAATAAATGATGCATTCATCCATTTATTGGTAAGTGTCTGACCTATCTTTATGAGCATCAAGGCCTGCGCGATATCTTCGGTAGTCCCTTGTCTGGTTACAATGGGTTTGTTGAGCGCAAGTCTCTCGAATTCTGGGATATGATGGTCAGTAATGGCAGCATAGATACAGTGAGGGATATTACTTCTTTAGAGGTCTTATCCATGGGGATAAAGTTAGACATCTTAGAAGAATTCGTAAAGAAACACATGTTAATTCACACTAAATCCAGTAGTACCAGAAATATAAATAGGAATAGATATAGGGGAACAGCAGAACATAAAAATTTACGTACGAATATTTGTTAATAATTACAATTTTAACTACCTTCGCTTTATAAAACCATATGAACGATGATAAAAACTACATTATCTCTTTTCTTGCTCGTTATGGCTCTATGCGCCTCAACTACCAGGCAGTCCAATTGCAAAGAGCTTGATCACCAGCTTGACCAAGCAATATCACAATCGAAGGTGTACGTCCAGTATCGGGAAAAGAGAATCTCTTCACTAAAGAAGGAACTAGAGAAAAGTCACAACATAGGAAAACAGTATCAGATAAATCGGAAGCTGTTTAATGAGTATCAGTCTTACATCAACGACTCTGCTATCGTTGCTATGGAGCACTGCATATCCCTGGCGCAGCGAATGCACCGCTCCGACGAGGAGAGTTTGTGCCGATCCATGCTTGCCGTGCAGTGCTCAAAAGTCGGTTTCTATGAGGAAGCACTCCAGGAGCTGAAACGGGTTGACTTGTCTCACCTTACGAAGGAGGGCCGTGAGAAATACCTACTTGCCGCCCAGGATGTGTACCTCGAGATGGCAGCCTACACAAAAGTGAAAAGCCTGCAAGCACCTTTTCAAGAACTTGGCAATGCTTATCGTGATAGTCTGCTTCATGAAGCAGACCCTCATTCCGATGACTATTATCAATACAAAATTATCTCGCTCACCATCAAAAACGACTACACAGAAGCCTTACGGGTGAGCGACGAGTGGCTTAAAAGGGTCTCTCCCAACGACCGCCGCTTCGCTGTCGCTGCTTATTTCAGATATACCGTGTACAAAGTTATTGACGATAAAGAGCAGATGGAATACTGGCTCTTGCGCTCAGCCATCTGCGACATCACGCATGCTGTCATGGACCAAGGTGCTCTATGGACACTTGTCGGAACATTCAGGAACGAGCTCTCCATAGAACGGCAACATCAATACATCAACTATTCATGGGACTGCTCCCGAAAGTTCTCTGCACGCCTGCGCAGTCAGCAGATATCGCCAATCATGGCTATTGTCAACGACAGCTACAGTCATGCCCTGTACCAGCGCAATGAACTTCTTACCGTGCTTGTCATAGCCATCATCATCACCGCCGTCATTTTGCTCTACCTCTTCTATTATGTCCGTCAATCAAACAGACGTATCAGAGGGAAGAATGAGCAGCTAAAGACAGCCTATGAACACCTGAAAGAGGCCAACAAGCTGAAAGAGACCTATATCTGGCATTTCTTCGCACTATGTGGTACCTACATAGAAAAGATGGAAGCCTTCCGACATCAGACCAATAAACTCCTTAGAGACCGCAAGTTCGATGACTTGCATCAGATGCTACGGTCAACGGATGAGAAAGTTGAGAACATCAAAGAGCTATATAAAGACTTCGACAGTACTTTCCTCAGCCTCTTTCCTACATTCATCGACGAGTTTAACCAAGGCCTTTCTCCGGGGCAACAGCAGAATCCTCCCCAAGGAGAACTGAACACTATTCTTCGGGTCTTCGCACTCGTCCGTCTCGGCATTGACGACGGCAGCAAAATTGCCCAGATGCTCAATCTCTCCATCAATACTGTCTACAACTACCGCGCAAGAATAAGGAAACTAAAGAATAAAGGCTGACGTTCGACAAACAATTGGCTGACACGTGACGGACAACTGGCCATCGTTCGACAAAATACGACTGATTATATAAAGAGAAAAGGTTGCATCCTCAATAGATGCAACCTTTAGACATAAGCAGTTATAGAGAATTAGTATGGATTCTGCTCCAACGGATATTCCGATCCAGTGCAAGCATCAATCTCATCTTGTGGAATAGGAAGATACTTTTTGTTTAGCGTCCAGTCGCCACGCTGCGGGATAGCCGTCACCGTGTAACCCGTCTTCTGTGCATTGAGACATTTCCCACCACCAGCCTTCAACACCTCTTCGGCCTTTCCGAAGCGGATCAGGTCATGATAGCGCTTGCCTTCACCGACAAACTCTAAGCGGCGCTCCTTCAGGAGGTTGTCGAGCGTAGCCGTGACATGCTCCACACCGGCACGGTCTCTCACCTCGTTGAGGTACTTATCCGCCTTAGCCTGGTCGCCAAGCCGCAGAGCCAGCTCGCTGGCATTGAGCAGTGTCTCCGCATACCTGTAGACACGCATGTTCTTATTCCATCCCAAGTCGGAAGCCTGTGAGTTGGCATTCTCACCCGGTCGGCCGAGATATTTTTTCAGGAAGAGACCTGTGTTCTGATAACGACCATTATAAGTCACCGTGATGCCTTTCTTTGCCTCGTCTGCAATGTATTTGTCCATACAAAGTATCCCGCCATCACGCCGTTGGTCATTAGGCTCATAAGTATCATAGACTTCCTTGGAAACATCGCAGAAGCCCCAGCCACCGGTGGCGAACTCCTGGGTGCCTCCGTGATAATTGAGACCATCAACACCGATGAGAGATGGCACTACCGTACCACCTGGTGCATTGGCTGAGCCCCAGTCACGTTTAGAGCCTTCGTTATAATAGTTTATCTCAAAGATTGACTCGTCGCACCATTCGTTCTTCGCCTCAAAGATAGAGCCGAAGTTGGACATCAAATGATACTTTCCGCTATTAATGATATCCTCCATATAATCGAGTGCTTTCTGATACCGGTTCTTATCATTCTGATACATTACGAAATCAGCATACATCATCTCAGCAAAAGCCCTTGTAGCATGACCGGCACGTGCATTCGTCTCACGCATAGGTAAGCTGTTATGGTCCAATACACCCTCGAGGTCTTTTACTACAACCTCATAGACTTCATCCGCCTTAAACTGTTTGGATATGTAAGGATACTTGAGGTTGTCGGCATAATAAGGCACATTGCCCCAGAACTTCCATAGGATAAGATAATAGAAAGAACGGATCGTGACGCCTTCATCGATGAATTGCTGTCGCGTGGCCTCATCAAGAGAGGTAGCATTCGTAGCATCCTCTATGAGATGGTTGGCACGGTTCACACCCGAATAGCTCGCTGACCATGCTCCCGAGAAGGTCATGGTAGGACTCTGCTTATACTGCGAGGCGAGGTGTATCTCTGCCTGGTCGGCAACACTGCCTCCTCCAGGATAAAGATCATCGCCCTGGACGTCAGTGACCAGGAAGAGCGGCGCCCAGCCCGCAAAGTAGTCATACCAGGTAGCCGGGGCGTAAGCTGCCGTTGCAGCCTCTTCTATATGGGCCGCTGTGTTATAATAGCCGTCTGTCGGGACGCTGGATGCAGGCTGCGACTCCAGAAAGCTGTCACCACAGGAGCTCAGGCTCAATGCGCCCAGAGCCATACAAGCAGAAAAGAATATTTTTGTTTTCATCTTCAATATCATACTATTAAAATGATACATTAAAACTCCCTTATTAAAATGCTACATTAAGACCTACTGTGATGGTACGCGCCTGTGGATAGTAACCTCGATCGATGCCATTTGATGTGTCAGCAGATATCTCCGGTTCAAAACCATCATAAGGAGTGATGGTCAAGAGATTCTCCGCTGCCACAAAGAGACGTAAGCGAGAGATAAAGAACCTGCGTGTCAGCTGCTCCGGCAACGTATAACCTAACTGGATGTTCTTCAGGCGCAGATAGGTACCGCTGTGGATCCATAAGTCGCTTGCTCTCCAGTTGTCGTTATCATTGGTGAAAGTAAAGCGAGGCATCCTGTTGGAGGTACCCTCTCCGTGCCAACGGCTCATGAACTCCTCAGGGAGATTGACGTAAGGACAGTCGAGGCGTCGCGTAGCCTCAAAGATCTGGTTACCTGTCACGCCCGTCCACAGCATGCTGAAGTCTATATCACACCAGTTGGCTGTGAAGTTAATGCCGTAAGTCCAGTCGGGTGTACCTTTACCAATCTTAGTACGGTCATCGGCATTGATCACGCCATTGTGGTCATAATCCACAAAACGCACATCGCCTGGCTTTGCATTAGGCTGTAGCATTTCTCCCTTATCGTTGACCCAGGCTTTAACCTCTGCCTCATTCTGGAAGATGCCAGCTGTCTTATAACCATAGAAGTAAGGATAGACCTCACCCTCGGAACCACGACTGACATTGCCTACCTGATGAACATTATCAAAGGTCTCATAGCCACTGGCATTACCATATTTGATAAGTTTATTCTTCACATAAGAGGCGTTTCCGCTCAGCGAGAAATTCCAGTCACCGGAATGGAACTTATATCCGAGTTCAAACTCCATGCCCGTGTTCTGCATGTCGCCCACATTGCCGTAAGGTTTGCTTTCACCCAAGTAGCTCGGCACACTCATCTGCTTAATCATGCCGTTAGTCTTTTTCTTGAACCAGTCGACAGTAAACGTGAGAGCACTGCCGAAGAAGCTCAGGTCAAGACCGGCATCATACTGCTCGCTCTCCTCCCATTTGAGATCAGCATTTGCCGTACCGGAGGGTTTACTGCCCGGTGTCACAACCTCTTTACCTCCTGAGCCGAAACCATAGTTGTTACCCATCGAGACATTGGTCGTATAAAGGAAGTCTCCGATATTCTCGTTACCGTTCTTACCCCAGGAGAGACGCAGTTTGGCATTAGCAAGCCAGTCAGGGCGATGTTCCATCCACTTCTCATTTGTGATATTCCAACCTAAAGAGGCAGAAGGGAACGTAGCCCATTTATGCGACGGTCCGAAGCGTGACGAGCCATCACGACGTACGGTCAACTGAAGTATGTAGCGCTCAGCATAGTTGTAGGAGAGACGGCCGAAATAGGAAGCCAACTTGTGGTGAGCATAATTGCTGCCTGTGACATTTCTGTCCACACTCCACTCATTGCCTGTGATGAAGTCGATATTACCAGCAGCATGCGACGGATCCTGTGCCACCAAGCCTCTGCCTTCTCCACTGAGGGAACGGCCACTTGAACAAAGAGCCGACTGTCCGAGGACGACATTGATAGTGTGTTCACCGAAGGTGCGGTCATAGGTCAGCGTATTTTCAAGCTGCCAGGTACGGCTTCTGTCCATTCCTGCATAGGCACTCGTGATGTCATTCTTCATATTTTTGTTGAGATAATACGTCTCATTCCATCCGTCACTGCCCCACCAGGCCAGGTCTACACCGAAAGTCGACTTGAACCAAAGATGGTCCCAGATGTTCATGTCGAAGAAGAAGTTGCCGACAAGCTTATCGGTGTTGTAACGTGTTCCGGGAAGGGACATGAATGCTAAAGGATTGTTGATCTCGTTGAGGGCATCAGACGGGATGTTATACAACCGTCCGCTTTTGTCACGTATGAGCCCGTATTTCTCGTTCTCATTCTTATATTGCTCGAGCAAAGCAGACTCATCAACAGGATAGACCGTCATCGTCGGAGGCAGGAACATAGCGCTGCTCAACGGTGAGCCACCTGTCAGATTCTGTGTGTTCAACGAATGAGAAAGGATACGGCTATACTGTGCATTGACGCCCAATTTGGCATCACTCAGCCAGTTACGCTGTTTCCCCTCATCCCAAAGGGTATAGGTGGTGTTTGACCTCAAGGTCGTACGTTCATAGTTGGAACGGTTGAAGTTGCCTCCCACGATACCTTCCTGATTGACATATCCCAAAGAGAGATAATAGTTGACTCTGTCGGAAGCACCACTGACACTTACCTGGTGCTGTACAATGGGTGCATTGTGATCGAATGTCTCATGAAGCCAGTCGGTTCCTTTACCCAAAGAAGCGACGTTGTCTGGTATCAAGCCAGCCGGCAATCTTGTCCCCACATAATCAGCTGCTTCCTGCATAAGCGTAGCATACTGCTGGGCATCAAGCATCTTGCGCTCGCGCCAAGGATTCTGCCAACCATAGGAAAAATCATAGGTCACACGCGCCTTGCCTTTTTGACCAGTCTTCGTAGTAACCAGCACTACGCCGTTGGCGGCTCGCGTACCATAGACGGCACCAGAGGCTGCATCCTTCAGAACCTCAATACTCTGAATATCACTGGGGTTGAGGTAGTCGATGCCACTGACCGGCATACCGTCAACGATATACAAAGGGTCGGAATTGTTATAGCTTCCTGTACCACGCACGCGAATCTTGCTACCGGCACCAGGCTGACCGGAAGCAATGGTCACTTGCACACCAGAGACAAGACCCTTCAGCGCATTGTCAACACGGACCGGTGCAGTTTCCTTCAGCTGGTCAGCCCCGATAGAAGCAATACTAGCTGTGACAACACTCTTCTTCTGAGTACCATAACCGATAACGACGACATCGTTCAGTGTCTTTGTGTCCTCATGAAGCGTGATACGCATCCCTGGTTTAGCCTTGACTTCCTGCGGCAGGAATCCAACATAGGAGATGACGAGCGTTGTACCGGGCTGAGCCGTGACGCTAAAGTTACCATCAAGGTCAGACACTACTCCCTGCACAGAACCTTTCTGGACAATGGATGCTCCAATAATCGGTTCTCCTTGGTCATCAACGACTATACCTTTCAGATTACCGTTTTGAGCCCACAAAAGCGTGGAACTGCCCAGCATGGCAAGAGACAAGCAAATGGTTTTGAGTTGTTTCATAAATGTTTATATTAATAATAGATATGCATTCGATGCAATCATAAATCTCGACGGCAAAGTTAAAAAACATTATTCTTCAAAAAACAGCATATCAATGAATATATAAAGAGATCAAACAGTAACTTACTGATAATCAGTCTTCATACATATACAAAATATAAACGCTATGTTGACGACTTGGAGTAAGACAATAGACCCGTGAGCATATATTCCTCATTCAAACACTGTTCATTCATACCCAGAATAAAGAAAATGATCCCCGACCTGCTTCAAAGCAAGTCGGCGATCTACGCTTTATGTTTACTGAGTCTTATGTATATGGGATTGTGAAATTGAGCGTAATGAGGACCGTGTAGATAATGGCCTGGAAATAAGATTCCTTATTGTGATGGATGTCATACGGGAATCCTGCAAGGCCTCCATAGCCGTATCGATGTCATCGTTGACAATAGCCGTACGGAAGCGAAGGGTGAAGTTTGTTGACTGCCGGCCATATTTAGGAGCCATAAATATGCTCGTATTGAGCCCTACGCGATTTTTGGGTAGCCAGCCCTTCCACAGAACTTTGCATATGCGCCTGAAAATGACTAAGAAATAGTCATTCGGAATTTGTCATGCCTAAAAAGACTGAGTTGTTATATGGGGTTATATTCGGGATTTTCGGTTTCAACACATTAAAGGAGGGCGGTATATACAAATACCGCCCTGATTTATAGAAACAGGAATAATCAAATTACTTCACGTCCGTAGGCCCTTTTCCAGCCACCATTGGCCATCCTGGATTCTGATAGACCACAGAGGTGCTAAGGTCAGTCTGGTCACCGCTTGCCGTCTGGCGGAATACCGCCTGCGGGATCGGCGAGAGGTAATGGGCGGGAGTGAAGTGGTAGCCGTCGAACACGTTGTTGTTTTTCCGGCTGATCTGGTAAGGACGGATATAGTCGCCGCTGATCTCCTTGCTCGACATGTTACCCTTACCACCGTCGACATCTACCTTGAGATAGCTTTCGCCCTTATCGTTTACCATGGTATTTTCATAAATGGAGCCCCAGAATCGAAGGCCTTCGATTTGATAGCCATTGACCTGATCGCAGGCCCGCCAGCGGCGCAGGTCATCCCAGCGCATACCCTCACCGATGAACTCATCACGGCGTTCGCGGCGGATGTTATAGAGCGTAGCATCAACAAGCTGTCCGTGAGAATAAGCGCCCCAGTCCCATTTGGCTTCCTCTGCCATATTAGTGGCAGCGATGGTCTTGTTGTAGTCCGGATCCACTTTGGCACGGGTACGCAGCGCACGCCAGTACTTGTCAGCAGTGGCATCGATCCTTCCCGTTGACTCATAGCAGGCCTCCATATAGTTGAGCAGCGCCTCCGTCCCACGGAACACGACGCTGCCTGTGTTGCCCTTGTGGTGGAGAGCCTCCATGTCAGGATCGTAGTACTTGCCCTTCTTGATAGCAAAGCCTGTCACTATCTTTGTGTCGGAAGATCCACGCACCATCCAGGTCGGATCGAAGAGAGACTCTTCACCGTCATAGGTGTAGAAGTCTACATCTCCGTCTTTCTTCGTGAACTGCTGGATGCGGGAGTCACGGTCCTGCAACATTGCCCTGATGCCTTCTTTCTCCCAGTCGGGGTTATATCCGGATCCTGTAGCATAGATGGGCAGGCCGTTGCGCATGAGGAAGGAGTTGACAAGACCACGTGTCCATCCTGATCCGCCACCGTTACGGATGAGCTGCATCTGAATGTTGTGGGAGACGTTCTGGTCGAGATTATAGCTGCGCCACATGAGCACCTCGCTATAGCCGTCCATGGTAGGATTGCAGAACATGCCATAGTACGGGTTCAGTTCCTTGAGATTCTTGTCAAAGCCTTCCTTTGTGTCCGTGTTCTGCACGAGATTTCCCATAAGCTTGTCACCCACGATTTTAGCCGATTTCATGCACTCGGTGAGGAAGTAGCTGATTTCTGAGTCGATGTTGAATCCCTGCACATCCTCAGCCTTCCCCGGCCATCCGGATCCTCCCGGCACGAAGGCAGTACCTTTATGGTGCTTGAGCCATGTTCCCTCGTAGAGTGCCACTCGGGAGCGGAGCAGATAAGCGACGTCTTTCGTCACACGGTTCTTACCGCCCGGCCCTACATCCGACAGATAGGTCAGTGCCGTGTCAAGAGTAGCGAGAATATAACGTGCCACCTTGTTGCTGGGCTCACGCTTTGATGCCTCGATAAGCATCTGTCTGTCATCGGGCATGGCTGTCGTGACAATAGGTGCATCACCGATGGTCTTAAGTACCGTGAAGTAGTCGTAGGCGCGAATGACATATGCCTCGCCGATATAGTGACGGATATTGGTCGTGTTGCCGGCTATCTGTCCGCTATTGTATTTTGGCATGACCTGGTCAAAGAAATAATTGATCTGGCGGATGCGTGTGAAGTTCCAAGCACTGCCCCAGTCACCGACATCCTGTCCTACCTGCCAGGTACCGGGTGCCCAGCGTGAGGAAGCGCTCATCGACGCCTGATTGTCAGTGTTATTGTCATCGCCGAAAGTACTAATGCCGTAGCTTCCCGGATCAATGCTTCTGAATGTATACTGATTGATGGTATAGGCTGCAAGGTCGGCCTCTGAAGCGAAATAGGTCTTCGGAGTGATGTCCGACTTTGGTTCCCTGTCAAGGAAATCGTTGCATGAAGCTACCATCAGAGCCACACAGCCAAGCACTATATATTTGAAACTGTTGTTCATAATATTCTTACTTAGATTAACAAGATTGACTAAAGCGTTACACTAAGACCGAAAGCGAAGTTCCTTGTCAAGGGATAGGCCTTCGAGAATCCCCATCCGCTGGCATCGATGATCTCCGGGTCACCGAGCTTGGTGAAGCTTGTGATGGTAAAGAGATTCTCAGCCGAGAAGAACACACGGAGGTTCTGCACATAAAAGCGGCGTGTGATATTTTGCGGAATGGTATAGCCGATGGTGAGGTTCTTCAGGCGGCAGTAGGCTGCGTTTTGAAGATACTTAGTCTGGGTCTGGTTGTTACGGCCGCCGTTCCAGTTGGCGCGCGGATAGTAGCTGTCGAGGTTCTGTCCCAATGGGTCATTCGGATCACTGCGGAAGAAGTCGAGATGCTGCTTGAACCCTGTAGCCTGCCATTTGCCGATGCCGCAGGCACCCCAGAACACGGCATCGCTTGCCCCCGGAGCATAGTCACGCTTAAGCGTACCTTGGAAAAACACCTTCAGGTCGAAACCTTTCCAGGCTGCCGTGAGGTTGAGACCGAAGTTGTAACGCGGTGTTGAGTTTCCGATGATGCGACGGTCACCCGACTTGTCTGCCGTGCCTTCGCCTCCATTCACTTTTCCGTCTCCGTCAAGGTCAGCGTACATGATATCACCGGCAGCCCAGTTGCTGCCTATAGCGCTCTGGTCAGCTTTCTTCAAGTGTTCTGCCATTTCTTCATCGGTCTTGGCAATGCCCACAGTGGTGTAACCCCAAATATCGCCGAGGTAAGCACCCTTATAGTACATGCTGAGCGTCTTGGAGGGATTAGGATACTTGTCGATCTTGACGCGACCATCCGTCATGGTCAGTATCACGCCATAGTTGAAGTCCTTGATGCGGTCGCGCCAGCTTATCTGCAGGTCGAAGCCGCGGGAGGTCATATCGAGATTGTTTACCTTCGGCGCATCCGTACCGAGGATGGCAGGAAGCTCAGGAGCAGGGCCTACCATGTCGTAAGTCTTGCGTGAGAAGAGCTCGAAGCTGCCGGTCAGGCGGTTGTTGAAAGCGCCCCAGTCGACACCATAGTTGATGGTGCGGTTCTTTTCCCAAGTCAGCGTCGAGGAGACAAGCGCCGGCATACTGGAGATATTCTGTTTCTTGCCGCCTACGAGCCATGTTCCGGCCTGGTTGCTGTAACCTACCGTAGAATAGAACGGATACCAACTGTCCGTGTTCTGGTTGCCGAGCTTACCCCAAGAGAAGCGGAACTTGAGGAGGTTGATATATTGCTCAATAGGTTTCCAGAAGTTCTCCCGGGCGATGTTCCAGCCCAGCGAGAAGGACGGTGACCATACCCAGCGGTTGTCCTTGAGGAAGCGGGACGTACCGTCATAGCGCAAGTTGCCCTCAACGAGGTACCTGCCCTGATAGTCATAGTTCAGGCGCCCGAAGACGCCCATCGTAGCCCACTCGTCATACTTCCCGTCAACGGACGGGTTTGTAGCTGTGGTATGTAGTGTGGGGAGATTGGCGATGATGCCGGATTGCTGTCCTTGGATCCAGCGTTGGTGCAGCTCCTCGCTTTGGTAACCGGCCATCACCTTGAAGTGATGGTCGTTGGCGAGTGTGAAGCTGTAGTCCGCATAAATATTCGGATTGAAATAGTTGGTTTTGCGGGCATATTCTTTTACTGCATTGTTTGGATTGTTGAACACGTAAGGCACATTGTTCACGTCATAGCCATAAGTGGTCTGCCAGTCTACATGCTGATTGTAGTTGGTGATGCTGTAGTTAAACTCGGCATTGATGACAAGTCCATTGAGCGGTGTGAGCTGCAGGGAGAGCTGATGGGAGTTCACATCCGTCTGCTCACGTGTGTCACCGCCATTGACGAGGTCGCCCGGGTTGGAGCCTGTCACGACGAAATGGCCGTTGGGATCATAGACAGGGATGATAGGCCAGTAACGGCACATATTATGATAATAGAGGTCATCGAGCATCGTGGGCTGGTTGTAGTCGGTGCGCGCGAAACGCATGTTGTATGTCAGTTTAGCCCAATTAGTAATCTGTGCATCCACCTTTGAGGTGATGGTATAACGGTTGCGTTTGTCTGTGCCGTACTTCAGCAGACCCCTGCGGTTGAGGAAGTTGCCGGAGAAGTAGTAATGCACCCTGTCGGTACCGCCATTGACGCTGACGTTGTGCTCCTGCGAGAAGCCGTTGCCAAAGCAGGTGCGCAGCCAGTCATGGTTGGCGATGGGAAGTAGGTCGTTGGCATCCCATATTTCCCAACGGCCTTGGGCGTTGGCAAACATGGTCCGCATCGTGGGGTCACTCTGTGCTTTCTTAATGTCCGCAAGCTTGTTGTCCGAGAACCAGGTGCCTGAGCCGGCATTGATGCTGGCAGCGTTCATATATAGTGCCCAGTTGTAGGAGTCGAGCTGGTGAGGCATGTTCTCCGGCGAGTTGAAGCGGAAGTTATTGTTGTAGTTCACCGTGGTCTTTCCTGCTTTGCCGCTCTTCGTGGTAACGAGGATCACACCGCCTGCGGCACGCGAACCGTAGATGGACGAGGAGGCCGCATCCTTCAGCACGGAAATGTTGTCGATATCCTGTGGGTTGATGGCGTTGAGGTCACCCTCCATACCGTCGATGAGCACAAGCGGCGCCACGGACGAGCCCGCACCAATGGTCCCCGTACCGCGGATGTTGTACCTCGTGTTCGAGTTGAGTGCTCCGCCTCCACTGCCGATGGAGAAGTTCATGCCAGGGATCATGCCCTGCATGGCATCGATAGCTGAGTTGACAGGTCGGGAGACGAGATTCTTGGCATCGATGGTGGCTACGGCTCCGGTGAGGTTGGCTTTCTTCTGGGTGCCGAAACCAACGACGACAACCTCATTAAGCGATCGCTCGTTGTCCGTCAGGATGACGTTGAGTGCCGAACCGTCCCACACGACATCCCTGTCGTTGTAACCCACGTAACTGATGTGAAGGGCAGATCCCCGCTTGACACCTGTGAGGGAGAAGCGTCCGTCAAGGTCGGTGACGGCTCCGTTGCGTGTACCTTTCACGAAGACGGAGGCACCGATGACAGGCTCGCCATTGCCGTCTTTCACCACACCTGTACACTGTCCATCCTGCTGCGTGATGGCGGTCGCATCCACAGAAGAAGCTGCGGAAACGCTACCCCCCCCCGCTATGGTTGCAAGGATGGCCAGTAATCCCAATTGATAATGACTTTTCATCATAGGTCTTTTTTGTTGATACTGTTATATTATAATAATCCGGTAATACATGGAAACCGCTCTCTCCTGTATTTACCTTGCTCTTCAGTTTGTCAGCTTGCAAAATTACAAAACATTATAGAATAATACAAATGTTTTGTGAATTATCTTAGTCAGTCCGGCTATTTTTTATGATGCAGGGGTACTTTCTTTCATTTTTATTATTTATTTATAGAAAGTTTGATTAATTTTGCGACAGCTATTTCTTTAATACCTAATATAAAAATAATCCTACGCATAAAAGATTTATTGTGCATCCATAGCATTAATCTGTTCAAAGGCAGCGGGGGCTCCTAATGACAATCGCCCTAATGTCATATAACGGACCTGTTGTCAACGACGGCTATGAGGACCAGGCCGCAGAGATGCTAAACGGGCATAGGCCGGTAGGACCCCTGAGAGGCAATAAATACAGTGCTTTCGAAGGAGGGACCCATGTGGTGGAGGAGGCTGTCGATCATACACTTTCCCTGAGGACGCATGAGTGGAAGTATATTCAACCAAGTGATACACCCGTTCCTTTGATGAAAGCGGAGAATATAGAGACGGGGTACTTGCCGACTCCGCAACTCTACAAAATAGGCAATGACATCCATGAGGATGAGAATGTAGCGACATCTTATCCTGACACGCTTTTTAAGTTGCAGTCGCTCCTCAGACAAATCGTAAAAGCTTCCGAGCTTCCTTATTGAAACAATTTTGAAAAAAAATAAGATGGCAAGACACGGGTCTTTACGTTTTTCTTTGTATCTTTGCTGCAACATTCATAACAACGCAGATATACATTCCACAATATACAACCCACTGTAATGGAAAAACGCAATTTCGTCACGATTGCTGATCTTGACAAAGAGCAATTGCTCTATCTCTTGAAAATGGCGGGAGAGTTTGAGCGTCATCCCAACCGCGAGCTACTCAAGGGCAAGGTCGTCGCCACGCTCTTCTTTGAGCCATCCACCCGTACTCAACTGTCGTTCCAGACAGCTGCCAACCGCCTCGGTGCCCGCGTCATAGGATTCTCTGATGCCAAGACCTCGAGCACAACAAAAGGCGAGACACTGAAGGACACCATCCTCATGGTGAGCAACTATGCCGATGTCATTGTCATGCGCCACTTCATTGAGGGCGCCGCCCAGTATGCCTCCGAGGTAGCCCCCGTGCCCATCGTCAATGCCGGCGACGGCGCCCACATGCACCCCTCGCAGTGCTTGCTCGACCTCTACAGCATCTACAAGACGCAAGGCACGCTGGAGAATCTCAACATCTATCTCGTCGGCGACCTCAAGTACGGCCGTACCGTCCACTCCCTCATCATGGCCATGCGCCACTTCAATCCAACCTTCCATTTCATTGCACCAAAGGAGCTGGCCATGCCGGAAGAGTACAAAGAGTATTGTCTGGCTCATGGTATCCGCTATGTGGAGCATTCGGAGTTCACGCAGGAAGAGATTGCCGATGCCGATATTCTTTATATGACCCGTGTACAGAAAGAGCGTTTCTCTGATCTTATGGAGTATGAGCGTGTGAAGAATATCTACATCCTCCACAATGCCATGCTCGGACAGGTGAAGCCTAATATGAAGATCATGCATCCTTTGCCGCGCGTCAATGAGATAGCGTATGATGTGGACGACAACCCGCATGCCTATTACATCCAGCAGGCTAAAAACGGTCTCTTCGCCCGTGAGGCTATCTACTGCTATTGCCTCGGCATCACCCTCGACGACATCAAGAAAGACAAAACTATTATCGGATAAGAAATGGCAAAGAAAGAACTTCAGGTAGCCGCTATTGAGAACGGCACCGTTATCGACCATATACCTGCCGACAAGACCTATCAGGTCGTCAGGCTCCTCCGCTTGGAAGAGATCAGCACGCCCGTCACCATCGGCTACAACCTGCCGTCAAGCAAGCTTGGGCGGAAGGGCATCATAAAAATCGCAGATAAATATTTCACTGATGAGGAGATCAACCGGCTCTCTGT
The DNA here is from genome assembly GCF_000218235.1 of Hallella multisaccharivorax DSM 17128. Lineage (GTDB taxonomy): Bacteria > Bacteroidota > Bacteroidia > Bacteroidales > Bacteroidaceae > Prevotella > Prevotella multisaccharivorax. The sequence goes on along the minus strand of NZ_GL945017.1, from coordinate 3,179,356 downwards.
CGTGGCTCCTAACATCGTGCTTAACACTATCCACAACTATGGGGTTGTGGAGAAAAAGCGAGTGGAGACTCCGGAAGAGCTTCGCGGTATCATCAAGTGTAACAATCCGAAATGCATCACCAACAATGAGCCGATGAAGACCTATTTCACGATAGACAAGGTCAAAGGCCTTGTCAGATGTCACTATTGCGACAAAGAGCAGCGGCTTGACAGTGTGACATTGGTGTAACTAACCAATATATTTCCAACATTTTTAACCTCTAAATCTTAGGAAAATGCAGAAAGACAATCAGGTTTTCGACCTCATTGAGCAGGAACATCAACGTCAGCTCAGGGGAATGGAACTCATCGCCAGCGAAAACTTCGTCTCCGACGAAGTCATGGCCGCTATGGGCAGTTATCTGACTAACAAATATGCCGAGGGTCTTCCAGGCAAACGCTATTACGGTGGCTGCCAGGTTGTAGACCAAGTAGAGCAGCTTGCTATCGACCGTGTGAAAAAACTCTTCGGCGCTGAGTTTGCCAACGTACAGCCTCACTCGGGTGCGCAGGCCAACCAAGCGGTGCTCTTAGCCGTACTCAAGCCCGGCGACACATTCATGGGGCTCGATCTCGACCAAGGCGGACACCTCTCACACGGTTCGAGTGTCAATACCTCCGGTATACTCTATCATCATATCGGATACACGCTGAACCGCGAGACGGGACGTGTCGACTATGACGAGATGGAGCGCCTGGCCCTGGAGAACAAGCCGAAACTTATTATCGGCGGCGGCTCGGCCTACAGCCGTGAATGGGACTATGAGCGCATGCGCAAGATCGCTGACAAGGTCGGAGCCCTGCTCATGATCGACATGGCGCACCCCGCCGGACTTATCGCCGCAGGGCTGCTTAATAATCCCGTGAAATATGCACATATCGTTACTACGACGACCCACAAGACGCTGCGCGGCCCACGTGGCGGTGTTATCCTCATGGGCCAAGACTTCGACAACCCCTGGGGGGTAAGAACAAAGAAGGGCGAACTGAAGAAGATGAGCCAACTCATCAACTCCGCTGTCTTCCCCGGCAACCAGGGCGGTCCGCTCGAGCACGTTATCGCCGCCAAGGCCGTAGGATTCAACGAGAACCTCCAGCCGTCATGGATCGACTATGCCAAGCAGGTGAAGACCAACGCTGCCGTACTCGCTCAAGATCTCATCGATAAAGGCTTTGCCATCGTCTCCGGCGGTACCGACAACCACTCCATGCTTCTCGACTTAAGGCCCAAGTATCCTGAGCTCACGGGTAAGGTGGCAGAGAACGCCCTGGTGGCTGCCGACATCACGGTCAACAAGAACAAGGTGCCTTACGATGAGCGCTCCGCCTTCCAAACCTCCGGCATCCGTCTCGGCACAGCTGCCATGACGACGCGTGGAGCCAAGGAAGACATGATGCATCTCGTGGCGGATCTCATCGATGAAGTGTTGGCTGACCCTGAGAACGAACAAGTCATACGTCGTGTCAGGGAAAAAGTAAATGCCACGATGGACAATTACCCTCTCTTCGCTTATTAATCAATAAAATAAATAGGTATTAGAAAATGAACAGAACAGAACTTATTGCAAAAGTGTCCGAGCGTGCGGAGATCTCAAAGAATGATGCTGCTAAATGCCTCAATGCTGTTTTGGGAGCTATAGCCGACAATCTGACTAAGGGTGACAAGGAGCTTGCCTTGCCCGATTTCGGACGTTTCTCTGTAAAACAAGTACCTGAGCGCAAGGGTATCAATCCGCGTACAAAAGAGGAGATTACTATTGAGGCGCACGAAAAAATAGTTTTTAAGGCCTCTGATAATATGGACCTCTACAGTCGCAAGCACTGTTAAGTGATACTGTTGTCGCCATTAGGTGGCTTCAAAAAGTCCGTTTAGGCTCTATCTTTACTCTTTTTTTCAATCGGTGAATCTAATGGGGAAAGGGTGTTGAGAATGCCTAAACGGATTTTTTCGCACTTCTCTGAGGAGTCTTTTCTTTCTTTCAGTTATTTCGGTTATCTAACACCCAGCATGCGATGACTGAGGCAGCTGCGACATTGAGCGAGTCGACGCCACACCTTCAGTGCCCATTACCACAGCGAGGTGTGGCTCGTCCAGAAGACGTTTGTTGTCAAAGGCTATACTATCATGCCGGAGCGTCATGGCCACGGTCTTGAGACCGATCAGCAAAGTAAATAGATAAAGATGTAAAACTCTACACTGAAAAATCGCAATTGCTAAATTAACGTTTTAAGGTTCTTATCTATTCTCTTTTTGCCATCTCTAAGATAGCATTTTATAGTACCGTATGTTAATGCTTTTGAGCTATCCTTATCGGTCTTAACCCGTGCAGGATGCAAGGACAGCTTATCCATGGACTCTTTGCAAAACGAATGAGGAGCATTTCGCTCCAACAATGATCACTGATGATAAAGGAACCTATCTCTATGACTCAGAGTAAAATAGGTTGCTGAATATTTGCCCATCTCTAAGGTTTTTATTAACTTTGCAATAAGATATTAATAAAAGATATCATGCGGTTTGACGACTTTGAATCACAGCCAAGACAGACAGTGTCTCCCACAATACTGTGGGAGTATGATCTTAACTCTCCGGAACGGGACTGGAACAAGATGGCTACGACTGTTGTACAACGGGTCATCCGATATGGACTGACAAGTGACTACTATGCTATTCTTCAAATGTATGGAGGATATAAGGGATGCGGTGAGATACTTAAACACATAACTTCCCTTCCCCAAAAGACCTTATTACAAAATAACGGTAATAAATTATGATGGTATCGCATAAAAAGATTACCTTTGCATATTAATAGAATGGATAAAACCAATTTTTAAATAAACGCATTCATGAAACCTACATTATTATTGTTAGCTGCCGGTATGGGCAGCCGTTATGGTGGCTTGAAACAACTCGACGGATTGGGCCCTAATGGCGAGACCATCATGGATTACAGTATCTATGATGCGATTCAGGCGGGGTTTGGGAAGATAGTCTGGGTCATCCGTAAAGACTTTGAGGAGGACTTCCGTACGAAGATCCTTTCTAAATACGAGGGGCATATTCCCTGTGAGATCGTATTTCAGAGTCTTGACAAAATTCCGGAAGGTTACAGCGTGCCTGATGGCCGCACCAAGCCTTGGGGCACTAATCACGCTGTGATGATGGCTAAAGATGTTATCAAGGAGCCGTTTTGCGTGATCAACTGCGACGATTTCTATAATCGTGACTGCTTTAAGGTCATCGGCAAGTTTCTTTCTGAGCTTCCTGAAGGCAGCAATGGCAAATATGCCATGGTGGGTTTCCGCGTCGCTAATACATTGTCGGATAACGGTACCGTGAGCCGCGGTGTTTGCACGAAAGATGCTGACGACCTGCTTACATCGTGCGTGGAGCGTACGGAGATAGAGCGCAAGACCGACGGTAAGGTAGCTTTCAAGGACGAGAAAGGCGAGTGGGTCAGCATCCCTGACAATACGCCGGTCTCAATGAACGTGTGGGGATTCACTCCTGAGTATTTCGATTACTCGGATAAGCTCTTCAAGGAATTCCTTGACCAACCTGCCACAAAAGCCAATCCCAAAGCTGAATATCTTATTCCTTGGGTTGTGGACAAGCTCATCAGGAGCGGTAAGGCTACCTGTAAGGTGCTCGATACCACTTCGAAGTGGTTCGGTGTGACCTATTCTGCTGACCGTCCGGGAGTGGTAGAGAAAATACAAAAACTCGTTGATGAGAACGTCTATCCAAGCAAATTGTTCTAAACTCTAAAGACTTAACAATAATGGCAAAAACAAATAACAATGGTCGTGCCATCGCCATCGTGGCTTGCATCTTCCTCTATGGAATGATTTCTTTTGTGACCAACCTTGCAGCACCTATCGGTGTGATATGGAAAAGCCAACCCGCTATCGGCGGAAGCAATATGCTTGGCATGATGGGCAACTTCATGAACTTCTTTGCTTATCTGTTCATGGGTATTCCCGCAGGTAACCTGCTTACGAGGATTGGCTACAAGAAAACGGCACTCGTGGGTATCGCCTTAGGCTTCTTTGGCGTGCTTGTACAGTTCCTGTCGGGTAGTTCTACCGGTGTAACGGGCTTCATCATTTATCTTATCGGTGCTTTCGTATCAGGCCTTTCCGTTTGCTTGCTCAATACAGTTGTCAACCCAATGATGAATCAGCTCGGCGGAGGTGGCAATCGTGGTAATCAGCTCAACTTGATTGGTGGTACATTCAATTCGCTCATGGGAACTATGACCCCGATGCTTGTTGGTGCACTCATTGGTACTGTGACTAAGAACACTGCCATGAGTGATGTCAACTTGGTTCTTTACATGGCTATGGGTGTATTCCTTGTGACATTCTTCGTTTTGCTCTTTGTTCCTATCTCAAACCCGAAGACCATGGAGAGTAACGTTACTTTCGAGCATACTCCCTTTGCCTTCCGTCATTTCACTTTTGGTGTAATCGCCATCTTCGTATATGTGGGTGTTGAGACCGGTATTCCTGGTACGCTTAACTTCTATATTTCTGATACGACAGCTAATGGTGCAGGAGTCATGGGGCTTAATCCTATGGTGCAGGCTGCTGCTATCGGTGGCTTTGCCGCTGGCACTTATTGGTTGCTGATGCTCGTGGGACGTCTCGTTTCCAGCTTTATTGCTTCTAAGGTGTCGAGCCGCACTATGATGATTGTCACCAATGGAACTGCCATCATTCTCATTCTCTTGGCTATGTTCTTGCCCAAGACCGTTACCGGCTCACTGCCTGTGTTTACAGGTTCTGGTTTCCAGGTGGTAAAACTTCCACTGAGTGCTATCCTCATTGTTTTCTGTGGTCTTTGCACATCGATTATGTGGTCGAGCATCTTCAACCTTGCTACTGAGGGACTTGGCAAATACACCGAGAAAGCCAGTGGCATCTTTATGATGATGGTGGTTGGCGGTGGTGTGCTGCCTCTTATTCAAAATGCGGTGGCCGACGTTACGCTGAACTATATGCTCTCCTATATTGTGCCTTTGCTGGCCGTGGCTTATATGTTCTGCTATGCGGCTTTTCTTTCAAAGAACGTCAATAAGGATATTCCAGTTTAATCCACTGTTATGACTTGGCACCCTTTGACACGCTGTTGTCATTGTGGTGACATTGATGAGGGCGGCCTTTAGGACCGCTCTCTTTCTATCTTCCCTGAAAGCCAATTTGCGTTAAAATCATTTTGTGACAATAGCTATTCAGATAATTTATCGTAATATTGCACCTATTTAGGATTATACTGCATGCTATAGGTATGGATACTTGTGCCTTGTGCTGACGGTAGGTAATTGACTCCCCACCAGCACATCTGCAGCAGGCAGAAGATGATGATTACCATCAAGAGGGCAGTGCGGGAATTACTGTTTTTCGGCAGTCTGTAATGGATATAGGCAAGGTAAGAGAACCATGTGATGGCTGCCCACGTCTCTTTGGGATCCCAACTCCAGTAGTGTCCCCATGCCTCTTTAGCCCATAATGCTCCCATGAGCATGCCCAACGTGAGGAAGGCATAGCTGATGCGCACCATGTCATCGACCATTAGTAGCTCTTTCCCGGCTTCTGATGCCTTCTCAATATGGTTTCTCTGCCTGAAGAGCAAGTAGAGTGCGACGAGAAATGCCGCACCCATCATAGCATAAGCAAGCATGTAGACGATGATATGTGGGGTGAACCAAGGACTCTGCAAAGCCGGCATGAGGTTCTTACTGTGTGTCTCCGGCCTCAAGATATTGATGATGACAAACACTGTAGCCAGTACGGCGGTGAAAGATAACATCCATTTATACTTCCATTTTGCATAGATACCGACTCCCGCAAAAGGCAGAAGAAGACTGTACCATAGTCTTGTCTCACCCATTGTCCGCATTGGAGGGCGGTCGAGAATACCCCACAGATAGCCGATGTAGCAGCCTAAACAACTGACACCGCCCATGGTGAGGGCGATGGCAAGGATGCCTTTTTCTTTCCACGCAGCAATGGCACCGGCAAACCACATAAGTGCGGAGAGAATGCCTATAAGAGTAAAATAATCCCAGTTCATAATCAATTGTTGTTAGGTATCACCCTTCTCGTTCCCAACATACCGATGGCACCAAGGGCTAATAACAGAATACCGATATAGACAGCAGGAAGCCAGGGATCTTTCACCAGTTCGAAGACACTCAGTGTGCTCCATTTGCCCATCTCTTCATTGTAACTTAGTTGATAAATTTTCCAGCCGTTGATGGTAAGCGGATGATTGACTTCAATAGTGGTCTGAAGGTTCTTTCCGTCCTCAGTATAGACATCCACGAGCGAGGCATATCGCTTGGGTTCACGTCGGCCCATGACGATATTATGACTCTTGTTGAGCTGTAAGCCTTGATACGTGAACTGGTAACTTCCGCAGGTGACCCAACCCTCACGTTTCGTTTTGCCCTTTGTTGCTTCCACAAGTAGCGCACATTGGGATCCCGGCATGCCCGTGGAGAGGTAACCGTCTTTGTTCAGTGTCAGTCCGAGTGAGTCGAGGCGCAAGTGTCGCATCATCTCTACCGGCATGCTATTGCCCATTTTAGCAAGGGCGGAAGGGAAGGCATTGTCGATGCGTTTCTTCACAGAGATTGTCCATCCTTGCAGCGAACCGCTCTTGAACGTGGAGTCGATGAGCAACGTCTCCGGTTGTTTGGCGGGAAGAGGAATGCCGTTAGCATCTATCACCATGAGTTTTGGGGGATATTCGTCAATCGTGAATTTCTCCAATTGCAAGGCTACGGGCAAGTGATGCACGTTGTTCCAGGCATCGAGTGCACGCCATTCAGGCTTGCCCTGTTCACAGTACATCTTCAACCGCTGCATATCTGCACTGCCCAATGTGCCGCAGGTGAGGACTATGAACAGGCCAATATGGCTGAGCGTCGTTGCCCATTGCTTTCTCTTTGGGTGCATGATCTGACGGGTGGCTTCCTGTGCCACGATAGCTGTCATCCATAAATAAGTCAGGATAAACGGCCAGAAACAGAGCATCCTGCTGATTCCTATTGGGTCTTTTACGGTGGTAGTGGGAGAAGCCTGACGCGTCAGGCCCATGATAAGAGTAAGGCACACAACGCAAACAACAGCGGGGACTGCCGCTTGCGGTGTAGTTATGAATCGGAGAAAATACGACTTTTCCCTCAACATGTAGACGGCGATGCTCAGAGCTATAAGGAGTAAGAGAGTGATGATATTTGCGGGCCACATAAAGATATCCCAATTGAGCGGACCTATGCTTAATTGTAGCATGAAGCCTACAAGAAAGAGTCCTGCGTCAATCATGAAACCTTCACGGAAGGTATATGGTTTTTTCCACATGTTAGTATTTACAAGGTGTAGGGTGATGAAAAATGTGTGATGATGGAAGAGATGTATCGTGGAGGGCGATAATAAACTGGCTCCGGATGAGCCGGAGCCAGTAATATACACATGTCATCCTGACAAATTGGAAACATCAAATAGGTTGTGTGATGAACCGTTTATTCTTCCTTGCAGTATCAATCCACTTAGGTACAATTGTGTCAAGGAAGTCTTTTTTCTGTTTCCTGAGTTGTTGCATATTTAGTCCAATGTATTGCGCGGCCTTCTCTCTGGTCGAGATGTCTGGCAGCGGGATGGCTCTTGTCCATCCGTGCATTGCCACGACTTTCTGACACTCCAGTTGCGCGTCCTTGGCATACTCCATGGCATCAGCCAACAACCGCATGCACTCTTGCGGAGCATGGAAGGCGGCGCCGTGCGAAGCCATTGAGTAGTCCCAACGCCATTGGCTCTTGCGGATGTCGTCTAATGCCTTCTGCATCTCAGTATCCTTTGCGCCGTGCTTCCAGGCAAACTGTGCCATGATGTGGGCGTCGGCAAGCTGCACGTCAACTTTCTTGGCGAAGGTGTAGACCTTTTCCTCGCGGTCGTAGACGTTCTGCCTCAGCACGTCAGCAGGCTGGCGGTGGCAGGTCTGACACGTACGGTCGATATGGGCAAGCGGCGACATGATGTGGTGATCGGTGTATTTCACGCCGCCTTCAGAGATATAAGGCATGTGGCAGTCGGCACACGATACGCCGCGCTGTCCGTGAATGCCTTGCAGGAACATCTCGTAACCGGGATGCTGGGCTTTGAGAATCTTTGCCTTGGACAGAGGATGAATGTAGTCGTAGAAACCGATAGAGTCGTAGTATTCCTCGGCTGCTTCGCAGGTGAGACCCTTCTCTTGCGGGAAGTGGAGATAGTTGCCATTCTCTTTTTCAAAGTAATATTCGGTGTGGCACTGTGCACAGACGAGGGAGCGCATCTCCTGGTGAGATGCTTTCTTCACGTCCTTTCCTACGCGTGCCCATGCCTCGTAGAGGGCGGGGCGTGCGGGCTTGAGATCCATGGTGCGTGCATCGTGACAGTCGGAGCAGCCGACAGTGTTCATCACCTCGTCTCCCCAGTCACTCCATTTGGCAGCATAAAACTTATCCGTGCCTTTCTCCCGCATTAGGCGCGGCACGTCCGGACCTTTACATGTCCAGCATGTGCCCGGCTGCATGTCGGTCTGTCCATCGACACCCGGAGCGCCTGTGCGGAGGATCTTCCTCAGGTCCTCAATGCAATGACGGTGTCCCCGCGGGGTGTTGTACTCGCGCGAGAAGGCATAGCCTGCCCAGTTGATGACGATGGCGGGGTTCTCTTCCAGCACATCCACCTCCTTAGACCCGTTGTATTTGCTGACGAAGCTGGTGTCTTCGGTCATCGACCATGTCTCATACTCACGTGGGAAGTCCTCGGCAAACTTCTCGTTTTGTGACACAATGGAATCGGTCATCGGCGTACGGCGGTTGTTGAACACGCTGGCTACCTCGGCGCGCCGCTCAAGGAGTGAGGAGCAGATAAGCCCCAAGACGAACACGAGGACCATTGCTCCGGCGAAGATGATCCAACCTTGCCATTTCTTCAGTTGCTTAGCCATAATATCTTGTATTTCTATTTTCTGTTATCTACAGTGAACTTGTCGCAGCTCTCATCGTGGTTTGTGTCCCAGTGCCTTTTGCAGCCAAGCCGGTACCGGCGAGGGCGGCATAGGCTCCACATATTCAGCATTGGGAGTGGACGAAAGCGAATTTTTCCCGGCATGCGGCACGTTGCGGTGGCAGTCCCAGCAAGCCAGTCCTTCCCCGCGTTTAGCTTCCATATAGTCGATGCGTCCTGTCTTGACGAACTCTTGATTGAGTTGCTTGTGACAGCGGATGCAGTTGTCCATAATGACTTCGTCCGACATAGTCTCGGCTTCAATGGCCTGGTGCTCGCTGCGGGTAACGAAGTAAGCCACATGCTTCATTCCGTCTATCCCTTTGAAAGCGTAGTGCGCAAGCATGTTGCCGTTGGGTACATGACAGTCGTTACAGGTCGCGTCACGGGCATGGGAGGAGTGACTCCATGTGGCGTAATAGGGTGACATGATGTGGCAATTGATGCATGCGGCAGGATCGTCACCTATAATATAGGTGTGCATGCGCAGCAAATACATGAAGAGAGCCACAAGTCCAACGATAACGCCACACAAAGCCACAAGGGTCGTCTTCATGGGGAAAGACAACGAGGAAGTGAAAGTATGCCAATATGTTTTTATCTTATTCCAAAGATTTTTCATAGGTCTGTCGCTCTTAGAGTCATGCACCGGAGTACCGAGCGCGCTTTTAGTTGGTTGCTCTTCTTTTATTTAACAAAGTTATTAAATCCTTTTTAATATCTTGTCAAATAATAAGAAAAAAACAGCCTTAGGGCGTTATTCAGTCCACAAGTGCGTTAATTTTGCGAAAAGCACGGCTATTCACGAGAGAATATTGTAATTTTGTACCCATATTTTGCACATATATGTGGACATCAATAAGGACTAAGTCTCTCATCATATTGCTTTCATGTGCTGTTTTGTTCGTTTGGGCAGGCAGTCGTCCGCTTCTTCCTGTAAAGAAGGGAAAGCCTGTGACAACCGATAGTGCAAAGGCGAAGCAGCAGCGTACAGCCGATGATGCCGGTGTGGATACTCTCTCTATGGACTCCCTTCAGCTTGCCGTCTTCCATCACAACAAGGCCATCGACGATTCCATTCGTGCCGATTCCATCAACCGTGCCAAGAAGAAAGGCATAGATGCTCCTGTTGTTTATTCAGCCGACGACTCCCTGGTTTACGATGCGCAGACCAAGAATGCAAAGCTCTATGGTAACTCCGAGGTGAAGTATGAGAACATGGACTTGAAGAGCGACAAGATTAGAATGAATCTCGATTCGTCGCTTGTTCGTGCCACAGGAACAGCAGACAGCACGCAGAAGGGCGGGTTGAAAGGTCGTCCGGTGTTTGTCATGGGTGCCGACAACTATGATACCGATACCATCACCTTTAATTTCAAGACCAAGAAGGGTATTGTAGAAAATGCCTTTACCAAGCAGGAGGACGGATTTCTGCGCAGCAAGATCTCCAAGCGCACGAGTACAGGCGACGTCTATCTCGCTCATGGCCGCTACACCACATGCGACAAGGAGCATCCTGACTTTTATATCTCTCTGTCTCGCGCTAAGGTCCGTCCTGGAAAGGATGTGGTGTTCGGTCCCGCTTATCTTGTTGTGGCCGATGTGCCGTTGCCTTTTGCCATTCCCTATGGATTCTTTCCGTTCACCAAGAGCTATAGCTCCGGATTCATCATGCCGAGTTATGGCGACGAGCAGAGCCGTGGCTTCTACCTGCGTGATGGCGGCTATTATTTCGCCTTGAGCGATAAGATGGACCTCAAGCTCATTGGTGAGATTTATACGAAAGGCTCTTGGGGCATCACCGCCACGAGCAACTACCGCAAGCGTTATAGGTACAACGGCTCCTTCCTCTTCAGCTATCAGGACACACGTACGGGTGACAAGGGCATGCCTGACTATGCCAAGCAGACCAGTTTCAAGGTGCAGTGGAGCCACCACCAGGATCCGAAGGCCAACCCCTTCAGTTCTCTCGCGGCCAGTGTCAACTTTGCCACGTCGAGCTATGAGCGCAACAACCTGACGAGTATGTACAACCCGCAGTCGCTCACGCAGTCCACCCGCACCTCTTCCGTGAGCTGGAGCACCACCTTCTCCAGTATTGGCATGTTACTGAGCTCCACAGTTAACCTGAGTCAGAACATGCGCGACTCCACCATTGCAATGACCCTTCCCGACCTCAATATCAGTATCTCCCGTTTCTATCCCTTCCGCCGCAAGCATGTCGTGGGTGATGAGCGTTGGTATGAGAAGATTTCCATGAGCTATACGGGGCAGTTCTCCAATTCTATCAACACCAAGGAGAACCGGCTCATGCACTCCAACATCATCAAAGATTGGCGCAATGGCTTTCAGCATAACATTCCGGTCAGTGCCAACTTCACATTATTTAAATACATCAACATCAACCCGTCGTTCAATTTCACCGACCGTATGTACACCAACAAGGTGACGAGATCATGGGACGAAGCAACCCAAAAGGAAGTCTCCGACACCACTTACGGCTTTCATAATGTGTACAACTGGAATCTCTCGCTTTCGGCTTCAACCAAGCTTTATGGCTTCTTCACGCCCAGTCGCAAGATTTTTGGCGACAAGATCCAGGCCATTCGCCATGTCATCACGCCCACGGTGAGCTTCAGCTATGCTCCTGACTTCAGTGCATCGCGCTACGGTTATTACCAGACCTATCAGAAGACTGATGCTGACGGCAACGTGTCGTTGGTTCAGTATTCACCTTATGGGGATGCGCTTTACAGTGTGCCGGGCAAAGGGCGCACGGGGAGTATCTCGTGGAGTTTCGACAATAATCTCGAGATGAAAATCAAGACCGACAAGGATTCCACGGGCTTCAAGAAGATCAGTCTCATCGATCAGCTCGGATGGTCGATGTCTTACAATATGGCGGCCAAAGAGAAGCCGCTCAGCGACCTTACGGTCAACCTGCGTCTGAAATGGTGGAAAAACTACACTTTCAACATGACGGGCGTCTTCGCTTCTTATGCTTATGAGCTCGACGGAAACGGTAAGCCCTACGAAGGCAACCACACTTACTGGGGTATGGGCAAGTTCGGCCGCTTCCAGGGCATGTCGCAGAACATCTCCTACACGCTCACGCCGGAAAAGATCAAGAAGTTTTTCAGCGGCGAAAAAGACAATACGGACAAAGATAATAAGAATAAGAAGAAAGATGACGATGAAGGTATCGACACCGACATCAACAGCAATGTCGACGATACGATGATTGAAGGTCAGCGCGGTGCCTCTAAGGATGATAAGGGCGGCAAGGCTGATACCGACGGCGACGGCTACATGACTTTCTCCATGCCATGGTCGCTCACCTTCGGCTATGGCGTCACGATGAGCGAGAACCGCGATGAGAAGAAGTTCAATTACAAAACCATGCGCTATCCCTATAAGTTCACGCAGACCTTGAATGTAAGTGGAAACTTGCGCATCTCAGATGGATGGAATATCAGCTTCTCCTCCGGTTACGACTTCGACAACCACAAGGTATCAATGACAACAGCTTCGCTGCAACGAGATCTCCACTGCTTCAATATGAGCTGCTCTCTTGTGCTGGCGCCTTACGCAAGCTACAACTTTACTTTCCGTGCCAACGCCTCAACGCTCACCGATGCCCTGAAATACGATAAGCGGTCGGGCTATAGCAATGCCGTTCAATGGTACTAAGGACGATAGATGCTGTGAGTGATGCGTTGGAAATGATGTGAAAGAGAGACTATCTATTATAATAATGAGGAAAAGTACACAGGCAATCCATTTGCCTTACCGCCGCCGCGATGCCTACGATGCATTGAGCATGCCGGTCTACAACGCTGTGGCTTATGAGTTTAGCGACGCGCGGACAATGGCCGACGCCTTTTGTGAGCGCATTGACGCGCCTGACTATTCGCGTTGTGAAAACCCCACGGTGGACAATTTCGAGGACCGCGTGCGCGCCCTGACCGACGCTTACAGTGTCTCGGCACTCAACAGTGGCATGGCGGCCATCAGCAACACTATGCTGGCCCTCACATCGCAGGGCAAAAATGTGGTGTCGTCGACCCATATGTTTGGCAACACCTTTGACCTGCTCAACCGCTCGCTGAGGAAGTTCGGTGTAGGCTTGCATACCACCGACCTCACCGATATAGAACAGGTCAAGGCTGCAGTTGACGACAATACGTGCTGTATCTTCGTGGAGATCATTACCAATCCGCAGATGGAAGTGGCTGACCTTACAGCTCTGGCCTGTGTAGCACACGAGCGGCATATACCGCTTGTAGCTGACACTACGACAATTCCTTTCACCATGTTCTCAGTCCGCAGCTTGGGCGTAGATATTGAAGTGGTCTCCTCCACCAAATACATCAGCGGTGGGGCCACGTCGCTTGGAGGCCTAATCATTGACTACGGCACCGACTATACTAAGGGCTTCACGCAGGCCATCAAGAGCGAGATGCTGTTCAACTTTGGCGCTTACATGACGCCGCAGGTCGCTTTTCTTCAGACCATGGGGCTGGAGACGCTCGATGCCCGCTATCGCGTGCAGTCGGCCAACGCGCTCCAATTAGCCAGGCGGCTGCGTGGATTGAACTCCATTCGCGCCGTCAACTACGTTGGTCTGGAGGATAATCCATTCTATCAGTTGGCCCAGCGCCAGTTTGGTAAGACGGCAGGTGCCATGGTCTGCATCGACCTGGACAATGAGAAGGCATGTTTCCGTTTTCTCGACCGGCTGAAACTTGTGTGTCGTGCCACCAATCTCTTCGACAACCGCACCCTTGCCATTCATCCTTACTCCACCATCTTCGGTAACTTCACTCCTGAGGAGAAGGCCGGTATGGACGTTCTCGACACCACCATCCGCCTGAGTGTCGGTCTGGAAGACGTTGACGACATCTTTGAAGACATCCGCCAGGCTTTGTCTTAAGGATTTATATTTGTATCATGAAATACGACTTCTCTACAGTCATTGAGCGCAAAGGCAGTGGCGATCTCATGCACGAGGCGCTCTTGCCACGGTGGGGGCGCGACGATCTGCAGCCCATGTGGGTTGCCGATATGGATTTTCCGGTCCTGCCCGACATCATCGCGGCCATGCGCAAGCGTCTGGAACATCCCATTCTGGGCTATACTGTTGAGCCCGCTGATTATCGCCCTGCCATCATCGACTGGGTGCGCGCGCATCATCAGTGGGAAATCCGGCCCGAATGGATCAGTTTCATTCCGGGTATCGTCAAGGGTATCGGCATCATCTGTAATCTTTTCTGCAAGCCCGATGAGAAAGTAATCGTCATGCCGCCTGTCTATCATCCTTTCTTCCTTGTGCCGCGGGCCAACCAGCGCGAGGTGGTGTGGAATCCGCTGAAAGTCCGGAAGGAGGCTCTTGACAAGGCGCATACTGAGGCCGGCGACTACTATGAGATGGACTTTGAAGGTCTGAAGCGGGTGTGTGACGACAAGTGCCGTGTGCTCATTCTCTGCAATCCTCATAACCCCGGCGGCATCTGCTGGGACCGTGAGACCCTCGTGCGGCTGGCCGATTTCTGTTACGACCATCACCTGATCGTTGTCAGCGATGAGATTCATTGCGACATGGCGCTCTTCGGCCACAAGCACATTCCCTTCGCCTCCGTGTCGGGGCGGGCTGCCGAAATCAGTATCACCATGCAGGCACCCACCAAGACTTTCAACATTGCCGGTATTGTGTCATCGCATGCTATCGTCCCCAATCCCGACCTTCGTAAGCGCTTCTTTGGCTGGCTGAAGGCCAATGAGCTTGATGAGGCACACATCTTCGCCCACATCGCCACCGTCACCGCTTACCGTAAGGGCGAGGAATGGCGCCGGCAGATGTTGGAGGCGGTGGAGAGCAACGTGTGCTTTGTGGAGGACTTTTGCCGTGAACACATGCCGCAGATCAGGCCCATCCGCCCCGAAGCCAGCTTCTTAGTGTGGCTCAACTGTCGCGATCTTCATCTTGACCATAAGCAGCTGCTCAGCCTCTTCATCGATAAAGCTCACCTTGCTCTCAACGATGGCGAGATGTTCGGCCCTGGTGGCGAGGGCTTCATGCGGCTCAACATCGGTTCGCCCAAGGTATATATCCAGTCGGGTTTGGAGAAGCTTGCTATGGCTTTGCAAACTCACTGATTAACAGTATCTCTATCTTTGCAACGCCTTTACGGCGTAATGGCAATGTGTCATTACACCATAGTCCTTTAATAGCATCATTTGAGTACAGTTATAATAGCAAGTTGATTGTTTTTCACCAAACTTTGTGTTAATAAGGAAATAAATATCAGATATTGCTTGCGTTTTAATAATAATTCTGTAACTTTGTCGAACTATTTGGAAACTGTAGCCAGATAACTTCAAATTCTTCGACATATGAGTCAAATCATTAAGCCTTCGGGCTATCAAACGCTCCTTGACCGACGCCAGACGGAGCAGGGAATCAAACTGATTAAGGAATTTTTCCAGCAGAATCTCTCCACCGAGCTGCGACTAAGCCGTGCTACGGCACCGCTTTTCGTGCTGCAGGGGCTGGGTATCAACGATGACCTTAATGGCGTGGAGCGACCGGTTACCTTCCCCATCAAAGACATGGGAGAGGCCAAGGCAGAGGTGGTCCATTCGTTAGCTAAATGGAAACGGCTTACCCTTGCCAAGTTTGGTGTGGAGCCGGGCTTTGGCATCTACACGGATATGAATGCCATTCGGGCCGACGAAGAGCTTGACAACCTGCATTCGCTTTACGTGGACCAATGGGACTGGGAAGCGGTCATCACACGTGAGGAGCGTACACTTGCCTTCCTTGAAGACGTGGTGCGCCGCATCTATGCTGCGATCCTCCGCACGGAGTTTCTTGCATGTGAGACCTTCCCACAACTCAAGCCTTTCCTGCCCCGCCAAATCCATTTTATCCACTCACAGGACTTGCTTGACATGTATCCCGACCTGACACCCCATGAGCGTGAGGATGCCATCTGCAAGAAATATGGAGCCGTGTTTGTAGAAGGCATTGGAGGAAAACTCTCCGATGGAAAAAAGCACGACGGACGCGCCCCTGATTATGATGACTGGTCGACGGTAGCTGAGAATGGCAAGGTAGGTCTCAATGGTGATATCCTGATTTGGTATCCTGTCCTTGACCGTTCGTTCGAGCTCAGTTCGATGGGTATACGTGTCGACCAGGAGAGCTTGATCCGGCAGTTGGAAATCGAGCATCAGGAGGCAAGAGAGAAGCTTTATTTCCACCAGCAGCTGCTCAGCGGCAAATTGCCTTTGAGCATCGGTGGTGGAATAGGGCAGAGCCGTCTCTGTATGATTATGCTTCATAAGGCGCATATCGGCGAAATCCAGGCCAGTATCTGGCCGGAGGAGATGCGTGAGGAGTGCGCCCGTCTTGGCATGCCGCTCATTTAAATACGGCGGAAACAGCCATTTCCATTATCTTCTCATCGTAAACGCATCGTGCGACAATTGTCGCACGATCGTCAAACAGTTGCCGCACGATCGTCAAACAGTTGCCGCACGATCGTCAAGCAATTGCCGCACGATCTCTTGATGATTTGGTTGGTGGAGATTGAAGCGCATCTTCGTGTGACGGTTGTGCTTTTTAGCTCAACTCCAATCCTAAACTCACGCGCAGTTTTTCTATGGCCGGATTTCTCTTTCTCAGCGCATCAAAGATCTCCAATTTGGTGAGCGCGCGTGCGTTCTCATCCTGTTTTGCGAGTCTTGGGTTGAATTCGATGAGCGTATTGTGCAACCTGATGCGCATGGTAGCCCGAATTTTTTGCCGGATGGCGTTGATCTGGTCCAGCAGGAGCTTGTTATCCACCACGACTTCTATATTTGGATAGTCAGTGATTCTTGGGACAATGTTTTTCAACCGTGCCGCCAACCCAATGAATTTTTGTGGCATACGGTTGCACATGGAGGTCCATTCGCGGATGAGGTCATCGTCAGTGAAGTGGTCTTCCCGCTTGTTGGCTTCCTCTTTTTTTGCCTGTTCTTCATCCACAGTGATAGCTTCCGCAGGGTCTTTCCTCTCGGGTTTCCGCCTGAGGTCGGCAAAAGTCATGCCGATATTCTTCAAGTGGAAGGTGGTGCCGCTTAGCATAGTGGCGCCGGTGGTGATGTTGTGCTCTGGCTTTGAGGGAGTGTCGCTGGGGTCAGTCTTCTTGGGCTCGTCATGGACAGCGGTGTGCGTGGAGAGCCTTCGTGCAGCCCCGGTCACCTGCATAACCGGTTTAGGTTGCACCAAATTGTTTTTCTTAAACAGGGATTTCAATTGCATAGGGCTACGCCCACCGGCGGGCGCGTCTTCATCTTCAGGTTGTGTGATCTGTGCCACACGGATGAGAGTGAGCTCCACCAGTAAGCGCTTGTTGCTGCTTTGGCGGTATTGCACGTCGCATTCGTTGAGGATTTTCAGTGCCTGATAGAGGAAAGTCTGGGGACATTTCGCTGCTTGATCCTTGTATTTTTGCCGTTGGTTTTGGCTCACTTCAAGCAGCGGGAGTGTCTGTTCGTCTTTAGCCATCATCACGTTGCGCACGTGTGAGGCCAGCCCGTTGATGACATTGCTTCCGTCAAAGCCGCGCTGGATGATACTGTCAAGCAGCACCATGATGTCAGCGGCCTTGTTTTCAAGCGAGAGGTCGATGATCTTGAAATAGTTGTCAGCGTCAAGGACGTTGAGATCCTGCAGCACTTTCTCATAAGTGATGTGTCCTTGGCAGAAACTTGCTACCTGGTCGAAGATGGACAACGCGTCGCGCATGCCGCCGTCAGCCTTCTCAGCAATGACGTTGAGTGCCTCCTCCTCGTAGGTGATACCCTCTTTTCCGGCGACCATCTCTAAGTGCCGGATGATTTCCGGCACCGTCATGCGTTCAAAATCGTAGATTTGACAGCGCGAGAGAATGGTGGGTAGAATCTTGTTTTTCTCTGTGGTGGCAAGAATAAAGATGACGTGCGCGGGCGGCTCCTCCAGCGTCTTGAGGAAAGCATTGAAGGCTGCCTGTGAGAGCATGTGCACCTCGTCGATAATGAATACCTTATATCTGCCTGTCTGTGGAGGGATGAGTGTCTGCTCCATGAGCGTCTTGATGTTCTCTACGGAGTTGTTGCTTGCTGCGTCGAGCTCAAAGATGTTCATCGACCTTCCTTCGTTGAAAGCGCGACAGCTCTCACACTCGTTACAGGCCTCACCGTCCTGTGTGGGATTCTCACAATTGATGGCTTTGGCGAAGATGCGTGCGCAGGTGGTCTTGCCTACACCGCGAGGCCCACAAAAAAGATATGCGTGGGCCAGCTTGCCAGACTTCACGGCATTCTTCAGTGTTGTGGTCAGAGCCTCTTGTCCAACCACGGAGGAGAATGTCATCGGGCGATATTTCCTTGCGGAAACAATATAGTTGTCCATATGGATAAACGGATAAATAACGGATGATTACGCCTGCAAACTTACATAAAATCTGTGGATTTTACACCAGTTTGATAAAGAAAAATGAGTTCACACCATAACTTTCAGCAGAAAATCAGTGCGTGTCTCATGTTTCTCATGTTTTTAAAGCGCGGAGAGATGATGCTTCATGAGTATTAATAAATGGATTTTATGCCTTAATTTCAAGGCAAGATACGGAAAATAAGAAAATGATTAAAAGCTTACTACTATTTTTTGTAACTTTGCCGCTCAATTGAAGACGGTAATTTTTTATTTAATTCATACAGATGAAAACAAGTATCGTTTATGGTATGGCATTGGCTATGGGACTGGCTTTCACACCTATAGCGGAAGCCGTAGCCAGTGTGGAGGGGGTCAACATCGTGGCTCCCGCAAAGAAGAGACCGGTGAAGAAAACGGCCAAGAAGGCAACGAAGAGAAAGGCTGTGCTCTCTAAGACAACAGCGTCCACGACAGAAACAGCCACGACGGTAGCGCCAGTGAAGGTTGATTCCTCCAAACGATCCAAGACTTCCACTCCATCGGAAAGCAGCGGTAGTGGTCTCTTAGGCGGCATCATGTCTGCTATAGGCGGGGGCGCCGAGAGCGGGTCGATCCTCTCTGGACTCTCTACAATCTTCGATGCTGCAAAAGGAGCAACGAAGGACCGCATCATTGGCACTTGGACTTATGTAGAGCCGGCTGTGGTGTTCACCAGCAAAAACGTGCTGAATAACATTGGCGGTAAGGTGGCATCACAGGCCATTGAGAAGCAGTTGCAGGCACAGTTCGACAAGGCCGGCATCCGGAAAGGCATGATGAAGATGACGTTTGACAAGGACGGCAAGTTCACGCAATCAATCGGTGCAAAGGCCACTTCGGGCACCTACACTATTCAGAACCACAGCGTGGTGCTCAACTATGAAGGTGACATCAAGCAGATTGTAGGCACTACACAGCTTGACGGCAGCGACCTGCTCATCGTCATGGATGCCTCTAAACTGCTGAAATATGCCAATGCACTCGGCTCATTTACGGGCAATGCTGCCTTGAAATCGCTTGGCAGTATCATCGGCTCTGTTGACGGAATGCAGGTGGGACTCAAGCTCAATAAATAGGGTTTGCTGTCCTGACTGGCAGTATTGATGGTCGGGTGAAAAGCAGATGAGATGGAAAAAGAGGCATCATCAAGCATAAATGACGACGACAATTATTTCCGATGAGCGGCCACAGGTGTTGCTTGTGCAGCCTGTTGACAGCCACGATATGGAGGAGCTGGACAATGAGGTGGGTTATATCCGTGCACATTCTACGGTGCCATTCCGTCTCGTGGCAGTGCATATCAGCCGCTGGAATGAGGAACTCACGCCGTGGGAAGCGCCCCCTGTCTTCGGGAAAGTGCCTTTTGGGTCAGGTGCCATAAACACGCTTGGCGAAATCTTAAAGTTGCTTGAGGAGCAAATGCAGCTGTTGGGATGGCAGGATAACGCTCTGTCGGATTTGTCACGCGTTGTTCTTGGCGGCTATTCACTGGCGGGATTGTTTGCTCTCTGGGCTGGCACTCGTGCTGCTTTTGCCGGCATTGTGGCAGCCTCGCCGTCGGTATGGTATCAAGATTGGCTCAACTATGCTACGCTCCACCCGTCTCTTTCCCCACGCGTCTATCTCAGCTTAGGCGACCGTGAGTATTGCTCCAAGACGGCCATCATGTCGACAGTCAATGACTGCATCCTCCGTCAGCGCGACCTGCTCCGACATCAAGGCACGGACACTATCTTGGAGATGAACCCCGGTAACCACTTTCAGGACAATGGCATCCGTACAGCCAAAGGGTTCGTGTGGAATATGAATCAATAAAAAAAGCGGCCATATGGTCGCTTTTTTTATAAGTGATACTTTTCTGTTACTTAGCAATGCTGAAGCTCAGCTCATCCTTGTCGTCTTGCCTGTCAATGACGATGGTGTCACCCTGTTTGGCTTCTTCGGAGAGAATCATTTCAGAGAGACCGTCCTCGATGTAGGTTTGGATGGCACGTTTCAGCGGGCGGGCGCCGAACTGCACGTCGTAACCCTTCGTGGCCACAAGCTCTTTGGCCTTGTCGGTGAGCGAGATGGTGAAGCCAAGCCCTGCTACACGCTTGTAAAGCCCTTTGAGCTCAATGTCGATGATCTGCTTGATACTGGCGAGATCGAGCTGGTCGAAGGTGATGATCTCGTCGAGGCGGTTAAGGAACTCGGGCGAGAACTGCTTGGCGAGACTCTTCTGAATGATCGAACGCGCATACTGTTTGTCCTTGCTGTCCATATTGGCAGCATTGGTAATACCGCCTGCATTGAATCCTACCCCGCGGCTGAACTCCTTGAGCTGGCGCGTACCGGCGTTGGAAGTCATAATGATGACCGTGTTTCGGAAGTCTACTAATCGTCCGTTACCATCGGTCAGACGTCCCTCATCAAGCACTTGCAGCAAGAGGTTGAAGACGTTGCCGTGGGCTTTCTCTATCTCATCGAGCAGCACGATGGAGTAAGGATGGCGGCGCACTTGTTCGGTAAGCTGTCCGCCTTCTTCGTAGCCGACGTAGCCCGGAGGCGCGCCGATGAGCCGTGAAGTGTTGAAACTCTCAGTGTACTCGCTCATGTCGATGCGGATGAGCGCGTCTTTGGCACCGAACATCTTCTCGGCAAGGCACTTGGCAAGATAGGTCTTGCCCACGCCGGTAGGCCCGAGAAACATGAACGAGCCGATGGGGTGATTGGGGTCTTTCAGCCCCACGCGGTTGCGCTGGATGGCTTTCACCATTTTGTCAATGGCACTGTCCTGTCCGATTACCTCCTGTTTGAGATCGGCGCCCATGTTGCGGAGGCGCTTGCCTTCGGCTTCAGCCATGCGCTGTACGGGTATGCCGGTCATCATCGAGACGACGTCGGCCACCTCCTTTTCAGTCACAGTCTGTCGTGTCTCAGCCTCTCCTTGCTGCCATTTCTGCTGCATGAGGCGGAGCTCTTGCTCCAGTTCGGTCTGGCGGTCACGGTAGTTGGCGGCAAGCTCGAAGTTCTGGTTGCCGACAGATTTCTGCTTCTTCTGCTTGATTTCCTCTATCTCTTTCTCCTTGTCGGTGATTTCCTGTGGCACCTTTGCGTTTTTCAGATGCACACGTGAGCCCACCTCATCAATGACGTCGATGGCCTTGTCGGGCATGAATCGGTCAGTGACGTATCGGTCGGTCAGGCGCACAGCCTCCTTCAGCGCATCTTCTGTGTAGCTCACATGATGATGCTCCTCATAGCGGTCCTTGATGTTTTCAAGAATCTGCAGGGTCTCATCCTTAGTCGTTGGCTCTATCATCACCTTTTGGAAACGTCGCTCCAGAGCTCCATCTTTCTCGATGGAGTTGCGGTATTCGTCCACCGTCGTAGCGCCGATACACTGGATAGTACCGCGTGCCAGAGCGGGTTTCATAATGTTGGCGGCATCCATACTTCCCGGTGCCGATCCTGCGCCGATGATAGTGTGTATCTCATCAATGAAGACGATGATGTTGGGATTGTTCTCCAACTCCTTGAGCAGGGCGCGGATACGCTCTTCAAACTGTCCGCGATACTTGGTGCCTGCCACAATGGCAGTCATGTCAAGGCTCACTACGCGCCGGTTGAAGAGCATGGGAGAGGTCTTGTGTTGTGCAATGAGTTGCGCCAGACCCTCGACAATGGCGCTCTTCCCCACACCGGGCTCGCCGATGAGGATGGGATTGTTCTTCTTGCGGCGTCCGAGAATCTCGATGACGCGCTGAATCTCTTTCTCCCTTCCCACCACAGGATCGAGCTTACCTTCAGCCGCAGCCTTGGTGAGGTCAATGGAGAAGTTGTCGAGTACGGGAGTCTTTCCTCCGCCCATAGGCTGTGTGGCCGTTGCTTGTCGGCGGCTGTTTCCCTGTTTTTCGCTATGGGCATTGCTGTCCTCCTCATAGTCCTCCTCGTCTTCATCGGGCAGGCCGATACCATCTTTGACGGTAGGCTTGCTGAGCATACGGACCGCCGTATCGTAGTCGAGATTGTTCATCTCAAGCACTTCTTTGGCGCCATTGTCCATCTGGTCGTGAAGAATGGCGAGCAACAGGTGTTGCACGTCAACCAATTGCGTATGCTGTATACGGGCTTCAAGCACGGCAAGCCTGAGAATGTTGCTCGCCTGTGAGTTCAGTACAAGCTCATTGGTATTGATGGGTTCGCTGAGCTCATCTTCCCGCACCTTCTCCTCCAGTTCCTCCTTGACACTCTGCATATTGATGCTTAGCTGGCGAAATAGGTCGGTCACAGGTGTGTGTTTCTCCCTGAGGATGCCGAGCAGAAGATGCTCCGGCCCGACGGAACTGCTGGCCAGGCGTGTCGCCTCTTCCCTGCTGAAGGCAAGAATTTCAGATACTTTTGGTGAAAACTGACTGGTCATGAATATTCGTCCTTTCTTTTTTAATAGTCGTTGCAAATTTACACTTTTCTTTTTCATTTAGCAAGGATTATGCCAAAATTTACAGAACCTGTTTCATAGTCTTTGATTTTGAAATGCCTTTACGCCGTAGACGCATCGCCTTTACGCCGTAGACGCATCGCCTTTACAGTGTAGACGCATCGCCTTTACAGTGTAGACGCGCCGGCATCAAGTGAATCTTCTTTTTACCTGTGAATTTTCATTGAAAAACCCGTGAATTGAGAGTTATCCGGTATTTATTCCTTATCTTTGCATCTAAAAAGAGAGCATCAAGGTAAAATGAAAAATTATAGACAGTTGACCAAACGTTCAGGAAGACACCGCTTAGGTGTGTTTCTCAATTTCATTATTTGTTTTCTCATGGTGGCGGTGGCATCCTTTACCAGGGACGGCAAGTTGATGGGACATGAGTTTGGGGCTGACAGCCAGCAGGTTGTGTCCAAGAACGATACCATTAGCCGGCTTGCAGACGGTGAGATTATCATCAACACTGCGGCCATTGGCAAGGACATCACGGGGTTTGGTGGTACGGTCCCCCTGGAGATAACCATTCAGAAAGGCATCGTGAAAGACATCAAGGCTTTGCCCAACAAGGAGACGCCTGAGTTTTTCGGCCGTGCCAAGACCCTCTTCAATCGTTGGAGAGGCAAGACCGTCGCTGAGGCCTCGTCCATGAAGGTGGACGGAGTGTCGGGGGCCACATTCTCTTCACGCGCCATCATTGGTAACATGAGGGCTGGCCTGCAGGTCGCGGCCAAGCAGACTGAAAAGAAGCCATTGTTTGCCGATTTTGACGGTAGCGCGAAGAATCTCTGTGGACTGGCGGTCGCCCTGTTAGCGGCTATCGTGCCCCTGTTTGTCAAGAATCGCCGCTACCGCACGGTTCAACAGGTGCTCAATGTCGCCGTGCTTGGCTTCTGGTGTGGCTCTTTCCTGTCTTGGTCCGCCATTTTAGGCTATATGTCCAACGGCATGAATGTCGTGGCTTTGCTGCTGCCGCTGGTGTTGCTCATTGTGGCTTTTATTTACCCGCTTTTCGGGAAGGTCAATTACTATTGCAATCATGTCTGCCCCTATGGTAGCCTGCAGGAACTTTCGGGCAAGTGTGTGCGCTATAAAATAAAGATGAGTCCAAAGACAGTAAGAGTGCTCAACCGTTTCCGCAAGGTACTTTTCGCGGTGCTGATGCTTTGTCTGTGGACGGGCGTGTGGGCCGACTGGGTCAACTATGAGCCATTCTCGGCATTCATCTTCCAGTCGGCTTCGTGGGTGGTCATTGCCATCGCCGTGGCTTTTGCGGTACTTTCTACAATAGTCATGCGGCCCTATTGCCGTTTTGTCTGTCCTATGGGGTCATTGTTCAAAGTGGAGTCGTAGACTCGAATGGAGATATAAAAATCGAGTAGGAGGAAAACGAAGTAGTTTTCTTCCTACTTTCGTTTTCCGACCTCTCACACCACCGTACATGCGGTCCCGCATACGGCGGTTCCTATTTTGGGGTGCCATTCGAGATACGTCCCCATTAAAGTAGCATACCCTGCTGCACGTAGATTGTTGTTACTTATTGCAGTTGCTAAAATAGGACTATTAGCTATATGCCAATAACCCTTACGAGTATTACCCCATTCGTATGCTTGGTATTTATTAATACCACATCTAATGAGGTTTGCCACTTTTGTCTTGACTTTCTTCCAAGCTTTCCATATACACATGCGTATTCTACGTCTTAACCATTCGTCTGTTTCAAGCAAGAGACGCTTCATATTGGCAAGGTGATAATAGCCAACCCACCCTCTTATGTATTCTTTCAGCTTTTGCTTTCTCTTGGCATATCCCCATCCATTGCTGCGACTTGTCTAGTTCTTTCAACCTTGACTTCATCTTGGCTTTGGATTTTGGGTGCACAGTGAGTTGGCATTTGCCTTTCATCACATAAAAGGAGTAGCCCAGATATTTCACTCCACGTACATACGACACTACGGTCTTTTCCTTGTTGACTCTGAGATATAGAACATTTTCTATAAATCGGGTTATAGACTCCTTCACTCGCATTGCAGCCCTTTTGGACTTACAGAATATCATCGAGTCATCGGCATAGCGTACAAAGGGAAGCCCTCTGCGTTCAAGTTCTTTGTCCAATTCGTTGAGTATGATGTTACTCAACAACGGACTTAGCGGTCCTCCTTGGGGAGTTCCCTCTTCGCTCGCTTCAAACAAGCCTTTGTTCATTACACCACTTCGGAGATATTTGTGTATAAGACTGACCACTCTGCCGTCTTTTATCGTACGGCTGAGAATTTCTATGAGTTTGCTATGGCTCACGGTATCGAAGAAGCGTTCAAGGTCAAGGTCTACTACATATATGTAGCCTTCATTAATTATACTTTGCGCTCCTCGTATTGCGTCATGGCATCCTCTTCTCGGACGGAAGCCGTAGCTCGTCTTGGAAAATTGGTTCTCATAGATGGGGGTCAATACTTGGTTTATGGCTTGTTGCACCAAACGGTCTACTACTGTAGGTATTCCCAACAGGCGCATCTTGCCATTGTCTTTGGGTATTTCTACCCTTTTCACTGGGTTTGGACGGTAAGAGCCGTCCATCAAGGAACGGATGAGCAAGTCCTTATTGGTCAATAGCCATGGGAGCAACTGCTCACACGACATCTTGTCGATACCACCACAGCCTTTGTTTCTCATAACTGCCTTGTAGGCTCGGTTGAGATTTGAAGGGCTAAGGATTTGCTCGAAAAGGTGTTCCTTGTCGAATGGTACTTCCACGATGTTGTCTTCACACATCCACATGTAGGTCTGCACTCCCCCATACCATTCGGTTTCCGACCTATCTCTTTGGGGGCAGCCATTAACTTGGGATAATGTTTTCTGCATTCTTTCCTTCATGAGGTATGTTTCAATTACTATCGCTTGATTGTTAGGTTCAGCCCTTCATGCAACGTTATCGAGTATTGCACTACTATGGCGTCTGCTGACTTCTCACGGCAAGCTTTACTCCACTTCTTTCGTAAAAAAAACTATTTGAAGTGTCCGTGAGACCTCCTCGGATAAGGGCATTGTCTTTCCATCTTATACCCACTTCATTTACACCAACCGTTCCGAATAGCTATAGGGCTTTGATTTGTTTAGCAACCTTACCCACGGTCATATGCCTTGTATGAAGTTTCTGTTCGTTAGGTCAGATGTTTGCCGCCGGCTTCTTTCAGATTCCACCTCACGATGGACGCCCTTGCCTTTGGCTATGTAATTCCCGCTATTAAGGCTTACTCGGGACTTGCACCCGTTAGACAATACTCATGCCGAGCATACTAAAAAAGATCCCCATGTTGAAGTATCGGGATCTTTTATTATTGATGAAGATGAATAAGTGTCGACACTTGGATTCGAACCAAGGACCCCCACCATGTCAAGGTGATACTCTAACCAACTGAGCTATGCCGACGAAAAAGGATGCTTTTTTAAAAGCGACTGCAAAGGTAATGAATCTTGATCACTCGGCAAATGTTTTCTTGATATATTAATATACATTAACAGTGTCTGATCCTCGCCGAATGCTAATTGTTATCAGGATGACTTCCAATACTGGCCATTATTAAAACGTGTCTGTTCTACGATTTCCACTCGACTTAAAAGAGAACAACCGGCTATTCGCCGACATCATGAGATGACGATGACGGCAACACGAATTCACGTGAATGTCCATAAAGTTATTCATACAATTTGTCCATAAAGTTATTCATACAATTCCGATTTAAAGATAATTGAGTTATCTTTGTACGCAGTTGCATGATATTGATAGTTCCGGCCAACTCTGAAAGCTTGATATATGAGGCTGGGTTCCATGTTTTTTATATTTGATTTGTGGTGAATTTAAATATATAACGGAACACAGCCTCCTTTTATTATCTGAGTTTTCAATTAATTTGTAGCGATAACCTTCTAAAATACGTTTTTCTTTGGTCTTCCTCTTTTCCTTCCTACCTTTTTCGACTTGTATCCCGGTTCACACCCGACTGGGATGTCAAGCCCCAAAGCCTTTGCAATCTCTACCTGCTTTCCGACGAAAGGTGTTATCTTAGAGGCATGCCCCTGCCGTTCGATACATCTTATGTTTCTCATCTCGTCAAGCATGTCCAGCGAAGAGGGGAACATGCTGTGAAGGTCTGTTGTCTTCCAGATGTGTCTGATATATGATCCGATGACCAGCCCGACGAACAAGACGAACAGCCTGCCGGTCTTGCCGTCCTCACTCCAATTCCGCTGTCTGTCAGAGCACATCTCCGTCTTCATCTGCTGGAAGTACTTCTCCTGCTCGTCTCTCAATTTGTAGTGGGCCAGAGCTTGTGGGGATGTCAGATCCAGCCCGAGCGTTACAATGGCAACAAACCCTAACAGTCTGAGTGAGTCGTTGTACTTCTTCTCGTTCTTCTCAAAAGATATGACATGTCTTTTCTTGTCCAACTTTACGTCAAACATGCAGAAGTCTTTCTTCAGGGTATCGTCGTCTGGTGCTTCTTCCTTGTCTTCAAGCATCTTCTGAAGACAGCTTCTCTGCCCTTCGACTTTCATGTCTATGTTGATTTGCCCTTCGCTTCTCCACGAGGGATTGAAGAACAGATTCAGGCGCATCTTGCTTGCTGCCTTTTCGGACTTACCCTTTCCATGTACCTTGTAGTCAATGTCGTACTGCTTGTAGTACAGCTTGCTGTCAAGGTCTATCTCCATTCCGTCCGGACGGACATTGAAGTCTCCGAGGCTGTCTATTTTGTCGCTGATAAACTTGTGGCCGGTCTTCATGCACATTATAGCGGGCTGGCCATGAAGGATGTTGTCCTCAAGGATTTGCACTGTCCCATAGCCCCTGTCCGTTATCATTACGTAATTCATGAAACCAGCACAGCGAAGGTCAGACTGGATGACACCCATTGTGCGTGAGTCAGGAATGTTACCGGGAAAAGACCTGTAATAGATGGGCATGTGGTTGCTGAGAGTATAGACTACAACTTCATTCGTCTGCGCCAAAGCAATGCTCTCTTTGTTGTGCCCCCAGCGTATGTCGGCCAGGCTGCTTCCGTAAGCAGACCTGCTTGTGGAGTCAACAGCACAGAGCTCCATCTTTCCAATTTTTTCAGAACGAAGACGTAACAAGGCCTGGCGGTCTTTCTCGGTGATAGATTGCGTAAGACGGGTGATGTCTCCCGGCGACATTTCGCGCGCGGACGGAGTCTTGGTGTATCTCTGCCAGCGAGCGAGTCTGCTGTAAGAATAGCTGGAAATATATGGGAACATGGCAAGTGTCATGATATTATCCACTTTCTCCTTGTTTCCCTCGAACACCTTCTCCAGATCCTCGCGTATCTTGGTCTTCTCCGCAACTCTTTCCATAAGCCACACGTCGCCATACAGACGGTTCTGCGCATCTCCATTGTGGGTAGGCCTCCCCGCTTTCCTCGTGCTTGGCAAAGAGTCCAGTTCGCTCAAATCCCATCCCTGTGGGAATACCAATTGCTTTCGCTCGGCAGGAGGCATGTAAAGATATGCCTTGTCTGGAATGAACTTCAAGCTTTCGGTCACTGTGCCTAAATGAATGCTTTTGTTCATACGCTTACCTGTTGCCTCGTTCGTTACACGTGGGCGTAGTGCTGCATATCTATATCCGTTATTAATGTGAAGCGTCACCTTGTGAGCAGTCTCATCGCTTATGGGTCTTGCCATTGTGCTACATCTTTGATTATCGCTACAAATGTAACAATAATAAATGAAATGGCAAAACATAATAAGTTAAATGTATACTGATTTATAGATAATTAGCTTTTCGACCAGCGTTATCGCTACAAAATAATCGAAAATTCAGATTTATTAGAAAGAAGGCGTATTTCTCAACTTATCAACCCGAAAAGCGGAAGAACCTCTTTTTTTATTCTTCTCCGATTTGAGACTTCTAAGCTCCGATCTGGTTGATCTCAATTTCTCATTCGCTTCAGCTAAGTCGTTATTGGCCTTGTTAAGCTCACGTTTCAGTCTGGCAATCTCCCTATCTTTTTCGCTTTTCCTTGCAGTCATTCCTTTACAGTCATATATTGAATTAATACTATAAAGATACTGAATCTCCGTGAGATAAGCAACAATATAAGGTTAATATATGTTTACTTATTAACAATATATCATAAAGCGTAACACATTATAAATAAGCCCCCTAAAACGGTTATGAAGTTATGCACAAACTTGACACCCTAATATGAAATATAGAACAGGACACTGTTTTTGTTTCTAAATGGAAAATGATGTCCCCCCTATGCTTCAACTAGAAAGCACTTAAGCAATTTTATTATTAGACTTTTCTTTTTCAAGACATTCCCTGCACACACCTTTATAATAGAGTTGTGCTTCATCAATGAGATTTCCATCACGCGTGATCGATCGCTTCTTAAGCTTTGGCGCTTTCTCGTCCATCAGGTCAAGGACCCTGCCACATTCACGACAAAGAAAATGAACGTGAGGATGAATGTCACCATCATAACAGACATGATGATCGTCGATCGTGATCATCTGGGCAGCACGACGCTCTGAGAAGAGTCGCAATGTGTTATAGACTGTTGTTCTGCTCAAGGTCGGCACATCCTTCACCACACCCTGATAGACATCCTCTACCGTAGGATGAGTACGATGTGAAAGTAAATAGGTCATAATAGCAAGTCTCTGAGTAGACGGACGCAAATTACTGTCTACAAGACGTCTATAAGCTGTAATATCCATGTCGTCTTCTATTATTCTTGAAAATTTTCACTACTATCTTTTGATGAAATCAATTTTTATTAGCAGTTTGCTGCAAAGGTATTTAAAAATAATTACAACACAAAATAGAAGTTGGAAAATATACAAGGTGTATATGTTTTTTTTCTGAAAACCATAAAATTCATCCATCATTCCATAAAGCTTTTTAATGAAGAAAGTGCTAACTTTGCAACGTAACTAATAAAGAGATACAAGCATTTATTTTTAATCAATTATTAAATTATACTCAAAATGAAAAGGACATATACAGTCAATGGCATGAAATGCGAGCACTGTAAGACTCATGTGGAAAATGCACTCAACGCACTAAATGGTGTGGCTCAAGCAGTAGCCTCCCTCAGTGAGCACAACGTCACCGTAGATTTTGATGACACACAAGTAACTCCAGCACAGATGAAGGATGCAATCGATGCAGCCGGACACTATGAGATGGAGCTGTAAAAAGGGAAAATTGAATGAAACAAACCATACCTGTCGTTGGCATGGCATGCGCATCATGCTCTGCCAACATTGAGAAGAAGCTCAACTCGCTGCCGGGTATCAGTCACGCGGCAGTGAGCCTTGCTGGTAGGTCCGCATTGGTTGACTTCAACCCAGAGAAGATCTCTTTGGAGACCATGAAAAAGGAAATCAATGGGATTGGATATGATCTTGTCATAGAAAAAGACCGGTCTGTAGAGGAAATACAAAAACGCACCTATACCATCCTTGTCCGCAAGACTATTCTTTCATGGGTACTCTCCATCGTCGGAATGACTGTTAATATGCACTGGATTTCCTTAGGCGGGAGCAATATGTCCAATCAGGCAGGGTTATTGATAGCCCTTGCCAACATGGTTTTCTGTGGCGGGCGTTTCTATCAGACTGCCATACGCCAATTGTGCCATGGCACCGCCAATATGGACACACTTGTAGCTCTGTCGACGGCCATAGCCTTTGTCTTCTCCGTGTGGAATACTTTCTGGGGAGATACCTCCCTTACGTATTTTGACTCCTGTGGCATGATCATCACCTTTGTGCTTACAGGAAGGTTATTGGAAGAAAAAGCGAAAGACAGTACGGCAAAAAGTATACGCCAGCTCATGGGAATGGCTCCCAAAACCGCTCATATCATTGAAGACGGTGAGGTACGCGAGGTACCCATCTCTACCATTGATGTAGGGGACATCCTTGAGGTACGTCCTGGTGAGAAAGTACCTGTCGACGGTGAGGTCATTTCGGCAGAGAGCTTTATGACGGCTGATGCAGCCTATGTAGACGAGAGCATGATCACTGGCGAGCCTACTCCGGCAGAAAAGAAAAAAGGGGCGAAAGTACTAGCCGGCACAATCCCTTCACAAGGCAAGTTCCGCATGCGTGCACGGCAAGTAGGCGAAAATACGGCCCTTGCCCATATCATACGCATGGTACAGGAAGCAGAAGGATCCAAAGCCCCTGTACAACGTATCGTTGACAAAGCTGTCATGGTTTTTGTGCCCACAGTCACTGCATTAGCCTTGATTACCTTGCTGATGTGGCTCTGGCTTGGAGGATTGACTCTCTTACCAAAGGCTATCGTATCAGCAGTGACCGTTTTGGTGATTGCCTGCCCATGCGCAATGGGTCTCGCCACCCCCACCGCCTTGATGGTAGGTATCGGGAAGGCGGCTGAGCAACATATACTGATTAAGGATGCTACCGCTCTTGAGCGCATGCGCAAGGTAAATGTCTTAGTAACGGATAAAACAGGTACTCTGACTATCCCAAACCAAAAAGTGGACTTCACAAAGGCTGATAACCTACCACTTGAAGAGCGTGAGAAGCTGAAACCATATGCTTCCATTGCCATGGAAGAGCTGCAGCAACGGGGGATTGAGGTGTGGATGATGAGTGGTGATAAAGAAGAGGCTGCTAAATACTGGGCTGAAAAAGCAGGCATCAAACATTATCAGTCAAAATGCATACCACAGGACAAAGAGAATATTGTCAGGAAACTGAAAGCGGAAGGTAAAACCGTAGCGATGATTGGCGATGGTATCAATGACACGCAAGCATTGGCACTTGCCGATGTATCCATTGCTATCGGCACAGGCACTGACATAGCTATGGACGTAGCCCAAGTGACCCTGATGACTGATGACTTGCGAGCGCTGCCTTTTAGCTTCTCACTCAGCAAGAAAACTACACACATGATTTGGGAGAACCTCTTCTGGGCATTCATCTACAATATTATTTGTATTCCCTTGGCCGCAGGTGTGCTCTATCTCTTCTACAACAATCCTCCTCTTCAGCTGACCCCCATGTGGGGATCTGCACTGATGGCTTTTTCCAGCGTCAGCGTAGTCCTCAACTCATTGCGTCTCAAGCTCATTAAAAACTAATAAGAAAAGATTATCGCTGATAATCATACCGTCGGAAATAGACATTGTCCCGCTTGGGCATCCAGTCTTTTTCGACGGATATTTGCAACATGAAGTTCTTGTTCGGAGTCCAACGGAGAGCTGCACCAAGACGATCAGCATAAGGATTATAGGCAGGATAGCTGTAGTACCCTAACCCTCCGCTACCATAGCCAACATAAGGATAGGCATAACCATAGCTCCCACTATTTACGAGTGATTTTTGACCATAGACATACGCAGACCACTGATCGTTGAGCTGATAGCCCAACTCACCATAGACGCCCGCAGAAGTAAGATTCATACCACTCCAGTTAAGATGATTCATATATCCGCCAGCAGTAAGCCAACCACGTTTCCCGACAGGAGTAGTATAATCAAGATTGATATTCTGCGAGAAGCCTGCGCCCTTGGGAGCATTTTTCCCAAAACCGGCCATAACACTGAGTTCCACACTTCCATGAAGCTGTCCTTTGGGTTTACCTTCTTCGCTATCACATTTACTTATATCGGTGTTATAATCTGCTGTCTGAGTTTCATCCTCTCTCTGCTTAAACCCTACAGGAGTTTCCATAAAAGGTGAACCTACATTTTGGAATGACATCCCCGTTGTGGGATTCGTTTGTAACAATGCACTGCCAGGGATGAACCTCACCGGAGAAGATGTCCTAAAGATGTGTCGGTCGCTTTGGGCACTGGCATCCATTGACGTCACAAGAAAAGAAAAAATACTATATATTATAATGTGTACCTTCATATCATTAAAACTACTCTTGCTGCAAAATTAGCTATAATGATAATTTTTTCATCATTTTTCTTGCATGTTTTAAATAAAAACTATAATTTTGCCAATGATTTAACAAGAATAAGTCATTCAATAAAAAATAGAAAAGTCGATATTATGAGATTCTTCACAACATATTCCTATTATTACTTTTACTTTACAAGAAATTGTGAAGCGGGAAGTTGCGTGTAGATTTCAACTTAAGACTCAAGAGATACGACACCTCCAAGGAGGTTGCATACAAAGTCCCGCTTCATAAACAATATGGAGTGGGACATTTGTTTTAGCAATACGAACAAAAAACAGACAATAATAAATCAGATGAAAAGAATCGCCATTCAGGGCATACAAGGATCGTTTCATGACATTGCGGCACACGAGTATTTCCACAATGAGCAGGTACAACTCATTTGCTGTGATACCTTCGAGCAAGTTTTTGCCAACGTCCATCAAGATCCTACAGTCATAAGCTTACTTGCCATTGAAAATACCATTGCCGGATCGTTACTTCACAATTATGAGTTGCTCCGCGACAGCGGTACAACCATAGTTGGTGAACATAAACTACACATTACCCACTGCATCTGCTGCCTTCCAGACGATGACTGGACGACGATACATGAGGTACACTCCCATCCTGTAGCACTTATGCAATGCCGTGAATATCTTTCAACCCATGCGGAGCTAAAAATCGTAGAGGCAGAAGACACCGCAGGAAGTGCGAAATACATCCATGAACACCAGTGCCACGGATGGGCGGCTATCTGCCATGCTGAGGCTGCCAAGATGTATGGGTTGAAAATTCTGGAGGATCATATCGAGGACAATAAGCACAACTTCACGAGATTTCTCATCACCACAGACCCACGAAAAGCAGACTACCTACGTCCTCTAAATGATGTCGATAAATCAACCGTTGTCTTCACCCTACCCCATACGGAAGGCTCGCTTTCAAAGGTGCTGACCATCCTCAGTTTCTATGACATCAACCTCACTAAGATCCAGTCACTCCCCGTAATCGGTCATGAGTGGGAATACATGTTCTACGTTGACGTAACTTACACAGACCTCATCCGTTACCGACAGTCGATTGACGCCATTACCCCACTTGTCAAATCCATCAAAATCCTTGGAGAATATAAAGCAGCATAAGATATGAAACCAGCATCAAGAGTTAACGACATTCAAGAATACTATTTTAGCCGCAAACTAAAAGAAGTGGCCCGTCTCAATGCACAAGGACAGGATATCATCTCACTTGCCATTGGCTCACCTGACATGCCACCGTCAAAACAGACGATTGACAAACTATGTGAGGTGGCACACAATCCACATGCCCACGGCTACCAGCCAACAAGCGGGCTGCCGGAATTACGTCAAGCTATGGCCTGTTTTTATGAGCGCACCTATGATGTCCACCTGGATCCTATGACGGAGATACAACCTATCATAGGATCAAAGGAAGGAATCATGTATGTTACGCTCGCCTTCTGTAATCCCGGAGACAAGGTACTCATTCCTGACCCAGGTTATCCTACCTATACTGCCATTAATAAAATATTCGGCACTCAAATCGTCAATTATGATTTAAGAGAGGACAATGGATGGCAACCCGATTTTGAACAATTGGAACGTATGGATCTTAAAGGCGTGAAAGTAATGTGGACCAATTATCCCAACATGCCGACAGGAGGAGACACCCGCATAGAAACATTGGAGAAGCTCGTGGTTTTTGCCAAGAAACACGATATCCTTGTCGTCAATGATAACCCTTACTCTCTCATTCTAAACGAACATCCACTGAGCATTATGCAGATTCCTGATGCTAAGGACTACTGTATTGAGCTCAACTCCATGTCAAAAAGCCATAATATGCCTGGATGGCGCGTGGCAATGATGATAGGAAACAAAGAACACATCTCCTGGATGTTCAAAATACAAAGTAACATTGAAAACGGCTCCTTCAGGGGCATACAGCTTGCAGCCGCTGAAGCTTATAACACCAATACTCCTGAATGGCATCGGGAAAACAATATTGAAAACTATCGTCGGCGCCGTCTGATTGCCGAGGAGATAATGAGAGTGCTTGGATGTACATTTGATCCCTCACAAGTAGGTATGTTCCTTTGGGGAAAGATTCCTGAGAAATACGCCAATGTAGAAGATCTAACGGAAGCTGTCCTCCACGAAGCTCGCGTATTCATCACACCAGGATTCATATTTGGGAACAACGGGAAGCGTTATATTCGTATCAGCCTCTGCACAAAAGATGAGAAGATGAGAGAAGCGCTTGAGAGAATAACAAAAGTAAACTATAACAAGTAATATATAAAAAACACTTAATGATTAATTATATTTTATTATGGAATTGGAACTTGAATCCCTTAACTTGCCGTCAGACAATGGCGGTGACCGCCCTTTAATCATAGCAGGTCCTTGCTCAGCCGAGACAGAAGAGCAAGTTATGACTACCGCCCGGAACCTTGCTACAAAAGGATGCCATATGTTTCGAGCTGGAGTATGGAAGCCACGCACGAAACCAGGAGGCTTCGAAGGAAACGGCGAGAAAGCTCTCCCCTGGCTTCAGGAAGTAAAGAAGGAGACAGGAATGCTCATTGCCACAGAAGTAGCAACACCCGAACATGTAAAGCTTGCTTGCAAGTACGGCGTAGATATCTTATGGGTGGGAGCACGCACCACCGCCAATCCTTTTGCAATACAAGAACTTGCAGACAGCCTCAAAGGCTTCGAAGGCCCTGTGCTCGTGAAAAATCCCGTCAATCCCGACCTTGAACTTTGGATCGGCGCCATGCAGAGAATTAATCAAGCCGGTATAAAAAGACTTGGTGCCATTCACCGTGGGTTCTCAAGCTACGACAAAAAGATTTACCGTAACCTCCCCATGTGGCAGATACCCATAGAGTTGCATCGCCGTGTTCCTAACCTTCCCATTCTTTGTGATCCAAGCCATATCGGCGGCAGGCGAGACCTCATCGCCCCTCTTTGTCAACAGGCAATGGATTTGGGGTTCGACGGACTTATTGTTGAAAGCCACTGCGACCCTGACAGTGCATGGAGTGATGCCAAACAACAAGTGACACCTGATATTCTGGATTACATTCTAAGCCTGCTGGTGGTTAGAAGTGAGCATACCACTACAGAAGGAATTAGGCAGTTACGCTCTCAAATCGATGAGATTGATAATCAACTCATGGACCTCCTTGCGAAGCGTTTCCGCGTATGCCGCGAGATTGGCACATTCAAGAAAGAGCATAACATGACAGTACTTCAGGCAAATCGTTATGGAGAGATTCTTGAGAAACGTGGCGCGCAAGCATCTCTCTGCGGTATGGCTCCTGAATTCGCAGCCCATATGTTTGAACTGATTCATGAAGAGAGTGTTCGACAACAATTACAAATCGTCAATGAATAAAATGATCAAGTAAACTTAACAATATGAGAATCCTGATTATGGGAGCCGGAAAAATGGGCTCCTTCTTTATAGACCTGTTAAGTTTTGATCACGAAGTAGCAGTAGTGGAGCGTGACCCCAAACGAATGCGCTTCACCTATAACTGTCAGCGCTTCACTTCGATGGATGAAGTAAAGGCTTTCGCTCCCGAACTCGTTATCAATGCCGTCACGGTAAAGTTCACAAAACCGGCTTTCGACGAAATTATGCCTTATCTGCCCAAAGATTGCATCATCTCAGACATTGCATCGGTTAAGACAGACTTAAAAGACTACTATGAAAAGAGTGGACACCCCTATGTGTCAACACACCCTATGTTCGGCCCTACTTTTGCCAATCTTAACCAACTTTCAGAAGAGAACGCTATCATTATCAGTGAAGGAGACTATATGGGGCGCATTTTCTTTAAGGATCTCTATCAGCGTCTGGGGCTCCACATCTATGAATATACTTTTGAAGAGCATGACCGTACTGTGGCATACTCGTTGAGTATCCCTTTCGTCTCCACATTCGTCTTTGCCGCCGTCATGAAACACCAGGATGCGCCGGGCACTACCTTCAAACGTCATATGAATATTGCCCGCGGAGTATTGTCTGAAGACAATTATCTACTACAGGAGATTCTTTTCAATCCTTATACGCATGATCAAGTCGCACAAATCCGGACTGAGTTGAAAGAACTCCTTCAAATTATCGACAATAAGGACTCGGTTGCCATGGAAGCATACCTGACAAAAATCAGGAAGCACTTAGCAGAACAAGGTTAATCATAAAATTCATTTTTATTTCCCCTTTCGCAAATTATTGGTTACCTTTGCAGAAAATTAGTTATAAGAGAAAATGTTTGAGAATTTAACAGACCGCCTTGAACGTTCTTTTAAGATACTTAAAGGTGAAGGAAAGATAACAGAACTCAATGTTGCGGCGACCCTAAAAGATGTACGCCGCGCACTTCTGGATGCCGATGTCAACTATAAGGTGGCAAAGGATTTCACGGATACTGTAAAGGAAAAAGCCTTGGGAATGAATGTGCTTACTGCCATCAAACCAGGCCAACTCATGGTGAAGATAGTTCACGATGAACTGGCGAGATTAATGGGAGGTGAGGCTGCTGAGCTCCATCTGAATAGCAGACCGTCTGTCATATTAATGTCGGGTCTGCAGGGATCGGGTAAAACTACCTTTAGCGGTAAGCTCGCTAACTTGCTTAAAAACAAGCAGCACAAAAATCCATTGCTCGTTGCTTGTGACATCTACCGTCCAGCTGCTATTGACCAGTTGAAAGTTGTAGGCGAGGGTGTTAGTGTCTCTGTATATAGTGAACCCGATAATAAGAATGTCAATGAGATTGCAGATCATGCTCTTCAGGAAGCCAAGATGAAAGGGCATGATGTAGTCATCATCGATACCGCCGGCCGATTGGCTGTTGATGAGCAGATGATGAACGAGATCTCTTCACTTAAGAATCATATTCATCCCGATGAGACGCTCTTTGTGGTCGATTCCATGACTGGTCAAGATGCCGTTAATACTGCCAAAGAGTTCAATGACCGCCTCGATTTCGACGGTGTAGTGCTCACCAAACTCGATGGCGACACCAGAGGCGGCGCGGCACTTTCCATCCGTACCGTGGTTACCAAGCCCATCAAGTTCATCGGAACTGGAGAAAAGATGGAAGCCATTGATGTTTTCCATCCCGATCGTATGGCCGACCGTATTCTTGGTATGGGTGACGTAGTTTCTCTCGTGGAGCGTGCACAAGAGCAGTTTGATGAAGAGGAGGCCAAACGATTACAGAAGAAAATACAAAAAAATAAATTCGACTTTAACGACTTTCTCAAACAGATTGAGCAAATCAAAAAAATGGGCAACATCAAAGATCTCGCTTCGATGATTCCCGGAGTAGGCAAAGCTATTAAGAATGTGGACATTGACAATAATGCTTTTAATGGCATTGAGGCTATTATCCGCTCCATGACGCCTCAAGAGCGTACCAATCCTGAAATTCTCAATCAAAGCCGTAAATTGCGTATTGCCAAAGGATCGGGTACAACTATTCAAGAGGTTAACAGACTTATCAAGCAGTTCGACCAAACACGTAAGATGATGAAGATGGTAACTGGCAGCGGTATGAGACAGATGATGCATAATATGCCAACGTTGAAGTAGAGGGCATAAATGACGATAGTAGTTAGAATGTAGTATGAGCTATCAACTGATAAACGGAAAGGCAACTGCAACTGCAATCAAGCAGCAGATAGCCCAAGAGGTGAAAGAGATGATCGATGCCGGTAGAAAACGGCCCCACCTTGCAGCAGTGCTTGTCGGACATGACGGTGGATCCGAGACTTATGTAAAAAATAAAGTCATCGCTTGCGAACAATGTGAATTTCTGTCAACACTTATTCGGTATGAGGACAACGTCAGCGAAAACGAGCTTCTCAGCTGCGTGGGCCGACTTAATAAAGACCACAACATTGATGGCTTTATCGTTCAGCTTCCCCTTCCTAAACATATAGACGAGCAGAAAATCATCATGGCTATTGACTATAAAAAAGACGTTGATGGTTTTCATCCTATCAATGTTGGACGAATGGCCATCGGACTGCCCTGCTTTATCTCTGCTACGCCATTAGGAATCCTCACACTTCTTCAGCATTACCAGATTGAGACCTCCGGCAAAAAATGCGTTATTCTGGGGAGAAGCAATATTGTGGGCAAACCTATGGCACAGCTCATGATGCAAAAACAATACGGAGACGCTACTGTTACCATTTGCCATTCTCATTCCAAGACCTTAAAGCAAGAATGTCGCGAAGCTGATATCATTATTGCAGCCATCGGACAACCAGATTTTGTGACTGCCGACATGGTGAAAGATGGAGCTGCCATCATCGACGTGGGAACAACACGAGTAACAGACGCGACACGTCAGCGCGGGTGGAGACTCAATGGAGATGTGAAGTTTGATGAAGTTGCGCCAAAATGCTCATTTATTACGCCAGTACCTGGTGGTGTTGGACCCATGACCATTTGTTCACTGATGAAAAATACACTCGCTGCGGCAAAACACGAGTTCTACAGGTAATCAACCCATAAAGAAAGATATACTTAATATCCCGTTAGTCTGTTATAGACTGGCGGGATTTTTTTCTTTCGAATTCATCAATTCTAATTTAGCGGACAACAATAATTTCAAAATATATTCCATTAATTACTTGCAAACTGAATAAAAGTATGTATCTTTGCATTTAAAATTATAACATACACATCAATCATGAAGCACCAATTGAGAAGTGCCATATGCACGGAAGGACGCCGGATGGCGGGGGCTCGAGCCCTTTGGGTCGCTGCCGGTATGAAGCATGAACAGTTCGGAAAGCCTATTATAGCAATTGTTAACAGTTTCACTCAATTTGTTCCGGGCCACACTCATTTGCACGGAATAGGGCAAATCGTGAAAAAGGAAATCGAGTCAATGGGATGCTATGCAGCAGAATTCAATACGATAGCGGTTGACGACGGCATTGCAATGGGGCATGACGGAATGCTCTATTCATTACCCTCCCGCGACATCATTGCCGACTCGGTTGAATATATGGTAAATGCGCATAAGGCAGATGCCATGATTTGCATCTCCAATTGCGACAAGGTTACACCTGGTATGCTTATGGCAAGCATGCGCCTGAATATTCCAACCATTTTCTGCTCTGGAGGTCCTATGGAAGCCGGTCGATGGAAAGGAGAAAACGCAGACCTTATCACAGCAATGATAGCCGGAGCCGATAAGACTGTCAGCGATGACGACTTGGAACGAATTGAACAAACCGCTTGTCCTGGCTGTGGCTGCTGTTCAGGGATGTTCACAGCAAACTCCATGAATTCGCTTACAGAGGCCATAGGCCTCGCTCTCCCGGGGAATGGCACCATTCTGGCAACACACAAGAACCGGATCCAGCTATTCAAAGATGCTGCAAGACAGATTGTGAAAAACGCTTTTGCCTATTACAAAGATGGTGACGAAAGCGTATTGCCACGCAACATTGCAACCCGTGAAGCTTTCCTCAATGCAATGACCCTCGATATTGCTATGGGTGGTAGTACCAATACAGTCCTCCACTTAATTGCTGTCGCTCAGGAAGGCGGCGTCGATTTCAAAATGAGTGATATTGATACTTTGAGCCGTAAGGTGCCTTGCATTTGTAAGTTGGCTCCTAACACTCAGAAATACAGTGTCCAGGAATGCAATCGCGCAGGTGGTATCCTTGGCATCTTGAATGAGCTCAATAAGGGTGGACTCATAGATGGATCGGTGAAGAGAGTGGATGGCACTACTCTGGAAGAAGAGATGCGACAATTCGACATCACGGGGAAGTCCATCGACCCCGAGGCATCCCGCATTTACCACAGTGCTCCAGGCCGTCGCTTTTCAACAGAGATGGGGTCTCAAAATGAACAATGGGAAAGTCTTGACACCGATCGGAAGAGCGGTTGTATTCGCGACCTTGAACATGCATACACCAAGGATGGAGGACTGGCTGTGCTGTTTGGAAACATTGCTCATAATGGATGTGTTGTCAAGACGGCCGGAGTTGCATCCGAGCTTTGGCATTTCGAAGGACCGGCTGTTGTGTTCGACTCCCAGGAAGACGCGTGTGACGGTATTCTCGGAGGAAAAGTAAACAGTGGTGACTGCGTTGTCATTACACATGAAGGTCCTAAAGGCGGTCCTGGAATGCAGGAGATGCTCTACCCTACCTCTTATATAAAAAGCCGTCACCTTGGTAAGGAGTGTGCACTGATCACCGATGGGCGTTTCTCAGGCGGTACAAGTGGACTGAGCATTGGACATATCTCACCAGAAGCTGCAGCAGGTGGAAATATCGGTAAGATCAAAGATGGCGATATCATTGTGATTGATATACCCAGCCGCTCCATCAATGTGAAACTGTCGGAAGAAGAACTTGCTGCGCGACCTCAGCAACCGCTGAAGCGTAATAGAGTTGTTAGCAAGGCTTTGCGCGCCTATGCACAAAGTGTCAGTTCTGCTGATAAAGGTGGCGTAAGATTAATAGACTGAAGAAAAGAAAACCATGCAGAAAAGAAATACGAATGAACCCTTAGCACCATGGGCAGGCGTCAAAATCGGAGAAGAGGTCAGCGGAGCAGAGATCCTAATGCGCGCCCTCTACCAAGAAAACGTGAAAACTGTCTTTGGGTATCCAGGAGGTGCTATTATGCCAGTTTATGATGCACTTTATACCTATACCCACAAGAAAGACCCATGGTTTACACACGTGCTGGTAAGACACGAGCAAGGAGCCGCGCATGCCGCTGAAGGCTATGCACGCGTGAGCGGTGAAGTTGGTGTGGCTATCGTAACCTCTGGTCCTGGAGCAACGAACACATTGACAGGAGTTGCCGATGCCATGATGGATTCGATACCTATCGTTGTCATTGCAGGACAAGTCGGAGTGAAGGCTCTTGGTACAGATGCTTTTCAAGAGGTTGACCTTGTGGATATGGCGCAACCTATCACGAAATGGAGTTATCAAATTCGGCGTCCTGAGGATGTGGCATGGGCTGTCAACAGAGCATTTTATATTGCAAAAAGCGGTAGGCCGGGGCCTGTAGTACTTGATTTTCCACGTAATGCACAAGTGGGTAAAGCAAGATGGATGCCTGGGAAAGCCGATGCGGTCCGATCTTACAACCCTTATCCAAAAGTCAATGATGATGCTGTGAAGGTTGCAGCAGAGCTTATCAATCATTCTAAGAAGCCCTTTGCGTTAGTGGGACATGGCGTGGAGATTGGCAAAGCTCAGGAAGAGCTCTTGACCTTTTTGGAAAAAGCAGACATCCCTGCCGCCCGCACGCTGTTGGGACTTTCCGCACTGCCTTCTGATCACCCACTCAATATGGGTATGCTTGGTATGCACGGCAATTATGCTCCTAATATTAAACAACAGGAATGTGATGTACTTATTGCCATCGGCATGCGCTTTTCTGACCGCGTCACAGGCCGTCTCGACAAGTATGCCAAACAGGCTAAAATCATTCATCTCGACATTGACCCCGCGGAGATTGACAAGAATGTAAAAACGGATGTCGCCGTAATTGGTGACTGTAAAGATAGTCTGAGCAAAATTACAGCTTTACTTCGACCAAACGACCATAAGAGATGGATAGACTCCTTTAAGCCTCTCTACGAGGAAGAAAAGCGTGAAGTCATTGATCCCTCAGTCCGCCCGAAGGAAGGTCCCCTGCTCATGGGTGAGGTCATCAATGCCGTAGCCGAGGCAACCCATGGAGAAGCCGTGATGTGCAATGATGTCGGACTTCATCAGATGTTCTCTTGCCGTTATTTCAAGTTTAAGAAAGAGCACAGCGTCGTCAGTAGTGGTGGCTTTGGCACAATGGGCTTTGGTCTGCCGGCTGCTATTGGCGCTACATTCGGTGCGCCAGATCGAACTGTCGTACTTTTCACAGGAGATGGAAGTTTCCAAATGTGCATTGAGGAATTAGGCACCATTATGGAGCAACAAGCACCCGTAAAAATTATTCTTTTGAATAACCATTACTTGGGGAATGTGCGTCAATGGCAGGATCTGATGTATAATCACCGGCGCTCATTCACTTATATGCTCAACCCCCTCTATGAAAAAATAGCGGAAGGCTACGGTATCAATTACGATGTAATCGTCAATCGTGAGGATCTAAAGGAGAAAGTAGAAAGGATGGTCACAACAGAGGGGCCATTCATTCTTGAATGTGCCGTAAAGGAAGAGGAAAATGTCACACCAATGGTGACTCCAGGTAGTTCAGTAGATGAGATGCAGTTGCATCTCGACATTTAAGGTTGAGTGGTTAAATTGCAATAATCAATGGAAAACAACTTTTATACATTATTGGTTTACAGTGAAAACGTTGCAGGTATCTTGAACGAGATCACCAGTGTTTTCACTCGCCGCCAAGTGAATATAGAAAGCTTAAACGTGTCGGCGTCCAGTATTGAAGGCATACATAAGTATACGATTACATGCTGGAGTGACCCCGACCAGATTCTGAAGATCAAAAAACAAATAGAAAAGAAAATCAATGTCATCAAAGCGGATTTCTATACCGATGATGAGATCTTCATCCACGAAGTGGCACTCTATAAAATTTCAACACCTGTGCTTCTCGACAATCCCGAGGTCTCCCGCACCATTCGAAGACATAATGCCCGCATGATGGAGGTTAATCCTACCTATGCAACCGTACTGCTTGCGGGATTAACAGATGATATCGCCGACCTCTACTCAAAGCTCAATAGCTATAATTGTCTATTGCAATATACCCGTTCGGGACGTATTGCCGTTACAAGAAGCTTGGAGGAGCCCATTAACAAATATCTTGAGGAGCATGGAGAATAGCCAATTGCCAAGAGTCGGTCGCTACGATTTTCAGATAGAGCCGTTCCACTGCGATTTTACTAATCGACTCTTCCCCGGTCATCTTGGTAATGGGATGCTCAATGCCGCTGACTATCATAGCACCGAGCGGGGGTATGGAGTGGCAGAGCTGAACGTCAGTCACAAAACGTGGGTACTTTCACGCTTTGCCATCGAAATTCTTGAAATGCCCTTTGCATACGATAAGGTAGCCGTGAAGACATGGGTGGAAGCCGCCAAAAAGTTTTTCACAAGCCGAAACTTTACCGTTACCAGCCCTGATGGTCAAAAGGCCTATGCCTACGGAAAGAGCATCTGGGCAATGATCGACACCAATACACGGCAGCCAACCGATATCCTCTCCATAAAAAACGGAATAATCCTCAACTACATTGAGAGTGAGGAGTCTTGCCCCATTGTCGCACCATCAAGAGTGGTAATAGGCCATGACATGCCATTCGCCAGAAAGGTCGACACCCATTATAATGATGTAGATATTAACGGTCACGTCAATTCTGTGAGATATATAGACCACATACTCGACCTATTCAGCCTCGTTTATTATAGAACCCATCAATTAAGAAGGATTGACATCGCATATATCGCTGAGGCTCATGCGGGTGACCAATTATTACTTTTTAAGAAAGAAGTGGAAGCCGACGAATTT
Source organism: Hallella multisaccharivorax DSM 17128 (assembly GCF_000218235.1). Taxonomy (GTDB): domain Bacteria; phylum Bacteroidota; class Bacteroidia; order Bacteroidales; family Bacteroidaceae; genus Prevotella; species Prevotella multisaccharivorax. The sequence continues at coordinate 3,134,770 of NZ_GL945017.1, read as the reverse complement.
GTTGTAAGAATAGTTCGAGAAGAAGATAAAGAGATAGAGATTGTAAGGTGTAAGGTTAAATTTGTAAAAGATTGAAAGAAAAATTTGCTTGTTAAATACAAAACTATTACCTTTGCACCCGTTAAGAATAATACAACAACAATAATAAGGAATAGAGTTAACACGTTATATTAAAAGTATTTTTGTTATGCCGAAAATGAATTTTGGTGGCGTAGAAGAGAACATCGTCACAAGAGAGGAGTTCACATTAGAGAAAGCTCGTGAGGTATTGAAAAAGGAAACGATTGCAGTCATTGGCTATGGTATTCAGGGGCCGGGCCAGGCTGGCAATCTTCGCGATAACGGATTCAATGTCATTGTTGGTCAGCGCAAAGGCCGTAGCTACGACAAAGCCGTAGCTGATGGCTGGGTTCCTGGCAAGACACTGTTCTCCATCGAAGAGGCTGCAGAGAAAGGCTCCATCATTGCCATGTTGCTTTCTGATGCCGGCCAGATCGCACAGTGGCCAAAGATCAAGCCTTTCCTTACCAAGGGTAAAGCTCTCTATTACAGCCACGGTTTTGCCATCAACTGGAATGACCGTACCGGTGTTGTTCCTCCCAAGGACATCGATGTGATCATGGTAGCACCTAAGGGCTCAGGCACGTCTCTGCGCACGCTGTTCCTGGAGGGTCGTGGCATCAACTCCAGCTATGCAGTGTACCAAGATGCTACAGGCACAGCCAAGGAAAAAACACTGGCTATGGGAGTCGGCATTGGCTCAGGTTACCTGTTTGAGACAACATTCAACAAAGAGGCTACGTCCGATCTCACAGGTGAGCGCGGCTCGCTGATGGGTGCCATTGAGGGCTTGTTTGAAGCTCAATATGATGTGCTTCGTGAACATGGACATTCACCTTCAGAGGCATTCAATGAAACTGTTGAAGAGCTCACACAGAGCCTTGCTCCCTTGTTCGGCGATAAGGGTATGGACTGGATGTATGCCAACTGCTCCACTACGGCTCAGCGTGGCGCTCTCGACTGGCGCCCACGATTCAAGGCAGCTTGTCTACCCGTCATGGAATGGCTTTACGCATCAGTGGAAAGCGGCAACGAGGCTCAGATATCTATCGACAAGAACTCACAGCCTGATTATCGTGAGAAACTGAATGCCGAGCTGAAAGAAATGCATGACATGGAAATGTGGCGTGCCGGCGAAACAGTTCGCAAACTGCGTCCAGAGAATAATTAATTGATCATTTCTATTCTACTTTGAGGTAGAATAGTATTTGAATACAAACTTACCAAAGAAGCCCTTCTTCTACATAATTGGAGGAAGGGCTTCTTATCGTGTTCACCCAGCATGGGTATATTCTAACGGTTATAAGTTCCAAGCTACCCTTATAGTGAGAAGGTTATAGACAAAGGCAAGGGTGTCCGTGGCGACATGGAATCTGAAAGAAGCCGGAAGCAAACACTGGGTCTGACATACAGAAACATGATAAGCACCCGAGGAAGTCTACACTTGTGATCTGACAAGCCTGCAATATCTTTGCAACCATAATTCTAAATCATAGATAGTATGGACAAGTATTACAGGATGTCGAAATCCACTTTTCTGGAAATTCATCGCTGTCAGCAACTAAGTGATTTGACGGTAAAAGACTTCTATGCTCAGGAAGGATTCAGTAAGACCAGTTATTATCATTGGCGCAGTCAGTTTGGCCTGACTGACAGATCAACGGTGAGTGATCCAGTCCCGCCGGAGAAAAGAATGATACCGATAGAGGTAAAGGACACGGAGGAGAAGACTCAGAAGATGACAAACATTACCACTTCTTCTTCCCAGGGGACCTCATACTCTGAAGGCATAACAATGATGTTGCCCGACAATGTGAGCTTCCACTTTAATGGAGACTCATGCAAAATAGCTGTGGGTATCATCAATAAAGTTCTTGATCATGTTCTGCCTTAATGACACGATGCGCTACTATCTTTGTCCTGGCGCGACAGACATGAGAAAAGGGATGAACACTCTTAGTGGTATTGTGGTCAACCAGCGGTCACTAAGATTCGGTGATATATTCATCTTCGTCAATCGGAAAAAAAGATACAGTTAAGCTGCTTTCTGCAGAAGACGGAGGTCTTGTATTGTATATAAAGAAACTGAGCAGGGAAAGATTCAGACTGTCGAAATATAGGCCGGGCATTAAATCCTTCAGTATGGAGTGGCGAGACTCGGTGGTGATGGTCGAAGGCATTATTGAAAATCCTGACAGACGCCAAAGGAGAGTAATCGCGTCTCGCTAATGAAGCTAAACATTCAAGATAGAAGTGCAATTTCTTAATGGGTGTTTGTAAGAGTTGACCTCCGTGTCGGATGCGGACGTTCTTGGCGCGAAGCGACAAGGTTGGCCACATCCGACACGGAGGAATAAAAAACAACCGGCAATGCAAAAAAGACAAAAGGGAGACCGCTGTCTCCCAAGGATTAATTACTTTTGTATTGCCTATGTACAAGCACTTAACCCGTGAGCAAAGGTACGCAATCTACCTGGGAAAACAAAAGAAACAGACCAATAAAGCAATTGCCCGGCTGATAGGGGTCAGTGAATCAACCGTAAGTCGTGAGCTGAAACGCAATGCGACAAAGAACGGCAAGTATGTCTGGGACAAGGCCGATGCCCTTTCCCAAGAACGCATGCACCGTTCTCCGGGCAATCGTTCCGTGAGCCGGTTGCTTCTCTGGCGCGTGCGTGAGCTCATCACCGGAGAGCAATGGTCCCCCAAGCAGATATCCGGCTACCTGGGCAAGGAGGGCGTGAAGATCTCCCACGAAACCATTTACAAGATGATCCGCAACGATACGGGTGGGACACTTGCCGCCAACTGCCGCCATAAGATGAAGTATCACCGCAGTCCCTCTCACAGGCATGTAACCAAGGCGCCGAGTATCAGAAACAGGGTAAGCATACACGAACGTCCGAAGGAGGCAGACGGCAGGAGGTTCGGGGACTGGGAGATGGACCTGATTGTCGACAAGGACGGCAACGCCATCCTCACGATGATAGAACGCAGCACGAACTTCCTCATCATGGAGAAACTCAAGCATGGCAAGAAGGCCATGCCGCTGGCAAAGACCGTATGGAGGCTGCTCATGCCATACAAGGGAGAGCATCTCAAGACCATCACTACGGACAACGGAAGTGAGTTTGCCGAACATGAGTGGATAGCACGGAAGTTGGGACTGGATATCTATTTCACGGACGCATACTCTTCTTGGCAGAAAGGGGCTGTGGAGAACACCAACAAGCTCATCAGACAATATATTCCAAAAGGGACGGATATAAGTATCGTCACAGACAAAAGAATTAAGATGATACAGGCCAAAATCAACAGAAGACCAAGGGAAAAATTGAACTTTTCAACACCAAAGCAGGAGTTTTACAAATATTATGCCTAATATTGCACTTGCTGGTTGACTCTTTACATTGAGGAAGTCTTCCAATACCTGATGGAAAGCTCCATCCTTGCCAAACAGGGGCTTGCCAACCTTGAATTGCTCTCTTGCGGTAGCCAATATCTTTGAGTACTCTTCTTGTGTCATTGTATTAATTCTTTATACGCTATAAACAGAGCGATGACAAATTTATTGTCTTAGTCTTTGACACAGTTCAGATGACATTCTCCTGATTGCTTACTGTCAAGATCAGTCTCTTTGGAGGATAGAAGGTCTCTTCAGCAGAACATATGACGTATCCTTGCCGGAATTTCAGATGTTCAGTTCGTCGTCCTCGATTACAGTACTGATTCAAGATTTCTTCACCTATGCATCTTCTTATCTAGAAAAATAAGAATATCTTGTAAATTCTTCTTTTTATCCGAAGAATATAATATCGCTTTATACTTATCTCCACACCTGATATAGTCGCTGTCTCTCTCAATCTCGGATATTATGTTATTCAGATTATATTTATCTGGAATGGAACAAATCACCATAGGTCTTATCGCAAAGCTGAAGGAGTGAGCAATAGAATCGAATACTATTGTTTTAGCAAGCCTGTTAGCCTCCTCTGCCATCTGCGCAGCATACTCGCCGGCATTATTGTCCACAATATAGACAACTGGATATGCACGCTTTGATAATGTGTTCTCTTCCGGCTTATATACTGTACATCCATCAATGCTTGTTTTAGATGCCCTTGATCCTTTCGACACATCATTTGATTTTATTCCATCTGTTTTTCCGTTAGCTAGGAAAAAAGAAAGGACATTGGGTAGAGCTTTATTCCAACAATCGAAGTCATGTCCACCGCTGTAAACTTGCCATGCTACATCTATGCCTTTCTTATTAAATGCACTTTTCAACTCCATATTGCTATCAATTAGTCTGTCACTATCACCTATAGTAAGCATTATCCTCGTGCGTTCCAAGTCGCACCTAGATTCTGATTTTACAATATCTTCAGGATCGCATTTCCGATAGTAACTAGTGAAACGTTCACTTCCATATTCCCCTATACCACCAAAAATGCGTCCCCACTGATAATCCCATTCGTTCTGAGGCCCCTCTGTAGCATATTCTCTGTCTATTTTAATCGACGCAGACAAGGCTGCACATGCAGAAAAAACATCTGAATGCCGCAAAGCCAGCGTTAAGGCTCCGAATCCTCCCATCGAGAACCCACATATATAATAATGTGTACGATCGCGAATAGCTCGATATCTGGCGTTGATAGTATCAATAAATTCAGATGTAAAAAAATCCTCATAACGTACACTTCCATCATACGAGTTGCAATAGTATGATTGATATCCATCAGGGCTTACAATGATTGCTGGTGATATTTCGCCTTTCATAATCAGTTCATTCATAACACGTGCTACATTACCATACTCCATCCAAGAGGCATGAGTTCCACCGATGCCATGAAGTAAATAAATAACAGGATAGTGAATATTAGAAGAAAAGTATTCTGGCGGCAATATCACAGAGTAACTCACATCATGCCCTAATATTTTACTGTGCACTACAAGATTTTCCAATTCTATAGGTAAGTTATCAGATGCTGCCGTCTTACAGACTCCCAAGTGAAGGTTAAGGCAGATAAGAATAAGCGATAAGAATAATATCCTAGACATCATAAAATAGTTAATTATTGAAAATATCTGAAATATGTGGATAGGACATTGAGAGCAATAGTAGTATGAGGTAAGACGTTGTTTCCCTGACAAACCGATTCCTCCGAAATGACATCCCCACTGTATATTAAATGCATCCTGTTTCATTTCCATACACTCGAAATCTATATTCACTGAAGAACTCAGACCTGCTGCAGAACCAAAGATGCCAGGGTGGCGCATAGATAGAGAAAGAGCTCCCCCCCCCATACTGTAACCGATGATGGCCCTGTTAGCACTCGATTTCTTCGTATGCAAGATTTTATCTATCAAGGGTACCATCTCATAAATGATCATGTCCTCATATAGGTAAGAGCTATCATAGCGATTACTCCAATAGCTGTTTTCGCTGTCCTGTAGAACAACAAAGATCATATAGGGCAAATAACTCCTTTGTGCACTAAATTATCATATATGGTCAAAATGTTGATATCAGTTCTCCACACACGTTTGTTATCACTATAACCATGCAACAAATAAACAATGTCATAAGACTTAGAGATATCAACAGAATAGTCCTCAGGAAGTATGATATCATATGATACCTCCATCTTGAGAAGATTGCTGTACATCTTCTGATCAATGTTAACGCGACTGGCATAGGTAGATCCGTCTTCAACGCGCTCTGAAGATTGGTGTATTCCTTCAGAGCACGTAAACAACAGTGTAAGATTTAATCCTATCAGAATGTATCCTAGTATTCGATTCATTTACTTGGCATATTGTCAGAATCATATACGACAAATCCGCCACATTGTACAGCAAAATGCCGGTCTGGGTTAAGCCACTCTATTTTAAGCTGGTGTTTTCCCCGAGGTATTTCATATTTGTAGAATATATCATACTTTCTGGTGATATAATCAAATGGCATATCGATATCCTCTGTCTTTACGCCATCAATGTACGCTACAAGTTTTGCTACATAGTTGGGATCTCCGCCACTATCTGCTTCCCTGACATTTCCCATTAGTACGCACCCTGTACCCGTAAAGTCAAATGAGCGTATAGGATCAATGCAAAACTTAGTCACCATTTTTTCTACCGGCTTGCATCCCTCAAATGATTGTTCATACTTCACCTGTTTTGGCTCTTGCAACTTAAATATATATTTACTGCCCTTAACTTTTCCACCATTGCTTTTTATGACTTGCCCTAACAAGTCAAGATTTATTCCATAGACTTTGGAAAGAGAGGTGTTGGTATAAGGGAAATCATAGTTCTCGCATAGATCTATACCATGGCTAAACTTATAAGGAATATTCTTCCATCCATAGATAACTCCAAGAATACCTGCAGCCGTCGCCGGATTGCAGTCAGAATCATTTCCGCATCTTGTAGCGATATCCATAGTCCTGAAAAAATCTCCTCCGCCATACAACAGTCCGATAACACAAAATGCAGCATTCATTTTCGCATCAATATTGAAACCATTGAATACGCCCTCTGGGCATCCTTTCTCAAAGGCAAAGCGCTTCTGTACCTCAAGCCAGCAAAGAGTCCAGTCTTCAGGATGCTGTCTCCAATATGTAAGGACAAAACTTATAATATTATGAAATCCGGTATTGGTTGGGATTGTGCGCAGAGCCTCGTGGATTATGGTTGGAATGTCTTGTGAAACAAAAGCAAAAGTGTACATTGCAGCAGTAAAGACACCACCATACCACCCGTCACCATAATTCATGACATGACCTACTGTATCCGCCAGGGCCGCCGCAGTATTAGGCATCCCGGGACAGATCATTCCAATGAAATCAGATTCTATTTGAAAGTCTATGTCATCAGCATGAGGATTATGTTTCCAATTGCCAGACTCAGGAGGCATTACACCGTGAAGCACATTATAGCGCATTGCTTGGTTGGCATGCCATAGCTTATATTTTGCATTGGCAAAATCATGAGCATAATGTGATGCTGGGGCTAATATCCCATCACGCTGCATCACTTGAAGTGCTGTTAGGTCCATGTATACGTCATCATAGAGGCCTGGATCTTCCAAGAAGATATCCTTACAATACTCATCATACCATGGTATCGGTTCCTCGTTAGGTATAATTCCTCCCTTATATCTAAATTCAGTTGGTCCGCCATATGTACATCCTATGGTCTGACCAGTCCAGCCTCCCTTTATCTTATCAAGAAGCATATTCTCATCAAGTGTATAATCCTTGCCATACTGAAGCTGGGCTAGAGATACAATAGAATTCGTCAATAAGAGAATGATAGTTAACACGAAAGATTTCTTCATGGCTGCTTACTTTAAGTTTGAATAAAAACGTGAGTGCTGGGGACTTTGCGAATAGTACTGAATGTCGTTTATACGAATGGTATATTCGGGCTGTGGATTAAGCCAGTGCAGCTCAACAATGTGATGGCCTTCAGCTAATTGATATTTCCATGCTGGTTCCAACCTACGGTTCTGGCCACGCATTGGCATATCGGCAACAACGTCTAATCTTCCATCAATCCACACTTCAACCTTTGCAATATAATCATCATCAGGCTCTGCCATACTGAATACTTCCGAGCCGATGTGTCTCATAGATACTCTTGCTATATAATCTTTATTGATATGGCGTAAACAGCATAGATTGCCCCATATTACAAAGCCATTACCATCAAAGTCGAAGCTGTAGTCTTTATCTACAAAGCAATCTTTTCTTCCCCTGAAGAGCGGATATGTGTCTGTGAAGTTCTGCTCCAAAGGTAGGACGGATGGATCCTTGATAGGAATCTCAACTGAAGTCTTACTCACCTTTCCGCCAATAAGTTTAATAAACTTTGTTGCTAAATCGAAACTCATTTGATACGACTTAGACAAGGACATATCCGTACCTTGAAAAGTTGAATCCTCTATCTCCTTTAATGGATCTAGCCAGAAAGACGGGATTTTATCATATCCATACATTACGCCTAAAATTCCACCGCATGTTGATGGATTACAGTCGGAATCTTGGCCTGCTCTCGCAGCAATATCCAACGTCTCAGTATAGTCACCGTTTCCATAAAGCATAGCCATGGCCACTAATGCGGAATTGAATTTTGCATCAATGTTGAAGCTCAGGAAAACACCCTTGGGACATCCTACATCATGGTTCCACTTGTCTTGTAGCATAAACCAGCATTCTTTCCAGTTGTCAGGATGCTTCTCATGGTATACGATCACATCATTTATACATTGATAGAATTTGCTTTCCTTCGGGATGACAGATAATGCAGTTTTAATGATATTCTCTGGACTATGAAGGTAAAAAGCCGCACTATACATTGCCGACACGAATGCACCTCCATAGAAACCATCTCCGCTATTCATGATATGTCCGACCTTATCCGCCACTTTCAATGCCTCCGTCGGCATAGCCGGCGTCATAAGGCCTATGAAGTCTGACTCAATCTGAAAATCAATGTCATCTGCATGAGGGTTGTTTATCCAATTACCAGAGGCAGGTGGCATAATACCATGGCGTATATTGTATCTTCCCATTTGGTTGGCATGGGCAAGGTGATAGTCCGCAAAAGCAAAACTTTCGGCTAACTCTTTCTGGTCACAATCTATGCCAAGCTCACTAAATGTTTCCACGAACGTACAGTCATTGTAAATGTCATCAAAAAGACCAGGCTTCTTATTCCACCAGTACAGAATGTAATGACGACTCCAAGGTACGGGCTGATAATCCTGTACATAGGAACCGGTAAATTTGAATTCATAAGGTGCGCCAAAAACCACACCTATTGTCTGTCCAGCCCAGCCTCCTTTAATTTTGTTCATCAGCTCAGTCTTCGAGACAGCCAGGTCTTTTGCAAATGTTGGCGCCATCGCGAAGGTGACAGCCAACATTAGTATTGTAAATGATTTTTTAATAAAACTATTCATAAACTCCGAGTTCTGTTATTGAAATAAAAGAGGATACATTCTTTGTGTATTTATTCCAATGGTCCTGAACTTTGTCATCAAAGATAATTCGTATACCTTTAGTGCTGACAGGACTGAACTGGAATACATATTGTGCAAACTGAGGCTGAAAGAATACTATATCGTTTTTTGGCAATGCCGGTGTAGAAGTAAACTTCCCCACATCATGCCAATGATTGTCATCGCCGAGATACTGAATATTCAATGATGAGAACCAACCACCGAATTCTTCCAGGCACCCCATGTTCAATTGCAACATTCCGATTGTATTCTTTTCTCTCCATCCATAACCAAAATAATCTATTTTCGGAAGTCTGCTCTTTTCAGCCAATGAATAGAAAACAGAGCCTTCACCTCTGATTTTCCCGTCATTAATGACATTGATATTATCAGCATAGATGGGCTTGCCAAAAGTAATCCAGCATGAATCTAGGACCTGTTTGTTAAGATGTCTGATATTTGCATATATAGTATCTGCTGTCGAAGCAAAGTTCCTTGGCTTAACAAGAATTGTGAAATCATGCTTTATAGAACTATTTTTCGAGCTGATCATCAAAGTTACAGGAAAGCTGCCTGTCTCCATAGGGGTTCCCTGTAGGCGTCCTTTAGAGAATGTAAGTCCATTGGGGAGTTTCCCACCGACAAGGCTCCAGTCATACATCTCATTGGTCACACATGCAAACGAATAATCGCTTTGTTGTCCCACCTCAAGGACAGGGCTGGGACCTATACAGAATTCCATTGGAGGAGTGAATCTAGCTTTAGGATTGATATAGACGTAGTCCCCTCTTATTTTTCCTCCATTCTTAACTATAACCTTAAGTGCAAGCTCATACGTACGATTTATCATATCTTCGATTGAAGCATCAGGCATATCATAACGAGTTATATTAATGTATCTGTCATTGAACGGCTTAGTCCATCCTTTCAATGGCATAGTCAGATTTTTAGGAAGCCAACTAGCACCGTGGATAACAGCCATAAGTCCTGATATGGTTGCAGCCTGATTGTCACAGTCGAAGCCTAAGGCACATGCAAGATCTAGAGTGCGCTGGAAATCATTGTTGCCATATAGCATCGCTAATACACCCATGATACCATTAAGATCCGCATTCCAAATAGTCTTAGTCATGGGATCCTCATCTACATAGAAATCCTTTGCCATAATTTGGCGCACTTTAACCCAATCATTTGGATATCCGTCGTGCAAGCGGATGGCCTTCATGACTCCAAGCGTAAATCTATCGTCTTTCGGGAGTTCCTTAAGACCTTCCATTATCAACGTTCTAACATCGCTGCAAAAAAAAGCTTTTGCAAACATTGCGCCATAGAGTACAGTAGGACTAACAGCCCAGGAGTCGCTTGTTATACGTGCAGCCCATCTGCTTTTTCCCGCTGCATAGTCTACCATTCCTGGAGCTGTATACCCCCAGATCTCATTGATAAGTTGAGGATCAATCTGATACCAATGTGGATTATACAACTTATTGCCTGTGTATGGCGGTGTAAAGCCGTAATGCATTAGACCTACAGCAGCACGATTTGCCAGCCAAACACGGTCATGCACATGGTACATCCACATATCTTCCATTTGAGCATAAGTAGGTTCAATACCGAATTTTTCCATCGTAAGCAAATAGATGTACTCCATGTCGGTGTCGTCATCAGAGAATGCCCCATTATATTTCTCTAACTTGGCTAAATTCTTTGTATAGCCAAATGGGAATCGTGATTCTGGCGCTGGTTCATCGATATACTTGTTCTCATGTGGCAGACCATATATGTTGCCTACCATCTGCCCCAGCCATGCCCCTGCTATTTTATCGTGAAGTACTGACTTCGAGATTTTCTGTGCAGAGACTGACTGAAGACAAAATATCATCAAGAAAAATGCAATAAATCTTATCATAATTCTAGTACCCTTCGTTTTGCTTGAGATTAGGATTAGCATTTAGGACATCGGCTGGTATGGGCATAAGATTCCTAAAATCCTGTCCTGTCTGATCTGGATGAGCCCATGACTTCTTAAGATATGTACCGAAACGTATCATATCTTCATGACACCATCCCTCCCATGCCAATTCGCGACCACGCTCGTTATAGAGTTCCGTAAGAGTAAGTTCGGAAGAAGTATAGGGGTCCAAGCCTGCACGTTTACGAATTTTCTGGAAATCAGGCATGGATACTGCCTCTTCCACCTTGCCCTGACGCACAAGTGCTTCAACGTACATTAATACTACATCTGCATAACGGAAAATGGCGAAGTCATTATCCTGACTTATCTCGTAATTCGTGATCGAGCCGTCAGTCTGTGGAGCCCATTTGCGGCATCTTGCACCATCGAAGTGTCCCCTACCTCCATTTTTGTTATAATACCTACTCTCATCAAATACAGGATTATAAGCAAAGCCGAGATCCTTGCCATTTATATCATATTGCTCTCCATAAAGCCAGGACTGTGAAAGGCGCTTGTCTTTTGAATCGTATGTCTGGAAGAAATCTGGTTGGCATACAAAACCAGCCCAAGGTCCTGCATGCAGATTGAAAGTAGACTCAGACTCGGCCTCGAGTGTCAGCGTATGGAGATAGAAGGCATTGCTATAGCCCTGTGTGTAAGTACGGTCATAAACTATTGCGAAGATGTTTTCCTTAGAATTCCCATTGATTATATTGAAGTTCGCATCGTAATCATCTTCTATCTTGTAATTCCCTGAATCAATGATATGCTTACAAGCATAAGCGGCTTCATCCCATCTGGCATTGCCAAACCAGGCCTCAGAGTTGAGATACATCTTCGCCAGTAAAGTATAGGCGAAAGCCTGTGTTACACGTCCATAATTCTCAGTACTCGGTTCAGCGTCAAGATTGCTTATGTTATCTTTAATCTCCTTTTCTATTATGTCATAGATCTCCTTGCGTGATTTCTGCTGTGGATATCCGGTCTCTGTATAGTCCTCCGTGAATGGCACATTCCCCCATGTTGCCATTGCCTCATAATAGTAGAAACAACGCAGCACACGCATCTCTGAAAGGATCTTATCCTTCGCCGAGAATTCTACTTTTGAGAGCTCTGTCTCATAAATAATCTCATTGCACGCAGCAATACCATTGAACACCCATTTCCATCCATTCTTGACAAGTTTGTTTGTGGCAGGAATGTTGTTGGTCTGAACTTCCTCATAACGGCCATTACTGTACCATTCACCTCCACTAGCAGGCACCGCACACTCGTCTGACGCCTGGAGTAATAGTGTCCATAAGCTCTGCTCTGTATTATAGCCTTGCAGCTTAGTATATGCTCTGCCGGCATTGGCTATAAGTTCCTTCTCGTTTTTAAAGAAGTGATCTATATCAACATTAGAATAGATATTTTCATCTAAGTTAGTGCAGCCACAGATAACTAAGCAGGCTACAGTAACAAACAAATAAAGCCGTCTCATATTACACAGATTTTAGAAAATAATATTAACACCAAATGTAAAATCAGTAGTCCGAGGATAGTAGCTAGTCCCCTCTATGCCAGGTTCAAGACCACTAAGAGCAACCTCAGGATCAACTCCGGAATACCCCGTGATACAGAACACATTCTGGACTGTAAAGGATAATTTTATCCGCTTGATGAAGTCACGGTTGATTATAAAATTATAGCCCAGAGATATATTATCCATCTTTAAGTATGATGCATCCTCCACATATTTGGATGAATACTTATACTTTGTAGAGGTGAAGTTTGTATGATCAAGCCACTTCTCCGAAATATTCTTTAATCCTATAGAGCCTAAGTTCTCATATTGCAATGCATAGCTGTTCAGTACATCACCACCTATAGAGACACGGAGAGCAAAGCTTAGGTCCCATTTTTTATACGAAAGAGTATTGCTCCATCCCATCTGAACATCAGGATAGGCGTTGCCTATCTTAACCCACTGATCTTCTGGCACGCTTCCATCGTCACCTTGACCTTCAAGCACATCGTTGCCATCCTCATTTGTACCTATCCATTTTGGACCATAGAAAGTTCCTAAACTTTGCCCCTCTATCAGGCGCTGTGTGTATGCTGCCGCTGCATGAGACCAGCCTACACGGTAGGTGCCATTTTTAAATTCATCATTGGTAAACTTATTCAGTTTATTCTTATTATGTGATAACGTAAATGTTGTGTCCCACATGAAATCCTTTGACTTCACAGGGATTGCTCCCAGTGTGAGTTCAATACCACTATTGCTAATCTCTCCCACATTTGTAAAAAGCTCGTCATAGACATACGGAGGAGTAGGAACCGTATAGTTGTAGAGCAGATTTGTCGTACGGCGATGATAATAGTCTATCGTTGCCGTAATCCGTCCTGAAAGCACAGATAAATCTATACCTATATTAAATTCCTTCTTTTTTTCCCACTGAAGATTTGGATTGGCGTTACTGATAGGCTGATAAGTATTTGTCCACCGCCCATTATAGTAGAACTTACCAGCTGTTCCCATCAACAGTAATGACTTGTAATTATTAAAGTCCTGATTACCTGTAACACCATATCCTATACGAAGCTTTAAATCATCGACCCACTTGATGTCCTTCATAAAGGCTTCTCTACTAATTCTCCAACCTGCACTAACGGCGGGGAACCATCCCCATTTCTGGTTATTACCAAAACGGCTGGAACCATCCCTTCTCAGACTTAAGGATAATAGATACCTCTGATCGAAATTGTACATCACCCGACCAAAAAATCCTATATACTTATTAGACTCCTTATATGAATAGAGACTCGCTTTACCGTCTTGCAAAGCTGTACCTGAGCCTATACCATTAGTTCCCAGATCATCGAAATCAAAGCCCTGGTTCACTGATCTATGTGTTGTGTTATATGATCTTTCATACGTATATCCTAAAAGAGCCTGAAGCGAATGCTTGCCAAAATCATGAATATAGTTCAGCGTTGATTCATACTGCCTATCAGTATAATGATAGTCTTCTATAGTAGCCTGTCCATCAGTGCCTATCAGAGACGGATAATAGTGGCTAAAATATATCCTGCTCTCCATGGACACCTTGTTAAGTGCGATAAAATTATCCCATTTCAAACCAGGTACAGGCTTTATATTGAGCGTAAGCCTGACATTTCCGCCATAATTATCATCTTTGACATTCGCATTCCTTTCATTTATCATTGCCACTGGATTATAATATTCCATGGCTACTGTTCTACTATAACCACCGGCTTCAGTATTTGATGGATCATAGATAGGTTCCGTAGGATTATGTATGAAAGCCTGTTCAAACGCAGATGTAAGCGACGGGGTATAGCCTCGGTGCACTATAGATAAATTATAGTCGATATCCAACCACCCATCAAAAAGATTCTGGCGTATATTGGTATTGGCCATCATCTTTTCCATAGTATTCTTTTTCTGTAAACCATCACTATGTTCATAATTGAGCGAAGTATGATGGGAAAAAGTCTGTGAACCGCCACTTATACCAATAGTATGCTTATGACTAAAAGGCGTGCGCGTAATCTCATCAAACCAATCCGTAGAAGAACCATGAATATAGCTGCTTAGTTCAGGTCTATATGTGTTTATTACTTCCTTAAATCCTGAAGTGGAGAGTGGCTTGGCTCTGTGTGAAACAGAAGACACTGTCAGTTGACCATCATAAGTAACCTCTGTTTTCCCAGCACGAGCTCTTTTTGTGGTGATTATGATCACGCCATTAGTACCCCTGGTTCCATATATAGCAGCAGCACTACCGTCCTTGAGTACATCTACAGACTCAACATCATTGAAATTTATATTATTGATATCTGCACCTACGACACCATCTATTATAATTAACGGCCCTTGCCCAGCGGAAAGCGTATTCGTTCCACGCAACAGTACCTCATATTTCGCAGCAGGGTCAGCTCCATTCGGGTTTAGGATTGATAGTCCTGCGACCTTACCTTGTAACAGACCCATAGCATTGGTAAACGTTCCGACATTCATATCCGACTTACTGATACTGGCAACTGATCCCGTGATTCCCTTTTTTGTAGCTGTACCATAACCGATAACAACAACCTCATCCAGATTCTCGTTGTCAGGCTCCATCGTGACTTGCATTTTGGTCCCACTAGCAGCGACTTCCTTGGTCTTATGGCCTACATAGCTGAAGACTATTGTCTGCCCTTTTGATGCATTGATAGAGAAACTACCAGATAGATCTGTGACTGTGCCATAATTTGCTGGTCCTCCCTTTATGGTGACAGTGACACCAATTAATGGGTCACCATTTTCATCATTGACATTTCCAATGATATTCTGTGCCATGACATGCCCGGATGTCATACTCATGATTAAAAATATCAGCATGGCCATCAACGACACAGAGTGATGATGCTTGTGATTGAAATAAGACTTTTCCATAGTGTATCTTTAGGTTTGTTAGTAATGTTATTTTCAATTACCACCTGACGAGACTATTAGTCCAAGGCCGATGATAAACAGTATAAACATAATAGTCAACAAGTAATGTGCAGTCTTGCTAGTACCCTTAAATTCTTTCCACACGAAAACACCCCATAATGCAGCAATCATAGGTGCGCCTTGCCCAAGTGCATAAGAGATCGCTGCACCAGCCTTACCTGCGGCAATGTAGTTAAAAAGAGTTCCTATACCCCAGATAACTCCCCCCAGCATGCCAACAAGATGCGTTACCGAGGTCCCTTTAAAATACTCTTTATAGCTGACAGGAGCACCTTCAATCGGATGTTTCATTAGAAGGGTATTAAAGATGAAGTTACTTAAAAGTACACCTATTGAAAATATGAAGAAAGCTGTATAAGGAGTGGCTTTACCAGATGCCGGATACTCGAAATTATCCAAATCCATAGCTGCAGCCACGAACCTATAGAATAAGGACATAAGAATGCCTGAGACTATAGCAAGTAATATGCCCTTACGACTTCTGCTCTTGTCTATAGCGGAATCACCATTCTTCTTAGCCGAAGCTAACCCATTAAAAATCAAAGCTACAACTATAAAAGCAACACCTATGAATAGGAAGAAAGGATCTCCTTTAGGTGATCCAAAATAATTTATAAATACTCCAAGAACTAAAGCAAGTCCCACACCAACAGGAAATGCTACAGACATACCGGCAATACTTGTAGATGCAGACAATAATATATTAGAGCCATTGAAAATCACGCCTCCAATAAGTATAGATATTACCGATGCCGTTGACAACTGTTGCAAATCAGGAATGAAGCTACGGCCAGCGCTACCTATGCTACCCAATGTAAGCCCCATTATTATAGCAAATAGTACCATTCCTATTACATAGTCCCAGTAGAAAAGCTCATAGCGCCATGATTTGGCCGCCAGCTTTTGTGAGTTCCCCCATGAACCCCAGCATAACATAGTGATGAAACAGAGCACTATGGCCAATGAATAACTCAATACAATAAACATAGTCTTTGATTATTAAGATTGTAAAACTTTCTACTTTGCCGAAATATCAAGTTTGATATCTTCAAGATGCGGCATGGAGACCTGAGCCCCACGACGTGTGACTGTAACTGCGGAGGCCTGATTGGCAAACCTTAAAGCTTGTGGCATCTTGCTGCCGGATAATAGTGCTGCGCAAAGGGCTCCGCAAAATGTATCACCTGCTGCAGTAGTATCTACTGCTTTTACCTTGTATGCAGGAATATTGGTCAATTCTCCATCTATCAACGATAGGACACCGTGCGAACCTATCGTTATAACTACATCCTTAATACCCAATTCTTTGATCTTGTCTATCGCCTGACGTGTCGTAACATCATCGGTGATGTCTACACCTGATATCGTGGAAGCCTCTGTCTTATTAGGAATCAGCATATCTACATTTTCCAATAATTCAGTCGGTAATGGCTTCGTTGGTGCAGGCGCAGGATTCAAAATTACATAACAACCATATTCCTTGGCTATCTTAGATGCTGTCAGTATAGTATCTATTGGAGTCTCGAGTTGCATGAGCACAATGGCTGCTGCCTCAAACGCTTTATGAGACAGCTCTATTTCTGTAGGAGATAGCTCAAAATTGGCCCCCGGATTGACAATAATTGTATTTTCTCCACCAACTACTGTAGTGATTAGAGCTACTCCAGAAGATGCTTTTGTAGATCTATAGATGAAAGAAGTATCTATACCTTCTTCTTTTAAGTGCGAAAGTGTAGAGTTACCGAAATCATCATCGCCGACTTTTCCAATGAAAATAGTCTTGGCACCAAGTCTTGCTGCCGCAACGGCCTGATTAGCTCCTTTACCACCAAAGTTTGACATAAAGTCATGACCTATAATGGTTTCGCCAGGTAATGGGAAGCGAGAAGCAGATATGACCATATCAATATTCGTACTTCCAACTACGACTAAGTTTCCATGTTTCAGTTTATGCTTTTCCATAGTCAATTTTATTAGGTTTTCAACTGCAAATTTAGTTTTTAGTTCAAACAGTAACTTAAAAACGAAAGGGAAAAGTTATACTTCTAATTTTTTTTCTCTAATTTCGCAGAAAATTTCTTGCTTCTATGACGAAAATATCGCTTTCTGAAATGTCAAAAATGTTAGGATTCTCTAAAACTACAATCAGTAGAGTCCTTAATGGAAAAGCTGAAGAATACAGGATAAGCCTTGAAACTCAAGAACTTATCAACTTGGCTTATGCATTAATCAATGAGGATGTAAAAAATACACGCAATGATGCACAACAATTGCGCAACAATGTGGATATAAATATAGGGCTTGTCGTTCCTTTCATAAGTAACCCTTTTTTTGCCAATTTAGCTGAAGCAATTATATCAGAGGCTCAAGAAAACGGTCTCTCAGTGACGACTTTCGATTCTCAAGAGAATCCATCAATGGAACAAAGAATAATGAAAGAAGTACTAAGCCGGAATCTAAGTGGCTTAATAATAGTACCTGTTACTTCGAGGCCAGTAGAAATCGAGATGCTTCAGAAACATATGCCTCTCATTCTTGTTGATAGATATTTTAAACAATCAAAAATTCCTTATATTGCTTGCAATAATTATGAGGGAGGGTATATAGCAATGATGCATTTACTTAAAGCAAATCACAGAAATATACTTTGTATAGAAGGTCCGCAAACTTCTATTACAACCAAAGAACGAGAGAGAGGAGCAAAAGCCGCAGTTAGGGACTTCGGAAAAGACTGTACCTTATATCTTCGCGGAGGAGAATTCTCTGTTAGAAATGGATATCTCCAGACGCGTCTGAGTAAAACCTTAAATCCAAGACCTTCTGCCATATTTTCTATGAGCAGCACTATTTTGCTTGGTTGTATTAAGGCAATTAGAGAAATGGGACTTTCTATTCCACATGATTTTTCACTAATCACGTATGACAACCACGTATACTTTGATTATTTAAACCCTCCTATAAGTAGAATTGCACAACCCCTATACGAAATCGGTAGAACTGCCGTTAAAATAATGAAAGATTGTATCGTAAACAACAAGCCTATAAAATCACAAATTCTTCTGTCTCCAAAAGTAATTCTACGAGAATCTATAAAGGAGATTTGATTTGTAAATTACCTAACTTTCACAAATGAATATACTTTTTCATGATAGCCCAATTTTAGGTTAACCTTTATCTCTTGAAATACCACGCGGCGATTCTTGGCGCAGTCCTCACAGCCTGCCTGCTTGTTTCCTGCGGCAGGAAGCCTGCCAATGTCAACAGCCAGTGAGCAGCACACCACCAGCGACAGCATTGCCTAACTACACGAACAGGGGCAACACCCTGTGCAACGACAGCCAGTTTGAGGAGGCCCTGCGCACCCACAGTGAGGGACTGCGGCAGGGGCGACACACTGGAATGGGCGCAGGCACTGAACGACATCGGTACGGACTATCGCCGCATGGGCTTACAGGAGATGTCAAACTACGCATTTCCACGATGTTGCCAAGTCGTGATAATGACATGACCACGGCTTGGTCATCCTGTGACCACGGCGTGGTCATCCCGTGACTACGGCGGTTTGTGTCAGCCTATCCGAAGTTGTCATACATAATGCTCTCAGGCTCCACGCCAAGACTGTCAAGATAATCGGTGACGGTCTTGATGAGCATAGGTGGCCCGCAGAGGTAGTACTCGCAGTCCTCGGGTGCGTCGTGGTCCTTGAGATAAGTGTCACGCACGCAGTTGACGGCGAATCCGGCATAGTATTTCACGCCAGCGGCATCAGCCTTTGGGTCCGGACGGTCAAGAGAGAGGTGCATATGGAAATTGGGAAATTCCTTTTCCAGCTCCCAGAAGTCCTCCATGAAGAAGGCCTCGGACAGAGAACGGGCGCCATAGAAGAAATGCATCTCACGATCACGGCAATTCAAAGTCTTGGTCATATGCATGATCTGCGAGCGCAACGGGGCCATACCTGCGCCTCCGCCAATCCAAATCATCTCGCGCTTGCTGTCAAACCTTGGATGGAAATCGCCGTAAGGTCCGCTCATGCGGACCTTGTCACCCGGCTTCAGCGAGAAGATATAGCTCGATCCAACGCCCGTAGGCACGTCCTGAAAGCCTACCTGCGGCCGCGGCTTGAACGGTGTGGTGGCGATACGCACCGTCAGCATGATGATATCGCCCTCTGCAGGATAGTTGGCCATGGAATAAGCACGGATAGTGGGTTCTGGGTTGTGAGCCTTCAAAGAGAAGATATTGAACTTCTGCCAGGCGCCGATATACTCGTCACCAATGAGCGACTTATCGAAATCCTTGTCATAGTCAATGGTATCGTAAGCCGGAATAGCGATCTGCGCATAAGAGCCAGGGATGAAATCCATGTGCTCACCCGGCGGCAGTGCTACCTTGAACTCCTTGATGAAGCTCGATACATTACTGTTTGAAATGACCGTGCACTCCCATTCTTTAACATTGAGGATGGCGTCGGATACCTTTACGCTCAGGTCTCCATGCACCTTGGTTTGGCATCCGAGTCGCCAATGGTCCTTGATCTCCTTACGCGAGAAGTGCCCCTTCTCCGTGTCAAGGATCTCGCCACCACCTTCCAACACCTGCAGACGACACTGTCCGCAGCTGCCTTTTCCGCCGCATGCAGAAGAAAGGTGAATACCATTGTCATTGAGTGTAGAAAGCAATGAACCGCCTTGTTCCACCTCAATCTTCTTGTCACCATTAATGGTAATGGAGACCTTTCCGCTCGGACTGAGATATTTCTTAGCGATAAGCAGCATCACCACCAAGACAAGGATGGTAATGAGAAACACCGCTATGCTTACGCCGATAAATTGTCCCATATTCTAATTAATCTCTTTAATCTGTTATCTTTATTCTTTCTTCATTCGTATTCATTAGCGAACCGTCTTCCCTCAGCAAGCGTCAAAATTGCAGTCCACTGAAGCACATCATAGCCATTGCCATGAGACCGACGGTAATAAAGGCAATACCCATGCCCTGCAGCGGCTTGGGAATGTCACAGTAAGCCATTTTCTCACGAATGGCTCCGAACATGACAATAGCCAGCGTCCAACCCAGTCCGCTTCCGAGGGCGTAGGCCACGCTGTCACCGAAGTTAGTGATAGCCTGTGCATTGTCAATGGGCAGTTTGATGCGCTGCTGCATAAAGAGCGAGGCTCCCATAATGGCACAGTTCACCGCGATGAGGGGTAGGAAAATGCCCAGTGCCGCATAGAGCGACGGCGAGAACTTCTCAACGGCCATCTCCACGAGCTGCGTGATGCCAGCGATAATCGCAATGAAGAGGATAAAGCTCAGGTAACTCAGGTCAACTCCTTTGACAAGACAGTCGGGACCCAATACGTACACCTGCAGAAGATAGTTGATAGGCTCGGTGATGACAAGCACGAAAGTCACGGCAAGTCCCAGGCCAAGCGAGGTCTTTACGTTTTTGCTCACTGCCAGGTATGAGCACATACCGAGGAAGTAAGCAAAGATCATGTTGTCTACAAAGACCGACCGGAAGAGTAATGATATAGCGTGTTCCATTTCTTATTACTTCTTTTCGTCTTTAACAAAGAATGCACGGTTGATCCAGATGATGCAGCCGATGATGATCAGAGCGGCGCACGACATCGTCATCATGCCGTTGTTGATATAGCCGTGTGCATAAGCGCCCTGCGGGATGAGCTGGTAGCCGAGGAGTGATCCTCTGCCAAAGAACTCACGGAAAGCGCCTACGATAATGAGAATGGCCGCATAGCCCAAGCCATTGCCGATGCCGTCGAGGAAAGAAGGCCATGGCTTATTCATCATGGCAAAGGCCTCAAGACGGCCCATGAGAATACAGTTGGTGATGATCAGTCCAACATACACGCTCAGCTGAACGCTTACATCGTAGGCAAAAGCCCCAAGAATCTGGTTGACAACAGTCACCAGAGCCGCCACCACAACAAGCTGTACGATGATGCGGATGCGCATGGGGATGGTCTTGCGGATGAGCGAGATGATGACATTAGAAAATGCTGTAATGACAGTCACTGCAAGCCCCATGACGATGGCCGGCTTAAGCTGTGATGTTACAGCAAGGGAGCTGCATATGCCCAGCACCTGCACCATGATAGGGTTGTTCAAGTGCAATGGCTCAATAAAGGCTGCCTTATCTTGTTTTGAAAATAAACTCATAATTGTTGTTTTTATATCAAGCCTAATACGCTTATCATGTCTATTATGCCCAATATGCCTATTATGCCTAAAAAGAATTACTTGCTGTTAAGGAACTTCAGAAACTTTCCAAGCCCGTTGTGCAGCATGTTGGCCACACCGTTAGAGGTCAAGGTCGCGCCGGTGACAGCGTCTACTTGGGTAGAAGGATCTGTAACTTTCTTCTGCACAGAGAGCGCGATACTGTTGCGGTCATTGCCGTTGAAGAGCTTCTTGCCTTGGAATTTCTCCTGCCATTTCTGGTTATCCTTGATCTCTGCGCCAAGTCCTGCTGTCTCACTCTCATGGTTAAAATAGGCGCCGTAAACAGTAGACTTGTCGTCGTTGACCGACACATAGCCGCTGATACCACCCCACAGGCCTGTACCCGTCATGGAGAAGACGTATTTTGTTTTACCGTCGACGTTGCAGATGAACATCTCACTGCCATCAATTGTCTTCTCTTCTTTCACCACATTATTATATTTAGCTTCCGCCGCTCTGTCGTCAAGTCCGCGGATGTTAAGGCTGTAGAGAATCTGTTTTTTCTTTGCGAGAGCCTCGTTCGCCGTTTGCATGGGTTTCAATGCCTGATAGACAAAGGCAAGAAGGAAAGCCACAATCACGACGATGACAGCCGAATAGATAATGGTATATGAATTGCTGTTCGTTTTCATGTCTTTATGCTTTTATTCAGAAACCTTGCTGCGTTTGGCCCGCCTGGAGATATTACACTCCACGACACAATAGTCGATGAGGGGGGCAATCATATTGCCGAAGAAGATGGCAAGCATCATGCCTTCGGGATAGCCCTGGTTTTTTACGCGAACAGTAATGGCCATGACGCCCACAAGGAAGCCGTAGATCCACTTGCCTGTCTCCGTGCGCGCTGAGGTTACAGGGTCCGTAGCCATGAAGACAGCACCGAAGCAAAAACCGCCAAGGATGAGATGCTCCCACCAATCAATAGGCGTGGCGCCCGTTGCATGAAAGATGGCACCCATCAGAGAGCCGCCGACAAAGACGCTGAGCATAACCTTCCAGCTGGCAATGCCAGTCCAAAGCAGGATAACGGCACCAATAGCGATGGCGATAACCGATGTTTCACCAATAGATCCAGGCATCAGTCCCGTGATCATATTGCAGACGTTGGTATCAATGGGTGTTCCCTGCGCCAGGTGTGCAAGAGGAGTAGCCATCGTGAAAGAATCTGGAAGGGTGTTGCCTAAGCCAAAGATACTGTGGTCGGCCACCCACACAGCGTCGCCCGTCATCTTCGTAGGATAAGAGAAGAAGAGGAACATACGCGCGCCAATAGCAACATTGAAGATGTTCATTCCCGTGCCTCCAAATATCTCCTTGCAGAAGATAACCGCAAAGGCACACGCCAGTGCAAGGATCCACAACGGAGTGGTAACAGGGATGATGAGCGGAATAATGATGCCCGAAACGAGATAGCCTTCCTGGATCTCCTCGCCTTTCCACTGTGCCCAGGCAAACTCAATGCCCAGTCCTACTATATAGCTCACGAGGATTTTTGGCAACACGGCGAGGAAGCCAAAACCAAAGATTTCCCAAAACGATGCCGTAGCCAATGTGCCGGCCGCAAGATAGTTCTGGTAGCCCACATTGTACATACCGAAAAGCAAAGCAGGCAACAGGGCAATAACCACAAAGCTCATAATGCGCTTCGAATCGATGGCATCGTGGATGGACACACCAACCGTCGAGGTGGTATTAGGCACGAAAAGGAACGACTCAAAGCCTTCAAACACACTCCTGAAAACATGCAGCTTGCCGCCGTCCTCAAACTTAGGCCGTATCTTATCGAAATAATTCTTGATTGTGTTCATTCCAAATATTTGATTAATATTGGATTTTTATTTAATGTTGAAAGAATGTTGATGCTATCCGTTCAGTCTGCTAAGCGTTTTCTTTTCTTAGAATGTCGAGGCCTTCACGCACTATTTTCTGCAAAGGGAGCTTTGAACTGTCCACAAACTCTGCAAGGGCAAAGTCTTCCGGAGCCACTTCATAGATGCCAAGTTGCTCTTGCTTGTCGATGTCACCGGCAATGATGGCCTTGATGAGATATTCCGCATAGAGGTCCATGGGCAGCACACGGTCGTACTCACCGCTCATAATCATGTGGCGCTCGCCGCCTTTAATGCGCGCGTCAAGGTCGTAAACCTTTTTCTTTCCAAATATCCAGGAGAAGTAACTATGGCTGACAGAGAACTGTCTGGTGCGCGGAAGAATCCACCCCAGCGTCTCATCGGCGTCGTCTCCCTCAGGTATCACCGTCACCTCAGAGGTGTGAGCGCCGAGGAATCCGTCCAGACTATCGTGCGAACCGGTCAGCGGATTGCCGTTGATGATACGCAAATGGCCGTCTTCTTTGAGCCTTCCTGAAAGAATGTCTCTCAGAGGCGCGCCCACCTTGACGTCAGTATAGGAAGGAGCCTTCACCCGGCTACCTGCCACGGCTATGGTGCGCGTCAGGTCTACATGTCCCGTAAGGAAGAGCCGACCTATAAAGATCACGGCAGAAGGGTCAACAGTCCACACGGTTTTATTCTTGCTCATCGGGCTGACATGGTTAATCTGCACACTAACATTTCCTGCTGGACAAGGACCGTCAAACACATTGAGATCCACTCCCTCTACACTTGTCAGCGCTGCCGCCGTTTGTTGCGCACCGGTGCCTAAATGCACAGGAGCGACACGTGCCAAGGCCATCAAGCCGGTGGCGAAAGCCTCTTCGTTGCCTTGAAGCTCTACTTCAAAATCGCACGACAACGGCATATCGCGCAACGCTGAAACAAAGATGCCGTCAGGTTGTGTCTGTGGATTGGCCACCACAGCATATGGCAACTGATTGATGTAGCCGAAGATTCCGGCCTCCAATAACTTTGCTTTCACGGCGTTGCCGTCAAGATCCTCAGGATTGGCCTTACCATAATCGCGTACCTGCTGTGTAGTATCAGCCTCGACAGTGACCATAAGCACCTTGCGGCGCGCGCCTCTCACCACAGCCTTCACGGTGCCGCTCACGGGTGAAGCAAAGCCCAACTCCGGACATTGCTTACTCACAAACAGAGGCTCACCGGCGAGGACGTGGGCGCCTTCCTTCACAGCCAACTTCGGAGTGATGCCTGGGAAGGATGACGGGGACAACCCATAGACAGATGATGGCGGCGTCACCACCCTCTCTCTCAAGGCTTTCCCTGCCAGATTAATGTCTAAGCCTTTACGCAACTTAATTACATTTGCCATAGAACAGATTAAAAAAAAGAATTGTGTACTGCGTGCAAATTTAATCATTTTTTGTATCATATAACAGAAATCGTTGCCCTTTTTCTTTTCCGAGGCTGTTTTTTTCCCTAATTTTGCAGTGAGGAAGCGAAATGTCTCCTTTGTAATCATATTCTGAAACATACTTGAAGAAGGTTAGGCGAATCATCAATCTCCTCGTCTGGCTGACGGTAGGACTCTATCTTGCCGTCATAGTCATGGTGCATGTCCCTGTCGTACAATCGGCATTGGGCCCCGCTGTGGCGTCCGCCATCTCCAGGAAACTCGGTACGCCCGTGTCGGTGGGTCGCGTGGATGTGGGTTTTCTCAACCGTATCATCATCGACGATGTGGCCATGCTCGACCACAGAGGCAAGCACATGCTTTGGGCTTCGAGGCTGTCGGCCAAGTTCAGTTACACCGACTTGATGCGGGGAAGGGTCACCATCACTTCCGCACAGATCTTCACACCCAAGTTCAACCTCTATCAGGAAGATGCGTCGACAAAACCCAATTTCCAGTTTGTACTCGACTCGCTTGCGTCCAAAGACACCACGCATCAGTCGAGGCTCAACCTCGCTATCAACAGTCTCATCGTCCGGCACGGACAGGTAACGTGGAACCGCTGGGACAAACCGCGCCTGAAAACCTTCGACAACAACCATCTGAAACTGTCTAACGTCAGTTCACATATTATTTTCGATATCGTCAACAGCAACACTTATCACCTGCTTCTCAAGAGGTTATCACTCCATGAGGCATCAGGCATCGACATTCGCTCGCTCTCTTTCAAGGCCGCTGTGAGCAAGACGTCATTTGCCCTTGACGATTTTCAGCTCTCGCTACCCCATTCGGAGATTCTTATTCCCCACATCAAAGCCTCCTTCGACAAAAGCCTGCGCGCCTTTGATGCCACTATAGCCTTGTCGCAGGTCAATCCTTACGATTTTCGGGCTCTTGCTCCCTCACTTGCCGTTGTCAACCGTCCCCTGTTGATCAGACTGTCGGCTCATGGCAAGAATCAACACATCTTCGTCAACCATCTCGACATCTCCATGCCCCGATTCACGGGCTATCGCGATTTCAACCGTCCTTCCGACCTGCGCCTCTCCGCTGTTGTCAGGCTCACGTTGGGCAAACCTGTGGCCTGGCGGGCTGTAGTAAGACAGTTTCATGCCAACGCCAACGTAGTGAAATACTTTGCCGGAAAGGTCCCCGACGTGGTGATCCGACTGGGCGACATTGCCTTTCATGGATCAGCCACAGGACATGGCCACAACCTGAAAGCTAAAGGCAAGCTCCACACAGGGGCCGGCGACGCCAACCTTGATGTATGGAAGTCGGGCAACGACCTTGGCGGGCACCTCATCACAGAAGCCCTCAACTTAGAGAGAGTGCTGAACAATCCCCACTTCGGCATGCTTGCAGCCGATATCAACGGTACCGGAAATCTTGAACAAAAACACTTTACGGCCCAAGGCAATCTTGGGCGATTCGACTACAACCACTATACTTACCGCAACATCAACCTCAATGGTTCCTATGCCGACGGCATGGCTAACGGACGTGTCAGCATCGACGATCCCAATATCAGTCTGTCGGCAGAAGGCAGCGCACAGTTTGTGGGGAAAGAGAAGGGCGTCAAGCTAAAAGCCTCTGTCAGCCATTTTCTCCCTTCCGCTCTAAGACTGCTTGAGGGCCGGTTGGCCAACGCAACTTATAGCGGAACGGTGGATGCCGATTTCCGAGGGCATGACATCAACACGGCTGACGGCTATCTTCGTGTCGGCAACTTTTCAATGCGACAAGGCGACAACACTTATTCACTTGATACCCTGAAGCTTCATGCCGGGCACTCACCGCGCGGGCACTATCTGTTTCTTCAAAGTAGTTTCGGCGAGGCAGCAGTCTACGGGCGGTTCGACTACGCCGCCCTTCCGCAGGCAATAGAGAATGTAATTGTGAAAAAGCTGCCGGGCATCACCAATCTCGCACCCTTCAAATACCGCCCCATCCATGCGGGTGAGGTGAGCTTTGCCGCCAGTCTTTCCGACAGCCGATGGGCCCGTCCCGTCCTCGATCTGCCTCTCGATATCCTTGATACCGTCACCGTGCGCGCTACTTTCGGCAGGAACGGCAGTTCGCTCGACGCTGATCTCTCTGCGCCCAACTTGCTGTGGGGCAACCGACATCTGAAGAATATCCGGACCAAAGTGCGCACCATGGATGGCACACTCACCCTCGACGGAGGCGTCACCAACATGCACTCCGAGACCCTTGGTACCGACATTGGACTCAACGTCAAGGCAGGCTTCGACCGTATCAAGGCAAGCATTTCTCTCGACAATCACGCCGCGAGTCAGCGACTGCGGGGCACTGTGAGTACTTCCATTGCCTTTCGCAAGAATCTCGCGGGCAAGACGCTCGCACTGCTCAACTTCGACCAATCACAATTTCATATAGGCGACACCCTCTTCACGATACACCCCTCAACCATCCTGTATAGCAAGCGCCACCTCGAAGTACACGACTTCGCCATCAGCAGTGGCTCACAGCGCATCCTCGTCTCCGGAACCGGCACCGCCAGCGATCGCGACTCGCTCACCGCAAAGCTCACAAACGTCAACGTGAGCTATCTGATGAATCTCATCAACTTCCATTCTGTCGACTTCAGTGGGGCGACATCGGGCACGGCAAGTGTAAGAAGGCTCTTTACCAGCCCTGATGTCGGCGGTGCCTTACGTGTTGACGGCTTCCGCATGATCGACGGACGACTCGGCACACTCTTCGCCAATGTGGGCTGGAGACTTAGCGAAGGACGGATCAACATCAACGGAGTGGCACGCGACACCCTTCGTGAAGCAGGACGGGACATTCCCGCCCGCACCGTCGTCAGCGGTTATGTATCGACCAAACGCAACTACATTGACCTCGGCATACAGCTCAATAATTCGCGCGCCGAGTTTCTCAACACACTCTGCTCCAATTTCCTGAGCCAGACAAACCTCCGCGGAAACGGCAACCTCAGGCTATGGGGAGACCTGAAAAAACTTAATCTCACCGGCGACATCATCGCCGACGGAGCAATGACTATTAAGCCCACAGGCGTGCGATACTACGTCAATGGAGGAAAAGTGCATTTCATAGAAAACGATATACAGCTCCCCGGTGACACCATCCGCGATGAATACGGCCACACCGGAGTCGTGACAGGTGACATCCACCATCAGCATATCACCCACATGACAGCCGACATCTCCGCCCGTGCCACCAACCTGCTCGCCTACAACACCAATGGCTCTGACGGCAGGAGCTTCTATGGCAAGGTCTTCGGTACGGGCAACGTGACCATAAAGAGCCGGCCAGGGACACTCGAGGTCAATGTCAATGTCACGCCTAACAAAAGGTCAGAAGTGGTCTACGACATTACGAGTACCACAGCTCCCGACACGCAGGACTTCATCCACTGGCATGACCGCAATGCCACGGCACCCTACCAGGACACCACAGCCGTGCAGAAGCCAGACGAAGATCCCGACATTCCCACCGACATTCACCTGAACTTCCTCATCAATGCTAACCCAAGAGCCACCCTACGCATCATCACCGACAAGGCTTCAGGCGACTATATCACACTCAATGGCAATGGAACCCTGCGCGCTACCTATTTCAACAAGGGTGGAGTCGACATCTTCGGCACTTACACCGTGGAGCGGGGCGTCTACCGCCTCACCGTCCAAAATGTCATCAAGAAAGCGTTCGACTTCACCCAGGGCGGCACCATCACCTTCGGCGGCGACCCTTATGCCGCTCTGCTCAAATTGCGAGCCCAGTACACGATCCCCTCAGTGAGCCTCGCCGACCTGCAGATGAGCCGTGGATTCTCGGCAAACAACGTGAGAGTGAACTGCATCATGAACATCACCGGAACTCCGGAAGAGCCTCATGTAACCTTCGATCTCGACTTCCCGACCATGAGCGCAGATACCAAGCAGATGATTTACAGCATCATCAACAGCGAAGAGGAGATGAACCAACAGGTGCTTTATCTGCTTGCCGTCGGACGCTTCTATTCACGCGGAACCAACAACGCCGAAGCGCAAGGAACCAATCAGACTTCGCTCGCCATGCAAAGTATCCTCAGCGGTACACTCACCCAACAAATCAACAATGTGTTAGGCAGCGTCAACAAAAACAGCAACTGGAATTTCGGTGCCAATATCTCCACAGGCGATGAAGGATTCAACAACGCGGAGTATGAGGGACTGCTCAGCGGCAACCTGTTCAACAACCGCCTCATCTTCAACGGCCAATTCGGCTATCGAGACAATGCCAACGCCACCACCTCGTTCATCGGAGACTTTGACTTGCGCTACAAAATCCTGTCCAACGGCAATTTCAGCGTGCGGGTTTACAATCAGACCAACGACCGCTATTTCACGCGCAACTCACTCAACACCCAGGGTGTAGGCTTCATTCTCAAGAAAGACTTCGGAAGTCTACGCGAATTATTCTCATTCGGAAACAGGAAGAAGAAGAATAAAACGAAAAAGGCTGATAAATAGCGACTTACCTCTCTCAGCATTCCACAGCACTCTGCACCCGATGCGTTTACAGTGTAATGGCAATGCGTCTACACTGTAATGGCAACGCGTCTACACTGTAATGGCAACGCGTCTACACTGTAATGGCAACGCGTCTACAGTGTAGAGGCAACGCGTCTCAGCCACACCCTGTGAAAGCCACCATTTGGCATGCCATGACCACGCTACAGCCAGGGAATGAAACAGGAGAAGCTTAACATCAGAATTACGACTGTAAGATGGATAAAATCTTAAATATAATTAATTTCTTAACGCTTTTTTGCCCATCCGGAATAATATAGCGATAATTGCACCAAAATACAGGAGAACATTGTAAATTATTTGTAAACATTTTATTGCAGTATGAGATTTGTTTCCTTTCTGGGGCTTGCTTCAGCATCGGTCGTGACGATCGCGGCTTACGGCGGGACCTCGGACACCACACCTTTGCGCAACCTTCTTACAGACAGCCTCTACCTCAACGAAGTCGTAGTGACCGGACAGGGCGGTGCACTCCAGCGCCGTCGCCTTTCGTCAGAAGTGGCCAAGGTTTCAGCCAAGGATCTGAAAGCCCTCCCGTCCGACCGCCTCGACCACCTGCTTCAGGACGCACTTCCCAACATTCAGATTTCCATCAATAGCGGACAGCCAGGAACCACTTCGCAGATACGCGCGCGAGGGCTGTCGTCGGCTTATTCCAACTCCACGCCGGTCATCTATGTCGACGGCGTACGCGTGGACAACCTCAACACCGGTGCGTCCGTAGGCTTCCGAAAAAGCGGTTATTCGCCGGAGCCCTACGGCCTGAGCGACCTGCCCATGGGTGAGACAGCGGCTTCCGGATCACTGGGAGACATCCCCCTGGAAAACATCGACCACATCGAATACCTCACAGGAGGCGCCGCCACCACGCTCTACGGTTCAGATGCCGCCAACGGAGTAATACTCATCACCACCAAGAAGGGAGGCGACGGCACGTTTCATGCGTCTGCGGCTATGGAGCTCGGACTCACCGCAGCCGACACCCAGTGGTACTTTTTCCATCGCACCAAAGACCTACTCCATCAGACCGGCGTCTATCAGAAATACAGGTTTTCAATGAATGGAGGCAACGACCGTTTCGGATATTCGTTGGGCGCATCCATGCAGCACGATGACGGCATGATGATTCACAATGGCAATGAGAACAAGAAATACGACCTACGCTTTGGGTCACACGCCCGCATCAACTCCATTCTCTCCTACGACAACTCTTTCGGTTTCGTCGCTACCGACTTCACCCGCCGCCGCAACGGCAACCAAGGACTGTACACTCCGCTGTGGACCACAGAGTGTTCGGCGGCAGCTGACCTCGTCTACACCGACGCTGAGGGCAATCGCCACAACTACATAGCCGACCTCGATGCCATGGACGATACCCAATACCGGTCGCTCAAGGACTTCATCAGTGAGGCCGAGCGCTTGCAGGACAACAAGGAAAGCATCAAACGCTTCCAGATGTCACACACACTCACCCTGCGTCCGTTGAGCGGACTGACGATAAAAGGCATCTTCGGCCTTGATTACCGCAACGACGATTTCAAGGAAATCATCACCAACGCCTGGCTCATCGCTACACAGGTGAAGCCCAAGGGCACCACCGACGCCGGACGCGTGAACAACACTTCGCGCGCTACCTTTGGCCTCACCGCTGACGCCAGTGCCGAGTATCGCTACCGCTTCGCCGACATTGTGAGCAACATCGCGACAGCGGGATTCCAGTTCTTCTCCACCGACGACCATCAGGTGCTCTATGCAGGGCGTGGCGTACGCGACGGCGCGCGCGTCATGAGTGGTGCCGCGGTGGTCAATGCCGATGAGCGCAAGAGCCGTGTGAGCAGCTACGGGGTCTACCTGCAGGACAATATCGGATTCTTCGACAAGTACTATCTTGATCTGGGGCTGCGCATGGACTACAACTCAGCCTTTGGTGACAATGTGGGCTGGCAGGCTTATCCCAAGGTGGGACTGTCTTACATGCTCTCCGATGAGCCTTTCATGAAGCAGTTCCACGACCGCGGACTCGTCAGTAACATGCGTCTGCGCGCCAACTACGGCGTGGCAGGCACCTATCCCCCTGCCTATAGCTTCGAGACCACCGTCGACGAGGTGACCTTCAACGGCGCGCAAGCCGCCGTTTTCGGCCAGCAGGGCAACCCCAACCTGGGACCCGAACGCAAGCATTCGTATGAGGCGGGCTTCGATGCCTCGCTCTTTCACGACATCGTCAGCCTTTCATTCACCTATTATTACAACTTGACGAAAGACGCACTCTTCAGTGTTCCCACCCTCCCCTCCTCAGGAAGACAGTCGTGGTACCTTGCCAACGTGGGACGTATCAGCAATCGTGGCATGGAGATGACAGTCGGACTCAAGCCCGTAGATAACCGCCAATGGACTGTTGACGTCAAGGCCTCGCTTAACACCAACCGCAATCGTGTGGTCTCTACGGGTGGCCTGCCTACCTTCCAGATAGGTGGATTCTCGCCACGCACCATTATGACGGCAGTTACCGAGGGCAGACCCGTGGGCTATCTCTACGGTGCCAAGGCAGTAATCAACAACGACGGCACGCTGAAAGCAGTGGAACAAGGTGCCGACCTCGGCTCCACCATCCCGTCTATCTTCGGCAATCTCAGGGCAAGCCTACGTTACCTCGGGTGGACACTGACAGCCAACGGAGACTGGCAGCACGGCAGCTACATGCATGAGTGGAATAGACAGTTCCGATTCCGCAAGGGACTGGCTGACAAGAACGTACCTGATGCGGCACTCGGCAAGCAGACACACGCGCAGACGTGGCTCAACTTCACCAGTTGTTTCGTAGAGCGTGCCGATTTCTTCAAGGTACGCGACATCCGCCTCGACTATACCTTTCACCCTCGTGTACGGAGCGTGAAGAGTATCAGCGTGGCCATGAATGTCTATAATCCGTTCTCTTTCACCGCGGCACAGGACGACCCAGAGGCTGTACTCAGCAGTGCACGCTCCCAAGGCGCAGTGGCTGCGGGAGGTATCAACTATGCTACCTTCTCCGCGCCACGACAGTATATCCTCACGCTCAGCGCAACATTCTGATCGCCCCCAGTGCTTAATAGGCCCATCACAATATCCCCATTACCATGAAAAAAATGATTATTCTCTGCCTCGCCCCCCTACTTTTCGCCTCCTGCGATCTGCTGCAAGGCGACGGCAATGCCGACCCCAATGTCGACGAGAGCAAATATCTTCACTCCGACAATGCCATGCAGGCATGGGTCAATGGCACGGAGATGCAGCTCTCACAAGCTGTGGGAAGTTATGTGCAGCTGCTGGAACTTGTCTCTGATGACTACTATAACCAGTATTCACGCTCAAGCAATGTCTTCGACCAACCCATGCTTCTCAGCACTGACGACGACGTGAAGGACCTCCAGCGCTGGGCAGCAACGCTTAGGGAGTCAGCTGACTACGGACTCCTTACCGTGGCTAAGCACGACACGAAACTCTCTCATGAACAGAAGTTCACACTGGACTGGATCCGCGCCTACTCGTTCATCCTCGGTGGAGAGACCTTCACGGGACTGCCTATGCAGAACGGTGGCGACGTCAAGCCCTGGCGTGAGCTATTAGAAGAGGCGCGGAAAGAACTTGCTGCCACCCTTGAGGAAGCACCTGTCGACAGTGACCGCGCGTTCGTAGAGACGCTTCTCGCCCGAGCCTGCTACCGTCTCGGCGACCGCGATGAGGCGATGAGCCATGCCCGAGCCGCACTCAGTGCCAGCCCAGACTTCGTGAAATTCGTCAATTACGACGGAGCCAACAACGTCAACAACATCGCACAGGAAGCCCTATGGGACAACTGGTTCCAGCCTTTACCACGTCTCGACTTCCTCGATCCGAAATATTTCAAGACCTCTTCCACCGAGGAACGGCCCGTCTGCATTGCGAAAGCGGAGGAGAACTATCTGATTCTTGCCGAAGCTGAGGCGGCCGGCGGCAACGATGAGGCTGCCAGGACCTGGCTGCGGCAGTTGCTCCGGCTCGTCAACAGCCGGCCCACCATGCGCATCATTGATGCCAATTGCGAGATGTATAACAGTAAATCCAAGCCTTACCCCATGTCTGCCGATTACAAGGTGCGCGCCTCGGCGACAGACCCTTATCGTAGTGGCCTTGTCCAGACACGCTCCAACACCACCTATGTCAACGTGCCCATTGTCTCAGGCACATCGGTAGACAAGGCGATGGTGGATGCCGCGAAAGGCGACAACCTTCTCGAACTCATCTATCTCTTGCGGCAGGAAGTCTTCATGGCGGAAGGGCGACGTGTCGCCGACCTCGGTATCCGGTTGCCTCTCTGTGACACCGAGGCAGCCCATGCGCCCTCGGCGGAGGCCTTCACCGAGGCAGTTATTCCACCATTCATCCCCAAAAACGGCGAAATGGATAACTTCGATCTCGACGCTGACAGCCATACCGTCACCATACACTATAACATGAACCACGTCATTGTGGAAAACAAACACTCCGACTATGTCGTGCCATTCGTCAAATAATTGTTAGATTCGCAAATAATGTCATCATGACAAAAGTAAAAACATGCTTTTTCCTTGCCGCCATCGCCTTGTTCTCCGCCTGCCAACAGACGGAAGACGAGAAGGCGGCGCCGCTGATGAGCAAGATCGATTCGCTCTATCATGCAGGCGATTATCAGGCTACACTCAATGCCATCACACGGTTGCGCGCCAACCATCCCAAGGCCATCAAGAGCCGTGAGAAGGCACTCATTATCTGGCAGGACGCCTCACTGAAGATGACCCAAAACGACATTGGGCGGACCGACTCAGCCCTACAGGCCACCATCAGGCAGTTGGGACAAGAGCACGACCTCTACAAGAGAAACATGCTGCGTGTGAAACGTGACTCGCTGCAAGTACGCTACGATGCCCTCTGTGGCACAGTACGCGTCATCCACAAGCGGCAACAGCAAGACTGACGGCTGCAAGGGTGCAAGCATAAAAAAAGAGCCTTTTCTGCCATACACTCTTAAAAAATTAGTAACTTTGCAGATGTTATGACAGAAAAGGCTATGGCAGAACATAATACAGACCAGCAATTCAAGAGTGTCATGGCTGAATGCCGTGACATCTTCGCCAAGAAGCTGCACGACTATGGGGCTTCGTGGCGCATTCTCAGACCCACTTCGCTCACCGATCAGCTCTTCATCAAGGCCCGTCGCATACGTGACATCGAGACAACAGGCTCGGCATTGGTCAACGAAGGCATCCGTCCTGAGTTTCTGGCACTGGTCAATTACGGCATCATTGGACTTATACAGCTCTCCCATCCCGCTGTCATCAATCCCGATATGAATACCGCAGAAGCTCTCGCCTTGTACGACAGTCTCGCACAGGAGGCCTTCACACTCATGCAAAAAAAGAACCACGACTATGGCGAAGCGTGGCGCGACATGCGTGTGAGCAGCTATACCGACTTCATTCTCACGAAGATAGCGCGAATCAAGGAACTGGAAGACCTACACGGTAAAGCCGTGGCATCTGAGGGTATAGACGCTAATCTGCTTGACATTATCAACTACTCCGTCTTCGGAGCCATCCGTTTGTTGAAGTAATGGCATATCTCAGCTCACAGAAATCAGGCAGTAAAGCCAAGGAAGCGGCCTTGACAGTCGCAGTCAATGTATGCCGTTTCCTTTTGGGTGCAACCTTTGTACTCTCAGGGTTTGTGAAGGCTGTGGATCCCATCGGCACACAATACAAAATCCAGGACTATCTCTCCGCCGTGGGTCTCGCACAGTATTTCCCCGACATTGTAACGCTGCTTTCCGCCATCGCGCTTTCCGCGCTGGAGTTTTGCCTTGGTGTCTTCACACTCTTCGCCATCCGACGGCACCTGATCTCAAAGCTTATCGTGGCATACATGGCCGTGATGACGTTTATCACGATATGGACAGCACTGTACAATCCCGTAAAAGACTGCGGCTGCTTCGGTGATGCCATCCACTTGACCAATGTGGAGACTCTGCTGAAAAATATTCTACTCCTCGCTGCCTCCTGCGTTGTGGCATGGCAACCGCTAAGGATGTATCGCTTCCTCTCACGCTCCAACCAGTGGATCGCCATCAATTACTCCATCCTTTTCATTCTTCTGCTCAGCGGGCACTGCCTCTATCACCTGCCTCTCATTGACTTCCGCCCCTATCATATCGGCATGAACATCAAGAAAGGTATGGAGATTCCGAAGGGTGCACCGCATCCTGAGTTTGAAACAACCTTTGTTTTGCAGAAGAATGGCGTCAGAAAGACGTTCACACTCGACAACTATCCCGACTCCTCATGGCAGTTTGTTGATTCCAAGACGGTACAGACAAAGGCCGGATTCGTGCCACCCATCCATGACTTCTCCATTGAGAAACCCGACGGCGACGACATCACCGACAGCGTTCTCAATGCGCGCGGATATGTGTTCCTGCTCATCTCTCCGCACTTAGAGCAAGCCGACGACTCCAATTTCGGCGACATCGACCAGCTCTACGAGTATTGTCAGGAGCAGAAAATACCGTTCTACTGTCTCACAGCCTCCGGAGAAAAGGACATCCGACACTGGGAAGACATCACCGGAGCAGAGTATCCTTTTGCCTTCACCGATGAGACCACCCTTAAAACCATCATTCGGAGCAATCCTGGACTACTCTTATTGAAAGACGGTACCATTATCCGGAAGTGGAGTCACAACGACTTGCCGTCAAGTGCCAGCCTCAATGCACCACTCTCCAAGCTTGACATCGGCGCCATGCCGAAGAAAAGCCTCGGGAAGACCATCATGCAGGTCGTGCTATGGTTCTTCATTCCACTCCTGCTCCTTGTCTTTGCGGACAGGACGTGGGCATGGACCCAATATGTGAAAAGGAAAGTCAGAGAGCGTGGCGACAAGCTGAGAGAGGAAGAAAAGAAACTGGAAAACAACAAATTCTTTACCTCTTTCAAGAAGCAAAAAAATGAATAGACACTGAACAACAGGTCATACACTTTATTAATTGTTATTCTATTATGAGAAAAAAAATTGTTGCAGGCAACTGGAAAATGAACGAGAACCTGCAGGAGGGCGTTGCCCTGGCAAAGGAAATCAATGAGACACTGAAGGCTGACAAGCCCAATTGCGGCGTGATTATTTGCACACCATTCATCCATTTGGCAAGTGTGGCTCAGGTACTCGACCGGAACGTAGTTGAGCTCGGCGCTGAGAACTGTGCTGACAAGGAGAAAGGCGCCTATACAGGTGAGGTATCAGCTGCCATGGTGAAGTCAACAGGAGCCCAGTACGTCATTCTTGGTCACTCAGAGCGTCGTCAGTACTACCACGAGACACCTGAAATTCTGAAAGAAAAGGTACAGCTTGCCTTGGCTAACGGCCTGAAGGTCATATTCTGCTGCGGTGAGACCCTCGATGAGCGTGAGGCAAACAAACAGAATGAGGTCGTTAAGGCTGAGCTTGACGGCAGTGTCTTCAACCTCTCCGCAGAGGAGTGGAAGAATATTGTGCTCGCTTACGAGCCAATTTGGGCCATCGGCACTGGCAAGACCGCTACTTCTGATCAGGCCGAAGAGATGTTGGCTTATATCCGCACTATCGTTGCTGACAAGTATGGTAAAGAGGCAGCAGAGGACACGACCATCCTCTACGGTGGCTCTTGCAAGCCCAGCAACGCTGCCGAGCTCTTTGCTAAGCCCAACATCGACGGTGGACTCATCGGCGGCGCTTCCCTGAAGGCCGCTGACTTCAAGGGCATCATAGACGCCTGGAAGAAGTAACGGGAATCTGTAAGAAATGATCTCGGGGAGGCTTTTCATTTGAGCCGCCCCGTCATCTGAATAAAAGGGGCGGCTGTTAAAGCCGCCCTGATAACACCCCAACACATTCAATCAATCAGTCATAAAAATGAAAAGAATTGTCATTCTCCTTTTATCACTCATGGGAGTCGCCCTTACATCATCTGCACAGACATTCACGCAGCACCTGCGTCAACAGCAGACAGGGAAAGGGAAAATTACGATTACGCAGACAAAGGAGATCGACAACCTTGTCAATGGCAATGTGAGTGAAACAGTTTCACCACAGCAGAAGACCCCTGCTCAACCCGTTAAAACAGCTCCGCAAACGGTGAAGACAACTCCGCAAAGCGATAGAACGGCAAAGAGTGACAGCCTACAGAAGTTGCGAGACCGACAGAAAGCCGAAGAAGAAAAGAAAAAACAGGCAGAGAAAGCCAATGAAGACCGTCGCGCTATAGAAGAAGCCATTGCCATGCAAAAGCGCGCAACCGAAAAGGCAGCCGACGAAAAGGCGGCGGAAGAGAAACGCCAGGCTGCCGAAAGAAGTGCGGCTGAGAAGCGCGCAGCAGAAGAAGCGGCAGAAGATGAACTGCATATTCCCACTGTCGACATGCGCAAAAAAGTGATGCGCGGTGCCCACAAAGTAACAGGATACCGTGTGCAAGCATTCGCCGGAGGCAACACCCGCGCTGACAAGATAAAGGCACAGCAGGCAGGCAACGCCATTAAGATGCGCTTCCCCGACCAACCCATCTATGTACACTTCTATTCTCCAAGATGGATTTGCCGTGTAGGCAACTACCGTACCCTCGGAGAGGCCGAACAAATGCTTCATTCTGTGAAAGCATTAGGCTATAAATCTGCCATCATTGTAAAAGGAAAGATTACAGTCTTCAACTGAATTTGCTTCCGCAGGCAACTACAGACAACTCATTAGAAAAGTTAACAGATACCCCCATGAATCCAGAGACAGAATTCCGCGACGGACTCGACGAGCTCGCCACTCACTATAAAGCCATCCTCTCGCTGCTGGGTGAAAATCCCGACCGTGAGGGACTGGTGAAAACGCCCATGCGTGTGGCCAAGGCGATGCAGATTCTTACGCGTGGCTACACACAGGACCCGCACAAGGTGCTCACTGACGCGCTCTTTGAAGAGCAGTACGACCAAATGGTCATCGTCAAGGACATAGACTTCTTCTCCATGTGCGAGCATCACATGCTCCCGTTTTATGGCAAGGCGCATATAGCTTATATCCCCAACGGCCACATCACGGGTCTGAGCAAGATAGCGCGCGTTATCGACATCTACTCGCACCGCCTGCAAGTGCAGGAGCGTCTCACGGAGCAAGTCATGCACTGCATCAACGACACCCTCAAGCCGCAGGGCGTCATGGTTGTCATTGAGGCCAAACATATGTGCATGCAGATGCGCGGTGTGGAGAAGCAGAACAGCATCACCACCACGTCGGCCTACAGCGGCGTCTTCGAATCAATGAAGGTCCGTGAAGAGTTTATGAGCCTCCTGCGAGGGGAATCAAAACGTATCTGAAACATTACAAACAGAACTCATATGAAATTCATATCGTGGAATGTCAATGGTCTTCGCGCCTGCGTCAAGCCTAAGACCGACGACGAGGGTAACGTGAAAAGCAAAGGCTTCGAAGCATATTTCAAGGACCTTGACGCCGATTTCTTCTGCCTGCAAGAAACCAAGATGCAGAAAGGACAGCTTGATCTGCAGTTCGACGGGTATCAATCTTACTGGAACTACGCTGAGCGCAAGGGCTACAGCGGCACGGCCATCTACACGCGCCATACGCCCCTGAGCGTCGTTTACGGCATGGGCATAGAGGAACACGGCCACGAAGGCCGTGTCATTACGATGGAAATGCCAGAGTTCTACCTCGTCTGCGTCTACACGCCCAACTCTCAGGAAGCAGAAACCACGGGCGGAAAGCCCCGCCGGCTGCCATACAGGATGCAATGGGAGGACGACTTCCGCGCCTATCTGCAGGCTTTGGACCAGAAGAAACCGGTTATTGTGTGTGGAGACATGAACGTGGCCCACGAAGAAATAGACATTAAAAATCCCAAGACAAACCATCTCAACGCAGGCTTTACTGATGAGGAGCGCGACAAGATGACGACGTTGCTTGACAGCGGTTTTACCGACTCCTTCCGCGCGTTGCATCCTGACGAGGTCACCTATTCATGGTGGAGCTACCGTTTCCGTTCCCGTGAGCACAACACCGGCTGGCGCATCGACTATTTCCTCACGTCCGACAGGCTGCGCGACCACATTACCGGCGCATCCATCCACACCGAGATCTATGGATCTGACCACTGCCCCATAGAACTCGATCTTGACCTTTAGGCTCCCCTTAAACCTTTTTTATCCATCCGACGACAGTTTGCCGTCTGTGTAAAGGTGCCGTGTCAGCACAGCCACATAAAAGGTGCGACTCTTGTCGCCGCTCGCAACAGCATGAATTGCCAATGCCATCGCGGACGGCCACAAGGGCCGCATTCTGCTTTTTCTGCCTTATGACCCATCCACTATCATCTTTTGAGCATCCACTGAATGACTTGGCCGAGGATTAAATTTCCAATAATTATCCCTTAAAACTGATATATATCAATCGGAAATGTTAATATAACTCAAAACGCAAACATTTTTACAGCATTTTCTTGACACTTTAATAAAAACCATGTAGCTTTGCCAACAAAATAGAAAAAGAACAAAAAGATACTTTTTAAACAGCTCTTATTACTAATAATAAGTAGTACGTTTAAGTTTATTTCAAATTGTTATTCAAGTATGGGCCAGTGAAGCTGTATTCCATTGCAAGAGAGATTTAAAATATATATACGTTAATTATTAAAGAGAGAGTTTATGCAAAAAAGACTAATGATGTTGTTAACCTGCTTCTTCCTCTATATGGGAGCAGCATTGGCACAGACTACAGTCAGTGGTATCGTGACTTCATCGGATGACGGGCAACCCATCGTTGGAGCCTCTGTCCTGATAGAAGGATCCAAGATGGGTACCGTGACCGACAAAGACGGTCACTTCACCCTCAATGCTCCCGCGGGAGCAAAGTTAGTGGTTTCTTATTTAGGTATGAAACCTCAAACCTTAAAAGCCAGCAGTAAGATGCTTATCAAGCTCGTGGCAGATGACCGTACGCTCAACGAAGTCGTCGTTACCGCAATGGGTATCACCCATGAGAAAAAATCATTAGGTTATGCAGCCCAGGAGTTGAAAGCAGAAGACCTCAATGTAGCAGGCACCTCCTCTCTGGCCAGCGCCATGCAGGGCAAACTGACAGGTGTTGATATCCGCACGTCATCAGGTGCACCGGGTGCATCTGCCATGATACAAATCCGCGGTGCCCGCTCTTTCGACGGCAACAATACACCGCTCTACGTCGTCGACGGTATGCCCATCTCATCGACGCCTGACTTCAAGACCGGCGACTCCGTGACGGGTGCCGACTACTCCAGCCGCACCATCGACCTCAACCCCGACGACATTGAGAGCATCAGCGTGCTAAAAGGGCAGGCTGCCTCAGCCCTCTACGGCCTACGCGCCTCCAATGGTGTGATTCTCATCACCACCAAACACGGCAGCAAGAACACCGAGAAGCCTGTTATCTCTTTCTCTACTGACCTGAGCGCTGCAACGGTAAGCCGCAAGTTCGAACACCAGGATATCTATGCGCAAGGCAACGGCGTGAGCGCCTACAACCCTACTTCGCCCATGTCGTGGGGGCCTAAAATCGCAGATCTGGCCAATGACGCCACCTATGGCGGCAACGTAAACAACAAGCACACCAACGGTGACCTCAACTCACACAAGGGCATGTACTACAATCCTAAATACGCACAGGCCGGTCTCGACGGCTGGACTTATCCCACAACCCACGACAATGTGGGCGATTTCTTCCGGACAGGCTTCACCCAAAACTCCACGCTCAATATCTCACAGCGCAAGGAAGGCATGAGCTACTCTTTCGGCGTCAACGACACCTACCAGACAGGTATCATCCCCTCAACGGGCATGACACGTACCGGTGCGCGCGGCGCCGTAGACTGGGAAGTCAACAAACAATGGAAAACTGGATTCTCAGCCAACTACAGCGCCATCAAGATTACATCAGCTCCAGGTGCAAACAGTGGTATCATCAACGTGGTGTATTCCGCTCCCTCTGAATACGACCTCAAAGGAACACCTTCACATGTGCCCAACGATCCGACGACACAGGTGCTCTTCCGCCGCGCATCCTTCAACAACCCCTACTGGTTTGCTGACAACGATCAGTTCTATCAGCACACCAACCGCATCTTTGGTAATGCCTATGTAGAGTTCCGTCCAAACATCAACTGGGGTGAGAACTACAATCTCGTTTTCCGTGAGCAAACCGGTATCGATGCCTATACCACTAACAACCGCATCATTGCCGAGATAGGTTCCGCCTACAATTCCAAAGGTGAGGTAGAGAACTACGGCATGCAGAAAAACATCTTCAACAACCTGCTAACGGGCAACTTCACTGCCAAATGGGCCAGCGACTGGGACTTCAGCCTTCTCCTCGGCACCGAATTCAACCATGAGAACCAGCGCAAGTGGGACTACGACGCCTCCGGCCTCGCCTTCTATGGACAGCCCACTATTAGCAACGCCTCAACCATGAATAGCTGGAAAGAATACCGCTGGCAGGAGCGCACAGTGGGCGTCTTCGGTCAGGCCTCACTCAGTTGGCGGGACATGCTCTACCTGACGGTGACGGGGCGTAACGACGTTGTCTCCACCATGCCCCGCGGCAACCGGAGTTTCTTCTATCCTTCCGTGTCTCTGGGCTGGATCTTCACCGAGCTGCCCAAGCTGAAAGGCAGCCGTATTCTCTCCTACGGTAAGCTGCGCGCCTCCTACGCACAGGTCGGTCAAGCAGGCATCTTCTACAACAACTACATGTATGTACCTTCCTATGGCAGCGGCATGTATATCTACACCCCTGCCAGTTATCCTATCGGTGGACAGTCAGCCTACGCCCCCTACTACGTGAAATTCGACCAGAACCTCAAGCCTCAGAACACGAAGAACTGGGAAGCTGGTATCGACCTCAACTTCTTCGACAACCGCGTACGCATGGAGTACACAGTAAGCTATCAGGACGTCACCGACCAAATCTTCGACGTGCCTACCGCTGGCTCTACAGGGTACCAGTATCTCCGCACCAATGCCGGACAGATGACGACCTGGTCACATGAG
Organism: Hallella multisaccharivorax DSM 17128; assembly: GCF_000218235.1. Taxonomy (GTDB): domain Bacteria; phylum Bacteroidota; class Bacteroidia; order Bacteroidales; family Bacteroidaceae; genus Prevotella; species Prevotella multisaccharivorax. The sequence continues at coordinate 3,092,007 of NZ_GL945017.1, read as the reverse complement.
CTGTCACTCACGGCAGACATACTGAAATCAGCCGATGTCGATCTTTCTTTAGGTGTCAACTTCACGCACACCAAGAGCTCTGTCAAGAAGTTAGCTAATGGCGTTGAAAGCATCATGCTCGGCGGATTCGTTGAACCGCAGATCCGTGCGCAGGCAGGATACAGCTATCCCAATATCTATGGCGTTGCCTTCAAGCGCGCCAAAGACGGTGAGCTCCTCCTCTCCAATGGTCTGCCACAGGGTACGGCAAGCAGCGTAAACCTGGGCGAGTGCACCCCCGACTTCAACATGGGATACAACCTCTCCGCACGCTACAAGCGTTTGAGCCTCACGGCAACACTCGACTGGCAGAAAGGTGGGAAGATGTACAACGGTACCATTATGACTATGAACTATTTCGGAGCCACCAAAGCCTCTCTCCCCTATCATGAGGGCACTATGGTCGCCGACGGAATCGATGAAGCCACAGGCAAGAAAAACACGATTGAGGTGAGTAAGCAGGACTATTACATGGCCTACAACCAGGTCACGGAGTCCGGTATCTATGACATGAGCTATCTCAAGCTCCGCGACGTGACACTGAGCTATCGACTTCCGAAATTCCTGGGCGTCGACATGAGCGTCTACGGCTTTGCCCGTAACATTCTCGTGTGGGCGAAAATGCCGGACCTCGATCCGGAGAGCTCACAGGGTAATGGCAATATGAGCGGCTATTTCGAGCGTTTCTCAGTGCCTAACACCTCCAGTTTCGGCGGTGGATTCAAGCTAACTTTCTAAAACGTGACAGTTAAATAAAAGGACAATTCTATGAAATTGAAATATTTGTTTGCATTGACACTGGCTGCCATCACGGTATCCTCGTGCTCAGAAGACATAATGGACAAGATTAATTTCGACGAGGCGCATCCCGGAACCAAAATAACCAACGGTGCCATGCAGCTCACCGATGCGGAAATGTCAACCGTCTTCAGCACCCTGCAGGGCAACTATGCCTGGTATGTCTCCTCTTACACGGAGCAACTTTTCGGTACAGGCAACAACCAGATGAAGAATGCCGAGCTGCGGCAGACCAACGAAGTGGCTGCGTCGACAACCTTCGACAACGAGTGGAACAGCACCTACCTCAATCTCAACAACCTGTACAATATCAAAGCCAAGTGCCAGAAGGGCGGCACCAACTCCGGTCAGAGAGACCTTTTAGGCATGGAACAGACTTTGGAAGCCATTGGATGGGCCACACTGACCGACCTGCACGGAGACATTCCCTACAAGGAATGCTTCAAGGGTATCCTGACTCCTGCCATCAACACGCAAAAAGAGGTCTACGACCACGTGTTTGAGCTTCTCGACTCCGCGCAGGTCAACTTCGCTGCTGGCGGCAAGAATGTGGGATCTAAAGATCTGCTCTACGGGGGAGACGTGTCAAAATGGGGCGCGCTGGTACATGCACTCCGTGCCCGATACCTGCTCCGCACCTACGCCACGGATAAGACACCGGCACGCCTGAACAAGGTCCTCACCGAAGCCAATGCAGCTTTGGCAGCCGGCTTTGACGGCTGCTCGCTGAGCGTTTTCAACAACAATAACCCCAATAACTCGTGGACGGCCTACCAATGGAGCCGTCATTACATGGGATGTTCCACTACAGTCACCAAATTGATGGAAGCACGTAAAGACCCGCGCGAAGTAATCTACAACTATGCCGCCTTCTACAAGCCGGGGGAAAATGAGGTTGACACGGTAGCCGCACCTGGCGACAAGGAATTGGCCTGCATGGTTGACGGCGTCAATTACCCTGCATGGCTGGATAATGGTGGTGCATCATCACACGTCATGAGCATTTCCGAACTTTATTTCATCATCACCGAGGTAAAAGCACGTCTGGGACAGAAGGATGAGGATGCTTTCCGCAAGGGTGTCAAAGCCTCACTCTCTGACTATTTTGCACAGGGCGGCAGTGTGGCTGAGGCAAGCCTGTCTGACGACGCCGCCAATGCATATCTCGACAAGGTGGCTAAACTGTACGATGCCGACCCCTTGAAGGAAACCCTCGTGCAGAAGTATCTTGCCCAGACACGTGACGAACAACTTGAGACCTACAACGACATCCGCCGCTGTAAGGCGCTTGACGGAAGCTATCCCGTAGCACTGACCAACCCCAACAACACGGTGAGTGGGAAAAACCGCTGGCCGCTTCGCCTGCCCTATGGCAACAGCGACGTAGTGTCCAACCCCAATGTAGCCAAGGTCTTCGGATCGGGCAACGATGCAGGCGACTACATCTATACTGATCCCGTCTGGTGGGCCGGTGGAAAAGAATAACCGGAATAAAAGAAGGATCAGTCCGTTCTGGGCTGGTATAAGTTCTCTCTTGTTTCGTGGAATCTGGCTCGTGTGAGTCGGGTTCCTTTTTTCATGGCTTACGCAACGATACGAACGACCTTTCCCTTTACACTGTAAAGGCAATGCCATTACAGTGTAAAGGCGATGCGATTACAGTGTAAAGGCGATGCGATTACAGTGTAGAGGCAATGCCATTACAGTGTAGAGACAATACGATCCCATCGGAGGCATCATCTCGCCTCTGTTATTTAGTCCTTGGTTTACTCTTGCACGAAGATGCTCTTTCTCCACGATACCTACTAATTAATTTACTACTTATCATTAATTTACTATTTTATCATACTTTCTGTTAACGGAAAAGGCTTTACAACAAAGCGTCTAACTTGCCCGTTGTGTGCGTACACTGTCACATATTTAATGCAAATAGTACAAAAATATCGCTTTCCACAAAGTTTTACTGATATTTTTCCATCAAAAAATTTGGTATGTTATAAAAATATATTAATTTTGCAACATGGGGTAATTAATACTAAACCTTAGTCTGAAGCTATATTTTTTTATTATAATTTAAACAGTTTAATTTTAATCCGAAGGAATTATGCAGAAAAGACTGTTTTCACTTTTGGCATGCCTTTTCCTATTCTTAGGAGGGGCATTTGCCCAAACAGACATCTCTGGGACCGTTATTTCTCAGGACGATAAACAGCCCATAATCGGGGCATCCGTCATAGTTGAGGGAACGAGATCCGGAACCATCACTGACGCGCAAGGCCGCTTCACGTTGCAAGTGCCTAAAGGCAAGCGCATCACCATCACTTATATCGGCATGCAGCGGCAGACTTTGCAGCCCAAGCCGGGTATGCGTGTAGAGCTCGTACCGGATGACAAGACGCTCGGTGAAGTCGTCGTCACGGGTGTGCAGCAGATGGACAAGCGCACCTTCACCGGTGCTACCACGAAAATCGATGCCGATAAGGCAAAACTTGACGGTGTGGCTGACATCTCACGCTCACTGGAAGGGCGTGTGGCCGGTGTCAGTGTACAGAACGTTAGCGGTACCTTTGGCACTGCTCCAAAGATTCGCGTGCGCGGTGCCACCTCTATCTACGGCAGTTCGAAGCCATTGTGGGTGGTCGACGGTGTCATCATGGAAGACGTCACTTCCGTAGATGCCGACCAGCTCTCCTCTGGTGACGCCAAGACCCTCATCTCCTCAGCCATCGCAGGACTCAACTCTGACGACATTGAGAGTTTCCAGATTTTAAAAGATGGTTCCGCCACATCTATATATGGTGCACGCGCCATGTCGGGCGTGATCGTGGTGACTACCAAGAAAGGTCACGCCGGACAAAACCACATTTCCTATACGGGAGAGTACACCATGCGCCTCAAACCCAGCTACAACCAGTTCAACATCATGAACTCGCAGGAGCAAATGGGTATCTATAAGGAGCTTTACAATGATGGTTGGCTGTCGTTCAGCGGTCTGCTCAACTCTTCGGACAGCGGCGTCTACGGCAAGATGTACCAGCTGATGAACACTTACGATCCTGCCACGGGGAAGTTCGCACTGGCCAATACCGACCAGGCGATGAAAGAATACCTGCGCCAAGCTGAATATCGCAATACCAACTGGTTCAACGAGCTCTTCTCAAATAGCATCAGTCGCAACCACTCCATCAGTATGAGTACGGGTACCGACAAGGCTCAGTACTACGCCTCTTTCTCTTTTATGAATGATCCGGGATGGACGCTTCAGAGCAAAGTAAAGCGCCTTACGGCCAATATCAATGCCAACTATAACCTAAGCAAGGAACTGTCGCTCAACATGATCGGAAATGCCTCCTACCGCAAACAGCGCGCGCCTGGCACGACCAATCAGAACATCAACATTGTAACAGGTGCCGTAAGCCGTGACTTCGACATTAACCCTTACTCTTATGCCATCAACACCTCGCGTGCACTCGATCCCAATATATTCTACACGCGCAACTATGCGCCGTTCAACATCAAAAATGAACTGGCCAATAACTTCATGGATCTCGATGTGATCGACCTGAAATACCAGGCACAGCTCACCTATAAGCCTATCATGCAGGTACAGCTTCAAGGTCTTATCGACTACAAATTCGCACAAACCGTCGATGCCACAAGAGTGACAGAGCACAGCAATATGGCACAGACCTACCGCGCAATGGACAATGCAACCATCCGCGATGCAAACCGATGGCTCTACACTGACCCCGATGTACCCAACTCGTTACCCAACTCCGTATTACCAAATGGTGGTTTCTACAGTGAGCAGAAATACAAGATGAATGGCTGGGACGCACGCTTCACCGCCAACTATAACGATGCTTTCGGTCGCGAGAAAGAGCATATCGTTAACCTGTTCTACGGTATGGAGGTCAATACCACGAACCGTTTCTCCAGCTATTTCGACGGTGTAGGCACGCAATACGATATGGGATTACTCGGCAACTATGATTACCACTACTTCAAACAGGCCAGCGAGCAGAACGATATCTACTATTATTTAGGTAACGGCTACGAGCGCAAGGCCTCCTTCTACGGCTATATCAACTACTCTTACAAGCATCGCTACAACCTCAATTTCACAGAGCGCTATGAGGGCAGCAACCGCCTGGGCAAAAGCACCTCAGCACGATGGCTGCCAACGTGGAACGTCTCCGGCTCATGGAATGCCCATGAGGAGCCTTGGTTTGACAAGACTTTCAAGGGCGCTCTCTCCACATTGACCCTGCGTGCATCCTACTCTTTGACAGGCCAAGACCCCGCTTCGACCAATGCAGCGCCTATCATCGAAAGCTATAATCCCTATCGTCCGTTTGCCAATGACAAGGAATCCGGCCTCTATGTCTATGACTTTGCCAACCCTGACCTCACCTATGAGAAGAAGCACGAGTTGAATGTAGGTCTCGACGCTGGTTTCCTCAACGACCGTATCAGTCTCACTTTCGACCTCTGGACGCGCAAAAACTTCGACCTTATTGGTCCGAAGCGTACCACAGGTGTAGGCGGAAGCATCACGAAATACGCCAATGTGGCTGACATGAGCTCACACGGAGAAGAGCTCTCCATATCTACAAAGAATATCCTGAACAAGAACTTTCAGTGGAGCACTGACTTTATTTTCTCACACTATAAGACAAAAGTGACCTCCCTTGATACTGACACGCGCATCATCGACCTTATTACTGGCAACGGCTTCACCATGGTGGGCTATCCCCATCGTGCCCTATTCAGCCTCGATTTCCGGGGTCTGAATAATAAAGGACTACCCACCTTCATCAATCAAGACGGCAATGTGACCGTAGATGACATCAACTTTCAGACCCAAGTAAAGGATCACCTGGTCTATGAAGGCCCCACAGAGCCAACGATTACCGGTTCGCTGGGCAACACATTCACCTACAAGAACTGGCATCTCATCGTTTTCGCCACCTACAGTTTCGGCAACAAAATCCGTCTTGACCAAGCCTTCTGGGCCTGGTATTCAGACCTCAACGCCATGCCAAAGGAGTTTAAGAACCGTTGGACCAAAGCAGGAGATGAGAAACGGACCGATATACCCGTCATCGCTGATCTGCGTATTTACAACAATTCCTCGCGACTGTCGTATGCCTACAACGCCTACAACCTCTCCACAGCACGCGTGGCCAAGGGCGATTTCATCCGCATGAAAGAGATCTCGCTGGCCTACGACTTTCCACAGAAATGGGTCCACGCCATCCGTTTGAGTAGTTTAAGCATGAAGCTGCAGGCCACTAATCTCTTCCTGCTCTATGCCGACAAAAAGCTGAACGGACAAGATCCTGAGTTTTTCAACGCTGGCGGCGTGGCTGTGCCTATGGCACGGCAGCTCACATTCACGCTGAAACTCGGTCTGTGATGGCTTTTGAGAGTGACTATTATTCATGTCTTAGAAAAATTGTCTTATAACTATGAAATTCAAATCAAGTCTATATACACTTACAGGTTTGCTCTCGCTTTGCACCCTGACGGCCTGCAACGATTATTTGGACAAGCTTCCCGATGACCGCGCAGTGGTCAACACAAGGGAGAAGGTGGAGAAGTTGCTAAGCTCAGCATACCCCGATCATGTGCCCAACTTTATCTTTGAAATGAGCTCCGACAATGTCACCGACAACGGATCACAGTACTCTTTCCAACCCAATCAGGACGAAATGTACCGATTCAAGCCTGTGGAGACACAGGGAAATGACGATCCTTACACGTTGTGGAACCGCTTTTACTACCGCGTGGGCACTGCCAACGAGGCGATTGCCGACCTGAAAGCCATGGGCGATTCAACCGATTATCCTGCTGAATACGCTGAAGCCTCACTCTGCAGAGCATACAATATGTATCAGCTTGCCACCATTTTCTGCATGAATTACAACCCCGACTCAGCCGATGTCTACCTTGGACTGCCTTATCCCAAGGAGCCGGAGCAGGATGTCAACACCAAGTATGAACGCGGCACGCTGCGACAACTCTACGACAATATCAACCGCGACATCGAGTTCGCCCTGCCCCACGTGAGCGAGAGCTACATGACTACGCCAAAATACCACTTCAACCTCGGAGCGGCCTATGCTTTCGCAGCACGCTTCAACCTGATGATTCACAACTACGACAAGGCCATCGAGTATGCTTCAAAGGTGTTGGGATCCAATCCTGCCAAGAAGCTACGCGACTTTTCACCATTCCTTCAGATGTCTCCCAAAGACTTGCAGAACTCTTATGTCAAATCGAATGAAAATGCCAATCTGCTCATTCTGACGGCCTATTCCTCATGCTCACGCGCCTTGACATGGAGCTCCAGCTACCGTCGCTATGGCCACAATCGCGACATCTGCATTAGGGAGACATTCTGGGCTCGAGGTCCGTGGGGCTCAGGATCAGATAATAACACGCTGGTGTATTCACATAAATTATTCAACTATAATGCCGCACAGATGTACTTTCCCAAGGTAGAGGAGTTCTTCGAGACTACCGATAAGGTGAACTATACAGGCTACGCGCATATCGTCTTCCCTGCCTTTTCGGCTGAGGAAACGCTGTTGGTACGTGCCGAAGCTTATGCCATGAAGAAAGACTACGCACATGCCTTGGAAGACATCAACGCATGGATCACCTCCCATTGCTCAGAGACTTATGAGAATAGCAACCATCAAATTATAAAGCGCATACAGCTTACTGAGCAAAGTCTGAACGACTTCATCAACGCTATTCACTATTCTGAGGTGACGCCTACGGCCAACTCACAGCGCACAATCAAAAAGGTGCTGCACCCACAGGGCTTCACCGTCGAGGCGGGAGAGCAGGAAAACTTCATCCAGCTCATTCTGCATCTGCGCCGTCTTGAGACTTGGGGAGAGGGACAGCGCTTCGTCGACATCAAGCGATACGGCATCGAATTTACCCACTTCCTTGATGGAGAAGATCCCATCATTTTCCATGCAGCCGACAAGCGTGGTGCCATCCAGTTGCCAGAAGATGTGATCAATGCCGGACTGGAGGCCAACCCAAGGTAAAGTGAGTCAAGACCACGCTGGCTGATCATTACCAGCAGATTCATTAACTCTTTCATTTTCAGACACAATGAAATATTCAAAAATCATTATCATAGGCTTGACTACCATGCTGACGGTGGCATGCTCCGAAGACGACCTCAGCAGTCAGAGCATTTTCACCGACACCAAAGAGGCCAACGACAGCACGGAGCTTGACAGGTGGACGAAAGCCAACTTCACCGATCCCTACAATATCCGGTTTTATTACCGCTACAACGACAAGGAGACCTCCAGCTGGTATAACGTCGTGCCCGCCGATTACAACAAGTCGGTAGCACTGGCCATGATGGTTAAGCACGTGTGGATGGACGCCTACACAGAGCTCATGGGGAAGGACTTCCTCAAGATCTATAGCCCACGAGTCTACCAGCTCATCGGCTCACCGCAGTATTCCGAAGATGGTAGCATCGTACTTGGTGTCGCTGAGGGTGGCGTAAAGGTGACGCTGTTCCGCGTGAATAACATCGATATCGACCACCCTGTGATCGATGTCGACAGCCCACAACCTGACACCGGAGCGGTCCCCATCGACCTCAACTACTGGTTCTTCCACACCATGCATCATGAGTTCTGTCATATCCTGACACAAAAGAAGAACTACAGCACTGAGTTCCAGACCATCTCCACAGCCGACTATCAGGCTTCCAACTGGATCAATGTCGAGGATGTTAACGCACCGGCTAAGGGTTTCGTCAGTGGCTATGCTTCCAAAGAGTACAACGAGGACTTCGCCGAGATCTACTCCACCTACGTCACACACACTAAAGAGGCATGGGACAAGCTCGTTAGCCGGACCATCGCTGTGAAATTTGATGAGAATGGCGACACGGTCTTCACCATCGACAAGAAGACAAAGGAGAAGTTGCCTACCTATGACTACAGCGGCTACAATGCCCTCATGGCCAAGCTCGGCATTGTGAAAGACTATTTCAAGAACCAATGGGATATCGACATGGACAAACTGCGCGCCATCGTCCTGAGACGCTCGCAAGAAGTCTCCACACTCGACCTGCGCCATCTGAAGTAATAACAATTAATACCGACAATTCTTATGAGAAAGATATTTTGTTTAGGTTTTATATCGGCAGTGGCATTGCTTTTCGCGGCCTGCACTCCGAAGGTGGACGATGTCTTCGACGACTCCTCCGCCAACCGCGCCGCCAAGGACATCGCCCAAACACAGGAAGTGCTGGCCAGCCAGCCGGCGGGATGGATCATGCACTACTATGGCAAACTGAGCTATGGCGGCTACAACGTGTGGTGCAAGTTTGACAAATCAAAAGTTACCGTGGCCAGCCAGCATTTCGGCCCTGACAGCACTTTCACCTCACACTACAAAATAGAACAAAGCTCCGGCACAGTGCTGTCCTTCGACGAGTACAACCCCATCTTCCACTACTACTCCGACCCGAGCAACCCCGATTATGGCACGCTGGGCAAAGGATTCTTAGGCGACCTGGAGTTTCGTGTGCTCTCCGCCTCCAAGGACTCTGTCATCCTCACCGGCAAGAAGCACGGCGATCGCATCGTAATGATCCCCATGAACGACGCCAAGTCATGGGCTGACTACTACAAACAGACCATGGAAGTGGTCGATTCCATGCAGAGCTTCAACAACTATGCACTCGTGGTGGACAACGATACCATGCGGGCTTCAATGACCTACAACTATCTTACCGTTACCGACAAGAAGACGGGCAAGGACATTTACATGCCTTTCACCGTCACGCCCAAAGGCTATGTCCTCTACCAGCCAGTCACCTTCCGTGGCAAGACCGTCACCGGTTTCACCTATTCCCAGGACGGCAAATGGCTGGATCCGGCTGACAAGAGCATAGTCCTTATTCCGATTATTCCGCCTATCAATGAGCAGTTTGTTCTTGGCGCGTGGAATGTGTCCTACAGTAATCTCGGAGCCTTCGGACAGTCGAACTGGGATGTGAGCAAGGAAAAATACCAGAATAAATACAACGAAGAAACACAATATGCCATCCTCGGCCTCTATGAATTCGACTCATCTTACGGTAAAAACTTTGGTTTGAGCTTCGGCAGTTACGACGGCAGCGCAACCTGGTGGGGTACGCTTGCCATGACCTACACGCTCATAGGCGACGACGAAATAGAACTGACCTATGCGCCCGCACACAACGTGCTCAATGGCAATTACTATGTAAAGTACTACGGCTACGAATATATCGTCCGTCCGTTTGCATGGACCAAGCCGCGCCACTTCCGGCTCAAGACCAATGACGTTAAGCATCCGGAATACATCATCATGACTGATGAAAACGAGCCAAAGAATGTCATCAAAGTGACCAAACGCATTACGCCATGGCCATTTAGGAACTAATCAAAATTGATATCACAGAAAGGCGGTCCACTGGATCGCCTTTCTCGTTTCCCTCTACGCCGTAATCGCATTGCCTCTACACCGTAATCGCATTGCCTCTACGCCGTAATCGCATTGCCTCTACACCGTAATCGCATTGCCTCTACGCCGTAATCGCATTGCCCCGTCTTTTCCAAGGGAAAGCCAGAAAAAAACGAATCACGTGTTTTTTCATCGCTTTGAAATGTCAACAATAAATAAAATAGTAGCGGTATTAGAAATTAAATCATTAACTTTGCAAGCAAATACATTTCCATTGACTATGAAGCCAAGACATAACAAGACTCACTTCAGAGGGGGGCTCTTCCTTTCACTGCTGCTGATTTCCGCAACCCTGTTTACAGCCTGCCACGATGACCAGACCTATGCCGACCGAGTGAAGCGCGAGCGTAGCGCCATCAACGCTTACATTGCCGACTCGTCAGTCAATGTCATCAGTGAGGATCAGTTCCGCCAACAGAACTATACGACCGATGCTAATAAAAACCAATTCGTGCTCTTTGAGTCGAGCGGGCTGTATATGCAGATCGTACGTAAGGGTGCAGGCAAGCCCATTGCTGCAGGCGAGTCGGCACGCGTGCTGTGCCGCTACACTGAGCGCAACCTGCTCACCGATTCAATCCAGCTCTCCAATACTATCTCACCCTACTATTATCGCTATGTGGAGGTGATGAACGTAACCAATAATTCGGGTACGTTTTCAGGCAGTTTCGAGAAAGCGACAAGCCTGATGAATCTTGCTTATGGCACGACAGCCATTCCCAGTGGGTGGCTGGCAGTATTGCCCTACATCAATATAGGGCGATTTGTCAATCCTGACGACGAGCCGGCAAAGGTGCGTCTCATCGTACCCCATGACCTCGGACAGACCTATGCTTTTCGAAGTGTGTACCCCTGCCTGTACGACATCACTTTCGAGAGAGGCATTTAAAGGTCTCACAAATGGCGCGGAGCCGGTTCCCCGAATCATGAATCAAAAGTCCAGTGAGCCATCAGCTATCAGCTCATCAACTCTTTGACTATTAACTCATCAACTAAATACATGACACTCATTAAGTCTATTTCTGGTATTCGCGGCACAATAGGCGGCCCCACGGGCGACACGCTCAATCCGCTCGACATCGTGAAATTCACGACAGCCTACGCTACCTTTATCCGCCGTTCAAAGCAATCGGACAGTAACACCATCGTCGTGGGGCGCGATGCGCGCATCTCCGGCGAGATGGTGAAGAACGTAGTATGCGGCACGCTCATGGGCATGGGCTACGATGTCATCAACATCGGGCTGGCCACTACTCCTACGACAGAGCTCGCTGTGCGCATGAGCCATTCTGCCGGCGGCATCATCATCACCGCAAGCCACAATCCCCGTCACTGGAACGCATTGAAACTCCTGAATCAAGAAGGTGAGTTTCTCACCAAAGCCGACGGCAACGAGGTGCTTTCCATTGCCGAGAAGGAGGACTTTGAATATGCCGACGTAGATCATCTTGGACACTATACGGAGGACAACACTTATAATCAACGCCATATTGACGCAGTGCTCAACCTGCGGCTTGTCGACACCAATGCCATCCGCAGAGCACACTTCAATGTCTGCGTAGACTCCATCAACTCTGTCGGTGGCATCATTCTGCCGCAGCTCCTCGACGCTTTAGGCGTGGAGCATCACTTCCTCAACGGTACGCCAAACGGCGACTTTGCCCACAACCCCGAACCGCTTGAGCGCAACCTCGGCGGCATCATGGGAGAGGTGGGAAAGGGTGGCTACGACCTCGGTATTGTTGTAGATCCTGATGTAGACCGCCTCGCTTTCATCCAGGAAAACGGCAAAATGTACGGCGAGGAATACACGCTCGTCACCGTTGCCGACTATGTCCTCGACCATGTAAAAGGCACAACGGTGAGCAACCTGTCGTCAACACGTGCCCTGCGCGACGTCACCGAGAAGCATGGCTGCCAGTATTTCGCGGCTGCCGTGGGCGAAGTCAATGTCACGACGAAGATGAAGGAGGTGCATGCCGTCATTGGCGGCGAAGGCAATGGCGGGGTGATCTACCCCGAGAGCCACTATGGCCGCGACGCACTGGTGGGCATCGCGCTCTTCCTCAGCTCCATGGCGCAAAAAGGCTGCAAGGCCTCCGAGCTGCGTGCGTCATTCCCTAACTACTTCATGGCAAAGAATCGCATCGACCTGGAACCGGGAACGGATGTTGACGCACTCCTCGACCGCGTGAAACGCAAGTACGAAGGTGTCAGCAGCGTGAAAGTCACCGATATCGATGGCGTCAAGCTCGACTTCCCTGACTGTTGGGTTCACATGCGCAAATCAAACACAGAGCCCATCATCCGCATCTACTCCGAGGCAAAAACCATGGAAGAGGCACAGCAGTTGGCCAAGAAAATGCAGGCCGAGTTAGGCTGACACGATTTTGAATGGGAATGAGACAAATACACGATAGCGTTCTTGGTGACGCCGCCTTTACACTGTAAACACATTGCGATTACAGCGTAAAGGAAAAGAGAGAAGAACAGGCTGTTCGTCAGAAAGAATCCTTCCACCACCCATGTTACTGTCAGTGGCATACTCTATGGCGGCGGGCAGCAGTAGGAGGTACGCCGGACATAGCCATAGACTTCACAGCATCAATAATGGAAAGATCGAAAAAGACGCCATGCCAAATAACGGCATGGCGTCTTTTTTTACAGGTCAAGGTCACTTCATAGTGCAACCCAACAGTTGTCTTTCCGTTGGTTTACTTAGCTCCGTAACCAGGATTCTGCTTCAGTTTAGGATTCTTATCAATATTGTCCTGAGGAATGGGGAAAAGCTTGTTAAAGTCCTTGAACCCACGGTCCTCGATGAAATCGGTCTTGGTAGGGTCAACAGTGGCACGCATGGTAGGATCGGCATCGCTCTTGGTTGCACTGTTGATGAGGGTGCCGGTGATACGATTGAGCTTCACATTGAGTACCTTCTCAGCCAGCATTTTGCCGTCGGTGGTCTTCCAGCGCAGAATGTCGTATCGGCGGATGCTCTCTCCTGCAAACTCACTGCCGCGTTCACGGTGAATGAGCTCGCGAAGCATCTCCTTCGTGCTGTACTTCGTACGGTCCACTTTGGGCATGCCAACACGTGCACGCACTTGGTCAATCTTGTTGTAAACCTCATCTGACGGGCCGTTGAGCTCGTTCTCACACTCTGCCCAAGTCAGCAGTACCTCCGCATAACGAAAGATGATCGCCGCAATGTTGGCATTGGTATAGCCACCTGCATACTGACCTAAACCATCAGCATACTTTCTCCAGTTGTAGCAAGTCTTAGTGGCATTGTCAGCGTTGGTAGAATAATCGGGGTTCTTCTTACCTTCAATCTCTTTATCAAGCGAGTTGAACACCTTCCCGTTCCAGTCACAACCGGGATAGATGACCGACATGGCAAAGCGTGGGTCACGACCGTGGAAGGGATGCACAGGGTCGTAACCACTGCCCGCTTCATCAATCGCCTTGCCATTTGCCATCTCATAGTTGTCCACACACTGCTGTGTAGGCACCACCGATGACCAGCCACCAACACTGTTCGGGAAATAGTATGACATGTCGAGGCTGTAGGTATTGGTCAGCCCCTGCGCTGCGAGAATGATCTCTGGAGATGTCTGTCCTTCCACCTTGAAGAGGTTGGAATAGTCAGTATCAAGACTGTACTGTCCAAGGTCAATGATAGCCTGTGCAGCATCCTTCGCCGTCTTAAAGTCACCATCGTAGAGCGCCAGGCGCATCTTAAGGGCACAGGCGGCGCCCTTGGCCACGCGTCCGCGCTGTGACGGCGCAGCATTAAGGTCCGGAATGATGGCGTTCAACTCATCCATAATGTACTTATGCACCTCTGCCTGCGCCTTGCGGGGCACCTGAGCCTCCTGTGCCGTCTGGAAATTATCAATGATAGGCACGTCACCGTAGCACTCGGTCAGGATAAAATAGCGGTAGGCACGAATGAATCGGCACTGTGCCAGCAAGTCCTTCTTAGTAGCGTCCGAAGAGAAGGAGGCCTTTTCCGCATTTTCAAGCAATGTATTGCAGCGGCGGATAATAGTGAAGTCGTACATAGAATAGCCTGGATCGCTGGCCGTAAATGTACCATTTCCAATGTTACGGAAGCCCTCCCAAGGGAAATTGCCATAGGCAAAGTCAGATGTGGCATCCCAATAAGTCACCTCGTAAGAGGAAACGAATCCATCGTAACAGCCTGTTAGAAACTTCGACACATCGTCCTGGGTCTTCCAGGTCATGTCGGGTGTCATGGCATCCTTGGGCGAAGTCGTCAGGAAATCATTGCAGGAGGTTAGCGAGAAAGCGGCAGTACCTGCGAGAATATAATATTTCAGATTTTTCATTTCTATGATATATGGATGTATGACAATTAGAATACGATGTTAAGACCGATGGAATGAGAGCGAATAAGAGGATACGAAGAACCGCGCTCACTGGTAGTCTCGGGGTCAGTATTGAAGCCAAGAGCGTCGATAGTGAGCAGGTTTTCACCGCTATAGTAGACGCGTACGCGCTCCAGTCCGATGCGGTTGAGCAGGGTCTTGGGCAGACTGTAGCCGAATTGCAGAGTCTTCAGACGAAGATAACTGGTATTCCAGAGCCAGAAATCAGACATGGCAACCATCATATCACTGGGGCTAGTGCCGGTTTCAAAGACGCGTGGCATCTTAGCATCATGGTTATCCTCAGTCCATGCTTTCTTCCAATAGGTAGAAGGATGACCGGAATCACCGACAAACTCACCGAGCACCTCACGGTTGTAGACATGACGCACACCGGCAACACCCTGCCATACCGTACTCAGGTCAAAATTCTTCCAAGTAGCTCCAATGTTGAAGCCATACGTGAACTTCGGCATATCGGATGTAGACTCATAGATACGATCATTGCCATCGAGTGTGCCGTCGTTGTTGGTGTCAGCATAGATAAGGTCACCAGCCATAAACTTCTTGCCAAAGGGATTGCCATACTTCTTGGTAAAAGCATCAGCTTCTTCCTGAGAGTTGAAGTACTTGCCGGTCCAGTGATACATATAGAAAGTGTTATACTGGTGACCGACAGCCTGTCTCATGTTGCCATTGGAGATATACTCAACAGGATTCCCCTGAGCATCAAGACCTAAGTCAAGAATCTTATTTTTGTTATAAGCGAAGTTTCCACTGATATTGAGACCAAAATCCTTTCCGAAACGATGGTTGTAGGCCAATGAAACCTCCACACCGGTATTACGCATAGCACCAATATTATCCTTATAAGCACCGAGTGCGAACTCAGCAGGCGTAGCGACACTCATGATGATTCCTGTGGTCTTGCGGCTGTAGACGTCGATGCTTCCTGTCAGATCACGGAATAGGCCAAAGTCGAGACCTACACCATACGAAGTGGATTTCTCCCACGAAATGGTGGAAAGGTGATAGGAGCTTTGATAATAACCTGCATTCAGCACACCATCGAACGGATAGTTTGCCCCAAGATTATAGGTATTCATCCAAGGATAATAGTCGCTCAACGCGTTCTGATTGCCATCGCTCAACGCGTTCTGATTGCCCAAGCGTCCCCAAGAAGCACGCAGCTTCAAGTTATCGAGCCAGCCCTTCGTTCCTGCCATGAACGGTTCCTCACTGATACGCCATGCTGCTGAGAAGGAGGGGAAATAACCCCATCGATGGTCTTTTGCAAAGCGTGAAGACGCATCGCCACGGATGTTGGCCTCGAAGAGATAGCGGTCGTTCCAGTCATAGTTCAGGCGGCCAAACCAGCTCACCATAGTCAGCTCACGCGTATATCCGCTGTTGGTCTGTGTAGAAGCATCACCAGCATCCATGTCCGTGAGATCGTTGTTAGGGAACTTTTTGCGGTTGGTCCAGTCCTCATTGTATTTGAATCGCTCCGTATGCCAGCCTGCCATACCCTTGAAATGATGGTCGGCAAGGCTCTTAGCGTAATTGAGGAAAGCATCAAAGTTGGTACGATGCCATTCATAGTTGCCAATACTCAGCTTGTTCGGCTCAGAAGCCTTATTGGAATTATACTGGATAAACTTTTGGAAATACTCGTAGCGCTGCGAATTATCCACATAAGCCCCCTGCACAGTGAGCTTCAGATCACTATAAATCTGCCAATCCAAACCAAGCAATCCGCTGAAATTCTGATTATTGCGCTTTACCTTCATGCCAGAATCAAGCCATGCCATTGGATTACCGTCGGAGATAGTACCATAGGAACCGTCCTCATATTTATTAACCACCCAAGGAGCAATACGATTCAACAGGCGCACGATCTGGTCGCTACTTCCTCCATAATAAGCACTGCTGGCATCACTATAGTTGTTGTGAATATAGCTGAGATTAATATGCGCAGTGATGCTCTTAGAAAGATTCATGTCGAGATTAGTACGAGCATTGAACTGCTCGCGGCCGGCATTGGGCAGAATACTACTTTGCTTGAGATAGCCCGCAGAAGCCATATACTTAGCAAACTCGTTGCCACCCGTGACGTTCACGCTCTGACGATGTTGGAAACCGGTCTTATAAGCCAGGTCATACCAATCAGTATTAGGATGTCCATAGGGGTCAGAGCCATCACGGAACTTCTGAATATCCTCATCAGTAAATGCAGGAGTCTTACCCGCACGCTTTAAAGCAAGGTTGTAATAGGTTGCGGCGTCAGCCGAATTCATTCGGTCCATAAGCTTTGTGGCATTAGAAATACCATAATAACTGCTGTAGCTCACACGGGGTTTACCACTCGAACCACGCCTCGTCGTAATGAGGATGACACCGTTGGAGGCCTTCGAACCATAGATAGCAGCAGAAGCAGCATCCTTCAACACTGAGATGTTCTCAATATCCTGTGGATCAAGGGAGTTAATATTAGAAGTTTCGATACCATCCACCAAAATATAGGGGCTGGCATTGTTGAGTGTTCCCACACCACGTACACGAATATTTCCGCCGTCCATACCAGGCGCACCGTTGGTACCGGTAACCGTGATTCCGGGCATCAATCCTTGTAAGCCTGAAGTAACATTGTTAATAGGTCGGTCAGAGAGGCTTTTTCCTGTGATCTGAGAGACGGAACCAGAGAGGTTAGCTTTCTTCTGAGTGCCATAACCCACAACAACAACCTCATTGATAGACTGCTGATTTTCGGTCAGTTTAATCTTCAGCGCACTGCCTTTCCACGTCACCTCCTGCGTGTTGAAGCCTACATAAGTGATGATCAAGGTCGCGTTGGCCGGCACATTGCTCAGAGCAAATCTACCATCAACACCAGTCACAGCACCATTATGTGTGCCTTTTACAGTGACCGAAGCACCGATAACGGGTTCGCCGGTATCGTCAACGATCACACCATTACAGTTTTGACTAACGTTTTGCTGCACAGAGGCCACCCCCTTCATCGGGCTGTATGGCACGGCCATCGCTGTCCCGGCAAAGACGGTTAAACCTAAGAGCATCAGGCCAATGCTGAACAAAGGTTTTTCCTTTTTCATAAAGAATATTATTAGTTTTTGGTTATAAATCGCTACAAAATTAATAATTATCTATTAACTCCACAAATAAAAATTGTATTATTTTCTATTCCATTCATTCTCCTTTTAGTAATTTAATAAAGGGATACATTCTTGAATGGAAGCGTAATACATAATTGTAAAAACAACATAAAAAAAGCGACACGATTGGCCACCATTCATTTGGCCTACACCACTCTCTGCCTTTTTGGGCCAATACATGGCTCTCGCCCGTCTTGAGATCACAACCATGGAGATAGAGCGCCTGCTGTGACTCCACCTTTCAGTAACGTCCGGGGGTGACGCCATTGACAAACACGATATCCTTACCCCACGATTCCATGTCGAGGAAGGCAACACCGGGCTTGTTGGACATAAAGGTTCTGATAGATATGCCAAGTATTCTGGGCGACAAACAAACCTGTGGATAGTAGCTAATAAGAGAATAATGAAAGGCTTCTCATTATTATAATAATACGATTAAATAATTATAATAATACGATTGAATAGAAAGCCGCCATGCCCTGAAGACATGACGGCCGATGTTAAAGCAATTCCTGAAGTGTGGGATGGATATGGATGACGGCGTCAAGATCACGCAGTGTCGCGCCCACTGAGATGAGCGCACTCACCTCCTGCACCAGATCTGCAGCATGAGCACCGAGGATATGGCAGGCGAGAAGGCGGCCGTCGGGGGCTGCAATCACCTTCACGAGTCCATCGGTAGCGTCCATCGTCACCGCCTTGCCGTTGGCACGATAGTACGATTTCACGACCTGCGGCCGGTCTTCACCGGTCATTGTGGCCTTCAGCACGTCCTCCGTGGGCCCCGTACCCGCCAGTTCGGGCGTAGTGAACACCGCCCAAGGCACCAACGACATCTTCATATGGTTCTCACGACCCGCAATGGCGTCAACAACAACGCGGCCCTGTGCCTCTGCGGCATGGGCGAGCTGCATGCGGCCATTCACGTCACCGATAGCGAATACGCCTTTCACAGACGTCTCAAAACAATCGTTGACCTTAATGCCATGACGGTCAAAGTCGATGCCTGCAGCCTCCAGTCCCAGTTCCTCGGTGTTGGGGCCACGTCCTGTTGCCGCAAGGATGATGTCGCCCTCCACAGTGAAGTCCTTACCTTTTTGCGTAAAGGTCAGTGCGGCACTGTCGGGCGCAGACACTCCTTCCGTGCTAACGGACTTGGCTGCAGCTTGCAGGTAGAACTTCACCCCACGCTTCTCCAGGCTCCTCCTCAGCCGCTTGGCAAGGTCGCTGTCGGCCATAGGCAGGCACTCTTTGAGGAACTCCACGACTGTGACCTCAGTGCCGAAAGCACTGAAGGCCGACGCCATCTCCATGCCAATAACGCCTGCTCCAATGATAACGAGGCGTTTAGGCAGGGTGTTGAGAGCGAGAAGTCCCGTAGAGTCGACTACCCGGGCATTGTCGATACCCTCTACACGCGGCATAACAGGATGCGATCCCGTCGCGATGAGGATATGGTCGGCGGTGTAGTCGGTACCGTTGCAAACCACAGTATGGTCGTCTTTCAGCCGTGCCGCGCCGCGCACGAGCTCAATACCGGGCTGCGCCATGAGCGTCTCCACACCTTGGCGGAGCTGCGCCACAACGGCTTCCTTGTGCTCATGCAGCCTTCCGAAGTCCACACCGGGCTGCGACGGCGACGGCCAGAGCCCCCATCCTGAGGCATTGGCATTGTCGAGCACAAGTCCGGCAGCATGACAATAGACCTTGGTGGGGATGCAGCCGCGGTTAAGACAAGTGCCTCCCGCCTCCGCTTTCTCAAAAACGGTGACGCGAAGCCCCTGCTTAGCGGCATATTCAGCTGTGGCATAGCCACCCGGGCCACAGCCGATGATCATCAGAGATTGTGCCATCGTCGTCAGTCTTTTTGCGGATTAGCAACCGATTGCGCATAGGTGAGCACCGGATGTCGAGCGGCAAACACGTCGTCAACACGCGTGATGGGCGTGTTGTGTGGTGCGCTCTTCACGGCATCGGGATTTTCTTTCGCTTCCTTAGCGATTTTGCGCATCACGCCGATAAACTCATCGAGGGTCTCCAGACTCTCGTTCTCGGTGGGCTCTATCATCATGGCCTCATGGAAGAGCAGCGGGAAATAGATGGTCGGCGCATGGTAACCGTAGTCGAGCAGGCGTTTGGCAACATCGAGCGTCGTCACATCCGTGGGATTATCCTTCAATCCGTTGAACACGAACTCATGCTTGCACGGTCCTGCGATCGGCAACACGAAATCGTCCTTCAGGCTCTCCTTCACGTAGTTGGCATTGAGCGTGGCGAGCGGTCCCACCTGCTTGATGTACTCCTTGCCAAGCGTACGGATATAGGCCAAAGCGCGCAACAGAATGGCGAAGTTGCCCGTAAAGGCACCCACATGAATCTCATGGGCTGTAGGCGACGATGAGGCGGCATCATGGCCGCGGTTCATGATGAACGCGTTGCCTTCGCGCTCCACACGCGGATAGGGCAGATATTTCTCCAATCCCTTGCGCACCCCGACGGGACCCGAGCCAGGACCGCCACCGCCATGCGGTGTGGAGAAGGTCTTATGCAGGTTGACGTGCATCACGTCGAAGCCCATGTCGCCCGGCCGGCAGATGCCAAGCAGCGGGTTGAGGTTGGCGCCATCATAGTACAGCAAGGCACCACAGCCATGCACCAACTGCGCTATTTTCGGAATGTCATGCTCGAAAAGTCCGAGTGTATTGGGATTAGTCATCATCATCGCCGCCACGTCGGGTCCGAGAAGAGGCTTGAGATCCTCCACGTCGACACGCCCGTCGGCAGTGCTCTTCACCTCCACGACCTCCAGTCCACATACCGCGGCAGAGGCGGGATTGGTGCCGTGGGCCGAATCAGGCACAATAACCTTGCGGCGTGCCGTGTCATCGCGGTCTTCGTGGTAAGCACGGATGATCATCAATCCTGTAAGCTCACCGTGCGCGCCGGCACATGGATTGAGCGTGAAATCGGCCATACCGGTGATGGCTGCAAGGTCATGACGCAGCTCCCACTCAGCCTCCATGGCTCCCTGCACCGTCGTGTCGGGCTGCATAGGATGGAGTTGGGTAAAGGCGGGCATTGCCGCAATCTCTTCGTTAATAGGCGGATTGTACTTCATGGTACACGAGCCTAACGGATAGAAACCGTTGAGCACGCCGAAGTTGTTGCCGCTATGGTTGGTATAATGACGGGCAACCGTCATCTCATCACACTCGGGCAGGGCCGCGTCCGTGGCACGCCGCTCATCAGCGGGTACATCGTAGTGACGGAAGCCGGTCCTCGGCAACGAGTAAGCGCGACGCCCTGGCTTGGAAAGCTCAAAGATGAGATTGCCGTATAATTTGTTGTTCATAATTGCAAATTTTTATAAAAGGTTACACCAGACCAACATATTGATTGAGCTCTTCGGCTGAGCGCTGCTCGGTGACAGCAATCATGATGACATTGTTGCCCATGTCCACACCGCCGAGAATGCCGTTGTCGGCAAGCTTCTTCAGCAGTGCCGGCACGTCGCCTTTATAGCTGAGACAGAACTCGTTGAAGAACGGACGGTCGTACAACTCCGTGAACTTTCCCGTGGCGATGAGAGCGTCATGCAACTGATGGGCACCGTCAAACGAGCGCTGTGCCGCCTCCTTGAGCCCTTCCTTACCCATGATACTCATATAGATGGTGACCCAGAGCGCGAGCAGCGACTCATTGGAGCAGATGTTCGACGTGGCTTTTTGTCGCCGGATGTGCTGTTCGCGGGCCTGTAGCGTCAGCACGAAAGCGCGCCGGCCCTCGCTGTCGACAGTCTGCCCGACAATGCGTCCGGGCATCTTGCGCACCAATTTCTCCGTGGTACACATATAGCCGAGATAGGGTCCTCCATACGACATGGGGATACCGAGGCTCTGCGCCTCTCCCACGGCCACGTCAGCGCCCCACTCCCCCGGCGTCTTGAGCAGGGCGAGATCCGCCGCCACACTGTTGACGATGAAGAGCGCCTTGGCCTGGTGGCAAGTGTCGGCAAAACTCGTGAAGTCCTCCACGATGCCGTAGCGGTTGGGCTGCTGCACGATGACACCGGCCACACCGCCCTGCTCTACCATCTCACGGAGGTCGTCGGCACAGGTCACACCCTGGTCCCCGGCAATGATTCCGACCTCAAAGCCGTGCACGTGGGCGTAGGTCTGCACCACAGAGAGCGTCTTCTTGTCCACCGTGGCCGAGACAAGCACACGGTTGGCCTTACGGGCAGCAGCGACAGCCATCATGGCAGCCTCGGCCGTGGCCGTGGTGCCATCATACATTGAAGCGTTGCTCACCTCCATGCCTGTGAGCTCGGCCATCATCGACTGGTACTCGAAAATATAGTGCAACGTGCCCTGCGACACCTCAGCCTGGTAAGGCGTGTAGCTTGTCAGATACTCGGACCGCGCACAGACGAAAGGCACGACAGCCGGCACATAGTGGTCGTAAACGCCCGCACCTGCAAAGCAAGTGAGCAGCCGGTTCTTCTTGCCCAAGCAATCGAACCACGCGCGCAGCTCCACCTCGCTCATCGCCTCCGGCAGGTCGTAGTCGCCTTGAAGGCGCACTTCCTCGGGCACATCAGCGTAGAGATCGTCGATGCCCTTCACGCCACAACGGCCGAGCATCGTGGCGATGTCGTCAGCAGTATGGGGAAAAAACTTGAAATTCATAGGCTTTGGCAATATTTATCGTATGCGGCGGCATCCATCAGACCGTCAAGCTCAGACTTATCGGAGAGTTTGACCTTCATGATCCAGTTGCCATAAGCGTCCTTGTTGATGAGATCGGGTGCATCCTCCAGAGCCTCGTTGACCTCTTCCACCACACCAGTGACGGGAGAATTGAGATCTGAGGCGGCCTTGACGCTCTCCACGGCACCGAACTCCTCGCCGGCAGCGATCTCGTCGTCAACCTCAGGCATATCCACATACACGATGTTGCCAAGCTGCTGCTGTGCATAATCGGTAATACCCACGTAGCCGTAGTCGCCGTCTACGCGTACATACTCGTGCGACTCTGTGTAGTAGAGTCCCTGTTTCACTTCTGACATAATCGAAATTGGTTTTTAAATGGTTGTTGTTGTTTGTGTTTTCTCGTTTTCCGATTACGGCGTAAAGGCGATGCGATTACACTGTAAAGGCAATGCGATTACAGCGTAAAGGCAATGCGATTACACTGTAAAGGCGATGCGATTACAGCGTAAAGGGAGAAGCCCTGCGGCGCGCATGCTATTTCTTGTAATGCTTGTCGTAGAATTTCTTCTTCACAATGGTGCCGGGGAAAGTCTTTTTCCGAATCTGGATCTCCACGCGGTCGCCGAGCTTGAGCGCACTGTCCACGAGTGCCACCGCACAGCTCTTGTCGACGGAGATGAGGCGGTAGCCCGTTGTCACCTCGCCCACGGGCTGCCCGTCTTTCAGCACAGTGTAGCCATGACGGGGCACGGCAAGGGCGTCAAGCTCAATGCCGCGCAGGCGGCGCGCCACTCCCTCGGTCTTCTGCTTGAGCAATGCTTCCTTGCCAATGAACTCAGGCTTGTCAAACTTTACGAACATCGACAGACCCGCCATAACTGGAGAGATATCCTTTGACAACTCGTCGCCATAGAGCGGAAGGCCTACTTCGAAGCGCAATGTGTCACGACAGCCCAACCCGCAAGGCGTTACATGAGCCTCCATGAGCTTGTCCCAGCAGCCGGTGATCCAGTCGTGGCTGCCATAGACCTCAAAGCCGTCCTCGCCCGTATAACCGGTGCGGGAGATAAGACTGTCGCCCACGGCCTTCACTTCATAAAAGTTGAGCTCGTGGCAGGGAATGCCCAAGACCGTCTCCACGATTTTCTCGCTCTCAGGTCCCTGTATGGCAAGTTGGCCATAACGGTCGCTGGCATAGTCAACCTGAATATCGAAACCGTCTGTCTGGCTGCCTATCCACTCGTCATCCTTGTCGATGTTAGCGGCATTGATGGTGAGCAGAAAGTGATTATCGGCAAGCTTGCAGATGCAAGTGTCGTCGACCGTACCGCCGTCGGGATAACACATCATGCCGTAGAGCACCTTGCCCGGACCGACCTGAGAGACATCGTTGGTGAAGATATGGTTCACGAAGCGCTCGGCATCCTTGCCGGAAACGAACACCTCGCCCATGTGCGAGACGTCGAACACGCCGCAGTGATGGCGCACAGCGTTGTGCTCCTCTATAATAGATGTGTACTGGATAGGCATGTCAAAGCCCGCAAAAGGTTGCATCAATGCCCCTAAGGCCACATGACGGGAATGAAGACAAGTCTCTTTCATAAGTTTAGTTTATAGTTTATGAGTTTATAGTATCAAAGTATATGATGAATGAGCAAGCGGATCATTGACTCACTCTTAGGCCAAAAGCAACAGCAACGCCCTCAGGTGGTTTTATTTATGCGGTAAAGTTACAAACGTTTATGCACACCGCAAAGTAAAAGCGAAGTTTTTTAAAAATATTTATCTTATTAACTATTCCATGTTTTTTTATCAAGAAAAAGCGAGAAAAGATTTGTCAATTGACTAAAAATGCGTAACTTTGCACGCTGTTTGGGGGCTATTGTGCCCAGACGCAACAATGAACTTTAAAATAGTTGGATGAAGAAAGACAATTTGAAAGATCAGTACCGTATCAATGGACAGATTCATGTACGGGAAGTTCGTGTGGTAAGTGATGGCGGCTCCGAGGTGATGCCAACGCGCAAGGCTTTGGATATGGCCCGCCAGCAAGAGCTCGACCTCGTCGAGATCTCTCCCAACGCCCAGCCACCTGTTTGTCGGATCATCGACTATAGCAAGTTCCTCTACCAGCAGAAGAAGCGCCAGAAGGAGATGAAGCAAAAGCAGGTTAAAGTGGAAGTCAAGGAGATCCGTTTTGGACCTCAGACCGATGACCACGATTACCAGTTCAAGCTCAAGCACGCCAAGGAGTTTCTTGAGGAAGGCAACAAGGTGCGCGCCTACGTCTTTTTCCGCGGCCGAAGCATTCTGTTCAAGGATCAGGGTGAAGTACTCCTTCTCCGTTTTGCCAACGATTTGGAAGAGTGGGCCAAGGTAGAGCAGATGCCAAAGCTTGAAGGCAAGAAGATGTTCCTCTTCCTCGCACCTAAGAAAGCTGGCGTGGCCAAGCAGAGCCAGCAGAAGCGTGACCGCCTGGCCAAAGAGGCCGAGGTCAAAGAGCAACAGCAAATTCAGGCCCAGCAAGATGCCCAAAAGAGAGGGTTGCTCGGAAATGCCAAGGGAGCGGAAGAGCTGCTCAATAAGCTTGGCGATAAATAAGAAATACTGTGTGGCCCCGCCTGGTATATGCGTTGCCACCTTTTATTCATAACAAATAAACAAACCATAAAAATGCCAAAAGTAAAGACAAACTCCGGCGCAAAGAAGAGATTCTCATTCACCGGTACAGGTAAGATCAAGCGTCATCACGCTTATCACAGTCACATCTTGACTAAGAAGACGAAGAAGCAGAAACGTAATCTGGATCACCAGACACTCGTAGACCGCACCAACCTCAAGCAGGTACGCGACTTGCTGAACCTTCGTTAACTTATAACAGGCGTGTTAAAAGAAAACTTAGTCGAACGATTTAAAGAAGAAAAATTATGCCAAGATCAGTAAATCACGTAGCTTCTAAAGCCAAGAGAACAAGAATACTGAAGAAGACCAAGGGTTACTTCGGCGCCCGCAAGAATGTGTGGACCGTTGCCAAGAACACCTATGAGAAGGGTCTTACCTATGCTTACCGCGACCGCCGTACCAAGAAACGCAACTTCCGCGCACTCTGGATCCAGCGTATCAACGCAGCTGCACGCCAGTATGAGATGAGCTACTCACAGCTCATGGGCGCTCTCCACAAGGCCGGAATTGAGATCAACCGCAAGGTGCTCGCTGACCTCGCCATGAACAATGAAGAGGCTTTCAAGGCCATCGTTGAGAAGGTGAAGTAAACCGGAAAGAATACAAAACAGAAAGAATACATATTGAAGAGGATGTCGCATTGTTGTGTGCGGCATCCTCTTTTTATTTGGAAACTACTAAAAAAAACATCTCAGACCACGGTGAGCACTACAAAAAATATCAAGAAGAGCTATCGGGTTTTCAAGAAAAATGTGTAAGTTTGCAGGATAATTAACCATTAGCACTTCATCCATGGCGGAAGAAAAGCATACGCCGGTAACTATCAAAGCAAGAAAAGTCTTCAAATATGCGGGCATTGTCATAGCAGTGCCTGTAGGGCTCTTTGTTGTTCTGTCGTTGCTTTTCTATTTTCCCCCGTTTCAGAATTGGGCTGTCAGCAAAGCGGCAGAAGTGGCCTCGGAGAAGATGGGAATGCAAATCAGCGTCGGTCGTGTACGTCTTGCCTTTCCTCTTAACCTTGCATTGGAAGACGTGAGAGCCTTTGAGCCCAACGACAGTCTGCGCGGAAAGACAGACACTGTGGCGCTTGTCAAGCGCACTGTGGCGGACGTGCAGCTGTTGCCTCTGTTCAAGAACCAGGTAATGGTAGACGAACTCTCCATGCACGACATGAAAGTGAACACCACACACTTTATCAGCGACGTGCGAATCAGTGGAAAGGTGGGTGAACTGAACATAAAAGCACATGGCATTGACCTGTCAAAAGAGCATGTGCACGTCAATCATGCACTCCTGCGCGATGCCAACCTGCTTGTAGAACTCTCTGATACTGCAAAGAAAGATACGGCAAAATCGAAAAACTACTGGAAGATCAACTTCGATGACCTCCATATTCACAGCACGTCCTTTGCCCTTCACACGCCTGGCGATACCATCAACGTGGCCCTTCGCATGGAAAAGGGCAAGGCAAACGGCGTACACCTGGATCTTTTCAAGAGCCTTTACGTTGTCAGGCAACTTGACTGGAGAGGTGGATGGCTTGCTTACGACAGGCGCCCCACGCCTGTCATGACAAGCGGATTCGACCCTAATCACATTGCCCTAAGCAGCCTGCAACTCCATGCTGACTCATTCTGTTTCTGTGCCCCCACACTCAAATTGAACATCGTCTCGGCCGCCTTCCAAGAAAAAAGCG
Source organism: Hallella multisaccharivorax DSM 17128 (assembly GCF_000218235.1). Lineage (GTDB taxonomy): Bacteria > Bacteroidota > Bacteroidia > Bacteroidales > Bacteroidaceae > Prevotella > Prevotella multisaccharivorax. The sequence goes on along the minus strand of NZ_GL945017.1, from coordinate 3,064,976 downwards.
GACTGCAAATTGCCGGCTTACAGGGGTCTTTCCGCATGGACAGCAACAGTATCGCCCTGCCTCAGCTACGTCTCAAGACGCCGTCCAGCGATCTTCTACTCGCCTTCCGCATGGACATGGACGCTTTCTCCACTGATCTTCCGGCTGACAGCATGGGAGCATTCTCGGCCGTCTTCCATGGATCGATAGGACGTGATGACCTACTCGCGCTCGCTTCATCGAGTCTTCCAGAAACTGTCGCTGCCAAATGGCCGCGCGTGCCACTCGTTGTCAACGGAAAAGTAAGCGGCAACCCGCACAGACTACATATAAATAATGTGTACCTCGCACTGCCAGGCACCTTACGAGTCAATGCCGACGGATTCCTTGCCAACGTCACCGACTTGAGAAGTCTGCGCGCCGACATAGACGTAAACGCACATACCGGAAACCTCGCCATTGTCAAGGCAATGCTTCCCCATAGCGTCACGGCAAACGTCAACATCCCCCAAGGCATCAGCTTAAAAGGCCATGTGAAATATGACAATGAGAAGATTGCCTCTCGGTTTACGGCCTCACAGGGCGGCGGCACGATAGGAGGCAACGTGGCTCTTGATATGAAACGGATGGCATATCGTGCCGACCTGAAAGCGCGCCGGATGCCTATTGCCCACTTCCTCAGGCATCAGCCCATCCATCCTTTCACCGGCACGGTAACGGCTCAAGGCAGTGGAACCGACCTCTTCTCTTCCCACACGATGCTCCATGCCAAAGCAAATATCAAGGCATTCGGCTACGATAAATACAACCTTGACAACATTAAACTCACGGCTCAACTCATCAATGGCCACCTCATTGCTAATGCTGATTGCAATAACCGCGCTTTAAAGGGACAGCTTGGCATTGACGCACTGCTCGCCGCACTGCATATAGGCAAAAACCGGACAAGTGCAGCAACCCTCACGGCAGACCTTACTCATGTAGATCTCCATGCGCTACATCTCATCGACGAGCCCATCACGCTGTCGGTCTGCGGACAAGTGGACATAGCAACCGACCTCAACAAGTACTACAAAGCACAAGGAATCCTCTCCGACATCACGGTGAGCAATGGGAAAAAGCAATTGAGACCCAATGACGTAGTGCTTGACATGCTTACCGATTACGACACGACACGGGCTGTAGTCGACTGCAACGACTTCCATCTCAACCTGCACGCATCCGGCGGTTATGAGCGACTGACGCGCGCTGTCACTCCGTTTATGAATGAATTGCAGCGGCAGATGAAAGAGAAGTACATTGACCAGACGCGCCTTCGCCATCGTCTGCCACAACTTCAACTACAGTTGCAGACCGGCGAGGACAACTTCGTGGCGCAAGTGCTGCACCACTACGGCATCGACTTTCATAGCATCGACATGGACATCACGTCTTCACCGACCGGCGGTCTCAATGGCACCGCACAGGCCTACGGACTTGTTGTGGACAGCATGGCACTTGACACCGCAAGACTTCTTCTCTCATCGGCACAGAAAGACATGACCTACAGCCTCGAAGCGCACAATGGAGAGAAGAGCTCGTTGCCATTCCACGCTTTCCTCGACGGCGCCATCACCGAGCACGGCACTTGGGTCAAGCCACGTATCTATGACGCAAAGGGCCGGCTTGGCGTCAGTCTAAGTCTCATGGCAGAGATGGAGCCGCACGGCATAAGTATGCATATCTTCGGCGATAAGCCCATACTCGGATATAAGGAGTTCGCAGTCAACGACAGTAACTACGTATTTCTGAGCGATGACCGCCGCGTAAGCGCAGACATGAAGCTCACAGCCGACGACGGCACCGGCTTACAAATCTTCAGCGACGACAGCAATACCGGAGCACTACAAGACATCACCGCATCGCTCCACAAGCTTGATATCGGGCGAATACTTGCGGTCATCCCGTATGCGCCGGACATCACCGGTGTGCTCGACGGCGACTTCCACCTCACACAGACCAAAGAAGATATCACCGTCTCGTCGTCAGTCAATGTAGAGAAAATGACCTACAACGGCTCTGTGTTAGGCAATGTAGGCTCGGAATTTACCTACATCCCCAGGCCCGGCGGTGGACACTATGTCGACGGCATCATCACCAAGGACGGTGAAAACCTTGGCTCGCTCGAGGGTACCTACTACTCCGTGGGCAAAGGCGTACTTGACGCTACGCTCGACATGACGCGTATGCCCTTGGACTTCATTAATGGTTTCGTGCCCGACGGCCTCTTCGGCTTCAAAGGCTACGCCGAAGGAAGTCTCACACTAAAAGGGTCGGCCTCACAGCCCAACATCAACGGGGAACTTTTCCTTGATTCTTGCTATCTCTTTTCCGAGCCTTATGGCATGGAAGTACGTTTTGCCGACGACCCTGTAGCCATCAAGGACAGCCATATCGTGCTGGAGAATTTCGAGGTGTTCGCCCACAACAGCTCTCCGCTGAATATCTCAGGCACGATAGACTTTGCTGACTTGTCAAGGATGATGGTCAACGTGCGCATGCGTGCCCACAACTATCTGCTCATCGACTCAAAGGAAACGGCCCGCTCCGAAGCCTACGGCAAGGCTTACGTCAACTTTAACGGCACAGCGCAAGGGCTCATCGACAACCTCCGCGTGCGCGGTGTCGTGGACGTGCTCGGCACAACCGATGTGAAATACAACCTCAAGGACTCACCGCTCAATACCGATGACCAGCTCAAAGATCTTGTGGAATTCACCAACTTTACCGACACTACCGCTGACATAATCAATCAGCCTCCTCTCACCGGCCTTAATGTGGACCTCTCGCTCAATATTGATGAGGGCGCGCATATGGACTGTTACCTCAATGCATCGAAGACTAACTATGTCGATGTTATTGGTGGCGGGGAATTACGTATGCAGTATAATAACGTTGACGGCGTACTTCTTCGTGGGCGATATACCATTAACTCCGGCGAGATGAAGTACGAATTGCCCGTCATTCCACTGAAGACTTTCACCATCGCCGAGGGGTCCTATATCCAGTTCACCGGTGACCCGATGAACCCACGACTGTCCATCACAGCCACCGAGACCACCAAGTCAACCGTAGGCACAACATCAGGCAACGGGCGGGTTGTAGACTTTACCTGTGGCGTGAAAGTGTCAAAGACGCTTCAAGATATGGGATTAGAGTTTACCATCGACGCGCCTGAGGACATGACCATCCACGACCAACTGCAGTCGATGACAGCGGAAGAACGTGGCAAGCAGGCTGTTGCCATGCTCACCACAGGCATGTACCTCGCCGAGGGCAACACTACCGGATTCTCCATGAACTCGGCACTCTCCACCTTCCTCAACTCACAGATCAACCAAATCTCCGGCAAGGCATTACGCACCCTTGACATCGGTTTCGGCGTGGACAACAACATCACCAGCACCGGACAATTACAAACTGACTACTCGTTTAAGTTCGCCCGCCGCTTCTGGAACAACCGATTGAAGCTCAGCATTGGTGGAAAGCTCTCCTCTGGACCCGAAGCAGCCATGAAAAACGAGACCTTCTTCGATAACGTATCCGTGGAATACCGTGTGTCACCTGTATCCAACATGTATCTCAATCTTTTTTATATCCGTGACAGTTACGACTGGTTGGAAGGCAATGTCTCCCGCTTTGGCGGCGGCTTCCTATGGAGAAAGAAGATGAATTCGCTCGGCGATCTCTTCCGTTTCAGAGAGAGCAAGGACCTGGAACCCGACACTTTGAAGAGAAAAGAAGGCGGAGCAAAAGAATAAGAACGACCATGAAAAAGACATATTTCCTCTTTCTCTCCCTTCTGCTGCTCCTCTCAGCGTGCTCCTCAACGAAGAGTATTCCTGAGGGTGACCAGCTTTTCACAGGTGTGAAAAGCATTCATTACACAGCAGAGAAGAAAGATACCCACTTCGATTCCACTAAAGAAGAAGTTGATGCGGCCCTTGCCACGGCTCCCAATGGCAACCTCTTCGGCTCGGGCATCCGCTCACCTTTCCCCGTGGGGCTGTGGGTGTGGAATGCCTTTACCGGCAACAACGACCCCTTTGCCAAATGGATGCTCAAGAGTTTCGGCACTAACCCCGTGCTCATGTCGTGGGTTAATCCCGGATTGCGGGCACAGGTGGCCAAGCTCGTACTACAGGCACACGGCTATTTTCATAGCAATGTAGGCTACGAAATCCTGAAACAGAGCAATCCCAAGGAGGCCAAAGTCAGCTATGAGGTCAACATGGGACACCTCTTCACCATTGACTCCCTGCGTTACATCGGATTCCCTCCTGATGCCGACAGTCTTCTGAGCAACACAAAGAACAAGGCAAAAATCCACAACGGTGATCCGTTCGATGTCTCCACACTTGACGCTGAGCGGACCCGCATCAGCACCCTTTTCCGAAACAACGGCTATTTCTATTATCAGCCGGCCTATGCTTCCTATCTCGCCGATACCGTCAGCGTACCCGGGAAAGTACTGCTGCGCCTCCAGGAAGCAGACAACATTCCGGCCATGGCAACGAGGAAATGGCGCATTGGGAAAATCAATATCAACATGCGAAAACGGTACGACGACACACTCGCTGACAGCGTGAGCCGCCGCGATATCACTGTGCACTTCAACGGGAAGAAGCCGCCAGTAAAGACCGGAGTCATCCTCAGCAATATGCGATTGATACCAGGCACGCTCTACAGTTACTTCAATCACCAGGAGAGTGCCAGTAAGTTAGCCGCCACGAGCATGTTCTCGCTTGTCGACTTCAACTTCACTCCCCGCGATACCACGGGGCGCGCCGACACCCTCGACCTGCACCTCAACCTGCTCTTCGACAAGCCGTACGACTTCTATGTGCAAGGCAATCTGACTGGCAAGACCAACAACCGGCTCGGCCCCGGCATCACGGTAGGCCTGACAAAGCGCAACGCTTTCCATGGCGGCGAACTGTTAGACATCAATGTCAAGGGCAGCTATGAATGGCAAACAGGGCACCAGGCCGAGGGCACAGGCTCAAAACTCAACAGCTATGAGTACGGCGTCGACGCCTCGCTCACCTTTCCACGACTCATCATGCCATGGGCATCGGCGGTCCGCCACAAGCTCATAGAACGCGCCATACGGACGCAATACTTTTCGCAACCTACAACAAAACTAAAGTTCTCTTCCGACATCATACGCCGGTCATCGTTCTTCACAAGGCATATCTTCTCAGGAGAATGGACCTACGAAGTACAGATATCGCCTAAAAGCAGACATCAGTTCTCACCGCTCAACTTCTCTTTTGAGTACATGCGGCGGTCGTCGGGACAGTTCGATTCCATCCTGAACGCTAACCCCTACCTGTACTACACCATGCGCAATCAGTTCATTCCACGCATGCAGTACATTTACACCTACACATCTCCTAAAAACTTTGTCAACCCGCTGTGGTGGCAGACCACGGTGGCAGAATCAGGAAACATCCTCTCACTTGGATATATGGTTGCCGGCCACAAATGGGGAGAACAAAATAAAGAACTGTTCAACAACCCTTACGCACAGTTCTTTAAAGTAGAGACCGAGCTGGTGAAGACGTGGCGCATCACCCCCCACTCCACCCTCGTGGGACATATAGATACCGGTATCATCTGGAGCTTCGGCAACTCTGACGACGCTCCATACTCAGAACAATTCTATGTGGGTGGTGCTAACTCCATCCGTGCCTTCACGGTGCGTACCATAGGTCCTGGCTCCTATCACAATGCCGCCTCGGCACATGTCTATTACCTCGACCAAACTGGAGACATCAAGTTTCTTGCCAATCTTGAATACCGTCCCCGCCTTTTCGGCAGTCTCTACGGCGCGCTTTTCCTTGATGCGGGCAACGTGTGGAAGATGAAAGATGACTACCGTACCGGCGGAAAATTCCAGATGAAAAACGCACTGCGCGAGATGGCTCTTGGCTCCGGCGTAGGCTTGCGCTACAACATGGGCTTCCTGGTCATACGTCTCGACTGGGGCATAGGGCTGCACGTCCCCTATAAAACCGGATTCTACAATGTCGGACACTTCAAGGATTCACAAAGCCTGCATTTTGCCGTGGGTTACCCCTTCTGATTTTTAGGCTTTGCCTTTACACTGTAATCGCATTGCCTTTACACTGTAATCGCATTGCCTTTACACTGTAATCGCATTGCCTTTACACTGTAATCGCATCGCCTTTACAGTGTAGACGCATCGCCTTTACAGTGTAATCAGGTTAGCTCCCCAACACTAAGATTTCAACGCACGAATATTTCTCATCAAACCTTCATATTTGACACGCTTGACGGCCGAGCCCTTAAAGAGGCGGCGATATGTCTCCACCGTCAGGTTGTCCCATTTTTGCCGGGTCATCTCCAACAGCTCACGGCGAGGCTGCAGAGCCTCCTCCGTCGTGGGAATAGCGAAGCGATTCCAGGGACAAGCACGCTGACAGCAGTCACAACCATAAAAGGTACAGTCCATGGCAGCCTGCGCGCCAGCCGAGAGCTCCCCGCGATTCTCAATAGTCTGATAGGATAAACAACGATATGAAGAGAAACCGGTTATCTCACCATAGCCATCCACTTGGCGGGCCGGCAGACACAACGCCTGTGTAGGGCAGGCATCCACACAACGGTGACACTTTCCACAGCGACTGGTCATTGGCTTGTCAGGCGGAAGCTCCTCTGTGACAAACAGCTCACCAAGGAAGAACTCACTGCCCGCATGCGGAATGATGAGCTGATGGTTCTTGCCTATCCAGCCCAACCCCGCCTGTACGGCCCAATAGCGCTCCAGCACCGGAGCTGAATCCACAAAAGCACGATAGCCTGGAGGATCGCCTTCCTTAACTGCAACGGCATCCCGCTGAAGAAGTTGAAAGCCCGTACGCTCCGCCAGAAGCCGCAGTTTCGCCTTGACAAGGTCATGATAGTCGTTGCCGAGCGCATAATCAGCAATCTGCGGCTCCCCTTCCGGCAAACGGCAAGAAGGAAAATAATTGAGCGCAACCACTACGATGGTCTTCACCCCTGGCATGAGCAGACGCGGGTCGAACCGTTTATCAAGGTTGTTTTCCAAATAGCGCATATCGGCATGCCCACCCACAGACAGCCAGTGAAGGTAATGCTCCCGCATCGACTCCGTCACTGGGAGCGCACGTGCGAAGCCGATAGAAGAAAAGCCGAGGTCAGCAGCCCCGGCTTTAATGATTTCTTTTAAAGATGATGCGGTTGTCATCGAAATGCTTTGTAAAGTTAAACAGGGCAGAAAGCCACTGAGGCTCTGTACCCGTCTCTTCAGTCATTCAAATGTTTTGAACTCATATCCCTGCTCCTTCAACCACTTCAGGCTCTCGGGCAAGGCCGTACGCAACTTGTCGATAGCCTTGAGAGAGTCGTGGAAGGTGATGATGGAACCGTTACGTACGAAGCGCTTCACATTGTTGACCACGCCTTGCGCTGTCATCCACTTGGAATAATCACGGGTAACAAGATCCCACATGACGATTCTGTAATATCGGTTCACCCACCAGTAGACCGAATACTTCATCCATCCGTGAGGAGGGCGGAAAAGATGGGCCTTGATGAGATCGTTAGCCATCGCAACATCCTGTCCGTAGGTGATGGCCATATGCTTCAGGCTCCCGAGATGATGAAAGGTATGATTGCCCACTTGGTGCCCTTCCTCCACAATACGGTTGTAGAGATCGTGGTATCTCAGCACGTTTTCCCCCACCATGAAGAAAGTAGCCTTGACGCCAAACTCCTTCAAGGTATCGAGGATAAACGGTGTTGACTCCGGGATAGGTCCGTCGTCGAAAGTGAGGTAAACCGAGTGGTCGTGCCGGTCCATCCGCCATATAGCCTTGGGGTAGAACCAACGCAACCACTTGGCCGGTTGTTCGATAACCATAAGCCTTACTGAGGGTTATGTGTTGATTATTGCTCCACCTGTCCACCCTGTCCGAGATAGCGGTGGTAGAGTAGCTGCATTTGGAGCTTCTGCTTAGTAGCCATCTTGGCGTTGAAGAGCTTTGTAACATCGGAAGCCTGGTCCATGATGGAGAGGTTCAGCATCACGTCGCGCGCCGACTGCTGGAAGCGAACGCCCTGTAGGCTGAGATAGTACTGCACATACTGCTCGGCATTGCCATAGACCGCATTGATACACTTCGTGGCATTGGCCTTGTCGCCGATGAGCGCATAGGCCTTGGCCATGTCTGCGCCGCCAGACATATAGTTCATCGGCACATTGTAGGTCGGAAGCTCTTTTGCAGCCTTGGCAAGGACCTTTCGAGCCAGGTCCTTATGGCCTTCAGCAATGAGATGCAGCGCCTCGGTGGCGAAGAGACGGCGATGGGTATAGCACATACGCATGACAGTCTCGTCGATATAAAGCCCCGGCTTGTTCAGGCCACCGTAGCGGAAACGCTCCATCAGGTTGTGGTAAGTCTTCATCGTGTCGAAGTTCTTCGCGCCTGCTACATTCGTGGTGAACGGCGTAATACGGTTCACAAGTCCTTCCTGCACGAAGTTGTCGCCGAGATTCATGAAGTTCTCCTGGCCCACAGTGATGGCAACGTAAAGCGGACGCGTCCAGTTGCACTGCGCTATCATCTCAAGCATCATCAGATCGTTCTTGTAAAGGGCATTCTTACCCTTGAGCGAGATGACCATGCGGTTAGGAATCGAATCAGACGCCATAAGCATACCGCTGCGGCGTACGGCATTCTTGTCGATGGTAACGTAGACCGTGTCTGTCGGGATGACATGGAAGTCGGAGTTCTTAGACCGCACCCAGTACTTGAGAATGTTCTTCAGTTCGAAAGGATCATTGCCGAACTGTGCTCTCGCCTGCGCGGGATTCTGCTTGTAGAACTGCTCAATCTGTTGTTTGAGCGACGGCTGCACCTCTACATACTCATTGGTACCGGAGCAATAGTCAAGGCGAGGCCATGAGATGGGCACCGAAGGCGAGTTGTATGCCGGCCGTTTCATCTGGTCAATGTACCAGTCAGTCTGTAGGTAAGAAAGGTTGCACACGCGCGCATCAGTACGCACGCCCTCTGTCTCCTGGTTATACCAGAGCGGGAAGGTATCGTTATCGCCATTGGTAAAGACAATAGGATTGCCTTTATCCTGTAACGACATGAGATAGTTGCGGCCGAAATCGCGACAAGTATAGCGCCCGGAGCGGTCGTGATCGTTCCACGTCTGTGAGACCATCTGTAAAGGTACCAAGAGGCAAAGCACACCAATGGCAGCTGCAAGAGCCACACGATCGACCTTTAACTTCTTGCCAACCAGGTCGTAAAGAGCTGCCACGCCAATGCCGCACCAGATGGCAAAGGCATAGAATGAACCGGCATACGCATAGTCTCGCTCACGCGGCTGCACCGGTGTCTGATTGAGGTAGACCACGATAGCCAGCCCTGTCATGAAGAAAAGGAAGAACACAACCCAGAACTGACGGATGCCACGACGGCCACGGAAAGCCTGCCAGAAGAGGCCGATGAGTCCCAGAATGAGCGGCAGACAGTAGAACACGTTGTGGCCTTTGTTGCCGCCAGGGTTGGTTACAGGATCATAAGCCTGCAGATCCTTAGGCAATTTGGATTGGTCGCCAAGCATTACATTGTCAATAAACGGTATGCCGGTGATCCAGTTGCCATGTTCAAGCTCACCCTGTCCCTGGATGTCATTCTGCCTTCCTGCGAAGTTCCACATGAAATAACGCCAGTACATAAAGTTGCACTGATAGGAAAGGAAGAAGCGGATATTGTCGATCTGCGATGGCACCTTTACACTCATCTGCTCACCACAGCGGTCGTAAGGCACCTCCGTGCCATTGACGCCACCCATCCATGACTCATAGTCGGCGGCGTGGCTGGAATCGTACATGCGCGGGAAAATCATGTTCTGTGCATAGACATATTTATCCTTGTGGGTGACAACAAAATAGGAGTCCTTCTCATTCTTCGACGACTTTTCCTTACGGCTGTACACGGGTGCACCCGTACTCATAACGGGCTTGCACATGTCACCGTCCTGCTCCAGTGCCACCTGCGATGTGTAGGCCTGTCCGTAAAGCAACGGACGGTCGCCGTACTGATCGCGGCTGAGATAAGAGCCGAGCGTGAAGATATCCTCCGGAGAGTTCTGATCCATCGGGGGATTGGCGACAGAGCGGATGACAATGAGGGCATAAGAAGAGTAGCCTATCATCAACATGAGCATACAAAGCAGTACTGTGTTCTTGAAACGGGAAGTCACGAGATAAACGGGCTTCTTATCCACCAGCTTCTTACGGTTGAGCAACCAGGCGACAAGGGCGATCACAACGATGCCAATGGCTACTGCCGACCAGCCATAACCATAGAAGGGTATGCCGATAAGAGCAAAAGAGAGCAGCAGTGAGATATTCTCAAGCTTGCGGTTACGTGCCATGAAGCTCTCATAGATCGCCCATATCGTGCAACCCACCAAACATGCTATATAGACAATGAGACCGGTATTGAACGGCAACCCAAGCACATTGACAAAGAAAAGCTCAAACCATCCGCCCACGGTCACGATACCCGGCACGACGCCATAGAGCACCGCAGCCAGGATGACGAAACTGATAAGCAGCGCGATGAGCGATCCTTTCAGCTCGACATTTGGGAAGCGCTTGTAACAATATACCAATACAATGGCAGGCAGACACAGCAGGTTAAGCAAGTGTACGCCGATGGAAAGGCCGGTCATATAGAAGATGAGCACGAGCCAACGGTCCGCGTGAGGCTCATCTGCATGGTCTTCCCATTTCAGGATAAGCCAAAACACGACAGCCGTGAATGCCGACGAATAAGCGTAAACCTCACCCTCAACGGCCGAGAACCAGAATGTATCCGACCAGGTATAAATGAGTGCACCCACCATGCCAGAAGCCTCTATGGCTATGGTCTTGGCAAGTGTCAGCTCGCCCCAGTCCTTTACAATGAGCTTGCGTACAAGGTGCGTAATGGTCCAAAAAAGGAAGAGAATCGTCGCGGCAGAAAGCAGAGCCGACATAGTGTTCACCATTCGCGCCACTTGAGAAGGGTCGCTGGCGAAGTGGGAAAACAGATTAGCGGTAAGCATAAAGAACGGTGCCCCTGGCGGATGCCCGATCTCTAACTTGTAGCCTGTGGTAATAAACTCGGGGCAGTCCCAGAACGAGGCTGTCGGTTCAATGGTAGACACATAGGTGAAAGCTGCGATGACAAAAGCCACCCAACCCAGAATTGTGTCTACTAAACGGTATTGTTTCATCTCTTGATGGAAATAAAAGAACGTGTTATTGCAATAAACAGTGCAAAGTTACGCAAATTATCACAACAATTCAGCCTGAATAAGAAGTTTCTCATCCGTTTAACGTTTATAACAGGTTGTCCTTGCGGCACTATTCCACTCCATGTTCGAACGCCGAGACCACTACTCTGGGCTCTGTACCACGGCTGTCAGCGTCGCTGAACGAGATGCCGATACTCTTGCTTTCCCCAGGCATGAGCGCAAAATAGTTGTCGCTGTAGATGACGGGCAGGATTTGTTCACCGTCACTTCCCATGAGATTCAACCGGATGAAAAGGGCGGGACAGTTGCCATCATTCTTAACAGTGACCGTACCCTTCCACTGGTTTCCTTCGTGTACGAACCGCTGACTGACAGCAAGCTGTGCCTTGGCGATAACCGTAGTGAGCGCCTGCAGCTTGTCAGCCTCACGTCCTTCCACATAGAAATTGTCGGAAACAATGGTATTATCGTCAATTAAGCGAAGACGAAGGAAGTAGACATCTTTGTCGGGTATGACCACATCGCTGAACACCGCCACCGTCGTGTCCCGCTGTGGCTGTGTCTGCGTCTCCTGCGTAGAGATGACACGTCCCTCGGTATCAAACAGTTGCATTTCAGCTTTCAACGGTTTTCCCAGGTCTCGACTTATGTTTACGACCTCCACTTCACGCTTAGCGGGATTCCACTGAATATGCAAGGGCTCGCATGCCTTCTTAATGGCGAAGTATGCCGCCGTAGGCTCAAGGTAATAGTCGTAGGTTTGCCACACCATACTTGGCCAACAGGGGTGGCTCATCCACATGATGAGCCCCTGACGATTGGTCTGCCAGCTCTCGAACATCGCGCGATGACCGTCATAGTTAAGCCATTGCGCCCACTTTGTGAACTGCTTTGCCGATGCGGGCTCACCGAAATGACGCTCCATAATGGCATTGAAGTCCTTGCCTTTGGGCGCTCCTTCCATGCAGAAATCGTGCTCGCCCCACGCATCGCCTTGTGGCCAGAGGCGGTCAGGATTCATGAACCGGTGCAAGCTTTCCCATGTAGGGATATTAGGCATGCCCTCTTCAGAGTGGAACTTAGCGGAGATATTGGAGAAATACCACGCTGTCGGCTTCATGCCATAAGGCCCATGCCCGCTCACCACGTCGTCGGCAGAAGAGCCGATATAAGTAAGTTGAGGATGAAGCTCGGCAATGGAGACCTTCAGCGCATATTGCAGTGTCGCTGGAGGATATCCCTCGTTGCGGCCGCAGTAGAGGGCGATGGAGGGGTGCCGTCGTATCCTGGAGATGAGATCGCGCGCGTTTTGCATGAACATCTTCTCGTCGTCAGGGTCGGGCCCATCCCATGGATTGGCCAGCCAGAAGTCCTGCCACACCATGATACCATACTTGTCACAAGCATCGTAGAACTCGTCATCGCCTGTCTGTCCCACCCAGTTACGGATCATGTTCATGTTCATTTCGCGGTGGTAGCGCACTGTGGCATCGTATTCTCTTCCACGATAGCGCAGATTGGTCTCGGGGAATCCCCAGTTTCCACCCAACGGATCGACCCTTTGTCCGTTGATGAAGAGCTGTAGCCGTTCACCGTCTCCGTCAGGCGATGGAACCAACGCGGATCCCATCTGCCGTATACCAGTCTTATAATGAATGGTGGCAATGGTATCAGTCCTACTCGTCAACGCAAAGCCAGCGTCATAGAGCCACGGCTCGCCATAACCGTTAGGCCACCACAACCTCAGCCGTTGCCGTGCGAGTTGGCTGTATTCGGCGGGCGAGAAACTCACCTCGCGGGTCTCCCCTGCCCCAACCGTGATCTCACGTGAGAAGCGGATAGGACCAATCCAACCACTGAGACGGAGCTGCGATGGAGCCTCACGTGTGGAAACAACCTTCACCGTAGGCGTCACCGTAGCCAAGGTATCAGGAAGGTCGAGCTCCGTGGTGACAAGCGGATCGCAGAGACTCACGCCGTTATCAGCGGTGATCCAGACATCATTCCAGATACCCATACAGCGTCCTGGCGTAGAGGTGATCCAGTCCCATCCTATCGTAGGATGGAAAGTAGGATTGTCTGCTCCGAGCACACCACCATTGAGATCGGTCGACTCTTGGTTCTTGATTTTTACGGGTCCAGGGTGCGCATTCTTCATCACATGCACTACAAGCTCATTGTCTCCTTCCTTCAACACCTTGGAAATATCGAAGCGGGCACGGGTGAAAGCACCGTCAATGCGGCCCAGCCGCTGCCCGTTGAGCTCCACAACAGTCCGCCAGTCGATACCGTCGAAACACAGATATTTATGTGGCAAGGCCGATGCCAGGCAGCCTTCACCATTACTAATCTCGCCTTTATGCACATGAATCGTGGTCCGGTAAATGAAGTCGGCGTTGAAAAACGATTCCGAAACCTGCCGCATATTATTGGCGACTGTCGTCTCAGGCACCGCTCCAATGTTGATATAGCTGGTCAGCGCTGTACCGGGCACAGTGGCTTCTATCCAGGGCGACGCTCCTTGGAGCTGCGCTGTACCACTGGGCAGGCTGCGCCTTATTTGCCAGCTGTTAAGCGATAGCTTGCCTTTCCCCATGTCGAGTGTGTTGGCAGGCTGAGCAACGACACCGCCACGACCGAGCACCTCAATTTCTTTTATGCCGTAAGTACGTCCTTGCGGCTGTGTGAGCCAGAGCCTGACATAGCGAGCTTCAGCCTGACAAGCTACCTCCACTATGCTGCCATCCTTCGCCGGTGACAGCTTGGCGACTGTGCGCCAGTGGCTACCATCGTCTGAAACCTGAGCCTCTCCGGCCTTTGCTGCATAGAGCCAATGAATGCGCAGGCGGTCGACAGAGGCACGCGTACCAAGATCCACACGAAGCCATTGCGGCTCACCGGCAGCCTCCTGACTGGCTACCCAGGCACTGTAAAAATGCTCAGCAGGCAGCCACGACATATTACGTTGTTTCCAAGGAGCCTTGAAAAGATCGAAGGTGGCGGGCACATCGCCTGCCGATCCTTCATCGAAGTCGCACACCTTCCACCACACAGCCGAGGGCATGGTGAAGCGAAGCCTCAGCCCGCGCCATGCCATGTCCTTACGTGAGAGCGGGATAGAGAGGATGCCACGGCGCAGGGGAAGATTGGTAAGGCCGGTCTGCTTGTTAGGGTCAGTAGAGACTGTTTGCCGAGTTTGGTAGCCCGGAAGACCGGTCCCTGCCGTATGGCCCACAACCATCCACCTCTTCCCGTCAGTGGTGGCTTCCACATCGATGCGCCACCCCGCTGGCAACTGGGCATCGTAAGCCGCCTCAAAGCACAGCCGAACGGTGTCGGCGTGAACGGTCATACCCCGCCAGAGATATTCCAGCCACCCTTTTGGGCCGTAAATATAATAAGGTGTGACACAGTTGCCATCAATACCCTTGAGCCGGTCACGCGAGTTGTCAACACCCTTGTTGGTGGTGACGGTGAGTGTTGCCGGTTCACCTTTTGAGAGCAAACCGTCAGTAGCGAGTTGCGCCGTGAGGTTATAGTCGAGGCTTGACGATGCCGTAGCGGTGCGATGAAGCGCGATGTCGCGATACGTCTGGTCTGTGGTCAGCTTCGGTGCCGTATATTCAGCAGGACTGCCGGGATACAGGCCGATACCCCGATTGCGGTAGTCAGGTTCACTGGCCCCTGCGGCAAGGGTTGTACCAAGAGCTGCTATCATCAGTAAATAAGGTTTCATATATGTATGATCATTAAGTTCATGGCGCTGCCATCAACAGTCTTGTCTTACGGCCGGTCAGTCTTGGCAGTGCCCCATCGCGAGGGTTTAGGTCCCATTTGCAGCTCCAGAGTGCCGCCGCTCACAATGTCATTGTAAGATATATAGCTCTTGGTGTAAGGCTTTCCGTTAAGAGTTGCCCGCTGGATGAAGATATTCTTGTCGCTGTTGTCTTTAGCCACCACCGTGAAAGTCCTGCCATCTCCAACGCTCAAGGAAGCCTTGCCAAAGAGAGGCGAGCCAATGATGAACTTGCCTCCCGCAGGTTCTACCTGATAGAGTCCACAGGCAGAGATGACATACCAGGCCGACATCTGGCCCACATCCTCATTACCACTGAGCCCGTCGGGAGCGTTGTGGTACATCTCCCGATAGACGCGGCGCAACAAGGGAGCCGCCTTTGCAGGCGCGCCCACATAGTTGTACATATAAATAATGTGGTGACTGGGCTCATTGCCATGCGCATATTCGCCGATAAGACCACTGATGTCGGGCGATGCGTCCTTTCCGAGATCGCCGTGAACGACGAAGAGGGAATCGAGTTTCTTCACAAATCGCTTCTCACTACCGAAGAGTCCCACGAGTCCATGGACATCATGCGGCACGAGCCACGTGTATTGCCAGGCATTACCCTCGGTGAAATCGTCAAAGCGGTGAACACTGTGGAAGGGATTGAACGATGTGCGGAACTGACCTTTACTGTCCACGCCCCGCATGAAATCCACACGCTTGTCGAAGTAATGGGTATAACTCCTGCTGCGGTTGAGGAAATAGCTGTACTGGTCGGTGTTGCCCAACTGCTTGGCCACCTGCGCCACGCTCCAGTCGGCAAGCGCATATTCCAGCCCCTTGGCGACGGTCTCGTTGGTGGTATCTTTGTCGAAGGGAATGTATCCGTACTCACGGAGCTGTCTGAGTCCACGCCCGTCGGCCATCTGCGTGGCTACCATAGCACGCAGAGCTTCCGTTTTGTCGGGATAAAGCCCCTTGAGCACGAGGTCGGCAAGTACAGGCACGCCGGGGTTGCCTACCATGCAGTCGGTCTCATTATTCCATAAATGCCATACCGGCAAACAGCCTTGCATGGCAAAAATACTCATGAAAGTATCCCCTATGTCCTTACAACGGTCGCGGTGGATAAGGGTAAAGAGAGGCATCTGCGCACGGTAGGTGTCCCATAGCGAGAAGGTGGTGTATCGCCTGGAGGCGGTACCGTCGTCGCTGATCTCTGAAGGCGCGGTCATCGTGTGGTAAAGTGCGGTGTAGAAGATGGTTCGGTCGTCGGCATTGCCAGTCTCAATACGGATGCGACTCAGTTCGCGGTCCCACGCGCGGTCGGCTTCTTCGCTGACCTTTTTAAGGTTCCATCCCCGTAACTCGCTGTGGAGATTGTCTTTGGCAGCATCAATGGATACAGCTGATATGCCCACTCTGGCCATGATGTCGGCAGTAGTGTTACCGTCGGCTGCACGCAGGTAGGCCACCGAATCGCCCTCCTGCCGGACTATCTCAACGGGGCGGCTGAACTCGGCATAGAAGTAAATCCGCTGGTCTTTAGCCCAGCCTGTGGAATAGCGATAGCCGGCAACGGCCGTCGGCGAGAGTTGCGTGAAATGACTGTCGTACATCTTATCCCAGCCGATGCCCTGCTTGAGGTCGAGTCTGAGGAGCGGGGTAATTCCCCGTGGAAAGGTGTAGCGATGCATGCCTGCATGCACCGTGGCGGTGAGCTCCGCATGGATACCGTCTCCGGTGACTACTGTGTAATAGCCCGGCACACAACGTTCGGTGCGGCGGTCAATCGTCGTCGACCACTCCTGATCATTCACAACGGGCAGAAGCCCTATGTCACCGAGGTCGCCAATGCCTGTGCCGCTGAGATGGGTGTGCCCAAAACCGATGATGACATCATCACTCACATGATAACCTGAGCACCAGTCCCAGCCCCGTGTCACCATCGTGGGACCGAGCTGTACCAAGCCAAAAGGTACGTTGGCACCATAGAAGACGTGGCCATGCCCTCCTGTGCCGATAGCCGTATTGACATATTGAGTGTATTCCCCGGCATGAGCAATGAGCGACAGCCCTAACAGAAGCGCTGCGGACAATAGTTTTCTCATTATTATATTCCTAATTTCTCCTTTTTATTTTATTCTTCAAAACTCATGCGCTGAAAGCCCTGTGAGGCTCAAGACAGGGAGTCATCAAGCCGGTCTGCCGGAAGGACGGGAGCCCGCCGTCAGTCAGTCGAGACAGTGAATCAAAAGGTCGGTCTTGCCCGCATCAATGAGATGAAGCACCAACTCACCAAACAGAGTGTTCTGCCAGGCAAACCACGGACGGGTGTAATTGGAGGCATTGTCAACATTGAAGCTCTCATGAATCATACCCGTATTGGCGTCGGTGGTGAGAAGTTGCCGCATCGAGGCGCGGATCTCCTTGTCATCGGTCGACGTGAAGGCTCTCATCATCACGCTCATGGGCCATGCCATGTCGCGCCCTATATGTGGTCCGCCAATGCCCTCACCGGCTTTTCCGGAGAAGAACCAGGGATTGTCGTGACTCCAGACAAAGCGGCGGGTGTTCTGGTAAATGGGGTCGTCGAGACTCACATCACCTAAATATCCCATTCCGAGAAGGCTCGGCACGTTGGCATCATCCATGAGGAGATGGTTGCCAAAACCGTCGACCTCATAGGCATAAATCTTGCCATACTTGGGATGATTCACCACAGCATATTTCATCAGTGCATCGTGGACCTCGGTGGAGAGAGCCTCACAGCTGTCAGCCAGAGCTTCCTCGTGATTGACCTCACGCAGGATCTCCGCAGCCTTGCGCATGCTGTTCACTGCCATGAAATTGGACGGGACGAGGAATGGCAATGTCGTGGCATCATCGGAAGGCCGGAATACGGAGGCGATGAGCCCCACGGACTTCGTAGGAGCCCCGTAACCGTCCCACGGCGCAGTGTCGAAGGCACGATCGGTGACACGGAGGAAACGGTAAGGCCCGACGCCATCCTTGCGCTGTTGCTGGCGGAAGGTGGTGATAACATTGCGGATGGCCTGCAGCCAGCGGGCGCCGAAGATAGAGGCATCGCCCGTCACCTTCCAGTATTCGTAGGCCAAACGGATGGGATAGCAAAGGCTGTCGATCTCATACTTCCGCTCAAACACCTCCGGCTTCATCTGAGTACGGTCCGAGTGCCAACCGACGCCTGTGGGCCCCATGTTGAAAGCATTGGCATAGGGATCAATACAGATACACTGGAACTGCCGGAGAATAGTACCGCGTACAAGGTGCTGCAGCCTTTTGTCCTTGGGTGCGAGCTTGACATAAGGCCACACCTGCGCCCCACTATCACGGAGCCACATGGCGGGTATGTCGCCGGTATAGACAAACGTGTCGTCATCGCCACCGGCATTGCTGTAGTGAGCAGTAGTCTCAAGAGTGTTAGGGAAACAGTTTTCAAACATCCAGCAGAGTTTGGGATTGCCTTTAAGCAACCGTTTCACTTCACGGATCTTTTTCTCTACGGCATCTGAGACAAAGAGCCGGTCCTTGACAGCAGGACGTTTTGAGACAAGCACCTGAGTGTTGTCAGCACACATCTTAATGTAATTCTCACCAAAAGCCTTCTGGTGCACGACCACGGGCTGAGTGGCTTCAGTGGTCTGTGCCATCGCCACGGGACCATAAGCAAAGAACGGTAAGAGCAACATAAAACGCCATCTCTCACGAGACGGACACGCCTGGACAGAATGCAACAATGCCGAGAAAGGCAATAAAGAATGTTTTGCCATGGATAATTTCAGTGTTTTCAAGGTTTTCTAACTTTTCCATGCAAAGTTAAGGAAAAAATATCCAACTATACCCTTAAATAAAGAAAGAATTTATAAAAAACTCTACTATGTAACTATTCAAACTCCTCCACAATGGATAGGGCGACGCGATTACGGTGTAGAGGCGATGCGATTACAGTGTAAAGGCGATGCGATTACAGTGTAGAGGCGATGCGATTACGGCGTAAAGGCGATGCGATTACAGTGTAGAGGCGATGCGATTACGGCGTAAAGGCTACAAGGGAATGATAAAGAGGCATGGTCGTAAAAATACCATTAATATCAAATGATTGATTATTAGACTATTAAGTACAGTTCTTATCGATAATGGGACCGCATGCCATTCCTTGCCATATCAGAGGTAAAGATTCTTAAGAATAAACATTCAAGATAGAAGTGCAATATCTTAATGGGTGATTGTAAGAGTTTAAAGAGTCAACCAGCAAGTGCAATATTATGCCTAATATTGCACTTGCTGGTTGACTCTTTAGTTTACGCCAGCTTCTATTTCTCTTCATTTTCGTTGATTAGTTACACTGTAATCGCATCGCCTTTACACCGTAATCGCATCGCCTTTACACTGTAGACGGAATGCGCTACTTTACACATGATTCTGCCACAAGATCATGGAAAGAGTGTTAAAAATACACACCAAGGGCAAAATAACGACGGAATAATTTGTTCAAATCAAAATAACCGTGTAATTTTACACCCAAAAGAGAATAAACCTACATATACAATAAAATATGAGAACTCTGAAAACCAAGCTTTTCGTCGCCGGAATGGCTGCACTTACATTGGCAGGATGCGGTGCCTCAACGACTACCCAAACCACCGTCAGCGGGCTCAACCCCAAAGACTTCGACAGTACTGTCCAAGGGAAGAAGACCGAACTCATCACTCTCAAAAACAACAACGGCATGGAAGTGTGCCTCACCAACTACGGTGGACGCGTGGTGTCTATCTGCGTGCCCGACAAGAACGGCAAGCCCACAGACGTAGTGCTCGGCTATGACAATATCCGACAATATGCCGACACGCTCAACTCCCCCTCCGACTACGGTTCAAGCGTCGGCCGATACGCCAACCGCATCAAGAATGCCAGGCTTACGGTGGCGGGAAAGACCTATCAGCTCAGGCCCAACGACAATGGCAACTGCCTGCATGGCGGCGGAAACACCGGATGGCCGAACAAGGTCTATGACATAAAGGCGAAGACAGATTCCTCGGTTACCTTCGCCATCACTTCACCCGACGGCGACAATGGCTTCCCCGGAACCGTGAAAGCAACGGCCACCTACACCGTCAAGAGCGACAATACACTCGACATCGTCTTCCAGGCTACGACCGACAAGGAGACCGTGGTCAACATGACCAATCACTCTTACTTCAATCTCAACGGCGAACCATCAAAGAAGGGCGAGAACCAGATTGTATACATCAATGCCGACAAGTTTACTCCTGCCGACAGCCTCTACATTCCCACCGGAGAGATCCGCTCAGTGGAAGGCACGCCGATGGACTTTAGAAAGGCGCATGCTCTCAGTGAGCACATCAACGACTTCTCCTACGACCAGATCAAGAATGCTACAGGCTACGACCACAACTGGGTACTCAATACCTATAAAAACGGTAAGGGTGACGACAAAATTGTTGCCGCAAGCCTCTACTCACCCGTCACAGGTATCCTGTTAGAAGTCTACACCAACGAGCCAGGACTGCAGGTCTACACCGGGAACTTCCAGGGTACAGGCATCGCATGCAAACATGGCATCAAATACCCCAAGCACGTGAGCGTCTGCTTCGAAAGCCAGAAATTCCCCGACTCACCAACTAAAATTGCCAGCAAGACCAAAGGCTGGGAAATCTCTGATCCCTACCTCAAGCCCGGACAGAAGTATTACAGTCACCTGGCCTACAAGTTCTCGGTGAAAACACAGAAATAATAATCCGTCAAACTTATCAATGCACAGAACTCAGAAACTAAAAGAATAATGAACTGGACAACACATGAATTTATCTGGCTCGACTGGCTCGTCCTTGCCGTAGGCATTGCTGCCGTGGCAGGAGCCGTATGGCATGCGCTTCTCAAGGCCAAGCACGAGTCGAAAGAAGCCAACAGCGAGGAGTTTCTTTATGGCAAGGGAGAGCCCTGGTGGGTCATTGGTATGGCCATCTTCGCCGCCAACATCGGTTCAGAACACCTCGTGGGTCTCGCAGGAACGGGAGCGCAAAATGGCGTGGGCATGGCCCATTGGGAGATGCAGGGCTGGATGATTCTCATCCTCGGATGGCTTTTCGTGCCCTTCTATCAGCTGCTTAACAACAAGCTCGGACGCATCATCACAATGCCAGAATTTCTGAAATACCGCTATACCAAGCGCACTGGCACCTGGCTCTCCGTCATCACCCTTGTGGCCTACATACTAACCAAGGTCTCGGTGACGGCCTACACCGGCGGTATCTTCTTTGAATACCTGCTCGGACTGCCTTTCTGGTGGGGGGCCTTAGGACTCATTATCATCACCGCCATCTTCACTATCCTCGGGGGAATGAAGGGAGTGATGACGCTGTCTGCCATTCAGACGCCTATCCTTATCGTCGGCTCCTTCCTCGTTCTCTTCCTCGGTTTGGCTACCCTCGGCGGCGGAAGCATCACACAGGGATGGACCAACATGATGAGCTACTGTTCGCAGTTGCACGACGGCTACGGCACCACCCACATGTTCCACTGGGCTACTATCAATGCCTCGGGCCATCCTGACCCACTCTATCATGAGTATCCAGGCTTCGTGGTCTTTCTTGGGGCCTCCATCATCGGCTTTTGGTATTGGTGCACTGACCAGCACATCGTACAGCGAGTGCTTGGACAGAAGAAAGGCGAAGACAATGCTGTCGTCATGAAACGTGCCCGTCGCGGTTCCATCTGCGCAGGCTACTTCAAGCTTCTCCCCGTCTTCATGTTCCTCATTCCGGGCATGGTAGCCGCTGCGCTCTCTGCCAAAGGACTTTTCCACATGGGCGACACCGACGGCGCCTACGCTTACATGGTGAAGGATATCCTGCCTGCAGGCGTGAAAGGTCTGGTCACTGTGGGCTTCGTCTGCGCCCTCGTCACCTCGCTGGCCGCTTTCTTCAACTCTTGCGCCACCCTCTTCACCGAAGATTTCTACAAGCCACTGCGCCCTGGAAAGAGCGAAGCGCACTATATCTTTGCAGGACGCGCGGCCACCGTCGCCATCGTCGTCATCGGTATCATCTGGATTCCTGTCATGATGAGCCTCGGCAAGCTCTACAGTTATCTACAGGGCATACAGAGTCTGCTTGCGCCAGCCATGGTCGCTACCTTCTTTCTCGGCATCTTCTTCAAGAGAATTACTCCGAAGGCCGGTGAATGGGGACTGATCGTGGGCTTCCTCATCGGCATGCTTCGTCTGCTGACCAATGTACTCACTGACACCGGCAACGCACAGATGGATGGCGCCTTCTGGAGCGCTACAACCTGGTTCTGGCAGACCAACTGGCTGGTCTTCGAGTGCTGGCTTCTGGTGTTCATCGTCATTTTCATGTTCATTGTATCGATGTTCACGCCGAAACCGTCTACCGAACAAGTCGCAGCTATCACGTTCACTGCAGATTATAAGCGCCAGATACGCGAGAGTTGGGATTGGAGAGACATAGCCGGCACGTTAGGCGTACTCGCACTTTGCGGGGCTTTCTATTGGTATTTCTTCTGATTCTTTACGAACTTCAACTAACATGCCACAATACTATAGCCAGCACAGTAAGGTGTATGTCAGCGTTGACTGCATCGTTTTCGGCTTCGACGGCTCACAGCTTGAGGTCCTCATCGGTAAGCGAAAGATGGATCCTGGGCGTGGAGAGTGGTCGCTCTACGGTGGTTTTCTCGGCGAGAAAGAGAACCTTTACGAAGCTGCGCACCGCACACTGCTCGAACTGACAGGGCTCGATGAGATGTATATGCGCCAGGTGGGAGCCTTCGGTGAAGTGGACCGCGACCCCGGCGACCGTGTGGTTTCCATCGCCTATTGCGCACTGATCAACGTCAAGGACTACGACGATTCGCTGCGGCAGAAGCATGAACTGGAATGGGTCACACTCAATAAGTTGCCGGAAATGTATTCCGACCACCGCCTGATGATCCACAACGCCGTGATGCAGCTACGTCGTCGCATCTACACAAGGCCGCTGAGCTTTAACCTTCTGCCGGAGATGTTCACGTTGACACAGCTACAGCACGTGTTCGAGGCCGTGTTGGGTGAGCCTATCGACAAGCGGAACTTCCGCAAGCGCATCAAACAGACCGACTTCGTACAGCAGACGGACTTCATTGACCATACTTCCTCACGGTCAGGTGCCATGCTCTACCGTTTCAATAAGGAGAAATATCAAGAAGAACAAAATTTTAAATTATAAACAAATATGCTTGAAGAACTAAAAGCAAAAGTGTGTAAGGCCAATCTTGACCTTGTAAAGCACGGACTGGTGCTCTTCACCTGGGGCAACGTCTCCGGCATCGACCGAGAGAAAGGCCTTGTGGTCATCAAGCCTTCAGGCGTCAGCTACGACTCGATGAAGCCTGAAGACATGGTTGTCGTCGACCTTGAGACTGGCAAAGTAGTTGAAGGAGACCTCAACCCCTCATCGGATACGCCAACCCATCTCGTCATCTACCGTCACTTTCTAAAGGTTGGCGGTGTGGTGCACACACACTCCACCTACGCCACAGCATGGGCACAAGCTGGCAAGGACATCCCCAACATCGGCACCACACACGCCGATTACTTTCACGATGCCATTCCCTGCACGGATGATATGACCGAGGACATGATGGCACAATATGAGTATAACACGGGGGTTGTCATCATTGACAAGTTCAAGAAAGACGGTATCAACCCCGTTCACACCCCCGGCGTACTGGTAAAAAACCATGGACCTTTCACATGGGGCAAAGATCCCGACGAGGCTGTCTACCATGCTGTCGTGGCCGAGCAAGTGGCAAGGATGGCGTTTATATCTTTCTCCGTCAATCCTCAAACCACAATGAACCCGCTGCTCATCGAGAAGCACTTCTCCAGAAAGCATGGGCCAAACGCCTACTACGGACAGCGGAAGAAGAAGTAACTCACATAAACAACAAAAAACAATAATCAATATCAACAACTCAGGTTCTGTGCGTTGCCGTCCTCGGCAACGCCACTCCTCTTAAAAAAACTAATACGATGGTAAAAGCATTTGATAATTTCGAGATTTGGTGGGTAACAGGCGCACAGCTTCTCTACGGAGGCGATGCCGTGAAGCAGGTAGACGGTCATTCGAAAGAAATGGTCGAAGGACTGAATAACTCCGGTCGTCTGCCCATCAAGATAGTCTATAAAGGCACTGCCAACAGCTCAAAGGAAGTGGCTGACGTGATGAACCGCGCCAACGTCGACGAGAAATGTGTCGGCGTCATCTGTTGGATGCACACCTTCTCACCCGCGAAGATGTGGATCAAAGGCATGGAGATTCTCCGTAAGCCCCTGCTCCACTTCCATACTCAATACAATGCGAAGATTCCTTATGAGTCTATGGACATGGACTTCATGAACCTCAACCAAAGCGCGCACGGCGACCGCGAGTACGCACATATTCTCTCTCGCCTCCGCAAACCCCGCAAAACCGTCATTGGTTACTGGCAAGACGCAAAGACGCAAGAGCATATCGCTGTATGGGAGCGTGTCTGCGCAGGCGTTGCTGACGCACAGGACTGTCTCATCATCCGCTTTGGCGACCAAATGAACAACGTGGCCGTGACTGATGGCGACAAAGTATCCTTCGAGCAGGTCTTCGGCTATCATGTCGATTACGTGCAGTTCTCCACCGTCCTCGACTTCTTCGACAAGGTAAAGGATGCTGATGTCGACGCACTCGTACACGACGTTTACTTCAAGGAGTATCAGGTGGCGGACAACCTCAAGGACGAGTCGACCGTGGAATACAAGAAGATTTGGAATTCCGCCAAGGCAGAGCTCACCATCCGTGCCGTACTCAAGGCTTACGGTGCAAAGGGCTTTACCACCAACTTCGACGATCTCGGCGACGTCAACGTAGAGGAAACCGGCCATGGCTTCGACCAGATACCTGGTCTTGCCTCACAACGGCTGATGCACGACGGCTACGGATTCGGCGCCGAGGGCGACTGGAAGAGCGCATGTCTCTACCGCACCACCTGGTTCATGAGCCAGGGACTCGAAGGCGGTACCTCTTTCCTGGAGGACTACACACTCAACTTTGACGGTGACAACACATCTATCCTCGAAAGCCACATGCTGGAAGTTTGCCCCGACATTGCAGAGGAGAAGCCACGTCTCGAAGTACATTTCCTCGCCATCGGCGTGCGCAAGACGCCAACGGCACGCCTCGTCTTTACCACCAAACAGGGCCATGGCATCACAGCAACCGTGGTGGACATGGGCAACCGTTTCCGCCTCATCGCCAACGATGTCAACCTCATCAAGTCGAAGCCTCTGCCTAAGCTCCCCGTGGCTTCGGCACTGTGGATCCCCGAACCCACCTTCGAGATCGGCGTTGGCTGCTGGATGAATGCCGGTGGCACGCATCACAGCTGCTTCTCTTTCGGACTCACAGACGAGTATTGGCGTGACTTTGCAGAAATCTTCGACGTTGAGGCATGCATCATCAACAAGGACACCGACTACGAGCAGTTCCGAAAAGAGCTCCGATGGAATGAGGTCTACTACATGCTCAACAAGGCTTTAAGGTAACATTGTGGGTTGTGAGTTGTAGGCCTATGCCTAACAACTCACAACTTTCAACCAGAAACTAACGAACTATCAACTAAAAGGACATGATCGCAAAAGAAACCATACAGAACGGCAAAGCCATCCTCGGTATTGAGTTTGGTTCTACCCGCATCAAGGCCGTCCTCATCGATGGCGACAACAATCCCATCGCACAGGGATCGCACACATGGGAAAACCAGCTTGAGAACGGATTGTGGACTTATAGCATCAAGGCTATCTGGGAGGGCCTGCAAGACTGCTACGCCTCCCTGCGCGAAGATGTGAGAAGACAATACAGTGTAGAGGTCGAGCGTCTTGGGGCCATCGGCATCAGTGCAATGATGCATGGCTATATGGCATTCGACAAAGACCAGGAAATACTCGTGCCTTTCCGCACGTGGAGAAATACCAATACCGGCAAGGCTGCGGCCAAACTCTCGGATCTGTTCCATTTTAACATCCCCCTACGCTGGAGCATCTCGCATCTCTACCAGTGCATTCTTGATGACGAGAGCCATGTCAAGGCCATCGATTACCTCGCCACCCTCGACGCTTACATCCACTGGCAACTCACCGGAAAGCGGGTCACGGGCATAGGCGACGCTTCCGGTATGCTGCCTATCGACCCTGATACAAAGGACTACGACGAGGCAATGGTCAAGAAGTTCGACGCACTCGTGGCCTCCAAAGGCTATCCTTGGACGCTTCGCGACATTCTGCCGAAAGTGCTCGTCGCAGGTCAGGAGGCCGGTAAGCTCACGGAAAAAGGTGCGAAGCTCCTTGATCCGTCAGGTCATCTGAAAGCCGGAGCGCCTATGTGTCCACCCGAAGGAGACGCCGGTACAGGCATGGTGGCAACCAATGCCGTGAGACCACGCACAGGCAATGTATCGTGCGGCACCTCATCCTTCTCCATGATCGTCCTGAAGAAAAACCTCTCCAGGCCCTACAAGAGCATTGACATCGTCACTACACCTGACGGTGCACCAGTGGCCATGGTACACTGCAACAACTGCACCTCAGACATCAACGCCTGGGTCAACATCTTCAAGGAGTTCTTAGAGGCTACGGGGCAGAAGGTGGACATGTCGCAGCTCTTTACCCAACTCTTCAACATCGCAGCCAAAGGCGACACTGACTGCGGCGGTCTGATGGCCTACAACTACTTCTCAGGAGAGCCTGTGACAGGCCTGGACGAAGGCCGTCCGATGATCGTCCGCTCGCCCAACGACAAGTTTACGCTCGCCAACTTCATGCGTGCCAACCTCTATGGGGCTGTGGCCGTGTTGAAGATCGGCAACGACATCCTCTTCAAGAAAGAGAAAGTGACCGTCGACCGGCTCACCGGACACGGTGGATACTTCACCACTCCTAAGGTAGGACAACGCATCCTCGCAGCAGCTCTCAACCTCCCCATCTCTGTCATGAAAACTGCCGGCGAGGGTGGTCCATGGGGAATGGCACTGCTTGCCTCCTATCTGGTCAACAATGAGAAGCGTCAAAGCCTTGCTGACTTCCTTGAGACAGAAGTCTTTGCGGGAAACCAAGGCAGCGAGGTGAAACCCACACAAGAGGAAGTGGACGGCTTCAATACATATATTGAAACCTACAAGAAAGGGCTGGAGATAGAGCAGGCTGCCGTCAAGTATAAAGTTTAACGGTACAATCTGACGATGACCACGGCGTGGTCACCCCATGACCAAAGCGTGGTCATCCTATGACCACGGCGTGGTAATGCAAACTATACAACACAACAGAGGTGCCGCCTTTCTGCTACCGAACGGCATCATCAACCATCGTATCATTACGAATAGCACCAATAAATAAAGATTATCAATGAGAAAGTTCTTTTCCCTTGCGCTGATAGCGGCCGCCTTTACCACTCAGGCACCAGCTCAGGACGTCACCGTGACCATCCATGCCGATCAGGGCAAATACAAGATTAATAAGGAAATCTACGGTCAGTTTGCCGAGCACTTAGGCTCTTGCATCTATGGCGGCCTGTGGGTGGGGCCAGAAAGTCCAATCCCCAACACACAAGGCTACCGTACAGATGTGCTCAACGCGCTCAAGGAACTGAAGGTTCCCGTCCTGCGATGGCCCGGCGGATGCTTCGCCGACGAATACCACTGGCAAGACGGCATCGGTCCGCGAGAAAAACGGCCTAAGATGCAGAACAACAACTGGGGCGGCACCATCGAGGACAATTCCTTCGGCACCCACGAGTTTCTCAACCTCTGCGAGATGTTGGGCGCAGAGCCCTATATCAGTGGAAACGTAGGATCGGGAACTGTTGAGGAGCTTGCCAAATGGGTGGAATATATGACTTCAGACGGTGATACGCCTATGGCAAACCTGCGACGCAAAAACGGGCGGCAGAAGTCATGGAATGTGAAATACCTCGGAGTAGGCAACGAAAGCTGGGGATGCGGTGGCAACATGCGGCCCGAATACTACTCCGACCTCTTCCGGCGCTACTCTACTTATTGTCGCAACTACGACAACCACCATCTCTATAAGATTGCATCAGGAGCCAGCGACTATGACTACAACTGGACCAAAGTGCTGATGGACAGGGCCGGAGGCAATATGGCTGGACTCTCACTCCACTACTATACCGTGAAGGACTGGAGCAATCACAAAGGCTCGGCCACCAATTTCACAAACCAAGAATACTACTGGACCATCTCCAAAGCCCTGCAGATCGAAGACGTTATCAAGAAGCATTGCGCCATCATGGATGAGAAAGATCCCCAGAAGCGCGTAGGCTTGCTCGTCGATGAATGGGGCACATGGTGGGACGAGGAGCCTGGCACCATCCCCGGACACCTCTATCAGCAGAACTCCATGCGTGACGCAATGGTGGCCGCCCTCACGCTGAACGTCTTCCACAGACACACCGATCGCATCAAGATGGCTAACATCGCACAAGTGGTCAACGTGCTTCAGTCGATGATCCTAACCGATACGAAAGGCACCGGACATATGGTGCTCACGCCGACCTACTATGTCTTCAAGATGTATCGCGACTTCCAGAATGCCACACATCTGCCTATCGATGTGAAAGAAGACTCTGTCAATGTCACTGACAACAACATGCAGAATGCTGTCGATAAAGAGATACCAATGGTTTCCGTTTCAGCTGCCAGACAATCCGACGGAAACCTCATCGTCTCTCTTGCCAACACCAGTCTCGACAAGGCCCAGGAGGTACAGCTCAACGTCACTGGCAACAACGTCAAGACGGTCAGTGGAAACATCCTCACCGCCAACAAGATCAGCGACTACAACGACTTCGAACACCCCACCGTTATCAAGGAGACAGCCTTCAAAGACGCCAAGCTGAAAAAGAATACCGTCAAGGCAAAGATCCCGGCTAAGTCGATTGTCGTCCTGAACATAAAATAAAGAATCCGGCAACACCTCAACCTTGTAAGAGCAAGCCCCCGACAAGGTTGAGGCATTGTTGCAGCAATCAGAGACATATTTGAAACGCCAACAGTTGCATTAAATGCTTAAAAAGCTGTATCTTTGCAACAATATTATTATTATCTAACGGCAAACATATTTCTATGAATGACATTCAAATCATGAACCATGCGGCCAACAACATCCGTATCTTAGCGGCCAGCATGGTTGAGAAGGCCAAGTCAGGGCACCCGGGAGGCGCTATGGGCGGCGCCGATTTCATCAATGTGCTTTTTTCTGAATACCTTGTCTGGGATCCTTCTGACCCCACGTGGACAGGCCGTGACCGTTTTTTCCTCGACCCTGGCCACATGAGTCCGATGCTCTACGCAGCCTTGACGCTCCAAGGCCGCTTCACGCTTGACGAGATTCAACAGCTCCGTCAGTGGGGCTCACCCTGCCCGGGTCACCCCGAGCTCGATGTTGTCCGTGGCATTGAGAACTCATCAGGTCCCCTGGGCCAAGGCCACGCCATGGCTGCCGGCGCCGCTGTGGCCGAGAAATTCCTTGAGGCACGTCTGGGCCATGAGGTGATGCAGCACCACATCTTCGCCTATATTTCCGACGGTGGTGTAGAAGAGGAGATTTCACAAGGCGTCGGACGCATTGCCGGGAAACTGGCTTTGGACAACCTCATCATGTTCTACGATGCCAACGACATACAGCTTTCCACTGAGGTAAACAAGGTGATGAGGGAAGATACGGCCGCCAAGTATCGCGCCTGGAACTGGACTGTCATGGAGATTGACGGCAATGACGTGAAACAAATTCGCGAGGCTCTCGACAAGGCCATTGCCGGTACGGGTAAGCCTGTACTGATTATCGGCAAGACTGTAATGGGCAAAGGAGCCCTAAAAGCTGACGGCACGAGCTATGAGCACAGCATCAAGACACACGGTGCCCCCCTTGGCGATGGCGCCTATGTAAATACCATCAAGAATCTCGGCGGTGATCCGGAGAAGCCGTTTGCCATCTTCGATGATGTGAATAAGCTCTACACAGACCGCGCAGAAGCACTGAAAAAGATTGTCGCGAAGCGTAAGGCAGCCGAAGCAAAATGGGCTAAGGAGAATCCTGAGAAGAAGAAACTCATGGATGAATGGTTCTCCGGTAAAGCGCCTAAGATTGACTGGAGCAAGGTGAAGCAAAAGCCTGACTCCGCGACACGAGCGGCCTCATCTGCCTGTCTGAAGGTACTCGCCCAGCAAGTACCCAACATGATCTGTGCCTCAGCTGACCTTAGCAACTCCGACAAGACCGATGGCTTCCTCAAGGAAACTCACGATCTCCGTCCAGGAGACTTCTCCGGTGCCTTCTTCCAGGCAGGCGTTGCAGAGCTGACCATGGCAGACATGTGCATTGGCATGATGCTTCATGGTGGCGTCATCGCAGCCATGGGTACCTTCTTCGTATTCTCTGACTATATGAAGCCTGCTGTCCGCATAGCAGCACTCATGGGTGTGCCTGTCAAGTTTATATGGACCCACGATGCCTTCCGCGTTGGTGAGGATGGTCCTACGCACGAACCTGTAGAGCAGGAAGCACAGATACGCCTCATGGAAAAGCTGCAGAACCATAAAGGCCAGGACAGCGTTCGCGTATTCCGCCCAGCTGATTGCTATGAGACTACAGTCTGTTGGCAAATGGCAATGGAGAATATGGAGACCCCTACCGCCCTTATCCTCTCCCGCCAAGGCATTAAATGCCTGCCCGAGGGCAACGACTATGAGCAAGCCCGCAAGGGTGCTTATATCGTAAAAGGATCGGACGACAACCCCGATATCGTTCTCGTGGCAAGTGGTTCTGAGGTCTCCACGCTTGAGGACGGCACCGAGTTGCTGCGAAAAGACGGCATCCGAGTGCGAGTGGTCAGTGCACCGTCTGAAGGTCTCTTCCGCCGCCAGCCCGTGGGATACCAGGACAATGTACTGCCCTACAACGTAAAGAAGTTTGGCATGACAGCCGGTCTTCCATGCACACTTGAGGGATTGGTAGGCAATGGTCACAACAGCCATGTCTTCGGAATGAAGAGTTTTGGATTCTCCGCACCATACAAAGTGCTTGATGAGAAACTTGGCTTCACCGGAGAAAACGTTTATACACAAGTGAAGGAATTCCTTTCTGAATAAAGGTTCCCACAGGGTTCATATTAAAATCGGGGTGGTTCTTGATGAGCCACCCCGATTTATTTGTATAGGATAAAGGCGAGATTATTTTGCGTAAGCAACGGAACGGGTCTCACGGATTACCGTGATTTTCACTTGTCCAGGATAAGTCATCTCATTCTGAATCTTCTCTGCAATCTCCGAAGACAGTTTGTTGCTGTCTTCATCGTTCATTTTATCTGCACCGACGATGACACGCAATTCGCGCCCCGCTTGAATAGCATAAGTCTTGGTCACACCAGGATAGCTCATGGCTATGGCCTCAAGGTCGTTGAGACGCTTAATGTAAGCCTCCACTATCTCACGGCGCGCACCGGGACGCGCACCGGAGATGGCATCGCAGACCTGAACAATCGGAGCAAGCAGAGTCTTCATCTCAACCTCATCATGGTGAGCTGCAATAGCGTTCACAATATCAGGCTTCTCATTATACTTCTCTGCCATCTTCGCTCCCAACAAGGCATGAGGCAGTTCACTCTCCTCATCAGGAACTTTACCAATATCATGAAGCAACCCTGCGCGCTTGGCTTTCTTGGGGTTCAATCCAAGCTCGGCCGCCATCACTGAGCAAAGGTTTGCTGTCTCACGAGCATGCTGCAACAAGTTTTGGCCATAACTGGAGCGATATTTCATTTTACCAACGATGCGGATCAGCTCCGGATGCAACCCGTGGATGCCAAGATCGATGACGGTACGCTTCCCCGTCTCAATAATTTCGTTATCCAATTGCTTCTTCACCTTTGCCACGACCTCTTCGATACGTGCAGGATGGATACGCCCGTCTGCAACAAGCTGGTGCAGCGCAAGACGACAAACTTCACGACGAACAGGGTCAAAAGCTGAGATGACTATCGATTCAGGTGTATCGTCTACGACGATTTCTACACCGCAGGCAGCTTCCAAGGCACGAATGTTTCGACCCTCTCTGCCAATAATACGACCCTTAACCTCATCGTTTTCAATATGGAAGACACTCACCGAATTCTCTATAGCAGTCTCTGTTGCCACTCGCTGTATAGTCTGAATGACTATTTTCTTAGCTTTCATATTGGCATCCAGCTTAGCCTGATCTACTACCTCATTAATGAAGCTGGCAGCGTCCATCTTAGCCTTGTCCTTCATGCTTTCCACCAGTCGGTTCTTGGCTTCTTCAGCTGAGAGGCCTGAAATCTCCTCTAATTTAACACGCTCCTGTTCCTGCATCTTTTCCAGATCTTGTTGCTTGACAGACATCAGCTGACGCTCGCTCTCTATGCGCTGCTGCTCCCGCTCCATATCCTGACGGATCTTGGCAAGCTCCTGTTGCTTCTGACTGAGCGTAAGCTCGCGTTGCTTGAGCTTGTTTTCTCCCGCCTGCATCTTTTGGTTATGCGCCTGAACTTCCTTGTCCAATTCGCTTTTCTTGTTAAGAAAGCGCTCTTTCACTTCAAGCAATTTCTTCTCCTTAATTACGGCTGCCTCTTTATTTGCAGCTTCTATCATCTGGTTATATTTTCCCGTAATTATATAACGGAAAATGTAGTAACCGGCCGCTCCTCCCACAACAAGGCCTATCACTGCGGCGATAACAATGTTTATCATATTAATACTATCGAGTTATAAAAGTAATATTCTAATCTGTTATGTTTTCTATATTTATTATATGCTATTGTCATTCTTTCGCACTTTCTCCTTCTCCAAGCAGGTCCTCAATCTCTTTAGTCAACTCTTGAATAGAATCATCGTATGGCTTCGTATCGTTGCGCTGCAATTCCTTCTGCAAACGAAGCCCAATATCAATCATGGCATAAAAGATAATTTCCTTATCAGAGATCTTGTCTTTGAAGTTGGCGAAATAGGTATTTAATCGCTCATTGATTAAATCAGCGTCTTTACGGTAAAGCGGTTCCTCCTCTTGCGGCACCTTAACAGGAATAAATGTGTCGTAGATGTGAAGCCTTATGTTTCTCTTTTGATGTTCTTCTTTCATAAGCTGTAAAAGGATCAAGACAATCTCAAACCTGTCCACTGAGCATTGCAATACTCCTGCTCAGATTTCTGATAAGTTTATTGAGTCGTTTACGCGCCTCATCGACATCCCCATCGGTAATCTGCAACATTCTGGCGGCCTTCAGCATCTCATAATCATGACTAAGCCGTTCAAAGCGCCCCTGCAGGTCCTTGATTTCCAATCCACGTGCATCCAACTGAGCCTTAAGAGCGGTGTTTTCTTCTCTCAACTGACTATAGCTGAGCATTAATTGCCGCACCCGTGTAGTAAAAATCTTTAAGCTTTCCGCATTCGACTCCATGAGCTCTTTATCACCTTATTGATTTAGACGGAACATCATCTGCCGCTGATGAATAATTCTATCCTTTGAGTTTCTTCTCCGCCTTCTGTTCTTCCTCCTGCGACGGCGCCGGCTCTTTCTTGGCAAGCATCACTACTTGATAGACGAAATCAGTGACCCATTTCTGAGAGAAATTCAGTTTCTGATTATATTTCCTCACAGACATTACAGACTTTACTACACTGGGATCAGAATAACTGTTTTTGGTGAAGATGTCACTAACAGTCTTTTCTGTCATCGTATAGATTGTCTTTTTGAAAACAGAAGGCACTCTCAGCTTAAACTTCATTAGATTTCCCATGAGCATCATCAGTTCCTGCGTGAAGTTCTGAAACTGTATAAGATACACCTGTACATCGGGGAGCTTGCGGCAATTCCGACGAATGCTTTGGTCAATCTCCTTGAAAAAGCTTTCGTCGGTACCATAGACTTCCTGCATCATCTTTCGGCAATACGACTTTTCTCCCACTCCGAGCTTATTGTTTTGTGTGGCCACATGTAGCGTGGACTTGAACATACGCAGATCCGGAAGCATGGCAAGGTTTGTGATGCCAATTTGGGCAGCCAGCGAAGCCTGAAAATAGACACGCACAAGCGTCATGTAATCTTGCATACCGCCCGTCTTCTCTTCATGAGGTCTCCGGCTAAATATTTTTGAAAATATTCCCATATTTTATTAATACTTAATTCAATTCTTAATTCACATTGATTAAAAATCAATGCAAATGTACGACTATTCTACGATTCCCCAAAGGGAATATCATTATTTTTCCACAATAATGCACTTTTTATATCCAAAAAAGATGTTAACTAAATAAATGTATGTAACTTTGTCCCCACAATCATATATTTGTAAAAACTATGAAAGGCATTGTTTTAGCAGGCGGTTCCGGCACACGCCTCTATCCCATTACCAAAGGCATCAGCAAACAGCTCATTCCTATTTTCGACAAGCCAATGGTCTATTACCCCATTTCCGTACTCATGCTTGCCGGTATACGTGATATTCTTATTATTTCTACTCCACAAGATATTGACTCTTTCAAACGTCTGTTAGGGAATGGAGAACAGTTTGGCATATCGTTTACTTACGCCGTCCAGCCTTCTCCTGACGGATTGGCGCAAGCATTCATCATTGGTGAGGAGTTTATCGGCAATGACAGTGCATGTCTTGTCTTAGGCGATAATATTTTCTATGGAGCAGGCTTCAGCAGCCTCTTGGAGAAAAGCGTGACACTTGCTGACAAGGGTACTGCTTCGGTATTCGGTTATTGGGTCAATGATCCAGAGAGATATGGTGTTGCTGAGTTTGACGATAAGGGTGACTGTCTGAGTATTGAGGAGAAGCCCGCCAAACCCAAAAGCAACTACGCCGTTGTTGGACTTTATTTTTACCCCAACAATATCGTAGAGACCGCCAAGAATGTTAAGCCAAGTGCACGGGGAGAACTTGAGATCACATCGGTCAACCAGGCTTACTTAAGAGCCGGAGCTCTTAAAGTACAACCCTTACAGCGCGGCTTCGCATGGCTTGACACAGGCACACACGACAGTCTCGCCGAAGCGAGCAACTTCATTGAAGTCATAGAGAAGCGTCAAGGGCTCAAAGTTGCATGTCTTGAGGAAATTGCCTATAAGAAGGGTTGGATTGACAAACAAACCCTTATCAACAATGCCAAGCCTATGACAAAGAATGATTATGGGAAATATCTGCTTCAATTAGCAAACGAATCCGAAGTAATATCGTAAAGACTATAAAGCTATGACTTTAGACAAAACGCAGAACAATACAATGAATACAGAGACGGGTAAACAACCTTCCAGCATGCTCTTCACCGATAGTTTCAAGCAGAGACTAATCGATATCATGCTCAATTGGAAATGGGTAATTCTTTCACTAATTGTATGTACGGGATTGGGAGAAGCTTTTATTCGCTATTCCAATACTGTTTATAACATCAGCGAGAAAGTCCTCATCAAAAGCAACGACAACAACTCTGGCAATAGTGCACTTAAGTCTGAAACCATGGGAATGGTATCCAATACCAATGGGTTCGACAATGAGTTGGAAATTCTAAGCACGCATTCTCTTGCCACACAAGCGGTGAGGGATCTCAAACTCTATGTTAATTATTACTCTGTCGGTAAATTAAAGAAGGCTCTCTATTATAAAAACCAACCTGTCAACGTTGGTATCAACATCGGTGATGCTGAGAGATTAAGAAACTCTTTCACCGTCGATGTTGAACATGCCAATGGTGAATACCATATTATTGCGCCAAATGTTGACCAAACAGTAAAGAGCCTGCCAACAACCATTGAGACAAGAGGGTGTCTGCTTAAGCTAAGTATCAATAACGACAATGCCGTGGGAAGCGATTGGAAAATGCAAGCAGTCGTTATGTCTCCCGATCAGGCAGCCTATCATTTTCAAAATAGTTTTGTCGTCGCTCCCGAGTCCGAGACTACAACTATCGCCCGTCTGTCCATCAATGATGAAAACCCCGACCGCGCCATGGACTATCTTCGCCAGCTCATACTCTGCTACAATCTGCAAGCCAATGAGGATAAGAATGAGATAGCACGAAGGACCGAGGAATTCATCAACCAGCGAATTGCCAAGATCAACGAAGAGTTAGGCAGTACAGAAGGACACCTTGAGAGCTACAAAAGAAGCCGCGGCATGGTGGAGCTCAAGACCAACGCCACTCAAGCTTTCACACAAGCCAATACCTATGAGGAGAAATTGGCAGATTTCAACACGCAAATTGCGTTGTTTGATGAGATGTCCTCATTTCTCAACAATCCCTCAAACAGATACCAGCCTCTACCCAATAATGTTGGCATAGAGAACAGTTCGATCACGGCACTCGTCAACAACTATAACCAGACCGTGCAGAAACGCAACCTCCTGCTACAAAGTGCCAGTGAGAGTTCACCGGTTATCACTCCGCTCACTGCTCAGCTTGACCAATTGCACAATGCCATCAGTCAAACACTGCGACAAGTGCGCAAGAGCATGGACATTCAGCGAAGCGGCCTGCAAAGGCAATATGGCAAGTATCAAGGCGAAGTAGGACAAACCCCAGAGCAGGAGCGCGTCCTTACCCAAATAGGCAGACAACAAGAGGTGAAGTCCGGACTTTATCTCCTTCTTTTACAGAAGCGTGAGGAAAATTCCATCTCGCTTGCCGCCACTGCTGACAAAGGCCGCATTATTGACGGACCTGCAACCAGCGGTATCGTAAGTACAAAAAATAGGACCGTAATGGGAATCGCCATCCTCGTAGGTCTTTTCCTTCCTATCGCCATTCTCTATCTGATGAACCTGCTTCGCTACAAGATTGGCGGACGCGACGATGTGGAGAAACTCACCGAGCTACCCATCCTATCTGATGTCGCAATTGCATCGAAACAGGCTAAGGAAGACGGTGAAATCGTTGTCAAGGAAAACCGAAATAATGCCATGGAAGAAGTATTCAGAGGATTACGCTCTAATCTTCTGTTTACGCTTAAGGAAGGAGAGAAAGTTATTGTCTGCACATCCTCTATTTCAGGTGAGGGTAAGACATTCATATCATCCAACCTTGCCATGTCATTTGCCATCCTTGGGAAAAAGACCATCATGATAGGCCTTGACATCCGTAAGCCACGACTGCAAGATGTCTTCGGGTATGAGCATAGGAAGGAAGGCATCACCAACCTCTTGAAAATCGAGAATCCATCGTGGGAGCAAATAAAAGAACAAATTCTTCCATCCAACAAACATGACAATCTCAGCTTGCTTCCTGCAGGTGCCATTCCTCCCAATCCTACAGAATTGTTAGCACGGAAGAGTCTCGACAACATTATCAATACCCTGAAAGAGCATTTTGACTACATTATCATCGACTCGGCACCAGTAGGCCTTGTCACCGACACTGTATCGATAGCGCGTGTGAGCGATGCGACCGTCTTCGTTTGCCGTGCCGACTACACACCCAAACGCGACTTCGACCTTATCAACACTCTTGCCAAAGAGGGACGACTGCGCAACGTCAGTGTGGTCATCAACGGCATTGACATGTCCAAGAAGAAATATGGCTATTATTATGGCTACGGACATTATGGCTATGGTCATCATTATTCCTACGGCTATGGAGGCTATCACTATGGATACAGTGATTATGGAAAAGACAACGATCATTCCATCAAGAAATAGACACTGGTAAACAATGGCAAAAATAGCAGTTGACTTTGATGGTACCATCGTAGAAGACAAGTACCCAAAGATAGGAACTGAGGTGATGTTTGCAACCGATACTCTCCGGATGTTGCAACAAGAGCACCATCAGCTGATACTTTGGACAGTTCGCGAGGGCAAATTACTGGAAGAGGCTGTAAGATGGTGCCATGAAAGAGGCGTGGACTTCTGGGCCGTCAACAGTGACTATCCCGAGGAGAAGCCTTCTGACAAGTACTTTACCCGGAAACTCAAGGCCGATTATTTCATAGACGACCGCAATATAGGCGGTCTCCCCGATTGGGGACAGATTTATGCCATCATCCATCAGCACAAGTCTTTCGCCGACATACTCAGAGATGGGACGATGGAGACCAAGAAGAAAAAGCATTGGTGGAATCTATAATCAGACGATAGATTGGAAAAGAAAGACCTAAGAATCGTATTTATGGGCACGCCAGAATTTGCAGTCGGCACGCTCAGCCGTCTTGTAGAAGACGGATACAATGTTATAGCGGTGGTGACCCAACCCGACAAACCTGTAGGACGCCACCAGGACAAGCTCCGGCCATCAGCCGTGAAGACGTATGCCCTCGCCCACTCCATTCCTTTGCTGCAACCGGTGAAAATGAAAGATCCGGTATTCATCGAGCAGC
Organism: Hallella multisaccharivorax DSM 17128; assembly: GCF_000218235.1. Classification (GTDB taxonomy): domain Bacteria; phylum Bacteroidota; class Bacteroidia; order Bacteroidales; family Bacteroidaceae; genus Prevotella; species Prevotella multisaccharivorax. The sequence continues at coordinate 3,026,384 of NZ_GL945017.1, read as the reverse complement.
TGAAAGCGTTGAAAGCCGACCTGCAAGTAGTGGTAGCCTTCAGGATGCTTCCCGAAGTGGTATGGGCCATGCCGCGATTTGGTACATTCAATGTCCATGCGGCCCTGCTGCCACAATATCGTGGTGCAGCCCCGATCAACTGGGCTATCATTAATGGAGAGACGCAAACGGGCGTGACCACTTTCTTTATCGATAAAGATATAGACACAGGAAGAATCATCCTCAAGAAAACATTTGCTATTTCCGATGAGGCTGATGTGGAGTATGTCTATGACGGTTTGATGAAGCTTGCGCCCGATATTGCAGAGGAAACCATCAACCTACTGCTTGACAATGATGGGGAAGTGCCTTCGCAAGAGCAGGGCTGTCTCATTGAAAACAATGAGACACTGCATGCTGCTCCCAAAATTTTCAAGGAGACATGCCACATCAACTGGAATCAACCCGCCAAACAAGTCTATGACTTTGTACGCGGCCTTTCTCCATATCCTGGAGCATGGACAACGCTTCAGCTCTGCCAAAAGGATACAGAGCTGAAGATATTTCAGACCGCAAAAACAGGGACAGCAGCCGGTGACGTACAGCCAGGCAGCATAGTAACCGCTAAAAAATCACTCCGTATCGCATGCGCTGACGAATGGCTCGATATTCTTTCACTCCAGCTCTCCGGTAAAAAACGCATGGACTCCGCCGCATTTCTTAACGGTAACAAACACCTTGATGAAGGGAGAGTGAAATAAGAACATAACTAAACAGAATCATAAAAGCGCTATCATCATCATGATCATAGCGCTTTTATTGTCGGGGCGACAGGATTCGAACCTGCGACCACCTGGTCCCAAACCAGGAGCGCTACCGGACTGCGCTACACCCCGTTACCCAACGTTTCTCGTTAAGCGACTGCAAAATTAAGAAATAATCACTACATGACCAAATGTTTTTGTCTTTTTCTTTCCGTTTCTGTGAAAAAGCAGAAAGGACTTTATTTTTATGTCCAAAGAGACAGACGATTACATAATATTTATTACATTTGCAAGTTAGAAAGAGACTGATCACAAACTAAAACAACTGTTCAATATGAAGAAATCATTAGTAATGGCAGGCCTTGCCCTGTGTCTGGCTGCGCAAGTAAGCGCACAAGCAACCGACTGGACCAAGATGTTCAAGATTTCCGGCTATGGCATGATGCAGTATCAGTACAACGGTCAAGACGGAGCCAAAACCAACAGCTTCAATATTCGCCTCGGCCGTGTCATCGTGGATGCGAAACCCCATAAGGACTGGACCGCAAGAGTACAGTTCCAGTACAATGGAAACACTTCCGACCTCAATAGTTCGCTGAAAGTTGTCGATGTATTCGCAGAATGGCAGAAATATGAATTTTTCCGTGTCAAGGCCGGACAGTTCAAACGTCCCTTCACATTTGAGAATCCCATGAATCCTATCGATCAGGGATTCATGAGCTATGCGCAGAACATCACGAAGCTTTCTGGTTTCACCGACCGCGACGGGGCATCATCGAGCAATGGCCGCGACATCGGCGTGCAACTGCAGGGCGACTTCGTAAAGAATACCGAAGGGCGCAACCTCTTGCACTATCAGATCGGGGTCTATAATGGTCAGGGCATCAACCAAAAGGATGTGGACCAGCAGAAAGATGTCATTGGCGGCATGTGGGTGATGCCTGTCAAGGGCATGCGTATCGGGGCCTTTGGCATGGAGGGGTCATATGCAAGAAAGGGAGCCAACGGTTTGGTGAAACTTCCTCAGCACCGCTATGCCATCTCAGCCGAATACAAGGTCAGCGACTGGACCCTGCGCTCAGAGTACATCCATTCCACGGGTAAGGCGTTCAAGAAAAGCGAGAATTCCAAAGCCGACCGCAGCGACGTGACCGTCAATGAAGCATTGGGCTCAAAGGCTGACGGTGTCTATGCGCTTTGCATAGCACCGGTTATCAAGCATAAGCTCTATGCCAAGGCCCGCTATGACCTCTACCGCCAGTCAGCCAACTGGGCGACATCCAAGACTAATTATGAGATTGGCGCCAACTATTTATTCTCCAAAAACCTACAGTTAAACATGGAGTATGCACTCGTCAACGACCGTGCCCTGGCTGCCGACCACCACAACTATAGCATGCTCGACTGCCAACTCGACTTCCGCTTCTAATCCACAAAAAACCATCTCAGAGATGCAGCAGCTTTCCCTCTACGGCGTAAACGCATCGCCTCTACACCGTAAACGCATCGCCTCTACACCGTAATGGGAATGCCATTACGGTGTAGAGGCAAAACCACTATCCATGCAAAGGGAACGCCTTTGCTAAATGCCGTTATTCCGAGGATAGGGCACTATGCGTGATGTTCCGGCATGATAGCAAAGTAAACAGCATCGTGATCGGTAAGGTTTTCCATATAATGACGGTGGCCCATCGGACAATAATGACACTGTCCCGCCCTACAAATCTCAACCTCATCATCATAATGGAAGGTCAGTGTGCCACTGATGACAAAGATAATCTCCGAGTTGCCTTTATGCGTATGCAACCCGCTCGACGCCCCCGGCCGAAGCGTAGAATACATGATCTTCACGTGGTCGTCCACAAAGTTGCGGGTATCGAGAAACCCTTTGCCACCCTTAAAGCCCGAAAGGTGGGCTTCGGGAATATTCTCAAAATCTATAACCATAACCTATAATGTATTATGTTTAATGATCGATGTCTGTTAAATCTGTTGAATAATAATCACTTTCTTCACACCTCAGCCCATTTATGCCTAACCCTCTCCGTCTATCTTTTTCGGCATAAGCTTTTCCACCTCGTCGAGCCATAGTGTGACAACAGCGTCCGTTGGCATGCGCCAGTCGCCCCGCGGAGAGAGCGAGACAGAACCCACCTTTGGCCCATCGGGTAAGCAGGAACGCTTGAACTGCTGATTGAAAAAGCGACGGCAGAACGTCTTGAGCCAATGCAGGATAGTCTCGTCGTCGTAGCGTCCCACTCCCTCTACCGGTGGCAAGCTCTCACCGAAAGCACGCTTTGCCAGCACGAATATCTTGCGGGGGCCGAACCCGTTGCGCAGGAAATGGTAAAGGAAGAAGTCGTGCAACTCATAGGGTCCAACCAGATCCTCCGTCTTTTGTTGGATGCTTCCATCGCTGCCGGCAGGTATAAGCTCGGGAGAAATCGGAGTCGCGATGATGTCATACAGGGTCGAGGCAGACTCGTCGTCCACTGTCTGAGCCACAAACTTCACAAGATACTGGATGAGCGTTTTTGGGATAGAGGTGTTGACCGCATACATGGACATATGGTCGCCGTTATAGGTGGCCCATCCCAATGCCAGCTCTGAGAGGTCGCCAGTGCCGATGACCAGTCCGCCGAGCTTGTTGGCGAGATCCATGAGAATCTGTGTGCGCTCGCGGGCTTGTGCGTTCTCATAGGTCACGTCATGAGCATCAGGATTCTGCCCGATGTCCTCAAAGTGCTGCAATACGCTCTTCGAGATATTCACCTCGCGCATGTCCACTCCCAAGCTCTGCATCAGACTCACGGCATTGTTGTGGGTGCGCCCTGTAGTGCCAAAGCCCGGCATGGTGACGCCAACAATTCCCTTGCGGTCAAGTTTTAGTTTATCAAACGTCTTCACACAGACGAGCAGTGCCAACGTAGAGTCGAGACCACCACTAATACCCACGACAACTGTCTTGGCATGCGTGTGAAGAATGCGTTTGGCGAGACCCATCACCTGAATGTTGAATATCTCTTCGCACGACTTCTGCATGTTGGTATTGGTTGGGATAAACGGATGTGGATTGACCTTGCGCTCAAGCACGAAGTCGTGTGGCATCGCCGCTGACTCTGCACGGCTGATGCGAATATCCTCGTTCATCATGCGCCGTTGGGCATTGACAAACGTCGTGTTGCCACGACGGTCGCCACGAAGGCGCTCCACGTCTATCTGTGCTGACACAAGCTGACTCTTCAGTGCGAAACGCTCACCTTCAGCAAGAAGTCGACCGTTCTCATACACCAAGGCATTGCCGCCATAGACCACATCCTGCGTGCTCTCACCAAATCCTGCGCCACTATACACATAGCCGCAAATGGTACGTGCACTCTGCTGGGCGAGAAGATCCTTGAGATAGTCATGCTTACCTATCAGCTCATCGCTGGCTGAAAGATTGAAGATGATATCAGCTCCGGCAAGGGCGAGATGATTGCTTGGCGGAGTGGGAGCCCATACATCCTCACAGATCTCCACCCCAAACAAGATACCGTCACCCGTCCGGAAAAGCTGTGGGGCCGCTGTAATACTGACAGGATGACCGGCATAACGCAAATCTTGATCCCGCAGATCCTGCGACGAGGCAAACCAGCGTTTCTCATAAAACTCATTGTAGTTGGGCAAAAACGTCTTTGGCACGATACCAAGGATTTTTCCTCGCTGAATGACGATGGCACAGTTGAGCAACAGGTTACCCACTGCCATAGGTACGCCCACTATGGAGATAATGTCGAGCTGCCTGCTGAACTCTAAAAGTTGCATCACACAGTTCTCAGTGGCATCTAACAGCAACTGCTGACGAAAGAGATCCTGACAGGTGTAGCCTGTCACGCTAAGCTCAGGGAAGACGATGATCTCAACTCCCTGGCCTTCAGCCTGCACAACGAGCGACTCAATTTCCTTGATATTGCTCACGCAGTCGGCAACCTTAACCGTCGGAACAGCTGTCGCCACCTTAATAATTCCGTACTTCATGGCTCTTTATCGTATAGTGACCTGAGTGGCCCCGTAACCGTATTCCTGAAACGAGGCATCCTGCCACTGGTATGACTTGTGCTTATAGGTCAGCTCATTGATGAGGGCACGGCGCAGCACGCCAGCTCCTTTTCCATGAATGAAAATGAGCTTTTGGCCTTTCTTTCCCCCATATTGGTTGAGCGTATTACGAAATACCTTCATTTGATACTCAAGAATATCTCCGGACTGCATGCCCTGAGTGGTGTCGAGCAACGCCTCGGCATGAAGGTCAACAACGACAGCATCGTCGAGCCCCCGATTGTGTATATAAGGAGTGTTCTTGGCATTACCCTTGCTTTGTGACTCATCATACCGGTGCACGAGTTGTGACTTCTTTTCTGCCGATACCATGCCAGCTGCATTTTCATTGCCTGCGTGATGGTACATCTCTTTCTTCAAAGCCTTGGCATCAACAACCAAGGGACGGGCAGGCTTGTCGTTCTCAATCACGGAGCAGAGCAATACCGGCGTTTCGAAGAACGGTGTATTCTCAAAGGTATGAACCTTATAGAACTTCAGTGGTTCAAGCCGGAGCTCCACACTAACAGGCTCTTTCAAGATGAAGCTCTTACCACGCTTATAGGCAAGCAGTTGAACAGCCATCCGGCCTACATGATTGATAGCCTGTGCATCCAGCTCTTCAATAAAAATCTTTGTATTAGGCTCTGCTTCCCCTTCTGCTCTCAATGAGCAGCTGCTACTCTCTTCGTCAAACAGAAGATAGTGCAGATAATAATTGCTGTCATTGACAAAATAGCACTCGAAATGAGGCGTCTCCATGTTGCTATTGTCCATTGGGGCAAAGGCGAGGTAGGCCGACAGCTGATTACCACCCTTGCGCTCCTCTGCCTTCGGACGGTAAGCAACGTCTTTCGAAAGATCCACGGTATCAAGAGCCGACAGGTCCACATCCTCGTCCTGACCTTCCTGCATCATGGCCTTAACCGAACGGTTACCACGCATCAGAGGGGTCTCTGAAGCCTTTCTCTCCTCAGCCTCAGCCCTGCGGTTAATGACATTGGCCGTGCTGTAATCTTCACTGGCCACCACAACCACCTCATTGACAGGCGTTGGAATCTGGAAACCATCCTCATCCTCCACCAACACGATATTCTTCCCCTGGAAACCGGCTACCTTTCCGCCACCAGTCTCACTGAGAAACTTTACTCTATCTCCTATCTTCATTTCTAATACAATATGTTCACTCGGTTGCACACAACCTCTCAAATAATATTCAGCGAATAAGATGAAACTTATTGCTGCTACGGTATCAGCAGATTAGCGTCTCCATAACTCAAGAAACGAAAGTTATGAGAGAGTGCATAGTCATAGACCTTACGCCAGTCGCCCTTCAGGAAAGCACTCACCAGCAACAGCAATGTACTCTTAGGCTGATGGAAATTAGTGACAAGCATCTTCACGATCTTATAAGTATAGCCTGGTGCTATGATAATTTGCGTAGAGGTATGAAGTGCTTCCAAGCCGTCACGGTCCAGATAATCAAGAATTGCCTGGATCGCATCATGCACGCTGACCGCTCTGCCGTCAACGAGCACGCACCCCTCATCAGTGTGGGGCAAATCATAGGGTTCCCACTGATTGACATGAAGATCCTCTTCTGTGGCATTGGGATTGCTCAACAATTTCACACCGATATAATAGAGGCTCTCCAAGGTACGCACACTGGTAGTACCAACCGCTATTGCCCAACAATCGTGCTCAAGCAAATGCTCAAAGGTGTGACGATGGACAACGATGTATTCTGAATGCATCTTATGGCCTTCTATCTCTTCCGTTTTCACAGGCTTGAAAGTACCGGCGCCCACATGAAGCGTCACTTCGTCGCGCAAGACACCGTAATTGTCGAGATCTTTCAGCACTTTATCCGTAAAATGAAGACCGGCCGTAGGTGCCGCCACACTGCCTTTAATCTTAGAGTAGACCGTCTGATAAGTAGTCTTATCACTCTCCTCCGTCTTGCGGTTAAGATAGGGAGGGATGGGCAGCTCGCCAACGGCATCAAGGATCTCCGCAAAGTTCACCTGATCGTTATCCCATACAAACTCCACCCAATAGTTAGAGCCACCACTCTTCTCTACGGACTTGGAGCGGTCCATTGAAGCCGTGAGTGTGAGACGATGCCCTTTGATCTCGAAAACTCTCTTCAATGTGCCCTCTTTCCATTTCTTCAGATTTCCAATCATGCAAAGCCAGCTACAATGACCCGTCGATTGAAACATTTGCTCATAATCAGCAGGTTGAGCAGGCTCCATGAGGAATACTTCAATCAGCGCACCTGTCTCTTTACGAAAGTGCAGGCGAGCCTGTATCACTCTCGTGTTGTTGAAAACCATCAAGGCTCCTTGAGGGAGATAGTGGGGAAGATTGAAGAAAAGATCATCCGATAAGGCACCTTTATTATAAATCAGCAACTTGCTGTGGTCACGTGCTTGTAGGGGAAACTTTGCAATACGATCTTCCGGAAGATCGTAACTGTAATCGTCTATTCTTATATGTTTTGTATTCATTGTCTCTTAAAATGAAGTGCCATAGACTGCCGCCAATATGATGACAGCCAATGTCAACACCAAAGTTGACACAACCACGTCGATATCAGTCTTGGCATAGCCTGATGAAGTGTATTGTGATGAAATGTATTGGAAATTAGTATTGAGCTTATTATAAACCCGATGGAAAAGGAAGTAAACGGCTACCCCGACGAGAGAGCCATACAGCATCCCACAAAAGACATCAGAAGGATAATGCACTCCCAGATATAATCGTGTCCAAACATTCAGTAATGCCCAAAAAGACATTACGGAAGAAAACAGCCGGTCTCTTACCAGAAGACAGAAGAACACAGCCAAAGAAAAGGTATTGGCCGCGTGAGCTGAGAAGAAGCTATAGCTCTCTTCAAGCGTACCCGCTATAAGATTCAGATGTGTCTTGACCATCGGGTCATTACAAGGACGAATTCTCCCAACCATGGGCTTTACGATAAAGTCGTCTACACCACCGGCAAGGACAATACACACCAATACCGCTCCGATGATCAGGCCGATCTGAGCCATCGTCTCATTGTTCTTAACGACAAGATATAGCAAAGCGCCATACAAAGGTAGCCAAGCCATACCATTGGTAAGCATAGGCACCAGTGTATCAAAGAAAGCCGAATTGCCGCTATTCAACCATTGTAGCAGGCTTAAATCAAAACTGCCTGGCATTTTTAAATATTCTCAATTGCTCCTGACTTGATCCAACCTTCTCTACCGTCACCTGTCCTCACTTGCTTCCATCCAGAGATACCATCATCCTCAATATTTACATGTGTGCCTTCGTGCAGGACGAACGCATCAGGAGCTCTGTCCTCAGGCTCCTGCTTGACACCAATGGAAGACGACATCACAATGGCTCCCCGACTATGCTCAAACCAATATTTCTGCTGCCAGGCAAAGACAGTTGAGAGTACAAAAACAACCAAGAATGCAAGGCTTCCGAAAAAGCCAAGTTTCCTCATCCATAAAAGTGATGCGAATAGATAGGCAAGCATTAAGAGGAGAGCCATCACAATGCTCACAATACCTATCAATGCCCAACTATCAACACCACAAAAAGTTACAATGCTGCGATAGACTGCCGTAAAGAAGTTATCATCTTGCGGCGTAATTTTGTCTATGGTCTTCGAACGTGCAAACTGAAGATTAAACCGCACGTCGTCGTCACTCGGAGAGAGACGGTAGGCACGCTCATAGCAGAGAATCGCCTTGGAAAGACTGTCTGAACGATAGTAGGCATTTCCTAAGTTGAAATACACCTCTGCGGAGGCTCCTTGACGGAGGAGCGCTTGATAATCCGCGATAGCCTGTTGATAATTGCCCTGACGATAGTTGTCATCAGCGCCCCGCTTGCTTATGGCAGAGCCGAAAGACGGCAACGCTACTAACGCCAAAAGCAATACTATCAATATGTTTAAACGATGATTGCTCATTTCTTTCTTTTCATTACATCCTCTATATCCACTATGGCCGTCATGGCTGACTGGAATGTCTTTTCCATGTTACCCGCCTCATCACCAGGTGCATAGCGCTCATACTCACATTCCTCCAAAGCAGAGATGAATTTATTAACAACTTCTTCAGAGACACCCCGTGAAGAGAGTTTCTCCTTGATGTTCTCCATCGACAAGCTCTCTATCGGCATATTGAGTTTATAGCTCACATAGCCCCATAGAGCATGAAGCACTTCATCATAGAACTCAGCACTCCGGTGCTCAAACATCAGTTTGCTGGCTTTCTTCAACCGCTTGTGAGCTATCTTGTTGGCTTTCTTACCCCGCATCTTCACAATGTCAGCATTATCTATCGCTCGACGACGGAAGATGACCAATAGCACAATGAAGGTAACCAGAGGTAGAAGCAGACAAATCCAGTAAGCAGTACTCCCTAAGAAGAAATCACCAACACTGACAGGCTTGGCATCCCCCGTCTTGATAGTATGAATATCGTTGTCGGCAGGGTTGTCGAAATTCTCAGAAGCCCCCTTGCCGTCACCAGGTTCTACATTAACCACAAAGGGCCGAGTATACAGCGTCTTATAAGCATTGGCATCCACATCATAATAGATGAATGAGATGGAAGGTATCGTATACAGGCCCTGATTGCGAGGGACTGCGAGATAATCATAGACCATCTTGCCGCCCACGCCGGTATTGGTAAGTCTTGTTTTATCTGTTACTTTCGGATCATACTTATCGAAACCTTTTGGAAATGCGACCACGGGCTGCTTAATGAGCTTAAGATTGCCGGTACCACTAACCTCTACGTGTAGCGTGATAGGATCTCCTGCTTTCACGGTATTCCTACTAAGATGCGCCAAGATATTAAAGCGACCCACTCCACCGGAGAAGCCAACAGGTTTTGCTGGAAGTGGAGCGACCTGAATAGACAGCCCCGGAGCAACGATATTACGCTTTACCTCCACATAGCCAGAACCGCCATTGAAAAACGCCTCAAAGGGATCCACGTTTCTATTCTGCTGTACGACTACACCCTTAAAGGTAATCGAAGGAATCTTCAATGAACCCGTCATTTGCGGATACATAAGATATTGACTCCATGTCACACACTTATAAGGACGCCCATTAACTCTTTCCAGATGAAAGCTCTTCTGCTGGGGCAACGGTATTTCCTGACTGTGGAAACCCGTCAAATCAGGCATCTTGCCTTCCAGTTGCGTAAGGTCTACAAGCGTATAGACCTTATACGTAAGCAATACCGGCTCTTGTTCATGAACAACCCGCTTATTGGCTGTGACCTTAATAAATAAATCCTTATCCGAAATCGGAGTACCTGCAGCACTCATTTCCGGCTGTCTGCCACCGCCATCCTGATGCATTTGTGGAGAACCTCCACTGTTATGAGAATGACCTGCCACCGTAATCCGCACTGGATGTGAGGCAACGACATGACCCCTCACCCGCGCACGAGCCGCAGGAATAGTATAAGTTCCCGTCTTGGAAGCATACAGTGTAAATGTAAACGTAATGGATGACGAACTCGAAGTGTGCCCATTAATCATCTGATAACTGCTCTGCTGCGACGTATAAGGACCGGCTATCAATTCCAATCCGGAAGGGACGTTTCCAGCACGGAAGTCATCTACATCCTGTGTATTGATGGTGTAGGCAATGCGAAAGTTCTCTCCCTCCGCCACCTTAGAGGGTGCCGACACCGATATCTGAGCCACAGAGACACTCCTGCCCCCGAATAAAAAGCCCAAGATAAGTGAAATATATAAGAGTAAATGCTGCGTCATAAATATTTGATCATTTACAATCACTAATTTCCAGAAGTCAACAAAAAGCCTACCAGTTCTTTTCCAAGCGGCGGCGGCGTGGCTGAATCTCATATCTCTTCAGCCGTTGCTGCGTCTGCTCCTCTTCCTGCTCGGCATAGTTGAGAAGTTGCTCGGCATTGTCCTTGCTCATCTCATTTTGTTGCTGCCTCTGCTTCTGCTGCTGATTCTTGTCTTTATTCTGTTTATTGTTATGGTCGTTTTTGTTCTGCTTTTGCTTGTTTTTGTTCTGCTGATCCTGTTTATTTCTATTCTTTTGGTTCTTCTGCTGTCTCATGCACAAAGCCAAATTATAGCGGGTCTCATTATCCGCCGGATTGTTTCTGAGACTTTCCTCATAAGCCTTGATAGCCTCAGGGAAGAGCTGATGCTTCTGGCAAGCCACACCAATATTATGCCAAGCCATCGCTTTACGTCGTTTTGCCGTCTCACTCTTTCCTGCATTCTCCAGCTGAGTCACTGCCGCACTGTCTTTCTGCTGCATAAGCAATGCACATCCTAAATTGTACAAGGCCTGCGTATTGGAAGGATTCTTCCCTAATGCCTTCCGGTATTCAATCTCCGCACGGGCATAGTTTTGCTGTCGGAAGAGACGATTGCCACTTCTTATCAACTGTCTGTCGCTTTGGGCTTGCACTGTCAAACTACTCAACAGGTAAAGTACGAGAAGGAAAATATGATGATAAAATCGCATACTACATTCTTTTCTTAAACAGCCTTACGTTTTTAAGCCTGGGATTCTTCGCTTCCATGATGCAGACATCAAGGATAAGGATTAGCAGAGCAAGAATTGCAAACGCCTGGAACTGCTCATTATACTCACTGTAAATCACAGAGTCAGTATCACCCTTCTGTAATTTAGTGATCTGGTCATTGAGCTGCTCTTGCGCATCCGAGGTATTGTCAACATGGATGTAAGTACCACTTCCTGCCCTTGCTATCTGCTTGCACATCTGCTCATTGAGTGCAGACATGACAGTCTGCCCCATAGCATCTTTCATATAATTGCCGTCACCCATTGGGATCGGAGCACCACCAGTGCCTCCCACACCAAGGATAAAGACGTTAATGCCCTGCTTCTTCGCAGCTGCTGCAGCTCTTTCAGCACCGCCCTCATGATCCTCACCATCAGTGATGACAATGATAGCCCTTCCCACTTTATCTTGTTTGGTGAAACTGTGCATCGCTACATTAATCGCTCGGCCGATGTCGGTCCCCTGCGTCTGGATAAGAGAAGGATCCGTGTTTTGCAGAAACATCTTTGCGGATACATAATCGCTTGTAATAGGCAATTGGACGAAAGCGTCACCTGCAAAAACAACTAACCCAACCTTGTCGTTAGTGAAATGGTCCACCAAATTCTCCACGAGCATCTTGCTTTTGTCAAGACGACTTGGCGCCACATCTTCTGCAAGCATGGAGTTGGAGATGTCCATACAGATAATCGCCTCTATGCCATTACGTCTTTCGTGAGAGAGCTTCGCGCCCATCTGCGGCCGTGCCAACATCACGATAAGTACGGCAAGTGCTGCATTCACCAGCCAAAACTTCACGGTCGGGCGATATTTGGAGACGTCCGGCATGAGCCCTTTGACCAACGCAGGATTACCAAACTTCTGCAGCCTCACCTTCTGCTTCCGCCACATAAAAAGCCGCACCAATGCCAAGAGTGGCACCAGCCATAGCAACCAGAGATATATAGGATCTTCAAATCGAAGCATATTGTTATTTATAAACCACCCTTTCCTTAGGGCTTTACTTGATCATGATACTTTAATTATTACTGATTATTAAGGCAACCGCCTCAAGACCGTATTACGAAGCAGAAGTTCAAGCAGCAAGCAGAGCACAGCCGCCAAAGCGAAGGGCTGATAAGCCTCATAACGCTTGGAGAACTTCTTTACATCCATCTTCGTCTTTTCCAATTGATCTATATCTTTGTATATCTTCTTCAATTGAGTAGTATTGGTGGCACGATAGAAGTTTCCATCCGTGGTCGCAGCTATATCGCTCAGTGTCCCCGTGTCGATGTCAACAGGCATATTAATATACTGCACGGTTCCTCCCACTTGCACAGGATAAGGCGCCACATGGTTAGTCCCCACAGCAATAGTATACACACGGATACCCAGCGACTTTGCTATCTGTGCCGCTGTCTTGGGAGAAATATCACCCATATTGTTAGAGCCATCGGTCAGCAGGATGACAACCTTACTCTTCGCCTTAGAGTTTTTAAGCCTCGAGATAGCATTGGCAAGCCCCATACCTATGGCAGTACCATCCTGTATCAACCCTCTTGCGGCAATGTCAGTCCTAACATTATGCAACAGATTCAGGAGCGAGGCATGATCTGTTGTCATCGGACACTGTGTAAAAGCCTCGCCGGCAAAGATCGTCAAGCCAATATTATCATTGGGACGACCAGATATAAAATCTGACGCCACATCCTTGGCAGCATCAATGCGATTAGGCCGCAAGTCCTCTGCAAGCATGGATGTGGACACGTCCATTGCCAACATGATGTCGATGCCTTCCACCGTCTTGTTGCCCCACGAATTATGAGTTTGTGGCCGGGCAAGCACTAAAACGATAAGCACGAACGTCATACAACGCAGTAACATCGGCATGTCCAAAAGATGCTCACGCCAACTCTTCGGCGTGTTGAGATAGGCATGCGTATCACTCATCCGTATTGTGGGCTCACTCTTCTTACGATAAAGAAAGTACCATAGCACATACGGAATGAGCAGCAACAGAAGCAAGAAATATTCTTTATTTGCGAATTCCATCTTTCACATTATTATATACAGCCCCTTTCTCCACCTCACATCATCAACAGGTACACATTATATATAATGTATGCCAACAATAAGAAAGAGATGATACCACATACCCATAATAACGACTTGATCGTAATGCGGTTGGAACGGACCTTCTTGTCATCGTCTGAAAGGTGTGGAACTATCTTTTCCTCTACAGCCTGCCCCTCCTGCTTGGTTTCATCAATAAAATTGATAGCCTTTACAAGATTAAGATCATTCTCATTGAGCTGAGTCGAATACTTGGCGAACTTCACGAGGTCAGCTGTCTGGAAGAGTTCCCGCAGCTCGTCGATCATCTTTCTGTCGTCTGCAGCTTGCAACCGGTCAATGATCTGGTCTGTTGTCATCTCCAAAGCATTGAATCCGAACCTTTCCTGAATGTACTTTCTCAAGGTATCTGTGAGTTGCGTGTAGTAAGACTTTTGATCCTCACTGACTTGCAGGTGCTCCTTCTTGATGTTCTCAATCTCACTCAGAGCTCGCTGATGTGGCGGTATATGACGCACGATGCGCACTTTCGTGATGATAGGCTTATTTTCTTTCAATCGTACAAAGAGGTAGCAAATTGCGAGGAAAAGCAACAGCACAAAGACTGAGAGCCAGAAATATGGACGCCATTCCGACCACTCGAATGGATTATCCTGCACATCCTTAGGTGGGAAAAATTGATTGGGATGCAGGGTGTCCACATCCACTGTAATCACTTTCAAAACCGAGGTTCCACCCTTATAAGGCTTGCCGTTGACCTTCACCGTCAGTGCGGGAATGGCATAGATACGCTCGTAGAAGGATGTGATAGTGAATGCTTTTTCCACTTTCATTTCACTGCCTGAACTCAGTGTGTCCGGAGCCGAAGACTCCACAACCTCTACTCCCGGAACTATATTCTGCCGCTGTTTCAATTGGGGCCATTGCAACTTAGCGCCTTCGGGGAACACCACGGTAAGCCGCAACTTCGTCTGCTCGCCAATGAACATAGCGACGGAGTCAACCGTCTGTTCCACCGTTACTTGGGCCTGAAGCTCTAACGATAAGAACAATAGACAAAGAGTGAATATGTATTTAACGATCCTTCCCATTATTATTATGGTCACAATATCCTACGATCAACATTCTTTTTATGCCTTTGCTTGAAGAGCATCATCAGTGACTTGACAAAATCCTCATTCGTGGCTATCGATATCCAGTCGACCTTACTCTTCGCAAACATCTGCCGCAAACGCGCTTCCCTTTCAATCCAATAGGCTGTATGCGCGCGGCGAAGACGCTTACTCGACGTGTCGATATACATTTCGTGTCCTGTCTCAGCATCACGGACTTTCAACAGCCCTACATCCGGCAGTGTCTTGGCACGCTGGTCGTACACTTGGATAGCGACAACATCGTGCTTACGGTTGGCGATCTCCATCTCGCGCTGGAAGTCTTTGTTATCATAGAAGTCGCTGATAAGAAACGACGTACACCGCCGCTTCATCACCCGCGTCAAGTAAGCCGTGGCAGCGGCAATGTCAGTCTTATGGCTCACAGGATGGAAGTCGAGCATCTCCCTGATGATGTACAGGATGTGCTTTCGACCTTTCTTAGGCGGGATGTATTTCTCTATCCTGTCGGAAAAGAAGATGACACCTATCTTATCATTATTCTGAATAGCCGAGAAAGCTATCGTGGCGGCTATCTCCGTAGCCATATCGCGCTTCGTCTGAACAGTGGTACCGAAATCGAGGGAACCGGAGACGTCAATCAACAACATGACCGTCAGCTCACGTTCCTCCTCAAACACCTTCACGTAGGGACGGTGAAGCCTTGCCGTGACATTCCAGTCGATGTCACGCACGTCATCGCCAAACTGATATTCCCTCACCTCGGCAAATTCCATTCCTCTGCCTTTGAAAGCAGAATGGTATTGCCCCGCAAAGATATCCTGGCTTAGACCACGGGTCTTGATTTCTATCTTCCTGACCTTCTTCAGAACCTCAGAAGTATCCATTAAGGCACCTCCACCTTGTTGATAATTTGACTTACGATTTCTTCGCTGGTGACATTGGAAGCCTCTGCCTCGTAAGAGAGCCCGATGCGGTGACGCATCACGTCATGGACCACAGCCCGGACATCCTCAGGCACTACATAGCCACGATGCTTGATAAAAGCGTAGGCACGGGCTGCCTTTGCCAGATTGATACTGGCACGCGGCGAACCACCGAATGTAATCAAGTCTTTCAACTGGGGCAGTCCATAACGGTCGGGATAACGCGAAGCAAAGACGATGTCAGCGATATATTGCTCAATCTTTTCATCAATATAGACCTGTCCTACCACCTCACGGGCCTTGAGGATATCATTGGCACTGCACACCGGTTCCACTTTTGGGAATGTCCTCTGGATATTCTCGCGGATGATCTGTTTCTCCTCCTCAACGGTGGGATAACCTATCACAACTTTGAGCATGAAACGATCCACCTGTGCTTCAGGCAACTGATAGGTACCTTCCTGCTCAATAGGGTTCTGCGTAGCAAGGACAAGAAACGGCTTGGGAAGCTCAAACGTCTGGTCACCGATAGTGACCTGATGCTCCTGCATAGCCTCAAGCAGCGCACTCTGCACCTTTGCCGGAGCACGGTTGATCTCATCTGCAAGGACAAAGTTGGCAAACACAGGGCCTTTTTTTACATGGAAACTCTCATCCTTCTGCGAATAGACCATCGTACCCACCACATCGGCTGGTAACAGATCGGGAGTGAACTGAATACGTGAGAAATCGGTGTCGACAAGCTGTGAGAGGGTCTTGATGGCTAACGTCTTAGCCAGTCCAGGCACGCCTTCCAAAAGGATATGTCCGTCACTGAGGAGGGAAATGAGCAGGGAGTCGATCAGATGCGACTGCCCCACAATGACTTGTCCCATGCCCATGGTCAAGGCATTGACAAAGCCGCTCTGTTGCTCTATGAGAATGTTCAGCTCACGAATATCTACTGATTCTGCCATAATTGAGAAATTTTGACTTTTGTAAGAGAGCGTATGTACGCCCATTGTATTCTTTTTTTCAACACGCAAAAGTACTCATTTCTTTTCGAGGAGCGCAATGGAGCAGCCTAAATTATATTAAAAAGGATATTAAGACGTTTATTTTAAGAAAGTTTGGGTGAATAACCATCATATTATCAGACCCCCGCGTAAAGAATCTCACAACACATCAATGCCCTCACGTTTGAGTGCCGACTTCGCTACACGCTCGTAGACCAGCCCCAAGTCAGCAAAGCGCATCACGGCATTCATAGCAGCATGACGTACACCAACGATCGGAGACCTAAGTGCAATCAACGCCTGATCCAGGAACTCATTGATTCCCCGTTCGTTAGGCTCAACGCCATTCATAAAAAGACGTCCAAGGATGTCGTAAGCGCAGATCTCCTTCTCCGGTACAGTACTGGCCATCCATTGATAAGCGAGTCTTGCGCCATAGTCTACATGTTGGTAGAGATTGAAGGCCTGCATCTCCGCCAACTCCTGCGAGTGGGTCTGCTCCATCCATATCTCGGCCACCTCCTCGGGCATTTTCTCCGGAGGCATGAGCAGCGTGGCAAGGATCTTACATTCACGGATGTCCTCTTTCCACAAGGCTATGGCGAAGTCGTAATCATGAGGCAGATCCGCCGCCATCAGCTTGAGCTGGATAAAGGGTACTCCCCAGTTGAGGTGGTAATCAAGCCCTTTCTCACGCATCGATTGTGAGGCGGGACCGTTCATGACAAGCCTGAAGCCACGCTTCAGCTCTTTTAATTTATCATCTATCTCTTCCTTATTCATTATTGTTCAAATAGTACCAATATGCTCACAGCAGGCCATAATCAGCCGAATACCTCAACATCTGATGCGTGTAGCTCTCTGTATAGTCGAGCTCAACATCAGTGATGTTGCCCCCAGCATCGACGACAGGCTTCATCCATGGATTAATGAATCCCTTGTAGGGAGCAATGTCAAGCCTCTTATAGCGTGCGAGGATTTCCTGGTGCAGCTTTGCGTCGACCTTCACGCCATAGGTCTCCACCATGGCTCTCGCCGTCTCGTAGTCACCCTCACTCTTGATGCGCTGTATCTCGGCAAGCAGTTTGCCAAAGAGCTTGCGCAGGCTTGGGTAATCGTTGACTCTTACATACGTCTTTCCATTGATGACCGTCAACTCCACGCATCCATCGGCATGGTCAAGGCACCAGTGTGCGATAATGGCGCGGTTGCGCATATGTGCCTCTTCAATCTGGTCGCCAGGTTTGATGCGCACAAGCTGTGTGAGCAAGCCATTCATCATATAATGGTAATACTGGCTCTTATAAGCCTCTTTATCGGGTACGAGTCCAAGCTCCACCAGCTTATCATCGGCGAGATAGTAAAGTCCGAAAAGGTCGGCACGGGCTTCCTCAATCGTGCTGCCGTAAGCTTTCAAGGCATCGGACGAGACACCAGGGAGGAGTTGCCCACTGCCATGACCGAGACACTCATGCAGATCGGTGTGCAGGTCATCGCATAAATCTCCGTATTTTTCTATGATCGCGCGGGTCTCTTTATCAATCACGAACTCCTCATCAAAGCCATTGCCTCGCGCCGCCTTATTATAGGCATCGGTGAGATTGCCGATCGTGATGCTCTTCGAACCATAGCGCGCGCGTATCCAGTCGGCATTGGGCAAGTTGATACCGATAGCCGACGATGGATACTCTTCACCGCCAAGCATAACAGCCTGAACCACATGAGCCGAGACGCCTTTCACCACCGGCTTGCGGAAACGGGGGTCTACGGGCGAATGGTCCTCAAACCACTGAGCATTGTCCGCTATTGTTCGCGTGCGTTGCGTAGCCTTCTCGTCTTTCAGTTCTACCAGGCCTTCCCACGTGCCTTTCAATCCGAGCGGATCACCATAGACCTCTATGAAGCCATTGATAAAGTCCACGTCACCGCCCTGCTCTTTCAGCCATTCTATGCTATACTCGTCGAAAAGACGCAGATCGCCAGTGGCATAGTATCTGATGAGCAGGTCAATCAGCTCCGTCTGCTTCTCATTCTCGGCTACCTCTTTGGCCTTTTTCAGCCAATACACAATCCTCTGTAAAGCAGCACCATAGAGCCCTGTGGTCGTATATCTCTCTTCACAGAGCTTGCCATTTCTGTTCACTAACCTCGAATTAAGCCCCCATGAAGGCTGACAATCACCGGCCTTAGGATCCTTCATGGCAGCATAGAATCTCTCAGCTTCCTTTTGTGACACGTTCTCATAGAAGTTACCCGCTGACGAGCGCACCAAATCCTCACCCTCGGCCTGATTGACACGCTTGGGCAGCACGACTGGGTTAAAGATGACAGGGCAAAGAGCCGCCGACAGCGATGCTGTATCCGCATAGCCCGACAACGGAAAACAATGAGCAGGTAAAGCACTTACGGCCTTCCTGAACCAGCCCTCAGAAAATCCTGGCGCAAACTTCTCGCAACCGTAATGATGATAGATGCCACTGGAAAACCACACGCGCTTCAGATAAACCACCATCTGCTGGAAGTCCTCCGCTTCCCGATCTGCGCTGTACCGAAGCAAGGCTTCCAATGTCTTTCTGATGGCAAGATTGAATCGGCCGTATTGATCGGTTGTGATGTCGCGGCCTGACAGGGTCGCCTTTGCCAAATAAAAAATATAAGCCTTTTGCCGAACATCCAGAGACTCAAAACCGTCAATACGGTACCTGAGCATCTGGAGATCGGCAAAACGCTCATCAACATAAGAAAATTGTTTGTTATCCATTTATATAATGAGGTTATTGGCCGCCCGCTTCATTTAAACCGTCTCACGCGTGCAGTCTTACGGGTGGGCTCGGAGCCGCCGCCCACTATGATCAGCCAACCGAGCCTCTTCCCCCTCCCTTGGCTTGTTTTTCGATCCTGGCTTACGCCCTCTCTTTTTAGGCTTTTCATCCTGAGGTGGCAACACCTGCAGCCGCCTCTGCCGGTATTCGCGTGGAGTAATGCCGTTGATTTTGTAGAAAGAAGCGTAAAAAGACTGGCGGTTGGAGAAGCCCACCATATCGGAAATCTCCTCCATATTCAACTCATGATACCGTTTATCCACTAACATAGACATGGCCTCCTGGATGCGGTATTTATTGACATAAGAGGTGTAGTTCATATGAAACCGCACATTCACCACCGCCGAGATATACCGCGTGTTGGTATTCAGGTCTTCAGCAAGGCGCTTAGCAGAATAGTCCTTGTCCCTGTACTTCTTTTGAATGATGATAATGTCATTAATGCGGCGTTCCAGCTCATCCATAAGCTTAGGATTGACCAGCGTACGGTAAGCCGCGTCTTTCTCTTTCTTTTCAGTAATGTTGTACTTTGCCATAATTTAGAAGGTCTATACTTGTCCCTATCGGTTTTAAGCTCTACTTGCAAAAATAAAGAAAGAAATTGAATACCACAACTTTTCTTTTTATTTTTTGTTGACAAACAGTCCAATTTAACGTTCATTAGGCAAATCCGTCTATAGATGAACAATTCTTGACGGTTTTGCGACGTAACCATACTGCACGACACATGCCGAATGATCGTGCGACAACTGTCGAACGATTGTACGGCAACTGTCAAACGATTGTCAAGCAACTGTCGAACGATTGTGTGACAATTGCCGCACGATAACACTCCATCGCAACGTCAATATCCATTCGCTCCATTCAAAAAGAAAGCATTAAAGAAATTTATTAACATACCCGAACAGTCTCCCATACACATTCACTTTTCCGGCCCCGTTGAACAGGAATGGAAACCACAGTAAACCAATAAGGATTGAAAAGCAGAATCACAATCATTGTTGACAGCAAGGGAACGGCAGTAACGAGAACTCGTCTAAAAGAGCCACAAGAAAATAATATCAAAAAAAATATCGAAATATTTGGACGGGATATGAAAAAGCTGTACCTTTGCACCCGCAAAACAGAAAAGAGGTCTTCACGGTCTTGGAAATGTTTGTACAGAATGCGCCCTTAGCTCAGCTGGTAGAGCAACTGACTCTTAATCAGTGGGTCTAGGGTTCGAATCCCTAAGGGCGCACTTCTTTTTAATAAAAGGGCTCGCGCCCTTAGCTCAGCTGGTAGAGCAACTGACTCTTAATCAGTGGGTCTAGGGTTCGAATCCCTAAGGGCGCACGAAAGACTGATCTTCTTACGGAGGTCGGTCTTTTTTCAGTTAAGGCTCTTAAAGCAAGGATCATAAATACATATTGATTAATTCCGTTTACAAGCTATGATTACACTTACCAATCTTGCCATCCAGTTTGGCAAACGTGTCCTTTATAAAGATGTGAACATTAAGTTCACCCGCGGCAACATCTACGGCGTCATCGGTGCCAACGGTGCGGGCAAATCCACCCTGCTACGCGCCATCAGCGGTGACCTGGAGCCCAACAAGGGCAGCGTGGAGCTGGGGCCTGGTGAGCGCCTCTCCGTATTGGAGCAAGACCACTTCAAATACGACTCCTATAAAGTCATCGACACCGTGCTCATGGGTTATGACGCGCTGTGGAGCAACATGAAAGAGCGCGAGATGCTCTACAGCAAAGCTGAGATGACCGAAGAGGATGGCAACCGCGCTGCTGAGCTTGAAGAGAAGTTCGCCGAGATGAACGGTTGGGAAGCCGAAAGCGATGCAGCACAGTTACTACAGAACCTTGGTGTGGCCGAGGCCTTGCACCAGAAACAGATGTCGCAGCTCTCGAACAACGAGAAGGTGCGCGTGATGCTCGCAAAGGCTCTTTTCGGCAAACCCGACAACTTGCTGCTTGACGAGCCCACCAACGACCTTGACCTTGACACCGTGGAGTGGTTGGAAGACTACCTCGGCGAGATTGATGAACATCAGACAGTACTCGTGGTGAGCCACGACCGACACTTCCTCGACGCCGTCTCCACACAGACCATCGACATCGACTTCGGCAAGGTCACCGTCTTCGCCGGCAACTACAGTTTCTGGTATGAGAGCTCACAGCTCGCTCTGCGACAGGCGCAGAACCAGAAGATGAAGGCCGAGGAAAAGAAAAAGCAATTAGAGGAATTCATCCGCCGATTCTCTGCCAACGTGGCAAAGAGCCGCCAGACTACCAGCCGAAAGAAGATGCTGGAAAAGCTCAATGTGGAGGAAATCAAGCCTTCCAGCCGCAAATATCCAGGCATCATTTTCCAGATGGAGCGTGAGCCAGGCAATCAGATTCTCGAAGTGCAGGATTTGAAAGCTGTCGACGAAGATGGAACGGTACTCTTCGACAACGTCAACTTCAACATTGAGAAAGGCCAGAAAGTGGTGTTCCTCAGCCATAACCCCAAGGCTATGACCGCACTATTCGAGATCATCAACGGCAATCGGCAGGCCGAGGCGGGCACATATAAGTGGGGCGTAACCATCACCACGGCTTACCTGCCGCTTGACAACACCAAATTCTTCCAGTCGGAGTTGAACCTCGTCGACTGGCTCTCACAGTACGGTCCGGGCAATGAAGTCGTGATGAAGTCGTATCTCGGCCGCATGCTCTTCCGCCAGGAGGACGTAGAGAAAAAGGTCAATGTGCTCTCCGGAGGAGAGAAGATGCGGTGTATGATCGCCCGCATGCAGCTGCAAAACGCCAACTGCCTCATCTTCGATACGCCCACCAACCACCTCGACCTCGAGTCCATCCAAGCCCTGAACAATAACCTTGTAGCATTCAAGGGCAACATCCTCTTCTCATCACACGACGCAGAGCTCATCGAGACAGTATCCAATCGCATCATTGAGCTGACACCCAAGGGATGCATCGACAAACTCATGCCCTACGATGAGTACATCCACGATGACCTGATCAAGGAGCAGAAAGCGAAGATGTACGAGTAAGCCACCTGGTGGCACGGTTTTTGTTGGCTCAGAAAACAATAAAGGTTAACGCATTATGGCAGAAAAAGAAAAAGAAGAAAAAAACATAAAAGGTCAGGCTCATCAGACCGAGACCGAGCAGAAAGAGACAAAGGAAAAGGACGACCGTAAGGCTTGCCAACAGGAAGCAAAGCCTGAGCAGAAGGTCAAAACCGCTGACAAGGAGGCTGAAGAGGAAAAGGCTGACCCTTTGGAAAAAGCAAACGAGGAGATTGCAGAACTTAAGGATAAATACCTGCGCACCCTCGCCGAGTTTGACAACTATAAGAAGCGCACGCTGAAAGAAAAGACTGAGCTCATCCTTAACGGCAGCGAGAAGACGGTTGTCGCCATACTTCCGGTGCTTGACGACTTCGAGCGCGCGCTCAAGGACAAGAGCGAAGATCCTAAAGCCATCAGGGAAGGTGTCAAGATGATCTTCAACAAGTTTGTCAAAGTGCTCGAAGGCCTTGGCGTAAAGAAGATCGACACTGACGGCAAGGACTTTAGTACTGACTATCATGAAGCCGTTGCCATGGTTCCGGGAATGGGCGATGACAAGAAAGGCAAAGTCATCGATTGTGTGCAAACTGGATACACCCTTAACGAGAAAGTGATCCGCCACGCTAAAGTAGCGGTAGGACAGTAAGACCATGGCTGAGAAGAGAGACTATTACGAGGTACTCGGCGTAGACCGAAGCGCATCCGAGGATGAAATAAAGGTGGCTTACCGCAGGCTCGCCATAAAATACCACCCTGACCGCAATCCAGGAGATAAGGTAGCAGAAGAGAAATTCAAAGAGGCCGCCGAGGCCTACGAAGTGCTTCATGACCCTCAGAAACGCCAACAGTATGATCAGTTTGGGTTCAATGCTCCAGGCGGCGGCTTTGGTGGATTCAGCAGCGGTGGCATGGACATGGACGATATCTTCTCGATGTTCGGCGACATCTTCGGTGGTCGCAGTGGCGGATTCGGAGGCTTTGGCGGATTCGGAGGCAATGGCGGCAGTTCACAGCGAGTGTATCGCGGCTCAGACTTACGGCTGAAAGTGAAACTCTCATTGCAGGACATCGCCAGCGGCGTAACCAAGAAATTCAAAGTCCGCGAAGATGTGCCTTGTGAGCACTGCCAAGGCACCGGCTCTGAAGGAGGCGCACGGCCTGAAACCTGTCCCACCTGCCATGGTTCAGGTATGGTGACACGCACCGTACGCTCCATGTTTGGCATGATGCAGACGCAAAGCGAATGTCCCACCTGCCACGGAGAAGGGACCATCATTAAAAGCAAATGCAAGGCTTGTGGTGGCTCCGGCGTGGTGAAAGGGGAGAAAGTAGTAGAAATCAACGTCCCCGCCGGCGTAGAAGAGGGCATGGTGCTCAACGTCCACGGAAAGGGCAACGCGGGACCCCACAATGGTGTACCCGGTGATATCCAGGTCATTATCGAGGAAGAGAAGAACGATGTCTTTATCCGTGACAAGCAAGACCTGATTTACAACCTACTGCTCGACTTCCCCACCGCCGCTCTTGGTGGAGAAGCTGAAATACCGACTATTGACGGCAAGAAGTTCCCACTTAAGATTGACCCCGGCACACAACCAGGCAAGACCATGCGTCTGCGCGGTAAAGGTCTGCCTGCTGTGCAAGGATATGGATCGGGCACAGGAGACATTGTGGTCAATATCAGCGTCTATGTACCCAAAACTCTAAGCAAGAATGAGAAGAAAGCCATTGAGGAACTGCGCGAGAGCGAGAACTTCAAAGGTGACACCAGCACAAAGAAAAGCATCTTCGAGCGCTTGAAAGAGAGATTCAACAATTAGTCCCCGAAGTGCAGACTGCCTAACAAACCATACGGACGATTGAATTGAACCGAACGCACTGGCAAACCAAGGCAAGGATTCAGATGAGATGAATTATCAGGAGACAGTATCATATCTGTTCAATGCTATGCCAGTATTTGAACATAGCGGAGCCTCGGCCTATAAGCCGGGGCTTCAAACCACTTTGGCCTTGGACGAGCATTTCGGACATCCGAATCATGCCTACAAGACCATTCACATTGCGGGCACCAACGGCAAAGGATCATGTTCGCACAGCATCGCCGCTATTTTGCAGGAAGCCGGATACAAGGTAGGACTGTACACTTCTCCACACCTCGTTGACTTCCGCGAGCGTATCCGTGTAAATGGCGAGATGATAACCGAACAACGCGTCATCGACTTCATAGAGCAGGAACGCGACTTCTTTGAGCCTCTACACCCATCGTTCTTCGAGCTCACCACCGCTTTGGCCTTCCTCTATTTCAAAGAGCAGAAAGTGGACGTGGCAGTCATAGAAGTAGGACTTGGCGGACGACTTGATTGCACCAATATCATTACCCCTGAGCTCTCCATCATCACCAATATCAGTTATGACCACACACAGTTTCTCGGTAACACGCTGGCTTTGATTGCCGGAGAAAAAGCTGGCATCATCAAGTCTCACGTGCCCGTGGTCGTCGGTGAGGATGTGCCAGAGACACGTCCTGTCTTTCAGGCCAAAGCCGAAGCGTGCCAATCGCCGATCGTCTTTGCGCAAGACCATGTCATGGTGACCAAGTCACATCCCTGTACAAGTGGCGGGAGAGACTACACTACCTCAACACCTCTTGTCACACTGCACTGCGATCTTGGCGGCGACTATCAGGAAAAAAACCTGAATACAGTGCTCACTGCCCTGCCTTTACTCCGTAAATCGTTTCACATCACAGATAATAATATTCGCGAAGGCCTTGCACATGTATGCCGCCTCACAGGGTTACGTGGCCGTTGGGAAACCATTAGGCAATATCCCCGCGTAGTCTGCGATACAGGTCACAATGTTGGAGGATGGCAATATCTTGCACCCCAGATCAAGCGGCAGCCATGCAAGACACTAAGGATCGTTTTCGGCATGGTCAACGACAAAGACATCAACACTGTCATGGAGCTGCTGCCCAAAGATGCTGTCTACTATTGGGCACAGCCATCAACCAAGAGGGCTTTCCCCTGTGACAAAGTGGCAGAACTTGGAAAAATCCACCATCTCAAGGGCAAAGAATGCGGCTCCATAGCCCAGGCTTACCATCAGGTATTGGCCGAAGCCGACAAGGAAGACTTCATCTTCGTGGGCGGATCAAGCTATGTCGTCGCCGACTTCCTCAATATGAATAATGTGTAAAACTGTTGGTAAAAGATATTTAACACTAAAAATACCATAATAATTGAGGCTTTTAGTTGTCGCTCTCGTATTTTTTTATTTACTTTGCAAAAGACTCAAGAAACAACAACTAAAGACTCAGTCATATGGCAAGTAAAGAAGAAACACCAAATGTTTGCGGTCTGAAGCGCGAAGACTTTCAGACCACTATCAACGGAAAGAAAACCGATCTTTTCATTTTAAGAAACAGTCAAGGCAACGAAGTTGCCATCACCAATTACGGAGGAGCCCTCTTAGCCATTATGGTTCCTGACAAAGAAGGCAAAATGGGCAATGTCGTTATGGGGCACGACAATATCCAAGATGTCATTAACTCCCCAGAGCCATACCTCTCAAGACTAATCGGACGCTTCGGAAACCGAATAGCAAAAGGTAAATTCACCCTGCGTGGAAAGGAATATCAGGTGCCTGTAAACAACGGTGTGAACTCGCTTCACGGAGGAAAGAAAGGATTCAATGTGAAAGTCTGGTCACCTGAACTAATGAATGAGCACACACTTGCCCTTAACTACGTATCACCCTATGGTGAGGAAGGCTACACGGGAGAGCTAAAAGTGACTGTCGTCTACACTTGGACAGATGAAAACGAGTTGCACATTGATTACCTCGCAACGACCAACAAAAAGACCATCGTCAACCTTACCAACCACGCATTCTTCGCATTGGCAGGAATTGCAAATCCTACTCCATCAGTGGAAAATGTAGAGCTGCAACTCAATGCCGACTTTTATCTCCCCATTGACGAGACTTCCATTCCCACTGGAGAAATCAGAAAAGTGGAAGGCACTCCCTTTGACTTCAAGACTCCTAAGCCCATCGGACGAGACATCAACGCCGACGACGAGCAAATCAAGAATGGCACCGGATTTGACCACAACTATGTGCTCAACAAGCATGAGGAGAGTGAGCTCTCACTCGCCGCTAAGCTCTATGAGCCTGTTAGTGGACGAACCATGGAGGTCTACACCACCGAGCCCGGCATTCAACTCTACACCGGCAACTTCCTCTCCGGCATCCGCGGTGCACATGGAGCCACCTATCCCAAACGCTCAGCTGTCTGTCTTGAAGCTCAACACTTCCCCGATTCACCCAACCGGCCTTATTTCCCATCAGTGATACTTAACCCGGGAGAACGCTATAAGCAGACCACCATCTATAAGTTTGGTGTCAAATAATAACCTTTTAAATATTTATTACCACACATTTAACGACCTCTACTATGGATATAGAATTTGTAAGAAGTCGATTCATCAAGCATTTTGATGGAGCGACAGGTAACATTTATGCCTCTCCGGGGCGCATCAACCTCATCGGAGAACATACCGATTACAATGGCGGCTTTGTCTTCCCAGGAGCCGTAGAGCAGGGTATTTTGGCTGAAATCCGCCCCAATGGACTGAAAAGTGTCAACATCTACTCTATCGATCTGAAGGATATGACTCACTTCACACTTGATGATCCTAAAGGCCCAAAAGCCACTTGGGCACGCTATATTTACGGTATCTGCCGCGAGATGATGGCCAGGGGCGTTGATGTCAAGCCGTTCAATGCCGCCTTTGCCGGCGATGTGCCATTAGGTGCCGGCATGTCATCAAGCGCTGCCTTGGAGAGCTGTTTTGCATTCGCGCTTAATGATCTCTTCGGTGACAACAAGGTCTCCAAATGGGATCTCGCATTGGCCGGGCAAGCCACTGAACACAAATATGTTGGTGTAAACTGCGGCATCATGGATCAATTTGCATCCGTCTTCGGTATGAAAGGGAAGCTCATGCGTCTCGACTGCCGCAGCCGCGAGTTTGAATACTTCCCTTGGGAGCCAAAAGGCTACAAGCTCGTATTACTCAACTCTAAGGTAAAGCACGAACTAAAAGGCTCCCCTTATAACGACCGCCGCAACTCCTGCGAAAATGTAGTGAAAGCCTTGAATACCAAATTCACCGACCGCCATTTTGATACACTTCGTGATGCTGACTGGAGCGACTTGGAAGCTGTCAGGGAAGAAGTCAGTGCGGAGGACTACAAGCGTGCACATTTCGTACTTGGCGAGGTGGATCGTGTTTTGGCCGTAAGTGAAGCGCTTGAAAAAGGCGACTATGAGACTGTCGGACAAAAGATGTATGAAACTCATCATGGCCTGAGCAAGGAGTATGAAGTAAGCTGTGAAGAGCTCGACTATCTTAACGATATTGCCAAGGAGAATGGCGTAACCGGTAGCCGAATCATGGGAGGAGGCTTCGGAGGATGTACCATTAACCTCGTCAAGGATAATCTTTACGAAAAGTTCATTGCTAATGCCAAGACAAAATTCAACGAGAAATACGGTCATGAGCCACAAGTCATCGACGTAGTCATCGGCGACGGCTCACGCAGAATCTGCTAAATATATTTCGGTATTGGTGCAGGGGCGGCTCCTGTGGCCGCCTACAACCAGTATCTATGTATCGAAAATGCTCTATTCCCTGTTCCTTCTCATCGTCTCTCTTCTTCCACAACACCATTTTGCAGATATTCCACCAGGAAACTATAGTGGCATCACATGGCTGGGAGGTGACAAATACGCTGTCGTGAGCGACAAATCAGATGAGGACGGGTTCTTCATCTGGCACATCGGGCTTGATTCCATCACGGGCGAGATCAAGTCTGCCGCAAACGAAGGGTTCCATTCTGCTTTGCAACCCAACCGCGATGGGGAAGGCATCGCCTTCAATCCGCACACCCAAACCATCTTCATCAGTGGGGAGAATGACAACTACATCAAGGAATATGACTTATCAGGAAAGCTCACAGGCCATGAGATTCCTCCTACCTCATTTTACAAGAATCTTCCTGAAAATTTAGGACTTGAAGCACTCAGTTACAACGACTCCACACGCACGCTGTGGACCTGCAACGAGAGTGGGAACATCGTCATTCAAAGTTATGGCACAAGTCTTCAGCCGTTACATCATTTCCCCTACACACTCGATGCTCCCTTAGTAAATCAGGCAAAGGCGCAATTCTATGCACATGGTGTAGGGACGATCTGCGCCTTCGACGATGGATCTCTACTCACGCTTGAGAGAGAGTTTTATGTGCCAAAGAAGAAGTTCGGCGCCTTTGTCAACTGCAAGCTCTTCCATTTCATACCGGACAAGAATAAGAAAGAACTGCTCACCGAATGGAAAACTTCATTAAATCTCTTCAAGCGTGATCTTGCCAACTACGAGGGGATGTGCCTTGGGCCCACGCTCAAAGACGGCTCTCGGATTCTGATTCTTGTTGCCGACTCACAGAATCGGGCTCACGGGGTGCTGAAGGACTGGATAAAGACAATCCGGATACGGACGGCTCACTCTCAACCGTCTGGCCTTTAAATACCTTTTTAAGATGGTTGTATCCATCAAAATTATAGTGTCTGCCAATGAGTAAAGCCACAAAAACTGCCAACAAAGAAGCACTCAACACCGCTATGAAAAAAGAGACCTGTAAGACCGTAGCCGCGAGGACGTTCATGCCTGCTATGGTTGCTACAAAAAAGATGACAGGTGCTGTGGCGAAAACAACCGCAGACATCTGGCGACTGACAAATAATACCGATGCCTGCAATGCCCTACGCAGGAAATATTCCGTGGCCTGAGCATGAGTAGAGCCATTGCCAAGTAAGTAATAATAAAGCTGGGCATGGTGACGCAAACCTGCATAATAGACTTCAAGAGCACGCGAAACAGCTCCAATCATACCGCCAGACAACAAGCCCATAACAGGCACGAGGTGTACAGACACCTGCCAACCACGTGCACCAAGAATTAAGGGAACAGTGTACACTCCCACTATCAACAAACCCGATAAGAAGCCGCACAGGACCGGAACAAAAACTGCCTTCATCCTCAGACGAGACTGCAACACTGACATAGAGGCTGCAAACATCCCAAACAACAATGCGACAATAATGTTGACTACTAAACTATTAAGTTTCACGCAGAGTAACGTCGCAAGTGCTACAAGGCTTGTTGTCAGAACAAGACGAAGCAGTGCCTTCACAAACCGGTTGAGAAGCGGGAGACGATAACGAATGATAACAAATATAGGAAATGCAATAATTAAAAGTGCAAAGAAAACACTAAGCAATGAAACATTCATATTGAAAGGTTTATCTCTTTATCAAAAGACAGTCGGCTGTCTTTACATGTGTAAATAATTTCTATCCCCCTCGCTGCAATCTTACCCAACAAAGCATCGACCTCATATGAGGGAATGACATTGTCAACCAGCAATATTTTCCGGTCAAGCAAAGACGCCACGCTCAAGAGCAACTTCTGAACGACGGCAGACTCAAAATCTGAAAACTTTTGTGAATACTGTTCTGCTTTAATCTCTGTGAGTTTATCGACATTCACCTGAAGACTACGGCAAATCTCTGCCAAAGTGATATCTCCCTCTGGAAGAGCCTGTGGAACATACGCCATCATCGTCCGGAAATAAGGAGCTGAGCCGAGGGAAATCAGTTCTCCATCGAGTGTAATAAATCCTGAGGCCAGTGGGCAAAGCCCTAAAGCAGCAAGCAGAATCCGACTTTTGCCTGTATGAGGACCCCCGTGAAGACACACCCGTTCACCATCTTCCACAATTAAAGAAAAGGGCGGAGAAAAACCACCACCGCGAAGCGCTACACTGACATCTTTAAACTCAAGCATCTTCTGTCTCCTACTTTTGTTTCCGCAAATTTACCCAATATATCTCACACCACAAACTTTTTAATTTATTTTTTGTGCGCCACGCCATTTCACGATTGTCGGTGGTATTCCTCGTTTTGTATAATACCAACGTAAAGACAAGTGAACGTCTTTACATCATTCCCCACTGTCTTTTGCGCTTTTTTCTTGTTTTTTCCTTAATTTTGCAGAGATAGATTGGAAAACGAATGGACAACAGCAGCTTTTATCTCCCTGCCGAATGGGAGCCTCAAGACGGTATCATGCTCACATGGCCTGCGCCCCACACCGACTGGGCACCTTATCTCAACAGCATCACCAATACATATGTGGCTCTCGTCAAAGCCATCCTCACCCACGAGCGCGTTATCATTGCCACTGAAGATCCTTTGCATACCGCCACTATCTTAGAAAAAGGTGGCTGTGCTATGGAACGCATCAACCTCTATTCCTGCCTTATCAACGATACCTGGTCGCGCGACCATGGACCGTTGACACTTGTTAACCCCGCCGACGGCAGCATGCGGATGCTCGACTTCAGGTTTAACGGCTGGGGTGAAAAGTTCGACTGGCAACGCGACAATGCCATTACCCAGAAACTATTTAGTCTCCACGCCTTCAACGCTGAAAGAGAAAGCCACGATGACTTTATTCTTGAAGGAGGCTCTATAGAGAGTGACGGAAAAGGCACGATCTTCACCACAGCACAGTGTCTCCTGGCTCCCCACCGCAACCAACCGTTGAGCCAACAAGCCATTGAGGAAAAGCTCTGTAAACTGCTTCATGCCCAGCGGGTGATATGGATACATCACGGGAATCTTATAGGAGACGATACAGACGGACACATTGATACTATTGTCAGAGCGTGTCCAGACAATACCCTAATCTACGTAAGCTGCGACGATAAGACTGACGAACAATATGCAGACTTCCAAGCTTTAGATGCTGAACTCCAAGCACTCCAAACGATGGAGGGCACGCATTACCGTCTGCTTAGACTTCCCATGCCCGACCGTATGGAATTTGATGGAGAACGCCTGCCGGCCACCTATGCAAACTTTCTCATCATTAACGGTGCTGTAATCGTACCAATTTATGGTCAGAAAGAGAAAGACGAAGAAGCCTTGACCACCATAGCGCAAGCATTCCCTGAGAGAGAGATTATCCCGATTGATGCCTCCGTCATCGTGCGACAACACGGATCTATCCATTGCCTCACCATGCAGATACCACATAGTGATCGTACAAGGGCCAACCTCTGCACAAATACTAATTGCACACAATAATCCCAAATACATAACAACCATGCCATTAAAAGTAGGAATCATACAGCAGCACAACACGCAGGACGCAGAAGACAACGTCCGACGACTCTCCGAGAAATGCAGGACACTCGCCCAACAAGGCGCGCAGCTCATCGTCATGCAGGAGCTGCACAACAGTCTTTACTTCTGTCAGACGGAAGATGTTGATAAGTTCGACCTCGCCGAAACTATCCCAGGCCCTTCCACTGAATATTTCGGGAAATTAGGCAGAGAGTTAGGCGTAGTCATCGTCATCTCTCTCTTTGAGAAGCGGGCAGCAGGTCTCTACCACAACACAGCCGTAATAATTGAGAGCAATGGCACCATCGCAGGCAAGTACCGCAAGATGCACATCCCCGACGATCCAGCATACTATGAAAAGTTTTACTTTACTCCCGGTGACCTCGGCTTCCATCCTATCAACACCTCTGTCGGTCGTCTCGGCGTGCTCGTCTGTTGGGACCAATGGTATCCTGAAGCTGCACGTCTCATGGCTCTGCAAGGAGCTGAGCTACTTATTTATCCTACCGCCATTGGTTTTGAGAGTAGCGATACAACCGACGAGCAGGAACGGCAACGTGAGGCGTGGATAACCGTACAGCGGGGACACGCAGTGGCCAACGGGCTACCTGTCATCACGGTCAACCGTGTGGGCTTTGAGCCTGACCCAAGCGGGCGAACGAAGGGAATCCAGTTTTGGGGTTCCAGCTTCGTTGCCGGCCCGCAGGGCGAGTTGCTTTATCGTGCGGATTCAAGGAATGAATGCGAGCAAGTGATCAAGGTGGATTTAGAACGGTCTGAGCAGGTCAGACGCTGGTGGCCCTTCCTCAGAGACCGTCGCATTGACAAATACGGTGACATCCTCCGACGGTTCATCGACTGAGATCAGAACTGCACTGGCACGATGAGCTTCATGGTGACATTACGTCCCATGTTGCAAATGCCTTGATGACCGTTGTCGGGTGTTGCCTTCACGTACTTCAGCCGGCTGAGATGGCTCTGATAAGCCCGGTTGAAGAGATTGGTGCAGCCGAGATAGAGGCTTGCACGCTTACGGCCATGGATCTTGAGGTCGGTGCCGGCAAGAATATTGAACAAAGTGTAGGAGGGCGTTGCCGTCTCTGTGCCGTTGAAAGCATAGAAATGGTTCTGGCGGAGGTCGCACTCCGCTTGCAACGCGACATAGGTGTTGTTCAAAATGCTGCCGTCACGGATAAGGTCGTAGCGCAGGTCACTCGTGAAGCGGGGTGCGGGTGTCCATGGGAGATATTTGCTTTCGCGCGGCTGATGGAGCTGCACGCTGTTGACATAGGAGAACGTGTTCTGGAAGTGGAGGCGGCTGACGGGATGGATATCCACACTTGCCTCACCTCCGAGCATGCGGGCGTCGCCCTGGTGGTACTGATAGGTATCGTAGCCCTTGGTCTTCACGCCTGCCAACTTCTCAGTGAAGATATAGTTGTCGATGAAGTTGGCAAAGAGTGAGAGCTGGAACGAGATGACGGCTGATGTATAGTCCCATCCGGCATCTATCTGCCATGAGTATTCAGGCTTGAGATCGCCGTTGCCGAGCTCGTATCTCACCGATCCCTCGTGTACGCCGTTGGAGCTCAGCTCACTGAGGTTGGGGGCCCGGAAGCCGCGTGCGAGGTTGAGGCGGAGATTCATCCTGGGACTGACGGCACAGACGGCGCCGATACTCCCCGTCAGGGCTGCGAAGTTGCGGCTGAGGCGGCTGAAGGTGTCACCCAGCGCAAAGGTGTGGATGTGGCGGTTGTCGTATCTCACTCCGCCGCTGAGCGTGAGGTTTCCGGTCTTATAAGAACTTGTGGCAAAGGCACCCACGTCGAAGAGGTTGTAGGCGGGGATAAGATATTCATCGCCTTCGTTGAGCATCTTCTGATACATCCCGTTCACGCCCGTTGCTATGTTCCAGTTGTCTGTGACGGGAAGCTGATATTTCAGATTATAATTGATGGTATGGAGTTTCATGTCGAGGCCGGGGTCCGTGGCACTTTCCTCATACTCCTGACGATGGTTCTGCTGGTAGGCGATGACAGCCTGGAGCGTGCCGTTGCCGAGGAAGACCGAGTTGTCACTCACCACCTTATAATGATACACCTGCTGGAAAGGCAGGTTCCTGCCGTAGGAATAGCTGTCGCTCCGCTCGCCCTCGGCGATGCCCGGCGTGAGGTTGTAGTAGCTTAGCTTCAGATGGCTGAAGCCCCAGCTCCGGTTGATGCCGGCCATGCCCTCGGCGGCACGTTCGCGATACTGAGATCCGGCGACATAGCGGTCGAGCTTGTTCTTGTAGGAGTGAGCCAGCGTCTGCGACCACCGCGCGTCCCATACGATGCCGTCCTCGTTGCCTTTGAAGTTGACCGAGTAGCCGAAGAGTCCGTTGTTGGTCTGGTATTGCGTCATGGCATTAGCCTCCATCGTCCCGAGGGCTGCCGTTGGCTCATCATGGAAGACGATGGCTCCTCCCATTGCGTCACTGCCGAACATCAGTGAGGCGGGACCTTTGAGGATCTCAGCCGACGAAACACTCTCGGGGTCGATCTCCACGCCGTGCTCCTCGCCCCACTGGTTGCCTTCCTGCCGGATGCCGTCGTTGACGACAACGACACGGTTGAATCCGAGGGCGCGCACCACCGGTTTGGAGATGCCGCCTCCGGTCGTGACCTGCGCGACTCCGGGCTGGAAGCTCAGGGCATCGATGATGTTCGTGGAAGGCGTTGCCTCAAGCATTGTCTTGTTGACGACGGAGATGGGAGTGGGCGAGTCCTTCATCAGAGACTTGCCTGTGAGCCCCGTTACGACAACCTCATTGATCATCGCATTCGACTCTTCCATCTTAAGGTTGAGCGTGTGCGTCTTTGAGAGGTCGATGTTCTCAATGATTGTCTTGTGGCCGAGATAGCTCACTTGGACGGGCGTAGTCTTATCCGGGAGCCGGGTGAACTCAAAATGCCCGTCCTTGTTAGTTGTCGTACCATTGGAGAGCTCGGGGAAATAAATAGAAACACCGACGAGCTTCTCTCCGCTCTTCTTGTCGGTTACGGTTCCTGAGAGGTTGTTGTCACCGTTCAGGGTATCTGCTGCGGCACCCATACATAAGAGCACCGTGAGCAGAAGAAATATGATTCTGTTCATGAGGAAAAAATAATTGTGATATTGGTTGCTTGCAGGGCGGTCCCCTGCACTGGGGTGAAAAACGGGGCGTTATCGCATCGGTGGCGCACGGAGAGAATAAGCCCTTTGTTTCCTCAGACAAAGGGTATAAGAAGACTTGTAGCCGAGAGAAAAGGCCAAACCACTGACAGCAAAGATAGCGAGGGTGATTCCGGCTACATAAGGTAGGGCCAAGAACGTGCAGAGCACGCAGTGGTCGATAGAGAATGTGTTGGAAGTAAGGTGACTATTGTGATGGATGTGATGAAGACAGGCATAGCACTCTGTCGTTGTCATCCCCTGTTCCTGTTTGTGAGTATGAAGAGAAGCGAACAAGAGCATTGGGATGAATACTCCTAAGAGAATCCAAGCACTCAGTTGCCGCTTATGGCCCAAATTTCTCACAATCTTCCTATTCTTGTTTGCAAAGTTAGCGTTTTATTGTCAGAATTGGAAAGGTTTTAATAATTTTGCAGACAAATTAAGGATAAGTTATGTCTATAAAACTGAAGCGTTCGGATGAGGAGATGCGCTGGAAGACGATCTCTTCAGAATATGTTGTGAAAGAACCATGGATGACGGTTCGCAAAGATAAGATGATGTTGCCGGATGGTCGCATCAAGGATGACTATTGGTCACTGGAGTATCCCGACTGGATCAATGTCATTGCCATCACAAAAGACGGGAAGTATCTCTTTGAGCGCCAATACCGCCATGGACTGGATGTCGTGGAGTGGGAGATTCCTGCCGGCGTGATCGAGAAAAGGGAAGAACCAATGGCTGCTGCCAAGCGCGAGTTGATGGAGGAGACGGGCTTCGGTGGCGGCGAATGGGAACCCTTCATGAACCTTTGTCCGAATCCGGGTACTAATAATAATATCGCCCACACATTCCTTGCCCGTGGTGTGGAACATGCAGGCGCACAACATTTCGATGCCAATGAAGATTTGGATGTCTACCTCCTCACGGCGGAGGAGGTGCGTGGCATCCTGGAGCGGGGAGAGATCATGCAGGCGTTGATGGCTGCTCCGTTGTGGAAGTTAGTTGCAACCCTTCGTCGGTGATGTCGATGAGGTGGCGCTTGTAGAGGTCGCCGACGGCTTTCTTAAACACTTTCTTGCTCACCTGAAACGTGCGCTTGATGTCGTCGGGTGCGCTCTTGTCTCCAAAGGGACAGAAACCATCGTGACTCTCGATCCACTGCAGGAGGATGTCGGCAAAGTCGAGCGTCTGTCGCCGTCCGGTGGGCTGGAGAATGATGTCGAGCCTGCCGTCAGGACGGACTTTCTCTATAAAGCCTTTCAGTTGGTCGCCCGTGTGGATCTGCTGAAAGATCTGGTCGCGGTAGATGAGCCCCTGGTACTTGTTGTTGACGATGGTCTTGAAGCCCAGGTCGGTCTTCTGCCAGATCAGCAAGTCAACCTCCTGGCGCTCTTTCAAGCCGGCGGATTGGGCAGACTGGAGATACTTGTCGATCTTTGCTGTCGCGACGATGCGGTAGCTCTCTTCATCGAGGTGGATATAGACAATATAGCTCTCGCCCATCTCCATTTTCTTCTTCTGCTCACGGAAGGGACAGAAAAGGTCTTTCATCAGGCCCCAGTTAAGAAACGCGCCGTACTGGTTGACCCATGTGCACTCGAGGTATGCAAAATCGCCTGCTTTAGCGAGCGGGATCTCCGTAGTGGCAATAAGCCGCTCCTCCTGGTCGAGATAGACGAAACAGCGTATCTTGTCACCCACTCTTGCACCTTCGGGCACATACTTCTTCGGCATGAGGATGTCGCCCTCACGCCCGCCGTCGAGGAAGATGCCGAAGGTCTCCCTGCCGCCCGCAGAGTGGGGATTGTCCCGCTGGGCCAGCCGTGTGACGGTAAGCGTGTTGTAGTCACCTAAACGTAATGTGGTCTTTTCCTGTTCCATGATCTTACAATGTTATTTCTCCCGAACCGTAGCATTTGTGGTGCTCTGCATCGTAGATGACACAGAACTGTCCCGGGGCCACGCCATGGATCTGTTCTTTACTGTGAATGGTGTAGGAGCCGTCACCGCAGTCTGCTACCGTTGCTTCGTGGCAGTCTGGTGTGTGGCGGATCTTGAAGGTGACGCACTCGGGCAGAGACGTGACGCCCTCGGTGAGAAAGTCGAAGCCGTGGATGAGGAAGTCGCTCTTGTAGGCCGTCTGTGGATCATAGCCATGGCTGACATAGAGGATGTTCTTTTCCGCGTCTTTCTTCACGACGAACCACGGACCTCCGCCGAGCCCGAGACCCTTGCGCTGGCCGATGGTGTGGAACCAGTGGCCCCTGTGCTCACCAATCTTCCTGCTGGTCTCCAGTTCGATGACGTCGCCTGTCTTCTCTCCGGCATAGCGGCGGATATACTCATCGTAATTGATATTGCCCAGGAAGCAGATGCCTTGCGAGTCCTTGCGCTTGGCGTTGATAAGATGCTCGCGCTCCGCGATCTCACGCACCTCGTTCTTGACATAGTGACCGATGGGGAAGAGTGCTTTCTTGAGTTGCCACTGATAGATCTGCGCGAGGAAGTCGGTTTGATCCTTCACGGGGTCGGGGCTTGTCGTGAGCCACTTGTGTCCGTCAATCCATTCGGTCTGGGCATAGTGACCGGTGGCTATGAGGTCGTAGCTGTACCCCATCTTCTCGTCGAACGCCCCGAACTTGATGAGACGGTTGCACATCACGTCGGGATTGGGAGTAAGCCCCGCCTTCACCTTCTCCATGGTATACTTCGTCACCCTCGACCAATATTCCCTATGGCAGTCTACGACCTGCAGTTTACAGCCGTATTTGGCAGCGACAGCTGCCGCCATCTCAAGGTCCTCCTCCGAGTTGCAGTCCCATTCCTCCTTCTCCCCGGGGCCTATCTTGATGTAGAAACAGTCGGGGTGGATGTCGCGTGAAGCGAGTTCATAGACGGCCACAGAGGAGTCGACGCCGCCACTGAGCAGTACCGCGATGCGCTTGTCTCTTATCTTGTCGTAATCAATCATCGTTATTTCTTTTCATCTGCTTCCTCTCTCTCAACGGTCCCCTTCCCGTCTTCTTTAGCCTCCTCCTCAAGCCGTTTCTTTTCCATGGCCTTGTTGTAAGCGTCTACGATGGGGTCACCTGTATTGTCCATTTCCTGGAACTTCCGGCGTACGGTTCTCAGATGCTTGCGGTCGCGGCGTCCGCGGCGGTCAAGAATATTGGCAAGGTCAAAACTGCCTATGATACCTGTTTTCGCACTTGGCAGTGGGTTATAGCCGACACTTTTTTTAATTTGTTGATTGATGTCATTCTTTCCCCATACTGTCACCTCACCGATGGAAGATCCGGTGGGAATGAGTGAGGTGGTATCCTTCAGCTCCCTGGCCAGCACGTGCTCTGGGATATAATTGTGCCTGAACACCGTGAGTGTGTCGAATTTTGCAGGCACATAACAGACGCCGCGCCAGTTGGTGGTGTCACGGTAGCCGTCTTTCGTACTGACGATAACGCCCCGCATGGGGACCTTTGTCTCGATATCAATGACCACGAGTTTCTTGCGCTGTGGTTCCTGCTGCTGCTCCTGCGCGTATGTTGGACAGAGGGCAATGAGCACGGATATGAAAGAAAGAATATATCTGAGCATGTAATGTGTCTTATTCAGTTGGGTTTGGATATATGATACGGTGCCGATGCGCTGATACCCTTTATGACCCGATGATCTGCTCCCAGTCGCCAAGCAGCTCCGTCATTTTCTGGTAGAGGAGGTTGGGCTTCTCTACAAGGAGGTCACTGTCGGGGAGCGGCCCGCTGTTGACAGCGATGGTGAAGCATCCGGCTGCCACACCTGCATGAATACCCAAGGGCGCATTCTCTACGACGATGCCTTGCCAGGGCTTGAGATCTCCGGCTTTGCGAAGTCCGGTGAGATAAGGGTCCGGGTCGGGTTTGCCACGGTCCACGTCATAGGCTGTTGTGATATGGTCGGGAGCGAGCCATTGACCGAAGTCATGAGTCAGCCGTGCGATGAGCGGTTTCTGAGCACTTCCGGTGACGACGTTGACAGAGAGTCCTGCATCCGTGACGCGCTGCATGAGCTCTTTCACGCCATCAAAGATAGGAGCCTCAGGCATGGCATGGAAGATGTTACTCTTCACTTCATACATCGCTTTAGCCTTCTCATCAGAGATGTCTGTGCCTTTCTGCCGCTTGACGAGCATCTTCACGGTGTCGAAGCCGCGTGCACCCTCTGTGGCATAGACATCGTGCGCCGTCATGTGAATGCCGAATTGTGCCATGGATTTCTGCCACGCGATGGCATGACGAGGCATGGAGTCGTAGAGCACGCCGTCCATATCGAAAAGCACGGCCTTGGGATGGAACTCCACCCCAAAGGTCGTGTTATAAGAGTTGATGGCTTGTTTGATATCCATCATTATTTATTTATCACTGATAATACTATCACTGAATTCAAATTATTTCTCCTTAGCGAGACGCTTCTTGATAGCAATGGTCTCATCTTCGTAGCCGGGCTTGCCGAGCAGTGCGAACATGTTCTTCTTGTAAGCCTCCACACCAGGCTGATTGAACGGGTTCACACCCTCCAGCAGACCACTGATACCACAAGCCTTCTCGAAGAAGTAGATAACCTGACCGAGGTAGTACTCGTCGAGCTTGGGCACACTGACACGGATATTAGGCACGCCACCGTCAACGTGAGCCAGGCGTGTGCCGAGCTCAGCCATCTTGTTGACCTCGTCCACGCGCTTACCCTCAAGGAAGTTGAGGCCGTCGAGGTTCTCGTCATCATGCGGGAAGAGGAGCTTACTGTTGGGCTTCTCCACAGAAAGCACTGTCTCGAAGATAGAGCGCTCGCCCTGCTGGATCCACTGACCCATGGAGTGGAGGTCGGTTGTGAAGTCGCAGGCTGCAG
The DNA here is from genome assembly GCF_000218235.1 of Hallella multisaccharivorax DSM 17128. Taxonomy (GTDB): domain Bacteria; phylum Bacteroidota; class Bacteroidia; order Bacteroidales; family Bacteroidaceae; genus Prevotella; species Prevotella multisaccharivorax. Next base: position 2,986,659 of record NZ_GL945017.1, on the reverse strand, counting down.
GGAAGATGCCCTTGCCGTCCTTACCCTCGCTCTCCCCATAGAGCTGCTTCCACCATTCTGCCATGAAGTGGAGCTTCGGCTGGAAGTCAGCGAGAATCTCAATCTTCTTGCCGGCCTGCGTATAGAGGGCCTGACGTATAGCGGCATATTGTGCCGAGATGTTCTGCTTGAAAGGTACGTCGACAGCCGTAGCCTTCTCCATGTCCTGAGCACCCCTGACGAGCGCCTTGATGTCGAATCCAGCTACAGCGATAGGCAGCAGACCTACCGGGGTGAGCACTGAGAAACGACCGCCTACGTTGTCGGGGATGATGAATGTCTTGTAACCCTCTTTCTCAGCGGTCTTACGGGCAGCACCCTTCACGGAGTCGGTGATGGCAACGATGACATCCTTGGCCTCATCCTTGCCGCGCTGTGCCTCGCACTGCTTCTTCAGCAGACGGAAAGTGAGTGCGGTCTCCGTTGTCGTACCACTCTTGGAGATGTTGATGACACCGAACTTCTTGTCCTTGAGGTAGTTGGTCAGTTCTGACAAGTAATCCTCAGAGATGCTGTTGCCTGCGAAGATGACGTTGGGAGCCTTGGAACCGTCGTTGACGAGCCACTGTAACGAGTTACCGAGAGCTTCAATGACGGCGCGCGCACCGAGATAAGAACCACCGATACCAGCTACGACAACAGTGTCGCACTTGGCGCGAAGCAATTCGGCACAGGCCTCCACATCATTGAGGAAATCGCCTGTGGTCTCTGTGGGGAGGTGGAGCCAGCCCAAGAAATCACTACCTTCACATGTGCCGCTCTCAAGAGCTTCCTGAGCGGCCTTCACCTTCGGCTCATAACCTTTCACTGTACCGGCAGCAAGAAACTCCACGGCCTTGCTGGTGTCTAACTTAATGTTTTCCATAATGACAAAATTACATGCATTGAGGACAAAAAGACATAAAGAACATATTTTCTATAAAGACAAATCTTCTCTTCTATCAAGACGGACTCTTCTCTTCTATCAAGACAGACACTTCTCTATCTTAAAAAGATGGATTCTTCTTTATTTTATGAGCGGAATATGCTTTAAATATGCTTTATATGTCTTTGTGTGTCGCTGCTTTTGTTATTTAATTAAAATTATAGTTTACGATACGTTTTATATTTCCGTTTTATCTCTATTTTATCACTGCCAAAATTCACGAGGAGACCATTCTCGATGTTTAATGCAGTAAGATAGTTGACGAGTTGGACTTCGTTATCCAGCGTGAGATGTTGGGTAGCCTTCAGTTCAATGATAATATTTTTGTTCACAATCATATCTGCCTTATAGCTCCCAACGATGTGATTTTTATAGACGACATTGATTGGAACCTCCGTCTCAACAGGCATCCCTTGCTCTTTGAGCTCAATGTATAGCGCATTCTTGTATATCTTCTCAAGAAATCCAGGAGGCAGCACTCCCCGCACATTATAGATGCACTGGATAATCTTCTTTATGAGTAGCTCAACATTTGCACTATCCATATTCATGCCTGTGTTTCTTTACGTCTTAAATATGTTCTTTATGTCTTTATGTCTTAAAAAAATCTTTATGTCAACTTTTCAGTCAGCGTCAGTATGGCCTTAGCTGGATTCACCTGTCTGTAGAGTATGTCGTAGACGGTGTTGAGAATCGGCATATCTACTTTTGCCTGTTTGTTAAGTTCCATCATACACTTAGTCCCATAGTAGCCTTCGGCCACCATCTTCATCTCTAACTGAGCACTCTTGACGCTGTAGCCTCTACCGATCATTGTGCCGAACGTGCGGTTGCGTGAGAAGTTGGAGTAGCAGGTCACCGTGAGATCACCGAGATAAGCACTGTCACAGATATTCCGTTTGGCAGGAGACACGGCTGTCAGGTAGCGGTCCATCTCGCGTACACAGTTGGTGAGCAGCACCGCCATGAAGTTATCGCCATAGCGCAGTCCGTTGCAGATACCTGCGCAGATGGCATAGACATTCTTCAGCACGGCAGCATATTCGATACCCATGATATCCTCAGATGTTTCTACGCGTACGTAGTCGCTTCGTAACACATTGGCGAAAGCCTCGGCAGTCTTCTCCGCGGTACACCCTATCGTGAGATAGGTGAGGCGGTCCATGGCCACCTCCTCAGCATGTGAGGGGCCTCCGATACAGAGAATATGATCCTGCGGCACATTGTAACGTGTGTGGAAATATTCGCTCACGACCATATCCTCGTCGGGCACGATGCCTTTCACTGCTGTCACAATAGTCTTGCCGCTAATGTCGGCGGTGAGCTTGGCAAGGTGGTTCTTGAGGTAGGGCGACGGAGTGACGAAGATGAGCGTATCGTATTTGCGTGCCACAGCGTTGAGGTCGGCGTAGAAGCTTATCTGGCTGACATCGAAGTTGAGTGTCGTGAGATAGGCAGGATTATGTCCGAGCCGCTTGAACTCTGCGATACGGTCACTTCTGCGCATATACCATCCGATATGCCCCGTCCGGCCCACCACTATCTTGGCGATGGCCGTGGCCCACGAGCCGCCACCGATGATGGCAATGCCACCCTCGACGCCGCCCCACGGCTTGGTGGGATGAAGCACTTTCTGCCAAAGATTGTTGATGAAGCTCATAATACTATACAGTTTGAAATGTTGTTGCGGGCGGCCACAAAGGCTTACCCCTGCATTGACCTCTCACTCTTCACTCATCACTTATCCTTCTTCACTCCCCAGCTTTCTCGATCCATTGCTGAATGGTGCCGAGTTCAGGTTTGTCGTAGCCGAGCTTGTACTTCTTGTTAATCTCGAGCATCTTCTGCTGCAGAGCCTGGGCCTTGACATCCTTGATGTCGGAGATAAGATTGTAGCCGGCCTTGCGGAGCACATACACCCAGTTCTCGGGTACGCCCACCTTGTCAGCCCAGTCATTCACGCTGGTCTGTGGCATCTTAGCTTCAGGCTTAAGTTGCGGAAAGAGCATGACCTCCTGGATGAACTCCTTGGCGGTCATGAGCATCACGAGACGGTCGATGCCGATGCCGATGCCCGACGTGGGCGGCATGCCATACTGCAGGGCACGCAGGAAGTCATGATCGATGACCATTGCCTCGTCGTCGCCCTTGTCGGCAAGCTTCATCTGCTCTTTGAAGCGCTGCTCTTGGTCGATAGGATCGTTGAGCTCAGAGTAGGCATTGGCCAGTTCCTTGCCGTTGATCATCAATTCGAAGCGTTCTGTAAGACCGGGCTTAGAACGATGCATCTTAGTGAGAGGTGACATCTCCACAGGATAATCGGTGATAAATGTGGGCTGGATGAACGTACCCTCGCAGAACTCTCCGAAGAGCTCGTCGATGAGCTTGCCTTTGCCCATGGTCTCGTCAATCTCCAAGCCCTTACTCTGACAGAAACTGCGAATCTCATCCTCACTCTTACCCTCGCAGTCGAAGCCGGTCTTTTCCTTAATGGCCTCAAGGATAGGCAGACGACGGAAGGGAGCCTTATAACTGATCACCTTGCCGTCAGGATAAGTTACTTCAGGCTTGCCGTTGACCGCTGTACAAATGGTCTCGAGCAGCTGTTCGGTGAAGTCCATCATCCAGTTGTAATCCTTGTAAGGCACATAGAGCTCCATACACGTGAACTCAGGGTTGTGGTTCTTGTCCATACCCTCATTGCGAAAGTTCTTGCCAATCTCATAGACGCCGTCGAAGCCGCCCACGATGAGGCGCTTGAGGTAAAGCTCCGTGGCGATGCGCATGTACATATCAATGTTGAGCGCATTAAAATGAGTGATGAACGGCCGTGCGCTGGCACCGCCGGCGATGGCTTGCAATGTGGGGGTCTCCACCTCGGTATAGCCTCTCTCATCAAAGAACTGGCGCATGGTGCGCAGCACGGTGGCGCGCTTGAGGAAAGTCTCCTTCACGCCGTCATTGACAATGAGGTCAACATAGCGCTGGCGGGCACGCATCTCAGGGTCATCAAACTTGTCATAAGCCACGCCGTCCTTGTATTTCACAATGGGCAGAGGTTTGAGGCTCTTCGAGAGCAAGGTCAATTCCTGCGCGTGAACAGAGACCTCCCCTGTCTGGGTCTTGAAGACAAAACCGCGCACGCCGATGATATCGCCAATATCGAGTAGCTTCTTGAAAACTACGTTGTAAAAGTCTTTATTATCATCGGGGCAGATATCGTCGCGCGTGGCGTAGACCTGGATGCGGCCCTTACCGTCCTGCAGCTCCATAAAGCTGGCCTTGCCCATAACACGGCGGCTCATCATGCGACCGGCGACAACGACCTCGGGCTTCTCGCCATCCTTGAAGTTCCGCTTGATCTCCGTGCTGAAAGCCGACACCGGAAACTCTGCGGCAGGATAGGGGTTGATGCCCATCTCGCGCAACTGCTGCAGGCTTTGGCGGCGGCCAATCTCTTGCTCACTCAACTCTAATATATTCATGTGTACTTGATATTTATTCCAACCAATCGCTATAATGTGCAAAATTACGAAATAAAGTTCATTAAAAGAAGAGATTGACAAAATTTAGCCTTATTCTTTGGATGAACATTGCACGACCTGGCGTCTACACCGTAATGGCGATGCGTCTACACTGTAATGGCAATGCGTCTACACTGTAAAGGCGATGCGTCTACACTGTAAAGGCGATGCGTCTACACTATAATGGCAATGCGTCACAGATACGAATGGTCGTGTAGTACCTTTTAGTGAAAAGACGGGAGAAAGAAAACGCCGGAACCCTCACGGATTACGGCGCTCTTATTAATTGTTAAACATGTTTTCTCTGTAAATCAATGGAAGGCTCACGCCTTAGCGTGCGTTCCTGTCCATCATCAGGGCCAACAGCGAGATGCCGATAAACATCAGGGCGGCCATAGCTGCAAAAGTCGTCAAACTCATCATACTTTGCTTTCTCTAAATTATTAATCTTTTTTATCCGGCCATCGCTATGCCGGTTGTTATCCTGAAAAACTTGTCAACTAAAACTAATCAACTAAACTACTGAATGTGTTACCTGAATACTTATCCTTTGCCTTTAAGAAGGCAGCCTAATTTCTTATGACGATGCAAAGTTAGGAAGAAAAACATGTGTACGCAAACAATACAGGGCTTTCCTATGCCGAACCCACGCTTTTATTGACAATCATCAAATGGGTTGACCGAAATCAATCCATTGGAATGATGACATCAGAGGCATCGGCTGAGAAACGGCATACAAGGCCGCAGAGAGTACCTTGAAACAGATAATACAAAAAAATATGCGGAACTGAATCATTCCTCAAATATATTTTATAATTTTGCCTGTGAAATGAATAAGAAGAAGGCGATCAACACTGTCATGCAGGTAGCATTGTCCCTGTTTTTGGGCGGCGCCATCCTCTATTGGATGTATCGGGGCTTTAATCTCCGAAGTATCGGCGACGTCATGCTCCACCACATGGACTGGACATGGATGCTACTCTCCTTCCCTTTCGGCATTTTGGCGCAAGCCTTTCGCGGCTGGCGCTGGCGGCAGAGCCTTGAGCCTTTGGGCGAGAAACCGCGCAGAAGCGTTGCGGTGAACAGCATCTTTCTCTCCTACGCGGCAAGCCTCGTGATCCCCCGTGTAGGCGAGTTTGCACGTTGCGGCGTGCTCAAGCGCTGGGATGGCGTCTCATTCCCGAAATCACTTGGCACGGTGGTCACTGAGCGTGCCATTGACACCCTGTTGGTGCTCCTCATCACCGTCTTCACCTTTCTATGGCAGCTGCCCGTCTTCCACCGCTTCTTCGCCCGCACAGGCACCCGTCTGGATGAGCTTCTGGGGCAGTTCACCACCACCGGCTGGTGGGTCACCGCCGTCTGTGGCGTGGCTGTGCTGGTGCTGCTATGGGCGATTGTAAGGAAGTTGTCTATATATAATAAGGTGAAAGAGACGTTCATCGGGCTATGGTCAGGGATTATTTCCATACGCAACGTACGCAATGTACCCCTGTTCCTTTTCTTCAGCATTGGGATATGGGCCTGCTACTTCCTGCATTATTATCTCACCTTCTTCTGCTTCATTCCCACAGCTCACTTAGGAATGGCATGTGCGCTGGTGACGTTCATCGTAGGCTCCATCGCAGTCATCGTACCCACGCCCAACGGCGCCGGCCCCTGGCATTTCGCAGTGAAGACCATGCTCATCCTTTATGGAGTGGCGGCCAGCAACGCACTCTACTTCGTACTTATCGTCCACACTATACAGACGCTTCTTGTGCTTGCGCTGGGCATCTACGCATGGATAGCGCTGGCACTGACAAAGAAAAGAATTTAAACAACATACACATTCATTTAATAACCAAAAGCTATGAGTGAAATCCGCAACTTACAACCTGCCGCCATCTGGCGCAATTTTGATGACCTTACCCAAATACCACGTCCCAGTGGCCACGTGGAGAAAGTGCAGCAGTTTCTGCTCGACTTTGCCAAGCGCGTAGGCGTAGAGGCATTCCAAGACCCCGCCGGTAACATTGTCATGCGCAAGCCCTCCACGCCGGGCTATGAGAATCGCAAGACGGTACTTTTACAGGCACACATGGACATGGTGCCGCAGAAAGCCCCCGACTCCACCCATAACTTCGAGACCGATCCCATTGAGACCTATATCGAGGACGGATGGGTACACGCCAAAGGCACGACACTCGGCTCCGACGACGGCATCGGCGTGGCAGCCATCATGGGCATCATGGAAGAGAAAGACCTGAAGCATGGCCCCATCGAGGCTCTCATCACACGCGATGAAGAAACGGGGATGTACGGTGCTAATGAGTTGCCTGAGGGCGAACTGCATAGCGATATTCTTATAAATCTTGACTCGGAGCTGTGGGGCAAGTTTGTCATTGGCTCGGCCGGTGGCGTCGATGTCACCTCCTCTCTCGAATACCAACCCGTGGACAACGACCAGGAGACAGCTGTCAAAGTAACCCTCAAGGGGCTTCGCGGCGGTCACTCCGGCCTGGAAATCAATGAGGGCCGCGCCAATGCCAACAAAGAGATGGTGCGCCTCGTACGCAAGGCTGTGGCTGAGAATGGCGCGCGACTTGCCGCATGGCATGGAGGTAATATGCGCAATGCCATCCCATTCAAGGCTGAAGTAGTGCTTGCATTGCCCGAAAGCCAAGTAGAAGCCGTGAAAGCCCTTGTGGAGCAGCAACGCCTCGCTATTGAGGACGAATTTAAAGGCATCGAGAAAGACGTTCAATTCTTTGTCGAAGAGGTAGAGAATCCTACCCAACTGGTACCCCGTGAGATTCAAGACAACCTCATCGACGCCATCTATGCCTGCCACAACGGTGTCATACGCATGATTCCCGCCTACCCCGACGTGGTGGAGACATCGTCAAATCTCGCCATCATCGACATTGAGGGAGGCAAGGCCGTCATCAAGATCCTCGCACGCTCCAGCCGTGAAGATATGAAGGAGTATGTAGGCTCCATGCTCGAAAGTTGCTTTGCAATGGCCGGCATGCGGACTGAGTTCAGCGGGAGCTATGGCGGATGGGATCCTAACCCTGACAGCAAGATCCTCAATCTGCTGAAAGAAATCTATAAAGAGCAGACCGGCAAGGATGCCACTGTACAAGCCGACCACGCCGGACTGGAGTGCTCGGTAATCCTGAGCAAGTATCCGGGCATGGATGCCGTCAGCCTTGGCCCTACCCTTCTCTCACCTCACACCACAAGCGAACGGTTCAAGATAGACACCGCAGAGCCCTTCTGGAAACTCCTCACCACTGCTCTTGAGCGGATAGAAGAGAAATAATTGCAGAAAAAAAACCGGGGAAATGTTTGCCTCTCCGGTTTTTTTTCTTTACTTTTGCAACGTCAAATATTCAGTTATCATCTTTATGGACGATTATCACGCGGACAGTTACAATTCATAGCGTGAGGATAAAGCCCTTTACGGCCAATCCCCACCAGCTGTTCATGTAATATAGGAGATTGGCTGCAATGAAAACATATTGGAACATTGAGAAGCAACTGAGAGTGATCAATGAGTGGGAAGCAGGGTGCTGGATTCAGGTTACCTGTCCCACCGACGACGACCAGCGCGAACTGGAAGAGAGATTTCATATCCCCGACTATTTTATGAGCGATATCAGCGATACCGACGAGCGTGCCCGCTATGAGTACGACGACGGGTGGACGCTCATTATTCTACGTATCCCTTATGTCAAGGAGATTCGCTCGCGCACGCCTTACACGACCGTGCCCATAGGCATCATCCATAAACGTGACGTCACCATCACCGTCTGCTTCTACGAGACCAACATGATGCTTGACTTTGTTAGCTACCAGCAGAAACGGGGCGTGGGATTCACCGATTATGTTGACATGACTTTCCGTCTATTCTTGTCCTCTGCCGTGTGGTATTTGAAACGATTGAAGCAGATCAACGCACTCATCGAGAAAGCCAAGCATAACCTCGACCATGAAGTAAACAACGAGAGCCTCATAGGCCTGAGTCGCCTTCAGGACTCACTCACCTACTTTATCACTTCCATTCGAGGCAACGAAAACTTATTGCAGAAGTTGAAGTTCAAACTACAAGTCGATGAGCTCGACGCCGATCTCATCGAGGATGTGAACATTGAAATGACACAGGCACGCGAGACCACTAATATCTATTCAGACATTCTTGAGTCGACGATGGACACTTATTCCAGCATCATCAACAACAACATGAATACCACGATGCGTACCCTTACCTCGCTCAATATCATCCTCATGGCACCTACACTCATATCCAGTATCTACGGTATGAACGTCATCAACGGATTGGAAAAGTCGCACTACGGCTTTGTCATCTGTATCGCTATCGCCGTGCTCGTGACAGGGGTAAGTTGGTGGATCCTACGCTGGAAAAAACTTATTTAACCACAGAAGCATAAAAAATAGTGTGAAAATTAGTATATTACAATCTTTTTCTCTAAGTTTGCACAATATTTACAACACGTATATATCATCAAGAAATATTTATAAATCATTGGAAGCCATGCGCATCCAAGGTGTTTGCTGGTCACAGCAGCATGGCCATGGAACTCCGAATCATAAACTTAATTTAGAGTGAAATGATGGACTCTCAAGAAAAGGCCCCCGAACAGGGCAATGCAGAAGAGCTGAAAACGGTGGTCAACTCCACTTCGGAAGCTGAGAACAAACCTGAAGCTAAGAACATGTCAGAAGCTGAAAACAAACCCGAAGCTGAGAACATATCAGAAGTCGAAAACAAGTCAGAAGCTGAGAATGAATCTGAGGAGACGAAGAAAGTCTACGCCTCAAAGCAGGAAGTCCTCAACCGTGTCAAGGAAATCGCCCAAAGCGATGAGCTCCCGAACAGGGACGAAATGGATCATCTCAAAGCCTCCTTCTACCGTTTCCACATCGCAGAACGCGACCAAAAACAGAAAGAATACCTGGAGGCAGGAGGTGACCCCGAGAAGTATCAAATGATGCCCGACGATGACGAGGAAACCTTTAAGGCAAACATGCAGGTCATCAAGGAAAAGCGTGCCAAGGCATTTGAGAGGGCGATGCAGGAGCGTGAGGACAATCTCAAGCGTCGCGAGGAAATCATTGAGAAGATAAAGACAATGGCCACTTCACCTGACGAAGCAAACAAATCATACAATGACTTCAAGGCTCTGCAGCAGGAATGGAAAGAGATAGGACCGGTGCCACCCGAAAAATCAAGCGAGACATGGCGCAACTATCAGCTATACGTCGAGCAGTTCTATGACTTGCTCAACCTCAACCGCGAAGCACGCGAATACGATTTCAAGAAGAATTTAGAAGCCAAGACACGCCTGTGCGAAGAAGCTGAAAAACTTGCTGAAGAGCCCGATGTGATCAGAGCCTTCCATCAACTCCAAGACCTGCATGAGCAGTATCGCGAGATAGGACCCGTGTCAAAAGACCTCAGGGAAGAAATCTGGACGCGCTTCAAGAATGCAAGCACCGTCATCAATAAGAGACATCAGGAACATTTCGAGAAGTTGCGCGCCAACGAGGAAGAGAATCTCGCCAAGAAGACTGCACTCTGTGAAAAGACAGAGAACATCGCCCAACAGGAAAATAAGAATTCAACTGATTGGGAAAAACACTCTAAAGAAATCATTGGCATCCAGCAGGAATGGAAAACCATCGGCTTTGCACCCAAAAAGAGCAACGAAGAGATTTTCCAGCGCTTCCGTAAAACATGCGACGACTTCTTCAGCCGGAAGGCTGCTTATTTCAAAGAGGTACGTGCACGGCTCTACGAGAATGCTGAGAAAAAGAAAGCTCTCGTGGCAAAAGCTCAAGAGCTCGCCGACTCTACCGACTGGAAAGCGACTTCTGACAAACTCATTCAGCTGCAAAAAGAATGGAGAGCCATTGGAACCGCGCCCCGAAAAGTCAGTGACCAGTTGTGGAACGACTTTCTCTCTGCCTGCAACCACTTTTTTGACGCCCGCAATGCTGCACATGCCGGCACACACAACGAAGAGAAGGAGAACTTGCAAAAGAAGCACGCCATCATCGAAGAACTCAAGAAAATTGCCGCTGACGCTGATGCCAACGCTCGAGAGAAAGTGCAGGAACTCGCTGATAAATACAATGCCATCGGACACGTGCCTTACCGCGATAAGGACAAGGTCTACAAGGAATACCACGACGTCATGGACAGAATCTTTACCGAACTGCATATCTCCGCGGCCAAACGTCATCTTGATAACTTCAAGAATAATCTTCGTGGCATAGCAAAGAAAGGAGAGGATGCCATTGATAATGAGCGCGCACGGCTCATGCACCGCTATGAGCAGCTTAAACAGGAAATCACAACTTATGAAAACAACCTCGGCTTTCTCAATATCTCAAGCAAAAAAGGCAACAGCCTTGTTGATGAGATGAATCGCAAAGTGCAGAAACTCAAGGATGATGCACAGATGATTCGTGAGAAAATCAAGGCCATTGACCAAACAAAGTAATCTCCGTTGAGATACAGGATTGCTGAATTCCAAAAGTCCAGAAGTACAGTCTGAGATTTAGTCTTATTACAAGAGACAGCTACCTCTAATTATACTTCTGGACTTTTCTTCACTTTACTTCAGAGTTTCTGTCTACTGAACTCTAATCATTCAACTTCCCCATGATATAATCTACCGTCTCTGGCCATAATTTCCGTGGTGAGCGGGGCGTTCCCTGCATACCGTTCTCCCTCAGCTTTGCAAGGGATAGTTCAGATGTATGAAACTCTTTCAGGAAGGAATAACGTACGTAGAGATGATCCGCCTTGTGGCGTAACCAGTTCTCAAAATATTGTTGGGAGATATAGTAAGATTCATCATTGGCGATCTCCTCACAAGTCAAGGCGACAGACGTTACCTCCATCATGAAAGTAATACGGCTTTCGGGAGCGGTGGCATAGAGGAAAACTACATCTCCTTTCTCAAAACGGTTCCTCATTCCCCAGTCAATAAATCCATTATCGTGTATGAAGTCGGCAACCCGGAAACGCTGATTGTTGTAAGCCCTAATCCAATAGTTCATATCAATCCTTCTCAAAATGCTGATAGTCTTTTACCGATTTCCACGATCCTCCCCATTTGAATCCCCGAGCCGTAAAGAGCCGCCAAAGCAGATCGCCACGCTCTATTTTATAAGGGAATGACGCCGACCGGTCTGAATATTTCCTTGCATTAGACGGCTGTACTGTAATGTTCCCGGATCTTGACTGCCTGACACAAGGATTATAAAATGTATTGATATCCACGGCCATTCCCTTAGCGTGAGCCGATAGTTTCCTGCTACCACGCACCACCCTATAGCAAAAGCTGCTGCTATTGTTAGCACGCATCGACTGCTCATCATCAGCTTCATAGTCATCAATAAGCCTAACTCGCTCTATAGGATACCTATGCTTATAGAGCTCCTCAAAGATTTCCAATACATCTTGAGCAATAGCCTTGTTGCAGACCATTTCACCATGATGGATTTTCCCTTCCTTATCAACATGCAACAACCGCAAGTACCTCAGCTCCGAGCGTTTAACAGGGCAGTCTGCTGGATAGCTCTTTCCTTTCATTCGCTGGAAAACGGCATCGGGAATCATCGAAACGGAAAAGTCCTCAGATTCACGAAAAGCATGGACTGTCAAAGGAATGAGGAGCAGCAAGAAAAAAATCAATATATTACGGCACATCATAATAGAGTAATCTTTACCTTCTTAAGAAAACGAAAAGAGACCAAGCAAGAAAAGCTTGATCTCTACATTGTTGGGGTACTCGGACTCGAACCAAGAATGACAGGACCAGAATCTGTAGTGTTACCATTACACCATACCCCAATTTGTCTCACTACTCTTATTTTCGAATGACGAGTGCAAAGTTACTGACTTTTTATAACCCCACCAAACTTTTCAACAACTTTTTTTGAAAAGGCCCATTACAATACGCTACACAATCGATGAAACAACCCAAGGCAAATCAGTTCATGGCATATTTATCCGTCCATTGACAAACATCATTGTCATCAATGGCCCATTCAACCCACCCGACTGTTTTTCCCGCAATGACATTGTGTCATATCGCTGTCCTGTCACCTCCACAAAATAATAAAAATAAGATTAATATTCTTTGTAATTCCTGTGTTTTTCACTAACTTTGTTGTATTATAGAAGCATTGACACACAAAAGATAATTATTGTATATCAACACTGCATGAAATCAACATCAACAGAAGCACTGCTCAAGACTATTATCGAAGCAATTGAAGACAAAAAAGGTGAGGACATTCGTATCGTAGATCTCCACCACATCGAAGGAGCTATCGCCAACTATTTTGTTATCTGTCAAGGTGGTTCACCTGCACAGGTAGAAGCCATCGCACAATCGGTGGGCGACAAATGCCGCGACAAGGAAAGTGAAAAACCAGTCGGAGTCAACGGTCTGGGCAGCGACCAATGGGTGGCCATAGATTTCGTTGACATCATCGTGCATATTTTTCTCCCTGGGCCACGTGCCTTCTACGACTTAGAGCACCTATGGGAAGACGCAGACATTTCAACACCCGCACACGCCCAGGTAATTTAATCAAAGCAAAAACAACAATACAACTATGGATAACAGGCAATTCAATCCAAACAACCAGCAACAGCCAAAGATGCCCCGGTTCAACATGAACTGGCTCTATATCATCGTAGCTGTAGTGCTTGCCATCATGCTCTTCTCAGGCGGAGGTGGTTCCATCATCAAGGGAAGCTCCAGTCAAGAGGTGAGTTACAGTGACTTTAAAACCTACGTGGAGAAAGGTTTCGCCCAACGTGTAGTCATCAACAAGAGCGACAACACGCTTAAGATGTTTGTCAAGCCTCAGTATATCCGCACCGTCTTCAACATGTCGGCGCAACAAGTGGGCACCAGCCCATGGGTAAGTGTACAGTTTGGATCCATTGACGAACTGGAGAAGTTTCTCGACAACCAGCAGCAGAAGCACAAGTTTGCAGGTTATAGCTACGATAATGAGCGCGGCACCGACTTTTGGAGCATACTTATCAACTTGGGACCCCTAATCTTCCTCTTCTTCATTATATGGATGTTCAGCCGGGGTATGAGCGGCAGCGCAGGCATTGGAGGTGGTGGAGGCATCTTCAATGTCGGCAAAAGTAAAGCCCGCCTGTACGAGAAAGGCAACGAGATGGGCATTACCTTCAAAGACGTTGCAGGGCAAGAGGGAGCCAAGCAAGAAGTGCAGGAAATTGTTGACTTCTTGAAGAACCCAAAGAAATATACTGAGTTAGGAGGCAAAATCCCCAAGGGAGCTCTGCTCATCGGACCCCCGGGAACAGGTAAGACCCTTTTGGCAAAAGCCGTGGCCGGTGAAGCCGGAGTGCCTTTCTTCTCCATGTCAGGCTCCGACTTTGTGGAAATGTTTGTCGGTGTCGGTGCCAGCCGTGTGCGCGATGTCTTTGCACAGGCAAAGCAGAAAGCACCATGCATCATCTTTATCGATGAGATCGACGCAGTTGGTCGTGCCAGATCAAAGAACCCTTCTATGGGAGGGAATGATGAGCGTGAGAACACACTTAACGCTCTGCTGACAGAAATGGACGGCTTCGGCACCAACTCGGGTGTTATCGTGCTTGCCGCTACCAACCGTGCTGACATGCTCGACAAAGCCCTGCTGCGTGCCGGACGTTTCGACCGGCAGATTCATGTCGACCTTCCGGATCTGGCAGAAAGAAAGGCTATCTTCCTCGTGCATCTCAAGCCCCTGAAGCGTGGCAACGATCTCGATGTAGACTTCCTGGCCCGGCAAACACCGGGATTCTCGGGGGCCGACATTGCCAACGTCTGTAACGAAGCTGCCCTGATAGCGGCAAGGCACAATAAGAAAGTCGTCTCAAAACAAGACTTCCTCAACGCTGTCGACCGTATCGTAGGCGGACTGGAAAAGAAAACCAAGGTGATGACTGCCAATGAGAAGCGCGCTATCGCCATTCACGAGGCAGGCCACGCCACCATCAGCTGGTTCTGCAAATATGCTAACCCTCTGGTCAAAGTCACCATCGTCCCCCGTGGGCAAGCACTCGGCGCCGCCTGGTATATTCCGGAAGAGCGCGTCATCACCACTAAAGAAGAAGAACTCGACCAAATCTGCTCACTACTTGGCGGCCGTGCGGCCGAAGACCTCTTCATTGGTTCCATCTCAACGGGGGCTATGAACGATTTGGAACGCTCTACCAAAGCAGCTTTCGGCATGGTGGCATATACAGGAATGAGTGACCGACTGCCAAACATCTGCTATTATAATAATAATGACTATTCCTTCCAGCGTCCCTACAGTGAGACCACGGCAAAGATCATCGATGATGAAGTCCTGAAAATTGTAAATGAGCAATATGCCCGTGCCAAACAGATTCTCACCGATCATAAAGATGGGCATGCCGCTCTGGCACAACTTCTCTTTGAGAAAGAAGTGATCTACCGAGAGGATGTGGAGAAAATATTCGGAAAACGCCCGTGGACAAGCCGATCGGAGGAGTTGATAAAAGAAAACGACAAGCTTGAAGCTGAAAAGAATGCCAAGTTAGAGGCCGAGACTCCAAAGCTCGAAGACATGCCTGACGAGGTGAAGCAGGCACAGGCTGAGCACGATAAGGCTGTGGCTGATCAAAAGAAGGAGACTGACGAAAATAAAAAAGATTGACTGTATCAAGACAATACGCTGAAATTATGACAGAAAAACAGAAGAATCTGATTGTCCGGACTATCACCGGCGTGCTCTTCGTCGCCATTATGGTGGCGGGATTCCTCAATGCTTCAGCGATGATGCTGCTCTTTGCCATTATCACGGGACTGACTCTCTGGGAATACTCAGGGCTGGTGAACGACCGCGTGGCAAACGTCAACATCAACCGCTTTATCTCTACTGTAGGTGGAGTTTATCTCTTTATCGCCGTAGCGCTGTGGAGTTTGGATGTCGTGAGAGGCTTCGCCGTAATGATGCCCTACGTACTTACGATTATCTACCTGCTCATCAGTGAGCTATATGCAAAGAACCGCGACGCGGTCAACAATATGGCCTACACCATGCTCGGTCAGATGTATATAGCCATGCCGCTGGCCCTCATCAACGTACTCGCCTTTCATCGCGATGCCAATGGTGACTTTTCCGGATATGACATGCTGCTGCCTCTCTCGGTCTTTATCCTGTTATGGGCCAATGACACGGGCGCTTACTGCTTCGGCTCTCTGTTTGGAAAGCATAAGCTTTTCCCCCGCATCTCACCGGGGAAGACCTGGGAAGGCAGTATCGGCGGTGGCATCTTCGCTGTCGTCATTGCCGGAGTGAT
The DNA here is from genome assembly GCF_000218235.1 of Hallella multisaccharivorax DSM 17128. Classification (GTDB taxonomy): domain Bacteria; phylum Bacteroidota; class Bacteroidia; order Bacteroidales; family Bacteroidaceae; genus Prevotella; species Prevotella multisaccharivorax. Next base: position 2,970,794 of record NZ_GL945017.1, on the reverse strand, counting down.
CGGCTATTTTGCAAATAATGGTGCTGAGCCGCACTCCCTCAATGAGTGGCAATGGCTTGGACTTGGGGCTGTCATCGTGATATTCGGTACATGGGGAGACCTTGTTGAGAGCCTCTTCAAGCGCACCATAGGCGTCAAGGACAGCGGAAAGATACTGCCGGGCCACGGCGGAATGATGGACCGTTTCGACTCCAGCCTCCTTGCCATCCCTGCAGCTGTCATTTACCTTTACACCATCACCATCTTCATGCAATAAAAACCTGACATGGGGAAAACACAACAGGCAGACCTCCAAAACGGAAGCCTGCCTGTTCCTGACTGTCAGAAGAATAAAAACTTATACAGCGCTATAGCCTCTTGTCGAATTATCCTTCATGATGTCACGAATGTTTTTCTCAACATAAGGTCCTGCCTGATGTGCCGTGGGGTCAGCGTGGTGGGGAATATCCTCTACATAATTGAAGTTTTTGTAATGCAGCTCTCCAATGCCCCACAACAGGCATGCTACGACAAGAAAGAGTATCAAAGCTAATGCAATGCTCATAATGCTATCGTGTTTTAATTGATAATTTTCGGCAAAGTTACTGAAAATCCCACAAAAAACTAATTGTCGGCAACCCTTTTTTAGTAATTTTGCAAGGGAATAACGACAAACAAGTTTTACTTTGGCAGAATATGACAATGGGAAAATGGATAGGAGGATTTTTAGGCCTCATGGCGGCTGGTCCTTTAGGTGCCATCGCAGGCTTCGTATTAGGATCACTCTTCGACAAGAGCACAGAGCCTGCAGAGCTGGAGGGGGATGGCACACAAACGCAACAGCAAGTCTATGAAGGCCAGCGCAATACCTTCCGCTTCTCGCTATTGGTACTGGCCTCTTACATCATCCGTGCCGATGGACGGGTGATGCACTCTGAGATGAATGTCGTGCGCTCGTTTCTGAGAAACAACTTCGGAGAAGCTGCTGTCAGTGAGGGCGAACAGATCCTTCTCAAGCTCTTCGACCAGCAGAAACGGCTGGGCATGGGCGAGTTTAAGTCGGCCGTGATGAGCTCGTGCCGGCAGCTCCGACTATATATGCCCTACGCACAACGCCTCGAACTGCTCCACTTCCTGGTTATTATCGCTCAGGCCGACGGCGTGGTGTCTCCCGGAGAGGTGAGTGCCCTACGCGAGTGCGCTGTGGAATTGGGCATGGATCCATCCGATCTCGACAGCATGCTTAACCTCCACGACGCTTCCTCTTCTCTGGATGCCGCCTACAAAGTGTTGTGCGTCGAACCCACCGCCACAGACGATGAGCTGAAAGCCGCTTACCGAAAACTGGCTTTGAAGAATCATCCCGACAGGGTGGCCACACTGGGCGAAGACGTTCGCAAAGCAGCAGAAAAGAAATTCCAGGAAATCAACGCCGCAAAGGAGACCATCTGGAAAGCAAGAGGGATCAGAGGATAAAGCATCTTGATGAGACACTCCAGACGGATGACAGACAACTTGAATTTTAAATGACAAATTGCTTTCTGAGAATCGATTCTTACAAGTCGACCTGTCCTCCTGGTTAAAAAAACGCATTCATGGCTGAATTGGCAAGATGTTATCAATCAGCTGTTTATCATCTATCGTGCTTTTATGGAGCCCTTTTGTCGTCTCATTTCATTTGCCATTACAATTGAAACGCCACGTCTCTACGCTTGTTTGGCGATGCGATTGCACCATAAAGGCGATGCGATTCAACTGTAGAGGCCGTCTCATACAATAGAAATACCATTTCTCTCCACTTTTAAATGGCTGAAAATACGTTTTTGTCCTATTTATTACACGCTGAAAGTCAGTTTGCTTTCCTAAAACGTGTGCTCCGCAAGGTGCTTTTTTTTGATAGATTTCTTTACACTTTACAGACTCTCCTGCAAGAGTATCGTATAGATTTGCCCGGCTATCCTCCCAGCCCTTTCAATATTTTATAACATCTAAAACAGATCTTGCGGCAAAAGGTAAAAACAGTTGGACGCGGTTCTCATGGCCGCCCACAATAGCATTGATCATCAATGACTTCGCAGATGGTCACAGGAACCACATCCTGCATACGGATGTATCGACACCCCTCAAACGGGAAATTACTCCGCCTCGGTTTCTTCTTTCTTCTTCCTGGAAGTACGCTTCCGTCTCGGCTTCGTCTCATCAGGTGTCCCCGTCTTTACACCGGCAAGCTCTGGGTCAATCAGGATGCGACCGCAATACTCACACACGATGATCTTCTTATGTTGCTTGATGTCCAGCTGCCGCTGTGGCGGAATTTTGTTGAAACAACCTCCGCACGCGTCACGCTGCACGTAAACAATACCCAGTCCATTACGCGCAGACTTGCGGATGCGCTTGAAACTCTGAAGCAGGCGAGGCTCTATCTTCGCCTCCAACTCCTTTGCCCTATCCTTCAAGTCAGCCTCGGCCTCACGGGTCTCCTGCATAATATCATCAAGCTCTGCACGCTTTGAGACCAGGTCGGCCTGGCGGTCAGTAATCGTTTCCTGTACCTTGGCGAGGTCACTCTGCCGCTCGGTGATCTTCTCGGTTGCCTCCTTGATCTTCTTGTTGGCAAGTTCGATCTCCAATGTTTGGAACTCTATCTCTTTTGACAGGTTGTCATACTCCCGATTGTTCCGCACGGTGTCAAGCTGTTCCTTATAGTGGTCCACACTGTGCTGGTACTGCTCAATCTCATTACGTTTCTGTGAGACCGCGCTCTGATAGTCGGCTACCTCGTCCTGTATCTTCTGCAGGCGTGTGTTGAGTCCGGCTATTTCATCCTCAAGATCGCCTACTTCCAACGGCAGCTCGCCGCGCAGGGCACGCTTCTCGTCAATAGCCGAAAGCGTCACCTGTAACTGGAAAAGCGTCTTCAGCTTTTCTTCTACCGACATTTCTGACGAATTCTTCTTGATTGTTGCCATATTAATATATGTGTTTGTTGTTTTGTTGAATCGCTAAAAATAAAGGATTGGGTTGGTGTTAATGCCCGACAGCACGCACCTGACTCCCGGGCAACTCCTCTCGATGATCTCTCTGAAGATCTCCTTGGTAAACTGCTCACTCTGGTAATGGCCGATGACTGCTATCTGCAACTCTTGTTCATGACCAAAATACTGATGGTAGTGCATCTCCCCCGTGACAAAAGCATCAGCGCCCGCCTTTACAGCTTCAGGAAGCAAGAAGTCGCCGGCTCCCCCACAGATAGCCACCTTCTGGATGGGCCGGCGCAACAGTTCATTAGCCATCACGCACTCCACGTCGAAGACCTCTTTGAGCATGGCCATGAAATCATCGGCAGCCATGGGAGCTTTAAGCAAAGCCATCACGCCGTCATTTCCGCTAACCACAGTACCGTTATCAGCCGTTGCTTCTTTATGTCCGCCAAGGCTCCCCATCACTTTCGCATTCATTTTAGAGGCGATCTTATAGTTCACGCCCCCAACGGCTGCGTCAAGATTGGTGTGCATAGACACGATGGCGACATCATTTCTGACAGCTTTCATCACCACCCGTTGCACTTCGTCCTCACCCGTGATATGGGCCAGCCGATGAAAGATAAGAGGATGATGGCTCACTATCAGGTTACAACCATTCTCCATAGCCTCGTCAAGCACAGTCTCGGTAACGTCCAGACACAATAATGCCCCTGAAACCTCGGCCTCTGTCAGTCCCACTTGCAGACCGGCATTATCATAGTCCTCCTGCAGGGGCAAAGGCGCGAAACGCTCAAGGGCATCAACCACTCCTATTATTTTCACGCTTTAAAAACGATTTGGCACAAAGTTAATAAAAGCGCGGCACTTATGTTGTGTTGCGCTTTATTATTTATGCTTTTTTAAGTTTAACCTTATTCCGTCTTCTCTGCAATGGCAGCCTCACCGTCTTCCGCTGCCTGTTCAGCAGAAAGCAATTCCTTAAAGTCCGTGTAACCATTCTCCACGAGGATGTTGTACCATTGCAGCAGCTTCTTAATATCGCTGTCATGCACGCGTTCACGGTCATAGTTGGGCAGCACCTCAGCAAAATAGTCATGCAACTCCTTAGCAGAGCACTTTCTGTAGTTGAGTGAAGCCTTTTTGGATGCTTCCTTCTCCCCCACCTTAGCCAGTACCTGCCAGAGAGGAATATCGTCGGCATCAGTATACATGGCGATGTCGCCCAGACTGGTCACCCTGTCGGTGGAAAAGACTGGAGTACGATGATGGGAAGCGTCTATTGCCTCAACGATCAGATTCATCTTTCCGTGTGAGAGGAGCTTGTAAAGTCCCGGCTTGCCTGAGATAGATAATATTGTTTCCATGTTATTAATAATTGATATGTTGTCTATTTGACGATAAATTCAATTGATTCAACCGATTGAGCATTTCCATAACCTGCTCGTTCAGGTCGCGATGACCGTCATTGACGATAACAAAATCGCTGTGACGCTCCACTTCTTCCTGCGGCCATTGCCTGGCCATCCATTCCATAGCCCTCTCACGGCTGATGCCATCGCGTCTCATTACACGCTCCACTCTGACATCAAGCGGTGCGGAAACACAGACTGTAAAATCAAAAACGAGACGTTTATAGAAACCGCTGTCAAAAAACACCGCACTTTCCAACCACCTAAGACCGCTTTGCAGAAAGTCGAGGGCTACAGCCGGATGAACGAGGTTATCGACTGCAAGCTTGTTGGATACCGATTGAAGAAGAAACGTTGCCAATACCCCTTTCTGCAGGTTGCCGTCCTTGTAGACCTCATCTCCCACAATGGCCTTCAAGCCATTCTGTAAAGCTCGGTCGGTCGCCCACAGTCTTTTCGCAGCCGCATCGCAGTCATAAACTTTGATGCCATAGGCCTCAAGCGTGTGACATACATAGCTCTTGCCACTACCGATTCCACCCGTAATCGCAAAATGCCCTATCATAAATAGTTAATAATTACGAGTTTATTGCTGCTCTATCAGGTAGTCCACTTGTGACACCTCCAATTTTGCATTGCGGGCATAACGTGAATTATTGTGCAGGTAAATATTGCACTTATCCGATGGATGAGATGAAATCTCCTTAAAGTCAGCCGTAACCTGAAAGTCAGCAGGACGCACCAACCGGTAAACATTAGCCCCTACATTGTATTTCACCTTAACCGATTGCGGGAAAGTTCTCACCACTAAGTCCTTCGGTCTGTTCACAGTTGTGATGGGCACATCAACAGAACCTTCGGTAAGTACGTCCGGATAAAGGGTCACCTTCACTTTCATCGGCACTATCTTTGCTCCTGTAATGGGTCGTAATCCTATCTCCCTTGTCACCGTATCGTTGAAATTAGAGATATCCAACTGCTCTGTCAACACTGAGCCAATGCGGCTGAGCACATGGCGGCTTGCATAGACCGTGGCATTGTCTGGCTTAATCTGCACATGCGCTAAATAATAGTTGTCGATAGGCACAACCTTACCTGTAAGCATGATCTTGATTCTGCGGTTCAGTCCGTAGTTGAAAGAAAATGAGGACTGCTCACATTTCACCGACGTGATGGTTGAGGAGCCATAGACCTGCAACCGAAGTTGTCTCAGCAAATCCGATGATGGGATTTCCCCATGCCCTGTCTCCTTATCGGCATAAGTTGCAAACCTGATTGCCAGTGGGTGAAAGCGTTTGTAGGTGGAATAGAGCAGGATGACAAGGCCCTTATCTCTCACCGAAACACGGATCGTATCGGAGGGCTCAGAAGTCATTACCACATTCTTCGGCACACCAGTAACGACCATCGGAACCTTGAACTCTACTTCATAGGTCTCATTGAGTGTCATCATCAACCAGAAAATGCTACTGAGTGCCAGGAAGAAGAGGAAAATCAAAAACTCCTTGCCCGAGAAATCAGACAAGAAGCTTTTTATGAGATGATAAGCTCGGTCCAGTGTACGCATCAGGCATTAGTCTGCCTTTGTGTGGTATCCTGAAACACACTGCCCTTGTCTACAGTGATCACGACGCCATGTGCCACTTCCACGTCAATCGTGTTCTTTGCTTGATCGATACGCCTCACGGTACCATAGATACCGCCACCCGTAACGACACGTGAGCCTTCCTGAAGAGAATTCTGAAACTCACGAATCTTCTTTTGACGTTTTTGCTGTGGGCGAACCATGAAGAAATACATGATGACGAAGATAGCAACCAGCATGAAGATCATACCGCCAAATCCGCCACCTCCTTGTGCTGCCTGTGCAGCAAGAACCAGTGATATCATAATTAGCTGTTATTATTGTTTGTCTTTATTGATCTGTAGTATTTTGAGCATCCCCGCCGACTGCCTTATCCTGAGTGGAAGAAGCCTCAACATCGTTGGCTCTGTGCACGAACCTCACAGGCTTGGAATAGCTTCCCTGGGGTCTTCTCTCCGCTTGCTTCCATCTCTCCTGACGTGGCGGCATCTCCTTGAGCATCTTGCCCGTATTGATAAGATGACGCGCGATAGCGTCAAGCATACCATTGATATACCCGCCACTCCGTGGAGTGCTGTAGCGCTTCGCCATATCCACATACTCATTGATGGTCACTGTGGCAGGGATATTAGGAAAGTTGAGCAATTCGGCAATGGCAATTTGCATGATGATAACATCCATGTAGGCCAACCGAGAGAAGTCCCAGTTACGGGATGTCTCGCTCATATAGCGCTGATAGTCGTTGGCGTTGAGAATGGCTGCACGGAAAAGTTTGCGGGCAAATTCCTTGTCGTCCTCATCTTTATATTCCGGCAACAGTTCCTGATTGCCTTTTTCTTTGGGATCAAATCGCTTGATGGTCTTGAGCACAAAAGTGTCCACTACCTCCTTATCGTCGTTCCAATAGATGCTCTTTTCCTCTAACAAGGCATCGAGATCCTCGTTATCCTTAATGAGTTGACGGTAGAGTTTGCGCCACATTTCACGGTCAGCCTCATAGTCACTCTCAGCCACAGCCATGTATTCTTTGTAGACTTCGCTCTGTTCAATCTTGTCGCAGAGCTTGCGCACAAAGTCAGCATCTCCGTCCCAAGACATATTCTTATCCTCATTGAAGCTGCTAAGCGTCTTGTTTTCCTCTAACTGTACAGCGAACTTATTGAAGATGAATTTGGAAGAAGGTTCTTCCGTTCCTTCCCTGCGGCTGCGAACAGAGAGTAGCTCCACACGGCGACGCTCCTCCTTGGTGACAGCTATAATGAGATCAAGGAGATAATTATAAAGGTCGTAAGCTTTCGAAAGGCTTAGCAAAAGCTCTTTCTCTGCATTCTCGATGTTCCTGCCGCCATTCTGATAATAAGCATAGGTCAACTGCACGATTTTCGTGCGTATCAGCTCTCTGTTAATCATTTGTTGTCTCTTTGGCGATGCCTGTGCACCGTTCTTTCGTTTATTCTTTGCAAAAGTAGTAAATAATCATATTCTACACAAAGAATAAGGGTAAATATTTGTTTTTTTTCAAATATGTTTGTGCAAATAGCAATAAAAGCCGTACCTTTGCACCGCTTTTCAGACTTGGAAAGTCTTCCAGTGTGATGGCGAATTAAAAAAAACAGTTTAATTTAGAGTAACACATTTAACGATGAAAGAAATCAACATCTCAGGTCAGAAGCGTGAGAACCTTGGCAAGAAAGCTTCTAAAGCCCTCCGTAAGGAAGGATTCATTCCCTGCAACCTCTATGGTGAGGCTAAGGATGCCAATGGTCAGCCCATTGCCTTGTCTTTCGCTTCCCCATTCAGTGAACTGCGCAAGATCATCTACACACCCCACATCTATGTTATCAAGATTACAATTGACGGTCAGGATCACACAGCCATCCTGAAGGAAATCCAGTTCCACCCCGTCACCGACGCTCCTTTGCACGTCGACTTCTATGAAGTCAACGACCAGAAGCCCATTACCATTGGTATTCCTGTCAAGCTCAACGGCCTGGCACAGGGTGTCCGCGATGGCGGCCGCATGAACCTTTCCATCCGCAAGATCAACGTCACCGCTCCTTACCAGCAGATTCCGGAGCACCTCGATATCGACGTCACCGGTCTGCGCTTAGGCAAGAGCATCAAGGTGGGTGAGCTTTCTTTCGAGGGTCTTGAGATTGCCACCAGCAAGGATGTCGTCGTCTGCTCTGTGAAGATGACACGTAATGCTGTCACCGCCGCTGCAACGGACGAAACGGCAGCCGATGAAGCAGCTCCTGCAGCTGAATAAGCTATTGATAAACACACCATAAAGGTAAAAAGGAAAGCCCCGCCATTTCATCGTGGAGCGCTTCTTTTTACCTTTTATTATATCATCACGTCAACAACATGGATAAATACTTGATATGCGGCCTGGGCAACCCCGGCGATGAATATGCAGGCACCCGTCACAACACAGGTTGGATGACTGTCGATGCTTTCGCCAAAGCCATGGGAGCCGATTGGCACGACCGACGCTACGGGTTCGTGGCGGAGACCTCGCTGAAAGGTAGGAAAATATTCGTGCTCAAGCCGACGACCTTCATGAATCTCTCCGGCAATGCCGTGCGCTATTGGCTCAATGAGGAGAAAATTGATCAAACGCGGTTGCTTGTCATCAGCGACGATGTCGCACTGCCTTTGGGAGAGTTTCGCCTTAAGGGTGGTGGCAGCGGCGGCGGACATAACGGGCTCGGACACATCATCCAACTTATCGGTCAGGACTTTTCCCGACTGCGCATCGGCATAGGCAACGACTATCCACGCGGCGGACAAATAGACTGGGTGCTTGGCCATTACTCAGCTGACGACATGCAGACGCTCCAGCCCACCCTCGACCTCTCCGTGGACATCATCAAGAGTTTTGTGCTGCAAGGCATCGACGAAACCATGAACGCATACAACAAGCTGGGGAAAATCAAGAAGGAAAAAGAGTAATAAAAGGGAAAAAGTACAAAGTATAGAATGAGCGACAACACTCCAAAGATGCCCGGCTATGGCGCGACAGCACGCATAGACAAATGGCTGTGGGCAGCACGTATCTATAAGACTCGGTCTATCGCCGTGGATGCCATCAAGAATAACCGCGTCACCATCGACGGCAATGCCGTCAAGCCAAGCCATACCGTCAAAGCCGGAGATGTGGTAAGCGTGCGCAAGCCTCCCATCACCTTCTCGTTTAAGATCATCGCCTGCATTGAGACGCGAGTGGGTGCCAAACTGCTTCCACAAGTATATGAGAACGTTACACCTGCAGAAGAATACGAGAAGTTAGAGATGAGCCGCATCAGTGGCTTCATCGACCGTCAGCGCGGCACCGGCCGGCCCACAAAGAAAGAGCGGCGGCAGCTCGACGCCTTCACTGATCCCCTGATGTTTGGCTGGGATGAGGAATGAACAGCCACGATTGAAACTTACGGAAAGACTTATAAACCACCATATATTGAGAGACGGTGAGGTTACGTCAACGTAATCACACCACCTTTCTTATTGAATGGCGTTGCCTCTACACCGTTAACGCATCGCCTCTACACCGTTAACGCATCGCCTTTACGCCGTAATGGCGATGCGTTTACGCCGTTGAGGCAATGGCCTCAGTATTGTATTTTAAATAAATTTGAAAAAAATACAAACAATTCCTTGCATGGAATAAATTTTCTTATTAAGTTTGCACCACCAACAGAAAAACGGAATGAACTGGAAGCATACCACTGCATATAGATGGGCCTACAATGCCTTTCATCTCTATTATGACGGATTCAAGAGCATGACCATAGGGAAAACGCTATGGGCTGTCATCCTCATCAAGCTCTTTATCATTTTCGTCGTCCTCAAACTGTTCTTTTTCCCTAACTATCTGAAGGAGAAAGCGCCCAGCGGAAACAGTGCTGCATATGTCTCATCACAGGTTATTGGAAGAAGCAATAACCACTAAGACAACGTCTCATCAACTGAAAACCTATTCGCAAAAACCAACGAAACTTTAACTTGCAAATTCAATTACTCAATAACTCATAAACTATGTTGAATCTCTTATTGGACATTACGACATCGACCGTGGACTGGTCGCGTGCGCAATTTGCGCTCACAGCCATCTACCATTGGCTCTTTGTCCCGCTCACGTTAGGACTTGCTGTCATCATGGGCATTGCTGAGACATGCTATTACCGCACGGGCAAGGCTTTTTGGAAAGAAGTGGCACGCTTCTGGCAACTGCTCTTCGGCATCAACTTCGCTATGGGTGTAGCCACCGGTATCATCCTGGAATTTGAATTTGGCACCAACTGGAGCAACTATTCATGGATGGTAGGCGATGTGTTCGGAGCGCCATTGGCCATCGAGGGCATACTGGCATTCTTCATGGAGAGCACCTTCGTAGCTGTCATGTTCTTCGGTTGGAAGAAGGTCTCACGCGGCTTCCATCTCGCCTCCACATGGCTTACCGGCCTTGGCGCCACCATTTCGGCGTGGTGGATTCTCGTGGCCAACAGCTGGATGCAATACCCCATCGGCCAGCGATTCAATCCCGATACCATGCGTTTCGAGATGACGAGCTTCACGGATGTGGCCTTCTCGCCTTTCGCCATCGACAAGTTCTGCCATACCGTCACCTCGTCGTGGATCATCGGCGCGGCGTTTACGGTAGCCGTGAGCGGCTGGTTCCTGATCAAGCACCGCAACCAAGCGCTGGCCAAGGAAAGCATCAAGATTGGTGCAATGGTAGGTCTGTGCGCCTCACTGTTGGCCGTTTTTACCGGTGACAACTCCGCCTACATGGTCAGCAAGACACAGCCTATGAAGCTCGCGGCTATGGAGGCCCTCTATAATGGCGGTAACGACCAGAGCCTCACCGCCGTAGCATGGGTGGCACCTTTCAAGCAACCCGACTATGAAAAGCGTGCCGAGCCGCCACTCCGCATCAGCATACCCAATGCCCTCTCTATCCTCGCCACGCGCACACCACACGGACTTGTGCCCGGCGTGAACGACATCATCAAGGGCTACAAGCGCGACAACGGCACGCGCGAGTTATCGCTTCAAGAAAAGATAGCCAGTGGAAAGAAAGCCATCATGGCGCTGAAGAAATATCGTCAATTGACACAAGGCAAGCAGTTCACCCGCGCCACGCTGCCAAAGGAAGCACGCATACAGCGAGACATCCTGACGAACAATATCCAGAATTTCGGTTACGGGTACATCAAAGACGTGCATGAGCTCGTGCCGTTCATACCTGTTAACTTCTGGTGTTTCCGTCTCATGGTGGGCATCGGCACCCTGGCCATCCTTTTCTTTCTCGTCACCTTGTGGCTCGTCTACAAAAAGGATATCAGCCGCATTAAATGGCTGCACGTCGCTGCGATCGTAATGCTTCCCTTGGCTTACATTGCCAGCGAATCAGGATGGATCGTCGCAGAGATGGGCCGACAGCCCTGGGCCATCCAGGACATGCTGCCTGTAGGCGTGGCCGTGTCCGACATACCGTCGAGCAATATCTCCATCACCTTTTTCATATTCCTCTTCCTTTTCACCACCATGCTGGCAGTGGAAATCAGCATTATGTGCAAGCAAATTGCGAAATACAGAATGCCAGAGACCGTGAACTGATGAGTGCCTATAATAATAATATATAAAGACCTTCTTGTATGACTTATCAATTGTTACAACAATACTGGTGGTTCGTCGTCTCCCTGATGGCGGCGTTCCTTGTGTTTTTTCTCTTTGTCCAGGGAGGAAACAGCCTGATATTCTGTCTGGGCAAGACAAAGGAAGAACGGCGGCTTGTCGTCAACTCTACCGGCCACAAATGGGAATTCACCTTCACCACGCTTGCCACATTCGGCGCATCGTTCTTCGCCTCCTTCCCGCTATTCTACAGTACGAGCTTTGGCGGAGCTTACTGGATATGGATGCTCATCCTCTTCACATTCGTGGTGCAGGCTGTAAGTTATGAGTTTCAAAACAAATTAGGCAACTTTCTCGGTCCCAAAGTATTCCAGGCCGGCCTTCTCATCAATGGCATTGTAGGGCCGTTACTCCTCGGCGGTGCCGTGGCCACCTTCTTTGATGGCAGCAATTTCTATATAGAGAAAGCCAACATGACGACCTCCCTCCAGCCTGTCATTAGCCATTGGGCCAACGGCAGCTACGGACTCGACGCACTCCTTGATGTGTGGAACCTCATCTTCGGCCTTGCCGTTTTCTTCCTGACACGCGTCACTGGCCTGCTTTACATGCGCAACAACATCGCCGATGACACCCTCCGTGAGCGATGCCGCAAACGCCTCCTGCCCAACGCCGTGCTCTTCCTTGTCTTCTTCCTGACCTTTCTTGTCCGTACCCTGCTTAAAGACGGATTCGCCGTGAACCCAACCACAGGTGTCATTTTCATGGAGCCGATGAAGTATTTCAACAATCTCATCACAATGTGGCCTCTGCTGCTGATATTCCTTGCGGGAGTAGTCCTGGTCTTGTTTGGCATTGGAAGAACCATTTTCGACAAGGCTTACGTGAAAGGCATCTGGCCTGCAGGTGTGGGTGTCATTATGGTCGTGCTCGTGCTTTTCCTTATCGCCGGATGGAATAACACAGCTTTCTATCCATCCAATGTCGATTTGCAGAGCAGTCTAACCATCAGCAATGCCTGCAGCAGTGAGGTGACACTCCGTGTCATGGCCTGGGTCACACTGCTTATACCTGTCATTCTGGCTTACGGCGCCTATTGCTGGTGGAGCATCGACAAGAAGAAGATCACAAGGGCTGAGATAGAAAAAGGCGACGCTTATTAAACGCCGCCGGTATCCACTAAAGGGTATTTTCGCTAAATGCCGACCGGTCTTGCCGCCGGTCCTCGGTCCTTATTTTCCAATAACTCTACCATGAGATGGGCCGCATTGTCGGGAGCTGACTCACTGCCGAGCCGCCTCTCCACCTCACGGTAGCCTGCAAGCATCTTCTCACGGTCTGTCCCCCCGGGCAGAATCGCAAGAAGACGCTTGCGTATCTGCTCCACACTGAAACGGTCAGCAAAGAGCTCAGGAACGATTTCACAGTCAGCAATAAGATTGACCAGACTGATATACTTACATTTAATGATATGGTTAAAGCCCCAACGGATCAGTTTGGGCAGCGGTGTCTCATAACAAACCACTTGTGGAACATGGAGCAAGGCCGTCTCCAGCGTTGCCGTGCCGCTCGTCACCAAGGCAGCTGTGGAATGCACAAGAAGCGGATAAGTCTGACCAAAGACTATCTTGACATCCTTGCCGGCTATAAACGGCTTGTAATAGGAACGGTCGATGGAAGGCGCACCGGCTATGACAATTTGGTATCCCTGGAGTTTGTCGTCTCCCTCCATATTACGGGCAGCCGCAGAAACCGCCCCTGCAAGCATTCCTGGAAGATTATCCTTTATCTCCTGCTTGCGGCTTCCTGCAAGCAAGGCGATAATGGGCTTTGAGACATCAAGGCCACAGCGTTGACAGAACGCTGTCTTTGTCTCATCATAACCGGAAGAAAACGACCGCACTTCCTCTGCCGTAGGATTGCCCACATAATGGATCGGGTAATGATAATGATTCTCATAAAACGGAACCTCAAAAGGAAGGATGGAGAACAGCTCGTCAACATTGCGCTTTATCGACTTAATGCGCCACTCTTTCCATGCCCATATTTTCGGTGAGATGTAATAATAGACGGGTATCGAGGTCTTTGCATGCAGAAACTTGGCTATATCAAGATTGAATCCTGGATAGTCAACAAGTATGACCACGTTAGGTTTCCATGCCACAATGTCTTGTTTGCAGAGCGCCATGTTCCTGAAAATCGCCCGCAAATGCAACAACACGGGGATGAAGCCCATATAGGCAAGTTCCCTATAGTGCCTCACTCGGGTGCCTCCCTCAGCTGTCATTAAGTCACCACCAAAGAAACGAAACTCCGCCTCACGGTCCTCTTGTTTCAAAGAATGCATGAGACGGGAGGCGTGAAGGTCTCCACTCGCCTCACCGACAATCAGATAGTACCGCATTGAAATCGCTCTAAATACTTGTAATCAGTCACATCCACCGTTGTCGGCGTGATGGCGATATAACCATGGCTCAATGCCCATTGGTCCGTATCCGCTGCCTCCGGCTCGTCGTTACGATACTCACCCACCATCCAGAAATAGTCGTAACCACGCAGATGGTGGCGCTTGTCAACCTCGTTAACCCATGAGCCCCACGTCATCCGGCATGCCTTGATGCCCTCAAACTGCTCACGAGCAGGAAAGTTGACATTGAGACAAGTACCCTGTGGCAGACCGTCGGCAAGCACTTTGCTGACAATCCGCCCAACGTACGGACGCAATGGCTCAAGATTTGCGTCTTCATTGTAATAACAAGATGAGAAAGCCACTGAAGGAATGTATTTCATGCAGCCTTCCATGCAGGCTCCCATCGTACCACTATAATGGCTGTTCACCGAAGAGTTGTCACCGTGATTGATGCCACTGAGAATAATGTCAGGCCGACGGTCCTTGCATAACTGGTCAAGTGCAAGCTTCACACAGTCGACAGGCGTACCCGTACACGACCACACTTCCGCCTGACCAATATCTTTCCGGCGCTTCAACCGGAGATAGTCGGCGGCGGAAAACGCACACGAGTAGCCTGAACGGGCACTTTCCGGCGCACACACGAGCACATCACCAAGACGGCTCACAATATCTACCAACTTGTGGATTCCCCTGGAATGATAGCCGTCATCGTTTGAAATAAGTATTAAAGGTCTTGCCTGCATTTGCTTCTGAATGTTATGATTACTGATTCTTTTATATTAAAATCCACGGGCAAAAGTACGAAAAAAGGTTTAAAAAGTGAATGTTTCACGCAAAATATGTATCTTTGCAACAAACTATGCCACGTCTTCATCTGCTGGAAGTGGCGAAAAGAAAGATAACAATGGCAAAAATCATTGCTTTAGCTAATCAGAAGGGCGGTGTAGGAAAGACCACTACCACCATCAATCTTGCCGCTTCGCTTGCCACGCTTGAGAAGAAAGTCCTCGTCGTGGATGCTGACCCACAGGCCAACGCATCCAGTGGACTGGGCGTCGACATCTCACAAGTGGACTGCTCCATCTACGAGTGCATCATCGACCACGCTGATGTGCGCGACGCAATATATACTACCGATATCGACGGGCTTGACATTATTCCCAGCCATATTGACCTCGTCGGAGCTGAGATAGAAATGCTAAACATTGACAACAGAGAGAAAGTACTGAAGAATATTCTTGATCCCCTGCGCTCCGAATACGATTATATACTCATCGACTGTTCGCCGTCTTTAGGACTCATCACGGTCAATGCACTCACGGCTGCCAACTCTGTTATCATACCGGTACAATGCGAATATTTCGCTTTAGAAGGAATCAGCAAGCTACTCAACACCATCAAGATCATTAAGAGCCGGCTCAATACCAAGCTTGAGATAGAGGGGTTCCTGCTCACTATGTATGATTCACGCCTGAGACTTGCCAACCAAATCTACGATGAAGTGAAACGTCACTTCCAGGAATTGGTTTTCAAGACCGTCATCCAGCGCAACGTAAAGCTATCTGAAGCTCCCAGCCATGGACTACCGGTCATTCTTTATGACGCTGATTCTACAGGAGCCAAGAACCACCTTGCCCTGGCTAAGGAAATCATTGACAAAAACGCGTAACACGGATTACAACTATGGCAGTACACAAAAAATTCAACGCACTCGGCCGTGGTCTTGACGCCCTCCTCTCTACAGAAAACGTGCGAACGGAAGGATCATCGACCATCAGCGAAATACCTCTCGATCAGATTGAGCGCAATCCCAACCAGCCACGAAGTCTCTTCGACGAGGACAAGCTGGAAGAACTGGCGGCAAGCATCCGTGAGATCGGAATCATTCAGCCCATCACGCTGAGGCAGACGGCAGAGAACCGATTCCAGATCATCGCCGGTGAACGCCGATGGAGAGCCTCACAGATCGCAGGACTCAAAACGATTCCGGCCTATATCCGCACCATTAAGGATGAGAGCGTCATGGAGATGGCGCTTGTGGAAAACATACAACGTGAGGACCTCAACCCTATAGAGATTTCTCTCGCGTATGAACATCTGATGGAAGGGAAAAACATGACACAGGAGAAAGTGGCGGAGCGCGTCGGCAAGAGCCGTGCCAACGTCACCAATTATCTACGTCTTCTGAAGTTGCCTGCTCAAGTGCAGATGGCATTGCAGAAACGGGAAATAGATATGGGACATGCCCGTGCGCTGCTCGCCATTGACAGCCCATCTACACAGCTTCAGCTCTTCAAGGAAATCATTAAGAATGGATGGTCGGTAAGAAAGGTAGAGGAAATGGTACAACATCTCAAAAATGGAGATGACATCGATTCTGGAAAGAAAAAGATTAAAGCTAAAAGTACTCTCTCTGAAACCTATAATACGCTCAGAGAACACCTCTCCAATTTCCTTGGGACCCAAGTGCGGCTTTCTTGCTCGAACAAAGGCAAAGGGAAGATCAGCATACCCTTTGAGAATGAGAAAGAGTTGGAACGTATTATGAGCGTCTTTGACGGTTTGAAGAAACAAAACGCACAGGCTGAATAGAGCCTTCGCCATTTATGTTACCACATTATTCTATATATAATAAATTTTGGACTGCTATTCTATGCCTTCTATGCTGTCCTTTAGGAACAAACGCACAAGTTGCCGAGGCCAGACATGGTAACGACACGATCCATACGGAAGAGTTTGTGGCGGAGGACAGCATAACCGTAGCAGAAAAGCAGGCCGTAGCTGACACGACAAAGCTAAAAAAGCAAAAACGCGATTGGGCAACATGGAAACCTGACCCCAAAAGAGCCATGTGGCTTGCCCTCGTCATGCCAGGAGCTGGTCAGATATATAATCGTAAGTATTGGAAACTACCTATTTTTTACGGCGGTTTTGTGGGTTGTGCCTATGCGTTGAGATGGAACAACATGATGTACCGCGACTACAGTCAGGCCTATCTTGACATCATGGACGACAATCCCGCCACGCAGAGCTACAATCAATTCCTGCATCTTGGCACACAGATCACCAGTCAAAATCAAGCACAATGGCAAGATGTATTCCGCAAACGTAAGGACCGGTATCGCCGTTGGCGCGACATGAGCTTCTTTGTCATGGTGGGCGTCTATGCGCTGTCAGTCATTGACGCCTATGTTGATGCCTCGTTGTCAGAGTTCGACATCACCCCGGACCTGAGCTTCTACTTTTCCCCGACGGTCATTAACAGCCAGGGAAACGGGCTGACACCCTTCAGCAGACCCACCATCGGCTTGCAATGTGGGTTTACGTTTTAAAAGACGTACTCGCGGTCACACACTAATGTTTGAAAAAAGAATGAAAAAGAAAAGAACTCTCATTGTTTCAGTTTTATTAGCTATATTCTGCCTTAACACACAAGCGCAGACAGATGAGAAAGGCATTACCGTCAACGGCAATGGCAGAAAGGAACACATAGACCTTCCTCTGGCAATGACTACAGATCTTGACAGCCTTATGCAACTTTACAAGACCAAGATGTATCTCAAGCCAGATACCGATTGCAACATGCCGGACATCAATCCTATATATGATGCAAGCATCTACAAGGAGCGGTTGGCAAAGCTTCCTACCGCCATTGAGATGCCTTACAATGACATTGTCCAGGCCTTTATTGACCGATATACCGGCCAGCTCAGACGCAAGGTGGCTTATATGCTCGGAGCCCAGAACTTCTATCTTCCTGTCTTTGAAGAAGCATTGGAAAGCTATGACTTGCCTTTAGAATTGAAATATCTTCCCGTGATCGAGTCTGCACTCAATCCCACGGCAAAGTCCAAGGCCGGCGCTGTGGGACTGTGGCAGTTTATGCTCACGCCTGCGAAGCGCTACGGATTGAAGATCAACTCATTGGTCGACGAACGTCGTGATCTTATAAGAGCTTCCTATGCAGCAGCCCATTATTTGAGCGACTTATATAAGATCTACGGTGACTGGAATCTCGTAATTTCTGCCTACAACTGTGGCGTGGATGCACTTAACAAGGCCATCCGCCGCTCTAAAGGTGAACGAGACTATTGGAAAATCTATCCAAAACTGCCTGCAGAAACACGCGGTTATGTACCCGCCTTCATTGCTGCCAACTATGTCATGAACTATTACTGTGACCATAATATCTGCCCATTAAACACCGACCTGCCACAATCAACAGATACGGTAATGGTTGACCGTGATATTCATTTCGAGCAGATAGCGCAGTTTCTCCCCATCAGTATTGATGAACTCATGGATCTCAATCCGCAATACCGCCACAATATTGTCAGCGGGCGATCCGAACTTGCTGTCCTTCGCCTGCCGTCAGCCCTGATTCCCGCTTTCATTGACAAGGAAGATTCCATCATCTCGTCTAACACAAAAGACTACAAGCCCAAGCGCATGGAAGTGAAAGTAGCCGGAGGCAGCGACAATTACACCGTCAAAGAGAACAAGGTCACTTTCGACAATACCGAATCAGACGAGCAAACAACAGAGAAAAGCAGCTACCGGCAATCATCAAAGAGAAATAGCAGAGGCAGCCGGAGCTCCAGGAGCAGCAAGAGATCTAAGAACAGTAAGAAGAAAGACAAAAAGAAACAAAAAGCCAGGAACGTGTCCGTCCGAGAGGGTGACACGCTCAGCGAGATAGCAGAACGTAATAATACTACAGTCTCCAAACTGAAGAAACTGAACAAGATCAGCGGCAACAATATCAGGGTCGGAAAGAAGATACGCGTGAAATGAACCAGCGTTTAGACTGAGCAGGATGAACCTATTAATGAGAAATTGAGTATGGACGACCAAGAGTTGAAAAACAAGGAGAGGGAGCAGGCCGATAACAAGATGATAACGGATGCTTTCAATCATCTCCTCAACACTTATCTGCAATCCTCACACCGCCGTAAAGCAGATATCATCACAAAGGCCTTCAACTTTGCCCGCCAGGCACACAAAGGCGTGCGCAGACTGTCGGGAGAGCCATATATCATGCACCCCATCGCCGTGGCACAGATAGCATGCGAAGAGATGGGACTTGGCTCCACAAGCATTTGCGCGGCTTTGTTACACGATGTGGTGGAGGATACCGACTATACTACCGAGGATATTGAGAATATCTTTGGACCAAAAATAGCACAAATTGTTGATGGACTGACTAAAATCAGTGGTGGTATCTTCGGTGATCACGCTTCAGCCCAGGCGGAGAACTTCAAGAAGCTACTGCTTACCATGAGTGATGATATCCGAGTCATTCTCATTAAAATCTGTGACCGACTGCACAATATGCGCACACTGGCCTCGCAACCAAAGAATAAACAATACAAAATCGCGGGCGAGACGCTATATATCTACGCGCCCATTGCCAACCGATTGGGACTCAACAAGATTAAGACTGAGCTTGAAGACCTGAGCTTCAAGTTTGAGCATCCCGAAGAGTACGACCGCATCATGCAGAAACTGTCCATGACTGAAAAAGAGCGGCAGACACTCTTCGACGAGTTCACTGCCCCTATCCGTGAATCGCTCAATCAGATGGGATTCACTTATCACATCAAGGCCCGCGTCAAAAGTCCCTACTCCATCTGGTGCAAGATGCAGAACAAGCATGTTACATTTGAGGAGATCTACGACATTCTCGCAGTGAGAATCATCTTTACTCCAAAGGAGTACAAGGATGAAATCAACGAATGCTTCCAAATCTATGTTGCCCTGAACCAAATATACAAGAGCCATCCAGACCGATTGCGCGACTGGGTCAACCACCCCAAAGCCAATGGCTATCAGGCGCTCCATGCCACCATGATGTCGAAACAGGGCAAATGGATTGAAGTGCAGATCCGGTCCGACCGTATGGATGACATCGCGGAGCAAGGCTTTGCAGCACACTGGAAATACAAGGAGCAAAACTCCACCGACGAAGACACAGAGCTTAACAAATGGCTCGGCACCATCAAGGAGATTCTTGACGATCCGCAACCGGATGCCATGGACTTTCTCGACTCCATCAAACTGAATCTCTTCGCCACAGAAATCTTCGTGTTCACGCCTAAAGGAGAGGTCAAGAACCTTCCCTCCGGTAGCACCGTACTCGACTATGCTTTCCAAATCCACACATTCCTCGGAAGTCACTGTATCGGCGCAAAAGTCAATCACCGTCTTGTGCCACTGAGCCATAAACTGCAAAGTGGAGACCAGGTAGAGGTACTGTCCTCCAATTCACAGCATGTGCAGCCATCATGGATCAACTTCGTTTCTACAGCCAAGGCCCGCTCTAAGATTCAGGCAATCCTTAGGCGAGACCATCGCGAGCAGCAGAACACCGGTGAGGAAATATTCAAGCAATGGCTCAAGGACAAAGACCTGCAACCTTCACCTGACATCATCGACAAGCTGTGCACTTATCATGAGATTGACTCACAAGAGAATTTCTTTGCGGCCTTAGGAAAGAAAACCGTCATCCTTAGCGACAAGGATGCTGAGATTCTCAATGAGAAAAAGACTTCGACCGTATCGGGATGGAAAAAATATGTACCATTCATCGGAAGAAAGAAAAAGGGAGAGCCCACACACCCCATCAGCAATGAGCTGTTGGTTGCCGACAAGGGATTCAACAGAAAAATACCCTGTGTCATTTCCGAGCGTACCATCGGCATGTACATCTTCCCCGCATGTTGCCATCCTATCCCTGGCGATGACATTCTCGGATTCATTGACAGCAAGGACCATGTGGAAATACACAAGCGGTCGTGCCCCACCGCAGCCAAGCTTAAGGCAAGCTTTGGGCCACGCATCCTCGACGCGACATGGGACATGCACCGTCAGCTCTTTTTCGATGCCACCATCGAGGTGGAAGGCATTGACCGCAAGAGCATCTTCCACGATGTGGTGGAAATCATCTCCAACAAAATGAATGTCAACATTCACAAAGTGTCGTTCACTGCCGACCAAGGCATCTTCAGCGGGCAGATAGAAATACGTGTCCACGACCGCGAAGAGGTGAAGACCATCGTCGGCAGACTGAAAAAGATAGAAGACTTGAAAGAAGTCAGGCAGATACTGTGATAAAAAACGATTCCCCTGCGGACAGCATACGCATGGGAATTACAGCAGATCGAGATGCGCTTTTATTTCTTTCAATTCGGAAAGCGTTTCCTGCAACATGCCGATGACCTCTGAGCTCTTGTCCACCCCATCCCTGTTGCTACGCAGATAATTCCGTGCGGCAGCTATCTTGAAGCCTCTCACCTTGATCAGATTATAGATGATCTTCAGCTCCTCAATGTTCTTTTCAGTGTATTGCCGGACTTTGCCCACCCCTGTCGTCTTAGGCTTAATCATTGGAAACTCCTTCTCCCAAAAACGTAGAGTACTTTCATTTACGCCGATTATTTCCGACACCTCCTTGATGGAGTAGTACAGTTTCTTTTTCTTCTCGCTGTATGTCGCCATAAATCTTTTCTCTTTCTTGGCTGCAAAGATACAGAAAAAACAAAGAAATTAGTAATTTTGCACTTGATATTCAACTATTGAGAATAAAAAAACAGACTTATTATTTAAAACATCTAAATACAAGATGATGACAGCAAACGAAATCCGTGACTCGTACCTGAAGTTTTTCGAGTCAAAGGGACACGTCATCGTGCCTTCTGCCCCAATTGTGGTGAAGGACGACCCCACGCTGATGTTCACCAATGCCGGTATGAACCAGTGGAAAGATATTATTCTCGGCACAAAAGATCCCCACCCATGCCGACGCACCGACTCACAGAAATGCCTGCGCGTCAGCGGAAAGCACAACGATCTTGAAGAGGTCGGACGCGACTCCGCACTCTCCCACCACACCATGTTCGAGATGCTGGGCAACTGGAGCTTCGGCGATTATTTCAAGGAAGGTGCCATCGACTATGCCTTCGAGTACCTGGTCAATGTGCTGCACCTTGACCCGAAGGACCTTTATGTTACGGTCTTTGAGGGCGATCCCTCCGAGAATATTTCCCGCGACGACGAGGCTGCCAAATACTGGGAGAAGCACTTCCCAAAGAACCATATTGTCAACGGAAACAAACACGATAACTTCTGGGAGATGGGCGACACAGGCCCCTGCGGACCCTGCTCAGAGATTCACATCGACTTCCGGCCCAAGGAAGAGAAGAAGAAAGTACCTGGAGAACAGTTAGTCAACAAAGATCATCCGCAGGTCATCGAGATCTGGAACATCGTGTTCATGCAGTTCAACCGTAAGGCAGATGGCTCTCTGGAGCCCCTGAAGATGCACGTCATCGACACTGGCTTAGGCTTTGAGCGCCTCGTGCGGCTGCTTCAAGGGAAAAGCTCCAACTACGACACCGACATCTTCACCCCTATCATTGAGGAGATTGAGCGGCTGTCAGGACACAAGTACAACCACACCTTCCCTGAAGGAGCCAACGGCGAAGGGGTGAACGCAGAGGAGAAAGTAGACATCGCCATCCGTGTCGTTGCCGACCATCTGCGTGCCGTTGCCTTTGCCATTGCCGATGGACAGCTGCCAAGCAACGCCAAGGCCGGCTATGTCATCCGCCGTATCCTTCGCCGCGCCGTGCGCTATGCCTACACTTTCCTCAACCAGAAGGAAGCGTTCATGTACAAGCTCGTGCCCGTACTCGTGGCTGAGATGGGCAGTGCCTATCCCGAATTGAAGACACAACAGGAACTCATTGCCAAAGTGATGAAGCAAGAAGAGAATTCCTTCCTCCGTACTCTCGACCGAGGCATCAGCCTGCTCACCGTGGATATGGAGGAGCTGAAGGCTGCCGGTAAGAAAGAACTTGAGGGCGAAAAGGCCTTCCGTCTCTTCGACACTTATGGCTTCCCCCTCGACCTTACCGAGCTCATCTGTGGCGAGAACGGCTTCAGTGTCGACGAGAACGGCTTCAACGAGGAGATGACCAAGCAGAAAGAGCGCGCACGCAACGCCGCTGCCGTAGAGAACAGCGACTGGGTCAGCGTCAGCGAGGGTGAGCAGGAGTTCGTAGGCTACGACACCGATGCCTGCGACGCGCACATCCTGCGCTACCGTAAGGTGACACAGAAGAAAAACGTGTTCTTTGAAGTCGTACTCGACCAGACGCCCTTCTATGGTGAGATGGGCGGACAGGTAGGCGACAAGGGCAAGTTTGTCTTTGCCGATGAGACCATTGACGTCGTCGACACTAAGCGTGAGAACAACCAAAGCATTCACATTATCAAGAAGTTGCCGGCCGACATCACCGCTGACCTGCGCGCCGAGGTGGACATCGCCAAGCGTGAAGGCTCCGCCTGCAACCACACTGCCACCCACCTACTCGACTATGCCCTGAAGCAAGTTCTCGGCGAGCAGACCGAACAGCGTGGCTCTTATGTCGACGAGAATGTGCTGCGCTTCGACTTCAACTATTTCCAGAAGGTCTCGCCAGAGCAGATCCGCCAGGTAGAGCGCATCGTCAACAAGATGATTCGCGAAGACCTGCCCCTCGATGAACACCGCGACACTCCTATCGAGGAAGCAAAGAAACTCGGTGCCGTCGCCCTCTTCGGCGAGAAATATGGTGATAAGGTACGCGTAGTGCGCTTCGGACCGTCGGCCGAGTTCTGCGGAGGCATTCACGTCAAGAGCACCGGCCACATCGGATTCTTCAAGATCATCGCCGAGAGCAGTATCGCCGCGGGTATCCGTCGCGTCGAAGCCCTCACCGGTGAAGCCGCCGAGGAAGCCATCTACGCTGTGGAAGACACCCTCGACACCATCAAGGGCATGTTTAATAATGCCAAGGATCTGCAGAAGACCATTCAGAAGTCCATTGACGAAAACACCGGATTGAAAAAGCAAGTGGAGCAGTTCCAGGCGCAGGTAGTGCAGCAGATGTGCGACCATCTCGTGGCTGGCGCCAATGAGATGAACGGTGTGAAGGTGGTGAAGGCCGTTGTGCCGTTCGATGCCAACAATGCCAAGGATCTCGTCTTCAAGATTCGGGAGCGCCTGCCCGAGCGTCTCGTCTGCGCCATCGGCAGCAATGCTCACGACAAACCGATGATTTCGGTCATGTTCTCAGACGACATGGTGAAAGACCGCCGACTCAACGCGGGGCAGATCGTCCGCGAGGCTGCCAAGCTCATCAAGGGCGGCGGAGGAGGACAGCCCCACTATGCTCAGGCTGGCGGAAAGGACCTTGACGGCCTCAACGCGGCCGTAGAAAAGGTCGTGGAGCTCTGCGACCTTTGAGACAGTGCTTATTTTTCATCGTACGGCACGTGTCAGACAATGCTCCGGCACGTGCCGTACAATTTTCCGGCACGTGCCGGAGATTGCTACGACACGTGCCGGATCTCATGATGATCTTATTTGGCCCGTGTGTTATATGAGGCGGAAGTGCGGCGAAAATGACGGTTTACGGATGAAAAACTGCAAAAATCTTGATTTATGGAGCAAACTGTCGACCGCTATTCAAAATAAATTGCTATTTTTGTGACGACCTGTATGTTTTCATTTTCAGCTTCACTTGTCTGCCCTTCAATAAAAAGAGGAGGGCAGGAAAAAGTGGACAGGTTTTTTGTATATGTTACCGTTCATGATGTTACGAGCCATGAAAAAACAATATCACGGAAAGTGCCTGCTACTGGCATGGGCGCTCCTCTTTCTCCACCTGCATGCCGGCGCGGCCCGTTATGAGGTTTACGGGCTTACGTGCGAGAACTTTCCCCGTCCCGTCGGCGTTGAGTCGTCCCACCCACGGTTTAGCTGGAAGCTGCTGGCCGAGCAGCGCAACACCCTGCAAACAGCTTATGAGCTGGAGGTATACCAGGACCGGCAACTCGTATGGGCCTCGGGGAAACGGCAGGGCGAGAGCCAGCTGTACGTGCCCTACGAAGGAAAACCCCTGCAAAGCGCCACCCGGTATGAGTGGCGCGTAAGAAGCTATGACAACCACGGCAACTGCTCGCCGTGGAGCGATAGGCAACCGTTCACCACCGCTCTCCTCGCTCCCGCCGACTGGCAGGACGCCAAATGGATAGCCCTGGAGAAGGACCAGGCCACAGTCACCGACGGCCGTCACCTTTCAGCCGCCTATGGCGACGCGCGCACAAAGCTCTTCGGCCGCTACCGCATGCCCCTCTTCCGCCGTGTCATCCAGTGGGACAAGCCCATCCGGCAGGCCGTGGCCTACGTAAGCGGACTCGGCCATTTCGAGCTGATGCTCAACGGCAGGAAGCAGGGCCGCCACTTTCTTGACCCCGGATGGAGCAACTACAACAGGCAGGCCCTATATGTAGCGTTCGACCTTACCGACAGCCTTAAATCCATAGCCTCCCGCCGGGCCGTGCTCGGCGTGATGCTGGGCAACGGGTTCTACAACATTCCTACCGGGCGCTATTTCAAGCTGAGCCGCTCAAACGGGGCGCCCAAGCTGCGCCTCAAGCTGGTTATACGCTACGAGGACGGAACCACGGCCACCGTTGTCAGCGACAAAAACTGGAAAACCTGCGCCGGCCCCATCACCTTCTCAAGCATTTACGGAGGCGAGGACTACGACGCACGGCGGGAACAGCGAGGCTGGGCGTCTGACGCCGGTTTTGACGACAGCAGGTGGCAGAAGCCAGTGATTGCCGGCGGCTATCATGTCCGGATGAAGGCACAGCTCGGTGCGAGGATGGAGCTGGCGCAGCGTGTCGACACCCGGCGCCGATACAAAAACGGGCACGGCCGCTGGGTATACGACCTGGGCCAGAACTTCGGAGGTGTCGTCTCCATGCAGGTCAGGGGAAAGCAGGGCTGCCGCATTGTCCTTGTTCCGGGCGAGCTGCTGAACGCCGACAGCACCGTGAACCAGGACGCCACGGGCAAGCCCTTCAGCTACAGCTACACGTGCGGCGGGGAGGACACGGAGCGGTTCGCCCCACGCTTTACCTACTACGGGCAGCGATACGTGGAGATTGAGGGGGCAGTGCCAGCGGGAACGCCGAATCCCGACGGCCTTCCCGAAATAGACGACCTCTGCGGCTACCTGTCAACAAGCGCCGGACAGCCGGCCGGACAGTTCGTGTGCTCCAAGCCGCTCTTCAACCAGATACACACCCTTATCGACTGGGCCATACGCAGCAACATGGCCAGCGTCATTACCGACTGCCCCCACCGTGAGAAGCTGGGGTGGCAGGAGCAGGACAACCTGATGCAGCATTCCATCAACTACCGCTACAACACGGCCTCGATATACGAGAAGTTGTTCGACGACCAGCTGCTTGCGCAACGGCATGACAGCATACGGGGGACCGACGGCGTGAGCCACGAGGGGTGCATGCCATCCATCTGCCCCGAATACGTGCGCTTCTCCGATGGATTCGAGGATTCGCCTGAATGGGGCTCCTCCTGCATCATCAGCCCGTGGTACAACTATCTTTGGTACGGCGACCTGCGGAGCATCCGTGACCACTACGCCTCCATGATGGCCTACCTCGGCTATCTTGACCGGCGGGCAAAGGACAACCTGCTTGGGTATGGCCTGGGTGACTGGTTCGACATCGGCCCCAAGGCCCCCGGCTACGCGCAGCTCACGAGCCAGCGCCTCACCTGCACGGCCACCTATTATTATTGCACGCGCATCATGGGCAAGTGCGCTTCGCTGCTCGGCTACACCGCCGAGGCCGACCGCCTGCTGAACAAGGCAGAGGCCATACGCCAGGCATACAACCGGGCCTTCTACCACCCTGAAACCGGCCTGTACGAGAACGGCAGCCAGACGGCACAGGCCATGAGCCTGTACATGGGCCTCGTTGACGAGGCCAACCGAGGCAAGGTGGCCGCACGGCTGGCGAAGAGCCTGCGTGACGGCAACTACGCCCTCACGGCAGGCGATATAGGCTATCGCTACCTTCTGCAGGCGCTCACCCGTGAGGGCTACGGCGACGTGGTGTTTAAAATGAACTCAAAGTATGATACGCCGGGGTACGGGTGGCAGATTGCCCACGGCGCCACGGCGCTCACGGAATCGTGGCAGGCCTACGGCTTTGTGTCAAACAACCACCTCATGCTCGGGCACCTCATGGAGTGGCTGTATGCCGGGCTCGGCGGCATTACGCAACAGGACGGCAGCGTGGCTTTCAGGACGGTGAGGATAGCCCCGCAGGTGGTGGGTGACATAAGCTATGCTGACGTGAGTTACGAATCGTCCCGCGGCACCATAAGGTGCGGCTGGAAGATTGTTGACGGCCGTTTTGTTCTCGATGTTGACATTCCCGCCGGCTGTGAAGCCGTGGTATGCCTGCCCGCAGGCATCGGCGGGCCCGCCCATGCCGCACCGCACGGGGAGCTGAAGGTGGGCTCGGGCCACTACCATTTTGAAGTCGGGCAATAGCGGGAAGCAAGCCCTGCGGCAGCGAAAGCCGCCCCTTCTTTCCGCAGTTGTCCAATTCGCTATACCAATTTTAGCACACTTTTCTGAGCGTTTTAGTTCGTTCTTTAACCCAGTTCTTGGACAGGTGCTCGGTTGACCAAGCACGGATGTCCTTTAGTTTAACATTTACAATAATATATTCTGTTCTCACGGTAGATCGATGACAACTTTGTAGGGATCCCTTGTCGGATCCTGCTCGCAAAAATAGTCAGAGCATGCTCATAGCGTTTAATAGCTGTTTCACATATATCTTGCTTCTCTTATTTGGATGCAAGATACGAATTCATTGTTTCAGCTACAATACACAATCGCGGAGACGCTTACGCAATTGTGAAGTGACCAGCATCAGGGCTTTAATACCTTGGAAGTCAAAAGTATACAGTCCCTATTTCTTTAGGACCCCGTATTTATTGAAAAGATTTTTTCTTTTTGTTTGGCTATAAAAATAAAAGTTGCTACCTTTGCACTCGCAACTTCGAAATAAGTCGGGCTTATTTTTGAAGTTGACTCGCTAGCTCAGTTGGTAGAGCACAACACTTTTAATGTTGGGGTCATGGGTTCGAGCCCCATGCGGGTCACGAAACGGCAAAAAGGGGATTCTTTCAAGGATCCCCTTTTTTAGGTTCAAACACAGGCACTTGTGTTCCAATGCGTTGGTTTAGAGGATTTTGTGTCAATGTTAAATCCTATGGCCAACGGGAAGTGTCGGGAAGTAAAAAGACCCATCGGGAACCATTTGCGCTACAAAATGCCAAATGCGCTACAAATTTGCGCTACACGCTCAAACTCGGTAAGCGAAGTAAAGATATTCATCATCAGCTTACCTGAGGGTGATGAAGCTTTGACGATGAATAAAGAATTTAGCAACAATATTTTAATAAGTTTTTCTTCTAAAAATATTTTGTCACAAACTAAAATTTTATTAACTTTGCGCCAAAAGAGAATTTTTCATAACCCGAATCTTTAAAATTGATACCTTTATCGATGAATGATTTTCAAACTGTGAGAGTTAGTAATTCTCTCTTTGTCATATTTAAATATCAATACCATGCACCAAAAATGGTTTTTTAAACTATCCCTGATGGTAGTTACTTTGATTAGCTTCAATGCTTGTCAGGATTCTGAAGAGGAAGTTACAAGAAATCCTCTTTCAGAAGAGGTCTCGAATTCACATGCCATTACTGCCGAGGAAGCATTATCTACACTTAATGATTTCCTCAAGGGTAGTATGACAAGGTCGAATAGTCCACTCCCAAGGGTTATGAACGTAATCCCAATGAAGTTGGAAAACGTTGCGACACGGGCAATGGCCACAGATGCGGAGAATGTTATATACGTCGCAAACTTCTCTGACAATAGCGGTTTTGCTGTTTTAGCAGCAGATGATAGAATTCAGGAGCGAGTTATTGCTGTAGCTGACAAGAGTAACTTAACAAAAGAGGATGTAGATGCTGTAGCATCTTTTTTCAAGAATAAAGAGAATTATATAGATCCAGATTATCCAACTACTGGTAATGGATTATTCACGGTAGGTGATTATCCTGATGAAGTGTTTTTAAATCCAAACACTTTCTCTACCTATGATGAAACACAAGATGACAATTGGGTTGGAAATTTCTCAGAAGAAGATAGTATGCCAGCAACAAGGGCAATTGCAAATCCAAGATACAATCACGAAAGAATTGCCTTGTCCTATTGTGTAGATTATGCTATGGATGAGATATATACTGGCAGCGGTAGTAATAACAATTCTTATACTACAAATACGACGTATACAGATTGGAGAGATATAAAACGGACAAGTAACATATTAAGTGCATATGTTGGATGGCATCAAAAATCTCCATTTAATGATTTTTATCCCAAGAAACGAATGTGTATTCTTTTTGGTCATAAGAGAAGAGCACCCGCAGGGTGTTTCCCTTTGTCATTAGCTAAAGTTCTAACAAAATTTAAGTGTCCAGGAATATTCTCTTATAATGGGAATATTGTAAATTGGGATGCCATGAGTAATGTAAATACGACTCTTGGCAAGGTTTCAGCTGCAACTCTATTAAAAGGCATATCAGAAAGTTGTGGCTCAATGTATTTTTACCAAGGAACTTTCACATTTCCATCAAAAGCATCTTCTTTCTTAAAAAAAATGGGGTATGAGGATGTGAATAGATTCAACTATAATTATAGTAGAGTCACATCGATGATTAACAATGATTGTCCTGTGATTATCTACGCTATTCTAGGCATTAAAGTATGGTTTAGTCATGCTTGGATTATAGATGGGTATAAAGTAAGGGTCAGACAGAAGATTACAAAACAATACAGGAACGGAAGCCTAATTGGCACAAGTACAATAACTGATACATGTCGAATGGTACATTGCGATTTCGGATGGAGAGGACACTGTAATGGATATTATGTCGATGGAGTTTTCAAACTCAATAGCAATGAGAATGATTATGATTATCCTTGGGAAAAAAGAGACAAGACCAAGTTTAATCATCATATTCGTATAATCACGTACAAGAAGCCAATATAATTGCAAATATGAAAAGAGAAATTTATCTTATATCTTTATTATTATCACTCTTACTTGTAGCCTGTGGAAGTACAGATAACTATGGCTATCCGTCTCATATAACGTTTGAGAAAGATGGTGGCACAAAGGTCTGTTCCGGAACAAGTGGATGCTACCAGGTGGAGATCCATGACTACAACGGTGACGGGAACACAACCTACTCTAAGGGAGAGAATGACACCATAATCGCTACGTATGATTGGCTGACCGTAAAATTCAGGCTATACACGGAAGTATTGAAGATTACAGCATTGCCCAATACTACTGGGAAAAAACGAACACTTTATCTAAGCGGTATGGTGAACGATTTTTCTGCAGATATCAAGGTAACGCAGCATTGATGACCATATGGGGCTCAAGGTCGACATTCTCATTTCTGTGTTGGGCCTTGGGGGCTCCCTAAGCGAGGGCGTCATTGGCTGATAATTTTGGCAATTGTCAGCAGTGTAACTAATCCTTAAAAATGAAGAAAAATCTAAGTTGATGCAAACTGACTGACTGATAATGAGCAGGAAACGGAACAATTTGCATAAAACTGCCTCCTTTGTAAAGGGCGGGGATATGCTGATTCAGGCAGAAGTTCAGTTACTAAACCATTACCCGATTTCACCTAGGTAACGATGGAGTACTATTCGGTAACTGAATTATTTTTGCTCGTGTGACTGTTGCTTCGGTCGGCAGTTTTCTTCTATATAACTACTCAGTGCCAGTAGTATTTAAGAACCGACCCAAAACCGTCAAACAAAATATGACGGGCATAAAATAATTCTGGAGCCGTTGCGTTATCCATTTGAGGCCTGCTTTGGGTAAAAGAACTGAAATGGATGAATGATGAAAGTAATTTGATAAAATTGCTTCGAGGTGGCGACCGCCACGCCTTCGACCAGATATTCCGCATCTACTACAAGCCCATGTGCGTCGTTGTCAGCCAGATTGTCATGGACAGGGATGCCGTAGAGGAAGTTGTTGATGACGTGTTTCTCGGTATCTGGGAAAAGAGGGAGCAGCTTCCTGAAATCAGGAACTTCGGGGACTACCTCTTCGTTACCACCCGCAATGCCAGCTTGAACTATATCCGAAACAACGGCTCAGGCAGTGGCGGCAGGCTGCCATGGAGTGTCGTCAGGCGGTTCTCGGATATGGTTGACAAAGCCTTTGTGGACGCGAACAACCCTTTGGACTTTCTTCTTCAGGAGCAACTGGGCGAAGAGGCCAGGAAGGCTATGGCCCACATTCCGGACAAAAGCCGTAACGTTTTTCTTAAAAGCAGGATGGAAGGCAAATCGTATCAGGAGATAGCCCGGGAGCTTGACATATCGGTAAACACGGTGAGGTATCACATGAAGTTGGCGTTGCGTATTCTCAGGAAACATTTGTCCAAATTTCTTATGGTTCTTATTTTTTTCGCGTGAATTGGATTAAGTGTCCTACCCGCAAGCCGTGAAGTTTACATCATATATTAAAAGAAGTGTTTCAAAATGGATAGCCAACAATACAATAGAATGGACGACCTCATTGCCGACTGCCTCACCCGCCAGGCAAGCCCGCGGGAGTATGAGCGGTTGTCGGCATGGATGGACGAACGGCCCTCCCACCGTGCATATGTCCGCCGGCAGTTACAGGCCTGGTATGCAACCCAATGCGATTTGTCGGCCTCTGAAGAAAGCGTTGACGAAGCCCTTTACAGAATCAGGGCAAAGGGTTATGGCGCGGCGCCGGTTCGCCGCGTGGTCATTCACCGGTGGCTTGCCGTGGCGGTGGTTGTCCTGCTCTTGCTGCTGCCTCTGTCCGGATTCCTGATAGGCAGCCATGTACGCCAGCCGCACGGCCGTGCCCTGACAGCGGAGACCGGCAGCCGGGGCAAGGCCCTGTTCACGATGCCTGACGGCACAAAAGTGTGGCTCAACAGCAATTCAAAGCTTACATGGGGGCAGGCATATGGCATAAGCAATCGTGATGTTACCCTGTCAGGAGAAGGCTATTTTGAGGTAGCGGGGAACAAGTGCCTCCCCTTCCGTATTCTGTCGAGAGAGCTGTCTTTGACCGTTGTGGGTACAAAGTTCAATTTCCGTAACAGGCGGTACGAAACAAACGTTACGGCCGACTTGGTGGAAGGCAGCATCAGGCTGTCGCTCACCGGCGGCAGGCAGGAAATGTTGCTCGTGCCTAACCAACGCATGACGTATAACCGCCTCACGGGGCAAATGACCAAGAACACGGTCAATGCCAAGCATGCCAGGCTGTGGACACTTTCACGCATGAGGTTCGAGGACGCAACCGTTGGAGAGATTATGGGCAGCCTTCAACAATACTACCAAAAAAGAATTGTCGTGTTGCCTGGTGCGGCCTCTGTCAGGTTTTACTGTAATCTGGACGTTGAACAGGAATCACTTGACAACATTCTCCACAACATGAGCTCAACAGGAAAGATACACGTGTCGGAGCAAAACGGCACTTACTACGTCAGGTAACCGTGGCATGCCTTCATGAAGAAAAAGCTATGTAGGGCAAAAAGTGTAATCCATGTTTCTAAATTACAGGCATGGATTTTTTTTTCAGTAATTCTCCTACCCACCTCCCACGAATTCGGTGTCATCTTAATATCGTGTCAAAACCTTCATTGATATGGCATGACTGCCGTAGGCTAATTTTTTTTATTTACAATAAAGATCAATCTATCCTATGAGAATCAAAACCAAACTAATCGTTGCAGCGGCCGCGTGCTGTTTCAGCATGGCGCTTGCGGCGCAGAACATTACGTTGAGCATCCGCAACCTCACGTTCAGGGATGCGATACACAAAGTGGAGAAGGAATCGGGCTATTCCTTCATGTTCTCTTCACAGGACCTTGACCTGAACAGGCGTGTGTCGCTGGAGGCAAAGAACTCGACAATCCGCCCCATCGTTGAAAGGCTGCTGAAGGGGCAGGATGGCCTGACCTTTGACATTAACGGGAAAACCGTTGTTATCAGGCGCGCCGTCAAGCCACAGGGGCAGAATGGCACATCACCCTTACAGCCGGTGAGCAAAAAAAGTTTCAGGGGACACATCTGCGACAGCAAGGGTGAACCTGTCATCGGTGCCACGGTCAAGGTGCACGGCGCGTCCTTCGGAACAATTACGGACGCGAAGGGTAACTTTCAGCTTGAAGCACCCCTGAACGCCATGCTGGACATCAGCTATATTGGATACCAGGATAGGACATTGCGCGCGGTCGACGGCATGACGGTAACCCTGACGGAGAGCAGCAGGCAGCTGAGCGAAGTGGTCGTTACGGCACTGGGCATCAGGCGTGAGGAGAAAGCCCTGGGCTACTCCACCCAGAAGCTCGAGGGCGATGCCCTATCGAAAGTGAAGTCGACGAACGTCGCTGCTTCAATGACCGGAAAGATAGCCGGCATGAACGTTCAAAACAGTACGGAGTTCAATGAAGCGCCGGTCATCAAGCTCCGGGGTGAAACTCCACTGCTGGTTGTTGACGGGGTGCCGTATCATAACCTCACCCTGCGTGACATTGCCGCAGACGACATAGAGTCGGTGAGTGTGCTGAAGGGAGCCACGGCCTCGGCCCTTTATGGTGACCGTGGAGGCTCTGGTGCCATCATGATTACAACCAAGCACGGGCAGAAAGAAGGTTTCAGCGTTACGTTCAACAGCAGCACGATGTTCAATGCCGGATTTCTCAGGCTTCCGAAGGTGCAGACAAGTTATAGCTCCGGTTCAGGCGGTAAATACAAAACGGGTGACTACGTATGGGGCGACCGTTTGGATATCGGCCGTGAGGCCAGCCAGTACAACCCGCAGACGCACGAGTGGGAAGTGATGCCGCTGGTGTCAAAGGGAAAGGACAACCTGAAGAATTTCTCGCAATTCAGCTTTGTTACCAACAACAATCTCAGCATTGAGCAGAACGGTAAGTACGGCGGTGTGCGTTCGTCGCTCACTTACGTGTACAATAAGGGGCAGTGGCCGAATGAGCGCCTGAACAAGCTTACCTATGCCGTCAGCGGCCATTTCAAATATAAGAAATTCAGCGGCGAGGCAGGCGTCACCTATAACAGGCGTTTCTTCCCTAACGACGAGGGTACGGGGTACGGTGGCAACGGCTATCTGTATAACCTGCTTATCTGGAGCGGAACGGAATTTGACATACGCGACTACAGAAATTACTGGGTAAAAAAGGACGAACAGTCGAACTGGATGGACCGCAGCTGGTACGACAACCCTTATTATATGGCTTATGAGGTAACCCACAAGCAGAGGTATGACGTTACCAATGCTTTTTTCAGCGGGAATTATGAGCTGCTGCCGTGGCTGAAGCTCATGCTGCGCAGCGGCATAGACACTTACACAGAGAAGGATGAGTATCAAACACCTGTGGGTTCCGTCAGCGGCTGGGGGAACAAAAAAGGATATTACCACTACGCCAGATACACCGGGCTCAGTTCAAATACCGATGCCATGTTGCTGGGCAACTATAAATATAAGGACTTTCAGTTTGATGGTTTTTTCGGTGGCACCATCTACTACTTTGAAGATGACGGTATTCATTCTGAAACGTCAGGGGGGCTTCTTGTGCCGGGATATTACTCCCTCAACGCTTCAGTTGACCCTCCCACGACGGGTAAGTCGGAAAGCCACAAGCAGGTCAACTCCCTCTATGGCAAGATTGCCGCTTCCTGGAAGAGCACAGTGTTCATTGAATTTACCGGACGAAACGACTGGTCGTCAACGCTCCCGCCTGCCACGCGTTCATATTTCTATCCATCCGTTGCTGGAAGTGTGGTGCTGTCACAGTTTGTCCCGCTGCCAAAGGAGGTTTCTTTCTGGAAGATAAGAGGGGCATGGACGCAGACGAAACACGACATGGGTATTTACTCCATAAACAATGCCTACTCCCTGGCCACAAACGTATGGGACAACATGACGGCCGTATATTCGCCGTCAACCATTCACAACGCCGTCCTGTCCCCGTCGGCATCGCGCACATACGAGCTTGGCACAGCCGCACAGTTCCTTGACGGGCGCCTGCGCTTCGACCTAACTTACTATCATAAACTCAACTACAATAATACCCGTTCGGCAGGGCTTACGCCCACGAGCGGATATACCAGCACCCTTATCAACATGGAGGAAGAGCAGGTCCGCAAGGGCTGGGAGGTTGTTCTCTCCGGCGATATTGTCAAGAATCAGGACCTCGTATGGTCGGCAACGTTCAACTGGTCACGTGACCGCTTTTACTACGGAAAGGTAGACCCTGTTTACAGCACGCAGCATCCTTGGGTGAAAAAAGGCAAGCGCTGGGACTGGGTATCGGCCTATGACTACCAGCGCGACCCTGACGGTAACATTGTTCACGGCAGCGACGGCATGCCTTTGTACAATCCATACGCCACCGTCCAGGGCTATTCTGAGCCCGACTGGATATGGGGGCTCAACACAACGGTATCGTGGAAGAATTTTACGTTAAGCCTATCGGTTGACGGAAGGACAGGAGGCATTGCGCATTCGGTTATTGACCAGGCAATGTGGAACTCGGGCGTGCATCCCGACAGCGATAACCAATACAGATATGAAGAGGTGGTAAACGGCAATAAAACCTTCGTGGGAAAAGGGGTCAAGGTGGTATCGGGAAGTGCCGACTGGGACAGCGACGGCAACATCGTGCGTGACGACCGCGTGTTTGCTCCTAACGACAAGGTGGTTTCCTATGAGTCGTACATGCTGAAGATGAATCCGTACATAGGCAGCGTCCGTACGCAGAATCTGCTCGACCAGACGTTTTTCAAGCTTCGCGAGTTGGCCATCAGCTATGATGTGCCACAGTCGTTCTGCAGGAAGCTTCGTGCCGAGCGTGCCAGCATAGGCTTCATCGGACAGAACTTGCTCATATGGACAAAGGAATTCCGCTTCTCTGATCCTGACAAGGCTTCGGAGAACCTGAATTCTCCATCCATTCGCTATTTAGGATTCAATTTGAAACTTACATTCTAATTCAATGATGATTGAAATTATGAAATACGCAAATTATATTTCCGGTATGCTTATTGCCATACTCCTTTTCCCATTCACGTCTTGTACAGGCAACTTTGATGACCTGAACACCGACCCGGACGCGGCAACAAAAGCAACGTCCACCCTGCTCGCCACCGGAGCCATCATGGGCATTGTCAAGCAGCCAACGGCAAAGTCGTTTGTACAAAACCAGTTCTATAGCAAGTATCTTGGATGGGCTGAAGGGTTTGAGGATGCACAGTACAACGGTTTCGGCCGTGAGAACTTTGATGGATATACACGCCTGAAAGACTACCGGCTTATGGGAGATTTGTCCAATCCGCAGGATTCTGCGGCCTACCGTGGCCTTGGCCTCTTTCTCAAGGCTTTCCTGCTGTTTAACTATACCCTTAACGTGGGTGACATTCCATACAAGGACATCCTTCAGGGGGCCAACGGACAATTCACGCCAAAATATGACACGCAGAAAGACGTTTTCATCTATCTCCTCAAGGATCTTGACAGGGCTTATGAGCTAATGTCAGGAGCAACTGACTTCACCGGTGACCCTGTCCTTGGCGGCAAACATGCCAAATGGGCCAAGATTATCACCGCACTGGAGCTCAGAGTGCTGATAAACCTGTCAGGGAAAGTTGACGACAGTGACCTTAACGTCAGGCAGAAGTTCGCCCAGGTTGTCGCAAGGGGCGACCTGATGGAATCGAATGATGACAATCTTCAGCTGGTGTTCTCGTCCAAAGAAGGACAGATGTATCCGTTCAATCATGCCCAGAACAAGTTTACGCTGTATCCTATCGTGTCCACTACACTGATAGACATTCTGCAAAAGAATAAGGATTACCGCCTCTTCTACTATGCGGCCCCGTCGGCGGCAAAACTCAAGGAGGGGTTGAAAGAAAACGAATGGGAAGCCTATCCGGGCATAGACCCTTCAGAGCCTCTCGACTATTTGAAAGACGTTCTTAGCAAGGGGGAGCACTGTTCACTTAACGACCGCTACATGTATTATACCCCGGGCGAACCATACATCGTCGTTGGTTACGCCGAACAGAACTTCATTCTCGCCGAAGCGGCATTGAGAGGCTGGATACCTGACCCTGTGACATATTACAAGCGAGGCATTGAAGCCGCCATGCGATTTACGGCAGACCATACACCGGACGACGCGGCATACAACCACGGTATGAAAATAACCGACGAGGTAATCACCAACTTTCTTAATCGTGAAGCAATACAGTTAACGGGCGATTTCCAATCTGACCTCAGGAAGGTTATGGAACAGAAGTATGTTTCCGAGTTCATGCAGTTAGCGTACATTCCTTATTATGACTACCGCCGTACCGGTTATCCTGATTTCCCCATAAACCCGGAAACCAATATGAACTCTGACCAGCCCACGAAAATACCGCTCAGATGGCTTTATCCTACATCAGAATTTGACCATAACAAGAAGAATGTCGAAGAAGCCATCCAAAGACAATATAATGGCGATGACGACGTTAATGCAGTAATGTGGATTTTAAAGTAAGTGGCATGAGAACAATGATTATTCTGATACTGGCCTGTTTTTTCAGGATGGCGGCACAGGCCGTTACCTTGAGGTTTTTTGAAATGAACATATGGCAGGAAGGTACAATGGTGAAGGGCGGCTTTAAGGGCATAGTCGACGAAATAGTCCGTTCCAATGCCGACATCGTCGTGCTCTGCGAGGTGAGGAATTACAACGGGGTCCGCTTTACTCCGAAGTTGGTCAAGGCACTTGAAACCAAAGGTGTGACTTATCATGGCAACGACTCAACCAACCTTGATGTTGCCGTCTTGTCCAAAGGCCCCATCTCGGAGCAGACAGAAGTGTTTTCCTCCGGCGGTTCCATTCTCAGATGCATAACCTCTGTTTTGGGCCAGGACGTTGCCGTTTATGCTGCCCATCTCGATTATACAAATTATGCATGTTATCTTCCGCGTGGATATGACGGTGTAACCTGGAAACCTCTTGACGCTCCCGTAACGGACAGCAAGCTGATTAGCCAGGCCAACCGCCTTTCGACACGTGACGAAGGCATACGTGCCTTTCTGGATGCCTCGGGGAAAGATATTGCTGCCGGAAGGTTTGTCTTTCTGTCGGGAGATTTTAATGAACCGTCACATCTGGACTGGAAGCCGGCGGTAAAGGAATTCTGGGACCATCACGGTGCCGTTGTGAAATGGGACTGTTCATCCATGCTCTACCGGAATGGCTTTAAAGATGCTTACCGAATGGTTCACCCCAATGTAAAGTCCTGTCCAGGGTTTACTTTCCCGGCCGATAACAATTTGATGCCGGTGTCTCGCCTTTCGTGGGCCCCGAAAGCTGACGAGCGTGACCGCATAGACTATATTTATTATCGTGCCAACAAGCGCCTTCGTCCTGTAAAGGCCGTGGTTGTAGGCCCCCGGGGGAGCATTGTGCGCAGCAAGAGGGTAATGGAGGAAAGCAATGACGAATTCCTCTTACCCGCTGGCGTATGGCCTACCGACCATAAAGCTGTGCTCGTGGATTTTAGCATCAAATAGGAAATCGGCCAAATAAAAATGCGGCGTAATGGCCATTGGGCAGGATGGAGTTTCCCTGCACAGTGGCCATTACGCCGCATTTTCATGGCTGCCTGAGCAATTCATGACTATAATACCACCATCCTTTTAGACACTCGCACTTTGTTAAAATGAACAGACCCGTTAATGCGAAAAGAGCTGATGGCTTACGAAAAAGTAATCCAAGTTAAAGATAATCTGTATAAAGAATCAACAGAAATATATGCGTTCTGAAAAATTGTTGCTAATTTTGCTGGTATGAACACACTATCGTACTCGTTAGGATAATTAAGAATGCTAATAGATATGCTCTGGCTGAAAGATAACTTTCAGACCTTCAACACCCGCTATTTCGAGAACGGGCTCCCAGAACCGCGCTTTTTCATTGGACGCTCAAAGTCGCAACTCGGCTCCTTAGCCTGCCAGCACGGCCTTGTGTGGGGTCGTCGGTTCTTTGGAAAAGGAAAATCCGCCGACGCTTTCACACTTTCTATCAGTAATTACTACGACCAGACAGAATACCAGTTCCGCAATGTTCTGCTGCACGAAATGATCCACTTGAGCATTGCCGTCAGCGGTGTCAAGGACACATCGCCTCACGGCGTGGTGTTTCGTGGCATAATGGCAAGACTGAACCGTGACGGATGGCACATTCAGGTGACAACGAGAATGCAGGGCACAAGAAAGGCCTATACGGGATCGGAAAACGTCATCAAGCAATATCTGGTGCTTGCCATTGAGACGTCCGACGGCAAGCACTTCCTCTCATCCGTCAATCCCAAGTTCGCCAAACAAATCGACAACCGCCTCAAACAAGTACGCGAGGTAACTGCCTTTCATTGGTTCACGACCGACAACCGCTGGTTCGAGGATATGCCGCGCGTGCGCTCACTCCGTGGACGCCTCACCGATTCAGAAACCTTTGATTGGCTCACCAGTACGATGATACCACTTTAGAGGGACGGCTGAGGATTCATCAAAAATACATATCGGCCATTTGCTAAAAATGAGAAAAAATCGTATCTTTGCAACATCAACAGCCAATCAATAAGCTGGCAATAAGGGAAAGCTATGATAGACAGGCAAACGGCAGAAAAAATCAAGGAAGCAGCCAACATCGTGGATGTGGTGTCTGAGTTCGTCACGCTGAAAAAGTCAGGAGCCAACTACAAAGGTCTCTGCCCTTTTCACAATGAGAAGACGCCATCGTTCTATGTATCACCTGCGCGTGGCACTTGCCATTGCTTCGGCTGCGGCAAAGGCGGCAATGCCGTGTCCTTCATCATGGAGCACGAACAGCTCACCTATCCGGAGGCACTGCGCTGGTTGGCAAAGAAATATCACATTGAGATTCGTGAACACGAACTGACTGACGAGGAAAAGGAAGAGCAATCGAAGCGTGAGTCGATGTTCATAGTCAACGAATGGGCCGAGAAGTATTTCGAGGACCTGCTCCACGACCATCCCGACGGCCAGGCTATCGGCATGCAGTATTTCCGGTCACGCGGCTTCCGCGACGACATCATCCGGAAATTCAACCTCGGTTACGATCTCCCCGATCGCTTTCTGCTTGCCTCTGCCGCCAAGCAGAAGGGTTACAAGGCGGAGTTTCTCGTTGCTACAGGACTATGCTATCAGACAGAGCTCGGCGAGCTGATCGACCGTTACGCCGGCCGTGTCGTCTTTCCCTGGACAGGAGTCAGCGGCAAGGTGGTAGGGTTCACGGCGCGCGTGCTTGACAAACGCACAAAAGGCGTCAACCAGAAATACGTTAACTCACCCGACTCTGAGGTTTTTCATAAGGACCACGAGCTCTATGGCATTTGGCAGGCAAAGCGCGCCATTGCCAAAGAGAATCGCGTGTATATGGTAGAAGGGCAGGCAGACGTCATCTCCATGCACCAATGCGGAATAGAGAATGTCGTGGCCAATTCGGGTACGGCCTTGAGCCTGCATCAGATACACATGCTACACCGCTTCACCTCAAACATCACTCTCATCTACGATGGCGATGCAGCAGGCATTCACGCCGCCCTCCGGGGCACTGACATGTTGCTCTCCGAAGGCATGAGTCTCAGAGTGCTGCTTCTCCCCAACGGACAAGACCCTGACGAGTTTGCCAGAAACCACACTGCCGAAGACTTCCGCAACTATATAGAGGCGCATCAGGAGGACTTTATCCAGTTCAAGACTCACCTGCTGCTCAAAGATGAGGCTGACCCAAAGAAACGGGCCGACGCCATCAATTCCATTGTAGGGAGTATCTCTGTAATCCAAGATCCCATCCTGCGCGACACCTATCTCCACGACTGTTCGCAGCGTATCGGTATTTCCGAGGCTACGCTCATCAATCGCATGAACGCATTTATAAGAAGTCGCGCTAATAGCTTTTCATCAACCCTCACTAATGATCGAAGCGGCACCAATGCTTCCAGCGACGCTGAAGACGGGTCCGTCAGCCCTTTCCCCTCCCCCATTGGGGAAATCCGAAGCGAGTCTTCTGACGGAGTTTCCACTCCCTCTTCCCTCCTCATGCGTCTTATAGTCAAGCATGGAGAATGTGTTATATATAATAATGTGGAGGATGATCAGGGACAACACCATGATCTCACGGTGGCACAAGTAGTAGCTTACAGTCTTGCCGCAGACCGGCTCTCACTGGGTAACACACTATTCGACCGCATGCTGCAGGAGGCTTCACAGCACAGCTTAAACCCGCAATGGAAAGCCGAACCTTACTTCCTGCACCACGACGACATTGAGGTGTGCCGTGCAGCTACAGAGCTGTCGGCAGATAGCTACCACGTCACGAAGCAACGGGAGGGAGGCCCTCAGAACAAGGAAGCCCTGCTGCAACGAGAAACCAATGCAGTCGATGCCCTTAAAACACAGACCGAACATTTGCTGCTCGACTTCCGCAAAGGATATGTAGAACTACACCTCAAGGAAATCCAGACTGAGATGGCGAAGGTGGGCACCAATAAAGAAAGACTCAAACAGCTGATGACCGAATACAAGGACATGCAGCAGATACGCAATGCTCTGGCGAGGCAGTTAGGAAACAATATCATCCTGTAGGTAATCCAAAAGAAGAAACATTATTTTTACCGATAATGCTATTTTCTCAATTATTCTTACTATCTTTGTGGAAAAATACGATGGCATGCCATGCAAAACCTTGAACATATTTCTTCCGTCCTGCTATGCTTACTCACCATAGCGTTGGCAGCATGGTGGATACTGCGGCCTCGCCTCAAGTGGCCGCTGTGGCAGATACATGCCACAACAACACCCCAAAGAATCTTGAGCCAAGCCCTGCGGCGGATAAATGTCAGTCCCGAATGGCAGAAAGACAATGACAAACTTATAACGCACTATGCCTATCAAGGCGGACACTTCAATATCACTTTGGAGAAAAACAGTCCTTATGTACGGCTCACCTATCTCTATTTTTATAAGACCGATATGGACAGGCTGGACGACATCCGCCTCGTGTGTAACCTCTGCAACCTCAACACCGACGCCTGCCGTATCGTCTACACTATCGACGAGAAGGAGGGGAAAGTGGATATCCATCTCATCAGCGTGCTCCCCATCAGCTATGAAGATATGACCCATACGATAGAACGCGTCATGAATGATGCGTTCAGATGGCAAAATACTTTTTCGAAGAAAATCAGCGAATTAGGCCGGAGCAAAGGCATGGATGCTGAAAAACTACAGGCCAACTATAGCCGCGAGCTGGAAATCATCCGTGAGCGAGAGATGACACATCAGGAAGAAGGTCCGGATTGGCATGAGACGAAGGCAATACCCTACAGTATGCGTGACCTACTCAGCGTAGCGATGGGACTCTCCGACATTATCCCCACCAACATGACGGTGACAAAAGGAAACATGACCATGGCAGTTTCTGATCCGGACAGGATTCTTAACCTAAAGGTTCAGGAAGTCCTCATAAAAGAAAACGCCTTTGAGAATAAGTCTGCTGTTGCCAAACTCGACTTCTACGATCCGCGCGACCTGTTGAAAGCACGGCATCTGCTCATAGACTTTGAGGCTGAAGAGCAAACACCAGACACCCTCTATTATCGGGTCACTCTGTCACTTTCTCCATTATCATTGACAGAGAATATAGACGAAAGCGCTGCTCAACGACAAAAGTTGATGAGCAGCATATTACTCGGTTATGACCTTACCCCCTCTGCTGAACGCATTGCTCATTTCAGATATGTGTGGAAAGAAGCAATGAGCAAAATCAGGAATGGAGAACAGGATAGCATGACCGATGAGGAGAAAACACTTGCCAAGATGCAGGACAGCCACATGGCAGAAAACTTCTACAATGGTCACCATCTCTTTCTACATAAACGTTTCTATGAGGCATTACGGTACCTGACGGATGCATACCGAGAAATGACGACGGGCTTTCCGCGAATTGAGAGCACCTCTAAAAGCATCATCGATGAGATAGCCTATCTCATTGGCTGCTGCTACATGAATCTGCGCCAATATGAAAAGGCATGTTACTATCTGCAGATGACATTGCCTTCAACACATCAGTCTTACTTGGAGGCTTACATCAATTGTCTGGTCAATGGTAAGGATTTTCGTGCGTTAGACACGATCAATACGCTCCTCACCAATCTTGACATGATGCTGAAAAGCATGGATATGGACAACGGAGAGGAGGAAGGGCACCGTCAGGGTCCATCAAGGCAAC
Organism: Hallella multisaccharivorax DSM 17128; assembly: GCF_000218235.1. Classification (GTDB taxonomy): domain Bacteria; phylum Bacteroidota; class Bacteroidia; order Bacteroidales; family Bacteroidaceae; genus Prevotella; species Prevotella multisaccharivorax. The sequence continues at coordinate 2,927,446 of NZ_GL945017.1, read as the reverse complement.
AGATAGAGCGGTTTGTCGCCTTCGCCAATAGGAGAAAGGCATATCTCCTTGTCAGCATCGGACGCTACGGTGAGGCCGAAACCATACTCAAGAAATTGCTTGACGATCCGGAGAACAGCGACTTCGCCCTCAACGAGCTTGCTTATATACAGAAAAACAAAGCGAAGAAATAAGATACACCATAATAACTATATCATTCAGATCGTTATGTATTATATCGAGAAATCATTTGAAATATCAGCTTGCCATCACCTCATCCTTGACCACGGAAGCAAATGCGAGAACATCCACGGCCACAATTGGCAAGTAACGGTTTATTGCAAGTCTGAGGAGCTTGACAACAACGGTATGGTGGTGGACTTTACACTCATCAAGAATAAAATCCACGGACGCCTCGACCATCAGGACTTAAATCAAAAGCTCGACTTCAATCCAACGGCAGAGAATATCGCCAAATGGATCGTAGACGAGATTCCACACTGCTATAAAGCAAGGGTAGCAGAGACAGCAAGCAACGTGGCTATTTACGAGAGATGAGCAAGACCTATCGCGTCAACGACATTTTCTATTCGCTGCAAGGCGAAGGCCGCAACACCGGCAGGGCCGCAGTGTTTGTCAGATTCAGCGGTTGTAATCTCCGTTGCCCATTCTGTGATACAGACTTCACAAACTATGAAGAACTGACGGCCAGCAAGATTCTCAGCAGGATGAAAGAGCTGTCATACCTTTGCACGGAAGGGATGCCGATGGTGGTGCTCACAGGAGGAGAGCCCACCCTGCAAGCGGACGAAGCACTCATCGATTACATCCACGCAGCAGGTTTCTCCTTTGTCGCCATGGAAAGCAATGGTACTCATGAGCCACCAAAGAATCTCGATTGGCTGACAGTATCGCCCAAGGGAAACGTCACCATTAAGCATTGCAATGAGCTAAAGGTGCTCTTCGATGGCAGCACTGATCCCCAGAGATATGAAATCAATGCCGGTCTCTATTATCTCCAGCCACTTGACAGTGGTGAGAAGAAAGTGAACGTTCGTATCATGCGACAATGCGTGGACTATATCATGCGGCATCCACAATGGCGGCTCAGCCTTCAGACCCATAAGCTCATTGGGGTAAAATAATAGATAACCTACATAAAGGTCTACGAAAGATTGAGATATTTCTATTGGCTCATATATGGCATTTATGTCGTCATCGACATTGTGGTCATGCTGAAAGTTGTCATGGACAACCGCCAGCCTGCCAAGACTATGGCATGGATTCTTGTGCTGTGGGCATTGCCTGTGGCTGGAATTATTCTCTATTTTTTTTTCGGACAAAACACGCGCAAGGAACGACTTATTTCTGAGCGATCTCTTAGCCAACTGACGAAGCGATCGATGCTTGAATATATCGAACAGGAAGGACTTCGACTTCCAGAATCACATCGCCCGCTGATGATGCTGTTCAAAAACCAAAGCATGGCGCTCCCCTTCAAAGATAATGAAGTGGAGCTTTACACTTCCGGCTATCAGTTTTTCCCTGAACTGTTACATGAAATCCGCCATGCCCAATCACATATCCACATTGATATATTCATTTTCAACAATGATGAGCTCGGAAGGCTTATTGCTGACGCGCTCATTGAAAGAGCCGAACACGGTGTTGAAGTGAGGGTGATTTATGACGATGTGGGCTGCTGGAAGGTGAAGAACTCCTTCTTTGAGCGCATGCGTAATGCAGGAATTGACGTACACCCATTCATGCCGGTAAAGTTTCCCGCTTTTACATCGAAAGCTAACTATCGCAATCATCGCAAGATCATCGTTATTGACGGGCGGATCGGATTCATTGGTGGTATGAATATCGCGACTCGTTATGTGAAAGGCACCGGTACCCAGGCCTGGCGTGACACGATGATGCGCATTACGGGTGGAGCTGTCTACGGTCTCCAGCGGGCATTTCTCATTGACTGGTATTTCGTGGACCGCACTCTCATTACAAGCAGGGACTATTATCCTCCTATTTATCCGACCATCAGCAACAACAGTATCGCACAGGTCGTAACCAGCAGTCCCGTAACCAAGTGGCCAGACATTATGCAGGGCTATGTCCGTATCCTCCTTGAGGCCAAGCGATATGTCTATATGGAGACACCTTATTTTCTTCCTACCGAGCCCGTGTTCTTCGCCATGCGAACAGCCGCTTTGGCCGGTGTCGACGTAAGACTAGTTATCCCCATGCACGGTGATTCGAAAATTGTGGAATGGGCAAGTGTGAATTATGTGTTGGAGGTAATGGAGGCTGGAGTGAAAGTCTATCTTTACGAGGCAGGATTCAATCATTCCAAAGTCTTGGTTAGCGATGACAGTATCTGCTCATGCGGAAGCACAAACGTCGATTTCCGCAGCTTTGAGCACGATTTCGAGGCAAATGTCTTCCTTTACGACGAGGGGCTCGCTTTGCGCGTAAAAAAGATGTTTCTTGATGACCAGTCAGAAAGTCGTCTTTTCTCCGACGTTTTCGGCAGCGCGCATTTCCCGTTTATAAAAAGGCTTTGGGCAAGTATTGTAAGGCTTTTAAGTCCGCTTTTGTAATTTTTTTCGTAACTTTGCACCAAGAAAAACATGTTGAGATGAAATCCAAATTAAACCATACGTATATCCTCTGCGGATGCGTCTTAATGTTGGCATTACTCTGTATCCTGAGCATCGGCTCGCCTATCCGTTTCGACAATCAAAGATCAAAAAGAGAGAAGGCTGTGAAAGTGCGGTTGATGAGCATTCGCTCAGCTGAGGAAAAGTACCGAACACTTCACGGCGTATATGCGACAACATTTAGAGATCTTGTCGAGAGCGGTCTTCTTAGCGATTCAGCAGCTTACATCCCTTACAGTGGAGGTATGTGTTTCACGTTGACAGCTACCACACTGCCTGGGAAGGGCGGCGGAAAAATCCCCGTCATGGAGTGCGGTGCCACTTACAGTCAATACTTGCAGGGACTTGATAAGACCAGTATTGCAGACCTCACAGAAGAGGCCAATGTTAACGGGAGATTTCCAGGGCTTAAAATCGGAGACATCAATGTACCCAACGATAATGTAGGGAATTGGTGACGTCTGAATGAATGATTCCAAGAGATGAATAACGAACAATATATCAATCGCCGGATAACTATCAGAGTCTCTTCTGAGTCGCTTGCCATTGCGATTCCGGACAGTAATGACCGTACTAAGGGCTCATTTTTCAAGTACATCTCAAAGAGTGGCATTTCTGTAGCTGCCAATCTCCGAGATGCCTTCAAGACTGTAGAATTACTCAAAGAACCCGTGACAAATGCTAAAGTCCTTATTGACAGTCCTACCCTGCTCATCCCTTTGGATGAATATAAAGAGAGTGACAACGAGACACTCTACATGCATTCATTCCCCTCAACAGAGGGGAGCATCGTCCTTAGCAATGTATTGCCCGACTTGAATGCTGTAGCCTTGTTTGCTGTCAACCGTGATTTAAAACTTGTCATTGAAGACCATTACGAAAACGTGAGATACCTCCACCTCATGCAACCGGTGTGGGACTACCTCCATCGCAGAAGCTTTCTGGGAAACCGCCGGAAACTGTATGCGTATTTTCATGATGAGGCACTGGAGATATTCAGCTTCGAACGTAACCACTTCATATTTTTCAACCGTTTCAATGCGCGCTCTCTAAAGGACATGACCTATTTTATACTCTTCGTTTGGAAGCAATTAGCCCTTGACCAACTGCATGATGAACTCTTTCTGGTCGGAGCCATTCCCGATAAAGAGAACTTGCTCAAGGCTCTTCGCATTTATGTCCAGATGGTAGCAGTAATCGGCACCTCAGCAAGTTTCAACAATGCGCCACTGACACAAGAGAAGGGAATTACGTTTGACATGATAACCGCACTACTTGCATGAGAATCATTACCGGACAATATAAGGGACGGCATTTCTCCATCCCCCGGACATTTAAGGCGCGTCCTACCACAGACTTTGCCAAAGAAAGCATCTTTAATGTCCTTAACGGCTATCTCGATTTCGATGGCATCGCAGCCCTCGATCTGTTCGCAGGAACTGGAAGTATCTCGCTCGAGATGCTTTCACGCGGTTGTAGACCCGTGGTGAGCGTAGAAGGAAACAGAGAACATGCCGCATTCATCACACAGTGCATGAAAAAGATAGGCACCACCGATCATATACTCATCCGAGGGGACGCCTTCCGTTTCCTGAAGAAATGTCACGAGCAGTTCAACTTTGTTTTTGCAGATCCACCCTATGCATTGGATGCTCTTGATACTATCCCCAGTCTCATCTTCCAATATCAGTTATTGAAACCGGAAGGCGTTTTAGTGCTTGAGCATGGCAAAAACTACAACTTCTCTGAGGAACCACACTTCATTGAGCACCGGAGCTATGGGAGCGTCAACTTCTCATTATTTAGATGAAAACACACGAATTTGTTGACCGCATCATTGGCAACTTCGGCTTCACTCCGACTATCGACCAACAGAATGCTCTCAACATCTTCGCCCGTTTCCTTGCGGATCGTACCCATAATGTGGTAATGGTGATGAGAGGGTCTGCCGGCACGGGGAAGACATCTCTTGCCTCAGCTATGGTCTATACGTTGCATTCCCTTGGGCAAAAACTTGTACTCATGGCACCAACAGGCCGTGCCGCTAAAGTATTCTCCCTTGATAGCGGGATATCCGCCTCAACTATCCATCGGACCATCTATCGCGAAAGGAGTTTTACGGGTATCAATGGAAGTTTTGAACTCAACTTCAACGTTCATAAAAACACACTATTTGTCGTCGATGAGGCATCGATGATCGGCAATGGCACTGCTGGCGAGTCTGGATTTGGCTCCGGCAGTGTACTCTATGATTTGTTGCGCTTCGTCTATAACGGAAACAACTGCAGACTTATGCTCATAGGTGATAAAGCTCAGCTGCCGCCCGTGGGCGAAGAGGAGGCTGCGGCACTGTCGGCCCAAGAGTTGGAAAGTTATGGCCTTCATGTCTATCAATGCGACCTCGACACAGTACTCCGACAAGGCCAGCACTCCGGAATCCTTTTTAATGCGACCATTATCCGCAAAATGATCACTCACAACGAACTGACACAATTACCCAAGATACGTTTTACCGGATTTGCAGATATTGTCCTTCTGACAGGCAATGAGCTCATTGAAAGTCTTGCTTCGAGCTATAGCCAAGTAGGAACTGACGAAACCATTGTCATCACGCACTCAAATAAAAGGGCCAATATCTACAATCAAGGCATCCGCAACACTATTCTTGACCGAGAAGAGGCACTTTGCCAAGGTGACATGTTGATGGTAGTGAAAAACAAATACATTAGTAATGAGAACCGTGAGGCGAATGCTTCCAAAGAAATCTTTATTGCCAATGGCGATCGTTGTATGGTACGACGCGTAAGCCATTTCATGGATCTATATGGTTTTCATTTTGCGGATGCCACGCTTCTGTTCCCCGACTTTGATAATTACGAACTCGATACCAAACTTATATTGGATACACTCACCAGCGAAGCTCCTTCATTGTCCAGAGGCCAAAATGAGCAGCTGTTCAATGCCGTGATGGAGGATTATCAAGATATCTCCAGCAAGCTCGACCGCATGAAAGCACTCAGGAAGAACAAGTACTTTAATGCTTTGCAGGTGAAGTTCGCCTATGCGGTCACCTGTCATAAAGCCCAGGGCGGACAGTGGCGCCATGTCTACCTCGACCAGGGATTCATGACCAACGACATGCTGACACCCGATTATATCCACTGGCTCTACACTGCGTTTACAAGAGCAAAGGAGAAACTTTTTCTTGTCAATTGGCCCAGGACACAGATTGAAGACCCATAGACTTGTTCTTCAACCAGTTTATGCACAATACACCATTATTTGTGCAAAAAGGGACTGTTTTCATGCCTTTTCTTTGGTAGGGAAGTAAAAATATAGTAATTTTGCCTCGTCTTTTAAGGCGTAACTCATAGAGTATAACACAATTATATTATAAAGATTACATGAAATTGAACATTGTAGTACTTGCCAAGCAAGTACCCGACACGCGCAATGTCGGTAAGGATGCCATGACAGCAGAGGGCACGGTGAACCGTGCGGCGCTGCCTGCCATCTTCAACCCTGAAGACCTCAACGCGTTGGAGCAGGCACTACGCCTGAAAGATCAGGATCCGGAGAACGTACACGTAGGTGTTGTCACGATGGGTCCTCCCCGTGCCGGCGAGATCCTGCGTCAAAGTCTCTACCGTGGCGCTGATGAGGGTTGGCTGCTTACTGACCGCAAAAGCGCGGGAGCCGATACCCTCGCCACGGCTTACTTCCTTTCCAAGGCTATCGAGAAGATCAACAAGGACATCTTCCATGTCGACCTCGTCATCGGTGGCCGTCAGGCTATCGACGGTGATACGGCACAGGTCGGACCTCAGGTAGCCCAGAAGCTCGGTCTCAATCAGGTGACCTATGCAGAAGAGATTAAAGAAATCAAGGACGGCAAGGCTACAATCATGCGTCATATTGATGGCGGCGTGGAGACCGTTGTGGCTCCGCTGCCGGTGATGGTAACCGTGAACGGCACGGCAGCTCCCGCACGCCCCTGCAATGCCAAGCGCGTGATGAAATACAAATATGCTACCTGCCCCATGGAGCGCAAAGGTGACGAGCCTTGGACGGCACTCTATGAGACACGTCCCTATCTCACACTGGGCCAGTGGAGTATTGCCGACTGTGGTGCCGACTGCGAACAGTGCGGTCTGGCAGGATCGCCCACAAAGGTGAAGGCAGTGAAGAACATTGTCTTCCAAGCAAAGGAGAGCAAACAGCTTACTGCTTCTGACAACGATGTAGAGAGCCTCGTGAAAGAATTGTTGGAAGAGAATATTATAGGATAATTTAGAAGTTCAGAAGTTCTTTATATAAAAATGAACAACGTATTTGTATATTGCGAAATAGAGGGCACCACCGTTCAGGAAGTGTCACAGGAACTGCTCACCAAGGGCCGTAAGCTCGCCGATACCCTCGGTGTGGAACTTGAGGCCGTTGTGGCAGGCACCGGTATTAAAGGCAAGGTGGAAGACCAGATCCTGCCTTATGGTGTCGATAAACTCTTTGTTTTCGACGGTGAGGGCCTTTCCCCTTACACGTCTGCACCCCATACAGATCTTATTGTCAATCTCTTCAAGGAAGAGAAGCCGCAGATCGCTCTCATGGGCGCCACAGTCATCGGACGCGACCTCGGCCCCCGTGTGTCGTCCTCACTGACCTCAGGGCTCACTGCCGACTGCACACAGCTCGAGATCGGCGACTACGACGACAAGAAGACCGGCAAGCACTACGAGAACCTGCTCTATCAGATCCGTCCTGCCTTCGGCGGCAACATTGTGGCAACGATCGTCAACCCCGACCATCGTCCGCAGATGGCTACCGTGCGCTCCGGCGTCATGCAGAAAGCGCTTTATGAAGGCAAAGCCAAAGGAGAGGTCGTCTACCCGAATCCTAAGAAGTATATTAATCCTCTGTCTTACGCCGTTCAGGTTATTGACCGTCACGTGGAGGCAGCCAAGAACAACCTTAAGAGCGCCCCCATTGTTGTGGCAGGTGGCTATGGCATGGGATCTAAAGAGGGCTTTGGCATGCTTTTCCAGCTCGCCAAAGAACTTCACGGTGAGGTTGGCGCAAGCCGTGCTGCAGTGGATGCAGGATGGGTTGACCACGACCGCCAAGTTGGACAAACAGGTGTCACTGTTCATCCGAAAGTCTATATAGCCTGTGGTATCAGCGGACAGATCCAGCACATCGCCGGCATGCAGGATGCAGGTATCATCATCTCTGTCAACAGTGATCCGGATGCTCCCATCAACCAGATCGCCGACTATGTCATTACTGGCACCGTAGAAGAGGTCGTACCGAAACTCATCAAGTATTACAAACAGAATTCTAAGTAAAATAGAAGTTCAGAACTTCTTTTATTATGATTGAAGCAAAGAAATTACAATATTATCTCGACTCGCCTCTGATGAAGCGCATTGTCGAGCTCAAGGAACGCGATTTCACCGACAAGGATCAGTTTGACTATGCTCCCGTTTCCTATGAGGATGCCATTGAGAACTACAAGCGCGTCGTTGATATCACCGACGAAGTGGCACAGAATATCATCGAGCCCAACTCAGAGAGTGTGGACCTCGAAGGCCCGCATCTCGAGAACAACCGCATGGTCTATGCCTCCAAGACCTATGAGAACCTGGACGCTACCCGTAAAGCCGGCTTATGGGGGGTCACTATGCCGCGCCAATTTGGCGGACTGAATCTCCCTATGACTGTCTTCTCCATGCTGTCAGAACTGGTGTCGGCAGCTGATAGCGGTTTCCAGAATATCTGGTCACTGCAAAGCTGCATCGACACGCTCTATGAGTTCGGTACACCTGAGCAGCAGGCAAAATACATTCCCCGCATCTGTGCCGGAGAGACCATGTCGATGGATCTCACTGAGCCCGATGCAGGTTCTGACCTTCAGCATGTTATGCTTAAGGCGACACAGGATGCCGACGGCACCTGGAGACTGAATGGAGTGAAGCGTTTCATTACCAATGGCGATTCAGACATACACCTCGTTCTTGCACGCTCTGAAGAAGGAACGCGCGACGGGCGTGGCCTCTCAATGTTCATCTACGACAAACGCGACGGCGGCGTGGACGTGCGCCACATCGAGAACAAGCTTGGCATCCATGGCTCCCCTACGTGCGAGCTTGTCTATAAAAACGCTAAGGCAGAGCTCTGTGGTGAGCGGCGTCTCGGCCTCATCAAGTATGTGATGAGCCTGATGAACGGTGCCCGTCTCGGCATCGCTGCCCAGAGCGTAGGCCTCCAGCAAGAGGCATACGACCAGGCCTTGGCTTATGCCCGCGAGCGCAAACAGTTTGGAGAAGCTATCGTCAACTTCCCCGCTGTCTACGACATGCTCTCACGCACAAAGGCCAAGCTTGATGCCAGCCGCGCCATCCTCTACCAGACATCGCGCTATGTCGATATCTACAAGACGCTCGGAGATATCTCGCGCGAACGTAAGCTCACTGCCGATGAGCGCAAGGAAATGAAACAGTACAGCCGTCTGGCCGACGCTTTCACTCCTCTGGGCAAGGGCATGACTTCAGAGTACGCCAACCAGGCTGCCTACGACTGCGTGAGCGTGCACGGCGGTTCCGGATTCATCATGGAATACAAGGCGCAGCGCCTGCTCCGCGACGCCCGTATCTTCTCCATCTATGAGGGTACGACACAGCTGCAGGTAGTGGCAGCCGTCCGTTACATCACGAACGGTACATACCTGAATATCATGAAAGAGATGCTGACCGATGAGGTTTCCGAAGCTGTCGAACCGCTTCGTGGCCGAATTGTCAAGTGTGTGGATCTCTACACTGAAGCTGTGGAGAAAGTCAAAGCTGACGAGAATCAGGAGGAGCATGACTTCCTGGCACGCCGTCTCTACAATATGACAGGCGACATCATTCTCTCGCTTCTGCTCCTCCGTGACGCCACAAAGGACGCCGGGGAGTTCGAGAAGAGTGCCAACGTCTTTGTCCGCATGGCTGAGGAAGAGTGCATTGGCTCGCACGCATACATTATGAATTTCAAGGCAGATGACTTGAAGAACTTCGTCGCAGAGTAAGCAAGTCGAAACACGTTATCATAGACTTACTATAAAAATCACACTGGCTTTCTGCCAGTGTGGTTTTTTGTTAGTTACAATTCATTTATCTGACAGAGTAGAAAGCGCATCATAAAATAAACACTCCCATAAGTATGATGTATGCAAAGTTTTCCTTAATTTTGTAGGAAAATACGGGCATACATGGAGACGAATAGAGAACTACGGGAAGCATGGGAGTTTATAGAGCATACCGGCACCAGCATCTTCCTTACTGGAAAGGCTGGTACAGGGAAGACCACCTTTCTGAAGACTATCAAAGAAAAATCTTCGAAGCGCATGATTGTCGTGGCACCAACAGGTGTGGCGGCCATCAACGCCGGTGGTGTAACCATCCACTCTTTTTTCCAGTTGCCCTTCACTCCGTATATTCCTGGTGCAACCATTCGTGACCGCTATGACTTCTCCAAGGCAAAGCGCCGTATCATCGCCTCACTGGACATGGTAGTGATTGACGAGATCAGTATGGTACGCGCCGACCTGCTGGATGCTGTCGATACGGTGCTGCGCCGTTTCCGTGACGCTTCACAGCCTTTTGGTGGCGTGCAGCTCTTGATGATAGGTGATTTGCAACAGCTCACGCCCGTGGTGCCGCCACAGGAGGAACACATCCTCAGCCAATATTACGACACACCCTATTTCTTCGGAAGCAAGGCACTGAGGCAGATCAATTATGTCACTATCCAGCTCACACACGTCTACCGGCAGCATGACCCCACATTTATCAATATCCTAAACCACGTACGCGATGGCAAGCCGACATCGGAAGATTTAAATAAGCTCAACTCACGCTGCAATCCCACCTTCATTCCCAAACGGGAAGACGGGTATATCCGCCTCACCACGCACAATCGTATGGCTGACAGCTACAATGAGAGCGAACTCTTGAAACTCCCCGGGCAGCGCTACAGCTTCCATGCCGAAGTGAAGGGAGAGTTTCCAGCCGCCAGCTATCCGGCTGAAGAAATCCTACTGCTGAAGTTGGGAGCGCAGGTGATGTTTATCAAAAACGATCCTTCCGTCAAACATCAATATTTTAATGGCAAGATAGGCCATATTGTAGCCATTGATGCGAAGTCCATCTCCGTGAAGTGTCCAGGCGACAGTGAAACCATCAATGTGGAGCAAGATGAATGGGAAAATACCAAATACGCCATCAATCCAGAGAAGAAGACCATAGAGCCACAAGTAGCAGGTACCTTCAAGCAGTATCCTCTGCGATTGGCATGGGCCATCACCATTCACAAGAGCCAGGGTTTGACGTTCGAGCATGCCATCATCGATGCCGGCTTTTCGTTTGCCTCTGGACAAGTCTATGTGGCGTTGAGCCGCTGCAAAAGCCTTGAAGGCATGGTACTCGCCTCACGCATCGGTGCCAGCAGCATCTTCAACGATCCACGCGTGGCCAACTACATCTCACACCAACAGCAAATGACAGAGGAAAGCATCAGCCGACTACCTTCACTCAAGGAGGACTATTTCAAAGAGCAACTCCTCGATATGTTCAATTTCAATCTCCTCTTTAGTGCCGAGCAGATGCTTAACCGCACCATGATAGAATATTTCAGGACCTTCCCACGACTATGCGACTATCATCGCACAGTGATGGAGACTGTCAAGAAGAAAGTCATTGACGTGGCCTACAAATGGCTCAGTGTCATCCGGAAAACCATGACTGAAAACCTCCATACAGAGACTTTTCTAAGACGCGTACAAAGTTCAGCTGACTATTTCGCGGCAGCACTGAAGGAGCAAATTCCCGACTTGCTCGAAAAGACAAAGATGGTAAAAGGAAAGAACAAGCAAGGAATGGAACAGCTTGAAGAACGCTATAAAGAGTTCTGGCTGCAATATCTCTCCAAAGAGAAAATGCTGGATGTAATGGCAGAAAGCCCGTTCAGTGTGGCCGCGTATCTTCACAAGAAACAGGAAGCCTTACTGGATGCTATGGATACCATTGACCCCGCCAACAAACGACCACGCTATAAGTTCAAGAGCACTGTTGAGAACCCATATGCCGAAGAGCCCGATCCTGAAAGAATACAGGAAAATCGTCTACGAAAGACGCAGAAGACGCAAAAAAATAAAGATTCGCAGAAGCACACGACGAAGAAAGGAGAGTCGGCCAATGTATCTATAACCATGTTCAACAGTGGATTGCAACCAGATCAGATAGCTAAGGAGCGCGGACTTGCAGCCAGTACAATCATGGGGCATCTCGCCCAAGGTGTCAAGACGGGCAAGTTAAGTGCTGACAAGATTATTCCAGCCGAACACGTACGCGCCATCCGTCATGCTTTCTCACAGTTTGAGGAGTATGCTGCCGTTGATGAAATCCTCGCCAAGTGTCCTAAAAGCATCTCCAAAGAAGAGGTCTACTTCATGCTAAACAGCATGAAATAGATATTGACTAAAGCTTTCCGCCCCCCCTATTTTATTGTTTCAACCTTAGCTCTAAAGAAAAGGCAATTATAATCATATTGTCTCACGTAGTGAAATGGGGAACTCATTTCAAGACCGGCAAGGAGCGCTGGATCTTGAATGGAATAAATTCAGAAACCATCAAGGACTGCTATAAAACTATACACGCAGCATCTCTCTGCAAGTCACCTATAACTTCAATGCCAAGCGTAGCAAGTATAAGGGGACAGGTGCCGGAAATGAGGAGAAGAGCCGACTGACTGTATCTGAAAGACAGGACGGCACCCCATTGATGGCTCGGGTATCAGTGCAGGGTAGGGCCCTGTGCCCTACCTCAAACAATGTCTCAACCGATGAAATCATTATCTGAGGTAGGGCACAGGGCCCTACCCTGCACTGAAGAATGTTGCAACCAATGGAAAGAAAATGTTTTTAGCAGAAAAACAGTCCCTCGTAAATGTGCATTTTAGAGCAGTAAAGAAGGAGACAAAGGAAACGCAGAGCACACGGATCAGCATTCCTGTCTTAATCCGTTTCTTCCAACATAAAGATGTCTTCCACAGGTTTACCAAACACCCGTGCTATCTTAAGACTCAATACCGTGGATGGAATGTATTTGTCACTTTCTATTGCCACGATGGTCTGGCGGGAGACCCCTATCCTCGCGGCAAGGTCTGCCTGAGTCATCCTGACAATTGCTCTCTCCACCCTTACACTATTCTTCATTGTTATGCCTCCTTGACCTATAAAGCAAATACCTGAACCTCACGATAAAAATGATCAATGTTGATATCATGAATACCTCCATCAGCACCAAATAGGTTATTCCAAAGACAAACCAGGTGGAGATGATCACCAGAATAGTTTGTACACGAAGTGCCCACACAAGCGATGACAGGCGCAAATGCTCAATGTACTCGTCCTCCTGTCTCTCGCTTGCAAACGCAATCATGTACAACGAGACGAGTAGCAGACAAATGGTGATTTCGTTGAGCATACCGGTTCTTGTCCAGCTTATGATATGGTTAGCGCTAAACAGTTCTATACCAATATTCAACGTACGGAATGAGACACTGTCATCGTCAATGAACGATGTACCACAGAGTTGCAAAATACCCAAGATCAACATTGGGATGAAGATGCACCAACCAATTGCTGCGCACCTATTCGGAAGTAAATAATGCTGTTTCATAATTGATGTGTTATTTAGTGATACATTATATCTGCTTTTGTTTGCAAAAGTAATGAATACTTTTCATTATGTCAAGTTTCTAATACACAAAGAATGCTACACTTAACAATATTTATCTCCAACGAGTCTATGGGCAACAGCTCTATCATTTATCTGAGGCCGTCAAATCAGAGATGATGGGAGACCACGTCCTCTTTCATCTTGAAAGTGTTGATGATATTCCGAGAATCCTCTGCCACATTCTAAAACGGAAAAGAGGTGCAAATCATTGATTTACACCTCTTTTCTTATTAAATCTTATCAAGTATTTATCTTGTCTTACTTAACCTCCTCGAAATGCACACCACTTATAAACAAGCCGTTTGCGTGAGCGTGCTACAAATGTACTGCAATTATGGGGATAAGCAACGATAAGCAAACAGGCACTCAACGAGTGCAAAGGTAGTATTTTTTACTTGTAAATACCAAACGTATTACCGCAAAAACTACAAATAAAATACAGCGAAAACTACAAATGAAATGCCACAAAAGTTAGTTGCAGATTACCACAAAAGTTAGTTGCAAAACAGCACAATTCATAGAACTAAATATACACAAATATTAGTTTTTGCTTGCAAATATAACTGAATATCACTAACTTTGCACACATAATAAAAATACGGCTATAACATGAGTTATTCACATAGAATTGCGGACATTCAACTGGCAGAGCGTCTTGAGGCTTTTGGGGCAGTACTTATAGAGGGACCTAAGTGGTGCGGCAAGACAACAACAGCAGAGCAAATGAGTAAAAGCGTCATAAAGATGCAGGATACGGAGATGCAGGAAGAATACGCTGCAACCGCTGCTTCAAAACCATCCTTGCTGTTGTTGGGTGAAACACCTCGCCTTATAGATGAATGGCAGGACGCTCCTGTACTTTGGGATGCTGTGCGCACAATGGTGGACAAGCGTCAGGTTCCAGGACAATTCATTCTTACCGGATCTACTGTTGTTGGCAGAAGTAAGATTCATCATTCTGGTACGGGTAGGATATCACGAATGAAGATGTTGCCAATGAGTCTATGGGAATCGGGAGAGTCTAACGGAAAGATTTCACTTAAAGAATTGTTCGATAATAAAGACTTAGATATAGACGGCATTACTTCAAACATGAAGATTGAAGACTTGATTTATGCCGCTTGTCGTGGTGGATGGCCTGCATTTCTTAACATGAAGAGCGACAAGGCGAAGTTGCTGATAGCACGCAACTATGTAGATGCTATCTGTCGGGGCGATATCTCTAGGGTGGATGGCGTACAGAGGGATGAGCGGACTACTCGTGCCATATTACGTTCGTATGCTCGTAACATATCAACATTGGCAAAGAATACGGCTCTGTTAGCTGATGTTACTGTCTCTGGGGATGTTTCACTTTCTATGAGTGCGTTTGAGGATTATGTAACCTCCCTCAACAGATTGTTCGTTATTGACAATATCGAAGCTTGGTGTCCTACCGTCCGAAGCAAGACTGCAATTCGAAGTGGTATAAAACGGGCTTTCGTTGACCCATCCATTGCAATTGCAGCTTTAGGACTTTCTCCGGAAGCATTGATGACGCAGCTCAAGACCTTTGGCTTTATCTTTGAACAGATGTGTGCAAGAGACCTTCGAGCTTATACTCCAGGATTTGGCAATCATCTGTCATATTACCGCGACCGTTACGGACTGGAAGCCGACCTTGTGCTTCATCTTGACGATGGACGCTACGCTCTGATAGAGTGCAAACTTGGCAGTCGTGAAATAGAAGAAGGAGCGAAACATCTTTTGGGAATAAAACGACTTGTTCAAGAGCACAATAAAAAAGAAAAGCAAATGCCGCTTCGTGAACCAGATTTGATGATTGTTATGACGGGAGGTAGTATGGCTTACACACGTCCAGACGGAGTTAAAGTAATACCGCTTGCATGCTTAAAAGATTAAAAAGTTATGAACGACATAAGTAAAGACAAGGATCATCAAGAGTTTCTTGCTGGCATAAAAGAGTTGGCAAAGGGACTGATGCAGATTCGTGAGCGTGCTGCAATAGAATATGCTCCAGTTGTGGAGGAATTCTGCACAAGGAAACACGCAACAGCCAATGAGGTAGGGCGATGCTTGACTATCTGTTTGAGTTTGCCAATGATGAGCGCATATTGCTTATGTACAAGAAAGTGTGCCGAAGATTCGTCTATATGACTATCCCGACACCATAAGTTATTTTACATCATGGAGTACAGGAAAGAATATGACCGTGAGAGCCTTGTCGGTACTGAATATGAATATCTGCTTCATGAAGATGGTGACTTATATGACGAAGAGTGCGTGAAACAAAACAATAAAACAGAATAATATGGGAACAGCATTACTGGCACTTTGCTTTTGCGCCATGTCGATTAGGTTCATGTATGTTGGTGCTGCGTTGTCGTTGATGGCAGTGCCAATCATGAGCCATTATATTACAGGGCTGAACAATATTGTGGACGAGCTACGCTATCAAGCCGTGCTTGTCTTCATCGTTGCCATATGTTGCTATTACTTCGTCATGGCAAATATGGTAAAGTACAATGTCATGAAGAAAAAGGTGGCGGTGCTTGAAGATACTGTGGAGAAGTTGGAGTCAGAACGTGCTGCTGCCATGTCGCAAGCTGTGGATGAGGAAAGGAAACGCAAGATACAGGAAACTCTCGGTTGGTTTGCGGAAAAAATAAGCACATTCAGCAAAGAGGAACAAGAGGCTATCAATGCCTGTGCCATAACTTTTGCCGAGCGTGACCAGATAGTAATACCACAAGTGGAAATTGCCGTCAATACCAAGTGTAGTCAAGCTGACCTCATGTCTTATGCCAGTTCCGCTTTCTTCAAAAAAATAGGCAAGAGGCGGAAGGACATTGCGCAATTTCTTAGTATTGTATTCAAAGCATATTTCCCAGGTGGAGAAAGTTTCGTGTATAAGAAGATGCCAGGAGTAAAACAATAATGAACCTAATTAGAACCACAACATGAACGAAACAACTAATAATATACAACCGACAAATTCCAATTTCTTTACGAATAGGAATGGTAACACTCTTATGAAAGAGTTTGAGGGTGTGTTACAGCACAACAATCATATCAAGAATCTTGATGCAGTAGTGGGCTTTCTGCGTGCATCAGGCTATTTTTCCTTGCGCCCATTCTTGGACAATATCAATAAGGTGCGGGTTCTTATTGGCATTGATGTTGACAAGTACATAGCTCAAGCTGCAACGCAGGGGAAAATGTTCCTTGGAGCAGAAGAAGAGGTGAAAGAAGATTGCCTGCGCAAAATCCGCAAAGACATAGAGCATTCCAACTATTCAAAGGAAGTGGAGAATGGCATGCTTCAGATGGTTCAGGATCTTATAGATGGCAAACTTGAACTTCGTGCTCACCCTTCAAAGAGAATACATGCAAAGTTGTATGTCCTGTATCCCGATGATTTCAACCAGTATTCACAGGGTATAGCCATAACTGGTTCAAGCAATTTGTCTGGTAATGGACTTGGTATTTCACAAGACAAACAATACGAATTCAATGTCAAGCTTGACAGATTTGATGATGTTAAATTTGCCAAGGATGAATTTGAATTGTTATGGAAAGAGGCGGACGGATGCGAAATAACTGCTGAAGAGATAAAGGCATCCATTGACAGAACTTATTTAAAGGGAGATGTTGCACCATACGATTTGTACATCAAAATGCTTATGGAATATTTCTCCGACCGTGTATTAGCTACAGATGACAATAATCCGTTTGATATGCCTGAGGGGTATACCAAGTATGACTATCAGATGGATGCTGTCATGGAGGGCTATCAAAAGCTCATCAAATATGACGGATTTTTCCTCGCGGATGTCGTAGGTCTTGGCAAGACCGTCATTGCGACCATGATTGCAAAGAAGTTCGTAATAGAAAACGGGCGGGACAAGACTAAAATACTGGTAGTATATCCTCCGGCTGTGGAACAGAACTGGAAAGCCACCTTCAAAGACTTTGGAATAGACAAATATGCCAAATTTATTTCCAATGGAAGTTTGGCAAAGGTTCTTGACGAGGAGAACTATAACTATTGGAATGCGGATGAATACGATTTGATATTGGTGGACGAGGCTCATAAGTTTCGTTCACACACCACCGCTGCCTTTGAACAACTACAGGAAATTTGCAAGATGCCACGTATAGAACATGGCAATATTCCTGGCTATAAGAAAAAGGTGATGCTCATATCAGCGACTCCGATGAATAACACTCCTGCGGACATCTATAATGAAATTCAGCTTTTTCAAGATCCCCGCCGTTGTACGATAGACGGCGTGGCCAACTTGACTGCGTTTTTCTCTCCTCTGATCAAAGAATTTCAACAACTAAGAAAAGACCCGAATTTCGATGTCACACAGTTCAAAAAGTTGGCAGAACATGTGCGTGACCGTGTCATCAAACCATTGACCGTCCGACGTACAAGAACTGACATTGAAAGCGTCGCTCGTTATAACAAAGACGTAAACGGATTCCCTAAGGTTGAACGTCCTATTGAGAACAGATATGAGCTGAATGAGCATTTGGCCAATCTTTTTGAAAGCGCGATGGAGACGCTTGACAAGAAGTTGAGCTATGCCCGTTACCAGGCTATTGCCTATTTGAAACCCGAAGCAGCAAACGGCCTGTACGACAATGCCGAACTGATAAGCCGCAGCCTGGCCGGGATCCGTAAGAATGGTTTGGTAAAGCGGCTTGAAAGCAGTTTCTATGCCTTCCAAATATCGTTGAACAATTTCCGTCAGGCCAACCAGAACATGATTGACATGTTCAGTCGTGATAAGGTTTTCATTGCACCCGACCTTGACATAAACAACTTGTTGGAGGCAGGTTTGTCTGACGAGGAAATAGAAGAAAAACTGAATGCTAAAGCAGAGGAGAATCCAAAGAACTCTGTATTTAAGGCAGAAGATTTTGATCCTGAGTATATTGAGCTGTTGCATCAAGACCAAGAAATACTTGAGAAACTGTACAAGGAATGGGAGGGGATAACTGATGAAGACGATTCCAAGTTTGCAAAATTCAACGAACTGCTGAAGCATGAGTTGTTCAAGACCGACCGTAACCCTGAGCAAAAGCTGGTGGTGTTCTCAGAGTCTGTTGATACGGTAAAATACCTCGAACGGCGCATCAATCGCAAGGATGTGTTGGTCATCTCTGCTGACAACCGAAGCAAACTGTTCAAGACGATTCGTGAGAATTTTGATGCAAATTATAAAACAAAGCTAAATAAATACAATATTATCCTCACAACCGACGTTTTAGCAGAAGGAGTAAACTTACACAGAGCCAACGTGATAGTCAACTACGATACGCCTTGGAACAGTACACGACTTATGCAGCGCATTGGTCGTGTGAACCGTATAGGTTCATCATCAAAGCACATATACAACTATGTATTCTATCCATCGCGTGAAGGTAATAGGGAAATCAATCTGAACCAGATAGCTTTGAGTAAGATACAAACGTTCCATTCAACATTTGGTGAGGACAACCAAATCTATTCGCAGGAAGAAATTCTTGACCGGGACCTTACCAAATTGTTTGATGAGGGGATGAGCCGTCAAAAGGAAGACCATAACCAGGAATTGCCTTTCTATGAGGAGTTGAGAACTCTTTACATGACCAATCGCAGGGAGTACAATCGCATAGAGAAGTTGTCATTGCGCAGCAGGACCGGGCGTGACGCAAGACAGGTTGATGGCGTGACACTGTCCGGAGACACGCTCGTGTTTCTCAAAACGAACTTCCGTAAGGTGTTCTTCCTCGTGTCTGAAACCGCCCGGGAATTGTCGGTGCTTGATGCACTTAAGTATTTCAAGGCAAATAAAGATGAGCAGCCCGTTGAGCGCATAGAACAACATTACAAGCATATCAATATGGCATTGCAAAAATTTCGTGCCATACAAGATGAGGAAATGTGCGACCAGGAAAATGCGCAAGATGCGCAAAAGTCTCTTGGTGCACAAGTCACAACCGCAGTCAGTTTGCTTAATCTTTTTATCCGCGAAATAGATGATCCTGATGTACGCATAAAAGTTAGTCAATTAAAAACTCTGGCAGAACGAGGTGTTATCACATATATCCCCAAACGTTTGCAACGCATACAGAAGGATCTTACCCGCAGTGGCAAGAACAAGTTGTCGCCGGCTGACGCGCTGAATGAGATAATCGATATGGCAAAGAAATACGCTCCCTATTTCGTCGCTCAAGAAGCTCAGATGAACGAGCAAGAAACAGATGCAGAGATCATTCTGTCCGAATCGTTTAAATAGAACATACGCAATGGATTACAAGGGAATAATAGAATCAAGATACAACAGGGAGGCGTGGCAGCGGTTGCTTCATGATATCTTCCTTAACAAAGTGGTCTTTAGAACTCCATACGAAGTGAAAGTAAATAGCCGCTTTGCCAAGGAAGCTCTCAAACTTGGCACTGTCACGTTGTCAGACGAACAGCAATTAGCTATCTATGAAGTTGAATTATCGGATAAGGTAGATATAGAACGCAACAAGCGTGGAATTCGGGATATGCTCACTGCCGATTGGCGACGCATGGGCTATGCAGGTGCGTTCATGTTCTGTTATCGCAAAAACGAGAGCGTGTTGCGTTTCTCTTATGTCAGTGAGACATGGGGATTCAACAAGAAGGGTGACTATGAGAAGCTTTCAACTAATACAAAGCGATACACCTATCTTCTTGGAGAAGGTCGCGGATGCCGTACCGCCATTGAGCAGTTTCATGCGCTGAAGGATAGTAAACAGTCTTTAAGCGATGTTACGGCAGCCTTCTCTGTCGAAGCGCTTACCAAGCAATTCTATAAAGATTTGTTTGACTGGTACCAATGGGCCGTGGACCCTGCATCGGGCGTGTATTTTCCGAACAACACATCAACGGAAGATGATGATCGTGAGGATATTGAAACAAAGATTATCCGCATGATAACCCGAATCATGTTCGTGTGGTTTATCAAGCAGAAAGACCTTGTGCCAGACAAAATCTTTGATGTGGATTTCCTCGAAACGATATTGAAAGACTTTGACCCTGAAAGCAAGGAGATTGGCAACTACTACAATGCCATCCTTCAGAACTTGTTCTTTGCCACACTAAACCGTGCCATAGAGGATGAGCAGGGCAACAAGCGCCGTTTTGCAACCAATGTGAAGAAAGACATCAAGACGCTTTATCGCTATCCCGAAATGTTCAAGATCAGTGAGGATGAAGTGATAAAGATGTTCTCGGAGGTTCCTTTCCTCAATGGTGGTCTCTTTGAATGTCTTGACAAGACCAAGACAATTGACGGAGTGGAGCAGGCCTACAATGATGACGGTTTCAGCCGTAACGACAAGAAGTTTGCCGACGGACGCTACCGCAACCGTGCTGTAGTGCCGAATATCCTTTTCTTTGATGAGGAGAAAGGTTTAATATCAATACTCAGCCGCTATAATTTCACTATTGAAGAAAACTCTCCAGAAGAGCAACAGGTGGCACTTGATCCGGAACTGCTTGGTAAGGTTTTTGAAAACCTGTTGGGCGCCTATAACCCGGAGACAAGAGAAACGGCACGCAATCAAAGTGGCTCGTTCTATACACCACGTGAAATCGTCAACTATATGGTTGATGAGAGTCTTATTTCTTATTTGGGCAACACCGCTTTTGTACGCTCGCTGTTCTCACCCGAGTTCAGTTACGACAAGACAAAAACGGATGAATACAAAATTGTTGCAGACAAACTGAAAGCCATAAAGATACTCGACCCTGCCTGTGGTTCGGGAGCATTCCCTATGGGATTGCTCAATCGCATGATAGATATTCTTAGTCATATTTCTCCCGGGGAGAATACTTATGACTTGAAGCTGTCTATCATCGAGAACTGTATCTATGGTAGTGACATTCAGAGTATTGCAGTCCAAATCACGAAGTTACGTTTCTTCATCTCGCTTATCTGCAATTGTGAGAAAGATGCAAACAAGCCCAATTTTGGCATTCCCACATTGCCTAACCTCGAAACAAAGTTTGTCGCTGCAAACTCTTTGATTGCCAAAAAGCAACAGCCAAGCCATAACCTGTTTGAGAATCCAGAGATAAAGCCAACGAAACAGGCCTTGACGGAAATCCGCCATGAGCATTTTGCAGCCAAGACGGCAAACCGCAAAAGCACATTGCGGCAAAAAGATAAAGAACTTCGCGAGAAACTTGCTCGTCTGTTGGCTGAAGATAATGACTTTGCCCCTGCTGATGCTAAGCAGCTTGCAGAATGGAATCTATACGACCAAAATGCCGTTGCCGGCTTCTTCGACCCAGAATGGATGTTTGGAGTCAGCGATGGCTTTGACATTGTTATAGGCAATCCGCCGTACATCCAATTGCAGAATAATGGTGGTGAATTGGCACAATTGTATGCAGGCTGTAACTACAAAACCTTTGCGCGCACAGGCGATATATATTGCCTATTCTACGAACGTGGCTATCAGTTACTGAAGCCCAATGGCCATCTTTGCTATATCACGTCAAACAAGTGGATGCGTGCTGGCTATGGTGAAAAGACTCGCGACTTCTTCGCCAAGAACACCAATCCCATGCTCTTGATAGATTTTGCCGGCGTGAAAATCTTTGAGAGTGCAACAGTGGATACAAATATCCTGCTCTTTGCCAAAGCCTCCAATGAGCATAAGACATGGTGTGCTGTTACCAACAAGCAAAACAAGGATAGCGTGAAGAATTTGAGCGATTTCGTGCAGCAGAGTGGTGCAATATGTGAGTTTAATAATAGCGATAGCTGGGTAATATTGTCTCCAATAGGGCAGAGCATCAAGCGAAAGATTGAGGCTGTTGGGACACCTCTCAAAGATTGGGACATAAACATATATCGTGGTGTACTTACTGGTTACAACGAGGCTTTCATTATCTCAACAGAAAAGCGAGATGAAATATTAGCCAACTGCAAGTCCGAGGATGAGCGCAAACGAACGGCTGAACTTATACGACCGATTCTGCGTGGCAGGGATATCAAAAGGTATGGATATAACTGGGCAAACCTGTGGCTTATCAATACTCATAATGGCATTCGTGGTAAGTTGGAACGTATTCATATTGAGGATTATCCTGCTGTAAAAGCTCATCTTGACCAGTATTGGGATAAAATTTCAAAGAGAGCCGACAAAGGAGAAACGCCATATAACCTCAGGAATTGCACTTATTTGGAGGATTTTTATAAGCCAAAATTATTTTATGCAGACATTACTCAGCATTTAAGCTTTTGTATGTGTGAAGATGTGATGTTTTGCAATAATACAACTTATTTCATTGCTACAGAAGACCTTAGTGTCTTGAAACATCTCAATAGATATTTGAATACATCTCTTGTTGATTGGTACTACAGAACATTGTCAGTTCAACTTGGGGAAAAGGCTGTTAGGATGTTTTCAATTTATGTATTAGAAATACCTATACCACCGATTGCTAAAGAAAACGATTTTTATAAAGTATTCAATCTTACACCTTCAGAAATCGCTTTCATAAAAAACAGACAAGTGTAGATGTTTATGGCGGACAATAAGAAAATTTGTCCACCATAAAAATCCAATACATTAGAACCTAAGTAGCCATTTCCATAAAGGAATGAGTTCTATATGAAAGCCATCTTTTTCAACGATGCTTTCTTCTTCCATGGTGACAACCATCATTTTGCTGATCGGCTGAACCGAGTGCAGTTTTATCAGGGCATCTGTTTCACGCTTAAACGTTTCAGCATCTGTCATGGAATAGGACACCTGCACAGCCAATTCTTCTTCCGGGACAACAAAGTCCACTTCTGCATTCTTGCTGTTCCAAAAATAGCAATCATCGCCATATTTGCGTCTGAGTGTTATCGCTACAATATTTTCAAGTAAGGATGTGTTGGCGTCAACAAGAAAAAGATGAAGCAAACCATTATCCGTGAAATAATATTTGCGGTTAGACTCCTTGTCTTGTAACTTGCCATACAGATTCTCGTAAGGCAATATGAGCCAGGTTTCAGTCATATAGTCTACATAATCTATCGCTGCATCGGTACTTAATTTCTTACCTGTACTACTGACAATGCTTGCAAGTCTGTTATATGAAAGAGGTTGCTTTACACTCTCAGCCATTTTGCGTATCATCACACGCAATGCGTAATCATTGCGAATCCTGTATCTTGCTACCAAGTCGCCAAAGAATATCTTGCTAAAAAGATTGCTCATCCACGAACGAGGTTCTTTCATACCTACGGTTTCGGGCAAACCCCCATGTTGGAAATAACTATTTGCCAACTTCACAATCTGTTTGCCGAATGTAAATATTGCATTCTTTTCATGTATGTCAATACCACTGGCCTTCAAATATTCTTGCAAAGAATAAGGATATACTTCATGTATCATGTATCTGCCACCAAGCGTGGTCGCAATCTCACTACTCAGCATCTTCGCATTGCTGCCAGTGATGTATACTTGATATTTTTGGTCGGCTAATCTGCGGGCAAACTTCTCCCACCTATTCACCAATTGTATTTCGTCCAAAAAGAATATAGGACGAGAATCATACATCTCTTCATAGCACGTTTTTATCAAGTCAAGGTCTTTGACTTCCAAAGAATCTATTCGGTCATCCTCAAAATTGAAATACAATATTTCTTCTTTCTTATGTCCTTGTGCTATCAATTGCGCTATACGCTGGAACATCAAGTATGATTTTCCTGCGTGTCTCAAGCCTACAAATACATAATTAAGTCCGTCCACAAGCTCCACGTCACGAGGAATGAGTTCCACTTGCGACACGAAGTCTTGGTATTCTGAAATGAGCACTTTTATTAAGTCTTTCGTCATATACTTCTTATGTTAATGCTTAATTTGCTACAAAGATACATATTTTGTCGTTTACATACGACAAAATTTATATAAAAATATCGTTTATATACGACAAAACAACCATAAACAGATTTTAAGTCTCTTAAATGGAGGATTTTTATAAGCCAAAAATGCTATGGAAGAGAGTTGGTTCTATTCTTCGATTTTGCTACAATGACAATATGACTTTAGGACTTGATAGCACATGCTTTGCTACAGGTGAGAATATTGAATTTATATGTTGCGTGTTAAACTCTCCGATGGGACATTATTTACTCAAAGATGCTCCAAAGACTGGTACTGGAGATTTACTTGTTAGCGTACAGGCTATTGAACCAATACAAATTCCTTTAATTGGGACTGAAACAAACATGGAGTTTAAGGAACTCTTAGAGGAACTTATTAAAGGAGATTCACTTGCAAAAGAAAAAGAGATAAGTTGTAAAGTTTTTAAACTATACAACTTGTCTCTTGATGAACAGAACTATATAGAAGAGAATTTTACTTAATCTCTACATAGCCAATGACTTTACGCTCTTCTGTAGTCAGATTATACAAATCGAACAACAAGGTATCGATAGATTTCGTTTGTTCTATTGTATAATCTGATTGAACAGAATTGACAATCTTTCTGAATTTTTCATTTTGTTCTAATGACACCTGTTTGACAGGTATCTTATCGAAGAAGATTTTGCTTAACTCTCTTGTACCTCCCTGTAATTCAGGAAAAGAATCGCGGAAGCAATATTTGAATAGAGAAGAATTCAAGAAAGCTGTTAAGTATGCCATATTTTGTCCTGTAATAATAAAGCATTTTTGATTGGTCAGAAAGTTGGCTTCATCATATACAAAAGGCATATACTTGGTCATATTGGGATAAATGATTTTTGGCTTATAAAAATCCTCCCAATAGCTGATGCTATCTTGAGTTTCAAACCATTTGTTGTTGGTCTTCTTACGAGCCTTAATCTTTTTACCATTCACGTTGTGCACCTTGCCTGTTTGCTCTAATCTTTCAATGCCAAACGAAAGGAGATAATTCTTCACTGCCGGATACTGTTCTATGTCGTAATGGCGCGAAGGGAATGTGGCTATCAGATACCATCCAGCCCAATTATATCCGTACCTCTTGATATCCCTGCCTCGCAGAATCGGTCGTATAAGTTCATCCGTCCGCTTGCGCTCGTCCCCAGGCTGACAGTTGCGAAGGATTTCTTTTCTTTTCTCGGTAGAGATTATGAAAGCCTCATTACAGCCAGTCTTAATCCCATAATTTATTTGGATGTCCCAATCTTTGAGAGGTGTCCCAACAGCCTCAATCTTTCGCTTGATGCTTTGTTCTATTGGTGACAATATTACCCAACTATCACTGTTTGTAAACGCACAAATGAAACCACTCTGCTGCACGAAATCGCTCAGTTCTGTTCAGACAAAAATTGCTTGATATAGCGGTCAAGCGTATTTCTGTCAACTTTACACAATTTCGCGATTTTTCGCTTAGAAACTTTTGCTTTAAGAAGTTCTTGGATTAGGGTAGCTTTACCATGCAATTTATATTTCTCTGGAGCACTTTTCCGTCCTTTCGGTCTGCCAAGCACGACACCCTCAGCCTTCTTGCGAGCCAACGCCTCTTTAGTTCGTTGGCTGATAAGGTTACGTTCTATCTCGGCAGACAATCCGAAAGCAAAGGCGAGAACTTTGCTTTGGATGTCATCGCCAAGGCGATAGTTGTCCTTGATAGTCCAAACACGGCACTCCTTTGTCATGCAGATATTCAGGATTTCCATAATCATGAACAAGTTGCGGCCAAGACGGGAAAGCTCTGCGCAAATGATGAGGTCATCCTTTTGCACACGCTTCAGAAGTTTTCCCAGCTCTCGTTTGTTATACGATTTCGTTCCACTGATGGTTTCTTCAATCCATCCATCAATCACAAGTTTGTTGCGCTCGCAGAATTTATTAATCTCAAAACGCTGGTTCTCTACTGTTTGTTTGTCGCTGCTTACTCTAATGTAACCGTAAATCATAATTTTCTATTCGAATAGTTTTATTAGTTGAGAAGCTAAATATGCTCTCATTAAATATGAAAACGGAAGCATTGTTAATAAAGCCAGTATAAGATTGCTGCAAATAAGCGATAAACAAGCACATAACAAAGGCATAAGAACCCTGAACCCTATAAACGCAAAAAGCGTGCAACTCATTGAGCTGCACGCTTTTGCTTATTGTTTATTATGTGTTTTCTTTTCGGCACTTACTTCACTTCCTCGAAGTCGGCATCCTGAATATTGTCATCCTTAGAGCCACTTTGTTGGCCCGCACCGGTACCGGTATTAGCTCCGCCTTGGGAGCCCTGGGCACCTGTTTGAGCACCACCTTGAGGACCAGCCTGACCATACATTTGGGCACTGGCGGCCTGAACAGCAGTGTTAAGAGCAGCAGTGGCCGTGTCAATAGCTGCCACGTCACCGGCCTTGTGAGCATCCTTGAGCTGCTGGAGAGCCTGCTCGATAGCCGGTTTCTTGTCAGCCGGGATCTTATCGCTGTTATCCTTGAGGAAGTTCTCGGTAGTGAAGATCATGGAGTCGGCCTGATTAAGCTTGTCTACTTTCTCGCGCTCAGCCTTGTCGGCAGCAGCGTTCTGTTCAGCCTCAGCCTTCATACGCTTGATCTCATCGTCGCTCAGACCACTTGAAGCCTCAATGCGGATCTTCTGTTCCTTTCCGGTAGCCTTATCCTTAGCGGATACGTTCAGGATACCATTGGCATCGATATCGAAAGTGACCTCAATCTGAGGAACACCGCGACGGGCGGGAGCAATACCCTCAAGGTTGAACTGACCGATACTCTTGTTCTGGGCAGCCATCGGGCGCTCACCCTGCAGCACGTGAATGGTTACGGCAGTCTGATTGTCGACAGCGGTAGAGAATACCTCGCTCTTCTTGCAGGGAATAGTCGTGTTAGCATCGATGAGCTTCGTCATGACGCCGCCCATCGTCTCGATGCCGAGAGTCAGCGGAGTGACGTCCAGCAGGACGATGTCGCCGGCACCCTTCTCGTTGTTCAGGATAGCACCCTGGATAGCTGCACCCACAGCGACGACCTCATCAGGGTTCACACCTTTTGAAGGCTCCTTGCCGAAATAGTTCTTCACCAATGTCTGCACAGCAGGGATACGGCTCGAACCGCCCACAAGGATCACCTCATCGATATCGGATGTTGAGAGCTTGGCATCGCGCACGGCATTCTGGCACGGCACAAGGCACTTCTGAATCAGGTCATGGCACAGCTGCTCAAACTGAGCACGCGTCAACGTCTTTACCAGATGCTTTGGCACACCGCCCTCAGCAGAGATATAAGGAAGGTTAATCTCGGTCGAAGTAGTAGACGAGAGTTCAATCTTCGCTTTTTCGGCAGCCTCCTTCAAGCGCTGCATGGCCATCGGGTCCTTGCGAAGGTCGACGCCCTCATCAGCTTTGAAGCCGTCCGCCAGCCAGTCAATAATCTTCTGGTCGAAGTCATCACCCCCCAAGTGTGTGTCACCATTAGTAGCAAGCACTTCGAATACACCGCCACCGAACTCCAGGATAGAGATATCGAATGTACCGCCACCAAGGTCGAACACAGCGATCTTCATGTCCTTGTTGGCCTTGTCCACGCCATAGGCGAGGGCGGCAGCCGTAGGCTCATTGACGATACGACGGACGTTCAGACCGGCGATAGCACCGGCTTCCTTAGTGGCCTGACGCTGAGAGTCGGAGAAGTAAGCCGGCACTGTGATGACAGCATCCGTCACTTCCTGGCCGAGATAATCCTCGGCAGTCTTCTTCATCTTCTGCAGAATCATGGCCGAGATCTCCTGTGGTGTGTAAGGATGTGCGGCACCCTCGATCTGCACCTTAGGATAGCCGTTATCGTTGATGACGTTGTAAGGCACACGCTCTGCCTCCATCCTGCTCTGCTCATAGGTCTCACCCATGAAACGCTTGATGGAATATACGGTATTCTTCGGGTTCGTGATGGCCTGACGTTTGGCGGGATCGCCCACTTTACGCTCACCGTCTTTCATGAAGCCCACTACAGAAGGAGTGGTACGCTTGCCTTCAGAGTTTGCAATCACTACCGGCTCGTTGCCCTCAAATACGGCTACGCAACTGTTGGTAGTACCTAAGTCGATTCCAATAATCTTTCCCATAATAGTATGTATTTTTATTTATTATCGCTGTTAATGTTGCTTGGACTGAATGTAAATGTCCGCACTCCCTTGAACAAACGATATGCCAATGACAGGATCGTTGCATACGACTGACACAATGGCACAAATTCAGGACCTGCTATTTACGGATTACTACGGCGCAGTAGGCTGGAAGTGTGACTTTTTGACCTTCCACCATTACCTTCAAAGGTATCACATGCTTGCTGTCCGGCTTACCGCCAAAGCCCTCAGCCGCTGTGCCGTCAGCTATTGACAATCCTTTGATACTGACTGTCAAGGCTTGTGGCAGGGCATTGATAAGCTTGACAATGGTCTTGTCATCAACATCTTTCACAACACTGGCACTGACACGATAGCCCACGGACGCAGGCAGATCAAGAGACGAACTGACATATTTATCGCCGCCATTGTTGCCCCAAAGCTTCTGCGTCTCATAGCTGGGCGTGAGCATAGTGATACTGTCACGGTTGAAATAAATCATGTCAGGATTCCAGTTTTGGTGCCTCTCATGACAGAGCAACGGCGCGTAGCTCGCCATCTCTACCACATCTCCATTGCGCTCCAGCGAGCAGAGGTGCAGCGCCTCCACGAGAGCATTCTCCACTGTGCGCCCTTGCGAGGCCCACTCTCCGAGATACACTTTGGGTGCCTGACGGTCGTAGCTGTCGTAATAGTCCTGATTGCGCAAGAACCATCCGGGTGACTCATAATAGTGTTCGTCCACCATATCGACAATGCGCTTGTTATCTTTGGCAAACTTCCATCCCTCCACATAGTCGGCTGAAGGGTCATGAAATGGCCCCACAGTGCCAATAACCTTAATCTGAGGATATTTATCCTTCACGGCACTGGCAATCATCTTGAACCGCTCCTCAAAGACCGTGGAAATGATGTCCTCGTTTCCGATGCCTATCATCTTCAGGTTGAACGGCGTAGGATGGCCGGCATCGGCGCGCATCTTCGCCCACTTCGACGTGGCAGGATCACCGTTGGCCCACTCTATCATGTTAAGGATTTCCTGACAGTAAGTGGACATGTCTTTCATCGGTATGCCACCCTGCTGGCCCGCGTAGCCGTCCTTGTCGGCGGCCGAATTCTGACATGGCACACCAGCAGCCAACACCGGCAGAGGCTCAGCGCCAATGTCTTCACAGAACTGGAAATACTCATAAAAACCGAGGCCGCGCGTCTGATGATAGCCCCAGATGTTCTTTGCCGGCTTGCGATCCTGCCAAGGTCCGACACTCTCGTTCCAGTGATAGATGTTGCTGAGTCCCTGTCCATGGCTCATGCAGCCACCAGGGAAGCGCATGAACTTAGGGTGCAAGGCCGCAATGGCCTCGGCAAGGTCACGTCGCAGTCCATGCCCTTTATAAGTGTCGTGCGGGAAGAGGCTCACCATGTCCACGTCCACTTGTCCGTCTTTCAGCAGTGTCAGTGCCAGACGCATGTCACCCGCAAGCGATTTCTTGTCCACCGTCAGCGAGAAGGCATAGCGTTGCCAGCCTTTGCCCTGCAGCTTCACCTTTTCCTTGGCCAACACCTCACCACTGTTGCCCACGAGCATCACAAGTATCTGGTTCCTGACGCCTTCGGGCTGGCGCAAGAAAAGTGAGCAATCAAACTGCTGCAAGGGCGCCGCTTTCATGCCGTCCCATCCACTATTATATAAGGTGTCAGTCTTTTCCAACACAGCATAATGCGGGTTGAGGGCCGACAGCGGATTGGAAGTCCGGATGACGATAGGACGATTGGAAGTCCATGCTGTCTGCGACTGCCATCCCTCATGATCGTCTGAGGAATATTCGAAGTCGCGGTTCTGTACCATCTCAGCATACAGCCCGCCGTCTGCCGCATAGTTGATATCCTCAAAAAAGACTCCGACAAGCTTATCGGAAATGCGCTTGGTCTTTGCCTCGTCTACCGTAAGCGTGGCATTCACATGTGTGTCCAGCGAGGCAAAGCGTGCAGCGTCGTCCTTCATGCGTTCAGCATAGCGGGCCTGGTCGTTGCGCAAGGCCTCGAAATAGTTGAGAAGATAGTTGAGGTGTACCTTCGGCACCTCAAACTGATTACCCACAAACTGCCTGCCCGCCACGGTGGCAGTGTCCATGAGCCAAGCGTCGTCGCTGATGGAGCTGGGCTCGGTGGCCTCATCAAAATGGCGGAAATCCTTATCGGCCTTGACATATCTCCGTGATCCGTCCTTGGTCTTGAAATAGATGTCGAAAGTGCCGTTGTCCATCTGAAACATCACAGGCGCAAGGATTCCCTGCTCGCACATTCGCGGATAATCCTGTGGTCGCCAGGTGACAAGATCCTCACTATAGGCCGCTGCCATACATGGAGCGGAGCTGTTGACGGAGAAGAGCAGCCGCCAGGTACCGTCGGCGGCATGCAGCACATAGGGTGTGTACATCCGTTTCTCGGTTCCCCAGGGACCGTAGTCGGAGCCACAGACCTGTCCTATGTCGTGCCATTGCTCCTGATTAGTGAGATAGGCTATGTGGAGTCCGGCGTGTTCCCCCGGACTGTAAACGAAAATTTGGCAAGTGGTGTCCTTGCCTGCCACCTCAAAGGCGGGCTTAGTCTGCGCGCCTGCCGCCAGCGAGCAGGTAAGGGCGAACAGCAATAGAGTTTTTTTCATTGTTTCATCAATAAGTCTTTAGTAAGAATATGAAAAAAGCATGCAAAAGCAGCCTGATAATATGTAAACAGGAATCGTATTCCCACTACAGTGTAAAGGCAATGCGATTACAGTGTAAAGGCAATGCGATTACAGTGTAAAGGCAATGCGATTACAGTGTAAAGGCAATGCGTGTACGACGTAAAGGCAATGCGATTACGCCGTACACGCTCCTGCTAAATGAACTTATAGAAATGGTCTTTCTCAGGTTGGGCGGCCACCTTCAAGACCTTACTTGAATTTCGGCAGGCTTTCTCCGGCTCGGGCATACGCCAGGAGCTGGATGCGGAAGCGCAAGACCGACCATCCGGGGATGCTATTAGCACCCGACTCACCATAGCCTAAGGTCCATGGGACATAGACCTCCCACACGTCGCCGATATGCATATGCTGCAGGGCTGTGGCAAAGCCCGTCGTGCGCGTGCTCACCTTAAAGTCAGCCACACCATCGTTGTTGATCGTGTCGAAGACATAGCCGTCGGTGTAGCTCTTGGAAGGCAACAGCCGCCCACTGTAGCGTACACGCACTGAATCACTGAAAAGCGGGCATCCGGAGCCGCTACCAGCTGTCTGCACGTTAGCAATGATGAAGTCGGTGTCAGGCGACTTCAAACTGTCTGCTATGGAATAGCTCTTAAAGATCTTCCAAGAGGCATCGCCACCATTGACCTTTGTCTGCGTCTCGGCATAGAGCTTGTCCCAATAGGAGAGGTTTGTGTTCTTCCAGTTGGCAAACTCCTCCACCGTGTTGTCAGACTCGGAGCAAGAGGCCGTTAGAAGCAAAAAGGCCAAAAGGCAGAAAGGTAAAAAAACGATTACCTTTCTACACTTTCCTTCCACTGTATCTTTTATCTTCCTCATTATTACATTTTTACTTTTATCCTTTTTACCCTTTACAGGTCCTTTATCTCTTTGGCAAGTTTCTTGAGCAAAGAGGTGCTGCTGACCCGATCCTCGATGATGGCGCGCAACTCGTTGATGTTGACTCGCTCCTGCTCCATGCTGTCGCGGTGGCGCAGGGTGACAGTGTTATCCTCCAGTGTCTGTCCATCAACGGTGACACAGTAAGGCGTGCCGATGGCATCCTCACGACGATAGCGCTTGCCGATAGAGTCTTTGGCGTCGATGTGAGTGGTGAAATGGAATTTGAGATCGTCCTGAATCTCCTGTGCTTTCTCGGGCAGACCATCCTTGTTGACGAGTGGCAGCACAGCGCATTTGATAGGAGCCAGCGCCTCGGGCAGGGAGAGCACCACACGCGAGGAGCCATTCTCAAGCTGCTGCTCCTGATAAGCGTGGCACATGACAGAGAGGAACATGCGGTCCACACCGATAGAGGTCTCCACGTCGTAGGGCACGTAGCTCTCGTTTTTGTCGGGGTCGAAGTAGCGCATCTTCGTACCGCTGAACTTCTCGTGCTGCGAAAGATCGTAGTTGGTACGGCTGTGTATACCCTCCACTTCCTTGAAGCCGAAAGGCATCCTGAACTCTATGTCGGTGGCGGCATTGGCATAGAAAGCGAGCTTCTCGTGGTCGTGGAAGCGATAGTTTTCATCGCCCATGCCGAGTGCCTCATGCCAGGCCAGGCGCGCTTTTTTCCAATACTCGAACCACCGCATCTCAGTGCCCGGCTGGCAGAAAAACTGCATTTCCATCTGCTCGAACTCGCGCATACGGAAAACAAACTGACGGGCCACAATCTCATTACGGAAAGCCTTGCCGATCTGCGCAATGCCAAACGGCAGCTTCTGACGCGTGGTACGCTGTACGTTAAGGAAGTTAACGAAGATGCCCTGTGCCGTCTCCGGACGCAGATAGATCTTATTGGTAGCGCCTGCTGTGGAGCCTATCTCGGTGGAGAACATGAGATTGAACTGGCGCACGTCGGTCCAGTTCTTCGTGCCGCTGATAGGGTCCACGATGCCTTCATCGAGGATGATCTGCCTCAACTCCTCAAGATCGGGCCCCTGCATGGCCTTGGTATAACGTTCATGCAACGCGTCACGCTTCTTCTGATGTTCGAGCACGCGGGGATTGGTCTCGCGAAATTTGGCCTCGTCGAAGGCGTCGCCAAACTTCTTGGCGGCCTTCTTTACCTCCTTGTCAATCTTCTCGTCATATTTAGCTATCTGGTCCTCAATGAGGTTATCAGCGCGGTAGCGCTTCTTTGAGTCGCGGTTGTCGATGAGAGGATCGTTGAAAGCGTCGACATGACCACTGGCCTTCCACACGGTGGGGTTCATAAAAATGCCGGCATCGATGCCCACAATGTTGTTGTGGAGCAACACCATGGAGTCCCACCAATATTTCTTGATGTTGTTTTTCAGCTCCACGCCGTTGGGGCCGTAGTCGTAAACGGCGGCCAGGCCTTCAGGATAGATTTCTGAACTGGGGAATACGAAGCCATATTCCTTACAATGGCTTACAATCTTCTTGAATACATCTTCTGCCATGATATTTCTTAGCTATGAATATACATTTGCCGCAAAGTTACTGCTTTTTTTACCGAATATGGCCGTTATCCGCGTTAATTTTGCCTTTCATGTGACAGAATTTGCGATAAAAGCGTAACGATGAAAGAAAAAGGGAGCCGTATTGTTTCAAGCGGGCAGTTAGAGTTTCACGCCCTTATTCATCTTTGCAGATACGTCCTTCCGCGCCTTCCCATGCCCCACAAGGGGCCATCTTCGTACAGCCTAAAATTTGGTCTTGTTATCTTCTCTGCCTTATTTTTATTATATAAACTTACTTAAATAATCGTTTATTTTGTAGGCTTTATTAATAATAGATTGTAATTTTACCAAAGAGTTTCTTATCTTCAACGGAATAATAGCATGTCAGCTACTCTTTATCTTCGGCAAAATAGCCATTTCATTGAAGATAAAAGGATGAGGCAGCATAGAAAAAGAGATGAAATATATACACTTAATAAAAACATACTTTTCTCGTCCCTATCCCTTGGGTGAGAGCGACAACTGGCTAAAGCTATCGTTAATTGCCGGTGCCGTAGTTTTCTTCGTCCTGTATCTGCTGCGCCCTTTCGGACTTGCCACTTATCATGGTAACGTGTTGCAAGTATCCGTTTTCTTTACTCTACTTGGCGTGATACTGACCTGGCTTTATGGTAGATTTGTCTTCCGTCCATGGAACAAATTTGTAAAAGTGTGGAGAATAGGACATGAGAGTTTGGCTATCCTACTGCTGATCATCACAATAGGCATCGGCAACAGTGTGCTGGACAGCATCATTTTCGGCGGCCCCTATTCGCTGCGCCTCTTTGTGTCTTACCTTTATGTCACGCTTCTGATCAGCATTCCCATCACGTTAGTCAATGTCTCATTAGGCTATCAGCAACGGCTGCGTTCTCGGCTGGCAGAGCTTCTTCCTAAGGAAACAGAAGACCAGACTGCGGCGATGCTGACCTTTCACGACCATGCGGTATGCAATGACGACTTCATACTTCCTGCTCGCGCGTTCCTTTATGCTGAGGCTCAGAAGAACTTCGTAGACATCTATTATCTCCATGAGGGAAAAGTGGAGAAGCGGCAGTTGCGTTCTACGCTGGCTGCCATTCTTGAGGATGCACATCAGGACTACATCTTCCAGTGTCATCGCTCGTTTATCGTCAATCTCAACCACATCACGGACGCCAAAGGCAATTCTAACGGCTATCAACTCACCATGGCTGACAGCCACCATATAGTGCCAGTATCGCGCAGCTACGTGCCGAAACTTAAGTCATTTATCCGATAAGCGGCTTAGCCATTCATCCCAAAAGATAGTCATTCAGCTTGACACATAGTTGTTTATCCCGCAACTTCGTTGTCTGTCCTGAATATTTGCAAGCGTCTGTTTGATGCCGTAACTTTGCGGTATGAAACAAACAATTCTCATACTTCCGTTCTTGCTTGTCGCTGTCAATTTACAGGCTCAGCGCACCATTTCCGGCAAGGTGACTGATGGTCATCATGCCATTGTTAATGCCAACGTGTTTGTCAAAGGCACAATGGATGGCACACTTACCGACTCTCTCGGCATCTTCTCCTTCAACAGTGAGAAAGGAGACACCCTTGTCGTCAGCTGTATGGGTTATGATGACAAGTATTTGAGAATAGGGACTGCACACGACAGCCTTCATGTCCTCCTCCGTTCACACACTGCATCCATTGATGAAGTCGTAGTGACAGGCAGCCGCTTCAGCTTTGGCAGTGCCAATGGATTGAAACGGATGGGGGCCTTGGATATTGTGGCTGACGGAGCCAGTTGTGGTGATATCGTCGCAGCACTGCAAAGTCTGCCCGGAACACAGAAAGTGGGTGAAGACGGAAAGCTCTACGTTCGCGGTGGCAGCAGCGAGGAGTGTCAGACCTATATCAATGGCATGCACGTGCTGCAGCCCTATACCACTACGGCACCCAACAATTCCTCACGAGGGCGTTTCTCTCCTTTTCTATTCAAAGGCATCGACTTCTCTCTTGGCGGTTATGAGGCTGAGTACGACCAGGCACTGTCATCGGTCTTGCCGATGGAGACGACCGACCAGTCGACCAGTGACAAGTTAGGCGTCAGCGCCTCACTCATTGACTGGAACATTGGAGGCACACGGGCTTTTGATGCCGGAAGCCTGTCAATGAACATGAGTTATCTTGACCTGGGACTTTATCATCGGATCTTCCCTGACCGTCAAGACTGGCAACAGCCTTACCGACAGCTCTCTGGAGAGATGCAGTGGAAGATGCAGCCGACAACCTCGACGGTATCAAAGACCTATCTCGGCTACGACCATACCTCACTCATCTTGAACACCGACGGAAGGAGACTAAGCCTTGGTGAGAACAATATCTATTTCAACAGTGTAATGAAAGGTGTGCTGAAAGGCAGGGTCAACTGGTTTGCAGGCATGGCGCTCAGCGGCTATTGGCAGGACATTGACGAAGCAATGATGGTTGGAGACCACTTTACCCATAACAGCAGTGAGGTTCATCTGAAAGCCAAGATCAGCAAGACCTTCTCATCCCGCCTGAAGATGACCGCTGGGACAGAAGACTTCATCCGGCACTATAATGTCGGGTATCAGGCACCGACAGTCATGGATTTCCATACTCACCGTTCTTTTCATCTTCCGGCATTTTTCACAGAAGCGCTGTACCGCGTGTCATCTACGCTCTTTGCCAATGCCTCCTGTCGCTTGGGCTACAACAGCCAGAATCATCAATGGACTTTCCTTCCACGAGTGCAGGCCCATTATCATCCGTCGGCGTCCCTACAGGTTTCTCTGTCGGCAGGACGATACAGCCAGACGGCTGTCGACACCATTTTGGCACGGAGCGCAACAGCATTGCCTGTGACAGTTGCCGACCACTATATCGCCACGCTTGTCCAGCAGTTTAAAAATACCACCATTCGTCTGGAGGCTTATACCAAACGCTACCATCATCTTCCTACTTGGGAGGGACAAGCCTATACAGCCGACGGCACAGGATGGAGCAGGGGGTTCGATGTGTTTATTGACGACCAATCTCTGCTGCCCAACCTTTCCACGATGGTCAGCTACAGTTACAACAACGCGCGCAGACGCTGGCTCGACGAAACATCAGAGTGCCGTCCCGCCTTCTCCTCTCTCCACAATCTCCGCCTCTCAGTAAAATATGGCTTAGGTAGATTCTCGCTCGGACTCACCGAATCGTTTGCTTCCTCGCGCATCGTCCGTGGACGCGCCACACCCAACTATAACAGCTTAAATGCCTCAGTATCCTATCTTCCCTGCCGCCGCATCATCATCTACTCATCCTTGAGCAATCTGCTTGGCCGTGACAACGTCTATGGCTATGGCAATGATGGCAGCTCCATCAGGAGTAGCAGTAAGAGGTTTTTCTATCTTGGTATATTCATTTCACTTAAAAGTAATAAAGCTTATGACATCTCAAACTTTTAGTTCACGCAGGGATACAAGTCTCCTCCGTGCCGTTCTCGCCGTCTTTCTGATGGTTGTCAGTACATTAAGCCTTCATGCCCAACAGGAACAGCCCACGCTGGAGCAGCGGCTTGCAGGCCTGAAACGCTTAGAGGCCATGCAGCCCGACAGCATCGGGCCTAAGTATCAGCAGGGCATGTTGATACTCTCTGAGGTGGTGACGCATCCCTCCGACCAGCGGGCAGCATCCTTGTTAGAAGAGAGCCAGCGCGTCATCAGCCGCATTGAGGCTCTTCCGTTGAAGGCTCCATCTGCCCAGTCGGACCTTGCCACACTGAAAGGCTTCTACTATACCTGCCTCATTGTCACTAATCCGCAGCAAAACGGACAACGCTACTATCGTGACGCACTCGACAACTTCGCGCTGGCTTTACGCCTCAACCCCAACAACAAGACGGCCCGCCAACTGCAGGCACAGTTTATGGAAGGAATGAACAAGGCCATGACGGGGAAACATTGAGGTTTGGGGAAAAGTACTCTCGCGCCGAAGCCCTGCATAACAAACTTGGTATAACGGGATGTGAACGCTGCCGGTTCGTAACTCGTTCAAGAGGCAGTACGGAGACTGTTGACTACACCACGGAGATGAAACAGATTCAGACGGACATGGCAAAACTGCTACAAGAGGAAGTCGAAAGCCACAGAGCAGTGGAAGTTTTCTTGAAGAAGTTAGGCTATTCTCTCGCCTGAACCGTTCATCATATCACGGCCTTCGGAGGCCCGTCTTCAATAAATTTCAGTTAGAGCATTAGTGCAGGGTGGCCCCCCGTGGGCCACCTCAAGCCATGTTCGACTACTTTATTCAGTGCAGGGTGGCCCCCCGTGGGCCACCTCAAGCCATGTTCGACCACTTTATCATCGGTTATGACGTCTTTTTAGGTAGGGCACAGGGAAAGTTACGGTGTGGCCTTAACTTTTTTATCCAACGTTATGACGTCTTTTTAGGTAGGGCACAGGGCCCTACCCTGCACTACGATGAATGGCTGGCGATCGCTAAAATGTAAATCCTTTTGGCAAAATCGAGTAGGAGGTAAACACTAATCGTAGGTGCTACCTTCTACTTTCGTGTTTACCGACCTCTCACACCACTGTACGTGCCGTTCGGCATACGGCGGTTCCTCTTTTATGGTAACCATTTGGCATATTCATCAGACAGGCAAGTATACCCCCGCACTCCTAAGATTCTGGTTAGACATTGTACTATGCAGTATTGGACTGCCCGCTATCCTCCAATAACCTAAACGTGTATTACCCCATTGGTAAGCCTTGTATTGGTCAATGCCACATTTTTCAAGGTTCCTCACCTTTGTTCGAGGTTTCTTCCATGACTTCCATATACACATGCGTATTCGTCTGCGCAACCATTCGTCTGTTCTTGCTACCAACTGTTTCATAACGCTCAGCTCGCACTTCCCTTTAAACGAGTAGCCAGGGTACTTCACACCTCGGACATAGGAGATAACTGTCTTTTCCCTGTTGCGCCATGCTATGCAGAGGGAAAATGCTTGCCATAACAAGAGTCTGTACACATTGCTAAAATTACTTTCTTCATTTTCCTTTGTTTTTTGGTTTAACTTAAAAATTTCGAAGAAAATGAAGATGTGCCAAGTTTGGAAGTTCTTGGCACATCTTTGTTTTAGATAACTTAATATAACTTGAAATTAATGTCAAGTTTTATTGTCTGATTGAGTTTGGAACTATTGATGAATGTACCAGAAAGTCTGCCATCAATGCCAGACCAAACACGACCTGGATAATCCCACGTCACCCCATTATGTTTCTCGGATTTAGAGTCTGGTGTAACCGTAAAATAATTCCATTCGGCAGAAATCTGAGAATGCTCCGTAGGAGTGTAAGTAACAGATTTTTCTGTTCTTAGATTCTTTACGGTAATATAGCATTTGTCCTTTGTTTGAACAGATGTAGGGGCATTGTTAGGGGACGCAATCATACTATTAGTCCTTGAAATATTATCAAGATGAAGGCAAAGGGTAACAACAGAATCTGGTGTATCTACAAGTTTTACTTTCCAGTCAAACATAGAAACCTTCTCTTCATTTTCTCTGACAATAAAATTATAATCAGATTTTGTAGAAGAAACCAAGGCATTAATATCATTCATTGAGATTTCTGTGTCGTTCAACTTTCCCTTAACATAACTCTGATGATATATGACTTCTTCCGGCTCGTCATCTTTTGAGCAAGAAGCCAATACCATTAGCATAAAGAATGCCCATATAAGCATCCTGTAGTTTTTACTCTTCAACACTTTCTTTACCATAATCATAGTCTGCTATTTGAAAGATCCCATGTTCCAGTAAGATATAGATCTTTAGAAGAAACATCTACCCATTTTCCCATAAGGTCTTCTGGGGTAGTAGCGTACCACCACTTGCTATGACGGAATCCTGTATGGTGTTGTTTGGTAACATGAAATTTACTAATGTAGAATAAATCAGAGCCTTTTACAGAAATTGTTTTAGTTTCGGTCATATCTCTACTATCTCATCTTTCACAAATGGATAAAACACATCATAATCCTTGTCATACTGCCTTACAGCTTCATTCTTTAAAAAAGATCTCAAAGTTCCATCCTTAGCAACAGCAACAGATAAGACTTTTGCAAAAGCTTTTTGAGCATCAGCCTCACTAAGCGTTGATTCATTCACAGAGTTCTTTACAGCAACTTCTTCTCCCATGCTGTCATCTGACTCGCAGGAAGATAGTGAGCACATTAGTGCTACAATGCACAGAAATGCAAAAAAGATCTTCTTAAAAATAAATTCCATTTTATATTTTCTGATTAAACATTGAAGATATCAAGTGCAAAATTATAATGTTATTTTTGTCCGTGCAAGCCCAATCATCATGAGTCGGAGAAATTGGGGCATGAATCCCTATAAATCACAGATGAACCTGATCTAACTACCCTATGGATGAACCTGATCTAACTACCCTATGAATGATTCATAAGCAAAAATAGCGGATTCATGGGAGATTTTTCGTCATTCATGGCTCTTGCTATTGTCTATCTCGCAAAAAAAATACTAAATTTGCAAGCGAAAATGAGTAATATGAAGAAATATCATGGTTTTATAAAGAATTGGTTCATCATATCCATCGCCACATGCATCTTTTCCTACTTGCTATGGGCATTGATGGACTTTGATATGTTCGTGGGTACAGGCATTACTATTAAAGACCTGTGCTTCGACATTGCATATTGTTCTTTTTACGCATTGTTTTCTTTATGGGTTTCCAATGTCTTGGGTAACATCTTTGTAAAAGGCAACATAAGCTATCCTCGCTTTGCCACTCATATACTTCTATTACTGATAGTCAACTTTACTTGGGCTGTTGCATTTGAAAACATATTCGATACTCTCTGGCATTCAGGGAACGAAGTTTATTGGGACAGATTATACGTCTTTGGATTAATCGCCACGTTGTTGACCATGGTAAATGCCTGCCTATATTATTGTTCCATCCTCATCAAAAAAGAGAAAGAAAACGTAGTGCTTACCAACAATCTCTTGCGTCAGCAAACAAATCCACATTTCATATTCAACAGTATCAACACATTGGCTGACTTGATAGAGGAGAATCCTGTACAGGCAGAAAATTTCACTCTGAAATTCTCCGAAATCTATAGACATGTAGTCACACATTTGGATGATGAGACAGTGCCTGTACATGAAGAGATTCATTTCGTGAAGAACTATTGTGAACTTCAAGAGATAAGTTCGCCTCATACCATACATGTAGAAGTCGCTGAAGAAATAGAAAGGTGCAAGGACAAAACCTTGCCTTTGGCTATACAAATGATGGTGGAGAATGCGATAAAGCATAACTGCCATACAAAGGATAGCCCGCTTTCCATCTCGATATATCGTCAAGATGAATATATCATCGTTAGAAATGTATTGAATCCGATAAAGAGTTCTTTACCTACAACACAAAAGGGATTGACAAACTTGCGTCTGCGTTATAGTCAATTAGGAAAGGAAATAATCGTTATCAACAATCATAAATATTTTGAAGTCAAACTTCCTATCTTATCAAAATCATGAAAGTTTTAATCATTGAAGACGAAGAGCGTGGCTTTTCAAGACTGAAACGCCTCTTGCAAAACATAGACAACTCTCTGGAAATACAAGGACCGCTTACCACAATGAAAGCGGTCATCGACTATCTGCAAAATCCGCATGACGAGGATGTAATCTTTGCGGACATAAGACTGGGCGACGGTGATGTATTCGAGGCTTTCTTGGAGATAGCACCGACTTCGCCTGTTATATTCACCACAGCTTATAATGAGTATGCCTTGGAGGCATTCAAGAGCAACGGCATCGCCTATCTTCAGAAGCCGATATTGCCCAAAGAATTAGAAAAAGCCCTGGCAAAGGCTAAATCCATGTGCAACAAAGTCATTGATTATTCAGCTCTGATGGAGAAAATGGGGATAGCAACTGGCAAGAAATGGAGAGACTATTTCCTTGTGCATATCTATGATGGCTTCAAACTTGTCAAGACGGCAGACATTAGTTATTTCTTCTCGGAGAATGGTGGCGTTAGGGCATACCTTAGTGATGGTAATTCTGTAACCATCAACCAATCTCTGAATGACTTGGAGCAGCAATTAAATCCCAATTTGTTCTTCCGTGTTAGCCGACAATATATGGTAAATGTCGAAAGTATTGACAAACTTACCAATTTCTCCAAATACAAAATGACCGTTAGCCTTCATAGATTCCCTGATTTGCGAATTGTGGTCAGCAAAGACAAAATCACGCAATTGAAGAATTGGCTCGACAGATGATAACAAGAATAGGCTTGATAGGTTTTATCTCTATCAGAGTAGGTATGAGAATGGCAGATTTGTCGGGGATGAAGGATTTCAGGGAATTGCGTATCTGATAATGTTTATGCTCTATAAAACAGAGCGATGATAAATTTATCGGTTTAGTCTATGACACAGTTCAGATGACATCCTCACTGTTAACGGATGGTTTCCTATGTGGAAGCCATCCGTTAGCTATTATATTGAGGATATCTTTAACTACTCTTCTTTGCGAGCACCGAGAATATCATCGATATTGGCCACGGTATGACCATCACGGTGACGGAAGAGATTCAATATATCACGTACACTCTTTTCCTCCTCAACCTGCTCGTCAACAAAGGTATCAATAAAGTTTACCGATGCACGATCCTTTTCTTCCTCTGCTTTCTCTGCAAGCTGATAGATGAGGTCGGAGACCTTCTTCTCATGATCCATCGTTGTTTCAAAGATTTGTTTCGGATCCTTGAAGTCTGTCTGAGGAGCATCGATAGCACCTACATGCGCTTCTCCTCCACGGTTGAGTACAAAATCAGCCATACGAAGAGCATGATTCTTTTCCTCAGCACTCTGCTTTGTCATCCAGCTGGCAAAGCCATTCCAGCCTTCTTTACGGAACCAGAAAGCCATCTCAAGATAGAGATTTGATGAATACAGCTCCTGTGTGATCTGCGCATTGAACGCATCCTGCATTTTCTTTGAAATATCCATAGTCGAATTTATTAAATTTTATTTTTTACTTGAAAACCTTTACCCTCTCCTCAAGCGGCTTAAAAGACTTCGCTCCAGGCTCATTGACAGGGACGCCAAAAGGCATTTGAGCGTTGAGATGCCAGGATGAAGGTATCCCAAACTCCTTGGCCACCGCCTCGTCAATAATAGGATTATAATGCTGAAGTGAGGCTCCGAATCCTACCTCCTCAAGTGCCGTCCAGATAGCAAACTGATGCATACCACCAGAAGTGTAGGAATGTATCGGCATATTAGCTGCATACTCCGGATACTGCTTCTGCAATCCCTCTACTACATCCCAGTCCTCATAGAAAAGGACCGTACCGTAGCCACTGGCAAATAGATTGTCGATCTTCTTGCCCATAGCAACGAACCGCTCATCACCAATCTTCTTACGAAGTACACCCTCCACGATATTCCAGAACCGCTTGTGACTTTCGCCAAGAAGCAAGACAATCCTTGCCGACTGACTGTTGAAAGCCGACGGGCCATATTTAACTACGGTGTTGACGATCTCTTCTATTTTGTCATCTGTGACAGGTGAATAGTTTTTGAATGAGTAGTAAGAACGCCGGTTTTTTACTGCCTCAAGAAATGTCTTGCTCATAATTCTATTTGTTAGGAGGGTGAATACTCCGTTTCTATTCAGCATTATGCTGCGATGACTGACAGCAATACCGTGAAACGCTTGTTAGCGTGCAGACTGTGTTTGGCATTAGCTGGTACGATGAGCAGTTGGCCCTCATGTGGGTTGTATACCTTTCCTTCAATTGTCACCTCTGCCTCGCCTTCGAGGACATAGAGGGTAGCCTGATAA
Source organism: Hallella multisaccharivorax DSM 17128 (assembly GCF_000218235.1). GTDB lineage: Bacteria > Bacteroidota > Bacteroidia > Bacteroidales > Bacteroidaceae > Prevotella > Prevotella multisaccharivorax. The sequence continues at coordinate 2,883,883 of NZ_GL945017.1, read as the reverse complement.
GGGACACTATGCTCCTTGATGTCTGTACCAGCATCGGCAGCCTTCAACTCGACGGCACCACCTTTGACGAACGTTACCACTTTCTCAACCACTTCTCCCGCCTTATAATTGATCAAACTCTTGATGTCGAATACTTTCTTTGTCTCAATTCCTTTTGTATCCATAATCGTAAATTTTAAATTGTTATTAACTACCGACCATAATGCAAAGACTATTCCAATCTATCTTCTATGATTCTAAAAGTAACATATGTTATCAACTACAACCCTCGAGAATGACAATTAGTCGCTTTAATTAGGGTTAAAGGACGAGACCGTCAATGTAGGATGATCACCAACCTTATCAACCCAAAAAGCGGAAGAACCCTTATTTTTCTCCTCGAATTATACTGCTCTCAGTAGTTGTAGATTGGTTAAGTTTGGGTTGTCGCTCATGATAGTTTTTGCCAAATGAAAGGTTTAGGGTCACGTTCAGGCGGATGAGATTACGGGTCTCGTTGAGATACTCGTATCTATGGTATGGGGCAACAGCCGAGAAGTTCTCCATAGCAGCTATGTGTTTCTTTGTAAACAGATTGAGAACATCTGCTAAGACTCTCAGCTTGTTGGATTGGTAGCCAATAGACAGCATCTGACCATCCTCATACCGATACAATGTCTCTCCCCAATAGCGGTCCTGCACACTCTTGCGTATTGACCATCGGAGAGTATACCGCTGATAGTAGACAGAGAGCTGCCCGCCATAGTAGGGAATGCTGTAATGGTGGGTATAATCGTTTCCATGAGAAATGTAATGCTTCACTCCGGCAAACACGTTGTATGAAATATGGCTATTCCATAGTTGTCCACCGTTACTCAATTCGGCTGTATAGTTTTGGAAGCTTGAGTGGTTTTCTTGTGTTCTGATGATTCGGTTGCCGTCAACGTAAGAATACTCCATAATCGGGTGAAGTGAGTAGGTATGGTTCAGATACAAGGTCCATTCCATGTTTTTCATTCTATGGCTGCCAACTAATGCATTATAAATATCCATTTGGGATCTCAGATCTGGATTACCCTTTTGAGTTTGGATAAAGTCAATTCTCTGACTATACTCAGACAATGCTGCCAGGCCTGGCATGATGTTGGTAACATAGCCTTGGTATCGCAATTCCCAATGTGGCGATACGGTGTATCTGAGAAAGACAGAAGGCCGTATGGTCAGAGGGCTCTGCTTTGTGTCTGCTACTTGCGTTTCCTGTTGGTTCGCGCCTAAGGATAATCGGCTATAAAGCTTTTTCCAACTTCGTCCCCATTGCGCGTAAGCATACAAATTGCTTAAGCGCATAAACTGATGATTGCTTGAGAAGCTACTTGCAGAGTAAGCAAAATCACTGGATATGAATTGTTGCTTGAAATCGATGCCCAAAGTGAGCGTCCCCCAATTTTCCTTTGCCTCATATATGGCAGAAAGTCCATAGCCCTTCTGTTTCTCCTTATTGTTGGAGACGAAGCTATGGTCTTCGTTCTTACCATTAGTTTCCACGTATTGACGATTGAATTTGCCATCTGTATATTGTCCCGCCACATTCAGATAGAGTAGTTGATTGTTGGCTACAGGCATCTGCCAATAGACTTGCAGGTAAGGCGAAAAAGAAGAAGAGTTGGCATTGTCTTTTGCAGTGCCGGAAAAGCCGGTTGCCGAGATAAGGCTGCTCCATTCCTTGAAGGGAGCGTTTTTAATTCCCGTACCCATAGACAGATTGAATTGCCGCTCATCCCTTTGCCAATTGTAGGTGAGATGAATATCGTGGTTATCATATTCAAATTTTCCCGGCAACCCATGCTCACAACGTTCCAACGTATCATTAGGCAGGTTGAAAGTCTCCTCGTATACTCTACTGAGATGATGCCAATTGCGATAGGCAAGACTGTAATCGATGGAGAGCTGACTGTTTTTCCTGTTGAGCTTCATCGACACATAGTCTTCGCCAAAGGCTGTTGCCATGCCTTGCCAGAGCGAGGTGTAAAGACGTCCGCCGGCATCATCGCTACGTGTGATAAAATCGAGTACAACATCCGCATTGCCATATCGCACTTCGGGCGCGTCATGATAATCTATACGCTTAATGACTAAAGGAGAAATCGAACTCACTTCAGTTACTGAGGCTTCTCGACCGTTAATCAATACCTTCACAGTGCCACCACCATTCATCGTAATTTGCTTAGATAAAGGGTCGACCGATATACGCGACAAGTTCATTTTATCCAGCATAATCAAGGCATCGGTACTGTTTTGACGATGAAAATCTGTTGGGAAAATCCGCTTCACTCCATCTCTGACTGTAACATTACTACCTTTGACCGACACTTCACCAAGCATTATATTTTTCGGTAATAGCATTACCGTTCCCAAGACCATTTCCGTCTTTATGGTGTCGACCTTTATTGTGTCAGATTGATAACCTAAATGTGAAATGACGATGGAAAGGGGTAGACTCATACTATCGACGGCCAGGACAAATCTGCCATTACTGCAGTCTGCCTGCGACTTTGCAATAACCTTGCCTGATGAGTGAAGCAACAGCACCATAGCCTTCAAGGGTACGTGTTGATCGTTCACAACGGTACCGGTAATTCTATGTTGGGCAACACACAATGTACTATTAAGGAGTAAGAATATCAGAAATTTTCTCATTATATCCCCGTATGACATGAGTTACATAGAGATTCTATGTGAAGCGAAATGCATTTTTCTAACACACCAGGATCCTTATATAAAGAACAGATATCGAAATTTCCATTTTCAAACAAATTCTTTAATCGATAGTATGCGCACCCTCCCATACATATTGGCAGAATGGAGCATTTCTTGCACAAAGAATCCTCAAAGCAATTAGCAGCTAACATATACTTTCTTATTAACTCTTTATTTGAGAAATCATTATCTGCGACATTGCCAATTACTTTACTTTCGTCACCCAATTCATTCCAACACTTATACATCTCTCCTCGTGGTCCAATAAGAAAAGAATTTAGATGTGTAGCTGAACAACCTTTTCCTTGTAGAATTGGATAGAAATTTACAGAATCACCAAGATTATAAAACAACTCCCGTATGTCAGAATGTAATAGCGACTGGCATCCCATGCACCGATTTTCCTTATCCTCAATTCTTAAGATACCTGGGTATACGAATAGATTATGGTGCTTACCCCACTTTTCAATTATTTTTTTTCTAATAGTAGGAAAATCATTAACATTGTCTTTATCTAAATTAACCCTAATTGATATATTTGTATTAGGAAGAGCTTCAAGGACGATGCCAATATTCCTTATAATACGATCGTACGTTCCACTATTATTCCTTTTTAGTTTTCTCAGTCTGTTGTGCCTTGACCGTATTCCATCCAATGTGATTTGAATTGAATCTAGAGGGAATGTTCTAAAAAGATCAATTACTTTTTCATTTATAAGATATCCATTTGTAACAAGAAAGTGATGGGCAATTTGCGAATTAGGAAAATTACTCCTAATCTTGTATAAAATATCTTGTATGATATTTAAAGCTAATAAAGGCTCTCCACCATACCATGTCAAGTATAACTGCTTAAGATTTTCATATTTAGCAATAAACTTTACAATGTTTGATATGGTTTGTTCAGACATCTTACAAATGGGCTTATTCTCTTCAAAGCAATAGGGACAATTAAAATTGCATTGACTTGTTGGCGCTAATGTTAGAATCAACTTGCTGTTAGAAAAACTTTCTAACAAATAGTCCATCTTTATTCTACGAAGGTAATCTTCTTCTTTATTAAGAGTCGTGATAGCCCCTAAAGACTGTAAATTGTCTATTACATCTTTAGGCATATCAATAATTTTGTCTGGGTTATTAGTACAATCCAATAATAGCGCTGCTAAATCGTTGCTAATTTTATGAAGAGAATTATTTGTTGAAATGTACAAAAAAGCATTGTGAAAGCCTTTTACAGATAAAATCTTACAGAATCTCGAAACATAAAATTTATCCATAATCTTTATTTAGAAATATCCTTGAACCAACAAGCATGTTGTTTCAAGGATACATGTTAGTCATCCGAACTGTAGTTTTTTTTGAGCAGGAGCAGTGGAGGTCATCGGATTAGTTTTGACAAGATTGCTGTTTGCTAAGCCGCAGGTACAATCCTGTCCTACAGCTTTGTTGTTGTTCGCAGAACCACATGTACAATCACTCCCTGGCTGCTGTTCTTCATTGCTATTCGCAGAACCACAACAACAATCAATCATAGGAGTATATCCTCCTTGAAGCGTTTGCATCATATTAGAGTCGATAAGTTCAACTCCCTGAATTACAGTTTTTAAATTTAATTTCTTCATAATACAATTACTTTATATCGTTCTTTATACATTTATTGGTGGCGGAAATGTGAACCTCGTATAATTAAAGTAAACTTTACAGGATAGATCTCATATGATATGATAGAGACATTTACTTTCTTAGCGTTTCAAAATTAAGATATTATTTGTACACCACCAAATGTTCTTGACTTTTTAATACAAATTTAACACTGTATAACTATTTAATCCGTGACGAGTAACAACTCAGTCTTTTTAGGCATGACAAAGTCGAGTTTGGCGCAAAATTGGTGCAAGCATCTGCGAGGGCTATACCTTTATCGATCATCACAGTTGGGAAGCATACAACGAATACACTGATATGAAACTTCAGCTCGAGCTTTATAGGAAGCGCTTCGGCTATCTTCCTGCAACTCTTCTTGCTGACAAGATATATATGAATACAGCAAACAGGAAACCTCTGAAGGATATGGAAATCAGAACATACAGCAAGCCTCTTGGGAGGCCGCTCAAAGAAGAACATCCTCCGGAATATTACACGGACATGGCCAAGACCATAGGGGATAGGAACGAAATCGAATGCTCCTTCGGTACCGGCAAGAGAATATACAGAGCCGACAACATACGAGCCAAGCTTCCGGACACAGCAAGATGCTGGACAAGAATGTGTTTCTTTGTCAAAAACGTGATGAAGTTCCTTAGGGAACTTTGTCTCGCAATTTTCAGAAAACTCGTATTTTGGCTTCATCTTCTTCATTTCGAATTAAGCATACCAATGGATCTTGTAGTCCTCAAGGACTGCTTGATTTTTTTCAGTGGACACTAATGAAAGGTACACGATGGATGCTTTTATCGAAATCGTTAGACAAATTTGATGAAGATTCAAAGAAGAGATTTGATAGTATTCTACGAACTAACGAGCCTTTGTTTAAAGCCTATTATCTAAAAGAAGATATCGGACAAATTTGGACGCAGGAGAACAAAGATGAAGCTGAAAAACAATCGGAATATTGGTGCGCAAGAGCTAAAGAGACAAAACTTCCAGCAATGGTAAAAGTCGCAAATACACTGATGGCTAAACGGACTGGAATACTAGCTTGGTATGATTGCAGAGTTACCAATGCAGTGTTAGAAGGAACAAATAACAAAATAAAGGTTCTAAAAAGAAAAGGGTATGGCTATAGGGATAATGAATACTTCGATCTGCTGTTATTAGGGTTAAAGGACGAGACCGTCGATGTAGGATGATCACCAACCTTATCAACCTAAAAAGCGGAAGAATCAAATTTTTGAAATAAAAAATTGAAATTTTCTTATTTTAAACAATATATATTTGTATATTTGCAGCATGATAGTCAAAAGAACATCGTCCGTCAGATAAACTTTGAGTTATGAATAAAGATAATATTAAGAAGTTTACAACATTTATACTGCTGTTTCTTCTCCGCTCATGTTTTGAGGTACAAGGACAAACAAAGACTACTCTTATAACAGGAGTAGTTAAAACGGAATCGGGTGACTTCGTGCCACATTCCACTATTTTTTTCTCCAAGGCTAAACAAAAAAATCGTATTCTTGCTGCTGGACAATCTAACTCAAAAGGCGAATTTCAAATTGCACTATCTGTACCAGACGATAGTATAGCATTGCATGTTACACATATTAACATTGAACCTTTAACAATTTTGTGCAAGAATACATCGCAAAAAATAGACGTGATTGTTCAAGAACGTGTTAATCAATTGGAAGATATTGTAGTAAAGTCTCCGAAAGTATATGCAAATGGAGACACTATCAATTATAGTGTTTCTGCATTCCAACATGCAAATGATTTGTCAATTGGGCAAGTTCTTCAACGGCTACCTGGCATAACTGTTTCTAATATCGGTCAAATCTCTTATAAAGGAATGCCTATCAAGAACTTCTATATAGAGGGATTGGATTTGATGAAAGGTAGATATGGGATTGCAACCAACAATATAGACCCTAATAGCATTAGTACAGTACAAGTGCTAGAAAATCACCAAGATATTAAGGCTCTGAAAGATTTGAAACCTGAAGAACGGGCTTCCATCAACCTAAAACTCAAAAGTGGGGTAAAAGAAATTTTTAATCTCATTGCTACGTTAGGTGCAGGATTAGAAAATAAAGTCCTATGGGATAATGAGTTAGTCGCTACTTATTTTAAGCGCAACAGCCAATTGTTGGCTACCTATAAGGGAAATAATTCGGGAAATGATTTGGAAATAGAATTAAGATCATTTGACGAAAGTGGAACAAGGTATAAAACGACAGCTTTATCAGAAATGACAATGCCTAGTACTCCTGGCATCGGAAAACGTTATTATTATTTTAATCAATCACATACAGCTACTTTTAATCATGTAAGTCGGATTGGTTCAAATGGTGAATTAGGATTGAATATTGCTTTTTTGAATGATAGAGATAAGAGGTATCTTCAGGCAATCTCAACCACCTATTTAGCCAATGGGAAACAAAATATTATTAATGAAAGCATTGATGGATTACAACATAAACATATTGGCTTTGGTACCATTACCTATGTGCTTAACAATAATCACTATTATGTAAAAGAACAGCTAAAATCAGAATGGACTTCAACAAATGGTCATAGCGATGTTAAAATAGGAGATAAAGTTAGTCAATTCAGTAAGATGAATAACTATGCGCTTCAAAACACGCTTCATTTTACCTATCGTACAAGTAATAATCGCGGAATAGATTTTTTTTCAAAAATTAATTTCGAAAATCGACCACATCATTTGTCCGTTTCATCAAATTTCTTTTCAGAGATATTATCAGATGATTACATGTTCCAGCAAATAAACCGTTCGAATATTTCAACTGAAAACAAATTGGATTTATTATCCGTTTTAGTTTTGGGACATTTGACAGTCCATCCATTCGTCCTGTTTAATTTTTCTGTTGACAAATTGAGTAGCTCACTGCAACAATATCAAAATAATATTTCATTGAATACGACAAACGTTGGTATGGGATTTACGGCTAATTATAAATTTGGGAAAACCTATTTTGATTTTTTTCTATCTGGAGCATACCGTTTATATAGTTTAAGAGATTTACAGATTGGTCTGTCATCTCTAAAACAAAAAATTGTAACAGAGCCAAGTCTTTCTATCAGGTATGTAATCAATGGTTTTAATGAACTGAAGTTTGGATTTGGTATGAATTATGCCAATCCTTCTATTGAAACACTTTATGGAAATTATATTTTGACCAATTATAGACAACTCTCAATTTATGAAAGTAACGACCTATTTTATGCCCAAATTAATATGACAAACCTTACCTACAACTACAAGAACATTGTTTCTATGTGGTTTGCGGGGATTGATTTGACATGGGTTAACTATCATCCAGATGTATTATATGGAACAACTTATGATGGTATGTCAGAAAAAATAACAAGTAGGTCAACAGACGATGTCTCAAACTCGTATTCGGTCATTTTGCGAAGTAGTAAGGGATTCGACTGGAGAAAAACAAAATTAACTGTAGAAGCGAAATACACGCATTTTGATAGTCCATTGCTTCAGCAAGAACAGATTTTGCGGTATTCCGGAAATTCATATGCTACGAATCTCTCTCTTAACAGTAGTCCGTTTAACTGGGTGTCAGTAGCCTATTCAAGTGGACTTTACATTTCTAAGTCAAAAATGCAATTTGGAAGTTCTATACCCACCATTAAAACCCTAAGTAGTAATTTTACTGCGGGTTTTTATTTACCAAAAGGTATAAACCTCAGAATGAAAGCCGTTCACTATTACAACAGTCTTAATAGTAAGGATAAATCTTTCTTTCTTGGTGATATAGATATAAATTACATGATTAGGCGTTGGTATTTTTCATTGGCTTTTGATAACATCTTCAATCGCAAAATGTATGTGAACTCAACATCATCCGATTTACGTGAAAATATGACATTTTACCCCATTCGTCCACGCACATTCATATTTCGTGTAAGATATAGAATATTATAATAAGCAATACACTTCGGTGTATATTTTCCATATATTATTAACAATTTTAATTCTTAAACAATGGATGTACCAAAATTCCAGTCTTTAGCACGAAGTGCTATGAATGAGAGGGAGATGAGATCCCTTTCTGGAGGTAATGTCTGTGGATGCGCATGCAGAAGTAATTCCACTATGGACAATGGTTCTGCAAACCACGCCTGGAAACCTCAACTCGAAGGGAGCAACTATGTCAGGAATGACATACTTCTTAGACGAGGTGGTTGTGACTGCTTCGCATGCAGCTACAGAAGAGCCTAATTTTGAGGTTTGTGAATAATCACAACAAATTACCCCTTTGGGTTCGACAATCACTTAAAGATTACTGAACCCTTAACTGAAAATAAAATGAAAAAAGGATTATTATTAATAATAATTTGCCTTATATCCAAGCTTGTCTATGCACAGTTTCCACCTGCGCCACAAATATTGGATAAGAAACTTTGTGTAGATACTGCATATATAGAACTCCTATATTCATTTAAATTTAAGAATCTTGCAGGACAAAAAGATTTTACAGAGGACATAAGAAAAATACAGATTGGAAATCATATTGTAAAGGACTTTAGTCAAATTGTATTCCATTATGATTCACTTGCAACAGAGCGTACTAAAAAAGGTCTGCAAACACAAAACATTCCCACACAAACATATCCTTGTGAATTATATAGTGATGTGGAAAATCATTTGCGAGAAGAGAAATATCGTCTGATGTTAAATGCAGGTGTACTTTGCTATGATTCTCATTGGATAACACCCGAATGGCAGTTTATGCCCGATGATACAATACGTTTATCTAACTATTTGTGTAATAGAGCACGAATTAATTATGCAGGAAGAAACTACACTGCATGGTATGCATTGGATATCCCTATTTCCTATGGACCATTTAAATTTTGGGGTCTGCCGGGGTTAATTATAAAAATTGAAGAGGAGAGTGGCTTGTTCATATGGGAGTTATATAAAATGAATAAGGTTCATTCGCCCATTTATAAATATAAATACGACAAGGAGCAAAATTGCACAGAAAGGTCAGCAAAACGCACAATTGATAAGATGATGTCTTCACCTATATCATTTTTACAGTCCGTTGGAACAAAAATGATGGTAAGGCGCAGTGATGGGAGTTTTGGTGCGCCATCACAAAATAACCAACAGGAAGTATATCAACCCATAGAATTAAAATAAAATGGTAGAGTTATCTGCAGACAATATTTTAGAGTATTTGGCGAATACACCGCAAATTACCTTTGAAATTACGGAACGATGTAATTTGTCATGCATATATTGTGGATATGGAAAACTATATTCCAATAGAGGCGAAAGAAAAAATAGAGATCTTCCAATAGCTAAGGCTATATGTTTTTTGGAATATCTTAAGAATTTATGGGTCTTGGGGAATGATACTCAAGGCGATAGCTATATCACTATCAGTTTTTATGGAGGAGAACCTTTGCTTAACATCGAATCCATAAAGCGGATAATTGCCTACATAGAAAGCAATCTTTATGGGTATAAGAAAAAATTTATCTACTCAATGACAACAAACGCAATATTATTGTCTAAGCACATAGATTATCTGGTAGAAAAGCAATTTAAGTTGCTTATAAGTCTTGATGGTGATGAACAAGGTTCATCTCTCCGCATTTTTCACAATGGAATGCCTGCATTTAACAAAATAATTTCGGAAGTTGATTATGTGTCACATAAATATCCCAAATATTTCGATACAAATGTGGAGTTTAATTCTGTTTTAAGTACAAAAACCACAGTTGAAGAAATTATTGACTTCATTGAGCAACGTTATGGAAAGAAACCTACTATTTCCGAAATTAATCCCGAGGGTGTCAATCCTAAAGAAAAATATCTTTTTGAGTCTATTCATCGAAAGAAATGGTCTGGTACAGCTATAACTAAGGTTCAGAACAAGAATTCTTATGATTTTCTTACCCATCCGTATTTTGAACGAGCTGCAAGATATATACTAATGCACTCACCATATGTTTACATGGATTATAATGAACTCCTGTTTAATAATCAAAATCGTAGAAAAGAGTTACCTACTGGTACATGCTTTCCTTTTGTTAAGAAAGTTTTTATAACCGTTTCTGGGCAAATTATGCCATGCGAAAGAATAAGTTATACTTATGCCTTAGGAACTGTTTATGAAAATGCTGTTTCGATAGACTTTAAGGCAATAGCAGATAAGTACAATAAATATATGAATATCCGCAATCATCCAGATCAGTAGATTCTATGCTTGAAACTCGTCCTATAAGTGCATGCGCAAAGCTCAAGCCTGTCGAACAGATGAAATCCGAAATATCTTCGGTTGAACTTATAGCAGAACTCGTTAAGGTAGAGCTGCAGAAAGTCCCCCTTGATGTCATGATACGTGTCAAGAATACTCCTCTTTGCATTGCTTATGGATATGTGTACCCATGGAAGCACCTTGCCGACCATGGTCTTGTCCCTCATCTTATATGCTTTATGCTTAGCGACAATTTTGTTCGCTGTAAGTGCCGCGTAAGACTTCGTGGCATCTGTGGTAGCATTAGCCCCGGCATCTATGGAATTCTTTATTTTGTCTTCCTCCGTAGCCGCTTTCAAGTCCGGTATAACCTCCATCTTGATATGACCGACCCGTTTCCCGGTGCTGTACTTTTTCATTGGTGTGTTTGTGGGAACAGAACTTTCCGCCATGACAAGCACGGCCGTCTTCCGTTGGCTTCCATGTCCACGCTTGAGAGAATGCCATTTTTCACTGTCAGGCGTCTCCGTGGAGAAGAATCCTTCATCAAGTTCCACTTGGTCAAACAGCCTGTAGAGACTGTCACGCTTACCCATCACGTCACGCAGCTTATGCATCATTTCCCAGACGGGTTGGTAGCGTTTCCTTCCAAGCTGGCGCTGTACCTCCAAAGCGGATATGGCCCGCTTCGTACTTACTATCAGAAACATTGCCACGAACCAATCGAAAATCGGCAGATTACTGCCTTGCATCACTGTGCCGGAACGGAGGGTAACCTCATGACCGCAATCCATACATGTCCAAGACTTATGACTCGGATTCCAACTGAGGTGCAAACCGCCACATACCGGACAATAAAGAGTATGGCATTCACGAAATTCCTTAAGAGCTTGCTCGCAAGCTTCCTCGTTAGGATAAACTTCATAGAAATCCGTCAAATTCATAATCATTCCTTTCCAATAGTCAAACATAAGCCCGCAATTTTTATACCAAGGATTGGCCAGGCTGTATAAACTTTGCTAATTTGGATGATTGCGGATATTCATTATAAATATTATAACAGAGTTAGACCTGTATGTCAAAAATGTGCCAACAACGAAGGGTGCTTAAGTTGCATGTTCTCAAATGGCCAACTTGAGTCATCACACTCAATATGTTCTTATTTTATGTCCTCTAAAGATGCTAAGAACATGAAGAATGAAATTGGTCAATTTCTGCATAACTATCCCGAAGCTTATTCGTACATTATGAACAATTATGAAGTGATTATATGATTTATATATTGAAAGCTTTCAAATGGGTTGCTATGTCAACAAACGTGTATGTTGATATAATAAAAGATAATAAGATTCTTTTGTATCATACAAAGAGTGGTGTGTACAAGATCTCTTGTAATAGTAGTTTTATTGAACTTGTAAAAAAAATCTACTCACCTAAGAATCTTGGAGTTATTGAATCTAATCAATTGTATTCTATGTATTCTGTTGATGTTGAATGGGCATTAAACAACAAAATTTTTATTCCTATAAATACTATTCAAAAACCGATAGTATTATTACCAATTTTGAATCTTCAGAAAGATATTAGTAAAATTGGCGAAGGTAGTATTGACGACCGTTTAGCAATAATAGGTTCAAAGCAAAATTTTATTTCAGGAATATACATTCGTATATCCAAAATAAATAATATATGTGATACGGAATGTTCAAAATTTCGAGTGGCAGCCTCAAAACAATACCCATGTCCAACTTATAGTCAGCGCATGGATAGAATATCTCCTGAGATTCTATCGCATATTCTTAATTCCTTAAAATATACTTGTGTTTCAGTTGTTGATATAGTCTGTAGCTCTGACTATTTTTCAGTATATAGTAAAGAAGATTTTCTTTATATCCTATCAAAATATAATTATAAATATCGAATTCATTTCTTTATTGATGATTTTGATTTTGCTTTATCTTTATTGAAATTGATTCAATCAATAGAAGTAGAACTTGTTGCTTATGTTGACAAATTCTCAACAGAAGTCAAACCGGAAGTTAAACATTTACTAAATCGAATACTGTATTTGAATTATGGAGAAGATGCCAACAAAGACAACACCAATATCTTACCTGTATACATTGGAGATAGTAATAAGGAAGATAATAATATACGGATAAGGCGAGAAAAGGAAGAAGGCGTCTTTGAACAGAAAGTGTGTTTTAATGATATTTTTAGAAATCAAAAACTTAATTCTAATTTCTTTGGGATTGTTGATGTTGACCCCCAATGTAACATACGTGCTTATGGATCTCAACATATAATTGGTAATGTAACATCTGCTGATTTTTCGTGGACGGACATTGTTGTAAATGAGCTCAAGCAGAATCATTCTTGGAGATTAACCAGAGATATGACAAACTGCAAGGATTGCCCATTACGATATATTTGTCCTCCCATTTCTTCTTATGAAATTTTATCAAATAATACTCAAATATGTGGTTAATCTATAAAAAGAAACGATTATACAGTTTTGTATATATCGTTATGCTGTTTTGTACAAAAGCAAGTGGGAAAGTGCCAACAGTCTCTCAAACAATTACATGGTCATTACTCAAGGTAGATTCTCTTCTTCATATAAAAAACATTCAAGAGATAAAACTCTTACATAATGAGTTGTACATAACCTACGAATTTCCAGGAGGATATGGCGATCAGTTATTAAAAAGTTATAGTATAAGTTGGAATACTCAAACGATGCGCTTTACAAAAGAGTACTACAAGCGTAAAAATGGTACGCATGTGTTTAGTGTTCCAATAACATTTTGGGATGAATATGGAAATATTTTTGTCACAGAACGTAGCAATCCATATATCTACGTGGTAAGAAAAGATACCCTATATAAAAGCGGTGAAGCAATAATTTCTTCAAAGTCAGAGTGCCCATATGAGTTGGTTCTTGAAGTCAAATACCCTTTCATATTATCTAAAGGAAAATATATATTTGTAGGACGACAAGAAAAAAATGGGTATCAAGCTATTTTTAGTTCAACCACCCTAGACAATAAGCAGAGAATAGAAGAACTATGTAAAATTATATATGACAAAAGATACCCATCATGGTTTGTAAATTATGGGATGTTTACCTGTTTCCCATCAGAACAAAAAGGCGCATTTGCATATCAGCTGTTTCCTGCTGTAGAATTCTTTAATTTCAGCAATGGCAATACCAAATTATTCAAGAAAGGATTGAACACTTTTAATCCTAAAACAATTAGTGAAGGTGATATATGGGAATCAAATCCTATTCATTTTAAGTATATTACTTCAAATAAGAAATATGTATATTGTCTTTATTGGGGATTTAGTACACGATGTGCATTGCAAAAGTACAAACAGCACACATTTCGAGCGGAGATTGTAATTCTAGATTGGGATGGGGAAATATATAAGACCTTAACAACCACTCGTAAGATAAATGCTATAGCTGTTAGTGAGGACGGAAAGCATCTCATAGGATTTGATGGTAAAAACTTCCTAATTGCAGCAATTTAAATAATGTTCAGGTTTCCAAATTGTACGCAATACGATAGTATGGACTGTGGTCCATCATGCCTACGTATGATCGCATTATACTATGGAAGAGATGTCTCTTTAGTATATATACGTGAGCTTTGTTGCTCCACCAATCGTGGTGTCTCTATTTTAGGTCTTGATCGTGCCGCTAAGTTAATGGGGTTTGATACTATATGTGCTAAAATAAAATTAGATCAGATTGCAACATCTGTTCCATTGCCGTGCATACTGCATTGGAACAACGAACATTATGTTGTACTATATAAAGTAAAAAAAAGACTGGGGAAAAATTATTATTTTGTATCAGATCCTATTGGTTCCCGTCTTACATATTCCGAAAATGAGTTTATGAATTGTTGGCAGAACAAAGAAGGTCTTGGTGTAGTTTTCTGCATGGAACCAAATCAAAAATTCTTTGACGCAGACAATAGTGAAAAACATCGTGGAATACGTTGGTTTTTTCAGTATATGAAACCATATTATGGAGCAATACTTCAGGTATTAATGGGACTTTTTTTCGGCTCACTCCTTCTGCTTATTTTTCCTTTTTTCACACAAGCTATTGTGGACTATGGCATAGGGAATAAAAATTTGGGATTTATTTGGACTGTTTTAATTGCACAAATACTTTTAATTCTTGGTAGTTCTGCAATAGGATTCATTAGGAACTGGATCTTACTTCATATCGGTATGAGGGTTAATTTAATGATTATTTCTGATTTTATCATAAAACTCACGAAACTTCCTATGTCTTTTTTCGATTCAAAAATGATTGGTGATGTTCTCCAACGAATCAGTGATAATTCAAGAATAAAAGAATTTGTTACAGAAACGAGTCTTTCTATATTATTTTCTCTTCTAAATATTATTATACTAAGTGTCATTGTGTTTATTTACAATATTTGGATATTTCTAATTTTTGCTATTGGCAGTCTGTTACATGTTGGATGGATATTATTATTTATGAATAAACGTGCGATACTTGACAAGAAAATGTTCGCGCAGACTTCTTCCAGCCAAAGCAATATCATTCAGTTGGTTATGGGGATGCAGGAGATTAAGTTATGTGGATGCGAGAATCAAAAAAGATGGGAATGGGAAGATGTTCAAGCAAAAATATATTCAATTGCAGTTCGTGGTTTATCATTGTTACAATATCAACAGTCGAGAGCAATTTTACTTCTGCAATTAAAGAATGCATTGATTACGGCACTGATAGCTTCTCTAACAATAAAAGGACAAATGACATTAGGAATGATGATGTCAATACAGTATATAATCGGGCAACTTAACAGCCCAATAGAGCAATTAATTCAATTTGTACGAAAATATCAAGATGCGAAACTCAGTCTTGAAAGAATTAATGATGTTTATGAAATAGAAGAAGAAGTCCATAATACTTCAAGATTAATAACGAATATTCCGAATGACTCCATTACCATACATAATGTGTATTTTCGATATGATAAACTTTCAACAAAGTACACTATAGAAGATATTTCTTTACGAATTCCCAAAGGAAAAACGACTGCTATTGTTGGTTTAAGTGGAAGTGGAAAAACGACATTGTTAAAATTGTTATTAGGGTTTTACACTCCAGAAAAAGGTGATATCTTCATTGGTAATCAGAGTTTAAGTAAATATGATATAAGAGAATGGAGGAAAAACTGTGGTGTTGTAATGCAAGAAGGTTATATATTTTCAGACACAATTGCAGCAAACATTGCACCAGGCGTTGATTGTATAAATCAAGAAAGATTAATTGAATGTGCCCATACTGCAAATATATTGGAATATGTGAAAGCATTACCTATGGGATTCAATACGATTATCGGAGGAGATGGTTTGGGGCTTAGTATGGGACAGAAGCAACGAATATTAATCGCTCGTGCACTATACAAAAATCCTAATTATATATTAATGGATGAAGCTACAAATTCGTTGGATGCGACTAATGAATCAGAAATTATGGAAAGAATGAGAAGTTTCTTACACGGTAAAACAGCACTAATTATAGCACATAGATTAAGTACCATACAAAACGCTGATAACATTATTGTAATGGAAAATGGTAGAATAATAGAACAAGGCAAACATTCTGTTCTTATTTCTAAACAAGGCAAATACTATGACTTAATTCGTAACCAATTAAGTTTGTAAAATGAGTGAAAAAAACATCAGCGACAAGAAGAGTACCAACCTTGAAGCTCTTTTAAGTGAACCATTTAACCCACTTATAAGATGGGGATTGCCCATTGTGATTGTATTTCCATCCTTTACAATGTTTTTATATTTGTCAAGAACAACGGTTACCAAATATGTTATACATCCATATAAATGTTACGAAACCCAGCAGAATAATTTAAGAACAATAACGGTATACACCCAACAGCAGTTACCCCAATGGGTGAGCAAACAAAAAAAAGTTGCCGTATGTAGTATCGACTATAGCCAACCTCTAAAAGGAGACATTATTTCTATTTTAAAATATCATAATAAATTTATTATTATGGTAAGAATAGAGAATAGACAAAATATTGTTGCAGATAGTTACTATTTGGTCTTTTCAAAAGAGCAATCTTATTTTAGTGCAATATTTGCAACTTTAAAGACATCTAATATAATTCATAAATAATTTCGACCTGTACGGTTGAAAAATTGATTTCTGACTGAGCAAATAATTCCCCACTTTTTCCGTTATAACTAAAAATTATAAAGTCATAAAAGACATGGGAAAGTCAAAAATACGGTTTTATGCCAAGATAACGACCCCTGATGGCCGTGAAAATCGAGTAGGAGGAAAACGAAGTAGTTTTCTTCCTACTTTCGTTTTCCGACCTCTCACACCACCGTACATGCGGTCCCGCATACGGCGGTTCCTATTTTGGGGTGCCATTCGAGATACGTCCCCATTAAAGTAGCATACCCTGCTGCACGTAGATTGTTGTTACTTATTGCAGTTGCTAAAATAGGACTATTAGCTATATGCCAATAACCCTTACGAGTATTACCCCATTCGTATGCTTGGTATTTATTAATACCACATCTAATGAGGTTTGCCACTTTTGTCTTGACTTTCTTCCAAGCTTTCCATATACACATGCGTATTCTACGTCTTAACCATTCGTCTGTTTCAAGCAAGAGACGCTTCATATTGGCAAGGTGATAATAGCCAACCCACCCTCTTGCGTATTCTTTCAGCTTTTGCTTTCTCTGGGCATATCCCCATCCATTGCTGCGACTTGTCAGTTCTTTCAA
>NZ_GL945017.1:2830509-2866371 GCF_000218235.1 Hallella multisaccharivorax DSM 17128 | reverse complement strand
CTTAAGGTCATGCCACTCATCAGAGCGTGTATCTCGCTCATCAAGATAGATGTGGAGCTTGATCTTCTCTGCTCCGGTCTCTGCATATTTACCTGTATGCTCTTCGCTGACGTCTGTCACGTCAAAGAAATCCAAGATACCATCTGGAAGCAGAAAGCTAGCCAGAGTCTTATAGTCGAATGTAGAAGTCTTCTTTCCCATGAGTGCAAAGGTAATGCTTTCTCATTGCATTCATCACACAGACAGACAAGAAAATCAACTACAAGCTATAGATTTAATCCACGGAATATTGAAACTGTGCCAATAATTCCCCACTTTTTCCGTTATAACTAAAAATTATAAAGTCATAAAAGACATGGGAAAGTCAAAAATACGGTTTTATGCCAAGATAACGACCCCTGACGGCCGTGAAATAACAAGACGTGTGGAAGAGGATATACCAGACGACCTCAACCCGCACGATCTTGATGAGTTTATGTCTTCATTTGACGATTATGAGCAGCATGTGCTGAAAGCTCGAAACGGAATATGTGAAGAGATTACTCAGGCCTGGTTAGAAGAGCAGGCTAAAAAGGGGGCCTGATTTTGGTGAAACTGAAAAAGTAGCGAAAACGTTAGATTGCGAGATTGGCGTTTTCTCGGCC
This sequence comes from Hallella multisaccharivorax DSM 17128, assembly GCF_000218235.1. Taxonomy (GTDB): domain Bacteria; phylum Bacteroidota; class Bacteroidia; order Bacteroidales; family Bacteroidaceae; genus Prevotella; species Prevotella multisaccharivorax. Next base: position 2,865,727 of record NZ_GL945017.1, on the reverse strand, counting down.
GTAGTGGACAAAAAGTCCATAAAGGGTCTAAAACCTAAACAGCGGCTTCGTAGTACATCTTTCCGTAAGCTAAATCTACAGTTGGTAAGCAAGCTCAGCTATCGTGACACGACTGACGTGCTCAATGGCGTGCTTCACCGCGAGAAGCAGAATAGCGTCAAGACGTCCACACTGGAAGACCGGGTTGAATCGTTTGGGGATTCTGTAGTTTAACGCTTTTGGTTGACTACTTCGAGACTTATTTTTAATATCGGTTGACCCGTATGAAACTTATTTGTATATCTGGTTTACACCATTTGATCTTAATCACGTTTTTTGTTGACAGCATCTCTGAAGCAACAAAAAAATATTACGAAACAAGAGAGAGGGGAGCCGGGGCCCCTCCTCCTGCCCTCGTTCCGGTCTTGTCTATTAGCAAGACATGTTTATTGGGTCACCCCAAAGTTACGAACTTTTATTCATGCAACATCATTTTTGATGTAATTTTCTCTGTAGCTAACCTATTTTTTCTTCAGTTCCCCAGAACACAGTGTAGCCTCTGCCGGTGTCATCCAGTCAAGACTCATGTGCGGACGCTCATTATTATAGAAGTCAATGGCTGTTGCCACAGCTACTTTCACTTCTTCGATATTACAGAACTTCATGCCCATGAGCAGCTCGTTCTTTATGATTCCATTGACCCGCTCGGCTACAGCGTTGTCTTTTGGATCACCACATTCGGTCATGCTTATCTTAATACCCTTTGCCTTCAGTATGTCTGTATAGGCGAAACTTGCATACTGCACACCTCTGTCAGAGTGATGTATCAGGTCATATTGTTCATTCGGATCAAGTCTCTTTAAGGCCATCCTCAAAGCTTCGATGGTAAACTTTGCCTCTAAGGTCTCACCGACGCACCAGCCGACAATCTCCTTCGTATAGTAATCTGTAACGAGTGAGAGATAGCAGAACTTATACTCGTCGGTATCAGCATCCTCATAGATGACCATATACGTTATATCACTGACCCACAATTGATTAGAGTGTATAGGGATCAGAGCCTTAATCAGATTTGGATAAGTAGGAAGACTATGGTCTGAGTCTGTCGTCTTGGCTCTGCGCTTGCGCTTACGAACTTTTAAGCCATACTTCTCAAAAATGTCATAGAAACGGTTGTAACCTACTGCATGCTCATCACCGAAGGACTTCTTATACATCCGCCATAGTTTGCCTCCGCCGATTCCAGGATTCTTCTGACGTATCTTCTTGACATACTCTACCACGAAAGCTTCCTCGGCAAGCTTCCGCATCTGTGTGTCACCATGCTTGTAGAAGGCTTGTGTGCTTACACCAAGCAGCCCACAAAGAGATCGGACTGGATATGCCTTCTGATCTCTGTTGTGAAGCCTCCCGACTACTTGGTGCCAGCTTTTTTTAAGTCGATGCCGTAAGTCTCCTTGCCAAAAGCCACCATCTCTTCATAGAAGTCTGCGCGGAGTTTAGCCTGCTTTAGCTCACTGCGTAAGCGGGCATTCTCCTCTAACAACTTCTTGTAGTCCTCCGGAACAACGTCTTCTTTTGTCTTCTTGTTCTTCATATCTTCTGCCAATTGTGGGTTGTCTGCCTCAAAGGTACGAAGATAACGGGAGATAGTATACTTCCCCAAACCTGTTTTTTCCCGTAAAACAACGAAATTGGTTGGATATTTCTATTTTTTGGTTGGATATTTCCAATATTGCCATTTTATAGTTTATACCTTTGCATACCTGATAGAAGTTTATCAGATTCACAACAAATCCCTTTCCGTCAATCAAACATGGAATTGTAGCCTGTGTACCAAGGGCAACTCTGACAGTGCAAACTATGATAGTTCGGATGATTGCGGATATTTAAGAAAAAGGCTGTCAGCATGTCGAAATATACTGATAGTCCTGTTCATACTTACCAACTTTACATAATTTTCTAGTCGAAAGAACGATGTTACATAAACTATCTCTTATCATTGCCATGACGTGTATGACCGCCTATGCAAGGGCAGTTGACATCAAAGCCTGGCTCGGCCTGAAGACCCCGGGCAATCCTTCGGTGAGCTATTCTCTGACACCTGATGGAAATAAGCTCCTTGCCGGCGAGGCTTTACCTGTGGAAATCATGCAGAAAAAGGTGCAACAAGGCAACGGGACAGTGTTCTCTGTTACGATAAAAGCCAGGGAACCAGTGTATTTTAATCTGAACTTCGCGGCATCAACCGGTTTCGCCACGGACCATTGCGACTTCTATCTGCCGGGCTTCTGGTATCATAAAAACCTGCGTTCGCCCATCGAAGCCCCTTCTTTCAAGAGTTCCAAGAGCTGGAATTTCCGGGAAGACAGGCTCTCGGCACCGCTTTCAGGGATATATGACGACGCTACCCACCAGACTTTTACCGTAATGCGGAGGCTGGACCCGCCTCAAGAGGCACTCACACCTGCCATGGACGGAGAGGTAATCCTGTCGGGCAGTACTTCTTTAGGCTATCTCGGCTTCGACAACGAGACGGGCATTGCCGCCTTGACCTTTGGCTATCCCTATCAGGAATCGCCCAGACGCTATATCCGGAAACTCACTTTAGCTCCGGAGGTGGTTACCTTTGCCAAGCTGGATGCCGGTGAAAGCAAGACGGTTACATGGACGATCGCCGCCGGAAAGGCTGACAGCTATGGCGACTTCGTACGCCGGACATGGATAAAAACATTTGATGAAATGGGCGTAAAACCGATTGTCTCACCCTATACTGCCGACGAAGTGAAAGCACAGCTGTGCAGTTATTTCCGCAATTCGTTTGTAACCGGTTACCCCATCAAGTTCAATTCCGGGGAAAACATTTCCGTCGAGACCTGTAAATCCTACCCCACCTTTGCCGTAGGGTTTGTCGGCAGGTCGCTGCTCAACGCCTTCAACCAGCTGGAATATGGCTCTCTGCACCAGCAACCCGACCTCGTAAGGCAGGGGAACGAGGTGATCAGCAGCTTCGAGGCTCACGGATTCTCTGCCAAAGGGTATATGCACGATTTCATCAACTTCGAAAAGGGAATGCCCGGGAACGATGAGGTACACACCATCCGGCAGCAATCGGAAGGTATCTATGCCCTCCTGCATTATTTGATGTACGAACGGAAACAGGGCAGGACACATAAAGTACTGGAGAAAAAAATTCATCATTTACTCGACATCTTCGTATCTTTGCAGAAACCAGACGGCAGCTTCGCACGTAAATTCAATGAGGACGGAACCGACGTAGACGGCAGTGGAGGCAGTACTCCCTCGGCTACGGTGCCTCTCGTCATGGGCTACCACTACTTCAAAGACAAGCGATACCTGACCGCTGCCAGGCGTACTGTCGACTATCTGGAGCAGAGCATCATTGCCAGAAGTGACTATTTCTCATCGACGTTAGATGCCAACTGTGAGGATAAGGAGGCCGCCATTACCGCAGCAACAGCCACCTATTACATGGCTCTGGTCAGTTCCGGCAAGGAGCAACAGCGGTATATCGACCTCTGCAAGCGGGCAGCTTACTTTGCTGCATCATGGTATTACTTATGGGATGTACCCTTTGCACAAGGGCAGATGCTGGGCGATTTAGGTTTCAAGTCACGCGGATGGGGCAATGTCTCGGTAGAAAACAACCATATTGACGTGTTTGTTTTCGAGCTTTCCCACATCTTCAAATGGCTGGGGGAGAAGACTAATGAGCCTCGTTTTGTGCAGCTCGATAAGGTCATGACAAGCTCTCTTTGCCAGTTGCTGCCCACCCCCGGGCACTTATGCGGCATCGGAAAGCCGGGCTATTACCCCGAGGTAGTGCAGCATACCACATGGGATTACGGCCGGAACGGCAAGGGATTCTACAACAACATCTTTGCTCCGGGATGGACAATCGCCTCGTTATGGGAGCTGTACAGCCCCGAGAGAACGGAAAAATTCTTCCAGAGCAAGTAAAAAAACATACTGTCATATAACTTTCAGAGAACCTTCAAAATGAAAAGGAAAATATCTCTCGCACTTTTCTCAATGCTGATAGCCGGCGCAATAGCATCGGCACAGACTGCTTATACCAACCCCGTAATCGACAGCAGCGCCCCCGACCCCAGTGTGATAAGGGCAGACGACGGTACATTCTACCTGTATGCAACGGAAAACATACGCAACACACCGATATTCCACTCGGCCGATCTGGTGCACTGGAACCTCATCGGCACTGCTTTTACCGATGAGACACGTCCTAAATGGCTTCCCGACGGAGGTATCTGGGCACCGGACATCAACAAGGTAGGCGATGACTATGTCATGTATTACTCCAAATCCGTATGGGGAGGCATATGGGATGCAGGCATCGGAGTGGCTGTCAGCAGGAAGCCGGAGGGTCCTTTCGTGGACAAAGGCAACATCATCCAGAGCAGAGCCATCGGCGTCTGCAACAGCATCGACCCCTTCTACATAGAAGACCAGGGCAGGAAGTATCTTTTCTGGGGCTCGTTCCGGGGCATATTCGGGGCAGAACTTACCGCAGACGGCCTCCGCCTGAAAGCCGATGCCAAACCTGTCCAGATAGCAGGGACATTCATGGAAGCAACCTGCATCCACCGCCACGGGGGATATTACTACCTCTTCGGCTCGGCAGGTACCTGCTGTGAAGGCAACAAGAGCACCTACCACATCACCGTCGGGCGGTCGAAGAATCTCTTTGGTCCTTACGTCGACAAAGAAGGCAGGCCTTTAATGGAGAATCATTACGAAACCGTCCTGGCGGGAAACGCCGATGTAGCAGGCCCCGGACACAACGCCGAGATTGTCACTGACGATGAAGGACGCGACTATATCCTCTATCATGGAGTGAGAAAAGCCGACGACAACTCTTACAGGCTGGTGTATATGGATCGCATTGACTGGCAAGACGGTTGGCCGCATATCCTGGACAAAGCGCCGGCAAGAGTGGAAGAGAAGCCGCGTCTACATGCGGACTGGGGCATGACTAGGAGCGGTCTGAATCCTTCCGATTTTGAAATGAACATAGCAGGAAAGCAGACACACTTATATACGCTCACCAACAAGAAGGGCATGGAAGTGTGTCTTACCAACTTCGGCGCACGAATCGTGTCGCTCATGGTACCCGACAGGGAGGGCAGACTCCATGACGTGGTACTGGGATATGACAATATTGCAGAATATTCCGACTATAAGCACTTTGGAAGCGACTTCGGCGCAAGCATCGGACGTTATGCAAACCGCATTAATCAAGGACGCTTCAAAACAGGAAACGAGACCATCCAGCTTCCCCGGAACAACTATGGACATTGTCTGCATGGCGGGTTCACGGGCTGGCAGTACAAGGTTTATGACGGAAAGAAGCTCAACGAACACACAATACAGTTCAGACTTGTCTCTCCTGACAAGGACAACAACTTCCCGGGGACGGTAGAAGCCGCCGTTACCTATACTCTGACCGATGACAATGCCATCGACATACGCTACACAGCCACCACCGACAAGGAAACCGTCATCAACATGACGAACCATTCTTACTTCAACCTGAACGGGAAGCCAATGGCGGACGGCGAAGACCAGGTGCTCTATATCAACGCCGACAGCTACACTCCATCCGACACGACCTACATGACGACAGGCGAAATCCTGCCTGTCAAGGGAACCCCGATGGACTTCCGGCATCCTGCTCCCCTGTCAAAAGACATCAACAACCAGCTCTTCGACATGACGAAGAACGCCATGGGATTTGATCATAACTGGTGCCTGAACACTTACAAGCACGGAAAGGGCAACGACAAAGCTGTGGCAGCAAGCCTCTACAGTCCACAGACAGGCATCAGGCTGGAGGTGTTCACCGATGAGCCCGGCCTGCAGGTATATACCGGAAACTTCCTGGACGGCAGCTTTGCCGGCAAGCATGGCTACCGTTATCCGAGACATGCAAGCGTGTGCCTGGAAACGCAGCACTACCCTGACAGCCCCAACAAGCCACAGTGGCCATCGCCTTACCTGAAGCCGGGAGAGGTCTATCACAGTCATTGTGTGTATAAATTCTCTGCAAAGTAAGCAGGCCCGCTGTCCTTCACAAAAAACCGTCGAATAAACAACAAGCAAGGAGAACAGAGCGGAAAGGCGGGTGAAACCGCCTTTTTGGCTGAATATTTCTATTTTTTGGCTGGATATTTCCAATCCCGGTTGCGGATTATCTCTATCTTTGCACAAAACAACAGATGTACAACAATCTTTTAAAATGATAAAAAAATATGTATTTGCGGCCGTCCTTCTGTCCTGCACCGCTGCTGCACGGGCACAGAACGGCATCATTCGTCAAAGCGATATCGAAAAAGCCAAGTCTATTACCCGACAAATGACCCTGGAAGAGAAGATTTCCTACATATCAGGGTATAAGGACTTCTCCATCCACCCTGTCCCACGCCTCGGACTGCCGGAAGTGAAAATGGCCGACGGCCCTCAAGGCGTACGCAACAATGTAAAGAGCACCATGTATCCATGCGGGATTCTCACCGCGGCAACATGGAACAGAGCCTTGGCAAGACGCGTCGGCGAGAGCCTCGGGCGCGATTCCCGCCAGTACGGACTGGGGTTTATCCTCGGACCGGGTGTCAACATCTATCGTGCTCCTATGAGCGGACGGAACTTTGAGTACTTCGGAGAAGATCCGTATCTTGTCAGTGAAACTGCCAAAGCGTATATCCTCGGCGTACAATCGCAGGGGGTCATCGCCACAGTAAAGCACTTTGCCATGAACAACCAGGAGTGGAGCCGCCACGTCGTAAGTTCTGACGCCGACGAAAGGACCATCCAAGAGATTTACTTTCCCGCTTTCCGCAAGGCTGTCCAGGAAGCTCATGTAGGAGCGGTCATGAGCAGTTATAACCTTATCAACGGTGTTCATGCTACAGAAAACGCATGGCTCAACCGTGAAGTGCTGCGCAATCAGTGGGGCTTCAAGGGTATCCTGATGTCCGACTGGGTGTCGGTTTACTCCGGACCAATGGCCGTTCTCGGCGGTCTGGACCTCGAAATGCCCAGCGGGAAGTTCATGAATGCGAAGGAACTCCTGCCTGCCTTGAAGAACGGAATCATCAAAGAGAGCATGATTGACCGACAGGTGGAACACATCCTGCAGACCCTTTCATCATTCGGGCTCCTCGATGCACCCCGTGCAGCTGTTCCGACCGGAAAGGACATCGCCTCGTCAAAGGCCACGGCACTGGACGATGCCCGCGAAGGAATCGTGCTGCTGAAGAACGATGAGGGCGTGCTGCCACTAAAAGGCTCGGCAGTCGTCTTTGGACCCAACGCCGACAACCTTCCAAAAGGGGGCGGAAGCGGATTCGTAGAGCCTTACTCCAGCATCTCCGTATGGAAAGGCTTACAAGCCCTTAAGGGTAGGCAGGCTTCGCTTCTGTCAGAAAGTCAATACACCATGCCGCTTGCTCTTACCTTCAAAGCCACCTATTATGACAACAGGGACTTTGCCGGAGCAGCGGTAATAAGCCGCAACGAGAAGGGCATCAGCCACGACTGGGGCAACGACAGCCCCGGCGAAGGCATGCCAAAGGACCATTTCTCTGCACGCTGGACGGCCACTTATCAGCCCAAGACAGATGAAATCATCAGAATTTCCATGAATGGAGACGATGGCTACCGCTTCAAGATTGACGACAAAGAGGTGCTGGCCGACTGGCGGACACACGGCGTTACCTCAAAAGAAGCCTGTGTAAAGCTGGAAAAGGGAAAAACCTATCACCTCTGTGCAGAATACTTCGAGTGGGATCAAGGGGCTTCAGTTCATCTGGACATGGCAAAGCTAGACACAGAACTGATGAAAGGGAAACTGTCGAAAGCAGACAATGCCGTCGTGTGTGTAGGCTTCAACAGCGACTCTGAAGGCGAAGATTTCGACCGTCCTTTCGAACTAAGCACATGGCAGCAATACCTTATCAACATGGCAACGTCTAACTGCAAGAAGACCATCGTCGTTGTAAACAGCGGCGGCGGTATCCGTTTCAAGCCATGGATAGACAAGACCAAGGCTGTACTGATGGCCTGGTATCCCGGACAAGAGGGCGGACAGGCCGTTGCAGAAATCCTGACAGGCAAGGTGTCGCCCAGTGGAAAGCTCCCTATCAGCATCGAAGAGAAATGGGAAGACAACCCTGTCCACGACAGCTACTATGATGACAGGAACGTCGCCCACAAGCGCGTACTCTACTCGGAAGGCCTGTTCCTGGGCTACCGGGGCTACGACAGAACCGGCAAGAAGCCCCTTTTCCCGTTTGGATATGGATTAAGCTACTCTGCCTTTGCCTATAACGGGCTGCACGTTGAGAAGAAAGACAACAGCAAAGTAGCTGTGACCTTTACGGTGAAGAATGTCGGGAACAGGACAGCCGATGAGGTCTGCCAGCTTTACGTACATTGCGCGCAGAGCCGGGAACCGGTCCCTTACAAGGAACTGAAAGGCTACGAAAAGGTGAGACTGCAGCGGGGAGAAAGCAGACAAGTAACGATAGAACTCGATGAAAGCGCCTTTTCACACTATGACACCGATTCTCATCGTTTCATTGTCGTCCCGGGAGAATACGAAATACTTGTGGGGACATCGTCAGCCGACCTCTCTTTGAGAGCCAAGATCAACTTGTAAACATTTATTCAACCATAATGATTATGAAAAGAATTCTATTATTACTTACAGGATTTAGCCTTCTGTTACTCTCCTGTACCTCTCCTTTCAACAATGATGTACCGACGCCACCGGAAAAGACTACCTATAAGAACCCCGTTGTAGCAGGCAGTCTGCCCGACCCCACCGTTATAAGAGGCAAAGACGGAAACTTCTATGTATATGCTACGGAAGACACCTACAACGTGCCAATCATGGCCTCCAGCAACCTTGCCAGCTGGCATTATGTCGCAAGAGCGTTCACTGATGCCACACGGCCCAAGTTCGAACCTTCCGGTAATGTGTGGGCTCCGGACATCAATTACATTGACGGAAAATATGTAATGTACTATGCCATGTCATCTTGGGGAGGCATTCAGACCTGTGGAATAGGCGTTGCCGTAGCCGATGCCCCCGGCGGTCCGTTCACCGATCTGGGCAAGATGTTCAGAAGTAATGAGATCGGCGTAACCAATTCCATCGACCCTTCCTATTTTGAATACGATGGAAAGAAGTACCTCGTGTGGGGCAGCTTCCACGGGATCTATGCCGTCCAGCTCAAGGACGACGGCTTATCGGTCGTTGATGATGCCAAAGCGACGAAGATAAGACTGGCAGGAAGTGCTTTCGAGGCGCCTTATATACATAAGCATGGCGACTACTATTACCTCTTCGCATCATGGGGCAGCTGCTGCAATGGTGCGAAAAGCACTTATCGTGTAGTAGTAGGACGCTCAAAAGACATCTGGGGACCTTATGTAAACAAGGAGGGAGAAGGTATGTTATCGAACAACTTCTCGGTGGTAATAAGCCCTAACGACACCTTTGTCGGCAATGGTCATAATGCGGGGATCATACAAGATGATGCCGGCCAGGACTGGATTCTATACCACGGAATCGAGATTGGCAAGGAGAACGAAGGCCGTTTCCTGCTGCTCGACCAGTTAAAATGGGATGAGAACGGCTGGCCTTACATCGAAGGAGGCTCTCCTTCCACCACCGAACAACCTTTACCAGTATTCAATAAAAAACAGAAATAACTATGGTCCAAATATTAAAATTCCGCAAATACATGAGGAAATGCCTCGTAGCATCTCTCCTTGTCATACCCTGTCAGGTAAATGCACAGACGGCATTGAGCGTATCCGGTAGTGTGGCCGACACACATGGAGAGCCCTTAATAGGTGCAACCGTCCGGACTTCAGGCTCCTCTTCCGGCGTAATCACAGATATCGACGGACATTTTTCAATCAATGTAAAGAGCCTGAGAGATACCCTTTATGTAAGTTATATTGGTTATGAGGCGCAGCGTGAGCCCATCGCCGGTCGTAAAGTGCTTAACTTTACCTTGCAAGAAGATATGGGTAAACTGGGTGAAGTAATCGTTGTAGGATACGGAACTCAGAAAAAGGAATCGGTAGTAGGTGCTATTACCACCATCAATCCGGACCGGTTAAAGTCGGGGACATCACGTTCCCTCAGTAACAACCTGGCCGGTCAGGTGCCTGGTATCATAGCCGTACAACGGTCGGGAGAGCCCGGTTACGACAATTCTTCTTTCTGGATTCGTGGTATCAGCACCTTCCAGTCCAGTAGAAACCCACTCGTCTTAGTAGATGGTATTGAAAGAAGTCTGAACGATATAGATCCTAATGAGATTGAATCCTTCTCTGTTTTGAAGGATGCTGCTGCCAGTGCGGTGTATGGCGTACGTGGTGCGAATGGTGTTATCTTGATAAATACCAAGCGCGGACGAATTGGCAAACCTACTGTCAATGTTACTTTCGAGAGTGCTGTCACGCAACCTACCAAGCTGCCGGACTTTGTTAATGGCGCCAAGTACATGGAAGTGATGAACAGCATCGCTGCCGAGAGTGGCAAAAGACCAATCTATTCTGACGAGCAGATTTACAATACACGCTATCATCTGGACACAGATATATATCCGGACGTGAATTGGCTTGATGTTATTACAAAGGATTATGCATCGAATAACCATGCAACTATTGATGTAAATGGCGGTAGTGATATCATCAGATATTCTTTAGTGGGAGCTTATTATGGTGAGTCCGGCATCCTGGCACGCGACAAATCACAGTCGTGGGATTCTTCTTTACGGCTCCATCGCTATAATATGCGTTCGAATGTAGATATCAACATCACTCCTACTACGCTGCTGCGATTCAATATCGGAGGTTACTTACAGTCGCGCAGAGGTACTCCCGAGAGTATAGATGATATCTTTAATCAAGCTTTCACCATTACTCCTATCGCACATCCGGCGCAGTATTCCAATGGAAAGTTTGCCCGTGTAGTATATCGTGAGAATCCTTATGTTCTCGCAACACAGCGTGGCTACAGGACAATGAACTCCAGCAAGATAGAGTCATTGTTTGCTTTAGAACAGGATCTGAAGTTCATTACTCCGGGACTGAAGTTTAAAGGCACCTTCTCTTTTGACAGTTACTCATCCAATTACGTAACACGAGCCAAGTGGCCGGATATGTATAACCCTGCTGTAGGCCGTAATGCCGTAACCGGAGAACTCGAGATGGGAGCTTTAGATACCGAAGGACAAGACTATCTGGGCTATGAAAAGGGAGCCGATTGGGGCAATAAAAGCACTTACTTGGAGTTCAACTTCAGTTATAACAGAACCTTTGCCGAAAAGCATACAGTAGACGCGATGTTCATGGGGAACTGGAGGAACTACGACGATGGTAGCAAACAGCCCTACCGTAACCAGGGTTTTGCAGGACGGTTCTCTTACAATTATGCTTCTAAATACATTGCAGAGTTCAACTTCGGGTACAATGGCTCTGAGAACTTTGCCAAGGGAAAGCGTTACGGCTTCTTCCCTTCTGTAGCCGCAGGATGGATTATCAGTGAGGAAAAATTCATGCAAAAGCTCCGCCCGGTATTGTCTAAAGCCAAGATAAGAGTATCATATGGTCTGGCCGGCAACAGTTCTCTGGATGGCCGACGCTTTGCCTATCTCTCTGAGATCTCTACCACCGATGCCTATGAATTCGGTTACAACAAGGAGTGGTCGATAAAAGGAAAGTGGGAAGGGGCCATAGGTGTTCCTGAACTTACATGGGAAACCGTCCATAAAACAGATGCCGGACTTGAGCTGGGATTCTTTAATGACGCCCTGCAAGTGCAGTTCGATTATTTCAAAGAGCAACGCCGGGACATCTTCATGAAGCGTTCTAACTACCCCGCCTCGGCCGGATTCTCAGAAGCTCCATGGGCAAATATCGGAAAAGTGGACAACAATGGTTTCGAGGCCTACCTCACATTGAACAAGCAGCTGACCCGTGACTTCTTCCTTTCGGCACAGGCTAACGTTACCTATGCCAAGAATAAGATTCTTGAAAATGACGAGGCGATCAGCAAAAGGGGAACCTACCGCAGTACGATAGGACGCTCGGTAGGTCAGTTAGAAGGCTTGGTAGCAGAGCGGCTGTTCACTAACGACGACTTTATCGACCCGGACAAGGGCATCTTGAAGCCGGGTGTTCCTATACAGTCATACACCTCTACTGTACGTCCCGGTGATATCAAGTACAGAGATTTGAATGCCGATGGTGTCATCGATGCCCTCGATATCACTGCTATTGGTGGAACAACCGATCCACGATTGATTTACGGTTTCGGTGTTAATCTTGTCTATAAGTACTTCGATTTAGGCATGCTTTTCCAGGGAAACGGCTGCACATGGCAGATTATCGGCCGTTCGCAGGACTTCCTCCCAGGTGGAGGAAACTCGGCAACGGGTAACATCCTCTCGAATGTTGATGACCGGTGGACAGTAGACAAACCTTCACAGAATGTTTTTTATCCACGTTTGACAGCCGGACCTAACGCCAACAACTCTCAAGCATCCACCTGGTGGCTAAAAGATATGAGCATGTTGCGGATGAAAGAGATAGAGATAGGCTATTCATTACCTAAGAATCTCATTGCGGAAATTTATCTGAGCAAAGCCCGCCTCTACCTCCGCGGCACCAATCTGCTCACCTTCTCCAAGTTCAAACTATGGGATCCAGAGGTAACATCAAGCAACAGCAACGGCTTACGCTACCCTATTATGAAGTCATTCTCTATGGGCATCGAAATAGCTTTCTAACATTATAAATTTATATGAAAAATTTTCTCACGAAGGCATTCATTGCCTCATCCATCATATTCAGTTTAGGTTCATGTACCGACTATCTGGACAGAGAACCAGACGATTACGAAACCTTGGAAAAGGTGTTTAGCGATAAATCGGAGGTAGAAAGCTGGCTAAGTGCTATCTATTCCGGTATCGTAGAAAACTATGCCTCCTGTATGAGGGGCTTTGACAGTATGGCCGACGACATCGCTCCATCCATCGGATGGGAGGCTTATGGATGGCCAGTTATCGGGTATCAGAAGGGAAGCTTTGATCCGACGACCGATTGGGAGTACCGTGGGGCATACTGGTACACCCTTCCCCGTAGGACAAGGTCGGCTTATACTCTCCTTAACCGTATCCACAGCCTCCCTGAGCAAGGCCTGAACGATCAGGAAGTGGAGTACATGAAGAACGAGGCCAAGTTCCTTATTGCCTACAACAACTACTGCCGGCTAACGGTATGGGGTGCTGTTCCGGTGCAGGAGGGTACCGCCAATCTAGAGTCTGACTCTCTGATGATCGGTCAGACACCGTTCGACGATGTGGTCAGGGACACCGAAGCCAAACTTCTTGAGGCTGCAAAGGTGCTTCCTCCTTTTTATACTGATGCGAAGAAGTACGGCCGTGCTACCTCTATCATGTGCTATGCCATCCGCGCAAGACTGCTGCTGTTTGCAGCAAGCCCGCTCGTTAACGGCAACAGCGACTATTCTAACTACCGCAACAACAAGGGGCAGCTTATCTTCAACCCTACCTATGACCCTGCGAAATGGGAGAAGGCGGCCAAGGCATGCAAGGAGCTGATCGACCTGGCTGCAGCCAATGGGCACGGACTTTACAAGGAATATAACAGCGACGGCACGATAGATCCATACATGTCGTTCCAGAACATGCTCTTCGTTACCGCCAATCGTGGTAATAATGAGATACTGTTCCCTCGTGCATGGGTGAATTCCGACAGCTACGATGAGCACGCCCAGCCCCGTGGAACAGCCGGCAACGGCGGCCTGGGGGTCAGCCAGACTCTCGTCGACGCGTTCTATATGAAGAATGGACTGGCACCTATCAAGGGGTATAATGCCGACGGCTCGCCTATCATCAACACTGCTTCCGGCTATACAGAGACAGGCTTCTCGGAAGCTGATGACAAAGAAAAGACCAAATGGATAGAAGGTGCTCCTGACGGATCTGTCAAGAATGCCACCAATGTCATCACCCAGGCAGGCACCTTCAATATGTATTGCAACCGCGAGCCACGCTTCTATATCACCGTTCTCTACAACGGAGCATGGTTCAGGAGAGAGGGAAGAAACACCCAGTTCTACTCTGGCGGCTATGACGGTGGCCCTACCCACGATGCTCCTTCCTACGGATATCTTGTAAGAAAGAAGGTGTCTCCGGATGTGGATCCACGCCAGAAAGTACGCCCTTACCGTCCGGGAGTGCTCTACAGGATGGGCGATGCCTACCTGGACTATGCCGAGGCACTCAACGAAAGTGACCCCGGCAACCCTGACATCGTGAAGTATCTCAATCTTATTCGTGAGCGTGCGGGTATCCCACAGTATGGGACAGGTGAGGGATATATCCCTGTTCCTGGCAATCAGGAGGAAATGCGCGAGGCTATTCATCACGAAAGAAGAGTAGAACTGGCCTGCGAAAACGGAACCAGATGGTTTGATTTAAGACGTTGGAAGGAAGCCGAGAAGCAACTGACCGGCACTTTCTACGGTATGAACTTCGCCGGGACACTGAACAGCGACAATAAGTCTAATCCTAAATCATACTTCGTAAGGACTCCTGTCATGACCCGTTCTTTCTCCAAGAAGAACTATTGGATGCCCATTCCGCAGGACGACATAGACAAGAATCCGAACTTACGCCAGCTTCCGGGTTGGAATTGACAACGAAACTATTACTGACATGAAAATTAAAAAATTATCTTTAGCATGGGTATCTGCCATCCTCATGATGCTGGGAATGGCCGGTTGCAACGACGAAGCCGCAATCCCCATCCCTCCGGATATCCACACGGTGAAGCTTAGCAGCCATTACTTTGCCACAGCAGTAGATGAAGAACTTAGCATAACGCCCAGGTTCAACAACCCTGAAACGTTCGCGAAAGGCTTCTCATGGACTAATTCAGACCCCACCGTAGCCTCTATTGCCGTCGATCCCCAGACCCTGGTCTGCAAGGTTACGACCTTGAAAGTAGGTACGACTGTCCTCAGAATAACATCGGAAGACGGCTCTTTGAAAGACAGCTGTATTGTGGATGTCAATAAACAGTCATATACACTTAAGGCACCTGTCTATATCAATCTCTTTGGCAATGCCGATGCTCCTTGGAACAACCTGGGAAGCTACTCGGAAGGAGCAGGGCTCAACGAGATGAAAGACATCAACGGCAACCCTACCTGGGTAAACATCAAGATCACCAGTGCCTTCAACTGGGGCGAGAATGATGGCGATCCGGAAGAGACAATAGAAGACGGGAGACTGATAACGCTGCCCAATGCCGTGTCCGGAAGTGCCTTCAAGAACGACAGGAAAGCCGATACAGGCGTATTCGAAATCAGCGGACTGAGCTACAAACAAAGCTATCATCTCGCATTCTTTGCGAGCAAACGCTTTTGGGGAGATGTCTGTTCGGCCAAGATTACAGCAGCAGGAGACAACCGGGCGACAATAACCTTGCTGACAAAGAAAACCTCTTCCGACCCGGGAGACACGGGAGCGGCAGTTCCGAAAGGTACGGCCATCGGCGGGACACCTGCCGAAGACAACACCTTCATACGCTACGGAAAGATGAAGATAACCCCCGACGGAAGCGGGAAAATCATCATTACCGTTACCGGTGGAGAAGGAGGAAACCAGCCGGACGGCACAAGCTTCATCAACGCCATCCTCATTTCGCCTGTCGAATAACTTCTTTCAAAAACATAGATTCAAATCTGCAGACCGGACAGGCTGCCCTGATTGCAGGGCGGCCTGTTTTTCTTTTTCTTGAATTTATATAAAGAAAAAACATTATCTTTGCAGTCTAATCACCGTTACCGCCATGCTTAAAAAGGTCACATTCCTTGTCTGTATATTGCTTCTAGAGCTCTGCCCCGCTTCGGCACAGACCGATTACGCTTTCAAACACATCGATACAAACGACGGACTGTCGCAAAGCACGGTGTATTCTATCCTCCAGGACCGAACCGGATTTATCTGGATGGGGACGAAAGTGGGGCTGTGCCGATACGACGGGAGCTTCTTCAAGGTGTACAGCCATAACAATTCCAAACTGGGAAGCGACTTCATCACCTCGCTCTACCAGTCGGAGGACGGCCTGATATGGGTGGGAACCGACCAGGGGGTATGGCTCTACACACCCTCGGCTGACTCCTTCCGCCCTCTCAAGGCCATCAGTAACCGAAAGAATCGGATAACAGGAAATGTAAATTTCATCGCCGGACACCAAGGGAGAATCTACATTGGGGTGAACGAGCAAGGCCTCTTTGTCTATGACTTAAAGACAAAACGGTTACAGAACTACATCTTTTTGAACCACCCGAACATTGCCTCCATCGGCTTCAGCACTGGCAACAGGGTGTGGCTTGGCTTTTATGGGGGCGGGCTTTGGTACACTTCTCCCCAGTTCCGAAGCCTTACACCCTTTACAGCAAACGGCCGCCAGCCCTTTAAGGGGTGTATCGTTTCGGCCATTCAGGAGGTGAATCCCACGATGATTTTCGTGGGAACAGACAAGCACGGACTAAGCATCATCAACCCGAGACAGGCTTCCGCTACCGATGTAAAGGCCAGGGAGAACGGCTACGACATCTTTGTTAGGGCACTGTCGGTGAAGGGCAACGAGGTGTGGGCGGCCAGCGAGCAGGGACTTTACGTTTACAACATAACGACAAAAGCGCTGCATCACTACACCAACGATGCCTCCGACCCCTTCTCCCTGTCGGACAACCCGCTGTATTGCCTGCTCCACGACCGCGGAAACGGTATGTGGATAGGCTCTTACTTTGGCGGGGTAAACTATGTGTCGCTGTCCGCCCCGCCCTTTGCCCGTATTCTTCCATCGCCCGCGGAAGGCAGACTGCATGGACGAAGGGTGCGCGAAATGGTACAGGATGCCGACGGACAGCTATGGATCGGTACAGAAGACGGAGGCCTGAACTGCATGAACATGGCCACCGGCAGGATCACCCATATACCCGAAAGCATGGCTTTTCCCAATGTGCACGGTTTATGTGTGCGTGGGAACGAGCTGTGGGCGGGCACCTTTGCCACGGGGCTGAAGGTGATAAATACCCATACGCACAGGGTCATCAAGAGCTTCCAGGCCGATGGAAAGCCGGGGGCCTTGCACGACAACACCATCTTCAGCATCGCCATGTCGCCCCGGAAGGAACTGTATTTCGGCACGATCCGCGGACTATGCCGCCTCAACGGAAGCAACGGGCACTTTGAATACGACGGCAACATCCCCCCTGTGCTCATCAACAAGGTGAAGTTCGACCACCTCGGCAACCTATGGGTGGCTACGCAGAACAATGGCGTTTATCTTAAAACGGGCACTGCCCGCCGCTGGATTCATTTCACCCGCAGCCACATCGGGGGCTATACGCTGGGCAAAGCCGTAGGACTGTACGAAGACAGAAACGGCAATATGTGGATCATGACACTGGGAAACGGGCTCTTTTCCTACACCCCCCGCACCGGGAAGATACGGAAAGTGTCGCTGGAAGGCTATGGAACGGCCGAGCCGGTGGTGCTCGACCTCGTAGAGGACCGGGACGGATTCCTCTGGATGTCGACCCTGAGCGGTATCCTGAGGTACGATGCCGGCACAAGGCAGTCGCAGCTGTTCTCTGCTCAGGTGACGATGCTCGACAACCAGCTCAATGTCTCTTCGGCCGCTGTCGACCGAAAAGGCGACATCTACTTCGGGTCGTACAATGGCATCGTGAAGTTCTCTCCCGGTGCCTTCAAACGGCATTACCCCACGCCAAGGCTCATTGCGACGGACCTGATCGTGAATAATACCGATGTAGACAACCACACTTCCGGCAGCCCTCTGAGCCGGAACATTTCCTATACGAAGGAGATAGAACTGGCATACAATCAGAATTCCTTCTCCCTGCGTGTCGTCCCGCTGGCCTATGAGCAGCTGCAGAAATATCAGATGGAGTATATTCTGGAAGGATTTACCGATACGTGGCGGCCTGTCAGAGTAGATTATCGCATCGGATTCGACAACCTCCCGGCTGGTAAATACTTGCTTCGCGTAAGAATCAAGAACAGCAAAGGAGAGTGGGATGCCCGGGAATACAGCCTGAAAGTGGTGGTAAAGCCCCATCCTTTGCTCTCGTTCTGGGCAAAGCTGTTTTATCTTCTCTGCGCCTGCGCAATGACTTACTTCACGGTCCGCTATCTTTACAGGCGCAACAGGCGCAAACACAAGCAGGCAATGGACAAGCTGGAGCAGGAGAAAGAAAGGGAACTCTATGAGAGTAAGATTAATTTCTTCACTCATGTGGCACACGAAATACGTACCCCCCTTACCCTCATCAAAGGCCCGCTGGAGCATATCATCAAACAGGAAAGGGTGAAAGACGCCCAGACCAAGGAGGATCTGCATATCATGTCGAGGAATACCGAACGGCTGAACGAGCTTATCAACCAGCTGCTGGACTTCAGAAAAGCCGAACGAGACGGACTGAAACTGAACTTCGAGCACTGTGACATCCCGCAATTAGTCGATAAAACATATCGACGCTTCCTGTCGTTGATCCGGGAAAAGAACATCGATGCCACGCTGTCTGTCCGCGATGCGGGCCTTATGGCTTATGTTGATCAGGAGTGTTTCACGAAGATCATCAGTAATTTGCTTAGCAATGCCGTAAAATATTGTGCTTCCCGGATATCCATTCTCATAGAGTCGACCCCGGACAACACGTTCTCTGTCATCATCAGCAATGATGGAAATATCATTTCGAAAAATCTTCGAAGCAGGATTTTCGAACCCTTCTTCAGGGTAGAAAACCATCAGCAGACAGCACAGACCGGAACGGGAATAGGGCTGGCACTGGCCAAAAACCTGGCCGAACTGCACAAAGGAACACTCACCATGGATGAGAACGGCCATCTGAACGTGTTCCGCCTCACCCTCCCTCTGAACCAGACAGACTATATCCCGTTATCTACAGAGTCAGGCCTCACCAATATGGACGAAGCCGAACCCAGGAAACCGGGACGTCCTTTGCTGCTGTTAGTAGATGACAATGCCGAGATGTTGAAATACGAAAAACGCACATTGCAGGATTATTACGACATCGTCCTGGCGGCCAACGGACAGGAAGCGCTCTCCGTGCTGGAGCGGGAAAAAGTGAGCCTGGTGGTCACCGATGTGATGATGGCACCCATCAATGGCTTTGAGCTGTGCCGGAACATCAAGAAAGATGTAAACTACAGCCACACGCCTGTTATCCTCCTCACCGCTGCCACACTGGATTTGGCACGGATGGAGGGAATGGAAAGCGGTGCCGACGCCTATATAGAGAAGCCTTTCTCTATGGAATTCCTCATCAATACCATCACCAATCTGCTGCGGTCGCGCGAAGAAATAAAGCGTACCTATGCCGGCTCACCTTTCGTCTCGTCAGATTCCGTGGCGAAAAGCAATGTCGACAAGGAGTTCCTGGAACGGCTGCGAAGTGTGATGCAACGGCACATGAGCAACAGCGAGTTCAATGTCGACCAGCTCGCCTCCGACATGAACATGAGCCGCTCCAACCTGAACCGGAAGGTGAGGGGGACACTTAACGTATCTCCCAATACCTATATCCGCATTGAACGGCTGAAATATGCTGCCCAGTTACTGAAGGCCGGCGACTGCAAAATCAACGAAGTGTGCTACAAAGTAGGCTTCAACAACTCCGGCTACTTCACCAAATGCTTCTATGCCCAGTTCGGAATCCTGCCCAAAGACTTCATCAAATCCAGCTGACTTTCTACCGAATAGGAAAACGAAGGACATAAAAGGAGAAAGATGTCAACGTTTTTTCTTTCTTGCCACGATGATGATATAGCCGAGCAGTATCAGGAAAGCGAAGAGAATACAAAGCATCGGAGCAGTATACTTCTCCGGCTCTATCCATATTTCCTTGAAAAAGTTGACACGTCCGAGAATCTCCACCGGCGTCCAGAACACGATGACCGTAGCAATGGCCATGCGGATATTAGCTCCCCAAGTGGCAAGCAACAGCTCCCGCCTGAACATGAACACGGACCCGACGAGACACCCGAAGCCTACAAGGAAAGTTATCGGACTATGGTCGCCGATGAAACGCGGATCGTAACAGAACATCAGCGCCAGATAGCTCGTCCAGAGAATCATGTTCAGCTCCATGAAGGTGACGATGGAGACATGACGCGTCATCGGGCGTGCGGCTATCTCTGTCCTGCGCTTGCCGAAAAGACAACACTGCCACCAGTTGATGAAGTTACACCCTGTACGCGTACAGAAGATGTAAAGTGTCATCACCATCATCCACAGTCCGAAGGTGGCGGGCATGACGAGATACTCGGGGCGCGTGACGACAACCCCGTTGACGACCTCCGGCTGCGTGCCGTAACGCGTGGCATAATACTGGAAGAGAAACTCCACCCAACCGGTCCAGAAGAATAAGCCACCAAAGAGGCCGAAGAGGGTCTGCTTCGTGTCGCCTTTGACAAACACGCCGGCAATAACAATAATAAAGCCGACAAGGCCTATCAGGAATCCCGCATAATGGACTGCCACGGGAGACATCGTCTTGTCCATGATCATCATCAGCGCGTGCCCCAGGGGCATGGTAAAGAGGACAAGAAGAAACGATGCGATCGTCTTGCCCCAGTAATATGTGTGTTTCATCATTTCAGTTCATCAAGATAATAACTCATCTGACCGCCACTGTCATCTATCGCCGAATTGGTATTGTACCAGCTCACAACCATCAGCTTATAATAATGTCTCCCGTCAGCAGTCCGGATGCAATAAGTGTGCTGTGAGGGCGTATATTCCATCGGAGGTCCGCTCAGCGCGATGGCTTTGTCAAGCAACGGGTTTCCCGAGGAGCGTGTCTGCCGGATGCCGCTGTTGGGATCAAACCACGGATTCTCGTCAAAGTTAAGGTTGTGCTTGCCTAAATAGCGGTACCAGTCGGCCTGTGAATAGGTGATGTAGATACTATCGTCTACCACAAACTGTACATCGGGAGGTATCTGTGACGCGGTCTGCCACTTGTCATAATTGGCATAGCCGAGATCGCAGGCCCCACCCTCCCCCGGCCCGCTGGTGCCACCGTTCGTACGGAAATGGTAACCGCACACGGCAAAGTCCCAGTCGGTACGCGTGATCTGCTCGCCTTCCTTGATCTGCTGGTTGGGAGCCGTGGCGTTGAACATCTCGCCCGTACGAAGGTTAAAATAAAGCCAGTCGTTGGTGACCCCTGTGCTGTAGCCCGTCACCCGCGGCAGTATCTTGCCCGAGAACTCATCGGCATCGTACTCATAACAAGATACGAGCAGAAGCATGATGAAAGGGCAAAGTAAAACTATTTTCTTCATAATTTTATCTTCAGAATGCAGTATTAGAATGTACTCTTCTTATGGAACAAGGCATCCAACTTCACCTCCATCTGTACATAGAACCTCGCGCCTGCCGTAGCCGGTACACTGAAAGCGGTAAGTCCGGAACCCAGCGTCTTGGGTTTATAATTGAAGAGATTGTTCACGCCGGCTGACACTTTCAGGTATCTGCCAAAATCCTGCAACACATTGAGGTTGCAAAGCACATACATCGGCAGCTCACAACGAAAATAGGCGTCATGGCTCACCCCGTCAACGGTCAGACGGTCCTGCACATCGTAGATTTTCTTTCCCATCAGTGAAGCATTGAGATTGGCGGAAAGGCCGTAGTTCTTACCGTTGTCCCACCGATACATCAGTCCACCTGTTGCCGCATGCGGTGAGGTGGTGTTGATCCTGAGACCATTTTCCTTGCTTACGTACACATAGGAGTAGGAAGCGTCGAGCGTCCAGTGGCGAAGGAATTTCCATTTCATCACCCATTCCGCGCCTGCCATGGTCTGATTGTCGAGATTAGTATACTCAAAGTTGTACTGCATGTCATAGATACGCCACACACCCTCTATCTTCTTACGGAAGAGGTTGGCGTAGATCGTTCCGTTGATGAAGAAGCCGCCTTTGCTGTATTCGGCTCCGAGAGAGAAATAATTGTTCTTCTCCGGCTTCAGATACTCGTTGCCCTTAATCATGAACATCCCCAAATGGTCCCAGTTGAAGAACAGTTCCTTGATGCTCGGTGCACGGTAGCCCATAGAGTAGTTGGCACGCAGTGCTAAATTGTCATTCATCTGATATTTAGCAGCCATCTTCGGCATCCACATGAAACCGAACTGCCGGCTGAAATTGGTACGCACGCCGAGGGAGAATGTCCACTTGTCTACAGGCTGCCATTCGTCTTGGACAAAGGCCTCCGTCTCCTTCAGGGCACGGGTGGTCATCTTACGGTTGATAAACCTGTCACTGGTAAGCTCATCACTGAAATACTCCAATCCGAGGATGATGTCATGCCGTTTGAAAAAACGGCTCTCCAACCACAGACGGGGCTCAATGATCTGCGAGTCATACACTTTCTTGCGTTCGTCACGGCGCTCATGGCGTTTATAGCGATAGTAATAATCCGTGTGCCAGCTCGCCGTCAGAGTAAACCAGTTCTTTAGGCTATAGCAAGCCTTCGCTCCCCACGAGAAGTCCTTAGACTGCGTGAAGACTAAGTCCTGCCTGAGGTCATAGGTGTTCATGAAGAAAGCCGAGCCGTCAGCCTGAAGCTTCAGTCCTTTGACCGGCTCATAATAGAGTTTCTGCTGCATGGAGATATGCTCATCACCCTCCACACCCATCGGTGAACGCGGCAGCTCACTCGTGATCTTCACATCGTGATCAAGCCAGGGATTGGCCTCCTTGGTGTAAGTCTTCGAGTCGTTCGCCTTCTGGTACAGGTAGAAAGCATCGGTGGACGAATACCACACATCGGTCTGCGATGTCACCTTCCCTTGGTGCAGACCCGCGGAAAGCCATGCCTGCAGGTTGGGCTTGTCGGCGTTCTTCTCAAAACCGTAGAGGAAGTCTTTCTTCTGGGGATGCTTGTAGTTGGTCTCGTTCATCTGTCCCCAGCGTACGCCCGTCTCGATGGATACGGGATCGGTTGTCTTCTTCGTGATCATGTTGATGACGGCCCCCGAGGCACGGCTGCCATAGAGGGTACTGCTGGCACCTTTGATGATCTCTATCCTGTCGATGGCATGCAGGTTAAAGCGCTCATAGTCCAGGTTACCTGCCATGTCGCCAGTCATGCGCTCGCCGTCCATCAGAAAAAGGACGTGGCGTGCGTCAAGACCTTCCATGTTCAGTTCATTGCCAAACCCCACCTTTTGGATGTTGAGGCCGGGCGTTTCCATGAGAAGGGCCTGCTGGATGTTTCCGTAACCGGCATCCACCAAGGCCTTACCGCCCAACACCTGTGTAGTGACAGGTGACAGTCTGATAGGCCGGGAAGCCGTCGAGCCCGTGACCGTGATGCCTTGCAGCTGATAGGTCTGCTTGCTCATGTCACCTTGCCTGCTGACCGAATCCTTCTTTGACTCTGATGTCTGTGCATTACATTGTAAAACAGCCATTCCCATGAAGAGAATGGCCGTAAAAGTTTCTCTAAGCATGATTTACACTATAGACCATGTTCTTTCTTATATTCTGCCAGATCCTTCTCGTACTGGGCGAACTCAGCATCGAAGTTGGCCATGCGGCTGTAATCAATCTTCTGCTGATAGACCTGTGTGGAGAAATTCATTACGTTGAAGTTGGTCTCAAACTCTATTTCCTTGGTCAGGACATTCAGGTATCCCGTGACGGTGCCGGATCCTCCCGTGCCGTCCGCATACTCTGTTGTAAGCGCCAGGTAAGTCGTGTTGCCGCCTGAGCCTTCAAACTTTATCCAGCCATCACCGGTATATTCATCTTTCTCCCAACTGTTCAGCTGCATGAACTTACAGTTGACCACGAACCATATCCGAAGTGGCATGGAGCCGACGGAGAAGGCCTTGATCTGTAAGGTCATGGTATCACCTTTCCAGCTGAAATGGTATTTGACGGGACAGCCTGATTCGAGCCGTGTCTTGTTCACAGTACCCTGCCAGGCTTTCGCGTTGAACACAATGCTGTCCTTGAGTATGCTCTTGGCCTGCGACAGATACGAGTCAGTGACAGGCGTCTTTGTGATTTCTTCATCACTCGAGCAAGCTCCTAACGCGAACACGAAAGCCCAAAGACATAAAAACTTAATGATGCGCATTACTTACTACCCGTAAATTCGAAGTCTGATTCAAAGCCTGTTATTCTTAAGTAAACAACGGCAGTGAAAGAGAGTTGATTTCCATCGGCCTCTATTATGGTTACTGAACCAGAAAAGTAGTTTTTTACTCCCAACAGTTTAATATAACCAGATACAGGATACGTTCCAGGCCCAGTAATCTCTGATTTAGATTCCAACGAAACATAATGTGGCCCTACTTTAAAATCGCCCATCAAAATGCCATTGGAGATCTCGAAATCACAGGCATACAGTTTGGGATTGGTCAAAGCAATCCCGTTCATCTTCGTCGGCGTAGCCTCACCGCTATATGTTCCATCCAAGTCAGTGGAAGCTACCCTTGCTAAGCCCTCTACCTTGGGAGTCTCTGCATGAACCATGCTCACGAAACAGAACATGGCGAAAACCATCAAAACAAAAAATTTTCTCATGATTTTAAAAGAATTAAATATTATTTATAATTTACTGTCCAGTCGTAGGTCTTACCATATTCTGTCCAACCTGAAGATTTGAGATTACTATGATATTTATCAAGAAACTCTTTTACACTTGATTGTTTATAGACATCTTCGGATATATCAAAGAACGGTTGAACCGTCCAATCTGATGGCTTGGAGAAATTATACATTGTCACATTACAATTGGGGATCTCCGTAATATAACACTCCTGGATATAACTAAGCATTGACAAATCCAGTTTTTTCAGATTCGGAAGTTCTTCCAGTGATAAACTTCCGAGATTCTTAACTGCTTTAGAAATACTTATTTTCTCAAATGAGGGACAATCAAGAACTAATATGCCACTAGGAAGATCAATAGATGTTTCTTGCAACATAGATCTAGTTCCCATAAGAGTGCAGTGTGATAAGTTTAGCGACCTGATGCTATCGTTTTTCTCAAGCAATATATAACATAATTTATTAGAGTTACTTACATCAAGAAGAGGAGTGTTGATATTTGACAAACTTAACACTCCTAATTTTCTGTTTGTCTTTAAATAGGCTAACGTACATTTCTTTTTAAGATCTATATATATTGTAGCTCCTTGAAATCCTGGATTCATGGCCACATATTCTACACCCTCAACACTGGTAATGTTTTTTGTTGAACTTGACTTAGGAATGGATCCTCTTTCCAAATCAATAGAAGCATTTGCCTCGGTAAGTTTCACCAATCGCTTGCTAACATCTATTTGGTTCCCGACAAATAAGGATGGGAAAACATCTTTAAGATATGCTCTGGTTGCTTCGCAAGGCACATCCCTTAAGGTTGTATAAGCTTTTACGTTCCCCAAAGAATCCTGCATTTCCACTTCAGCACTTGCATCCTTGTGAGCAAAGTATGTCGGAATCTCTACGCAATTATATTGAGCGCTCTGTGGCAACACAAGCTTTGAAAGGTTACGTTGAACCGTCACCGTCTCATCACCATTCTCGGCTGTCACGATGTTGACAAGGCCCGGATATTCAAAAATCTTGTTGTTGGAGAGGTCTACACTGTTGATCTTTGAGGGAAGCAGGGCGAAGTTGAAACCCGGTCCGTAACCATTGTTGCTCAGGTTCAGCTCTTTCAGATTGGGGAACACGGAGAGTTCTTTCAAGGCTACGGTATCAACCTTCGTATCTGACAGGTCAAGAGACGTGGTGTTGACGGCTTTGTCATCAAGGAGCAGATTGCCGTTACCATCGAAGGTATAACCCTTGCCCGTGAGAATAGCCTTCAGTCGGGCATTGACAATTGAAGTCTCACTGTAGGACGGTCCATCGTCATCGTTGCTGCACGAGCTAAAACCAAGGCAGAGCGCAATAGCTGCGAATGTAAAGAAGCACTTTAAGATTTTCATTTTTTTACTATTAGAGTTTATAATTAAATATCACCTTGAATTACGGTCACAAAAGTATTACTTTGAACTATGGCACAAAGATACAGCGATATTTAATTATGCACAATACCTAAAAATAATGAAATAGCTTATACTTACTTATAGGTAATTTACCCATAAAGTGCGCCTTTACGGTATTTGAGCAAAAGGACAAACCATATTCCATAACATACCACAGGTAAAAGGCCTATGAACCATAGGTCTCTCATTCGGGCTGTATATATACAGTGGGTTTAGTTAGCCGTCAACTACTTTGTTGTGAAGATGATGCCACAAACATGGATGGCATAAAAACTGCCTTTTACAGGGAAGCGCTTTATATTGATGATCTTAGTCACGGATGGGAACTTGGCTGGATGTCAGAGCACTTCCATTGAACAATCCCGACATAATGTTATGTAAGGCTGTTTTGTAAAAGCGTAATACCCGCCCGGACGGAGCTTACCGACCAGGGGAGGGGTATCATCGCTTTATAATTAATGGGCGTATGAAAGCACCCATTAATTAACATTTAACATTACTTGATGCAGAACACGGCAGCCGACACGGGACCAAGTGACACTACGTCGCTCCTGCCGCTCTTATAGCTTGCCTTTCCTGAGACGATAAGCGTCTGGGGCTTCGCTGCCTTCACTTTTGCGGCACCCTGTTCAAAGGCCGTGTTATCGGTTGGCGCTTCTGCCGCGACGACATGTGGCAGCACCGCCTTGACAGCCTTGCCGCTGGGGTTGAGTGCCACGATACATTTCTGACCGCCTGCCGTACGCTCATAGACCATCGGATAAGGCTGTTTAAGATCGCTGATCAGCTTCCAGTCGGCAAGATTTCCAAGCGCTGGGGTAGCATGCCTCAACCGAACGAGCCGCCGTGTGAAGTTAAGCATCGACCCAGGATCCTTTTCTTCCGCCGCTACAGTTATCTTTCCGCCGTCAGTAGCCACCGGCAGATAGAGTTTGTCTGGCGTACAGGTGGAGAAGCCCGCTGTGGCTCCGGGCGCCCACTGCATCGGTGTACGTGTGCCGGCACGCTCATTGGAACCTTCCTTACTCGGAAGATTCATCTCATATTTCATGCCTATCTCATCACCGTAATAGATGAACGGCACGCCGGGCATGGTGAGGAAGAACGTCATGGCCACCTTCAACTGATCAGGGGTGTTGCGCGAACCGATATTCGGACGCTGGTAGTCGTGGTTGGCTGACGGGATAGCAATGTATCCCTTGTCGCGCGTGTTGAAGTAAGAATGCGAGTAGTTCCTCACAAACTCATCGAGACTACCCTTGCCCTCCTTATCGAAATAACAATACTTATAAGCGTTCTGTTTGTTGTCCCAGGGATGCAGCATGCCATAAGGTGTATCGCGGGCAAAGAACAACGAACCGTAACCGGGCACACCAAAATGAATCATGAAGTCAATATTGAATCCTGCAGGAATGGCAACGGTAGGGTCAGCCCATTCAGAAATGAGCACACACTGTGGATAATGCTTGTCCTTCCACGCCCGCATCTCATTCCACAGTTTGGAGGTCTCCACCTTCCCTGGGTCGTTCTTCACCAGTGAAGCCGCCATGTCCACGCGGAAGCCATCTACGCCTTTATCAAACCAGAAAGCCATAATATTGCGCATCTCGCGGCGCAAGGCCTGTGGTCCGGGAGCCGTAACGGGCTGTTCCCACCGATGATTCGGGGCGGGATGGGCAAAGCCATAGTTCAGAGCGGGCTGGCATTCAAAGAAGTTCTTCTCGTAATACTTGCCTCTCGGAGCGTTCAACTCGACATAACGGCCGATCGTCGACGACTCCGGATTCCGCTCCTGATGCCGTTTGGCAATCTCCTGCTTATCCTGGTCGCTGATCGTATCGGTCCAGATATAGTAGTCGGCATAGCGTCCGTTTCGGTCGCCATTGGCACTCTCCCTGAACCATTGGCACCTTACGCTGGAGTGGCCGGCCACGAGATCGAGACACACTTTAATGCCTCTCTTGTGAGCCTCGCGCAGAAGCGTCACCATGTCGGTGTTGGTCCCGAAGCGCGGGTCTATCTTATAAAAGTCGATGACATCGTAGCCCCCGTCAAACCATCCCGACTCAAAGCACGGATTGAGCCACAGCGCATTGACACCGAGGCTTTTGATATAGTCGAGTTTCGAGGTGATGCCCGGAAGGTCTCCAATGCCGTTCCCGTCAGAGTCCATGTAGGAGGATGGGTAAATCTGGTAAAATACGGCGTCATGGAGCCATTCCGGTCCCCGTGGGTCGACACCCTGGGCTGCGGCTGATGAAAGGGCAAGCGCCATGGCTGTAGTCAATAATAGTTTTCGCATAATATGAGTTTTTAAGTTGTTCGTTAATTGACTAAAGTTTCCCACCCAAATTAGAGGGTTTAAAATAACAGTCTCTCAGAAAAAGTTAATCCTTTTATAATTAAGGTTCAACAATTAAAGGGGAAACTGTTACACACGCAAAATTAAGTAATTTATTCGAGGTGTCCAAGGGATAGAGTGTTAAATGTTTCACTTTAGTCCAATCTTCTCACACCATTTCTATAAAAAGGAAAAGCTTCTTGGTGTCACGTTTGACGGAGATTACGGAAAATGAATATCCGTAATCATCCAAATCAGTAGATTCTATGCTTGAAACTCGTCCTATAAGTGCATGCGCAGAGCTCAAGCCTGTCGAACAGGTGAAATCCGAAATATCTTCGGTTGAACTTATAGCAGAACTCGTTGAGGTAGAGCTGCAGAAAGTCCCCCTTGATGGTCATGGTACGTGTCAAGAATACTCCTCTTTGCATTGCTTATGGATATGTGTACCCATGGAAGCACCTTGCCGACCATCATCTTGTCCCTCATCTTATATGCTTTATACTTAGCGACAATTTTGTTCGCTGTAAGTGCCGCGTAAGACTTCGTGGCATCTGTGGTAGCATTAGCCCCGGCATCTATGGAATTCTTTATTTTGTCTTCCTCCGTAGCCGCCTTCAAGTCCGGTATAACCTCCATCTTGATATGACCGACCCGTTTCCCGGTGCTGTACTTCTTCATTGGTGTGCTTGTAGGAACAGAACTTTCCGCCATGACAAGCACGGCCGTCTTCCTCTGGCTTCCATGTCCACGCTTGAGAGGATGCCATTTTTCACTGTCAGGCGTCTCCGTGGAGAAGAATCCTTCATCAAGTTCCACTTGGTCAAACAGCCTGTAGAGGCTGTCACGCTTACCCATCACATCACGCAGCTTATGCATCATTTCCCACACGGGTTGGTAGCATTTCCTTCCAAGCTGGCGCTGTACCTCCAAAGCGGATATGGCCCACTTCGTACTTACTATCAGAAACATTGCCACGAACCAATCGAAAATCGGCAGATTACTTCCTTGCATCACTGTGCCGGAACGGAGGGTAACCTCATGACCGCAATCCATACATGTCCAAGACTTATGGCTTGGATTCCAACTGAGGTGCAACCCCGCCACATTCCGGGCAATAAAGAGTATGGCATTCACGAAATTCCTTAAGAGCATGCTCGCAAGCTTCCTCGTTAGGATAAACTTCATAGAAATCAGTCAAATTCATAATCATTCCTTTCCAATAGTCAAACATAAGCCCGCAATCTTTATACCAAGGATTGTCCAGGCTGTGTAAACTTTGCTAATTCGGATGATTGCGGATATTCATTAAAAATAAGATACCACTTTTCAGCAGCAATTTTAAACAATTTCACTGGAATTATCAGATTACAGCTTTTCAATAAATTTGATACTCCTTTTTTATATTTAATGAATATCCGCAATCATCCAGATCAGTAGATTCTATGCTTGAAACTCGTCCTATAAGTGCATGCGCAAAGCTCAAGCCTGTCGAACAGATGAAATCCGAAATATCTTCGGTTGAACTTATAGCAGAACTCGTTGAGGTAGAGCTGCAGAAAGTCCCCCTTGATGTCATGGTACGTGTCAAGAATACTCCTCTTTGCATTGCTTATGGATATGTGTACCCATGGAAGCACCTTGCCGATCATCATCTTGTCCCTCATCTTATATGCTTTATGCTTAGCGACAATTTTGTTCGCTGTAAGTGCCGCGTAAGACTTCGTGGCATCTGTGGTAGCATTAGCCCCGGCATCTATGGAATTCTTTATTTTGTCTTCCTCCGTAGCCGCCTTCAAGTCCGGTATAACCTCCATCTTGATATGACCGACCCGTTTCCCGGTGCTGTACTTTTTCATTGGTGTGTTTGTAGGAACAGAACTTTCCGCCATGACAAGCACGGCCGTCTTCCTCTGGCTTCCATGTCCACGCTTGAGAGGATGCCATTTTTCACTGTCAGGCGTCTCCGTGGAGAAGAATCCTTCATCAAGTTCCACTTGGTCAAACAGCCTGTAGAGACTGTCACGCTTACCCATCACATCACGCAGCTTATGCATCATTTCCCAGACGGGTTGGTAGCGTTTCCTTCCAAGCTGGCGCTGTACCTCCAAGGCGGATATGGCCCGCTTCGTACTTACTATCAGAAACATTGCCACGAACCAATCGAAAATCGGCAGATTACTTCCTTGCATCACTGTGCCGGAACGGAGGGTAACCTCATGACCGCAATCCATACATGTCCAAGACTTATGGCTTGGATTCCAACTGAGGTGCAAACCGCCACATACCGGACAATAAAGAGTATGGCATTCACGAAATTCCTTAAGAGCATGCTCGCAAGCTTCCTCGTTAGGATAAACTTCATAGAAATCAGTCAAATTCATAATCATTCCTTTCCAATAGTCAAACATAAGCCCGCAATTTTTATACCAAGGATTGTCCAGGCAGTGTAAACTTTGCTAATTTGGATGATTGCGGATATCATTTAACTTAAACATTCTACAATTCTGCAACCCAGTATGAGCAATGAAGTCTGTTATTCGTTCTTCATCATTTTTGGTGTGATATGATATTGTCCATGGGACATTCGTTCCTGTCTGCTGCACAATTTCTATCATATATGGGTAATCTACGGGACAGAAAGAATGTCCAATAACAACCACTTTAGTAATATCACCAAGTGGATTGAAAAAGGCTTGGTTGTCCTTTATTATGCCATCGGTATCTTTTACCAATTCATTCATCCATGCTATAACTTTGCTCCATGTATCTTGCTTGAAGACTAGTTCTGTTTCGTCCTCATATGCATCGTTGGGGTCGCGTGGCTGATTGTGACCAATGATATAGTTATCATGTTTCAGCCTTGATCCGTGGATATGGAGGATATTCTCTTGAGGTATGCTGTAGACATTTTCCAAGGTCTCAGTGTAGTTAAAGGTCAGATAGCGACTTTCAGCTGGCAAATCAAACTTTGCTTTTGCCTCGTTCACGTCAATACTTTCCACCCATTGATTGAACGCCTCTAAGAATTCATCCAAGATTGGCTTAAACAACCAATCGGGGCCATCTTCAATGGCTGCCACTGAGCGAGTTGGGTGGTCATAGTCAATACCTTCGTCAGGACTGCACCAGTCCACTATCTCTTCTTCGTCATATTCCCCTAGGGCTCTCTCTATGTTCCCCCAAAAGTCCCTATAGTGACTGAAGAAAGTCTCCATCATCTGTTTAAGGCGGTCATGGCCCTGCTGTCGCACCCACTCCGCAAAATCGCTATACTGCGACTTTATTTCATGTGCTATATCAAACCCGTTGCCAATAATGAAAAGCGTATGCTTGTTCTCCACATCGATTGCTGGAAATAGTGATTTCTGATTCATCTTACATATTCCGGAGTAAATCCGTTCACCCGTTCCGGTGATATCCGTTCACTGGATCTTCAGGATAATTTACTTCGGCTGCAAAATTAATACTTTTTTCTCAAACTCTTGCCTTGAAGGTAACTATTCAGCAATATTGTTCATGACAAGTTCTGTCTTAGTACAAACTTACCCATCAACCTTTGAATGCGGTTGTCCGCAATGAATAAAGTCTTTGATTGTCAGTAAAATACACACCTGTTTACTTGTATATCTCAGATATTTTTCGTATCTTTGTACCTATGAAAGAGCAAGTTACGGACATGTCGCAAGCACTTAAAAGGCTGACTTCGGAGATGGCATCCATGCGAGAGGGTATGGATGCGATGCGTACGGAGAATGCCAACTTGCGCCGTAATGTGGAAAAATTGCAGGCTGAAAACCGTACCTTGCGCAAACAGCTGGAGAAATACGAGGGGCCAAAGAAGAACTCGAACAACAGCAGCACGCCACCTTCCAAGGAACCCATGAAAGACGAGGTGGTCCGACGCACAAAGTCATTGCGGAAGAAAAGCGGACTCAAGCCTGGCGGACAGTCGGGACATGAAGGGCATCTGAAGGAATTGGTCGCAGTCCCTGATGTGATGGAGGAATGCGGAAGAAATTTCTGTCGCGAGTGCGGACGTGACCTGTCGGATGCTGAAAGGGAACTCGATTATGTAAGCCAAGTCGTTGACTTGCCGACAATGGCTCCTGTCGTAACGGAATACCGCCACTACAAGAAGGTGTGCACTTGCGGATGCTGCAACAAAGGCTATGCGCCGCGCAAACGTGGAAGCCGGATCGTATTCGGCCGTAACATAAGAGCCATTGTGACATACTTGAATGTCGTACAGTGTGTTCCCTACGAACGGTTGGCCTCACTTATGGCTGAGGTGTTCTCGGTACACATGAGCCAGGGAACGATAAGGAACATTGTATAGGAGGTCATGGAAAAGGCAAAACCGGCAATCTCGCTGCTTGAAGACATGCTGAAGAAATCCGCTGTCGTGGGCTTTGACGAATCAGGATGTTACAACAACAGGAAACTGGACTGGGCATGGATAGCACAGACGGCATACGTTACACTCTGTTTTCGGGCGACAGGACGCTCCTCAAGAGTGCTTGAGGACAAATTCGGCGAATCCCTGAAAAACATGGTAGCCGTCACAGACAGGCACAGCGCTTATTTCGCGCTCAACTTCCTTGACCACCAAGTATGCCTCGCCCATCTTTTGCGCGAACTTGAATATCTGAACGAGCTTGACCCCACACAGAATGGGTCTAAAGACGTAGCAGGCCTCTTGCGGAAAGCCATCCACGAAAGGAACGGGCATCCTGCGGATGTAATAGAAAAGAAAGCGTGGCCTGAAAAATTAGACATCCTGCTGCAAGCCAACCTTCTCCATCTGAAGGACCATTTCGAAAGGATGCGCAAGGGGCTCTTCAAATGCAGAGACTACATATTCAACTTTCTGGAGAATCCGAGAATACCATCTGACAACAATGCCAGCGAGCGGGGAATCCGAAAACTGAAGATAAAGCAGAAAATCTCCGGAACATTCAGGTCTGACGGTGGAGCAGATGCTTTCTTTGCAATACATTCCATCGCAGACACGGCATGGAAGAACCATCGGTCACAACTCAATGCTATCAGCACCATCCTATCATTATAGGATGGACATGGCGTATGGCTATTGCTGAATAGTTACTCATTCATGTTTTATAATTTAGACAAATTAAAATTATCACTGAACTGAAAAATGTCAATGACTCGTTTCTTGCTTGCAAAAATATAATCAAAAAATCTGTATTTCGAGAATCCTCAAAGCGAAACCGACCAACCAACCAATTATTTAACTTTACCAGACGGTTTGTAGGAAGATATGAGGAGAAATGAAGTGGCAATGACTATAAAATATCATAACTGAAGGTGCCCAAAGTCCAAGTGATATTCCCTTTTATTCGTGATACAATATAATGGTATAAAGGGCAACGAATAAACAAATACTGTGGTTAGAGAATATCATGCCCCCCTTAAAAAAATAGCCCTCTTTGATACGATAATCAAAAAGGGCTGAAATCCGCAATAAAGACATACGTGTCATGGATAGATAGGCTCTTGTCTTTTACGATTCAATCAGTTTTCACATTTAATTCTCTGGCAAACTCAATTCGGAATTGAGTTTTATTCTTTCCTTATTATTCTGAGTTAGATTGAGTTGCCCATTATACGCAATATCCGAGTTGTCATATTTCATATTCGGTTTGGCATAATACACTTTTAGTCGATAATTGCCTGGCACTATTTTGCTTATCTTAAAATTAAATGAATATCCGCAATCATCCAGATCAGTAGATTCTATGCTTGAAACTAGGGTGTCAAGTTTGTGTTCATAATACTATCCAATTTTTCGGGTGAGATCTTTTCTCTCCTGAGTCGGATTCCCATATAAATTGAAACCGGCCCATTCGTCCAAATCTTTATAGTGGACATTCTCCATGGCTGCAATAAAATCAAATGACTCTCTTCGCTTTTCCGAGATGAAGCTTATTGCCAATGGTAAGACCAGCGCATGCTTGGTCACTCCGCAGAGTTTATCTGGAGACTTCATCGCCTTGAAGACCCCGAAACAAGATTCTATAATATCTGATGAGATAATGTGTACATCCGTTTCCGATTGAAGCAGTCTGCATTCCTCTTGAAGATATACAAACATGTCAATGCCGACATTCCTCATCCTTTTAGTGCCGTCCTTTGGGGTGATTAGGTCTACGGTTATCCGCCAAATGAGGAACCTTGCCAACTCTTTGCTCAGTCCGTCATTCTTGCATCTCATTTCAACATATTCCATGCATTTTCGGATGCTGTTTAGCTCTTCTATAAGGTCTTTATTATCCAGCATAAAGCGTGCAGCTTCCTTCTGCTCATCCGTGAGCCGGTCATATCCATCGAGAAGTTTGTGCGCCCACTTCACCCAAATGAATGTATTCATGAATCTGGCTATTGCCCGTTGTTTGGGAGGCAGTACTATTGCCTTGTCCGTTAACTGGTAAGTGAGACGTTTTTTCTCCATAACTGTTGTAAATTCCTTGAAATCAGCGGAGTCCGAGAAATACTTATTTAATATAGTGCCAAAAGTGTGACTGATATCTCTGTGATGTGGAATTCCTGCATCCCGGCAGGCGTTACATAGATTGTATCCGTTGTCAGAAATTGATACAATGGTTTCCTGCCTATGCTTTTCGAAGTCTTTTCCATCTCGGCTTTCACACTATCCCCTG
>NZ_GL945017.1:2823766-2830459 GCF_000218235.1 Hallella multisaccharivorax DSM 17128 | reverse complement strand
CATATCTTTACAGTTGTATATCTTATTTACACTGTAAAGGTACTGATTCCCAATGAAATAAGCGAGAATATAAAGTTAATATATATTTACTTATTGGTAATATATTATAATGCATAAAGAGCTGTAAATTAGACCCTTAAAGTGGCTACAAAGTTATACACAAACTTGACACTCTAGCTTGAAACTCGTCCTATAAGTGCATGCGCAAAGCTCAAGCCTGTCGAACAGATGAAATCCGAAATATCTTCGGTTGAACTTATAGCAGAACTCATTGAGGTAGAGCTGCAGAAAGTCCCCCTTGATGTCATGGTACGTGTCAAGAATACTCCTCTTTGCATTGCCTATGGATATGTGTACCCATGGAAGCACCTTGCCGATCATCATCTTGTCCCTCATCTTAAATGCTTTATGCTTAGCGACAATTTTGTTCGCTGTAAGTGCCGCGTAAGACTTCGTGGCATCTGTGGTAGCATTAGCCCCGGCATCTATGGAATTCTTTATTTTGTCTTCCTCCGTAGCCGCCTTCAAGTCCGGTATAACCTCCATCTTGATATGACCGACCCGTTTCCCAGTGCTGTACTTTTTCATTGGTGTGTTTGTAGGAACAGAACTTTCCGCCATGACAAGCACGGCCGTCTTCCGTTGGCTTCCATGTCCACGCTTGAGAGAATGCCATTTTTCACTGTCAGGCGTCTCCGTGGAGAAGAATCCTTCATCAAGTTCCACTTGGTCAAACAGCCTGTAGAGACTGTCACGCTTACCCATCACATCACGCAGCTTATGCATCATTTCCCAGACGGGTTGGTAGCGTTTCCTTCCAAGCTGGCGCTGTACCTCCAAGGCGGATATGGCCCGCTTCGTACTTACTATCAGAAACATTGCCACGAACCAATCGAAAATCGGCAGATTACTTCCTTGCATCACTG
Source organism: Hallella multisaccharivorax DSM 17128 (assembly GCF_000218235.1). Lineage (GTDB taxonomy): Bacteria > Bacteroidota > Bacteroidia > Bacteroidales > Bacteroidaceae > Prevotella > Prevotella multisaccharivorax. The sequence goes on along the minus strand of NZ_GL945017.1, from coordinate 2,829,533 downwards.
TGCCGGAACGGAGGGTAACCTCATGACCGCAATCCATACATGTCCAAGACTTATGGCTTGGATTCCAACTGAGGTGCAAACCGCCACATACCGGACAATAAAGAGTATGGCATTCACGAAATTCCTTAAGAGCATGCTCGCAAGCTTCCTCGTTAGGATAAACTTCATAGAAATCAGTCAAATTCATAATCATTCCTTTCCAATAGTCAAACATAAGCCCGCAATTTTTATACCAAGGATTGTCCAGGCCGTATAAACTTTGCTAATTTGGATGATTGCGGATATTCATTATTATAATGCATAAAGAGCTGTAAATTAGACCCTTAAAGTGGCTACAAAGTTATACACAAACTTGACACTCTAATTACAAATATATTAGTGATAGTATGGGACACAGGGGCAATGGAGATATAACATCCAACTATATTGGTGCCTATCCTTTGGATAAGATGTTGGAATATAATTGGTACCTTTTGAACGAAGAAAGACAAAACAAAGCTACTGATAAGCAAATGGTCTTGGAACTATTAAAAAATATGAGCGAAAAGGATAGAAAAGAATTGCTCGCATCTTTGTAACGAACGAGTTGATTTGAAAAATATGCCACAGGTGGCACTTTTTTCAAATCGAATGTCTTGTTTTAAAATAAATAATGTATCTTTGCCATTGAAAAAAGTGCCCCTTGGGACAAAAACTTAAAATATGAGAATAACAATTCCCAGAGATGTCTATTTGAAGCAGCTGATTGACGGACGAGAAAATGGTTTTATCAAAATAATCACAGGCATGCGAAGATGTGGCAAGTCCACACTTTTACAAGTTCTTTTTCGTGATTATTTGATGAAACAGAACATACCTGCTGACCACATCATCTCTATTGCTTTGGATGACCGCATCAATCAGAAGCTAAGAAATCCTGACGTTTTGTTGGCATATATTCGCCAGCAAGTCAAGGATAACCAGTTGTATTTTATACTTATGGATGAAATACAGATGGTAGATGAGTTTATGGATGTTCTAAACAGCTTGTTGCATATTGAGAATGTGGATGTCTATGTAACAGGCAGTAATTCTCATTTCCTCTCTAATGACATAGTTACAGAGTTTCGGGACAGGAGCGATGAAATACACATGTATCCATTCTCGTTCTCTGAGTATTATGCAGCCGTAGGCGGAGATAAGCAAGGGGCATGGAAAGACTATTATACATACGGCGGGTTACCTCACGTATTGACTTTAGTCGGTGATAAGAAGAAAAGCGACTACCTATATAATGTTTATCGCAAGACATACTTGACGGATATAAAAGAACGGCATGAAATTAAGGAACATGAGTTTCAGGAATTGGCAAAGATGCTGTCTTCTTTTATAGGTTCATCTTGCAATCCGAACAAATTGACCAACACCTTTAAAAGTAAAGAGAATGTTGATTTGTCCTATCCCACAGTAGTAAAGTACATTTCCTATCTAAAAGACTCCTTTCTGATAGAAGAAGCAGAACGTTATGACATCAAGGGGCGTAAATACATTGGATCCTTGTCCAAATACTATTTTTGTGATTTGGGAGTAAGGAATTCTATCTTGAATTTCCGTCAACAAGAAGAAAATCATATTATGGAGAACGTTCTCTATAATGAGTTGCGAATGAGAGGTTATAATGTAGATGTCGGCATGGTAGATGTTAAGAGAAAAATTGACGGGAAAAGCATCCGCCAGCAATATGAAGTTGATTTCGTGGTGAATGAGGGAAGTGACAGATACTATATCCAGTCAGCTTTTGCCATGCCCAACATTGAGAAGGAGCGTCAGGAAAAGACTTCTTTTTCATTTATCAATGACTCTTTCAAGAAAATTGTCGTCGTGAAAGATGATATTAAGCCTAAACGGGACGAGCAAGGGATCGTAACCATAGGCTTGCTCGATTTTCTGTTGAATAAGGATAGCTTAAAATTGTAACTTATGGAACCAGAACGCAAAGTGGTTTTTCTAACATGGTATCAAGCCAACAAGATAACGGCAGACCGCATTATCAATGACCTGAAGAAGCAGTCGTTTGAGGCGGTGATGCACTTCTATGCCTATACTGCCAAATCATTGAAATTGGAGCATATTGTGAGCCAGAAGGACTTCCCCATTCTGTTTTCCAACAATTATACGAGAGTTGGTGATACCTTGGTGGCAGCGATAGTATTTCTGCTCAGTGAGGGGAACATGAATTTTCTTTGTCCAAACAGGATAAAGAATACATTAAAATACTGGCTTGTCGGTGGCAACCTGTACGAAACGCTTGTCTCAAAAATCATCGTCAAAACTGATGAAGCCCCTGAACGATTAGAGAAGAACGCCTATTCCGATTTACAGCAGCAATTAGTTGAGACCAGTATGCGAAATGGCATCAAGACTCAGGATGATTGGAATCGATTCTTTGGCTTGGAGATGGCACCCGATGATGAATGTAAAATTGAGAACAAGCCTGCCCCCATCCCAACCGAACTCCAGACGGAAGAAGCCCGACTGATTCTTGACAAGGCTATTTCGTTAGGCTTGTGCGACAATGAATATCACTGGCAAAAGACCAATTCCCTGCTGGCCTATTTCTCTGATTGTGCCTGTGAGCATTTGAAACTGTCAAAAGCAGAACAGGACGGAAAGAAGAAAACATTTTGGAAACCCTTTGAAACCTTGTTTGGTGTTTCTGGACTGGCCAATTACAAGAACACCTATACCAACAAGACGGGCAAGCTGCCCACAGACCATGAAATCGTGGAATCTATATTCCGCTAAAAGAAGAAATCCTTAGCCCATGTAAGTCAGCCTTGCATGGGCTTTTTCATCTATTTCTCTTACTATACAAGCATTCCGTTCCATAGGAGGATGTGCGTCCATACCCATATATAGTTACCATGTGGTACCTATATGGGCATAATGCCATGTAATTCCATGATACTTTTGCAGCAAACTTTTAAAACCAAGAGACATGCAAGGAAATTTCATCATGCTGCAAAAGGAAGACCTCAAGGAGGCCATTGCAGAAGTATTGGAGACAATGGTGGGCAAGAATCTGCTGAAAGAGACAACTCCGACAGCATCCACCGAGTATTACACCCGTGACGAACTGTGCGCACACCTGCACATCACCTATACAACATTGTGGCGCATGGAGAAGCGTGGCGACATCCAGGCGCACAAGATAGGAAGGCGCGACCTGTATTCCAAGCAGGAAGTGGACGCACTGATTTCCAACGGGCTTTCTGCCAATACAAATAATCAATAGGGCCATGCTATGGATGAACTGATCAAGACGATTCCCAAACCTCCTGAAATGGATTATATCTTGTCCTCCTTTCATGAATTGCAGGAGCAACAGGCCGTTGATGCTGGTGGCTTCCATGTGGCATCCATGAACGACTGCCTGATAAAAGGGCAGTCGCTTCCTCCCCTCGTAGTGCTCTATCCCAACATTGTCCTCGAAGGTGATCTCTGCATCATCTTCGGACAGTCAGGTATCGGCAAGACTATTTTTGCCATGCAGGTGGCAAGGGATATTGCCGCACAGGGGAAGCGTGTACTCTACGCCGACTTTGAGATGACGCTGCGTCAGCTGGCCCTGCGGTACGAGGTTCCGGACTTCCCTCCTACTTTCTTCCGTGCGGAGATGGACAGGAACAATCTCATTGATGATGTATTGAAGGGAATAGAAAAAGCAGCCGTGGCGAATCTTGCGGAGGTGGTGTTCATCGACAACATCACCGCCCTCAGCCAGTCGCTCGACAAAAGCTCTGACGCGGGCTCGCTCATGGCTTCGCTGAACACCTTGAAACGGAAGTATAACTGGACGCTGGTCGTCCTCAACCATGTTCCCAAGATGTTCTCCGGTTCAGTTCCTCTTTCCCTGTCGGCTATACAAGGCTCCGCCAAACTCAACCAGTTGATAGACGATGCCGTGGGACTGGGACAGTCAAGCCGTGACAAGTCGCTGGTCTATGTGAAGCAGTGCAAGTGGCGCAATGGAGAGCTGATGCTCGATGCCGACAATGTGGCTCTGTATGAGCGGGCCAAGAACGGAGAAGGCAATCTTTGCTTTACCTTTCGTGGCAATGACACGGAGACCGCCCATCTGGAAACGACATCTACCAGCGGACGGGAGGAGCTGAAGGCGAAGGTCAGGGAATTGTCCTCGCAGGGCATGAAGCAGCAGGACATAGCCAAAGAATGCGGTATCACCCAGAGCAAGGTGTCAAGGCTTCTGAACGGCTGATTATTCACTTTATGCAGTTTATGCAATATGCATAAGTGCATAAACTGCATAAAACACATAGCAAACATGGAAAATCAGGACTTGAAGAGAATGTCGGCGACTAAGGCTGCGACCAATGATCGTTTGTTGATAGAGATACCCAAACAGGATATAGGATGTCATTATTCTTCCCTTACGGATTATCTGGATAAGGTAGCTGGTTATGATTCCAAGCTGTTGTCGGCCATTGATCGCTTGGTGTTGGGATTTCATATGGGTGCCGTCACCAAACTTGTGAACGGACACTATGGCACAGTGCTGCCTCGGATTAACCGGAATAACAAGGTTGTAGGAGGAAGTGTGCTGTACTTTGATACGGACAGTGGAGCGGTTCTACAAAGAGAGCCCTTAGTGGAGCATCTTTATAGTTGGTACTGCTTTGACTATTACACAGACGATGAGGTATTCTTTGGCGAGCATCTGCTTTCAAACAAGCCTGTCGCCATTGTTACAGAAGAAAAGACGGCCTTGCTGGGTACGCTGGCGGAACTGGCCGTTGACTGGCTGGCGGTTGGTGAGGGCTGCAATCTCACCAATGGCATGATGAGTAAACTGGCTGGCAGGCGAGTGGTCCTTTTCCCTGATGATATAAGCTGTGATTATTGGGAAGAGCAGTTCGGGGCAAGGTTCAAGGTGGACCGTGGCTTTGTCCATCGGGACATTAACCGATACCTGATTGACAGAATCAGAGGTCGTGGCAGTCCTTGAACTCGGGGGGGGAACAGGGCTCTGCCCTTGTTATAGCCCACTATAACTACCCGCTGCGCTTTCGTAGTTGTGGGCCCAAGGTCAGCCTTGGAGAACCGGCGGGGATGACTCTCCCCCTGCACCCTCCACTCGGTGGCATCTGCCCCCAAGACCCCTGACCAGAGCGTGACCCTCTCTCTGGACTCTCCGCTTAGGGAGCCTCCCTAAGAACCTTATGAAAAGAAAAAATGAATATCCGCAATCATCCAAATCAGTAAATCCGATGCTTGAAACTCGTCCTATAAGTGCATGCGCAAAGCTCAAGCCTGTCGAACAGATGAAATCCGAAATATCTTCGGTTGAACTTATAGCAGAATTCGTTGAGGTAGAGCTGCAGAAAGTCCCCCTTGATGTCATGGTACGTGGTACGTGTCAAGAATACTCCTCTTTGCATTGCTTATGGATATGTGTACCCATGGAAGCACCTTGCCGACCATCGCCTTGTCCCTCATCTTATATGCTTTATGCTTAGCGACAATTTTGTTCGCTGTAAGTGCCGCGTAAGACTTCGTGGCATCTGTGGTAGCATTAGCCCCGGCATCTATAGAATTCTTTATTTTGTCTTCCTCCGTAGCCGCCTTCAAGTCCGGTATGACTTCCATCTTGATATGACCGACCCGTTTCCCAGTACTGTACTTCCTTGTCGGTGTATCAGTGGGAACAGAGCTCTCCGCCATGACAAGCACGGCCGTCTTCCTCTGGCTTCCATGTCCACGCTTGAGA
>NZ_GL945017.1:2785295-2823716 GCF_000218235.1 Hallella multisaccharivorax DSM 17128 | reverse complement strand
CACGATACTTGCAGGAACCAGGAAATGTCCTGGATCGTTGCAAAGCCTGACAGGTCAAGTACCATGTTCGCAAGGGCCTGTGTATGTCGACGTTTCCCCTTGGCAAAATCAATCTTCTCCTGCTGGATACACCCACAGTCATGGCATAAAACACGTTGTATATGCATGTCCAGATAAGTCTTGTTTAAGCCGATTGGCACACTTACAAAGCGACGAATGTGGCTGCCGTCAAGAACAACATGATGGCTGCCGCACGCTGGACAACAAAGTCTTTCCCTGGGTGTTTGGATTTCCAAAACTAATTCATTACCTTCGTAGCGCATATCCTGACATTCCTGTCGGGAGACGCCTAAGGCGTTTTGCATTATGCTGGTATTCATGTTCTTGGAGTTTGGGCACTACAAAGATACATAATACCAGCTCTTTTAATATATATACAACAGCCTATCTATTCATTTAACGGAAGAACCATAAAAACGGTATCTGATATACTGCTTAAAATACCCAGGAATCTGAGAGACAATGTACTAGAGGTTACAATGGATTTTTCTGACAGTATGCGTGGCATCGTCAAGACGTGTTTCTCTCAGGCCAGGATAACCCTTGACTGCTTCCATGTGATGAAGATGATATGTGACGCTGTAGAGGAAAGAAGACTGCGCTGCAAGCGTGAAGCCATAAAGGAGCTGAACAAGCTCAGAGCCGCCTTTAAAAAGAAAATGAATATCCGCAATCATCCAAATCAGTAAATCCTATGCTTGAAACTCGTCCTATAAGTGCATGCGCAAAGCTCAGGCCTGTCGAACAGGTGAAATCCGAAATATCTTCGGTTGAACTTATAGCAGAACTTGTTGAGGTAGAGCTGCAGAAAGTCCCCCTTGATGTCATGGTACGTGTCAAGAATACTCCTCTTTGCATTGCTTATGGATATGTGTACCCATGGAAGCACCTTGCCGACCATGGTCTTGTCCCTCATCTTATATGCTTTATGCTTAGCGACAATTTTGTTCGCTGTAAGTGCCGCGTAAGACTTCGTGGCATCTGTGGTAGCATTAGCCCCGGCATCTATGGAATTCTTTATTTTGTCTTCCTCCGTAGCCGCCTTCAAGTCCAGGTATAACCTCCATCTTGATATGACCGACCCGTTTCCCGGTGCTGTACTTTTTCATTGGTGTGTTTGTAGGAACAGAACTTTCCGCCATGACAAGTACGGCCGTCTTCCGTTGGCTTCCATGTCCACGCTTGAGAGAATGCCATTTTTCACTGTCAGGCGTCTCCGTGGAGAAGAATCCTTCATCAAGTTCCACTTGGTCAAACAGCCTGTAGAGACTGTCACGCTTACCCATCACATCACGCAGCTTATGCATCATTTCCCAGACGGGTTGGTAGCGTTTCCTTCCAAGCTGGCGCTGTACCTCCAAGGCGGATATGGCCCGCTTCGTACTTACTATCAGAAACATTGCCACGAACCAATCGAAAATCGGCAGATTACTTCCTTGCATCACTGTGCCGGAACGGAGGGTAACCTCATGACCGCAATCCATACATGTCCAAGACTTATGGCTTGGATTCCAACTGAGGTGCAAACCGCCACATACCGGACAATAAAGAGTATGGCATTCACGAAATTCCTTAAGAGCATGCTCGCAAGCTTCCTCGTTAGGATAAACTTCACAGAAATCCGTCAAATTCATAATCATTCCTTTCCAATAGTCAAACATAAGCCCGCAATTTTTATACCAAGGATTGTCCAGGCTGTATAAACTTTGCTAATTTGGATGATTGCGGATATTCATTAAATAATTATCGTCAAAACGAATGAAATGATGCTATAAATATAGCGAAAATACTAATAATAAAAAACAAATTCTGAAAAAAAAAACTGATTTTCCTTGTTTTAAACAATATTTATATGTATATTTGCAGCGTCAAGAAGATAAATTTAAACTATTATGAATATCCATCGATACACCATTAAGGTCATGTTTTTCGTGCTTAGTTGCACCCTTTGTTATTCCTGTTCTTCAGATGAGGAATACATACCATTTTATGCATCTACATTAGGCGACTGCATATGGCTTTCTTTGGAGCGGCAGAACGGTATGGTATATGATTATGACAGTCTGCTACAAAATAACAAACTGAGCGTTTATGGCATCTTGGCAAAGCGGAATACTCCACTACAAGTTGTTACTACCGATACAGGTTCCCGGTATATTGATTTTTCAGCAGACCTCCCCAACAGTTCGTCAATGCAATTGAATGAAAACAGAACGGAAGGTTGGGGGGATTCTTTTGCCATCATAACTATTGGAGAAAAGAAAAGTAAGATGACTTTTCATTTTAAATATGAATCTCTCAATATACCAGACATGTTTGGGGGAAACGGCATTGGTATAGATTCCATTTCCTACAATAACAGAAAAATAAAGCCCATAGTTCTTTCGAATATAAGACGGATAACGCTAAGAGAAACTTCAAGCGGGGAGTTTGAACTGCAATGATGGAAACACCTGGCACAGTACCAATAGTCCGTGGATTAAATCTATAGTTCATAGTTGATTTTCTTGTCTGTTTGTAGGATGAATGCAGCGAAAGCATTACCTTCGCATTCATGGGAAAGAAGACATCAACATTCGACTATAATGATAACATCCTCCTAATGATTAATCGCATTGCTTTTTATTTGATCGATTGTTTGCTGCATTCCTTCAAACGACATCAACCGTCTCTCTCCTATTTGTAGGAGAGAGACGGTGAGACAGCAATAAAGGCGGGACGGTATATCCCATCTTCGGGCACTACTTACTGTACCCCGGATTCTGCTTGAGATTCTTATTGAGGTTCAACACCGAATAAGGGATGGGATAGACGCAGGTGTATCCTGTCTTGTCGTTGTTGTAGTCGCCGGCGAGTGAGCTATGCGGCACACCGGGATAGCGATCCACGGTAGGCTCGGTGAAGGTGCCGAACCGTATCTGGTCCTGCCTGCGGACGCCTTCCCAGGCCAGCTCTATCATGCGCTCATCGAGGATATCATTGAGTGAGAGCGATGTGCGGGGTGTGGCTTTCGCGCGGTTTCTGATCTCGTTGACAAGCACTAAGGCTCCGGCTTTGTCGCCGAGACGATATTCTGCTTCCGCCTTGAGCAACAGGGCATCTCCATAACGCCAGACGACGAGGTCGTTATTGTTTTGTCCCTGTGAGGAAGCCGTCTTGTCATACTCATATTTCTTGAAGCGTGCGCCCGCGCATTTCACGTCGTGCGGGTCGGCATCGTTGCTGAAGTTAACCATAGCCTTGAGCGGCTCATACTCGAGCGGAGTCTTCGTGGCTCCGTCACTGAGTGACCCTGTATGCTGTTCGGTCTCGAAGTCACGGTCGCACCAGTAGTTCAGCCTGAGTCGCGGATCTTCATCCTTCGTGCCATATCCCATGACCTTCATGGCACGCACCGTGCCGCAGGCGCCGTTCCATCCTGAGTATCCGATGGCAGAGGCGTGATTGTAATGGAGCGAGCGCATGAGGTTATAATCGGTGATCTTATACGTCTTGTCGTCGTTGGGACGCACGAAGATATTCTCCGTGGAGGCCTCGTTAGCCTTAAGGAAGTTATCCGAATAGTTAGCCATTAGCGAGTAGCCTTGCGCCTTGATCCGGTCCACACAGTATTTCACGGTCTCCCAGCAGTTGCGCTCCTGTCCGTCAACTTTCATCATGATAGCCATGCCTTTGGCCGTGACGGCATCTCCAAGAGTCTCACTGGCCTTGGCCGCCTTACTCATATCATCTCCGACAAACATCTTATAACTGTCGGCACTGGTGTCGTCAATGGTATAGACAGGCGCGTTGACGGCACATTTGGCCAGACACATATAAGCCACGGCCTTGGTGATGCGGCCATAATACTCACCCGTATTCTGGCAATGTCCTTCACCTAAGTCAGGCAACGCCTCCTCCAACTCAGAGGTGACAAACTTGAACACGTCGCTACGGTTGCTCTGTTTCACCTCGTTGGTGGCCTGTGTCGAAGAGGTCACTACCGGTACCTGGGCAAAAAAGTCCATGGCATAATAATAGTAGATTGCGCGCAGGGCTCTCAGCTCCGCTACATAGGTCTTATAGTCGGGATGCGCGGTGAGCATCGGCGTGAGCTTGTCGATGCTGGAATTGCACAGGCCGATGATCTTATACAGGTGGTTCCAGACGTTGGAATAAGTGTCGACAGACGACTCAAAGTTGTGGAGGAACATGTTTTGCCATTTACCGCCGTCCACCCAGTCGCCCTGCCTTCCAGGCAGCATGGTGGCGTCCGACATGAACTCCTGCAGCGTATGCACGCAGTCGGTGCCGCCGTAGAGACCGTCGCCAATGGCAGAATAGACGTTGGCCACAGAGTTGACGTAAGTCAGCGTCGCGTTTTTGAAGGCCTCATCCTCGTTGAACGAGCTCTTGGGGTTCTCATCAAGCGAGCAGGCTGTGAGCAGTGCCGTTGAGAGGAGGGCTATTCCGAATATATGCTTTTTCATAATGACAGATACATTAAAGGTTTAGAATGTGATGCCCACGTTGAAAGAGAACGTGCGTGTGAGCGGGTAGATACGCTTATCGTCAACGCCGAGGGTGCCATAGCTCGTTGTGCCTTCCGACTGCTCGATGAGCGATGCGGAGTTGATCATTGGCGTGAGGCCATTGTAGCCTGTAATGGTGCAAACGTTGTTGACAGCCAGTCCGAGCTTGATGTTCTGGATATACTTACACTTGAGCTGCTTCTGGTTGAGCGTGTAGCTGAGCTGTACATACTCGAAGTTGACATAGTCGCCCTTCTCGAGCCAATAGTCAGAGATGACCTTATCCTTGATACCCTTTGCGGGCGCGTCGGCCAGGACATTGTAAGTGGGGAAGTTGGAGAGATCACTGTAGGTCATCGAGGTGCCGTTGTAGATCTTATGTCCGAAAGCGCCGTTGAACTGCATGGAGAGGCTCCAGTTCTTATATGCGAAGCTGAAATCCCATCCGAGATAGGCCTTCGGTATCGCCTGTCCACAGATGCGGCGGTCGCCGGAGTCGCCTGTATCAATGGTCTTGTTGCCGTCAAGGTCAGAGATGATGTACTTTCCGTCCTTGTCAATACCCTCGCAATGAGGCAGATAGAACACGCCGATAGGCTGCCCTTCCATCAGGTAAGTGACGCCGTAGTTCTGCGTCAGGCCGGCAGCATTGATGCGGGCCACCATGATATGCTCCGACGTTGTGAGCTGTTGGCCTTTGTAGGTACCAGAGAGCGAATTGAGCTTATTGCTCTGGAAGCTGAGGTTGAGCCCGGAGTTGAAGGTGAAGTCACGTGTCTTGATGATGTCCCCGCGGATGCCGATCTCGAATCCGTGGTTGCTCATCTCACCCATGTTGGCAAGCAGTTTCTCGTAGGTGAACGGCGGCACGGGCACGGTATAGGTATAGAGCAGGTCCTTTGTCTTTGAGGTGTACCAGTCGAGCGTGATGTTGAGTCGGTTGCCAAAAGCCGAGAAGTCGAGTCCGGCATCAAAGGTGCTCTTGGTCTCCCACTTCAGGTCGGGGTTGTCGTTGCTCTGTATGGCGAAGGTCGTGGTGTTGCTGCCGTTGACCGGTGTCACACCGTTGGGGCCGTAGAGCGCCAGCGAGGTGTAGGGGTCTATGGCGTCCTGGTTACCGGTGACGCCGTAGCCCACGCGGAGCTTGAGGTTGTTGACCCACTTGACATTCTTCATAAAGTTCTCCTGCGAGACCACCCAGGCTGCTGAAGCCGACGGGAACCAGCCCCACTTGTGGCCGCTGCCGAGCTTTGACGAGCCGTCGGCACGCAGGTTGGCAGTGAGAATGTAGCGGTCGGCGAACATATAGTTCACACGGGCCATATAGGAGCTGAGCGTGTATTCCTTGGAGTCGGACTGCACATCGCCCCACGACACATTGGCGCCGGCCTTGAGATTGTTGTACTTGAAGTAGTTGGTCTCAAAGCCCTTGGCCTGCTCAGAGTGGGTGAACGTCTTGTAACGCTGGCCCTCCATGACGGCAAGGGCGTCGATGTGGTGCTGGCCGAAGTCCTTGGTGAACGTGAGCTGGATGTTGCCCATGAGGTCCTTACGCTGTATGCTGTTGATGTAGGCCCATCCGTTGCCGTTGAGCTCTCCCTGGCGGATGTCGTTGGGCACATAGCGTTTCAGCTCAATATTGGTCTTGGTGTACGATCCGAAGGCAGAGAGAAAGAGGCCGTCGACGATGGTCCACGTTGCCTTCCCGTGCGCCACAAGGGCACCCACGTCGTAACGGTTGTCTATCTCAAGCTGTCCCAGCGGATTGTAGATCTCGTTGGCAAGCATGTCTTCGTCCCACTTTCCGGTGGTGGCGTTCTTCGTGTTCGGATAAGTGGGGTTGTAAGCCGCTGCGGAATAGAACATCTTCTGCATGTCGTACTGCCGTTTGCCGTCATATTCCGATCCCATCAAGCCCATTTCGAGCTTCAGTTTCTTGTTGAAGGCGAGTTGCTGGGCATCGATCTTGGCGGTGTAGTTGCGCATATCAGAGTTGCGGAGCGCACCCTGTTTCTGTACAAATCCGAGAGACGCGCGGTAGTTGCCCGTATCGTTTCCTCCCGCGAAGGCGACGTTATGGTTCTGCGTGATGCCTGTTGACCGCTCTATCTCGTCGAGCCAGTTGGTGTTGCCACCCAGGTCGGTGGGCGACAGTCCCATATTCTTCGCCGTGGACCGGTAAGCGTCAGCGCTGAGCATCTTAATGTTCTTGAACACCTTGTTCAAGCCGAACGTGCCATTGTAGGTAATGGAGCTCATGCCGTTCTTGCCTTTGGTGGTGGTGACAACAATGACGCCGGCGGCACCACGCGAACCGTACTGGGCCGTCTCCGACGCGTCCTTCAGGATGGTCATGCTCTCGATGTCACCGGGCTGCAAGGCATTGAACATCGTCATGTCGCCATACACGCCATCGATGATAACGAGCGGGTCGTTACCGCCGGAGAGCGACGAGGTGCCACGCACGCGGATGTTGGTCGTGCCCATGGGGTCGCCACCGCTCTGCGAGATAACCACACCGCTGACCTTTCCTTTCAAGGCGTCGGCGGCACTGGTCACCACACCCTGGTTCATGTCCTTGCGCCCTACACGCTCCACGGCACCCGAGACGGTACGCTTTGTGCCTACGGCATAACCCACGACAACAACCTCATCAAGATCCTGCTTGTCAGGTTCCAGCACGATGTTGAAACTGTGTTGCTGGCCGATCTTGACTTCCTTGTTGGTGTAGCCAATATAGGAGATGACAATTGTCTGCCCCGGTTTGACATCGGCGAGCTTCCAATCGCCGTCAATGCCCGTCACCGTACCTCCCTGCTGGCCTTTGATTTGAATCGTCGCGCCAATGAGCGGCTCACCCGATTCGTCCTTCACTGTGCCTTGAACCACTGACTGTGCCAAGGCGCCTACTGTACATACAATTCCCGCACCAAAAAGCGCGGCTCTTTTCAATAATGTCCTACTCATGATAATAGTAGATTTTACAGGTTCCTTAAAATGGTTTCATTCGCTGGCAAAGGTAAACAATTTCCTCATTCGTTGTTATTTTCTCCCCCATTTTCTTTCTATTTTTCATGCAATCGTTTGCACTGACTTTCTCTTCCAACGATGGTTCCACCTCTCCGCGAGGACGCTGTGCACCCATCGCCATTACAGTGTAAAGGCAATCCCTTTACAGTGTAATGGCAATGCGTCTACAGCGTAATGGCAATGCCTTTACGCCGTAGAGGGAAAACAAGAAAACAGATAAGCATAAAGGAAGGTTCAGCCCAGATACTGCCGCAGGAGCTTCGAGGCCGGCGAATGCTTGATCTTCCGGATCGACTTTTCCCTGACCTGGCGGATGCGCTCCCGTGTCATGCCCATCTCATGGGCTATCTCTTCCAGGCTCTTTTCGGCACAACCGATGCCGAACGACTCCTTGACGATCTGCTGTTCGCGCTCATTGAGCACATCCTTGAGCAAGTCCTCGATGAACTGATTGAGCGACTCGCTGTCCACTATATTGTCTGAACGGAAATCATTGTCGTCAGAAATGAGCATGTCACCGATAGAGCTGTCCGAGCTGTCGTCACCAAACGGTGCGTCAATACTCGTCGACTTGCTGTTGACGTCTTTGGCTGCTTCCACGGCCTCCTCATCAATGCCAGTGATGGCGGCCAGCTCATGTGTGGACGGCAATCGTCCATGCTTCTGCATGAAAGCCTCCGATGCTCGGTTCAGCTTGAGGGCGATACCCATCTGGTTGAGCGGCACACGGACCAGGCGACTCTTTACGGCAAGGGCTTCCATGATGCACTGGCGGATCCACCACACCGCATAACTGATGAACTTGAATCCGCGCGTCTCGTCAAACTTCTCCGCAGCCTTCACAAGGCCCATGTTGCCCTCATTGATCAGGTCGGTCAGTGAGATGCCTTGGTGCTGGTACTGCTTTGCCACCGAGACGACAAAGCGCAGGTTGGCCCTGACCAGCCGGTCACGGGCTTCCTCACCTTTCTTGCCGCCCGCGCGTATCTGTATGGCAAGGGCGGCTTCCTCCTCAGGAGAGAGCAACGGCTCACGCGCTATCTCTGCGAGATAACGATCCAGCGATTCGTTATTTCGGGTGGTAATGGCCTTGGTTATCTTCAGTTGTCTCATTTCGGGTCTATCTCGTTAGTGGCTAATAAAGTGTTCACAAAGATACGGCCTTTTATTGGAAACGCAAAGAAAAAACGACAAAAAAGTGATTTTTATTTATAATAATGTGCGAAATTGAAGAACGGCTCCGTGACGGCTTCGCTGGACGATGCCGTATAAATGTTGCCATAAGGATCGGTGGCCCTGATGACCACATGGCTCCTGGCCGACTTCGGCTCGTAATAATACAGGTGGTTCATGATGAGATAACCGTTGGCCTTGCTCACAAACTGATAGCTTACCGACCTGTTGTAACGGTGGTGATAGCCTGTGGCAAACGCATCCTGACCCTGATGATTGATGCGGGTCATCCCGTGCTCCACGCCGTCTTCGATGGCCACGACACGCCAGCGGGAGTCGGAGTTGAACACGTTGGCAACAATCACGCCCTTGTCTTTCGGCAACTTCCAGTCGTTGGCATACGACTCGCCGTTGAACTCCGTCGCGGCCTTGAACACTGTCATCTGCCGTGAACGGGGCCAGAAGGTCCCCTTATAATAGCTGTCGCGGATGCCCGTGCCATTGATCGAATAGACATAATAGCCGTTGGGCGTACCGCAAATGTTGATATTCGACTGCCAGATGTTACCGCAAGCCGCGGCATGACACCGCTCCAGCAGGTGATGGCCATGATAGTCGATCTCATGATTGATGGCAAAATGGGTGTGTCCACAAAACAACTCATAGCCGCCCTTGAACGTCTCCAACAGGCTGAGCACCCGCTTCAGCACCGAAGAGGAATAGTGTCCTGGCTCAGAGTCGAGCCGCAACGGCGCGGCGCCCTTGCGCGGACGGGTGCCCATGGTCAAGGGGATGTGGTAACAGAGAATCACTTTCTTGCTGTGATCGGCAAGCGCAAGATCCTGCCTGAGCCAATGCAGCTGGTCAGCGTCAAGCTCACCGGGCTGCCAATAGAGCATGCCACGGAAGAAATGCACGTCGTTAAGGCACACATAGTGCACATCACCCCGGTCGAAGCTGTAATTGTCGGGGCCGAAACTTTGCTGCCATTTACGGAGGTAAAGATCACGTCCGTCCTGGTCGTGGTTGCCTATCACGGAGAACACCGTCGCCCGCGACGATCCCAAAGCCTTGCGGATATTCTGCTCCAGCCTGGAGTTGTAACCACCGTAATACTGCACGTCGTCGCCCATGGAAATGGCGTAGACGGGCGTCGAGGCCGGCCAGGAGGCGATGGTCTGCTTGACGTCGGCCATGGTCTCATCGGTGAAACGGGCAAGGTCGCTCTTATTGATCGGATTGTCGTCAGGCCCTGTATAATAAGGATTAAAGGCGTTGGTGATCTGCGGATCACCGAAAACGATGAGCCGATAGTCACGCTCGGCGCCACCCGGCAACCGCCGAAGGGTAAAATTGTAGACATTGCGCTTCACCGACAAGGGCGTGTAGAAAAGCGCCGTACGGTCTGAGGAAGAATGGGTGGGTATGGCACAATCGGAGGGTACAGTGTACCAGACGAAGCGTGCGCCTTTATGGCGAAGAAAAATGTAGAGACCTTTGTCGTTGGTCACCGTGCACGTGTAGCCGTCGCTCACGACAACGCCCTTCATGGGGGCGCCAAGGCTGTTGGTCAGCACACCCCGCACGGTGGGATCAGGCGGGGTTACCGTGTTGGTCAAGGCGCGGAGAATAGCCGAATCCTTCGCAGAAGGCACCACCGGCACCTTCTTTTTGCGGACGGCGACTGTATCCCGGGTTGCCGAACGCTGCTTGCCATGGGTGGTCAGCGACATCATGGCAAAACCGACCAATACGGCAAGGGCTGACAAGACTAATAGATAAATATGAGCGTTTTTACCCTTCATACGACCGCAAAGTTACGAAAAAATGGTTAAACGTCTCTTTCTTTTTTGTCAGATTCACATAAAATGAGTAATTTTGTTAATAGTAAATACTAAATGATAACAAAACAATGAAAAAACCAATTCTTTTGCTTTTAGGCCTCATCATGGTCGCTTCCGGCAGCTTCGCGCAGCGTGCGAGACAGGAAATCAAGGACAACCCCAATCTTGCAGCCAACAACTACCGTGCCTATCCTGCTCCCACAGCCAAGCTCACGCCCGCGCCGAAAGGCTATGAGCCTTTCTACATCAGCCATTACGGGCGTCACGGCTCCCGCTGGCAGATTGGCAAGAACGCCTTCAACCGGCCTTACTTCACACTGGCACACGCCGATTCTCTCGGCAAACTGACGCCACGAGGCAAGGAGGTGTTCGCTCTCGTCAAGGCTATCCGGCAGCAAGGACTGAGCCGCGAGGGCGAGCTCACCCAGCTTGGAGCCGAGCAACACCGTGCCATCGCTAAGCGGATGTTCGAGCGTTTCCCACAAGTCTTCGCGGGAAAGACCCATGTCGACGCCCGCTCTACAGTGGTCATCCGCTGCATCCTCTCCATGCAGAATGAGCTGTTGCAGCTCGCAGCGCTCAACCCGAAGATCATATTCAAGAGCGATGCCAGCTATCATGACATGTACTACATGAACGACGAAGACAACAGTCCTTACGCGCACATGATCAGCACAGCGGCGGCCATGGACAGCCTGAAGGCCTTTGACAATCGTCACAGCGGCGCCCCACACATGATGCAGACACTCTTCAACGACGACGAATATGCTAAGACCGTCAATGGAAAGGCACTGGCTTCGCAGCTCTACAACACGGCCATCGCCCTGCAGAACACCGAGCTGCGCCACTCCTTCAAGCCCATCTGGGACATCTTCTCGTTTGACGAGCTCTACAACCACTGGCTCATGGGCACCGCTTACTGGTACACTAAAGCCGGTCCAAACAAGCTCAACAACGGCGCGGGGATGTACACGCAGCTCAACCTGGTGAAAAACATCGTCGAGACTGCCGACTCGTGCGTCAAGTTGCAGCATCCTGGTGCAACATTGAGGTTCGCCCACGAGAGCGATGTGCTGCCGTTGGTCTGCCTGCTCAATATCAACGGCTACGGCAATCCACGCTCATCGCTTGAGCAACTCGATGACGAGGACTGGAATGTGTACCACATCTTCCCCATGGCATGCAATATACAGTTTGTCTTCTACAAGGATTTCAAGAGCCCTTCCAAGGACATCCTCGTAAAAGTGCTGCTCAATGAGAACGAGGCCACGCTGCCTGTCAAGGCGTACAAGGCGCCCTATTACCGCTGGAAGGACGTCAGGGCTTATTTAGAAAGTCTGCTTGGCAAGACCATCAAGTAATCTTTTCCGACTGTGAAGCGCAAGCAACAGGCCTCAACTTCTTCCCCACCCTCAAGCCACAAGTGGCAGAGACGGTCGAGACAGCGCGCACGATTATGCCCTGAGGTGGCATCGGAAAAACAACCCGCATCTTTTTTGCCGCCAAAATAGCGATATGTGCCGGAAAAGCAGTATTTTTGCACTATTCTTACGACACAATGCCATTTGGTAAATCTGTGTCACATATAGCGCAACATACAGCAACAGCAACGTGAGAAAGAAATTCATCAAGACGCTATGGCTCCTGTTCGCCGCTGGAACAGGCCTTACTGCCATGCTTTTTTTCCTGATATGGTTCGGCGTCATCGGCTATTCCCCCGACATTGACAACCTTCAGAACCCTATCTCCAAGTCGGCTTCGCAGGTGTTCTCAGCCGACGGACACATCCTCGGCACCTATAACCTCGACCGCTCCAACCGCATCCCCGTGCCTTACAAG
Source organism: Hallella multisaccharivorax DSM 17128 (assembly GCF_000218235.1). Classification (GTDB taxonomy): domain Bacteria; phylum Bacteroidota; class Bacteroidia; order Bacteroidales; family Bacteroidaceae; genus Prevotella; species Prevotella multisaccharivorax. Next base: position 2,811,259 of record NZ_GL945017.1, on the reverse strand, counting down.
AAGCTTTCCCCTTACCTGGTGCAAGCATTGGTGGCCACTGAGGACGTAAGGTTCTACGAACACTCAGGTATCGACTTCATCGCCCTGACGCGCGCCATCATCAAGCGCGGCATCCTCGGACAGGCATCGGCAGGCGGAGGCAGCACCATCACGCAGCAGCTTGCCAAGCAGCTCTATTCCGCGCCGGTACACTCCGCTTCGGAGCGGTTGCTGCAAAAGCCCATCGAGTGGGTCACTGCCATTAAACTGGAGCGCATGTACACCAAGGAAGAGATCATCGCGCTGTATCTCAACTACTTCGATTTCCTGCATGGGGCCGTGGGCATTAAGAACGCAGCCAACACCTATTTCAGCAAGGAGCCCGCACGTCTCAGCATCGATGAGGCTGCCCTGTTAGTGGGACTGTGCAAGAATCCATCCTTCTTCAACCCCGTGCGCTATCCCGACCGCGCCCGTGAGCGGCGCAATATCGTCCTCGGACAGATGCTCAAGGCCGGCTATCTCTCTACAGCTGACTACGAGGAAGAGTGCGCCAAGCCCGTGATACTGCACTTCCATCGCGCCGACCATAAGGACGGCACGGCGGTCTATTTCCGCGAGTTTCTCCGCCAATACATGATGATGGACCGTCCCAATATAAAGAACTATCCGTCGTGGAACAAGCGGCAATACGTCATCGACTCCATTGCTTTCGCCACCGACCCACTGTGCGGATGGTGCAAGAAAAACACGAAGAAGGACGGCACCAACTGGAATATCTACACCGACGGGCTGCGCATCCACACCACCATTGACTCGCGCATGCAGCGATATGCCGAGGAATCGGTCTACGGACACGTCGCACGCTTCCTGCAACCGGCCTTCGACAAGGAGAATGCCGAGAAGGGATCCAACTCTCCCTTCAGCGGAAAGCTCTCGCAGCAACAGATCAATTCCATCATGGAGCGTGCCGTGGTGCAGAGCGACCGCTACATCACCATGAAGCAGAACGGCGCCTCGGCTGAGGAGATACACCGCGCTTTCCACACGCCTACCGACATGTCGGTGTTCACCTACAATGGCGACATGGACACGGTGATGACGCCTATCGACTCCATCCGCTATTACAAGCAGTTCCTGCGCGCGGGCTTTATGAGCATGGACGCGCACACAGGACAGGTGAAAGCCTACGTCGGCGGTATCGACTTCGCCCACTTCCAGTACGACATGGTGATGGGCGGGCGGCGCCAGGTGGGCTCCACCATCAAGCCTTTCCTCTACTCCTTAGCCATGGAGAACGGCGCCTCGCCCTGCGACCGCGCACCCAACGTGCAGCGCACCTATATGGTGGCAGGACGCCCCTGGACACCACGCAACAGCAACCGCAGGTGTTACGGGCAGATGGTGACGCTCAAATGGGGCCTCGCACAGTCAAACAACTGGATCTCCGCCTACCTGATGTCGAAGCTCAATCCACGGCAATTCGTGGACATGCTGCACAAGTTCGGCATCAACAATCCAGACATCTACCCCTCCATGGCCCTTGCGCTCGGCCCCTGTGAGGTGTCAGTAGGCGAGATGGTCAGCGCCTACTCCACCTTTGCCAACAATGGCGTGCGCATCGCTCCGCTCTTCGTGACCAGTATCGAGGACGCTGAAGGCAACGTGGTGGCCAACTTCGAGCCCCGCATGAATGAGGTGATCTCATCGGAGAGCGCCTACAAGATGATCGTGGAATTGAGGGCTGTCGTGGACGAGGGCACAGCAGGAAGACTGCGCTACAAGTTTGACATCCCCGGCGACATCGGCGGCAAGACCGGAACTACCAACAACAACTCCGACGCGTGGTTCATGGGATTCACGCCCCAACTCGTCAGCGGCGTGTGGGTTGGCGGTGAGGACCGCGACATACACTTCGACTCCATGCAGATGGGACAAGGTGCAACGATGGCCCTGCCCATATGGGCCTACTTCATGAAAAAGGTCTACCGGGACACCAGCCTACCCTACAAGCCCACAGCGACCTTCAATGTGCCAGCCAATTACAACCCATGCACTGAGGACGACAACACGGGAGAAGGCAACGGCATCGACGAGGTGTACGAGTGAAAATAAAGCCGTCACCGACCCACAAAGCTGTAAAGGCTTTTGCCTACACCATGGAGGCGAAACGGATGAATTACTGGTCTTCGCCGACACACAACGACAAGAACAAGCAGAACAAGGCAAGAGGGACACCGCATTGAGATTGCGATGTCCCTCTTGCCGTATGGATAAGATTCCCGCTTCCGGCGGCTATCTGAGCAGTCTCCTGCTCAGAGCCCTGACAGGATAATAGACGGCGAGCCACCCTGCCGCAATGACAGTGAGGAAGATGATGAGCACATCGGTATAATGGACACTGACCGGATAGGCCGAGACCACGAAGGCATCGTTGCCGCCACCCATGCTGACCAGGCCGAACTGCTGCTGCAGAAGACAGAGGAGCAGGCCGAGACCTATGCCCACAATAGCGCCGATGACCGAGATCATGCGGCCTTCGAAGAGGAAGACACGCGTGATTTGTTTCTCGTTGGCACCAAGATTGCGGAGCGTCTCCACGTCATCCTTCTTGTCGATGATGAGCATTGACAGTGAACCGATGATGTTGAAGCAGGCCACAATGAGGATGAACGTAAGGAAAATATAGGCCATGAGTTTCTCTATCTCCATGATCTTGAACGTGTCGGCCTGTTGCTCGAACCGGTCTTCCACCTTGAACCGCTTTCCCGCGATGTCCTGCATGCGGCTCTTCACGGCGTCAAAATCGGACCCGGGCTTCAGCCGGAGCTCCAATGCCGTGATCTCACCCTGTGCGTCGAAGACACGGCGGGCAAAGCCCAGGGACGTGAGGATGTAGTTTTTGTCGTACTTGGCGTTGTTGACCGTGAAGACCACGCCGCTTGAGAGCAGTGAGTCGAGAACGAATCCGCTCTCCATATTGCTCATGTCAAGCTGTCCCTGGCGCTGTGGCACGTAGACGCGCAGATAGTTTTTCCAGCGGGCTCCCAGCCCGAGGTCGGCGGCAAGACGTATGCCTGGCGTACCGAACTCGAGATTGGCGGCGTGCAGCTGGAACTGTCCGTCGCCGTAAAGAATGTCGGTGATATGTGTCAGCTGGGCGAAATTGTCGCCCACACCCTTGATGGTCACCATGGCCTGCCGTCCCTGATAGACCGCAAGCGCCAGGTCCTCGTAGGTCTCTGTGGCCACCTCCACTTGCGGAAGATGGCTGATCTGCGTAAGCACAGGGTCGTCGGCAGCCACCGACTTGCCCTTGACAGGCATCACCTTGAGCTGCGGATCAAAATTGGTAAAGAAGCCGGCCACCAAGTCGTGGAAACCGTTGAACACCGAGAGAATGATGACCAGGGCCATCGTCGCCACCGCCACTCCGATGACGGAGATGAGGGAGATGACATTGATGGCGTGCGTTTTCTTCTTGGAAAAAAGATACCGGCGAGCGATAAATAACGGGAAGTTCACTTTTGCTTTTTACCCTTTTACCTTTTTACTTTATTGCCCCTTTACTCTTTCAACAGCTTGTCAATGTGCTCGATATAGTCAAGGCTGTCGTCCTGGAAGAACCTGAGCTCTGGGATGATGCGCAGCTGGTTGCGCACACGCTTTCCGAGATCGTAACGGATGGTCTTCTCGTTCTTGCGGATGTTTTCCATGATCTCGCCGGCCTTCTCTGGCGGAAAGATGCTGAGATAGGCAGTGCAGATGCTCAGGTCGGGGCTGATGCGCACGCGCGTGACGCTCACGAGCATGCCGTGGGTCTGCCGTGTCTGGCTCTGGAAAATCTCTGCCAGCTCTTTCTGGAGCAGGCGCGCTATCTTGTTTTGTCGTGTTTCTTGCATATCAAATGGTCGTTAATGCCCTCAAGGGGTAAGAGTTCTACGTGTGTGGCTTCTATTTGCTCATGGAGGAAGATGGACGCGGAGTCCTTGAACTTCTGCTCATTCTCCGTGGTGAGATAGCGGACTGTGCCTCCCCGCGTCAGCTTACTGTCCACCTCGGGATGACGCTTCAGATAGTTCTGCAGGCTGCTTGCCACGTATTCGCCTTGCGGCACAATGGTCACACCACGCGGGGTAAACTTAAGAATCTTCGGCATGAGGAGCGGGAAATGGGTACATCCCAGGATGATAGTGTCGATGTCAGGGTCTTGCTGCAGCAGCTGGTCTATGCGTTTCTTCACGAAATAATCGGCACCGGGCGAGTCTGCCTCGTTATATTCCACGAGCGGTACCCAGAAAGGGCAGGCCTGTCCCGTCACCTTGATATCGGGCCAGAACTTGTGAATCTCCAGGTCGTAACTGCGGCTCCTCACCGTTCCCTCCGTGGCTAAGAGACCGACATGGTTGTTGCGTGTGATCTTCCCGATGATCTCGGCTGTGGGGCGTATCACTCCCAGGACGCGTCTCGCCACATCCCACCGCGGCAGATCATTTTGCTGAATGGACCGCAAGGCTTTAGCAGAGGCCGTGTTACACCCGAGGATGACCAGCTGGCACCCCAGAGAGAAAAGCTTGTCGACGGCCTGGCGCGTAAACTCATACACCACATCGAAAGAACGCGGACCATAGGGAGCCCGCGCGTTGTCGCCGAGATAGAGGTAATCATACTGTGGCAATAGCTGTCTGATGCCATGAAGGATGGTCAGCCCGCCATAGCCGGAGTCGAAAACGCCGATGGGCCCCGGAGTCTGCGGATATTTATCGTTGCCGTCTGGTTGCATGGCAATCATCTTGACGCACGGATGACGTCGCCAGTAATGTCTTCACCCAAAGCCGGATTGATGAAAGGCAGGCTACCGCCATCGGTATTGACGACGAAAGCAAGTCCTTTCTGCTGGCCAATCCGCGTGATAGCTGCCTGGATGGTCTGCTTCAAGGGGCTGAGAGCCTCTTGAGTGGCTTTCTCAAGAAGCTGCTGAGCCTTTTTCTTAAAAGCCGTGTTTTTCTCTATCAACTCTTGCAATTCAGCCTGACGCTTCTGGCGGATGGAAGGCGCAAAGTCGTGCTGTCCCTCAAGGAAAAGCTCGTATTTGCTATTGAACTCATCCTCCACCCGCTTCATTTCCGCAGCGTATTTGCCGCGCAAGCCATTGAGATTTCTCATAGCGGCGGCATATTCGGGCAGGGCATGCAAGGCACTGTCGCAGCTCAGATAGCCATATTTGAGCTGCGCTGTCTGCATGACGGGGCCGTCGGGCCTGCCGTTCGTGGCAGCCGCAGCCGTCACGCTCTGCGCACTTACGGCAAGAGTTACCATTGCCGCGGAAACAAGGAGAAAGAGTTTCTTCATCATGATCGTGATAAAGGGATAACAGGGCGGCCGGATGACCGCCCTTGAATTGGTTGATGAAAGAGGTTACTTCATCTTGGCAATCTCGGCCTGCACCTTAGAGGTGACGTCCTCGACGGTGGTGCCTGCGTAAACAGCCACACCATCCTCGAAGATGAAAGTGTAGCCCCCTGTGCGGCCTACGGCCTCAATGGCGTTGCGCACCTTGGTCACGACGGGCTGCATGAGATCCTGCTGCTTCTTCTGCAGTGCCTGCGCGTTGTCTTGGTAGGTCTGCTGAATCTTCTGATAAAGCGTCTGGAGCTCCTGCTCTTTCTGCTTCTGCTGAGTGGGATTCATGGTGCTCTTGCCCTTCTCGTAGGCATCGTTCTGACGGGTGAGCTCGTCCTGCATGTTCTTCAGGTCGTTCTCGTAAGTCTTCTGCTGAGCCTGGAGCTCGCCGTTGATCTTGGCAATCTCGGGCAGCGACTGCATGATGTTCTGTGTGTTCACCTTACCGAACTTCTGTGCGAAAGTGGCAACAGGTGCCATCAGCATGAGGAATAATAAAAGCTTCTTCATTGTTGTTTTGTTTTTTATTTGTTGTTTTATTTCCATCTAATGATATTATCATTGAGGCCATTACGTCTCCCGCGCGCATCGTGCGGCGCTTATCTTGCGACGTAGCCGAGTTTACGGAGCACCTCGTCGGAGATGTCTATGCGAGGCGAACCGAAGATGATGGCGGTGTCAGAGGCACAGTCAAGCACAAGACTGTAGCCATGAAGATCGGCTATTTCCTTTACGGCATTATAGATCTCTTCCTGAATGGGTTGCATGAGGCTCTCACGCTTCTTGTAGAGCTCGCCTTCCGGAGAGAAGTACTTTTGCTTAAGGTCGGCGGCCTCCTTTTCCTTCTTCATGATTTGTTCCTGTCTGGCTGTCTTCTGCTCTTTGGAAAGGAAGACGACCTCGTTCTGATAGTTTTTATACATCGTCGAGGCCTCGGTATTCAAAGCCTCCACCTCGGCCTGCCATTTCTTCGTAGCCTGATTGAGCTGCTCATTGGCGCGCTCATAGGCCGGGATATTCTTCAAGACGTACTCCATGTCGATAAGCGCGAACTTCTGAGCACGGGCATTATAAGGTAAAAAGGTAAGAAGACAGAAAGGCAAAAAGAACAATGCCTTTGCCAAAACCTTCCCTTTCATCAATTTGCTGATATGCATGTTTCTCATCATAGTTCTCCCTATAATTATAACTAACTATTGTATGTTTTATCGTTATATGTAAATCAACTCCTTTGGGTTTACTTTCTTTTTACCTTATTAGAACTCCTGTCCGAGGACGAAATGGAACTGTGATCCGCCCTTCCGGCCGTTCACGTTGTCCTTGTCGAATCCATAACCCCAGTCGATACCCATCAGTCCGACCATAGGCAGGTAAATGCGCACACCCACACCGGCAGAGCGTTTCATATCGAACGGATTGAACTGCCGGATCTTGCTCCAGGCATTACCACCCTCAAGGAAAGTCAGACCGTAGATAGTGGTGTTGCCCAAGAGGAAGGGATAGCGCAGCTCCAGTGAGAAACGGTCGTAAGCATAGCCATTGTACGCGATGGAACCGTTCTCGTAACCACGCAGTCCGATGGTCTCCTCACCCCCGTAGGACGAATAGCCGCTCATGCCGTCACCACCCATGTAGAAGGTCTCGAAAGGCGACTCCTTGTACTTGTTGTAGCTGCCTAACAGACCTAACTCGGCACGCGTCATCAAGACGAAGCACTTCTGACCGTTGGTCAAAGATGTGTAGGTCTTCGACTTGAACGACCACTTATGGTACTCTATCCACTTGTACTTCTCCTTCTGCTCACGGACATAGTCGGGGGAGTTGGGATTGTTGGCCAGGTTTTTATAGTCTTTCCCGTCCCACCTCGACCATGGCGGCGTGAGAGTCACGCTGGCGGTAAACTCTGAGCCCGTGCGCGGGAAGAGCTGGTTGTCGGTAGAGGAGCGGTTGAGTGAAAGGCTGAAATTGAGGTTGTTGGCGTTACCATTGTTCATGAGATAGAAATAACGCCAGTTCTTCAACATATAGCGGGTGTAAGCCACTTGTACTGAGAGCGAGAAGTAATCGTCAGGCCAACGCAGACGCTTACCCCAGCCTAAAGATGCTCCGAACATCTGGATGTATTTGTTCGGATCGTAATAGTTCTCGTAGTTGGAATAGTTGTAGCCATAGGAATTATAGCCATACATATTATAATAATAGTTGTTGTATGCCGACTGATTCCAATAGTTGCTGTTGATGTCTGTCTGTTTCGAGTAATAGACACCGATGGAGAACTGGTTCGGGCGCTTGCCTCCAAACCAGTTGGTAGAGTAGGATGCGTTGTAACTCTGATAATAAGAACCGTTGGTCTGCGCGCTGATGGACAGCTTCTCACCGTCGCCAATGGGCATGATGCCACGGTGCTCCTTGTTCTTGCGGAACAGGTTAGCCATGGAGAAGTTGTTCAGTGTCAGTCCGATACGTCCAATGACACCTGTCTGTCCCCATCCAAGGGAGAACTCTATTTGGTCGTTTGACTTCTGTTCAAGCATCCAGTTGAGGTCCACTGTGCCCGACTCGTAATCGGGTTTCACGTCAGGATTGATCTTCTCCGGATCGAAGTGGCCCATGCTCGCAATCTCACGGAAAGAACGCATGATGGCATCCTTGGAGAACAAATCTCCTGGCTTGGTACGCAGTTCACGACGCACCACATTATCGTAGAGGCGGTTGTTACCATAGATGCGCACATGCGAGAGGTGTGCCTGTGGGCCTTCCTGCACACGCATCTCCAGGTCGATGGAGTCGCCCTGGACATTCTGTTCCACTGGCTCGACACTGGAAAAGACGTAGCCATGGTTGTAATAAAGATTGCTTACGGCATCATCATCGGTCTTCAATCGCTTGTCGAGCAACTTCTGGTTGTACACGTCACCAGGTTTCATGCCTAACAATTGCTGCAGGGCTTCAGATGTATAGACCGTGTTACCAACCCAATGAATGTTGCGGATGTAATACTTCTGGCCTTCAGAAACCTTAATCCAGATATTGACATGCTTGGGGTCATTGTTCCACACGCTGTCACCCACGATGGCGGCATCGCGGTAACCCAACTCATTGTATTTCTCGATGAGCTTTTCCTTGTCAGCCTTCCAGCGCTCGGGCGTGAACTTCTTCGCCTTGAGGAACGTGGACAGCTTTCCGGCCTCGTGCGTCTTTGCGAATGCGCCTTTCTTGAATAGGCCGCCTTTAATACGGGAAGCGCTGAGCTGGCTGTTGCCTTCAATATAGATGGTACGGACCTTCATCTTCGACTTCTTGTCAATGATGACATCAAGGATGACCTGATTCTTTTTCGACAGGTCTTCCCTCTGATTGATCTCGATATCAGCATTCTTGAAGCCCTTGTCGTCGAAGTATTTCTTAGCGAGAATCTTTGCACGGTCAATCATATTGGGCGTAATCTGACCGCCTTTGAGGATACCAAGCTTTTTCTCCATATCCTCCCGCTCCGTCTTCTTCAGCCCATAATAGTTGATTGTGGAAATCCTTGGCCTGGGTTTGAGGGCAATATGCAAATAGATTTTGTCACCCACAATGGAATCGGCAGAGATTTGCACATCGGAGAAGAGGCCATGCTTCCAGTAACGTTTCACCGCATCGGTGATTTCCGGTCCTGGCACCGTGATTCGCTGACCTACGGCAAGGCCGGAGATACCTGTGAGCATATAGTCCTCATACCCTTCCATACCCGAAACGGAGAAACCGCCAATGACTACATTGCGCGGTGTCCCCGCGTAAGTAATGTCGGGATGAATGATACGTTCCTGTGCCTCTAAGCCCAGGCTGCATGCCAGGGCAATGATTGCAGCTGCTACTTTTTTCTTATTGTAGTGCATTTTATTCTTTTGAGGTAGAATGCAGGGTGTGCAAGTTTCCCCCGCATTCTTTTTTCATTATTCTTATTCTTTAGCTCTCTCCCTTTCTTCTTTGGCCGAGTGTTCCACCTGTCTCTCTGTTTTCCCGAAACGCCGCTGCCTTTTCTGATAACTCTCTATGGCCGCGTGTAAGTCATCCTCAGAGAAGTCGGGCCAATAGACGGGAGTGAAGTACAACTCGGTGTAGGCGATCTGCCAAAGCAGGTAGTTGCTGATACGATACTCCCCGCCCGTACGGATGAGCAGGTCAGGATCGGGCATGAATGCTGTTTCCAGGTGCTCGGAAACAGTTTCTTCCGTGATCTCAGTCTCCGGCTTCCCTGACGCTTTCCATTCTTCAGCGATCTCTCTGACGGCTTTCGTGATCTCCCAACGCGACGAGTAGCTGAGCGCTACGACCATTGTCATCGCCGAATTGTCGCGTGTATGCTCCTCTGTCGCATGCAGCTTGTCCTGCACATCCTTGGGAAGACGCGCCACATCACCAATGACACGGAAGCGCACATTGTTCTTCATGAAGATCTCATCTTCCAGACTTGTCAACACGAGCCCCATGAGAGCGTGAATCTCGGCCTGCGGTCTACTCCAGTTCTCAGTAGAGAAAGTATACAGCGTGAGATACTTCACACCTAAGCGTACACACTCTGAAGTGATGCGCCTGACGGTTTCCACACCGGCCTGGTGGCCATACGACCGGTCCCTTCCGCGCTCTGTGGCCCAACGGCCATTGCCGTCCATGATGATGGCAATGCTCTCCGGAATGGGTGAGCCAATCTCCCGTGAGAGATGATTACTGCATGAAATCATACGCTTTGTATATGATTTATATCTTTTGTTCTTTCTGTTTGCTATTCCTTGTTACAGTTCAGACACCGTGGAGAGAAGCAGTAGGTCACCGACAGCTGTAGACGCTGGAAGCCATCCGTGTTCTTGAACATGCCACTGCTCCTGATGTCATCGGGATCTTTCACACCATCAAGCCAGTCACTCGTGGAGAAGCAAGTGGCCCACTCCAGTCCGAGATTGACGCGATCACTGATCTTATATTTCACGCCCACGCCGAGAGGCACTGTCATCGCTACACGAGTCTTTACCTTGGTCTTTGCCGCGACAACGCCCATACCGCCCAAGACGAAGGGTGTCAGACGTTTGGCTCCGCGATAATCGCGGCCTGTACCGTATGGCCAGAAGTTGTACTCATAGGCCGCCGTGATGTCGTAGAAGTTGTTGCTGAACGAATAGGCATTGCCGCTGTTGGCCGCATACCATGTCTTGACGTCCTTGGATGAGCCCTTTAATCTTCCAAATCCTATGTTCAGTCGCAGCGCCATCCACGGGTTGAGGTTGTATCGCCCCAAGATACTCGCGGCAGGCTGCAGGTCTTTGGTGAGATTACCGTTGTAATCACCGAGATAACCCGCGAGTCCTGCACCCGCTCCTATCTCCAACCGGTATTCCGGATCGTCTTGTGCTTTAGCGGGTAGCCAGAGCACAACCATTGTGACAAATGCCAGGAGACGGACTGTTGCAACCATGACGAATCGCTTTTCTATTGTTATTTCCTCGATCTGGACCTTGTAAACACGCGCTGGCCCGTGTCCCATCCGAGCTGTGAGAGCCTGCCTGACCACACCTGATCAGAGCCATCACGCGATATGTAGAGAATGTTGTTGCCATCTACTGCCATGCCAAACGCGGCAGCTGTCCGTCCAAACTCAGCAGGCAGCGCGAACAGACTGTTCTTGTTCCACGTCAGCCCCCAGTCAGGACTGGTGTACACCGAAGAGAAGCTTCCGCCCGTAGCGATGATGTTGCCGCCATAGAGCACGGCCTTCATATTCTCCAGATACGGTAGGGGCTTTCTGTTGTATCCGTCCTCATTATAATATGTCCACACCTGCGAGGCATCAGCGTCATCCTCTATTTTACTCCAGCAGACGGTCTTGCCATTCCTGTTGCCGATGATGAGCAGGTTGTAAAGCGACGGATCTACGGTCATGGGCGCAGCGATAAAGCTGACGCTTTTATCAGGAAGCAGCGAAGCGTCCTCATCGAGCTTCTCTTCCGTCCACGTCCCGCCATTAGCTGGTGAACGCATGAGTTTCCCATCGATAATACCATAACGGTATTTTACCGTGGCACCAATGACACTGTCGTTACGCAGAAGACCCGTGCTGAAGTCTACCTCATCCCATGATGAACCGCTGTTGCCGAATGCGTTCAGACTGCCGCCATGAAAGCCTGTCAGCCACACCCGCCCGTCAAGATTAACCAGCCGGCGTTTCTCCAGTCCACCGTAGCCGCGAATGGCAGACGCCTTCCAGCTAAACTGGTTCTCCTCTTCACGATGCACGTTCAGGCTGACCGTGTAGTCGCGCCGAGCGGTGCCTTTCATGTTAACCACACGAATATGCACAGGGGAAGAGAAGTCAATAGAGTCATTTGACGAATAGTAGGCAATGCTGTCCTTTCCTTCCAGAGACTTCAGCACTAACAGGATGGTACCGCCGTTCATGCTCTTGATGGTTGCCAATACATGCTTTGTGTCGGTACCTACAGGAAGTGAATCGGCGTTTGATATGGTGCAGCTCTGTTGGTCTATATCGAAAGCGTAGGTGCTCGCCGAGAACGTTGAGGTATACGTCGAATCGGTCACGCCGTTTTTTGCCTTGGTGTGATGTATCTGCTTGAGGGTACCAAGGGTAAACGATGTGATGGCTGTGTCGGTATAGTAAGTCGTGTCGCTGTCATCGTTATTCCTCAAACATGAGGCGAACGTGGCCAGTGACACTATCATAACAACGACGTGCGAAAACAATTTGCTCATTGCGCGTAATTTCTTTTTAGCTGCAAATTTACTAAGATTAGTGCAATTACGAGCGGTTTTTCCTTTTTATTATGTTTTTTAATACAAAATGGCAGCTTCAACAATGCCAACAAGAAGCAATACGGAACAAAAGGAAAAGGCAGTACAATCACTTGCACCGCCTTTTCTGGATTAATGTCTTCATCAAAAAACATCAATGAGGACACTAAACCTCAATTTACCTTAAAAATCTATCAAACTACTAACCTAATGAAACTTAAATAGATATCATCTCACGATGACGGTTGCAAATTTAAGTATTTTTCCTTATACTTCCAAATAAATAGAGCACTATTTTTTACCATATTACTCTTTTTTAATGATTTTCCCATCTTTGAGTCGAATGACGCGTTGATTTCTGGAACCACGAAAGGCCAACGTCACATCACGCAAGGCTTCCACATACTCACCATCGACAATGACATCCGCATAGTTCAGGATCGGCCTGAGCTTTGGATCGGCCTCTATTTGCTCTATCGTAAAGCCTGTATAGACCCAGATATCTTTTCCTGGCATGCTTTCCTTGATCTCTTTCGCCAATGCTGCCACGTCATCAGGAGAGCACAGGGGGTCTCCTCCCGAAAAGGTAATGCCCTGAATGTAAGGCTTTGACAGCTCGGAGAAAAGATAATCATGCGCCGATTGGTCAAAGCGACGTCCGCCCTGAAAGTCCCAAGTCTGCGGATTCTGGCAGCCTTTGCAATGGTGTGAGCATCCTGCCACCCACAGAGTGACACGAAGACCCTCACCATTGTTGACGTCACAGCTGGTAATGTCAAATATCCTCATTCTTATTAAATATTCGGCATCGGCGCAGCCACTTTCTTGTTTTTGTCCGTGATAGACTCGGCACCACAAGCCTGACACACTGTCTTTTCCACATTCTTCGTCTCATTGGCGCGGGCAGTATTGACAAACGAACGGATATGCTTCACGCGATCTCCCACCTCCGCCTGCTTGCCGAGATTGAAGTTGTGGTAATCAGTAGTAAGGTATCCGGTGACGCGGCGCAGCCGGCGTATGTTCGTAGAGCCGCAGATGGGACATGCATCGTTGATCTCATCGGTATAGCCACAATCCATGCACGTGTCGTTGGGCACATTGATGGCAAAATAAGGAATATCCTTGTCCATGGCATAGTCGATGATCTTCTCCAAAGCACCCACATTGTGCTTGGTGGTTGACGGCAACTCCACATAAGTGATACAGCCAGCAGAAGAATAGCCCGTGAGTTGGCTCTCAATGTCAATCTTCTCAAACGGCGTCATCTGCTCCCAGACGGGCACATGGATAGAGTTGGTGAAGTAGTCGCGGTCGGATACGTTCTTGATGATACCGTATTTGGCCTTGAACTTATTCATAGCCGTGTAGCAAAGATTCTCGGCGGGAGTATAGTAGACGCCGAAGTTGAGCTTATACTGCTTCTTAAACTCAGCGCAACGGGCATTGAAGAGCTGTTCGATGCGCTTGGCGAGTGCCATGCCCTTAGGCTGGGTATGGTTACAGCCGATGAGCAGCTGCAGTGTCTCGGCCAATCCAAGCTGTCCCATGGCGAGTGTACCGTGCTTCATGGCAGAGCGGATGCCCTCTTCAGGAATATATCCCGCCATAGTGTGGTTATCCCACATGAACGGCGCGGTCTTGGGATCTTGCGAGCAAATCCAATTGAAACGCTCAATGAGCATATCTTTAGCCTCGTGAATCTTCTGATCGAGAAGTTTCATGAACTTCTCCACATCGCGTCCTGCTTCCATGGCGAGCGTCGGCATGATAATGGTAGTAGGGCAGATATTGCCGCGGCCGTCTTTCAGTTGTCCGAGACCATTGATGTCCCAACCGTTGGCAGTGCGGCACCCCATCGTTGAGAAGTAGGTGCGCGGATCCTTCAAATCGAAATTTGCATTGCCACTCCAGTTCACGTTGGCATAGTTAGGGTACAAGCGCTGTGAAGTAGAGCGCAAGGCAAGCTGCTTAAGGTCGTAGTTGGGCGTACCGGGCTTGTCGTTGACACCTTTCATATATTGGAAAATGCCACACGGGAAGATAGGCGTATTATGATGGAAGCCGATACCTTCAAGGCTGCCCAGCAACAACGAGCGTGTCACAAGACGGCCTTCCTCCAAGGTGCAGGTGCCGTAGTTGATGGATGTAAAGGGCAGCTGGTCACCCGAACGGCTCTGCAGCGTATTGAGGTTATGATACATCGCTTCCACGGCCTGATGCAGTTCCTGAATCGTATCGCACAGTGCTGAGTTGTAGTATTTGGGGTCAAGATGCTCCTTGTTGGCCAACGTGAAGTCGCCTTTCGTAAGCCGTGTCTTGGCGAAGAAGCTCTCCTTCACGATGTCGGACCAGTGCTCGAAGGCTGAGCGCGTCACGCCCACATTGTCGCGATAGGTCTCATCATAGAGCGAGAGAAAATCGGTGTCAGCGAATTCCTGCTGGTCTTTAGCCCACGCCGTGATGTAGTGCTTGAAGAATGACTTGCGGAAATAAGGCACCATGGTCCAGTCGAGATGCGTGGCAGACACACCACCAAACTGATCGAGGCTCTGCAACTGGAAGATGACAGCCACGAGTTGCATTGCCGTATTGAGTGATCCAGCCGGACGCACATCACCCTGACGGGTATGGAAGCCTTTGGAGAGCAGGTCGTCGAAAGGAATGGAAAGGCAGTTGTGGAAGCCGATGGCATACTTATTGAGGTCGTGAATGTAGATCTCATTGTTTTCATGGTTGCGCCGTGCCATGTCCGACATGCAATGATCGAGCGCGTACTGCTTCTCATAAACATTGGCTGCCTCACCGGAACGGCCGCCACCGGAGTACTCGTCGATGTTTGCATTCTGGTTGACCACGTTCTTGGCCATGAGCTTTTCCTCATAGACTCTCTTCACGCGCTGCTCACGCTCCAACTTGTGTTGGTAGCGATACTCGCAATAGGCAATCACCGCACGTGTCTCTCCTTCCTTGGCCAGCACTTCTACGACAGTGTCCTGAATGTTCTCAATCTCAAAGATTTCGGTCGTCGGGAGATACTTCTCCTCACACAATGCGAATACTTTGTCAGCATACTTCTTCGCTGTTTCCTCATTGTCTCCCTCATGGCCTATGGCATTGAGGTCTTTCAAAATGGCGACTTGAATCTTTGTCAAGTCAAACGGCACTACCTTGCCGTCCCGCTTTTTTACTTGGATCATGGCTGTTTTTAAATATGTTTAGTGGGCGTTTTCGGGAAACTTTCTCTCTTTTCCGGATGGCAATGTTTTCCTTTTTAGAAAACTTCGCTGTCCTATGCTTGCTCCGAAGTTGCCGCTTTTATTTGTTTTACGCCTGCAAAAGTAATAAAAAGATAGATAAGTTGGAACACTTTTCCCATCTTTTTTTTGAACTTTTTTCCATCCTTATGGTTCCCCATTTCTTGTTGTTTGGTAATCAATCACTTATCGCAAACTGCTCCAACAAAAGTACAGACAACAGGTGAAAAAGGATTGAAGACGTGGTAGCCAACAAGCAAAACAGGCAACAGTCTCGCGACCATTGCCTGCATATGTGAATTACGTTTAATTCATTTTTGCTTTGAGCTTGATGAAGGTTTCCGCCTCACGGCGTCAACCAACGATCTTGCATCAAAATGTTACCTGAAAACTAAAAACCAATCTTTAACCTAAAAACTAATTACCTTTGAACCTAAAAAACAATCTATCAAAACCTAAAAACTAAAAACCTATATGAAAAATCTACTAACTTGTTCTATTTCTATGATCAGAGGTATTACCCTCTGGATTACATGTGCAAAGGTAATACGTTTTCCGAAACCTCACAAATGTTTTCCTATAAAAACTTCCTTATTTATGTTATTATTGATATAAATCAAAGTCTTGTGTACGTACACAATGATAAAATAACACTTATTTAGCACTCTCCCTGCCTTTTTCCGTCGCAGAGTAGCTAATGCGATACGCCTTTGCTCGCCGGAGTGCCTGCTTCACGTCATTGATAATACCCATACGTGTGCCCCTATCGGCCTTGATAGAGACCGTCATCTGTCCCTGATCCTCCGGTGACATGCTGTTGCGCTCGGCAGCTACGTAATCGGAGAGCGATGCTGCCGAGGTGAATTTGTCATTCAACTGGATACGTGTACCATTTCCATAGACTTTGCGAAGGTCAGCACTCGGGCGCCCTATATAGATATAGGTGACGGCAGTCTTCTTTGTCAGCCGCGTCAGCTCCGTGCCCTGGGGCGTACGAAACTGCACTTTCACGGCAACCTTCTGCATGTGAGTCACAATCATGAAGAAGAAAAGTACGGAAAAGATGAGATCCGGCAGCGAGGCGGTGTTCAGCCCCGGCACCTCATGCCGCCGACGTTTAAACATCGTCATTGTGCGCCTCCTTCCACATTATTAATATATTGCTCAGCGATGCGCTGCGGACACGCCTCCTTCACTTTGTCACGCTGAGCCGATGACAGGGCATCATAGTTTCGGCCGAAAAGCCGGAGCGCCGTGCGATTCCTCAATATACGATAAGCCGCCACCAACTCGTTCTGCATGGAAAAATAAGCATCGTAGCTGGCCTGGGGGTTTACGCTGACAGTGATGAGATGGCGCCTACCCACCCGCTGTACGAAGTCCTCCACCTTGTAGCGCAGCTGGCTCACCTGAAAAGGCTTGCCGTCGACAAGCAGGCGGTTATCAGGTGTGATGGCGAGCCGCAACGTCGTGCCCTTCTCCACAAACGACTCTTGCATGTCGTCCTTACCTGTGGGAGAGAGCTGACGCTGAAGACCCTTGTCAATGTCCATGTTTGTCGTCACCAGAAAAAAGATGAGCAACATGAACGAGATGTCAGCCGTCGACGTCGTGTTCAGCCCTGGCACACGGTGCTCCTTATGACTAAACCTCATGCCTGCGAATGTATTTAGTGGCACCATAGATGGCCACAGTAACGGCAGCGACAATCATCAGCAGCGAAGTCGCCACAAACATGTCGGAGACTCTCAGCCAAAACGTATCGGTAAAGGGAAGGCCATTGATACGCATGGGAGCCGTAGAGCCACACAGAAACGTCAGCACAAGCAACGTTGCCGTACCGCCGGTCACTATCATACCGATTTTTCTCACAGGAATATTGTTGACCACACGCTCACCGCCACCCGTTGTCCGGAAACTTCTGACAAGTGACCATGCCGCCACGCCGAATGTACCGATCGTCAATAAGAGTGTCAATATCATCAGCACGTCGGTGAAGAGCGGTGCGTTGAAATTGCCGTTGTCCTCATAAGGCCGGTTGAAACCCACCAGCCAGAACAGCACAAAGACCACTACAATGACACCTGTGATGACGTAGAGCACCCGCGAGGGAAGCTTTTTCTGATTCATCTTCATGCCTCATTCCTCCTTGCTGGCGTGCTTATACTTGGTGATGGCATCCATGAGCGTGATGGCTGACTCCTCCATTTGCGCAGTAAGATGATCGATCTTTGAGAGGATATAGTTGTAGAACAGTTGCAGGATGAGTGCCACGATAATACCAAAGATGGTAGTGATGAGCGCCACCTTCATACCGGCTGCCACAATGGTCGGACTGATGTCGCCCGCCGTCTGTATCTGGTCGAAAGCCATCACCATGCCCACCACGGTGCCGAGGAAGCCGAGTGAAGGAGCCATGGCAATGAAAAGTGTGATCCACGAGCATCCCTTCTCCAAGTTGGCATCCTGCACAGAACCGTAGCTCACGATGCTGCGCTCAATGTTGTCCATCTTCTCATCAATGCGCTCCAGGCCCTGGTAGCAGATCGAAGCCACGGGGCCGTGTGTGTTGCGACACTGCTCCTTGCCGCCTTCAATGTCACCCACCTTCAGCTTTCCGGTGAGATCAGCCATGAACTTCTTGGCATCAATCTCCGAAAGACTCAGATAAATGATGCGTTCGATACAGAAAGCCAGGCCCAGTACCAGGGCAAGGGCTACAAACGACATGAACCCGGCATTGCCCTCAATGAACTTTGTTTTGAGCGATTTATAAAACCCCTGGCTCTCCTCTGCCGGCATGCCGCCGTCGCCGGCCAGGTCTACCGAGGCTTGCGTGCTGTCAGCGCCCATGAGCGCACTGTCGTCGTCAACACCCGTAGTGTCTGTCGCAGCCTGTGGCTTTGCTTGCACCGTCTTATCGGCAGTCTTTGGTGCGTCCGCGTTCTTCGCAGTAGCCGTGACCGCCGGTTTGGCTGTCGTGGCTGAAGGTTTCTGAGCCCGCACCAAGGTGCAGGAAAAAATCAACAACGTGATGAATAGCTTAATCTTAGACATAATGCTTCAAAATTACGGCAAAGTTACGCCAAAATACGCGTTGCGCAAAGGAAAAACATTTAAAAGATATTATTGTTGCCTCCACACCGACATAACAATATAATCTATGGTGACACCTCAGCTCATTCCGTAAGGAAAAATCCGTCGTCATCGTCTCTCCCCGTGTCCTGTCTCTTGGGTTTGGGCAAAGTCTTGAGCTTTCCGTCCTTGTCGAAGAGCCCGTAGGTGGTACGGAGCACACTGAACTCGGTGCGCCGGTTAAGCTGATTGCAGACCTCCTGCTGCTTAGGATCTTTCAGGGCCTTGATGAACGGCTCGGTGAGCACATCGCCCTCCTTGAGCCACGGATAGCGTGAGGCAAGACGGCGGTTGACCTTTCGCGGCCGCTCCTTGCCGTAACCCACGGGCGTGAGCCGGTCGGCAGCGATGCCGTGACTGATGAGATAACGGATCACTGACTCTGCGCGGCGCTGCGATAGCCTTTTGTTGTATTCGGCTGAGCCCACGTAGTCGGTATGCGCTGCCAGTTCGATGGTGACATTGGGATTATCGTTAAGGATGGTGATGAGCTGGTTGAGGGCGGTTTTGGAACTGTCGCGCAGCGTCGCCTTGTCGAAGTCGTAGAAGATGTTGTCTATCAGCACGGGAGCCGAGATATTGGCCAACGCAAACTGCAGCGTGGTGTCACGTGACTCCTTGGGATGGGCCAAGGCCCTCAGTTCCTCTTTATGGTTCAGATAACCCTTGCAGGCGGCCAGGAAGAGATAGCTCACGCCGGGCGACAGTGTCTTCGTGAACGAGCCGTCGCTCTTGATGGTAATCCTCTCGTTGGTACCGTCGTCACCGATGCAGTAGACCTGTGCCTGAGGCAGTTCGTAGCCGTCAATCTCGTAGACCCAGCCCTTGACAGTCTGCTCAATCTCCGGATTGACAAAGGAATAGAGGTGGTCCCATCCGCGCGCGTCGCCACGGTTGCTGGAGAAGAAGCCACGGTTGTGCGGCCCCTCAAAGGTCATGCCGAAGTCGTCGCCCTGCGAGTTGAGCGGATAGCCTGGGTGCGAGAGCGCCGTCTTGCCGCTCTTGTCCCTGTGCGCTACGAATATGTCGTAGCCGCCGAGGCCCTGGTGTCCGGTACTGGAAAAATAGAGGTCGCCGTTGGGCCGAAATGTGGGGAAGGCCTCATCACCAGCTGTATTGATGGGCTCACCAACGTTCTCCACACCGCCGAGGCCGTGCGCGGTGATGCGTACACGCCAGATGTCGAGACCTCCCAAGCCTCCGGGCATATCGCTGGTGAAGTAGAGCCACTCGCCGTCGGGTGAGATGGCCGGATGGGCGAAGCTGGAGAGGGTGTCGCGGGTCACCTCCACCGCCGTGGGTTTACTCCATGACGCATCGGCGCGCGAGGACTTCACGATCTTCGCATAGCGTGGTGACGAAGGGTTGGTGACACACTGTGTGAGATACATCTCACGGCCGTCAGGCGTAAAGCAGCAAGCGCCTTCGTCATAAGCCGTGTTGACACCGGTCACCGGCTCCGGCTTACTCCACTTGCCTTTGTCGTCTTTCGAGGATCGGAAGATGTCGCCAAACTTCATGCCTGTGATACCGCTGAGGTCGTCGCCTTCAGCTTCCTTGCGGGTCGACGTGAAGTAGATCTCGTCGGCATTGTCGCCTAAGAGTGCGGGCGCATAGTCGGCGCGTCGTCCATTGAGCGCATCGACGCGTTTCACGGTGTAACGGCTTCCAAGCTCCCTGACAGCGGGGGCGCGCCGCGCCGCCTCCAGTCCCGTCTTGGCAAGGGTGTTGTCGGGCATGGAGTCAAGGACGGCCTGAAACTCCTTGGCCGCTTCCTGGTAGCTGCCATTCTTCATCAGCAGCTGTGCCAAGGCGAGATGATCGCCGGCCTGGTCGGCATGATAGCGCACGGCATTACGGTAGGCCACGATGGCCTTGCCCGTCTGCAAGCTCTTGTCATAGCAGGCGGCCATGCGGCGGGCTATGGCGCCACGGGCGCGGCGCTCCTTGGGCGGCGTCTTCTGATAAGCCTGCTTGAAGTCGGCGGCAGCGTCGAAATACTCTCCCAAGGCGAGTTTCCTCTCACCTTGCTTCACGTATTTGTCGGCCCCACACGAGGCGAGCGACAACACGACCAGAACGATGATCGCCAATCTCTTCAGCTTCAACTGTTCTTCACCTTGATGATTTTCGTCTTCGGCAGTTCCTTGTTTCTGAGGTTGACACGGGTCACCACGGCCTGAGCCAGACTGAGGAAAGCCTGACCCGTCATGCTGTCAGCGTCGGTGGCTGCCGGCGTCCCCGTGTCGCCACTGTCACAGATACCCTGTACGAGCGGTATCTGGGCGAGCAACGGCACGTTCATCTCCTTGGCGAGATTCTTGCATCCGTCCTTGCCGAAGATATAGTATTTATGGTCGGGCAGCTCCTTAGGCGTAAACCATGCCATGTTCTCCACGAGGCCGAGGATAGGCACGTTGACCTTGTCGTTGGTGTACATGTCGATACCTTTGCGCGCGTCGGCCAGCGCCACTTTCTGCGGCGTGGAGACAATGACCGCCCCCGTGATGGCGAGTGTCTGGAGGAGAGTGAGATGAATGTCGCTGGTCCCCGGCGGCGTGTCAAGAATGAAGTAGTCGAGATCGCCCCAGTCGGCATCGGCGATGAGCTGCTTCAGGGCTGCCGTAGCCATGCCGCCGCGCCAGAGCGTCGCTGTGTCGGGATTGACAAAGAAGCCAATGGAGAGAAGCTTCACGCCGTATTTCTCGACGGGCTCGATAAGGTCGCGCCCGTCTTTCTTCACGCCATAGGGCTGCACCTCCTCCACACCGAACATCTTCGGCATTGAGGGACCGAAGAT
The DNA here is from genome assembly GCF_000218235.1 of Hallella multisaccharivorax DSM 17128. Classification (GTDB taxonomy): domain Bacteria; phylum Bacteroidota; class Bacteroidia; order Bacteroidales; family Bacteroidaceae; genus Prevotella; species Prevotella multisaccharivorax. The sequence continues at coordinate 2,789,899 of NZ_GL945017.1, read as the reverse complement.
ATCCGTGTCGAGCAGGCCCACCTTGTAGCCGAGACGGGCCAGCGCGATGGCCAGATTGGCCGCGACGGTGCTCTTGCCCACGCCGCCCTTGCCGGAGCTCACGGCGATGATGTTCTTCACTCCGGGCAGCAGTTTTCCCACCTCAGGGCGTGGCGCTGACTTATATTCGGTACCGATTTCCACCTCCACCCCCTCGCCGAGCCTGTATTTCAGCGTGGCTTCGGCAGACTTCAGGGTCGACTTGATGAACGGGTCGGTATCGCGTGGGAAGATGAGCGAGAAGCTCACCTTGTTGCCATTGATGCGCAGATTGTCGGCAATCATTTCACTTTCCACAAGATTCTTCTTCGTACCAGGATAAATAACGGTAGCAAGAATGTCGCGGATCAGTTTCGGATATAATGTCATAATATCTTTTGTTATTTTAATAGGAATGACAAAAGTAGGCATATTCCCGTAAAAATACAAATAAAAACTAAATATTTTAGATGTCATAAGATTAATTAGTACCTTTGTGACATCATGAAAATTTGGCAACGCTTATTGTCCGTTGAACATGCAATGAAGAATCATCACATCTTTTATATCCTTTTCCTGCTGTTGGCGCCGATCTCCGTCAAGGCTCGTCCGGAAGTGCTTTACCCTGGCAGCGACATCTCCTATACGGCGCAGAAGAATTACGCGCCTGTGGTGGACAAAGCCCTGCAACTGATGGCCGCTGACCTGAAGAAGACCGCCACGGAAAGCCGGAGACGCGCGCCTAAGACCGAACTGCTCATTTTCCAGCTCGACATTGCCAACAATAAAGACATGAAGACGCTGGGCGAAATGCGGGCGCCCATCTTAGACATCATTGCGCGCAAAGACGCTTTCTGGCTCGGCCGCCGCGGCGACCGGACCGTCATTGTGGGCAGCAACGGGCGCGGCACCGCCTATGGCATCCTGCGCTTTGCCGCCACTGCCGGCAAGGGCCTGAGCGAGAAAGGCGAAACGCAACTGCCGTCGGTGGAATACCGCGGCATCTCACTCGAAGGCCAGCGCCTCACTGATTACCGCCGTCTCTTTGAGCAGATGCTCCGCCATCGCGCCAACCTGCTGTGCGAAGGATGGGACAGCGGCGAGGCCCCCGCACACTTCGCGCATGGCCTTCGCGCCTTAGCCGACACCTTCGGCATCGCGCTCGCCACGCCGCATGGCGCCCACACCCTCCACCTCCAGGAGCAGAAAAAGAGCCTCAGCGTCGACATCGGGTGGGCTGACGACAACTACGGATACATCGCACCGGCTGACGGCAATCCCGACAAAAACTGCGGCGCCGTCTATCACTTAGCCTATGCCGGACGGCCACACAGCTATCTCTGGCTCTGCACCACACAGCCCGCACTCATCGCCAACGAGATGACGACGGCTTACCGCAGGGGCGCCGACCGCATGTGGATGGCCGTGGTCTACAATCCCGACGTGGCGGCCTACCAGCTCAGCCTGTTTCTCGATATGGCCTGGAATATAAAAGCCGTGAATCCGACAGATGTCAGCGGCCATCTCTACGGCTGGCTTGCGGCCAACTTTAGCCGGCGCGCGGCCGACGCACTGGTGAAACCCCTCGCACAATACTTCCGGCTCACGACCATCAGGCGGCCGGAGATGATGGACTTCACCCAACAGAAGGCTTCGTCGCGCCACAACCGCAACGGCGACGGCGGCGTAGCCAACACCGAATTCAACGCCGAGGAGTTTGGCAATGAGCTCGAACGCTACCTCAACCGCTACGACGAGGTGTGCCAACAGGTGCTGTCAGCCCGTCAGCTCGTCGCCGACCGCGACTCCGACAAGTTCTTTATCCTGGTGGAATATCCTGTCTACGCCTCCGCACAAATGGCTGTGAAGATGCTCGAAGCCCAGGAGTCGCGGCTCATCGCACGGCCCGAGAGCTTCCATCACGACAGCGAGGCCCTGGAATCGGCAGTGCGGAGCATCCGCGCCTACCGCAAAATACAGAAGCTCACCTCACGCTACAACAACGCTCAGGCACGCCTGCGCCGCAACACCATAATGGACGCCGCGCCGCAAGGCCTCACCGTCTTTGGCAAACCACAGCTGACCGACACTCTCAGCGAGGCGGAAATCAGGCTGTATGACGACTACGCCCACAGCGATGCACAGTTAGTCAACGACAACTGCATCATCAGCCACGCCGCCGCGTATGCCGCTGCCAGCTCTGGCGCCACCACCATCGACATGCTCGGACGCTCCATGCGCGCCGTGGAGCTCAGCCGTGGCGACTCGCTGACTTACCGCTTCGTCTCCGACACCACAGGCGGCACGCTGCGCCTCGGCTTCGTACCCACCCAGGCCCTCGACGGTGGCATGTCGCAAGCCAGTGTGAGCATCGACGGCGGAGCACCCCGCACGGTCATCATCACCGATGGCTCGCGGTCTGACCGATGGGCCGATGGCGTGATGCGCGGACAAGCACGCATCAGCCTTCCCATCGCACTCAATGCCGGTTCACACACGCTCGTCGTCAAAGCCCTCAACGATCATGTCGTCTTCGATGAATGGATGATCGACAACGACGCCGACCGGCAGTTCTACGTCTTTCCCATCGAGCCAAAGTTGCCATAAACAAGGCCAACGCGTCAATACTGTAATCGCATCGCAAGATAATTCTAAAAAAAAACTTGTTGAAGATGAAGAAGTTACCTTGTCGGTGTATGCAGAAACCATACCGTCATAACCTTCAATCTCCATCTTAGCTCCGACACCTGTTTTTGACATAACCCAATAGCCCTTACAGCCGAAGGTCTTCATCTGGTCAATATACGCTTGAAAATTTTGACTTCTTTCAATGATATTCTCTTTAGGAGATAACTCAAAGTCTTTTAAAGTAATGATATTTTTATTCATATAAACGTAAGCGTCTCCGCGATTGCGTATTGTAGCTGAGACAATGAATGCATATCTTTGTATCCAAATAAGAAAAGCAAGATATGTGTGAAACAGCTAATGAGCGTTATGAACATGCTTTGACTATCTTTGAGAATAATGTCAGGCAAGGTATTCCAACGAGGTTGTCTTCGATATGTCGTGAGAACAGAGTATATTACCGTGGCATGTTGAAATGGCTTTATAAGACCGGTCGCAACCTGTCAGACATCCGTAAAGACATTAAGAGCGGGTCCAAGTCCGAATCACTGTCCCATAGGGGCTCTGCCTTTGTTGAGATGATAAATATTGCCGGTGATGATAACACCGCTTCATGTTCTCATACCTTACATAAGGTGCATATTACAATTGGCAGTGATCTTAGTCTTACCATTGATGAAGCTGATGCCGGATCATTGGCAGAACTCATAGTAAAGCTCAGGAAGGAAGCAAAGGTATGTTCGGACTAAACGACAGCATGCACTATTATCTTTGTACACGCAGTGTTGATATGAGGAATGGAATCAATGGCCTGTCCAAAATAGTACGCCAGGAGATGGGGCTTGCGCCATTAGGTGGTGGCATTTTTGTCTTCTTTTCCAGAAACAGACAGAGTGTCAAGATCCTCAGATGGGACAGAGACGGTTTCATTCTTTATCAAAAACGTCTTGAGCGAGGTACATTCGAGATGCCATCCGTAAATATGTCCATAGGACGCACGGAACTGCCCTGGAGAACGTTTTCTCTCATCATGCAGGGAATTTCCACCAAGTCTGTAAAATACCGCAAGAGGATGAATAATATTGATACTTAGATATACACACAACGTGTTGATTACCAATAAAATAATATCAAAATAGTAGCTAAAATCCTTTGTCGTTGCGTAATTTTTTATTACCTTTGTAGACGTAATGACAAGCAAACAGATCATAGAAGACCTCAAAGACGTAATAGCTTCGCTCAAGTCGGAAAACGAGATATACCGGCTTGAGCGTGAAGCGTATCGGCTTGATCGCGAACAGGACAAGCACCAGATTAACGCGCTGCTGGCTATGATCACAGACCTCAGAAAAGAGATTAAATCCCTCCATGAGGCCATAGATGCCAGAAATGCTGATCTGACAAAAGCTGAGAATATAAACAAAGGCCTTTCAAAGATTATCAGCAATAAGTCTGAGAAACGGCAGCTGAAGCCATCTGAAGAGGACAGAAAGACGCTGGAGGCTGCCCGTGCTGCTGCAACTAAGGCACGCGGCAACAACGGGGCTAAGAGGGACTTGCATCCAGAGAATGCTGCCCACATGACGATAGTATATGTCACACCCGATGATCCGGACCTCAATGTTACTTTGGCCAAACTGACAGGAGGCGCAGATCAGAACGGCAACCAAATGCATATCTTGAGAGCAAGAGATACCGTTATCATAGAAGATTTATGGAAATGGTCCTCTATCGTGCTCCCCTGTACAAGCAGAAAAAACATATGTATCGTGGAAAGGCTCCCGGGACTCTGTTTCTCAATTCTTCATATGAGTCTTCTGCAATATCCTTCCTCATGCGAATGCGTTTCGGCTATGGCATGACGGTAGAGAGCATCTGCTGCAACTAAGGCACGCGGCAACAACAGGGCTAAGAGAGACACACACCCAGAGAACGCAGCACACACAAGGATATCTATG
>NZ_GL945017.1:2590951-2785285 GCF_000218235.1 Hallella multisaccharivorax DSM 17128 | reverse complement strand
GCTGCTGCAACTAAGGCACGCGGCAACAACGGGGCTAAGAGGGACTTGCATCCAGAGAATGCTGCCCACATGACGATAGTATATGTCACACCCGATGATCCGGACCTCAATGTTACTTTGGCCAAACTGACAGGAGGCGCAGATCAGAACGGCAACCAAATGCATATCTTGAGAGCAAGAGATACCGTTATCATAGAAGATTTATGGAAATGGTCCTCTATCGTGCTCCCCTGTACAAGCAGAAAAAACATATGTATCGTGGAAAGGCTCCCGGGACTCTGTTTCTCAATTCTTCATATGAGTCTTCTGCAATATCCTTCCTTATGCGGATGCGTTTCGGCTATGGCATGACGGTATAGAGAGCATCTGCTGCATGCTGCGGGAAGATGGTTTCAATATGAACAGGAAGACAGCAGACGGACTGTTCAGGAAGACTGTCAGAATACCGGAGAGTCTCTACAAGGCTCTCCGAATCGCCGTTCGTCAGTCCGATTATCTCAATATAGACGGGACATATCATAGGATATTGTCTGAGAAGAAAACAGATATGAAAGACGAAAACTCTGACAAGGAGGCCTCAGGCGAGGACCTTGCTAATAGGAAGGATATGGATAAGAATGATTCAGCTCAGGAAACAGGTATGAATTGACGCTTCCGCTGTGCGGGGATCAAGAAAGGGCCACCTGTGACTTGCTGCCAGCTCAGCTTTGAGACTGTCTTATTTTATCTATGAGGGCGGATCAAGGCCAGAGAAGATCATCCTTGACGAACTGCCGACTATCATGGATATGTACAGTCTGACGGCTACTCCGCATACAAGAAGACGGAGACTGACGAGTACAGGGATATATTCTGAATAGCCTGTCTGCAGCATATAAAGAGGAAGTTCAATGACTGCGGTGAAAAGAACAAGGCAGCAAGAAGCATAGGAAATCCACTCAACAAGTTCTACAGAAAAGAGCACTTGCATAAGAATGACAGAAACTGGACTGTTGAGGACAATCTCAGATGGAGACAGGAATACGCTCCACCGATGCTCAGAAAAATAAGAGAGAAGCTTGATCGTTTTCTTTCCCTTCCCGATGAAGTGCTTCCGCCAAAAGACGATTTTTATAAAGCCGTACATTATCTGGATAGCGAATGGAAAGCCATGGAAGGCATTTTCACTCGTGGAGACACTGCCCTGGACAACAATCTCTGTGAGCAGCTGAACAGGTATGTCTCAAAGTCAAGGCGCAACTCCCTGTTCTTTATTATTACTAACGAGAGTGCAGAGCGGGAAGCTATGTTCTACTCGCTTACCTTGTCATGCCTGTTAAACGGCATCGATACCTCCGAGTATTTTGCTGACGTTATAGACAAAGTTGCCCGCATGAAACCGAAAACACCAATAGAACAATACAGAGATCTATTGCCTGACAAGTGGAAGAAGAAAAGTTAGATAGTAAGCCCATGGTTAATAGCCACGGGCTTTATCTTTTTTAGGCCTACGCATACGCGGAGACGCTTACATATAAACAATAGGTATATAGTTAACACGGATATAAAAACACGGGAAATACCAACGAAATGCAAATTTTTAAAAATAAATCGAAAAAGTTTTGTATTAAACAATTACGTTTGTATATTTGCCAACAAAATGTAGTGGCATGATTACAAGTTTAGTAGCAGGAGTCTATTAGATGCCTTGAAAGCTGAAGGGGTTATGCTAATTTATATTTATCTAAAAATAATAAACGCAGAAAAATGAATAAAACACTGAATAAAATCGAAGGTTATTTGATTTTCTATAGTCATAGGCTTAGGGATGTAAGACTATTCCGCGGGAAAACAGGAATAGGGGTGGCATTTGACTGCCTATGCGAAGAAAAACAATGCCGACCTACTTAAAGACTTTATATGGATTCTTCATAAAGATGCATTTACAGCATTACGCCTGACATACCTAACACTATGAATGCTGAAGTTTCAGAACTTGTTTATTGCGATAGTTTCATAGAGAAAGTACAATAATGAAAATCAGGATCCGGAAGTCATAAGAAAATTTTATTTAATAAACATTAATCAATTGCTTTTAAATATCTTTTAAGTAATATTCTAAACGAAACAAAATTTACAAAATATGACAGAATATATATCCTCTAATCAAATTCTCAACAACTTGGCAAACTTGCCTCAATTGGTCTTTGAGGTAACAGATTCTTGCAACCTAAAATGCAAATATTGTGCTTATGGCGAATTTTATGACGATTTTGATAAAAGAGAAAATAAAATGATGCCAACATCTGGTGCAATACGCTTAATTGAATACCTGAATCAGTATTGGAACTCAAAGAGAAATACATCGGCAAAAAGTTTTATATACATATCTTTTTATGGTGGTGAGCCTCTAATGAACTTCAATTTTATCCGAGATATAGTAAATTTTGTAGAAAACAAGTTAGATTGCCCACGAAGGAAGTTCTTATTTTCCATGACAACCAATGCTATCCTTTTAAATCAGTATATAGATTTTTTAGTTGAACATGATTTCCACATCCTTGTAAGTCTCGATGGTAATAAAATAAATGATAGCTACAGAGTTGACCATAACGGAAATAGTAGTTTCGACCGTGTAATAAGAAACGTGGACTTGCTTCGTGAGAAATATCCAGATTTCTTTGATAAGAATATCAACTTTAACTCCGTATTACACAATCGGAATTCAGTAGAAGATATTTATAACTTTTTTAAAACTAAATACAATAAAAAGCCCACCATCAGTGAGCTAAACAATTCTGGCATCAAAGCTGATAAGATACAAGAGTTTAATCAAACTTATAGAAACTCTGAAGAAAGCTTACACCAGGCTGAACATTATGAAGAAATTGAAAAGGACTTGTTTATAGATTCAAGTAGTTATAAGAGTTTATTGTTGTATCTTCATCAATATAGTGGCTTCTATTATCGTGACTATACAGATTTACTTTGCGACAGGACTCAACTAAAGTATATTCCAACTGGGACATGTTTGCCGTTTGCTAAAAAGATGTTTGTTACGGTTAATGGCAAGATTCTTCCGTGCGAAAGAATCGGGCACCAGTATGGACTAGGACATCTTACTGCAACTGGGATTGAATTAGATGCTGAAGAAATAGCAAGAAAGTATAACGAGTATTATACAAAGATGGAAAATCAATGCAACTATTGTAAAAATAAGCCTTCATGTATTCAGTGCTTATTCAACATTAAGGACATAGAAAAGAGGCCTATATGCTATGGTTTCATGAATGAAGCGATGTTACAACAATTCAAACTTAAACAGCATCAATTTCTACGTGAACATCCTGATGCTTATCGAAAAATCATGGAAAAATTGGTAACTATATAATTATGTCCAATGTTAACATGGGATATATAAATTAATTATTAACTTCAATTTTTATTTTATGAAAATTAAACGATTTAAACTCAATGTTCTTTCCCAAGAGGAACTTCAAGAGAAGGAGATGAACGCAATTATTGGCGGTAACAGTTGTGGTTGTGCTTGTAGCTTTGCAGGTCAAGGTGGTTCTTCCACCAATGACAACGCAAGTGCAAACTATCAGAGTGGTTATGTATCTAACACTAAATGCAATTACGTTATCCTACGATCGTGGTGAAGGATTTGGAGTTGTTGTTAGACCTAAAGCTTCTTAAAAACTAAATTTGCGCCATTGTGAAGATAGCATAATAAAGTTGGTACTTCGCTTTGGCGCTTCTGATCTTTTAACCAATATGAAAGTATATTATAAATTATTATTCATAATCCTCCTACTACTATTTTGTGGTAACGTCTCTGCCCAGCAAAAACAAGGTAAAGCATCGCTTCCTTCTCCATTCGATTATGGTATCAGAAATCTTAAACAAATAGGAACGAGCAATATCCGTATTAAGTATGCCTTTCAAGCACAAGATTTGAACGATATGGATACTTGGATTGACTGTGGGCAACTTCTTGCAGATAACGGGTTGACGCAGTATTCTAGTTATTTCCTTTCTGAAAGTAATAAATCTTTATTAGAATGGATGAAAGAGCATGCTGATGCAGGCTTTTACCCCAGTGAACTAAATCTGAGAGGCAGGATGAAGGATTTTTGGACAGAATACCAGTTTTCTCAAATTTTCGTTCATGGCAATGAGCTAACAGAGTGGGCTGTTATGCCGTTAGCAGAAGGTCAGCAATGGAGATATAAGGAGCCATACCCTTCCATGAAGTGGACACTTGGTAAGGATAAGCAAACTATCTGTGGCTACGAATGTCAGAGTGCTACCTGCCATTGGCGAGGTCGTGATTACGTGGCATGGTTTACGCAGAAGATACCCTTGAAGTCCGGCCCTTGGAAGTTTGGAGGATTACCAGGACTTATTATGAAAATTTACGATACAAAACATCTATACACATGGGAAGCAGTCGGTGTAGAAAATGGTACATTCCCAATAATGCAGTTGGATGAAAAGAAGTTCAAAGATACTGACCGTATTAAAGTATGGAAGATGCAATATGAATATAATGTTAAATATAATGAGTTGTTCGGCAGATTTAATGCACAAGGTCAGCCTGTTACAAAACGTTATCCCTATAATCAATTGGAATTAGAATGAAGAAGTTTCTTATCTTCTTGTTATGGTTAATTTCGAATATCTCGTCTGCCCAGACAGTAATTAGCGGGTATGTACACGATGCTAAAGGAAGCCCAATAGATGCTTTTGTGACACTTTCGGTTTTAGGAAGTAAAATAGCTGATAGCTATGCCGATGTAGATGCCAAAGGTTACTATAAGTTAGAATACAAAGGAAATGGTGATTCACTTATAGTAACCGTATCGGGTATGAATTTCGGCAATGTTACTCGTGTCATAGCCAATAAGACGCAAACTGTGGACTTTTCTGTTGGATCTAAAGCTGTAGTGCTGAAGGAAGTCGTTGTTAAAGCGGAAAAGATTCGTCAGGCCGGCGACACATTGAATTACAATGTTGCTGCCTATCGTGATAATAACGACCGTGTTATTGCTGATGTATTAAAGAAGATGCCTGGTATTGAGGTTTCAGAGGGTGGAAATATTTCCTATAACGGAAAGAAAATCAAAGAATTCTATGTCGAGAGCATGGATTTACTTCAGAGTCGTTATAGCATTGCTACCTCTAATATCCCGGCACAGGATGTGGCAACCGTACAGGTGATGCAGAACCATCAGCCTGTACGGGCCATGAAAGATTTAGTACCCAGTAGTGATGTCGCGATCAATCTTAAACTGCGTAAAGATGCTAAAGGAACTTTAGCGCTGACAGCAATGGTTGGCGCAGGAGAGGCTGAAGCAGGAAGAGGCGACCGTTTCTTGATGCAGGGGGAACTCGTGGGAATGTACTTTGGGAAAAAGCAACAGGACATGACCCTTTATAAGGGCAATAATATGGGAAATGATGTGGCAAAGGAATTCCAGGAACAAAACGGTCACGAATTATTTTACGGAAGTGTTCCCCTATCATTAAAGACTATGGCATCTCCAGGCATTCAGCAGAATCGTTATTTGCAAAATCGTAGCCATGTGTTTTCTACTAATCATATATTGAAAGTAGATAGTTTGACTGATCTCACATTTAATGCCGTCTATCATGAAGACCGCATACGTGAATGGGGCGAGAGTGTAAGTGATTATTATATGAGCCCTACACAAAGAATGACGATACGTGAGTCAGCAGAAGCAGTTAGCCATATACACCACTTGGCTGCTACTGCTAAATATCAAGCGAACAAAATGAAGAATTATTTGTTGGATTGGTTAAATCTTGATGTAGATTGGAATAGTAAAGATGGAATTGGAACATTGGCAAGTGGTGAACGAACACCTCTGAGCATATATCAGTACATTAAAAACCCTTCGTTCACCATCGAAAATACTTTTCATTATTTACATAATACGGGTAAAAGGTCGTATACTTTCCATTTAGCTGCTGGTTATAATCAAAAGCCTTATATGCTATCTGTAACCCCAACTTCATTTATAAATAAAAGTTTAGCCGACTCGCTCATTCAAGATTACACTTTGAGAAACTTCAATGTGAAAGCATTCACAGGGCTTGGTTGGAAATGGGGAATATTTAAATTGGATTACAACTTTTATGGTAATATCAACCTTCAAAAGGTGGAATCTGAGTTGAAAGGCTTTGAAAACCCAAATTCTTCTAATTCATACGGATTTAACAAATATGAAGTAGGTGTCGAGCAATATGCTCAGATTAACTTAGAAAAATGGTTCTTCTCTTTGAACTTACCTGTTGCATTGAATATACAAAACCTTAACGACAAATCGTTGCAAATCAATCAAACATGGACACATCCTTTCGTTAGCCCTAAAATTGAGATAAGATTTATTCCATCGCAAAATACATGGTTTGTTCTTAACAGCAGTTATTATCATATTATTGATAACGAGGCACGGGCAGGAAAAGGAATGGTAATGTATAATTACCGTATGTTCCAGCGAAGTCTGGTAGAAGAAGCCAGCAGAAGCCAGACGCTGTACAGTACTTTTGCCCTTTATCACAAGAATACTTATCGTCAGTTTTTTATAAATACGAATGTTTCATGGCTTCACACACACACAAATGATGTAACGAGTATTGACTACGATGGTGTACAAACGATATGCCGTCTTACGCCCTTCTCACATAATGAGGACAATGTAAGGTTTAATGCTGAAACGAGCAAAGGTTTTGATTTTTGGCGTACTACCATTAAATTAATGGGCAGTTATGGATTGACGGACACACGCGCGTTGATTCAAAATATGCCTACTGATGTTCGTTCTCGTTATTGGAGTACTTCCGCCTATTTGGTAATAACGCCAGTATCTTGGCTTAACATTGCAGCAGCATACGCATTCGGGCAAAGCCGTAGTTATGTATCAAGTGCCAATGAAGCTCAAAAGGTTAACAATTCCACTATGCGTATAGATATGAATATTTATCCTACTTCACACTTAATATTGAACTTTGCCGTAGAGGATAATTATAATAACATTACGGCTACTGACAGGCATTGTTGGTTTGGAGATGCTAAAATCAAATATAGGACAAAACGTATTGATTATGAACTGGATGCCGTAAATCTTTTCAACCGATCGGTATTTACGCGTGTTACCTATAGCGGATTGGATATGTTCACCAATACGAGTTATCTGCGTCCACGACATCTTGCTTTTTCTATGAGGTTCAAGTTATTATAAAGCTATACTTCTCTATTAAATTCTTTCAGGCTCTAACTTTAGAGTAAAAATTTTAAAATCTAAAGACATTATGAAGAAATATTGGTTTTTCCTTTATTCACATATTTATGTGAACTTCAAGACAGACAAAATGCTGTTATATGATACACATACAGGATTAAAAATAATAACCTCGTCCTACGAAGCTATTCGAATCATACGTTCGCTCTATGATAACGAGAATATAGGTTCTATTGACCTGAATGATGAGCAATATCACAATCCACAGGTAAAAGACTTTATTGAAAAAGTTGTATCGGCAGGCATGGGGGAACTTATTAACAAGGATAAGAACCCTGTTAAGCCCGTCATCTTGCTTCCTGTTCTCTCTTTAAATCTTGATGTCGAAAAATTCAAGAATAATAAGAATGAAGACATTTTTGTAGGAAGGGATATAAGTAAGTATCTATTGGATATAAACATTGTTTTAAATGGTTCCTGTCAACAAGAATGCTCGCAATGTCTAAGCTACAACAAGCAATTCTTCTGTTGTAGCAAAAGTAAATTTTCAGAAGAGTTAACAGAAGAATCGTTAGATAATCTTTTGCGACAGATTAGCTATTTTCCTTTACGAACAGTAAATATAACTGGCGGAAATATCTACCAGTATAAACATCTGGACTTCTTCGATCTTCCTACCGGAGAGAATGATAAAGTCTTTAATTTTTATGTAAATTATTTGAATTATGAAAGTAACTCATACATCGATAAGCATACCGTTCATCTTATTATAAATACTCCTATAAATTATAATAAGTTAAGGGATTGTATCATCCTAACAGAAGGGAAAGATGTGAGATTTCATGTTATAGTTGAGAATTCAGAACAGTACGAAGAATTAGAGGCTGCCATGATAAAGTTTGGAGTTAAAGACTTTAGAACACATCCGTTTTATAATGGACATAATATTCAATTCTTCGAGGAAAACGTTTATCTTTCCCAAGAAGATATCGTTGCAAATCCGATTTCTATGCGGGAGATATTTAGAAATCAAAAACTAAATGCAAACAATTTTGGAAGTCTATATGTGCTTCCAAATGGAGAAATCAAGGCAAATATAAACGAGCAGACCATTGGAGTGTTAGAAAAAGATGAGATAATAGATATCATTAACAAAGAATTATTAAAGAATACTGCATGGCGACAGATACGTTCAAAAGCCCCTTGCAAGGACTGTGTCTACCAGTTTTTATGTCCCCCTCTGTCTAACTATGAAAAAATGATAAATAGGCCAAACTTATGTAACGTTTTTAAATAAACAAAAATGTTAGGACGAATACCAACTAATCTTATTAATTATCTTGCACTACAATCGGCGCAAATAACCGATCATGGACTATATCACGGAAGAATGGGTATAATCCTTGCATTATATTGCTATGGTCTTTGTCATAATGACCATGCTATTTGCGAGTTTGTTTGGGACATCTTACAGTGTACAGCAGAAAACTACAATGATGGCGATATATCTTTGGAGAACGGGCTTGCAGGTATAGGACTTGGATACACTCTATTATATAAAGCGGGTATGTTCCAAGATAATCTCAATGAATTACTATTTGACATAGATAAAAAAATAATGAGTATTGATCCTCGGAGAGTTGACAATTACTCCTTTGAGAAAGGTGCCTTGGGAATCTTATTTTATATTGAGCAACGACAATCTTTAGAACAACCTTGTGAGTCTATAGATGAAAAGTTTGTGCAGGAGCTTAAAGATAATGTAAGGAAGAATACCTGTTATGGTATAAAACATCAGCAGCTAAAAAACAGCATTCGTAAACCAGATTGGGATGTATCAGAATACAGGGATAAGAATGTTGGTATAGACAACGGTAGCGCTTTCTACGTAATAAATGAGTCTTATGACAAAATATTTTCTAATAAATAACAGAAGTATCGCTGCGGCGTATGGCATTGGCACATATGTAGAACAAATGATAGAAATTTTTCGAGACAATACTCTTTCGTATGAACTGAGTTTTATAGATATAAATACCGATATAAATGAATTCTCAGTAGATAAAGATCAATATGGCCTATTACACTATGTTTTTCCTTCTCATAAGGGGAGTTATCATTTATCTGCATACTATAGATACATTCTTTACATTCTAAGTTTGTATATAAAAGATGATGAGGAGGTCATATTCCATTTCAACTATTGCCAGTATATTGAATTGATTAGTTTGATAAAGGCTAATTACAAAAACTGCCGTGTGTATTATACAATACATTATTTAAGATGGTGCTTTATACTGAATGGCAATCTCACTCATTTTAGGAGAATTATTAACAAAGTTGCAGAAAATGAAACAGAACAAATTGTTCGTAGCGAATATGAAGATTGTAAACACTTACTCGCACTTTCAGATAAGGTCATTGTTCTCTCAAAATTTACTTATAATTTGATATTGACAGATTACAAGATAAGTAATGGGAAAATTCATCTTGTATATAATGGAATTAAAGAAAGTCCATCTATAGTGCCTTATAATGGGTATACTGAATGTACTACAAAGGACATTTTATTCGTAGGTCGGTTAGACGAAGTAAAAGGAGTAGAATACCTCATTAAAGCCTTCAAAATACTCTTGACTCATGGTGTTAAGGCTAAGTTGACATTAGTTGGTGATGGCGATTTTAGCCGATATTTGGCTCTGTGTGATGGTGTATGGGATAAAGTTACATTTACAGGGAAGATAGCAAAGAAAGATGTGGAAAAATTTTATAATTGTGCCACTATCGGAGTGTTGCCTTCATTCAATGAGCAATGTAGCTATTCAGCTATTGAAATGATGGCTCATGGCTTGCCATTTATAGCAACTGATTCTACAGGACTTGAGGAGATGATGGACTTTACTCCTGATTGCTTAGTACATATTGATGAGGAGAACTTCCAGCCAAATAAGTTTACTTATCAACTAGCAGAAAAGATGGAGTTAATCCTATCCAACAGCGTATTAAGAAAACAATGTTCACATCAACTATATCAACTATATAGAAAGAGATATACATTCAATTGCATGAAAGATGCTATGGTCAATCTTTTAAACCATAAAAGAAGAATAAGGAACTTTCTTTCACAAGACTTCATCCCTTACCTGGATAATGAGGCTATTCGGCTAATTAATTGCCAGCCTGTTCTTGATTTAGATAATATAGGGTTAACTGGAATTGGATGCTACCTTTGGTGGAGAATAAAAACGTTAAAGAACAGTGAGGATGCAGCAAGGAGGTGGCAATTGCAGGAGTACTTAATCTACTACATTGATTGGCTGTTTGATGTAGTAAATTCATTAGGGAAAGAAGCAATTTCAACTCGCTTTGAGGAAATTCCTTTAAATTGGCTATTGAACGAACTTAAAACTGCTGGATTCTATCCAACGAAAGTATACAAAATTTATACTCAAGTGCTTTCATTTGGGATAAGCCTTGATGATAAGATTGCCAAAAGCCTTGATGAGATAGATATTCTACAGACCATGTTAAAGATATACAACTTACAATTATAGATCATGAATGGATTAAAAAATTGTACTTTCATAATACCCTTCCGCATAGATTGCCCTGAACGACAAAGGAATCTATCCTTTGTACTTCATTGGTTGGCTCATATAGATGCTAAAATCGCATTGATAGAAGCAGATACAATATCCCGAATAGATAAAACTTCCTTTACAGAGAATATCAGTTATCGATTTGTAGAAGATCATAACCCAATCTTTCATCGTACACATTATATCAATACTCTGTTGGAACAATCAAACACAGATGTAGTGTCAATATGGGATGCAGATATAGTAACAAAGTATGAACAGATTGAGGAAGCTGTTCAAAATATAATGAAGGGTAATACACTTACTTATCCATACCATAAAGAATGTATAATGCTCTCTCCTGAGGATACGGAGAAATTTCTGAAGACAGAAGACTTCACTTGTATTAATCACCAAGAATCACACCCAATAATAAATCGCACCTTCTGTGGTGGTGCATTTTTTGTAAACCGTCAGAAATACTTATCACTGGGTGGAGAGAATGAGCACTTTATAGGTTGGGGACCGGAAGATGCAGAACGATTAAGACGAGTTCAAATTATGAAACACCCTATAAAATGGACAGTTAAGGGAAATGCGTATCATCTGTACCACCCCAGAAATGAAAATTCTCGATTTTTTGATGAAAAAACTGCAATTGAGTTGAGAAAGGAATTCGTCAAAATTTGCTGTATGAATAAAAAAGAACTTCATGAGTACATTAAGACATCTTTGAAGCAAAGCATTTAAAAGATAAAAAATCACTTATTCAAAGATATTTTCTTCATTTATTATTTTGGTATTCAACATATTGTGAGATAAACATGAATTTTAAAAAGTTTCCTCATTATATTCAGCATGATGTCGCCGATTGTGGTCCGACTTGCCTCAAAATGGTTGCAAAATACTATGGCAAGGAGTACTCGTCTGAGATGTTACGCCAGCATTGCTATATTTCACGTACAGGTGTATCTATGTTAGGTATAAGTGATGCTGCAGAATTTATTGGTTTCCGCACCATTGGTGTTAGAATTTCTTTCGATCAACTTGCTAACGAAGCACTGCTGCCTTGCATTTTACATTGGAATCAAAATCACTTCGTGGTTTGTTATAGAATTGAAAGGAATAGAAAAGGAAACTATAAGATATACATTTCAGATCCTGCTTCCCAACGGTTATGCTATGATAAAGAAAAGTTCTTAAAATGCTGGTTAAGCACAAAATCTGACAATATAGAAAAAGGAACAGCCTTATTGCTTGAACCCGGAGTTGAATTTGGGACCCGAAAGGAAGAAGTTGAGTCAAAAAAACATAGTTTGACCTTCTTCTTAAAGTACTTCTTGCCTTTCAAAGGACAGTTTCTGCAATTGCTTATAGGAATGCTTGTGGGCAGCCTGATACAATTAGTCTTCCCTTTTTTAACTCAGGCAATGGTAGATTTCGGTATTGGAGAACAGAATCTCAGTCTGATAACCCTAATACTCATTGCTCAGCTCATATTGTTTCTTGCACAATTAAGTGTGGGGTTTCTCCGCAATTGGATACTTCTCCATATTAATTCACGAATCGATATCTCACTTATTTCTGACTTTCTCATAAAATTGATGAATATGCCCCTGCATTTCTTTGACACCAAACGAACAGGTGATATTATGCAACGCATCGGAGATCATGGGCGTATTAAAAGCTTTTTGATGGGTAATTCTCTAAATATTATCTTTGCATTTGCAAACTTCATCATTTTTGGAGGTATTTTAGCCTATTATAACTTAAAGATTTTGATGATATTTTTAATAGGTAATACCTTATATTTATTTTGGATTCTATATTTCATGAAATATAGACGGGAACTTGATTATAAACGTTTTAACCAGGCATCAACAGAACAAAATAAAATTATTCAGTTGATACAAGGAATGCAGGACATTAAGCTCAACAACTGTGAAAAGCAGAAAAGATGGGAATGGGAACATATACAAGTTAATTTGTTCAAGATTAGTGTTCGAGGCTTAACAATTGGGCAAATTCAGCAAGCAGGAACAATCTTTTTTACACAATCGACTAATATACTTATATCATTCATCGCAGCACGTGCTGTATTAGAGGGACAGATGTCATTAGGCATGATGATGTCTCTAACTTACATTATCGGGCAGGTCTCTGCCCCTATCGGAGATTTTATTAGCTTTGCGCAGGCACTACAAGACGCAAAAATAAGCATAGAACGTTTAAATGAGATACATTCTCAGGATGATGAGGAAATTGACATTATTCATAAGACCTCTGTCCTTCCAAAAGACAGAAGTATATACATAGAACACCTACAGTTCAGCTATGACGGATCTGAAAGAAATCTTGCATTAGATGATATTAACCTTATTATACCAGAGCACAAAGTAACAGCTATTGTTGGAGAAAGTGGCAGTGGAAAAACCACACTTATCAAACTTTTACAAGGATTCTATCTACCCAACAAAGGCAATATAAAGGTAGGAAATATCTCCCTCAACTCTATCAATCCACATCTGTGGAGAAGCAAAACAGGAAGCGTAATGCAGGAAAGTTTTATCTTTTCAGATACCATAGCTAATAATATAGCACTTAACACCGATAATATTGATATAGATTCATTATACCACGCTGCAATTATGGCCAATGCGGATGATTTTATATCAGCACTCCCATTGGGCTATAATACAAAAATAGGTATGGAAGGTTCAGGGGTGAGTCAAGGACAACGTCAGCGACTATTGATAGCTCGAGCTATATATAAGAATCCAGAGTTTATTTTTTTCGACGAGGCAACAAATTCATTGGATTCAACCAATGAGCATATAATAATGGATAATCTGAATGAATTCTATAAAGGCAAAACCGTTGTTATAGCTGCCCATCGATTAAGTACAGTCAAAGATGCAGATCAAATTGTTGTCATGAGGCACGGACATATCGTAGAGATAGGTACACATGAGGAACTTGTCAAAAGGAAAGGTTATTATTATACATTGGTTAAGAATCAACTGGAATTAGGAAAATGAAAGAATCAAAACATGATATTCCAAATATAGAGTTACGCAGTGAAGAGGTACAGGAGTTAATGGGAAAAATTCCTCCGACCATATTGCGCATTGGCATTTCTATAATATTAGGATTTGTCTTAATTATAGTTATACTAAGTATTCTTATAAAATATCCTGAAATAAAAACGGTCCCGGTTGTGATAAAAAATGTAAATAATATCACTAACATTAAAACTGCGTTTGCTGGACGTATAATAAAAATTAAGATGGATTCAAGTCATGTATATAAGGATGACACTTTAGCTGCATTATTAACAATTAATGAAGACAAAAATGATACGTTCTATATCATATCACCGTCAAGGGGCATCATCTATCCTTGTAATGTATTCAACAAAAAAGACATTGTTGAAAAGAACACTATCCTTTTCGTATTGGCTGATTCCATTCAAAAAACACTTTTGGCGAAATCATATGTTTCTAATAAATTAAGGAAAGAAATCAAAACAGGTATGACAATAGAAACTAATATTGAAGGTGCAACTTTGCAAGGAAAAGTGAAAAATATAGCAAAATTCGCAAATCCTAACAATGGAACCTATGCAATAACAATGATATTTGACACTCCAAAAGAGTTTAAAAATATAATTATTTGGAATATTCAGTCGAAGGTTAGAATACGGATAACTAACCAAAGTATATTTAATAGATTCTTTCATGAAAAGATTCCACATATGGAACAAAATTAAAATAGTAAAATGAATATAGCATTTCTTTCATCCTTAAATCCTAAAGACACATTCATCATTGGTCGGGAACACTTTATTATATGTTTCACGAGCTTGGTAAGCGAAACCATGTAGAGTGGATAGATGATAATCTGTTCTCAAAATGTATCACAAGAGACCTCATGGCAACGACTCTGAGTTTCATGCTGAAGAATATGCAAAAGAGAATGGTTATAGCCCCAAAAAGTTTCTATAACTGGCGTTCGAAGTTTGGCCTGGCAGTTCTACGTCTTTCCCATCGAGCCTAAGTTGCCATAAACAAGACCAACGCGTCTACACCGTAATCGCATTGCCTCTACACCGTAAAGGCAATGCGATTACGGCGTACAGGCAATGCGATTACGGCGTACACGCAATGCGATGACGACGTACACGCGATGCGATGACGACGTACACGTGATGCGATGACGGCGTGCACGGGTGTTTGGTGCAGGGGCGGCCCCTGTGGCCGCCCACATCTTATCATCTCATGAGGCCAGCAATCCGGCGCCATACACGAGCACGATGTAACGCAACAGCTTGCCGATAGTGATGCTGACCGTCGTGATGACGATGTTGGCACGCATCAGGCCCAGACACACCGTAATGGCCGAGCCTATCAACGGCAGAAAGGCGAAGAAGCCTATCCAGGCGCCATGGCCGGCCATAAAGCGCTGGGCCTTATCGAGATTCGCTTTCTTGACATGCAGGTACCGCTCTATCCAGTCCAGCCTGCCCAGCCTGCCCACTCCGTAGTTGAACAATGAACCGAGGACGTTGCCGACAGTGCCGTAGACGATAAGCGGCTCAGGCTTCAGCCCTGCAGCCAAGAGACCCAGCATGACAGCTTCGCTGGAGAAAGGAAACACACTGCCAGCTAAAAACGCGGCAAGCAGCATTCCCCAGTAGCCATAATCGAGAAGGAAGTCGGTAAGAGCCTGTGACATAGTAAAAAGTCGAGTAATCCTGAACGCCCCGCGTCAGGTTCCCAAGAGGTTGAACGCGGTCAAGGCAAGAGCGATGAAGAAGAGTGCTATCGAGACGATGTTGCTCAGCCGTGAGTTGGTGAGCGCGATCCAGTGGCCGATGAGCGGTGCGGTGAGCACGATGGCCATGCCGAGCAGACCGTCGAAATGCTGCGGCTGGATGAGTGCGAAGAACATGGTCAGGCTGTCGAGCACGATGAAGAGCTCATAGATCATCCGGACACGGATGCGGTCCTGATAACTGAAAATCAGGAAATACGTGCCGCCGATGAGCGCACAAAGAAATACGAAGCCAAACGTGAGCCACTCATGAAGCCCTACTCCGGCAGTGGAGAACGGCTTATCAAACTGCAGCACGCTCTGGAAATGAGCGCCCAGCCACGCCGTCTGACCTGAATAGATGAGCCACGCCGTCACAAACCAATAGGGAGCAAGGATGCCTAAGATGGACGAAAAGAAGGTGCGGGGACTGAAACTCTGCACGTAAACCGCCATCAAGACCCACAGTGCCGGCAAGAAAAGCAGCACGTGGGGAAACACCACGCTGCTGATTCCCAAGGCGCAGAAAGCATAGAATGTCTGTCCTGAGGCATCCGGATCCTGATAAGTACGGAGAAGAAAGAGCAGAAACGTGATAAAGGTGATCTGCACCACTGCCACGGCGGTGGTGCGGAAGAGAAACAGCGACATCGAGGTCATGACGAGAAACGAGCACGACACCATGCGCGAATAGATGCGGATGAGGGCATTGCTGTTGTTCAGCTCAGCCATCATCACGGTGGAGGCCAGCAGCAAGGCAAAATTCAGCCACATACTTTCCGTGGCCAGTCCGGCTGCAAGGCTGACCAATAAACTGTAAACCACCGTCACCGGCAGTGATTTACGGGATGTTGCGATACGGTTTTGAAGTCGCTTCACGCTCTGTTCCTGTTCTCTTGATTAAAGGTCCTGACCAATGTCCCTGCGGTAATATTTGCCCTCAAAGTCGATAGTCTCTGCTCCGAGCATGCTTTTTCGCAGGGCCTCAGCCTTGTCCTTGCCATACGAGGTGACACAGATGACGCGGCCGCCATTGGTGACCACCTGCCCGTCCCTGATGGCAGTGCCCGAATGGAAGACAATGCTTTCGGGACCTACCTTATCTATATTCCTGATGGGAAAGCCTTTCCTGTAGCCCTGGGGGTAGCCACCCGAGACGAGCATGACGCAGACGGCTTCCCTTTCGTCAAAGACCACCTTGCGACGGTCGAGATCACCGTGGACCACTCCCTCGAAGAGGTCGACGATGTCGCTCTTCAGGCGTGGCATGACGGTCTCTGTCTCCGGGTCGCCCATGCGGCAGTTGTACTCGATGACCATGGGATCGCCGCCGACATTGATGAGACCGAAGAAGATGAAGCCCTTGTAGTCGAGCCCTTCCGCTGCCAGTCCTTCAACAGTAGGCCGGATGATGCGGTCCTCCACCTTCTTCATCCACTCCTTTGTAGCAAAAGGCACGGGCGACACGCTGCCCATACCGCCGGTGTTGAGACCCGTGTCGTGCTCACCGATGCGCTTGTAGTCCTTGGCCTCAGGCAAGATCTGATAGTGCTTGCCGTCCGTCAGGACAAACACTGAGCACTCTATACCCGAGAGAAACTCCTCGATGACGACTTTGGCCGAGGCAACGCCGAACATGCCGCCGAGCATCTCACGCAGCTCCTTCTTTGCCTCCTCCAGGGTCGGAACAATCAGCACGCCTTTGCCTGCGGCCAGTCCGTCGGCCTTGAGCACGTAGGGAGCCTTGAGCGTCTCTAAGAATCGGCAGCCCTCCTCCACGGTGGTGCCGTCAAACGTCTCGTAGGCTGCCGTAGGGATATGGTGGCGTTTCATGAAGCCCTTGGCGAAGTCCTTGCTGCCCTCCAACTGTGCGCCGGCTTTCGATGGACCCATGACAGGCACGCCTTTGGTGCGTGCGTCGGCCTTGAACGCATCGTAGACACCTTTCACCAACGGGTCTTCAGGGCCCACGACCACCATGTCGACGTCATGGCTGACCACAAAGTCTTTCTGCGCCTCGAAATCGTCGACGCCGAGAGAGACATTCTCTCCCACAGCCGCTGTACCCGCGTTGCCGGGGGCGATAAAGAGTTTACCGCACTTCGGGCTCTGCGCGATTTTCCATGCTAAAGCGTGCTCACGCCCGCCGCTGCCTAAAAGAAGGATTTTCATAACCGGTCTGATCTTAGAAAATATCTGTTTTGTCTCAATAAGAGAATTACTATTTCAGGAAGTCAAAGAAGTATCTTGAGATGCGCTCATGCAGGTGCTCACTCTGGTGTCCCCGCATATTGTGCGGTTCACCAGGGTAGACAAAGAAGTCGGGTTGGGTGCCATACTTGATACATTCCTTCAGGAAGGAGAGCGCATGCTGCGGCACCACTGTGGGATCGTTGCCTCCAATGATGATCTCAAGCCTGTCCTTGAGGTTCTTTGCTTTGGGCAGGAGCGACGAATGCGCATATCCTTCAGGATTTGTCTGGGGAGTATCCATATACCTTTCACCGTACATCACCTCGTACCACTTCCAGTCGATGACGGGTCCACCCGCTACACCGCACTTGAAGACGCCGGGATGGGTTGTCATCATGTTAATGGTCATGAAGCCTCCGAAGCTCCATCCATGCACGCCAAGGCGCGTACTGTCCACGTAGGACAGCGACTTGAGGAAGTCAACACCCTTCATCTGGTCCTCCACTTCATGGTCACCGAGGTGGCGGAACGTCACTTGCTCAAAGGCTTTGCCACGGTTTTCCGACCCGCGGTTGTCGAGAATGAAGAGCAGATAACCGTGCTGGGCCATGTAAGTCTCCCAGCCACGCGAGCTATAGTGCCAGCGTGCGTCGACATTGTGGGCGTGCGGCCCGCCATAGACATAGATAATGGTGGGATATTTCTTGTTCGGATCGAAGCCCACAGGCATGACCATGCGGTAGTAGAGGTCCGTCGTGCCGTCGGCTGCCTTGATGGTTCCGCAGCGGTACTCAGGCACATCATAGCCCTTCCAGGGGTCAGCGGCAGTGAGCCAACGCGTGCGACGGCCATTGTCTGTGTTGACAATGGCGATGTTGCGCGGCGTGGTTGGCGTGGAATAATTGTCGACAATGTACTGTCCGCTCTCACTCACGGAGCCGTTGTGCCAGCCTTCACCGCCCTCGTCCATGAGGGCACGCTTGCCCGTAGCCAAGCTGACGACCCAGATATTCTTCTGAATCGGGCTCAGCTCATTGCTCTCATAGACCAGGGCTTTGTGCTTGGCATCGAAGCCGAGGAAGTTCTCCACGACCCATTTACCGCTTGTGATCTGCTTGAGTTCACGGCCGGAAGTGTCGAAGAGATAGAGGTGATTGTATCCGTCTTTCTGGCTCTGGAGGATGAATTTCTGATGATCCCAAGGCAGGAAGGCGATGGGATGAAGGGGCTCCACATATTTGTCGTCGGTCTCACGATAGAGTTCCCGGAGCTTGTCGCCCGTGGTAGCGTCGTAGCTCACAAGGCGGCAGTCGTTCTGATCGCGGTTGAGCTCAAACATGTAAATAGTCTTCGAGTCGGGGCTCCACGCCACGTTGGTGAAGTAACGGTTGGTGGGATCGCCGGCCTTAAGGTAGACGAGCTTCTGCGTGGCAAGGTCATAGACTCCCAAAGTCACCTTGTGACTGGTCTCGCCGGCCATGGGATACTTGTCGGGCGCGGCTTTTGCGATGCGCGATCCCGACGGTGGTGTCACGTCGGGATCAGGGATGTCGACTTGCGGATAGTCCGTCACCATCGACTGATCCATGCGGTAGAAGGCGAGCCTCCGGCCGTCGGGGCTCCAGAAAAGCCCCCCCGTGATACCGAATTCGTCACGGTGAACACTCTGTCCGTAGACGATCTCGCGCGATCCGTCCGTCGTCAGCTTCCTCACCGCACTCACGGGTTCGGCGCCACTGCCTGCCGCAGGCTGGGCCACATAGAGCTGCCAGTCCTTGACATAAGCCAGCGAACGCGAGGCGTAGCAGAAGTCAGAGGCCTGCGTGCCCTGCTCCATATTGACTGCCCAAAGCACGCGGCGCGTCTTCCAGTTGTAGGCAACGCTCTGATTGCCCGACCGCAGAATGACGATGGGCTTACCGGCTTCGGGGAACTGTGCCGAATAGAACGAGTGGACGTTGAGGCCGGCTTTCTTCAGCGCCTGAGCCGTAAGCAGCGTCTTTTCCTTGCCTGTGCTCTTGTTCACCAGGCTGCAATACTCGGCGTCGAGACGCACTAACTCGTCGCCCCACCACGTGGCCCAGCGGTTCTCAGGCACAAAATTGTGATAGTTGACACCGCCGAAGTTCAAGTCCTCCAACGTGAACAGCTTCGGCTCACGCTCCTGGGCGCCGGAGCAGAAGACTGACATTGCCGACAACATAAAAACAAAAATCCTTTTCAGCATGGTAAAATGGGAATAGAAATAGTCTGTGGATGCGGGCGGTCACTGTCGCAGCCCCTTCACTTCTCCGTCATAACGGGCTTTGTTATTCGTCCTCGTCGAATCTCGGCTTGCGCCGGTCGGGCTTGCGTCCTGCACCACGACGTTCACGGCGGAAGTCGTCACGGCGGCCGTGGCCCTTATGGTCACGCGGCGCGTTACGGCGGTCATCGTTGGACCTTTGGCGCGCGGGCTTCCGGCGATCGTCAAAGGAATGGAACTTGAACGTGCGGATATCGCCGTCCTCATTGGCCTGAGCCTCCTTCTTAAGCGAATAGAAATCGTTGCCATCGAGATGCTCCTTGAACTCGCGGTTCTTCTTGAACCGGTGCTTCTGCGCCATCTCGCGCTTCTCCTCCTCGGTCTTCACGATGCCGCCTTCATGACGGAAATCGGCCATTCTTCCATCGAACAGCGCATACTTGCGAAACTCACATTCGAGCGAGCCGTTATACAACGGGATCTTGATAGAAGGCTTGAGCCCGATCTGCTCAAAGCACTCCTCGCGGTAGGACAGCACCCAGGCCTCGTTGCCGCTGAACTCACGCTTGAGCTTCTCGCCGATCATGTGGTAGGTGCCAAGCAGGTTGGAGGTGGTGATGCGCTCTCCATAGGGCGGGTTCATGATCATGATGCTCTTCTCCGCAGGCTTCTTGAAGTCCTTGAAGTCTTGCTGTTCCACGCTCACATCCTGCGAGAGTCCGGCGGCCTTGACGTTCATGCGCGCGGTGTTGACGGCTTTCATGTCCACGTCGTAGGCATAGATATGATGTTCGAAAGGCCGCTCTGCGGAGTCGTCGTTATAGATGGTCTCGAAGAGATCCTGGTCGAAGTCGGGCCACTTCTCAAAGGCAAAGCCATTGCGGAAGACCCCTGGCGAGATGTTTCTGGCGATGAGAGCCGCCTCGATGGCAATGGTGCCCGAACCGTCCATAGGGTCGATAAGGTCGCATTCACCATGCCAGCCGGTCATGAGAATCATTCCCGCGGCGAGCACTTCGTTCAGCGGAGCCTCT
This sequence comes from Hallella multisaccharivorax DSM 17128, assembly GCF_000218235.1. Classification (GTDB taxonomy): domain Bacteria; phylum Bacteroidota; class Bacteroidia; order Bacteroidales; family Bacteroidaceae; genus Prevotella; species Prevotella multisaccharivorax. Next base: position 2,764,176 of record NZ_GL945017.1, on the reverse strand, counting down.
ACGCTCTCCTGACGATAGCCGCGCCGGTGCAGCGACTCGCCACTGGAATCAAGGGCTATGGTGCCGTCGTCGCCGGCGATATGGATGTGCAAACGGATGTCGGGGTTAGACACGGAGATATTAGGGCGCGTGCCAGTCTTCTCGCGAAACTGGTCGACAATGGCGTCCTTGACCTTGTAGGCTACAAAGTGAGAGTTGCGAAACTCGTCGGAGTAGACCACGGAGTCCACGGCAAACGTCTTGCCAGGCTGGATATAGCGGCTCCAGTCGATGGTTTTCACATTATCATATACCTCCTCCGCCGAGCGGGCTTTGAAATGCCTGATGGGCTTGAGGATACGGATGGCGGTGTGCAACTGGAAGTTGGCACGATACATCATCTCCTTGTTGCCGGTGAACGATACCATCCGCCGGCCTGTCTGCACATTGTCTGCACCAAGCTGCGTGAGCTCCTGTGCCAAGACGTTCTCAAGTCCCATGAACGTCTTGGCGATGAGTTCAAATTCCTGTTCCATTATTGAATTCTAAATCAAAAATATCATTTTTCTGTTGTTTATACTTCTTTGAGCCGGGCTTCATGTCGTTGGTGACCCACACGTTGGCGCCGATGACGGATCCCGCGCCTATCGTGACACGGCCCAGAACGGTGGCGTTGGCATAGATGACGACATTGTCGCCGATAATGGGATGCCGTGGGATGCCCTTGATGGGATTGCCTTTCTTGTCGAGCGGAAAGCTTTTGGCGCCGAGCGTCACGCCCTGATAGAGCTTCACATTACGGCCGATACGGCAGGTCTCGCCGATCACGACACCCGTGCCGTGATCAATGGTGAAGTACTCGCCAATGACTGCTCCGGGGTTGATGTCGATGCCGGTCTCCGAGTGGGCCAGCTCCGTCATGAGCCGCGGAATCAGTGGCACGTCCATGACAAACAGCTCATGGGCCACGCGGTAGTTGGCGAGGCACTTGATGACGGGATAGCAGGAGATGATCTCCGCATGGCTGTGGGCGGCGGGGTCGCCGTTGTAGGCGGCCACGACATCGGTGGCGAGCACGCGCCGTATCTCCGGTAACCGGCTGATGAGCTCACGGGCAATGTCATGGGCCCGCATGGTAAGCTCACTGTCGGCCACGCTCACGCGGTCGTCCTCACAGCCTACACAGTGGCTGAAACACAGCCCAGCGAGCACCTGGTCACACAACAGATGGTACATGCGCTCGACATTGACGCCGATCTGGTATTTAATGGTATGGATGTTGACCTGCGACTGCCCGAAGTAGCCGGGGAAGAGAATGGCGCGGGCCAGCTGTATGATTTCCTCAAGACTCTCGCTTGAAGGGAGAGGATAACCTTCCTCATGCTCATGAAACAGGCCCTGCAGGGATTCGGGGGCAGCAAGACGGCATATCGCGTCGTTCAGCATGAGGTTCGTTTTCTGTCTGCTCATTTGAGTGTGTCAGTATTTCGTGCAAAGTTACGAAAAAGCCATGATATTGCGCCAATAGTTTCACAAGAATTTTCCACAGAAATGATGGTCAGGCCTCTACACCGTAATGGCAACGCCTCTACGCCGTAATGGCAACGCCTCTACACCGTAATGGCAATGCCTCTACACCGTAATGGCAACGCCTCTACGCTGTAATGGCAACACGTCAAAATCGGCAAGAAACTTAGGTATAGCAAACGTTAAACATAATTAAAACATTATTGAAAAAGGATCGGTGCATGGAAAAATTACCTATATTTGCCGCAACAAGGATAAAACCCATCGCAAGTTTTCGCGATTCCTAAAACAAAATATCGAACCGCATGATGAACAGTACCTAAAAAACGACTAAAAGACTTTTGCTTCTATAGCGTCACGTAGCAAAGTCCCTTTGTTTAGCGCATCTTTTTCAAATTATTTTACGCTGGCGTCAATAAGCTTGAGAATATCAAATATATTCTCAACATAAAGCAAACCAAAATGAAAAAGCTGACTTTTCTTTCAGGAATCATATTCCTTCTCTTCTGCTCCATCTCTCTGGCAAGTTGCTCAAACGATAAAGATGGCGCCACGATAATAGATGAAAAATCCAATACTGTGTTGCAAAAGCAAGACACGCCCTTGGATAGTATAATCGTCTCGTTAGTAACAGATAAGAGCCTCCAGTCTCCCGCAATTGACATAACCTACAATGTCAGCACGCAAGACATTGCGCTGGAGTTCCATCGCGTGGCCGATTCCAAATCTTTCACCAATACTCGCTCAACAAATGTAAAATGGCATTATGCAGGTCATGCCCGCAATGCCTATGAAGCTGTAAACGTAGCAAGAAACATTGAGAATAAGTGCAAAGGAGCCAACACAATAGACATACATCTGACCAAGACAAAGGATGGAGGATATGATGTCTATTGGAAAAAGTCATAGAGACTATCTGAATGAAACGGCATGGGTGACTCGCTATCACCTGATATTTGCGTATGGATGGTGTGGATGGCTATCCCTGTAACATTACCATGTGAGTCGGCTCTGTGTTGCGCACTTTACACCACACAGAGCCGAATGGTTTTTTAACATAATTGCAAAAAGTATTTCACGTTTCTACACATTAGTATGGAATAAATAAAGTAATTTTGCAACGTATTTAAGAGAAGAGGGGACCAGTCCCACATTATTTAGTTTTAATTAATATCAATCCTATGCAGAAAAGACTGCTATTTCTGATCACACTGCTGTTGTGTCTCACAACGGCGATGATGGCGCAGATCACCACCTCTGGTTTAAGTGGTAGAGTGACAGCCGACGGCGAAGATGTCATCGGAGCTACAATCGAGGCCATTCATGTGCCCTCAGGTACCAAGTACCAGGCCGTGACCAATGCCAAAGGAATGTACACCATCAACGGCATGCGCCCCGGCGGACCCTACACGGTGAAGGTCAGCTACATCGGGTACCAGGCCAAAGACTACCACGACGTGAAACTGCCACTTGGACAGACCTACAGCCTGAATGTCTCCATGAACGAGGACGCCCAGCAGCTCGGCGAGGTGGTGGTCAGTGCCAAAGCCACCAAGTTCACCACCGAGAAGACCGGAGCTTCGACCAACATCGACAACCAGCAGATTGTCAACATGCCTACCGTGTCGCGCTCCATCACCGACATCACACGCCTTTCTCCCTACGGCGGCAACGGCATGAGCTTCGGCGGTACTGACGGGCGCACAGCCAACTTCACCGTTGACGGCGCCAACTTCAACAACAACTTCGGCCTGAGCGATGCGCTACCAGGTGGCGGCAACCCCATCTCTATCGATGCTATTCAGGAACTTCAGGTCGTGGTTTCACCCTACGACGTGCGTCAGACCAACTTCCTCGGCGGCGGCATCAATGCCATCACCAAGAGCGGCACCAACACCTTCCAGGGCACAGCCTACGTCTATCACCGCAACGAACAGATGCGCGGCAGCACCATCTACAGCCAGGCAATACCGGGAGCAAGCGAGAAAGACCGCTCCACAACCTACGGCGGCACCTTCGGTGGACCCATCATCAAGGATAAGCTCTTCTTCTTCCTGCAGGGCGAATACATCAGCACCCCCTCTGTTGCCAACCGCTGGCGCGCCTCAGAGAACGGTGTAGGCGACGAGACACAGTATCTCTCCTATGCCTCTGTAGCCGACATGGAGCGCGTGCAGCAGTTCGCAGCCGACAAATACCACTACAACACCGGAAGCTTCACCTCCTTCCCCGCTGACAAGAGCAACGCGAAATTGCTGGCAAAGATCACCTGGAACATCAACAACCAGCACCACCTCGACCTCCGTTACAACTATACGAACAACACCAACTGGCTGGCGCCCAACGCCTCGTCCATGGACGGCGGCACACGCTCGCCTTACTCACGCACCTCTCTCTACAGCATGACGTTTGCCAACTCGATGTACTCCATGAACAACAAGGTGCACACTTTCTCTCTCGACCTCAACAGCCGTTTCTCCAACAACCTGAGCAACCAGTTCCTCACCACCTACTCCATCCTCAATGACGTGCGCGGCACCAACTCCTCCGAGTTCCCCTTCATCGACATTCAGGACGGAACCGGTCAGAACGTGCAGTACATGGCACTCGGCTATGAGCTCTTCACCTACAACAACGCCGTACACAATAAGGTGTTCAATGTGAAGGATGACCTCTCCTGGTATTTAGGAAATCACAAGTTCATCTTTGGCGCAATGTACGAGCATCAGTTAGCTGACAACCAGTATATGCGCAACGGTACGGGATACTATCGCTACGCTTCCGTCGACGATTTCATCAACGGACGCACCCCCGAGATTGTGGCCCTGACCTACGGCTACAACGGCGAGACATCACCCGCCGCACGCATCAACAGCAACAACTACGGTCTCTACGCACAGGATGAGTGGCAGGCTACCAACCGCCTGAAACTCACCTACGGCATCCGTTTCGACCTCTTAGCCTACCAGAACAGCGACTTGATGACCAACAATGCCATCAAAGCCCTCGACTATGACGGCCGCCATATCGACACCGGTCTGTGGCCGAAAGCCAACCTCCGCTTCTCTCCGCGCGTGGGCTTCCACTGGGATGCCTTCGGCGACAAGAGCTTCATCGTGCGCGGCGGCACCGGTATCTTCTCCGGTCGCCTGCCTTTAGTGTTCTTCACTAACATGCCATCCAACTCGGGTATGGTGCAGTTCAACGCCGCACTCAATGCCACCGGCACGGCTCCTGCCTACTACACCGGTCCGTACACAACCGATGAGAAGGGCAAGAAACACATTGACATGAACCAGTTTGCCGGCGGTCTCGTGACCGACGCCAACGGCAACGCCACGATCAAAGCACTACAGGAGAAGCTCGCTTCGCTGGGCTATCCCCAGACCATCTCACCTGAGAACGGCACACGTCCCAGCTCTATCGCTGCCGTGGACCGCAACTTCAAGATGCCGCAAGTGTGGAAGAGCTCCATCGCTGTCGACTACTCCATCCCCGTAAACTTCCCATGGACCGTGACCGTTGAGGGCATGTTCAACAAGACTATCAACGCTGCTACCATCTCCGACTGGGCCATCTTGCCTGTCGAAGGCTTCTCGCGCTGGAACGGCGCCGATAACCGTCCTATCTTCCCCTCTGGCTTCCGCGGCGGCCGTACCAAGGCTTTCGTGCTCTCTAACACCAGCCGTGGCTATGGGTGGTCATTCGTGGCATCCACAACTCTCAAGCCCGTTGACTGGATGGAGCTGACTGCCAGCTACAACCACACCGTCAACAAAGAGGTGACGGGCATGCCAGGCTCCAACGCCGAGTCCGCCTTCACCTATGTGCCAACAGTGTTCGGACCCAACAACATCAAGCTGCACAACTCGCAGTATGTCACTCCCGACCGTTTCTCTGCCGGACTGACACTGCACGACAGAAGCGGCAACCACTACTCCTTCTTCTATGAGGCTTTCCACGGTGGTTACAACTATTCCTACATGATGGCCAACGACATGAACGGCGACGGCTACAGCTACGACGCACTCTACATTCCGAAAGACGGACAGGTCGGCGTCGGTCAGGGCGACTTCCGCTTTGCCACAGAGAGCGACATGAACCGCTTCATGGACTATGTGCACAGCAACGATTACCTGAAAAACCATCAGGGCGAGTATGCCGAGCCATACAGCGTCTACAACCCATGGGTGCACCGTGTGGACTTCAGCTATAAGCACGACTTCAAGGTCAACACCGGCAACATCAAGCACAAGCTGCAACTGAGCTTCGACATGAAGAACGTACTCAACTTCTTCAACTCCAAGTGGGGCGTGATGAAAGTCATGAACTCCACGCTCAACGAGGGCCGCATCCTGCGCTACGACCACACCGATGCCGAGGGCTACCCTGTGTTCACCACTCCTGCTGCCGTACAGAGCGGCGTGCAGACATGGCTGCCAAACTTCGCCATTAGCCAGTGCTGGTACGCCTCTATCGGCCTTAAGTATTTCTTCAACTAATTCCACACATAATATTATATAAGCATGAAACTCAAACATATATTTGCTGTTGTGCTTGGTGTACTGGCCATGGCATCGTGCGACGATGACAAGACGCTCGGCACACTCGGCAACATTGAGCTCGACAAGACGTTTGTGGCTATCCCCGCTACGGGCGGCGATGTCACAGTGACCGTCAAGTCTTCAAGCGAGTGGGCATTCGACAAGGTCTTCGCCAATGTCTATACCACCGACAAGAAAGACGAGAACGGGAAGGCTATCAAGGAGACCCGCAAGGAGGCTACACCCACCTGGCTGAAAGTCTCCACGGAGAACGGTGCTGCCGGCGAGACGAAAATCACGCTCCATGCCGACGCCACCAGCGGCGGCCGCGACGCACAGCTCGAGATTGTGGCCGGCAATGAGCGCCAGTATCTGCAGGTGCAGCAGGGCGACAAGACCGCCGAGAACGCTACCTGCGCACAGATCATTGCAGGCCCCGACGGTAAGACCTTCCGGGCTACAGGCGTGGTGGAGGACATCTCCAATACAACCTACGGCAACTGGTATCTCAATGACGGCACAGGAAAAGTCTATATCTACGGCACACTCGACAAGAACGGCGCCGAAAAGAACTTCGCCAGCCTCGGCATTGAGAATGGTGACCAGGTGACAATAGAAGGACCCAAGACCACCTACGGCAGCACCGTGGAGCTGGTCAACGTGACGGTCATCAAGATCGAGAAGTCACTCATCAAGGTGGAGGATGTCCAGAAGACTCCTGCGGCCAAAGAGGGCGGTGACTTCGTGGTGAGAGTGTCGTTCAAGGGCAAGAACGTTGCGCCCGTCATTCCGGAGGACGCGCAGTCGTGGCTTGGCGTGACGAGCATCAAGACCAAGGCCGGTGTCGCTTCAAAGACGCAGAAGAACCCCGCCGACACGGCTGTCGTCACCTTCCACTGCCAGTCCAATACAGCCGGCGCACGCTCGGCCAACGTTACCTTCACATCGGGCAAGTCGTCCGTTTCAGCCACCGTGTTGCAGGAAGGCTCCATCCAGGAGGCTACCCTCGCCTCGTTCGAGGCCGCCGAGGAAGGCAAGAGCCAGTATCGCATCACCGGCATCATCTCAAAGGTTGACAGCAAAGGCAACTTCTGGATACAGGACTACACCGACCTCACAGGCAGCGTAGAGGCTTACAAGCCCACAGGTCTGCCCAAGGATGCAAAGGTGGGTGACATCGTGACCGTGACCGGTACGCGCAGCTCCTACAAGGGCAACGCGCAGATTGGCTCACCCGCCGTGGAGAAGCTCGAAAGCGTGAAGGCCATCCGTCTCACCGAGTTCGACAGCCAGGCCGACGGCACCATGGTGCTCCTCAAAGGCCGCGTGGAGGAAGTGAAGAGCGACAAGTACGGGAATCTCTACCTCTCCGACGGCACCAGCAAAGTGTATGTCTATGGCCTCTACGGCTATGGAGCACCCAAGGGAGCCGACCGACAGGACTTCATGAAGGCAAACAACATCGCCGTGGGGTCCGTCATCACCGTGGTGGGACAGAAGACCACCTATAATGGCACCACAGAGCTCAACGGCGGATACTTCGTCTCCATGGATCCCTCCGCGGCCTCTGCAAAGCGCCGCTGAACAACAATCCACCATCCATCAAGAAGCGGCATCCAAGCGATGCCGCTTTTTTGTCCTCCCTTTACGCCGTAAAGGCAATGCGATTACGCCGTAAAGGCAACGCGTCTGCACCGTAAAGGCAACGCGATTACGCCGTAAAGGCAATGCGATTACGATGTAAACGAGCAGAAAATAAAGATGACAATGATGAAGATAAACAGTAGACCGAGAGAAAAATTAGAATTTACAACACCATTAGAGTGTCTTTATAGAAACATTTCGTAAATTTGCACTTGCTATTTGAATCCACCTTCAGACAAAGCTGCAGTCAATGGTTAACCTATCTGAAAAAAGGAGTAAGGCGCGGATAAGCAACAAGATTTTAAAGTTCCCATATCTATGAACGACAATCATGCTGAATGTATAGCGCAATTGAAAGAAGGCTCACATGAAGCCTTCTCTGAACTGTATATGAATTACTCAAACAAGATATACAGTTTTGCTTTGGCGCAGACGAAGAACACGATGCTTGCAGAAGATATCGTGCAGGAGACGTTCTTGAAGTTGTGGGACACGCGCGGTCAGCTGGATTGTTATGGCAATGTGCACGCGTTGCTGTTTACGATAGCCCGGAATTTAATCATTGATGGGTTCAGAAAGCAGATTGTAAAGATCAATTTCGACGATTATCGGCAAGCATGTAATAAGGTTTCTTCATGGCCTACACCCGACGAACAGGTTAATTATCAGGAATTTGTTGACCGCTTACAGCGGACCAAAAGACTTTTGTCGAGGCGTGCCTGTCAGATTTATGAGATGAGCAGAGAGCAGAATATGCCTATTCGGGAGATTGCAAAATCTTTGAATTTATCCTCACAAACGGTCAGGAACTATCTGAGTTCAACCTTGAAAATCTTTAGAAAGAAGATGCTGGAGAACCGCTATTTCTTTTTGTTTTAATGGTTGTTTGTTCAGCAAATGAGCTGTTTCATGCCTTGTCTTCAGACAAGGTGTCCTCATATTGCTTTTCGACAATACTGTAACTACTCAGTCTTTTTGACATGATATTTTGGAACGGCCAAATATTAGTCGCTCTCAGATGATGTAGTAATACAGGCTAATTGGAAATGCTATATATGTCTGTTTCTGTAATCCTAACAGGATTCAACGCCTCCTGACTTTTGCTCTAAACAACTTTAAATGACTTTAACTGTTGATGGTTGTGCGTGTAGCCGCACCAACCTACATTAAAAAGACTGAGTAGTTACTCTCCCGTTTGCAGATAAGTTAAAAAGGACTAAAAATAACATCTATATTTGCCTAAACCATTTTTTTCCCCTATTTTTGCTTAAAATATAATACTTGGTTGAATAATCCTTGCAACATAAGAACATGGAGGCTACTTCAAGCTCTGAGTCAATGGAAGTAATGAACATGGAGGCTGCTCCTGCCGCGGATATGGATGAGCAAGTTGTTGCATTTGCTTGTGCTGGCACTTTGGGTACACTGGGCACTGTATGTGGTTGCATCGGTACCCTGGGTACATTTGGTTGCGCTGGTTAAGTTGCTATCATTAATGAAAATCGAGAGGAAGTGCAGATCTCTGCACTTCTCCCGATTTAATAAACAATTTAAATTATATCCTATGAACATCAATGTTAAGAATCTGACATGTCTTGCACTAATGTTGGCTTCATCAATGCTGGTTAGTGCACAGAGTGTAAAAGAACTCTGTGAACATAATGTGGAGAAACTTGGAGGTAAGGTGGCTATTGAACAGGTGAAAACTCTGAAAGTCACTCAGATCGGAACATCAAACGGCATGAATATGCCAACAACAACAGTAATTATGCCTGGTAAAGCATACTATCAGAAAATACGTACCGGCATGGGGACATTCACAACCTGCGCCTATGGTAATAAAGGGTGGTCGAATTCTACAGCTCAATCATCAAAAACGATGGATCTGCCTTCAAAGATGGTATGTTCACTAATCATTGATTCTAAATTTTATGGTCCTTTATGTGACTATTACATCAATGGAAGCAACAGTGATGTAGAATCCATTGTTAATGAAGGAGAAACAACGGTAGACCGTGAGAAGTGCTTCAAGCTCGGAGTAACTTATAAGTCTGGATATAAAGCTACTGTTTATCTTTCCGCTTTGGATTACATGATACGAAAGGTAGAATCGCCTGCGGGTATTTTTAAATATAGAAACTATGAGAAAGCTGGCCAAGTAATGATTCCACGCTATGTTGAGGTTACCAACAATAGAGGAACTATTACTTCTGTAGTATCAAGTGTAAAAATAAACAGTAAGGTGAAAAATGATATGTTCTCTCGTCCTTAGTATGCTTTCTGCTGCTACTCTGGTGCAGGCAACGGTCGATACCGCCAAAGATGTTGTCAATCTGAGAGAGGTAAGTGTAACTGCCTCTCATAAGATTGACGACAATGGAGGCAAAATCGTCTACAATGTTTATCTGGAGAAAGTGCGAACTGAAACATCGGCTATAGACCTGATGAGAAAGGTTCCAATGCTTTCGGTAGATATTAATGGCAATGTAAGTATTAGAGGAAATAGTAATGTAAAAATATTGGTCAATGGCCATAGCTATGGAATTCTCTCATCTACTCAAATCCTCGAACAACTTTCACCAGCTGACATCCTGAAAGTCGAAGTTATGACTACACCTGGGGCTAAATATGAAGCCCAAGGTACGGGTGGCGTTGTCAATATCATCACAACGAAGAGAATGTACTTTAAATCATCAGGCTATTTAAATACGGGTATAGGCACAAAAGGAAGTCACCTTATGGGTAATTTCAATTATGCAGTCGATAATCATTGGTCATTTCAGGATTCATTCTATGGGCTTTTAGGATATTCAGGAACATCTAGTAATAGCGATTTTTCGGGCTGCATAGACGGGAAAAATACCGGTCAATTATATAGCTTACAGGCAGGAGCCTCACGAAGCGGCGATAACTCTATGCTGAATTTAAATCTACAGTATATGTACCAAGGTACATCATACAAGGAGAGTCTGGAGTCTGGGGAAAGAAAAAAAAAACAAATAATGGATATCATTATTTGAGTGCATCTGCCGATTACAGTTGGACTGCAAGCGAGAATGTAAAAATGGATGCTCAAACTCGATGGTATTATCTGCCAACAAGAAATAAGATAAGCGGCTGGGATTACCCAGAAGACAAGACTGGTACTCACATACGCGGACAAATGTCGCAAATGGATTGGACGCTGAAGCCTTGGCAGAGATTAGAAATCGATGTAGGATTGAGTAACAATTACAGTCATTGCAAGGATGTATATCGCGGTACGATGATTAGGTATATCGATAATTTCGGAGCCTATTCTGAACTTAAGTATGAGGCAACACCTTTGTTGACGATGAAGGGAGGGCTGAGATATGAGTATTATCATATTGACACAGATCTCAAAAGAAAGCGCAGGTATAATGATCTATTCTATAATTTTGGGGTAGATTATAAAGCCTCGCCTTTCTGCACCTTGAGTCTGCTATTCAGCAGACGTACGGATCGTCCGACATACTCAACATTGCTCAGCGAAGGAAACTACCAAGGAGGAAATGTACTGCTATATGGAAACAGTAATGTGGAACCATCGTATAGTTATCTGTTGGAAGCAGGAGCTTCGTTATATGTAGGAGACTGCTTTTTCAAGATCTCTCCTTACTACAGGTATACCGATAAATCTATCTCGCTGATGATGCAGATGGACGATCATGTAATGCAGCAATATGCTGTCAATATTGATGGTTCCCATTCATGGGGAACTGAAATATGGACTACATTAGTCTTGATGAATGGAAAATTGAATTTCAATGGTGGTCTGGATATCATGTATAAGAAATTGAAAGGTGAGGGTATAAGTAATAGCGGATGGCAGCTGCAATATTCTATGAATGCAACATACCGTCTCTTTCCAACATTATATGTGAATTGCTATGGTTCATGGCAGAATCGTAAGATCTATCTGCAAGGCAGTGAAAATAGTTATCTTTACAGCAATCTATCAGTACAGAAAAGTTGGTATGATGACCGCTACAGAGTAGCTTTGTCAGTAGATAATCCCTTTAGCAATGGTGTAAATGTCAAAAGAGATTATCATATAGGCGGTAAAGATTATCATTCAAGTATCAGGTACCGAAATACTGGTGTAAGAGTATTCTTTATCTATAAGTTCGGAAAGCATGATATGGAGAAAAATATGAAGATAGAACAAAATATCTTGAACAATTACTAAAAAAACACTATGGAAGATAAAAGCAAGAAACTCAACATTCTTAATCAATTTTTTTGTGATAAGAATGTCAATTTCCCATATCAGCCTAAGCTGGTGAATGGAATTCACGTGTATGAAGCGCCAAAAGGCCTGGGAATCCAGTTCCGAGGCGGAACAGAGAAATTTCTTATTAAAGGTACCGAAGCTTACCAAATCTGGGGGTATCTGAAAAATGTGCTTGACGGAAAGCATACTTTGGAAGAGATACTGAACAAAGGAGCGGAAGAGTTCAAGCTAGACCGAGTGAACATAGGAGCTTTTCTTAATATGAATATCCGCAATCATCCAAATTAGCAGAGTTTACACAGCCTGGACAATCCTTGGTATAAAAATTGCGGGCTTATGTTTGACTATTGGAAAGGAATGATTATGAATTTGACCGATTTCTATGAAGTTTATCCTGACGAGGAAGCTTGCGAGCATGCTCTCAAGGAATTTCGTGAATGCCATACTCTTTATTGTCCGGTATGTGGCGGTTTGCACCTCAGTTGGAATCCGAGCCATAAGTCTTGGACATGTATGGATTGCGGTCATGAGGTTACCCTCCGTTCCGGCACAGTGATGCAAGGCGGTAATCTGTCGATTTCCGGTTGGTTCGTGGCAATGTTTCTGATAGTAAGTACGAAGCGGGCCATATCCGCCTTGGAGGTACAGCGCCAGCTTGGAAGGAAACGCTACCAACCCGTCTGGGAAATGATGCATAAGCTGCGTGACGTGATGGGTAAGCGTGACAGTCTCTACAGGCTGTTTGACCAAGTGGAACTTGATGAAGGATTCTTCTCCACGGAGACGCCTGACAGTGAAAAATGGCATTCTCTCAAGCGTGGACATGGAAGCCAACGGAAGACGGCCGTGCTTGTCATGGCGGAAAGTTCTGTTCCCACAAACACACCAATGAAAAAGTACAGCACCGGGAAACGGGTCGGTCATATCAAGATGGAGGTTATACCGGACTTGAAGGCGGCTACGGAGGAAGACAAAATAAAGAATTCCATAGATGCCGGGGCTAATGCTACCACAGATGCCACGAAGTCTTACGCGGCACTTACAGCGAACAAAATTGTCGCTAAGCATAAAGCATATAAGATGAGGGACAAGACCATGGTCGGCAAGGTGCTTCCATGGGTACACATATCCATAAGCAATGCAAAGAGGAGTATTCTTGACACGTATCATGACATCAAGGGGGACTTTCTGCAGCTCTACCTCAACGAGTTCTGCTATAAGTTCAACCGAAGATATTTCGGATTTCACCTGTTCGACAGGCTTGAGCTCTGCGCATGCACCTATAGGACGAGCTTCAAGCATAGAATCTACTGATTTGGATGATTGCGGATATTCATTAATTCTTTATACTCTATAAACAGAGCGATGATAAATTTATTGTCTTAGTCTTTGATACAGTTCAGATGACATTCTCTGACAATCAAAGACTTTCTTCATTGCGGACAACCGCATTCAAAGGTTGATGGGTAAGTTTGTACTAAGACAGAACTTGTCATGAACAATATTGCTGAATAGTTACTATAATTATTCAGCAAACACTAATTAATAAAAAATATCAAATATCAGGAGAAGAAAGGGATAAAAATACCCGTCAAATTACAAACAGAATGAGCTATGACACAATACCTAACATCATGATACTTAATATAAATGTAGGTAATCGGTATAGAAAAAATCAATGTGTCGATTCTCATAAAAGTGTCGCCAAGATGCATGCAAAAGAACAAGACTGAACTAACAATAATCATAACAACAGGTTTAAATCCACCTCTTTCCATCATATCAATGAGCCATTTTCTGAAAAGCATCTCCTCTATAAACGGACCAAATAATCCCATAGCTATAGTTGAAAAGATAAGCGATAGGGCACTTTCGTGAATAGAGAAGAAAGGAGACGCAACTCCGCTAATCTTACAGATTAGCAAAGCAACTAATTGCCACAAGACTCCTAAGACAACTGCTATAATTACAGCCTTAGCTTTTAAAGTACATTTAGAGAGACTCCATAGATCAAGTTTCTCTATCTTATTCTCAAAGTATAAAGCTAATAGAATAAATGTAGAGTAAGCTAATATCATTAAATTAGAAATTAGTTCGGTTTCATGATTGCCATTCTTACTAACAGTCAGCATGACAAAAGGAGCCGATATCAATACGGACCCGATTAAACATAGTATCAAAAAAAATACAACTTTCTCAATAGTTTTTGTTTTACTGAGTTGTGACATACCTTCCTTGTTATTATAGTTCTTATAAATTACACTTAAATAAAGCCATCGTATTATTTAAATACAATGGCTACGGAATCTGAATCGAAAATTATATTATCCGAAGATCTCAATCGCATATGACCTAAGGTTTGGAATACGGAACCACCAAGATGGCAAGACATGCAAGTCCTTGCCCATTTCTCATGCTTCTGTTTTTTCGTCTCTCCACCGTTGACACGGACCATCTCTGAAACTGACATCTCTGTCAGATAGCCGTTTGTCGTAATTTTCATTGTAATTGAAATTAAACTGTTAAACTTGTGTTCATATAAGTCGTCGACTACTTACGTTTGCAAATTTACGAAGGAAAAGAACTCTCCGCAAATTTTCCTTGATGAATTTTCGTTCCGTGCAAAATTTCTGCACGGAAGAGCCTGCTGTGGTTTGTTTTTCAAACAAATAGTACCTTCATTAAGCAGATTCATCTCATTTTCTCCGATATAGCTCACGCATAAAGATAGGTCCATATCGAACGCATTTGTATAGCAGAGCGATTGCTTCTTTCTATTGTAATTTACTCTGCCCCCATATTTTTCAATACCTCTATGATGTAATACAGTTCCCTGCGGAATACACAGATTAAAGAAGCAAGATCCTCAGGAGAGCCCGTCTGCTTCCCTTTAATCAATTTGTGAATCTTGTGGATAATATCAGATATTATCCAAAAATTAAGTACAAATGTCGGACTCTGTCCTATAGAATTTATCAAAATCTAACAAGCGTAGACTTCTTCGGGGTCTTACTATGGGCTGCACTGATTTGAGTTACCAAATTCATAACCTTACCTGTCGGAACATCTCCTTTGAAACAAATGCGGATATCAGTCGGGAATTCGATGTCGATCTCGCCACTGTCATGTGTGGAAGAGTCTTTCCCCGTATTCCTCAAGTTAACTGATATCAACCCCTCATCAGATTTTCCCCTTGGCTTCACAGGTCCGGACTTACGCTTCCAATAGCAGCAATTCGAAACAGAGTAGCCCTCATTCTCGCAGACCAAAAAGGCTGGTACAACAGACAATATTAAGCTAAAAATAAATATTAGCACTCGCGATACTTGTCGTTAGTTTTGGCGTTTCACTCGTCATATCCAACATTCAACGAGACCTTACTTGTTATAAAATACGGATAAGAGTAAATAAAGTAATATTCCGCTAATGACGGAAGCAATCATATCATATATATCCAAGGTAAGGGAAAAAAACAACTCATAAATTACAACTCCTATTATTATTTCAAATATATCTTTTCCTATATTTTTGGAGGGATTAGCCTTAATAGCATATCCTAAAAAGAGACAAGCAGGCACTGCAAAAATATTTGGTATAGTATCAGCTAAATGAAAATCTTCTATTTTGTGCGAATAAATATAGGGACGATAAGTCTTGATTAAAACCAAGGGTATCGTCGCTAGCAGAATAGATATAAATAAATAGAACTTGCGTTTTCTGATCATTTGTTGTACTAATTTTCGTGGCACGAAAAAGCTAAAGCCTTCAGCGCCGCATTTGTGTTAATCTTCCGTTTATATACTGATTGAGGGTACGGTCCTCCACGTTGTGGAAGGACCGTTAACACCCTCTTTTTTCTGTATAAACATACCGAAGAAAGAAACGTAAGTTGTCCCGTATCCTGGTCTGTAGAACAAGAGAGGCTTTTGCTTCATGTATGTGAACTGTACTCCAAGACTTTGCTTTCGGTCATCTATGATTGTGGACTCCGCTCATTTGAGGCAGCCAACCTAAAGTGAAACGAATGAGTTTATTCCTCAGAGTGGCTGCAAGAAGTGCCTGGCTAAAGGCTGGGGCGTCTACAGCCGTCCGCCTGCCAAGGTGTGTCAGCCAGGTGCTCGAGACATCGGCCGGTACGCATACAGAGTGGCGATCAGCAACTCGCGTGTCCTGGATTATACCTCTGACGACATGGTGACATACGACTGGAAGAACTACCGGCAAGGTGGCAAGCACTGCAAGATGACCATGAAGGCAGTCGACTTCCTCAATCTGTTCTCCTTGCACATACTTCGACCTTCATTCGGGTGCATACGTCATTACGGGATACTCTCGTCGTCCAACCGTGACAAGGTGCGCAAGGTGCAGGTTTGGCTTGGTGAAACTCCCGTACCCAAGTATCGGAAGAAGAAGCCATATTGCAGATCTGCGATGAGAAAGGCTGGCAGATAGGCTGTTGTCCGCACTGCAGATGCAAGTGCAGGCAATCGAAATATTTGAGCCCTCACATGCGCCCCACCCAAGACAGTACATCTATCACGAACTGCACATATCTGATTCATTCCTCCATAGTCTGTCAAAACTGATTTCTTGGCGGAAAGCTCTTATAGTGCCTATATGTGACAGTTTCAGTGTCTCAAAGATCGCTTTCAGATGACTGCCCAGTCGATTTTATCGAATTGACAGCTTCGTTGTAACTGCCATCCGTGTCTGCTCAATACAGTTGCTTATGCATATCAAGGACTAAAAATTAGGTTAATCCCCATAGTTATGTCCATCTGCCTGCCGTACAACTCGGTCTTCATATTGGCCTTACGTTCCTTCAGGCCAACACGAAGACCTCTTTAGTATTTATTTATAAGCAAGTACGGAAGGGGCATTGTTGTTATACATCAAGCATCTTGCGTGCCAGACAGCAACATATCCGAAGAGCTCGTATACGTCGCTAAACAAAGATCCACCTTGCTGAGCTCTCATCTCACTAGCAGTGAGTTCAGTAATATTGTTATTCATAACATGCTCTTAACTTGTTTATTAATAGCAAAAGACCACTAAAGTATGGCCCTTACTTATTGTCCCACTCACGATTAGCCTTATCTGCCCCTTTTTTGAAGGAATCAATAGTTGATCCTGTGTGACCAATCAAGTCCCAAAATAGACCTCCGAGCATAAATCCAACGTACCAAGGCATTCCTCCATCTGTCTCCATCATCTCTTGAACAGATAGATCTGCAATCAGTTTTTCTTTCATTGTCTTAAGATTATTAATTAAGCTTGAGTTCATATAAGTCGTCGACTACTTACGCTTGCAAATTTACAAAGGAAAAGAACTCTCCGCAAATTTTCCTTGATGAATTTTCGTTCCGTGCAAAATTTCTGCACGGAAGAGCCTGCTGTGGTTTGTTTTTCAAACAAATAGTACCTCCATCAAGCAGATTCATCTCATCTTCTCCGATATAGCTCACGCATAAAGACAGGTTCATATCGAACGCATTTGTATAGCAGAACGATTGCTTCTTTCTATTGTAATTTATCTCTGCCCCCATATTCTTCAATACCTCTATGATGTAATACAGTTCCCTGCGGGATACACAGATTAAAGAAGCAAGATCCTCAGGAGAGCCCGTCTGCTGCCCTTTAATCAATTTGTGAATCTTGTGGATTCTTCTGAGATCATCAATTATAAACATTGGTTTCAATTTTAGTCAATTTCATCACACTGCCCATGCCAAAGGCGTCGATAATATTCGGAAACTTTGAGCAGCTCATTATGAGTGCCTTCAGCAATGACCTGACCGTTAGCCAGCAAAATGATATGCTGTGCATCTCTGATCGTACTAAAGCGGTGGGCGATTGATATAATGGTTTTACGGTTCTTCCGTTAAATGCGTAGGCGCCTATCATGCAATGCATATAGTCTTAGGGTAAAGTATTCATCATTTCTAAACCCATAAATCTGTCTTTTCAGCACTTTAATCTTATTGTTGATTCCCTCTATTCTCCCATTTGAGATATAATGGTCATACCATGCAAGAATGTAGGGTTTGTATGCCCTGACGGTTGATGCCATGACTGCCAGTGGCTGTATCTTTGCATCAAAAGCCTGTCTGACCCATTCGTCAAGCACTTTCTCTGCATCGTCCTTGCAGCACTGGTTCCATATCTCCTTAAGATCTTCCTTGAGATAATAGGCTGTCATCAAAGGCTTGTTCAAACTCAACGCATTCTCTAATCTGTTCCTGTGCTGATGATCGAAGATGTCATTTCCATTTCTCAGCAACAGCCATCTGGTACCCTTTATTACCTTGCGCTTGTTGACATCCCGTTCCGCATGCCAGAGTTGCCTTCTGAGTTGGTCGAGTTTCTCGTTCATGAGCTTAGTTACATGGAAATGGTCTACAACCAGTGCTGCCTGGGGCAGATGTTCGGTCACAGTCCTGGTATATGCGGCGGATAAGTCTGTGCAGACAGCCTCTATACGGTGTCTGTCATCTCCGAGTCTGCTCCGGAACCCATCAAGGGATGCCTTGCCATTTCCCT
Source organism: Hallella multisaccharivorax DSM 17128 (assembly GCF_000218235.1). GTDB lineage: Bacteria > Bacteroidota > Bacteroidia > Bacteroidales > Bacteroidaceae > Prevotella > Prevotella multisaccharivorax. The sequence continues at coordinate 2,745,687 of NZ_GL945017.1, read as the reverse complement.
CTCCTACATACACGATGTGACCATTGTCGAGATTGACCACAATGGTCTTGTATACCTGGCCTTTATGGGTTGCGAACTCATCAATGGATATTCGTCTTAATGTGGACAGGTCCGGAGTTCCGTACTCTGCCTGCAAGAACTCCATCTGAATGTTACGTACAACGTCCCACGATACTTGCAGGAACCAGGAAATGTCCTGGATCGTTGCAAAGCGTGACAGGTCAAGTACCATGTTCGCAAAGGCCTGTGTATGTCGACGTTTCCCCTTGGCAAAATCAATCTTCTCCTGCTGGATACACCCACAGTCATGACATAAAACACGTTGTACATGCATGTCCAGATAAGTCTTGTTTAAGCCGATTGGCACACTTACAAAGCGACGAATGTGGCTGCCGTCAAGAACAACATGATGGCTGCCGCACGCTGGACAACAAAGTTTTTCCCTGGGTGTTTGGATTTCCAAAACTAATTCATTACCTTCGTAGCGCATATCCTGACATTCCTGTCGGGAGACGCCTAAGGCGTTTTGCATTATGCTGGTATTCATGTTCTTGGAGTTTGGGCACTACAAAGATACATAATACCAGCTCTTTTAATATATATACAACAGCCTATCTATTCATTTAACGGAAGAACCTAAAAAGATGGAGTTGTTACACAATACTCCATAAAATGTTAACAAAGGTTGTTTTTGAGTATTGTGTTTAGGTATTTGCGTATACATTTTAAAAGTTAACTATTTTATGGAAAAACGTATAGAAGATCTATATCAGCAATACTTGTTGGGACAATTATCTCGTGAAGATTTTAAGGAATTGCAGCAGGAGGTGACTCATACTACCGATGATGAGTTGTGGAATCTGATGTGTGAGGACTTTTCTCTATCATCAGAATTCACAGAAATGAGTCATGAAACGCAGCAAAGAATATTGCATGGCCTACAGTCTAAGATACGAAAGGAACAGCATCGCAAGTTTGTTCATAAGCTTTTGCGCTATGCATCGGTAATCGCGGTGGTGGTTTCCCTGCTTGGTGGTGGTTATTGGGGACTCAAGTCCTTGAGTCGGTCAGCGCCGGTTTATACTTACGTGAATGTGAAGGCCGGAAGCAAGAGCGTGATAACGTTGCCCGATGGCACCCATGTGAGTCTCAATGGCAATAGCCAGTTGCGCTATAATGTAGAGCCGGGCGAGCATCGTGAGGTGGTTTTAATGAAAGGTGAAGCCTATTTTGATGTTACCAAAGATGCGAGTTGTCCATTTCGTGTACATGTGAACGACATGCAGATTGAAGTCTTAGGTACAAAGTTTAATGTGAAATGCCATTCCGGTGAGGTAGAAACAGCCTTGTTCTCGGGTGCAGTTCGTCTTTCGGCCAAAGGCCTTCCGCAGTCTTACCGGCTTTCTCCGGGACGAAAATCTATTTATCAATCTGCAGCGCATAGCATGGAGATCTGTGACAATGACAACGGTTGTGACGGGCGCTGGAAGGATGGTTATTTGGCATTTAACAGCAAACCGTTGAACGAAGTGTTGCAGGAAATCGAAAACTGGTATGGAGTAAGCATCCAGCTTCGCAATAAGAAGTTGGCTGACGACTTGCTTACGGGCGCCTTTTATCATGAAACTTTGGAAAGCGTGCTTTATTCGTTGAGCTTGCAATACAAATTCAAATACAGCGTAAGCCATGGGAATGTAGTCATTGAATAAAGCCTAACACCTAACACCTAAAATCTATATATCATATGACAAACAAACTAAAAAGTAGAGGGAGAAGTCTTCTGCGTTTCTTGTTGGTAATGGTATTGCTGCTTATACCGACAATGTTGCTGGCGCAGCATGGCAAAGTCAGCCTTAATCTTCAAAATGAAGAGGTGAGTCAGTTTATTCGCCAGGTTGAGAAGCAAACGAACTATACGTTTGTTTATCGCAACAGCGTGCTTCAACCCAAGACGAAAGTGACATGTGTATGTAAGGATTGGCCATTGGAAAAAGCACTCTTTCAAGTGTTTTCTTCGCTTGGAATTCAGTATTCTTTTAACAACAACACCATAGTGCTGGTGAAGGGAAAGAATGAGAACAGTGAGCGAAAGGGAGCGAAACCATCAATGGGGAACACGCCGTCTCCATCGGATAAGAACAAGCTCTCGGGTATTGTCCGTGATGTAACAGGTGAACCTATCATTGGCGCAAGTGTTTTTGTGAAAGGCACAAAGATTGGAACCATTACGAATGTAGACGGTGAGTTCTCGTTGGATGTGCCGGCGAATAGTACGCTTATGGTCTCATATATCGGTTTCGCGACACGCGAAATACCAGTAAAGAATCATTCAAATCTTAAGATAACCCTGGATGAGGATGCTGCCCATAATCTCAATGAAGTGGTGGTTGTGGGCTATGGAACACAGAAAAAGACCTCTGTGACAGGTGCTATCGCTTCGGTAACGACAAAAGACCTGGTGCAAACTCCACAGGCCAACATCAGTAATATGCTGGTGGGTAAGATGCCTGGACTTATTGCCATGCAGCGAAGTGGCGCGCCGGGAGAAGACAATTCTACACTGCTGATTCGTGGTGTGAGCACATTTTCTGACAATACTGCACCTTTGGTGATGATTGACGGCGTAGAGCGTCCCAATTATAATGGCCTTGATCCCAATGAAATTGAGTCGGTGAGCATTCTCAAAGATGCTTCCGCCACGGCCATTTATGGTGTCCGTGGTGCGAATGGTGTTATCTTGATTACAACGCGTAAAGGTCAGAAAGGCAAGCCCCATCTGAGCTATTCAGGCAATGTTGCTGTTCAATCGCCCACAGCCCTGCCACATTATTTGAATAGTGCACAATACTGTGAGATGTATAACGAGGCATTGAAAAATGATGCCTACACTAAGGGAACATCTTATGTTCCACGCTTTACAGACGAAGACATCAAGCTCTATCGTAACGGAACAGATCCTATCATGCACCCCAGTACTGACTGGGTGGGCACGTTTCTGCGTAAGGCTTCGATGCGTACACAACACAACTTCAATATCTCGGGCGGCACAGATCGCGTGAAATACTTTATCTCTGCGGGGGTCTTTAATCAGGGAGGCATGTACAAGTATACGAAGATTGACCGTCATCATGACGTGAATGCCTCAGACACACGCTATAACTTCCGTTCGAATCTCGACTTTAATATCACACAAGACTTTAGGGCGACGGTGCAGTTGTCTTCGCAAATCAATAATATCCGTACGCCGGGTCTGGGCAATAGTAACCTTTGGAAAGAAATATCCTGGGCTACACCACTGGGTACTCCAGGTATGGTTGATGGAAAATTGGTGCGTCTTGAAAACACCATCGATGATGAAAACCCATGGCAGGCGCTGTTGAACAATGGCTATAATGATATCAATGCCAACACGATTAATACAACCTTGCGTTTCGAATACGACCTATCACGATTGTTGTTGAAAGGATTGTCGATTCATGCAAGTACCTCTTATGACAGTTATTATAACAGTAAGCGTTTCTCTGTGAAAACGATGCAGACCTTTGTTCCGAAGAGAGATCCGAGCGATCCCACAAAGATTGTTCTCGTGCCACAGAATGAAGCCAGCACATGGGGAGGCGGTTTCGAATATGACAAAAACAGAAAAGTGTATTTTGAGGCAGGTCTTCATTATGACGGAACATTTGGAAAGCATCAGACCACCGTACTCTTGCTTTATAACCAAAGTAAATATTATTCTCCCAAGCTGGCCTACCATGTTCCCAATGCTTATCAAGGAATTGTGGGACGCATTACTTATGATTACGCCAATCGCTATTTGGCAGAATTCAACATGGGTTATAATGGCACGGAGAACTTTGCTTCCGGACACCGATTCGGTTTCTTTCCTGCGGTATCTGCAGGTTGGGTTATCAGTGAAGAACCTTTCTTTCCAAAGAACAATTGGGTTGTTTATACGAAGTTGAGAGCTACTTATGGTGAGGTTGGTAACGATAAGATTGGTGGTGACCGCTTCCTGTATCTGCCTTCTGTCTATGGTTCTACAAGCGGAGAGCTGTCGGGCTATAATTTTGGTTCCTCTTCAGACCCTGTTTATTCACAGATGATTGAAGAGAAACGCTTAGGTAATCCGTTCCTGACATGGGAGAAAGCCCGTAAGCTGAACATAGGTGCCGACATGAATTTCCTGAAGAATCATCTCACGGTTTCATTCGACTACTTCAAGGAACGCCGTAACAATATTCTCTCAAACCGAAACAGTGCGCCCATGCTGATAGGTGCTTCGTTGCCTGCCTATAATATGGGTGAAATGGAAAACTCGGGGTTTGAGCTCGATATCAACTATCGCAGCAACTTCCGTGACTTTAATTATTGGGGGCGTTTCAACTATTCTTTTGCACGTAATAAGATTCTCTTTCAAGACGAAGTGCCTGAGAAATATGCTTATCAAATGCGTACAGGACGCCGTGTTGGACAGTTCTTTGGTCTCCTTTTCGATGGATTCTACAATTCATGGGAGGAAATCAACGCCCTCGATCGTCCCGTAAGCAGTTGGAATGGCAATCGCTTACAGCCAGGAGACATGCGTTATGTTGATGTGAATAAGGACGGAAAGATTGACATGTACGACATGGTGCCCATTGGATATTCGCCCACTCCAGAGATTATCTATGGTTTCTCTGCTGGTTTCAGCTGGCGTGGTTTCGATTGTTCAGCACTCTTTCAGGGGGCATCCCATGTCTCCATTAAATATTTTGGCCGTGCGTTGTGGCCATTCATCAATGCACATAATAGTGCAAAGACCTTGATATTAGAACGTTGGACGCAGGAGCGTTATGAGCGTGGAGAACCCATAAGCTTCCCTCGTTTGTCAATGAGTCCCTCACGAGATACTGATAATAACTATCAAGACTCTAACTTTTGGATTCGTAATGCCGACTATTTACGTCTGAAGAACGTAGAGATTGGCTACACTTTCCGCAAGGGACAGCTCAAGGTATTAGGTTTGGAGAGCCTGCGTTTGTATGTTAGCGGCACCAATCTGTTTACCTGGACAAATGTTATTGACTTGGACCCTGAAGCTCCATCCAAAGGTGGCGCGACGGAGATTAATACCTACCCATTGCAGAAAATCTACAATGTGGGCATAAATATTCAATTCTAAAATCCTTTCGTATGAAAAAGAAACTTTTATATATCGCATGGGTCTTTGCTCCTGTTTTGCTGGCATCTTGTTCTGATTTTTTAGAAACTCCGCCGTCTGTTGATTATGGAGAGAACGAGGTTTTTTCAACACGTGCAGATGCAGAGAAGTTATTGACAACGCTCTATGCAGAGGGAATGCCCTATGGTTTCTGCATGAGTAGTTCAAATACCGACCGCCGGTTGTTGTCGTCTTCCACGTTGGCTTCTGCGTGTGATGAAGGTGAGGACGTTGCTACGTGGGCTATGGGCAATGCTGCATGGAATGCAGGTAATCATACGAATAGCAACTTTACGTGGGATGAAGACTGCCGTTTTTATTTGCGAAATCATACAACACGCGTGGCAAACCTCATTTTGAAACGCATCAATGACGTACCTTTTGATGAAGGAGACCCTGATTTTAATAAGCGTGCTACAGGCGAAGCTTACTTCATGAGAGCCATGTTGTTGTGGGAGAGCGTTTATCGTTATGGTGGTATGCCAATCGTTAGGGAGGTCATTGAACCAACGGACTTTTCACAACGTCCGCGTAACTCTTTTTCTGATTGTATAGATTCTATCCTCATTGACTGTGATAGAGCTACACAATATCTCCCTGATTACTACACCGACAATGCCAAGTTAGGGCGTGCAACGCGCATTGCGGCCTTGGCTTTGAAAGCAAGAGTGTTGCTTTATGCAGCGAGTCCGCTGTTCAATACCAATACACCTTATATGGCATTCCCTGGGCATGAAGAGCTCATTGGCTATGGGAATTATGACAAAGAGCGTTGGAGAAAGGCAGCTGATGCAGCTAAGACAGCCATTGATGCAGCCATTGCTTCTGGACATTATCATCTTTATAACACGGGTAATCCCGATAAAGACTATGAAGATGTGTGGACTATTCCTGATAATGTGGAAATCATTCTGGGTAACATGAAGTATAGAAACTTCAAGACAACCAGTCGCCCTTTGGTGGCAGACTTGCCCACATGGGCCATGAATAAGGCCTGGGGAGATGCTGGATTATATGTGACATTCAATTTTGTCAAGCACTATGAGAAGCGTTCAGATGGTCAGCCGGCAGATTGGAATATGAAAGGCGGTGACAACCTTATTGATATATATAATAGTCTGGATCCTCGATTTAAGCAGACTGTTGCTTATCACAGCAGCAGTTGGAATGATGAAATTCCATTTATTAATTTCCTTGATGGAGGTTCGGAAAAGTCGGCAATGGATCGCACGAGCCACTTGCTTCATAAGTGGGTTCCGCGTATACTGCACGTGAATGGCAGCAATACAGCCAATGTGCAATGGCCTGTTTTCCGTATGGCAGAACTCTATTTAAACTATGCAGAAGCACTTAACGAATATGAAAGCGCACCGTCACAGGCTGCTTATGATGCCGTAAACCTCATTCGTTCACGGGCTGGCATGCCAGATTTCCCTGCAGGTATGACGAAAGAAGCCTTCCGGACAAAGCTCCGTAATGAGCGTTCGGTAGAGTTGGCATTCGAAGATCATCGTTTCTGGGATATACGCAGATGGCGCATTGCCGGTGAAGAAGGAGTGATGAGAGGTAAGTTCTATGGTTTGAAAATTCGCTCAACAGATGGTAACAAGATCCATATTCATTACGAACCGTATGTGTTCGAGCATCGTTTCTGGAATGATAACTGTTATTTATATGCCATTGACCAGAAAGAAGTTAATAAAGGCTATCTCATTCAAAACCCTGGATGGTAATATCAAGTAAACCTTAAATTGCAAAATAATAGGACAATGAAATACAAAGATTATATTGCAGGAGGTGCTCTTATGCTGTTCTGTTTGTCAGTACATGCACAGGATGTCACTGATACTACGGCGATGCATATTGCTTATGGTGTACAGCCTTCGTGGGCGCAGACGGCTGCCATCTCTACGGTGAAAGGTGATCGACTTATGGAAATTACATCGCCAACAGTGGGCAATTCGTTAAAAGGATTGCTTCCAGGACTATCAATTCTTCAGAAATCGGGAGAACCTGGCTACGACTTTTATATGGAGAATATGTTCACACGCGGTGTGAGTTCATTCAACGGGAAACAGCAGATGCTGGTCTTTGTTGATGGCTTTGAAACACCATTGGACAATATCTCTACAGAAGAAATAGAGTCAGTATCTTTGTTGAAAGATGCCGCGGCATTGGCAATCTATGGTTCAAGGGGCGCAAATGGCGTATTGTTGATTACAACGAAGAAAGGCTATCGCTCTACTCCGAAGATTGGTTTCCGCATGCAGACCGGTATTCAAATGCCAACGATTATGGATACTCCGATGGATGCTTATCATTATGCAAGCCTCTATAATCAAGCACTTGCCAATGACGGTAAGCCGCCCTTGTATACTGATGATGCACTTGCAGCCTATCAGTCGGGCAGTAATGGCTATCTTTATCCAAATGTAAATTGGAAAAAGCAAATATATAAGAATACAACTCCTCTGACGATGGGTGAACTTACCTTCCGTGGAGGTGGCGGCGGATTGAACTATTATGTCATGGCAGGATTACTGCAGAATGATGGTATCTATCGTGGAACAGACTCTAAGCGACGTGAAAGTGCCAATGTGGATTATGCTCGTTATAATTTCAGGGCCAACTTGGATGTTGACATCACACGCTATTTCAGAGCCTCTCTTTATTCAGGAGTGAGCCTTGCGGAGAAGACTACGCCTGGCGGTGGCGGGGCAGAAGACTACTTGAAGTCTGTTTGGACCACTCCTCCTAATGCTTTCCCAGTCTATAATCCGAATGGTAGTATTGGTGGTACTTCATTATATACGAATCCTGTGGCCAATCTTTTGAATCGTGGTTTGTATAAAGAGAACTCACGGTCGGTGCAGGTTATTTTCGGTTTGCAGTATGATTTTAGTGCTTTTGTGCGTGGCTTGAGCGCCAAAGTTATGTTTGGCTATCACAATTTTATGGCGGAGACGTCGCCCAAGACGCGTGATTATGCACGTTATTCCCTGACCCAAACTGGCGTTGATGCACAGAACAATCCCATTTACAGCTATATGCAATATGGCTCAGATGCTGCTCTGACAGCTACAGAAGGATTCCGAACCAGCCAGTCACGTGTGGGATTACAAGCACAGATTGATTATAAACGTCGGTTCGACAAGCATGGTCTGCATGCCATGTTATTGATGCTCAACGACCGCTATCAGGTGTATAATGTGCGGGATGATGAGTGTTATGTAAACTTTGCGGGACGTTTAACCTATGATTACGAGAAGCGGTATATCGCCGAATTGGTAGCATCTTATATGGGAACTGACAACTATGCACGGGGTCATCGCTTCGGTGTGTTCCCTGCATTGTCGGCTGCATGGGTGGTAAGCAATGAGTCGTTTATGAAAACAATATCATGGATTAACTTCTTAAAGTTGCGTGCTTCCTATGGCCTTACGGGTAATAATCAAACCTCAGCCCGCTATATTTATGACGAAACTTATAGCGGTAAGGGAAGCTATCTTTTTGGCATTGGAAGTTCTCAATCTTCTGGTTTCACCGAAAAAACTTTGGCCAATCCTTCTGTAACATGGGAGAAGAAACGTATGTTCAATGTAGGAATCGATGCTACATTTTGGAAGAACCTGTCTGTTAATTTTGATATCTTCCACGAAACTCAGTCAGATATTCTGACGCTTCCTTATGCACAAATACTTGGATTCGTTGGCGCTTCCTATGGAGGTATACTTCCTTTGATGAATGTGGGCAAGGTGACGAATCATGGTTTTGAACTAAAGGTACGCTATCAAGGCAATATTCGCGACAAACTTACCTATTTTGCTGAGGCTGGAACATGGTATGCCATGAGTCGAGTTGACGAGCAGGGAGAAGATGTCAAGGCTGAAAGCTATCTCTATAAGAAAGGCCATCCTGTGTGGAAACCTATCGTCTTGGAAGCTGAAGGTTTCTATACAGCTAATGATTTTGACAGTGATGGCAAGTTAAAAGCCACTTTGCCGCAACCTCAATTTGGACATGTTGCACCTGGAGACATCAAGTATAAAGACTATAACGGTGACCAAGTCGTCGATGATAATGATGCACATCCCGTTGGAAACACGACTGTTCCTGCATGGAACTATATGTTGAGTGGAGGCGTCAAGTATAAGGGGGTCGATATTAGCGTGCTGTTCCAAGGGGTTGCTCAGCGTGACATCTATTTGCGAGGAGCCAATATCTACTCTTTCGAGAACAACGGTACAGCTTCCAATTTGGCTCTTGACAGTTGGGCACCTACGAACCCTGATGCTACATATCCACGTTTGTCGACAGTTGATTTCAGCAATAACTATCGCACTTCTACCTTCTGGCGCCGCAATGGAAGCTTCCTGAGACTGCGCAATGTGCAGATAGGATATGAACTATCTGATGCTGTTTCGCGTGCATTGCATTTGAGCAGTATTTATTTTTATGTGAATGCAACTAACTTGTTTACGCTGGATCACCTTGGGGAATTGGGCGATGCCGAGCAAGATTATCTTTTAAGTTATCCGCTCATGCGTACTGTTAGTGTGAGTTTGAAACTTGCATTCTAATTAATGTCCCATTTAGAAACTTTATTTCATGAACACAAAGTTTTTTTCAAATAGCCTCACTTTAGTGGCAATAGGCATGGTGCTCACCCTCAGTTCGTGTAATAACTTTCTGGATCGTGAGGAAGATTCGTTTATTGATAAGACTGCAACGTTTGATTCTTATAATCGGACGCGACAATATCTCACCTACGCTTACTCCCTGCTCCCTGACGGTTTAGATCGCTTTTCAAGTGGAGCAACGTTGGCAGCAGCAACAGATGATGCAGAATTTGCTATTGAGTCGTCGAATATTCAGCAGTTTAATAATGGCTCGTGGAATGCTTTGAACAATCCTGATGACAATTGGAATCGCTTCTTCTCGGGTATCTCTAAATGTTGTACTTTGCTGGAGAATACCGACCATATCAATCTTGATATTACACGATTGGATCCAGACAAGCAGGTGGAATATGCCAATAACCTGAAAGATATCCGCATGTGGCGTGCTGAAGCTCGCTTCCTTCGAGCCTATTTCCACTTTGAATTGTTGAAGCGATACGGACCGATTCCTATCATTACTTCCACGCTTAGCATTAATGAAAACTATGAGAACACGCCGCGACCAACAATGAAAGAGGTTGTGGATTTCATAGCTAAAGAGTGCGATATGGCTGCTGATACACTTGAACTTACACCTTGGCGTAATGTTAACGATGCCTTTGGGCGTGCAACGAAAGGTGCGGCTTTGGCGTTGAAAAGTCGCGTGTTGCTCTATGCTGCCAGTCCGCTTTACGTTGATTTTGGTGACATTGATGAAGCCAACAAGCCTTCTGATGCTTCGCTGTGGAAAGCTGCCGCCGATGCAGCTAAGGCTGTAATCGATCTCAATCAATATGAATTGGCTGCCTCTTATGGTGATTTGTTCAAGAATGATTTCCAAAACAAAGAGTATATTTTCGTACGTAGATACGGCGCCAGTTCCAGTTTTGAAAAGAGTAATTTCCCTGTAAGTTTTGGTGGAAAGGGAGGCACCAATCCTTCGCAGAACTTAGTTGATGACTATGAGATGCTTGACGGAACACCCTTCGATTGGAATGACCCGGCCAAGGCAGCACAGCCTTATGTGAATCGGGATGCGCGCTTAGCTGCGACAGTTCTGATGAATGTAGCGTCTTTCAAAGGCAAAAAGGTTGCGGCTTATCCTGGAGGTGGTGATGCTATCCCTAACCCAAATGCCACAAAAACAGGCTATTATCTACGAAAGTTCCTCAATGAGGATGTGAACATTCAAACTGGAGGAAGCAGCAGCGGACATGTTGTTTCGCTGTTTCGTTTGGCAGAAATCTATTTGAATTACGCTGAAGCACTTAATGAATATGATCCAACGAATCCTGATATAGAAGTTTATCTCAATAAAGTTCGGCATCGGGCATCGCTCCCCGACATAGCAACAGGACTTTCGCAAGAGCAGATGCGTAAAGCTATTCAGCATGAGCGGCGCGTAGAGTTAGCATTCGAGGAGCATCGTTTCTGGGATGTACGTCGTTGGAAAATCGCTTCGTCCACTCTCGGAAGCCCACTCATGGGCGTGCAGATTACAAGAAAGACAGAGGGTGGTTTCTCTTATACACCTGCAGAAGTAGAGCAAAGAGTATTTCAACCCAAGATGTACTGGTATCCAATACCACAGTCTGAAGTACTCAAGTTGAAGCAATGGAAACAAAATAAAGGTTGGTAATAAAATCAGATTATCATGATAAAATTAAAGCATATCGTAACAATGCTGTGCGTTTTAGGCGCAACAGCTTGTACGGAAAACAACATAGCCTACGATGAGGTGGTGAATGTTCCCGAGGGAGTCTACCTTTCAGGAGGTTCCTCTGAGTTTTCTCTGCCTATTGAAACAGGGCGGCTGACGGCTGGTTCTCATGCCAATATGTTGAGCATTCGGGCCTGGCTGAAGAAAGACGGGCACTTTCAGATATCTTTTGTGGGCGCTGACGGACAGCCAGTAGCCTATGGTAAGGGAGGTGATATAGCGCTTTCCAACGTCAGTGCTAAGGCTTATAGCTTGATAAAAGGCGGTGAAGGTTTCTCTGTTCCAGCCGAAGGGCTTTATCAAATCGTTGTCAACAAACAGCGAAAAGAGTTGACTGTCATTCCGATTCAATTTACGATGCAGGGTGACAATGCGCTTACGGCAGACGGAAGCAATGACGTTGCGCTCAGCAACGTGACTTATGACAAGCTTACACATGTTGTAACCTGGAGCAATGCAGACTCAACCCAACAGCTGTTGCCTGGTAAATATGTATTCAATATGAACGACGGCAAGACACTTTATCTGCGTGATGACGACACGGTAAACGACACATTGTCGGCCGTATTCACGGGTACTGCTGCAGCTGAACGCACCAATCAGCTCAACGATACCTATCAGCCGCTTACTAATCAGTCTGATGTGAAGCTTAAATTCCCTTTGAAGGGACAATATAGTGTGCAGGTGCAATACAGTGTTCTCACAGGGAAGTTTACTGCACGTATGGGCGGAAAGGGCGTTGAAGTGACCGGACTTGCTAATGAACTCTATATGGGTGGTTCTAACTTTGGAGCCTGGAATACGGATAAAGTCGTGAAAATGGCTCCTGTGGGTGCTGTTGGTAATGGCGAATTCTGGCGTTTATGCTATTTGCAGGCCGGTCAAACTGTGGAGTGGTCAACATCAAAAGATGGGGCAAACGCATTCTCTTCATTGCAAACAATGCAGGGTGTTACATTGGATGGAAGTGGAAGAGCCACAGTGAAAACCTCAGGCCTCTATGTGGTCTATGTGAACTTAGACCGAAAGTTGATTTCTTTTGAAACGCCCAAGGTTTATGCTGCGGGAGCTGCGTTGGCTGATAAAGAGGAACCTTTGGCACTCAACGGCACTCACTTGTCAGTAGAAACAACCGAAACAGGCAACCTCAATCTTTTCGCAACCTCAGCGCAGAATGCACGCGATTGGACGACAATGCAGTTTACGGTTCGTAATGGCAAGGAGGTAGTTTATCCAGGGGTGGCGACAAACGAAATTCCTCCATTACCTGTCGCAAAGGGCACTACTGTCACCCTTGATATGGCTGACAATACAGCAGATTTTGGCGGGACTACTCCTGAAAATCTTATTCCCGAAGGTGTCAACCAGCTTTATATGACTGGCGATGACTTTGGGAACTGGGATTGGAATGCTCCCGAAGTAGCATCATTTGAGAATGGTTACGCGGGTGCTTCGCGTTGGTTCTATATCACGTATCTGCGTGGAGGAACGACTTTGGAGTTCTCAACAGAGAAGGCTTTTGGAAAAGGAAACTTTGCAAAGCTAAAGACTGTAACCGACTATAGCGTAGTCAATAATCGCGTTGTTGTGCCCAGTGATGGCATCTATGTCATTTTTGTGGCCTTGGATTCGCGTGAAATAGCTATACAACCATTGAAACTCTCGGGAGATTGTGGTGGCTCGTCTGTTCTGTTTACAGCCAATGCTGACGAACGAACTATGAGCGCAACGCTTGCCAAAGGAGGCAGAATGCGTATCTATCCCGATATACCTGCATTTAAGAAAGCACAGAAGTTTAGCTCGTGGAAGCGTGAAGTCTATGTTGATCCTGTATCCAAAGATTTCCTATATCGCAAAAATGGTGAGGGAGAACCTAATAAGGATTATGTGTGGAAAGCAGGAACAAAGATAACCATAGACTTTGTTTCAAAGAAGGCTACAATCTCAGAGCCTTAAAGGGTGATGTTGAATGGTTTTGCAATCTTTATCAGATTATGCAGTAATTTCTATTAAATTATAAAGCGAGTTCTATCCCATGACTCTACAAGGCTTTTCAGAGCATTCCGTTGTTGGGGTGGAGTCGCTTTATAAACCAAGGTGAGAGACTTATCAGAAAAACTCAAAAAGAAAGACGAATGAAAACGATCTTTATAACTATTTGTATCCTAAGTATAGGGATAATCAATGTAAATGCGCAGGCAGTAGTATCTAATATTCCCTCTTTACCTGGCTGGAGCAGTCTGCCGGGCGATGAGTTCAATGGCACATCTATTGATAAAAAGATTTGGGGACTCTATGGAGATGCTGATAGAAACTATGCCTATGATGCCTATGGCAATAATGAAGATCAAGGTATGGCACAGACTTATCGCGACCAAATGGTGTCGGTAAAGGATGGAATTATGACAATTCGTGCCACACGTGATGCGATAAAGACAGGAATTAAAAAGCCCAAAAATCCGGATGTTAATGAAGATTACAGCGTAATTCCTCGTTATCCGCTGAAGCCAAATCATAATTTTACCACCATAGGTTGGTGGTCCGGATTCTTGTCCAGCAGGGATGTCGAGAAGTATTATCCACTTTATTCGCGTATAGAAATAAAAGCAAAGGTGCCTTATGATTTTGGAACGTGGATGGGATTATGGCTTCGTCACCGCTTGGGTGCCAGTACCTTTGAGATTGACCTGCTTGAATTCTTCGTGAACGATGATAATGCTGATATCGTGAATAATTGGGAGGGACATACTTATAAGTTCAAGAATAAGCGGACTTTACACCAGTCAGTGCATGGGTTAGAGTGGTATCAGGAAAAAGATACCAAGGCTATCAAACTCAAAAACAGTTATAACCATAATCCATTCTCTGAGCGTGTAAGAGAGATTTCGTTTGATCCGGCAGCTGATTTCCATGTCTATGGTGTGCAAATCGATCCTTTGCCAGGCGATTCCTCAGTCCATTTGGCCGTAAGTTTCCTGTTAGACGGAAGAGTAAGATCGGTGTTCTCAACAAAAGATTATATGATTAACGGAACTTCTATTTATAAGTATAATGAGGTTCTGAAAGATAAATATCTTGTAGATGGCGATATTGAGCATGTCTGGGATGTAGCAATCAATGGAGGCATTGGAGGCAAGCCTGATGGCAAGGGAGGTGGAATTTTGTATCCAAATCTTGACCCTAAGTATGGGGGAAATCTCAATAATGTGCCTCACAATTATGAAATGAATGTTGATTGGATGCGTGTTTATAAACGCACGAATAGACCTTTGTGGCTCGGCTCTAAGCCGGTGAGCTGGGATTGGAAAACTAAAGATGTGGAATTGGAAATCCCTGCAGAGCGTTTTGCCGGCCTGAAAGTTGGTGATCAACTCGTGATAGATATTGACACACTTAGTGCTTCTGAATATCGTGTTGCAGGGAAATCTGTACTTGATATCTATGACAAGAACGGAAAATCTATCACAACATTAAAACCAGAACTTACGCGACTCGACGCACAAGTGACTTTCGTTGTGAATACAGATGACCTTTGCAATAAACTAAAAGCCCAGGGTTGTGTGCTGAAAGGCGAGAATATTCGCCTGTTCTCCGTATGCCGTGCGTCTAAAGAAAGTGCCAAATGGGTTGGCTTCAAGCAAATTCAATGGGGCGAAACGCTTATCCCTGCTGAACAATTTAAAGATGTAACAGAAGGCCAGCAATTAGAAATCATGGTAAGGGATGTTGATGCCAAAGCACAGGTTTTCTTACGACAATTCAGACAACCAGAGCAGGGCGAACGCAACAGGCCAGCCCTTTCTGCTGACAAGAAATACGGGCACATCCTGAATTTAACAGCAGGCAGTGATGAAAAAACCTATACTCTTACGCTCAATGCACAAGCAGCCCAGGAGCTAAAGGACTATGGGCTGGCAGTAACGGGTAAGGGATATTATTTGCGAAGCGTGCGTGTTGTTGGTGAGAGAAAAGGTGACACAGCTGTGAAAATGGTAAAAACCACGTCTCAAAAGGACAGCTCCGTTTATGCCATCAATGGTCTCAAGGTGGCTGATCGCTGGCAGGAAAGTGCCCTTCCGCGTGGCGTCTATGTTGTAGGCGGCCGGAAAATAGTAGTGAAATAACAATTTAAAAATGAAAACATCTTCCTATCTTCTTTTCCGATATTCCTGTTTTGTCGTGATATCCCTATTATGGTTTTGCGGTTTAGGATGCAAAGCTTCCGAACGTCATTTGTGGGATGAAGGCTGGAGATTTTCATTGCGTCAAGATGATAAGCCACAGCAATCGGCATTTGACGACAGTGCCTGGCGCTTATTGGATTTACCTCATGACTGGGCTATTGAAGGCGACTTTTATGCTCAAAATCCTTCGGGCGCCAATGGTGGAGCACTGCCAGGTGGTAAAGGGTGGTATCGTAAGCATTTGATTTTGCATGAGAATGATGCTACGTCTCGTTATGTTCTTCATTTCGATGGAGCGTATATGAACACGTCGGTCTTTGTAAATGGCACGCTTGTAGGCACTCGTCCTTATGGGTTTATTAGTTTCAGCTACGACCTTACACCTTATCTTGACAAACAGGGAGATAATGTTATTGCCGTGAAGGTAGACAATTCGCAGCAGCCCAACAGCCGTTGGTATACGGGATGTGGTATCTATCGTCATGTCTATCTGTCAAAATCTACGGACATTCGCGTAGCAGAATGGGGAGTACATGCTATTTCTAAGGTAAAGAAAGGCATTGGTAATCTCACGCTCAACACGCAGATTGAGAACCCAGGTGGCCGCAGTCGTCGGGTAACTGTACGGCAGAAACTGTGGAATAAGGCTCATCAGGTTGTTGCTCAAACCTCTAAGACCTGTAAGGTTGAGGCTCCTGGAACAACAATCAGTCAGCACATGCGGGTTCAGAAACCACAGTTGTGGTCGCTTTCTTCGCCTTATCTCTACACGATTACAACTGAAATCATAGAGAATGGCCGTGTATTGGATTGTGACACCATTACAACTGGTATTCGCACTGTGGCTTTTGATGTTGCGAAAGGGTTCTTTCTGAATGGTGAGAATATTAAGATTAATGGGGTTTGTCTGCATGGTGACCTTGGATGTTTAGGCGCAGCAATCAATGAAGATGCCCTTTATCGTCAGCTTGTGATGATGAAAGAAATGGGTGTTAACGCCATAAGATGTTCCCATAATCCTCCTGCACCCGAATTGTTGAACCTTTGTGACAGCATGGGATTACTCGTTATGGACGAAGCTTTCGATAGTTGGATGCAAGGAAAAACGGCATATGACTATTCAATATATTTCAAAACATGGGCTGAACGCGACCTAAGAGACATGGTGTTACGCGATCGTAACCACCCTTCTATTATCCTTTGGAGCATTGGAAACGAGGTACTTGAACAATGGAATAAAACAAAGAATGCCACCGTTGCATTGGAAAATGTGAATATTCTGCTTAATAACAGTCGGGATAAAGCTACTCTTACACAAGGTGATTCCCTTAATCTGAATGCAAAACTCACCCAAGTCTTGGCTGCTATAGTGCGTCGTTATGACCCAACGAGGCTCATCACGGCAGGATGTAATGAGGTTTCACCCGATAATAATTTGTTTAAGAGTGGGGCTTTAGACGTCATTAGCTTTAACTATCACCAGAAAAAAGTGAAGGATGTGCCTCAGGATTTTCCAGGAAAGTCTTTCATCATGACCGAAACGGTATCTGCTTTGCAGACGCGTGGCTATTATAGAATGCCGAGTGATTCATTATACCGTTGGCCAACTCATAAGCGCCCATTCACTGAACCCTCGTTTATGTGCTCATCATATGATAATTGTTGTGCCTATTGGGGCTCTACTCACGAGCAAACTTGGGACATTGTGAAACATACTCCCTATTGTTCAGGACAATTTATATGGACTGGCTTCGACTATATCGGCGAACCAACACCTTTTAATTTCCCAGCCCGAAGCAGCTATTTTGGGCTGATTGATTTAGCTGGTTTCCCTAAAGATACCTACTACATGTATCAGAGTGAGTGGACAAAGAAGCCTGTGCTGCATGTCTTCCCCCATTGGAACTGGATCGAGGGGCAAACTGTTGACTTGTGGTGTTATTATAATCAAGCCGATGAAGTGGAACTTTTTGTGAATGGAAAGTCACAAGGCGTGCGCCGGAAAAGCAATGAACATGAATATCATGTAGCATGGCGTGTGACGTTTGAACCCGGAGAAGTGCGTGTGGTGGCAAGGAAGAACGGAAAGGTTGTGGCTGAGAAAACACGGCGAACAGCTGGTGCACCGCATCACATTCGGCTGACTCCGAACCGCAAGGTGATAAAAGCCAATGGGCGAAGCCTGTCGTTTGTCACAGTGGAAGTGGTCGATAAAGATGGCAATCTATGCCCATGGGCAGAAAATAATATTCTGTTTTCATTGACTGGAAACGCCAAGATTGCAGGTGTCGACAATGGAAGTCCGTTCTCTCTGGAGCGTTTCCAAACCAATGAACGACGTGCCTTCTTCGGTAAATGTCTGGTTGTTTTGCAGGCAGGAAGAACGCCGTCAACCATTCAGCTTACTGCCAAGAGTGTGGATTTAGCGCCACAGACCATTGAAATTATATCTGAATAAAATAATATTCTCTGAAATATGAAACGAACAATTGTAGCCGTTGCCTGCGCGGTGGGAGGGCTTTTTGTTGGGAATGCACATCATGTAAGTACTCGTCTGCCCCAAAAGCGGGTGCAGAAAGAACTTTGTGCAGCAGATAAAGAAACCCGATTCGTGCGTGATCTCATTAAAAAGATGACGCTTACCGAGAAGATAGGACAGCTCTCTCAATACGTGGGAGGTTCTCTTTTGACCGGACCTCAAAGCGGAGCGCTTTCCGATTCGCTCTTCGTTCGTGGCATGGTGGGATCAATTCTCAATGTGGGTGGTGTTGAGAGTCTGCGGAAACTGCAGGAGAAAAATATGCAATCCTCACGTCTGAAGATACCCGTCCTGTTTGCTTTCGACGTTATCCATGGCTATAAAACGATCTTTCCAACGCCTTTGGCAGAGTCGTGTTCATGGGATTTAGGCCTCATGTTTGAGACTGCCAAGGCTGCAGCCATTGAGGCTTCCGCATCGGGCATTCACTGGACTTTTGCCCCAATGGTCGACATAGCGCGTGACCCACGATGGGGACGAATTGTTGAAGGCGCGGGCGAAGACACCTATTTGGCATGCAAGATAGCTGAAACACGTGTGCGGGGATTCCAATGGAATCTCGGAAAACCTAACTCTGTATATGCCTGTGCCAAGCATTTCGTGGCCTATGGTGCCCCACAAGCTGGACGGGATTATGCTCCGGTAGACCTTTCTTTGTCTACTTTAGCCGAGGTTTATCTGCCTCCTTTCAAGGCTTGTGTTGATGCAGGAGTCCACACCTTCATGTCGGCTTTCAACAGTCTCAATGGTGTTCCTGCAACGGGTAATCGCTGGTTGATGACCGATATCCTGCGCAATCAGTGGAAATTCCATGGCTTTGTGGTAAGTGATTGGAACGCTGTGCAGGAGCTGAAGGCCCATGGTGTGGCAGAAACTGATACTGATGCAGCTCTGATGGCATTTGATGCAGGGGTAGATATGGATATGACAGACGGATTATATAATCGCTGTTTGGAAAAGGCCGTATGTGAAGGGAAACTTGATATGCAGGCCATCGACACTTCGGTAGAGCGCATCTTGCGTGCAAAATACGCTTTGGGACTCTTCGATGACCCTTACCGCTTCCTCGATGTCAAGCGCGAACGCCGTGAAATTCGTTCTGAAGCGGTTACCAAGTTGGCCCGAAAGGCAGCCGCTTCGTCAATGGTTTTACTGAAAAATGATCATGCTACGCTTCCTCTTTCTAAGCATACGAAACGCATTGCACTTATTGGCCCATTGGCAGATAACCGCTCAGAGGTGATGGGGTCATGGAAAGCACGCGGTGAGGAAAGTGATGTTGTGACAGTGCTGGACGGCATTAAAAAGAAGCTTGGCAGCGATGTTGCTGTTACCTACGTTCAGGGTTGTGACTTCCTTGAGCCTTCAACGCGTGAGTTCCCGGCTGCTTTCGAAGCTGCAAAGCAGAGTGATGTGGTGATAGCTGTTGTCGGAGAGAAGGCCTTGATGAGCGGAGAGTCACGCAGTCGCGCCGTCCTTCGCTTGCCAGGACAGCAGGAAGCATTGCTCGACACCCTGCAAAAGGCAGGCAGGCCGCTTGTTGTTGTGCTTATGAATGGCCGTCCCTTATGCCTGCAAAAGGTAGACAGGCAGGCCGATGCATTACTTGAAGCTTGGTTCCCAGGTACACAATGTGGCAATGCTGTAGCCGATATCCTCTTTGGCGACGCTGTTCCCTCGGCTAAGTTGACGACTTCTTTCCCACTCACCGAGGGACAGATACCCAATAATTACAATTATAAGCGCTCGGGACGCCCGGGCGATATGTCTCACAGTTCTACAGTCCGTCATATTGATGTGCCCAACAGGAATCTCTATCCCTTTGGCTATGGCTTGAGCTATACCACGTTCTCGTATGGTGAAATGCAATGTCCAAAGCAGTTTAATGCCGATGGTACACTGCAGGTTTCAGTCGATGTAACCAACACCGGCGGTTACGATGGCGAGGAAATCGTACAGCTTTATGTAGCCGACAAGGTGGCTTCGATGGTCCGTCCCGTAAAGGAATTGAAGGGATTTCAAAAGGTTTTCATTCCGAAGGGACAGACAAAGCGCATTGATTTCACGCTCAATGCTCGTGATTTAGGCTTTTGGAACAACAGCATGCAATACATTGTCGAGCCAGGAACCTTTGAGATTATGGTGGGAACCAATAGTGAAGATTTGCAGAGGAAAGAAACCTTCTGGAAAGGGAAAAAGAACAACGAATAGGACTATAAGGCTTCGGGCTTGGAAAAGATGTTGGAGGGGAATTATAAGAGGTAGCAGGTATATTGCAAGTAACTATTCAGCGACAAAGGATATAAAACAATATTGATAATTAGTTACTTGTAATTACTATACATTCCGATCTGTATATCTTCAGTGGAAAATCCAACAAAACCACTTTTCGATATCAACTTTTTCCTGATACGATATTTTGAAGATAGTACTCAAATTAGATTATAATCCTCTACATATTGTATGACCTCAGTAATATTGTTAACTCCAAGTTTTTTGAATACGTTTGTCCTGTGAGTCTTGATTGTAGCTATCGAAACAGAGAGATACTCTGCGATGTTTGCTATGCTTTTACCATTTGCACTTTGCCCAATAATAACTTTTTCCATATCAGTTAAATATGAATTATTGATTTGCACCCATCTATCGTTTCTCAATTCAAAATGATAGTCAATCCCAGGTAACTTAACCAAGGCGTTCCCTATTTGTTTTCTTGTTGAATACGCTAACATACAAATTCCCAGTGTAATATGTTTGTTACTGTCAATTAAACAAGGAGTCAACGAGGCATGTATCATTTGCTTACATAAAGAGGTATTTATTAAAAAGTCAAAATGCAAGACTGAGGACTCTATACGGACATAGTTTTCTTGTAACGCGAAATACGATTTAAGAATATTGCTCAAATAGCTTAACTGTCTTTCTTCAAGTATATTATCAATTCTTCCTCTGTTATCTCTAATTCCTTTTTGTGGTAGAGTTGAAAAAATAGATGGTGATGTATATAGAAAGGTACATTGACAGAAATCAATCAGAACTATTCTCCCATATCCAAGCCTATCAATAGCTTGGGCACTTTTTATATAAGGAGAATAACCACCCATGGCTTGACTTCGGATACCCTGTGTGTTGTCGTCTGCCTCTTTTAACCCTTTTAAAATATCGGAAAACGTCATTCTATGGAGTTTTTTACGTGCTTACGTCTTTCTATTATCATACAAAAGTATGATTTTATAAGGAAATCTGCAAAAAAACCTCGAAATTATTTGGATTCAACTATATATTTCTCTAAATTTGCCGATAAAAGAATGCAATGCCTGAAGTAGTAAGAAGACGATTAAATGTTACATTAAATGATTGATGTACAGAACATAGAATCACTTCAAATAGAATGGTTTGGTGGTGAACCGTTAATGTACTTAAAACAAATTATAAAGCCAATATGTGAATTCGCACAAAAGGAATGTGAGAAAAAAGGTGTAAAATATTCAACAACAGCAACGTCAAATGGTTACTTCATTTTTCCCAAAAACATTCCATTAATTCAAAGACTTGGCATGACGCGGTTTCATATTACATTAGATGGACCCAAACAGAACCATGATAAAGTAAAATATCAGAAAGGTTGTGACTCTGCATTCGATCATGTTCTAAACAACATCAACCAATTGCTCAGCAATACAAAAACTGTTAATATTCTATTGAGAATTAACTATACTGACGAGAATCTAAATTATGAAATAGTAGATCAAATCAACCATCACATAACAATGGCTAATCGGGGAAGAATAACGATTACCCCCAAAAAAGTATGGCAAGAAAAGGTAAGGAAAGATAGATATAAAGACATCGGAGAACTTCTTAATTTATTTGAACAATCTGGTTATAACACAATACGTCTGGACGTTATTACAAACTTCGTTCCATGTTATGCTAATCGTAAGTATTATAATGCCATTAATTTTAATGGTGATGTTATAAAATGTACGGCATGCAATGATTTGTATGAGAACAAAACTCATGGCATTATTCAAAAAGATGGCTCTATTTCTTGGAATATGGATTTTATCAGAAAGTATGAAGTGAAATCCTTTGAGAATAGACGGTGCTTACAATGCAAACAACTTCCAATTTGTATGGGGGTGTGTCCAAGGGATAATGAATATGTAAATGTGTGTAAATTCGATGGAATGGATATCAATCTGGAAGATTCAATAGTAAATTATATAGAATCAATTTATAAATAATTTTTATTATGGTGGCAAGAACTCTAACAACGTTATGGCTTGCTTTTGTAGTCTCGTTGATAAGTAGCAACGCACAAAATAGGATATATGGTACGGTGTCCGATCAGTCTGGTCGTCCATTAGCTGGCGTTAACTGCGTATTAGCCAACTTATCTGACACGGTAGCCATTGCTCACACGCTGACGGATTCAAAAGGAACCTTCAGCTTGAAAGTAGACGAAGACAGACAATTTTTATTGAAATTCTCTTGCTTAGGATATCAGCCACAACAGCTAACATGCAAGAGTGGCAATGTCGGAGTGGTCAAACTGACTGAAAGCATACTGAACCTTTCAGAGGTCACTGTGTCGGCCCAAGGGCTAAGAAGCTTCGGCAACGCAGACATCATCCTGTTAGACAGGCGTGCCAGACAGATAGGAAACAACGCTTTGGAGGCCATCAGGAGCCTGCCGCAATTCAGACTTTCAACAAACAACGATGAACTGCTGACAGTAGATGGTAAATTTGTATTGGTGCTGATTGATGGCATCAGAAGGTCGGCACGTGAACTGATGTTGCTCAAAGCGGACGAGATAAAGAACATGCACTACTATTCCAATCCACCCGCAAGGTTTGCGCATGAGAATATAGGTGCTGTATTAGATGTAGCGACTAAACGCGCCAACAAAAGGCTCTATTCACTATATCTCGACACCAAAAACGGTATCACCACAGGATATGGTATCAACTTGATTTCCGCCAGTTATAGCGATTCGCTTAACAAGGTGTCTGCAGCATATTTTCTGGACTACAGAAATCTTAATCGGAATACCATGGAAAACCGTTATATCTATCCGGATATGACGAACGATTACAGAGGCTTGTCAGGGAAATACATAGGTGCCTACCACATAGGACAATTATTCTATCAGCGTTTCCAAAACAGCAACCTTTTCAATATCACTTTAGAATATCGTAAGTCTCCGGCTACCCAACAATACAGCCAACAGCTCTTGCGGACGAGTACATTGAAAGATACCAGCCACAGAAGGCTTCAAAGTGACTTTTCATCCATATCGGCCAACATCTACTTCGGACACACCTTCCGCAAAGGCAACAGTCTGTCGGTCAATGTGGTGAACACTTATTTCAAATCAAATTCGAATAATAATCTAACAAACACCTCGGGAACGGGAACGTTTACCAACATCGTCGACAACAAGTCTTACTCGCTAATAGCAGAAGCACTTTATACTGACAAACTGTGGCAGGGAAATATACAGATAGGAGCCTACTATCAATACAAAAACCTGCATCAGACAGACGGGACATCCAATTTGTCGACAGTGAATACGCAAAGGGAATACCTATACGCTGACTACACCAATCAATGGGGGGCATTGTCCTACAACCTGGGAATCGGTGTGGAGAACAACCGATATAGAACTGTGACGAAGGCAATAGTCAACTACTTCTTTATGCGGCCTTCTGTTTCTCTTAATTACCAGCTGCACAAACACAGTTCGCTACGCCTGACCTCGTCCATAGCATCTGCGGTTCCTAACGTCGGTCAGCTCACAGATAGTCGTACCGTCGTGGATGAACGATTCTATCTACAAGGCAACAGCAGTCTGAAGCCCTACCATTTCTACAGCACCGAACTTAGCTTCCAGTATGCGTCGGCCAACAATATTTGGTTTGTCAAACCTTCCGTCAGCCACGCCTACTATCCCAGCAAGAATATGACAGTTGTTTCCGCTGACGGTTCGGACTTCGTGAACCGGATTGTGGGCATCCGCCATGTCAACGAGTATGGCGCATCGCTTGTTCTAAGTTGTAGGCCCTTCTCCTGGCTTACCTTGCAGCCTTACTATAACTATATGTTTTCCAAATACAATACGCCCAATCAGCGTATCAACCACAATCTGAACAATGTCGGAATCTCTTGTCAGGTGGTGGCAGGCAAGTGGCAATTCATTACCAACCACAATCTACCGATGACCACGGTCGACGGTGATATCTTTGAGAGGCTTGGGTATAACGCGAATGCATCTCTTACTTATAAATTAGGTGCAATCACCGTGGGTGCCACGGTCATTTACAGTTCCGATCCTTCCAAGATTTATGCGGACACTCCTTCATTTCATTTCGTGGAGAAAACCCGATGGGGTAATTTCAAGAATCTTGTGGCACTGACTTTTGTCTATTCTTTGAGGAAAGGCAATTCACGGCAGCACATGGACAAGAAAATTAATAATACAGACAACGATTCCGGTCTTACTAAATACAACACCGCAAAATAAATATCCTTTTATTTTTATAGGCAACATGACGCCATGCAATGTGGGGTTGCCTGCATGGCTATGGTTTGTAAGTATTATGGTAGAAAGTGTTCGTTCGAGACTCTATCAAATATCTGTACTATAACCAATGAGGGTGTTTCAATGCAGGCTTTAAAACAATTGGCAGAGGTCTTAGGTTTTGATGTACTATGTGGAAAAGCAAGTTTATACCAAACAAAAGACATAAATTATCCTTGCTTACTCCATTGGAACCAAAATCATTTTGTTGTACTATACAAAGTCAAAAAGAATAGATTTTACATTGCAGACCCTGCAAAAGGACTCGTGAAGTACAACCTTGAGGAATTCAAGAAGCATTGGATTAGTACACAGTCTAACAGTGAAGAGAAGGGGATTGCGATGTTCTTGGAACCCACCCCCGCATTTTACAAAAATCAGATAGAAGATAATATCAAAGAGGAACGTTCGTTCAAGTTCCTCTTTGGCTACATCAAGCAATACCATAAGTACTTCGGGCAGATTGTTTTAGGCTTACTCGTGGGTAGCCTGTTGCAGCTTATTCTGCCCTTTCTCACCCAGGCCATCGTCGATGTGGGCATCAAGAACCAGAACATCGGTTTTATTTGGCTGATACTCTTGGGACAGCTGATGCTCACCATTAGCCGAACTGCCATCGACTTCATCCGCCGCTGGCTACTGCTCCACATCTCGCTGCGCATTAACATCTCATTGGTAAGTGATTTCTTCATCAAGCTCTTAAAGCTGCCGATGTCGTTCTTCGATACCAAGTTGATGGGCGACCTGATGCAGCGCATGAGCGACCACAGCCGTCATTCACGGACAGCTCACACTGGGCATGATGCTTGCCGTGCCAGTACATCATCGGGCAGTTCAATTCACCTGTAGAGCAGTTGATGAGTTTTTTCTATTCAGTGCAGGACGTGAAGATAAGCCTTGAGCGTATCAATGAGATACACCGAATGGACGATGAGAACGGAAAACAAGGACCGGAAACTTCATTGAGAGAAGAAGATAGGGGTATAGACCTTGAAAACATAAACTTCAAATACGATCCACACGCACTGAAAACTATCATTGATGATGTAAGCCTCACTATCCCCAAAGGCAAGGTAACAGCCATCGTAGGCGCATCGGGCAGCGGAAAGACAACGCTCATCAAACTGATGTTAGGCTATTATCCCGTATTGGGCGGACAAATCACCATTGGAGGAACCGATGTAAACACACTCAACAAGAAGTGGTGGCGCAGCCAGTGTGGTGTTGTCATGCAGGACGGTGTAATCTTTTCGGAGTCGATAGCACGTAACATTGCCGTCGATGATAGCGAGATAGACAAACAGCGGTTACAGAAAGCTGCCGAGATAGCCTGTATTCACGATTATGTGATGGGGCTGCCCTTAAAATACAACACAAAGATTAGTCGCGATGGTGTGGGATTG
Organism: Hallella multisaccharivorax DSM 17128; assembly: GCF_000218235.1. Taxonomy (GTDB): domain Bacteria; phylum Bacteroidota; class Bacteroidia; order Bacteroidales; family Bacteroidaceae; genus Prevotella; species Prevotella multisaccharivorax. Next base: position 2,719,394 of record NZ_GL945017.1, on the reverse strand, counting down.
AGCCAAGGGCAGAAACAACGTATATTGATAGCGAGAGCCGTCTATAAGAACCCCGACTATATTTTTCTTGACGAAGCCACCAACTCGCTTGACGCCAACAATGAACGCATGATTGTGGAGCATCTTGATGAGTTCTACAAAGGAAAAACTGTGATCATCGTGGCACACCGATTAAGCACGGTGAAGAATGCCGATCAGATAGTGGTATTGGATAAAGGCAAGGTGGTAGAAACAGGCAACCACGAAGCACTCACGGCAAAGCGGGATGCTTATTATAACCTCGTGAAGAATCAATTGGAATTGGGCAACTAACAGCAGACGATTGTAAGTATAAAATGATCAGCGGAATGACAGGCACTACTTCCATACTTGTAAGCAATGAAAGCGTACTTCAAAGGATTGTCCAGAGAATAACAAATATCATTATAACTTCCTTTCTAACCGTAATAAAGCGGTGAAAGAAGAAAGGAAATCAAATACAATTCATCAATTCTTGGTATTGCTCCTATGATTGAGTTTTCTCCACACTACACCGAAGGACCTCACGAGTTCACTCTCCGTCATAGCTATCTCTCCATGTCCTTTTCGGACAACCTGCATGTTGCTGCCCCAATTCTTGACTATCTATTATCATACAAAAGTATGATTTTATAAGGAAAACTGCAAAGAAAATCTCGAAATTATTTGGATTTAACTATATATTTCTCTAAATTTGCCAATAAAAGAATGCAATGCCTGAAGCAACAAGAAGGCGATTAGTTACATTCAATGAAAAACTAAGAACTTTTTTCAGTTGAGGAATTATCCTTAATGGAGTCGCTTGAAGTCATGGGTGGAGCTTCCGAAATGGCAGCCTCTCAGACAGGATGTTCTAACAATGTTGCAGGATGCGGAGGTGATATTATTATTGTGAAACCTCAACCTCAACCGGGGCCACAACATGCTTAATGAACAGTTCTACATCATTTCAACATATATCTGAAGGTATTTCGTGGTAGATGATAATGAAACTTCAACACTTTAAGAGCTATCTATCATTTCAGAGACCGTTCCACTGTTCCTGTGTGTTCTCCAGCAAAAGAGGTATCAAGGGCTTCTTTTCCAAATATGGTGAGCTTTGCAAGGTGGGATGATTACACTTTTGTGTAATATCTAAGCTTGTAACCCTACAATTACACTTTTGTGTAGTGAAATAATTTGGATAGTTAAATATATTTGCAACAGAAATAATCAAGTCGACAAGATTATAAAACAGACCTAACTGGTTAAAGGAGCAATGCCGGAAGTTGAAAGAAGGCACAAAAGAACAAAAAAATGAAAGAAAAAATTGAGTTCAACGAAATCATTCCTGCTTCAGATGTTCTTACTGATGAACTGGATGGTATCAACGGTGGCAAATCAAGCGAATCTAGTGTTTGCCTGAAAGGATGTATCACAGGCGAAAGAAAGGAGGGGCCTGTAAAGGGTACCTCTAAAGAGGAGCTTAAGCCTTAGTACTTTTAATTTAATTCCAATTGATTGTAGTGGGGAGAACCTGTCTTCCCACTACAATAAAAAAAATAGCAGTATGAAATGGTCAAATTTTAATGTATTATTCTATTCGGAAAAATTGGGTTATTGCTTGTTCAATTCAAGAATGATGTCATTTACAAAACTGAATAAGCAAACCTACGATTTATTTACTTGTCTGCAAGATTCACCGGAACTTGCAGAAAGTAAATTGTGTAAGTCTGATTATCAAAATCTTGTCAAAAAGAAAATACTTGTAAATAACACTGATGATCAGAAATATATAGACATGTTAAAGTACAGAAAGATGGCGCAATCCTATTTGCACGACACCTTAGGTCTTATAGTCTGCCCTACTCTGGCCTGCAACTTTGCATGTCCTTATTGCTACGAACATAATTTGCCCAATCATATTATGTCTGAAGAAGTACAGGAACAACTAATAGACTTCATAAACAGGCAAGATGGTTACAAAAGGTTTAGTCTAAATTGGCATGGCGGAGAACCGCTGGTTGCATTTGACACTATACGACAGATGTATGAGAGAATCAGTAAGAATGTAAAACTACCATTGGTGCGTTCGTCAATGGTCTCAAATGGATATTTACTAACTGAAAATATTTGCAAATTCCTATCAGATGTTAACTTAGATTATCTTCAAATCACAATAGATGGGGCAAAAGAAACCCATAATAAAACGCGTGTTTTGAAAAATGGTAAGTCTTCGTTTGAAAAAATTATTGAAAACATTGACATGGCAACAGAAATCATGCCAAATTGTTGCATCGGAATAAGAACAAATATTGGGAAGAACAATCGAGATGAATATATACAGCTTTACAATGAACTATCCGAGAGATGGAAAGGGAAAAACTGCTATATATACCACACATACATTTTAGACAATGGCTTGGATACGTGCGCAGAGAAGCGTTCTTCATTAGAATTGACAACTGATGAAAAAAATGATTTCGAAGTCCTCCTCGCAAATTCGGGCATTAAGCCCAAGAAATCTCTGTATCCATGCTTAAATAAAAGCTCATATACTTGTACAGACCAAAGTGCATATGTAGTAGACCCACAGGGAGCATTATACAAGTGCTGGGCTGACGTAGGGAAGAGTGACAGAAAAATAGGTAGTTTGAGAAAGGGCATCAGCAATTTCGAGATTACCTCTCAATTTCTAATATCTACGGATAAGTTTGCAGACGAAAAGTGTTTGCATTGCAGTTACTTGCCTGTGTGCGATGGCGGATGTAACCTATACCGTGTAGGTTATATAGAAAAGGGAACGCCATACGATGTGTGTCAGTTGAATGACAAAGGGTTAGTTAAATACTTGGAAACATATTTCGAAACATTATGAAATTATTGATTTTGTCATTTATTATATGGGGTGTATCGCTTTCTGTGAATGGACAGAACATTACCTACGGACGAGTGATTGACGAGCATTCGCAGCCCATGCCGTATGTCAATATCGTTCTCCTTAATCATACCGATTCCACTTTTATTCAGGGTGTCGTGTCGAAAGATGATGGAACATTCATCATTCCGACCAAACATCAAGATGACTTGCTGAGAGTATCGAGTGTGGGTTATGTAAGTCTGTACATTCAGGCACGACAAGGCAACTTAGGAGACATACAGATGCAGAACGACAACCAGATGCTGAGCGAAATCGTAGTAAAAGGTCGCATTCCTTCTTATCGTATGACACCAGAGGGCATTCTGACCAACGTGGAGAACACCGTGTTGAGCAAGCTGGGTACGGGAGAGGACGTTCTGGCCCATGTACCTGGCATTATCAAAAAGCAGGAAGGCTTTGAGGTATTCGGAAAGGGTACACCTCTCATCTACATCAATGGAAAACTGATGCGCGATGCTTCGGAACTCGACCAACTAAAATCGGAGAATATCAAGAGCATAGAGCTTATCACTAACCCCAGTGCCAAGTATGACGCGAGTGTCAAAGCTGTAGTGAAGATTCGAACAAAGAGTGTCAATGGTGAGGGCTTCGGCTTCGATATGCGTTATAGCTACTACCAGTCGGAGAATACCGATCTTGTGGAGCAGTTGAACTGGAACTACCACCACAACCGCCTTGACGTGTTCGGTATGCTCTACTATGGCTTGAACAACGTTCACTACATGAGTAACACCACAACATTAGTTGAGGCAGACACGCTATGGCAACAGAAGTTCTACCAGAATAGCAACTACAAACGCCAGGCACTGACAAGTTCATTTGGCACTAACTATGCGTTAGACGATGATAATTCTATTGGATTCAAATACACCCTCAAAGTACGCCCAGACGCTAAAGCCCGTCCCATCTTATCGAGCGAGATCACTGCTAACGATGAATTGTATGACAGAGTGGAGAATATCGCCAATGATGTCGAAACATATCGCCCCGACCACCTCTTGAATGTATACTACAATGGCAAAATAGGAAAGATCGGTATTGACTTCAATACAGACTATCTGAAGAACCAAAGCAGCAACACCGTTGTCTACAATGAAAGAAGCAACATACAGAGCCGTATCGTCCATGCAAGGAACAAGAAGCGCAACGAGATGTTTGCCTCAAAACTGACGATGGACTGTCCATTGCTGGGTGGTGGGCTGACCTTCGGCGCAGAGTATACCCACACCACTCGTCATGACGACTATATCAACCCAGAACAATACGTTCCAACCTCGTTTGCCAAACTGAAGGAATCACACATAGCCCCATTTGCAGAGTACACCCGACAGATCTCCCGTTTCCAGTTCACCGCAGGACTCCGCTACGAATGGGTGGACTTCGACTACTACGAGAATGGGAAGCACCTCAACCTGCAAAGCCGCTCGTTCGGCAATCTGTTTCCAAGCCTCTCCGTGGGTACACAGATCGGCCAGATGCAGATGCAACTCGGCTACACCGTCAAAACCAACCGCCCGACATACCAGCAGTTGAGCAATAATGTCGTCTATGGCAATCGTTTCTTGTTGCAGTCAGGCAATCCGCGACTTAGCCATGAGTATATCCATGACCTGTCGCTGATGGGAGTTTGGAAGTCCCTGCAACTGACCATTGGCTATAACGATCGACGGGATGCCATCATATATTGGGCTGAGCAGCAGGCGGACAACTCTGCTGTGACACGTATCACACAGATCAACATTCCTACACTGAAAAGTGTCATCGCACAGGTGGCTATTGCTCCGAAGATTGGCATCTGGTCGCCCGAGCTGAACATAGGAATGCAGAAGCAGTGGCTCACGGTCCATACCGCTGTCAGCAATTACCGTCTGAATGCCCCGATTTTCCTGTTCAGTCTCGACAATGCCTTTGATTTCGGTCACGGATGGGTGACATCTGTCGATGCCTATCTCACCACAAAAGGCAACCAAGAGAACGTCTATTCCTCTCGTAGCAATGGTGCCGTCAATGTCAGCCTGACCAAGTCAATGCTCAACGACCGTCTCTCCATCCGCATGCAGGGCAACGACCTTTTTCACACAGAAAAGAATGGAATGCTAATGTATGCAGGGCAGATGCAGAGCGAGCAGACGAGTTGGTCAGACAGCCGCGAAATTGTACTGACCCTTCGCTATAAGTTCAATATATCCCGAAGCAAGTATAAGGGCACTGGTGCTGGAAACGCAGAAAAGAACCGATTATAAAAAATACAAGATAGGATTTAAACCGTATAGACAGACTCCATGAATTGTGGAGTTGCATGCCTGCAAACGAGCGCATGATTGTGGAGCATCTTGATGAGTTCTACAAAGGAAAAACTGTGATTATCGTGGCATACCGATTAAGCACGGTGAAGAATGCTGATCAGATAGTGGTATTGGATAAAAGCAAAGTGGTAGAAACAGGCAACCACGAAGCACTCACGGCAAAGCGGGGTGCTTATTATAACCTCGTAAAGAATCAATTGGAATTGGGCAACTAACAGCAGACGATTGCAAGTATAAAATGATCAGCGGAATGACAGGCACTGCTTCCATACTTGTAAACAATGAAAGCGTACTTCAAAGGATTTAACAAATATCATATAACTTCCTTTTTAACCGTAATAAAGCGGTGAAAGAAGAAAGGAAATCAATACAATTCATCAGTTCTTGGTATTGCTCCTATGATTAAGTTTCCTCCACACTACACCGGAGAACCTCACGAGTTCACTCTCCGTCATGGCTATCTCTCCATATCCTTTTCGGACAACCTGCATGTTGCTGCCCCAATCAAAATAGCTGCGATGATTTGCAGAAGAAAGAAACCTTCTGGAAAGGGGGAAAAGGACAACGAATAGGACATGATAATCTTCAATCAGATACAAAGAAAACGGCAAGCACCTTTATGTAAAACATGCTTGCCGTTAAAGCACCACTTTTATTCAAAGTAATGGAAGAACACAGGATTGCCCGTTGTGTTCAAAGAGCAAACGGATTTTCCCGTCTCTGGGTTGTAAGTGAAGAAGCCGATCTCTTTCTCACCATATATGCTGAATACAATCTGCTTGCCGTATGCGCCAATAAACGTGCTAATGCTACCCTCGGCCAATGGAATGTTGGCAATACGTTTGATGGTACGTTTGTTCAAATCCATTTCCACAGCCATACAGTTTCGGGCGGTATAGGGGTTGTTGCCGCTAAGTTCGGAAATGCAAACGAATGCAGCAACGCGCCCCTGCCCGATATACCTGCAGTTGTAGATGGAAACAGGTTTGTAACTTGTCCCCTCGATAGTTGTCTGTGAGATATCCCATGACCTTGACGTGTCAAACTCGTCTTTGCCAAATGGGATACATACAAATCCGCTCTTATCCATGCCTGGGACATAGCCGAAATAGCCAGAGCAAGCTATCCACAAGTCGTGGCTTTCGTCCTCAAAAATCATGTTCGTAGCATAGGGGCGTGTCGGGAAACTAAGCCCGGTTGTTGTTTCAGAAATAACTTTATCCACCTTGTCGGTCTTGATATCTATGATGGCTACATCCACTTGCTGATATTCAGGATAGGGTAATTCTTGTGTACTGATTTGGTCGAAAGGCAGATACAGCTTGTCTCCACGTACGAAGCCTTGTGCTGGATCTGGACTCATGTCGGCATGGGCATACTTGGCAAGGCTTATCTCGCTGGTTTTCTGCATCGTCTGCGGATTGACAATCCACACCGTCCCTACGTTGTAAAGCGGCACGTAGGCCTTGGTATCGCTCACCTTCACGAGGCTGTAAACAGAAGCTTGCGCAGGAATATTCAAGCGGCCCGAGAGTGTGAGACCTGTCTGTGCATTGTAGACGTACTTCTGTACGGCATGCACTCCATTTTTGCTATAGGGAGGGAAGACGTAGACCTCATTCCCATACACGCACATGGGGCATGCAAATCCCAATTGGGTAGCCTTTGAGTTGTCGGCACTTCCAGAGAACTCTTTCAACAACTGCATATAGGACGCACCATCGTTCCCCGCAGGGTTTTTTACCGTTGTTTCAATTAGGAACTTCCCTACGTTTGTCTCGGGCTGCGGGGTCGGAGTCTCATTGTCGCTTCCACAACTTGAAAGCATTGCCACGACGAGTAAAGCCGCAGTCATCATCATCTTGATTTTCATTGTCTTGAAATTTTATGTTGAAATTAGTAAATATCCAATCGTACCACCCGTTGGTTGAGCCGTCTGTAACAATAAGGTATCTTATAGAGTATTCGGAGTAACCAGGGATAACGCCCACGGTCATAGTCGCTCATGAAATACTCACGCGTGAGGTGCAAGCGATTGTTCCACTTCTCCATATCCTCAGCGTACAGCACAGACCACAGAAACTCCGCCTTATGATTTGTCTTGCCCACTGCTTCATGTTGCTTGGCGTGCTTCAAGGCAACAAATACCAGAATATCCATCAGCACGGTCGCCTTGTCAAATCGCTTGCACAGCTCATTCATCAATTCTTTCACCTTGTCTTCCTCAAAATACATCAACACACCCTCAATGATGATAAGCACGGGACGACCGTCTTTCTTAATGATATCAATCCATTGGTAGTCGAAGAGCGACATGGCAATACAGGTGTTGTTTTCCGTTTCAGGAATAAGTTTGCGCCTAATGGTGATGACTTCTTCCAAATCGAGGTCGTACCAATGCCCCACAGACGGACAACCAAGACGTTGGTAACGGGCATCAATGCCTGCGCCAAGCTGGATGACAGTTCCATCGGGATGCTCACTGAGAAAGCGTTGCGTCTCGTCGTCTATCAGTTTAGCACGTATACAAACGCCGACTTGTGACATTTTTGCCGCTTTGAACTTGGAGAAATCATAGTCTATCTGCTTAATCATCTGTGCTGCATAGAGATCTTGCAGCAGCGCATCAGGACGGTGTGCCTCTTGCGCTTTCGCCCAGAGCGTTATCAGCATTGTCTCTGGAATGCTTGTAAGTTGTTCTGTTTTCATTCTCTTATTATTTTAATACATATCTCAGTTTTATACCGAAACTCCTGCCAGGTAGCGGACAGTTGAATTCCGTCATGGTCTTAGCATCAGTCAGGTTCTTAACCTTACCCGACACAAACAGCCTTTGTCCAAGAAAACTATGCTCAAATCCCAGGTCGATGGTTGTGCTCTGTGGAATACGTCGTTGGCTGGAAGCGGTCATCTCAAAGTCGTAGAGATACTCTTCTATAAATGAAACATCGCAGAAAATCCGTGTATTCTGTCCTTTTCCTCCGAACAGGTTTTCCTTATGATATTCCAAACCGGCATTCCCCAACAGGTAGGGAATGTTTGGCATTCGTTTCCCCTTTGTGGGATTGGGCACATTGCTGTTCTCTGCTGTCTTGCGCTCATCCCGCAAATCCTGCCAGGTGGCATTCATATAGCCATACAAGAAAGGCAATATGTCCGCCTTGGCATCCCATTCCACACCTATGGTGCGCATACATCCGAAATTCTGATACTGGCCTCCCAAGATACCACTCATAAAGCGTATCATGTCCCGCATGTAAGTGTAGAATCCGTTGATTTCCACTTGCAAATTGGAGCGGTTATGTCCCATAAGGTCATACAGCACTCCAAGGTTGACGCTGGTGCTGCGCTCTGGCAGGAGTGATGTGGCTGGCGAAACAGAATAGCCGTCGCCAAGCAATTCCGTCTCGGTCGGGATACGCACGTCGTAACCTGCCGATAACTTTCCCATCAGCACTGGGAGAAAACGGTAACGCAGGGCATTGTTCACTCCAAAATTGCTTTTGGTTAAGTGTATGTCCCTCACGTCGCTACCAAAGACATCTGTCTTGCGGGTGGAGGTGGAGTAATGGTAGAACCGTGTGGTAAACGAGTTTAATAGTTTGTCGTCCTTGGTACGGAAATCATACGTTAGCCCCCCTACCCAACTACGAGTACGCGAGTCGAACTGTGTTTTCCTACCAATACTGAGCATTCTCAGGTTGTCTTTGGGATAACCGTTCACGATGGTAAGGTAGGAATTGAAATTGAGGGAATGCTGCAAGGCAACGAGCCATGTCAGATTGAGTTTGTTCGTAACAACCATCTTCTTGTCTTTGGAGTTGGAGGCAAATTTATTCAGTTCACCGCCATATATTGATGTGGTGGGGTATGCATTCCCTGCCCAGTCATGCCATGTTTTGGCAGTATCTATCAATTGGTAGATGGCGTATGATGCCGATGTTGACATATCGAAGTCGAGCCCCTCCACAAGAAAGTCGTGTTTCTTTAGGTTATTGGTAACAGAGAAAACTCTCGACTTTACCAAGGCGGAGCGTATGTCGCTCGTAATGCCTTGTATCTGGCGGTAAGTATCAATAAACGATGGTTCGAGTTCCACCTTGTCAAACCACCATTTAGTGGCTTTTAGCGAACCACCAGCCAGAGTCTTATGGTATCGGTCATGGTCGCGGCGAACAACAAGTCCTTCCATGTCGGGTATCTCCATATTGTAGTTGTTGTCGGAGTAGGTATAGGAGCCGCCCAGTCCGAATACGATGCCTGCATTCTTCAGATTGCGCTTGGCCACAGCCTGTGCCTTGTGCGTGTTAAACGATTCGATGGCATAACTGACGTCTGCATAGTGGTTAGGATATTCGCGCAAAACGATATTGACAGCACCACCCAAAGCCGAACCGCCAAACTTTGCCGGGACTACCCCCTTATAAATCTCAATGCGCTCTATCATGTCAATGGGTATGTCGTTAAGATCCATATAGTCGGAGTTGTCCGACATGGGTCGCTCATCAATAAAAAAGCCGATGCGCTTTCCCTCCAATCCGCGAACGGATATTCTGGAAGCACCGCCCACACCACCAACCGATCGTATCGTTACACCGGCTGTCTTGGCAAGCACGTCCTCTATGCCGTTCACCGTACCTCGCAGTTGGTTCATGGAGATGACCGTAATGGGCATGGCCTGTTCTCGAAGAATGCGTGCCTTTGTTTTCCCGCTTATCACAACCTCCTGTATTTGGTGGACAATGCTGTCCTCCCGTACAACCATGGGATTTACATGCTGTGCTTGTGAATTTATTGTTACAAACAGGCAGACAGCTGTCATAAAAGTATCTTTTGATGTTCTCATTTATTCTATGTTTACATTCATCAAACCTTTCCATCCGCCTTTGCAGAAGGAAATATAACCACTTATTATATCTTCAATCTCCCTGTCGTCAAGTTCTGCATGTAAAGAAAGTTCAAGAAGCACCGCGTTCCAACCAGAATTGACAATCCGCATCAGCAAAGGAGAAAAATCTGTTTTTAATTCGGGATATTTCTGTCCCATGCTTTTCAAATACCTGATACTGATACTTGCCATCCTGTCGTTGAACCGTGCCATGAAATCTTGTAAAGAAGTTCCGGCTGTATCAAACAGAAGTAATTTCATTTCTGCCCTGTATAATCTCACGATGTGAGAGATTTCCTGTATCGTTGTCTTGGGATTTGTGTAAGCAGAAAAGATTTCCAGCGACTGCTTCCCGTCTGTGCCATAAAGGTCGGCATAGCCTGAAAGGGCATCCAGTAAAGGGGAAAGTACAAGTCTCAGAAGTTCATCCTTCGATTCCACATATTTATATATAGAGCCAAGCGCCACACCCGACAGTTGGGCTATATGACGTATGGAAGCCTTCTTGACCCCACGCTCGATGAATTCCTGACGGGCAACAGCAAGAATCCGCTTGAAAACCTCTTCCTCTTTATTTCTAATACGCATGTTTAATTATTTTAATGAACAAAGTTCATTTTTGTTCACGAAAAAAGCGCACGACCTTTTGGGCGGTGCGCTTTGTTGCAAAGTCATTGGTGACGTATTTCCTATGGACTTGGGCTTATACTTCATTTTATTCATGTTTAGGTTGCAAAGTTAGCATATTCAAAGAGAAGAAACAATACCTAAAAGTAGGTATAAAGCATAAGGGGTAGCCCATTTTTATGGCGGGAACCAATAGTAAAGCTTTGCAGAAGAAAGAAACCTTCTGGAAAGGGGAAAAGTGACTTGGTATTTTTACTTTTATCTGCTTGCTTGATAATCTCAGTTACATTGCGCTGCAATCTCAGTTACATTGCGTTCCGATTACACCGTAAAGGCAACGCCATTACACCGTAAAGGCAACGCGTCTGCACTGTAAAGGCAACGCCATTACGCCGTAAAGGCAACGCGTGACGGAAACAGGCAGAAAAGCACACTGACAGAGACGGTCATATGTTAAACAATCGTTAAAACAATAAGATTCTTTTCAGTTCACTACTGAAAACATTACCTTTGCAACGCTTTTGAGAAACAAGGCACGGGTGGTTACCAGAGTGGCCAAATGGGGCAGACTGTAAATCTGCTGGCTCTTGCCTTCGGTGGTTCGAATCCATCACCACCCACAGACTTCAATAGGAATAATTTTTTTCGTAACTTTGTACATGTTTTGAGCACGCAGCCGCTGTGAAGCACCTGCGTGTGTTTTTTATGTCCCGTCTCACATCGCACAAAGAAGGAACGGCAAGCCTATGTCCACGAATCCGGAAAGCAGAATTTAACAACCAGTTTTCATCTTTCAACTTACAAAAATATAGACTTAAAAGACTTTTTATGCCATTCTTGCGATTTTCCGAAAAAAAACATTGCTGATTATAAGAAAAGTTTGTAACTTTGTGCCACCAATAAAAACACGAAAACAATGGCACGGCAAATTATTGATGCTTTAGACAGGAAGATCCTGCGACTTATTCAAGACGACGCCCGCATTCCCTTCCTTGAGGTGGCACGGGCTTGCAACGTCAGCGGAGCCGCTATTCACCAACGCATTCAGAAACTCACGGCATTGGGCATCATCAAAGGCTCGGAATTTATCATCGATCCCGAGAAAATAGGTTATGAGACCTGCGCTTACGTGGGGCTTTACCTTAAGGACCCCGAGAAGTTTGATGAGGTAGTGGAGAAGCTTCGGCAGATTCCAGAGGTGACGGAATGTCACTACACCACGGGCGGCTACGACATGTTCATCAAGATCTATGCGCACAACAACCACGACTTGCTCAACATCATCCACGACAAGCTGCAGCCCCTCGGCCTCTCCCGTTCGGAGACCATCGTGAGCTTCAATGCCGTCATCGAACGCCAACTGCCCATTGGCTACGTCTCCCGCGAGACTGATGACAACAAACTCTAAATCACAGAAGAGACTAAGAAGAGGCTGACAGAACAGCCCCTCGGAAGAATACAGCCTCTGCGACCGCCAAAGAAACTATTGTTTGTCAATAGCATGATTGGCGAGGGCAGAGGCTGCCTTTTTGTTTTCTTGCCATTGACATTCCCCGCCTCAATGAATGTTCTTGATTCTGTTTCTTGCCAGCCACCAGAACGATTCAAATAGATTCTCATTGTAAACCAACCGATACTTCCAACGGTTATGCCACCAACGCAAGCTTTTATCAATGGAATATTTAAGTTTTTTGCCCGTTGTGTCAAGCCCATGCGTTGACATGGGCAACACTTGCTTCTGTTCAAAAATGTCGCTCAAGATGCGGTTGGCCCGCATGCCGTCGCACTGAAAGGAATACAGACCGTCAGAAGAGCCAAAAAACGATGCCTCCATTCCTAAATAATCCACACAAGCGGTTGCGATGCCATTGAAGAAGTCCAACATGCGCTCCCGCTCGAGAATGTCAAAGACCCTTTTCCAATCGATCTGTGTGTGGTAATGCTCAAAAAAAGTGCCCACATCGATGATCTGACGCAGCGAGATCTCATTGGATGCAAAATGCTCACCGGTATGCCGAAGCAAGAAGAGCGCATTAAAAGTAGCAGACGGGAAGAAGACATTCTTGATGGGACTCTCTATGCAAGGCTCTTCTGCCAACACCGTCATCAGTGTCTTCTCAAACCGGATGTTGCTTTTATGGGTCACATCATCAACAAACGTGGCATGGTTCTCAACCTCTGTTCCCTGAAACAGGAAGACGGAATGCTTATGGTAACCATAGTCCACCTTGATGCCAAGCTCCTCAGCCACCAACCGGTCGGCCTCTTGTTGCTTGCCGAAGAGATAGATGTCAATGTCTCCCGTGGGCCGGTGCTCCGCTTTAGGCCAACAAAGACTACAGGCGTAACCTTTGAACAACAACATCTTTATGCCATGACGGGCATAGAAAGATGCCAGCGAAGCGATGCCCGATGTATAGTTGGCGTAGTCTCGTTCCATGACCATGGCAGTGCCGATCCACAGCAAGAGAACCTTTCTGGGCGGGCGCTGCTCCTTGGAAAGACGCTCGAAAGCATCGATCATCACGGCGGTAAGGCCCTGCTGACTGGCAATATCGAATATCTCTTTCCATTCAGGCGAAGCGGGCAGAGCCGTGTCGGAGGATGTGCCTAAGCCCAACCGGAGGAGTTTAAAAAACGGAATGAGGGGGCTGATATCTATTTTCATCTTTTCTTAACCATAATGTGAAAGCGAATCCTTGACGCTGGTCCCGTTCCGTCTCGTGCCAGCCATCTGACTCAAAAGAGGGAAAGAAGGTGTCGGCCGCACGGGGCTCGGCGGATACAAGGGTGATGTAAAGCCTGTCGGCCAAGGTCAGTGCCCAGCGGTAAAGACTGGCTCCTCCAATGACAAAAACCTCTTCCGACGCATCGCAATGCCGCAATGCTTCTTCAGGCGAAGCATAGACCTCGCACCCCGGCAACTGGCAGACAGTCCGGCTCACAACGATGTTTCGGCGCCCAGGCAACGCACCATGGGGCAATGACACAAAGGTCTTCCGGCCCATGATGACGGTGTGGCCCCATGTCAACTCACGGAAACGGGCCAGGTCTTCAGGCAGATGCCAGGGCAGCTTGCCACCGCAGCCTATCGCGTGATGGGGCGACATGGCAACGATGATGCTGAGTCGGGGAGATGCGTGCTTTTGATTTTCCATTCCTGTGGATAGAGGTTGTTGGCGCGGTTACCAATGTTTTTCTCGAAGCCAAGCGGCTGTTGCCGGTAGCTGACGAGCACAAATCCGCGGGGCGTGTCAGCGGGCAGGGCCACCGCCTCCTTACGCAGGAAGCGGACGGCATCGGCATAGGTCAGGTCCACCTGAGGGAATGCCGACCGCTTCAAGGCTGTGCTCAGAGCCAGCGACGCGTCAGGGATGAGATCGCGACCCTTCATCATTCCCAGTCCCACTCCGGCGTGGACGACGTGCAACAGCTCCCTCACACGACTGTATAAAGGCTGCCACCAGGCGGGTATAGCCCGCAGGCAGCCCCTGTCCTCTGCCTCTACGAAGTCACCATCCAGCCAAAGCGCCGCATGCTCATTCCGTGAAGGCGCGCCCTGCTGACGGCCTTTCCGCTTGCTGGAAAGGGCGACGGGGCCACGGCGGGGATTGTCGCCGCGCTTCCTGAGCACCGCCATGAAGAACCCCTCGCCGCGCGTGCGGCCGGGGATAAAGCGGTAACAGGGCGATGAACCGGTGAGTGGACCTGTAATATTCCATTCCGGCCGAGTCTTCAACTCAACGAAGTCGGCTCCCAACGTCGTGGCAATCCAGGCCACATTCTCCTCGTCTTCATGGGCGTTGAAGGTACACGTGGAATAGATGAGCACCCCGCCCGCGCGCAGACAAGGCCAGATATCCTCTATGATCGAGCGTTGCAGCTGCCAGCATTTCTCCACATTGCCGGGGCTCCATTCAGCAATGGCACCGGCATCCTTGCGAAACATGCCCTCGCCTGAACAAGGCACGTCGGCAACAATCATGTCGAACGACAGGCCTGCACGCTGGTAATCGCGGGGGAAATTATTGGTCACGATGGTGTCAGGATGCCCGAATTTGATGATGTTCTCCTTGAGGACGCTGGCCCGTGTCTTCACCGGCTCATTGCTGAAAAGCAATGCCCCGTAAGGCAATACGGAGCGAAGTGCCGTGGATTTGCCCCCCGGGGCGGCGCAAAGGTCAAGGACTTGTCCGTGGGAGGCGCCCTCCTGCTCCAGGCCCAACATCGGCAGACACTGGCGGACAGCCTCGCAAACGAACATCGACGACGCCTCCTGTACATAGTAAAGACCGGCGTGCAGAAACGGGTCGAACGTAAAAGCGGGGCGGCCGTTCAGATAGTAGCCCATGGAGCACCAGGGCACCGCCTCCACGCCATCAAGGTGTGGAGAGACCTTAAAAGGGTTGAGACGGACGCTGACGGGTGCCTCCTCAGCAAGACCTTGCTCTAATTGGGAATAGAGCTCCGCACCCATCAACTGCCGTGTGTATGCTGTGAAATCTACGGGTAACATGCTTTGTGGCAGGCCTGTGCCTGCTCCGTATATGCAAATTTAAGGCTTTTCTATCTCTTACGCAAGCATTTAAGAGATAAATAACAGTCCATACGCTGCATATATTCATGAGAATTGCTAACTTTGCGCCATTAAAAGAAGAATCACATACCATTCAAGCAGAAAACAATGAAGTACTTTATTATTGTCAACAACGCGCAGCAAGGACCTTACGATCTCGAAGAGTTGCGTATGCGACAGATCTCTTCCGACACTCTCGTCTGGGCGGAAGGCATGGCGGACTGGACACCAGCCTGGAAGGTGGAAGAACTGAAGCCGCTGTTCTATGCCGACAGCACACCGAACCCGACAGCTACGCCATCCGCCCCGCCTATACCACCCTATGACAATGCACTGACAGCGGGCAACGGCGCTCCTTCCGGCGAAAAGGCACCGGCAAAGAACCATCGCAAGGCCTGGACAGTGGCCGGCATCGTCGCTGTTGTCGTATTGCTTGTCATGGCCATGACCAACCCGCCGAAAGACGAACACAAGCGGATCATCAAGGAAAACATCACGCAAGGACTCGCCAAACTGTCGGATGACGGCAGCGGCGACCCTTTCAAGGCCATCGGTTCGACCATACTCGGCACCATCGCCATGCCGATCATCAACACAGCCATCGACACCATGCTCGACTATCACAACTATCTATTCTGGTCGACAACAACCATGAAGCTGAGCGACGACAGAGAGGTGCGCACCTCTTTCGGTATCTTCGGCAAGGTGTTCTCGGCCGATGAGACCGACGTTGCACAGGCCGTATCGAAGCTGATAGAGTCGCATGTCAGTGAATCGATGCGGTCGACAGCGACTGATGACAATAGCGACGACAGCAACTACAGCGACATCGACAAGGCTGCCAACCAGGTTGCCGACAGCGCCATGGCGATAGGCGCGAAGGTCAGCAAGCATGTCATCAACCAAGTCAGCAGCGAAGTGAGCAAGGAAATGAAGAAAGAGATCGACCAGAACACAGACAGCACCACCGCAAGCGGGATCGGAAAGATCATCGATGAAGTGGAGAAATTCCTCAAAGGACTGTAAAACGCTTGCACCGACAAATAGGGGAAAGGAGGATGTACCATCATCCGATTTTATGGTAAATCCTCCGCAACCACTCCTCCCGTTGCTCTTTCATGAGGGTACTCGGGCATTCATAAGCCCTCGTGTCTTTTTTTCGGGCTTGCGACTTCATCCTTCTCTTACCTTGTTCTTTTTGTTTATTCATTTCTTGTTCTTTGTCTTTCAATTGCGTACTCACAGATTAGGCTCGACCTTGTCACGATCGGAGTTAATTTCTTCTTGTCTGCTTTTATAGGCTAAAGTACATAAATAAATAGGGGAGAATAATATATAAAAATTTAAAATATATGAGCATAGATTTCAAATTTCTATGCTCATATATGACTATGTGTCTGTAATAGTAACTATTTTATTTTTTTCTAACGCGTGTAAATAATCGAAGATTCTGGTTATACTTTCCGTTATAGAATGTTTCAAATGTCAAATTGGTTGTGTTTCGATCAACAAGATAATAGCCATCTTCATCTCCTCCCCATCCAAAATTTGCATGAACATATACGTCGTTAGCTTTAACAACGGCTCTGGTCATGGCAGGTCTTGTTCTCATTTGGCAGCCATCTAATATCCAACAATGGCCTTCAGAATTAGAGGATGAACTTCTCGTTCCAGCTTCGGCTTGTCCTGTAACGAAGACAGGGTAGCCTAAATCTAAAGATTCTACGATGCGCACTGCATTCATATCAAATCCTTCGTATTTATCCCCTGTGTCAAATGTAATTCCATTGTTGTTAAGGAAATTATATGAGTTCTTCATATTAGCACCTCCTTCGCCCCCATCACTCCATTTGGTTCCTATTCCTATTGCTACAAATTTACAAAGGTTTGCCACTTGCTTTTTAACATCCTCAGACGAGTAATATGTCGTAATTTTTGGGTTAGCTTTGATTTCTTCCCAATTAAATGAAACCCCATATGCCGAGGGTATTGTCTGATACAAAGCCACAATTTGAGAAACAGCAGTCCCTGTACATCCAACGGCATTTCTACCACCATAGTAAAAAATATTTTCACTATCAGGCGACTTTGTCGCTTCTAATGAATCATTGTATGGTGAATTCTGATTCCACTTGGTTGAAATTAAAGGTTTTACTTCCTTCCATAGTCTTCCCTCTGTTGGATTCTCAATTCCGGAAGCTCGTGTTCCTCCTATAATTCTTATTCTGTTTTTTATCTGTTCAAAATCTACCTTGTCAACTTTTAATTGTTTTCTTATTTTTTCGATAGTTCTCTCTCTTAATGAGTCGCTTATGTTTTTATACTCGCAAAGTCTTCTTTGTAAAGAAAGTTCTGCTTCTTTAAGCATATACTTAGCTCCTTCGTTTTTTGTAGTATCATTGATATTACCTTGCTCTGAATACATTAATACACAAGGATTTCTGGCATCACCAGAAACAACAGAAAAGCCACTATTTGTATTATTACTAAGTGAAACAACATAAATAGGAATTCTATTTTCCGCTTTACTATAACTTCGCGTCAAGCAATAATTATTATTTATATAATACTTATTAACGATATGTCCTGGAGGCACGCTCAAGGCTTGCGTGCTTATACCTTTTGAAAAATCATTTACGAGTTCAACTGCTTTGTCTTCTCCTATATCTGTTGAAGTCTGATCAAATGCAAGGCTAATGTATTCTGCAGGAGATAGATCTACTGTTTGATTGCTATTTACATACTCTTTATCATCAGAGCAGGCAAATACTAATAAGGCTAATGGAAGTAAAAATAATAGTTTCTTCATATTCTATATAATGTTAGTTACACAAATGCAAATATATATAATACTTGATATAACTGCAAATATATGATAGAAAATTTATCATTGTATATTATTTTTTACAGTTCTATAACATTTCATGTGGGTAATGGTAACTATATAGCATATATAGCAATACAACTTCCTTGCAGACTTTCAACATTGGGCATGGATAGCACAGACGGCATACGTAACGCTCTGCTTCCGCGCCACGGGGCGGGCCTCAAAGGTCCTTGAGGACAGGTTCGGAGACTCGCTGAAGAATATGGTGGCTGTGACCGACCGTCACAGCGCATACTTCGTCCTCGACTTCCTCGATCATCAAGTATGCCTTGCACACCTGCTACGGGAACTGGAGTACCTGACAGAGCTGGACAAGAAACAGCAATGGTGCCTATTCTATTGATGTGTTCTATTGCTTCAATCAGAAAAAAGACCATGGCTCTTACCGCGTTAAGTCTGACTCGATCTTCTTTGAATCTGATGGCGAAGGATTCCCCATCGGCACGAACCGCTTCAAATATGGTGTGAACGATTCTGTATTGTGGATGAGGATCCCCGGAAGTCTGTACCAGACTTCCTCAGACTATGACCTTCGTCTTAAAAAGAACAAATAGGAGAGTGTGTCAAAACTCTTACAATCAACTAAAAGAAATAGAGGATGCACCATAAATTCTAATTATGATACACCCTCCTTTTGCGATTAAAACCAAAAATAAAACCTACTAACCTAATACTTAAGGTAACTTCTATTAATTCATAAATTCGAGTGGAAGCTATCCCGTCCGAATCTTTCAATCGGGATTGCCTTCCTCAACAGGGAGGTTCAGCTAGCGATAGAGGTCGTTTATCCACTCATTGACTTGTTGTTTTTGACGATTTGACACGTTTGGGCGCAGTTATCCCTGCACAGAAGCCAGTGCTTCCTTGATAAGGCCAGGCTGGCAACGGCAGAACTGCTCATATCTGAAGATGTTATAGACGAGGTCTGTTAGAGCTGTGGCGGCAGCGGCGCGGAGCATTCCGATGCTTCTCACGATAGAGCCGTTCATCGCTCCCTCTACGAAGCCGAAGATGTGCTCTATGCGGCATCTCGCCTTTGACTTCTCGCGGTTGTTCGACTTCTGCTCCTCGGTCAGAGGATGGTTCCTCATGCCTTTCTCGCAGATGATGGGATTCATGCCGTGGTCCTCGACTTCCTGGTCCTTCCCGACATAGCCTGCATCCAGATAGAGATCCTGTCCTTTGTCCTTGTCTTCCAAGAGCTGACCGACAACCTTTGAGTCATGGACATTGGCGGATGTTGTGAAGTGCTTTTCGATGAGCTTGGTCTTCTTGTCTGCCTTGACATGGTCCTTGTAGCCGTAGTGAACCTCACCGCGCTTCTTTGTCCAGCGGGCTTCTATGTCCTTGTGGGACTTGACGTAGCGCTTGTGCTTCCTCTCTTTTGCAGTGTCCCCATCCTCGGGATTCCAGAGCTCATCGCCCCGGCCTTCCTTGATGGTCTTGTTCACCTCGCGGGAGTTGCGCTGCTTGGGAGCCTCTACGAACGTGGCATCGATGATCTTGCCTTCGTTGAAGGAAAGTCCCTTCTGGTCAAGAAAGGCACGGAACTCATCAAACAGCTTGTCGAATGTGCCGTTCTTGCAGAGCTTCTCCTTGCATGCCCACACCGTCTTCTCGTCAGGAACCTCAGCCACAGTATGGATGCCAAGGAACTGGCGGAAACTGGTACGGTCGACTATCTGGAACTCTATCTGGTGGTCGCCCAAGCCATAAATAACGTTGAAGGAATATGACTTTGAACATCAACACTACATCAATGGGCTTGCGGCCGGCCTGGGACTTGCATTCCTTGGTCAGCAGGGCCTCTTCCAGTATCGGGCGGAACATTTCGAAGTCGACGAGCTTCGAGAGGCGCTCAAGGGGATTTCCGAGTTTGGACAATGCGTCTAAGGTGAACTCCTTCTCAAAGAGGCTCTCACTCATCGGCTCGCGGTATATGGTTTCCTTCTGCATGATTTCGTCTGTTCCTACTTACAAAGGTGCGAAATTTTGTCGAGATATACAAATAAAACATTGATAATTAATGAGTAAATTTATAGAATATCCCATTAACTAAAACGTTGGATCATATGGTGCTCCACTTCATGCCCATAGCCTGCTATGCCTACACCGTGGCCAACAATACATTGAAGAGTACACGTGCATCTTACGGCTTATAACTATATAGAAAAATAAGAATGATGATTCATGCTTAATTTTCTTACACCCCATAAGTATATGATTAACAGTATATTATAATTGGGAAATAAGTATGAAAAGGATATAAAAGAGACTTTTAAAAGTCTTATTTTACCTTTTAAAAGTCCACGGCGGCAGCTCTGTTCGTCCTGTTACTCTGTCTAAAAAATAAGTTATAATGTCCAAAAAATAATGATTCTATGTATAAAATAACGATAACCGACCGCACACTCCACTTCAAGCAACCCGCTGGAACATCACGGGGAGTGTATTTCACACGCCATTCCTACTTCCTCACGCTCACCGACAGTGAGCAGCCTGGCATCAAAGGAGTGGGAGAGTGCGCCCCCTTACCCGACCTGTCGTGCGACGCCATCCCCGAATACGAGCGCATTCTGCGGGAGCTCTGTCGGCTCACGGAGCAGTTGGGCCACATCCCTTACGACACGTTGAGGCCCTATCCCAGTATGCTCTTTGGCCTCGAGACGGCCTTCGCACAGCTGCAAGCACAGGGCAGCAGCAGGCTTTTCGACACCCCCTTTGCCCGTGGCGAGGAAGGCATTCCCATCAACGGACTCGTGTGGATGGGCAATTATGAGGAAATGCTGCGGCGCTTGGAGGACAAGATGGGGCAGGGGTTCCACTGTGTCAAACTGAAGATTGGCGCCATCGACTTCGACCATGAATTAGCGCTCGTGCGCCACATCCGGGAACGTTTTGGCCCTAAAGAGATTGAGTTGCGCCTCGACGCCAACGGTGGTTTCACGCCCCAGGAGGCCCTGCAACGCCTTGAGACTCTCGCCCGCTACGACATCCACTCCATCGAACAGCCTATCCGGCAACACCAGTGGGCCGACATGGCACGGCTGTGCTGCGAGTCGCCCATCCCCATCGCCCTCGACGAGGAACTCATCGGCGTGAACACCACCGACATGAAAGCCTCGATCCTCGACACCATTCGCCCCCAATACATCATCCTCAAGCCCTCGCTCCACGGCGGCATGCGGGGCTCGGAGGAATGGATTGGCATGGCTCGGGAGCGTGGCATCGGCAGTTGGATGACCTCGGCATTGGAGAGCAACATTGGTCTCAACGCCATCGCTCACCTCTGTGCCAAGGTTTACGGCCCCGCCATCAGCCTCCCGCAAGGGTTGGGCACGGGCCTGCTCTTCACCGACAACATCGCCATGCCCCTCAAAATCAAGGGCGACCGGCTGTGGACGGAGGACAGCATGGACTCGTTTTTGGAGGAATGGCACGACGACAGCCCCACGGTGACAGTGCGCACAAGCGGCAGCACGGGGCACCCCAAGCCGTTGCGGGTGGAAAAAAGTCGCATGTTGGCCTCGGCCCGAACGACCTGTGACTACCTCCAACTGCAACCCGGACAGACCGCTCTGCTCTGTATGAAGATGGGATACATCGCCGGCAAGATGATGGTGGTGCGCAGTTTGGAACGCCGCCTCAAGCTCATCACCGTCGCCCCCGACGGCCATCCCTTGGCCACGCTCGTAGGACAACCAGCACCCCACTTCGCCGCCATGGTGCCCCTGCAGGTCTACAACTCGCTGCAAGTGGCCGAGGAGCGCCAGATGTTGCGCCAAATAACCCACCTCATCATCGGTGGCGGCAGCATCGACGCCGACATGGAACGCCAACTCCGCGACTTCCCCAACGCCGTGTGGAGCACCTATGGCATGACCGAGACGCTGTCGCACATCGCCCTTCGTCGCATCAGCGGACCCGAGGCAAGCCTGTGGTACACGCCCATGCGGGGGCGTCAGCGTCAGGCTCAACGCCGACGACTGCCTCGTGATTGACGCCCCCGACGTGTGTGCCGACACCTTGGTCACCCGCGACCGGGCCGAACTGCGCACCCGCACGCTGCCCGATGGCACCCGCATCCACCAGTTTCGCATTCTCGGTCGCAAAGACAACGTCATCGACTCGGGCGGCATCAAGATACAAATAGAAGAGGTGGAGGAGGCCTTGAGGCCCTTCCTGCACCATCCATTCATGATCACCCGGCGCCCGGATGCTAAGTTTGGCGAGGCCGTCGTGCTGCTCACTGAACACACGGACATGGCCGAGGTGGCTGAAATATGCATGCAGGCGCTGCCCAAATACTGGGTGCCACGCACCTATCTCCACATCCCTCGACTGCCCCTCACAGCCACCGGAAAACCCGCAAGGGCCAAAGCAGAGCTATATGCAAACAAAGCTTTAAAGGTAAAAAAGTAAAAGGGTAAAAAAGTAAAAGGGCCTTTTGAAAGGTAAAAAGATAAAAAGGTAAAAAAGTAAAACGGCTTTTTGAAAAGTAAAAAAGGAGTTTCTTGAGTGATAGAGAAGAAGAAAGTAAAAAATAAAACGGCCTTCTGAACACAAAAGGGCTCCCTGCAAGAGGCCTACAGCCCATCATTCAGCTTTCAATAGATCATCATTTAAAAATCAATAGATAATCATTTAGAACCAAAATGGATAACGTTCCAACATCCACCGCCACGCCCATCGACACTGAGCGCACTGTCTATGGCGTGCTTTTCTCCGTCTGTCTCTGCCATCTGCTCAACGACAGCATCCAAAGCATCCTGCCTGCCATCTATCCCATGCTCAAGGAAACCTTTGCCTTGTCGTTCATTCAGGTGGGCATCATCACCCTCGTGTTTCAAATCACCTCATCGCTCATCCAGCCATGGGTGGGCCGCTATGCCGACCATCACCGCCATTCGTGGCAACTCTCCGTGGCCATGCTCTTCTCGTTAGTGGGCGTGGTGCTCATTTCCTTTGCCTCACGCTATGCCACACTGCTCATCGCCGTGGCGCTGATAGGCTGTGGCTCGTCGATCTTCCACCCCCAGGCGGCCCAGATAGCGCAAGTGGCGTCGGGTGGACGAAAGGACCTTGCCCAGAGCATCTTCCAAGTGGGAGGCAACGGCGGCTATGCCATTGGCCCCATCATCGCGGCCCTCGTCATCCTGCCCCATGGCATCAGGGCATTTCTCTGGATATCGGTCATCACCTTGGTGTTGGCGGTGTTGCTCTTTTTCATTGGCCGATGGCACACCCGTCAGGCCGGCATCAGCCACAAGAAGACCCGTGCCCGCTGGACCACCGTGCGTTCCTACAGCCGCCGCCACATCTATTTCTTCATCTTCGTGCTCTTTGTTCTGATGTTCTCCAAGAACTTCTATTCGGCCAGCATGACCAATTATTTCTCGTTTTTCCTCATCGACAAATTCGGAATCTCGCAGCGGGGAGCCCAGTTTTGCCTCTTCGCCTACTTGGCAGCGCAGGTGCTCGGCACCATCCTCGGGGGCGTGGTGGGCGACAAATATGGGCGCAAAGGCATCATCTGGTTCTCCATCTTGGGCGTCTCTCCGTTCACTTTGGCCTTGCCCTACGTCTCCACACTCTTCGGCGCCATCGTCTTGAGCATTATTATTGGCCTCATCATGTCGTCCGCCTTCACGGCCATCATGGTGTTTGCCTCCGACCTCATGCCCGACAGCACAGGCAGCATTGCCGGCATTTTCTATGGTCTCTCGTTCGGTTTCGCCGGCATCGGCAGCAGCTTCTTCGGTTGGCTGGCCGACAGCACCAACATGCAAACCGTGTTTGAGGTGAGCACCCTGCTGCCCCTCATGGGCATCTTGGCCATTTTCTTGCCCAAAATGAAAAAGGAATAACAGCATGGCGCATTTTCAGAGGAGCTGCTTTGACATGGACCAGTCGGACTTGTCAGACCTGTCCGCCTGGTCCGAGAGAAAACAAGAATGAAACAATAAGGGTGGGCATCAAGCATTTGGCTTGATGCCCACCCTTGTTATTAGAATAGGAAAGAGTCTTCTCACTCCACCACAGTGACTGTCATTGTGACGTCGTCCACGGGCCTATCATCGGCCGAAGTGGCACGGTTCTGAATCTTTTCCACCACGTCAAGGCCTTCTTCCACCTCCCCAAACACGGTGTACTGGTTGTCGAGAAACGGCGTACCGCCCAAGGTGGTGTAGGCCTCGGTCTGCTCCGGCGTGAAAGCGGGGCGTCCCAAGGATTTGCATTGCGCCTTGGTTTCCTCCACGAGTTGGTCTTGCAAGGCCTGCAATCCCGCCCGGTCACGCTTGCGGCGCAGGTCGAGGATGGCATCGTGGTGCTGGCGGGCCAAGCCGTCGAACACCTGTTGTTCCTGCTGCATGGCCATCTGGCGCTCCATCTGCTTCAGTTCACCGGGCTTGTAGGTCTTTCCCCACACGATGTAGAACTGACTGCCACTGCTCTCCCGTTGTGGGTTGACCTCATCGCCAAGGCGGGCCGCACTCAAGGCGCCACGCTTATGGAACAGCTGTGGATAGACCATTTCGGCCGGCAGCGTGTAGTCGGGACCGCCGGTGCCCAACCGTTTGCCCTTAGGGGCGTTGCGGCTATCGGGGTCGCCGCCCTGAATCATGAAGTCCTTGATGACCCGATGGAAGAGTGTTCCGTCGAAATAGCCCTCACGTGCCAGCTTCACGAAATTGTCACGATGCGCCGGTGTCTCGTCATAAAGCCTCACGAGGATGTCTCCTTCCGTGGTGCTAATCTTTATTTTTGTAGGCATAAAAGTGTTGTTTTGTGATGAATAAAAATGTCGTCGCAGGGCGATGGCCCTGTTAAGGCACAACAAATTTAGCCAGATTATTTCATTGCGGCAAGCTTTTCCTTATTTTAAAAAGTCGGGCGTGCGATAGGTGAGACCGTCGTCATGCAAGAATTTAAGATGCCATGGCAGGCGATTCACAAACGAACCCCAGTCGGCCTGACGGCTCCAAGTGAGCTCGGTAAAAGCTTGAAGCGAGGGAAAGAGGTGCTCTCCCATCTTCGTTTCATTGGGAATCATTTCGGTCCAAACGCAAGCCTGATAGCCTTTGATGTTCTGACGGACGACACCTTTGAACTTCGGTTGGAAGTCGAAGTTGTAGAGTTCCTTGAGAAGCTCGTCCGTGGGGTCGGCGCTGAGATAGAAATGACCCCATTCCATGAAGATGACAGGCAGGCCACGCTGGGTCATTTCGCCCACCTCGTCGGCTTTCCAGTCTCTCCAGAATGTGTAGAGCAGCTGCTCTGGATTCGTCTCATGGAAGGCGTCGTCCCATGCCATCGGCTCTTTGCCTTTGCTGCGGACAAACGCTGCCATTTCGTGAACGAAATAGTTTTGCAGTCCATCCTCGTCTTTCAAGTTCTTCTCACGAATGAGTGCCTGGCAGTCGGGGCAGTTCTTCCATGATGTTTTCTCCACCTCGTCGGCACCGATATGGAAATACTTGCTCGGGAAAAGGTCGGCCACCTCAGAGATAATGTCCTTGAGGAAAGCGTAATTTTGGGTCTTTCCTGCACAAATAGGGTTGGAGAACTCTTCTCCCCAGCCTGTGCCACCCGTACAAGAGAGCTCTGGAAAGGCCTTGATGGCAGATGAGAAGTGGCCTGGCATGTCGATTTCGGGAATCACCTCAAGCCCCCGCTGGGTGGCATAGTTGATGAATTCCTTGAGCTGTGCCTGCGTATAATAGCCTCCATACTCATTGCCATTGCGAATGAAACGGTCGTCGATGGTATAGGAAGGGTCGGTGGCAGCCTTCTGCAAGCACTCACGGTCATATTTGTCGAACGTTCGCCAACCACCAATAGTGGTGAGCGAGGGATATTTCTTTATCTCTATGCGCCATCCCTGGTCATCGGTGAGGTGCATTTGAAGCCGGTTGATTTTATAGAAAGACAACTGGTCGACAAGCTTCTTGAGATAGTCCATCGTAAACATGTGGCGGACCACATCAATGTGGAAGGCACGCCAAGCGTTCTTAGGCTGGTCGGTGATGGAAAGCAGGGGCAGCGACAATCCCGCAGAGGAAGACTTTCCTTGGAGAAGAATCTGGCGCAAGGTCTGCACGCCCCACAGCATTCCTTGTGGCGAAGCATAGCTGATCGTGATGCTTTTGTCGGCAATGACTAACTTGTAGGCCTCTTCCTTGAGCGTGTTGTCTTTCTCCGTACGGATAAAAGCCTGCTCGTTGGCGGCAGTAGTGACGGTGGCTTGGGGCACCATCTTCGTGAGCGACTCCTTGAGCAGCTGCGCCGTAATGTCGCTGAAATCAGTTGACAGGCTCACCGATGAGGGCAGGAGCATGTCGGCCTGACCATAGTTCATGGTCACAGGCTGTGGAATGATGTCTACATGTGACGCATAAGTGCCCACGGACTCGTGGCTATCATTATCGGTACAGGCCGCCATGATGGATAGTTGCAAGGTGAAAAACAACAAGAGAAGCAGGCTTCTGCAAAATGTTTTATTGAATCTTTTCATTGTCAGTATGAGTGTTTTAAAGGTTATTAATCGTGGTGATGCCACTCTGTTGATGCAGATAGAACAGTCGTGCCTTGACGGTCTTGGCCTGAACAGCCACAGGACGTGTCCATTGGGGCGACTGGAGCGTGGGGTCAGAACCGTCGGTGGTATATCTGATGACGGCCCCCGTGAGTGGCGTATTGGCATAGAGGAGGCCCTCCTTCATGAGCAGTCCAGGGGCAGGCAAGTGGAAAGTTAGTCCCTGTTGTTGCAGGCGGGGCAACTCCTTGAGCGCTATTTTCTTATAGAAAAGAGAGAGATCTTGGTGGAAAGACTTCTCCTCGGCAGCGCCCCGAAGAGCCTCCCATGCGGGATGAGCATTCCATCCACGTTCTACCAAACCTAAGATTTTAGGGAAAATATAGGCCGTCACATTATCAAAAGAGCGGATAGTCTCGCTGAAAAGTTGGGCTTGCACTCCTTTGATATTGGCCATAGCCTCACGCTTCAGTGCCACTTTGCCTCTTGCCACAGAGTCGATGTCAATGGCACGCTCCATCAAGTCGGCACGAACAGACCGGTAGATGGAATAAGGGAGGGCTGCGAACGATTTCGACTCGTTGACCGTGCCTGCCCAATTGAGCCCTTGCTCATCGAAAAGAGGTGCATACATGAGGTCCATATAGAAGTTGCTCACATTGCAAAGCACCACTCCATAGCCCTTATTGGCCACGGTGTAGGGCACGACATCACCGCCCCACTCGGGCACGGTGTTCCAGCAATACACATTCTCCACACGGGGAAGAAGCTGACGATCGCCCTCGGCCGTGTTGTGGAGGCCCACCTCTTCCCAGCCAGAAAACTTGACACCACACTGCGCTGCCAGCTGGCCCATGCGACGATAGAAGTACTCAAACAAGTCGTGTTGCCCACCGAAACGCTGCCGCTCCATAAGTTGGCGACACCGCGGAGAGCCCATCCACGCACCCTTGGGCACCTCGTCGCCACCCAAATGGATGTTGGCCAAGGTCTGTCCGGCATCAGCATACATGCGCTGAACCTCCGAAACGACCTTCTCCATGAATCTATAAGTGGAGGGAAGGGCCACATTGATGACATTATCCGTGTAGGACTGGGCCGAGACATAGCGAGAGGTGTCCTCGGCTTCGCTCAAGAGAAACTCCTCGGCCTTGGCCCTGTCGGTGGCTTTATACTTATTGTAGCGTGCCTTCATGGCCACGATGGCGGCCCGGGCGTGGCCTGGAGCCTCTATCTCGGGGATGACCTGAACGTGGCGTTGCGCCGCATACTTGAGGAGATTCACAAAGGCTTGACGACTGATAAAGCCATTGCCAGAGGTCGACGCTGTGGGATCGAAGTTGCCGTCATAGCACGGATAGAGCCACTGGGCCTCATCCAGTGTGTGACCCCGATGGGCTCCCACGGCGGTAAGTTCCTCCAATCCCGGAATCTCCAAGCGCCATCCCTCATCGTCTGTCAAGTGAATGTGAAGCTTATTGATTTTATAAGAGGAGAGAACGTCTATGATTCGCTTGATGTCTTGTGGCTTCGTGAAATTTCGGGCCACATCGAGCATGAAGCCGCGGTAGCTCATATCGGGATAGTCGGTTATCTTTTGCCAAGCCAACCGCTTTGTGGCATGAGACTGCTGGAGCATTGCCAACAAGGATTGGGTGGCATTGAAAACGCCATGAGGAGTGGCACTGACGATGTCGATTCCCCCTTTATGCACCCGAAGGACGTATTTTTCGGCACAGTTTGTCAGCGCACTATCTTGAGAAAGGCGCAACGAAATGACACAGGAGGCGCCTGGGTGAACCTTTAGATGATGGTGCTCCTCCAATTGCTGTTTGAGCAATAGGGCCTCGTTCGCTAATTCGGGCTGTGATTGCAAGGCCACCTCGTTCTTTATTTCCAAGTAGCCCTCTTCCTTATCGGCCTCCACTTGCTTGACAGAAGGCAGGATGTCGGAAGCCGTGAGGGCAGGAACTGGGCTGAACACGGCATTATTCTGATAAATAAGGCGTGCCATACGGTTAAGCTTCGCTGCCTCCCATTCGGGTTTGACGACATGCAGATTAACCGCCAAAGGCTTACCCTCGCCTCCCTTATGGCCAGCCACCCAATAGGCTTCTTCGGGCACCTGCGAGATTCCTTGGGTGGAACTGGTAGACTCATAACGAATCACTAACGAATCGCCAGGGCGCAACGACCGAAAGGCCGATGTGGGGCTAAGTTGAAAGAAGTTGGCATTGACCGCCTTGATGGTCACTTGTGGGGTCAACACTCGGCTGATGTTCTTGGGCATTTGTGAATAATAAATGGCCCAATCTCCATCAACCGAGGTTGAGGAAACATTCTTGAGGATAAACGCATTGCGCTTGATGGCACTGTCGGCCGTCTGCGAATCCATTTGCCACGTGAGTACCAAAGGAGCCTGGCGAGGGGTCACACTACATGAACTTCCTAAGCACAACAGTGCCAATAGGCTCATATTGAAAGGTTTGTTTAAAGAAAATCTCATCATGAAAGGGCTTTTAGGATTAATAGCTCAAGCGCTTGATGTTCAGCGTTTCGTGGCCCACACCCTTAGAAGTGTCGAAGGTGAGACGGAAATAGCCCGGAACAAAGCCATCATCAGAGGTGATACCATTCGACTTGGAAATCTTGATGCCCTCTATGTCACCGCTCAACGAGCCTTCTTGAAGGAGCATTCCCTTGTCTTTTCCCCATGCCAAATCGGAGTAGATTTCCATTTCGAAGGAGCCCCACTCATGGTTGTTGTTGAGATAAACGGTGGTTTGATACTTATTGTCGCCCACTTTCGCGATATAGCCCAAGCGGAAAATGTCTTCCAGTCCCCAGCCACCAGTAGCATAGTCCTCATGCCAACGGGGAGCGGCAGTGAAACCATGACCAACGAGCCAATAGGCCACAGGGGCCACATCGCTCATACGAGCCACCCACATATAATTGTAAGTGGGAGAGTAATAGATGTCCCATGTGCCCGAAGCACCTGTGAAAGTGAGGCTGTTGTCAGAGGAATTATAATTGAAGAAGTCACGATTGTAGGCTTTCTCAAGGCCGGTGATGCCTGTAAACGTCACACGGGCGTTTTTCTCTAAATTGATAGAAGTCTTGTAATAGCCACCGGTCTTGGCCATTTCCACACCGTTGATCATCAGTTTCTGATAGAAGCCGACGGCACCCAACTTGAATGTATAGGTGTTGAAAGTGACCTGGTGCACCTCCCAATCCTTGTAATCAAAACTAAAAGTGCCACCCGTGGAATTGATAAGCGACGCATAACCAGCTGTCTCGGCAAAGCCCCAGACGTATTTCGACTGAGCGATGTCCTTTTCGGTGGATATCTTTCCGTTGAATGACTCGGGGAAAGAGCCCTCTGGAGTGGCATAGACATAGGGATTGTCCGTTTGGCGATGCATTTCCACCACCTCATCATCATAATGCAGGAAGAGTGTTTCGGGCAATTGAGGTCTGACCAGTTGGATTTGTTTCGTCACCTGTTGCTGGCCTCCCTCCACATTGATGGCTGTGAGGGAAAGGGTCACCCCGGCGTCTTCCTGGTCTGTATTAAAGGGCACGCATAGACCATGATGGTCGATGGTGGCTGTGTTTCCCTTGGTTCTGATGGACTCTTTGTAGAGTTCACGCCCATCGGCGGTCAAGGCCACTTCCAACGTGGAGAGCGGTGTCTCGGGATTATTGATTTGCAAAGAGAAATAAAGACTGTCGCCATAAGCCAACTGGCGGTCGGCGGAAAGCTTTAGTCCGGAGACTTGGGGGGTGGAATAAGGATAGACCGTGCGGCTCGTCTCCTCATTGCAGGCCGTGAGCAACAGCGTGCCACAGGCCATCACCATAGATAATATATGATTGATTTTCATGTGATTTCAGTGTTAGGGGATAATTGTTGTTTAATAACCTTCGTTCTGTTTCAGGTTGGTATTCTTGTCCAATTCGCTTTGCGGCACGGGCCACAGCACCCTAAATGACTTCAAGTCGGGGAAGAGTCGGTTGCCATTCCGGTCCTTATGGACTCTCATCACCTCGAGTGCGCGGTCGTTTCTCAACAGGTCATACCAGCGCTGGCCCTCCATGTAGAGCTCAAGTTGGCGCTCGTTTTCCACCGCTTTGCGTGCCTCGGCCTGGGGCATAGCGGTGTTCAGCAAATTAGAGGAAAGGCCGGCACGCTCCCTAATCTTGTTGACAATGCCGATGGCCTCGGCTGTCTGCCCAAGTTCCACAAGGGCCTCGGCCTTGAGCAGCATGATATCAGCCAAGCGCATGAGGATGATGTCGGAGTTTTTCTCCCTGATTTTATAGGAGAAAGGATAGTTGTCGGCATTCCAATAAGCATCATAAGGTGCCTTCTTCCACTGTATGCTGGCCGCAAAACGCTTATCATTGGGGAGAAACTTGCTCACGAGCTCATGGGTAGGGGTGCAGTAGCGACGCCAAGTAACCGAACCGTCATCTTCCTTCAGCAACGTCCAATAGGCCCAGTTGGGGGATTCCGTGGTGTAATACACCTCAAAAATGCTCTCACTGGTGAACTTATTATCCGGATTCCACAGGTCATCGAAGTTGCCTACAAGCTGATAGCCCTGCGCCATCACCTTGTCACAATATTCCACCACCTTCTTATAATCGCGATCACCCTTGGCTTTGTAGGTGGCATAGACCTTGGCCAACAAGCCATAAGCGGCACCCTTGGTGGCTTGGAACGCACCAGCGTTCTTGGAAGGAAGGGCCGCAATGGTTGTAGCGTCCAAGTCCTTGAATATCTGCTGATACACTTCTTCCACGCTGCTACGCTTGGGATACATCACAGGATACCAAGTGTCAAGATTCTCGGCAGTAATGGTGGGGATGAGCTGCAGCACCAATGGCAGGTCGCCATAGAGGCGAACCATATCGAAAAGGGCCCAAGCACGAATGAACTTAGCCTCAGCCATCACCTCTTGAAGCCCTTTGTCGGAAGCTCCTCCCTTCATCAATCGCACGTTCTCAATGACATTCGTGGCATTGCCCGCCATGGCCATATACTGCGACCACACCAGCGCTACCTTGGCATTGGTGGCTGAAAGCTTGAAAATATCTACCGCCGCCTCATTCGTACCATCACCACCTACATAGCAATTATCCGACTGCACATCGTTGATCATGTAGTTTTCTTGTTGGAAAATATCATTCTTGAAACTGTTGTAAGCTCCCTGCAATTCCGCACGGGCATCGGCAATGGTGTTATATTTCGAGACGATACTGTCGCTAACAGTGGCTTCGGCCGTGAAATCAGACTGCGGACGCTCCTCCAAAAAGTCATTGCATGACGCCAACAACAGCCCTCCGAAGAGCACACCGGCCATATATATTCTATTTGTTTTCATCGTTTTAGTGTTTTAAAATTCAACATTCAATCCGAAGATAACAGCTTTCGACTGTGGATAAGTGCCATAGTCAATGCCAAGCTGCACGGCATTGGAGCCATAGGCATTCACTTCGGGATCGTAGCCAGAGTACTTGGTCAGTGTCAAAAGGTTTTGACCGGTAACATAGAGCTGAAGTTTGGCAAGTCCCCATCGGCCTATCAGCCGCTTGTCGAATGAATAGGACAAAGTGGCGGTCTTGAGTCGTAGATAAGAACCGTCCTCCACGAAGCGTGTGGAGTTGTGTATGTTCTCATCATTGCCCACCCGAGGAATATCGGTCACCATGCCTGGTCTGCGCCAACGGTCGAGCACGGCCTTCGACTGGTTGCGGAAATCCATCATTCCCTCAGTGTCTATACGGGTAGCATTATAGATATCGTTGCCCTGACTGCCCTGTAGGAAGAGCGACAAACTGAAGCCTTTGTAACTCAAAGTGTTGGTCATACCATAAGTGAAATCAGGTTGGGCACTGCCAATGATGGTGCGGTCGCCTGGGTCGGTGATACCATTGTCGTTGAAATCCTCATAAATGATGTCGCCAGTCTCTGGGTCCACACCCTTGGAAACATATCCAAAGAAAGAACCTAAAGGCAGTCCTTCTTTCAGAATGATGGCTGGTTCCTTTGTCTCATACATTTCTCCATAGTAATAAATCTTGTTGAGACCAAGTTTGGTGAGGCGGTTCTTATTGAATGAAATATTGAAATCGGTGTTCCATTGGAACTTTCCCTTGATGTTTTGAGACGAAAGATTGAATTCCACACCTTTGTTCACCATCTGTCCATCATTACGAGTGATGCCTCCTGGCAGGTTCACATAGTCGGGAAGGCTTACGGTGAGCAGCAAGTCAGTGGTCTTCTTATAATAAGCATCGGCCGAGAAAATAAGTCTGCCGTTCCACATCGTGAGGTCAAGACCCATATTCCATTGGGCTGTTTTCTCCCATGTCAGTTCCTTGTTGGCGGCTGTGCTGGCCGTAATGGCCAACCCTGGATAGAGGTTGTCGGCCGTAGGCGCCACCTTGCTCACGCTCATTCTCGCTAAATAAGAGTAGTTTCCTATGCCTCCTTGGTTACCGTTCATACCCCAGCTCACACGAAATTTGGCATCATCCACTATGTTTTTCAAGCCTTTCATAAAGGGTTCTTCTGAAAAACGCCAACCTGCTGACACGGAGGGGAACACGCCCCAGCGGTGACCTCTGGCAAAACGTGACGAACCATCCGCACGGAAGTTCATCGTCAACAGATACTTGCTATCGTAATTATAGGCCACACGACCCAAGAAAGAAGACAACGACCATGCTGAGGCACCTGCTCCGGTGGCGTCCTTATCAATCTGATTGGCCGCTGCCATGTTGTGTATGTCGGGATAGGATTCGGAAAGGTCGAAGCCTGCCATCCATGATCCTTTGTATTGGGCGTGCTGTTGTGTGGCACCACCCATGAGCGACAAGTTGTGCTTATCGAACGAAACATCATAGGTCAGTATGTTTTCCAAGAGCCATTCAAAGTTTCTTGAGCTGCTTTCCTCGACCCGTCCCTTTGTGGAGCGGCCGTCAGAGGTCGATGTCGGGTCAAGATAATAGTTCCATCGCTCATTGTTAAGGTCTATTCCGAAGGTTGTTTTCCATGTCAAACCTTTGGCTATATGAAGAGTAGCGCCGAAAGCGCCCTTCACATAGTCGGTTCCCGTCTGGTTATCAGCCGCATTGGCTGCCAACGGATTCAAGATGCGTGAGCCATAGGCCTGCTCATCATACCAATCAGGATGGGTGCTGTCCCACTTCTGCATGAAAGGGGGAGTGTTGATAACCGACAGGATGGAGCCTGCTCTCATGGAACTACTGCT
The DNA here is from genome assembly GCF_000218235.1 of Hallella multisaccharivorax DSM 17128. GTDB lineage: Bacteria > Bacteroidota > Bacteroidia > Bacteroidales > Bacteroidaceae > Prevotella > Prevotella multisaccharivorax. The sequence continues at coordinate 2,685,350 of NZ_GL945017.1, read as the reverse complement.
CTCCCGAACCCACTGTCCATCGGTATGCGCATAGGAGAAATTGAGCGACAGATCGAGCCATTTGGTCTGCTTACTGTCGATGTTGGCACGGAAATTATAACGTTTGAAGTGAGACTTCTCCACGATTCCTTCTTGGTCGGTATAGCCTCCGGAAATGAAATATTGCAGTTTCTCACTGCCATTCTGCAATGACAATTGATAGTTTTGCTCTATACCCGTCTTGAAAAACAAGTCAGTCCAATCGGTATAGCGGTGCTCGGTCTCGGGAATGGAGGGCGCCACATTGGACACTTTCTTCAAATCAGCCATCAACTCCTTGTACTCCTCTGTGTTGAGGGCATCGAGTTTGCGACCCAAAACGGAAAAACCAGCATAAGAACTCAACTTCACACGAGGGGTGCCGGCCACACCACGCTTCGTCGTTATCAGCACAACACCGTTGGCGGCACGGGCACCATAGATGGCTGCCGATGAGGCATCCTTGAGCACTTGCATTGTTTCAATATCATTAGGACTGATGTCTGAAATATTATCAGTGGGCATACCGTCCACCACATAGAGCGGTTCGTTGGAAGCTTGTACCGACGTCGCGCCACGCACCCTGATACTCAGTCCTGTGCCGGGGGCTCCAGAAGGCTGCACCACCTGAATACCGGCGGCCTTGCCCTGTATGGCTTGCGCCGCCGACATGAGCGGACGCTCGTCAAGATCTTTCGTTGACACCACAGAAACGGCCGTGGTGATATCCTTGCGTTTCATCGAGCCATAGCCCACAACAACCACCTCATCGAGCAGCGTATTATCTTCATGGAGCACAACATTATAAGTTTCACCGCTGCTCACACGAAGCTTTTGGCTTTGAAAGCCCACATAGGAATAGTGCAACTGTGCTCCCGGGGCGACCTCGAGCTGATAGCGACCATCCACATCGGTCACGGTGCCATTGTTGGTGCCCTCAATCGTCACACTGACGCCAATGAGTGGCTCACCTTTGGCGTCCTTGACAACACCTTTCACCTGCTTGCGCTGGGGAACTGTCGTGCTCTTTTTCACACGCCACGTCAGCACAATCTGCTTGCCAGCCTCTATGCGATAGTCAATGTCGGTGGCTTGCAGCAAACGGCTCATCACCTTCTCAATGGGCTCATTGTTCGCCGTGAAGTTGACTTTCTGCTTGAGTCCAGGCAGTTTGTCATTATAAAAAATACTGTAACCAGCCTTGCGTTCAATCTGTTGCAGCACCTGTTGTATAGTCTGGTTTTGCGCCTTGAACGTCACCTGGGCATTCAATGGCAACAGTGCCACCATGGCGAGATAAGCACTGACTATACATTTTCTCTTCCAATTAGAATAATGCATCTTCATAAAATAAAGGTTAATAATATATGGTATAAGGTTTTTATTGCTTTAGGAAAAGCCCTCGGCGCCACTACTTACGCCTCAAGTAGATGGTATTGTCGTGCACCTCATAGGTCAGCGGATAGGTAAGGCTGATGACATGGAACACGTTTTCAAGGCTATTATTGCGAATGGTACCCGAGAAGGTGGCCTCGGCTAGGTCATTAGAACTAAAGACTATCTTCACATCATACATGCGTTCGATGGTCTTAGCTATGTCGGCAAGCGTCGTGGCGTTGAAGTAGAGGATATTCTTCTTCCAGAAATCAGCCTCATTGAGGTTGTCCACCTGCGCCACGGCAAAAGTATTCGACTTCTTATTATAAATGAGTTGCTGGTTGGGTTCGAGGATGATGCCCGACTTTTTATCCGACACCCGCACTCTTCCTTCCATCAACGTGGTGGTCAAGGTAGAGTCCGTGGGATAGGCTTTCACGTTGAATGTGGTGCCCAACGCTTCCACATTGACACCTCCACAATCCACGATGAAAGGTTTGTCCTTGTTCTTCGCCACCTCAAAATAGGCCTCACCACTTAGTTTCACCACTCGCTCATCCATGTTGTAGGCCCCATTATAGGTGAGACTACTATAAGAATTGAGCCACACCCGGGTGCCATCAGGCAGCGTGAGTTGGGCTTTCTTCCCCTTTTCCACCTTGTTTTCCACCACCTCGGCCACTCTGTCAGCCATGGCGCTGCGTGTGTTATAAACATAACCACCCATTCCCAAGGTCACCAAGAGGAGCCCTATGGCCGCTATCTTGTAGAAATTAAAACGCTGTGGCTTCTGTTCCACCACCGTGTTGTCGATGTTGGCCATGATATTGGTGAGCATAGCCGACTCCACTGTGTCATTGGCCGCAGTCGGCGTGTTGACCCACAGCGTGTGGCACATGTCGTCAAAACCTTCATTGGCCTCGGGATGATCGAGCCATTCGTCAAGTTCCTCCGCTTGCTGCGACGTGAGTTGGCGTTTGAAGAGTTTCTCTATCAGGGGGCGATATCTTTGGTATTTCATGACAAATCTTTTGATTGTTCTACGTTTGAAAAGCTATTCCACAGCCTGCGTCTCACGCAGGATTCATGGCTTATGAGTCCATTCTGGATTTAAAGTACTTGAGAGAACGCTGCACTTGGGTGGCCACGGTTTTCTCAGAGATAGAGAGCCGCTCGGCGATTTCCTTATAGGTGAGTCCCGATTTCCAGTAAAGCAGCAATATATTCTTGCGGGCGTCGGGCAGATGCTCCGTGAGTTTGAGGATGTAGTCCTCCATCAACGACTGGTCGATGGCCTTCTCCACATTCTCCGTTTTCTGTTTTTCCTGTGCGAGTCGCTTCAGATATTGTTGCCTGAGAAGCTCCCTGCGTATGTACTGGAACACCATGTTGCGGGTGATGCGGAAGAGATAACCCTCAAAATTATTATCATCTTCAAGATGCTCCCGATAGTTCCATAGTTGCAAGAACACATCTTGCGTAATGTCTTGGCTCACCGCGGCGTCCTTCACAAGGGAGAAAACAAAATTATAAACCCACCCATTATATAGGTGGTAAATAGTCTCAAAATGGCTGCGGCTGCCATTTCTCAGTCCGTTTATAACTTGCTTATTTATCATTCGGATGAAGGTTAACTATTAATGTATAGTATTTGCCGGCAAAAAAGTATGACAGCAACATGAAAAAAATGAAGGGATGTTCTATAAATTTACTCATTAATTATCAATGTTTTATTTGTATATCTCGACAAAATTTCGCACCTTTGTAAGTAGGAACAGACGAAATCATGCAGAAGGAAACCATATACCGCGAGCCGATGAGTGAGAGCCTCTTTGAGGAGGAGTTCACCTTAGACGCATTGTCCAAACTCGGAAATCCCCTTGAGCGCCTCTCGAAGCTCGTCGACTTCGAAATGTTCCGCCCGATACTGGAAGAGGCCCTGCTGACCAAGGAATGCAAGTCCCAGGCCGGCCGCAAGCCCATTGATGTAGTGTTGATGTTCAAAGTCATATTCCTTCAACGTTATTATGGCTTGGGCGACCACCAGATAGAGTTCCAGATAGTCGACCGTACCAGTTTCCGCCAGTTCCTTGGCATCCATACTGTGGCTGAGGTTCCTGACGAGAAGACGGTGTGGGCATGCAAGGAGAAGCTCTGCAAGAACGGCACATTCGACAAGCTGTTTGATGAGTTCCGTGCCTTTCTTGACCAGAAGGGACTTTCCTTCAACGAAGGCAAGATCATCGATGCCACGTTCGTAGAGGCTCCCAAGCAGCGCAACTCCCGCGAGGTGAACAAGACCATCAAGGAAGGCCGGGGCGATGAGCTCTGGAATCCCGAGGATGGGGACACTGCAAAAGAGAGGAAGCACAAGCGCTACGTCAAGTCCCACAAGGACATAGAAGCCCGCTGGACAAAGAAGCGCGGTGAGGTTCACTACGGCTACAAGGACCATGTCAAGGCAGACAAGAAGACCAAGCTCATCGAAAAGCACTTCACAACATCCGCCAATGTCCATGACTCAAAGGTTGTCGGTCAGCTCTTGGAAGACAAGGACAAAGGACAGGATCTCTATCTGGATGCAGGCTATGTCGGGAAGGACCAGGAAGTCGAGGACCACGGCATGAATCCCATCATCTGCGAGAAAGGCATGAGGAACCATCCTCTGACCGAGGAGCAGAAGTCGAACAACCGCGAGAAGTCAAAGGCGAGATGCCGCATAGAGCACATCTTCGGCTTCGTAGAGGGAGCGATGAACGGCTCTATCGTGAGAAGCATCGGAATGCTCCGCGCCGCTGCCGCCACAGCTCTAACAGACCTCGTCTATAACATCTTCAGATATGAGCAGTTCTGCCGTTGCCAGCCTGGCCTTATCAAGGAAGCACTGGCTTCTGTGCAGGGATAACTGCGCCCAAACGTGTCAAATCGTCAAAAACAACAAGTCAATGAGTGGATAAACGACCTCTATCGCTAGCTGAACCTCCCTGTTGAGGAAGGCAATCCCGATTGAAAGATTCGGACGGGATAGCTTCCACTCGAATTTATGAATTAATAGAAGTTACCTTAATACCAATAATAACTAATGATCATCTTAAAAACAAAACCAAAACGAATATCTGTTCACTACTGTTACAAGCTGTTAGCTAATACCACAATATCCACTAATAGCTCAATACATTGATAGAATAAGGTGCCAATTTTATCTGGAATGCTTTCCCTGTCTTTGTCTTTGTTGTTGCCGGCACAATGGCTCTGGGACGGTCTATGCTGTTGGTGTCCTCCGGTTTGGCTGATTTCAGCACCGTCCAGACACCCTTGCCACCGACCTTGCCACCGATATGCTCAACCGTAAGCATCACCGGCGTACTGCCACCGTTGACCAGTTTCAAGTAGACCCTGCCGGTTCTGGCCTCTCGTGTAGCAGTATAATAGACCTGGTCAAGTCTGGATCCGTTGACGTTCATCTGGGGCAGGCCGTTGACTTCCACCGGCACGATCCTGTCACCCACATTGCCTGCAAACATGCACTGGGCATAGTAGGACGGCGAACCGTAGGCCGTGAGGGCATCGTAACCAATGAGGTCGCTCTTCCACTGCATGCCGTGAGGGTTGACGTTAACGAAGAGCGGCGCATAGCAATGAGCCACCACGATGTCAGAGTTACGCTCCATGCCCGCCATCCAGGCAGCGTCGCCGAGGGCGGCATTCATATTGGTGGTGGGCTCACCCTCACGTGAGGCCCACTCGCCGCAGAAGATCTTCGGACCCTTGCGGTCGTAAGCATCGTACTGATGAAACGCGCGGTACATCTCTGCCGTGTTGCGATAATAGTGCTCGTCAATGAGGTCATACTTCACGTCCTTCACGCACGTCTCGGCAGCCTGCCGCTCCATCATCCTGGCATCGACAGTGGAGATGACCTGCAACTGCGGGTAGCGGGCCTTGATGGCGTCGTAGAACTTCTTGAAACGTGAGGGATAACTGCCCGACTTGTCGAAGAAATCCTCATTGCCCACCTCTATATAATGGAGCGGGAAAGGCGCGGGATGGCCGTCGCGCACACGCTGTGCGCCCCAGTTGGTGCCGGGACCGCCCGTGATGTACTCTATCTCGTCCAGGGCATCGCGCACGAACCCGTCAACATAGTCGCCCGTGACATAGTCGCCACTCAGCGTGTAGCCGGCAAAGACTGCCAGCAACGGCTCGGCGCCGACGTCCTCGGCCCACTCCAGAAATTCCAAAAGACCCATGCCGTCGGTGCTGGGATAGCCCCACGGGCTCATATGGCCCGGCCGCTCATCAGGATTGCCCACGGTGCGCTTCCAGTCGAAACGGTTGCGGAAATCATTGCCTTCAACATAGTTGCCTCCCGGGAACCGCAGAAACTTTGGGTGCATGTCACACATCATCTGCATGAGGTCGCGGCGCATGCCGTTGGGACGGTTGTTGAAAGTCTGCGGGAAGAGGGTGACACGCGTGAGCCAATATTTGCCGGCTTCATCGGCCGTGACGCAGAATTTCACATCTTTGGTGGCCTTCACCGACGCGGGCGCCGTGAGCGTAAAGGTGTGACGGCTCCACTTTCTGCCGATACCGTCTACCGTTGTGACGGCATAGACCGTCGAACCGTCCGTACTGACGAGCGATACCGTGAGCTTTGCCGGTGCGTCTCCAGCCGTCTTGGCGTAGAATGCACCTTCATATTTCTCTCCTGAACGTACGGGAAAGCCCCAATATCCGTCGTTGAGCAAACGCGAGCCCTTGGCAGCGTCCCAGCGGAGCGACTTAGGATTGGCGCGGTTGATGCCGTCGTTCAGCTCAATGGCAATGTGGCTCGCCACAGTGTCAGAGAGCGTCCAGAACTTCGGGCCGCCGGTTTTCCAGGGCGTCCACGGGTTGGGCTGCTGCCCGTTCTTGTCTTCTTTGAACGAAGTGTTGCGGATAAGCTGGGCGTAGAGACCACCCTCGTATGAGAAATTGATTTCCTCGGTCATCAGTCCGTAGAGCGTAGGACTGACGGTTTTGTCTGCCTTGTCCAGTCTGAGCGTGAGCTTCGGCTGAGCCGTCGCCATGCCGCCCCACACCAATCCAGCCGCAAGGACGATTGCCTTTAATCTTTCAGTTATCATCATATCAATTGTTTCAAATAGTGTTGCAAAGTTATGGAAACATCACTATATCCTCGTGAGAAAATGTCTCAAAAACATAGAGATTTATTCCAACATGAGAAAAAAACAGCGAAAAAGCTTGTCAGACAGGAAAAGACGCCTGTAAAGCCCGTCCTTTTTATAACAAACGGAGAAAGAGAGGACCATGAAATAAGTTGAAATCTCTTGGCGACAGGCAAGCACGGCAAAGTCATCGTGATGCGCTAACTTTGCCGTGTCTTCATCAGCTGCGGCGGTAAGGAGAATTCCAAGGGCGTGAAGGCCTCACTCAATGGTCATGGACAGTTGCTTCAGGTCGCTGTCACGCGAGCTCGTGCCGTAATAGACGACATATTTTCCAGGCTTTGTACGCACGGTGTTGGAAGCGCTGTCGAAGAGGCTGAACGTCTCGGCGGTCAGGGGAATGGTGACCTTCCGGCTCTCGCCCGCTTTGAGACTGACGCGGCGGAAAGCCTTCAGCGACTTCAGCGGACCGTCGGCATCATTGACATCCCTGACATAGACCTGCACCACTTCATCCCCCGTGCGCTTGCCTACATTGCTGACGGGGACGGTGAGCGTGACCTTACCGTCGGCCTTCATGGCCGGAGCGGAGAGGCTGCCCTTACCGATGGCGAAGCGGGTATAGCTCAGTCCGTAGCCGAAGGGGAACAGCGCGTCGGAGAAATAGCGGTAGGTACGGCCCTTCATCGAGTAGTCGTCGAAAGCAGGCAGCTGCGTAGTGGAGCGGTAGAACGTCACTGGCAGCTTGCCGCCAGGGTTGTAGTCGCCGTAGAGCACGTCGGCCACGGCCCTGCCACCCTCTTCACCGGCATACCAGGCCTGCAGGATAGCGTCGCAACTCTCCACCTCAGGTGTCAGCGCGATGGCGGATCCGGAGCAGTTGACAAACACCACCGTCTTGCCGGCAGCCTTCAACGCCTTGAGGAAATCGCGCTGCACAGCGGGCAACTCAATGCTCGTGCGGTCGCCGCCCTTGAAGCCTTCCACATGGACAGGCATCTCCTCGCCCTCGAGTTTCGATGAGATTCCGCCCACGAAGACGACGGTCCTCACGCCCCTGAGCTGCCTGATGGCCGTGGCATAATTGATGGGCGACTCGTGACCGAGGTCGAGACTGAGGTTCGAGCCCCATCCGTTGACATAGTAATAATTGAGCACAATATGGTAAGTCTTGCCCTTCTCCACCTTCAACGGCACGTTCACGGGGTCGGTGCGCCACGTGGAGTCGCCCGCCACCTGCTTACCATCGACACTCACGTCGAAGCGCCCTGTGTACTGTATGCGGATGAGGTCGTCGGCCGTCTCCTTCGGTGTGAAGTCAGTCTCATAGCGTGCGGAGAAGTTCTGCATGAGCACGCCGTCGGCAAAAGTGTGCTGCCCATAGGTCGTCACGTTGACGGGATCGCGCAGCCACTCCGTCGTGACGGGCTCGCCGTGCTGCGAGATATTGTTCCAGAAGGAGGCCTTGATACCTTTCCGGCCGTCCTTTTCGCACTCGGCAAGCAGGCTCGTGAGCACGTTCTTGTTGACGAGATCACAGCCCTGCAGATATGGGATGTCCTTGCCTGCCTTGGCACGGATACCCTCTAAGATGGTGGTGGTGCGGCTCGGTGTACCGTTGTAGTTGCCCCAAAGCATCGGTCCGTCAGCGGCATTGGGCCCCACGACGGCGATCTTCTCGCCCTTAGCCAGGGGCAGCACGTTGTTGCGGTTCTGCAGGAGCGTCATGGTCTGACGAGCCATATTGAGTGCTAACTGTCGGTGCGCGTCGCTGTCGACCACCTTTGGCGATATTTTCGTCCAGGAAACAAGCTTGGGATCGTCCATCACGCCAAGCTCGAAGCGCCCTTTCAACAGCCGGATGACATGCTTGTCGACCTCAGCTTCAGAGACGAGTCCGCGCCTGACGGCCTCGGGCAGTTTCATGTAAGCATAGCCGAAGCCACACTCCACGTCGGTACCGGCCAGCGTACCCTTGGCGGCTGCGTGCACGGCATCGGATGAGACGTGATGGTTGGTGTAGAAGTCGGCGATGGCGCCGCAGTCGCTCACCACCATGTGCCTGAAGCCCCACTCGTCGCGAAGGATCTGCTGCAAGAGGCGGGAGTTGCCGCAGCACGGCTCATCGTCGAGGCGCTGGTAGGCACACATCACCTCGCGCACACCGGCCTGCTGCACCGTAGCCTTAAAGGCGGGCAGATAAGTCTCCCACAGATCGCGCGGCGAGATGTCGGCCAGGTTGGCGGTGTGGCGCGTGTACTCGGGACCACTGTGCACGGCGAAGTGCTTGGCACAGGCGTAGAGCTTGCGGTATTTCGTCGACTCCGGGCCCTGCAGGCCCTTGACCACCTCCACGCCCATGACGCTGGTCAGGTACGGGTCCTCGCCGTAGGTCTCCTGTCCTCGGCCCCAGCGTGGATCGCGGAAGATGTTGACATTGGGCGTCCACACCGACAGACTATGAAAACGCGTGTCTTCCTTGCCCTCGGCCATGGACTGATTGTACTTGCCGCGCGCCTCATCGGAAGTGGCTGTGAACACCTGGTAGACCATCGTGGGGTTGAACGATGCCGCCATGCCGATGGGCTCGGGGAAGACAGTGACGTCGCCGTTGTTGGCATAGCCGTGCAACGCCTCGCTCCACCAGTTGAACGGCTTAATGCCCAGACGGGGAATGGCTGGCGAGACGTCGCACATGAGCGACGCTTTCTCCTCCAGCGTCAGGCGGGAACAGAGGTCTTTGGCACGTGCCTCAAACGAGAGGCCCGGATCTTGATAAGGAGACTGCTGCGCGTTGACTCCGACAACGCACATCAATAAACAGCCTGTCAGCAATGAACGTAGTTTCATGTCTCTATAAGTGTTTTTAGATTGAATATCAAACAGCACACCGGAGCTGGTCCCAGTGCTTTTCACCGCAAAGATAATGCTTTTTATAAAGATACGACCTGCCTATTTGTATCAATCTCATTTCAAATTGTAAAAAAAACGATTCTAAAGACAGAAAATAAACAAAAAAAATACGTTTTGAAACTTTTGGAAGGCAGAAAAAGGCTAAATTTGCACAGCAAGAACTTTTAAACGCTACTATGATGAAAAACCGATTCTTCGTGATTCTCGCGCTGCTGTCGGCCGCCACGCTCTCCGGGCATGCCGCCGGCTTCAGCGCCGCAGTATTCTCCGACGACGTCGTGACCACGCCTTCGGGCCGTGTGGAAGGTGTGCTGACCGACTCATCTGACGTGATGGTCTTCAAGGGCATCCCTTATGCCGAGCCGCCCATCGGTTCCTTGCGCTGGCGTCGCACCATACCCGTGAAGCCCTGGAAGGGTGTGCTGCGCGCTGACCACTTCCGCGACATCGCCTTGCAGACCGATCAGGACAAAGGCTCGTTCTATGAGAAGGAGTTCTTCCGCTTCGGCATGCCCCACTCCAGCGAGAACTCGCTCTACCTCAACATCTGGGTGCCCAGGCGGGCTCTCAACAACCCCGCGGCGCGGATGCCGGTCTGCATGTGGATTCACGGCGGAGCCTATCAGAACGGCTACAGCTACGAGATGGAAATGGATGGTGATGAGTGGGCCCGGCGCGGGGTGATTCTCGTCACCGTGGGCTACCGCATGGGCATCACCGGCTTCCTCTGCCACCCGGAACTCGCCAAGGAGAATGCCGACGGACAGTCGGGCAACTACGGGCTCTACGACCAGATCACGGCGCTCAAGTGGATTCACGACAACATCAGTGCCTTCGGCGGCGACCCTACCAACATCACCGTCATGGGTCAGAGCGCAGGCGGCGGCAGCGTGAAGAATCTTGTGGCCTCGCCGCTGTCGCGCAGCCTCATCGCCAAAGCCATCATCGAGAGTGCCGGCGGACTTGGCAACTTCCTCTCCGGCAACGATCCTGTCGACTATATGCAGCACACGGGCAAGATGCTGATGGACTCGCTCGGCTTCACCACCGTGGAGAAGATGCGCGATGCCCGCTCCGACGAGGTACGCGACCCGTGGTCGATCTGCCGCCGACAGGGCATCAACACCATGCAGGTCTTTGCTCCGCACACCGGCGACACGGCGTTGCCCGAATCGTTCGACAACGCGGTGACCGACAACAGCGTTGCCGACGTGCCCTACCTCATCGGCTACACCGCCAACGACATGCTGCCCATGGACGAGGCCATCAACCGCTTCGTCGACAAGCGCGCGGAGTACAGCCGGCAACCCGTCTACAGCTACGAGTTCACGCGGCGGCTCCCAGGCGACGACGCAGGGGCGTTCCATTCCTCCGAACTGTGGTACACCTTCGGCACGCTCGCACGCTCCTGGCGACCGTTCACGCCGGCCGACTACGCGCTGAGCAAGGAGATGCTCGACTTCTGGACCAACTTTGCCAAGTACGGCAACCCCAACGGCACGTCCAGACGCACCGTATGGAAACAGTCCACACCCAAGAAGCATTTCTTCATGAAACTGGACATCAAAAAATAAGCTTTGGGGCCGGCTACGCCTCTACGCCGTAATGGCATTGCCTTTACACTGCAATGGCAATGCGTCTACACTGTAATGGCATTGCCATTACGGCGTAGAGACTATCAGTTGCCACGACGGTAGAAAACGACACCGTCACGAAGGATGTTATTGACAAATGGCCGGCTGCGAAGATGAGAGAAGATACTGGTGTCGCAGAGATAAGGCAGGCGCGATGCATAAAGCTTCTCCCGCAGAAGAAAGAGCTGGCGGTCGGTAAGGTGCTCACCCTTGAGGGTCAGATCTATGTCGGATGTAGGCTTGTAATCTCCACGGGCACGCGACCCATAGATGACGGCCTCTTCTATCTCCGGAATGGAGGACAAGATGTTCCGCAGCTCTGATAAGTATCTTTCCTCTATGCCAAACTCCATCAGTCCTTATTTTCTAAATCGGTGAGCGACTGCTGCAATTCGCAGAGAATGGGATAAAAGGTCACCATTATTTTATCAATGACGTCTTCCTCCGTGTCCTCATCGTACACATGAGAGGTCTCATTCCGGCTTTCCAACATGTCAAACCAGGGATCCGTATTTGCAATAATACCCATGGCAAAAGCCTGCCGGATGGTGTCACGCGAGCCGCCAAGACGTATCTCACCCTGGTATTCCAAATAGTTTTTCAGCACCTTCCAAGCCAATTCCTGAGTATATTCGAAGCGTTGCACCATTCCGTCCTTCTCCAAAGCGGTGAGGGGGCGCGTCCGATGCAGTTCCACCACTTCTCCCAGACGTGCGAGCGCCTTCCGGAAAGTGGCCAAACGCTGATGCCAGCGGGGTTCTACAGAATCATTTGTCATCTTCTACAGTTGATGGAAACCTATATGTCTCCACAGCGCAAAGATACACTTTTCAAGCGTATTGGCAAAAAGAAAGAGCAAAAAAAAAACAGGGACGGCACCGCTGTGCCGTCCCCGCCTGTGGATTATTCAAACGGATTCTCCGTCGGATAAGGAAGATTTCTGGGTTGATTGTAGGCAATATCCTGAATGCCGAGGTAGCGGAAGACGTTGTAAAGCGTCTTGCCCACGTGGGCGAAAGCCACGGCGCCGTGGTGCGGATAGTGCTTCTCGATGAGCACGTGACGATAGAAGCGGCCCATCTCGGGGATGGCGAAGATGCCGATGCCGCCGAAGGAACGGGTCGGTACGTCAAGCACCTCACCCTGTGCGATGTAGGAGCGGAGGTTGCCCTCACTGTCGCACTGCAGGCGGTAGAACGTGATCTGGCTCGGAGCGATGTCGCCTTCAAGGGTGCCGCGCGTGAAGTCGGGCTTGCAACCGCACTCAAGGATACGGTTCTGAATGAGCTGATATTTGATGGCACGGCCGGAGCACATCTTGCAGGACGGCGTGTTGCCGCAGTGGAAGCCCATGAAGGTGTCACGGAGCGTGTACTTGTCGCCGTATTTCTTCACGATGTCCTCGTCGTAGATGTACTTCGGTGTGGAGTTGTTGATGTCGAGCAGGGTCACGGTGTCGCCGCTGGCGCACATGCCGATGTACTCGGAGAGGGCGCCATAGATGTCTACCTCGCAGGCCACGGGGATGCCACGGCTCACCAGACGTGAGTTGACATAGCAGGGCTCGAAGCCGAATTCCTTCGGGAAGGCAGGCCAGCACTTGTCGGCAAATGCCACATACCGGCGGCTGCCCTTATGCTCCTCGGCCCAGTCGAGAAGGGTAAGCTCAAACTGTGCCATACGGGTGAGCAGCTCCTCATAGTAGTGACCCTCGCCCATCTCCTGGCGCATGCTCTCGCAAACCTCCGGGATGCGCTTGTCGTCCTTGTGGGCACGATAAGCCACGAGGAGGTCAAGCTCCGAGTTCTCCTCTATCTCGACGCCGAGCTCATACAGGCCTTTGATGGGCGCGTTGCAGGCGAAGAAGTCCTGCGGACGCGGACCGAAAGTGATAATCTTCAGGCCTTTCAGTCCAATGACGGTGCGGGCCACGGGAATGAAGTCCTCTATCATCCTGGCAATGTCGTCTGCCGTGCCCACGGGATAGGCGGGGATGTAGCTCTTCAAATGGCGCATGCCGAGGTTGTAGCTGCAGTTGAGCATGCCGCAGTAAGCGTCGCCGCGGCCGTTAATCATGTCACCGTCGCCCTCGGCAGCAGCGACGAACATGCAGGGACCGTCGAATTTCTGGGCGATGAGCGTCTCGGGCGTCTCGGGTCCAAAGTTGCCGAGGAACACCACAAGGGCGTTGCAGCCTGCGGCCTTTACCTCGTCGAGAGCCTTCTGCATGTCGGCGTCGTTCTCTACAGTGGTCTGACAGTTGAAGATCTCACCCTTGTAGGCCTTGACGATGTTCTCGCGGCGCTGGGTGGAGAGCTTAATGGGGAAACAGTCGCGGCTCACAGCAATGATACCGAGCTTGACTGAAGGAATGTTTGTGCTTGTCATATGCTTAATTTTTGAGTTGATGAGTATTTGAGTTTGTAAGTGTTCAGTTGATAAAGAGGTGTCGCGGAATCATCAGCGCTCCTTTGCCAGCACGGCTTTCCAGCGCTCGTAGGCTTCCTTATAGTCAGCTTCGAGACGGCTGTCCGGCTCAATGACGGCGAGTTTCCTCAAGGTGGCGAAGGCCTCGTCGTGGTCTTTATAGATGCCAGCGCCCATACCCGCGCCCTTGGCTGCACCCACACTGCCGTCAGTCTCATAGAGCTCGATGGTGGCGCCCGATGTCGTGGCGAGGGCTTCGCGGAAGACAGGGCTGAGAAACATGTTGGCCTGACCCGCGTGAATGGTGCCGATCTTCATGCCCATCTGCCGCATGACCTCCATGCCATAGCAGAAACTGAAGACGATGCCTTCCTGCGCGGCGCGGATGACGTGCCCGCGCGTGTGCTTGTTGAAGTTGAGTCCATGAACGGAGCAACCGAGATTCTGGTTCTCCAGGACGCGCTCGGCTCCGTTTCCGAACGGGATGACAGTCACACCGTCGCAGCCTATGGGAATGTTGGCGGCCGCATCGTTCATCTGCGGGTATGTCATGCCCTCGGGTGCCACATTGCGCCGCACCCAGGAATTGAGGATTCCGGTGCCGTTGATGCAGAGCAGGACGCCCAGGCGCGTCTCCCTGGCACTGTAGTTGACATGCGCAAAGGTGTTGACACGGCTCTTGGGATCGTAGTTCACCTCTCCCAACACACCGTAGACCACGCCCGATGTGCCGGCCGTAGAAGCAATCTCGCCAGGGTTGAACACATTGAGGCTCACGGCATTGTTGGGTTGGTCGCCCGCGCGGTAGCTGATAGGGGTGCCCGCTCTCAGCCCCGTCTCGGCGGCTGCCTGACGGCTCACCTCGGCCTGGACGGAGAAAGTGGGCACGGTGTCGGCCAGCAAGCTGCGGTCGAAACCGAAGTAATCGAGCAGGAACTGCGCGGGCTGCCGTTCCCTGAAGTCCCAGAACATGCCCTCGGAGAGGCCTTCCACCGTAGTGTTGACAGTGCCACTGAGGCGCATGGCGATGTAGTCGCCGGGCAACATCACCTTGTCGATTCGGGCGAAAAGCTTCGGTTCATTGTCCTTGACCCATGCGAGCTTGGCGGCTGTAAAGTTGCCGGGCGAGTTGAGCAGGTGGCTCAGGCAGCGCTTCGCGCCGAGATCGCCGAAGGCTTTCTCCCCATAGGGCACGGCACGCGAGTCGCACCAGATGATGCTGTCGCGCAATACTTGCTGCGACTTGTCCACACACACCAGACCGTGCATCTGGTAAGAGATGCCGATGGCCTTGATGTCGTTGCCCGTGGCGCCGGTGTCGGCCATCACTTTGGCCAGCGACAGCCTGGCATTGTCCCACCACATCTGCGGGTCCTGCTCTGCCCAGCCGGCCCTGACGGCCTTGATGGGCGCCTCGTTGCCGGGGAAGAAGGCCGTGGCCGCGATGGCGCCGCTCTCCACCTCCACCAGCGAGGCTTTCACACTGCTGCTGCCTACGTCGAGGCCTAATAGATACTGCTTGCTCATTTGCTTATAGTTTTATTGTTCTTTTCTCCACAATTTTGTCATGTCTTCAAGGGTTTTACCTTTGGTTTCAGGCACAAGCTTCCACACGAAGAGCGCGGCCACGACACAAATAATGCCGTAAAGACCGTAAGTGAACCAGTGACCGAAGTTGTCGCCCTTGCTCAGGTGCATGTTGAACATGGGGACAAAGGTCGAGGAGACGATGAAGTTGAAGATCCACTGAAACGCCACGGCAATGGCTGTGGCCTGACTGCGGATGGTGTTGGGGAAGAGTTCAGCCATGTAGACCCAGCAGATGGGGCCCCACGAGAACATGAAGCTGGCGGAATAGACCATGATGGAGAGCATCGTGACGGTGCTCAGGGCCGCATTGCCAAAGGTCAGGGCCACGCCGAAAGCGCCAATGGCCATGCCGACGGAGCCGCTGATGAGCAGCGGTTTGCGCCCGAGACGCTCCACCGTGAACACGGCGACGAGCGTGAAACTGATGTTGACCACGCCCATGATGACGGTCTGCATCATCGGATTGTCCATACCCATGTCGGCAAAGATGCGCGGCGCATAATAGAGCACGGCGTTGATGCCGACGGTCTGCTGAAAGACGGAGAGCATGATGCCCACGAAGACGCACATGAAGCCGAAGGAGAAGAGCTTCTCCTTCTTCTCGGTGATGGTGTTCCTGATGTCGGAAAGGGTCTGTTTGGCCACCGAGATGCCGTTGATGCGCGAGAGAATGGACAGCGCCTTGTCGTCCTGTCCCTGCATAACCAGGTAGCGCGGGGTCTCCGGCACCAGGCAGATGAGCAGGGTGAACAAGCCCGCCGGCACGCATTCAGAACCGAACATGTAGCGCCAGCCCGTGCTGATGGTCCACGGATCACTGCCCGGCAGCACGGCCGAGAAGCCCTGACCGATGGACTCGATCAGCGGATTGGTATGGTCGCCAAGGATGAGAAAGTTGACGAAATAGACGACAAGCTGTCCGAAGATAATGGCAAACTGGTTGAAACTCACCAGCATGCCGCGGATATTGCTGGGGGCGATCTCGCCGATATACATCGGGCAGATGGCCGACGCCATGCCTACGCCGATGCCGCCGAGGACACGATAGAGATTGAACGCCACCAAGAGAGAATAGGTGGGCTTGCCATAAGGCAGCAGGCCGAACGTCTCAGGTTTCATACTTCCCCATGCCGAGATGAAGAAGCACATGCCGGCAAAGACCAGCGACCGCTTACGGCCGAGACGCGAGGCAAAGAGACCGGAGAGACCCGAACCGATGATGCATCCAATGAGCGCCGACGACGACGTGAAGCCGTGCATGAAGTCAGTGTACCGGAAATCGGGCGCGCCGAGGAAGAAAGCCTGCAGGCCCTTCTCAGCGCCAGATATGACGGCCGTGTCGTAGCCGAAGAGCAGGCCGCCCAAAACCGCGACCATCACGATGGCAGCGAGATAGCCACGGCTGCCGTTTTGCTGATATTCCATTTGCTTTTAGGTTTGTCAATTTTTACCTTGCAAAAGTAATGGTAATGTCCGTATGTTGCAAACGTTTTTACCTTAAATAACATCATTTGAAACATTTGACACATGCACATGCAACAAATAGAAATGTCAAAGACGCGTCTTGGCAGGTTCCACCGCTCCGCGTCTACACCGTAAAGGCAACACGATTACGCCGTAAAGGCATTGCGATTACGCCGTAAAGAGATCGCGATTGCGCCGTAAAGGCAACGGGCAAATAATTTTTTTGCCACAAAATGTTGGAGGGTAACGAAAAATTGTATAATTTTGGGGGGAGACATCATTCAGGCCATTAACGACAGAACACATTGGTGCAATGCGCGGCAGGCTGATGCTCAGACAGCTCCCATAAAATAATCATACAATCATGAAAAAGCTATTACTATTTATCTTCGCATGGATGAGCACGATGATGCTCCATGCATAGGCTAAGGTGTATATGACGAAGGAAATCAGTCCTGCGTCGCTGGTGAGAATCTACAAGGCGTTGGGCGTACCCGTCCATGGCCATGTGGCCATCAAAATCAGCTCTGGCGAGATGGGAGGAAACAACTATCTCAAGCCGACCCTTATCCGCGGCCTGGTGGATGAGGTCAACGGCACCCTCGTGGAGTGCTGCACGGCCTATGGCGGAAGCCGTCAGGACGTGGGCAAGCACTGGGAGACCATCCACGCCCACGGCTTCGACTCCATCGCCGCCGTAGACCTGATGGATGAGTTCGGCCAGATGCGCATACCCATCAAGGACAAGAAACACCTGAAGTACGACATTGTGGGCGACCATTTAGCCAACTACGACTTCATGATCAACCTGGCCCACTTCAAGGGTCACGCCATGGGCGGATTCGGCGGCGTGTTGAAGAACCAGAGCATCGGCGTCGCCTCAACAGCCGGAAAAGCCTACATCCACTCCGCCGGATTCTCGGATGTGCCTGCCGTGGCGTGGAAAAATCTGCCCAAGCAAGACGACTTCTTAGAGAGCATGGCGGCCGCAGCGCAGAGCGTGGCCAACTATTTCGGAAATGGAAACATCATCTACATCGACGTGATGAACAACATGAGCGTGGACTGCGACTGTGACAGTCATCCTGCCGACCCGAAGCTCAAGGACATGGGCATACTCGCCAGCACCGACCCTGTGGCCCTCGACAAAGCCTGTGTAGACCTTGTCTTCAACCATCAGGGGCAGCCAGGCGACGACGAGAAGCCGCTCATTGAGCGCATCAACCGCCAGCACGGCACCTATATCATCGATTATGCCGAAAAGATAGGGCTGGGAAACAAAAAATACAAGCTCATCATGGTCGAATGACAGTACGCGAAGCAGAGGCCGCCAAAGGCACACGCAACTGCCTGCCAACACACAAGCACATGGAAAGAACAATTCGGAAGGCTATGGTCTGGGACCTGCCCGTCATACGCTGGCTCATCGAGAGTGGTCGGAAACTGATGCGCGAGAACGGCAACCCCCTGCAATGGGGAGACCATCACCCCAGCAACCAGCAATTCCAACACGACATCGCACAAGGCTACAGCTACCTCTTGCTGCAGGACGGCACACCCATCGCCACCTTTGCCTTCATGCCGGGACCCGAAGCCACCTACGCCAAGATTTACCAGGGAAGCTGGCTGGAAGCAGGCAGGCCGTACCATGTCATCCACCGTGTAGCGCGAGAGCACGGGGTCCATGGGGTGATGCACGACATTCTTGACTATTGTTTCTCCGTCGCCGACAATATCCGCATCGACACCCACCGCGACAACACACTGATGCAACGGGCTCTTGTCCACGCGGGATTCAGCTACCGCGGCATCATTTTCCTGTCCGGCGGCGATGAGCGTCTGGCCTATCAGAAAATCACCGGCCGCCAGCCAGCCGCGGCCCTCTGAGAAGGGTCAGCCGCGGCCAGCACTGCTAACGGCCACAGACTTCCATGGCAGCCTATGGCAACGATTGCAGGTAGTCGATGACCGCTAACGCATTTTCTGCCGTGAGCATGTCGAGATGATGGTCAGAAAAGTACTGCCTCATCTCGTCTTTACGGTCGGGAAACGCCTTGTAAACCTGCTTGATGGACTTGATCTTGTATTCTTTCGCGCCTTTGGTGAAATAATACACGTTGCTGTTTTTGTTGTGCCACACGTCCATCATATTGCTGCTGCCCACTTGGTCGTTGACGCCGAACGAGCCATTGTACATGCCTCCGCCGCTGTCGCCAGTAAACGATCCCATGCCGAAATTGCCGCCGAGCTCTACCTTCTGGGTGGGAGCCTGCGAGACAGTACCCAGCGCACCCTCATAGCCCACCTGTATTTTCGTCATGTGCCAACCGATGAGCGTCTCCGCTCCCGATGGCCTGCGGATGACTTCACAGAACTGTCCGTCGTGGAATACCCACTTACGGCCTCCGGTGAAAATGGTGTCGACGAGCTGTGGATGGGTCAGTTCCATGAGCTGTCCGTCCTGCTGATACATCATTTTCTGGTTGGCCACATCGTAGTTGGCCTGCACACGGTAGGTGGCACCACCCTGATAGACGATGCGGGTAGGCAGGAAATCAGGGAAAAAATACAAACGTTTCTCCTGTCCCATCACAGCCATACAGAGGCCGAGAAGCAGGAATGTGAGATATTTACGCATGGTAAAAATGACTAACAGTTGTTTAAGATCATGACCGAATGAGAAAAGTCGGAGCCCGCGAAGGCCCCGATTTTTCAGTTATCGCGGTGAGAATAGCCTTTCAGGCCATCTCTTCGGGCCTATTCTTTCGGCGTGCCCCACTGCGGTGCGTTCTTGTCTTGCCAGAGCCGCTCGACGTTCAGGGGTGCGTTTCCGCCATTGTACTGGCTGCCCTGACTGTTGGTTCCGAAAGTCTTAAAGCCTTCCTCGGCATAGGCTGCCTCCTTCACGGCCTTCATCCGGTCGGTGACAAGCGGTGCGGTAATGACGAAACGGCGCGGGATGGCCGACAGAGCCACCTGGTCAAACTTCACGAACGGCAGCAGCGTGGAGCCCACCTTCGGATAGCCTGAACGGCGGGCCGTGACAAACTGGTCGTCGGGCTGCTCGCTGAAATGAATGAGGAGCTGCAGGTAGACCTTCTCCAATTTCTCACTCTTCGTGCCGGTCAGCTGCACGTCGGGCGTAGCGAGCATGGCGTCAATCTCCCCTGCCTGCAGGTCGATAGGCTTTTCGTTGGGGTCATAGTTATAGGTGGTGCCGTAGTAAGGAATCTTATTGTCGGCAGCTAACTTATTGAATTCCTCCACCGAAGCGCGCACACCGGCGTTGTACCACTCCTCAGCGCTCTTGCCTGCAAAGCGGCCACCGTTGAGCAGCGCGAACTCAGCCAGGTAGAGGTTCACCTCACCCGCGCCGAGATACATCTGGTAGAGCGGGTTGTCCTGCGTGTCCTGGATGATGTGCATGTTCACGGAGCCATCGGCGTTCTTGGTCATTGCCGTCGGCAAGGTGAAGTCAACGCGTCCCCGCCGCATCTCGTTGGTGTAGTAACTGAAGGGGTTATACGACTTCTGCTTGCCGGCAATGTCGATCAGATAGCGTGTGCCCGAGTTCCAATACTCCTCGTAATCCTCATCAGAGAGCAGCTTGCTGTCGTGAGAATTCTTAGGCTCATACTGTACCGGCAGGGCGGTATAGCGCACCCAGGGCTCTCCCATTCCGCCCCAAGCCTTGAAGTTACCGTTCTCGTCACGGATGACATTCTTCTTCACATCCGTCGGCAGCTTGTCCCACTTGCCGTTGTCGATGAAGCTCTGTACGACCTTGGAGTTGTAGGAGTTCTTGGCATAGATGAAGCGGATGCGCGGGTCTTTGCTGTCGAGCATGAACTTGAAGACGTTCTTTGTGGCATAGACCGTGCTCAAGCCGTTGCCTGTACCGTAGACCACATCGGCGTTACCGGAGTTGACATCCGTGGCCTTGCAGAACAAGAAGTCATCATCGGTGGAGAGAATGAGGCCTGCAGAGTTGGCGGCAGCTTCCTCTGCGATCTTGGTTGCCTTCGCGGGATCGTTGTTGTAGAGGCGCACAGCAATCTTCAGCTTTAAGGAGTTGGCCAGCTTAGCCCATTTAGCCCAGTCGCACTTGTAGGCGGCATCCTGCTTGGCGTTGCTGTTAAGGCCACTGGCCTGCAGCATCTTGATATAGCTGTTAAGCTCATCCATCCAGGTGTCGTAAAGCGTCTGCACATTGTCATACTTCGGTGTCAGGATGCCCTTGTCGTCGTAATGGGCAGCCTCTGAATAAGGCATGGAGCCATAGATGTCTGTATCGAAGATGCCGAGATAGACGGTGAGGATGCCCGTAGCAGCTAAGTATCCGTTGTCGGCAACATCTTTTTTCTCATTGATGTACGTCTGCAGCCGGTTGCGCAGACGGAGCGTAGCAAACGTCTGGCTGCCCTGTCCGCCGTCCTCGGCCATGCCGGTGTAGTCGTTTGAAAAGCCTCCACCGGGCGTGCCCATTTGGTCCCAGCGCGTGAAATAGGGCGTATTGTAGAACCACAGCAGATAGTCGGTGGGTTGAAACTGGTTGATAGCCTGAGCCAGAATGCCGTCAGGGATGGTCTTGGTGACATTCGACGGGTCATTATTCAGGTCTTTGAAGTCGTCCCGGCATGAGGTAGCCGTTGCCAAGCCTGCAATCAAGACTCCTACAATAAATAGTCTATTCAATTTCATCATTTTCATCTTTTTACAATTAGAAAGTGGCCTTGATGGTAAATGTGAAGCTTGTGGTGACACCAGCGAACTGGCGGACACGGAACTCCGCGGCGTTGGTACCTGCCACAGCCTCGGGATTCTCATGGTTGGGCATTGAGTTGAGCAGATAGCCGAGGTTGTGTGCCTGTGCGGCAAGGGTCAACTGCCGGGCTCCAATCAGGCTGGCCACATGTGAACTGAACTGATAAGAAAGCGAGAGATCGCGGAAAGCGATGTAGTTAAGCGTCTTGAACCAGCTGTCGTTGATGACGCCCTGGCCCCATGAGTTCTGGAAGTAGGTCCATCCGGCAGCATTGGCAGGCTGGGCGTGTCCGGCGGCCACGAGTTCGGCATAGGTCTCACCCGTGTCATACTGTCCGGTGCCAACGGTGTAGGCAGAGCCGTCAGGCTGCAAGATTTTCGTACCTGTGAGCACGATTCCGTTGGGGATATAGCCATTGTCGTAAGTCTGCTTGGATCCGAATCCCGATGTATAGGTGACGCCGCCGTGGCTGGCATCGCGTGCCATGAGGGAAGTCTTGGTGTAGCCATTGGCCGTGCCATAGCGTGATCCAAACGAAGCCACCTTACCTCCGAAGCGCATGTCGAAGCTGGCAGAGAGTGCCCACCGCTTGTAACGCAAGGTGGTATTGACGCTGCCAAGGAAGTTGGGGACGGAGTTGCCCACCTTCTGCACCTTGCCGCTGCGTGCCATAACCGGGGTCATGTAGCCGGCATTGTAGTAGTTCATCCTCAGCACGGGCAGGCCAGAGTGCTGCTTGGTGTCTGAAGGATCGCTCTCATCCTTGGCATCGAGCAGCGGGGCGGAATCGGACCACAGCTCTCCATATGTGCCGCCGACCTTAGCCACGGAGCCCACACGGTAGTTGCCATAGTCGGGCGTGCCGTTGAGCGTGATGTAGTTGGTCACCAGGTCAGAGAGCACCTTGATCTTGGAATTGTTTTTGGTGTAAGTGAAGTTGAGGTCCCACTGCCAGTCTTTGTTGACGAAAGGCGTGGTGTTGAGGGCTATCTCCACGCCGGCATTCTGGATGTTTCCGGCGTTGATGAGGGCGTTGCTGTATCCGCTGGCATAAGGAATAGCCACTGTCATGATCTGGTCGGTGGTGTTTTCCTTATAATAAGTGACGTCCAGGCCGATGCGGTTGTTGAGGAACCGGATGTCGGTGCCTATTTCCCACGATTTCTTTCGCTCCGGCTTGAGGTCCTGGCTATAGGTAGTGTTTGAGAGCGATGTGGCGTAGATGTTGTTGTCGCCAAGCTTGTAGCTCTCCAGGCCGTAGGCTGAATTGATGGTGTAGGGATCGGTATCGTTACCCACCTGCGCATAACTGGCGCGCAGTTTCCAGAAGCTGATCCATTTCGGAAGCTCATTACGCAGCGTGTTGGATATCAGCCATGAGGCGTTGACAGAGGGGTAGAAGTAGCTGAAATGACCGTGTCCGTCGGCATAGACAAGAGCCGACGACCAGTCGTTGCGGCCTGTGACATCGAGGAACACCTGGTCTCGCCAGCTCACGCCGACCTGTGCGGCAACGCTCTGAATGGTCTTGGTGTTGGAAACTGTGGCTGAAGCCGTGTAGCCCTTCACGCCATTGTTGAGGAAGTACTGGTTAGGCACGATGAGGTCGCCCTTGGTAGAAGCTCCGTTGTAGGCGCCGTAGCTGTTGTAAAGCTCATAGCGGAGGAAGCCATTGAGGCGCCAGTCCTCATTGAGCTGCTTGTCGACCATGAGGTTGGTGTTGACATTGATCTGCTCTTTGCGGCTTTGCGACAATTCGTAGCCGCCGCCCTGGTTGCGGTAACCGGAGCCGGGGTACTTGCCTTCACCCTGTACGAAGTAATAGTTGTAGTTGGCTTCAGAAATCCACTTGAGCCAAGGCAGGAAGTTCACCGTCAGTTTCAGGTCGGGACGAAACACGGTTTCCTTGCGATAATAGTTGTTTTCCCAGATGCTCCACCAGGTACCTCTTCCGGGTACGAAGCCCCAAGTGTCACCGTAAGTCGTCGAGGCCAGTCCTCCCTGCTCGCCTTTGTACTTGTCGCGGTAGTATTTGGCATCGTACATGCGGTCCCAGGTGCCGTTGATAAAGTTCTCACCGATGTTGAGCTGTGCGTTCCGGGGCCTTGAATAAGCATAGGTCATGCTGGCCTCCACCTCTACATCCTTCGTGATTTTGTGCGAGGCCTTCGCCAGGAAGCTCAGTCGACGGAAGTCGTTGTTGGGCAGCGTGCCATTGTTGTAACGGTAGGACAGCGAGGTGTAGAACGTGGTGCGGTCGTTGCCGCCAGATATGGCGACGTTGGTATTGGTGCTGAAACCGGTGTCATAGGCATCCTTGAAGTTGTTCTTGTAAGCCTTGGCATCGTAGAGTTTTCCGTCGTAAAGCTCCATCTTTCCGTCTTTGGCGTTCTTGCTGATATAGTCGAACGACGGTCCGAAAGCCGTACCCGTCTCCCCGTAGTTGCTCAGGACCTTGTAAGAGACATAGCCGTCAGCGTTGGTCCAGTACAGATCGTTGTAGTTGAGCGCGTCGGTGTGGCTGGAGTTATAGAAGAAGCTCTCCGCGTATTCGTTCTGCAGATCGGGCTGGTGTGTGACTTTATCGAAGCCGAAGGTCTGCGTGAAGTCGATGCCCAGACCTCTCTTTCCCTTTCCGCTCTTGGTGGTGATGACGACGGCACCGTTCAGACCGCGTGAGCCGTAGAGAGCCGTGGCTGCGGCACCTTTCAGCACAGACACTGACTCGAAGTCGTCGGGGTTGAGATTTTTCAGTTCGTTTCCGTAGTTCTGTGCGCCGCTGGCCCAGTCAGCATCGTTGTCCACGACACCGTTGTCAAGAATCACGCCGTCAACGACATAGATAGGCTGATTGTTCTTGTTCAGGGTCGAGGCGCCGCGGATCAGGATTTTCGAGGCGCCAAACATACCGCCGTCGGAGCTCTCCACTTCCACGCCGGCCACTTTGCCCTGCAGTGCCTGAACGGGGTTGATAAGGTTAGCGTCAAGCTGATCGCCCTTGAGCTCGGTCATGGCGTAGCCCAAGGCCTTGACATCGCGCTTCATGCCGAGAGCGGTGACCACCACTTCGTCGATGCTCTTGGAGGCGTCTTTCAGCGTGACGGTGAAGTGGTTGTTCAGCCCGCTCACTGCCAGCGACTGGCTCACATAGCCGATGGAGGAGATCACAAGGGTGCTGCCCTTGGGGGCACTAAGCGTGAACTGACCATTGGCATCACTGACCGTGCCATTCGAGGAGCCTTTCTGGAGAATCGTGGCACCGATCACCGGCTCACCGTTGGCATCCATCACAGTCCCTTTCACGCTGACGCTCTGAGCTGATAGCGACACAGCCATGAACATCATCATAAAGACAAGAAGTACCCGAAGGCAAGGCTTGACAGTCTGGTGTTCTTTATTCATTACAACATAATTTGAAGGTTAAACAATGTGTTAATTAAAAAGGCATTTTAAATCCCTCTTATCGAGAGGGACTTATCTATAATTTACCAAATCATTGGCTGGCAACATATTATGTCAAGTAAATAGAACTATCTCAGTTAAACAGTTTCGTGTTTATGTGCAAAAATAAGAAAATAAAAAGAAACTAACCTGTTTTTTAAGAGATTTTTTTTGAAAAGAGGCAAAAAAAATGATGTAGAGAACCGGCCGAGGCTCTTACACCATAATTAAAGAGAAGAAGCATCCGCCTGTGTGCAAATCGCAGTCTTCAGGCGTCTCAACTTCTCCGTTTTGCGTCTACGCCGTAATCGTGATGCGTCTACGCTGTAATGGCATCGCGTCTACGCCGTTAAGGCATCGCGTCTACGCTGTAATGGCAATGCCTTTACGCCGTAATGGCAATAAGGAAAAAGAGACATGCCGGGCCTACAGGCTCTCTACTAACAGCCATACATTCAGCACCGTAACAAGCAAGGCGATGGCATAGAGGAAGCATGTGTTCCACCGGCTGTTGGCATACTTGCCCATGACCCGTTTCGAAGAAGTGAGCGACACCTGGAGGAAAACTGTAAACGGCAACTGTATGGAAAGAAACATCTGCGAGTAAAGCAGTCCCTGAAAAGGGTTGCCGATAACAAAGATGAGCAGCAGCGCTACACCCAATGACAGCACGATGCCCACCACGGAGTGAGTGTCCTTGATATTGTATGACTCGCTGAATAGGCCTGAGAAGATGCTTCCTGCCGCCATACCGCTGGTGATCGTGCTGGAGATGCCTGCCAGGAGAAGAGCAATGGCGAAGATGTTGGCGGCATTGTTGCCGAGCAGCGGCTGCAGCAAGGCCTGTGCCTGTGAGAGCTCTTCCACATGTTCGCCGTGGGCAAAGAAGGTGGAGGCTGCAAGAATGATCATCGCCGAGTTGATGGCCCAGCCCACAAGCATCGAGAAGAGCGTGTCAAAGAACTCATAACGGAGCATGTAGCGGATGCGGTCGTCTCCCCGAAGATGGATCTCACGGCTCTGGATCACTTCGGAGTGAAGGTAGAGATTATGTGGCATGACCACGGCACCCAATACGCTCATGATAACCAACAGAGAGCCCTGGGGCACGGAAGGCACAAAGGAACTGAATGCCGCCGACTTCCAATCAACATCCACAAGGAAGAGCTCGTAGATGAATGAAAGACCGATAAGCGAGACGAAACCGATGATGGCGCGCTCCATGCGCTTATAGCCATTGGTGAAGAGCATGATGAGCACGGCGACCGTGGTGAGCACAGCTCCCATGGGAAGGCTCATGCCAAAGAGCATCTGCATGGCGATGGCTCCACCGAGAATCTCTGCCAATGATGTGGAAATAGAGGCCAGAATGGCACTCACCACGATAGGCCGTCCCACCCATCGCGGCGCATACTTCACGGCTGCTTCGCTGAGACACAAACCCGTGACAATGCCCAAATGGGCCACGTTGTGCTGCAGGGCAATCAGCATGACGGTGGAGAGGGTCACCACCCACAGCAGGGCATAGCCATAATCAGAGCCCGCGGCGAAATTCGTAGCCCAGTTGCCAGGGTCAATGAAGCCCACAGTGACAAGCAGTCCTGGACCTATATACTTAAAAATGTCAAGAGCTCCCAGCACACGGGGATGGTCGCGACGCGAGAGTTCCTTAATTAAATTCCACATTTTTGACGACGGTTATAACACCCTCCCGCTCCTTAACCCAGGCTAAGAGAAGGCGTACACGCCTCCTCTTAGCCTCGTTTTTCCTGAACTGTAGAAGGCCACTCACGCAACCGTTCCTGTCTTTCAGACTAAAGTCGTGAACTGTTGCCATAATTGCCTTTCTTAATGATGGTGTTGATAAAAAAGAGAAAGTGGACCTGCGGGGAGTCGAACCCCGGTCCGAACAAGGAAGCCATATGCTTTCTACACGCTTATTCCGGCCTTCATTTTCGTACGACAGCAAGACCCGGACCACCAACTGCCGTCTTATCCCCTAAAAGCATTTCATCAGGGGTGTGGGGCCACCCGTGACTATTCCCGATTGAATTCTGCACCGCTTACTCTCCGGATTCGGAAAAAGATCCTCGGAGCGATGTCCCGTCCCCGCGCCTGGCGCAGGGATTAAGCCAGTAATCTACTGTACTTCGATTAGGCAGCGAGAGCGTAATTGTTTTCGCCAATTAAATTGTTGTTCACTCAGATTATGGAGCAAGCCAACGAGGCTCCGCGTGCTTACATACAATTTCGTCTTGCCGTCAAATCCATACAAGCCCAGAATTGAATGAAGTTTTGGCAAAGTTACGCTCTTTCAACGTAACCGCCAAACTTTTTATAAAAAAAATGTTTGTGCTGACATTTATTGCCCTGTCCGACTGTTTCCTGACAGCATGGCACCGGCCAGGCCTGCCCGCACCCGCACGGGCAAAGGCCACAAAGCCGCTGCCGCCATGTCGGAGCGCTCAACCGAGATACTTTGAGAGGATGCGGCTGTATCCGCTCTCACGGATTTTCTCAATACTCCTCTCCTTGATTTGCCTGACGCGCTCGCGGGTAAGGCCCAACTGCGCGCCGATCTCCTCCGGTCCTTCCTCCTGACAGCCGATGCCGAAGCTCTTGTACAGGATGACGGTCTCCCGCGGCTTGAGCACCTTGTCACATACAGCTTTGAGATCCTCGTCGATGGCTTCCTTCTCCACGATGTTGTTCAGGGTGTCGTCAGATGAGGGCAACAGGTCGGCCAGCGAGTTGTCATCGCCGTCTGTGAAAGGCGCGTCGATGCTCATGTGGCGCAGGTCGGCGTTGATAGTGTTCTCGATACGGTCGGAGCCGATGTTGGTGATGTCGGACAACTCCTCTGCCGAGGGCCGGCGGTGGTTCTTCTGCTCAAACTTCTCTATCTCGTTATTGATTCTCGTCAACGCACCCACCTGGTTGAGCGGCAGTCTCACCATGCGGCTCTGCTCGGCGATGGCCTGCAGGATACTCTGCCGGATCCACCACACTGCATAACTGATAAACTTGAAGCCGCGGGTCTCATCAAACTTCTCAGCCGCCTTCACCAGGCCGATATTCCCCTCGTCGATGAGGTCGGTGAGCGACAGGCCTTTGTGCTGATACTGCTTGGCCACCGAGATGACAAAACGGAGATTGGCCGCTATCAGGCGGTTTTTGGCACGCTCTCCGCGCTTGCCTCCCTGACGGATCTCATCAGCGAGCTGTGTCTCCTCGTCAAGATTCACCATCGGTATGCGGGATACCTCACCGAGATAACGATCCAATGCCTCACCCTGACGGTTGGTAATGCTATGTGAAATCTTAAGTTGTCTCATTTTGAAATTTCCTTTCTATACCATTCAGCAACGTCATAAGCAAAAAGCATACCAAAACATAAGACCGGCCACGAGACGGTCTCCGCCACAGCTGTAAAGGGGTGAGACACGAAAAAAAACGGGAGAATCCTTCCCTCATTGCAGGATTTACCTTACCTTTGCGATCAAGAAACGCCGCATGACAGCAACGACTGTCAGCGGCGCCAACCCAGAGAAGAGGCCGGCACACGGCGTGCCCGCCCCCAAAAAAGAAGCCATGCTCCCTATCGACAAAGAGATTCTACACCTCGCCATACCCTCCATCGTAAGCAATATCACCGTGCCGCTGCTTGGCCTGGTCGACTTGGCCATTGCCGGGCACTTAGGATCGGCGCGCTATATAGCGGCCATCTCGGTGGGTTCCATGATTTTCAACATTATCTATTGGCTCATGGGCTTCCTGCGCATGGGTACGAGCGGCATGACAGGGCAGGCCTTCGGCGCCGGCGACGCTGAGGGCCTCCGTCTCCTCCTGCGCCGTTCGCTGACGCTCTCGCTCTGCATTGCCGCGGCCTTCCTCGTGCTGCAATGGCCGCTGCGCGAGGCCGCCATGGGCATCATCCACCCTTCCGCCGACGTGTGGCCGCTGGCCACAGCCTATTTCGACATCATCATCTGGGGCGCACCGGCCATGCTCTCGCTCTACAGTCTCAACGGCTGGTACATCGGCATGCAGGACACACGCGTGCCCATGGCCGTGGCTATCTTCCAGAATGTCGTCAACATTGCGGCCTCACTGCTCTTCGTCTTCGCCATGGGCATGAAGGTGGAAGGCATCGCCTTAGGCACCCTCATGGCGCAATGGAGCGGCGTCGCACTCTCCGCCGCCCTGCTGCGCCGCAAGCTGCGGAGCCTACAGGCACCGGCCGGCAAGCGCCCTGCCGACCGCACGGAGCGCTATTCGTGGCGCGTCTTTTTCCGCACCGACCGCGACATCTTCCTCCGTACGGTCTGTCTCGTGGCTGTCAACCTCGCCTTCACCTCAGCCGGCGCGCGGCAGGGCGACGTCATGCTCGCCGTCAACACGCTGCTCCTGACCTTCTACTCGCTTTTCTCCTATGTCATGGACGGCTTCGCCTTTGCCGGTGAAGCCATGGGCGGAAAGTATGTCGGTGCCGGCGACAGCGCCGGCCTCAGCCTCGTGACGCGCCGCTTGCTCTTCGGCTGGGGGCTGTGGCTGGCCCTGGCGTTCACCGTGGCTTATGTCTTCGGAGGCCAATGGCTCGTGGGACTGCTCACCAACGATGCCACTGTGCGTACCGCGGCCGGAGCCTTTGCCTGGTGGACGTGGCTCATCCCCCTGGCGGGCTTTGCCGCTTTCGTCTACGACGGCATCTTCATCGGCCTCACCGCCACGCGCGGCATGCTGCTGTCGAGTGCCACAGCGTCGGCGGCTTTCTTCGTCATCCTCGGCACAGTCTTACTCTTGCCCAGTCGCGTGCAAGGCTCACCGGTGGCCAACCACATGCTGTGG
The DNA here is from genome assembly GCF_000218235.1 of Hallella multisaccharivorax DSM 17128. GTDB lineage: Bacteria > Bacteroidota > Bacteroidia > Bacteroidales > Bacteroidaceae > Prevotella > Prevotella multisaccharivorax. The sequence continues at coordinate 2,655,702 of NZ_GL945017.1, read as the reverse complement.
CTCGCCTTCATCGTCTATCTCGCCCTTCGCGGAGCCATCCAGCATGTGCTCATACGGCGTAAGGGCATTGCCACTACGCCGTAAAGGCGATACCTCTACACCGTAAAGGCGATGCCTCTACACTGTAAAGGCAATGTCTCTACAGTGTAAAGGCAAAGGGTCGGAAGATTTACTCGATTTCCAGCTTCAGCACCTGGATGGAGCCGTCGCGGAAGACACCGTCGGGAATTGCCAGGCTGACAGAGCCGCCACTGGTGGCAGTGCAGTCCACAGGCTGCCCCGTCTCCAACACCTGACAGCCGCCGACAGCCTTCACAGGAAGGGTGAGCTGGCTCATGGGCCGTGTCAGGAAGACGTAGAGCCAGTGCTTTCCGTTCTCCGTCTTCTGTGAGAGAAAGACGTCGGCGGGTGCCTCGATGTGTACGGGCGACGTGCCATAGACGGCCTCGCCGTTGGCCGCCATCCACCCGCCCATCTCGCGCAGGCGACGCACAGCCGGCAAGGGCAGGGTGCCGTCGGCCTTCGGGCCGATGTTGAGCAGATAATTGCCGCCTTTCGAGACGTTGCTCACGAGATAGGTCAGCATCTGCCTGGCCGGTTTCCAGTTGTAGTCCCTGGCATGGTATCCCCAGGATTGCTGCATGGTGGCGGGCGTCTGCCAGGGCCTGTCCTGCAGGGCGGCAGGGTACTCATTGTCCATCATCTCTAAGAAGTCGACATCGTCACCGGGATTGGTATAGCAGATGCGGCCGTTGATGAGACATTTCTTGCTGTAGGTGCGCACCAGACGGATGAGCTCGTCGCGCCGCGCGGGCGTGAGCAGCGTGCTCTCAGAGCCCCACGTGTCAAACCACAGCAGGTCGGGGTCGTAGTTGACCAAGAGCTCCTTCACCTGCGGCAGGCTTTTCTCCTCCCAGTATTTCTGGTACTCGGCGTCGGTGGGCTGCTTCTCCCACTCGGGCTTGGCCCCGCCGGGATGCTCCCAGTCCTCCCAGTGAGAATAATAGAATCCATATTTCAGTCCGTATTTCCTGCAAGCCTTCACCAACGGCGCCAACAGGTCTTTCTTGCCGGGCGTGAGCTCCACGTCGAAATGGGAGACCTTCGAGTCCCACAGCGCAAAGCCGTCGTGATGCTTGGCCGTGATGACAAGATAGCGCATACCGGCCTCTTTGGCCAGGCGCACCCACTCGTCGGGATTGTAACGGGGCGTGGAAAACTCCCTGGCCTTGCCCCGATAGACCTTATCGGGGATCTGCAGCCGCTTCTCGGCCCACTCGGCATACCAGCTCCTGCCGTTGGGCAGCGTGGCATCGGGGAGCGTGTGACCGTTGTAGCTGCCGGCGAAGATGGAATAGAGGCCCCAGTGGATGAACATCCCGAACTTGGCTTCGCGGAACCATTGGGCCTTGGCAGGGTCGAGTTTCAACGAGACGTCCTTCTGCGCGACTGACGGAAGCATCAGGACGAGAAGGGTGATAGCAATGAATAGTCTTTTCATGATGCGTAATACATGAGTCAAATAAAAACGCTGTTCAAGCGGAGATGGGGAAGGGTTATTGTGCGCAAAGGTAAGGCAAAATACTCAGAAGAGAGAGCGAAAGTAAAAAAAACAAGTGTTGGCTGTCACAAAAACGGGGACACCTGGCTGTAAATCAAGTGCAGGGTGGCCCCCCGTGGGCCACCTAAAATAACGTTCGACCGATTAGGGACCATGAATTCAAGTGCAGGGTGGCCCCCCGTGGGCCACCTAAAATAATGTTCGACCGATTAGGGACCGTGAATTCAAGTGCAGGGTGGCCCCCCGTGGGCCACCTAAAATAACGTTCGACCGATTAGGGACATCATTTGTGGTAGGGCACAGGGCCCTACCCTGCACTGCAATGTTCGACAATTCCTATTGGTTAGGACATTGCTTGTGGTAGGGCACAGGGCCCTACCCTGCACTGCAACGCGGAGATACAAAAAGAGGAGTCACCCGAAGGAAACTCCTCTTTTTGCCTTGTTGGCCTTTGTAATAGTGACTCCGCTGGGATTCAAACCCGGAACCTTCTGATCCGTAGTCAGATGCTCTATTCAGTTGAGCTACGGAGCCAAACCATCTCTAAAAATATGCGTGCTAACGAAAAGAAGTGACTCCGCTGGGATTCAAACCCGGAACCTTCTGATCCGTAGTCAGATGCTCTATTCAGTTGAGCTACGGAGCCATACTTTTTTGTAAGTGTCTGCAAAGTTACCGCGAAAAAATGGAATGACCAAATAATTTCGTGATTATTTTTCTAAGCTATTTCACCATGGCTGTACGCTTCACGCCGACAATGCCTGTGAGCTGATCGTCGAGATAGAACGTAGCCATGAGCGTATCCTTCCCTACGGCATATTTCAGCGTAAGCATTCGCAACTTCGCCGTGCGTGGTTGATAGGCGGTGCCGGGCTTGACGAGCTGCGTCTGCTCCGCCGTGCGGCGCATCACCTGCAGCATGGAGTCGGTGAGATGATGTGTGGAGTCAAGGTCCGACCACGCGATGCGGTCGGCCTGCTCCAGCGACATCGGCCCTTTCATGAACTGCTCCACATGACCCTTGGCCCTATGGACCTCGCCACAGGACGTAAGCGTCAGGACAAGAAAGCCCAGGCCCACGGCGGCCGTGTGCAGCAACTGCCGGCCCGCGAGCAAGCCGTATAGGGCTGCGGGCAGGCCGGTCATGGGTCGTGCTGACTTCCCGATTCTCATTTCTTCGGAATGTTCTTCAGAATCTCCAACAGGTGATCCCACACCATCTGCACGGTAGGAATGTAGAGGCACTCGTCCGGTGTGTGCACATTGCGCAGCGTGGGTCCGAAGCTCACCATGTCGAGGTTGGGGTATTTCTCCGAGAAGAGTCCGCACTCCAGTCCGGCATGGATGCCGCGCACGACAGGGTCTTTTCCGAAGAGCTTACGATAAGTCTCCTTGGCAATGCGCTGCAGCTGCGAGTCGTGCTTCGGCTGCCAGGCAGGGTAGCCGTCGGTCTGCACCACATCGGCTCCGGCAAGCACGTAGGCTGCCTCCACCGTATTGCAGATATTGTCAAGATTAGAGGTGACGTTTGAGCGCTGCGAGCTCACCACCTCCACCTTGTCGGCCTCGCTCTGTACGCTGGCCACGTTACTGGAGGTCTCCACCATCCATTCCAACTCCTTGTCCTGGCACATGGCGAAGACACCGTTGTCCACGGCCTGTAGTGCGCTGACAAGGTTGCGGCTCACCTTTTCGGGCATGACGCTCTGCGCCTCGGTGCTCTCCAGATGCCACTTCATGTGTGTGTCGGTGACGTGATACTCGTCCTCTACCTGCGCGGTGAAGACGTTCCAGTCTGCTTTCACCTGCTCTTTCTTGTCTTCAGGTACGGCGAAGATGATTTTTCCATCGCGCGGGATGGCATTGTGCATCTTGCCGGAATTCCACTGGGCCAGGCGCACAGGCATCTTTTTCTGCTCCAGATAGAGGAACCGTGCGAGCACCTTGATGGCATTGGCGCGTTTCTTCTCAATATCGTCACCGGAGTGTCCGCCATTGAGTCCCTTGAGCGTAGCCTGCAAGAAGAAGAATCCCGCAGGAGCGTTCTCGCGCTGGAAATGGAATGTGGCGATGGTGCTTCGGCCGCCGGCACAGGAGATGAAGATTTGTCCTTCGTCCTCCGAATCAAGGTTGATGAGGTAGTCGCCGGTCATGAAACCGGGCTTCATGCCCAGCGCGCCGGTGAGCTGTGTCTCCTCATCACGGGTGAAGACACACTCGATGGGTCCATGCTCAATGTCGTCGGAATCGAGGATGGCTAACTCGATGGCGTCGCCGATACCGTCGTCGGCGCCGAGAGTGGTGCCTTTGGCGTGCATCCAGTCACCCTCGACATAGGTCTGGATGGCGTCTTTATGGAAGTCGAACTCCACATCCACCAACTTGTCGCAGACCATGTCCATATGGCTCTGCAGAATAGTGGTGGCGCGGTCCTCATAGCCTTTGGTGGCGGGTTTGCGGATGAGCACGTTACCGGTCTCGTCGACAATGGTCTCTAAATGGTGGCGCTGGCCAAAGTCCTTGAGATACTCGATCATTTTCTCCTCATGCTTCGACGGACGCGGTATCTTGTTGATAGCCGCGAATTGCTCGAATACGCGGGCGGGTTTTAATTCTGCCATAATCTATACTATTTAATATTGAATTTTTTGGTAATAAAACTCTAAATTGTTGCGTTATCTCTTTGTCATTTGTTTATTTAACGCTATCTTTGCAGCGCATAACACATAAATCCACTGCAAATTTAGCAAAATATGATAGAAATGTTGCTCCTCTCGGTGTTAATAATTGCTATATCGATAGCACTTCTCTCCGTGAAGGTCCTATTGCAGAAGAACGGACGCTTCTCATCGATGCACATCCATGACTCCCAGGCTATGAAAGACAGAGGCATCCATTGCGTCATCGATGAGGACCGTGAGATGCGGGCAGCGGGAAGGTTCAGATAATTAAATGTCTGAAAGAAGAGTGAGAAGGAAGAAGACGGTAGTGAATCATTAGAACTCAGATAATACACAGAAATATGAAGAAGAACATTCTCTTCGCCGTGGCTTTCGCCGTGGTCACGACGTTTGGGCTGACATCTTGCAACAAGAGCGCGCCCAAGATGGACGAAAAGACGACGACAACGCAGACGAAGGCTGCCAGCACAAAGATTGCTTACGTGGAGGTAGACTCCATCATGACGCAGTATCAGTTCTGCAAAGACTACTCCAAGATTCTCAATCTCAAGGGCACGAACATTCAGAAGACCCTTGCCAGCCGCCAGCAGGCACTGCAGGGCGCGGCTGCCAACTTCCAGCAGAAGGTGCAGCAGAACGCTTACACGCGCGAGCAGGCTGAGGCTATTCAGGCCGGACTGCAGAAGCAGAGCGGTGATCTGCAGGCTCTCAACCAGCGCCTGAGCAACGAGTTCCAGGCTGAGACCGCAAAGTACAACCAAGCATTGCACGACTCCATCCAGCACTATCTCGCCGTGTTCAACAAGGATGGCAAGTATGGCATGATCTTCGCCAAGCAGGGCGACAACGTGCTCTACGCCGACAAGGCCTACGACATCACCACAGAGGTTGTGGCAGGACTCAATAAGGCTTACAAAGGTAAGCCCGCAACACAGAAAAAGTAATAAGAAGATCTGGGGACTGGCATGTGACATGTCGGGACCCTAACTATTAGATTTATTTTTGGCAGCCCAGCGGGGCTGCTTTTTTTATGTCTTATTTCACCGCGAAGCGCTCTCTGAGGGCGATATGGTCGCTACTCGGGCCCACCATGACAGTGAAGTCGCCGGGCTCCACCATCTCCCGCATATCACGGCCTACAATGCTGAGCTGCTCTGGGCCTATATGGAAGACGAAGTGCTCGGTCACCCCTGCCCGGATGAAACGGCGGTCGAAAGCACGGAGCTGCATCACGGGCTGCGCCACCGACGCCACCTCGTCGCGGAGGTAGAGCTGCGGCACATCATCACCGTCGCGGCTGCCGGTGTTGGTCACGTCGAACGACACGTCAAACTGTTGCGGCCCACGCTGCGTGATGTGGAGATTGGAATAGCGGAACGTGGTGTAGCTCAGGCCGTAGCCAAAGGCATAAAGCGGCTGTCCGGACATCTCGACATAGGACTGCGCCACGGCCTTCTTGTTGTAGAACACCGGCAGCTGTCCCACGGCGCGGGGCACGGAAATGGGCAATCGTCCCGCGGGATTGTAAGCGCCGAAGAGCACGTCGGCAATGGCGTCGCCGCCTTCCTGCCCGGGATAGTAGGCTGTGAGCAGGGCGTCGGCATGCTCCGCCGGCCAGTTCTTCAGCAGCGGGCGGCCCTCTATATAGACCACCACGAGGGGCCTGCCTGTCTCTTTCAGCTCACGGAGCAAACGGTCTTGCAGGCCCAGAAGTCCGAGGGTGGCACGGTCGTAACCTTCGCCCGACTCCATATCGCTCAGGATAGCGGCACCGACCGTGGCGGCACCGGTCGCCTGATAACTTGTCTTGAAGTCGCGCGCGCTGCTGCCTCCCACACAAGCCACTACGACATCGGCCTGGCGCGCCGCCGCCACTGCCGCGGCAATGCCATTGGCCGTGGTGTCGCGGATGGCGCAGCCTTTCACGTAACTCAGCTGTGAGTCGGGCAGATAACGGCGCAGACCGTCGAGCACGGTCTTCACGTTGCCCGCATCCTGCGGTGCCGTGTAATCGCCTAACATATTATATACGTTGTCGGCATTAGGCCCCACGAGTACCACTTTGAGGTTGCGGGCGAGAGGCAGCACGCCGTTGTTCTTCAGCAGCGTGACCGATTTCAGAGCCACCTCACGGGCCACCCCTACGTTGTCGGGAGTGCGCACGCCGGCGACAGCCTTTGCGGGGTCTACATAAGGATGCTCGAAGAGGCCCATCTCAAACTTCATGCGCAGCACGCGGGCACACGCTGTGTCAATGACGGCCTGCGTGGTGAGCCCACGCTGCAGAGCCTCCTCCAAGTGGGCATAAGAGCGGCCGCCGAGATCCACGTCGACGCCGGCGTTGAGTGCCATCGCCGCAGCCTCCGTGAGGTCACACGCCACACGGTGATTCACGGCAATGCCGTCAACACTGTACAGGTCGGACACGATGAAACCCTTGAAGCCCCATTCCTGCCGCAGCACACCCTTGAGGTAGCCGTCGTCCATCGTCGAGGGCACGCCGTCGAGACTGTTGTAACTCGTCATCACCGACAGGGCACCCGCCTTGATGGCCGTGCGGAAAGGCGGCAGAAAGAACTGTCTGATCTCGCGTTGACCCAGACAGGTGGGTGCGCCATTGTGTCCACCCTCGGTGGTGCCGTAGCCGATGAAATGCTTCAGGGTGGGAAGGGTGGCATAGGGCTTCGACAAGTCACCGCCGCCGAGGCCTTCTACCTCCGCCGCAGCGATGTCTCCGGCCAGCACAGGGTCCTCACCCATATTCTCCTCCACCCTGCTCCACCGTGGCTCACGGCAGAGGTCGATGACGGGTCCATAGCTGATGTGGGCGCCTTGGAGCCGCATCTCACGGGCGATAACGCTGCCTGCGCGACGGATGACATCACGGTCGAAGGTGGCGGCCATGCCCAAGCCCGTGGGAAAGACGGTGGTGCCGATGGCCATGTGGCCGTGAGGAGCCTCCTCGGCGAGGAAGAGAGGAATGCCGAGACGCGTATGCTCCACAACATAGCGTTGCAGGGCATTGCCACAGAGGGCAGCAAGACGAGGGTTGAGACCGTTGCCCAGGGTCTTGCGCGTCCACGGGTCGGCGCGGTAAGTGGCCCACAACATGCCGATATGACTGTCAGCGACGGCTTGCTTGAACGATGCCGACGGCTCTACCTTCCGGCGGTTGAGAATGTCATAATAGTCCCAGGCAAGCACACAGCGCAGCTGTCCGATCTTCTCTTGCAGCGTCATGCGGCCCAAGAGATCGCTCACACGATCCGATACAGGCAGTGAGGCATCGCGATAAGGCAGTACACCCCTGGCCTGCACAGCGCAGAGGCCAACGAAAAGAGAAAGGGTGAGAAAAAGAGTTTTTCTATACACAATATTTGATTATTTTGAGTTTTAGTTGCAGAAGCGCAAGCGTAAGCATAGGTTTCGGTTCGCAAACTTACACAAAATATCCAAGACGACATGCCGGTTGTCCTAAAAAAATGCGCCCATACCGTATTTTTTCTGGCGAAAAACGGCTCCGATGATATTCCCTCAAGACTGTTTTTGGCGACAATCACGCAAATTAATTTTCGGTTTCAAAGGAAAAGGTATGGAAAGAATTTGTAATTTTGCATTTCAAAGAAGAGCGTGATGCAGTTAAGATTATTCCATTATAAGATACTCATTATTTCCGCCCTATTGCTTTTAACGGCACTGGTATGGCTTGTCGTTCGGGCCATGCCTGCTTCCGAGACCGACCTTCGCCGCAGCGCGTGCCTTGTCGACGGACGTGTCGACGTGTGCCTTGTCAGCGGGAGGGACACAGTGGCACTCAACAGCGATTCCGTCCGGCAACAGGGCGTATGGATCAACCGTCACTGGTGGTGGGCGAGCTGTGACGGCCGCGTGCTCACCATCGGCCCCACGTCGACGCTGCATGCCGACTCGGTGCCGGCAGTGTGCGATTCCCTCGTCAGCCTCTTAGCCCGCAAAGAAACCGAGCGCAAGGAGCTCATCTATTATCTCCGCTCCCACGGCATTGTCGACGAGGGCTACACACAGATCGCCGCCTACGCCAGCCGTCAGAGCCGGATGACCGACTCGTTGAAACAAGTCGTCGGTGAGCTGCGCCACATCTGCCGGACCGACAGCGCCGGACATCTCCATCCGGCCAGGCAGAGCCGGCTGATGCTCCGCGCCACCTACCACGTGAGTTGGTACAACGGCAGCAACCGCCGGCACAGCGTAGCATGCGCACCGGTAGTGGTGCCACTCTCCGGCAAGGCACAGACATTCATCATCCATACCCGCCGGTTGACAAAGCCCTGGGGCGTCTACGCCGTGCGAAACGTGCCCTGGGGAGCCACCGAGCACCGCAAGATCGTCACCGTACGGCTCTGTCCGGAGGACACCACACTGCGCTATCACGCTGTCATCGCCGCCGGCAACTATTGGCAGGGCCACGAGCACGACGTGCCAAGCCTCTTTGCCGTCGATGGCGCGCCGGTCTTCACCAAGCACGGACGCTTCATCGGAATCATCCATGGAAAGGAGGTGCTGCAATGAACCGCCTATTCGCTAAAGAAAGAAAAATACAAGAGAGAGAGCATCGCAATGAGCATAATAGTAATCATAACTCTCAACCCTCAACTCTCAACCCTCAACGGACCATATTCCTCAGCATTATCATTCTGTGCCTCACGGCTTGCACCATCCACACCAATGAGATCCACACCGTGCGTGGCAAGGGTGGCATCGTCTACCATGGACAGCTCGTCAAGGGCAAGCGCGAGGGCCTCGGCGTGCTCAGCTTAGGCGACAGCATACTCTACAGCGGACGCTGGCACAACGGCATGCGGCAGGGACGCGGCACCGTGAGAGATAGCGAGGGGCGACTTGTCATCGGACAATGGGATCACGACACCCTCGTCACGGCAATGCGACGCGACTCGGCAGGCATCTACCACGGCGAGATGGACCGTCAGTTCCGCGCACACGGCTACGGCCATTACATCGACACCCTCAACACCTATTATGAAGGACAATGGAAAGACGGGCACCGCACGGGCTTTGGCTTCTCGTCGCAGCACCGCTACTTCCGCGTAGGCGAGTGGTTGCGCGACACCTACAGGGGAGAGCGCCTCAACTATACCTCGGAGCGCGTCTACGGCATCGACCTGTCCAAGCACCAGCATGTACAAGGACGCAAGCGGTACTCCGTCGACTGGGACCGCCTGCGCATCACCCACCTCGGCTCACTGTCGAAGAAGAACGTGAGCGGACACGTCGACTACGAGGTCTCGTTCATCTTCATCAAGTCTACCGAGGGCGCGTCACTCCTGAATCCTTACTATGCTTCCGACTATGCGGCGGCACGCAGCCACGGCTACCCCGTGGGCTCTTACCACTATTTCACGCATCGCACCTCCGGTGCACAGCAGGCCTGGCACTTCCTGAGCCACAGCCACTTCAAGAAAGGAGACCTGCCGCCAGTACTCGACTTGGAGCCACTGCCCTCACAGGTGATAAAGATGGGCGGAGCAAGAGCTATGTGGAGCCGTGTGAGAAACTGGTTGCAGATTGTTGAGAAGGAGACAGGCATGCGACCTATCCTCTACATCAGTCAGACCTTCATAAACCGGTGGCTCGACTATGCGCCCGACATCAAGCAGACCTATCCCGTGTGGATAGCGCGCTACGGCGAGTACAAGCCGGACGTGAAGCTGTGGATATGGCAGCTCGCGCCTGACGGAAAGGTGCGCGGCATTGCACCGCACACCGATATCAATGTCTTCAACGGCTACAGAAACGAGTTCCGGCGGTGGCTCGCAAGAGTGACGAAAAAATAACAGCCTGCACACGAAACCCGACACAGGCCTCCCTCAAATTTATATGCTTACGCCGCCATAGTGCGTCGACGGGAAAATGCTATCGCGTCTACAGTGTAAAGGCATTGCGATTCAAGTGTAATGGCATTGCGATTCAAGTGTAAAGGCGATGCGATTCAAGTGTAATGGCATTGCGATTCAAGTGTAATGGACGTGCGATTCAAGTGTAATCATGTTGCCATCTCACTGAAAAGGCAAGTACAATCCAGACGATACCGTGTGGAAATTCTTCCGAAGAGGAGTCGTGACGCTTACAGTGCAGGGTAGGGCCCTGTGCCCTACCACAAATGATGTCCCGACCGATGATAAAGCGGTCGAACGTTATTTTAGGTGGCCCACAGGGGGCCCTGTGCCCTACCACAAATGATGTCCCAACCGATGATAAAGCGGTCGAACGTTATTTTAGGTGGCCCACAGGGGGCCCTGTGCCCTACCACAAATGATGTCCCGACCGATGATAAAGCGGTCGAACATTATTTTAGGTGGCCCACAGGGGGCCACCCTGCTGGGATGTTGGCACTTTTTGCCAAATGGGAAAAGACATGTCGCGAATTTTAACGGCGGCGAAAGGGTCCGCAAGAACCCTTTCGCCGCCGTTTCCTTTTTTGCATAGACAGTGATGACCGCTGCCGTAATCTCTCTTCTCAAAGAGCACCCTTTGCTTCAGATACGCTCTATCTGTCTCACGCCTTTCACCGCCTTGAGCTTCTTGACAAGCTGGTTGAGACGCGCGGTATCCTCGACCTGAATGGTGAGGTTGCCCGAGAAGAGGCCGTCATGAGAGTCGATATTGATAGACCGCATGACGATCTTCTCGTCTTTGGAGATGATGTTGGTAATGTTCGACACGATGCCGATGTCGTCGTGTCCCACCACGTGCAGGGTGATGGCGTATTTCGACGAGCCTTTACCGGCCCACCGTGCCTTGACGATGCGGTAGCCAAAACGTCGCCGCATCTCTGGTGCATTGGGGCAGTCGGAGCGGTGGATCTTGATGCCGCCACCGGCCGTCACGAAGCCGAAGATCGGATCGCCATAGATAGGATGGCAGCAAGGTGCAAGCTGGTAATCGATGCCCCTGAGGTTCTGGTCGATGGTGAGCACGTCGTCGCTCTCGCGCGTCAGCTCCTCCTCCGGACTCTCATAGTTGAACAGCTCGGCTGATACCGTCTCCTTATCCTTGTTCTCGGTGTGGTCGCGCGTCTCTATGTATCTGGCGATGATGTCGTTGGGATCGAGCTTGCCGTCAGCCACCTGCTTGTAGAAGTCAGACACCTCCTTGAATCCCATCTTCTTCACCAAGTGTGCCATGACGCTCTCCTCCACTTCGATATGCCGGTTCTTGAAGCGCCGTTCCAGAAGCTCCTTGGCATAGAGCCCGTCTTTCTGCTGTGTCTCCTTGAGGGCCAGACGAATCTTCGACTTGGCCTTGGGTGTGACGGCAATGGTAAGCCAGTCGCGCTTGGGCTTCTGGCTGCTCTGGGTGAGCACCTCCACGGTGTCGCCGGAGCGCAGCTCCTGCCGCATGGGGACAGCCTTGCCGTTGACGCGGCCGCCCACGCAGGTGTTACCGATATTGGAGTGGATGCGGTAGGCGAAGTCAAGCACCGTGGACCGCGCAGGAAACTTGAACAGGTCGCCGCGTGGCGTGAAGACATAGATGTCGTCGGGCTGCAGCGACATCTTGAACTGGTCCATCACCTGCAGGTTGTCGCCTGCCTCTAATGCCGTACGGATGTTGGCAAGCCACTCGTCCATCTGCCCTCCGCTCTTGATGCCTTTGTAGCGCCAGTGGGCAGCGAGACCGTGCTCGGCGATGTCGTCCATGCGCTCGGTGCGGATCTGCACCTCCACCCATTTGTTCTCAGGACCTAACACGGTGATGTGCAGGCTCTCGTAGCCATTCGACTTCGGCACCGACAGCCAGTCACGCAGCCGCTTGGGGTTGGGCTGATACATGTCGGTGACAATAGAGTAGACCTGCCAGCACTGCTGCTTCTCCTTCTCCAAGGGCGCGTCGAGGATGATGCGGATGGCGAAGAGGTCGTAGATACCCTCGAAACCGCACTGTTGCTTCTTCATCTTCTGCCAGATGGAATGGATTGACTTCGTGCGGCCTTTCATGTGGAACCTCAGCCCTGCCCGCTCCAGACGCTCATGGATAGGCCCGATGAAGCGGTCAATGTAGGCGTCACGGCTCGCCTTAGTGGCGTTGAGCTTGTCCTTGATCATGTAGTAGGCGTCATGCTCTAAGTATTTGAGTGAGAGGTCTTCCAACTCTGACTTCAGGGTGTAGAGGCCGAGCTTGTGAGCCAGAGGGGCATAGAGATACGATGCTTCCTCAGCCACCTCGTGCTGTGCCGCCCTGTCGGGCGTGTCGCGGATGAGGCGCATCACGCACACACGGTCGGCGATCATGATGAGGATGACACGCATGTCCTCGGCAAACGACAGCAGCAGGTTGCGGAAGTTATCGCTCTCGATGACCGGATTCTTGTCGTAGAGATGCTGTAACTTATAGAGTCCATGCACGATATGCTCCACGGTCTCGCCGTATTTACACTGTATCTCTCCGAAGTCGTCGAAGCGGCATCCCCAGAGCAGTGTGGCGATGACAGAATCACGGTTTAGTCCTATCTCGTCCACACAGATGTGCGCCGTCTCCAAAGCGGTGACGATGGGGTTCAGGCCAAAGACATCACGCCTGACGCGGCCATCGGCTATGGCGGCGCCGAGACTTGTCTGGAGCATCATCCTATCGGATTGCGTCATGGCGTCACCCACCTTCTCTATAAGGTAGCGGCGAAGTTGCCACGCCTCATGGAGCTCTTCACGGGAAAAAACAAAAGGCATCTCTTCCATCTCTATCTGATTAAATAATGTCCGGCCGACGGGTCACTTCCTGCAGTGCAGGGTAGGGCCCTGTGCCCTACCTCAAATAACGTTCGACCGATAACACAATGATTGAGGACATGATCTGTGGTGGCCCACAGGGGGCCACCCTGCACATATGTCCGGCCGACGGGTCACTTCCTGCAGTGCAGGGTAGGGCCCTGTGCCCTACCTCAAATAACGTTCGACCGATAACACAATGATTGGGACATGATTTGTGGTGGCCCACAGGGGGCCACCCTGCACATATGTCCGGCCGACGATATGTTCGGTCGACGATATGTTCGGCCGACGATATGTCCGGCCGACGATATGTTCGGCCGACGACGTCCCTGCACATTGTCCTTACTCGGCCAGACACCCGTCCAGCTCCGCCTCGATGGCCTTGCGGTCGAGTCTCTGTCCGATGAACACGATCTTCTGCATGCGGTCACCCACCACGGGATCCCAGTCCTTCTTCACGTCAGGGTTCTTCTCAAGGAAATCCTGAAGCTCACCGGCGGGCATCGTGGCATACCACTGACCCGCGTTGGTAATATTAAACTGCTTACCCGACTGCTCGAAGAGATAACAAGTCTCTTTTTCGTCGGCGAAATAGCACATGCCCTTGGCACGGATCACGCCCTTGGGCCACTTCGTGGAGACAAACTCATCGAAGTCACCTAAGTTCATCGGTTGGCGGCGTTTCCACACGAAGGTCTCGATGCCGTACTCTAACGCCTCGCCACTCTCCGCGTTCTCCAACTCATCGTCATCGTCTTCCATGGCCTCAATCCAGCGCGCCGACGTGGCCACCTTGTCAAAATTGAACAAGTGGGTGTTGAGAATCTTGTCGAAGTCCACGTCGCCGTAGTTGCATTCGTAAATCTCAGCCTTGGGCTGGATGGCCTTGATGACGGCCCTGAGGTGCTTCAGCTCGTCGGGCGAGATCTCCGCGGCCTTGTTGATCAGGATGATGTTGCAGAACTCTATCTGCTGGATGACGAGGCTCGCTAAGTCGTCCTCGCCCATGTCGGGCTTCTTCAGGGCGTCGCCCAGACCGAACTCGTCGCGCATGCGCAGGGCGTCGACCACGGTGACGATGGCGTCGAGACGGGCCACGCCGTTCTTCATGATCTCCCCCGGAATCATCTGCGGATAGGTGGAGATGGTCTGCGCGATGGGCGCAGGCTCGCAGATGCCCGAAGCCTCAATGACGATATAGTCGAACTTCTTCTGGTTGATGATGTCGTTGAGCTGTTGCACGAGGTCCATCTTCAGCGTACAGCAGATACATCCATTCTGCAGTGCCACAAGAGAGTCGTCGCCCTGGCCCACTACGCCGCCGCCCTGGATGAGCGAGGCGTCGATGTTCACCTCTCCGATATCGTTGACGATGACGGCGAAACGGATGCCTTTCTCATTCTTCAGTATCCGGTTGAGAAGCGTGGTCTTGCCGCTGCCTAAATAACCCGTGAGCAGCAAAACGGGAGTTTCCTTATTCTCCATTTTATGATTCACTTATCGTTGTATGTGATGCAAAAGTACAAAATAAGTGCCAAAGATGGTGATAAACGCCGTAAGTTTCATTATTTTTAGGTAATGTGGCCGCCACCTGTTCGATCACCGGACGAATCGTCACAGTGCAGGGTGGCCCCCCCGTGGGCCACCACGAAGAATGTCCCAACCCTTGTTCCATCGGCCGAACATTGTTTGAGGTGGCCCACAGGGGGCCACCCTGCACCACCACCCTTGAATGCGTGTTCACGAAAGCATTAAAAAAGCATAAAACAGGCTGTCATGACGTCCCGTTTCCTTTGTCTTTCAGTGGAAAGGCATTACTTTTGCAGGTAACAAGATAAACAATTGTTTTAACACACATAAATCATTTACACAATGAAGATTTCAAAGATTCACGCACGTGAGATTCTGGATTCCCGTGGCAATCCTACAGTAGAGGTTGAAGTAACACTGGAGAACGGCGTTATGGGCCGTGCCAGTGTCCCGTCAGGTGCCAGCACCGGTGAGAACGAGGCCCTCGAGCTTCGCGACGGCGACAAGAAGCGCTTCGGCGGAAAGGGAGTGCTGAAAGCTGTGGCCAACGTCAACGACGTCATCGCACCCGCTCTCGTGGGCTGGGATGTCTTCGACCAGCGCGGCCTCGACTACAAGATGCTGGAGCTCGACGGCACTCCTACCAAGAGCACGCTCGGCGCCAACGCTATCTTAGGCGTGTCTCTCGCTGCTGCTCACACGGCTGCCGAGGCACTGCACATGCCTCTGTACCGCTACATCGGCGGCTGCAACAGCTATACACTCCCCGTGCCGATGATGAACATCATCAACGGCGGCGCTCACTCTTCCGCTCCCATCGCCTTCCAGGAATTCATGATCCAGCCACGCTCTGCCAAGAGCGAGAAGGAGGCTATCCGCTGCGGCGCTGAGGTCTTCCACGCATTAGGCAAGCTGCTCAAGGGCCGCGGCCTCTCCACAGCCGTAGGCGACGAGGGCGGCTACGCTCCCGCACTCAACGGCATCGACGACGCTCTCGAGAGTATCTGCCAGGCTGTCAAGGACGCCGGCTATGAGCCAGGCAAGGACGTCACCATCGCAATGGACTGCGCTTCCTCTGAGTTCGCTTATCAGAAGAACGGCAAGTGGTTCTACAACTACAAGCAGCTCACCAACGGCATGCCGAAGGATCCTAACGGCAAGGAGCTCGATGACGAGGGCCAGATCGCTTACCTCGAGGAGCTCTGCAACAAGTATCCTATCGCTTCCATCGAGGACGGACTCGACGAGAACGACTGGGAAGGCTGGCAGAAACTCACCGCAAAGCTCGGCGACCGCATACAGCTCGTGGGCGATGACCTCTTCGTCACCAACACGAAGTTCCTGGAGAAGGGCATCAAGATGCACGTGGCCAACGCCATCCTCATCAAGGTCAACCAGATCGGTTCACTCACCGAGACCCTCGAAGCCATTGAGATGGCCCACCGTCACGGTTACAACACCGTCACCTCTCACCGTTCGGGAGAGACAGAAGACACCACCATCTCCGACATTGCCGTGGCTACCAACAGCGGACAGATCAAGACCGGTTCGATGAGCCGCACCGACCGTATGGCAAAGTACAACCAGCTCATCCGCATCGAGGAAGAACTGGGCTCGGAGGCTCGTTACGGTTATCACCGTTTGGACCGCAACCTCTAATCCTCAGACATTGAGAATTCATCCATAGACGATCCCGTACCGGCATGCCGATGCGGGATCGTCGTGTGCAGGGTGGCCCCCCGTGGGCCACCTAATATTATGTTCGACATTATTAGAATGATGAAATGATAGAAAAAGCTTATCCTGTGGGCCACCTAATATTATGTTCGACCGATTTATTATATCGGTTGGGGCATTGCTTGTGGTGGCCCACAGGGGGCCACCCTGCACGGAACGGACTGCTTTCCGTCGTGGTGCAAATGAAAAAAACGGGAGAAAACATACACATATTGGCGTTTTTACACTAACTTTGCCAATAGAAACACCTTATCGCGACGGCATCTTCCCGACATCTCCGCCGGTGAACGGCCCCGCAACCATGAAATTATATACTATTATATACTATTTATTATGAGAAAACTGCCACTTTCAATGAACGTCAGACACCTGTTCGCAATGGCCTTGTGCGCGCTGAGCCTGAACGCGACGGCGCAGCAGCACGTCGAAGTCAAGGTCGCCGGCGGCCTGCTTTCCGGCATCGACTCCTCAGGAGTCAAGGTCTTCAAAGGCGTACCCTTTGCCGCGCCACCCGTGGGCCCGCTGCGCTGGCGGGAGCCTCAGCCCGTGACCCCATGGCAGGGCGTGCGCCCGGCCACCGAGTTCGGTCCCAATCCCATGCAGGAACGACTCTTCGGCGACATGAATTTCGGCACGTCGAAGATGAGTGAGGACTGTCTCTACCTCAACATCTGGACCCCCGCGCGGACAATGAACGAGCGGCTGCCCGTACTCATCTATTTCAATGGCGGCGGCTGGATGGCCGGGAGCGGCAGTGAGCCACGCTATGCCGGACAGGCCATGGCACGCAAGGGCGTCATCGCCATCACGGCCAACTACCGCGAGGGCATCTTCGGATTCTTCACCCTGCCCGCCCTGTCAAAGGAGAGCGCGTGGCACGGCAGCGGCAACTACGGACTCATGGACCAGGCAGCGGCCATCCAGTGGGTGAAGGACAACATCACGGCCTTTGGCGGCGACCCCTCGCAGATCACCATCGCGGGCGAGTCGGCCGGCTCATTCTCGATAAGTGCACTCATGGCCTCGCCCCTGAGCAAGGACCTCTTCGCCCGCGCCATCGGTTCCAGCGGCTCCGTCCTCGGCTTTAGCGACCTGCCGACACTCAAGGAAGCGGAAGCCAACGGCACACAGATGATGAAGAAAGCCGGCGTCAAGTCACTCAAAGAGCTGCGCGCCATGCCGGCAGAGGAGCTCATGCGCCGCGTCCACATGACCGGCATGCCCATGCCGTGTATCGACGGACGATTCTTCACCGAACAGCCCGCGCGTGTCTTCGCCGAAGGACGACAGGCCCGCGTGCCACTGCTCTTAGGCGGCAACAATCAGGAGATGACACTCAACGTCAACACCATAGAGAAGGCCAAAGACATGGCACGCAAGGCCTACGGAGCCGCCACCGACGACATCTTCCCCCTCTACGGCATCCACACCGACGCTGACCTGCAGGGGCGCCCAGGCATAGACCTGGCCTCCGACCTGTTCCTTGACTTCGCCACCTGGCGCTGGGGCTACGAGCACGCCCTCACCGGCACGCAGCCCGTCTACCGCTACCGCTATTGTCACCCGCGGCCGGCCATGGCCGTGAAAGGCAAGGTGGCCGGCCTGGCCGGCGGCGTGGAAGATGCCAAAGACGGACAGGCAGCCACACCGCGCGACAAAGGCGCCGTGCACGCTGCCGACATCGAGTACGCCATGGGCACGCTGCCCACCAACCGCGTCTACGACTGGCAGCCGGAAGACTACTGGATATCGGACATCTTTTCCAACTATTACGCTAACTTCATCCGCACGGGCAATCCCAATGGCCTCGGCCTCACACCGTGGCCTGCCATCAACGACGCCGTCAAAGGCCATGCCGTGGAGCCCATCCTGCAGATCGACATCAACACGCGCGTGGAGAGAGAAGCACAGCGTGAGGCACGCAACAGGCTGATCCGCGAAAAGGTGTGTCCGCAGCAGAAGTAGCGGCTGCGTCCCTACCCCATCATTATCCATTTCCGTGTACGCCGTAATCGCATCGCCTTTACGGTGCAGACGCATCGCGTGTACGGTGCAATCGCATCGCGTGTACGGCGTAATCGCGTCGCGTGTACGATGAAAACCATGCAGGGTCAGTTTTGTGCCCGGCCCCCAGAAAAATGTCCCAACCATTGATTCATCGGTTGGGACATCGTTTCATTGGTCAAACATCATTTGAGGTGGCCCCCGTGGGCCATAACATTTCGCACAGTGCAGGGTAGGGCCCTGTGCCCTACCTCAAACAATGTCCCAACCGATGAAACAATGTTCGACCGATGAAACAATGTTCGACCGATGAAACAATGTTCGACCGATTTTTTAAACATGGTTGGGACATTTTTTGAGGTGGCCCACGGGGGGCCACCCTGCACTATATATGTCTTTCTGTCAAAAAAACATGTTCTTCTATCATTTACGCTTCTTTTTTTTGTCATTGTCATTGAAATGAAGTACTTTTGCAGAAAACCAATGACAGATGGCGCTTAGAGATGACACCGACATCGTGGACATGCTGCGGGAAGGACAGGAAGAAGGCTACCGGTACCTGTTCCAGCGCCATTACGCTCCCCTGTGCGCCATTGCCTATGAATATGTTCGTGACGACTTTGTGGCCGAGACCATCGTTGCCGACGTATTCTTTCATGTCTGGCAGATCCGCCAGCGTCTCATCGTGCACACTTCCCTAAGGAATTATCTGGCCGTCGGCGTGCGCCGTCACTGCCTCGACTGATTGAGAGAACAACAGCGACGGCGACTGGTGCCCGCCACAGAAGCCACGGCCGAGCAGGCTGCCGACGACAGCTATCCCCTGGCGCGACTGCTCGACGGAGAGTTGGAAGAGGTGGTCAGGAAGGCCGTCGACACCCTGCCCTGCGACTTCCGCCGTGTCTTCGCCATGAGCCGCTACGACGGAAAGAAGAACAACGAGATAGCCCAAGAGCTCGGCATCTCGGTCAATACTGTGAAGTATCACCTTAAGAATGCCCTGCGACTGCTGCGCGCCAACCTGCAACAATACTTGGAGGCACTCTTCTTTTTATTCATCTCGCAACAATAATCTTTTTTTTTCACTATCCACCCGCGCGCGCTTTTACGTCCTCTTGATGTAAAAGCTCCATGATGAAGAACACACACAAAGAAATCACCGAACTTATCTTCCGCTGTCTGATCGGCGGAGCCCCGCCGTCAGACTGGGAGGCCCTACGCCGCTGGATCTCGTTATCAGCCGACAACGCCCGTCACTTCCGGCAACTACAGGACTTGTGGACTTCTTCCGAGGCCGTCGGGTCGTTGTCGCGCTTCGATGGCACAGCGGCGTTTGAGAACTTCCGCTCGCGTGTGGCGGCTGATGGTGGCTTCTGTCCCGACGAAGAGTTGACTGCGGCCGAGAGTGTCGCCGTGGATCCTGCTGCGGACAGCGATCCGGCACTCCCCCCGCGGCGGTCGTGGCTGAGCATGCCCGTGTGGATGCGCTGGGCGGCCGTCATTCTCATCATCGCCGGCGGCTGCTGGCAGTTCTACCGCCACGGTCAGCAGAGCGTGGAGCGGCAGTTGGCACGCATCAGTGTGGAAGCACCCGACGGCTCTCGCACCGTCACCACCCTGCCCGACGGCACCCGCATCACGCTCAACGCCGGCAGCCGCATCACCTATTCACAAAGCTTCGGCCTCAACGACCGCGACGTCGTCCTCAGCGGCGAGGCTTACTTTGAGGTGGCACATCACACCGGCAAGCCTTTCAGCGTCACCACGCCCAGCATGAGCGTCAGGGACATCGGCACGAAGTTCAGTCTGGCCGACTATCCCAATGCCGACGAGGCCGAGGTGGCACTCATCGAGGGCAGCGTGGAACTGGGCAACCGCATCGCCAGCGGCAGTGTCGTGATGCGGAAAGGACAACACGCCGTCATCTCAAAGCACGACGGACACCTCACCATCACCGACGACGCCACCAACAACGACGTGGCGTGGACACAACACGAACTGGTGCTCGACGGAAAGTCCATCTACGCCATCGCACATGAGCTGGAGCGCGACTACAGCGTCACCGTCACCGTGAAGAACGGACAACTCGCCACACTCCATTTCTATGGCCGCTTCGACACACGCCTGCAGTCGCTCACCGACGTGCTCAACGCCCTCAAGACCACCGGAAAGCTCAACTACAACCTGACCGGAAGAAAGGTGACACTCTACTAAAACAACATACCAACAACTATTTCAATTCCTAACAAACACCTATTATGAACAAGAAAAAAGTCTTTCTTGCGGCATTGATCTTATCCGGTAACTTAGGGATCTTTGCCCAAAGCCTGACCCTGCGGCTCAGTCACGTCACGGTCAGCAAAGCCATGACAGAGCTGAGAAAGCAGTCAGGCTACTCCTTCGTCTTCGAAGGCGGCGATGTCGATACCCGCCGCCGCGTGACTGTCGATGCGAAGAGCGTGCGTCAGGCCGCCGACCAGATCCTCGCGTCACAGGACGTGAGCTACACCATTCAGGGCAAGAGCATCATCGTCACCGGCCGCCGTGCCCAAGCCTCCGAATCGCCTCAGCGTACCGAACGTCGCGAGACCGGTACCCGCACCATCCGTGGCCGCGTCACCGACGAAAACGGCGAGCCCGTCATTGGGGCCAGCGTGCGCGACTCTCAGAATCTTTCGAATGGGACCGTTACCGATGTCGACGGAAATTACAAAATCAATTTAAATGACGACAGCAACATCATAGTCTCATATATTGGCTTCGACAGTCAAACTCTGCATATCGATGGTTCCAGTAATCTCAATGTGCGTCTCCGTGAAACCCAAAAAGATCTGAATGAAATTGTAGTCATCGGATATGGTACACAACGTAAGAGTGACCTCACGGGCTCTGTGGTATCGATTAGTGAGGGAAAATTCTCTGAGGGTGTCAATACAAATGCCTTCCAGATGATAAACGGCAAAGCAGCTGGCGTAAATGTCAGTCAAGTGAGCTCAGAACCAGGAGCATCGACAAAAATTCAAATTCGGGGAGCAGGCTCCATTAATAGTAGCAATGCTGCTCTCGTCGTCGTTGATGGTCTTCCTGGCGTCGATCCGTCCTCCCTTAATCCAAATGATGTAAAGTCTATTGAAATACTAAAGGACGCGTCAGCCGCCGCCATATATGGTACACGCGCCGCCAACGGTGTAGTACTCATTACCACTAAGAATGGTAATACCAACCAACCATTACGAGTTACATTCGCAGCAGAAGTAGCATTACAGTCTGTGGCAAAGAAGATAGATATGCTCAACGCCAAGGAGTACATGCAAACTCTTAACACTTTACGCGCAGAAGCAAAGAATCCTGAAGGTCCTATATTCACCCAAGAGCAGATAGAGGCTGCTGGAAATGGAACTAACTGGCAGGACGAGATATTCCGCAGTGACGCACCAGTACAGACCTATCGTGTTGGATTCTCAGGAGGAGGGACAAAACATAACTTTTATGTCGGTCTAAGCGTGATGGACCATAAAGGTCTCGTTAAAAAAACCGATTTGACAAAGTATAATGTACGCGCCAACTTCAATGCTAACCCAACAAATTTCTTACGAATTAAGTTCAACATCAACTACACCCGCAATGATGGCAATTCCATCTATATCGGCAATGGAGTCAACGAGAATGCCGGCGTCATCAATTCAGCTATACAATTTGATCCCACAATGCCGACAGGAATAGATCCAACGACAGGCCGTTATTATGCCAATCCCTACATTTCACTCGACAATCCTTTAGCATTACTCAACGGTATTGACCAAGACAAGCACTCAAATAATCTCTATGGCACTTTAGCTCTTGAGCTGGAACCTATGAAAGACCTTGTGCTCACTGGCAGAATTGGAGCCGACCTCAACTCGTACATGAATAATTTTTACCGGTCACGCATTACGAAGCTCGGGCAGGCCAATGGTGGTATAGCAGAGAAAAACAGTGGAGAAGACACGCAGTGGCTCGCAGAGTTTATGTTGAATTATAAACATACCTTTGCACAAGTGCATAACTTCTCAGCTATGGTGGGCACTACTTTTGAACAGTTCAAACAAGACTATATAACGGGTGATGCCACAGGATTTCTTTCGGATGTATTGAAATATAACAACATGCATAGCGGTGACAACGACAATGGCGACGACGTGTATTCATCCAATAGCCGTAACAGGCTTAATGGCTTTCTTGGCCGCATCAACTACTCTTTTTTAGACCGCTACCTTCTCACAGCCTCCTTCCGCTACGATGGCTCATCACGCTTCTCCAATGACAACAAATATGCTTTTTTCCCTTCTGTTGCGGCAGCTTGGCGCATCTCAGAAGAGCCATGGATGAAAAATATAAACGTCCTCAATCAACTGAAGTTGCGTCTTGGATACGGACAACTTGGCAACCAAGGCATAGACAACTATGCAACACGCCAAACACTCGTTGCAGGTGGATCGGCCGTATTCGGCGACAAGCTTGAACAGGGAGTGGTAGCAGCAAGGCTCCCCAATAGAAACTTGAAATGGGAGACAACGGAAGAATACAATATTGGTTTTGACTTTGGCTTCCTGAAGAACCGCATATCGGGAAGTATCGACTACTATGTACGTAATACCAGAGACCAACTCTTCAACAAGCCATTACCTTCTTCCATTGGCTTCAGTAATATCATGGTCAATGCAGGCAAGGTCAGGAACTCGGGTATAGACTTGGTACTTAATTCGGTTAATATAGACAACAAAGACCTGCAATGGGAAACAGCTCTCAATGTCTCATATCTGAAGAATAAAGTTATCAAACTTCCCGACTATATACCACAACTCATCACCGGCTCAATGGCGTCATTTGTCTCTGACTTTAACATAACACGTGTCGGTGATCCTATCTATTCCTTCTATGGTTACAAAGTCGACGGAATCTTCCAGCAAGATGATGACGTGGCTAAGTCAGGGCAACCCAATGCCAAGCCTGGCGATCTGAAATTCCACGACGAGTCAGGAGACGGGAAGATTACATCCGATGACCGTACGATTCTTGGCAAGCCTTTTCCTGATGTAACATTCGGTCTTACCAATACACTTCGCTGGAAAGGATTTACGCTGTCGGTGTTCTTACAAGGTGTTTTTGGAATCAGTATGCTTGATATCAATGTTATGGAATCATTCTATCCTACCAATGAATACCGCAACAGAATAGCAAAATACTACCGACATCGCTGGACGGCCGATAACCCCAGCAACGAATACCCCAGCGGCGTGAATTCCACAGACTATGGCGGGCAGTTTTGTGTAAATTCTAAGACCGTAGTCGATGCTTCTTTCCTCAGAGTGAAAAACATCAGCTTGAGTTACGACATCCCGTTAAGAAGCCACAAGATTTTCCAAGGCTTACAAGCTTATGCCGCTATTGACAACCTCGTTACATTTACCAGTTACGACGGCTATGACCCAGATGCCAGTGCGACAGGAGCCAACGCTGTATCAAAAGTGGCCTACAACAGCTATCCCTTAGCACGCACTGTCAGATTGGGAGTAAACCTAACATTTTAAACATCAAGGATACTATGAAATACTATAAAGCAAAGAACCTGCCGATCATCCTTATGGCGCTTATCATGCTGACCGGCTGCAATAATTTCCTGGAAGAAAAAGTATATACAGAGTATGATCCTTCCGCCCTGCTCTCTGATGAGTCAGGGGTCAGCGCACTGCTTGCCGGAGCTTATGCGAGGTCGCGTATTGTTCAGTATGACAGTCGTAACTACACATACCTGTTCAATGAATTCTGTACTGACGTTGCTTTTGAGAGCGGGGGCGGCCTTGAGCGCAACGCCTCGCCATTCATTAACTTTACGTGGGACGTGAGCGATCCGCTGCTTAACAGCTTCTGGGTAAAAATGTATGCAGCCATATCAAGTGCTAACTCTGTACTCAATGTGACATCCGGACTCAGTGGCTTGTCTGAGGAAAAGATTAATTCCATCCGTGGAGAAGCAAAGTTCATTCGTGCGGCTTCATATTATTTCCTCTATAATTTGTTTGGCACAGTGCCAATCATTGAAATACCTCAAGATGCTTCACCTGACTCTATTGAGCAAATCGGCAAGAATACCCCGCGTGCCACACAACAGGAGATGGTAAACTACATGGTAGAAGATCTCACCTTTGCTTCCCAAAATCTGCCTGTTGAAGAGAATCCTATAGGCAAGGCGACAAAAGGCAGTGCACTGGCTGTACTGACAAAGTTATACATGCATGAAAAAGATTGGAAAAATGCAGCTGCTACTGCGAAGCAAATCATGGATTTACATTATTACTCGTTGTATGACAACTATGCTGACATGTTCTCCATCGAAGGCGAGAACAACAAGGAGTACATTTATCGTGCACCGTGCATAGCGCAAAATGGTTATTCGAATAACTATATGGCTCACACTTTCCCACCAAGCTACCCCGTACAAAGCAACTGGGACAACTTTGGCGCACAGTTCCGTACATACACAACTTTCTATGATACTTTTAGTGCTAATGATGCCCGTCTGAAATGCTTCGTTACCCACTACACCAACCAATCTGGGCAAGAAGTTGAACTGTTGCGTGATGCAAATGGCAAGCCGCTGAATAATGTACGGAGCTTCAAGTACCGCCCTGACCCGAATGCTAAAGGGGAAAACATGGGCAATGACATCGTTTATATCCGGTTGGCAGATATTTTACTTTGCCGCGCAGAGGCACTGAATGAAATGAATGGTCCCAATAATGAAAGCATACAACTGATCAACCAGATTAGGCAACGGGCAAAGACTGATGAAGTGCAACTCTCTGATTTTACCTCAAAGGAATCCTTACGCGACTTCATCTTAGCTGAACGCGGGCGTGAGTTCTTCTCCGAGGGTCTGCGACGTGAAGATCTCATCCGGCATGGAAAGTTCATCTCAAATGCAAAGAAAAGAGGGAAAAAAGCAGAAGAGTACCAGGTAATCTATCCGATACCTCTCAGGCAACTTGAAGCTAATAAACAATTGAAGCAAAATCCAGGGTACGATAATGCAAAGTAATAAATAATGAATACAACTAATAATATTCCATTGATATGTGCATCGCTGTTAATGCCCATAGGAGCAGTAGCAGCGTCGCAAAACAATCGTCCGTCTGAAAATTGCACAAGACCCAATATCATTCTTTTCATGGTCGATGATATGGGTTGGCAGGACACTTCCGTTCCCTTTTGGACGGAACGTACACGCCAAAACCGCATCTATGAGACGCCAAATATGGAGCGACTGGCAGCCCAAGGCATGATATTCACGCAAGCCTATGCTTCCCCTATATCGTCTCCAAGCAGATGTAGCTTGATGACAGGAGCAAATGCAGCGCGTCATAGAGTAACCAACTGGACTCTTGAGAAAGATAAGACAACGGACGGGGAGGACAATGCCTGCACCCTTCCACAATGGAACTACAACGGCATTTGCCAGACACCCGGCACGGACCATACGTTTGTAGCCACCTCTTTTGTAGAACTGCTGCGACGGGCCGGGTACCATACCATTCATTGCGGCAAAGCACATTGGGGAGCCATTGACACGCCGGGGGAGAACCCAATACACTTCGGCTTTGAAGTGAATATCGCTGGACACGCTGCCGGCGGACCAGCGACTTATTTAAGTGAACGCAACTACGGCCATACACGTGACGGCAAACCAACATCAAAATTTGCCATACCTGGCCTCAATGAATATTGGGGTACCGGTACTTTCTTGACCGAAGCACTTACCAGGCAGGCTCTCAATGCACTCGACAAAGCCAAGGCTTATGGCAGTCCTTTCTACCTATATATGTCACACTATGCCGTACACATACCCGTCGACCGCGACCCACGCTATTTTGCCAAGTATGTGCGCAAGGGCCTTTCCGATAAGGAGGCGGCGTATGCTTCACTCGTGGAAGGCATGGACCACAGCCTGGGAGAAATTCTTGATTGGCTTGACAAAAACGGAGAGACAGACAACACGGTCTTCATCTTCATGAGCGACAATGGCGGTTACGCAACAGGAAAACAGTGGCGTGATGAACCTCTATACACTCAGAACGCACCGCTGCGATGTGGCAAGGGATCATTACTTGAGGGAGGTATACGAGAACCTATGATTGTACGTTGGCCGAAACTAATAAAAAGTGGCACACGTTGTAATGACTACTTAATCATTGAGGACTTCTATCCCACAATACTCGAAATAGCTGGTATTCGCGATTATAAGGTACCACAGACCATTGACGGAGTGAGCTTCATGCCCATGCTAAAGGGCTGTAGAAATACATCTATAGACCGCGCACTGATATGGAACTTCCCTAATGTATGGGGAGAAAGTGGGCCGGGTATTGATCTGGACTGTGCCATTCGAAAAGGCGAGTATAAACTCATTTATTACTATAAAACAGGACGGAAGGAACTTTACAATATCAAGTCTGACATAGGCGAGCAGCACGACTTATCTTCTTCCCAAACCAATTTAGTAGCGAAATTGTCAAAAGAGTTAGGTACCTATCTACGCCATGTAGATGCTCAACGACCTACATTCCGAACGACAGGGAAGCCTTGTCCTTGGCCTGATGAAGTGAAGTAATCTGTGGGGGATACCTGCCTTGCCACATTATTTTCCCCCATTTATTTGCCCGTTTCCATGAAATGATGTATTTTTGCAGCATGAAACGGGATAAATGACACAGAGGGAAGACAAGGAAAAACAGAAGGTCAGCCATGAAACCATGGGTAAGTTCTTCTATGACTTGGAAAAAGCTGTCTTCATCATCACGGTGGCCTTTCATGCTTGGCTACACACGAAGAGTGGTAACCGATGGGTAGATAATTTATAATAAAACCACATATTATGGGACTTTTAACAGGAAAGACGGCGCTCATCACGGGAGCCGCACGCGGCATTGGCAAGGCCATTGCCATGAAGTTTGCCAAGGAAGGCGCCAACATCGCCTTCACTGACTTGTTTATCGATGAGGAGCACGGCGGCCTGGCCACCGAGCGTGAGATCCAGGCTCTCGGTGTGAAAGCCAAGGGCTACGCCAGCAACGCCGCCGACTTCGCGCAGACGGCTGACGTGGTGGCAAAGGTGAAAGAGGAGTTTGGAACCATCGACATCCTCGTCAACAACGCCGGCATCACCAAAGACGGCCTCATGCTCCGCATGACCGAGCAGCAGTGGGACGCTGTCATCGCCGTGAACCTGAAGTCGGCCTTCAACTTCATCCACGCCTGCGTGCCAGTGATGATGCGCCAGCGCGGTGGCTCCATCATCAACATGTCGAGCGTGGTCGGCGTGCACGGCAATGCCGGGCAATGCAACTATGCCGCCTCCAAGGCCGGACTCATCGCCCTGGCCAAGAGCATCTCGCAGGAGATGGGCTCCAAGGGCATCCGCGCCAATGCCATCGCGCCGGGATTCATCGACACAGCCATGACCGAAGCGCTGCCCGAGGACATCCGCAAGGCTTGGATCAAGAACATCCCCCTGCGCCGCGCAGGAACAGTGGACGACATTGCCAATACAGCCCTCTACCTCGCTTCTGACCTCTCGAGCTACATCTCCGGTCAGGTCATCCAAGTCGACGGCGGCATGAATATGTAATGAAGCCGCTTTACGAAGACAACCACATCATCATCGTCTACAAGGAGAGTGGGGAGATCGTGCAGGGCGACAAGACCGGCGACCGCCCGCTCTCGGAGACGGTGAAGGACTATATCAAGGCGAAGTACCACAAACAGGGCAACGTGTTTCTTGGCGTGGCACATCGCCTTGACCGTCCTGTGGCGGGGCTTGTAGTCTTCGCCCGCACGTCGAAGGCACTGTCGCGACTGAACGACATGTTCCGCAAGGGCGAGGTGCACAAGACCTACTGGGCCATCACGCACGACCTGCCGCCTGAGCCTGAGAGCACGCTGACCCACTGGCTCACGCGCAATGAGAAACAAAACAAGAGCTATGCCTCGGACCATGAGGTACAGGGAAGCAAGAAAGCCGTGCTGCACTACCGCGTCATTGCCCACTCCGACAACTACCATCTTCTTGAGATACGGCTTATGACGGGCCGCCATCACCAGATCCGCTGCCAGCTTGCTGCCATGGGCTGTCCTATCAAAGGCGACCTGAAATACGGCGCGCGCCGTTCCAATGCCGACGGCAGCATCTCGCTTCTCTCGCACGAAATGGAGCTGACGCATCCCATCTCTAAGAAGACCATCCATGTCGTCTCGCCGTTACCCGACGACAAGTTGTGGAAAAACTTAGGGGGAGGATAAGACCACTTCCACGCGTATCCTCACCCAAAGCCCAATGCCTATCTCTGCGCATGAATTTCACATCCCAGATGCGATACAATCCTCAGACATGTACCGACGAGAAGTACTATCGCCTGAAAGAATCCGACCGCGACACAAACGGCAGGGTATGCAGCCGTATACCTCTAAACGTGAGATTCACCACTTTATCAACCTATTTCAGAAACTGGTATTGCCCATTTTCAGCATTTCTATCGTCTTGTTGATGTAGTCCTTGTATTCTTTCAGGGTCATGACGTCGCCCTCGGTAGGTTCTGTGAAGGTACCAGTCACAGACTCGGTGAGTCGGTTAGCAGATTTTCCTGATCGATATAGCTGCTGATGCCGAGCCTAGTATAATAGTTGTCATTCAGACGACAAAGCACGAATCGATACTACACGTATCCCTGTTCACAGGGAAGATAAGGGCTAGCTTGCTAGAACCAACTTTCAGTTCACCTTTCCAATTTCCGATGACTGGTTGGGTGAATAAACTTAGTTGAAACAGGCAAACAAGTAGCAACAAGAAAACGTTTTTCTTCACAATATGATGTTATTTACAGAACTTCTGACCGCATATATTACATTGATAGTATTGGCGGGCTTGTTTGGGTAAGACCATCAATACTCCACACAATAGCACAAAGGGAGAAATGATTAAACTATATAGTCTCATCGTTGACAAGACTTCTACAAAATTAGGCAGAATAATTCCGATACACCCCATGGCAATAAAGAAAGCACCGATGAAAATAGAAAATTTTGATCGTTTGTCTTCATCAACGTACAAGGCTCTGACCTTTTCACTTCCACAATAAGGACAACAAGGCAACATCTCGAATCGAGATTTGTTAATCTCCTTAAGAATGGATCGGCTTTGTTCAAGATCTTTTTGGAATACCTTCACCTCGATCCCGGGATTAGGACCATAAGCTCCATATACGGGGTCGTTGAGTTCGTCGTGAAGTGATGAGACTATACCTTTACTTGCTAATCTCGACACAATCTCATCAGCTAAAATGCTATTATCACATCTCGTTAAAGTAACGATATCTTCGTTTTTATTCATACTAAAATTAAGAGTAATGGTTAAATGACAAGAAGAGAACTTTTGGATACCCGTTGAAAAGTATTTCCAATTTATATCTTTTTAATTATATATTAAATTGTTCGTGGACTTTAAAAGCTTATTCATAGGTTGATTCGCTTAGTATTATGAATGAGAACTTGATAACGTATTTATATTTCTATATGCTATTTGCGATAAGGTTCTAGAAGTGGGGTTGCTATGTATTGTGTCGCATATCGGCAAACACCTGGAATCTCTACGACCATTCGCTGTTGATAAGCACTTTTTCCATTGTTATATGAGTATTGAAGTATGTACATAAGAAAAGGACACCCCTGCTTTAACCATTACAGTCTCTGGGAACGGATCAAAGGTAAATTTAATCCTAGAAGGAATAACCGCCTTGTCGGTCTGTGCATCTAACGATGTCTTCATATTGGTTCTTGGTCGTGTGCTCCACACGGAAGCAATTTAGTGACTCATAACCAACTGCAAAAATAAGAAATTGTTTTTTTAAAAAAAGAAAAAAATATATTTTAACTAAAGCTTAACATATTACGCGAATATTTGCAACTGAGCCGAACAACGAGCTGTTCTCTGCATCATGGGATTTTCTGATTATTGACGAAGCGCATGAGGGAATTCAGACAGAACTGGGCAAGGCGGTCATTGAGGAACTGACGAAACCAGGCACAAAGGTTCTTCAGCTCTCCGGGACGCCCTTCAATCTTCTTGACGAGCACTCCGAAGACGAAATCTTCACCTGGGATTATGTGATGGAGCAGCGGGCAAAGGCTGATATGACCTGAACACCAAGGTCGTCTATCCTCATTCGTTCCGGCACCGCTATCTATGCCAAGAACTTTCTGGAGAAGTTCAACGACATATCGCTGCTGGCCGATCTGATGGGGCATGAGAGCATCGAAACCACCCGCATCTATCTGCACCGCACAGCCACTGAGCACAGCAAGAGATAGTTGACAAAATAATCACATGGTAAAGCAAACGATCCTTCACTTCCTCTCATATTTAGTTATCTTTAACAGCTCTTTTCGTGTGAGCTCGCGTCTTTTGTATTATTTTTGTAAACTGAAAGGAAAACCAAAATAAAATCTTACAAAAACATACCATCATTATGAAAAAATCATTTCTTTTCTCCCTCCTCATGCTGTGGGTCATGGCAGCCGGCGCGGCACCGAAAGCCGATTACGGGCAGGTGGTGCCTGTGCCCGACAAGATCGTTTACAATGCCAAGGGCGGCAACTACGTGCTCTCGGCCACCACGGTCATCGCCTACCCTGCCCATGACGCCGCCATGGAGCGCGACGCCGCTTTCCTGGCACAGTATGTGAAGGACATGACACGCCTCGACCTGCCCACCGTGCCCGTGAAGAGCAAGGGCAAGGGCGGCATCACGCTCACCCTTGACCGTAAGGCCCGGCTCGCCCCCGAGGCCTACGTCATCACCGTGGACCACCGCGGCGTCACCGTCACCGGAGCCACCCCCGCCGGCGTCTTCTACGGCATCCAGACCCTGCGCAAGGCGCTGCCCGTGCTCAGTGAGGCGCAGAGCGTGGAGCTGCCCGCCGCACGCCTCGAAGCCCAGCCACGCTTCGGCTACCGCGGACTCATGCTCGACTGCTCGCGGCATTTCTTCCCCGTGAAGTTCGTTAAGCAGTACATCGACCTGCTGGCGCTGCACGGCATGAACCGTTTCCACTGGCATCTCTCCGACGACCAGGGCTGGCGGTTCCCCGTGCCGGGCTATCCGCGC
Source organism: Hallella multisaccharivorax DSM 17128 (assembly GCF_000218235.1). Taxonomy (GTDB): domain Bacteria; phylum Bacteroidota; class Bacteroidia; order Bacteroidales; family Bacteroidaceae; genus Prevotella; species Prevotella multisaccharivorax. The sequence goes on along the minus strand of NZ_GL945017.1, from coordinate 2,624,228 downwards.
CTGACCGAGGTAGGCTCCAAACGCGCGCAGACCGTGATGGGGCACAACAGCGAGGTGCTCGACGGCACTCCTTACGGCGGATACTATACCGACGAGGAGATCCGCGACATCGTGAAGTATGCTGCCGACCGATACATCACCATCGTACCCGAGGTGGACATGCCCGGACACATGATGGCGGCACTGGCGGCCTATCCGGAGCTCGGATGCACCGGCGGACCCTACAAGACCGGTGAGTACTGGGGCGTGTACCCCGACATCCTCTGCGCGGGCAACGAGAAGACCTACGCCTTCGTCAAGGCTGTCCTCGACCACGTGTGCGACCTCTTCCCCTCCAAATACATCCACATCGGCGGCGACGAGAGCCCCCGCGTGCGCTGGGAGCACTGCCCCCGTTGCCAGACCATGATAGCCCGGCAGGGTCTCAAGGACCGCGACGGACACGCGAAGGAGGCGCTGCTGCAGGGTTATTTCGCACACCGCGTGCAGCAATATCTCGAGATCAAAGGCCGCCACATCATCGGATGGGACGAGCTCCTGGAGTGTGACGTCGACACCTCGGCCACCATCATGTCGTGGCGCGGAGCCGAGCCCGGAGCAAAAGGTGCCACAATGGGTCACGACATCATCATGTCTCCCAGCAACGCGCTCTACTTCGACTACTATCAGTCGAAAGACCAGGGCTCTGAGCCGCCAGCCATCGGCGGGTTCTCCGACGTGGCCAACGTCTACAACATGGAGCCCGTTCCCGCTGAGCTCACCCCGCAGGCCAAGGCACACATCAAGGGCGTGCAGGCCAACCTCTGGACGGAATACATATCCAACCCCAACCAGGCCGAATACATGATTCTGCCGCGCATGGCCGCGCTGGCCGAGGTGCAGTGGCTGCAGCCCGCCGAGAAGGACTTCGGTGCCTTCCGCAAGCGCGTCAGCTCTCTCCGCCACATCTACGACCTCTACGGCTATACCTACGCCCATCATCTCTGGCCCGAGGAGTTCCGCAAAGGAGCCCGGCAGTACTGAGGTCCGGCCGCAGCAAGCGGCGCCAACCCCTACCCCATTACACATTATGGGGAAACATCTCACCCCGTTACAGTGCAGGGGCCGTGCCCTGTGCCGGCCCACAAATAATGCCCGACCGATAAAAACAATGGTTGGGACATGATTTGTGGTGGCCCACAGGGGGCCACCCTGCACTGTACCCAAAACAATGTCCGACCCAATAAAAAAAACGTGGTTGAGTACATCGGTTACAACCAGCCCACAAACAATGCCCGACCGACGGGCCACTTCCCGCAGTGCAGGGTAGGGCCCTGTGCCCTACCTTAAACAATGTTCGACCGATGAAAACAATGGTTGGGACATGATTTGTGGTGGCCCACGGGGGGCCACCCTGCACTATCTCAGCACCTTCAGGACGGACTGCGGCGGCAGGGCATCGGAGGTCTTCTCGGTGTATTCGGCGAGCTTAAGTGTTGCGGCGAGCGGGGTGTGCGCCACATTGTCGCCCACGAGGAAGGTGTAGACACCCGCCTCGGCAAGCCAACGGCAGCCCTTGGTGTCGTAGGACGCCAGGTCGCGCACGGGAACGCTGATGGTAAGCGTCTCGCTCTCGCCGGGCTGCAGCAGGCGTGTCTTGGCAAAGCCCTTGAGCTCCTTGCGTGGTTTCTCCAGCACGCCCTTCGGCGCCGCTACATAGAGCTGTGCCACCTGCTTGCCAGCCACGCGGCCCGTGTTCTTGACACTGACGCTGACCACCACGTTGCTGCCCACGCGCTTGGCGGTGAGACGGCTGAAGCCGAACGTGGTGTAGCTCAGGCCGAAGCCGAAAGGATAGGCGGGCTTACGGCCGAAGGTGTCGTAATAGCGGTAGCCCACGTAGATATCCTCGCTGTGGTTGGTGTAGTTGACGCCTTTGAGGTTTCCGGCGGCAAACTTATCGGTGAGGGCGTAGTAGTCGGGCTGCGCGGGGAAATCGGCGGTCGAGGCGTCGTCGCTGATGGCCACGGGCCATGTGACGGTAAGATGCCCGCTGGGATTGACCTTTCCCGTGAGCACGTCGGCGACGCTGTTGCCGCCCTCCTCACCGGGCTGCCAGGCCACAAGAATGGCATCGGCTCTGTCGCGCCACGAGGCTGTCTCGATGGACGCGCCGCTGTTGATGATGACGATGACAGGCTTGCCGACACGGTGGAAGTGGTCGCTGACGCGGTTGATCATGTCGCGCTCACGGTCACTCAGGGCAAACTCGGAGGCCGGACGGTCCATGCCCTCGCCGGCCTGACGGGCTATCGTGATGATGGCGGCGTCGGCCAGCGGCTCCTCGTGCGCGATGAGACGGTCGGTGATGTCTATCTCGTCGAGCTTAGGCTGGCCCTGGTCGAGAAACCACATCTCAGGATTCTTGTCGGCCTTGAGCTTAGCGGCAGCATAGCTGACATATTTGCGGTAGATGTCGGTGAGCATGGGCGTGGTGGCTATGCCGGCATTCTTGAGTCCCTGCACCATGTCGACGACGTAAGGCACATTGACACAGCCCGAACCGAGGCCGCCACTGAAGAAGTCGTAGCTGTTGACGCCGAAGAGCGCCACCGTCTTGAGCGCGCTCACGGGCAGCACGCCGTCGTTTTTAAGCAGCACCATGCCCTCGGCCGAAGCCTGCCGCGTGATCTGCGCGTGCGCATGGAGGTCGGGCTTGTTGCTGTAAGCGTACTTGCGGAAGGCGGGCGACTTGACGATGTACTCCAGCATCTCTCGGACGTTGCGGTCGAGGTCTTCCTGCTTGATGGTGCCGTTGTTCACGCCGTCCATGATGTCCTTCACCTGATCAGGGTATCCGGGCATGAGGAGGTTGTCGCCGGCATGGATTTCCGACGCTGTCGTCAGTCCGTCGCGCTTGCCAATCCAGTCGGTCATCACGATGCCCTTATATCCCCAGTCCTGCCGCAGCACCTTGGTGAGCAGGTCGTAGTTGCCCTGGTCGAAGGTGCCGTTGATCTTGTTGTAAGCCGCCATGAGGGTCCATGGCTGCGCCTCACGCACGGCGCGCTCGAAGCCGCGGAGATAGATCTCGCGCAGGGCACGCTGCGACACACGCTCGTCAACACGCGTCCGGTCGCCCTCCTGCGAGTTGACAGCGAAGTGCTTCGGACTCGTGCCCACTCCCTGGCTCTGGATGCCGCGTATCATAGCCGCGCCGATGACGCCGGTGAGCAGCGGGTCCTCGCTGTAGTACTCGAAGTTGCGCCCGCCCAAGGGGTTGCGCTGGATGTTGAGCCCCGGCCCGAGGATGACGTCGCAGCCGTACTCTAAGGTCTCTTTGCCCATGGCCTGCCCCACGCTGTAGACCAGCTGCGGGTTCCATGTGGCGGCCAGACAAGTGCCCACGGGGAAGCCTGTGGCGTAGAACGTGGCCGTGGAGCCCTCGCGGCGGGCGTCGATGTGAACGCCGGCGGGACCGTCGGTGAGCACTGTGGCCGGGATGCCAAGGCGTGGAATGGCCACCGTTTGTCCGGCGGCGCCGGCGACGAGACGTGACTGGTGACCGAGCATGGCGCCTGATCCCACAAAACTTGCGTGGCCGTCGCCAACGAGTAACTGTGCCTTCTCTTCCAAAGTCATGGCGCGGAGCACCGCGTCGATGTTGTCGGCACGCAGCTGCGGCGCTGTCTGTGCCGTGCCTGCCGCGGCGATAGTGAACGCCGCCGCAAGGGTTCTGATACGATTGTGTAGCATGATGATTGTTGTTATGATCCATTGCAAAATTAAGAAAAAGAAATGATACCTGCCCTACTCCACCGACACAATCATGCGAAAAAGGAAAAATAGTATTAGCTTTGGATAATTTTTGCATAGGCATTGTCAAGGAATGCACCTACTCTTTGCAGGCATTAGCAAAGAGACGAAACTATGATGCAAGAGCAACGTTACGGTCATTTCGACGACGCGCACCGCGAATATGTCATCACCCCACCCCACTCAACCCATCACCCTACCCCATTCAACCCATCACCCCACCCCATTCAACCCATCACCCCCCATTCACCCATTCCCTTTCCTTGCCTGCATCCTTGCCCGATACATCTCTTCCCTGATGCCGCCGTTTTTGAGAAACTGGGCCTTCATCCACTCGATGAGACCGCGCAAGAGCACATCCTCCTGATGGATGAGCGTGATGGCGATATTGGCGATTGTCTCGTCAGACCGCACCCGAATAGCCTCACGGTACACCTTCGAGTCAAGATGCCGCTTGCAGAAAGCACGCGTCTGCCGGCAGCGCGCGTCGTCGAATGGCCACTGCTCCAGCCCGCGAACGCGCAGGTAGTCCTCATAGTCGAGCAGCAGCTCATGCAGACTGGCGCGGTTCACATTCGTGAGCTTGATAGCCATCTCCTTCGATGTCACGCCGTCAATATAGCCTTCTGCAAGATTCTGCTTGCCCGAGCGCGCCGCCTGGACCATCTGGTCGACGGTGCGGTCGCCGCGATCCAGATAACGGTGAGCGAAATAATAGGTGATGTCATAGATGCACTCCGCTTTCTTGAAAGCGTGGAGCGTGTGGTAGTCACCATCCTGGTTGAGAAAAGAGGAAGAGGTCATAGCCGATTGTTTTCTGCAAAAATAATGCTTTTTGCCTGATGCCACAAGTCTTCTTTCAAAAAAGGCACACAAAAATTTGCGGGTAACAAAAATAGTATGTACCTTTGCATCCGCGGTTCTGAGAATAGGGGCATAGCCCAGTTGGTTTAGAGCGCTGCAGTCACATTGCAGAGGTCATCGGTTCGAGCCCGATTGTCCCTACCCTTTTCAAGCCAAAAGCGCCGGTACAGTTCTGCTGTACCGGCGCTTTTTTTATCCATTGCCTGCCCCTTTCCGTGCGACAACACAGAGAGCACAGAGCCCACTCCACCGGATTGGGCACGCGGAAATGCAGGCGCACGCAACCCGAAAGAGCCCACCCACCCCATCAAAAGATGTTCTGCGAGAAGATGGCCTTGCGCACGTCGTCTTCGTGGTCGTAGATGAAACGCGCCACGATGCTCGAGAGAATAGACGAGGTTGTCAGCGACAACGGATACTTCAACCGGTCGAGAATGTTCTTCAGCGCAGGATCTATATAAATTGTCGCCGGTCGCCCGCCGCCGGTCTTGTACTGCTTCGCCAGGTCGAGGAAGAGGTCCCACGAGTCAGCCGAATCATCCTTCTGGATGTGATATTCCCTCATGGTGTTCTCTTTCTGCGGGCGTCCGCGCTGTTGTTTCTCGTCCTGCTGCGGGCGCTGCCGCTCGCCGCCGATGGGTCTGTTGGCACGCTCGGAAAGGTAAGGCTCAGCCACGCCTTCCGCCTCCTGCACGGGCTCCGCGGCCCTGTGCGCGCCGTCTTGTCCGCCTTGTGGGGTTTCCTGCTGCTGTGCCGTCTGTGCGTCCTCGTCAGCATGCTCAGGCTCCTTGGCCGACTTTCGCCGCGTCTGCGTGGCCTCCGCAGTTTTCTGGGTCTGCGCGTTACCGTCCTGTAAATCTCTCACCAGGTCAGCAAGGCTTCCTGGCAAAGTCACTCTCGTCTTGTTTGATTTTCCAGCCATGACAGATATGTTTTCTAAAGATTTATATTCAATATTAATTTAAATAAATATATAAACATGTATGTATATATGTATATAGATACTTATATATTTATGCTTTCTTATCCTATATTCATTCGGCGTATCATGAAGTCGAACGCGAGTTTGACGGCATCGCGCTGGGAGGGGGTGATCTCCAGGGTGTTGATGCGCTTGAGCGAGGCCCGTGCGGTGATGCGCGGCGTGACGCTGCCGAGTTGCTTAAAGATAGCGTCGGTCTGCTTCCACATCCTCAACTCGTCAGCGGTGCCGATGCGCACGTCGATGCGATTGGGAACGAAGAAAAGCTTAGCCGACATCTGCGGCGAGGCGGCACGCAGGGCATTGACCACCTGGACAAAGGTTCCGGTGGAGTCAAGCGTCTTTTCCTCATACTCGTAAGGGCAGACAATGAAGTCGGCATTGGTGAACATCGGCACCAGACCGTCCTCTGACACGTTACCCGGTGAGTCGAAGAGCACGAAACCGTCGGTCTCCGAGGCTGAATCCATCAACTGCTGCATCACCTCGGGAGCCTGCACGTCAAAATCCTGCACCTCATAGGGCGGCTCCATAGTAGGGTAGAGCTCCATATCCTTTTTCCTCTGCATCTTGATGGTCTTCTGCAAGTCTGTGTCAATGACGCACACCTCCTGCTTCTTCCAGGAAAGGTAATTGGCAAAAAGGATACAGAGCGTAGATTTTCCCACTCCTCCTTTCTGGTTGGCGAAAACGATCTTCCTATTCTTCATGAGCAAATGATCTACATCTATATAATTGTTTACACATGCAAATTTAGGCATTATTATTTATATAAACAAGCAAACAAGAAAGTTTTTATTGAAAAAAGTAAAAAAACATGGATATAAGCCTTTATATGATTATTCATACGTTTATTTCTATAGCTCTAAATATATAAAAACATTAAAGTAAATATTCACACAACGTTATATTCATTACATTCTTTATTCCTTCATTTTTATATTTATATATGTAATTATTCATATATAACCATTAAGACATATTTACTTGTTTATATTCACATATATAAAGAGGTACAGATATATAAATATCCAAAAGGGCAAAACGCTGTAAAATTGCGAAAGAGCAATACCGATGAATTGGGGCTCAATGAAAAGGAGGCCTCCCAGAGAACATGCTCAAAACTCCTGTTAGGATGAAAAACAGAGAGCAAAAAAAACGAGGAGACAAAGGAAGTATATTTAAATCAATATATTTGTATATATTAATATATAAAGGGTTATTAATTGATTCATAAGCGTTTAGAAGAAAAACGAGACTGGAGAAGAAAGGTAAAAAAGAGTGGGAGCAAAGCGATCAAATCGGGCGAAATAGACAAAGAGACAAAAGCGTGAAATCTCTCAAACCAATGAAATCAGCAGAAATAAAGATATATATAATTTATCATATAAAGATGTATAAATTATTAGATATAAATATATCTACATTGTAAAATACGTAAAATTAAAGAGTTGAATATATTTAGACATACATAAATATATAAATGGATGTTTTTTGGCCATTTACAACGATGTGTCTTTGCTTATATATTTATATTTAGAGCTAAATAATATAATCGTTTAATATATGTAGATTTATTTATATGTTTATTTGAACAGATAAAGCGGCAATAAATGAAGAGAAGAAGGGGAACAAAGGTATAAAATCACGATTAAATGTTTATATATAACATTATATATACATTCTAACATATATACCTTTATATACATATATAGATAAAAATGCACAGAAACGGGGAAACGGAGCCAAAATGGTCGCGAAAGGAGGCGCAAAATCAGAGGAGTATAGGGGGATGACGACAAAAATGGAAATGACAGCGACCTAATTTTGGCATAAAGCATTGTAAAAGAATGAATTACAAGAGAAAAAGATGCATAGGAATGAACGCAATCCAGCAAAGGAAAAAGAAGGGAGACATACGGGAACAAAAGAGAGAAACACTCCGTATACACTGTAAAGGCAATGCGAAAACGCCGTAAAGGCAATACGAGAACAGTGGAAAGGCAATGCGAGAACAGTGGAAAGGCAATGCGTTTACATTGTAAAGGCGACAAAAGGGCGCAGAAAAGGCAGAAACAAGCACCCCGTAAAGGAAGGGCAGCGGCACAAGTGATACGAAGCATTCAAAAAAAGAAGAGAGATAAAGAAAAATTTCGAGAGATAGTTTTCAATAATAAGGTATCAGTAGTTTCATATGATTAGTAGGGGTGTGTAATTCGTTGATTTACAGATGGTAAAATGGCTAACTGGCGACATTTCGGGAACCTGGTGCGACAAATAGGGAATATAGGTACGACAAATAGGGAGCATTGCCGCGACAAATAGGGAGTTTATAAATGTTAATGGCGACAAATGGGGAGATTGGTTGCGACAAATAGGGAAATAGTTGTCTGTTTACTGAGTTTTAATTGACGGAAATACGGCTTTTCGCACCCATTTTAATGCTTCCATGATTTCTGCTGCTTTTTAGTTGTCGTTAATTTATAAGCTTGTAGTTGGTTGGTTATATGTTGATTATGTATCATCGTCGACAAATAGGGAAGAAGTTTCCAAGGCGTTGAAAGCCTTATTGCGACAAAAAGGGAGCTTGCTGAAATTCATTGACATCTATCCGCCGGTGCGGCCTCTGTGCGCAAGGATAGGCCTGCGTGTAGGGACAGATCTGCGCGCAAGGATGGAGCTGAGCGGTAGGCGTGGTATGCAGAAACAGAAAGGCGCGCGGTAGGGGGACTGGATGTCCGCTCTGCCGCGCGTCTTCGTATCTAATCTTCAGGCCGGAGGAGTTATGCTCCTGCGAGGCCACGAGAATTGATGAGCGCCTCGCCGTAGTTGTCCATCGCGTTGGCATAGAACTCGGTGAAACGCTTTGCTGCTTCCTTGATGTTCATCAAAATCTTTTTCATTTTTGTTATCCTTTCTACAATTAATAATATTACATGTGGGCACGCTTGCCCGCTCTTTCTTTTTTGTTATCTTTCTGAATACGGTGCAAAGTTAGTGCTTTTCCATCTTTGTTCGGCCGTTTTGTCACTTTCAGATGGCAAAAACGGGGTTATTCTTGACCGTTGTCAATGCAGATAATCTATATCAAGGCCGTTTTGTGCCACCGCTGACAGCGTGTCACTGCTCTTGTCACTGCCCATCCGCGCTTGTGCCGTGCCGTTTAATGCCGTACCTTTGCATTGTCGAAAGGAAAGCGCGCTTGATAACCTACGACAATCCTGGGACATGTCGGCCGCACGGCCGGAGGCCCCTATGTTTAACCTTTAACAATCAAAAAAACAATGAGTGTACGTTACAAGAAGTATCAAATCAAGATGAAGAGTTCTAAGAACAATGGCAAGTGGTATGGCCGCGCCGTGAGTTTGGGTCATGTGAAGACGAAGGACCTGGCCACTGAGATCAGCCACTCCACCACGGTGACGCGTGCCGACGTCATGGCGGTGCTCATCGAGCTCTCGGAGAGCCTGCGCCGCCATCTGCAGAACTCGATGACGGTGGATCTCGAGGGACTGGGCTCTTTCCGCGTGGGCATGAAGACTTCCGTGGCCGACAAGCCGGAGGATTTCAAGACGACGAACATCAAGGGCTACAACATTATCTATAAGCCCGAGCGTAAGTTCGTGCTGAGTGCCTCGAAGAGCACCAACGGCCATCGTCACGGCAACTATGTCAAGACGTTGCTTGACGGCATCACTGCCGAGGCACTGTCTGCCACGGGTACTGCTGCTGCCGCAGGGAGTCCCGGTGGCACCCCGGCGTCCGGTGGAGGCACCACCCATCATTAACTGACCGGCCGGCGGCGGATCCGTATGGCCGCCCCGGCTTTCAAAACCTATCATTTAACCATTAAAAGAGGAGAATATCATGAAAAAGGAAACTTGGAAAATGATCATCAACATGCTGATTTCCATTCTCACGGCCGTGGCCACCACGCTGGGCCTGACATCGTGCGGGCTCTGACGCGCTGAGGAAGTCTATGGGGCGGGTGAAGGACACGGGCGTGTCCTTCGCCTGTTGCCGTGGATGGCACTAATCCCCGACGAATGGTATGAAATGCACGAATGTACAGGCAGGTGCTCGAAACGTGACAACGCTTATACCGCATTGCAGCATCACGGTTGATTCTGCAAAATGACGGAGCTGTCACTTGAGGATGTTGTACACGTTAATAAATGTAATAATGAATAATAATATCTTTCGAAATCGCGAATTTGCGAAATGTGGTTTCAATCTTAGTTGGCAACAGTTAAATTTTCGGCTATTTTCTTGCACCCTACCTCAAACCTTCTTACTTTTGCCAATGAAATCGCAGCGCGCGTAAACATTGCGCCGGCTGCGAGCAGCCAACGCAGGCGTCTTCCGGAAGAGACCTTGACTAAAACGATAAAAATATGAATTGTAGTTTAAATGAAAATCGAATGAGAATGTTGAGTGACAAGAACAATGATTCTGAACCTACTGTGTGTATCCGCGGTGAGGAGCTGAGACGCACCCGCCGCGAGATGGCCGAGTTTTTTGGCCAGTATCTTTACCGACCTGACGATGGCACGGGTTTTCCGGAGTGGGCGGAGGAGCCGTCGGAGCTCATCGAGGTAGCGTGGTATCTCGCCCACTGGCAGGTCTACCTTCTGCCTGGGGCGCACAAAGCCATGTGTTTCCGCGAGATAGCGGAGCGGCTGTGCCGTGCCTTCCATGTGCCGATGCCAGCCGACATCTATAGTGTGGCGTCCCGTCGGCGTGCCCGCCATGTCTCGGTGGTGGACTATTACGCCAAGGTGCGCCGTGAGGCTCATGTCACCTACGACACGCTGTGTCTGATGTGGTACCGGCCCATGCAGTGGCCCCGGCTCCGCGGCGCAGACTATAAGTATTACTTCAACTGAGGGGGCGTGTGACCATGGAAGCATACTATTCTGAGAGTCTGGCTCCAAGGCGTGGGACATCGGGTACATCATGCTGGGATGCGGCCCGTACGGTGTCCGACCTGTTGTCGCGGCCTTCGGGCAGCGTGAGCTGGGTGGGCAGCCGACGGTGTTTAGTAGAGCTCGTGGCGGCGGCGGCCGAGGAGCGCGTGCTCACCGACGGCTGTGGTGGCACGCTCTCGCGCGAGGCGCTGGGGCGGCGCGTGTTCAAAGCGGTGGGGTGGAATCCGCCCCGACAGTTGACCACCACGGTCTTCCGCATCCGCAACCGTGTCATGCGGCAGCCGCCCCTGGAGCTGAGGGTCAAGGAGGCCTTGAAGATGAGATATTGAGAAACACATGAATGATTAAACAAAAAAAGCTATGCAGACAACAAATCAAGTATTCAAGCCGGCGCAGTTGCCGGAGACTAACATTCAGTTGACACCATCCATGACGAGTGCTTCGGCATCCGCAGTCAAGGCCTCTGCCTTCGTCTGTCCGGACCCGCATACGACGTGGCTCTCACCGCATTTCCGGCTGATCGAGTTCGTGCGGTCGGGCGTGGCTGTGGACCGCGGCCTTGACAACACGCCTGGAGCCGATGCCATTGAGGCCCTGCGTGCGCTCTGTGAGAACATCCTTGAGCCGATGCGCCATCATTTCGGCGCCATCTACATCACGTCGGGCTACCGCTCGCGCCGTGTCAACAACGCCGTGGGCGGCACCGGCGGGTCGCAGCACTGTTGTGGTGAAGCTGCCGACATCCTGCTCTCCACCTTCGACGACTGGCGCGCCCCCGTGCAGTTCATCCGCCGTCTCGACTTCGACCAGCTCATCGTTGAGCCCCTCCATGAGCCTCTGCCGCGCTGGCTCCACGTGAGCTATTCCACACGCCATCGCAACCGCCATGAGCTGGTCACGGGTGACTTCCGGTTGTGAGTGTCTTGTCCCTTTTCTGTCAATGGCAGAAAAGGTACTTTCCCGTTCTCAGGGCAGTCGTCCTCAAGGCAGTTCCGGTGCTTTCCCGTTCTCAGGGCAGTCGTTCTCGAGGCAGTTCCGGTGCTTTCCCGTTCTCAGGGCAGTCGTTCTCAAGGCACGGAGGAATGGGAGAGGGTACCAGTCTGCATGTCCTGAGAGAGGTCAATCGTACATTTATATATCATTTTTAAGTGAAAAAGTTGTGGGTCTATAAATTATTTATTAACTTTGCCAAAGAGAAATAAGCCCGTGTGAATCCGCATATCACTGATAATCAGTGACATGAGCTTTCCATGGGGAATATTGTTGTACCTGTTCCCCATCTGTTGCAGTGCAGTGCAGGGTAGGGCCCTGTGCCCTACCACAAACAATGACCCAACCATTGATTCATCGGTCGAACATTATTTTAGGTGGCCCACGGGGGGCCACCCTGCACCCTACCACAAACAACGTCCTAACCATTAATTACGGGGGCTAAACAATCATGAGGTACGAACATCAATACGGGCAGGAGCGCAAGCAGATGAGATGGGCCGACTTTGACTATTCATCGCAGGGCGTGTACTTCATCACGATCGTTACCCACAGTCGATGGTGTTTGTTTGGTAATGTTGTCAATGGAGAGATGGCATCTAATGACGCCGGACGGATGGTGATGGATGAATACCAACATCTTGAACAATCTATGTCGGGTGTGGAATGTATGGATGCGGTGGTTATGCCCAATCATTTTCATGCGTTGGTATACCTGTCTCATGATGGTGGCTGTTCCTTGTCGGACGTGTTATGGCAGTTGAAGAGCAAGACGACAAACCGCTATATTCACGGTGTCCGAGAGTTAGGTTGGCCCCGTTTTGACAAGCAGTTGTGGCAGACGAGTTATTGGGATGACATTGTATGGAATGGTCGGATGTTTCAGTTTATCCAGAGATATATTGCGTTGAATCCCGAACGGTGGGACCGTGACCTCATCAATGATGACCATGTCGCTGTCGCTGATGATATTCGTGGATGTCTTGACCGTTTGCGCAGGATATAAGCCTCCAGTTACATCATTGGTTTGCATCATCGGGGTTATATTAATGGTTTGCATCATCCGTTTGCATCATCGGTTTGCGCCATCCGTTTGCAGTGCAGGGTAGGGCCCTGTGCCCTACCACAGACAATGACCCAACCATTGATTTATCGGTCGAACATTATTTTAGGTGGCCCACAGGGGGCCACCCTGCACAGGGCCGACAAAGAGATAGAAAGGAAAGCTTCCAGAAATGGTTCAAGGTTGGTGTGGTAGTTTCGGATGACAAAGATTGTAGGATGACATTGATCTATGAAATTGTTCGGGCAATAGGTGTTATATTTCGTCGTCTATCCAATAAATTAATATATGAACTGTACAAACGACTCTGCGAAATATATTGATGATGTCCATCATGTATTGCTGAACATGATGAAGGACATTCATGAATTGTTAGAGAAACATCACATCCTTCAGAGATTATACAATCAGGTGTAGATGGTTTCGTGACAGAGTATAAGAACCCGAAGGCTATGGTGGATAAAATCAATTATCTTATCGAGCATCCAGATGTCAGAAAAGAAATGGGGAAAAAGGCCCGAGTGAATATCCAGCGTTTCAACATTGATGAGATAATGGGAAGATGGATAATGCTGTTTCATCAGTTAATTGGGTAGAAAATTCATGGCTCAACAATCGCGCGTATATAAAAGTCTTCTGAATGCCAGGGTTAGCCTGATCTACTATCTTTTATTTATAGTTCTCTCTTTCTTTTCACGAAAGATCTTTTTAGATAGTCTTGGCGCAGACTTCATGGGCTTGGGCGGTACGCTCTCCAATATCCTCGGTTTCCTAAGTCTGGCAGAAATGGGCGTGGGAACAGCTGTTGCCTATAATCTTTATAGGCCCATTGAACAGGGTAACAGGAAGAAGATAGAAGAGCTTGTTTCTGTTTTTGGTTATCTATACAGGAGAATAGGAATATTGATTTTGATAGCAGGCTGTGCTCTGAGTCTGTTCATTCCCTTTATTTTCAAGAAGACAATATTTGACTTCAGTCTGATTTACTTTGCGTTCTTTTGCATTTTAAGCTCGTCTTTATTAGGTTATTTCATCAACTATCGCCAGATCCTGTTAACGGCAGATCAAAAAGGATATGTTGTCTCTGTCTATCTGCAAGGGGCTGGTGTTGTCAAGACCTTACTTCAAATGTTTTTTGCCTACAAATGGGGGAACTACTATGTATGGATTGTCTTGGAGCTCTTATTTTCCTTTTTAGGGTGTGTAGTTCTTAACTATAAGATACGACAGACCTATCCATGGCTGCATGCCTCGGTGGCTGAAGGTAAGAAGGTGTTCTCGCAGTACCGGTACCTGATAAGCTTCACCAAGCAAGTGTTTGTGCATAAAATCAAGGATTTCCTGTTGAACCAGAGTGATCAAATCTTGATCTTTGCTTTTGTCTCTTTAAAGATGGTAGCTTATTATGGCAATTATACCTTAGTGATAACACGAGTCTCTTCAATGTTTGAATCTGCTTTGGGCAGCTTCACGGCGGGAGTAGGAAATCTTGTGGCGGAGGGAAACAACAGAAGATCACAGGAGGTGTTTTGGGAAATCGTGTCCCTTCGTTTCTTTATTGCTGGTTTTCTTATTTTCTCTGTGTACAACCTCATAGAGCCTTTCATCATGTTGTGGTTGGGCAAGCAGTATGTTATGGATCATACCATTCTCATCTTATTGTTGGTCACCGTGTTCATCTCTCAGACGCGTGGAGCTGTAGACATGTTCAATACCGCTTTTGGCCATTACGCAGATACTTGGTCTGCCTGGGCAGAGCTGATCTTGAATGTTGGCGTGACGCTTTCTACAGCCCCTTTCTTAGGTATCGCGGGAATTTTGTTAGGTAAGATAGTAAGTACGTTTATCATTATTATTGTCTGGAAACCATACTATCTCTTCAAGGTTGGTTTCCGAAGAAAGATGTCCGCTTACTGGATGCAGGAGATCAGATATTATCTTACTTTTGTACTTGCCATATCCTTGTCTACAATGCTGTTCAATGTTATTCCGATAGATGCCAGCACTTCTTTTTTAAAGTGGACATTGAAAGGAGTCATAACGGTTCCCATGTTCATCGTTGTGTATATTACTATGCTCTATGCTTCTACTCAGGGAACGAGAGACTTGGTGCATCGGGTGGTAGGATTGATTACTAAAAAGTTCTCAAAATGAAATTATCCATAATAACAATTAATTTTAATAATAAGGGAGGCTTATCCAAGACTATCCATAGTGTGTTGGAGCAATCTTTTTCTGATTTTGAATATATCATTATTGATGGGGGATCTACAGATGGTAGTGTAGAATTAATTAAGAAATACAAGGATCGGATCGATTATTGGGTAAGCGAACGAGATAACGGTATTTATAATGCAATGAATAAAGGTGTGAGAGTAGCAAAGGGAGAATACTGTTTATTTCTTAATTCTGCAGACACATTGTTTCGTGCAAATGTTTTAGCAGAAGTCTTTTCAACAAATCCTTCAGCAGATATCGTATGTGGTACTATCTGTAGAGATGGTATCCCAGATGAGTATGTAGAGAATGTGTCATTCTCTAATTTTCTTACTCATACAATTGCGCATCAAGCTGCGTTTATTAGAACTTCTCTGTTAAGGAATAATCCATACGATGAGAATTTGAAGCTTGTGTCAGATTGGAAGTTTTTTTTCCAAGAATTGATTCTTAATGGTGTATCCTTTCAGAGGATTCATTTAATAATTTCCAATTTTGACAACTCTGGTGCAAGTATGTCCAACCTCTCTCTTGTGAAACAAGAACATGATCAAGAACTTCATAAGATGATCCCATCTATTATTTTAGATGAGGTGTATAAGTTCTTTGGTATTTCTGATGATTATTATAAACTGTTTGTTTCAATAGGAGAGTCACCACATAAATGGAGGCTTTATAACATTATCGTTATAATATTAAAAGTACTCCTGTGGAATAAAAAATGGATAAAAGAGTTTAGATTGCATAGGTGAAGAATGAAAGCTGATATTTTGATCTGTACGATTGACTCTGGTATTCAAAATGTTACAAGTGTTTTGCTTCCAGAGAATAAAAATATTCGATATATTGTATCATGGCAAAGAAGTGATAGCAAAGAATATATTATTCCATCTTCACTTAATAGACCTGATGTTAAAGTTATTCAACTTTGTGGTCGTGGTTTAAGTAAAAATCGTAATAATGCTATAAGATACTCTACAAATGATATTTGTATTATAGCTGATGATGATCTGCGGTATGATTTAGACAAAGTCACAGAGCTTCTAAATTATTATGAACAGCACCCAGAAGTTGATTTGATTTGTTATCAAGGAATATGGGGAAAACAATATCCAGATAAAGCGTTTAATTTAAGAAAGAAACCAAAAAAATATTCTATTTCTTCAGCAGAGATTTCATTTCGAAGGAAGAAAATCCAAGGTTCTATTAAATACAATGAATTAATGGGCTTAGGATCAGAATTTTCTGGTGCTGGAGAGGATGATCTGTTCATATTGGATTGTTTGTATAATAATTTAAACTGTTTATATCTTCCTATAAAAGTTTTCAGTCATGATCATCTTTCTACGGGCGTTAGAAATGGCGGATCACCTAGAGTCGTATTCGCACGAGGTGTTTTGGAAAGAATATATCATCCATATCTCTTTATCTTTTATTATATCTGGTTTGCTCGATCAATAAAGATTAATCATAATGTCGGATTTGTACCCACATTAATCAGCTTGTGGAAAGGAGGATCTTTTGCCAAGAAAAATAATATGCTAAAGTACAGTATTGATAAATTATTCGATAAAAATTAAAACTATGAATATCCAAGATGTTAAAATAGCCGTTATCGGCTTAGGATATGTTGGGCTTCCATTAGCCCGTCTTTTTTCAACTAAATTTCAAACGGTTGGATATGACTTAAATAAGGTTCGCGTAGATGCACTTATGGAAGGTCATGATAATACGCTTGAAGTTAGCGATGAACTGTTGCGTGATGCTATTGACAAATTTGGATTTAAGTGTTCATCGAATCTTGAAGATATCAGGGATGCCAATTTCTATGTAGTCGCTGTGCCCACACCTGTGGATGCAAATAATCAGCCGGACCTTCGTCCTCTTTGGGGCGCATCGGAAACAGTCGGTAAGGTCATTTCAAAGAGTGATATTGTCGTTTATGAATCCACAGTTTATCCTGGCGTCACAGAGGAAGAGTGTCTTCCTGTAGTTGAGCGTGTCTCAGGTCTTGTCTTCAATAAAGATTTCTTTGCCGGTTATTCTCCTGAGCGCATTAACCCCGGTGACAAGCTCCACACGGTGGAGAAGATCAGAAAGGTGACCTCGGGCTCTACACCTGAGGTTGCTGATTTGGTTGATGAAGTTTACAACACTGTTCTTATTAATGGCACTTACAAGGCCTCATCAATCAAGGTGGCAGAGGCCTCGAAAATCATTGAGAACTCGCAGCGTGATGTCAACATTGCCTTTATGAACGAGTTGGCAAAAATTTTCAATGCCATGGGCATAGATACCCACGATGTCATTGACGCAGCTTCCAGTAAGTGGAACTTCATTAAACTGAGTCCTGGTTTGGTTGGTGGACACTGCATCAGTGTTGATCCCTATTATCTCATTGAGAAGGCTCAAGTTTATGGTGTTTTGCCTCGTGTGATGTTTGCAGCTCGCCGGCTGAACGATGGTATGGGAGCTTATGTGGCTGATCAGACTATCAGGATGATGAACAAAAAAGGAGTACTCGTAAAAAATGCCAATATTCTGATTCTTGGCATCACTTTTAAGGAAAATTGTCCTGACATCAGAAACACGAAAGTAGTGGATATTTACGCTACACTCAAAGAGTATACTGACAATATTACGGTTTATGATCCATGGGCTAACCATGACCGAGTTGAGAAAGAGTATGGTATCCAGCTGACAGACATGAGCCTTGATGAATTAAAAGGACATTTTGATGCGGTTATTCTTGCTGTTGCCCATCATGAGTTTGAACCTTATGACAAACGGGATTTTTTGACAGACAGGTCAATAGGTGTGGTCTATGATGTGAAAGGTGTTGTAAAGAGAGAGGAAGTTGATGCAAGACTATAAATATCAACTGTCTGTTATTATTCCGATGTATAATGCAGAAAAGTATATCGGTGCTTGTTTGGACTCTATCCTTTCATCGGGGCTACAGCGTGATACCTACGAGATGATTGTTGTGAATGATGGTAGCACGGACAAGGGTCCTGAGATCGTGCAGGACTACGCAGCAAGGTACGACCATATCACCTATCTTACGCAGGAGAATCAAGGACAGTCTACTGCCCGAAATTTTGGTATCTGTCAATGTCATGGTGAATATGTTTGGTGTGTGGATGCTGATGATAAGGTCAACGATGAGGCAGCACGCGTCCCCTTTTTGTTGAAAGCTTATCCCGATATAGATATCCTTGCCGTTCAGTTACAAGATACGGCTGAGGATGGCACGCTTCTATGCAAGAGCTGTGAACAGCCAAGCATGGCGCATGATAAGGCTATTTCTGGCAGGGATGCTGTCTTGCAGGGGTACAATCCCTCTTCCGTTTGTGCACTCGTGGTACGGAGAGGGTTGATGATGGACAAGGATCTTTTCTTTCATGTTGGAATCACACATCAGGACGTGGAACTTTCGTACCGGTTGATGGCTTATGCCAATAGAGTGGTCTTCACAAATCTTGCCCCGTATGTCTATCTCTACCATTTCGGATCAACGAGTAAATCACTGGATCCACAAAAGAAAATTAAATATCTAAGTGATGACTGTGTGATCATTGAATCTTTCCGCAAACTGTCCGATAACTTCAGATCTTCCGATCCACAGCTGTCAGCAGTCATAGATGATCGTGTGCGAGCCATTCATTTTGGTATGGCCTATAATTTATGGGGAAACCGGCGGCAATGGAAATCAGCGGGTATCAACAAAGGGGTAATTCAGAGAATGAAAGAGAGAGGGTTATTCCCGTTGCCACATCGATTGGGCAGTTGGAAAAAAGATCTGATAAGCTACTTGCTCAACTGCTCTTGGCTATATGCGTGAATGACAAAAGAAGACGACTATGCGACAGATGTCTTTTCAGGCATGCGTGGATTATATCCGCAGCGACTATTACCGTATCACAGGACGCCGTGACGATTGCTTGCTAAGAATGTTCTTGGCAGGTATCCAGGATATAGGTTTTCGCTTTCTTTTCTGGTTCCGGCTCGCTAAATGTAGGAATGTGATAGTGGGAACGATGGCACGGTTGTTATACCTGTTTTTAGGTCAGTTACATCACATCGCTATACAACGCGATTGCCGGATTGGATATGGGATGAGGATTGTTCATGGTGGTCCTGTTGTTGTCAACAGTTCGGCAGTGATAGGTGATAATGTGGATCTCTTTCAGTTCAGCACTATCGGGAGCTCTTTTTGCCATGCAGCCCATATAGGCAATAATGTTTATATTGGTCCCAATGTATGTATCGTTGAGGATGTGACAATCGGGGACGGTGTCACTATTGGTGCCGGTGCTGTAGTGGTAAAGGATGTGGAGCCGGGATTGACGGTTGCGGGCAATCCTGCAAAAGTTATCTCGCACAAGGAGCCCGGAAGGCTGATATGGAGGCAGTGGAACAAGGATTGGAATAAGAAATAGAGAATGAAGATACCTAAAATATCGGTAATCGTACCTGTGTTTAAGGGCGAGGAGTATCTCGGAGCATGTCTGGACAGTATTCTGGCGCAGTCCTTTCGGGATTTTGAGTTGATTGTCTTGGATGATGGCAGTCCTGACCACTCGGGTGACATCTGTGACGAGTATGCTCGGCGGGATAATCGTATCCGTGTCATACATAAACAGAATGAGGGCATCAATCGCACCCGCTTGCGTGGCGTGAGAGAAGCGCGCGCGGAATGGGTGACCTTCTCAGACGATGATGACACGATGGAACCGGATGCCCTTGAAAAGCTTTATGCCCTTGGGGGGAGGGATACAGATATGGTCGTGGGCTTCACAGTGCTGCCCGAGACGCGGTTGCCGGAAGATGCTACGATAGAAGACTGCCGCCGTGCGCAGATTTCCGGATATGGCATTCCTCCTATGCCTTGGGCAAAACTCTATCGCCGGAGCTTGTTGACGGATGATGTCTTTGATTTCCCTCGCGAGATAGACGGTGAGGAAGATATGATTATGAATATCCGGCTCATCTTCAAGACCAAGGTCCCGCCCCGTTTTCTCTATAAACGTATCTATCATTTTCGCCGCAACACGGCGAGCGTCTCGCATACGAAGAGCAGCTCACTGGTGCATGAAGCCGCATTCTACCGTGCACTGTATGACTCTATTCCCAAAGAAGAGCAGTCCCGCTATCTCCCGCAGATTGTTGGGCTGAAGCTCAACGGCTTGTTTCCCATTGCCTATACTGCTCCGGCTACGGTAGCTGACAAGCGCGATGACTATCTTGTGACCTTGACGCGTGAGGTCAGGGAAAGCCATTACAGACTCAGTATAAAAGAGCGCATAGTCCTGTACAGCAAGAATCGGCTATGCCTGAAGGTCGTGGGCTTTCTGGAACTGCTTCGTCGGTTCGTCAACTACCGGATTCGTTGTCTTAGAAAAGAATAACGGAAGAAAAGTTTAGCGTGGACAAGGATGATTCTACTACAGTGGATGTCCTAATAGATAGAGTGTCAAGTTTGTGTATAACTTTGTAGCCACTTTAAGGGTCTAATTTATAGCTCTTTATGCATTATAATATATTACCAATAAGTAAATATATATTAACTTTATATTCTCGCTTATTTCATTGGGAATCAGTACCTTTACAGTGTAAATAAGATATACAACTGTAAAGATATGACTGTAAGAAAAAGCGGAAAAGATAAAGAGATCGCCAAACTGAAACGCGAGCTTGACAAGGCTAATTACGACTTAGCGAAGAAGAAGGAGGAATTGAAATCGACCAGATCTGAGCTAAGAAGCCTTAAGTCGGAGAAGAATAAAAAAAAAGAGAGGACAATAAGACTGACAGAGGAACAAAGCAGATTACTTTCCGAACTGCTTGGGGATACAAGTATAACGAACTCGTGATTAAACTTGCGGTTCTTCTGAGATCTCGCTTGCCAATCTGTGGCTCACGATCTATAGTTATAATACTGGAGATCCTCAACGAGTGCTTTAAGGGAGAACTGTTTGACAGCATTCCATGCAATCAAGTCATAGAAGATTGGTGCGAAAAGGCAGGGCTGGATATGCATACAAAAGTCAAGGATCAATTCATAGACCAAGAATACATCACCATCACGGATGAGAGTATTTCTGTGGGCAAGCAAAAGTTGCTGCTTCAATTAGCCGTTCCGGCTGATAGGACAGGAAAGCCATTATCCCACTCTGACGTGGACATCGTCGGAATGAGTGTCAGTCCGTCGTGGACAGGGGATAGTGTGAAAGCCGAGATGGAAAAGACTTCGAAAAGCATAGGCAGGAAACCATTGTATTCAATTTCTGACAACGGATACAATCTATGTAACGCCTGCCGGGATGCAGGAATTCCACATCACAGAGATATCAGTCACACTTTTGGCACTATATTAAATAAGTATTTCTCGGACTCCGCTGATTTCAAGGAATTTACAACAGTTATGGAGAAAAAACGTCTCACTTACCAGTTAACGGACAAGGCAATAGTACTGCCTCCCAAACAACGGGCAATAGCCAGATTCATGAATACATTCATTTGGGTGAAGTGGGCGCACAAACTTCTCGATGGATATGACCGGCTCACGGATGAGCAGAAGGAAGCTGCACGCTTTATGCTGGATAATAAAGACCTTATAGAAGAGCTAAACAGCATCCGAAAATGCATGGAATATGTTGAAATGAGATGCAAGAATGACGGACTGAGCAAAGAGTTGGCAAGGTTCCTCATTTGGCGGATAACCGTAGACCTAATCACCCCAAAGGACGGCACTAAAAGGATGAGGAATGTCGGCATTGACATGTTTGTATATCTTCAAGAGGAATGCAGACTGCTTCAATCGGAAACGGATGTACACATTATCTCATCAGATATTATAGAATCTTGTTTCGGGGTCTTCAAGGCGATGAAGTCTCCAGATAAACTCTGCGGAGTGACCAAGCATGCGCTGATCTTACCATTGGCAATAAGCTTCATCTCGGAAAAGCGAAGAGAGTCATTTGATTTTATTGCAGCCATGGAGAATGTCCACTATAAAGATTTGGACGAATGGGCCGGTTTCAATTTATATGGGAATCCGACTCAGGAGAGAAAAGATCTCACCCGAAAAATTGGATAGTATTATGAACACAAACTTGACACCCTACCTAATAGATGATAAACGAATAGGTCGAGCATTATTTTAGGTAGCCCACGGGGGGCTACCCTGCACTGTGATGACAAGAGGAGTGCAGGGTAGGGCCCAGTGCCCTACCACAGGAGATGTCCTAACAGATGATAAACGAATAGGTTGAGCATTATTTTAGGTAGCCCACAGGGGGCTACCCTGCACTGGGGAAGAACATTGGCAAAATGAGTTTTCGATCCTAACGAGTCATGGAGGGATCGTGAAGATTCACTGTAAAAAATGAAGTTAAGGTCAGGAAAGCATAGAAATATTTGGAAGTAAACTATAAATTACTTATTTTTGCAACAAAGAAAAGATAAAAAATATGACCCAGTTGGTTGTTAATATAGAAAATGACAGTCTGATACCAAGCCTTAAGAAAATTCTCAAGTCTATAGCAGGTGTCGTCAGTGTTCAGTCCATGAAAGAAGTCCCCTCTGTGACCATGTATGATGAAGAGTCTGGAAAGCATTTGAATGACAAGTCAATACGAGTCATTACTGATATGGAGTCCGGTAAAGGATTATCAAAAGAATTTGATAATATCAGTGATTTCATGGAGGATTTGCAGGCATGAAATATAGGATTAGGCGTACGACTCAGTTCAAAAAATCATTCAAGCTTGCAGTTAGGCGAGGTAAGAGCATTGAGTTGTTCACGAAGGTTATAACCTTCCTGGCAGAAGAAGGCAAATTGCCTAAGGAATTCAAGCCTCATCTGCTTAGAGGTACTTTTAAGGATATTTGGGAGTGCCATTTAGATCCGGATTGGCTTTTGTTGTGGAAACAAGATGATATTGATCTTATCTTGATATTAACTGATACAGGAACTCACTCTGATATCTTCAAGACATAGCCGGTCCGCTGGCCTTCCTCGGGGAATACTCCAACTGTTGGGGAAAGCTGTCGAGCATTATTTTGGGTAGCCCACGGGGGGCTACCCTGCACTGTGATGACAAGAGGAGTGCAGGGTAGGGCCCTGTGCCCTACCACAAAGGATGCCTTAACCGATGATAGACGAATAGGTCGAGCATTATTTTAGGTAGCCCACGGGGGGCTACCCTGCACTGGGAAGCATAAAGATGAAGATAGCGATGGTCACGGTGATGACACCGTGGAAAGAAAACTTTAAGGGCACTTCGGCACTGCCCTATCACCTGCTTATCCACCGTCCGGAAGGTGTGGAGGTGGAGATATGGTCGTTCAACAACAATGAGTTACCACAGGAAAAGATCAGGATCACGGAGCAAGAGCTCGGGGTAAAGATCCATGTTATTGCGAGACCGTATTGGTGGAACATGCTCTTCCGCTGGCATCTGCTCTTTCTGCGCGTGTTCTTCCCCAAGCCTATCCACAGTTATCTGCATGCGGACCGTGACGCATTGATTGCCATTAGAGCCTTTGCGCCAGACAGAGTGTGGGTCTATGGAGAGGAGCTTATTGAGGTGGACCGACAGTTGCAGGATTATCCCCGCATGCATACCTTCCCTGACTCAGAGGGGCTTTACTATTATCGGATGCTTGGCCGTCGTTTTGTGGCAGATCACTGGAAGGCGTACCTCCGCTGTGTGGTGATGTACCGTAAGTTCCGTCGGTTGGAACGTGGTTTTCCAACAACGGGTATCTGGTATCATCTTGTAGGAGATGCTGACGCGGCTTTCCTGCGTGAGGAGAGCCCCGGCATTGATGCTCGGTTTCTGCGTCATCCCCACTATGAGATTGTACCGCAGGAGGAACGTCATTTCCATACGCCCATCCGCCTGCTCATTGCCGGGCAGTACAACTATTATATGCGTGAGTCGGCCGATGCACTCATCCCCGCCCTTGCCTCGGCTGCTGACTTGTCGGCGCACTTTGAGCTCACCTTCCTTGGACGTGGATGGGAGCGGCATGCCGAAGTACTGCGGGCAGCTGGTTGGAAGGTCACTGTCATCACGTTTGCGCCCGACTATGTTGCTGAGGTGCAACGGCATGATATTCAGCTCACACCTATCGCCATTGGCACGGGCACGAAAGGCAAGGTCCTCGACGCTATGGCCAATGGACTGTTAGTGATGGGCACACCCTTTGCTTTGGAGAATATCGCCGTGGAGCACGGTTGCAGTTGTCTGTCTTTCAGCACTGCGGCGGAGGCGGTCGGCATGCTGCGCGATGTTCCTGCAGATGTGGCACGTTATGAGCAGATGGCGGAAGAGGGACGCCGGCGAGTGCTCAAGGCACATTCGAGGCGCACGGTGGCCAAATGCCTATTCAGGTAACGGCGATCATTGCCATAGTGCAGGGTGGCCCCCCGTGGGCCACCATAAATAATGTTCTAACCTTAAATGTTGTCCCCAACCTTGATTTAATCATCGATCGAACACCCTTTTAGGTAGGCCACAGGGGCCTACCCTGCACAGGACACCATGGGATTGTCCCCATTCGTGGAAACTATTCTGGTGACCAAGCGGTGGGATACGGAGCTTTTCTGTAACTTTGTAGCTGATTAACGATAGAAATAAATATTTATGTGGATATATCTTCTTCTTTTCATCATTCCCGTTGTGTGGTACCTCTCCGGCTTAGCCGGCGACGATAGCCGCGTGTTGGCGGTCTTCATGGCCGGACTGGCACTCTTCGTGGGGTTGAGTGATATGCTCGGCGGCTACGACCGTTATATCTATGGGGAGATCTTCGACTCCTTTGCTAATGTCACCACATGGGGTGGCAGCTATGCCGCGTCCGGTGTCTTCCGTATGATCTCGCCCGTGGAAGTTGGGTGGGGTGGACTGAACATTGTCCTCTCCTGGTTCACGGCCAACCGCTATATCTTTATCCTGGCTGTTACACTCATCACCTACACTTGCCTGTTCGTCAGCCTGCGGCGTTATGCGGTCAACTATCCCTTTGTCTTGATTCTTTTCCTTGGCCTGTGGTTCTTTTTTACGTTCACGTATCTGCGTCAAGTGCTTGCTGCCTCAGTGGCTTGGCTGGCCATACCTTATATCATCAAGCGGAAGTTCTGGAAGTTTCTTCCTCTTGCTCTTATCACGATGTCGCTTCATAAGTCGGGCATCATCTTCTTCCCGATGTATTTCTTTGCCGCCCACCGTTACCAGAAGCGAACTTTGTTCATCGTAGTTATCGTCACGGTCCTCATCGGCCTGACACCACTTCCCAATTACCTTTTCCAGACCTATGGCGACGTGACCAATGTTGTGCATAGTGATTACAGTTCCATGGGCTCCATGCGTGTGGAATATCTGTTAGAGGCTGTATTCTTCCTTTTCTTCCTCTTCAGGTTGTACGACACTTTCGATCAGGACCGTACGACAGTGGTGATGGTGAACTTGGCATTCATGTTTTGTCTGACATTGGTCTTCTTTATCCGTAGCGACAACGGCGGTCGTCTGGCATGGTATTATATTATAGGTATCATCTGTTTGTTCTCGGCTATAGGTTCTCCAGAAAACAAGGTGTCTTTTAGGGCCTTTGGGCCATTACTGGTCATTGTGTCTTTTGCTCTCTTTTTCCGTATTGTGGTAGCATGGGGAGCGTTAGTCAATCCTTATAAGTCTTTTTTGACGAACGGTGTGAGACCGAATGATAGAATATGCAAACAATATGAATATGATACGAGGTATAGTCAAGATAAGATGTATCGTATTCCTTTTAGACTGAAAGTTAACATACGCCAGTAATTTTATTGCGTAATGATAACGATCCTTACCCCTACCTACAACCGAGCTTCGTTGCTGCCACGGCTCTATGCGTCGTTGTGTCGGCAGACTTGCCAGGATTTTGAATGGATTGTCGTGGACGATGGGTCGACGGACAACACCCCGCAGTTGTTCAGTGCAGAGGAGGGCCCCGTGCCCATCCTCAAACAATGTTCGATCCATCTCTCAGCGATTGGAACATTGCCAGAGGTAGGCCACAGGGGCCTACCCTGCACTGACTGTTTGGAAGAGATGAGGAGGGGGCATTTCCCGCAGGAGGGCACAGCGCCGGCCCCTGTACTGACGTATATCCGCAAGCCGAATGGTGGCAAGCATACGGCGGTGAACCTCGGGGTGCAGTATGCCAATGGCGAACTGACCCTCATTCTGGACAGTGATGATGAGTTGCCACCTGACAGCGTGGAGATTATCGCAGAGGAATGGCGACAGGTAAGGGATTATCCTATGATGGCAGGGGTCGCCGGACTGGATGTGGACAGACATGAGCTCACGGTGATCGGATCGGGGCTGCCTAAAGCGTCTGTCGACTGTAACGCCATGGAGATCCGTTACCGATGGAAGGTGACTGGTGATCTGAAAGAGGTGTTCCGCACGTCTGTGTTGCGCGCTTTTCCTTTCCCTGAGACGGCGGGCGAGCGGTTCTGTCCCGAGCAGTTAGTGTGGTTTCGCATCGCCCAACAATACCAGTTGCATTATTTCAACCGTCCGGTCTATATTGCTGACTATCAGACGGACGGGCTTTCGGCCGGTATTACCCGTGCACGTATGGGCAGCCCGCGGGGCGCGATGCTGACCTATACAGAGCTTACTGCATACCGAGTGCCGGTTCTCGTCAAGTTTAAGGCGGCCGTCAACTATTGGCGTTTCTGGTACTGCCGTCGTGCCGACACTGTGATTCCGCCTATCGCGTGGTGGTGGCATGGCCTGCGTCCGTTGGGCTGGCTGATGCACAGACACGACGTCTCCACAAGTGCAGGGTGCCCCCCCTGTGGGACACCACAAGCAATGCTCCAACCGATGTAATAAATCGGTCGAACATAATATTAGGTGGCCCACGGGGGGCCACCCTGCACTGAATAATCAGTTATTATGCGTATTCTTCAGGTTATCACTTCGCTCTGTACCGGTGGCGCTGAGACGCTCGTGGTGAATCTCATTCCGCGTCTACGGGCCATGGGTCATGAGGTCGACGTGTGTGTCTTCGACGGTGAGGACACGCCGCTCATGGTACGGCTGCACCGTGAGAATCCGGGTATCCGCGTGTGGGACCTTGGCAGGAGCGTCTATAACCCCCTGCTCGTGCTGAGACTCGTCCCTATCATGCGACGTTACGATATTGTGCATACCCATAACTCATCGCCCCAGCTCTTTGTAGCCATTGCCTCGCTGTTTTGTCATGTCGGGCTCTGCACTACGGAGCACAACACGTCCAACCGCAAGCGCCAGTGGAAGTGGTATGCGCCGGTGGAGAGCTGGATGTATGGGCGCTACGATCACATCATCTGCATCTCGAAGATTGCCGAGGAGAAGCTGCGGGAATACATGGGTGGTAAGTGGCTTGATCCGGGCTCATCGTGCTATCACCGCATCACGACTATCAACAATGGAATCGATGTGCATGCATTTCACGATGCTGCGCCCCTGACGCCAGCCGAGACCTGCCGACAAAATGGTGATTTCATCGTGACTATGGTGGCAGGATTCCGTGAGGCGAAAGACCAGGACACGCTGGTACGCGCCCTGAAGCTGTTGCCCGATAACGTGAAGCTGTGGCTGGTGGGCTCCGGCGTGCGCATGGACACGGTGAGAGCTCTGGCCGAGAGGTTAGGCGTGGTGTCCCGTGTGCGGTTCTGGGGCATGCGCACCGATGTGGCTCGCATCCTTCGGAGCTCTGATGTCATCTGCATGTCGAGCCACTGGGAGGGTCTCTCGCTGAGCAATGTAGAGGGCATGTCGGTCGGTAAGCCGTTCCTCGCCTCGCGGGTCAACGGGCTGCGCGAAGTGACCGAGGGCTACGGCATCCTGTTCACCGAAGGCGACGACAAGGCCCTGGCCGACATCATCGCCCGTCTCGCCGCCGACAACGATTTCTACCGCCAGGTGGCTGACAGATGCTGGGAACGGGCTCAACGGTTTGATATACAACGAACAGTGGAACAGTACGAACATGTTTATCGTGATGTTTTTAGGCTATTTTAAGCGTGCATGATAGGGGTTATACCGAATAGAATAGGTATCTTTGCATAGATAGGCAGTTTTCGGTAGCGTAGGTGCTTCTTCTGCTTACGCAGCCCGATTTGATATTTTCAGAAAGAAGTTGTCGCTATGGTATATTATCCGGTAGGCATCCAGACATTAACTTCTCTTCGTCGGAAAGGACCATCAGCGAGTGGAAAACAGCGGAATAATGGGAATAATCGATAAAAAATTAATGGACAAGAAGAAACTCATCCGTCTCACCACGGCCGACATCAGTCTTGAGGGCCTGTTGGAGGGTCAGTTGCGCTTCCTCAGCCAGTACTATGATGTCGTGGGCGTGGCATCCGACACGGGCGTGCTCAACAAGGTGGCGGAACGCGAGGGCATCCGCGTGGTCAACGTGCCGATGCGGCGAGAGATAAGTCCACTCCAAGACCTGCGGTCACTGCGGGACCTCTACCGCCTCTTCTGCCGTGAGCGTCCGTGGTGTGTGCATGCCAATACGCCCAAGGGATCGCTCTTGGCAATGATGGCGGCATGGGCGGCACGCGTGCCCCACCGCGTCTATACCGTCACGGGGTTACGCTATCAGGGTGTGCACGGTCTGATGCGTGGTCTGCTCAAGGCAATGGAGCGTGTCACCTGTTGTTGTGCCACCAATGTCATCCCTGAGGGTAACGGTGTGCTTCACTCGTTGAAGACGGACCATATCACCCGAAAACCGCTGCGCGTGCTACATTTCGGTAATATCAATGGGAAGGATACACGGCATCTCTCCCGACGACAGACCGTTGCTGATTATATTCAGGCTCCCTATGACAAGGTCACCGATGAGGATATCGATGACCTGCGGCGGTCGTGGCGACAGAAACTGGGCTTCTCTGACGACGACTTCGTGTTTGTCTTTATCGGGAGAATGACAAACGATAAAGGTATGAGGGAGCTGGCACAGGCCATGAAGCACTTGACGGAAAGACAAATTGTTGAGGAGACAGAAAGACAGAAAGAACAGATTGGGGACGAGACAGAAAGACAGAAAGAACAGATTGGGGACGAGACAGAAAGACAGAAAGAACAGATTGTTGAGGAGACAGAAAGACAAAAAGAACAAATTGTTGAGGAGACAGAAAGACGTTTAGGTGAGGTGGAAAGACGGAAAGGGCAGATAGGGGTTGGTAAAGAAGTTATGGGCTCCGTTCGTCTCCTTCTCGTCGGCCAGATGGAGGAGGGCGATGCGATCCCCGACGACGTGCGCCAGTTCTTTCTCCACGATGAAGCAGTGAGGTATGTAGGGCTCAAGCATGACGTGCGGCCTCTCCTCTTAGTGGCCGATGCCCTTGTCTTTCCTTCTTACCGCGAGGGCTTTCCCAATGTGCCGATGGAAGCGGGAGCTATGGGACTGGCCTCCATCGTGACGGATGTCAACGGATCAAATGAGATCATCAAAGATGGACTTAATGGGAGAATTATCCCTTCGCCACTTGACAAGAAAGGTCACCTGCACGACATCACGCTGGCCTTGACGGAGGCCATGCAATGGTTTGTCCTCCATCCTGCCGAGGTGAGGCGCATGGCCGATAACGCACCGCGGATGATCCATGAGCGCTATGAACAACGTGATGTGTGGCAAGCGTTGCTCGAATACTATGATAGTCTTTCCCCTAACCCTTCCACAAAAGGGGTGAAGAGCCGTACCCGCTGATCGTACAGCATCGTTGCATTAGCAGTGCAGGGTAGGGCCCAGTGCCCTACCACAAATCATGTCCCAACCACTGAAAACAACATTGCGACAGGGGGGATTCATCGGTCGAACATTATTATAGGTGGCCCACAGGGGGCCACCCTGCACTGAGAGGCCATCCGGCTCGACATACTCCCCCATCTTGGTTGCATCGGCCATCCACGACATCCCCCCGCCATCCGGTTACAGTGCAGGGTAGGGCCCAGTGCCCTACCACAAATCATGTCCCAACCACTGAAAACAACATTGCGACCAGGGGGATTCATCGGTCGAACGTTATTATAGGTGGCCCACAGGGGGCCACCCTGCACTGGGACGATAGTAAAATGGTTACGGATGGATCTTCCATAATTTAAGAAACCTGTGTCAACAAACAAGTAATATCATGCTTTATCAACTTGCACATTTCCTCCGCGACCATCTTCCGTTGGTCTGGAATGGTGCCGACTGGCTCAACGGTCAGTTGTTTGCCATTCGCTACGGACATAGGCTAAGAGCCGTCACTGCTGACTGGGGGAAAGAGTTGCCTTATGCGATAGTGCCTTTGCATGACTGTGCAACGGTGGATGTCGTTGCGTTCTTTGCCCGTCAGCCAGAGGAAGCTTTTCGTTTCTTCCACCCTCATGGCTTCGATAATCGGAGCATTCGTCAGTTACAGCGCAATCCTGCTTTCTTAGCTTACATGATTCAAAGCACGGGTGAGATCGGACAAAAAGATTATATCGGTTATTTCTTCCTTCGCAGTTTCTTTTGGGGTAAGTGCTTCCGTGGTCGCATGGTCGACATCCGTTGGCGTGGCCGTGGACTGGGTACACAATTGAACCGATGGATGAACCATCTCGGCTTTGGGCTTGGTATGCGCATCTTCGAGACGGTATCAAGGGAGAATATGGCTTCTTACAAGAGTGCGATGGCGGCAAGCAGATGTAAGGTGATAAAAGAGTTGAAAGATAATGATCTTTATTTAGAGATTTTACAATGATACAATCTGTGTCATCCGTGGCAATCTGAAATACGACTTGGAATGAAGATGCTAAAGTATATTTTTGACCGCACGGTTTCTCTCATTGGCCTTGTTTGTCTGAGTCCTGTGCTTTTGGTTGTTGCGATCCTCATCAAGACCCAGATGCCGGATGGGCCGGTTATCTTCAGACAGAAGCGGGTGGGACAGTACGGAAGGCTGTTCACCATCTATAAGTTCCGGTCGATGTCAGCAGTCCCCATGGAGCGGCAGACTGTCGCCGCAGCAGAGCAATACCGAGTTACGCCTTTGGGCGAGAAGCTTAGACGGTATAAACTCGACGAACTCCCAGAGCTATGGAATGTGCTCAAGGGCGACATGAGCTTTGTGGGACCGCGCCCTGATGTACCGGGTTATGCCGATGTGCTGGGAGGCGAGGACCGAGAGATACTAAAGCTAAAACCGGGTATCACTGGCCCCGCAAGCTTGAAATACCGCGATGAGGAATATATCCTTGAGCAGATAGGCAAGGAGAAAGGTATGCAAGCTATCGAGGAATACAACGACAACGTTATTTATCCTGACAAGATTCGTATCAATCGCTACTATCTCCATCACTACTCTTTCCTCAAGGATCTGCAGATGATTGTCTGTACGGTCTTAGGTCGGAAGATGCTGTATGGTGGCCAGCTGATATAATGTTTTTTTTCGGTGTAGTGCAGGGTAGGGCCCTGTGCCCTACCACAGACAATGTCCCAACCGCTGATTCATTGGTCGCACATTATTATAGGTGGCCCACGGGGGGCCACCGTGCACAGGGACGACATCCTGTTGTGCGGTGCTGTTGCAGAAAACGGTCGGGTATATGACAGCGGCAAGGAAAAACTCACGGTTTTCCTTGCCGCTGTTGTTTTTATTGTTTATCTTTGCGAAAAATACCGCGCTATGAAATATCCGATAGGAATACAGAGCTTTGAAGATATCCGTCAAGGCGGATATGTTTATATTGATAAGACGGGTTTGATATATAAACTTGCTGATGAGGGGAAATATTATTTTCTTTCCCGTCCGCGTCGTTTCGGTAAGTCGCTACTCATCAGTACGATGGAGGCTTACTTCTCCGGACGGAGGGATCTGTTCCATGGGCTGTCGATAGAGCAGTTGGAACAGGAGTGGAACACCTATCTCGTGCTTCATCTTGATCTCAATACAGGCCAATACCAGACGGTGGAGTCACTGCTGGACAAGATCAATGCCTTCCTTGTTCCCCTTGAGGAGGAATACGGACATGGCCCAGGACTTCGTGAAGCTGGGCAGCGCTTTGAATATGTCATCAAGGCGGCCGCAGAGAAAAGCGGTAAGCGTATCGTGCTGCTTGTGGATGAGTACGACAAGCCCATGCTGTCCACCATCGGCAATGAGAGACTGCAGGAAGAGTACCGTATCATCCTGAAATCGTTCTACGGCGTAGTGAAGTCGTGCGATCGCTACTTCAAGTTCGCATTCTTCACCGGTGTGACGAAATTCGGCAAGGTGAGTGTGTTCTCGGATCTGAACAACCTCATTGATATCTCAATGAATCAGTATTATCAGACTATCTGCGGCATCACGGAGGAAGAGTTGAAGAGCTGTTTCGAAGAGAGTATCCGCAGGTTGGGTGAGGATCACGACGAGACTTACGAGGAGGCATGCGCCCATCTGAAGAAACGTTACGACGGTTATCATTTTCGTCAGAATGGAGTAGGTATTTACAATCCATTCTCCGTGCTCTCCACGTTCAACGCAGGCGAGTACGGCAGCTATTGGTTTGAGACGGGCACTCCGTCCTTCTTGGTCGATTTGCTCAAGCGTGATGACTTCTATCTTCCTGACTTGACGGAGCAGCAGGTGTCAGCCGACTTTCTCAACTCCATCGACTCCCTGAGTGTGAGTCCCATTCCTATCATCTACCAGAGCGGTTACCTCACGGTGAAGGACTATGACAAGCGCTTCGGCCTGTATATCCTCGGCTATCCCAACGAGGAGGTTGAGGAGGGGTGGGCCAACTACTTGCTTCCCTTCTATACACATGTGGAGGGCGGTGGTGGACCGATGTTCATTGGTCATTTCGTAAACGAATTGGAGAAGGGCAATCCGGATGCTTTCATGCGTCGCATGTCGACGCTGTTCAGTGGCGTGAGTTATGAGATAGTGGGCGATGCGGAGAAGTATTTCCAGAATGCTTTCTACCTCATCACGTTGCTGTTGGGGTTCTATGTTGAGGTGGAGCGCACCCTCTCCGATGGCCGTGTCGACATGATCGCCAAGACGAAAGATTATATCTACATCTTCGAGTTCAAGTACGACAAGTCTGCCGACGAGGCGTTGCGGCAGATCGAAGAAAAGGGTTATGCCCAGCCTTTCGCCATGGACCGGCGCAGGCTGTTCAAGGTCGGCGTGAACTTCAACAGAGAGCGGCGCTGCATCGATGGCTGGAAGGTGGTGTAGTGCAGGGTAGGGCCCCGTGCCCTACCACAGACACCGTCCCAACCGCTGATTCATCGGTCGCACATTATTATAGGTGGCCCACGGGGGGCCACCCTGCACAGGGACGACATCCTGTTGTGCGGTGCTGTTGCAGAAAACGGTCGGGTATATGACAGCGGCAAGGAAAAACTCACGGTTTTCCT
>NZ_GL945017.1:2364952-2590901 GCF_000218235.1 Hallella multisaccharivorax DSM 17128 | reverse complement strand
ATCGGTCGAACATTATTATAGGTGGCCCACGGGGGGCCACCCTGCACTGGGACTTATCTACTCACAGTAGTGATTTTATCAATATAAAATTATATGCAAAAATCTGATCATCGTATCATTCTTTGCCTGGCGCACATGTCAGGCAATGAGATGAAGTATATCCAGGAGGCCTTCGACCAGAACTGGGTAAAGGAATACAGAGCTTTGAAGATATCCGTCAAGGCGGATATGTTTATATTGATAAGACGGGTTTGATATATAAACTTGCTGATGAGGGGAAATATTATTTTCTTTCCCGTCCGCGTCGTTTCGGTAAGTCGCTACTCATCAGTACGATGGAGGCTTACTTCTCCGGACGGAGGGACCTGTTCCATGGGCTGTCGATAGAGCAGTTGGAACAGGAGTGGAACACCTATCTCGTGCTTCATCTTGATCTCAATACAGGCCAATACCAGACGGTGGAGTCACTGCTGGACAAGATCAATGCCTTCCTTGTTCCCCTTGAGGAGGAATACGGACATGGCCCAGGACTTCGTGAAGCTGGGCAGCGCTTTGAATATGTCATCAAGGCGGCCGCAGAGAAAAGCGGTAAGCGTATCGTGCTGCTTGTGGATGAGTACGACAAGCCCATGCTGTCCACCATCGGCAATGAGAGACTGCAGGAAGAGTACCGTATCATCCTGAAATCGTTCTATGGCGTAGTGAAGTCGTGCGATCGCTACTTCAAGTTCGCATTCTTCACCGGTGTGACGAAATTCGGCAAGGTGAGTGTGTTCTCGGATCTGAACAACCTCACGGATATATCGATGGACTGGCGTTACGGTACCATCTGTGGCATTACGGAGAAGGAGATGATGACTTACTTCACCGAGAGTATCCGTGAATTAGCTGCCAGCAACCACCTCTCGTTTGCGAAGACATGTGAGAAGTTACGCAAACGCTATGATGGATACCATTTTTTAGAGGAGGGTGATGGCGTCTATAACCCTTTCTCTCTACTCTCTACATTGGCCAAGAATCGTTTTGGCAGCTATTGGTTTGAGACGGGCACTCCGTCCTTCTTGGTCGATTTGCTCAAGCGTGATGACTTCTATCTTCCTGACTTGACGGAGCAGCAGGTGTCAGCCGACTTTCTCAACTCCATCGACTCCCTGAGTGTGAGTCCCATTCCTATCATCTACCAGAGCGGTTACCTCACGGTGAAGGACTATGACAAGCGCTTCGGCCTGTATATCCTCGGCTATCCCAACGAGGAGGTTGAGGAGGGGTGGGCCAACTACTTGCTTCCCTTCTATACACATGTGGAGAGCGGTGGTGGACCGATGTTCATTGGTCATTTCGTAAACGAATTGGAGAAGGGCAATCCGGATGCTTTCATGCGTCGCATGTCGACGCTGTTCAGTGGCGTGAGTTATGAGATAGTGGGCGATGCGGAGAAGTATTTCCAGAATGCTTTCTACCTCATCACGTTGCTGTTGGGGTTCTATGTTGAGGTGGAGCGCACCCTCTCCGATGGCCGTGTCGACATGATCGCCAAGACGAAAGATTATATCTACATCTTCGAGTTCAAGTACGACAAGTCTGCCGACGAGGCGTTGCGGCAGATCGAAGAAAAGGGTTATGCCCAGCCTTTCGCCATGGACCGGCGCAGGCTGTTCAAGGTCGGCGTGAACTTCAACAGAGAGCGGCGCTGCATTGATGGCTGGAAGGTGGTGTAGTGCAGGGTAGGGCCCCGTGCCCTACCACAGACACCGTCCCAACCGCTGATTCATCGGTCGAACATTATTATAGGTGGCCCACGGGGGGCCACCCTGCACTGGGACTTATCTACTCACAGTAGTGATTTTATCAATATAAAATTATATGCAAAAATCTGATCATCGTATCATTCTTTGCCTGGCGCACATGTCAGGCAATGAGATGAAGTATATCCAGGAGGCCTTCGACCAGAACTGGGTAGTGCCTCTCGGACCTAATGTCAACGGGTTTGAGGAAGACCTTGAGCATTTCGTGAACACTCCCACGCCGCAGGACGGCCATGAACGCCGTGTCGTAGCGCTTGCCTCTGGCACTTCGGCCGTGCACCTGGCGCTGGTGACACTTGGCGTGCAGGCCGGTGACGAGGTCATCTGCCAGAGCTTCACCTTCTGTGCCTCGTCGCACCCCGTGACCTATCAGGGTGCCACCCCCGTCTTTGTCGATTCCGAGAGCGAGACGTGGAATATGGACCCGCAACTCCTTGATGAGGCTATCGCTGACCGTATCAGTAAGACCGGACGCAAGCCCAAAGCCGTCATCGTGGTCTATCTCTATGGCATGCCGGCGAAGATTGCGGAGATACAAGCCGTCTGCCGGAAATACGGCATTCCTCTTATCGAGGACGCCGCCGAGGGACTGGGCTCACGTTACCATGGCCGTGTGTGCGGCACCTTTGGCGATTACGGCGTGCTGTCCTTTAATGGCAACAAGATGATTACCACCTCGGGTGGTGGCGCGCTCATCTGTCCAGATGCAGCGGCGCGCGACCGCATTATGTTCTACGCCACGCAGGCACGCGAGGGCTATCCCTATTACCAGCACGAGCACATCGGTTACAACTACCGTCTGTCGAATATCTGTGCGGGTATCGGCCGTGGACAGATGACAGTCCTTGATGAGCATATCGCCCACCACCGTCATCTTGCCCGCCGCTATGCCGAGGCCTTCAGCCACATGGACGGCTTTACTTTCCATGCCGAGCAGAGCCCCGACAGCTGCAGTAACTACTGGCTCAACACTGTGCTCATCGATCCCCATGTGCATATCAAGGGGCAGGAGCGGGCTTACCAGACCACCGTGAAAGGCGCGGTGGGTGGTGCCGCCGGTGTCATCCATCAGGCCATGAAGGCCACGACAGACTGTCAGCCCAATGATAATGTGGAGGGCCTGCGCCTGTGGCTCGATGCCTGCAATGTGGAGTCACGCCCGTTGTGGAAACCCATGCACCGCCAGCCTGTCTATCGTGATGCGCCAGCCTATGTCAATGGTGTGAGTGAAGGAATGTTCAAGAGAGGCCTCTGCCTGCCTTCAGGACCGCTGGTCACCGACAACGACCTCGACTTCATCATTGACAGCATCCGCGAGGCCGTGGAGTAATGCTCTCATTTCTCATTTCAAGAATTATTTTAGCTCAAGAATTAGAGAATAAGCAATTATGTTATGCGTGTACATAATAAAATTCTCTAATTCTTGAGTTAATATTAAATATCTGCAATTATCTAAATCAGTAAATTCGATGTTTGAACCCCGCTCTATAGGTGCATGCGCAAACCCAGACAGGCTGAATATACTAATGGCCAAGTGGACAGGAATGCTGGCATGATATGATTGCAGAGTTATCAATGTAATGTTAGAAGGAACAAGTAACAGGATAAAGTATAGAGAGGAAAGGGTATGGTTATAGGAATAATAAATACCTCAGTCTGCTGTTATTGAGGTTAAAAGACGAGACCGTCGAGTAGGATGATCACCTACCTTATCCACCCGGAAAGTGGAAGAACCAGATAAAAAATGCGAAGAGAGGTGCTTCCGGTGAGAGCGACTTCCTGAGGAGGTCAAGCAGCCGCCGCTTCTTTTTCTTCACCCCACTCTCCGTCATGTTGAGCTGTCTGGCAATCTCAGATGTCTTCAGTCCTTTACGGAAAATCATCATACAGAGCTGCCGCATGTCGTCGGGCAACCGGTCCACGGCACCCATGAGTTCGTCGATGGTCTCCTGTCGAATCATCTCCACAGAGAAGTCATCCTCGAAATTGTCGTTGTCCTGACTGACGAAATGCTGCCGGCTGTTGTCCTTACGGATATAAGAGACGACAGCATGGTGGATGCAGATATAAAGGAACGATTTGGCATGCTCAGGTGTGGACATCTCGCCACGCTGATGGTAGAGCTTGAAGATGGAGTCCTGCACACAGTCCTCGGCAAGATAAACGAGCGTATCAGGGAGTAGCCGACGCGTGAAGACAAGGAGAGTAGGGTAGACCTCTTTATAAAAAAGATCTATCTCGCCTTGCAGAAACTGCTCGTATGCTTCTTGGTATCTACTTCCCTTGTTCATGCTAAAAGCGTTGCTCTTTATGCACAAATCCTCATCTATTCATGCAAAATTAGCATTTTCTTTTCAGATTGAAACTTTTTTTGAATAAAATTCGCCATTTCAGTGTACCTTTATCGATACATTGCGTTAAAGAGAATATTAAAGAAAGATTATGACCAGGGAAACAAGAATATCACAGCTCATCGTTTGCTATCTCTGTGGCGAGCTGAGTGACAAAGAGCGTGAGGAGCTTCATGGCTGGATAGAGGCACAGGGAAGCCATCGCCGCCTTTTCCGGGAACTATGTTCTTTGGAGGCAGTGAAGGAAGATGTCCGTGCACGTGAGGCAGTTAATACCAGAGCAGCGCTTGGGGAGATGCGTCGCCGCATCCATGAAAGTGAGGCGTTGGAAGGAAATCCTCATTCTGCTACCGGCTCTAAGCTTCGGCCGCTGCGTCTATGGGCTGCGGCTGCCGTGCTTGTCTTTGTTGTCTCGTTGGCAAGCTGGATCGGTTGGGAATATTATTCCCATGTGTCCGAGTGGAAAGCTGTGGCGTCGGCTAAGACAGAGCAGGCGCGTCAGCTGCAGATTAAAGCCGGCACCACGAATGCCATGCTCATGCTCAGTGATGGCCGGAAGATACGCCTGGGCAGTAATAGAAAGATGAATAGGGCTGCTATCCGTCGTGCCTTGGGCAGTGGCTATAAAGGCGACATAGTGCTTGAGACGCCACGTGGCGGTGAGTACCGGCTCACGATGACTGACGGCACGGAGGTGTGTCTCAATGCTTGCTCGCGCATCGAGTACCCTGCTGTGTTCGACAGCAGGGAGCGGCGTGTCAAGACCATGGGGGAGGCTTACTTTAAGGTGACACACGATGCCGGCCACCCATTTATCGTAGAGACGGAAGGACAGGAGGTCAAGGTTCTCGGCACCGAGTTTAATGTCAATGCTTATTCTGCTGACAAAGTCGTGACGACGCTCATTCGTGGCAGCATCGCCTTGAAGCCGATGGATAGCAAAGGCGGCGAGCTGATACTCAAGCCTGGTGACCAAGCTGAATATGACAAGCACAACGGCACGGCAACGCTCCAGCCTGCCAATATCGAGGTGGTGAGCAGCTGGACACGTGGGCGCTTTGTCTTCGAGAACCAGACTCTCGGGCAGATCATGGCGTCGCTGGGCCGCTGGTACGACTTCCGCTACCATTTCAGCAACCCGCAGGTCGCCTCCACGGTGTTTATGGGCAGTGTGCCGCGCTATGGCAACTTTCAGGATGTGCTCCACATCCTCGAGATGAGTGGTGGCATCAGGTTCAGCGTCAAAGGCAGACAGGTGGAGATATATCAGATGAGGAGTGAGGAGAAAAGGAGCCGGGCACCAAAGAGGAACGACCATTAAAGAGTTGATTATAAGTGTTGATTACATGAGAGAGAGAAGACGACTGAGACATTTTCTTCTGCTTGCCGTTGTGTTTCTCGCCCTGCCGCTGGCAGCGGCGGCGCAGCGCTACAGCGTGAGCTACCATGCGGAGCCCGTGGAGCAGGTCATCAAGGACTTGCAGCAACGCACGGGGTACGACTTCGTGTACCAGAGACAGGTGCTCGACGGCGTGCCCGACGTGACGTGCCAGTGCACGGACATGTCGCCGGGAGCACTGTTCGACTGTGTGCTTCACGACCATTGTGGCCTTGCCTATGAGATCAGCGGCAAGACCGTCGTGCTCAAGTATAGCAATAGCACACGCAGGGTGACACCGCAGCGACGCGCCGTCAGCGGCACCGTCGTCGATGCGAATGGCGAGCCGTTGCAGTGGGCGACCATTAAGATTAAAGGTACAGGAACAGGAACTACGACTGATGCCAATGGTAACTTCCAGATATTTACCGAAGACGAGCGTCTCACGGTAGATGTGAGCTATCTCGGCTTCAATGGTGTGACAAGAACGATACTTGCCGGCCATCCCGTGAAGATTATCCTGCACGATGACAATAAGAATCTCGACGAGGTCGTCGTCACGGGTTATCAGGTGCTCAACAAGCGCTCCCTGACCTCGGCTGTATCCACGGCGAAGATGAAGGATCTTGAGCGTGCCGACATGAGTTCCCTCGACCAGATGCTGGAGGGAAAGGTCCCTGATCTTATGGTCAACAACAACTCTTTCGAGGTGGGCGTGGCGCCGAAGATACGTATCCGCGGCACCTCCACGCTGATCGGCAACCGTGAGCCGTTGTGGGTCGTCGACGGTATTGTCGTGAAAGACCCTGTAGAGATTTCTCCTGAGGAACTCAACGACCCCGACTATATCAACCGTATCGGTAACGCCATCGCCGGCATCAATCCGCAGGACATCGAGCGTATCGACGTGCTGAAGGATGCCGCCGCCACAGCTATCTATGGCACGAAGGCCGCCAACGGCGTCATTGTCGTCACGACGAAGCGTGGCTATGAAGGCAAGCCCGTCGTGAGTTATAACTTCTCGATGAACTACAAGCGGCGCCCACGCTACACCGACCATTCCGTCGATGTCATGAACTCGAAGGAGCGCGTGGAGTTCTCGCGCGAGCTCATGCAGGACCACTACCAGTTCCCTTACCGCATGACGACGGTAGGCTATGAGAAAGATGTGCAGGACCTCTACAACGGGGCCATCACATACGATGAGTTCCAGCAGCGTGTGGCCAGTGACGAGACCCGCAACACCGACTGGTTCAGGCTGCTCTGCCACGATGCCCTCAGCACGCAGCATACTGCCAGCGTCAGCGGCGGCTCGAAGAAGTCGCGCTACTACGCCTCCATGGGCTACGACAATGAGGAAGACGTCATCAAGGCCAACGCCAACGAGCGCTACACATGGTCATTGAACCTCGACAACACTTTCTCTAAACTCCTCACCACCTCGTTCACCCTCAACGGCTACCATCAGCGCCGTAGCTATTATCAGGCCGAGATAGCGCCGCTCAACTATGCTTACACCACGACACGCACGCTCCCTGCCTACACAGACAATGGCGAGTATTACTATTACAAACGTATGCAGAGCGACGGCAGCCGGTACAACTATAATATTCTTAACGAGTTAGCCAACAGTTACAACCACCAGAAGATGAACTCAATGACGTTCACCACGAACCTGCGCTTCACCTTCACCGACTGGCTCTCGGCCAACGCCATCCTCTCGGTGACCAACTCCAACACCGAGCTCGAGAACTGGTGGGGCGAGCGCACGTGGCATATCGCTGCCCTCCGGGATGCTGATTACGGTGCTGCCATCGACTATCCTTCAGAGTCGACCTGTCCAGTGGGTGGCGAACTGAACCACACATCTGTCACCAACCGCAGTTATACGGCCCGCTTCCAGCTCGATGCCAACAGGTTCTTCGGCAGTGAAGACCAGCACAACATCGACGCTACCTTCGGCGTGGAGGCTAACAGCAGTAAGTACCGCAGTTACGCCACGACCCAGCGCGGCTATTTCCGCGACCGCGGTGAGACCTTCGTGAGCGACATCGATCCGACGATCTATACCTCTTATGCCGCGTGGGCGATGGGTAATGTACCCGTCATCGCCGACGACCTGAACAACACGCTCTC
Source organism: Hallella multisaccharivorax DSM 17128 (assembly GCF_000218235.1). Taxonomy (GTDB): domain Bacteria; phylum Bacteroidota; class Bacteroidia; order Bacteroidales; family Bacteroidaceae; genus Prevotella; species Prevotella multisaccharivorax. The sequence continues at coordinate 2,583,231 of NZ_GL945017.1, read as the reverse complement.
AACCTATCTCTCCGTCACCTACGCCTACAGACAGCTGTGGCGCGTGAACCTCAACGGCCGCATCGATGGCAGCAACAAGTTCGGCGACCGCTCCAACGAGCGCTTCCTCCCTATCTGGTCGTTCTCCGGCAGCTACGATGTGGGCCAATGGATTCATGCCAAGTGGGTCAACTACATCACCGCCAAGGCCAGCTATGGCTTCCAGGGGAACATGCTCGATACGGAAAGCCCAGTGATGACCATCAGAAAGGGGACGCTCAACCCTTATTATAATGAGAACACATCGACAGTGAACTCTCATCCTAATCCCGACCTTAAATGGGAGAAGACCAACTCCATCAATCTCGGCCTTGACATGAGTTTCTTCGATCATCGTCTGGAGATGGAGCTGAGTGCTTATTATAAGAAGACCACCGACGCGTTTATGAACAAGCGCGTGAGCACCGTCAATGGTGTGGGCAACTATGTCATCAATGGGGGTGATGTGACGAACAAAGGTTATAGCTTCGACATCACCGCTACGCCGTTGCGCACCCGTGACTTCCGCTGGAGCGTCAGTACCTCATTCTCGAAAGTTATCAACTCGCTCGACTCGCGGCCTGCTTCACAGACCTACGAGCTCTCCGACTTCCTCAACGGTACAGCCCTTGTCAAGGGACAGGCTGTCAACACGTTCTACAGCTACCGCTTCCTCGGATTAAGCCCTGTCGACGGCGGCCCGCTTATCGACGACTATTACAACAACGAGGAGGCGCTACGCGGACTGAGCAAGTATGACACTTACACCACGGTCCTCTCTGCTTCCGGCAAGCGTGACGCCGATATCCAGGGCAGTTTGACTAACACGTTCCGTTACCGTCAGTGGCACGCCTCTGTCGTCTTCGGCTACAGTCTCGGTGCCAAGACCCGTCTCTTCGCCATGTACGGCTCGAAGGCCACGGGCGGCTACGGCTCGAATATCTATTCGGAGAAGAACTACAGTCGCGACTACATGAACCGCTGGCGCAAGCCCGGTGACGAGAAGACGACGAGCCTTCCGGCAATCATCAGTGAAAGTTCATCAGCTTATTATAAATACAGTCGTGTATGGACAAACAGCAGTTCCGCCTCGGAGATAAACACCATCGGTGACAACTACTGGGAGATGTACGACTATTCCGACATCCGTGTGGTGAATGCCAACTACCTGAAGTTGCAGAGTCTCTCGCTGACCTATGAGTTGCCCGACAAGCTCCTTGACCGTATCAGTCTGCAGCGTCTTGCCTTCACGCTCTCGGCTTACAATCTCTTCACTGTCTGTGATCCGGCGCTGAAAGGCCAGACTCCGACGCAGGGTGGCTTCACGACCATCCAGCTCTCCGACCGTCCGAGCTTCTCATTCGGTATGAACATTCAATTCTAACAATAGCGAAGTCATGCACATTAAACATATATATATCTTTTTTGTCACTGCACTGCTGCTCACGGCAAGCTCCTGCTCCTCCGACTTCCTCAAGGAGTACTCGCAGGACCTGAGCCGCGTGAAGACAGCTACCGACCTCAATGAACTGCTCATGGGCGACTGTCTCATGCCCTTGGGTGAGGCCGGAGTGAAAAACAGTACCTATTATATCAGCAATCCCAACTATGCTGTACTCCACTTCATGGGCGATGAGCTGCAGGAGAATATCTCTACCTCCGGCAAGCCCGATATCCTGAATGAGGCAGAGACTTACTTCCCGTTCTTCTGCTGGCAACGTGACACGTGGGTTGACTTCAAGGGCGCAAGCTCACTATCAAGCAATGAGTCTAATTATTGGGATCTCGCTTACAAAAAGATCGACCGTTGTAACATGGTCATCGATGCTCAGAACGATGTGGCCTGTGACAATGACGAAGACCGGGCGCTGCTCCGCCACGTCATGGGCGAGTGCCACTATCTCCGCGCTACTTATTATTTCACACTCGTCAACCTCTACGGCAAGCCTTACGCACCGTCGACGGCCGACAACACTCCGGGCGTGCCTATCAAGATTTCCTCAAAAGTGGAAGACAAGGGATATGTCCGTGCCAGTATAGCTGAGGTGTACAAACAGATCCTCGCCGACCTTGATGAAGCCGAGACAGACCTCAAGGACGTGGTGGCCCCGAAGAACATCTACCACGTGGGCATCGAAGCCGTGTACATCTTCCGCAGCCGCGTGGAGATGTTCATGCAAAACTGGCAGAAAGCTGCCGGCTATGCCAAGCTGGCGCTTCAGCAGAACAGCTGCCTGCAGAACCTCGTGGGCTGGACCGGCGGCTATCCCATCAGTTCCGACAACAAGGAGGTGGTCTATTCCAATGGTGCCTCCTGCTTTGGCAACATCGTTTTCCTGGAGCCGGGTAAGAAGAGCAGCTTCGGCAGAGTTTACAGTCCTGCCTTTGAGGTCAGTGACCACCTCGTCTCACTCTTTGCCAAGGACGACGGCCGCCGCTCGGCTTACATCACCAACCAGGATGACGTGAACTATCACCGTTGGTCGTACCACAAAATCAACAACTCCGTAAAGCATTATAATATCCACAATACGGCAAGCGATGTCTTCTGTATCCGTACGGCAGAGGCTTATCTGAACCTCGCCGAGGCCGATGCCGAGCTGGGCAAGGATGCTGAGGCCTGTCAGTACCTGACGAAACTGCGTGAGGCCCGTGTGGCTTCCAATGCAGCCGTGAGTCTTTCGGGGGAGGCACTGGTCAGGTTCATCCGTGAGGAGCGTGAGCGTGAACTCTGCTTTGAGGGCCACCGCTGGTTTGACATCCGCCGTTACATGGCCGACACTAAATACCCGCAGACTACAACCATCGTACATACCATGAGTGCTTATCATACGGTGGACTATAACGATGTGCGGCAGTACACCAACTATTATCGCCTCGATCCGAACGATGATGCTTACACGCTCAACATTCCGAAAGATGTGTGCGACTTTCAGCCTTCCATCGGCAGCAACAGTCGTCCAGACCGTACTTACTTCAAGCAGGAAGTAGCCTCAGATGGCAACAGCGGCGATGATGAGTAAGTGTAGTGGATAAAAACACACAATAGACAATAGAAGAATATGTCAATAAGAATCTATAAATATATATTTCCGGTTGCTGTCGCCCTGTTGGCACTCACTGCCTGTGGCGGTGAGGACGCCCTCACACCGAGCAATGCCGATGTCAACGGCTTCGTTCCCTTGGCTGACGACAACAGTGCTACGGCACAGCTCCGCCATGCGTTTTATAAAGAGACAGGCTCCTATCTGCTCTTCAACGATACACTTAACACGAAGGATACGAAGGGTAATCCCGAACTCTTCGATGCTACGTATGCCATGATTGGCACGGGTAGTGTTAGTAGTTACGATTATAAATACAGCTACATCACGGACGTAGCTGCGCAGCAGAAGTTTGCCGAGGCTGTTAAGACCTACCTGCTCAACAAACTCGGCAAGGCGAAGCCCTATTCCTTCTTCCTTGTCAACGACATCAGTTATGTCAACAGCTATGGCCAGACAAAGCATGTGAACTATCTGCTCGCAACACGTGGCTATGTGCTCAGTACGGACAAAGGAGTGATGTACAACGATCCGGCTACTTATTTCTCCGGCATGCTTGCCAACATCATCATCGACAAGTTCGGGCGGCAGCCGGGCACCGTCACCGACCTGTTCTATGCTTACAGCAAGACGCTCTATGGTGAGTATCTCTCCGACCATAACATCGATGCTACGACGGTGAACGTCGAGTGGCAGTACGGCTTTCTGGAGAAGTTTGAGGATATATGGGGTGGCACCGATTATTATTTCCCCTACCAGAAGCGAGACTTGCAGGACTGGGTCAACGCCGTGCTCACGATGACGCGCGATGAGTTCGTCGCCAGATACGGCAGCCAGCAGGTGATGGTCAACAAGTTTGATACTATCAGGGACATCATCAAACAGATGGGATTCAACATATAAATATTGCAGAAAGATGAAATCAGTCAGGATATTCTCTGCCGTTGCTGTTGCGTTGGCCTTTGCCTTTGCCGCGTGCAGCAATGACGACGGGTTTGTGGCAACGCCTTCAGCCACGGGCACATTCACCGACGCTGACGGCACCGTTTACCATTGGGTACGCATCGGCGGGCTCGACTGGATGACAGAGAACTACCGGGGCGGTGAGGCGTGGTACACGCAGAGCTATGTAGCCAACGGCATTGAGGACAAGTTTGAGGTCGGTGATAAAGCTGTCGAGGACTCATTGATCGCCAAGCATGGTAACTACCTCACTTGGCAGCAAGCCAAGGACTGTGCGCCCGAAGGATGGCGGTTGCCGGCCGATGCCGATTATCAAAGTCTTGAGACGGCACTGGGCATGTCGGCCGGAGATGCTGGGAAGGAGGGTTGGCGCAAGGGTGCCGGCACGCTGATGACACAGCAGGGCCCGGACGTGCAGCTCGCTTTCCCCCTCGCCGGTGAGCTCGGCGCATACTCCACAGCCTATCCCAGTAAGTACCATGTCGGCGACTATGGCTGCTACTGGACGGCGACACAGGATACGACAAAGTCCAACGAATGTGTTTTCATCCGGGTGCTTGTTGCCGGACAGGACATGGTGCAGCGTGTACCGTGCCCGACCAGCCTCAGGTGGATGAGTGTGAAATATGTCAGAGACGCTAAATAGGTGTTAGCTGATGGGTGTTAATGGTATGCCCACCGGTAGTGCCTCCGAGAGGCTGAATGTGCCTTGGGGTGTCAGTGCAGGGGAGGGCTTTATGCCCTCCCACAAATAATGACCTAACCTATATAAATAGGTCGAACATTTTCTAAGGAACGGCATAAAGCCGTTCCCTGCACTATCACCATTGGCCTATAGTATGGCTGTCATTCATTGTCTCTGGATAATTAAGACAACCAATTTCAACTGTATACTTCGAATATAATTAATAATCACTTATGATAAAACAAGCATTCTCTCTTTTAGCTTTGCTGCTGCCTCTCTCTATGCAGGCGCAGCATAAGCTCTCGGCACAGATCGCCGGCTTGGGCACGGACGTGACCGTCTTCCTCTCCAATGTCGATAACCCGGACAAGGTGGAAAGCTTAGACAGTGCCAAGGTCGCTGCCGACGGCTCGTTCTCGCTTCGTGTGCCACTGAAGAAGCCGCGGATGTGCAACATCACGTTCTGGCAGAACGACAAGGCAAAAGGCCGTAGCTATAAATTATCAACGGTCTCTCTGCTTCTGGACGGCACGGCTGATGTCACAATGAAAGGCGACACGACACAGCTCTTTGGCCCTGAGCGTGAGAAGACTTTGACCATCAGTGGTGGTGGCGAGACTCTTGCCGGATGGCTCTTGTACGAACATTATATCACTGACCAACAGAAGCGTGCTGATGATGCTTCCTATGCTGAGGCTTCGACTTATTTTGAGCATCTCGGTGACAGGAGCAAGTACCGCGACCTTATTATTGCGAAGGACCGGGAGGCTGCGCGTCTCGACTCCATGCAGACGGTCTGGATGGAAGGTCATGCCTCATCGGCCGCAGCCGCCTATATTTTAGGTAAGCGTTATTACCAGTCGTTCACCTACCCGAAGGATATCATGGCGAAATGGATTGATGAGGTGACAGCCGACAATGCCGACACGGCGCGCGCGAGCTTCCTGAAGCGTAACCGCGATATCGTGATGACGCTCTCGCTCGGCATACCGTTCCCCGACTTTTCTGCGACGACAAAAGCAGGGAAAGCCGTGAAGTTCTCTACGCTTGTTCCGAAGGGTAAATATACGCTCGTCGACTTCTGGGCATCGTGGTGCGGTCCTTGCCGTGCAGCCATCCCAAAGGTGAAGAAGATATATGCAACCCAGAAAGGCCGCCTCAATGTCGTCAGTGTCTCCGTGGATCAGCGTGAAGCTGACTGGCGCAGAGCGGAGAAGCAGGAGGCGATGCCGTGGACGCAGCTGTGGCTCAACAAGGCACAACTCAACAGGGCTGCCTTGGCTTACGACATCCAGTCCATCCCACGCCTGGTGCTTATCAATCCAGAGGGCAAGATCCAGCTCGTTTCCTTCGACCCTGACAAGATGGAAGCAGCACTGCACTCAATACCACAACCGATTAATTTCGAATGATCTAAATGAATAGACACTTTCTTCTTTCTGTCTTTCTCTCTCTCCCACTTGCTGCCTTCGCCGGCAACACTTTCACGATCCATTCCGCCATCCCCGGTATGACCGAGGGAGCGCAAGTACGGCTGCAGGCTGTGGACAGCCACGACAGCATCGCCTATGGCAAGGTGACGAACGGACAGTTTGCCCTCACAGGCAAGGTCTCTGCTCCCGTGCTCTGTACCTTGGAGATTGACGACCGTTTACAGCCTCTGCCCGAGGGGGAGTACATGCATGGCCGTGTGGTGAAGCTCTACCTCGACAACGACGACTATACAGTCTCCGCTCCAGCTTACGACAGTATTCCACGAAGCTACGAGATGGGCGAGTCGTCAGTCTTGGGCGAGTGCCGTTACATGGTTAAAGGCGGGTTGGCACAGCAGCAGTATCAGGCCTGGCATGATGCTATGTGGCCGTCGTTGAAAACTGCTGAGGAGGCAGGCGTCAAAGCCTGGAGATACACTTATGGCAAGGCGGAATATGGCATGCCGGAGCATCCCGATAAAGCTGTGGCAGAGCGACTGTCGCTTACGGCCGACTCGCTGAAAGCCATCTGTCAACAGCGGAGTGACAGTTACGCCTGGGCACACCCTGCGGAGCCGTATAGTCTTTATCTGCAAGGGAAGAGTCTCAACCGCCATTTCTATTATACGTCCGTACAGCTCGACGAGATGACAACCCGTTTCCGCGATAACAGTGATGCTGCAGGCTATGCTGCTTTCGTGAAGAAGGTTGCTGAGGCAAAGAAGACGGCGAGAGGCATAGCTTATCCCAATGTCACTCTTCGCACGGTCGACGGCAAGGCGGTGAAACTGTCCTCACTCGTGAAGCCGGGCCAGTACACACTGCTTGACTTCTGGGCATCGTGGTGCGGTCCTTGTCGTGCATCTATCCCGCTCATCAAGGAGATGCATGCCAAGCACCCGGAACTTAACATTGTCAGCATCTCCTGCGACAGGAGTCTGAAAGACTGGACTGAGGCCCTGAGGGAAGAGAACATGTCGTGGAAGCAGGCTGCCCTTCCGCAGGACAAGCAGCTCAATCGTGCTGCCGCCTCCGCCTATCAGATCCAATACATCCCTTACCTCATCGTCATCAGTCCCGACGGAAAAGTCGTCAAGGCAAGCAATGACGCCAAGGAGATCGTGAGGATGTGGTAAACTTCCCACGACGGTCGGCTATTAATTTATCAGCACCGTATTCAGTGTGGCAGGAATCAGAAAGAGATTATCTGTTCCGAACTGAATTTGGGCTTGTCTACAATAGAATTCTCTAATTCTCAAATCCTTGAGTATTACTTTTTCTTGAGATTAGCCCCTACGAGCGTGAGACAGAGTTTGCGCTGGAGCACATGAGCGTCGAGGACTGACATTTCGGAGTTGAGGCAGGCGAAGCAGAGGTCGTGCCCGTCGGCGCCCTTGCAGTATCCGGCGAGCGAGGAGATGCCGTAGGGGTGGGAGAGTGTGCCTGTCTTGCCGTGGATGAGGCCTTTGAGACGCGGGTCAGAGAGTAATCCGCGCAGCGTGCCGTCAACACCCGCGATGGCGAGGTTGCGCATGAGTTGCCGGTAGATGGGCTTGTGATGATAGGCGAAGGTGAGCACAGCCACGAGGGCGTGAGGCGAGAGGTGGTTGTAGGTGCAGAGTCCGCAGCCGTCGTGCACCACGAGACCCTTGTCGTGCAACTGGAGCGTGTCACGCAGGAAGGTGCGCACATAGTCTGCACCAGCCTTGGCCAGGACATCGGCCGAGCCGTTGTTGCGGGGCCTGACGGCATTACCGAGGGTGTAGAGCAGGCTGGTGGCCTTGGTGTTGCTGGAGTTCTTCCACATGAAGTAGGTCACGCCCGAGACAGGATGGAGATAGCGGAAACGTCCTTTCCACTCGTTGGAATGGGGTCGCACCATAGGCGCGCCGACACGGCAGTCGCCTTTCATGTGGATGCCGTCGGCAGCGAGAGCCGCCTTCATGGCCTTGGTGATGGCGTCGGGTCCTTTGAAGAGGATGCCGTACTTAGAGAAGGAGAGGTCCCAGGGATACCAGTGTGCCTCGGCCTTCACCTTCTCCTTGAGCTTGAGGTTGAGCCAGCAGCCGCCGTCGATATAGCGGATGCCCATGCTGCGCAGATGGCGGGTGAATCTCGTGAGGTCTTCCGCCCTGAGCAGCGGGTCAAGGCCCGCCATGAGCATGATGTCACCGCGCAGCGTGTCTTTTTCCACGTGTCCGCGGGTATAGAGCGTGGTGCGGTAGGTGTAGCCGGCACCGAGTTTGTGGAGCGCCGCCACACCTGAGAGCAGCTTTGTGCACGAGGCCACAGGCTGTGCGTGGTCGATGTCAACAGCCGTCACGGGCTTGTCGGCGGTGAGGTCGTAGACATAGAGTCCGAAGCGGCCTTTCACGCGCGGCTGTGCGCTAAAGGCCTTTAGCCGTGACTGCAATGACGTGTCGACAGACAGTGGCGACGTCTGTCCTTTCTTCCCAACGCTGTTGTTTTTCTTTTCTTTTCCTCCGCAGGCTGCCACCAGTACGGCGAGTACCAGTGGCAGTGTTATCCTCAACCAGTTTTTCTGTTTCATCTTTTTACCTTTCATGTTACATCCAACGCATGGAATCGTGGTTTCATTGCCATCCTTTCTTTTTTATTTCGGATGTGTTATGATTTATCTTTGCAGACATTCTCTGTCTTCCAGTCCTCAATGGTCCTCGTTTCCTTGTTGACGTTGACGCCAACCTTGACAATCTTGCGTCCGTCGGTGCGGTATGGTGCGGCATAGCCCTTCTCGTCTATCTGTCTCAGGGCCTCCTCAACCGAGCCTCCGGCCTTGAGTTCAATGACGTAGATGGTGTCGGGCATGAAGACGACCATGTCCGTTCGTCCGGCAGCGACCTTTACCTGGGTGCGCACATAGACGTTCAGCATGGAGAAGATCAGGTAGAACGTGTATTCCCAGAATCCCTCGGCCGTGGCAGCTTCGGCGAGCTTCTTCTTGAATCCCTCGACGTAGGGCACGCCGGCGAGATAAGCCTGCATGTGCCGCATGGCGAGGTCGATGTCGTCGTTGCGCAATGCCATCCAGAACTTTGCCGCGAATCCCATCTGCACGTAGGCGTCGTCGAGGCCCGTATAGGTTGGCAGTAGTCCTTTTACATATCCGATGCGCACCTCCTGGTTGGGTATGGACAGCACATAGGCCTGCACGTACTTGTCGTAGTCCTTTATGGTCAGGTATCCGGCCTGATAGAGCAGTGGCAGTGCGTCGTGCATGTTCTCTGTGGGTTGGTCGAAGGCCGTCTCGGGCACTTCCAGCCTGTCGAGCGACGTGATGTCGGTACGGAAATGCTGCAGTTGCCGGATGAGGAAGGTTGGCGTTCCCGACGCGAACCAATAGCTTTTCAGCGCGTCGTCGGCAAAGGCATTGAGCAGGCTGAAGGGATTGAACACTGCCGGTGCGCCGGCCGAGAAGTGATAACCGTCGTACATCAGTTTGATCTTGTCGTACATCTCTTCTGTGGAGACCTCATAGACTCCCGCCATTCGCTTGATGTCTTCGGCAAAGACCGTGCGCGTCTCCTCCTCGGTGAATCCGCATATGGCGGCGAAGCGCGGGTTGAGCGTGACGTTCTTGATGTTGTTGATGGTGGAAAAGATGCTCAGCTGTGAGAACTTCGTGATGCCGGTGATGAAGCAGAACTTGATGATTCCCTCGTTCGCCTTCAGTGGCTGGTAAAACTCCTGCATCACCTGCCGCATGCCGTCGAGCGTCTCCTGCCTGTGAAGCACGTCGAGCAGCGGCGCGTCGTACTCGTCGATGACCACCACCACCTGCTTGCCGTATTGCTGGTGCAGTTTGTGGATCATGCCGTCAAAGATTTCGCCGGGAGTCCTTGCGTGGCTATTCTGCTCAAAGCAGTCCAGCCGTGAGAGCATCCAGATGAGGGCGTGCCTCAACTCCTCAGAGTTCTCCCTGCCTTTGACAATGCTCAGGTCAAGGTGAATGACCGGATATTCCGTCCACTCCTTTTCCAGCGACATGATCTTGAGGCCTTGGAAGAGCGCTTTGTCTCCTTTCCAGTACGACTCAAGGGTTGACGTGAGCAGCGACTTGCCGAAGCGGCGCGGACGGCTCATGAAGATGAACTTGGCAAAGTGGGCGAGCTGCCAGATAATGTCGGTCTTATCGACATATAGATAACTCTCCCTGATGACCTCACTGAAAGTCTGTATCCCGATGGGGTATCTTTTCATCTGTTGCATATCTCATCTGTTGTTTTTGCAAAGATAGCACAAATCGTTGATACCGCAAAGAAAAGGGAACAACCTTTTTCTCTGTTTGTCGGCCATCCGTACAGCGTGTGGTATGGAGCCCCATACACCCCCTATTTGCGATAACAGCGTTGAGGCAATGCGATAACGGCGTAGAGGCGATGCGATAACGGCGTAGAGGCGATGCGATTAAAGTGTAGAGGCGAGTTGTTATGTGGTACAGAAGGGGAACGCCATAGTCCTAATGTTAACCGAATCAACTTTGTACATGGATAAGATATTAAGGTAGTCGACCTAAAACAGAAGCCTATAGGTCAGCCGGCATGTGAGGTCGGCTGACCTTTCAAAACAGTTCTTAGGGACTTACCAGTTCGGGTTCTGAACCAGTTTGCGATTGAGTGTCAGCTCTTGCGTTGGGATAGGATACAGCCACCGGCGGTCATCTTGTGTCCATTTGCGTCCGGCATCATCAAGGGCCTTGGAGGCTGCATACTGATAAAGATAGGTCTTTCCATCATACTTTATAGAAGGCCGCGGCGCGCTTCCTGTAAACGTATTGGCAGGGAACTGGCTGATCACGGTAGGCGTAATGCGGATGCCGAACATGGTTTTAGGGTTTTCTAAAAGCTTCATGGCGTTCCAACGCTTCAGGTCATCCATACGGAATCCTTCCGCGATCAACTCAATACGTCGCTCACGGCGTATCTCATACAGCAGCGGACTGACGGCATAACCGTAGTCAACAGGACGGGCGTCAGCCACGGGATTAACGGTCAGATGCGTCATCTCCACACGGTCGCGTAGCTTGTTGATGGTCTTGTCGAGCACGGTCTGTGTACAAGTTCCCGACTCTGCATTGGCCTCAGCATTGATCAGAAGCACCTCGGCATATCGGTACACAAACCAGTCGTATGAACTGTTCCGTGCTTCCTGCTGCTTGGTGTCGGCTGCATGAAACTTCACACACTCATACCCCGTAACACCCTTGCTGGAGCCCACGGTATTCGACAGTTCGTTATGTACGCGTTCGCCGTTGCGCACATAATACGGGCGATGGTTATTGTCTATGATTTGATACATACGTGGATCACGGCCATCCAACTCATCGTCAAGATCCTCATCACCCTTATATCCTGAGCCTGCATTGTAGATCGGCATGCCGTTTTTCATCAGGAACGACTCGGCAAAGTCCTTGCTCAGTCCCGCGCCATGTTCCTGAACTTGCCGCCCGAGTTCGTGGGTCAGCACGTCGGTCTTGTAGAAACGTGCCAGTATGCACTCTTTGTTGTTGCTGAGGTCCTCTTGTGTGAACTGGTCAGAATAGTATAGAGGATAGCCCTCGTAGGCCTGCTGGCTGCATCCGGCATCGGTTCCCTTGACGATATCGTAGCGGCCGGAATCCATGATGGTGTCTGTCTGTGCCTTGGCCAGATGAAGGAGCGCCTCTGAGGTCCATGTTCCGGAGGATGTCTCATGATGGTACTTCTTATAGGTACCATAGTAAAGGGCGATGCGGGCCAGCTCCGTACGTGCGGCATCCTTATTGATACGGCCGCTCTCCGACTGCGTTTTCTCAGGCAGCCACCGCACGGCAAACTGCAGGTCGTCTATGACATGCCCCAACACGACGTCGCGGCTGTCGCGGGCCTTATACAACTCCGTGGTGTCTGACGTCTGTAAATCCTTGTCATACCATGGCACGTCACCAAACTTCTTGATTTTCTCGAAGTAGAGCAATGCACGGAAGAAGCGCACCTCACCGACATATTTGTTAATTTCGGACGCATTGCCCTGCACTTTTGAGTATCTGGTGAGGAAATAGTTACAGCTGCGGATGTCATCCCAATACCATCCATTGTTCGACGAACCTTCTTCAGGCACGGTGGACTCATTGAAAAGATACGGACTGTAATTCGTCGAGACAAAGTTGTCACTCTCTGTATCTAAATCAGGATTCGGGATGCTGAGCAGGCCATACAGGCCGTTGGCATAGAGTTTCAGATCGTTTGGTGATGTCCAATAAGACGCATCTGTGATGGAGTCTATTGGCTTCAGGTCCGTATAGTCATCACAGGCCGCATACAGGCCGGCCATGGCTAATATGAATATATAATTTCTCAGTTTCATAAAAGTAATCGGTTTAGAGGGGTTCATTAGAATGTTAGATTAAGTCCCACCGTGAACTTCCTGTTAATGGGGTATGTCATGGTCCCCAGTGTCTCAGGATCGAAGTCGTCTATGAGTGGTGTAAAGGTAAGCAGGTTCTCACCCTCCACATAAACTCTCATCCGCCCGATGCCCCACTTGCCTGTAATCGCCTTGGGAACGGTGTAGCCTAATGTGAGGTTCTTCAACCGACAGTAGCGTGCATTCTGCAGGTAGCGTGTACAGGTCTGACGGTTACCGCTGTTGGCCCATCCCAAACGCGGGAAGTAGCCGCCGGGGTTGTCCTTGCTCCAATAGTCCAGGTTGTGCTTGAGCGGAGTCTCCCATTCGTCGGAGAAGCCCCAGAAAGCTGCCCCACCGAGCATATAGTCGCGCTTGCCGATGCCCTGCCAGAACATCGAGAAGTCAAACCCCTTATATTCAAATCCGGCCGTAATGCCAAAGGCATAGCGTGGTGTCGTGTTACCTATGATCTTGCGGTCACCAGGATTGGACAGTGTGTTGTTGCCGATGTTGATCTTGTTGTTGTGGTCCAAGTCCTCGTACTTGACATCACCGGCCGACCACTTGCCGCCCCAGAGATAGGACTGGTCGGCAGACTGAGCTTCCGCATCCGTCTGGAACAGACCATTGGAGACATACCCCCAGATATCGCCGAGCTTACAGCCCTTGTAGTAATGTGAGATCAGACCTGTGGGATTGCTGTACTTTGTGATTGTTGACTGATAATCGGAAAGTACACCCTTGATATGGTATGTAAGGCCACATGCCAGCCGGTCATTCCACTCCAACGACAGCTCCCATCCCACAGTCTTCAGGTTGGCTGCGTTCTCCACCGGAACGGCAGCTCCCAGCACGGCAGGAAGCACTTCACCTGAGGTCAGCATGTCTTTGGTGTCACGGCGATACCAGTCGAAGGCGGCGATGAGCCTGTTGTTCAGGAATGTCGCGTCAATGCCCACGTCGAACTGGTTTACTTTCTCCCAGGTGAATGAGGAACTGACGAGTCCTGGCACGGTCACGGCAACGGGCAACGTGCCGTTGAGCAGGGCATTGTAACGGGTATTGATGCCATAAGCTACAAGATAGGGAAAGTTGCTTGATACGGCCTGATTGCCCAGTGATCCATAGGAGACACGGATCTTCAAGTCGTCCCACCAGCTCTTCAATGGCTCAAAGAACTTCTCTTCCGATATGCGCCATGCCGCTGATGCCGACGGGAAGAAGTCGTAGCGGTCACCTTTTCTGAACTTGGAGGACCCGTCGCGGCGCCCGTCTACTTCAAGGAGATATTTGTTATCATAGTTGTAGTTGATGCGCCCGAAGAAACCGTTGACGGCCCACTGGCTTTCCGTTCCGTTGGTCAATATGTCACCCGTTGCTAAGTTGATTGACGGGTTGGTGGCATCAATTAGATTCTTGCGGCCCACATAGTGATATTGCGTATGTTCCTTCTCCTGATTGTATCCGGCCATTATCTTGAAGTTATGCTTCTTCTGACCCAGTGAGAAAGAGTATTCGGCATAGGCATTGAAGGCCTGATAGTAATTGTCCTGATTGGTCAGTGTGACACTGCTCGGATTGGTCCAGGGATAATAATTCTCCGTTCCGGGCACGGCCGTGTAGTCATAGAAATTCTCCACGTGCTGCTTCGAGTGGGCCTCAAAGTGGTTCCAGGTATAGTCGGCATTGATGACAAGGCCCTTGACAGGAGTAAGCTTAACGGCCCCGGTCATCCACAGGTCGTTCTGCTTATAGCGTGCGTTGCCGCCCTGAGCCTGCAGGGCCACAGGATTGGTATAGTTGCCCTGACCTGCATAATGACCATCGGGATGCCTCACAGGCATTAGAGGACTGAGGTCGGCCTTCATCATGCCGCTATAGGCGGAAATGCCGGAATAGGCCGTAGAGTTCATGGCCGTGGTGCCACCTGTAGGATGGAGCTCAGAGGTGTAGGTGTTCGTAATCTTGGCCGAGACGTTCAGCCAGTCGGCAAGATCCGTGCTCACATTGATATTGGCATTGTACTTGTTGTACTTGTCGTTGCCGGCTTTCAGAATACCGCCCTGATCGTTGGCAGCCAATGAGGTATAGTATCTCGTGCGTTCGCTGCCGCCGCTGATGCTGGCATTATAGATCTGCGAGAAGGAAGTTTTGTAGAGTTCGTCCCACCAGTCGGTATTACCGCAGTATCCATACTTGTAGGTGCTGTAGCTGTTGTCGAAGAATACAGGCAAGTCATACGTGCCCTTGAAGTATTTCTCCGCATAGTCGTAGACAAGCTGGTTCTCATAGTGCCCGCTGCCGCCACTGTTCTGATAGGCGATGTCTTTCATCGTCAGATAGTCCATTGAGTTGACGTTATGGGCCTCCACGGCAGGAGCCTGCCAGTAGCCTGTAGCATTGAAGTTAATCACCGGCTTGTTGTTCTTCTTGCCCTTCTTTGTCGTGATGAGAATGACGCCGTAGGCCGCACGCGCCCCGTAGATGGCGGCAGAGGCGGCATCCTTCAGGACTGAGATGGACTCGATGTCGTCAGGGTTCACCAAGTTGGCGTCCATCTGTACATTGTCGACAAGAATCAGGGGGCTGCCGCCATTGAGCGACGTCGTGCCGCGTACGTTGAAAGAGGATCCTGCGCCTGGAGCACCACCGGAGGTCATCGTCACGTTCAGGTTGGGAACAACGCCCTGAAGTCCCTGCCCGATATCGCTGATGGGACGATTTTTCAGAACGTCACCGTTGACCTGCGCCACGGCGCCTGTCAGGTTGGCCTTCTTTTGTGTGCCGTAGCCTACCACGACCACGTCGCCCAGGTTGGTGACATTTGGTTTCAGGGCTATCCGCATCTGGGCTGCTGCGACGGCCTCATAATCAGTGTAACCCACATAAGATACCGTTATTCTGCTACCTGCAGGCACGTCCAATGCAAAGTTACCGTCGATGTCGGTGATCGTTCCGTGCGTGGTTCCCTTGACCTTGACCGTTGCACCTACAACGGGACTTCCGGTCTCGTCAACAACCGTACCCGTCATCTTGATCCTGGTCTGATCAATACTCTTTGACAATGTAATCCCAGAAGCGGTAAGCACTTGCACTTCAGGCATTGCACCGGCCGATGCAATGCCATCTGACGAGGATGCCACAGGGGCACCGGTCAGCGTGGTGGATCCCGCCAAAATGAGTAATGTCAATGATAGACTTTTCTTGTTCTTCATAAATAGGTTTATTAATGAATGATTTTGATAATAATAGAAACGGCTCCGATATATCTCTGATAACAGGGGTATAAGGCTGGCCATCAGTATGCGGCGTTGTTGTCATGTGAAAGAACATATAGGTTTAATGACGTTGCAAAGATATAACGGAATGTGTTAATGGAGATGGAATATATTGCTGATAAATGGTATTATATTGATATTTTGATTATTTTTGCATAATGAACTTGAATATCGAAGACCTACATTTGATTACGCTGAATATCGGTTATTCAGAGCAAGATGGGGACTGGAACTGGCCAAAGGTAAGAAGCCCGTTCGGCAGGCTCTACTGTGTCACTGAAGGGAGTGCAAAAATAGCATTCAAGGAAAAGGAAGTTGTCCTCCGCCCGGGATATCTTTATTTCATTCCTCCGTTCACCCTCCATGACGAGATTTCTGACGGGAGGTTCAATCACTACTATCTTCACATTTACGAGCAGCCGGGCTCCAACTTCCGTTTTCTGGAAGAGTTGGAATATCCTGTTGAGGTAGAGGCTAAACAATACGACATCGAGCTCTTCAGGCGACTCGTCGTGATCAATCCCAAACTCAGGTTGTCGATCACCAATCCGGATATGTATGACAATCAGTCCACCCTGCTTCAGAACATTGGAACGAGTATGCAAGGCCACTTTTCTGACAAGACCGAGTCGCGCGGCATTATACTCATCCTGATCTCAAGGTTTCTGGAGAAAGCCCACTTTAAGCATGATGCCATTGACAGACGGATACAGCATGTGATTACCTATATACATCAGGGACATGAGGAATCCTTTAAGTTAGGGAAACTCGCTGACATAGCCTGTATGTCCGAGGCTCATTTCATTCGCGTATTCAAGCAGCAGATGGGCATTACGCCCAATGCCTACATTATCAGTTATAAAATAGAACTGGCCCAGATTCTGCTCGTTACCACCGATCTTCCCGTGAAGGAGATTGCCGACAAGCTTGGTTACTACGACAGCTCTTATTTTAACAGGCTGTTCAGGAAAATGGTAGGCAAGTCGCCCTTAGAATACAGGAGAAACAGTTCTCCAGAAAGAAACAGAAGCTGTAGACGTCATAGGGGCACTACTTCCAATACGGGGTGAACAGGCAAAAAACTCATATTTTTTGAATTTGTTTCGTGTATGCATCATCGTTGGGCAGGATTGCTGTGGCAATGCGATAACGGCGTAGAGGCAATGCGATAACGGCGTAGAGGCGATGCGATAACGGCGTAGAGGCAATGCGACTAAAGTGTAGACGCGTTGCGACAGAAGTGCAGTCGCAACGCGTCAAAGAGAAAGGTCTTATTTTCTTGATGTATTCTCCACGGTGAACGTTTTTCCTTCCGGTCCGACGTTGGTGATGGTCAGCTTCCGCCAGTGGCGTGGCAGCACGGACGGTACCTGTGTGAGGCTGCCGGCGTCGTAGGAGATGTCGATGCCGCCAAATCCCATCAGCATGGCTTGAAGCACGCCGCCGGCTCCCGTGATGAAATAAGGATTGGTGCCTCCCTTGCATTCAGCGATGACGCCGAAGGGCGGCAATTGATTGGGCCGGTAGCTGTCTTTGAAGTAGTGCCAGGCGAGGTCGGCATTGCCTAACCGCGCATAGAGCAGGGCAAACATAGCCTGCGTCATGGCCGGCGTGTCTTTCTCGGGCACACGACGGGCATAGTAGGCCAGGTCGGTCTCCGTCTGTTGGCGGTCGGTGATGAGTTTCAGGGGGAAGGCGAGCAGGTTGACGTCGGCCTGCTTGATGTCTTCACCGTGATAGGCGGCATGCTCCATGGTCACGCCGTCCTTGACGATGAACACCAGGCTGTCGGCCACATGCTGCCATTCGGGGCGGCTGTCAAGTCTGAGAATCCGTGCGGCCTTGATGGCTGAGAGCAGATTCTGCCGTGCGGCGCCGTTGGTGAAGGCGTTGTCGTCGACGTTCTCGGCCCACTCATCGGCCGCTACCACGTTGTTGATGTGGTAGCCGTCGGCTGCCTTCTCCACACGGCTGACCCAGAAGTCGGCCGTCTGACAGAGTATCGGCCAAGCTTCCTGCCGCAGGTAGTCAGCATCGTGCATGACGCAGTAGTACTGCCAAGCTGCCAAGGCCACGCAGGCTGAGATATGGTGCTCGTAGGGTCCGGTGAGGGCGGTGACGGGAGTGTCCTCGAAGCCTGTGTCGGCACTCTCCCACGGGAACATCGCGCCGCGGTAGCCGTGGATGAACGCGTAGCGGCGGGCGGTGGCGAGGCGGTCATAGCGGTAGTCAACCATCGACCGGGCATGGTCGGGCTGCAACAGAAGCAGCGGGGGAAACATCCAGGTGTCGGCATCCCAGAAGACATGGCCGTTGTAGCCGTTGCCTGAGAGACCCATGGGCGAGACGCTCATGCGCGAGTGGGGGCGCAGAAAGGCATAGAGATGGTACATCATGGCGTGGATGTCCTGCTGTGACTGCGGGTCGCCGTCAATCTGTATGTCGCTCTTCCACAGTCCGCCCCAGAGGGCAAGGTGCCGCGCGACGATTCTGTCCACACCGTCGAGCTGGCAGGTGATGGCCATGCGCTTGACCTCATTGATAGGGTCAGAGTGATGGGCTGTGGACATGGTGGAGCCGGCTACGACGAAACGCCAGGCCTGTCCTTTCTTCAGACTGTGGCTGAACTGCTGGGCGATGCCGCCGGTGATGTTTTCTGCCGTGATGTTCGGACGCGCGTTGTCTGCGGGGAAGAGAAACTCAGAGCAGGCGGCGATGGTCAGCTTGCCCGTGGGACTCTGTGCTTCGGTGGACATCAGGCGGAACTCCTTGCCGTTGACGTCGAAGGGCTGGAAGTGCGGCTTGGGCGACTGGTAGGCTTCGGGGAGCAGCTGCTTGTTTACCGCGCGGATGGTGATGTCGGAGAGCGGCTTAATGTCCACGGTCATCATGCCGCAGAAGGGCAGCTGCTGCAGGGCGTAGACGGTGTAGGTCACCTGAGCCTTTCCCTTGAGTGTGAAGATGCCGCGGAAGGCAGAGTGCCGCATGTCGAGCGTCTGTCGGTAGTCGGTGATGGTGGCGTTGTCGATGAATGTGCCGTCGATGTAGAGATCGGTGTCGAGAAAGTTGAACCCTGCAAGGAAGTTGCTCACTTCGCCGCGCCCGAATTTGTCGTAACTTCCGGCCAGCACCACGTTGCTGGTCTTCAGCGGCTTAGGGCTGGACACGATGCCCAACATGCCGTTGGCCACCGTCTCGCCGTAATAGTTGGATGGGTCGATGTGGCGGGCTTCTATGTTCCAGGGGTCCTGTGCCAGGGCGGTGAGCCATGGGAGGCAGGAGAGGAGGATGAGTAGATGTTTCATGGTTGCTGTTTTATAGTGTGCGATATTCAATGGTGTTTTCTTTTCCTTTGAGCGTGATGACGCTGTCTGGTGTCGTGGTCAGCGTGCCGTTGACCTTGGCTTGCCGGATGTCTTTAGGGAGATGGAACGTCTGTGCATCATGGAAATGAAGGGGGAGGACGTGCCAAATGGTTGTCTTTGACGCGTCCCTCCGGTGTTGGTATGGGTTAATAACCAGGGTTTTGCTGCAGCTCGTCGTTGGCTTCCCGTGCCGTGTTGGGGATGGGCAACAGAATGCGGGTCTCATTGCAAGCCTCCACATTCTGCCGTGCCTCGCAGTAGTGACCGAAGCGCACTGCGTCGTCGCGGCTCCACGCACCGTCCCAGTAGAACTCGAAACTGCGCTCGGCGAAGAACTTGTCAAGGGTGAGCTCGGCAGCCGTGTACTCTTTCACGCCTCGAATCTTGCGGATAGTGTTGATGTCCTGCAGAGCGCCTGCAGTGTCGCCTTTGCGCAGCTTGGCCTCGCCGCGCAACAGGTAGAAGTCGCTGTAGCGGAAGAACATCACGTCGTTGTCGCTGCCTGAGCCGTAGGTGTAGTCGGGGTTGGGCGCGTATCTGACCAGTCGCACGCCCTGTGCCTCGTTGGAGTTCTCCACGCTGAAGTCACGTGTGAAGATCAGCGGATTGCCCTGACGATCCTTGAGCGGATGGCCCTGGCGGTCGTACTGCTGTCCTTCGATGATGCCGAGGTTGAAGCCTGTCTGCGCCTTGAGGCGGTCGTCCTTGTAGCGGGGATCCGCAGGGTCCCAACGCTTGAGGAAGTCGGATGTGGTGCATGCGCCGTTCCAGAAGGAGGTGAAGTTGTTGAAAGTCATGTTGTAATGTAGGGTGACGTTGAGCCAGGAGTTGCCGGAGATGCCGGCCTTCTGGTCATAGATGATGGGCAGCACGGCTTCGGTCTGGTCGGCGTACTTGGCGTTGTCGCTGAGGTAGAGCTTCCAGATGTCGTCGGCGAGCTTGTATTTTCCGGAGTTGATGACCTCGTTGCAGAGGCTGATAACCTCATCATACTTGCCCTCTTTGGTTCCGGTGAAGATGCCGTAGTCCATGTAGACGTGTGCTAAGAGCTGCTGTGCGGCGGCTTTGGTGATGCGGCCGTAAGGCACCTCGCCCTTCTGTTTGAGGCTGGGAATGACGTCGGTGAGCTCCTTGATGATACGCTCTGTGGCGGCCGCGCGGTTGAGAATCTGCGGCTTGGTCTTGTAGTCGGTCTCATGGCTCTCACGCATGGGGAAGTGTCCGAAATAGTTGGTGAGATAGAACATGTGCAGGGTGCGGATAAACTTCACTTCGTTGGTGTAGTTCTTCACGTCTTCCGTCTGTTCGAGGGCGTTGAGATAGTTGAGCGCGAGGTTTGACCTGGTGATGCCTTCCAACAGGTCGTTCCATGCCTGCCTGACGATGGTGTTCTCCGCATCGTAGGTGTGATGGAAGACGTCGCGGTTGTTCTTGTCGTTCCAGTCGGAGCCGCGGGTGGGATAACAGCACTCGTCAGTGGTCACCTCCGTGATTCTCCAAACACTGCCCTCGCTCATCAGGTTTCTGATGGAGGCGTAGGCAGGCGCGGCCAGCATGGCCGCATTGTCCTTGTTGTTGACAATGGTGGAGTTGTCCTGCTCGTTGAGCACTTTCTCCGCCAGATCTGAGCAACCCGTAAACATCATTCCCATGGCCAGGGCTGCGGCCAAATATATCTTTTTCATAGTGATATCGCATTTAGAAGTTAATGGATGCGCCGAGCGTGAAGCTGCGTGCCTTGGGATAGTTGGTCCATCCCACACCGATGGCAGGAATGCCGTCGGTCACGCGGTAAGTGTCCACCTCCGGATCGTAGCCTGAATAGCTGGTGATGCAGAACAGGTTGTTGCCAGTGAGGGAGAGAGTGATGCCCTTGACCCAGTTGTTGGGCTTGATGGGGAGCCGGTAGCTCAGCTGCGCGTTGGCCAGGCGGAGGAAAGAGCCGTCCTCGATGAAGCGGTCGCTGTAGTCGAGAGGATTGTCCATGGCCTCGGGCGACTGTGATGCTTTCTTGGTGATGTTGAAACCGGAATCGAACACTGTGGCGTCACCGATGACGTTGTTGAGGTTGTTGTAGATGTCCTGTCCGAACATGCCGTTGAAGTTCAGTGCTAACGTCCAGTCCTTATAGGCGAGTGTGGTGTTGAAGTTGAGCGTGAAATCGGGTTGTGCGTTTCCGATGACACGGTTGACGATGTTGCCGTCCTTGTCTTTCTCATATATGCTGTATCCCTTCTCGTCGAAGCCGAGGAAGTGTGGTCCCCAGAAGGTACCGAGTGGCTGGTCGCTCATGATGTGCTGGATGGGCGCGCTGAAGCCTGGGCCGCTGGGATAGCCGACGGAGATGTACGACATGGGTAGTCCCTTCACCTCATTATGGTTGGTGGCGAAGTTCACGCCTACGCTCCAGCTGAGGTCTTTCGTGCGGATGATGTCAGCATTGAGAGTGACCTCGAAGCCGCGGTTGATAATGTGCATGCCGTCGACGTTGCTCCACATTGTTGTCGTAGGTGCCGGAGCGATGGAGTAGACCTGCAGCAGTACGTTGCGGGTGGTCTTGTTGTACCAGTCGATGCTTCCGGTGAGGCGGTTGTTGAAGAAGCCGAAGTCAAGGCCGATGTTGAACTGGCCTGTACTCTCCCATTTGAGGTCGGGATTGGGTGTACGTGTCAGTGTGATGCCCGTTGTGGGTGTGCCGGAACCGTCGAGGAAGGCGCCGGTGACAGTGCCGAGTTTCATCTGAGAGATACGGTCGGGAATCTCCTGGTTGCCGGTGACGCCATAGCCGATGCGGAACTTCAGGTTGCTGAACACGTTGAGGTCGCGGATGAACTGCTCCTCACTCATGCGCCAAGCCAAGGCCACGGAGGGGAAGAAGCCGTACTTGTTGTTCTCACCGAAGCGGGTGGAACCGTCCCAACGGAAGTTGGCAGTGAGCAGGTACTTCTCCATGAGATTGTAGTTGATGCGGCCGTAGAACGACTGCAGCTCATGCTCCAGGATGTCGGAGTTGCCGCTGATGTTGTTGTAGTTGCCGTATTTCAGGTCATTCAGATAGTCCACGTTCTTCACGTTGAAACCGTTCTCGCTCATGCTGTACCAGTAGTCGTGATACTTCTGATAGGAGTGACCGGCGAGCAGGTTGAAGGAGTGAGCCTTGCCCACTTTGAAGTCGTAGGTGAAATAGTTCTCAATGAGATAGTTCTTCGACTCCACATTATTAATATATGCCTCACCGCCTGACGGCATGTAGACCAACTCTTGGTTCTGCGTGATGCGCCGGCTTGTCTTCATGCGGTCGAGTGCATAGCTGAACTTGTATTTCAGTCCTTTCACAATGTCTACTGTGGCTGCGATGTTGGCCAGGATGCGGTCGGTCTGCGTCTCGTCGTTGGTGAGGTTGAGCATAGCGACGGGATTGCGCACGTTGGAAGAGTTCTGATAGTAAGTACCGTCCTCGTTGTAGATGGGGAAGGTGGGGTTGAGCTTGAGTGCTGAGAGCAAGAGGTCGCCCTCGTAGCCGCCGCTCTCACCTAAGGGCGCCCTGTTTTGCACGACACGGCTGTCGGTGACACTTCCCTCGAAATGCACGCGGTTATTGAGCAGGTACTGATGGGCATAGAAGCGTGCGGTGTATTTCTTCATGCCGGTGGTCTTGATGATGCCGTCGTTGCTCTGTATGTTACCGGAGGCGCGATAGCCGCCATCGGCATTGCCGCCTGAGATGGAGAGATTGTGCTCATGTGAGTAGGCAGTGCGGAAGAGTTCGTCCTGCCAGTCGGTATTGTGGTTGAGGTCTGTGATGCCCACATTCTTCGCCTTGGCGAACGCGCGGTACTCATCGGCGTTGAGCAGGCTGAGCTTCTTGGGCAGTGAGGAGACGCTCACGGAGCCGGAATAGTTGACTTGAGCTTTGCCCTGTGTGTTCTTCTTGGTAGTGATGAGCACCACGCCGTTGGCTGCGCGCGAGCCGTAGATGGCCGATGCGGAGGCGTCCTTGAGCACGGTGATGGTCTCGATGTCGTCGGCGTTGATGTAGTTCAGCGGGTTGGTGAAGCTGGAGCTGCCCACACCCGTGATACTTCCGCCACCGGCTTGTAGATCAGTGGAGGCATCGAGTGGCACGCCGTCGATGACATAGAGCGGGTCCTGACCCGACCGGATGGAGTTGCTGCCGCGTACGCGTACCGTCACGCCGCCACCGGGCTCTCCACCATTGGAGGTGATGTTGACGCCGGCCGTGCGGCCTTGCAGCAGGTCGGAGGGTGAGGTCACCAAGCCCTTGTTGAAGTCTTTAGACTGCAGGTCGCTGACAGAGCCCGTGAGGTCACTCTTCTTCATGGTGCCGTAGCCCACGACCACGATCTCGTTGAGCTGGTTGTTTTCTTCGGTAAGGGTGACATTGATTTTCGTGCGGTTGTTGACGGCTATCTCCTGTGAGGAAAAGCCGATGTAGGAGACAACAAGGGTGGCATTGCCCTTGATGTTGTCAAGGGTGAAGTTACCGTCAATGTCGGTCACGGTTCCCATGCTGCTGCCTTTCACAAGCACGCTCGCTCCGATGACAGGCTCACCGTTCTGGTCCTTGACGGTGCCTCCCACCTTTGACTGTGCAGACACAGACAATTGACAAAGAATGGTTGCGACAAAAAGCAGGATTCTTTTTGTAAATGTAGTTTGCTGCATAAAGTTGTTATTTTTAGGTTTGTGATGTTGTCGTATTTGTGTGTCAGCGGTGCCGTTGGTGAAGGCGTTGCGGTTATGGGCCTTTCTCCATAGCCCTGTACACACCGTTGGTCCATCCGAATCCGGTTTGGTTCTCGTATTCGCCGCCGCCGGTGAGGTCTTGTCGCTCCACGTCGTATTTCTCTAACAGTTTGCCGGTCTTGCTGAACACCTTGCTGCAGGTCTCCATCCACCGTTTGCGGAGCGTGCCGGCGGTGGCACGGCGGCCATAGTGTTGCAATCCCTTGTAGACGATCCACTGCAGCGGTGCCCAGCCGTTGGGGGCGTCCCATTGTTGTCCGGTATGGGCGAGTGTAGTGACGACTCCGCCTTTCTTGAGGAACTTCTCTTTGATGGTCTTCTCTGTGCGCAATGCCTGCTGCCGTGTTGCCACACCGCAGTAGAGGGGATAGGCTCCGGCGAGCGAAAGCTGTGGCGACTGCTGCCGGCTGCTGAGGAGGTAGTCGGTGAAGAAGCCTTCGCCGGCCGACCACATATATTCTCTGATGGCTTTGACTCTCATCTTGGCGGCGTTCGCGAAGCGCGTGGCTGAGGTCTTGTCGCCTGTGAGGCGATAGCCACGGGCAATCGTCATCTCAAGATGGACAAGGAGACAGTTTAGGTCTACGGGCACGATGTCAGTCGTCTGAATGGTGTAGAGGTTGCGGCCATCGGCCATCCACCGGCTGCTGAAATCGTATCCGCTCTCTGCCGCCGCACGGAGGTTGCGGTAGAGCTGTTGAATGTCGGCTTGCGGGTTCTTTTCTCTTAATAGTTCTGCTTGCTCCACATCGTTGCGCCAGGCCTCTTCGCGCGGAGTGTTGTAGTTGTCATAATACCGGTTGAGGATTTCGCCTTCAGGCATCCGTACAACGCGGAGTGAGCATGGATGGCTTTCAGAGATTGCGTCAGCACCTTTCATCCAGAACTGATATTCCGCGACCATGTCGGGCAGGTAGTGCATCAGGATGCTGTCGCCATATTTTACTGCGGCATCCTCTACCATGAACGAGAAGAATGGCGGCTGCGAACGACCGAGATAATAGGTACGCATGCCGTTAGGGATGAAGCCAAACTGGCGGATGCAGTCGGAGAAGTTCTCCAACATGGAGAGTACAAGGTCGTGCTCATTGTCGGCTAACATGCCGAGCATGGAGAAATAGCTGTCCCAGTAGTACATCTCGCGGAAGCGGCCGCCGGGCACAAAATAGGGGTGCCGCATGATGATGCGTGTGCCGGGCTCTACCGTATCGGCAGGACAGGAGAGAAAATGCCACAACTCGCGGATGGTGGTGTGGATGTTGGTCTTCTCTGTGAATTTCTTCTCTATGAGAGTGGGAAGGATGAAATGGCTGGTAATAAACGTGGCAAGGTTGACGGTGTCCATGCGGCAGTAGTCCGCCAATATCGTGTTGGCGTCATACCGTGGCACGGCATCGGCAAAGCTCTTCGATTCGCTTAGCAGTTTGTTGGGACCGAAAAGACTGTCGGCTGACATCACATCCTTATATAAGCGTCCATAGAGCTGGATGGGCCTTTCATAGCTGGTGACAGGCTTGGCAAGGGCAAGCGCAGTGACATTACGGCTTTGAGCCATGGCTGTGAAACAGCTTGCCATGGTCAGGATGAAGGTCAGGATGGTCGGTACATTTCCCATATTCAACTTTGCGCTATTGGTTTTGAATGATATCGCAAAGTTAGGCAAATTAGGTTGACGTCTGTCAAGTAAGGAACAACTAAGTAGATGTGTTATTTGATGCATATGTATAAATGATTGGTATATAGTGTCCTAAAATATTGTCACGATAAGGCAAAGGAGAATATAAAAAACATGGGAATATTATATTTTCTTGCTATTTATGGTCCTCAGCAAACTATTCTTCGTACCTTTGCAGCATAAAACCGGAGCTTATGAAACGGGTATTCCTTATCGTCTTTCTTTTGGGACTTTGTGTGTCAATACAGGCAGACAATAGCCGTTATTTTGATATGCTGACCCGTGAGATGGAGAAAAGTTACGTCTACAGTGACAAAAAGGAAAAGCAGCTCGGGGAATTGCGGTCCGCCTTGCGTTACAGTAGTTATCACGAAATGCTCACGCGATTGGAGCTCTGCGACCGTCTGTTCCAGGTCTATTACGACTTCCAATACGATTCCGCGATGATGTACATCCGTCGCGGTCTGGAGTTGGCAAGACGAGTGCATAACCGTCATTATGAGGTGCTGAACTTGATGCACCGAGGCCTGTTGCTGTCGCTTGCCGGCTTTTTCGGTGAGGGGATGTCGTGTATCCATCAGGCCGACTCTATCGGTATTCCTCAGGATTTGCAGCGGGAATACTGGAATGTAAGGTATCTGTTTGCTACTTTCCAGAATGATTACGACCGCGACAGTGAGTTTTCACACAGGATGGAGCCCGAGGTGCTGAATGCGCTCAATCACGCTATGGCGCATACTCCGCGCTATCGTAAGATATATCCGTTCTATCGGGCCTTGTATTTTCAGTATTTGGGAAAGACCTCAACGGCAGTCTCGCTTTGGGAGCGTGTCGTGAAGACGTTCCGGTACGGCGACGCGCTATATGCGCAAAGTGCCTACAACCTGGCAGTCTGTTACCAGCAGTTAGGCAAGGATGAGCTCTATGAGCGCTGGCTGATACAATCGGCTATCGGTGACATACGTTGCGCCACACGGCAGAATGCTGCAATGGAGATGCTGGCCATTCATACTTTTAAGAAACCCGGAAGGCAGATCAGGCTGGCTGAAAAGTTCGTCGACTTCTCCCTGCATGATGCTGAGGCTTATAACAGCCGCCTGCGCAAACTGGGTGTGGCGCGAAGCTGGCCATCCATCATCGGGGCTTACCAGCAGATGCTCACGCAGAGCAACCGGACCCTGCGCCTGATTCTTACCGGAATGACTGTGCTCTTGATCGGCGTTTTCCTGCTCACCTATTTTCTCTATCGGCAGAACAAGAAGCTGAATGACAACAGGTGCAGTTTGAGAAAAAGTAATGAGAATCTTGACTTGCTCAACATCGAGATAGAGGAAAAGAACCGTCAGTTGCTTGATGTCAATGCCAAGCGGGAAGGGTTAGCAAAGGTGTATATCGACTTGTGCGAAAAATACATAGAGCGTTTTCATAGCTTTAAGACATTGGTAAACAGGAAGATAAAATCGAACCAAGTGCGTGACCTGCAGAGCAAGCTATCGGGGTCGGAGCTGTCGAAGGAAGAGGCGGAAAGCTTCCTGCGACATTTCGACAAGGCATTCTTGCAGTTGTACCCGACTTTTGTGACAGAGTTCAACGCGCTGTTGCGCCCAGATGCGCAGATTCTCTTGTCCGATGAACTGGCGTTGACATCAGAATTACGTATCGGGGCACTTATCCGGTTGGGCGTAAGAGACTCATCCGAGATGGCTAACCTGCTTTTCTATTCACCGCAGACCATCTATAATTATCGTTGGTCGCTGAAGAGCAAGGCTGTCAACAAGGACTGCTTTGAGGAAGATGTACGGCGGTTGTGCCGCTTCAAATGACAATAAGAGGTGATGCCGCCAGTTTCTTTCTGTTTTTATTATGGTCTTTCTGAAAAGGGCAAACCGGCCATCAGTGCAGCGTATAGTACTGGTAGTCGTTGAGAATAGTGGTGAGAAACTGTGCCTTGTCACCCGTCGGGTTGACCTGCAGGAAGCGGCTTACTTTTCCAGCGAGCCTGCCCACCTGCCCCTCGTCGTAGCCCGCCGGCGCATAGAGCGTGCGGCGGATGAGGTCGGCCTGGCCGTCGCTGAGCTGCATGGCCTGTGGATAGACCGGACGGTAGTTGGGTGAGAGGTAATAGAAATTGTCGAGCGCCTCGTGCCATTTCTTATAACTCTCTTCCTTGATAACCATGGTACCGGCCGCCATGTCGCCAAAACGCTGATGGCGTGCCGTAAGGAGAATGGGCAGCACGCCGATGCACAACACGCCGATGTCCACCCATAGGAAGACCCAGCGGAGAAGCAGCTGACCGATGGTGGGGCGCGTACCGTCGGCCGAGATGACGCGCATGTGGCAGAAGAACTTCCCGATGGACTGTCCGCGGAAGAAATACTCGCAGATCAACGGGTAGCTCAGACAAGGCACGATGATAAAGGCAATGAGCACGAAGTTGGCAAGCTTCTCCGGTATCAAGGACATGGCGGAAGTGGTGAGAAAGACGTAGGTGCTGATGAGGAGCATGTCGGTAGTCATGGCAGAGAAGCGGTCGCCTAAGCTCGCCGCTGTTTGCCGGATGCGAACATATTGTCCCGTGATGATGTCTGTATTGCTCATTTTTCCAGTTTTATGTTGCAAAAGTAGCGACTTTTTATTAATTTTGCGGCATTAAAGACAAAAAAACTGACAACCCTTGCGCGAACAACAATTCATACGCGACAATATTTCCAAGTGGGAGCGTGCCGAGACGGTGGCCGATCAGGCCGCTGCCTCCTCGCCTGACGAGCTTGCCGAGACCTATGTTGACATCACCGCTGACCTGAGTTTCGCGCAGACCCATTATCCCGACTCGCGCGTTACGGTCTATCTCAACGGGCTCTCTGCCTCGCTCCACAATGTGCTCTACCGCAACAAGCGTGAGCGTTCACGCCGCTTCTTCACGTTCTGGACGCATGAGGTGCCGCTGACGCTCTACGAGGCCCGCCGCCTGCTTTTGGCTTCCTTCCTTATCTTTATCCTCAGTGTGGCCATCGGGGCATTCTCCCAAAGAGTCGATCCCGACTTCTGTCGGCTCATCCTTGGCGATAGTTACATGGACATGACGCAGGCCAACATCGCCGCCGGCAAGCCTATGGGCGTCTATGGCAATGAGGCTGAGCTGTCGATGTTCGGCTCCATCACGGTCAACAATATCCTCGTGGCCCTGCGCCTCTTCGTCATGGGCCTGCTGACAAGTATTGTCACGGGCATGGGATTGTTCTACAACGGCATCATGATCGGCTGCTTCGACACGTTCTTTGCCCAGCAACATCTGTTGGGCTCGGTGCTGCTGACCACGATGCTCCACGGCACTTTAGAACTCTCGGCCATCGTGGTGGCGGGCACGGCGGGCCTGGCCTTGGGCAACGGTTGGCTTTTCCCCGGCACCTACTCGCGGCTCTATTCATTGCGCATCGCAGCCAAACGGGGCCTGAAGATCGTCGTCAGCACCGTGCCGGTATTCATCGTGGCCGGTTTCATCGAGAGTTTCATCACCCGACATGCTGACTTGCCTGCCTTTGTCCGCCTGGGCATTATTCTGCTTTCGGCGGCGTTTGTCATTTATTATTATGTGGTGCTGCCTTTCCGTGTGCACCACAAGTCACACACTGATACAACAACAACTCATTATGAATAAGATTCCTTTGTACTGTGTCCGCACATTCAGCGAAAAGTTCTCCGCTACCATCGATTTCTGCAACCAGAATTGGCGAGTGCTGTTCCGCATGTCGCTCTATTTCATCCTTCCGCTGTCTCTTCTGCAGAGTTTCGGCCTCACCAATTACTACCAGTGGGCTTTCCAGAATGCCGCGAGTGGGGCAACATCCATAGACGGTCTGCCTTTTGGTAGTATGGGGCTACTCATAGGCGGCTCTATGCTGCTGTCGCTGATAATGATGTCGGTGGTCTATGGCTTGATGAAGTGCTACGACCGGAGTGATGAGGGTATCGCTACGCTCACCCTGCGTGAGTTCAACCCCACCTTGCTGCACTTCCTGAAGCGCTCGGTTGTGGCGTTGCTCGTGTTGCTTCTCGTCGAGGTGGTGGTCATCGGTATATGCGTGTTCTTTGCCATGATCAGTCCCATTGCGTTGGTTCTTGCGCTTATTCCCGTGATGGTCTTCCTGTTTCCCGTAGCTCTCTTCATACCGACTTATCTGTTTGAGGACGACACACCGGTATTCAGCGCCTTCGTGAAAGGCTATCGCTATGGTTTCAAGACATGGGGCGGCATGTTCAAACTGCTGATAGTCATGGGCTTTGCAGTCTATTTCGTGTCCTCACTGATGATGTTGCCGGCCATGATCATGATGGCGGCCAAGGGCTTCCTCTTCCCCGGTGCCATGGCCAGCACCAGTAGCCTGCTCTATAGTCTGGGCACCTTTTTAGTCAGTGTGCTCACTGCCTTCTTCGCCAATCTCTTTTCGCTTCCAGTATTCATCGCCCTTGCTTATCAGTACGGCCATGCCGCTGAGAAGTTCGACAACGTGACAGTGGAAGAGCGCATCGACGATTTCGAAGAACTCTGATTCCCATTCTTTTCCATGTCGATAGTTGCTGATACCCTCAGACCCGACACCACCGCGCTCCATACTTTCCGTATGGATGCCGACTACGACTACACGCGTGAGCTGTATGAAAGCGACTTCAGCGTGTGGGACTGGCTTGGGAAGCATTTAGGTGCGTATCTCCGCCACCACAGAGACGATCTCTTTGGACTTTCCAACATCCCTGTGGGTGTCTGGATTGCCCTTGCTGTTGTAGTGTTGTTGGTCATCATTGGTATTTTCATCCACCGCCGCTCGGCCTTGTTTTATAAGGATGTCACTGTTTCCACCAATGAGCCGGCCAATGAGGACAATATCTATGGTGTGGACTTCGAGGCGTCCATCGGCGAAGCCCTTGCCGCACGCGACTGGCGGTGTGTGGTGCGTCTGCGCTATCTGCAGACGCTGCGGGCACTGGCCGACGACGGCCGCATCGACTGGCGACCGTCGAAGACGCCCACACAGTATACCCGTGAGGTGACCACGGAGCCTTTCCGCGTAATGACGCGCCACTTCCTGCGGGTGCGCTATGGCGGCTTCGTCGCCGACGAGGCCATGGCTGACGAGATGGCACGCCTTGCGCAGCAGGTCTTAGGGAAAGGAGGCGAGGCATGATGGTCAACCGGAAATTCATCATCGGCATTGTCACCGTGACGCTGCTTGTCTTTGCGTTGCAGCTCCAGATGCCCCGTAAGTTTGAGTGGGGTGTGACCTTCTCGCCCGTCGACCGCAATCCTTTTGGCTGTTGGGTCATGGACAGTGTCATGCGCCAGGCTCTGCCCAAGGGCTACGAGGCGCGCAGGACTACCTTAACGCAGATGGCGCTGAGCAAAGACTCAACCTGCAACATCCTGCGCCTCACCAATACTTATCCGCCGCTCGACAGCCTCGATATCGATGCCATTAAGCGGCTTACGGCCCGTGGTCAGCACGTCATGCTTGTGGCTAACAGTCTGGACGCATCGGGAGCCGACACCGCCGCCGTCGCAAAAGCCTTCGGGGCGACCATGCGGGGCTATGACTCCTTTTCTCTGCAGGATGCCCAGCGCTATCTCAGCACAGGAGCATCGATTCAGGAGATCGCTACGTGGCATAAAGGTGCCAACGGCTATCCTGCGCATCGTTACCGCGTGCTCTATGCCATGACGGGCAGCCAGGTCT
Source organism: Hallella multisaccharivorax DSM 17128 (assembly GCF_000218235.1). Taxonomy (GTDB): domain Bacteria; phylum Bacteroidota; class Bacteroidia; order Bacteroidales; family Bacteroidaceae; genus Prevotella; species Prevotella multisaccharivorax. The sequence goes on along the minus strand of NZ_GL945017.1, from coordinate 2,551,824 downwards.
CCATCGTTGACAGCGTGCGCTGGGAAGTATTGGCAGGCCATCCGGCTACCAATACGCAGAAAAAACATACTGTGCTTGCTGCCACGCGCCGCATGGGTCGCGGCCGACTCACCCTGGTCTCCATGCCTCTGCTCTTCTCCAACTACGGCACAGTGGTAGGCGATCACTCCGCCCTGCTCTTCCGCCTGATGAGCGGCGTGGCCGGCCGTAAGGTGGTACGACTGACACAGCAGGAAACGACGGACGAGAAGCAGGCCCTGAGCCAGACGCCCCTGCGCGTGCTGTTGCAGTTTACACCGCTGCGTTGGGCGTTGTACCTCTCGGTGGCGGTGCTGCTGCTCTTCTTTGTCTTCACGGCTCGCCGCCGCCAGCGCGTCATTCCTGTGACGGCGTCGCCGGTGAACCATACCCTGGAGTTCACGCAGCTCGTCGGCACGCTGTTCTACCTGCGCCATGACCGCACGGCTCTCGTACGCCGTAAATGGGCGCTCTTTGCCAATGCCCTGCGCCGAACGGCCGGTGTGGATGTCGAGGCTCTCGACCATGACGACCATCTCTTCACGGTCCTCGCCGAGCGCACTGCCCTGTCTTATGAGGACGTGGCACGCCGCATCAAGCACCTGCGCTATCTCGTGGCCAATGAGAACAACCTTTCCGTTGACACTATGCGCCGGGCCATCAGCCAGATGGACGACATGCTGCGGAGAATGTGAGATACGAATAATTTTGAAATCTGAAAGTTGACGAATATTAATGCCATGCCGACAACAGCTAATCCCTTTGCGCGCCCTCTCTATGTGATGGTGAAGCCAGGCAGTGCGACCTGTAACTTACGCTGCAAATACTGCTATTATCTGGAGAAGCAGTTCCTCTACGATGCTCAGGGCCGCCGTACCATGAGCGATGAACTGCTCGAACTGTTTACACGTGAGTACATCCAGGCGCAGACGATGCCGCAAGTCCTGTTTACATGGCATGGGGGCGAGCCCCTTATGCGCCCGCTCTCTTTTTACAAGAAGGCGCTGGAATATCAGAAACAATATGCCGCAGGCCGCCATATCGAGAATGCCATACAGACCAATGGCACGCTGCTCACAGACGAGTGGTGCGAGTTTCTTGCTGAAAACCATTGGCTTGTAGGCATCTCCATCGACGGACCGCAGGACTTCCATGACGAGTATCGCCGTTCGGCATCCCATAGACCGTCATGGATGCAGGTGATGAAAGGCATCAAACTGCTCAAGAAGCATGGCGTGGAATGGAATGCAATGGCAGTGGTCAATGACTACAATGCTGACTATCCCCTCGAGTTCTACAACTTCTTTAAGGAAATGGGCTGCAAATACCTGCAGCTCTCTCCTATCGTCGAGCGTATCGTGCGCCGTGAGGATGGCCGCCATTTAGCCGATCTCAACGACGCTGAGGACTCTCCTTTGGCCGACTTCTCCGTGACGCCGGAGCAGTGGGGTGACTTCCTTATCGCCATCTTTGATGAGTGGGTGAGGAAGGACGTCGGGGAATTCTTTGTTGAGACCTTCGATTGCTTCCTTGCCAACTGGTGCGGTACTGACCCTGGCATCTGTGTCTATGGCCGTGAGTGTGGTCATGCCGGCGTGATGGAGTACAATGGAGATGTCTATTCCTGCGACCATTTTGTCTTTCCCGAGTATAAACTGGGCAATATCCGCCAGAACACACTCATAGAAATGCTCTATGGTGACAAGCAGCGTAAGTTCAGTGAGCTGAAGCACCGCGCTCTGCCCCGCCAATGTCGTGAGTGCAAGTTTAAGTTTGCATGTCATGGCGAATGTCCGAAGAATCGCTTCCTGCGTGACCACTATGGTGAGCCGGGTCTGAATTATCTCTGCGCCGGCTATCACAGGTTTCTTACGCATGTGGCTCCTTATATGGACTTTATGAAGAACGAGCTTGACGGTCACCGTCCGCCTGCCAACATCATGGAGGCCGTAAAGAAGGGTTTCTTCAAATAGGCTTTATTTAACACATCCGTGTGGGCGGGTGAAGACCATCGCTATATTGAACCATAAATACCACAAAATATGGAATCCCAAAGAATCGACTTATCCCTTTTCTCCGAGCGCACAGAGCGGCTGCGCACAGCCATCCGTGAGGTAATCGTAGGCCAGGACGAGGCCATCGACCTGCTGCTCACCTGCATCCTGGCCGATGGCCACGTGCTCATCGAGGGCGTGCCTGGCGTGGCCAAGACCTTGCTGGCGCGTCTCACGGCCCGCCTCATCGATGCCCGTTTCAGTCGCATCCAGTTTACGCCCGACCTCATGCCGAGTGATGTGCTCGGCACTACAGTGTTTAATGCCAAGACGTCAAGCTTCGACTTTCATGAAGGTCCTGCCTTTGGCGATATCATCCTTGCCGATGAGATCAACCGCGCGCCGGCCAAGACGCAGGCCGCCCTCTTTGAGGTCATGGAGGAGCGCAAGGCCGACATCGACGGCGAGACCCACGCCATGGGGCCGCTCTATACTATCGTGGCCACGCAGAACCCCGTGGAGCAGGAGGGTACCTACCGTCTGCCCGAGGCACAGCTTGACCGTTTCCTGATGAAGATCACGATGGGCTATCCCTCGTCCGACGAGGAGCTGGAGCTGCTCAAGCGCCATCAACAGCATGTGGCGTTTACACGGCTTGACGATGTGAGCCCCATGATGACCAAGGACGAGCTGCTTGCCGCGCGTGCCCTATTGCGGCAGATGGTGGTCGACGAGTCCATGTTGCGCTATATGGTCAGCATTGTGCAGTTCACCCGTCAGACAAAGTCGCTCTTCCTCGGTGCCTCTCCGCGCGCCACCGTGGCGCTGCTGCGGTCAGCCCAGGCCTTTGCCTTGTTGCGGGGCCGCGACTTTGTCACCCCCGACGATGTGAAGAGCGTGGCGCCTGCCGTACTGGCCCACCGCCTCATGCTCACCGCTGAGGCGGAGATGGAAGGCTTCACGCCCGAAAAGGTCGTGCAGCGTGTGCTGGAACAGATTGAGGTACCGAAGTAAGTCCGATGTTTCTTCGACAGCGTTTCTATTGTCTTGCCGCCGTCATCGCCGTCATTATGATTCTCGGCTGGGCGTGGCTCCCGTTCTTGTGGATGGGTCAGGTGTTGCTTGTGCTCTTAGTGCTGGAGCTGGCTGTTGAGGCCGTGGTGCTGTGGCGCACGGGCTCGGTGAGCGGCACGCGCTGTTGTGCCGACCGTTTCTCCAACGGTGATGACAATGAGGTGGTGGTGCGTGTGCACAGCCATTACCGTTTGCCCGTGAGTCTGTCGGTCATCGACGAGGCGCCGGTGGAGTTCCAGCGTCGCGACCTCACCTTCAGCGTCCGCCTGAAACCGCAGACGGGCCGTGCCCTGCACTATCTGTTGCGACCGGTGCGGCGCGGCGTCTGCCACTTCGGCCGAATGTGCGTCTTTGTCTCCGTCGCCTTGCGCTTGCTGGAACGGCGCTTCACTTTGGGTGAGGAAAAGACGGTGGCCGTCTACCCCTCGTTTCTCCTGCTGCGGCAATATGAGCTCTTAGCCTTCTCGCAACGGCTCAACGAGATGGGCATCAAGCGATTGCGGCGGCCGGGCAATAACACGGAGTTTGAACAGATTAAGGATTATGTCAAGGGCGACGAATACCGCGCCATCAACTGGAAAGCCACTGCCCGCCGCGGCCGTCTCATGGTGAATGTCTATAATGAGGAGCGTTCGCAGCGCGTCTATTGTGTCATCGACAAGGGCCGTATGATGCAGCAGACCTCGCGTGGTATGACCTATCTCGACTATGCCATCAATGCCTCTCTCGTGCTGTCGTTTGTGTCGCTGCACCGTGAAGACAGGCCGGGCATCGTCACCTTCGACGCGCGGGTCAGCACGTTCCTGCCGGCCGAGCGGCGTGAGGGGCAGATGCAGGCCATCCTCGAACAGCTCTACCGGGAGCGGACGGCCTTTGCGGAGAGTGACTTCTCGTCGCTTGTCGCCACTCTTGGACAGCGCGTACAGCACCGGAGCCTGTTGGTGCTGTTCTCCAATTTCCCCACACCGCAAGCCCTGCGCCGCCAGCTGCCATATCTGCAACAGTTGACCCGCCGTCACAGGGTGCTCGTCATCCTTTTCCGCGACAACGAGATCGAGCAGTTCGCCCGTCAGCGCCCCACCACGGAAGAGGCCTGTTTTCAGCAGGTCATGGCCCAGCAGGCTATGGCCGACAAGCAGCTCATCGCCTCCATGCTCCGACAGTATGGCATGGAGACCCTCCTCGTGCGTCCCGAGGACCTCTCCATCCGCCTGCTCAACCAGTATTTGGACATGAGATGATCCCCTGGTGTATGGCAATGCGTCAACGGCGTAAAGGCAATGCGTTAACGGTGTAAAGGCAATGCCTCTACGATGTAGACGCATTGCCTTTACGCTGTAATGCCGTGACCTTCATCTTCCGCTTATCGGAAGAGCTCATAAGGTGTTGACGTCAAGTCCGGTTAGTGTCGCTATCTGTTTGGCCGGAATACCTGCCTCCTTCATCTTCCGTGCGATTTCCGCCGCGGCCTCCGCACGTCCCTCCACGCGTCCTTCCGCACGTCCTTCCACGCGACCTTCCGCACGTCCTTCCACGCGACCTTCCGCACGTCCTTCCATCTTTCCTTCTCCACGCGCTGTGGAGATGTTGTCCTTGAGGACAGCGACATTGTCGAGATGACGGTAGTAAGACTCCCGCTCAGCGGGCGACATCTGGTCAATCTCCAGGCGATGGCGCGCCTCTCCCAGACCGGGGGCCGTGGCGTCGTGGGGGATCTCAGAGGTGTTGAGGAAGTAGATCCACTGCTCCAACGGCACCTTGCTCCAACGGTTGAAGTCGTTAACTTTCAGGATGTAGTATTCCGGATAGAGGTCGCTTACGGTATCCACCTTGAACTTCTGCTTCTGGAAAGGTGACAGCGGCAGCAACTCGCCGTTGTGGATGCCTCGGAACTCGGTCTTGCCGTGGTAGACGATGTCGGTGCCGCCTCCGAGGTTGAAGTAGACAATATTGATGCTGTAGACCTTGCGCACGCGGTCATAGTTGTCGCCGCGGTTGATGTACTCGGTGACCAGTTTCGAGGCACCGAAGAGCATGCGCTGGAAATAGGCCACCTCGGTCTCGTTCTGCACCTCAATGAGGTAGAGCTGCCCCGCTTCATCCTCAGCCAGGAGGTCAACGCGGTTCTGTTTGTCGTCGGCGTCGTCCTGGTTGCTCTCGCTCTCCAGGAGCTTTTGGATCTTGATGGGGTGGCCCAGGAGCGTGGTGAGGAAGCCCTCGAGCACCGCGAAGTTAGCCTTGTCGCGAAGCATCCGTTTCATTGCCCAGTCGAAGCGGATGTATTTCTTGTTGTTCTCGTTCTTCATAGCCGTTGTGTTTAAAGGTTGTCGGACATAACTGCCTATCTTTCGCAAAGGTAAAGGAAAAAATTGAAAGCGGAAAGTATAAGCGTGTTTTTTTATCGGGAAGATCAGTATCCCGGATTCTGCTTGAGGTTCGGGTTGTTCTGTATCTCAGTTAGGGGAATGGCCCAAAGCCATCCTTTGGTGTCATCGAACTTACGTGTCTCCTTCTTCTCTGTCGCGAACTGCCATTTGGCATAAGGAATGCTTGGGTCACTGTTGTTTTGACAGCAACTCCTGACGACAATGTACCGCCAAAAGAATAGTTATATCCGGTGTTGAGCACATCGCTCATGTAGTAGGAATTGATGTTCTGATTGCCGAGTTTCCCCCATGAAGCACGTAGCTTCAACATGTCGAGCACACGCCGTGTGCCTTTCATGAACGGCTCTTCTGTCATTACCCATCCGGCCGAGAAGGAGGGGAAGGTACCCCATTTATGGCCATCGGCAAAGCGTGAGCTTCCGTCGCGGCGGATGTTGGCTTCGAAGAGATACTTGTTGTCATAGTTGTAATTGATTCTGCCGAACCAGGAGCGAAGGCCCAGATCATAGTGATCGGAGTTATAACGGTTGAAAAGAGTTTGGAAAGCCCTGTCGTCACCGGACGCGACTTGCGCTAAAAGGAATTTCTCGTCAACTGTCATGATACATTTTTTCTGACTTCATACGCATAAATATCCTGTCGTATTTCCCGAGCTCCACGCATGCCGGCTGGCATGCGCAGTTATCGGGAGACAGGACGGTTCGTGGCATCGTGTCAGACGGTGAGCTTTGACGATCCCTTTGCCTTGAGGCTCATGTCGAGAGCCTTGACGCTGTGGGTGAGCGCGCCGAAGGAGATGAAGTCGACTCCCGCCTTGGCATAGGGTATCATGGTGTCGAAGGTGATGCCGCCCGACGACTCTGTCTCGATGTGTGCGGGTGTGCCGTCGGCGTGCCGGGCTGCGTGGACGAGGGCCACGGCTTTGGCGGTATCCTCGGGCGTGAAGTTGTCGAACATGATGCGGTCGGGACAGTCGGCGATGGCTTTCTCGAGTTCAGTGAAGTCGCGCACCTCACACTCTATCCTGAGCTTGAGGCCTTTGTCCTTGCAGTACTGTCGCGCGCGGGCGATGGCGTTGTGCACGCCACCGCAGAAGTCGATGTGGTTATCCTTAAGGAGGATCATGTCGAAGAGTCCGATACGATGGTTCATTCCGCCTCCGATGCGCACGGCTTCTTTTTCAAGCATGCGCATGCCGGGGGTGGTCTTACGGGTGTCGAGGACGCGTGTCTTCGTACCGGCGTCGATGAGCGCCTGCTGATATCGGTGGGCCATGGTGGCGATGCCGCTCATGCGTTGGCAGATGTTGAGCATGAGGCGCTCGGTGGTGAGGAGGCTCTGTTCGTGTCCGCTGACGGAGAGCACAATGTCGCCAGGGCGCACGTGGTCGCCGTCGTGGCGGTGCATGGTGACCTTGAGGGCAGGGTCGAAGCGGTGGAAGACCTCCTTGGCGGCACGCTCGCCGGCAAAGATGCCCTCCTCCTTGATCATCAGTTCGCTCTCGCCCATGGCGTCGGCGGGGATGCAGCAGAGGGTGGTGTGGTCGCCGTCGCCGATGTCCTCGGCAAAAGCGAGGTCGATGAGGCAGTCGGTGAGTTCTTGTTCTGTTTGCTTGTGGTTCATATTTCGGAATGTTTTGAATGACGGATGATGGATGACAGCGCTGCCGAGGACGGCAGGGCACCGAACCCGCTGGGCAGGGCACCGAATGCAAGGGAGCCAAGGGCGGCGATGCGATTACGGTGTAGAGGCAGTGCGATTACGGCGTAGAGGCGATACGATTACGGCGTAGAGGCGATGCGATTACGGCGTAGAGGCGGGGCTATGACAGGCTGAGCATCTTCTCGATGGGCTTCACGGCCTCGCGGGCGATATCTTCGGGGATCGTGACCTGTGGCTGGAGAGTATCCAGACAGGCGGCGATCTTCTCTAAGGTGTTGAGCTTCATGAACTCGCACTCGTTACAGGCGCAGGCAGTGGGCATGCCGGTGACGATACGCAGGTCTTGTGCGGCGGCGTCCTTGTCGCCGGTGTGTCCTGCGGCAGAGCCTTGCCCGCTCCCGCCTGTTGTAAGGCCCTGCCCGCTCTCGGTAGGGGTCAGGTTCTCGCCTTCGGTGACCTCGGGTGGCACGGGGATAAAGGTCTGGTCGGGACAGCGGCGGCGCATCTCGAAGAGGATACCGGCCTCCGTGGCCACGATGAACTGTTTCTGCCCGGGATGGGACTGGGCGTAGGTGAGCATGGCAGCGGTGGAGCCCTTCACGTCGGCCAGGGCGAGCACGGGAGCCTTGCACTCTAAGTGTGCCATGACAAGGGCATCGGGATATTGTCGTTTCAGCTTGAGGATAGCTTGAACGGAGAACTTCTCATGGACGTGGCAGCCGCCCTGCCACAGCAGCATTTCACGGCCGGAGATGGCGTTGATGTAGTTGCCGAGATTGTAGTCAGGGCCGAAGATGAGTTTCTCGTCCTTTGGCAGGCTGTTGATGACCTTCACGGCATTGCCCGATGTGACACAGCAGTCGGAGAGAGCCTTCACGGCCGCCGTGGTATTGACATAGCTGATGACCTTATAGCCAGGATGGGCCTCCTTGAAAGCCTTGAGGTCCTCGGCGCGGCAGCTGTCGGCCAGTGAGCAGCCGGCGGCAGGGTCGGGCTCCAGCACTGTCTTCTCCGGTGAGAGCAGCTTGCAGGTCTCGGCCATGAAGTGTACGCCGCACATCACGAGCACGGGGGCGTCGGTCTCCGCAGCCTTACGGGCCAGAGCCAGTGAGTCGCCGATGAAGTCGGCCACTTCCTGGATCTCCGGACGGGTGTAGTAGTGAGCCAGGATGAGGGCGTGGCGCGAGGCGGCTTTCTCCCTTATTTCTTTTATTTTCTCTTCTAAAGTCATTTTATTCATTGCTCTTTTCGTTTGTTCCTCACAATGTCTTTGTCCTTTATTCCAATAGATTTTGGCTTTCCCAACGAATTTATCTGATTCATCGAATGTTGCCATAGGGCATTATTTGAAGAATACGGTGATTCGTTGGGAGCAGCGTTCTCTTCCGACGATGGACATTATTTTGTTTGAGCCTCAGCTTCTCTCGGGTAGTCCACATTGTAGTGCAGTCCGCGGCTCTCGTGCCGCTCTATGGCCTGGCGCGTGATGAGATAGCCCACGTTGATCATGTTACGCAGCTCGCATATATCACGTGTGGGCTTGACACGGCGGAAGAGATCCTCGGTCTCCTCGTAGAGCATGTCAAGACGCTTCCACGCACGCTTGAGCCGGAGGTTGGAGCGCACGATGCCTACATAGGTAGACATCACCTGTCCCACCTCGCGTTCGTCCTGCGTGATGAGCACTTTCTCCTCGTTGGTGAGTGTGCCAAAGTCGTTCCATTCCGGTATATTCTCCTGGAAATGGTAGTTGTCGATGCTTGCGATGGCGTGCTCCGCGGCACTCTTGGCATAGACCACAGCCTCGACGAGAGAGTTGGATGCGAGCCGGTTGCCGCCATGCAGTCCGGTGCATGAGCACTCGCCCACGGCGTAGAGCTTGTGGATGGAGCTCTCGCCGTGGAGGTTGGCCTTGATGCCGCCGCACATATAGTGGGCCGAGGGGCATACGGGAATCATCTGTTTTGTGATGTCGATGCCGATGCTCAGGCATTTCTCGTAGATGTGGGGGAAGTGACGTCGGGTCTCGTCAGGGTCTTTCATCGTCACGTCAAGGCAGACGTGGTCGAGACCGTGTATTTTCATCTCACGGTCGATGGCACGCGCTACGATGTCGCGTGGCGCAAGCGAGAGACGCGGGTCGTATTTCTGCATGAACTCGGTGCCCTCGGGCAGCTTGAGGATGGCTCCGTAGCCGCGCATGGCTTCGGTAATGAGGAAGGCGGGATGGGTCTCTGCGGGGTTGAAGAGCACGGTGGGATGGAACTGCACGAACTCCATGTCCTTCACCGTTGCCTTGGCGCGGTAGGCCATGGCAATGCCGTCTCCCGTGGCGATGACGGGGTTGGAGGTGGTGGCGTAGACGGCTCCCGTGCCGCCGGTGGCCATAAGGGTGACGCGCGAGAGATAGGTGTCCACGCGCTGCGTGTCGGGATTGATGACATAGGCGCCGAAGCACTCGATGTCGGGCGTGCGGCGTGTCACCTCCTGCCCGAGGTGGTGCTGGGTGATGATCTCCACGGCGAAATGGTTCTCCAGCACGGTGATGTCGGGATGGCTGCGCACAGCGGCCATGAGTCCACGCTGGATCTCAAAGCCAGTGTCGTCCTGGTGGTGCAGGATGCGGAACTCAGAGTGACCGCCCTCACGGTGCAGGTCAAAGGAGCCATCGGTCTTCTTATCAAAGTTGACACCCCACTTCACCAGGTCGCGGATGGCGTCGGGAGCGTTGCGCACCACGTGCTCCACGGCCTTGGGATCGGAGAGCCAGTCGCCGGCCACCATGGTGTCGTGGATGTGCTTGTCGAAGTCGTCCACGGCGAGATTGGTAACCGAGGCGATGCCGCCCTGTGCCTTGGCGGTGTTGGCCTCGTCGAGAGTGGTCTTGCAGATGATGGCGACGGAGCCTTTGTGGGCATTGGCTACTTTGAGGGCAAAGCTCATACCAGCTACGCCGCCGCCGATGATGAGGAAATCGTAATGATATACCATCTTCGTATTATATCATGGTTGGTTTTTATCTTCATAAAAGTCTTATGCTGTCTGCTTCCGCAGGATGATGAGGATGACAGCCGAGAGGATGAGCACGATGCCTGCGGAGAGCCGCAGGGTAAACGGTTCACCGAAGAGCGTGCAGGAGATAGCCACGGCGGTGAGCGGTTCAATGGCGCCCATGATTGCCGTGGGCGTGGAGCCGATGCACTTGATGGCGACATTGATGAGGAAGAGACTCATCACCGTGGGCAGTAATGCTAACTGTGCACCCCAGAGCCACTGGGTGCCGCGAAGGAGCTGCAGAGGCTCGCCCTTGAACAGCATGAAGGCGGTGATGCCCAGCCATCCGAAGAAGACGATCCATGCGGTGGACTTCTCCGCTGACATGCCGGTGATGCAGAACTGCCGCACGTAGACAATGTACATGGCATAGAGCAGGGAGGAGAAGAGCACAAGCAGGATGCCGGTAGCCGAGAGCTTTGAGCCGCCCTCTCCACCGCCGCGGTAGAGCAGCGCGATGCCGGAGACGGCCAGCACAATGGCGGCGGTGGTGCGCCAGTTGACACGCTCGTGGTAGAACATCACCATGATGAGCGCTGTCATAATAGGGTAGGAGAAGAGAATGGTGGAGGCTACGCCTGCGTTCATGTAGTGGAAGCTCTCGTAGAGCGTAAGCGATGACATGGAGAACATCACGCCCAGAACGGCCAACCGGATGGCATGGCCCCATCGGATGCGTAGCGACTCGCCGCGTGCAAGAAGCCATGCGGCAAAGAAAATGACGGAGAGGGCGTAGCGATAGAAAAGCACCGACCCCGAGGAAATGCCGTCGGCATAGAGCGGCAGCGTACCCAAGGGATTGGTACCGTAGAAAACCGCGGCCAGGATGCCGGCGGAGAAGCCTTTGAGGCTATTGGACATCATGAGATTTGTCACATTCTATTTCAGTTTGCAAAAATAGGCAAAAATCAGATATGAGCCAAAGTAATCTCATCTTTTTTTTATGGAATAGCCTCAATGACGGCGTAAAGGCATTGCGATAACGCCGTAAGGGCGAGAGGAGCAAAAGGGAGACGAAATGGGAATTATTTCGTAACTTTGCAGCATGAAAACAACACTGATTTTGATGGGCAAGACCGATGGCAAGCTCTACCAGACCGCCATCGACGACTATGCCGCCCGCATCGCTCACTATATGCCGTTCGCCGTCAAGGTGATTCCTGACATTAAAAACACCCGCACCCTTTCTGAAGACCAACAGAAAGAGCGCGAGGGACAGCTCATATTAAACCAAGTGACGGCGCAGGACAGCCTTGTGCTGCTTGATGAGCACGGCGAGGAACGGCGGGGCCTTGACTTCGCGCGGTGGCTCGGCAAGCGGCAGGCCTCCGGCCGCAACCTCGTGTTGGTGATAGGAGGCCCTTACGGCTTCTCCGAGGCTGTCTACCGGCGGGCCGACGAGATGGTGTCACTCTCGCACATGACCTTCTCCCACCAGATGGTGAGGCTTATCCTGGCCGAACAGCTCTATCGCGCCTGTACCATTCTTAAGGGCGAGAAGTACCACCACGAGTGAGAAGGCTCATCTTCATAGTAGGCTTGAGCACATCGTGCGCCTTCTCCGTGTGAAGTGACAACCTAAGAGATTGCGGTAGAGCGTCGTCCGTCCTTGAACAGGACGATGTGATGAAGCCGACAGGTGTCACCCTATTAAATACATCTAAAAATATCGGCTGAGAAAGTTGGATGTGAAAACATTTTTGTATCTTTGCGGCATGAACAGGGAATGGCGGGAAATACTGTTATTGATGGTATTTGTCGGAGCAATGATCGCGAATCATTTACCATCGGCCGCGCATTAAGTTAATCATTATTCATATAAGATGAAGAGAATCGTTTTAATCCGCCACGGCGAGAGCCAGTGGAATCTTGAGAACCGTTTCACAGGTTGGACCAATGTAGACCTCACCGAGAAGGGCAAGCAGGAGGCACTCGATGCCGGCAAGCTCCTGAAAGAGAAGGGCTTCCATTTCGACATTGCCTACACGTCTTATCTGAAGCGTGCCGTGAAGACACTGAACAATGTGCTCGACACGATGGATGAGGACTGGATCCCCGTCGTGAAGACCTGGCGCCTCAACGAGAAGCACTATGGCGCTCTCCAGGGCCTGAACAAGAAGGAAACCGCGCAGAAGTACGGCGACGAGCAGGTGCTGCTCTGGCGCCGCAGCTACGATGTGGCGCCGCATGACCTTGCTGCTGACGGCACGGGTTCAGCACTCGCCGATCTCCGCTACGCTAAGGTGCCCGCACAGTATCTGCCTGTGACCGAGAGCCTGAAGGACTGCATCGCCCGTGTTATGCCGTTTTGGGAGTGCGAGATCTTCCCGAAACTCAAAGAGGTGGACAACATCATCGTGGCTGCTCACGGCAACTCTCTCCGCGGCATCGTGAAGCACCTCAAGGGCATCTCCGACAAGGACATCTCGGGCCTGAACATTCCGACGGCTACGCCGTACGTGTTTGAGTTCGACGACAACCTCAACCTTGTCAAGGACTACTACCTTGGTGACGCTGCCGCCATTGCCGCCAAGGCTGCCGCTGTGGCTAACCAGGGCAAGGCATAAGGCTGCGACAAAAGGAAGACAACTTAATCATGCCGTTTGCCCGCTGTCGGGCGGGCGGCTGAAAACCATCAAGGCAGGATGTGGACTACGGTCCGCATCCTGCCTTTTTTCGGTGTTGGATCTATCGGGAGACATGGTACAGCTACCTCGCTCCTTTCCATGTCTTCCGGCTTTGGCGGCTGGCGTTGCCGGGACAGACGTCGTTGAAACCATGTGGACGAAGCGGAGGAATCGCTTGTTTCATGCCTCATTTTCGCTTCTTCGGCTCAAGATCGTAGTAGAATCTGATGCCGATGAAGTGATAGAATTGTGTGCTCCAGGTCTCTGACCGCTCATAGGCGCTGATAGTGGCATTGGTGCAGTTGAAGTTGCGGAGTATGTCCTGGGCGCGCAATGAGAGTGCGGCCTGGTTGTGGAAGAGCTTCACTCCGATCTCTCCGTTCCAGATGACGCGGTGGCGATTGATGTCTGCGGAGAGGTAGCCGTGGTGATAGCTGTCCGTGACCTCTGTGGTGGCGATCCAGCGTTTCTGATTGAGTCGTAGTCGCAGACCGTAGATCAGGCTCAGTGGACGGTTGTTGAAAGCCGGCGTGAGATCGTAGCGGTAGTCGTAGGTAGTCAGATAAGCATAGGTACTGGCATTGAAGGGCCCGGTCTCAAAGGAGAATGTGAACTGGTCTTCGTAGCTGAAGTCACGCTCTCCGTTGAGCGCGGGGCTGTCGTTGTCGTCGGTCTTTATGAGCCATGCATAGCGTTTCTGCCACGTCAGCGTACCGATATTGACGAGCCGGAAGGAAGGTCCGAAGCTCTTGTCAACGTTCAGCGATGCGGCGAAACGGTTGCCGCCACGCACGTTGACGCGTGTTGAGGTGTAGCGTCCGGATGCTGCATCGTAGGTGTAGAGCGTTGATATCGGGCGCACGTAGTGGTTGTATTCCAGCAAGAGACTGGTCACGGCTTGCAGCGGTGCCAATACTTGACTGAAGTTGAGCTTGCTGTAGAGGTTGCCGTAAGTGCGCAGATGGGTGTTGCCTCGGACCACGTTGAGCGGGTCGGTCGTGTTCTCAAAGTCGACCGTCTGCAGCATTTCGGGCTTGTCAGCCGTATAGCCAGCCTTGATGTCGAGGCCTTGCGCACGGTTGATTTTCCACAGGAAGAAGAGCGAGGGATTGAGCAGATGGGTGTTTCTCACGGCAAGGGTGTCGAGGTCTCCGCGGCGGAAGTTGAGCCGGTCGTGGCTGTAGGCCCATTCCACTGACGGCGTGAGGTGGACGCGTTTTCTGAAGTTGATGACCGGCGCTAAGGTGAGAGAGCCGTGCCAGGTGTGCAGGCGTGAGCGCTGCGTGTTGGCGTTGTCGAGAGCCGTAGGAGTATAGTCGGTTGGCGCATTGGACAGCCGGTCCGCATAGAAATCGTTGTCGTCGCGGCTGAAATCGTAGCCGGTCTTTGCCGTGATGTTGAGCAGAACGGCCTTGGAGAGATAGTATTTCAGCGTTGCCGACAGCGAGCTGTACAGATCACTCTTGGGGTTACGGCTGTACTGGTGGAGCGCGTCGGTGGTACCTTCCGTCAGATAATCGAACTGTCTGTCGGTGTGCTGGCGTGTGTTGTTGGTGTTGTAGACAATGTTGGCCTCGATACTCATCTCACCTTTTTGTCGTGGCAGGAAGTGGTTGAGCGTGAAGTCGACATTGCTGTGCGTGCTTTCCGAGGTGGCTGCACTGTTGTTACGGTTGCGCAGCAGCATGTGCCGGTAGATGTCCGAGCCTTTGGCGGCGTCGAAAGCAGCGTCCATGGGGAAGTCGCCGAAGGTGGAGGGAGACTCGGAGAAGCGTGCCATGCGGTACTCTGTCCATTGCTGTTCCTTGGTGTATTTGGTCTCTGCGTTGAGGTTGATGAAGTTCACAGAGTCGGTGTAGAGCTGCGTATTGATGCGGAGTCCCGGCGTGATGCTGTGGCTCCGGTTGTCGTTTTGTGTGATGGTAAAGGTCTGTTGCTCTCCCGGCAGGAAGCGTTGGGAGTTGCCGTAAGTCGTGCCCCATCCGTCTCGATGTCCGAAATCGGGATTGATGGAGATGTAATTGTTATCGCCTGCGCCCTTGGTCTTGCCGTTGTGCTGCCATGCGGTGGAGACATACTGCTGCTTTCCCTGCAGGTCGATGGAGTTTTGGCTGTAGGAATCCTGTCCGATCTCATGCTGCTCGTTCATGTTGTTCATGTTGCCGAAGACCATGAGCGGGTTCTTATCGGAGAGCTTGTAGACTCTCATCTCGCCGTTGTAGTGGTTGCCGTCGCCATAGACAGCCTCGATGTTTCCGTACCATTTGTCGAGGAATCCCGGCTTTGCCTCTACGTCAAGCACCATGTCTTCCTTCCCGTCCTCATTGCCGGTGTGCCGCGCGAGCTTACTCTTGCGGTCGTAAAGCTTAAGCTTTTTGGCTACCTCCGCAGGGAGTTGGGAGATGATGGCGCTGCCGCCGAAGATGTCCTTGCCGTCTACCAGGAGCCGGATGGGCTTGTTGTTCCAGTAAAAGCGGCCGTCGTCGCCCTGCCTGACACCTGGCAGTTTGGTCAGGAGCTCTAAGAGCCGCGCGTTGTCCTGTAACTTGAAGGCTTCGGGATGAAACACAATGGTGTCGCCGCTCATGGTGATTCGCGGCAGATGTCCGGTGACTTTCACGGCCTCGAGCATCACGGAGGTGGGCTGCAGGCGGATGTCGCCGAGGTCGACAGTGTCCGTGCTCTGTGACTGGTCGTAGAGGTAGAGGGCCTTGCGATGGGTCTTGTAGCCGATGTAGCTGGCCTCAAACGTTGTCATGCCAGTCATATAACTGGAGAAGTTGAAGACGCCGAGGCTGTCGGTAGTGACCGTGCTTATGCTCATACTCCATGCCGTGTTTTGCTTGAAAACGACGCTGGCATCGGTCAGCGGGTGCCCGTCGGTGCCGTCTACTACACGGCCTTTTACTATGTCAGCGCACAGCGGCAGGGCGCATAGAAGCATGACGAGGCAGACGGACAGTGAGAGGAGGAGTTGTTTCATGTGTCTCATTTCAATACGCGTGGTTTACAATAAGAGCGATACCCGTCGGATGCTTTGCGGATATCGCTCTTGTAATCTTATGGTGAAAGCTCTACGGCAGAGCCTTTCCCCATTCTCGGCACCGCTTCTCGGCGTCGCTGTCGGGGGCCCACTTCACCTTCAGCGGCTCGGCCACAATCTCGAAGCCGGCTTCTTCAAGGCGTTGCTGCATGCGCTTCTCTGCGCCTCCACCCCATCCGAAGCTGGAGAAGACGGCGGCTTTCTTGCCTTTGAACCGCATGCCGTGGATCATTTCCAGAATGCCCGAAATGGCATAGGTCATGCCTAAGTTGACGGTCGGACTGCCCAATAGGATTTCGCGGGAGCGGAAAGTCTCAAGAATGATGTCGTTCTTGTCGTCTTTCGTGGCGTTCATCAGTACGACACGGGTCTCGGGGTGCGCCTCGCGGATGCCGTCGGCCACTGCTTCGGCCATGCGGCGTGTGGATTGCCACATGGTGTCGTAGATGATCGTGACCTGGTCTTCCTGGTAGTTGGCGTCCCATTTCCGGTAGCACTCCAGAATCTCAGGGATGTGATGGGTCCAGATGACGCCGTGCGAGGTGGCGATCATCTTCAAGGGGAGGTTGGCGGCCAACAGCTCATCGACCTTTCGCTTGACGTTGGGGTTGTAGAGATTGAGGATGTTGGCGTAGTACTTCTCGGCTTCTCGGAAGAGGTCTCTCTGGTTGACGGTGTCGTCGTAGAGGCTTTCTGTGGCGTAGTGCTGGCCGAAGACGTCGTTGGAGAAGAGTATCTGCTCCTTGTCGGCGTAGGTCATCATGGTGTCAGGCCAGTGGCACATCGGCGCCTCAATGAAGTGCAGGGTGTTCTCACCGATGGAGAGTGTGTCGCCCTGCTTGACGTTGACGAAGTTCCAGTCCTCATGGTAGAGTCCGCGGAGCACGTCCTCGCCTTTCTTCGTGCAGTAGATGGGCGTGTCGGGGATGCGCTTCATCAGGGCGGGCAGTGCGCCGGAATGGTCGTTTTCGTTGTGGTTCATCACGATGTAGTCAATCTTGTTGAGATCGACGGCTTCTTCAAGATGGGCCACAAACTCATGGTCGTAAGGTCCCCACACGGTATCGATGAGCACCGTTTTCTCATCCTGGATGAGATAGGCGTTGTAGCTCGACCCGAAGTGGGTGGAGAGCTCGTCGCCGTGGAAGTGCTTGAGCTCCCAGTCTACTTTCCCGACCCAGGATACTTTGTCTGTCAGTTTTTTCACGGCTTAATCCTCCGGTTCAAAGTCTTCCTTACCTACACCACACTCTGGGCAAGTCCAGTCTTCCGGAAGATCTTCAAATGCTGTGCCGGGCTGAATGCCGTTATCGGGATCACCTTTGGCGGGGTCGTAGATCCATCCGCACACTGTGCAAACATACTTTTTCATAGTTGTATTCGTTTTAATTTGTACTTTTTGCAATATCTGCATTGCAAAGTTAAGCCATTTATTTGAAATGACAAACGATTAGGTCGTTTTTTTTCTAATTATTGTAAGTCCGTCCCTGATGGGCACGATGACTTTCTCCACTCGGTCGTCGTCCGCGATGCGGTCGTTGAATCGTCGGATGCCCATAGTTTGGCTGTCGCAGTCGTATTTCGGGTCGACGACATGTCCGTCCCAGAGGGTGTTGTCGGCCAGGATGATGCCGCCGGGGTTGAGGAGGGGTAAGAGCGCGTCGTAGGTCTCGGCATAGGTGCGCTTGTCGCCGTCAAGAAACATCATGTCGAACATGATGCCGAGCTTTGGGGCTTCGGTGACGGCGTTGCCGATGCGGAAGTCGATGAGGCCGGCCACGTCGGAGCCATTGATCCATTGCCGCGTGAAGTCCTCCATCTCGTCGTTGATCTCGAAGGTAAACACTTTCCCATTCCCCTTCTGGGGCAGCCCCTGGGCCATGCAGATGGCGGAATAGCCGGCAAAGGTGCCCACCTCTAAGATGTAGCGGGGCCGCTGCATCATCACGAGCATCTTCAGTAGGCGCCCTTGCAGATGGCCCGAGGCCATGTGGCCGTGAACGGTGTGGATATTGGCGGCGCGCCACAGACGGTGCAGATAGTCGTCCTCGGCGTCGGAGTGGGCCGCGGCATAGTCGGCGATGGCTTCGGGTTCAATCATGGCAGAGGAGCCCGCGAATGGCCAGTTCATAGCCCTGCAGGCCGAACCCGCAGATGACGCCCTTGCAACCCGCCGAGATCATGGAGTGGTGGCGGTACTCCTCGCGTTGGTGAACGTTGCTGATGTGCACCTCTACCACGGGACAGCGCAGGGAGCGGATGCAGTCAAGCAGGGCAATGCTCGTATGGGTATAAGCGCCGGCATTGAGCACGATGCCGTCGGCGGTGAAGCCCGTCTGCTGCATCTTGTCGATGAGCTCGCCCTCGATGTTGCTCTGGTAATAGTTGATCTCCACGTCGGGGAAGCGCGCACGGAGCTTCGGCAGGTAGCTCTCAAAAGAGCTGTCGCCGTAGATGCCGGGCTCGCGTACGCCTAAGAGATTGAGGTTCGGCCCATTGATAATCTGGATTTTTCTCATCGTCTTTTTCTGGAATTATGAGTCGTTTTTGCCGATAATTGGCTAACTTTGACCACAAAATTAAGGATAAGACCGCACATTGCAAAGCAAAAACCAAAATAATTTGTCGCCGGAAGCGGATCTCGTGCGCCGTTTCCTGCGCTATCTGAAGCTCGACCGCAACTATTCTGTCAATACGATAGAGGCTTATCAGCACGACTTGGGCTATCTGATGCGCTTTCTCCGAGGCCGCGGCTTGTCACCCTTGGAGGTGAAGCTGGAAGACCTGGAGCAGTTTGCCGGCTCATTGCATGAGTTCGGCATCGGGGCGCGTTCGCAGTCGCGCATCCTCTTCGGCGTGCGGTCGTTCTACCGCTTCCTGACCCTCGACGGCTATCTTGAGGTGGACCCCACAGAGCTGTTAGAGTCGCCCGTCCTGCCCAAGCACCTGCCCACCTACCTTACGACAGAAGAGGTGGACCAGATAGAAGACAGCATCGACCTCACCGTGAAGGAGGGCCAGCGCAACCGCGCCATCATCGAGATGCTGTTCTCGTGCGGCCTGCGTGTCTCAGAGCTGACCAACCTGAGACTCTCTGATCTGAACCTCGACGAGCATTTCATCAGGGTCACCGGCAAGGGCGACAAGGAGCGGCTGGTGCCCATCTCCGACCGCGCCATCGAAGAGCTGCGGCTGTGGTTCATCGACCGCGACGAGATGAACATCAAGCCGGGGGAGGAGGACTACGTCTTCCTCAACCGCCATGGCCATCACCTGACGCGCGTCATGATTCTCATCATGGTGAAGCGGCAGGCCGCGGCGGCGGGCATCAAAAAGACGATCTCGCCCCACACGCTGCGCCATTCCTTCGCCACGGCGTTGCTCAAGGGAGGCGCCGACCTGCGTGTCATCCAGGTGCTCTTAGGCCATGCCAATATCGGCACGACAGAGATCTACACCCATCTCGACGACGAGTCGCTGCGTCAGGAGGTGCTGCTCCATCATCCCCGTAACATCATGCACGGCGGGCATTGACGCGGCCCTGCTCCCTCTACGCCGTAATGGCAACGCCATTACGGCGTAGAGGCATTGCCATTACAGTGTAGAGGCATTGCCATTACAGTGTAGAGGCATTGCCATTACGGCGTAGAGGCGATGCGATTACGGTGTAGATGGTTTCTACCTCATATAGAGCTAAAATCAATCATTATGTCAACAAAAGGAAAATAAACAGCACATTGTGTTGGAAAATAATTCTTTCGTGTGGCAAGCTGGGAATAACGAAAGCTATGATATTGTCAAATTGCAAGCAAGTAAGGCAACGAAGCTTACAGTTTGATATTTATTATTAAATAGTAGGATAATTTTTACCGAAAAGTTTTCATGGTACTGTCATTTTGTTGTATCTTTGCACCGTGAACAACACAAGGCGTTCATTCAAAAGAAATGGAGCTTAACAAAATGTCAATGAAAGAAAGACTGGCAACGGAATCGGGCAAGGTGCCTTTCACCAAGATGCAGGGGGCTGGAAACGATTACGTCTATGTCAATACATTATTATATAGTGTTCCCGATCCGGAGGCGACGGCCATCAAATGGAGTGACCGCCATTTCGGTATTGGTTCAGACGGGCTGGTGCTCATCGGTGCACCCTCAGACGAGGCAGTGGCCGACTTCTCCATGCGCATCTTCAATGCCGACGGCTCCGAAGCCATGATGTGCGGCAACGCCAGCCGCTGTATCGGCAAGTACGTCTATGAGCGCGGGCTCTTCCATGGCGACACCGTGCGCCTGGAGACACTGTCGGGTGTCAAGATCCTCAAGCTGCACATCGCCGGCGGTAAGGTGGAGAGCGTCACCGTGGACATGGGGGAGCCGCGGTTTGATGTGCCTGAACAATATACGGCGCCGGAGACGGCGCCTAACGGAACCATGCCAGTGGGAACGGAAGGCGTCTTTGTCTCGATGGGCAATCCACACTATGTCATCTTCGTCGACGACATCAGCAAGGTGGATGTGGCAAAGGAAGGCAGGGTGTTGGAGTTTGACAAGGCTTTCCCCGAGCGTTGCAACATCGAGTTCGCGCAGCCTGAGGCACGGTCCTCGTCAGCCGCCACGCTCCGTACGCGTGTGTGGGAGCGCGGCTCCGGCATTACAATGGCCTGCGGGACAGGGGCCTGCGCCACGGCAGTGGCAGCGGCAAAGACGGGCAGGGCCGCCCGACAGAGCGACATTGTAATGGACGGAGGCACCCTGCACATAGAGTGGGGAGACGACAACCACGTCAGAATGACCGGACCCGCAGCGTTTGTTTTCGATGGGGAAAAGGAACTATAAACGGATGACGACCAAGAAAAAGGAATAGAATCATGGCATTAGTAAACGAATATTATCTGCGTCTGCCGGGCAGTTATCTATTTGCCGACATCGCGAAACGCGTCACGGCATACAAAGTGTCTCACCCCAAACAGCGGGTCATCAGCTTAGGTATCGGCGACGTTACCCGTCCTCTGGCCCCTGCCGTGGTGGAGGCCATGCACAAGGCTGCCGACGAGATGGCTGTCAAGGAGACCTTTAGGGGCTATGGCCCGGAGCACGGATACGACTTCCTGCGCGAAGCCATCATGAAGGGAGACTTCCTCACAAGAGGCATCCATCTCGACAAGGACGAGATCTTTGTCAATGACGGAGCCAAGAGCGATACCGCAAACATCCAGGAGCTATTACGCTGGGACAACAGCGTGGCACTGACTGATCCCGTCTATCCCGTCTATGTGGACTCAAACGCTATGATAGGCCGAGCGGGCAAGTTTGAGGACGGCAAGTGGACGGATATCACTTATCTGCCCTGCACCGCAGAGAACAATTTCACGCCCGAGCTGCCCGACCACCGTGTCGACATGATTTACCTCTGCTATCCCAACAATCCCACGGGCACCGTGCTCACCAAGGACGAGCTCCGCAAATGGGTGAACTTTGCCCTGCGCAACGAGGCCGTCATCATGTATGACGCCGCTTATCAGGCCTACATTCAGGACCCCGAGATACCCCATTCCATCTATGAGATAAAAGGTGCGCGCAAGTGTGCCATCGAGTTCCACTCGTATTCCAAGACCGCGGGCTTCACAGGCGTGCGCTGTGGCTACACGGTTATCCCGAAAGAAGTCATGGCCAAGACCATCGACGACAAGGATGTGCAGCTCAACGCGCTGTGGGAACGGCGCCAGTCAACGAAGTTCAACGGCACCTCTTACATCTCGCAGCGGGCCGCCGAGGCTACTTACAGCGAGGAAGGGCACCGCCAGACGCGCCAGACCATTGCCTACTACATGGAGAATGCGCGTATCATGCGCGAGACACTCAGTAAGGCAGGCTATGCCGTCTACGGCGGGGAGAATGCGCCCTACTTATGGGTGAAGACGCCGGGCGGAATGGATTCGTGGAAGTTCTTCGACACCCTGCTCTACGGATGCGGGCTTGTCTGCACGCCCGGCGTGGGCTTCGGACCATCGGGCGAAGGCTACTTCCGGCTTACAAGCTTTGGCAACCGCGAGGATGTTGAGGAGGCCATGGAGCGATTCAAAACACTGTAGAACGTTATTTAAAATAGAAGAACATGAAAAAGGTAAAAGGATTGGTCTTGCTTGTGGCATGCCTTGCAGCAACCACAGCAAGCGCTCAGGACAATGTTGAAGGAAAAGTGGCGGCTGACTTCGTCAATCAATACATCTGGCGCGGTCAGGATAAGGGTGACGTGTCGGTGCAGCCTACCCTCGGCGTAGCTTACAAAGGGCTGTCCCTGACAGCCTGGGGATCGGTGGGACTCTCTGACAAGGATGACACCAAAGAGTTTGATCTCAAACTGGCTTATACGAAAGGCGGGTTCCATGCCGGTGTGACCGACTACTGGTTTAATAGGCCCAACGACAAGTATTTCCATTATGACGCCCACTCTACAAGCCATGTCTTTGAGGGCAATATCGGTTATGACTTCGGTCCCGTGGCGCTCAACTGGTACACTAATTTTGCCGGAAACGACGGTCTGAACAAGAGCGGCGACCGCGCCTACAGCTCATATGTGGAAGCCGCCGTCCCCTTCCAGCTCGCCTCACTCGACTGGACAGCCACGGTGGGCGCAGTGCCTTACGCCACCTCTTACTATGCCAAGGCCGGCGGTTTTGCAGTGACCAACGTGTCGCTGCGTGCCACCAAGGACATCCCTGTGACGGGCAGCTTCTCCATTCCTCTCTTCGCAGGGGTTGTCGCCAACCCCTCCACGCAGAAGGCCTACTTCGTTTGCGGGTTCACGCTCAGACCGTGACGCGGGGCGGCTCCCGTAGCTGCCTGTAACCGTTACGGCTGCATCCGCCCATCCTTCCATAGAATTACGAAATCGACTATAATGATTACTTTATGACCAACGAGAGATTTGATGCCGTAGTGACTGCTTCACACAAGAAGCCGGTCGAGGTGCTCGCCCCAGTGGAGCGGCCTTCAGAGTATTTTGGCAAGAAGGTATTCAACCGCGCCAAAATGTACAAGTATCTGCCTGCTGATGTCTATCAGAAACTTGTCGACGTCATTGACAATGGCGCAGAGCTTGACCGTTCCATTGCCGACGCTGTGGCAAAGGGCATGAAACAGTGGGCCGACGAGAATGGTGTGACCCACTATACCCACTGGTTCCAGCCGCTGACCGAGGGCACTGCCGAGAAGCACGACTCCTTTATCGAGCACGACGGCAAGGGCGGCATGATTGAGGAGTTCTCCGGCAAGCTCCTTGTGCAGCAGGAGCCCGACGCTTCCAGCTTCCCTTCAGGCGGTATCCGTTCCACCTTTGAGGCACGCGGCTACTCCGCCTGGGACCCCACGAGCCCCGTGTTCATCATCGACGACACCCTCTGCATTCCTACGATCTTCATCTCCTACACCGGCGAGGCTCTCGACTACAAGGCTCCTCTGCTGCGTGCGCTGCATGCCGTCAACGTGGCTGCGACCAACGTGTGCCACTATTTCTACCCCGACGTGAAGAAAGTCATCTCTAATCTTGGCTGGGAGCAGGAATACTTCCTTGTCGACGAGGACCTCTACGCTGCCCGTCCCGACCTCATTCTCACCGGCCGCACGCTGATGGGCCATGAGAGTGCGAAGAACCAGCAGATGGATGACCATTATTTCGGCACCATTCCCGAGCGTGTACAGGCATTCATGAAAGACCTGGAGGTCCAGGCTCTGGAGCTTGGCATCCCCGTGAAGACCCGTCACAATGAGGTGGCTCCCAATCAGTTTGAGTGTGCGCCAATCTTTGAGGAGACCAATCTCGCGGTGGACCACAACATGCTGCTCATGTCGCTCATGAAGCGTGTGGCGCATCGTCATGGCTTCGAGGTACTGCTTCACGAGAAGCCTTTCGACGGCATCAACGGTTCAGGAAAGCATAACAACTGGTCACTTTCTACCGATACCGGCATCCTGCTCCACGGACCTGGCAAGACGCGTGAGGACAACTTGCGCTTCGTGGTCTTCACGGTGGAGACACTCATGGCTGTTTATCGCCACAACGGACTGCTGAAAGCCAGTATCATGGACGCCGGCAACGCGCACCGTTTAGGTGCCAACGAGGCACCTCCTGCCATCATCTCCTCGTTCCTTGGAAAGGCCGTTTCGGGTGTGCTGGAGCATATCATGAAGGCCGACAAAGACGCTCTCGTCATCAAGGGCAAGGAAGGTGTGCAGATCGACATACCGGAGATTCCCGATATCATGCGCGACAACACAGACCGTAACCGCACCTCACCTTTCGCCTTCACCGGCAACCGCTTCGAGTTCCGCGCCGTGGGCTCGTCGGCCAACTGTGCCAGCGCGCAGATTGTGCTCAACACTGCTGTGGCTGAAGCGCTGACAAGCTTCAAGGAGCGTGTTGACGCGCTCGTCGCCAAAGGCGAGGACAAGTTCGCCGCTATTCTCTCCGTGGTCAAGGACGACATCAAGACCTGCGCACCCATTCACTTCGACGGCAACGGCTACAGTGACGAATGGGTGGAGGAAGCTGAAAGACGCGGCCTCGACACCGAGAAGTCGGCGCCTGTCATCTTCGGCCGGTACCTCGATCCTGAGAGCATCAAGATGTTCGAGTCAACAGGCGTGATGAAGGAGAATGAGCTCAAGGCACGCAATGAGGTGAAATGGGAAACCTACACCAAGAAACTGCAGATCGAGGCCCGTGTGCTTGGCGACCTGTCGCTCAACCACATCATCCCAGTGGCTACCCACTATCAGGCCATGCTGTCCAAAGACGTGCAGAACCTCATGGTCATCTATGGTGCCGAGAAGGGTAAGCAACTCTCCGACCGCATCATGAACATCATCGAGCAGATTTCAGAGCGTACAGCCACGATTGAGAAAGATGTAGAGGACATGGTCAACGCACGTAAAGTGGCCAATAAGATTACTGACGAGCGCGAGAAAGCCGTGGCTTATCATGACACCGTGGAGACATGGTTCCATCCTATCCGCTATCAGATCGACAAGCTTGAGCTGGTGGTTGCCGACGAGTTGTGGACACTGCCCAAGTATCGTGAGCTGCTGTTCATCCGGTGATAGATGCTTGAATGGAAAAATGATAGCACTTTATAATAAAACAGAGTTAGCCGTTGGCGGAATTAATTTAAAATAGCCTAAAAGTAAGTGCTTTGCGACTTTTTTTGGCCTTTTATGCCATTTTTCTGCTATTTTAGTTTGCCAAATAAAACTATTCCACTATATTTGTCGCTGATTTATTGCTTCATGGAAGTAATAATCGAGAAATCATATTCATTTATTAATAATACGACTATGACAAAAGCTGATTTAATTAAGAAGATTGCAGAAGGCGCAGGTATCACTTCTGCAGAGGCCAAGAAGGCCCTCAACGCTACAACAGAAGCCATCAAGGACGCTCTCGTAAAGGGTGAGAAGCTCCAGCTCATCGGTTTCGGCACATTTTCCGTCAACGAGCGATCCGCACGCGAGGGCAAGAACCCACGCACCGGTGAGGTCCTGCACATCGCTGCCAGGAAAGTCGCTAAGTTCAAAGCCGGCACCGAGCTCGACAAGCAGCTCAATGCATAACAAATGCTTTGCAGTGGCTGCCCATTGTGGCAGCCATTGCCACCTATGAAAATGGTGTTTGGTCATCACCTGATACCAATAATAAGCCCGTGTATTATAAGAATCAGCCAAAACTGTTTATTAATTTAAGCTATGATGAATATCCTCGAAACGCTCTTTAGTATTCTTCTTGTTTCGACTGTATTTTGCTCTTGCACAAAAGATGAAGAATACTACAGTCCACAACTTGCATAAATAACGGCGTGTAAAGCAATTTGCATGCCGTTATTTTGGTACGCCCGACATGAGCATTGCCTAACGAACGGAAACTTCATATAAGGTATATGACCGTGAGTAAGGTTGACAAACAAACTAAGAAGGCCCGATAACTATTCGGAACGGTTGTTGCAACGCCTCAACGGCGTAAAGGCAAGGCCTCAACGGCGTAAAGGCAATGCCTCAACGGCGTAAAGGCAACGCGTCAACGGCGTAAAGTCGATGTCTCAACGGCGTTGAGGAGATGCTGCACGATTCCATTGCGCGCCGTGGCAGCCGTTTCTGGCTGTTGACGGCGTTGGCGTTTTCAGATGAGCACTTTGATCTTTTTGTACTGTGCGCGGTATTCTCCTGGCGTACAGCCTTTACGGCGGCGGAAAGTGCGGTTGAAGTTGCTCATGTTGTTGTATCCGCAGAGGTAGCAGATCTCGTTGATGCTCTCCTCCGTGTCTACGAGCATGCGGGTGGCATAACCCATGCGGATGTCGGTGATATAGTTGGAGAGGGTGCGGCCGGTATGCTGCTTGAAGAAGCGGCTGAAGGAGGTACGGCTCATGTTGGCCAGTGCAGCCACCTCCTCGAGCTTGATGTCACGCATGTAGTTCTCGTTGATAAATTCTTTTACTTTGAGCACGCGCTTGCTGTCGTCTTCTACTTTAACCTTGGCGTAGCTGGTTGTGGCGAGGGTGTGTGCTTTCTCGCTGAGCGAGAGGGTGTGGAGTATTTCGAGCAGCTGTATGGTGGCCCGGAAGGGGTCCTGAATCTTCGCGATGGTGTCGAGCTTGTCGTAGACGCGTGCGATGTCGTTTTTCGCGAAGGCCAGTCCCTTGTGTGCCCGCGTGAGCATGTTGTAGATACTTCGGAAGGGCGAGTGGTCGAAGAAGCTGCCTTCCCCGTAGCCGAAGTCGAACTGGATGGTGATCTCGCGTATGTCCTCACTGTGGCACTCGCCTTGTTCCCACGCATGCTCCAGTTCAACGCTGGAGATAAGTGCCAGGTCAAAGTCGTCGATGACCTCGTTGCTGTCGCCTACGACGCGATGTGCGCCTGCGGCATTCTCCACAAAGTTGAGTTCACAGCACTCGTGGCGGTGCACGGGATAGTCGAATTCCTTCTTGTGACGCTCCACGATGTAGATGCCGTCTTTTCCCGTGAGCGGCGTGATTTCATGCAATATCTGATATTCGCTCATAAGTTCTCAGTTTTTTCAGAATAATAGAATCGATGGGTGAGAAGAACAAGCAGCGGGTTATCAGTGCAGCCTTTCGATGAGTTCCAGGCACATCCGTGTGTTGTGATACGGACATTTCCAGAAGCCGGCCTTGTCGTCCTCGCGATTCAGCCTGCCGTCGCCGAGCACCGCCCAGTGCCACTCGCCGTTGTCGTGATCCACGAGATGCCTGTCAATATACTGCCAGCAGCGTTCAGCGATACGCAGGGCATCCTTGTCGCCGAAATGCTGATAGAGGTTGACATACCCGATGACACACTCACACTGCACCCACCACTGACGCTGACGGTCGTAGCGCCCCGTGTCTTTCCAGTGCTCGTAGATCATCGATCCGTCAGGCTGCAAGCCTTCGTCGGCAGCGTGGGCAATGTTTCTCACGACTGATTCCGACTCATGGGTAAGGGTCTTGTCGTCGAGGACGAGGAGCGCCTCGTGGAGCAGCCAGCTCGCCTCGATGTCGTGACCGAAGCTCTCGATGTTGCGCTTGCCTTCCCACTCACCGTTGAAGAAGAGGTCGAGGTGAGCCGTGTTGTAGTTGAACAACGGTCCCGTAAAGATGCCGATGAGGTTGCGCACGCGTGGCGCAACCTCCTGGGCGAGACTGTCATCGCCGAGCTCACGGGCGGCACGGAGCAGATTTGTGTATGGCTCAAGGATATGGAGATGGGTGTTCATCGTGCGACTGCCGTTCTCATCCTTGTTGGAGAGGCGCATGTCGGCAAGAGGCCTCCACTCGCGTGTCAGAGCTTCGATATAACCGTTATGCTTTTTGTCGAAGGCGTGCGCTTCGATGTCACGGAAAAGAGATGCCGCCTGGGCAAGCGCCTCACGGGAGTCTGTGGCGCGCGCGTATTCGGCAAGCCCATAGATGGAAAAGCCGATGGCATAGGTCTGCTTCTTTGTATCGAGGGCGTTACCGTGGCAGTCCACACTCCAGAAGACGCCACCGAAGTCGGGGTCGAGGAAATGGCGGCAGACGTAGGCGTAGGCGTTTTGCGCGCCGGCGAGATACTCCGGCTTGCGCAGCACACGGTAAGCGGCTGCGAAAGCCCAGAGGATACGGGCATTGAGCACCGCACCGCGCTCTGCCTCAGGGTGGACTTGGTCGTGACCGTCGACGCGGCCGTAGAAGCCGCCGGCGGGGTCCTGTACCTTATTGATCCAATAAGGCAGGATATTCGCTTCAAGGCATTGCTGCACTTGGTGTTTGAGTTCAAGAGCTGTCATTCCGTTTGCAGACATAGTAACTTTTATTTTTTTATCGGGTACAGCATCACCAGCCCCATCATGACGAGCGCGAAGAGGGCGGGGAAGAGGGAGAAGAGGGCCCATACCATCGTCAGCACGGAACTCGTGATAGAGGCCGGATCAATCGTCGGGTTACCGAACCGGTCGGTGATCATGTGTGCACCGGCAAGGCCGAGGAACACAGCAATAAGTGAACCGGAGATGGCGGTACCGAACTTCTGTGCCATCGTGCCGGAGGAGAAGATCAGTCCGGTAGAAGATGTACCGTTCTTCTTCGTGGCATAATCGGCAACATCAGCATACATCGACCACAGCAGCGGTGAATAGATACCCACGCCAACAGAGGTAAGGATCGACACACCGATCATAACCCATATATATGCCGGCTTCATCGGGATGAAGAAGAACAGGACGGACGTGACAAAGCAGATGAAAGCCGCGAAGAGGAATGTCTTGCGCTTCGAGCTAAGCCAACGGGTACACAGCGGTGACAGGCCTCCGAAGATCATACATGTCACCTCACCAAAGGCCATGAACACGGTATAGTTGATGATCAGTTTGCCGACAGTGATGTCACCTCCCATGCAGTAAGAGAACATGTATCCCGCCACAGCGTAACGGAAACCATTGAAGAAGTTGGTACACACGGCTGTGAGCGTCATCATGATCCATGGCTTGTTCTTCACCAGGTCAACAAACTGCTTGCCGGAAAACTTCTCAGCACGGATAGGCTTCAGACGCTCCTTCGTCAGCAAGCCGCAGCAGAGGGTGCCGGCAGCTGCAAGGGTGCCAAAAAAACAACCGAGCACAGCATACTGGTACTGGTCTGTACCCCCGACAATCTTTTGCAGATAAGGGAACGAGAGGAGAGTGATGAACCCCATGGCGTAGGCGCCGACCATACGGAAGGCGGAGAACTGATTCTTCTCGTTGTCGTCATCCGTCATCACGCCGAGGAGAGAACCATACGGCACATTGACGAGTGAATAGACGATCATCATCACGATATAGAAGAAATAGGCATAGACGCGCTTCCCTACCGGCCCAAGGGCCGGGGTGTAGAGAAGCAATGCGAAAATAATGCCTAAAGGAACAGATCCAAAAATGACCCATGGCCTGTAGGTACCCCAGCGGCTCTGCGTACGGTCCGAGATGACACCAATAACCGGATCGATAAACACGTCGATAAGACGTGCTACAAGCATCAGGACGACGGCATCATAGAAGGTCAGGCCAAAGACATTGGTGAAGAACAACGGAAAGGCTATCGACATGATCTTCCATGTGATGCCACCTGCGGCAGCGTCACCCATGGCATAGCCAATCTTCTCAGACAGCTTAATTTTCATGGTTTTAATTTACAGTATATCGTTTCCTTATTAAAGGATAACACCAGAAAGGCAAAATTATTGCGCAAGATACACATTCGCTAAAGAAGTACTTGCTTGTTCTTGGCGATAAGTTTCTTCACCGTCTCCACGCTCTTGCCCGTTGCGAAGCCGTCGGCAGGCGTGTTCATGCAATAGTCCACAAGACGGCCGATGGTACTCGTTGCCACATGCATGCGTGTGTCGGAGGAAGCATAATAGATAAAGACACGGCCGTCGGGATCGGCAATCCATCCATTGGAAAACACGACATTCATCACGTCACCGATATATTCCTCGCCTTGCGGCACGAGGAAGTAACCACCGGGCTGGGCAATGACACGGGTCGGGTCGTCGAGAGCCGTCATATACATATAAAGGACATAACGCAAGCCGGAAGCGCAGCCACGCACGCCGTGGGCGAGATGGATCCATCCCGCAGGTGTCTTGATGGGATGCGGCCCCTCGCCGTTCTTCACCTCCATGATGGTGTGATAGTGGCGGAGGTTGATGATCTTCTCCTCCTTGACCTCAGCGTGCGTGATGTCGTCGACGAGTGCCCAGCCGATGCCGCCACCGCTGCCGGCATCGATAAAACCATCCTGCGGGCGGGTATAGAAAGCGTACCTGTCGTCGACAAACTCCGGGTGGAGCACAACATTACGCTGCTGGCTCTTCGATTTGAGGTCTGGAAGGCGGTCCCAGTGAATGAGGTCTTTCGTGCGGGCAATACCTGCCGTAGCGGTAGCTGCAGAGAGGTCACCGGGCTGTGAGTCGTCGTGACGCTCAGCGCAAAATACGCCGTAGATCCAGCCGTCCTCATGGGCTGTGAGGCGCATGTCGTAGATGTTCGTGGCGGGGATGGTGTCCTCGGGCATCGTGATGGGCTCGGGCCAGAAACGGAAGTTGTCGATGCCGTTGGGGCTCTCTGCCACTGCGAAGAAGCTCTTTCGGTCGGCACCCTCGACACGTACGACGAGGCAGTACTTGTCCTTCCATTTGATGGCGCCGCTGTTCAGTGTGGCGTTCATCATGATACGCTGCATGAGGAACGGGTTGTCCTGCTCGCAGAAGTCATAGCGCCACTCCAAAGGTGTATGCTCAGCAGTGAGGACAGGATACTTGTAACGTGTGTAGATACCGTTACCCCATTCTTCGGGCACGTTCTTTCTTGTCAACAGATCCTCGTGATGCGCACGCAGGATCTTCACTTTATCTACAAATGATGTCATAGTAAAATTATTATCATAGCCCTTTCACTCTTCAGGGTGAGGCGACTATAAGTCTCAAGGGCGTTATGTGGTACTGTTTCTCTTTAGCGGGTCCTGACGATGTCCTTGAGCGTCAGCATCTCTCTGCTGTCGGCGAAGCACTTGAAGTCTGCCGCCGACAGCGCGCCTTTGTAGGGTACGTAGAGTTCCCTGGGGTTGTCCCACGCATTGCGCCAGAAAAGGACGTAAGAGATGCGGTAGTCCTTCAGCACCGGCAGGAGCGTGTGGGTAAACCACAGACTGTCGGGCAACTTCTGCGCGCCGGTCTCGGTGAGCGCGGCGAGTTTCTTATGCTCCGCCGCCGTCTTCACCAATCGGTCGAGTTCAAAGCGCAGGCTCTTCTGGTAGGTCGCCTTATCGTTGTTGAAGTCGTAGAGGTCGAAGCCCATGAGATCGACATATTCGTCACCGGGATAAAACCGGAGCAGATCGGCGTCGCCCGCATTCGGCGAGAACGCCCAAACGATATTGTTGAGTTTGTATTGTTTCGTCAGGATGTCGTGAGTGTAACGGTAGAGCTGCCTGTACTCTTCCGGTGTGCAGCTCTTCGCTCCCCACCAGAACCAGCCGCCGCCCATCTCGTGCCAGGGACGGAAGATGATAGGGATGCATCTGCCTCTGTTGTCTCTCATAGAGCCTAAGAAAGTAGCCACGCGCCCGAGCCACGTACGGAACAGCTGGTTCTTACTGCCCCCGGGAAGGACAGCCTTGACAGGAGTGCCCGACGGATCCCATGCACTTTTATCGGTCACGGGGTTATCGGGGTGCCAGCTCATCTCCACGATGCCGCCGCGTGCATGCTGCTTCTCGGCCTCCTGGCGCAGCAGGTCAAACGGCACGTTGTCGAGGCTCCTCTCGTTGCCCAGTTCGAGATGGCCTAACTCAAAGCCCATCACAGCAGGCCAGTCGCCTACAGTTTCGAGCACATCGCTCCGGCCCGACTGCCATTTCCAGTCGTGGCCGTAGAGCGGATCATCCTGATGCCCAATCATGATGCCTTTGTTCTCTATCTTCGCCAGCCGCCGGATGAGCTGTCTCGCGGGACTGGCGGCTGTAGCGGTGAGGCTTAATATCAACATCGCCAAGGACAATATCGTTGTTTTCTTCATATTCGTTTTTTTTAAGAGAGACCAGTGCAGGGGAGGGTCCTGTGCCCTCCCTAAAGAAATGACCCAACCGATAAACTCATTGGTCGAACATTATTTTAGGGAGGGCACAGGGCCCTCCCCTGCACTGAGCTGTTGTATCACCCACGCCTGCCACTCATCCCACTGCTCCTGATACCAGTAATGTCCGGTCTGCTGATAGACACTGAGTGTCTTCTTCGCGGGATAGATGTTATACAGTCCGTAGGATGATGTCGGGGGTACCACCTCATCGTTATAGCCGAAGGAGAACCAGGCAGGTACAGTGCAACGACGGGCGAAGTTGACACCGTCGTAGTAGCGGGCGCCCTCCACGTCTTTTTCCGTAAATGCCTTCTTATAGAAATAATGCGGCCATCCGCCGGCGACTTTGTGGCACTCCGCCTCATAGTCGCACATCGCATCATGGACGGCTGCGAGAAAAGTCACTCTTTTGTCGAGGGCCGCCACGGCAAGCGAGAGGAAACCGCCCTGCGAGGCGCCCGTGACACCGAGCGTCTTACCGTCCCATTCAGGCAATGAGGCGATATAGTCGACGGCACGCACGGCACCCGTCACCACTCTGCGGTAATAGTTCTTCTCGGGTGAGGCGATGTTCACATCCCAGTAGTTGTTGAGCGCACCTCCGAGAAGGTTGTCATACACTTTCTGCTCCATCGTCACGGGTATTCCGTGGATACCGATCTCCAGAACGATACACTTGCCGGGGGCGGTGTAGGTGTCACCTGAATAAGGGCGCACGCCGGCACCGGGCACACGCAACAGTGCAGGATAAGAACCTGCTCTCACAGGCACCCTGAGGATGCCATAGATACGTGAGGCATACGAACCGTTGCAGAAACTGACCTCGTAGACGTTGTCCTGCCCGGTGCAGCGCTCAGGCAGCAGACGGCGGGTAGGGTTCAGTCCCACGGTGCGCGCGTCCTGAAGCGCCTTGCTCCAGAAAGCATCGAAGTCCTTGGCATCCGTACACATCGGCCGTACTTTCTCGGGCGAGAACGCGGCGGTGCACAGTCCGGCATAGTCCTTGCCACCGACATGCGCCGTGACCTTCACACGATAGAAGCCAGGCGTAGAGAGGCTGCCTTTGAGTCGCATCGTACCGTCCTTCAGCGCCACGCCTTTCTTCTTAATGTTCGGATACATCACCGGACCGGCCTCATAGTCGACTGACACATTATTATAATATAATGTACCTGAGCGAAGCACGTTGACGGTGAACGTCGCCGTCTCGCCCGTGTGATAGTTCCAGTCGGCATGGTCAGGCGTCACGGTAACTGTTATGTTATTTCCGCGAATCTGCGCACATACAGACACATTCATGCCTAACAAGAGGCATGACAGAAATAAAACGTGAAAGATAATATTTCCCGATGTTTTCATTGTTTTTAAGTGCAATGGTTTGAAATCTGGTGCAAAGTTAAAGATAATATTGTTACCACGATGATACTATATTAGCATATTCTTGTACTATTGGACAAATGTTGATGGCAATACTTTTTCATTCAAAATATTTTGGAAGTATAAATAAATTCACTATCTTTGCATAGTAGAATCCTATAAAGTATACTTCATCATGACCATCAACTTATCTCCGCAAGAAGCAAGTATTTTTAATGCGGCGTGGACACTTATTGAAAAGATGGACAACCGTATAAAAGTGGCTTTATACCTTCAATTGGGGAAAAGCAACAAAGTAATAGAGGACAGCAAGAAAATGACACACGAGGAAGCTCTGAAACTTGTTAAATCTTTGTCGCTAAAGCCTTCTATCCCCATTCCTGCCGACGAGGACGGAAAAGGTGCATTAGCTAAATCTAAATATTACTAAGATGATTATATTGTATTGATTGATACTAATGTCCTTTTGGACGCCCTTTTCTCACGTGAGCCATTCGCCGAAAGTGCATGGGAGATTCTGTCTTTGGGAGTGGAAGGGAAAATTTCACTTAAAATTTCTACGCTATCAATAGTAAATGCAGTTTATATAGCAAAGAAGAATGATGTCTCTACGAAAGACGTTAAAGACAGACTCCTAAGTTTCAGTAAATATATAAATATATAGATCATGTCGATCTGACGGGTGATAATGTCATTGATAAGTTAGGTTCAGAATGGAAAGACTTTGAAGACTCTATTCAGTATGGTTCCGCAAAGATGGTAGCTGCAGACCTCATTATTCCCCGGAATCCCTAAAGATTTTATCAATTCAGATATTGTGATCAATACACCATCACAGTTCTTAGAAAATTATCAATAGACTGGATTCCTATTTTGGCGAGTCACTTTAAAAACTGACCATCATGGTGACGCGGCCGCGTCATAATTGTATCACGGCCGTGTCACGATGACGCTACGCCTTAATCGTATCATCTTCCAACTTTTAAGAGCGTGTCTTAACACGCTAACTTACACCTATTTATACATAGTAAGAGCACAACTTTTACTTTGGTACGATAGTGTCATTTTCAGCTAAAATAGTATTACATACTTACTACAAACAATTATTAACTTTGCAACTGTAATTGAAAAGCAAACTTAACATAAAGGCGAAATTACTTATTAGAACAATAATGGAAATCTAAAAATTTAGAGTAAGTATGAGTTTTAAGATTAGTACAACCTTGCTGACCATGAGTTGCTGCACTGCCTTAGGACTATCCTATTGCCCGCAGGCGCAAGCAACATCGCCTAACCTGAGTGCACAGGCCGTACAGCAAGTAAGAAAAGTCTCAGGACATGTAGTGGATGCTGATGGTCCAATCATCGGAGCCAGCATCGTGGAGAAAGGCAATCCTAAGAACGGAGCCGTGACAGACCTCGACGGTAACTTCTCCCTCAACGTCAGGCCGGGTGCTACCCTGGTCGTATCCTATATAGGATATAAGACGCAGGAGGTGACCGTAGGCAACCAGCCGGACATCGCCATCACGCTGAAGAACGGCGGCTTAGCCTACGACTGGAACAAATATATCGACAAAGACCTGCTGGCAGCTTATCAGAACGGCAGCAACGCAGGCACTGACTGGCTCGATGCCCTCCGCAACAAGAACGCCGTCACGACAAACCACGCCATCAACATCACCGGCGGCAGTGACCGCAGCAAGTTCTCTACGGGTATCGGTTATCAGTACCAGAATGGTATCCTCGGCGGACAGTACGCTAAGTCTGACATCCGTCGTTTCACCTTCCGCCTCAACTCCGAACACTTTGGTAAAATAGTATCATCATCTGTCAAAATAGTATTATATAACTCTAAGAAATAATCGTTAACTTTGCACATGTTATCCTAAAAACGGGGAAACAACCACCAAACACAAGGGGAAACAACAACAAAATATAGTTCTATATGAAAACAGGACATCAGAGAACATCCTCTCAACGGGCATTATTGCTTGCAGGCCTCTGCGTCTGCATGGGTGTAGGCTTTGTGCCTCAGGCCCGTGCCGCCATCGGCAGTGTGTCGATCGTACAGCAGCAAGGCAAGAAAGTGACGGGAACGGTCAGCGATTCCCAGGGTCCCATCATCGGCGCTACCGTCCGTGTTAAAGGCACGCAGATAGCCACGGTGACCGATATGGACGGTAAATACTCCATCAGTATCAAGCCGGGTCAGACACTTCTTATCTCCTATGTGGGTTACACCGACAAGGAGGTGAAGATTGGCTGTCAGGCTAAATACGACGTCACCCTTCAGGAAAACAACAACGACCTCAATGAGGTTGTTGTCGTCGGTTACGGTACGATGAAGAAGAGCGACCTTGCGGGTGCCTCCGCCTCCCTTGATGAGAAGACGCTCAAGAGTTCACCCATCACCAACATCGACCAGAGCTTCCAGGGCCGCATTGCCGGCGTCAACGCCGTGCAGACCAGTGGCGCGCCGGGCTCTGCCATCTCTGTACAGGTGCGTGGACAGGCCACCATCAACGCCGCTTCCGACCCACTCTATGTTGTCGACGGTGTGATTTACAACTCTCAGAGCAACAGCGGTTCCAGCCTCGGACTGGGCGATAAGCTCGGCAACGGTACCCACTCGGCTGTCTCTCCCCTCTCGCTCATTGCACCTTCCGACATCGTGAGCATCGAGGTGCTTAAGGATGCCTCCGCCACCGCCATCTACGGTGCGCAGGGCGCCAACGGTGTGGTGCTCATCACGACGAAGAAAGGTAAGAGCGGCGACGCCAAGTTCTCCTACAACGGCACCCTCACCGTCAGCCGCCAGAACAAGCGCCTTGACATCATGAACCTGCGCGAGTTTGCGGAGTTCTACGACGACCTCGTGGATCAAGGCGAAATCTCCAATCCCGACAAGTCGTACAGCGACCCCAGCATCCTTGGACGCGGCACCAATTGGCAGGACGCAGTCTTCCAGACCGCATGGCAGCAGACCCATCAAGTCAGTGCTGAGGGCGGATCTGACAAGATACATTATTATATGAGCGGCAGCTACGACAACCAGGAAGGCACCATCATCGGGTCGAGTTTCCGCCGCTTCAACGTGCGTGTGAACCTTGACGCGCAGGTGAAGAAATGGCTTAAGCTCGGCTTCAACGGCACCTTTGCCAACACGCACGAGAGCCTTAAGCTCGCTGATTCGGAAGAAGGACTCATCAACTACTCGCTCACTACGCCCCCCGACATACAGATCTATGATGTCAACGGCAACTACTCCAGCGTCTCGAAGGAGGGCTTCTCCAATCCGAACCCGATTGCCATGGCCATGCTCGACGACATCCTGCTCAAGCGACAGACCTTGAACGGCAGCATCTATGCAGATATCACGCCTATCAGGAACCTCACCTGGCACAGCCAGTTTGGATACGACGTCAACGCCTCGCGTGCGCAGACCTACAACCCCAAAGTGAATTTGGGCACGTGGAACCGTGACCAGAACCAGGGCCGTCTGCAGAAGAATAGCGGCAACTACTGGTCGTTCAACAACTACGTCACCTACAACATGCAGTTTGGTAAGCACGGCATCACCGCCATGCTCGGACAGGAATGCTGGGAGTCGAAGTACGACTACACCATGGTGTTCAATACTGATCTGCCCAGCGATGCCGTTCACAACCCAGCCTTGGGCGCCGGCAACCCACAGATTGGCGCAGGATGGGGTAGCTCGTCGATGGCTTCATTCTTCACTCGTGAGAACTACAACTACGATGATCGCTACCTCGCCACCTATACCTACCGTTATGACGGTTCGTCGAATTTCGGTCCCAACAAGCGGTGGGCAGGCTTCCACTCTCTGGCGCTGGCGTGGAGATTCTCCAACGAGAAGTTCATCCAGAAGGCTGTAGGCAGCTGGCTCTCCAACGGTAAGCTGCGCATCGGATGGGGTCAGACCGGTAACTCGAACATTGGTGGATACAAGTGGGGCTCCCTCGTCTCCGCCATGGCTACAGGGCTGGGCATGAGCTATCGCCCCGCCAACCTGAAGAATCTCGACATCAAATGGGAGACACAGGAGCAGTGGAATGTCGGTCTCGACCTCGGATTTTTCAACAACCGCGTCAACCTCACAGTTGACTGGTACAACAAACAGTCGAAAGACATGCTCATGCAGCTCATTCTCCCGTCTATCATGGGTACGAGCGGCAACAGCTCCTCAGCGTTGGCAGCGCCTTATGGCAACTATGGCGACATCGAGAACCACGGTGTGGAGATCGCACTCAATACGCATCCCGTCGTCACGAAGAACTTCTCCTGGGACAGTGACATCAATTTCTCGCTCAACCGCAACAAGCTCAAGAGCCTCGGTGGGTCGACAGCCATTGTCGGTTACGGACAGTGGACCGACGTGGTGAGCCGCTCCGTGCCGGGAGAGTCGCTTTACAACTTCTACGGTTACAAGGTCGAAGGCGTGTATAAAGACTTTCAGGACATCCTCGACTCGCCGGTCAACACGCTGACAAAGAACAATCCGGTGGTCACCGACGCCGACGGCAAGAAGCATTGGGACGCAGACCCCACCAAGTACAGCCGTACCAACACCACCTTTGTAGGCGACCTCAAATATAAAGATGTGAACGGAGACGGTGTCATCGACGAGAATGATAAGACCAATATCGGTTCACCGCTACCCAAATGGACCTTTGGTTGGAACAACACGTTGCGCTACAAGCAGTTTGATCTCAACTTCTTCATCAACGGCTCCGTTGGCAACAAAGTCGGCAACTACCTCAAGATGAAGTTGACTCACATGAATTCGGCATGGGTCAATCAGCTCACTGACGTGAAGAACCGTGCTCATCTCGCCCCCAAGGACGGCGTCCGTTCGGCTTACTGGTATGACAACATTGCCAACGTGGTGGTCACCAATCCTGGCGGCACCATGCCCCGCGCCTCTGTCAATGATCCTAACGACAACGACGCGTGGAGCGACCGCTATATTGAGGATGGATCGTATGTCCGTCTGAAGAGCATCACGCTCGGATATACATTCAGTCCGATGCTCGTGAAGAAGATTGGACTGACCGCACTCAGGCTGACTTTCAATGCCACCAACCTCTTCACCATCACCGGCTACGACGGCTACGACCCCGAAATCGGTGTCTCCACTGCCAGTGCCAATGTCTTCGGTCTCGACAATGGCCGTTATCCCTCGCCCACGACGTTTGCCTTCGGGCTCAATGCCTCCTTTTAAGAAGTGGGAAAACGATTATCTTCACACACGTCAATTCAATCATATAGAAATCATATGAGACTCAAGAGATTAACATATATTGCTGCTGCTGCCCTCATGGGGCTCTCGCTGACAGCATGTGGCGACTTCCTCGACAAGCCCGCAAAGGATAGCTACAACACCGATAACTTCTACACGTCTGACGATGCCTGCGTCTCCGGCGTAAACTATCTCTACAACTCGCCGTGGTATGACTTCCAGCGCGGATTCATCAAGCTCGGTGAGGTGATGTCGGGCAACATGTACTGGGGGTCGAGCCCGTACCTCAACTTCTCGGTCAACGGCACCGACCAGGACCTGGTCAACATGTCTTACTCGCTCTGGGCTGCCATCGGCAACGCCAACACGGTGTACAACTCGCTCAAAGGCGCTACGGCGTCGGAGAAAGTGAAGAACCAGTGCATGGGCGAATGCCTGGCATGGAAAGCCATGGCCTACTTCTTTCTCGTGCGGTCCTTTGGTGATGTGCCTATCATCCACGACAACTCCGTCAACCTTGCCAGCGGCGATTACAACACCCTGCACAAGGTGGAGAAAGCCGATGTCTACGACTACATCATCCTGACCTTGGAGAAGGCCATGGAACTGTTGCCTAAAGAGAAGAGCACTACAGGGCGTATCGACTATTACTGTGCCGAGGGACTGCTCGCGAAGGTTTATCTTACCAAGGCTGGTGTGACGGGCAAGCTCAACAACGACGACCTACAGAAAGCCGCGCAGTATGCCCGCGACGTTGTCGAGAACTCGGGCAGACAG
Source organism: Hallella multisaccharivorax DSM 17128 (assembly GCF_000218235.1). GTDB lineage: Bacteria > Bacteroidota > Bacteroidia > Bacteroidales > Bacteroidaceae > Prevotella > Prevotella multisaccharivorax. Next base: position 2,512,398 of record NZ_GL945017.1, on the reverse strand, counting down.
CTCATGGCCAACTATGAGGATATCTTCCGCGGCAAGAACAACGCCAGCGATGAGAGCCTTATTGCCTGGCGCTGGACTGTCGGAGCGCAGTGGACTTGCCAGAACACGCTGCAAAGTGACCTTGCTCCCGAGGGCTTTGATGAGAATGGCGACTGCTGGGGCGGCTGGGGCGGACCCTCTGTCGACCTTATGGAGGCGTTCGGCGTGGAGCCTACCGACGACCCCTCAAAGCGCATCGACAAGGATGTCAGACGCAAAGCCACTATCATGATGGCAGGCGACTACTATCCTTACTTCTGGCGTGACAAGACCGTACCGGCCAACGCGCACTCTGCGGGAGCTGGGGCGAGAGGATTGGATATACTGGCATTCTATTACGACAAGAACTATAACAAGGCAGCTACAGGACAGTTCCAGGGACCCTGCGGCGCACAGAATGTGAAGAATCTCTATGGTGACCAGGCCGACCATCAGGCTGAAATGAACATGTCGTCGGCACGCATGAGCAATGCCCTCGCTACCCATATCCTGAGATTGAGCGATGTTTATCTTGTCTATGCTGAAGCTGAGGTGCTGCTTGGAAATGGTTCTGACCCCGAGGCGCTGAAGTGTTTCAATGCCGTTCACGAGCGTGCCGTGCAGAATCAGGATCCGGAAAAGACCACGCTGACCTTTGATGATATCTGGAAAGAGCGCCGTCTGGAGTTTGCAGGTGAAGGCGACCGGTGGTACGACTTCGTGCGCCGTGCCTACTATGATCCGGAGGCATGTGTCAAGGAAATCAAAGCCCAGAAACGCAATGCGTGGTGGAACTGCGACGAGGTCTACAAGACTTATTATGAGAGTGGCGTTTGGAAAGTAACCGACGACTGTAAGTACGACGACCAGACAGCGGTACCTAATGTCACCGTGAACAGCTTCACGCTGCCCTTCCCCACAGAGGACGTGACGCTGAATCCGAACCTTGCCAGCTCCGCGCAGGCTGAGCACGTCGATGTACGAAAGACGTACAGCTATTAATTCGCTTTTCTTTCAACAATCAAGAACATTCAGTCATGAAAATAAAAAATATGAAATGGGTAGCCCTGATGGCTCTCGCCGTGGCAGGTATGGGGCTTACCTCGTGTGAGGATCAGCCCGACAAGTACAAGATCACGTCGGGAACGCCGAGCATCAGCTTCATCCGTCCCGTCGATGTGGCAAAGAAAGACTCGCTCCTCACAGCGGCGTCGCTCAGCAACACCATTGTACTTGTGGGCCACAACCTGCGCAGCATCACTTCGTTGCTCTTCAATGATGTGCCCGCCGTGCTCAACACCAGCTACATCACCGACAACACGATGATCGTCACCGTGCCCAAGACGCTGCCTACACACGTGAGCGACCAGATCTACATGGTCACAGGCAAACACGACACCATCCCTTATCCTTTCAAGGTCACGATTCCCGCGCCTGACATTCTCGGCATGAGCAATGAGCATGCGAAGGCGGGGGAGAGTGTCACCATTATGGGCGATTACTTCCTCGACTACGACAACGCGCCACTGCAGGTCAAGGTAGGCGATGGTTACACGATCGACCGCCGTGCCATCACGTCGCTCACGAAGACCGCCATCACCTTCACCGTGCCCGAGAATATGCCGCACGACTTCATCCATGTGGTGTCGAAGTATGGTGATACCAAGGCTTCGTTCAAGTATATGGACAACCGTGGCTTGCTCTTCAACTTTGACACGCCGTGGGACGGCACCAATGTGCTGGGCAATCACGGATGGCACAACCAGAAGATTCAGGAGGATGACGCTTCGCTCGAAGGCCATTATCTGATGCTTGGCGATGCGGATTTGGCGAAGGATGCAGCCTGGAATGATGGTAATTTCTGCTTTGAGTATTGGGCCGGCACATGGGACAAGACCTTCGACAAGGACGGACCCAAGCTCAACGACGTCGCCGACTTCTCCAACTGGAACAAGAAAGCCCTGAAGTTTGAGATGTGCATCCCCTCCGATCACCCATGGACATCGGGAGCCATGCAGCTCATCTTTGCCGGCATTGACAAGGTGACGCTCTTCAATGCCAACAACACATTCTTCCATCACAAAGGTGATATCTCGCGTGCGCTCTACATGCCGTGGAACAATAGCGACAAGAGCTACGACACGGGCGGCAAGTGGGTGACGGTCACAATTCCGTTTACTGACTTCAACCGCGACTGGGACGGCAACGCACTGAACTCTACATTCAAGAGCGTTGAGGACTTCGCATCGCTCACGATCTTCGTGGTCAAGGGCGGATATGATGACAAATCGGTCATCCCTGATGGCAAGGACGGACATCCTGTCATTCGCATTGACAATATCCGCGTGGTACCCATGAATTAAATCCATCACCCTCAGCTGATTAAAATTTGGTAAGAAATGAAAACACTCAAGTATATCATCTTCCTGTTGACGTTAGCTCTCACGGGACTGTCACTGACAGGATGCAACAGCGAGGATAACCTCAACACCGACCCGTACGGCAACGACATCTCCGTCCTGTCCTTTGGTCCCTGCCCCGTGCTGCGCGGGGGCACACTCCATTTCCTTGGTTCCAACCTCGACCAGATAGCGGAGATTGATCTCCCCGGCGCTGATCCCATCACGCAGTACGAAGTGGTGAAAGCCGGACAAGAGAGCGAGATCACCATCCAGGTGCCCGCCGAGAAATGCGACACCGGTATCGTGGTGCTCAAGACGCACAAGGGCGGCGTGATCCGCACGATCACCCCCGTCACCTATCGCGAGGACATCGTGGTCAAAGACTTCTATGTCGGCAGCGACAAATCCAGCAAGACGGGCAGCGTTGGCGACGTCGTGACCATTGAAGGCGATTATCTCAACCTCTTCCATGGTGTTATCTTTACCGACAGAGACACCATACCCGAGAGTCAGTTCACGGAGCACAGCCGCTACATGATTAGGGTCATCATCCCCAAGGAGGCTAAGACCGGCGTACTGAAGCTCACTGATCTTGCCGAAGCACCGACGGAGTATGAGACCAAAGAAGTGCTCAACGTCAATCTTCCGGAGGCAAAAGGCATAGACAACACGCATCCCAAGGCTGGCCAAAACATCACGGTCACAGGCTCAAGCCTTGAACAGATTGTTGCCGTGAAGTTCCAGGGCGCTACCATCGAGGGCGTTACTGCTGCCGGCGATGGCAGGAGCCTGACGGTTGCTGTGCCTGTCAAGGCCACCGATGGAGAGGTGACCCTCGTCACTGCTTCCGGTGTGGAGATCCCTGCAGGCACCATCACGACCGTCGTACCGACGGATCTTTCTTACGCTCCCACTCCTGTGAAGAATGGCAGCACCATCACCGTGACAGGTAAGGACCTCGACCTGGTGACTACGCTGCAGTTCCCCGACGGTGCCAACGGCATCGACGTGGACGCTGTCTATAAGGACGGTAAGGTCTCTGCTGTTGTGCCGGAGAAGGCTCAGGCTGGAGAACTCAAGCTGAAGCTCGCCAACGGCAAGACTGTCAGCCTCGATTACAAGCTCGTAGAGCCCACGGTGACGAAGTTCTCACCTGCGGTGGTCACGGCCGGCAACAAGATTGCCATCATCGGTAGGGATCTTGACCTTGTGGCTTCCGTCACCTTCCCTGGTGACTCACCGCTGCAAGGCGAGGACATGAAGGCCAGCGAAGGCGGCTCCGCCATCACCGTGGGTGTTCCTGCTGCCGCTTACGGCACGGGCTGCACGCTGAATCTGAAGAACGGCACCACCGTGGAGGTGAAGGCTGGACTGACGGTCCATGCGGCCACAATGCCGGCTGTCAACGGAGCAGCCAATGGTGTGGTTGGCGAATACGTTACGATAACGGGCAAGAACTTCAACAATATCGAGTCGCTCTACATCGGTACGACAAAGGTAACGAAGTTCAAGGACAAGACCAACCGCTCACTGACATTCCAGGTACCTGCCACGCTTGCTTCCGGTTCCTATACGTTCATCGCCGTCCAGCCTGACGGCACGAAGGTGGAGCTTGGCACGTTCACTGTCAAGTCCAAGGAGGCAGACCTTGCCGAATGTGCCAGATATGAGGATCAGTCTTCCCTCGTGAGCTGGCCGTTTAACTTCGACTGGAGCAGCGGTACGGGCAAGATGCGCATCTTTAAGGCTGACCTGAAGAAGCTTGGTGTCAAGGAAGGCTCGCAGCTCATTATCTATAAGGAGGCCGGTCAGGCCGGTCAGGTGCAGATCAACAATGCTAACTGGGGGGCCGTGGTTACGGTTGCGGACCGAGATGGCACTTCTACCAAGATCGTGCAAGTATTTGATGCAGCCATGATGGATGCCATCAACAACGTCAGTGACGGTTGGTCCGACACGGCGTTCATCCTGCAAGGCGACCTGAAGGGTGTGACTAAGATGGCCATCATGCCGTAACCGTCTTCATGCGGGGGTGTCCACGGGTGGGCGCCTCTGCGTGAAAAAGCGCGGTAGATAGCGATGACCTATGCGTTTACGTCATTTTACTAAAACATTATTCCTGCTACATGAAGAAAATACTTCTCTCTTTTCTCTTTCTTTTAGCTTGTGCCGCAGCGGTGAAGGCTGACGACGGCACTGCTTTGGTGATTACTTTCCAAGACAATACGACGCAGACGTTCATGCTCTCCACACTCCCTGACATCTGGATGAAGGACGATAAGCTGACTGTCAAGACCGCGGCGACGACAGCTGAATATGCGCTTTACACGGTCAAGACGTTCACTTTCAGTTCGTCCACAGGCATCGGCGCAATCACGTCTGGGAAGTTCTCGCTGGGCGATGATCGTCTCGTTGTCTCTGGCGAGAACGCCGAGGCGCGGATCTTCACACCCGACGGACGGGCGGTGGCGTGCCCTGTGGAGCGCACCGGCGGCAATACCGTCGTCTCCCTTTCAGCTCTTTCGCACGGTGTGTATATTCTCCGTGTAAATGGTAAATCGGTTAAAATCAAGAAATAACATGAAGAATCTATTCCTCTCCCTGGCTTTGACGCTGGTCTCTTTAGGCGCATTGGCACAAAAAACGGGTGATGCTTACACGGTCAACAAGGCGGACGGCACCGCCGAGACTTTCCAGCTTGACGGCATGTACAACCACATCGCCTTCACCGCTGCTGACCAAATGACGAACTTTATCACTGCCGACGGCGCTGATCTCGCCGAGAACGCGACCTGGAAGGTGGGCGAAGTGAGGAGTGTGACATTCTCCGTGGCGGCGCCTCCTACGCAGGATCCTACCAACGAGACGGCGACAGACTGTTGCCGCAATATGGGACTGGGCTACAATCTTGGCAATACTTTCGAGGCCAACTCGCTGAAGACACCGTGGTTTGACCCAGCCACGGCCACCGTGGAGCAGTTTGAGACGCTCTGGGGACAGCAGGTAACTACGCCCGAACTGATAACTTTCCTCCACAAAAACGGCATTGGCGCAATACGGCTGCCTGTGACGTGGGCACAGCATATCGACGACCGAGGCGATGTGGACAAGGCGTGGATGGACCGCATTCAGGAAGTGGTCGACTACATTGTCAATACGGGCATGTACTGCATTCTCAACACGCACCACGACAATGCCGCCGGTCCCGTAGTGTGGCTCAAGGACGATGCCGACACCTATAAGGCTCATGTGGAAAAGTTTAAGACGCTCTGGACAAACATCGCCACACGCTTCAAAGACTACGGTCACCTGTTGGTCTTCGAGGGATTCAACGAGATGCTCGATGCCGACAACACGTGGGGGACTCCCAAAAACGAGGCTGCCTACGCCGTTCACAACCAGTGGGCTCAGGCCTTTGTTGACGCCGTGCGTGCCACGGGCGGCAAGAACGCCACGCGTAACCTCCTTGTCAATCCCTATGCTGCGGCCAACTCCGAAGCTGTCATCAGTCATTTCACCGTACCCGATGACCCCGTCGGCGGTAATCGGCACCTCATAGTGGGGGTGCATACTTATGATCCTTATAACTTTGTCATCAACAAAACGACATGGGACAGTGAATGCAGGAAGTATGTATCCGACATGATGTCACGCCTGAAGACGACATTTGTCGATAAGGGGACGCCGGTGCTCATTGGCGAGTACGGCACGCACGGCAACAATCCCGACGGCACCTATGTCTCGGTCAACAAGTCTTCGTCCGACGCCCTGAAGCAAATGGCGGCCGACCAGGCTGCGCAGATCACGCGTGAGGGCAAGGCCATTGGCGCCCCGGCTTTCTACTGGATGAGCATCATCGACAGTGCCGACCGCGCGGTGCCTCAATGGAGCCTGCCCACTGTGGTTGAGGCCATGAAGGCGGCCTACGCACAATAAGCTATCTGTCACATGCTTCGAATCAAAAAGATTGTTTTCACCCTTTCCCTTATCATCCTTGCCTCGTGCGGTGGCAAGGAAAAGAAAAGCTATGAGGAATACGGCAGCGACGGTCAGACGACGCGCACGGAGCATCTCGCCGTCAACCTGCGGTCGCTTGTCAACCGCGGCACCATCATCGGCCAGCAGTATGCCACCCTTGAGGGCATCGGCTGGCGCGGCGACTCGGCTCGCAGCGACATGCATGCGGTGTGCGGCGAAGGTCCTGCCGCAACGTGCTATGAGCTGCAAGGCATCGAGAGCGACAAAAAGAAGAATACCTCAGGCCTTGCGTTTTCACTTATCCGCAAGGACGCCCTGACGATGTTCCGGCACGGAGGGCTCGTCACGGTGACGTGGCAACCGCCGCGGGGCTCTTTTGAGACGGTGAGAGCGGGGGCTAAACGTGTCGCTGCCTTTCTCTCCGGACTCTGCGATGAGTACGGCATTCATGTACCGGTGGTCTTCTATCCTTTGCCTACGGGGTTAGGCAACTGGTACGACCGGATGTCCGCCGAACAGTACTACGCGCTCTATACCGCTGTCATGGAGACGCTGAAAGACGAGAATGTACCCAATGTCTTGCCTGGCTATGCTGAGGCATTCACTGACGGCGCGGCGTTCCGCCAGTCGCTGCAACATGGTGATGGGCTTTTCCGTCGCTGCCCTACTGCCGGTGAGACGCGCCCCTTAGCGGTCAACGCCATCTATATTCAGCCGGCCGGCAAGACCGATACTACAGCTTATGCTGCCACGCTGCCGCTGTTGGCAAAGGCCGTGACGCGCTTCGCGCAGGACAGAGACCTTGTGCCGTCGCTCACAACGGGCATTGAAGGCATCGTCGCAAAGGGTCTTTTTTCACGTACACTGCTACCCGTCATTAAGGGCAACCGCCTCTCTTACGTGCTCTTTGGCAGCAATAGAGGCGACTTTAAAAACCGTCATTTCACAGTGCCGTACCCTGGTTGCGACAATGACTTCATTCGCGACTTCATTGTCTTGTGCAACGACCGCTCCACAATCTTTATTCCACAGCTCAACGGGCTGTACCTGTAGCTTGGAATAACAGAGCGCTGTGCGCCGTGCCGGGGGCAGCAGGGTAAACGGTTTTTCATACGAAAAAAAAGATATGCAACAGAAGCCTTATAGCAACCCTTACGCTGGTGACAAGAAGCCAAGCATGTTGCGCCGTGCCGACTGGCATGACTACAGGGATCGCAGCATGTACATGATAACACTTACTACCAACCACCGCAGCGAGAAGCTTCTTGGTGAGGTGACCGGCGATGCCGACGCACCCAAAGGGAGCTTAGCCTATCCTCATTTAGAGCCTACTGTCCTGGGTAAGGCTGTGTTCAGGCTGTGGTATGCCATTGAGCACTATCACCCTGAGGTAACGGTAGTGGCACTGCAGCTCATGCCCGACCATCTGCATGGCATCCTTTTCGTGAGAGAGGCCACACGCGAGCACTTAGGGCATATCATCGGCGGCTTTAAGAAGGGCTGTAACGATGCCTATAGGGCCTTGACCGGCAGGGAACAGGCAGGTGAGGGCTTGACAGGCGGGCCCTTAGTAAGTGAGGGCAGTGCCCTCACTTACAGGACGGCAGGTGCTGGCACCTCTTCCAGCCATCATCGTGGCGAAGGCACGCTGCTTTGGAGTCCTGGCTACAATGACCGGATATTAAAGGAGCAGGGGCAGCTGCAGCGCTGGATGGACTATCTAAACGATAACCCTCGTCGCTTGCTGCTGAAACGGCAGCATCCTGACCTGTTCCGTGTGCAGCAGAGCCTCACCTTTGGCTCCCACAGCTACTCGGCCATCGGCAACTGTTTACTGCTGGAACGGCCTTATAAACTGCAGTTGCAGTGCTCCAGAAGCCTTACCACCGAGCAGATAGAGAGCCGAAAGGCCTGGTTTCTGCAAGAAGCTGAGGCTGGAGCCGTGGTGATTACGCCTTCCATCTCACCCGGAGAGAAGGCCATTACGCGTGCCCTCTTTGAGGCCCGGTGCCCTTTGGTGCTGCTGGTGGAGAACGGTTTCACCCACCTGACGAAGCCCGGCGGACGCCTGATGGATGCCTGCGCTGCCGGACGGCTGCTGATATTGGCACCGTGGGCTCACCACAACGAACGGCAGACCATCAGCAGGGCGCAGTGCCTTAACCTTAACGGCATGGCCACCGAATTAGTTAAACTCTGATCTTACTCATGGATGTCCATGTCCTTCACGATACAGCCGGAAGGCTCGTTCATATTGTTCCTGAAGGCTTCATCCCAAGCCATTGCCTTTACACCGTAGACGCGATGCCTTTACGCTGTAATGGCGATGCGTCTACGCCGTAATGGCGATGCGTTTACGGCGTAAAGGCAATGCGAGGGTGGCGGGATTTGCCGTCTCGCAGAATTCACAAACCATTATTTTTAGGTATCTCTAAGATTAATGGAATCGGATCAATTAAGATCGTACAATAGATGTAGAGCAAGAGAGTTTGCTCTAAAAAGACCAATCATGTATAGAGACACATAGAGGAATGCACTTCTTTTTTGATATCTACTTATTGACAACAAAATACCAATTTTTAAGTATTGTTTACCATTTAATTTTGAATTAACTTTGCATCCATGAACAATATTTTGAGTTTTATCCAATCAAGGTATTAGCAATAAATGAAGAGAAAGAAATTGGCATTGGCTGTTTTGTTCAGTGCAATCTGCTCATCAAATTACGCACAAACAATAACAGGACGAATCATCAGTGCAAAAGACCATCAATCTATTGGATTTGCTTCAGTTCAGCTGAAGGAAAGCCATCTTATTGCCTATACAGATGAGAGCGGTCACTTTATTCTCAAAAATGTTCCCAAAGGTAAAAACACGGTTGTAGTGAGTTGTCTGGGATATGCTTCTCAAACGGTTGCCCTTGATGTATCTCATGCTGATGAAATACTCAATCTTTCACTGAAAGAAGATAATCTTCAGCTCGATGAAGTTGAAGTGGTAGCAAAAAGGAAGAGGGATGAGTCCACGACATCCTATATAATGGACCGCAATACCCTTGACAACCAACAGATTATCAACCTTTCTGATATCACTTCGCTTCTTCCAGGAGGAAAAATCGTGAATCCTTCATTGATGAACGACACCCGTATAGGGCTTCGTAGCGGGAGGTCGGAAAGAGGCAATGCATCGTTTGGTACTGCTGTCGAGGTTGACGGTGTGAGAATGGATAATAATGCGGCAGTAGACGAGACCGCAGGTGCCAGCACGCGGGCTCTTAGCGCTTCAAATGTGGAGAGTGTTGAAATTGTATCGGGTATTCCTTCCGTTGAATATGGCGATCTGAGTAATGGTGTAGTAAAGGTGAACACCCGTAAGGGCCGTTCACCATTCATCGTAGAGGGTTCAATAAACCAGCATACCCGGCAAATAGCTCTTAACAAGGGTTTTGAGATAGGCGCAGGAAAAGGCCTTCTGAATCTTTCCATGGAGCATGCCCGTTCGTTTGCTGATGCAGCCTCGCCACATACGGCTTATCAGCGTAATGCCTTTTCTTTGAATTACATGAATGTATTGATGAAGAAAAGCCATCCTCTTACTATTAATGTAGGCTTGCGAGGAAATATTGGCGGATACAGCTCCGAGAGTGATCCTGATGAAGAACTCGACAACTACACCAAGTCAAAAGACAATAGTTTCATCGGAAATATGCGTATGGATTGGTTGCTCAACAAGAGTTGGATAACCTCATTGCATTTTATGGGGTCTATTACTTATTCTAACCGTAATGTTGAATATAACACTCATACCAACAGTGCCGGAACGCGACCTTATGTCCATGCACGGACAGAGGGATATAATATTGCTGAAGATTATGATGCTAACCCTAATGCCAATATCATCCTTGGCCCTGTTGGATATTGGTACACGCATAGTTATGACGACTCCAAGCCTTTGAACTATTCCCTTAAATTGAAAGCCGGCTGGACCCGTTTATTCGGGAGCATAAGGAGCAGTCTGATGATAGGCGCGGACTATACAGGATCCGAGAATAATGGCCGGGGCGTTTATTATGAAGATATGCGGTATGCACCAACATGGCGAGAATACAGATACGACGAATTGCCGACAATGAACAATCTGGCCCTTTATGCAGAAGAGAAGGTGAATGTCCCAACTTCTGATATCGCGTCGTTTGAACTTACTGCAGGACTTCGTGAAGACATCACAATGATAGGAGGATCGGAATATGGTAATGTGGCATCGCTGTCACCACGTGTGAGCAGCAGATACATATTCTTTGAGAATAAAAAGGCGTGGGTAAAAGAACTCAATGTATATGCAGGATGGGGCAAAAGCGTGAAGCTGCCAGGCTTCCAGGTACTCTTCCCTCCTCCTTCGTACAGCGACTTGTTGGCTTTCTCCTCAACCAGTGATGCGCAGAACCGTTCCTTTTATGCCTATTATACTCACCCGTCGGGTGCGGTATACAATCCTGGACTGAAATGGCAATACAATCAACAGTGGGATCTGGGATTTGAGATGCGAACCAAGATAGCCGATGTGAGTCTTTCGTTCTATCATAACAAGACTTTCAATCCCTATATGGCAACGACAGTGTACAGGCCTTTTGAATACAAGTACACAACTCCATCGGCATTGCAACGGAGCGGAATTGATGTAGCAAGCAGGACTTTCAGTATAGACCCTGTCACAGGCGTTGTTACTGTAGGCGATATAACAGGAAAGAAAGGAGATGTAGTGCTGCCATATGAGCAACGACGAACCTATGTGACCAACAGAGAATATGTGAATGCATCACCTCTGAGCCGTTACGGATTGGAATGGATAGTAGACTTTGCGCAGATACGCCCTCTTCGAACGAAAATCCGTCTGGATGGAGACTACTATCATTATAAAGGTGTTGACGAAACTCTTTTTGCCGATGTGCCCCAGGGATTGAGCATCCGGCAAACGGATGGTCAGCTATTTCAATACATCGGTTATTATCGTGGCGGTAGCGCTTCGTCTGCAAGCTACAGTGCCAATGCCTCTGCTTCGAATGGATCTGTTTCCAGCCAGGTGAATCTCAATGCCACTTTAACAACTCATATCCCAAAGATACGCTTGATCGTGGCCTTACGGCTTGAGAGCTCACTCTATCGCTCCAGCAGGTCTATGAGCACCCACGGATATGTGTATGACAAGGAGAGTCATCTGATAAAGGGTGCTTACGATGGTACAACAGAGAATCAAACCGTGGTGGTCTTCCCTGAATATTATTCAACATGGAACAACCCGACCGAAAGGAAATCATTCATAGATGATTATACTTGGGCAAAGGAAAATGACAAGAATCTGTATAACGACCTGTCACAACTACTGGTAAGAACAAACTATCCCTATACACTGAACCCCAACAGGCTGAGTGCATTCTGGTCGGCAAACCTAAGTGTGACCAAGGAGATCGGCGATCATGTATCAATATCGTTCTACGCTAACAATTTCCTCAATACGATGAAAAGGGTTAGGTCATCACAGACAGATCTTGAGACCTCGCTCTTTGGCAGCAGCTATGTACCAAGTTTTTATTATGGATTATCGTTAAGACTGAAGATATGAGAAAACTATTATTAGAAGTCGTAGCGCTTATCACTCTCGGAGCATGTGCCGATTATGAGGACAAGATAGATGTCATTCCTGTAAGCGTGAGACTGCAGTTCCCTGATAGCTATACCGCGGAACTAAACGGAGTCAGAGTGGAACTACAGGATGCCACAGCAAGTACGTTTGTAGACTCTACCGATATCCAAGGCATAGCTCATTTCGCGGTTCCTGCGGGAATCTATAAAGCCAGCAGCTCCTCCCAGAAAGTAACTCGCGACTATCGCTATTTCTTTAATGGCACTCGCAGTCAGATTATCATCACAAGCGATTCTACAAATGTAGTTCCATTAAAGATTACGATGTCAAAAAAGCGCATCGTTCATTAGAGCATATAATAACCGAACAAGTCAAACATGAAAAAAACAAGTTTAATCACTATGATTGCGTCTGTGATGTTTTCTCTTCCGATGAGCACAAATGCTCAAGAAGAAAGAACTGTAGATGTAACCTATCTGGTGCTTACAGAGAACAGCGGAGCAGTCAGTAGGTTTGCACTCAGCGATTCGCCTGAGATGAGTTTCTCTGACGGGAACTTAGTTGTAGCGTGCCAAGGCGATGAACTTACAACTTCGCTTGCCGATGTGAAAGACTACACATTTGTTGTTGAACACGTTTCGACGGGTATTAACAGCATTCCTGTAGCCGAGGGGGCTGTTGCCTCTCAGCAACCAACTTTTTCCTTCCGTGATGCAAAAATCAATGGGTTGAAAGCTGGTGCACGTGTCGGAATCTACAGTATTAACGGTACGCTGGTAAGCAATATCAATGCCGACGCCCAGGGAGCGGCAAGCATCAATCTCAGTAATTTGCCAAAGGGAGTGTATATACTCCGCACACCAAACAAGAGTTTTAAAATCATAAACAGATAATAATATGAAGAGAACTATACTTGGCATAGTCGCCTTCTTTGCAATGGCGGCAAACGTAAGTGCACAGACCTGGAATATGATCGTCACGCATGAAGACGGTAGTGTTGATACGCTTGCCACATCGGCAGTGAAAAAGGTGTCCTTCCAGTTGCCTGACCAGAATGTTGATCAAGTCATCATCAAGGAGCTTTATAATGGTGGTTGTCCAAAAGATGAAGGTAGCGATTATTTCCAGATGGATAAGGGTTTTGTGCTCTATAACAACTGTGGACAGACTGCCGTTATTAATAATCTTGCTGTAGGACAGGTCGATCCTGGGAATGCTCATTCTACAAACAACTGGTACAATAAGGAAACACTTACCTATGCTGCTGATGGCTATTTGCCTGTGGACTACAGTGCATGGTATTTCCAGAAAGCGTTGGTTATGGGACCATATTCACAGGTTGTAGTTAGTTGTATGGGCGCTATTGACAATACCCAGACCTACAAGCAGAGTGTAAACTACGCCAACAAGGATTATTATGCTATGTATGATCCTGAGTCAGGAAACAATAACATTGGCTATTACCCGACCCCAGCTGATGTGATCCCATCATCTCACTACCTCAAGGCTGTTATGGTAGGGCAGGGAAACGGTTGGCCTTTGAGCGTGAGCTCACCGGCATTTATCATCTTTCAGACACGGGGCGAAACGGCGCATGATTATCTTAGCAACACTAAAAACTATGTATTTCAACCGGGTAAATCTACAGCAAATAATATCTATCGTTGTGTGAAGGTACCTACAAAATGGGTTATAGATGGAGTGGAAGAATATGATGGTTCAAAAATTGACAAGAGTCAGAAGCGTCTTACCGATGATGTTGATGCCGGATATGTATCGTTCACTTCGAGAAAGGGATATAGCGTTTATCGCAATGTTGATGTAGAGGCTACAAAGGCTATTGCAGGTAATGCCGGCAAATTGGTCTACAACTATAGCCTCGGTGTAGGTAAATCAACAGATCCAAGCGGCATTGATGCTGAAGCATCTATCAGGAATGGTGCTAAGATCGTTTACCAGGATACCAATAATTCAAGCCGTGATTTCCATTTGCGTCAGAGATTCTCTGTTCGCGGCAAGTAATATTGAATGAAGAAAATACTATCATATATCATCATGTTGGGAGAAGTCATAATGGCTTCTTCCCAACTCTCTGCTCAGACGGTATACAACGATTCATTGATGAGCCGTAATTTCAGCTATGTGAAGAATCGTGATTTCTGGTTGACCTCAACCAACGCGGCAGCCCTGACACAATATCGTTCAGCCAACATATCAGCTGCAGAGATGTCAGCTACACATAGGAAAGGTGGATTTATAAACTATGATGAATCGCCAAATACTTGGAGCATAGGTGCACGAGCGGAATCCTACTATCGGCTTTCGCCTACAGTAGTTACCTATGGCATGATGAGCTATGATGGCTTTTTAGGGAAGAGTATGACGGGATCAGCATTCATTGACACCTCCCGTCAACCTTTCGATATCACAGAAGACTCGCTTACTAATTCGGGAAAGAAACATCGCGATACCTATCATCTTATCGGAGCTATTGGATGGGAAGTACGGAAGGGATTGGATGTTGGTGCGAAAATAGATTTTACGGCTGCTAATGCTGCCAAATACAAGGACCTGCGACATAAAACCAAACTGATGAACCTTGAGGCTTCCGCGGGTATGTTCGCTCCAATAGGTAAAAGCCTGGCATTAGGAGCAAACTATATTTACCGGAGAAATACAGAAAGCCTCATCTTCAGCACTTATGGCACGAACGATAAGGTGTATAACTCCTTTATCAACTATGGGCCCTGGATTGGCGAAGTGGAGCAATTCTCTGATAATGGTTTCACTGACCGCAGTCGTGAGATGCCTCTGTTGAGCGAATATCATGAAGGTTCTCTCCAAGCATCTTGGAACATGATGCCGGATGTTGTATGGTATGGTGCTCTCAGCTATGCCTACCGTAGTGGTTATTATGGCAGGAAATCTCCACATACCATTGTGTACATGAATCACCACAGTCACCTCATGGGTTATGAGACACGCCTGCAGTGGAATGGTGTTCGTCAGCAACATTATCTTATTGTGAAATATGATGAAGAGAATCTCGTGAACAATCGCTCCACTTTCCGTAGTCTGGTTAATGATGCAGGTGCTTCATACTATGAATACTATGACGACGTGAAAACGGCAAATCGCTTGTGGAAGCATCTGAACATTGAATACACTACATATCTTGAAATAGAGAACGAACTTCCGTTATGGACACTTCAAGCTGGGATGGATAGATCTCAGCGTAAGCAGACGGGGTATGATTATCCTTTCTATCGTCTGCAGAATTTATCAAGAACGGAGGGATTCTTTCATGCAGAGCGAAATATCATGCTGCACAAAGGTATTCTTACATTGAATCTTGGCGTTTCGTATTCGAAAGGAAAGGGCAAAGCATGTGTTGATGATACATTCATAGAGCCATCGGATAAGCAATCGGGCTTTCCGCAAATGGAAGTTTTCATGTATAGAGAGTATGAATATATTACAGCTCCACAATATAGCATATGGGGAGGAGCTAAATATGCTTTCCGATTCCCCAAGACAAACCTCAAGACATACGTTGCACTTGATGTTACCCATGTGAAAGCCAATGTGCATCAGGAATACCTCGTAGGAAAGGATCATACAGGGGTGGAACTCGCTATAGGATGCGAGTTCTAAACAAAACAAAAACAAATAACAAGACAATGAAGAAAATCATGTCAAGCCTTTTGCTGCTGTTCATTGCTACTGCGGCAGGGGCCCAAAACGTAGAAACCGACAAGAGTTACCGAGTGGGGAAATTGGCTAACGGCATGTCGTATTATATCCGTCATAATGCCAAAGAGGCTGGAATTGCCGACTTCTACATTGCTCAGCGTGTAGGAAGTATTCTTGAGGAGCCCCGTCAGCGTGGATTGGCTCACTTCCTGGAACACATGGCATTTAATGGTAGTCGGAATTTTCGCGGCACTGCCGACAGTCCAAGTATCGTCCATTGGTGCGAAGCCCATGGCATAAAGTTTGGTGCTAACCTGAATGCCTATACCTCCGTGGATGAAACGGTTTACCATGTTAGTGCTGTTCCTGTCCGAGGTGGCGCAAATATAGACTCTACCCTTTTGATTCTGCACGACTGGAGCCATTACCTTGATCTTACAGATAAGGAAATCGACAAGGAACGCGGTGTGATTCATGAGGAATGGCGTACCCGCCGCGCCGGTATGGCTGTGCAACGTATGATGGAAGAGGCTCTGCCTATTATCTACAAGGGCACTAAATACGAAGACTGTATGCCTATTGGATCAATGGACATTGTTGACCATTTCCCGTATCAGGATCTTCGTGATTATTACCAAAAGTGGTATCGTCCTGATTTGCAGGCCATCATTGTGGTTGGTGATATTGATGTAGATGCTGTCGAGAAGAAAATTGTCTCTATCTTCAGCAATATACCAATGCCTGTAAATGCAGCAAAAAGGGAATACTTCCCGGTTACTGATAATGACAAGATGATAGTTGCATCTCTCAAGGATCCAGAGCAGCCTATCATGCTTGTAAACCTATATATGAAACGTGATGCTGTACCAGACTCAGAGAAGCAATCAGTGAAATATCAGCGTGATGCCTATGTTGATGATATCATCAACTATATTGTTGGTAATCGTCTTGATGAGATGCAGAACAGCGGTACAAAACCATGTCTTAGTGCTTCTGCCAGACTCTCTTCATTCTTTATAAGCCGCACTAAGGATGCCTTCACCCTCTCGTTCGGTGCACGTCAGGAGAATATCCGCAGGTCATTTAATGCTGCTGTCGGATGCGTTGAACAGATTCGTCAGCATGGATTCACTCAAAGTGAGCTTGACCGCGCAAAGGCTTTCCGTATGAAGGTGATGGAACGTCAATATAATCAACGCACCGATCATCGCAATTCATTCTATGTTCGCAAAGCTCTGCAGAACTTCCTGAATTCAGAGCCAATGACAACAGAAGAATATGCTCTGCAGCTGGCCCGGCAATTTGACAAGGTAGTCACACTCAAGGAGGTCAATGCTGCAATGCGTGAAGCTATATCCGACAAGAACCAAGTATTAGTGGTTTATGCGCCAGACAAGAAAGGATACAATATCCCATCTGATGCAGAACTCGAGAAGTATGTCCTTGATGCACAGGCACGCAAATATCCCGCTTATAAAGAGAAAGAAATTGCTAACGAGCTCATCAAGCACCTGCCAGAGAAAGGAAGCATCAGAAGTGAAAAGCCATCCGTTCATGGAACAACAGAACTGATACTCAGCAATGGTGTGAAAGTGTATTTCAAAAAAACGGATTATAATAAGGATCAGGTTGTTATGCGATTCTTTGGCGAAGGTGGTGCATCACTTTATCCAGATAGCGACATTCCTAATACAGAATTCATCGCAACAGCTGTAAAAGAAGGTGGTCTTGCAGATTTTGACAAGGTTACTTTAGGCAAGATCCTTTCGGATAAGAATGTACTTGTAAGCGCTAATGTAGGTATTGAAACACAGAGCATCAGTGGCCAGTCATCAGTTAAAGATGTCAAGACCATGTTTGAGCTTGCTTACCTCTATTTTACCTCTTTGCGTCGTGATGATAAGGCTTTCAGCTCAGAGCTCAACCGTATGCGTTCGTTCCTTACAAACCGCGAGGCAAGTCCAAAGGTAAGCTACAACGACTCTATTGCAAATATCGTATATGGTAATTCTCCGCGTGTACAACCTGTAAAAGCAAAGATGCTTGACAAAATAAGCTATGACCGTGTATTGGAAATTTATCACGAACGGTTCAGCAATGCCTCAAACTTCAAGATGATTCTCATCGGCAATATTGAATTGGAAACATTGCGTCCACTTCTTGAGCAGTATATCGCCTCGCTTCCTTCAACAGGAAAGAAAGAAACCTTTGCCAACACATACCCTGATGTACGCAACTGCAACGAGACACATCGCTGGAAGAGAAAAATGCAGACCCCCCTGTCAAAGGTGAACATCTTCTATACTTGGGATGAACCATATAATACTAAAAAAGATTTGCAGCTTGATGTCTTCAAACGTGTACTCTCAATTGCATATACCGACTCTGTCCGTGAGGAGAAGGGGGGAGTTTATGGAGTAAGCTTGTCGGCAAGTCTTGACAAAAATAGTAATCCGCATGCCCTATTGAAGATAGCATTCGACACTGACCCTGCAAAATATGAGATGATAATGCCGATCATCTACCAGCAGATTGCGAATATTGCCAAGTATGGCCCTGAGCCAACCAGCATGCAGAAAGTGAAAGAATATTTGCTGAAACAATACGACCAAGCAGTCATCACCAACGACTACTGGAATTACATCATCTACAGCCAGCTGCGCTATGATGTTGACCTGGACAAGGATTATAAACAAATGGTTAATGCTGTTACTCCTCAGGATATTCAGCAGATTGCCAAGAACATCCTGAATAGTAATCGCCGTATAGAAGTTACCATGCTTTCTGCAGATTGACTATGGTCTTTATGCTATACCCCCATTTTAAGCAAGGCCTGTGACCGCAGTTCAGTTGACGCCCCCTATGTCTTTCTCTTGCATGTAGAGCAAGGTTTAATCTCTCTATGGTCTTCATAACCGATATGGTTCGTTGGCTGTTCCGGCTCTGGTCAAATAGTATATGGATGAGTAGATAAAAAAGCAAAGCAGTAATATAATCTGCTTTGCTATATATGTTATCTTCTTCTTTGAATAGATTCTAAAGATAATTCTATATTAGATATGGTTTTATCATCTTGTTTTATAGATATTAATGCATCATTTTCAAATGTAAGTGTGGTGGTTATTATAAAACCCTGATTCAAAGTTCTTGCAGGTTCCTTATAGCATAACACTTATTCTAAATTTCATCTGAAAAGAAAGTGTCTTTTGTTTCATGTTGGAAATGATTAAATGGTATAATACGAATTTAATACTTGTTTTTCTAATGAACAAACTTTTACCACCATATATTGCGTTAAATATCATTAATTACACCGCACACCTTCTTATACTTCCATTTTCTTGACATTCGTTTCTTTTATATTTCCTATCTTTGCAATCATAAATGATGTCGTTAAATCTTTATTGACAATGGCAGATAAGTTCTCTATCAATTAGAACTTATAGCAGCAGAGCGCTAAGTGGATGCTCACTACAATATACACGTGCAAATCATTCGCGCCTTCTGTAGTTAGGATGTAATGTCAAACAATATTCATTAACAAAATAGATATGAATTCTGAAACAAGTGTTAAATCTGTATTGAGCGAGGCACCATCAATCTATGCAATCCAGCAAGGTTCGGCATACTTGAAAGTTGGTGACGTAGGTGATTCTGTTCTTACATGTAGAGGTTTGCTCAAACAAAAAGGCTATTCTTGCAATTTGACAAGCGAAACCTATGATTCAGCTTTGAAGAGTGTTATCGCAAAATTTCAAAAAGATTTCGGATTGACCAGCGACGGATTGTTGGGACAGTCAAGTTTAGCTGTCTTACAGGATAATGTGAGTGATACAGAATGGCTCGTTGACGGTGTGGTGAATATTACGGCTGGAAAATTGGCTCGTATGGGCTTCGGTAAGGAAGTTTTAAAACCCGCCAATGTTACGGCTCTGAATGAGATGTGTAACCGCTACCACATTACTTCTAAGACCAAAGTCAGACACTTTTTGGCCCAAGGCTTTGTTGAAACGGATAAAGGAAGAACCTTTACAGAGTACATTTATGTACCAGGAAAGGCCAAAAGTGAATATGATAAGAAGTACCAACGATATGCACCATACTGTGGTGGTGGCTTTATGCAATTGACATGGGAGGACAATTACACAGCATTCTACAATTACATGAAAGATACGCTGAAGGTTACTGATGAGGGGATAAAATTTCCAGCGGAATATGCCACCCAGCATGTTGCTAAGAATTATGCCTTTGAGAGTGCAGGTTGGTATTGGGATGTGTTCAAAGATATTAATACCAAAATATCCCAATGGGCTTCCTTATCAGCAGACGCAACTGTTACAAAGGTTACGCAAGAGATTAATGGTGGAACAAATGGCTTGCAAGCAAGAAAGGATGCATATGCAAAATCAAAGACGATATTTAAATAGACAAAATAGAGGAGTGTCAAGTTTGGCATACCTCTTGTTGTTATATATTACGCTATTGGTTATACCAATAGCGTGTATATCATGCCAACAAAACAAGCGTGTTGTATCAACAAGTAAGCACGATAACAGTATTCATGCCAAGATTCCTAGCGATACATCATCGATTCCTAGCGATACATCATCGGGGGGAAAAATATTCCATATAGATAATACTGTGACAATAAACAGCATAACTCATTTGCCTGACACCAACAAAATCTTTGTTTTTAGAGGTGATAAAAAAATTCAGACTATCATATATAAATATAATTGGGATGAATATGGCTCTCCTACCATAGGACGAGATTCAATAGGCAAAATTGATTTTGTGGATGTTGATTTTGATGGAAATAAAGACCTTTTAATCTACAGGGGAGGTTTCGGAAATCAGGGGGCCGATATTTATGATTGTTTCCTATGGAATGACAACGAAAATCAATTTAAAATTACCCCTTCGTTTTCTTATATATTGAATCCCTCAATAGATAATAGACAGAAATGTATATATTCTTTCTCCAGAGAAAATGCTTCTTGTTACGTTAATGTGAAATATAAATTTCAAAATGGGGAGTTTCGTGTTATTTCAACTTTGAAGGAGAAAGTTGATAATGACAAAATGGTGTATATATTAGAAACTTCCCAAAATGGTGTTTTACACAAAAAAATATTGCAGCCTGCAGATTTGGGAGAGTGGAAGGAAAAAATATTGAGAAAGTAAGGGTGCTGCCACTTGTTTGTATAGTCATAATAATGTTGTTCACTAATATGTGATGAGCGACATTATTTATGACTACGATAACGGCGATGAAGAATTTTCATGTAAAACGAAATGGAAATAGCAAAAAAAATAGAGAAGAATGTTGTTTTATAAAAACAGATTTACCCAAGCAAAAAATCGAGGATAAAAAATCCTAAAACATTCTTTATCCCCAATTAAATATCGTACCCTTGCAACCGAAAGAGTTCTTTGGACAGTTATGCAAATCACAGCAGGATACTACATTCTGTATATTTCTAATTCGTAACCTCTTCTTTTTATGAGATAAAAACTTATCTCATTCTCAATCACTTATAAAAAATATGTACTTTCAAGCATAGAATCTACTGATTTGGATGATTGCGGATATTCATTTTTTATATAGTATACCAAAAAAAGTACACGTTTTATTTGCAATATTCATTTTTTCTATTTATCTTTGCAGCAAATATATAACTGTGTTAGTAGTGTCCGCAATGGGACATTATGACGACAAGTAAAAACATCTTATGACAGAACCCTAAAAATTAAGAAAAAACATTATCATGAGTATCAATATTTTTTTATCTTTACAAAATAGACGATTATAAAGTGGGAACGGAGAAGCATGTTTTATCACTCATTTTCGTTCTTTCCTTGTATAATTAAAATAATTAAACATAAAATAAAATTGTCAGGAAACTATACAGCTAATACCATTTACCATCACATTTACAACAGATATAAACAAATGATATGAAACGTATCTATTATATTATATTATTATCCATTCTTCCTCTATTTGAATGTTGCGATAAAGTTTTTACTTTTGAAGGATATTCCGATTCTGAACTTGGATCTGCGACAATCAATGATAGCACTTATTATCAAATTGGATCAAAGTATATATTTACACCTTCGGTCGTGACAGGGCTACGTTCATCTGACAGTCTCATCACCTATCAGGCCAAATTGGCACCGAAGGACAATGGCTATCAGACGAAAGATGCTTCGTACGAACTATGCTTCTATATACGCAATGATTCAACTAATAAAATAACAGATATGAATTATAAATTAGAGCCAGACGAAGGCGTAGCCAATATTGTAGATGATGATGATTATCTTACTGTGCCAGGAAAACGAGTCTTGTCAGAACTCAAAAGGTGCAAAATAAAAGGAACAGCAATTGTAAGAGAAAGGGGGAAACACTTCAATAGTTATGGTGGTGACTTTAGAATTACAGAGATATACCATGACGGATTAAGATGTCGTGGCACCTATACTCTCCAAGGTGAGAACATTAAAATCAACGGAAAATTTGACGCAAACTTAGAATGAAACATCCTATTAAATTTCTCATACTATGTATGGCTCTGCCTATAGTGATGATTTTATAACCATAAATTGGGATAATATCAAAGAAAATTGTAAGTCACTTTTTGACAAGCAAAGCAAAAACTATACTATGAATGGAGCTTTTGACTTTTACTCCATTACACTTGCTTCCTCTTATTCTTTCAGCAAATATCCCTCTGATAAAAGTAAAAAGATACTTACTCGTAAAGGTGGGGCCAGCATTGCCCTACAATATCACCTATCTCCTTTGGACATTTATTTTCTCAACTTGCATTACTTACCACTTATAGCAAGAACTGATAATTATCTAGAGCTTGACTCTAGAGTTTATTACAATGGAAAATTACTAACAGATAACGAAAGAAAGGAATTGCAAAAACGGCTTAATGCACAAAGGGGACTTGCGGGAGAGCCACCTATAGAAAAAAGGATAGAACGACAACCTTGGTAATATAGGCTTTACTCAAATCTATAGCAACATGCTTCTGCTGACAAATATCATTAATTACATTGCACACCTTCTTATACTTCCATTTTCTTGACATTTGTTTCTTTTATATTTCTTATTTTTGCTATCATAAATGATGTCGTCAAGTCTTTATTGACAATGGCAGATAAGTAATGTCATTTTAAAATATATATACCATGCAATTATGAAACGGTTGACTTTATTATTTTATATATCCATAATAATGTTACCAATAACCTCTTATGCACAAAGTATAAAAGGGCGTGTCATTGATGAGTTATCACAACCATTACCATTCGCTAACATTATATTACTCTCTTTGAATGATTCGTCGTATATTCAAGGAACCATATCGAAAGATAATGGTATGTTCGAAATCGGAACCACGAATAAGAACTGCATACTGAAAGTGTCGAGCATAGGTTATAAGACAATTTATGTTAATATACAATCAGGAGACATCGGAAACATCGGAAATATTCAGATGCAACCCGAAACATATACAATGGGTAGCATGACCGTAATAGGGCACAGACCGCAGATTAAAATATCTGATGAAGGGATGGTCGTGAACATACAAAATTCACTATTACGTCAAGCTGGTACAGCTGATGATGTGTTATCTCAAATTCCAAGAGTCTCTGGTAGCAATGGCTCTTTTAATGTGTTTGGAAAGGGCAGACCACTTATTTATATTAATAATCGAAAAATCATCGATCCATCGGAACTCTTACTACTCAAATCATCTGACATAAAAGACGTTGAAGTAATAACCAATCCTGGAGCGCAATATGGTGGGGCTGTTCAGTCGGTAATTCGTATCAAAACAATTAGACAACGAGGTGACGGATGGAGCTTATCATCATATAGTTTTGTCAATATATCTCGCAAATTTAGCCCCATGGAATCTTTAAATCTAAAATATAGACATAATAATTTGGAGCTGTTTGGAAATATAAGACTCCACTCTTTACACAACAAACAATATGCAAAATTTGAACAAATTATGCACGGCGACCATTTGATCAAAGAGGTAGGCAAGGACACTATATTTAACAATGGGGATAAGCAGTTAAGAGCACAATTCGGAGGAAGTTTTGATATTAATGAAAACAATTCCTTTGGAATGACTTATAGCATTACCAAATCACTTCACGATGTTGTAAATTCGGTCTCTGCTCTTGATTTTTCGATAGAAAATGCTATGCAAGAACAAGTACGCATGAAATCAGCCTTTACTGCTTATCATACACCTGATCACGAATTTGATGCTTACTATACAGGAAAGGTTGGTAAACTGTCTGTGAACATTAATGGCAGCTATTTCCGAAGTAAACAGACAAAGTCACAGTCCAATGAAGAAAATAACAGTATTTCTGGGCTGCAATTTATAGATGTAAACAATGTTGTTAGAAATCAAATGTTGGCAGGAAAAATCATTTTAACATATCCAATATGGATAGGGAAATTGAACTTTGGGTCTGAGTATTCTGATGCACAGAGTGAAGCCAACAATAACAATGTTCAAAGAATTTTTGAAAATACAAATACAAAGATAAAAGAGAAAAACATAGCAGGATTCTTTGATTATAGTATTTCAATGGGAAAGGTACATGCTCGTGCTGGATTAAGATACGAGCATGTTGTCTCTGACTATTTTTCTAATGGTGTTTGGCAGAATGAGAATAGTCGAAAATACTCGGATTGGTTTCCAGATGTTTCTCTATCATGGAGTAAAGAAAAATGGCAGGTTCTAATAGGGTACAACGCAAAAATAGCAAGACCATCTTATCGTAATCTTTCAAGTTGGATGCAATATGATAATCGCTATGAGTACCAAGGTGGCAATCCTCTTCTTCGTTCTTCAAAGATACATTCAATTGATTTGACTGCTAAACGAAATTGGTTAACGTTTACGGCTGGTTATAAATACGTGAAGGATCAGGTAGCTTATGTGATGCGTCCCTATAAGGGTGATGTTTCCCTAAAGACCTATGATAATATAGATCAAACCCAAAATTTATATGCAATGGTATCAGCTTCACCAAAAATAGGTTTTTATCAACCTATGTATGAAGCGAGTGTTTCTAAGCAGTTCATTGACGATAATAACTTCGGTGATGGTACCTCTCTTAATCGTCCTCTATATTCTCTTCGAATGTACAATCGTTTTGTTATTCGGAAGGATTTTATTTTCAGTATTAATATTTTTTATTATTCGTCGTATGCTAATAGTCTTAGTATTTATAAAGAAAGTGGTTCTTTAGACTTGAATATCTATAAGAGTTTCTCTAAAAATAAATGGGTCTGTAATATTTGGGGGCGTGACTTATTGAATACTCGAAAGAGAAGATACACTATGTATGGTATTAATAGCACGTTTACAACCAATCAAGATATGGATTCTCGTTCTTTCAGCATAGGCTTTCAATATAATTTTAACATTACTAAAAATAAATACAGGGGCACAGGTGCAGGTAATGATGAAAAGGGGCGATTATAAATGAAAAATGCGGACAACGAACACAAAAAGGGCACGGGTAACGAAAAGTAACAAGTGAGTAACAAAAAATGATAGGCCATAGACTATGAAGGTCAGCCAAGAGAAGTTCACCTTCTTTTGAAGTACAAATGTAACAAATTGATAATCAATTCTCTTAATCAACTTTTTCTTTCTGTTTCTTAACCTGTCATTCTGATAAAGAGTTTGGCGGTCTAAAAGAAATGTGCTATCTTTGCAGCAATTGATTGTAACGACTACAAAACAGAGTAGATGAAGATATTCTGCGTGGGGATGAACTATCCCCAACACAATAAAAAAGAGTTGCGCGACACGTTATTGAAGACAGACGCCCCCATCATCTTCTTCAAGGCCGACTCGAGCCTCCAGAAGAACCGGAAACCGTTTTTCGTGCCCGATGACCTGGGCCGCATCGACTATGAGGGCGAAGTGGTGGTCCGCGTCTGCAAGCTCGGCAAGACCGTGCCCACGCGCTTTGCTCATCGCTACTACGACGCCGTGACGCTCGGCATCGACTTCACGGCCCGTGACCTGCAGCACAGGCTCTCTCTAAACGGCCAGCCCTGGGACTTGGCCAAGAGCTTCGACGGCGCGGCGACGATAGGCGAGTGGATTCCTAAAGAGCTGTTGCCTGACGTGCAGCGGCTCCGTTTCCACCTCGATGTCAACGGTACGACGGCGCAGGATGGCTATACGGGCGACATGCTGTGCCGTGTGGACGACATCGTGGCTTATGTCAGTCGCTTTTTCACGCTCAAGACCGGTGATCTCATCTTCACGGGCACGCCGGCTGGTGTGGGCCCAGTGCATGTCGGTGACCTCTTGGAGGGATGGATCGAAGAGCGTAAGGTGTTGGAATGCAGATGTAAGTAGAATAGGAATTTTATGGCGAGATATATCCGCTTGTTGTTTCTCATCGTCTCCGTGTGGGTTGCTCTTCCCTTGTGTGCCCAGCGTTTTTTCAACCTCACTTCTGACCAGGTGAGTGTGGACAGCGTCGTGCCGTCGTTTGCCTACACCCTGCCACTGCCGGCTGACCATACTGACTCAGTCTACACGGCGACGATACTCTATCCGGAGTTCATTGATATGACGCCCCTCGACGTGGCTCACTACCGGAAACTTGGTGGCGGCACGTTGCCGTCACTGCCCCAGGTAAGCTCTCAGATTGTGACCGACCGCCGGCAGGCCATGCTCCGCGTGAGCTTCTGTCCGCTTGTATTCAGGGACAGTAAATACCGGATACTCGTCAGTTTCATGCTCAAAGTTGATGCTCGAAAAGCACGGAAATCAGGGAATCTGACAGTCGGGAGCACTGGTGACCGTAAGAGTGGCGCGAAAGCTTTGTACAGGTCTCCTCTCTCTCAGCGTTACACTTCTCACTCTGTCTTGCGCAGCGGACAGTGGGCCAAGATACGTGTACCGGCCTCGGGTGTATATGAGCTCACGCAGGAACTGGTGCAGCGCGCCGGTTTCACTGACCTGCAACGCGTACACATCTACGGCTATGGCGGCACCTTGCAAGGCGAGGTGCTCGATGGCGCGACGCTTGCAGCGACCGATGACCTGCACGAGGTGGCGACCTGTACGGTCAACGGACGAAGACTCTTCTACGCTAAGGGCCCCGTGAGCTGGAGTAGCAATGACGCAGAGCGACGCACCCGCAATCCGTATTCAGACTATGGCTACTACTTCCTCACGGAAGATGACTCGCCCGTCAAGACTGTCGATTCCACGGCTTTCATCCGTAGTTTCTATCCCTCAGCTGATGATTATCACAGCCTACATGAGGTGGACGGGTATAGCTGGTACCCTGGTGGCCGTAACCTTTTCGACCCTACGGCAGTGACTGCAGGCAACAGTCAGACCGTGATGCTGACTCATCCCCGGGGGGCCACAAGGGGTCGCTTCTCGGTGTGCGTCTCTGCGGGGGCCACTGCCACAGTGAAGGTCACCATCAATCGTCAGGAGGCAGGCACGCTCAGTATTGACGTCCATGACGAGTACAGCCATGGCAATGAGAGCCGGGGCACTTATGCGCTGCCTGTGAGTACGTCGGTGACCGACACCGTACGGTTGGAGACACTCTCCGGCGGCCCTGTACGTCTCGACTATGTGTCGGCAGCGTGGGATAAACCCAAGTTAGCACCCAATCTCTCCGGCACTTTCCCCGTGCCGGAGTATGCCTGCAACATCACTAATCAAGACCATCACAGTGATCCGGAAGCAGATATGGTCATCATCATCCCCACCTCGCAGAAACTCCAGGAGCAGGCGAGACGGCTGGCCGACTTCCATGAGAAGCACGACGGGCTGCGCGTGAACATCGTGCCCGCTGATGAGCTTTACAATGAGTTCTCCAGCGGTACGCCCGACGCCAACGCCTACCGCCGCTACATGAAGATGCTCTACGACAGGGCCCAGACGGAGAAAGACCTGCCCCGATACCTGCTGCTTTTCGGTAACAGTGTGTGGGACAACCGGATGCTCACGTCCGACTGCCGCGGTCTCGACCCCGACGACTTTCTCCTGGCCTACGAGAGCGAGAACTCGTTCAATGCCATCTATTGCTATGTCGATGACGGCTTCTTCACCTATCTCGACGACGGTGAGGGTACCAATCTTACTACTGGCGATAAGGGTGAAAAGCTCGACATGAGCGATGTGGCTGTGGGCAGGTTCCCCGTGTCGACGCCAGAAGAGGCGAAGGTGATGGTTGATAAGACCATTGGTTATGTGGAAAACACCAACGCAGGCGATTGGGAAAACACAATCATGGTGATGGGCGACGACGGTAACGACAACATCCATATGCGTGATGCCGAGGAGGCGGCGGCACAGATACAGAGCCAGTGTCCGGCTTTCCGCGTGAAGAGGGTGATGTGGGATGCCTATAATGAGGTGGCGTCGGCAACGGGAAACACCTATCCGGAGGTCACCAGTCTCATCAAGCGACAGCAGGCGCAGGGGTGCCTCGTCATGGACTATTGCGGCCATGGCAGTGCCAACCAAGTGGCCCACGAGCGCATCCTCTCGCTCGACGACTTTAAGACGTTCAGTAACAAGAACCTTCCGCTCTGGGTCTTCGCAGCCTGTGACATCATGGCCTTTGACGGTGTGGAGGAGAATATCGGTGTCTCGGCGGTGACCAACTCGCGTGGAGGTGCCGTGGCCGTTTATGGCACCACACGCACGGTGTATGAAAACTACAACCGCATCATCAATGAAGCCTATCTGAAACATGTGCTCAGCCAGACTGACGGCAAGCCTGTCACCCTGGGTGAGGCACAGCGACTGGCCAAGAATGAAATCATCAGACTGGGCAGCCGGAATGGTGATGTCACCGTGAACAAGTTGCAGTATGCGCTGCTCGGCGATCCCGCCATTGCCCTCAATCAGCCAACGGGCAAGGTGGTGATTGACTCCATCGACGGTCAGGTGGTGGCAGGCGGCGCCGTGGCGCATGTAGTGGCCGGAGAAGTGGTAAGAATCTCTGGACATGTTGCTGGAAATGCGCAGTTCAAAGGTACGGTAAACGTCAGCGTGCTCGACTCCAAACAGCTCGTCACCTGCCGTGGGAATGTCAGCGCAGAGGTCAAAGACACCGTTTTCTCCTTTTATGACCGGCTGAAAACCATTTATAGCGGCAGCGACAGTATTGTGAACGGAAGGTTCAGCGTGTCGTTTGTCGTGCCCTTTGACCTAAACTACAGTGGCGACACCGGACTGATCCATGCCTTTGCCGTGAGCCGTGACCACACCATCCTGGCACATGGCCGTTCGGATGCGCTGGTGTTGGGTGACGACGGCTGTCAGAAAACTGACAGCGTGGGGCCGAAGATCTTCTGCTATCTCAACAGTCCGGAGTTTACGGATGGCGGCGATGTGAATATCAGTCCTTACTTCGTGGCGCAGCTCAGCGACGCCAGCGGCATCAATGCCACGGGCAATGGGGTGGGGCATGGGTTGGAACTCGTCATCGACGGCGACGCTACTAAGACCTATAGCCTTGACGATAACTTCACCTACGACTTTGGGTCGCACACCAATGGCAACACCTATTATAATATCCCCGCATTGGAACCAGGCTTGCACAAGCTGCTGTTCAGGGCCTGGGACACCATGAACAATTGTTCGACGGCGCAGTTGTCGTTCAACGTTGTCAAGTCGCTCAAGCCCACCATCTATCAGGTTGACGTGACGAAGAACCCCGCGTCCACTGCTACGACGTTCATTGTCAGCCACAATCTGAGCGGTTGTGAGGTGGACGTGGTGATTGATGTGTTCGATATGAGTGGCCGCCAGCTCTGGACCTACAGGGCGAGCAGCGCGCAGCAAGGCGCCTTGACGGTCGACTGGGACCTGTGCGACGGCAGTGGTCATCGGCTTGGCACAGGTGTCTATCTCTATCGGGTCAGGCTCTCGGCAGATGGCAGTCAGATGGCGACAAAAGCCAAGAAACTTATTGTTGTCAACAATAATTAGTCCGCTTTGGCGTTTATATACCATGATGAAAGATACGTTTAGATTCTATATCTGCAGTGTTCTGCTGCTGGCAGCATTGACAATGAGTGCGCAGGAGAAGCGCGATATGTTCAATCCTGTCAATACCTCGGTGACCTCACAGACCATTGCTCCTGACGCCAGGGCCGGTGGTATGGGCGACGTGGGCGTCGCAACGGAGGCCGATGTCAACTCACAGTACTGGAATCCCGCCAAATACCCCTTCGCTATCAGTCGTGCAGGCGTGGCGCTGAACTTCACACCGTGGCTCCGACCGATCGTCAACGACATCAATCTCGGCTATGTGGCCGGCTATTACCGCATCGGCGACTATTCGGCCGTGTCGGGTTCACTGAGGTATTTCTCGTTAGGAGAGGTGCAGCTGTCAGAGAATAATTCCGTTAATGACCCCGCGATGACCATCAATCCCTATGAGATGTCGCTCGACGTGGCTTACTCATTGATGCTCAGTGAGAAGTTCTCCATCGCCGCGGCTGTGCGCTGGATCTATTCCGACCTGACGTATGACTATACCAGCGACACGTCGCCAGGGTCGGCCTTTGCCGCGGACCTCGGACTTTACTATCAGAGCAACCCCGTGATCAGTGAGCATGAATGTCAGTTGGGTCTGGGAATGAACATCTCCAATATCGGCAGCAAGATTACGTTTGGTGGCAGTGACAACAGCTATTTTATACCTACCAACCTCCGTGTTGGAGCTTATCTGAAGTATCCTTTGGACGAATATAATGCCATCGGTTTTGCCGCCGATGCCAACAAACTCCTTGTACCCACCTATCCTAAGCAGAAGGACGGCGAGACGACGGAAGAGTATCAGCAGCGGGTGCAGAAGGACTATTACGATGTCTCAAGCATTGGCGGTATCTTTAAGAGCTTCAGTGATGCGCCCGGAGGCTTTAAGGAGGAGATGCAGGAGGTGCAATGGAGTGTCGGTGCGGAGTACACCTACAATGACCGTTTCGCGCTCAGAGCCGGTTATCATCACGAAAGTACCAATAAAGGCAACCTGAAATACTTCACTGTAGGCGCGGGATTCAAGATGAGTGCTTTCCAGTTGGACGCCGGATATGTCATTGCCACGGCGAAGAGCAATCCTCTGGACCAGACATTGCGTTTCTCACTCACCTTCGATATGGATGGGTTGAAGGATCTCTTTAATAAACGGTAGCTTTTCAAGAGAATCAAGATATGTTCAGAATAGGAATGGGCTATGATGTCCATAAACTTGTTGAGGGCAGAAAACTGGTATTGGGCGGCATAGAAATACCTCACTCGTTAGGGCTCTTAGGCCACAGTGACGCTGACGTGCTCATTCATGCCATCTGTGATGCACTGTTGGGAGCCGCTAACATGCGCGACATAGGTTATCATTTTCCTGACACTTCGGAGAAAACGCTCAATATGGACAGCAAGGTCATCTTGAAGAAGGTCATTGAGCTCATCGCTTCAAAGGGCTACGAAGTAGGCAATATAGACGCCACGGTGTGCGCTGAACGCCCAAAGCTCAATCCTCATGTTCCGGCCATGAAAGCATGTCTGGCCCGTGTCATGGGCTGTGACGAAGGCCAGATCAGCATCAAGGCCACGACAACAGAGAAGCTCGGCTTCACGGGGCGTGAGGAAGGCATCGCGGCCTACGCCGTGGCATTGATAGTAAAAGGGTAGGGTTAGGCCTTGCGTCCTTACGCAACTGGAATCTCATCAACTTGTCAGTAAAAGGCAATACGCCGGGACTCATCAACAAGCCCCGGCGTATTGTTATGTTTAACTGAAATAAATCCTGAACAAAATGAATGCCTCACGGTATCCAAATCGTTTCCGTTAAACAATCTATCAAATCTACCTTAAACCTAATAACTAAAAACCTAAATCTATTACTACTAACCTAAACAATCTATTAACCTTTTGACTTTGCAAAGGTACAGCTATTACAATGATATTGCAAGGCTATGATTTTGTTTTTTCAATAAATGGATAATTAATTGATTTAAATCAATTATTTGTGTACGGGCACACCATTATGTTGTAACCTGGGCTTACTTCTTCAGAACATATTGACGGTTTTTCAAATCCTTTTCTTAACTTTGCCATCAAATACGAAAGTATGGCAATGAGAGTTCTGATAGTTAATACGAGTGAGCGTGCCGGAGGTGCGGCGGTAGCTGCAGGCAGGCTGATGGACGCTCTCAACAACAATGGCGTGAAGGCCAAGATGCTGGTACGGGATAAAGTATCGGATGAGATCACGGTGGTGGGGCTACATGGCGGGCTGTGTCAACGGCTCCGCTTCTTGTGGGAGCGGTGGTGTGTTTATGTCCATCTGCATTTCCATCATGAGCATCTCTTTGAGATAGACCTTGCCAATACGGGTGCAGACATTACGCGACTGCCGGAGTTTCAGGAAGCTGATGTCATTCATCTGGCCTGGATCAATCAAGGATTCCTGTCGTTGAAGAGCATTCAGAAGATTCTCAAGAGCGGGAAGCCTGTCGTGTGGACGATGCATGACCTGTGGCCTGCCACGGGCATCTGCCATGCTACTTTGGGCTGTCAGTCGTTCAAGGGCGTGTGTCGCCATTGCCAGTATTTGCCTGGCCGGGGCAGTGATAAGGACTTGTCTACCCGTATTTTCAGCCGGAAGAAGAGGCTGTATGCCAACAGTGGCATTCATTTTGTGGCCTGCAGCAGATGGCTGGGCAACAGTGCGCGGGACAGCGGCCTGTTGACAGGCATGCCTTTGACGGTGATTCCCAATCCCATTGACACGCATATCTTTTTCCCTAAAGACAAGGAGCAAGCGCGCCTGCACGCTTCTCTGCCGGCAGACAAACGTATTATTCTTTTTGTCGCTCAGCGCGTGACGCTGGAGCGTAAGGGTATTGCTTATTTTGTAAAGGCCATTTCAACACTCGCTGAACGCTATCCTGACATGAGGCAGAATACGGTTGTCGTTGTGCTTGGGAGCCATGCCGATGAGGTGGTTTCAGACTTGGTGCTGCCGACCATACCTATGGGATATGTCGACAATGAAAGGCAGATGGTGGACATCTACAATGCGGCCGATGTCTTTGTCATGCCTTCACTTGATGAGAATCTTCCCAATACAATCATGGAATCGATGGCGTGTGGTGTGCCTACGGTTGGCTTTAAGGTCGGTGGCATTCCAGAGATGGTTGATCACCAGAAGAATGGATACCTTGCCGCATATAAAGATGCCGGCGACCTTGCTGCAGGCATCCACTGGGTGCTGGATGAGGCGGATGGCGAGACGCTGAAGAGGCAATGCGTGCAAAAGGTCATGGCATGTTATTCACAGCGCTCTGTGGCGATGAAATACATTGAGGTGTATAACCAGACGCTTGCTTTCAAGAATTATAAGTTATAGTCTCCCGTCTTCTTCCCAGTTTCTGACAAGATAAAAATCAATGATAAAGTTCTCAATCATTACGTGCACTTATAATGCTGCACCGGTGTTACGACGTACCCTTCTCAGTGTGCTGAACCAGAAATACAGCAACGTGGAGCATATCATTCTTGACGGATTGTCGCATGATAGCACTGTCGAGATGGCGATGGAGTATAAGAAACGCTCGGATAAGGCGGGGAATGATCACGAGGTAACGGTGATCTCGGAGAGAGACCAGGGGCTTTACGACGCGATGAACAAAGGTATCCGCCACGCGGCAGGTGACTATCTGCTGTTTCTGAATGCTGGAGACGTCTTTCCTGACAACGACACTTTGGATGCTGTTGCTGCCTGCATTGCCGATGGAGAGCAGCTTCCCGGAGTGCTCTATGGTGATACGGACATCGTGGATTTAGACAGTCTTTTTTTGCGTCATCGCCGCTTGAGCCCGCCGAAGAGGCTGTCGTGGCGCTCGTTTAAACGGGGCATGTTAGTTTGTCACCAGGCTTTCTATGTACGTACCGACCTTGCCAAGGCGACACCTTATAATAATGTGGACTATCGTTTTTCGGCTGATGTGGACTGGTGTATCCGTGTTATGAAGCTGTGTGCCCAACGTCATTTGGCTTTGAGAAATGTCAATAGGGTGGTGGTCAATTACCTGGATGGGGGCATGACAAACAAAAACCATAAAGCTTCGCTGAAGGAACGGTTCCATGTCATGGCGAAGCATTATGGTTATATTCAGACGATTTTCTTACACCTGTACTTTGCTTTCAGGTCAGTTGTAAGAAGATAAGAATAGCTGTAGATGGTTTAAACGTATCTGATGATCATTCCAGGGCGGACCTTCTGGCTTCTGCTGTGGAATCCATTGAGCTGTACAAGCTTCTCGATGCTCACGCCAACTTTCTTGGCAATGGACGCGAGGGTTTCCCCATTCTGTACTTTATAGTAGACGCGCTCTGGTGCGTTTATGGCCTCACGCACATCTTCCGGCGTGTCGTTGTCATCGTGTCCGACCTCACCATAAATCATGTCGTGTGTATAACCGCCTCTGCCGATCTTTCCTCGTTCACGTGTGGCGATTTCAGATTCGCGGTCGTAAGTGCGTTTGTTGAACACATAGTAGTCGCCTGTCACATCCTGATTCCGGAAGTCGAAGAAGAGTGCTGGATTGAGTGCCACGCCGCAGAGCCGTGTCTCAAAGTGCAGATGGGAGCCTGTGCTTCGGCCTGTGTTTCCGCCCAGACCGATGGGCTCGCCGGCTCTCACGCTTTGGTTCTCGCTGACAAGCTGTTTGGAGAGATGCCCGTAAATGGTTTCCAGGCCATTGGGATGCCGTATGACGATGTAGTTGCCATAGCCTGCTGCCTCATAGCGTACGACACGGACTTTGCCCGAGAAAGCGGCGCGGATGGTGTCGCCGATATATACTTTAATGTCCAGTCCCTTATGCTGGCGTCCCCATCTCGTGCCGAAATTGCTCGTCACCACGCGGCTGGGCGTGGGCATGCAGAAGTGTCGAAGGTTGATGGTAAAGGAGTCGGGGAGCTCTGTGGCCCTATGCGCATAGGTGTTGTCCCATTCGTCACCGTACAGTTGCGCTGCGGGTGACTGGATGTTCTCACGCTTAATAATACTCTTTACCTCCAGTGAATCCAGCTTCTTCGCGCGCCGGTCCACTGGTGCCTGTCTTGCAAGAAGGTCTTGTGCCACAACGGTATTTGTGGACAATGTTAAAAGCAATAATACCCCAAGGGCTTTTATTTCCTTTTTTATCAACATGTAGCTTATTTTCTTTCAGGTCTGCAATGAGACCGTATCCGTAGTTTCATTTACATCGACAAAGGTAAGAAAAATATCCCTGACTTGATTTTCCTCAAGTCTTTTTTATGGGTAGTTTAACAGAAATTGCGCGCAATCCGCATTCAATTAACACTTATTATGGAGTTATTGACACACTGTCAGCTAATGACGCCCCAATTGACATTTGTGTTTCTCAGTTCGCGCAAATGTTGCCAAAGCAACACATTTTCGGGCCGTGAACAGTCAGGATCGCCGTCCACGATGTTCTTTGCCTCGTTGCGGGCAAGTTGTACGATTTGTCCGTCGCGCGCTATATTTGCGATCTTCAGGTCGAACGCCATACCACTTTGAGCCGTGCCTTCCAGGTCACCTGGCCCACGGAGCTTCAGGTCAGCTTCGGCAATGCGGAAGCCGTCATTGGTCTGGCACATGATATCAATACGCTTGCGGGTGTCTTGAGACAGTTCATAGCTGGTGACGAGGATGCAGAAGCTCTGTTTCGCGCCACGTCCCACGCGTCCCCGCAGCTGATGGAGCTGCGAAAGGCCAAACCGTTGTGCGTCCATGATGACCATGACAGAGGCATTGGGGACGTTGACACCCACTTCTATCACCGTCGTGGCAACGAGTATCTGCGTCTTGCCGCTCACGAACCGCTGCATTTCCGTCTCCTTGTCCTTGGGCTTCATCTGTCCGTGTACCTTGCTCATGGTGAACTGGGGGAAAATTTGTCGCAGGGCTTCGTAGCCGTCCTCTAAGTTTTTCAGGTCTTTTTTCTTGCCTTCCTCAATGACGGGGAAGACGATATATACCTGCCGGCCTTCCTTTACCTGCTTAGCGATGCCGGCATAGAGCGAGGTCATCTGGTTATTGTATTTATGAATGGTTACGATGGGCTTGCGTCCTGGCGGCAGTTCATCAATGATGCTCACATCAAGGTCGCCGTAGAGCGTCATGGCAAGGGTGCGGGGGATCGGCGTGGCCGTCATCACCAGGATATGTGGCGGCCGCTCACTTTTTCCCCACAGCTTGGCACGCTGGGCCACACCGAAGCGGTGCTGCTCGTCGATGACAGCAAGGCCAAGGTTCTTGAAGACGACATTGTCTTCAATCAGTGCATGTGTGCCCACGAGGATGTTTACCGCACCGCTGGCCAGCGCGTCCAGTACTTCCGTCCGTTTCTTCCCTTTCACGATGCCGGTGAGCAGTTCCACGCGTATGTCCATGCCTTTAAGAAAGCCGTTGATGGTCTGTAGGTGTTGCTCGGCAAGGATCTCTGTGGGCGCCATGATGCACGCCTGAAAACCGTTGCCGATGGCGATGAGCATGGTCATGAGCGCCACTAAGGTCTTTCCTGAACCCACATCACCTTGCAGCAGCCGGTTCATCTGGATGCCCGAACGCATGTCGTCACGTATCTCGTGCATGACACGTTTCTGCGCATCGGTAAGCTCAAAATGGAGATGATTCTTATAAAAGGTGTTGAGCGGCTCGCCGACATGGGTCAGCGTATAGCCGTGGTATTTGTGGCGTTGCTCAGTGGCATAGCGCAGGATGTTGAGTTGTACATAAAACAGTTCCTCAAACTTCAGCCGTTCCTGTGCTTGCTGCACGTCGCGCAGCGACTGCGGGTAATGGATCTTCCTGAGCGCCTCCTCCCTTGAGATGAGGTGCAGTCTTGTGGTCATTCCGGGCAGCAATGTCTCTGTGATGGAGCCTTGAGGAATGCGCGCCACCAGCGCCTTGGTCATCTTCTCGATGGCTCTCGACGTGAGTCCGCGGTCTTTCATCGTCTGCGTAGTGATGTAGTAAGGCTGCATGCCCATGGTGGAAAGCTGCACGTTGGCGGCTTTCTCCATGTCGGGATGCGCAAACTGATAACGTCCGTTGAAAGGCTGCGGCTTGCCGAAGACAATGTATTCCGTGCCGGGCTGATAACTGTCATAAACCCAGTTCTTGCCCCCAAACCACACAAGGTCTACCATGTCACGGCCGTCGGAGAAATGGGCTACGATGCGTTTGCGGCGGCCTTCACCGAATTCCTCAAAACTCTGAATGGCACCTTTGATCTGCACTAATGGCATGTCACCGCTCAGCTCACGGATGGGGTATATCTTTGAGCGGTCCACATATTTATAAGGGTAATACTCAAGCAAGTCACCCCAATTCTTGATGTTGAGCTGACTGGCAAGTATCTCCTTGCGCTTAGGTCCTACGCCTGGGAGATACATGATGTCCTGCGAGAGAATGCTGTTCAATCGTTTGTCTGGGCCAAGACCTCCGCTATTTTCAGGTCGAATGGCGTAGTAATCTTGATATTCTCACGGTTGCCTTCTACAGTGTTGACGCTGATTCCGAGGCTTTCCACCACGGAAGCGTCGTCGGTGAAAGTCTTTCTGTCAGGCTGGTCGAAGGCTTGTCGTGCTATGTTGATGTTGAACACCTGCGGCGTTTGCACGGCGCGGTAAAGGGTGCGGTCCACGGTGAAGGTGCG
This sequence comes from Hallella multisaccharivorax DSM 17128, assembly GCF_000218235.1. Taxonomy (GTDB): domain Bacteria; phylum Bacteroidota; class Bacteroidia; order Bacteroidales; family Bacteroidaceae; genus Prevotella; species Prevotella multisaccharivorax. The sequence continues at coordinate 2,474,883 of NZ_GL945017.1, read as the reverse complement.
GGTGGTGCGCGCGTCGACGTGGCGCAGGGTGTCGGTGACGGGCACTACGGGCACGGCGGTGTATTCCTCACGGGCGGTCTCATAGCAGGCTTTGATGACCTGCGTCGAGACGAACGGGCGCACGCCGTCGTGAAAACCCACTACGCCGTCTGTGCCTTCGGGTATGAGGGCCAGCCCGTTTCTGGAGCTCTCAAAGCGTGTGGCGCCTCCGTCGGCAACGCGATGGGGAATGGTGAAGTGGTGTTCCTGGCACAACTCCCGCCACGTAGGCTGCTCGTCTTTGGGCAATACAACGATGATGCGGAGGTCGTGGCTGTAGTTGTAGAACTGTTCGACGGTACGCATCAGCACGGGCTTACCGCCCACCGGCAGAAACTGTTTAGGCACGGCCGTGCCCATGCGTGCGCCGCGTCCTCCGGCAACAATGATGATGTAATCCATTGATTATCGCTGCATCAGATGCGCGAATTGCATCTTCCTTTCCAGATCCATCACCTGTTCTTCTGGGATGAAATACCCGAGGATATGGTAGGCATAGGGCAGTGAGGCAGCCGGTCCCTCGCCTGTTGTCACCAGTCCGTCTTCCTCGAAGAGGTTGCCGGTATAGGTGGCGCCGGTGAGATATGTCTGAAAACCTGGTGAGCAGGTGGCACGTTTGCCTTCGAGAATGCCGATGGAGCCGAGCACCATGGGCGCGGCACAGATAGCCGCCACGCGTTTGCCGGCATCATATTGCGCTTTGAGCGCGTTGCGCACGCCTTCATGAGCGTTAAGATTGGCGGAGCCGGGCATGCCGCCGGGAAGCATCAGCAAGTCGGCATCGGTGAAATTGCCGTCTTCGAATAGCAGGTCGGCCTTGACGGTCACGCCATGCGACGATTCCACAAGCTCACTGCCTGTCACGCTCACGGTCTTCACTTCCAAACCACCGCGCCGAAAGATGTCCACGGGAGCCAATGCCTCGATCTCCTCGAAGCCGTTGGCCAAAAACTCATATACCTTTGCCATAGTTGTATGTCATAAAATGATGCTCACGATTTTCATCGCTGCATGGTTGCTTATAATATAGATATGTATACTATTGCAAAGATAAGGAAAAATAGTGACGATGGGGGGAAAAGAGCGGCTTTTAACAAATATTTAAGCTCTCTGGCTCATTATTTCTATTCTTTTGACATCAACTGCGCTTTATTTTTGTATCTTTGTTCCGCCAATGAAATATTATCCAGGAGAATGCAAGATAAACGACTTCGTTTCGCCATTTTCGGCAATGAATATCAGGCTCGGGAGAGTGCGGGCGTAGAGCAGGTACTGGCCTGCCTTTGTGATCGCGGCGCCGAGGTTTGCGTTGACCGTCCGTTTTATGAATATCTTTCTCACGGCAAGCATATGAACGTGAAAGCCGACGGTGTCTTCGACGGCTATAATTTCGATGCCGACTACGCCATCTCCATCGGCGGCGACGGCACGTTTCTCAGGGCTGCCAATCGCATCATGGCTAAAGGTACGCCTATCATCGGCGTCAACACCGGCCGTTTAGGGTTCCTGGCCGAGGTGTTGCCGGGGGAGTTTGGTGAAGCCCTTGACGATATTTACGCGGGCCGGTGCGAGTTGGAGGAGCACACAGTCATACAGACAGAAGCCGACAGCCGCGACACGGCCGGTGCGCTGCCCCTTGAAGGCTGTCCCTATGCGCTCAACGACATTGCCATCCTCAAGCGCGACACTGCATCCATGATCACTATCCGGACCTATGTCAACGACGACTTCCTCGTGACCTATCAGGCCGACGGACTTGTCGTCTCCACGCCGACGGGATCCACAGCCTACAATCTCAGCAATGGCGGGCCCATCATCGTGCCCAACAGTGGCAACATTTGTCTCACGCCCGTGGCACCCCACAGTCTCAACATCCGCCCCATTGTGCTCAACGACACCACCGTCGTCAAGCTTGAGGTAGAGAGCCGAAGCCACAACTTTCTTGTGGCTATCGACGGCCGCTCAGAGAAACTCCATGAAGGCACGGTCCTGATCATTCGCAAAGCGCCCTGTAAAGTCAAGATCGTCAAGCTGCGCTCCAAGCGTTATTTCTCCATTCTGCGCGAGAAACTCATGTGGGGCGCCGACCAGCGCGGATAAAAAACGAAAAGAACAATTCATGTCAAGTTTTATCAAGAAAGCTTTTCGGTTACAGGAATCGAAGTACAAATTGGGTGAGATTCTTCGGTGGTTGTGGCACGTATGGCGTGGCAACCGCCTGCAGGCATGTCTCAACGCCCTTATTGGCCTGTTGGCCGTGGGGGTGTCGCTGGCACAGGTCGGCACCGTACAGCATGCCATTGATGTGGCGAGTGGATCGGTCAAGGGCAACCTCTATTGGGCTGTGGGCCTGATAGGCATCCTTGTGCTGTGCGATTTCCTGCTCGGCATCAGCAGCACCTGGGTGCAAAACCTGCTCGGCATCCGTGCGCAGAACCGCATGCAGCAGCGCATGCTCGACCGTATCCTCCGCTCACAGTGGCACGGCAGAGAGCACTACCACTCCGGAGACGTGCTCAACCGTCTTGAGTTTGACGTGGCCAATGTGGTCGACTTCCTCACACAGACCATTCCCAACACGCTCTCCGTCTTGACCATGTTTATCGGGGCCTTCTGCTATCTCTTCTTTATGGACAGTGTGCTGGCCCTTATCACCGTGGCCATTATTCCCGTGTTTGTGGTGTTGAGCAAGGTTTATGTCAACCAGATGCGCAGGCTCACCAAGGACGTGCGCACCGAAGACTCGCATGTGCAGAGCGCCTTGCAGGAGACCATCCAGCACCGCATGCTCATCAAGACCCTGGAGAGCGAGGGCATGATGGTGGACCGGCTGGAGCGCATCCAAAGCGTTCTGAGACACAAAGTGGTGCGCCGCACGCTGTTCTCGGTGTTCAGCAACACCATTCTCAACATAGGCTTCGCCTTAGGCTATCTGGTAGCCTTTCTCTGGGCAGCCGTTCGCATGTCGGCCCACTCGCTCTCTTTTGGCGGAATGACGGCATTCTTGCAGTTAGTCAACCGCATCCAGAGTCCGGCTCGCAGCCTGACAAAGCTCGTGCCGGCTTTTGTTTCCGTCTTCACTTCCGCCGAGAGGCTGATGGAATTAGAGGAGAACCCGATGGAGCAACAGGGTGATCCCGTTGTGCTGAAGTCCCCGTGCGGCATCCGCATGGAGCACGTGAGCTATGCTTACGATGACGGCAACGAAGTGCTTCATGACCTGAACTTCGATTTCGCTCCAGGCACGTGTACGGCCGTACTCGGTGAGACGGGTGCGGGTAAGACCACGCTCATCCGTATCATCCTCGGCCTGGTCATGCCTGGGAGTGGAGGAGCATCCATCTACACCCGTCACTCATCGTCCGTCCTTTCCCACCGCCTCTCTCCTCTCACGCGTTGCAACCTCGCTTATGTGCCGCAGGGCAACACACTCCTCAGCGGCAGCGTGCGCGATAACCTCAGGCTGGGCAAGCTCTCGGCTACCGATGAGGAGATGCGGGCTGCCTTGCATATGAGTTGTTCCGACTTCCTCTTCGAGGAGGCTGACGGCCTTGACACGCTCTGCGGCGAGCAGGGCAGCGGGCTCTCTGAAGGACAGGCGCAGCGCATCGCCATCGCCCGCGCATTGCTCAGAGCCCGTCCCGTGTTGCTCCTCGACGAGGCCACCTCGGCCCTCGACCCTGATACCGAGCGCCATCTGCTCCACAACATTCTGACAGACAGGAAGCGCACCGTCATCTTCATTACCCACCGTCTCGCCGTGAAGGATTATTGTGACCAGACGATGACCATCGAAAAAATCTGAGCGGCATCTCACCTTGTCGATCCGGTCATCTCATCAAAATAGCGATCGTGCGACAGTTGTCGAACGATTGTGCGACAATTGCCGAACGATCGTGCGGCAATTGCTTGACGATTGTGCGACAGCTGTCGAACGATCAGCGGTATGACGTTCGCACAATTTATTCCGATTATTCTGCTTGTAATTGCCCCCCGTGACGGGGATTTTTTGTAGCTTTGCAGTGTGAAGCCCCATTCCGGTGGACGCATCATAACAAGCTACTCTTCAGACACCAATCAACAAGTAACTATCAAAGCAATCATGAAAAGACTATTATTCACACTTACATTGATTCTTACCATGTCAATCATGCATGCAGTTCCCTCTCTGCGCGTCGACCCTGCCAACTGGTTCGCGGGCATGAAGGATCCGTCGCTCCAGCTCATGTTCTACGGCAAGGACATCCGCGACGTGCGCAGGGTCACTACCGATTATCCGGGTGTAACCGTCGACTCCGTGGTACGGCTCGATTCGCCCAACTATCTTCTCGTCTATCTCAACCTCCGTGGAGCCAAAGCCGGAGAGATGACGCTGAAGCTCGACGGAAGGGAAATCCGCTATGAGCTCAGGGAGCGCACGATGGCCGGTGAGGCTCGTCACGGCTTCACCAACGCCGACGTGCTCTACCTGCTCATGCCTGACCGCTTTGCCAATGGTAACCTGAAGAACGACGTGGTCAAAGGCATGCGCGACCAGACCTGTGACCGCACGAAGCCCTCGCTGCGACACGGAGGCGACTTGGAGGGCATCCGCCAGCATCTTGACTACTTCAGCGAGTTGGGCGTGACGGCGCTGTGGTTCACGCCTATCCTGGAGAACGACTGGCCTAACGGGGGCGTCAACTCGTCTTACCACGGCTATGCCACCACCGACTATTACAAAGTGGACCCGCGCTTCGGTACCAATGAAGAATATAAGCAGCTTATAGCCGAGTGTCACAAACGGGGACTCAAGGTCGTGATGGACATGATTTTCAACCATTGCTCCGACTACCATATCTGGAACCGTGACATGCCGTCGAAAGACTGGTTCAATAATCCCAACTATGGCCTGCAGACGAGTTATAAGCTCACCCCCGTGCTCGATCCTTACGCATCCAAAGTGGACAAGGCAGAGACTACCGACGGATGGTTTGTCAAGTCGATGCCTGATCTCAACCAGCGCAATCCGCATGTCATCAAGTATCTCATCCAGAACAGTGAGTGGTGGATAGAGACCGCCAACATCGACGGCATCCGCATGGATACTTATCCCTATGCCGACCGTGCGGCAATGGCGCAGTGGATGAAGACCATCGACACCGAATATCCTAACTTCAATACGGTAGGCGAGACCTGGGTCACGGAGCCGCAGTACACCGCCGCATGGCAGAAAGACTCGAAGCTCTCACCCGTCAACAGTTACCTGAAGACGGTGATGGACTTCTCTTTCTTCGACAAGCTCAACCAGGCTAAGCGCGAAGAGACTGACGAGTGGTGGAACGGCCTGAACCGCATCTACAACTCGCTTTGCTACGATTATCTTTACCCTAATCCCTCTTCAGTGCTGGCGTTCATTGAGAACCACGACACCGACCGCTTCCTTGGCGACACCAAAGACTCCACCATGCTCAAGCAGGCACTGGCCTTACTGCTCACCATCAACCGCATTCCGCAGCTCTACTACGGTACGGAGGTGCTGATGAACGGCACAAAGGCAGTCACTGACGGCTATGTGCGCGGAGACTTCCCAGGCGGATTCCCCGGCGACACACACAACTGCTTCACCGCCGACGGCCGCACCAGGGCCGAAAACGCCATGTTCGCGTGGGAGAGCCGCCTGCTCCACTGGCGACAGGGCAACGAAGTCATCAGTAAGGGCACGCAGACGCAGTTTATTCCTTATAAGGGGGTCTATGTTATCGCACGGCAATATCAGGGGAAAACGGCGCTGACCATCCTCAACGGCAAGCACTCGGCCAATGAGCTCAACGTGGCACGCTATGCTGAAGTTATCAAAGGACACACCACTGCCCGCGATGTCATCACCGGCAAGACCGTTGATCTCACCAGGAATGTGCCGCTCACGCAGCGCGAAGCACTGATTATAGAGTTTTGATGCTCCTCTCTGTCATCATCCCCGTATATAATGTCGCCGGCACACTGAAGCGGTGTGTTGACAGCGTCTTGGCACAGGGACAGGGAGTTGACGGCATGGAGGTAATTCTTGTGGATGATGGCTCTACCGATGCCTCTCCGCAGATTTGTGATGAATACACTGAGAAAGGAGTCCGCGTGCTTCATCAGCCTAATGGCGGACTGTCGGAGGCACGGAATGCCGGCATCAGCGTGGCACGGGGCAGATACATCACGTTTGTTGACTCTGACGATTACCTCTCATCGGAGACCTATCCTGAGCTGTTGAGGCTGGCGGAAACAACGGGTGCCGACATTCTGGAGTACTCCCTTACACGACAATTGCGCAAGGGTTCAGCAGCCTTCACCTTGCCCGACAGTGTCTATCAGGATATGACAGCCTACTGGTTGGAGGCGGAAGCCTATGCCCATACTTACGCATGCAATAAGATTTATCGGCGTGAGCTTTTCTCTGCAGTGCGCTTTCCAAAAGGCAGGAGGTTTGAGGACGTGCCTACATTGTGGCGGCTCATTCATGTGGCCAGGCGGGTAGTCACGACATCTAAAGGCTGCTATCATTACACGCTCAACCCTGACGGAATCACCCAGAAGGCGGATGGCGAGGCATACCGCGACTTGCTTGACGCCCATCTCTCCATCCTCACCAGTGGGGAGCTGTCGTCGTGTCGGGGCTTTAGGGAGTACTATCGGCACGTGCTTGACATTCAGCTGCAGACTTACATCTACACTGGCAACACGGCCGATATTCTTTTACCTGCCCTCCATTTCACGGGCAGCCTGAAACTGTGGCTGCTCAACTTTATCGGCATGAGGGCATTATGCCGCTTGGCAAGGTGTCTGTCGAGAGGCTGACGCTTGTTATTTATATTTCATCCATTTGATCAGCTCTTTCATGTTCGGCTTTTTGCCGTACATAAGAATACCGACACGGTAGATGCGGCCGCCTAACCATATCATCAGCAAAGCGGTGGCATAAAGCAACACCACGCTGAGGGCCTCCTGCCACAACGGTACGCCAAACGGTATGCGCACCATCATGACGATGGGAGAGGTGAGCGGGAAGAGCGATGCCCAGAAAGCCAGGGGACCGTCTGTGTTCTCAATGCTGTACATCGCGGCGTAGAGACCGAACAGCGTGATCATCGTCACGGGGATGACAAACTGGTTGGAGTCCTCCTGCTCGTTGACGCTGGCACCCGTGGCCGCAAAGAAACTGGCGTAAAGCAGATAGCCACCCACGAACATGAGAATAAACATGATGCCGATTTCCGTGAAAGGAAGGTTGGTAATGGCCGTTAAGATGTCTTGTGTCTCTTGTGTGAAGGGAGCTGTGGAAGAGCTCAAGCCTGGTCCTGCACCCATGGTAGGAGAGGGGCTTAGGCCAAAGATCGCGGACGCTGCTGTCAGGATGACCGCTAACATCACGCCCCAAAGCGCCATCTGTGCCAGCCCGACGAGCATCACTCCGATGATTTTTCCCATCATCAACTGGAAGGGCTTGACGCTGCTCACCAACAGTTCGACGATGCGATTGGTCTTTTCCTCAATGATGCTTTGCATGACCATGCCCCCATAAGAGATAACGAATATATAAATGAGGAAGGTGAAAATGGAGCCCACGGCAATGGCGACGTCGGTGCTCGATGTCTGTTCGTCACCCTCCTTGCTCCATTTCACGGTCTCCAAGGGCACGTTGCTCTGCACGTTGTCGATGATTTTGTCGAGCCCGGCGATACCTGTGGCAGAGAGCTTCTGTCGCTGTACGGCCTCGTCAACTTTTGTCTGGACATAGTCGCGCAAATTGGCTGGCACTTCCTTACAGCTGTAGATGGTCACCCTTCCATGGTTCTTTACTAAGTCTCCGGAAATGGACACCACTGCGTCGAAGGGTGAATCCTCGGAGCGCATCTCCTTGGTCATGACCGGTTGCGCGCTGAAAAGGAAGGCCTTTGAGCCTTGTAGCGCCTTGACATAGACGCCTGAAGGGTCGATGACTGCTACGTGTTGCTGTTCGTCGCTCTGTATGGACGAGAGCCACAGCGGCACAAAGATGAGTGCTGCCATGAGAAAAGGCATGACGATGGTGAGGATGATGAAGCCTTTTTTCTGCACGCGTTTCAGAAACTCGCGCTGGATGATGATGAGTATCTTGTTCATTGCTTGTTTTCTATCTGTTCTTCGTTCCACTGTGTATGCTTTCCGATGACCTTGAGGAAGATGTCGTTCATCGAGGGTACCTGCTCTGAGAAATAGCGCACATCGGCTTCCTGGCTCAGCATGCGCACGAGTTCGCTGCCCGTCAGGCCTTCACCGGCCTGAATGACGTAGTGTTCCAGCCCTAAGACGGAGTCGTGGACGGTGATGGTGAAAGGCGGATTCTCCATGGGAGGGAGCGGCTGGGCGGTTTTCAATTCGTAGAGACCCGTGCGGAACTTCTCCTTGATGCCGCGCATTTCTCCTTGCAGCACCACTTCAGAATGGTTGATCAGGGCGATGTCGTCGCAGATCTCCTCCACACTCGCCATATTGTGGGTGGAGAAGATGATGGTGTGTCCCTGCTCCTTGAGGCTGAGAATCTCTTGCTTCAGCTGTTCGGCATTGACGGGATCGAAGCCGGAGAATGGCTCGTCGAAGATGAGCAGTTCGGGCTCGTGAAGCACGGTGATGATGAATTGGACCTTTTGAGCCATGCCCTTAGAGAGCTCCTCTAACTTACGGTTCCACCAGGGCATGATGCCGAACTTGCTGAACCACTTTCTCAATCTCGTCTCAGCTTCCAGATGACTTAGGCCTTTTAGTTGCGCGAGATAGACGGCCTGTTCGCCCACTTTCATCTTTCGGTACAGTCCTCTCTCCTCGGGGAGGTACCCGATGCGCGCCACATCGCCCGCGGTCATCAGCTGTCCGTCGAACAGTATCTCGCCGCTGTCGGGTGCGGTGATACGGTTCAGGATGCGGATCAGCGTCGTCTTGCCCGCGCCATTGGGCCCTAACAAGCCGAAAATCTTGCCACGGCGCACTGACAGCGACACGTTGTTGAGTGCTACATGGTTCTCAAATCGTTTCGTGACATTGTTGATTTCTATGAAATTGTCCATATGATTGATAGAGTATAGAGACAAAGTTAGTAATAATTAGACAAAATAATGCCCCAAAACTTACTATTTTAAGAAGTTTTGGGGAAAATGCAATCAACTTGAATTATTCGTGTAAAATGATGGCGGTCTGTGCGGGTAGGCTGACCTTTGTGCCTTGGACAGTGCCCAATCCCGCTTCATTGATGATGCCGTCTCGGCAGACGACAGTGTAGTTGCCTTCGGGAATGGCCACCTCGCGCGGCTGTTTGTTCGCGTTGAGAATGACGATAATGTTCTTCCAGGTATCGTTGCCGGCATGGCCTTTCAGCCGGAAGGCGACCAGACAGTCCTGCGAAGGGAGAAACTCCAAATGTTGACGCACGAGTGTCGCGCTGCCTAAACGGAAGGCCGGATGATGGCTCCTCAGGGCGATGAGGCCCTGATAATAGTTGAATACCTGCGGATACGTCTTGAGATTGTTCCAGTTGAGCGCGTTGATGCTGTCGGGAGAGTTGAAGCTGTTGTGCACGCCTTTCTTGTCGCGCAGCATCTCTTCGCCGCTGAGCATGAAGGGCACGCCCTGTGAAGTGAGCACGGCCGTCTGTGCAAGCTCATCGAGACGGATGATCTCGTCGGTGGTGATGTTGGGCACGGAGGCTTTCAGGCGGTCGACAAGACACATGTCGTCGTGGCAGCTGACGTAGTTGATGCACTGTGTCGGCTCCGTGGCCCACGGCTCTTTGGAGTAGTTCACCTTTGCGTAATCGACCTGCGGATGCGCGATCATGCCTGCAATGCCAGCCTTCAGACTCTCTTCTGAGCCCGGCTCTCCGGCGAGGAATGCTCCTTTGTGGTCATCGGAGAAAGGCCCGCGAAGCGCGTCACGCAGGTCGTCGCAGAAGGCGGCGATGCCCGGCAGCTGTTTGATATGAGCCTTGACAGCAAGCCATCCCGTGGGGTAAGCGCACTGACCGGCACTCCAGCCCTCTCCATAGACAAAGATATTCGGGTTCAGAGCAGTGAGCTCCTTGCGGATGTCGTTCATTGTCTCAATATCGTGAACTCCCATGAGATCAAAGCGGAAGCCATCGATATGGTATTCTTTCGCCCAGTATTTCACGCTTTCAAGCATGAATCTGCGCATCATCGGCTTCTCCGATGCTGTCTCGTTGCCGCAGCCAGAGCCGTTGCTGGGCTTGCCGTCTTTTGTGAAACGGTAGAAATAATTCGGATAAGTGCGCTGGAAATTGCTGTTTTCCAGGTCGAAAGTGTGGTTGTAGACCACGTCGAGGATGACGCGGATGCCGGCCTTGTGCAGTGCCTGCACCATCTCTTTGAATTCACGGATGCGTGTGGCGGGGTCGTAAGGGTCAGTGCTGTAGCTCCCCTCGGGCACGTTATAGTTCAGTGGATCGTAGCCCCAGTTGTACTGAGGCCTGTTCAATTGCGTCTCATCCACGGAGGCATAGTCGAAAGATGGGAGGATGTGGACTGCGTTCACGCCCAGCCTTTTAAGATAATTGATGGCCTTTGTCTCGGTCAGAGCGAGGAATTTTCCCTTGTGTTGCAGACCTGATGAGGCATCGATAGAGAAGTCGCGGTGGTGCATTTCATAGATGACGAGGCCGGAATAGTTGGGAGTCTTGTGTGTGGCGTTTGCGGTCGGCAGCGCGAGGACATGGTCTTGGCTCCATCCTTTGGGGTTCGTCAGGCCCATATCGAGCACGCATCCACGCTTGCCGTTGACACCTACCGCCTTGGCGAACACTCCGGGAGTCTCGCCACGGCCGATGTTGAAGGTGTAGAACTTTCCCTTTTGGTCTCCTTTGAGCTCCACGGCCCACAGGTCTTTGCCCACGCGTCTCATGCGCTTTGTGGCTAATGGCTTTGCATCGGCCGCGGCATCGCCATGGGCATAGATGTTCAGCACGACGCGCTTTGTCTGAGTCGGAGCAAAGAGCCTGAACACCGTCCGGCGGGGTGTGTAGCTCACCTCATTGAATCTAAAGTCCTGTGCCTTAGTGATCAGCGAGGCTGGCAGCAACAATGCTGAGAGAATGATGTTTCTGAATTGCATAGATTGTGACAGTGATCGTGTTACATTTTTCCCTACCAGGGATTTCATCTCATTATAAAGCCTTCAGCGAGATGGCGAAACCGCCGCCGGAGGCCTCCGTCATCTGCAGCACATCACCCTTGTGGATGGTTCGCTTGGTGATGACATAGGCTTTCGGATTCTTATCGTAAGAAGCATTCTTGGCATCTGCATAGATCGTTGCTTCATACTTGCGACCTTTGTCGAGAAAGTCGAATTTCACAGTGCTCTTGTGCCCAGCCTCGTTGCATTTGCCGCCTACAAACCAGTTGTCTGAGCCTTTGGCCTTGCGCGCCACGGTGATATAGCGGGCAGGCTCAGCCTCTAAATACTTGCTGTCCGACCAATCGACGGCGACATCCTTGATGAACTGGAAGGCGTCGTCGTATTTGGCGTAGTTCTCCGGCAGGTCAGCGGCCATCTGCAGCGGGCCCCACATGACGAGGTAGAGGGCGAGCTGGCCGACGAGTGTTGTGTGAACATACGAGGGATTATTGCTCCAGGTCTTCAGCTGTGTTTCCAAAATGCCGGGCGTATAATCCATTGGGCCGCCCTGCAGACGTGTGAACGGCAGGATGACAGTGTGGTCGGGACGGCTGCCTCCAAAGGCTTCGTACTCTGTGCCGCGTGCTGACTCTCCCGCAATCCAGTTTGGCCATGTACGACCGATGCCGGTAGGACGGGTAGCCTCGTGAGAGTCGACCATGATATGATGCTTGGCAGCCTCCTTGACAACATAGAGATAGTGGTTGTTCATCGATTGTGAGAAATGATAGTCACCGCGAGGAATGATGTCGCCGACATAGCCCGTCTTCACAGCATCGTAACCGTATTCGTTCATGAGGTTAAGGGCTGCCGGCAGGTGTCGCTCATAGTTTAGCGTCGAGCTGGATGTCTCGTTGTGCATCATTAGCTTCACGCCTTTACTGTGGGCATAGTCGTTCAGCGCCTTGATATCAAAGTCAGGATAAGGTGTGGTAAAGTCGAAGACATAATCCTTATAATGGTTTGCCCAGTCTTCCCAACCGACATTCCAGCCCTCAACAAGCACTTCGTCGATACCATTCTTTGCAGCAAAGTCGATATATTTCTTTACTTCCTCATTATTAGCACCATGTCGACCATTGGGCTTTGCTTTGCTGTAATCCACCTGACCGAGCTTTACGGAGGGATATTCGTCGGTGTAATTCCATGAGTTGCGGCCAACAATCATCTCCCACCACACACCGGCAAACTTCGTTGGATGAATCCAAGAGGTGTCCTTTATTTTGCATGGCTCATTGAGATTGTAGATCATTGAGTTGGCTTCGCTGAGCATATCGCGGGCGTCGTCGCTCACGGCCACGGTGCGCCACGGTGTGTTGCACGGAGTCTGCATGTATCCTTTCATGCCCGTAGCATCGGGTGTGAGCCAGCTTTCCAGCACCATGTTCTTGTCGTTGAGGTTCAGATGCATCGTAGCATAGTTGATACAGGCTGCCTCATGGATGTTGAGGTACAGCCCGTCCTGCGTCTTCATCTGCAATGCCGTCTGCACACCTGTCGGAGAGAAAACGGCAACGGAAGAGTTGCCCCAGTTGACCGCGTCGTGGAAGCGCGTGCGTATCTCGGAGAGCTTGCTCTCTTGTGTCTCCTGCTCCTGCGTGTCGTAGTCGCCAGGGAGCCACCAGGCCGTATGGTCTCCGGTCATGGCGAACTGCGTATGCTCCTCTTTGATAACAAAGTAGACCAGCGCGTCTTGCTGTGGGAACTCATAGCGCAGTCCCATTCCGATGTTGTAGACTCGGAAACGGATGGTCATGCGCCGCTTGGTCTGCGGCTGCAGCAGGTCGACGGCGAGCTCATTGTAGTGGTTGCGAATCTTTCCGAACTGTCCCCACACAGGTGTCCATGTCTCGTCGAAAGTGGACGTCTTGCTGTTGGTCTCCGTGAAGCCGTCCATAAGCGAGGTCTCATGGATGCCCTTCGAAGCGTGTCTGTCCTTGGCCAGTTCAAGACCGAGATGGGACGGCTTCACCACCGGCTTGCCTTTGTACGACATTTCATAGGTCGGCACACCATTGCCCGTCAGCGAGAACGACAGTGAGACGTTGCCGTCAGGTGACTTCACGGTCTGAGCTAAGGCAGCAAGAGGCAGCAACAATGCGGCTGCAATAGAAGTCAATATCTTCATAACTTTAAATTTCTTGATATATATTGTTCCCCTCCCTTTGTTGGGGGAGGGGATGGTGTGCGGCGTTTTATCTTCCGCTTTCCAGTACTAAGTCCTTGATATTCTGCGCGAAACTCTCACTGTTGATGAGGTCTTCGATGTTGACGTGCATGCGGTAGCGCCAATAGTAGGGCACGATGGCCGGCACGTTGATGCGCTCCCTGTCGGCGTCAGCGAGGCGTAGCTGCTCGTCCATGGCCATCCAGTCCTGGATGCTGAGCACGCAAAGCATTGAGGGCGAGGTGAGCTGGCACGAGAGGATGTCGCGTGCGAGCCACCCCGGCAGCGGATGGGGCGCGGGACCCTGATGGTAGAGCATGGAGTTGTAGTATTCTTGCGTGCGGTTCCAGTCCTCATCCCACCACTGGCGCATGGTGGACATGTCGTGTGTGGAGAAGGTGCAGACCGAGCGGTAAGGGTTGGACGACAGGTGCCCGAAGCGCACATGCGGGTCTTTCGGCATCGACTGGATCTCCAGTGAGAGGATGCGCAGCTGGTTCATCACCCAAGACACACAGTCGGGTACCATGCCCAAGTCCTCGGCACACGCCAGCATGCGTGTGGCCTGCACGAGCACCGGCAGCTTCTTCATCGCCTCGCTATACCAGAACTGGTTGTTGCGGCGATAGTAGTAATCGTTGTAGAGGCGGTTGAAGGCGCCCTTGTCGTTGTCGTAAAGACTCTCGTAGATGAAGTCGAACTGTGCGGAGATGCGCGGATGGAACTTGTTCCTGTCTGAGCGGTCGCGCACGAAGAGCACGTCGCTGATGAGCGCGTAGAGCCCGTCGCGGAAGTTGAGCTCCTGTGTGTCGGTGACGTTCTCGAAGAGTTTCTGAATCTTCTTCTGCGTGTCAAACTGCGGTTTCATCTTGTATCGCTCACCGTCGATGCGGTCGAGATACTTCTCTCTGACTTCGTCTGCGCGCTCTTTGAAGACGCGGTCGAGCACCCAGTCGGTGATGAATGGCTCTGTGAAGCGCTTTTCCTGGAAGTTGAGTCCGTAGCCGCGAATCTCATCAGCCGTCATGCCAAGGGCGGGAGAGAACTGCCCCAACAGTCCGTGGACGGCGTTGGAGGGTATCTCCCAGATGCGGAAGAAACCGAGTACGTGGTCGATGCGGTAGGCGTCGAAATAGCGGGCCATGTTCTTGAATCGGCGCACCCACCACTGGCAGCCGTCCTTGATCATCTCTTCCCAGTTGTAAGTGGGGAATCCCCAGTTCTGGCCGTTGGTGGAGAAGGCATCGGGTGGCGCTCCCGCCTGCCCGTTGAGATTGAAGTAACGGGGCTCCGTCCATACGTCGCAGCCATAGCGGTTCACGCCGATGGGGATGTCACCCTTGAGAATGACATGGTGCTGGCGGGCGTACTCGTGCACGGCTTTCATCTGTGAGTCGAGCACAAACTGCACGTAATACCAGAATGCCACCTCTTTATATTCCTTCGTATGCGGCTCAGAGAGACGCTTGCGTTCTGCCTCGTCCCACTGGTTGTGGTCTTTCCACTGTAAGAAGTCGGCGGTGCCGTATTTGTCGCGCAGGGTGCAGTACTGTGCGTAAGGCACGAGCCATCGTTCGTTTTCTTTGAAATACTCTTTGAAAGCATGGGTGCCGAGAACCTTTGCGCCCACCTGGGCATAGAGATCACGTAGGTAAGCCATCTTTGCATCGTTGACGCGTTCGTAGTCGATCTGCGGCAAGGCGTTGAGCTCATGGCGCAGTTTGTCATAGTGCTCGCGTTTCTCTTTGTCGTCGAGTAGCGGCAGGCGGTGGAGATTGACATATTGCGGATGCAGGGCAAAGATGCTGATGCACGAGTAGGGATAAGAATCGGTCCAGGTGTGCGTGATGGTGGTGTCATTGACAGGCAGCACCTGCAGCACTTTCTGACCTGTTGCGCGCATGAAGTCGAGCATCTTTTCCAAGTCGCCGAAATCGCCTACGCCGAACGATTCTTTCGTGCGCAGGGAGAAAACCGGCACGAGTGTGCCTGCCACGCGGGTGTTATAGATTTGGAAGAAGGCCTGGCTGAGGTCGTAGACCACGACTTGTCCGTCGGAGAGCGGCGGCACCTTCACCGTGCGATTGTAGCCTTCCTCCCACAGCACGTCTTGCTTGTCGCTGTTGTTGACGGCTATGAATTTGAACTCTATCGTGTCGCCGGCAAACCACGAAGCGTCGAGGTCGACAGCCCACTCATTATAGTTGTGCTCGGTCATGGGGCGTGCCTTTGCCGCGTCCCAGTTGCCTAAGGCCTCGCCGTCGCCAACGATGGCGAGGCTGGAATTGTTGAGTTGCGGAGCTCTGACGATGAATCGGATGACGCGTGCAAACGTGCTCCGGGAGGGTTTCTTCACACGACAGGTGCGGATACAGTCGGTGAACGCGGAGCTGTAAAAGTAAGAGTCCTCGGGAATGTCGTGCCATTTGTCGTAAACGGTGTAATCTTTGCCATTCACTATGTTGAGCTCCAAGGTGTGCAGAATGGTCGTCCACTCGTGCTTTTCCGAGCTTCCCTGGCTCTCAATATCATAATAATAGGACAGGCGATCCTTCACGGCGGGGATATTCAACTCGCAGCTCCAGCGGGTGCCATTTTGTGTCATCATGCGGAACTTTGACAAGGAAGCTCCCTCCGAGGCATCATTCACAACGTTCAGCACTACTTCCTCGCCGAACCTTGTACGGTAATCTACATTGAAACGAAAGTTCATAGCTTTTAAGTGTTATATTTCTTTATTGCTGCGAAATTATAGAAAAATCGCCATATTCTTGATTTATATCATGCAAAAAGACCTCTAAAATATGCGCAAACGATTGCACATCCGTATTGTTTGGCGGTTAAGGTGCGATCGTTTGACAGTTGCCGAACGATCGTGCGACAGTTGCTTGACAATTGTGCGACAGTTGCTTGACGATCGTGCGACAGTTGTCGCACGATGGGACTGCGGTTGACTTTTTCGTTCATTCTGTGTTTTCCCCACAAACTATTTAGTAACTTTGCACCAAAAAGAGCGAGGAGATGAAAAGAAAACACCTTTGTCTGGCTGCCGGCTTGCTGTCTTTGGCCGTTCACGCGCAGACTTATCGCTACAGCACCAACTTTATGTTCTCGGAGCAGAACTTTGCGGACACTATTCCCATCGACGTGGTCGACGACCAGATTTACGTCAATGCTACTGCCGGTAGTCGGACTTATCGTTTCTGCCTTGATACGGGATCGAGTCAGGGTGTAGTCTATGGCAACGCGCCGTTGAGGGGACTGCGCGCCTTGGGCAGCGTGGTGAGCCTTGACGCCGCGGGCCGGAGCGATACTGTGGGTGTGGTGCAGCTGCCTGCCTTCAGGTTGGGAAGGCTCACCGTCACAGGCTATGTCGCAACAGTCTTCCATTCTTCCATGGAGCGCGACTATGATGCCGTCCTCGGCTTCGACCTCTTCAACAAGGGGCTTTGTTGCAAGATAGACACACGCAATAAGCGCATGATACTCACCGACCGCCGCAACTTCTTCGACGGGGAAGCTGGTTACGCGGTGCACTATACGCTGAAATGGTGGGTACCCTACGTCATGGTCAGCCCTTTCAAGCGTCATTACGATGAGGTGCTCTTTGACACGGGCTCAAAGATTCTCTACGCGATGAACAAGCAGAGCTTCGACGAACATGCCTATAAAAGCAAGAATGTGAACAGCCAGGTGGAGGCACGCGTCAAGGGCAATATTACCATTGGCAACATAGGAGCGGAGCAGAGCGGCGAGGTGGCCTTTCTCAAGCTCGACCGGCTGAAGTGGGACGACTTCTCGTTTCTTGACGTCAACGCGGTGACCACACGTGGTGCCAGCCGCATTGGTGCGGCGATGCTCAACTACGGTTCGGTCATCATCAACGGCTTCCGCCACTATATCCGTTTCCAGCCTTACACTGCGGGCGACAGCGTGGAAGTGAGCAATAAGCCTCTCACGACGGCCTATGTGCCTGCTCATGATGGTAGGGCGGCCGTGGGTGTCGTGCTTCCAGGGAGCCCCGACTATCTCGCAGGGCTCAGGTCGGGCGACATCATTCTCGCCATCGACGGGCATGCTGTCGGGTCGTTCGCGGCTTTTCAGCAGTTCCCGCTCAGCAAGGGCACGACACACCGGCTGTTGGTCCGCACGCCGGAAGGACTAAACAAGGAGATCATCATTACCAGATAGCAACATGATAAAAGCTTTGTTTTTCGATATTGACGGCACGCTCGTCAGCTTCAAGACACACAAGATACCCCAGTCGGCAGTGGATGCATTGACCGAGGCGAAGGCACACGGTATGAAGATTTACATCTCCACGGGTCGTCCGCTACCATTTATCAACAACTTGGGACAGATAAAGCATCTTATCGACGGCTATATCACGACGACAGGTGCCTTGTGCATCGTTGGCAAAGAGCGGTTCAACTGCCATGAGATTGACAAGGCATCCGTGAAGGAAATCATTGAAACGGCAACGAGATGGCACAAGTCAGCTGTCGTCGTGGGTACCGAGCATATCGCTGTCGTCAACGACTCGGAAGCACTAACGGAGCAGTTTCGCAGGGGGCTGAACCTCGATTTTGATTTCTCTCCCTTAGCCGATGTCCTGAAGGAACCCATCCTCCAGGTGAGCCCGTTCTTTGATGATCAGCAAGAGCGGGAAGTGATGTGCGGGTTGCCTACATGTGTCAGCTCCCGCTGGCATCCGGCTTTTACCGACATCACAAACATTGCGGCCGACAAGGGCAAGGCACTCCTCGTCATGGCTGCGCATGATCATCTGCGCATTGACGAGACCATGGCGTTCGGCGACGGAGGCAACGATATTCCTATCATCCGGCAGGCAGGCGTCGGTGTGGCCATGGGCAACGCGCGCCCGGAAGTGAAGGCCGCGGCCGATTACGTCACTACGAGTGTCGACGATGATGGCGTGAGAAACGCTCTGCTGCACTTCAGGGTCATCAGTCTATGATGATACGGGGGGAGATAATAGAGAACAGGCAGGGTGAACTCAAGCAAAAAAATGCTGAATATGGCATCTTATAAAATTAAAATCACTAATTTTGCCGTACTAATTCTATAGAGAAACGACAAATGAAAATCAGCAGGAAATTAACCACTGAATTGCGTGACTACCTTATGATCACCATTGCGATGGTTTGCTATTGTATCGGTTGGACGGTATTTCTCTTGCCCAACAATATTACCACAGGCGGGGTACCGGGTGTGTCCTCAGTCATTTACTGGGGCTTCGGCATTCCCGTACAGACGACTTATTTTGTCATCAACGCCATTCTGCTGCTCATTGCCTTGAAGATTCTTGGGTGGAGGTTCTGTGTGAAGACTATCTATGCGGTGCTTGTCCTCACGGGTCTGACGACATTCGCGCGCAGCAATGCCGGAGGGTTGCGCCTGCTGGCTGACCAGCCGTTTATGGCAAGCATCATCGGTGCCATCTTCTGCGGCAGTGGCGTAGGCATGGGTCTGGCATTCAACGGGTCGACGGGGGGTACCGATATCATTGCCGCCATCGTGCACAAATACCGTGACATATCCCTTGGACGTGTCATCATGATGTGTGATATCGTCATCATTTCTTCGTCTTATCTCGTTTTTCATAACTTCGAGCAAGTCATCTACGGTTATGTAGTGCTGCTCATCACCGCCTATTGTATAGACCAGGTAGTGAACGTCTTGCACCGCAGCGTGCAGTTCTTCATTATCTCCGACAAATATCAGGAGATAGCCTCGCGTATCGCTGTCTTCCCGCATCGTGGCGCTACAGTCATTGAGGCGTACGGCTTCTACACCGGCCACGAGGTGAAAATGCTGTTCATCATGGCCAAGCGGCGCGAGAGCACCACCATCTTCCGTATCATCAACGAGATAGATCCCAAGGCTTTCGTCACGGAGACAAACGTTATCGGGGTCTATGGCGAAGGTTTTGACAAGTTTAAAGTAAAGATGCCCAGGAAGCATGAACGTCCTATACCGGCTGAGAAACTGGCGGAGCTATGATCAGACTAAATAAAAATGATGGTTGCTTCATACTACAGGTCCTTCCTGCTGAATAGCCTTTGCGAGCAGGCATAGGGCAGGATGATCCAGGCCAGCAAGAGAGCAGACGATACGACCATACCCCATGTGTCGCCTAAGAAATCCTTGAACAGCGCACCGCTGTAACCCATCATCGCCGCTACATCCATCTTCAAAACAACCTGGAAGCGTGCAAGGTCGAGCGGATTGAGCATCAGCAAGCCTATCAGGGGCTGTTCGATGGGATAATCGCTGAACATAAAGACCAGAAAGAGAAGAACAGCATCGTAGATCATGGTGGAGAGCAGCCAGAGAAGCAGACTGGCGCCGATGCCGCGGGTCTTCTCGCTTGTGAGCATGGCGATCAGAAAAGCCAGCGAGGTGAAAATAAGTGTCACCGCGCACCCCATGAGCAGCTGCACTGCCGATGTGACAACGTCGCCGTAGAGGATGATGGGGATGCCGGCACCCAAGAGAAAGGCGGACAGCAGGCTGACACTGCAGCCTACATACAGGCTCTGCCACACATCGCGGCGACGGAGCGGCTGGCAGAGCAGCATGGTGAGGAAGTCGCGGCTGTCGTAGAGATAAATGACCGTGTAGACCATCGACATGAGCGGAGCGATGAACAGCACCACATTGAGAATGGTGAGGGCGCCTTTGGTCTCGTTGTCCTGAAGCATCATGCTCGTCCACGATATGAGTGCGAGCAGGACAAAATAAGCGATGACAACCTTGTTTTTCAAGTTGTCGAGAAGGATTATCTTTGTTATTTTCCCCATTTGTTCAGTAATTCAATGACGGCATCGTGTGTGTTTGTCTTGCCTGTGTCATGGAGTAGTTCATGTACAGGCTTGTAAAACAGTATTTTTCCCTCATCCATAAATATAATATGTGTAGCCAAGCCGTTGAGTTCACTGAGGATATGGCTGGTGATGAACACTAACTTGCCACTCTCCTTGCGTATCTTCTCCTTGAGAATGTTGGCGGAGAGCGGGTCGAGTGAGGCTGTCGGCTCGTCGAGGATCAGGATGTCAGGGTTGAACAGGAAGGCCAGGGCGGCGTTCACTTTCTGCCTCATGCCTCCGGAGAGGGCGCCGGTGCGCTTGCCGGCAAACTGTTCAATACTGTAGGCATTGTATAGGTCTTTGTCCAGCTCACCGTGGTATCCGCGCACATCGATCAGCGTTTTGAAGACATCGCGCACACTCATGTTCTCAGGGAAGTTGCTGTTCTGTTGCATGAAGCCCATCACAGCACGCGATTCGGGGCAGCGGGCTGCATTCTTGCCATTGACCAGCACTTCACCGCTCTGTGGCGTGACGAGGCCGAGGATGCTTTTCATCAGTGTAGTCTTGCCGCAGCCGTTCGGCCCGACGAAGGCAACACACTGACCTTGGTCGAGCCGGAGGTTGATGTCTTTCAGCACATGCTGGCGACCGTAGTATTTGTTGAGATGATTGATTTCTATCATAGTGTTGTTTTCGTTGCGCCTGTGAGTCAGACCGCCCAGCGCCGCATGCTGGGCGTGTGGTCCTGATAAGTGTCAGGCGTCACAGTAGGGATGATTTTCTCGGTCTGCTCCAACAGGTTCATCAGGAAGCTGCGGAAGAAGAGCAGGACATCGCTGTTCTGCTCCGCCAAAGAAGAGAAGAGGCTCAGTGGGCGGTAAGGCACATCGCCCCTACCGTCGTGGTTGAGGTCGTAGCCGTCGTACTTGTCCCAGTAGTTGTTTTCCACGATGTTGCCATTGTAGCTCTTGTTGGTTGTCATGTCAAACGTGTTGCCGATAAAATTGTTGCGCACGATGGTGTCGTTGCTGCTTCCCGATACCAGTCGGATGCCCCAGCCGCAGTCGCGCACCTCATTACGCTTGACGAGCAGATCCTGTCCTCCGTCGATCATCAGGCCGACGGTGTTGCGCCTGAACACATTGCCCTGGATGCGGGCATATTGCAGTTCCTTGATGAGTAGCCCGTAGCTGCTGGTGCCTTGGTTGTCCTCAAAGACATTGTTGAGCATAGTGACGTTGTGGGTGTACATCACTGCCACCCCGGCCCTATTGCGGCGAAAAGTATTGCGCATGTATGTATTGTAATGTGAGAACATGAAGTGAAGCCCATATCGCTCGCAATCACTGATGGTATTGCGTGCGATGAAGGAATGCTCACAAAATTCCAGATAGATGCCGTCGCGGTGGTGCCCGACGGTATTGTCGGTGATGCGCAGCCCATATCCTTTCCAGCAGTGAATGCCACTGCCCATGATGGGGTTCTGGGTGATGTTGCTCTCCACACGGTTGTGCTCCACGGCGCAGTGTGACGTGGATTGTAACATGATGGAGAACATATTGTCTTTCAATAGGTTGTGTGTGATGGAGACATTGCTTACATTCTCCGCAAAGATGCCGGCATAGTCTAAGCGCGACGAGCGGTTGCTGTGCGTTATCTTCAGTCCGGAGACGCTGACGTCACTGGCCCGTACCTCCACGACATGGCCTTTGTAGCAGCCGTCTATTACCGGCCAATTGATGCCCTGGAGCGTCAACGGTTTGCGGATGACGAGACGCTCACGATAAGTCGCTCCGCCGGCAATCCTGATGGTGTCGTGCGGCCTCGCGTGTTTGAGCGCCGCATTGATGGTCGTGAACGGCAATCTCTTCCCTACTTTGAGCACGCGCGCGCTGCTCCGGGCGGGGAAGAGAAGGGTCAGCAGAAAGAAACTCAATGAGATAAGAGGTGGAATCCTTAATGAGATATTTTGAGTCTTTCCCATGAATCTAAGAGAATGGCATTGTTATCCTTTGCGAACTTCACGGCGTGGGTATGGTTTTTAAACGCTGCCACACCGCCGTTCATAGGTGTCTGGAACTCGCCCAGCACCAGTGATGCCCTCCGGATGTCTATCAATGAGTCGGGCTGGTCGTAGTCGGCCACATAGATCTTGGCAACCGTCGAGTCTCCAATCTGGTTGTCGTGCAAATAGTGGAAGAGACAAGTGGCGTCATCGAACTTGAAGCACTTCCCCTTGTCGGTGATGAACTCGCAGGAGAATTGCTTCTTTTCGATACTCATCCCGCATTTGTCGCAGTTGTCTTTACCGGCTTGGATAGCCTGCGGCTTGTCGTTGACCGAACAAGCCGCAAGCATCATTACTGATAGGACGATGCTGCAGAGAATCGTCTTCTTCATTCAGACTCCCTTCTTTTTACTGCCCAGGATGCCAATCTCCTTGAACACTACGAAGGCGACAAGCAGACCGGCGACAAAAAGCAGATAGCCGCCCACGTCGGGTTGTGACATCACGGTCATGTTCAACAACTGCTTCACACCGATGATCGGTGGCTGATAGGCCATGCCCGGCACCCTGATGGGAGCTGTCGGATCCAGGTTGTGGCCGTAGACATAAGTCCAGTGATAGAAGTCGATGAAGCCCAACACACCAAAGATGCCGAACGCGATCAGCGCGCTGATGGACAAGCCTTTCTTTCGGATGACGGCAGCTACAATGAAGAATACCGCAAAGGCGATGAGGACAATGGGCAGTGCGGAGAACTCCCAGAAGTCACCCGGATGGATCTGCGCCATGCCGACATAGTGGTTCAGCTCGTTGATCTTCTCTAAGTCGATGCCGTCGTCGCCGCCATTAACACCCTTGAGACCTCCGATGAACATCGACATGCCCTCCGGATACTGCGGTGCCGCGATATCGATGCGCCACAGTGAGGTGAATGCAGCGACACCCGTCAGGATGGCTGCCACGATGAGCAGGACCGCACTCATCCTGCTTATTTTTCCTTTAAAATTCAGTTTCATGATGGTTGTTATTTTCTGTTGTGGCCGGTCTTAGGTGCCCCAGCCTGTGTTGTGGGCTTGGAGACCTTGAAATCCTTTGGCAGTTTGTCGTCGATCGTGAATTTCAGGGGTACGTTGCTGCCTGCAGGGCTGACGCGGATGTAGCCTTGCATCTCCTGGTGGAGCGCACTGCAGAAGTCGGTGCAGTACATCGGAAGGATGCCTACACGGTTGGGAACGTATTTCAGCGTGCAGGTCTCACCCGGCATGACGAGGAGCTCGCCGTTGTTCATACCCTTGATGGCGAAGCCATGGGGGATGTCCCATTCCTGCTCGATGTTGGTGACGTGGAAGTAGACTTCATCACCCATCTTGATGCCCTCGATGTTGTCGGGCACCAGGCGGCTGCGGATGGCGGCGATGTAGACATCAACGCGTTTGCCATGACGCTCCACACGCGCTTCTTGAGCGGAGTTGAGCTTATAGGGATTCTTGTTTTCGGACAGTCGGGTGAACTGTATAGAGTTGGGCTTCACCATGTCGGCGGGGATGGCGGAAGCGTAATGGGGCTCACCCACCAACGGGAACTCCAGGATGAGCTTTATCTTCTTGCCACTAATATCGTAGAGCTGGGCAGCCTGACAGAGCTCGGGGCCTGTGGGAAGGAAGCAGTCCTTTGTGATCTTATTGTAGGCGACCATGTACTTGCCGTAAGGCTTCTTGGTGTCGGCGCCTAAGACAGAGAGGTGCCCCACACTGTAATAGGTGGGTACGCGGTCTTCGATCTGCAGGGTTTTGAGGTTCCATTTTACGATTTCTGAAGAGATAAAGAAGCTGGTATAGGCATTGCCGTCAGCGTCAAACTCCGTGTGGAGCGAGCCGAGGCCAGGTGACTGGACCTCGCCGTGAAGCGCAGCCTCATACTTAATAACGGGGATGCCGTTGACTTCACCGTCAAACTGTTTGTCCTTGATGGCCTTCTGAATCTTGGAGAAGCTGAAAACAGGGAGATTAGCCGACAGCTTGCCGTTGCCGACGATATATTCTCCCGTCGGGTCGACATCAACACCATGGGGTGATTTGGGACAGGGAATGAAATAGAGGAAGTCGTGGAACTTCTTCGTATCGATCATCTTCACCTTGTTCAGAATCTCTGAGGTGGCCTGGTTCTTGGCGAAATCCATGACGTTGTGGGCGTACTTTGCGTTCTTCCAGACAAAATCGCCCTTGGCAGCGTGCTCCGCGGCTTTCTTCCAGTTAATGGCGAGGATGTAGTCCTTGTCGTTCTGGCTGGCGTTAACCTCCAACATGGAGTGTGCCATCTCCGTGTTATAGCAGGTGAAGAAGCTCCAGTCGGCCGACGGACCCTTTCCACTGTGGCTCAGGTCGTAGTTGAACGGGGGCACGGCAAGCTGGAAGTCAAGGCTCATGTGGCCGGTATTCTTGTCCACCTTAATATAAGACACCGTGCCACGGAAGTCTTTCTTGTAGTCCTTGATGGCGACGTCACCGTTCTCAAAGTCGAAAGGCACCGAGAAACGTGATCCGGCCACGACATACTCCGTGTTGCACGTGATGAAGGGTGAGGCATGATCGCCGCCGGTGTTGGGCACCTCTATGATCTCTGCCGTCTGGAAACGCTTGAGGTCGATGCGGGCAACACGTGGCGTGTTGTTCTCGTTGATGAAGGCCCAACGCCCGTCATACATGGCGTCAGTCTCTGAAAGCTGGGTGTGATGGGAGTCACCCCATGGCACGAAGCCAAAGGACGTCATCAGCAACGGCTTGGTATTCTCATTGTAGCCATAGCCGTCTTCGGCGCACTGAGAGAAGACAGGGATGACCTTCAGCAGACGACCTGAGGGAATGCCGTACACGGCGAGCTGCCCGGAGAAGCCTCCCGAGACAAAATCGTAGTACTCATCGTAGTGGCCCGGAGCCACATACACTTTCTTGGCTGCGTCGTCATCGACTGCGATGTGCCCGCCCTTCTTCATCTTGCAGGAAGAGAGTGAGGTCCCTATTGCCAGTACGCACGCCAGCGCGACAGTGAGATTTTTGTTCATAGCTTATGATTTAACAGTTAAAGTTCTACTGATTGTCGTATGTAGTTTACAAAATTACGCAATAATTTCATTTCTGATGGGTAACAAATGTTATCCAATTGGGTTAAATAAGGATAAATTGTTTGACAGTTGGGAGGTGAAACCGCCATTACATAGGAATGACATTCCGTTGCAATGGCGGTGAACCCTATTTACTATAATGTGGACGGTCTTACCGTCAACCGTTATTTGTTGCCCTCCTCCGGAGCCTTGTCGATGAGGTCCATGAACTGGTCGAGCTTCGGCGTGATGATGATCTGCGTGCGGCGGTTGCGCTGTCGTCCGAGCTCCGTGTCGTTGCTTACAAGCGGGTTGAACTCACCGCGGCCGCCGGCTGTGAGGCGCTTGGGGGCTACGTTGAAGTGGTCGATGAGGTACTGTACGACAGAGCTGGCGCGCAGTGCGGAGAGGTCCCAGTTGTTGCGGATGTTCTTCATGCTTGGCGCGGCGGTGTTGACGGGCACGTTATCGGTGTTGCCCTCAATGAGCACATCGTAGTCTTTGTAGTCGGTGATAATTTTTGCGATCTTGGACAGGGTCTCCTCGGCCCGGTCGTTGATCTCATACGATCCGCTCTTGTAGAGCATGTTGTCGGCCAGTGAGATGTAGACCACGCCCTTGAGCACCTGTACGTCGACCTCTTTCAGCTCTTCCTTCGACAGTGAGCGCGTGAGGTTGTTGGTGAGCACCATGTTGAGCGAGTCGCTCTTGCTCTTCACCTCCACG
This sequence comes from Hallella multisaccharivorax DSM 17128, assembly GCF_000218235.1. GTDB lineage: Bacteria > Bacteroidota > Bacteroidia > Bacteroidales > Bacteroidaceae > Prevotella > Prevotella multisaccharivorax. The sequence goes on along the minus strand of NZ_GL945017.1, from coordinate 2,448,817 downwards.
AGATGGCGGATGTACTGGTTCGACTCGTTGATCTGGTCGACGAGCTTTGAGATGTTGATATTGTTGGAGTTGGTGTTGGACAGGCTCTGGCTGAGATTCCTCTGTAGGGCCTCGTTGTCGCGCTTCTGCTGTGCGAGCTGGTCCTCCAGGCTTGCCACGCGCGCATTGGCGGCAGCGAGTTTCTCCTTGGCATCCTGATAATTGCTGGTGAGCTCGCGGTTCTCGTTCTGGCAGTTCACCAGGTCTTTCTTGCTGGCACAACTGGTAACGAGCAGCGCACCGGCAACCATTGCGAATAAAAGTGTCTTTCTCATATTAGTTGAATTTTTCTTGTGTTATTTCTCCTTTTTGTGGTCAAATTTAATAATTAGACACAAGAAAAACAAAAAGGTGACACTTCTTTATAGTTATTTAACCGCCTGCTGCTTTTATATGCTGTTTTTTAACGGGCTTTGATACAGGGATGGGCGGCCGCTATCCCCGTGTACGCATTTGAAAGTCGCCGTCGGTCACCAGTGCTGCGGTGGCATTGCGTTTACGCCGTAATCGCATTGCCTTTACGGCGTAGACGCAATGCCTTTACACTGTAGAGGCGTTGCCATTACGGTGTAGACGCAGAGCCTGTCGTATGTCAAAAAGCAGATTTTAACACCTTTGTGCGAATCAAAATAGCCGGCAACGTATATAATTACCGAAAATCTTATTAATTTTGCAAGCAGTAGCATTCACGCAGATTATCCAGACCGTAACATCACATACTTTATAAATCTCTACAGATTATGATTCTTTTCTTCAAGACTCCCAAGGAGAATATCATTGCCACTGAGATCGACCATCAGCCCAGTGAGAAGGAGAAGCAGGCCCTCTGCTGGCTTTATGGTGACGCCACACTTTTGGACGACAAGAAGCTCGAAGGCTTTTTCGTGGGTCCGCGCCGTGAAATGATAACCCCCTGGAGCACCAATGCCGTTGAGATCACTCAGAACATGAGTCTCACTGGCATTTCGCGTATTGAGGAGTACTTCCCCGTAAAGAGTGAAGATGCTGAGCACGACCGCATGCTTCAGCGCATGTACAAAGGTATCGACCAGACCATCTTCACCGTCAACCACGAGCCCGAGCCTATCAGGCACGTGGAGAACATCGAGAAATATAATGAGGAGGAAGGTCTCGCCTTGAGTCCTGAAGAGATTGAATATCTACACAAGATAGAGAAGCAGAACGGACGCCCGCTCACCGACTCTGAGATTTTCGGATTCGCACAGATCAATTCCGAGCACTGCCGGCACAAGATTTTCAGCGGCACGTTCATCATCGACGGCGAGGAGCGTGAGTCAAGTCTCTTCTCGCTCATCAAGAAGACCACGCAGGACCATCCGGGCAAGATACTCTCGGCCTATAAAGATAATGTGGCTTTCGCTCAAGGGCCGATGATTGAGCAGTTCGCACCGGAGAATCAGACCACCGCCGACTATTTCAAGGTGAAGCCCATCGAGAGTGTCATCTCTTTGAAGGCGGAGACTCACAACTTCCCGACCACCGTGGAGCCGTTCAATGGCGCCGCCACGGGTACAGGCGGTGAGATTCGCGACCGCATGGGCGGTGGGACGGGCTCATGGCCTATCGCGGGTACGGCAGTTTACATGACCTCCTATCCGCGCCTGAAAAACGACGACGGTAAGCCTGCACGCGACTACGAGCAGAAGATCGCTCCGCGTGAATGGCTCTATCAGACGCCTGAGGAGATCCTGATCAAAGCCTCGAACGGCGCTTCTGACTTCGGCAACAAGTTTGGTCAGCCTCTTATCACGGGTTCCGTGCTTACCTTTGAGTATGAGACGAGCACAAAAGATACGGAAACGCTCGTGCACCCACAAGGTGATCAAAACTCTCAATCCTCACCCCTCACTCCTCACGCCGATGAGGTCTACGGTTATGACAAGGTCATCATGCTTGCCGGTGGCGTGGGTTATGGCAAGAAACGCGACTGTCTGAAGAAAGAGCCGAAGAAAGGCGAGGACATCGTCGTTGTCGGTGGTGACAACTACCGCATCGGCCTGGGCGGTGGCTCCGTATCTTCCGTAGACACTGGCCGCTATGGCACCGCCGTGGAGCTCAACGCCGTGCAGCGTGCCAACCCCGAGATGCAGAAACGTGCCTACAACCTCGTGCGTGCTCTCGTAGAGGCCGACAACAATCCCGTGACCTCTATCCACGACCACGGTTCGGCCGGACATCTCAACTGCCTCTCCGAGCTTGTGGAAGACTGCGGTGGCGAGATTGACATGACCAAGCTGCCTATCGGTGACAAGACGCTCTCTGCCAAGGAGATCATCGCCAATGAGAGTCAGGAGCGTATGGGCCTGCTCATCGAGGACGGGCATGTGGAGCGCGTGCGTAAGATGGCAGAGCGCGAGCGTGCACCGTTCTATGTCGTAGGTCAGACCACGGGTGATGCCCACTTCTCCTTCGTTCAGGGCGATGGTGTGAAGCCTTTCGACCTCGATGTGGCACAGATGTTCGGTCACTCTCCGAGGACCATCATGCGCGATGTCACAGTGGAGCATCATTATGAGGATGCTACTTACAGCGCAGATAAGATTGACGAATACCTCAACCATGTGCTACAGCTCGAAGCTGTGGCATGTAAGGACTGGCTCACCAACAAGGCGGATCGCTCCGTGACAGGTAAGGTGGCACGCCAGCAGACACAGGGACAGGTGCAGCTTCCGCTCTCCGATTGCGGCGTGGTGGCGCTCGACTACCGCGGGCAGGCAGGTATCGCTACAGCCCTCGGTCATGCTCCGCAGGCCGGTATGGCTGATCCCGCAGCAGGCAGTGTGCTGTCTGTTGCAGAGAGCCTGACAAACATCGTGTGGGCGCCGATCGCTACCGACAAGGATCATCCTTTCCCGATAGAGAACCTTAACCTCTCAGCCAACTGGATGTGGCCGTGCCGCTCTCAGAAAGGTGAGGACGCACGGCTCTATGCCGCCGTCGAGGCTCTCAGTGACTTCTGCTGCTCGCTCCGCCTCAATGTTCCGACGGGTAAGGATTCGCTCTCGCTGACTCAGCAATATCCTGACGGAAAGAAGATTATCGCGCCGGGTACCGTCATCGTTACTGCCGGAGGCGAGGTGAGCGACGTGCGCAAGACCGTCAGCCCTGTGCTGGTCAACGACAAAAACTCATCCTTATACTATATAGACTTCTCTTTCGACGAGCAGCGTCTCGGTGGTTCCGCCTTCGCTCAGACCCTCGGAAAGATTGGCTCTGATGTGCCGACGGTGAAGAACAGCGAGTATTTCGCCGACTGTTTCAATGCCGTGCAGGATCTCATCCGGAGGGGCTGGATCATGGCCGGCCACGACATCTCGGCCGGTGGTCTCATTACCTGCCTCTTGGAAATGACTTTCGCCAATGTGGAAGGCGGTATGCATGTCAACCTCCACGACATCATCCAGGACGACGACGATGTGGTAAAGATGCTCTTCGCCGAGAACCCGGGCGTCATCATCCAGGTCTCCGACACGCATAAAAAAGAGCTGAAGGAATATTTCGGGGAGGCAGGCATTGCCTTCGCTAAGATTGCTTATCCCACACCGGCTGAGCGTAAGATTGTCATTGTGAAGGACGAGTGGAAACACGAGTTCGACATCAACAGCCTGCGCGACACCTGGTATAAGACTTCCTATCTTCTCGACCGTCGTCAGAGCATGGGTGGCATGGCCCACAAGCGCTTCCTCAACTATAAGAAGCAGCCCTTAGAAATCCGCCTCGGCAACTTCAAGGGTACATTCTCTGCTCTCGGTCTGAACCCCGACCGTTGGGAGGCTGAAGGTAATCATAACTCTCAACTCTCAACTCTCAACTCTCAACGTCCGAAGGCTGCCATTATCCGTGAGAAGGGAACAAACGGTGACCGTGAGATGGCTTACACCCTGTGGCTCGCCGGCTTCGATGTGAAAGATGTGATGATGACCGACCTCATCAGTGGGCGTGAGACCTTGGAGGAAGTCAATATGATTGTGTTCTGCGGTGGCTTCTCCAACTCCGATGTGTTAGGTTCTGCCAAGGGCTGGGCGGGTGCTTTCCTTTACAACCCGAAGGCAAAGGAGGCTCTCGACAAGTTCTATGCCCGTAAGGATACGCTCTCGCTCGGTATCTGCAACGGTTGCCAGCTCATGGTGGAGCTCAACCTCATCAACCCCGAACACAAGCATCGTGCGCATCTCACGCACAATGTTTCACAGAAGTTTGAGAGTGCCTTCCTCTGTCTCTCTATCCCACAGAACAACAGTGTGATGCTCTCTTCGCTGAGTGATGACAAGCTCGGCATCTGGGTGGCTCACGGAGAGGGCCGCTTCTATCTCCCTGAACCCGAGGATCACTACAACGTCGTGGCAAAATACAACTACGCTGAATATCCGGGCAACCCGAACGGTTCTGATTACAACGTGGCAGGTATCTGCTCCGCTGACGGCCGTCATCTCGCTATGATGCCGCATCCGGAGCGCGCTATCTTTCCCTGGCAGTGCGCTTACTATCCCGCAGAGCATCGCAACGATGATGTGACACCGTGGATTGAGGCCTTTGTCAATGCAAGGAAGTGGATCGAAGAGCATAAATAAATATGGTTAATCAATCCAAAAGTCTTTATACCCAATTATTCAAGACTTTCTTCAAGATTGGCGCATTCACCCTTGGGGGTGGATACGCCATGATTCCGATCATCGAATCAGAGGTTGTGGAGAAGAACAAGTGGGTCAATAAAAATGACTTCCTCGACCTTATCGCCGTTGCACAGAGCTGTCCGGGTGTCTTTGCTGCGAACATTGCTACGTTTATCGGCTATAAGGTCAAAGGAGAAAAGGGAGCACTGTGCACCACGTTGGGTGCCGTACTCCCCTCTTTCCTCTTCATTCTACTTATTGCGATGGTGTTTCATCATTTCATGCAGATCCACTGGATAGCCGCGATGTTCAACGGTATCCGTCCTGCTGTCGTGGCACTTATCGCTGTACCTACCTTCAACCTCGCCAAGAGCGCGAAGATCCATCTCGGCAACTGTTGGATTCCTATTGCCGGAGCCTTACTCATCTGTGCCTGTCATGTCAACCCAATATGGATCATCATTGCAGCCGGTGCAGGCGGATATGTCTATGGTAGAATAGTTAAGAAATAAATTGCTGAGAAATATATCGCATAATAATGATATTCCTACAACTCTTCTGGACATTCTTTAAGATAGGTCTCTTCGGATTCGGTGGCGGCTATGGGATGCTTTCACTCATTCAGATGGAGACTGTACATAACCACCACTGGCTCACGAGTGCGGAGTTTACCAACATCGTGGCCATCAGTCAGATGACCCCCGGTCCTATCGGCATCAACTCAGCCACCTACTGTGGTTATACTGCCGTCCACAACGCCGGCATGGGCAATGTGATGGCGATTCTCGGATCTGCCATTGCCACATTCTCGCTGATTCTCCCTTCCTTCGTGTTGATGATACTCATCAGTAAGATATTTATGAAATATATGAAGACGCGTGCCGTACAGAGTGTCTTCATGGGATTGCGGCCTACTGTTGTGGGCTTGTTAGCCGCAGCCACTATCATGCTGCTCAATGCAGACAACTTCGGCAGTCCCTCTGTTTCTTTTTGGCAGTTCTCCATCAGTGTGCTGCTTTTCTGTGCTACCTTCTATGGCACTTTCTTCCTGAAGATCAACCCTATACATATGATTGGTTATGCGGCTCTTGCCGGTCTTGTGCTGCTCTACTGAGTCGTATTCTGAGTCACAGCATCCTCCTATCAGTATGCTGTAGTCCCCTCACCGTAGCGCAAAAGTCCTTTGCCTGCCGATGCTTACATACGGCAATAATAAAAAAAAGAAAAAAAGTTGGAGAAATATTTGGCAGGTATTGTAAAAGTCTATACCTTTGCACTCGCTTTCCGGAAATACGCCGGTTGGCAACAAAAGATAAGAGTTCTTTGAGAAGATTTACATAGACAGAGAAGTAGTACAAGAAGCGAGTTGTACACATTATATTATATATAGCAATATAGAAGATGTTGTGTATGACTTGGGTAAAAGAAACGAACCGATCAATTTTGATTAGTTACTTCCACTTCAATAAAGGATAAGCGTCCTGAACAGACTAACGGTAGTGTGTTTTCGATCACATTACACATTATAGACAATTTTACAATGGAGAGTTTGATCCTGGCTCAGGATGAACGCTAGCTACAGGCCTAACACATGCAAGTCGAGGGGAAACGAAGCGGGAGCTTGCTTCTGCTGTCGTCGACCGGCGCACGGGTGAGTAACGCGTATCCAACCTGGCCTGAGGTAAGGGATAATCCGCAGAAATGTGGTCTAATACCTTATGTGCTCCTATGAGGCCATCTGAAGAGGAGCAAAGATTTATCGCCTTAGGATGGGGATGCGTCTGATTAGATAGTTGGCGGGGCAACGGCCCACCAAGTCATCGATCAGTAGGGGTTCTGAGAGGAAAGTCCCCCACATTGGAACTGAGACACGGTCCAGACTCCTACGGGAGGCAGCAGTGAGGAATATTGGTCAATGGGCGAGAGCCTGAACCAGCCAAGTAGCGTGCAGGATGACGGCCCTATGGGTTGTAAACTGCTTTTATGCGGGTATAAAGGAGCATACGTGTATGTTTTTGCAGTTACCGCATGAATAAGGACCGGCTAATTCCGTGCCAGCAGCCGCGGTAATACGGAAGGTTCTGGTGTTATCCGGATTTATTGGGTTTAAAGGGAGCGCAGGCTGTCAGATAAGCGTGTTGTGAAATGCGGTTGCTCAACATCCGCACTGCAGCGCGAACTGTTTGACTTGAGTACGCACGACGTTGGTGGAATTTGCCGTGTAGCGGTGAAATGCTTAGATATGGCGAAGAACTCCGATTGCGAAGGCAGCTGACGGGAGCGCTACTGACGCTCATGCTCGAAAGTGCGGGTATCGAACAGGATTAGATACCCTGGTAGTCCGCACGGTAAACGCTGGATGCCCGCTATATGCCCCTTAGGGTATGTGGCCAAGTGAAAACGTTAAGCATCCCACCTGGGGAGTACGCCGGCAACGGTGAAACTCAAAGGAATTGACGGGGGCCCGCACAAGCGGAGGAACATGTGGTTTAATTCGATGATACGCGAGGAACCTTACCCGGGCTTGAATTGCTGAGGAAGGCTTCAGAGATGGAGCTGCCCTTCGGGGCTTCAGTGAAGGTGCTGCATGGTTGTCGTCAGCTCGTGCCGTGAGGTGTCGGCTTAAGTGCCATAACGAGCGCAACCCTTTTCTTCAGTTGCCATCAGGTAGTGCTGGGCCCTCTGGAGATACTGCCGCCGTAAGGTGTGAGGAAGGTGGGGATGACGTCAAATCAGCACGGCCCTTACGTCCGGGGCTACACACGTGTTACAATGGGTGGTACAGCGAGCAGGGTTACCGCAAGGTATCCCGAATCATTAAATCCGCCCTCAGTTCGGACTGGGGTCTGCAACCCGACCCCACGAAGCTGGATTCGCTAGTAATCGCGCATCAGCCATGGCGCGGTGAATACGTTCCCGGGCCTTGTACACACCGCCCGTCAAGCCATGAAAGCCGGGGGTGCCTGAAGTCCGTGACCGCAAGGATCGGCCTAGGGCAAAACTGGTAATTGGGGCTAAGTCGTAACAAGGTAGCCGTACCGGAAGGTGCGGCTGGAACACCTCCTTTCTGGAGAGACGCTTTTTTTGAAGCAGGAATGTTTCCTTTCCCTGGAGCTTCTTGTCTACGCTATCTGTTTTAAATGATTTAGAAGAGCGGCAATGCGAATTGCATGACAGTCCTATAGCTCAGTTGGTTAGAGCGCCACACTGATAATGTGGAGGTCGGCAGTTCAAGTCTGCCTGGGACTACTCTTTATTTCATTCCCTACGGGGGATTAGCTCAGCTGGCTAGAGCACCTGCTTTGCAAGCAGGGGGTCAACGGTTCGAATCCGTTATTCTCCACGTTGAGGGAGAGTGAGAGCAGTGAGGACGTGAGTTCTTTTGTGCCTTGCTTTTACCTTGAGACAGATCTTTGACATATTGACACAAGCAAAACTGTAGTAGTTGTGTACGCAGTTACATTGTAACTGCCTGCATGAATAAAAAGTTTCACAGAGACTTAATCTGTAGACAATACAGCTGAAAGTATGAGCGGCATCTGAAGTCTCAGCAATGGGACGGAAGATGACTCGAAAGTAAGAAAGGGCGGATGGTGGATGCCTAGGCTCATTCAGGCGAAGAAGGACGTGATAAGCTGCGATAAGCCGCGGTGAGGTGCAAATGACCCTTGACCCGCGGATATCCGAATGGGACAACCCAAGTTTTCGGACTTACCGGTCGTTATAGGACCGGGGCTAACGGAGGGAACTGAAACATCTTAGTACCTCCAGGAAGAGAAAATAAGTTAATGATTCCCCCAGTAGTGGCGAGCGAGCGGGGAAGAGCCCAAACCGGTGATGTGTCACCGCATCATTGGGGTAGTAGGACCGCGCCATTGTACTCTAAGGGTGAGGAGAAGCTGCTGGAAAGCGGCGTCATAGAAGGTGATAATCCTGTATCCGAAGCTTAAGGGAGGCATAGCGGTATCCTGAGTAACGCGGAGCACGAGGAATTCTGCGTGAATCTGCCGGGACCATCCGGCAAGGCTAAATACTCGAATGAGACCGATAGTGAACCAGTACCGTGAGGGAAAGGTGAAAAGCACTTCGATGAAGAAGGTTGAAAGAGATCCTGAACCCATCCGCCTACAAGCGGTCGGAGCTGCATTAGCAGTGACGGCGTGCCTTTTGCATAATGAACCTACGAGTTACCGTCTCCAGCGAGGATAAGTGTCATGAGACACGCATCCGTAGTGAAAGCGAGCCTGAAGAGGGCGGTTTTGGCTTATTTTTAGCCAGGGCGCACCTATCGTGCGTTAAGTTGGAGGTGGTAGACGCGAAACCAAGTGATCTACACATGTCCAGGATGAAGTCAGGGTAACACCTGATGGAGGTCCGCACCAATAAGCGTTGAAAAGCTTCTGGATGAGGTGTGTGTAGGAGTGAAAGGCCAATCAAACTTGGAGATAGCTCGTACTCCCCGAAAGGCATTTAGGTGCCGCGTGTGGAGATAAGACAAAGAGGTAGAGCGACCGATAGGACGCGAGGGCTTCACCGCCTGTCAAGTCCTTCCGAACTCCGAATGCTTTGTTTCTGCATCCATGCAGTAAGGGGGCGGGTGCTAAGGTCCGTCCCCGAGAGGAGAAGAATCCGGACCGCCGTCTAAGGCCCCGAAGTTTCCGCCGAGTCAGTCTAACGAAGTCCAGTCCCGGTGACAGCCAGGAAGTTGGCTTGGAAGCAGCCATTCCTTCAAAGAGTGCGTAACAGCTCACTGGTCGAGGGTCAGGGCATGGATAATAATCGGGTGTAAGCGGGACGCCGAAGGCGCGGGATAGCAAATAATAAAAGTATCGGTAGGGGAGCATTCCAATGTTGTCGAATGGTGTGCGTGAGCGATCCTGGAGACATTGGAAACGCAAATGTAGGTATAAGTAACGCTAAGGGGCGTGAGATTCGCCCCCGCCGCAAGTCTAAGGTTTCCCGGGCAATGCTGGTCATCCCGGGGTAAGTCGGGTCCTAAGGATAAGCCTAAGGGCGCATCCGATGGCAGAGACGGTTAATATTCCGTCACTTGTCTTACGGGCGAAGTGGAGACGGAGCAGTGGCACGGCCGCGGGGCGACGGAAGTCCCCGTTGAAGAGTGTAGGTGATGAGAGGTCCAGGCAAATCCGGACTTGAGCCGAACTGATAGTATGGATTCCTCTTCGGTGGAATCCAATAGCGCCGGTAATCAGACTCCCGAGAAAATCCGCTAAGCCTAACCGTAGGACAGCCCGTACCGCAAACCGACACAGGTAGACGGGTAGAGCATACTGAGGCGTTGAGAGATTCATGGTTAAGGAACTAGGCAAACTGACCCTGTAACTTCGGGATAAAGGGTCCTCATAGCGATATGAGGCGCAGAGAATAGGTCCAGGCAACTGTTTACCAAAAACACAGGGCTGTGCGAACTCGTAAGATGAAGTATACAGCCTGACACCTGCCCGGTGCCGGAAGGTTAAGAGGAGAGCTCATCCTGCTTTGTCAGGTGAAGGTTTGAATTGAAGCCCCGGTAAACGGCGGCCGTAACTATAACGGTCCTAAGGTAGCGAAATTCCTTGTCGGGTAAGTTCCGACCTGCACGAATGGTGTAATGATCCGGACGCTGTCTCAACCATGATCTCAGTGAAATTGTAGTATCGGTGAAGATGCCGATTACCCGCGATGGGACGAAAAGACCCCGTGAACCTTTACTATAGCTTAGCACTGACCTTGGTCATCCGATGTGTAGGATAGGCCGGAGGCTGAGAAAGAGCCACGCGAGTGGTTTTGGAGCCATCCTTGAAATACGGCCCTTTGGCTGTCTGAGGTCTAACGCGCTTGAAGTGCGGACACTGCTTGGTGGGTAGTTTGACTGGGGTGGTCGCCTCCAAAAGCGTAACGGAGGCTTCCAAAGGTGCCCTCAGACCGATTGGTAACCGGTTTTAAGGAGTGTAATGGCATAAGGGCGCCTGACTGGGAGGCAGACACGCCGATCAGGCAGGAAACTGGGGCATAGTGATCCGGCGGACGTGTATGGAAACTCCGTCGCTCAAAGGATAAAAGGTACTCCGGGGATAACAGGCTGATCCCCCCCAAGAGCTCATATCGACGGGGTGGTTTGGCACCTCGATGTCGGCTCGTCACATCCTGGGGCTGGAGAAGGTCCCAAGGGTTGGGCTGTTCGCCCATTAAAGTGGCACGCGAGCTGGGTTCAGAACGTCGTGAGACAGTTCGGTCTCTATCTATCGTGGGCGCAGGAGTTTTGAGTGGTTCCGTCACTAGTACGAGAGGACCGTGACGGACGGACCTCCGGTTTACCTGTTGTGCCGCCAGGCGCATGGCAGGGTATCTGCGTCCGGATGGGATAAGCGCTGAAAGCATCTAAGCGCGAAGCCCACCGCGAGATGAGAGCTCCATAGAGGGTCGTCGCAGACGACGACGTTGATAGGCGGCAGGTGTAAAGACAGCGATGTCAAAGCCGAGCCGTACTAATAGCCCGATGTCTTTCGAATCAGGCTCATGTTTTCAACTGTATGTTTGTATGTTTCCGTGGGCGGAGAGTCCCGGGATACGGAGGCGGCCCTCAGGCCGCATCCCTGTGTGACGGTACAGTTTTGCTTGCCGATTATGTCACCTTACACACGTCAGCGATGACGTAAGACACATCAGGTGGTTATTGCGGCGGTGTCCCACCTCTTCCCATTCCGAACAGAGAAGTTAAGCCCGCTTGCGCCGATGGTACTGCAATGCAATGCGGGAGAGTAGGCAGCTGCCTCCTTTCATAAGAGCCCAGAGGACAGAAATGTTCACTGGGCTCTTTTGGTTGTCAGTTATAGTGATTCCATTTCTTCAATGATGTGTTATTGACTGCATTCTTCTACATGAAGGTCAATCTGAATGTTACTTTGCCAGAGTCATTGTCAGCTAATTTTAACGGTTAAAGGCAAGTATTCTTATAGAAAAAACACTATCTTTGCAGTATTCTTACATAATCATTATATAGCTAATTTAACTGACGTTGATCGCTATGACGCATAAGAAATATGGAATTATGGGCAATGTAGCTTGTAACAACTCTGCTGCCTTTGATAAGGAAGCGCACTATTCGCAGGCTTTGGTTCAGGCGAAGGACTTAATAGTAGGTATTGATAACCATATAGGCGCTTTGGCTAATGTCACGGCCTTATTTAAAGAGTCCTTCCCATATTATTCATGGATTGGCTTCTATATTGTTGATGGCGACACGTTGAAATTAGGTCCTTTCCAGGGGCCTGTAGCCTGCTATGAGATAAAGAAGGGTAAGGGAGTCTGTGGTACGGCATGGAAGGGAAGACAGACGGTGATAGTTCCTGACGTGCTCCAATTTCCCGGTCACATTGCCTGCTCATCTCGGTCTCGCTCAGAGATTGTTGTACCCATATTCCGTGGAGATGAGGTAATAGCCGTTATTGATGTGGATAGTGAGTCATTTGGATCTTTTGATTCTGCTGACCAGTATAATTTAGAGCAATTGGCAGACATTCTTACACCCCTTTTTTAAAGATTGACTATCATTTCTTATCGTTTTGTTATTATGATGAGAAGGGTATTGTTAGTTACAGGTATGTTCTGAATTGTCGATGGCTAACAAGGCGATTGTCAATGAACTGACAATGGCTATTCACGGACTGGAGATTGATAATCTTGCCGAGTTGTATCCTGAACTTCAAAAATGATGTGAGGACGGAGCAGAGGAAGCTCCTTCTCCTTGATGCGAATATGATTATTGTCCAGTCTCCACTCTTTTGGTACTCTATGTCTTCTCTCATCATGCGTTGGTGGGAGGAGACGTTCGCATATGGATGGGCTTACGGCAGCATAGGCGAGGCTCTGAAGGGTAAGAAGATCATATTTGGTATTACTGCTGGTGGCATCCGACAGAGCTCTATGCCAGTGGTGTTGCAGGTATCATGGGAGAGCAGATTCCCAATCGTTTCGAAGTGTATGCCAAGTTTTGCCAAATGGATTATCTGGGCGGTAAACTCACAGGGGGCTGCTGAATGCCGGCGCTGGCATATTGGTGATGAAGTCCGACAAGCCATGCGTGAGCATGTGGATTATCAAGACCATAAGATGAAATCTTTATTACGAGGCAAACTATTCATACTCCAGATGGATATGAATAGTTTGCCTTGTAGGCATGAGGTATTTATAGGCATAAGCACATACAAAAAATAAACGGGAATCCTTATCTATAAAGGATTCCCGCTTTATTCTTGGCAGGGTGGGAGGAGGGACTCGAACCCACGACATTCAGAACCACAATCTGACGCTCTAACCAACTGAACTACACCCACCATGTTAAAGATATGCTTCCTATCAGAAGGTGAGTGCAAAGTTACTTTAATTATTTTGTTTCTCCAAACATTTTCGCGATTATTTTCAAAAAATAATTACCTAACAATAGTTATTATCAGGAGGATCTCATATCGCTTACCGGCATCAGCCTTACCAATGCCGGCAAACGATTTTAGCTATCTTATTCATAAAGATTGACCTCACACAATGCTGGCATGTTGTAGTCATTTCCGTACCACACCCCGTATGGGCATTTTACGCAACGCAACTTCACATACTTACATTTCACTGTGCTGTAGAACACCCATGGCACGATATCGGTACTGGATGAAGGTCCATAACTATCATTCACTTCTCCATTGGTCTGACTCGTCCATTTCGTCCCGTCGTCACTGGTGAGAATTTCAATTACTGACGGTGAATAATATGGGCTGTCATATCCGAACTGATAGGATAGCCCGCTGATGTTATGCGGCTTATCGAGCTGCATGACAACCTCATAGGGACCATAGTTATCGTAGGCGGTTGAAGTGTTGTTGTCGTTTAAGCCAGTTGTCTCATATCCATTGACCTCCACCCTATAATTATTTATATCAATTTTTGTGAGTTTGGCCAGTTCAGCTTTAGACTGTGAGCGCAGATTGGTTGTGATTTTATGGATAAGCAACTTGTACTTATTATACTCTTTGGCCAGTGTCACCTCTTTGGATGTTGTCGACAATTTGAGTATAGCCACGCCCTGTCCTTGAAAGGCCTTAAGGGCATCGTCGTCCTTGAGCGTTATATGTACGGGCTCTGTTGAACGATACTCGCCGGCTTTGATGGCCACGGTCGGATTGATAACATTGATGGCAGCTGCAGGCAATGCTGTGGTATTGTCGCCATAGGCGGCAGCTGCAGCCTCATCAGGAGTCAGAGAGACTGAGACATCTTGCTGGGCAGGTACGGTGAGGTTAACATACACATCAATGGTATCTGGGGGCAGGATTATATTGACAGGAGTCTGAACCACAGTAATATCAGTCGTGTTGGTCTTGGCCCCACTTTGATAGATGTATACTTTAGCTCCGTAGTTATCCTCAGTAACGGGATTGAGCGGTGTACCCACTGCGGGCTCGTCGTCACAGGATTGGAGCAGTACAGCTCCCAATATGAGAGGGAGAGATATTCTGATAATGTGAAATGCTTTCATTGGTTTTAATTATTTACCGTCAATACGTACATTTGGTATCCATTGTGTAGTGCCTTTGGCTATACAGCTATTGCCGTGTCCTGTTGCGTCGGCAAACTCATTTCCTCTGCCCTCATTGAACTTGAAATAAGCAAACAAGCCTTTGCTCTCAGGATTGATGACATACATGTTATTAGCCACCTCTCCTTGACTGCGGGCTACGGTCCACAGGCGGAATTCGCTCACCATCACATTGGCCTTGAGGTAGTCCTGGTTACCCATCTGGCAGTTCTCTGCGCCGAGCCAAACCGTTTTTCCTGGCAATGTCATACTGTTGTCTAACTGTCCGTTGACATATAGGTTCAGCGTCGTACCCGTACAGACGAATGCAATGTGATACCATGTGTTGGCCTTGAATTCCATACGACTATTCATCTGTGTTCCCTGTGTCTTGATTTGGAGAATGTTTCCTTTGATGGGCGCATCGCCGAAGCGAATGTAGATCTCTCCGTTCTTGCCGTTGGAGCCCCATCCACCAAAGATACTTTGGTTGTTAAATTGTCCAACCTGTGTTCCTAACAGGCTGATGTTGACATTCATCTCTACCGTCCATGTGTTCAACTCGATGTTATCACCGTTTGCTGCCCACTTGAACTTAAAGTTGTTGGAACTGTTCAAGATTGGTACAGGGGTATAGATGACTTGATCAAGCAGTATGACCATGCTACTGCCCGAATTGAGCACATCCTTCTTGCCATCAGTACTGACAAGCTTCAAAGGCAAAGCATATTTTGCTCCACTATTCTTCATTCCAGCGGTCAAAGGATTGAATGTAATGTTCAGCGGTGCAGACAACGAGGTTCCCGCATCTACCATTATGTTCTTAGTCGCCATGCTATACTGACCTTCCGGTAAGGGAACATAGGAAGTTGTGTTGTGGCGGTTAAAGTTGCCGAGTACGGCCGTATCGACCACCACTTCGAATGAGCAAGGCTCCGATGTAGGGTTGGACAGTCTGACGTTAAGTGCAGTGGTAACAGGCTCGTTACCAATGGTGATTTTCTCGCTGCTATTCCCATTGGTTTGAGTCTGCGCGAAGAAAGCTTGGTCGCTGAGTACGGAGTAGTCGGCATCTTCGCAACCGTACAGCAGAAGGGATGCGACACCCAAGCTCAACAACATTAATCTATATCGTTTCATATTTTCGTTTTTACTTAAAGATTTATTTGATGACAGGATTCATAATGCTAATGGCCTTGCGAAGGTAGGGATAGGTGTTGACGATACCTGCCAGTCCGTACTCATACTCCATGTGGTAGGAGCCTACGCCGCCTTTGTGGTATTTTCGGCCATTGATTGTGGGATTCCAGTAAGCCATACCAAGCAGAGAGGGCACCTTTGTTCCATCGTTTAGTGTGTAAGTTACGCCGCCATTCGAAGCGTAGCTCTCAAAGTTCTCGCAAACGATTATCTTTTTAGCAAGTTGCTCAGCACTCAACACATTTTTATAATGGTCATATTGTATGGCCACACGCGAATCAAGATCTTGGTCCGCAGAAGAGGCATAGGCCTGTAGGATGAAATAGTTGAACCTGTCGGCATATTTAGTTGGTATGCGCTCAGGCTGCCCATCCACCACCAGCATCTTGCCTGTGCCTGATGCCGGTCCAATCCGTTTGGAAATGGTCTCCACGAAGCAGTCCATGATTTCGCTGTGAGTCCACAGCTCTTTATTGGTATTAAAAGGCTGTGCGTAGTCGGGCTCCGCATCGAGATCGAAACCATTGTAGTTGTATTTCTCAATGGTATCGCAGATAGCATTGGCATACTTCTCCGTTGCAGCGAGCTGTGACTGGGAGTCACTTCCCCAACCCCAGAACCGGTGGCGCCATTCATCCCAGGAGGTGCCTTTGTCTATCTCCGACTGAGGCATCTCTGGCGTAATCTGATCACCGATATCCATGACTATGAAGCAGATGAGGGCTTTAGTACCCTTCAATTGCTGCACCTGTTTGAGATCGTCCTTTTGCTGGTCACTGATGTTTTTGAAGTTACCCCAGATTGACACAAAGTCCACACTGTCGGGTAGTCCCATGAGGCAGTTCTCCAATTTAGTGCCGTTACCTGTCCAGTTGCCGAACCATCCGAAAGCCACAGCGTGGTCGGATGCCTTATAGGCTTTCAACCGTTGGTAGTAATCCGTACTACGGTCAGTCTTGACAAGGTCAGCGGGATCTTTTATCTCCGTTTCTGTCCAGTTACTGCAAGCTGTCAGCGCTGTAATGGCCATCACCATGAGACAGAATGTTCTGATATATCTTTTCATATTCTTCTTTTCCATTTAAGTGAGACGATTGTAGGGTTTACTTTTTTTGCCACCACATTTTCGTGGCATAGTCGTCAGCCCCACCAAGAAGTTGCACAGCCTTGTCATAATTTGTCTTGTTGCGTACACGCTCCTTGGGATCGAGAGGTAGTCGGTTAGCAACACTCAGGTTGGCCGCTGAGCTTTGTGCCGGCGCAAAAACCTTGGGATATCCTGTGCGGCGCAAGTCGCACCAGGCCTCCTGTCCGTTGGGGAACATTGCTATCCACTTCTGGGTGATAAGTCTTTCGAATTTTACTTCTTCCGAGGCGCTGTCATCCCATTTAACGGTGATGGTGCTCACAGCCGAGGCATTGCTGCCATAGCCGCCCTCTACATTCAAATAATCAGCCTGCTTGTCAGAGTCATTGTTGAGGTAAGTACTGGCACCGGAGACACCCCATTGCTCAAAGGAGAGGGTAACAGCTTGATTGTAGAGTTCACCGGCAGTCCCGCCCATGCCTGTCCATCCGGCCAACGCTCCTTCTGCGCGGCAGAAAGTCACCTCTGCAGCTGTCATCCAAATACCATTGTCGTTCTGCTTAACATTAGCAGCAGAATAAAGAGCATCCGCCATAGCCTTGTTACCGACGTTGGCACCGGCCCGCATACCGATAATCTTTCGAGGTCCGGATGTGGCTGGCGATGAAAAATATTTCTCTATGCGCGGATCATGATAACCATTCATGTAGGTCTCAATATCAGCACAAGCACGGGTATCGCCCCATTCCACCGAGGTCTTGTAAAGTCCGTTAGGTGTATAGGTGATTGTGAGATTATCGCTATTGTTTGTGATGACGCCATCTTTAACAGCCTGCTCACCAATCTTTTTAGCCAGCCCAGGCTCTACAAAACGCATGCGAATGGCCATACGGAGCTTGAGTGAGTTGGCAAATTTCAGCCATGAAGATAGCGTGCCATGATACACATGGTCATATTCCTCTGCAAACTTTACGGAAGGGTTTGCTGATACGACAGGAGCCATCATAGCAGTGGCAGAATCCAAATCGCTGAGAATGCGCTTGTAGACATCCTTCTGAGAGGAATAGGCGTTGGCGTCGTTGTCATCAGCACCAATTGTCAGTGGGCCATACATATCAGTCAGTGTCAGGTAACCCTGTGCGCGTAGAATGAGTGCGAGGGCGTATGTGAGTCCCTCTCCATGACTGATGCGTCTGATTTCCTCAAAATTGGACTCTATCTTCGGCTTCATGTCGCGCAGAGGATAGGCCGCCCAGTTTTCAGGAGCATTGCTTAGTACGAAGTTCTTTTGTGCGAAACCATTGTTGGCATATGTAAAATAACGCCCTAAATAGTTACCAATGAGGTCGTAGTTCATTTGGTAGGCATTCTCCTGTTCGGGGAACACGTTGTCTTGCATGTTGATAAGAAAATTTCCGGACATATAGTTGTCGCGGCCGAGTTCCTCAGCATTAGTCTTATTGCCTGGGCGGTTGGCATCTTCAAAGCCATCGGTGCATGATCCCATTACTGCCACAGTTGCGAAGGCGGCTACGAGTGTCAGTTTTCGGATATTTATATTGATTCTTTTCATGGATTATTTCTCTTTAAAGATAAAGTCATATTGTCAGAACTGCAGATTGACATTGAAACCCCATGAGCGCAGACTGGGCTGCATGAAGTAGTCGAAGCCTTGGTAGTAAGTGCCGGTGGAGGCTACCGACTCTGGATCGAATGGCGCCTTGTTGTATATCATGAGGAGGTTGTGTGCCACCAGCCCAACTGTAAGGCTTACATCACCGAGCCATTTCTTTGGGAAGGTATAACTGAGATGTGCCTCCTGCAGCCGTGCGTTGGTAGCACTGTAGATATATTCCGACCAGATAGGACTTTCTCCGCCTACGATCGTATAGTAGTTTTCTGCGCTGATAAGACCGCGATTGACCGCTACACCGCCATTGCCGCGCACCTCTGCTGAGCGTTTTGAAACACCGTATGCATCCATGATGGCCTGCGTCTGCGACATTACAATACCGCCAAAGCGTGCTGAAATGAGGAAACCAAGATTGAGACCCTTATAACGGAACTCATTTGAGAAGCCGAGATTGCCTTTAGGAAGTACACTGCCACGATAAAGTGGGTTGTCGAGTGTGCGCTGTACCACCTTACCGTCGTTCACTGCAATATTGCCGTCGGCATCACGCTGGAAGTCTGTCGTAGTATACACGTCGCCCATGGTGCCTCCCTTTTTCAGAATAATTTCGCATCCGGACAGGCCTCCCATGGAGAGTACGCGGTCGGGATCATCGAAAAGCTTGATAATCTTGTTGCGGTTCATACTGTAGGTAAGTGTCGGATTCCATGAGAACTCGCCCCAGGACTTGTTGTAACCCAACGAAAGCTCAATACCTCGGTTGCGCACGTTTCCCGTCTGAACATATTCTTTATTATAGCCACCGGCCGAAGTGATGTCGAGCAGGAAGGTCTGCTTGGTGGTGTTCGACTGATAAAATGTGAGGTCAAGTGTCACGGCGCTGTTGAACAGACGTGCAGACAGACCTGCCTCCCAGGAGTTGGTACGCTCTGGATAAAACTTATCGGGGAACTTGTAGGTCACACTGCTGTATGTCCCTGAAGCAGGATTATACTCATAGCGGTTTTTCGAAGAGATGTTAGCAGGAATAGCCGAGCCTACCGATGCCCATGAGCCACGCACTTTGAGGTAGTCGATGAATGCGGGCAGTTTGACCATCTCCGAGATGACTCCCGACAGGCCCACTGAAGGATAGAAGAAAGACGTCTGTGCGGTACCTTCAAGTGCCGAGTCCCAGTCGTTGCGCCCTGTAACCGTCAGATAAAGCATGCTCCTCCATCCCATCTCCACGTTGGCAAAGAGTGAGTTGATGTTGTGTTGTGAATATGAATAGATAGGGCGGTTGTCGTTGGTTACGCTGCCATAGTCAATGGCGTTGGGCGTAAAGATGTTTGACGGGGCTTTCAGTCCGCCCTGATAGCCGGTAGCGTCATATTTATATCGTGACAACGATGCGCCAAGGTTGGCCGAGAGTGTCCAGTCTGTCCAGCGCTTATTGATGTTTGCCATCAGGTCTCCATAAAGACTACGGTCGTTGATCTTGTCATAGCTATAGAAGCCATATTTAGAATGTGCGAACAAATCGATGGTGGAGGCGTAACGCTTGTCTTCCTGTTTGGCCATGGCGTCATCCCAACGCATGCGGGCGGTAACGTCAAGCCAGTCGAAAACCTGGTATTTAGCCGAGGCATTCACCATGTAGCGGTTCTTGCGGTTGGTGCGCGGCATGCGGTAAGCTACCCAGTATGGGTTTTGCATGTGAAGAGCATCGCCTAAATTCCAGTTCTGCGTATAAATACCACGGGTATCATCGTATAGCTCGTAAGTGCGAATAGCGTCAAAGCTCTCGCCACGGGGGAAGAGATATACGGAAGTCAGCGGATTGAAATACTGTCCTTGGGCCATGAGGTTGCGGTCGTTCTCACGTACATACTGGAAATTAAAGTCCAGCGTGAGCTTATCGTTGAGCGTCTTGGTCACATTCCTTACCATAACGTTATAACGGTTATAAGCATTGTTGGGAATGATTCCCTTGGCATTGGTTGTACCAAGAGAAAGATACAACTGGCTGTTCTTACTGCCTGTGGTTAGCGAGACATTATTCTGGATGTTGGTACCGGTATTGAAGAAGTCCTTCGGATTATAGTCTCCAAAAGCCGATTTTTCCTTATTACCCCAGGAGAGGATGCTGCCAGGAGCGTTGACATACTCGTTTTGGAATTCCGGCATGACAAAGGGATTGGAGAACTGTGAGCTGTTGCTGATCGTTACTTTCACCTTTCCCTCGGCTCCCTTTTTGGTCGTAATCATAATGACGCCTTGTGCTGCTGCTGAGCCATAGAGGGCGGCTGCAGCCGGACCACTGAGCACGCTGATGCTCTCGATGTCGTCAGGGTTGATGTCGGCAATACCTTCAGAGCCTGGTTGTGCAGAGTAAACGCCGCCGTCAACGCTGCCGGAAGAAGTGTTGTTGATGGGTACGCCATCGACAACATAGAGTGCGGCATTGGACTGTGAGATAGACTTCGGGCCACGCATCACCACCTTTGTGGCGCCACCCGCTCCTGCTGATGATGCATTGATGGTGACGCCGGCTACCTTTCCAGAAAGCGAGTTCATAAAGTTGGTACTCTTCACCTTTGTCAGTTCGTCACCCTTCACCTGCTGCACATTGTAGCTCAGGGCCTTTTGCTCCCGTTTGATACCCAAGGCGGTGACAACTACTTCATTGAGCGACTTGGCATCGGGAAGAAGGGTCAGGTCAGCATTGTCACCGCTCACACGCAACTCCTTGTCCTGATAGCCTATGTAAGACACTAAAAGCACAGGATTGGAGCTGTCGGTAGTGATCACATAGTTACCATCAATATCGGTGATGGCTTTCTGATTGGTCCCCACCACACTCACTGTGGCTCCAATGAGCGGTTCCCCATGCTCATCGCGGATGGTCCCTGACACTTTGCGTGCCGTGGCTTTTCCTTTTGGCTGCTGGGGCTTGGGTGTAGCTTGCTCCCGATCCTCTTTCCTTTTAAGATAGACTACATCGTCTTCAATGCGATAGGTCACATCTTTCCCTGCCAACAAGCGCGACAGCACCTCCTGGATGGAGGCGTTATTTACCTTGATGGCCGGAACTGTGGTACTGGCCAGACGGTCATCAAGGAAGAACTCGTACTTGGTCTGCTGTTTGATTTTTTGGATGATGGTTCTCAACTGGGTCTTGGAGCTGTTGAGCGTAATCTGCGCATGAACCCACTGAAACGGAGCTGAAACCAGTAGAAGGGCAAGCATCGCTTTTGCCCATCTCTTGCTTTTAAATGGTACTTGACTCATAGAGGCTATTTTAGGTACATTAATAAAACTGCATAGCAAACGATTTGATGGTTATCCACCGTCGTTCTCTATTCTAACAAGACAACAGGAAAAACTACTTAAAAGAAAAGCTACTTTTTTAGAAAAGAACGCCTAAAAAAGCAAAAAAAATAGTAGAATGATGCCTTTATTTTGAGTTTCAAGGGGTTGTGGCAGTCGTTGGCATTAAGTGGCATAGACGAGAATTTACGAAAAACACAGATTAATGAAATAGAAACGCTCTCAAACCATTACCTCGCAGAAACACGCCCTAATAAGCATTTTTAACGGTTTCTTACGCAATATTTTCGCTTTTCCACGTATTTTATATATATAATGTGTATAATCTCGCACACCCAACATGAAGATAGAAAAGCTAATAGAAAGAGTTAAGGCAGGGGATGCTGACGCTTTAAAAACTGTTTATGAAGCTTATTCTCAAAAAATGAGAAATGTTTGCACAAGGATTACCCAAGAGGACGAGGACACGGTGAGTGACCTCGTCCAAGAATCGTTTATACATGCTTATTATTCTTTAAAGTAAGATGTTTGGTTTTCACTCGACACCAAGAAATCTTATTATTTGAAATATCAGCCAAAAATGTTTATTAATTTAAGCTATTATGAATACCCTCAAAATGCTTTTTAGTGTTCTTCTTGTTTCGACTGTGTTTTGCTCTTGCACAAAAGATGAAGAATACTACAGCCCAGAACTTGCATCTACTATTTGGAACTCGCTTTTTGTCTCAATATTAGATAGACAAGGCAAGCCTATGGATAATGTAGAATTGCTTGCCGATGATGAGTTTTCTGTTTTTTCTGTTATCAGAAAGAATTCAAAGCAAAAAGCGAAAATATATATTGTCGATTATGAGGGAGTAAAAATGCTTAACTTCAGTGTAGATTTGCCTGAGATGAAATCTATGGAGTTTAATGAGGATAAAACAGAGGGGAGTGGAACCGTAGGCTTGGTAATGAATATCAAAGGAACAAAATTGCCTATGCTTGTGAACTTTAGTTTCACATCATCAAAGGACACTGCCATTTTGGGTGGCAGTTGTATACGAATTAAATCCATAGAATATGCTAACAAGACAATTTATCCCACAGAAAAAATGGGCATCCATTTGATTAAAATAAAATATGATGGTAAAAATACCATCATAGAGCCTTGGTAGTAATTGAATTGCATTAACAAATGGTGTGTGAATCAATTAAGCATTTACACACCGTTTGGAGTCAATTCGTTCAATTGTTTGACAAGTAAACATTGTGTATAATGCAGAAGTTGGGACTATTGCCAAATCATTATCTCTATTCACAAGCTGAAATCTTAACAGTATAAGGCTGCAGGCAGTGGATCAATCCGATGTGATCCACACTTCGCTGCCACGACGGTGGTAGTTGATGGGTACGGTCGACCTGATGAGCGACAATACCGAATCGATATTTGGGGCAAGAAAGACGGCACCGGAAAATGTTTGCGTAAGGTCAACGTTATCAGACACGTTCACTTTCACGCCATAGAGTTGCTCCAGTGTGTGGGCTATGTCTTTGACATTGGCATTGGTAAAAGGTATCAGATTGTTGTGCCAGGCTGCAGCCAGACGAGTATCCATATTTTCCACCCGCTGTTGGCCCGTTACCGTATTGAGCGTGACGCGCTGACGGGGCTTGAGCAGGAGCCGGGCATCACGCTTCACATCTCTCACTTCTACAGATCCCTCAATGAGGCTTACTGTTGCCAAATGCCCATTGCCATTAATGGAGAAGACGAACTTTGTTCCCAATACCTTCACGTCTACGGCTTTGCCGGAAACCACGAAAGGCTGATACCGGTTTTTTGTCACTTCGAAATAAGCCTCGCCCTGCAACTCTACCCGCCGTTCCTTCTGACTGAATCTGTGTGGGTATCGCAATTCGGAACCGGCCTTGAGCCATACAGCGCTGCCGTCTGCCAAACGGACGACACGTGGCTTGTCACCAGTTGTTCTGGCGATAAGCATATCGGACGCATGAAGTGGACTGTTAGAACCTGAAAGCCAAAAGCCCAAGGCACCTAAGAAGATAACTCCGGCCACGACAGCCGCCCAACGCCACCAACGACGGCGGGTGATGGCGCGTTGCCTTCTCAAGTCTTCTGCCTCAAGGCGCCGCATCAGGGAGCGGAGACGTAGCGATACCTCGCGGGAGCTCATGGTAGAGGCTTCCGCAGAGCGGCAAACTGACTCCAGATGGAACAGCGCATAGGCATGGGACAAGTCTGCAGCCAACCAGTCGGTCACTGCTTGAAGCTCCTCCGTGTCGCATGCTCCGTTGAGGAATCTGATCAGTATTTCATCGTTCAACTCCATGATAATATCACAACTCTTTGAATTGCGGTGATGATGATATGGCTTGTCCGTATAATTCTAAAACAACTGAGAGCGTCTAACTACTTATAAGCAACACAAAATAATGCTCAATAAGTTTCTCTTTCCGTCCAGCTTTTTACGCAGCATGCGAAGGGCATTATAAATATGTACCTCCACTGTGCGCACAGAGATCCCTAACTTCCCCGCGATCTCCTGATGGCCCAGGCCGTCGATATAACTCATTTGGAACACCTGCCGGCACCTCTCAGGAAGCTCCATGACAGCCTCTTCGATGGCCTGGCGAATGTCAGCCATCTCGACATCATGCTGTGGGTTGCCCCATTCACTCTCCAGATAGGCCATTCGCCGGTCGTTGATGGCAATGAGCAAGGACAGCTGCTCCTCACTATGGTTCGCCTTGTGCAAGATGTTGATGGCCCGTGAGAGGACAGCCCGATA
This sequence comes from Hallella multisaccharivorax DSM 17128, assembly GCF_000218235.1. GTDB lineage: Bacteria > Bacteroidota > Bacteroidia > Bacteroidales > Bacteroidaceae > Prevotella > Prevotella multisaccharivorax. Next base: position 2,424,552 of record NZ_GL945017.1, on the reverse strand, counting down.
GAGGTAGGCTTCCAGTTTGTCGCACCACTCCACCTCATCGCGTCTGCGCCAAAGGTCAGCAAACACTTCTTCTACCGCATCTTCAGCATCGGCATCGTTTCCTACAATGCCTTTAACGTAAAAGAAGAGTTTCGGATAGGTACGCTTGAATAAGTCTTCGTATGACGACCGGCTCTGCATGCTGTCTCAATGGAAACGCAAAAGGGATACCCTCACGGGATATCCTCTTTTCTGTTTCTTAAAAATATATTGATTATTTAGCAGGAGCAGCCGGTACTGTCGGTGCCTTCTGTGCTTCCTGCGCGGGAGTCTGCTGACCTTGCTGGCCCTGCGCGGGAGCCTGACCGGCGCCGAAGCCCTGCGTGTTGGCCGCATTAGTGGACTGCGTCTTAGTGGCAGAGCGCTCAAGCACGCTCTCGCTGGTCGCGGCCTGTGGAGCCGTATAGGCACAGACAATGCTGAAAACCACCATCGCAGCAGCAAGCCCCCATGTGGCTTTCTCGATGAAGTCGGTGGTCTTACGCACGCCCATGATTGCGTTGGTAGACGAGAAATTACTGGCAAGACCTCCACCTTTCGACTCCTGGATGAGCACGATGAAGATCATCAGTAGAGACACCAGTACAATGAGTACGATAAATAATGTGTACATTTTTCTTTACTTATTATTGTTTTTTATTTTTGTCATTGAGTATAAGTTTCTCAAGGAAACGTATTTGGTCTGCAAAGTAAGTATTTTTTTTCGGATAATTCAAATTTAATCGTTGAATAATTTCTAAAGCCTTCTCATATCTGCCTTGTTTGATATAGATCTTGGCCAAAGTCTCCGTAAAATAGCTCTCGCCTTCATGGTTTCCCGTCTCAGCGTTATCTTCTTCTATGATGGGTTTATACTCCGGTTCTTCCTTGAGTTTTATTTTACCATTCTCATGGTTGATAAAGTCATCTATCAGGCTTTGCCCTTTCATCTGTGGAGCTCTTCTCTCCTCATTCCGCTCCTCCTCATCTTCTGTTTCGAGGAGATAGGAGACGTAATCGATAGCGGCGTCTGCAGGTGTGGGCTTCCGTTTCCGCTTCTGCTTGTCGGGACGGTCTTCTTCTGGGATGGAGTCGAGAAAGTCGTCGATGAGCGAGATGGTCCGGTCTTCGTGCAGCAATTTATCCGTATCCGCAGCCTTTGGCTCCTTCCGCGCTTTCGGTAGCTGATAGTGTCCGGCTTCCACTAAGTCGAAAATCACGCGGCGGTCGGTGATGTAGAGTGCCGCCTGTCGCAATTCCTCATTGAAGGTCGGGTCGTGCAGGAGAAAGAGGTTCTGCAAGAGGAGCAGTCTTGCCGACTGGAAATAAGGGTACAACGCCAATAGTCCGCGAAGCTCATAGAGCGTGTCGCGGTCGAGTTGTTCAGGGTGATGTATGAGATGCGCTATATCCATTCTTGCCGATAGTGGGGAGGATTACCAGTTGGCAACCGTTGCGTTGAATATTTGATCAGTGAGGTCTTTGACCATCTGCGTGACGAGTTCCTCTTGCACACTGGCCAGGCTCTGCGTGGTTTCATAGGTCTTGGTGGAGGTGAACTGTTTCTCAAAGTCTTCCTTGTGGTTGATATTATTGGTAAATCGCACGTTGACGGTCATGGACAGTTCGGTCTGGGCAGAGTAGCCCTCGCTCGACACCGCTTTGTTGCGCTGTGAGTACTGGGTGATCTCGCCCTCTATGACAAGATCACCATTGCGCTTAACTTGCCGCAGACGCGTATGATTGGCAAAGACATCCTTGAGCTCATTGTTGAACATCGGCCCCATCGGTCCCCACACGTAGCTGGAGCGGATAGGGAAATCGGCAATCTGGATGGTCTTTGTCTTCGTATAGTCGATGCTGGCTCCGTTGAAGCCGTACTTCACGCTGCATGCCGTGAGTAGGGCAATGGCGAGCATGAGGAGCACAGAGACGTTAATCTTTCTTATCGAGGCCATATTGCTTAATTCTTCTGTACAGTGTCCGGTCGGAGATGCCAAGCTCCTGCGCCGCTTTCTTTCTGTTGCCATTGTTTCTCTCCAATGCCTTTTCAAGCATCTGCCGGCTGAGGTCGTTGAGGTTGAGGCTCTCCGGCTCTTCGGCCTTGATTTCCTCCGCCACAGCATCCATTGCCGACGTTTGGTCGAACGGACGGCTCTGAGCATAGTTGCTGCCCACGACAGCCGGCATATGCGGTTCTTCGCCTATCATGCCGTGGTTAATGCCCGCCTGCCTGAGCTCGCGCTCCTCATCAATCTGCTTGCGCATCCCTGTGAGGTCGCGCCGCAGGTCGGAGATATTGCCACGCAACTCGTAAAGGATTTTATAGAGAATCTCGCGCTCACTCTCATACGAGTGCTGCCCGGGTTTATTGATAGTGGCAAGCTCTGTAGAGTCAGGATCTTCGGGGATGAAACGCTTGAGGTCTTCGGCGCTGATCTCACGTTTCTCGGAGAGCACCGACATTTGCTCAGTAATATTCTTCAGCTGCCTGACGTTGCCCGGCCATTTATATCGCAGCATGAGCTGTTTGGCGTCATCGCTGAGCGTGATCTTTGGCAACCGGTATTTCTCTGCCATCTGCATGGCGAAGAGGCGGAAGAGCAACAGAATGTCTTCGCCACGGGCCCGCAGCGGCGGCATCTGGATAGGGATGGTGTTGAGGCGGTAATAGAGATCCTCACGGAAGCGCCCCTCCGAGATGGCCTTGCGCATGTTGACATTCGTTGCCGCCACGATGCGCACATCGGTCTTCCGGATTTCCTGGCCTCCCACACGGATATACTCGCCTGTCTCTAAGACACGGAGCAGCCTGGCCTGCGTGGCCATGGGCAGCTCACCCACTTCGTCGAGGAAGATCGTGCCTTTGTTGGCGACACCAAAATAGCCGTCGGCCTCACCGATAGCCCCCGTATAAGCGCCTTTCTCGTGGCCGAAGAGCTCACTGTCAATGGTGCCCTCAGGGATGGAGCCGCAGTTGATGGCAAAGTATTTCTCCCTTCGCCGGGGCGAATTGTCGTGGATGACACGCGGGATGATCTCCTTACCCACGCCGCTCTCACCGACGATGAGCACGCTCAGGTCGGTTGGTGCCACCTGCAGTGCCACGTCAAGGGCATGGTTCAGCTCCTCGCAGTTACCCACGATGTTATAGCGTTGTTTGATTCTTTGCAGTTCTGTTGTGTTCATTGGGTGACAAAATTACATCTTTTTTCCGTAACGGCTGCAATTCTGACAGATTATTTTTCGTCCTTTTCAGAATCTTAGCCCTATTCACACCCTTGCCCCCGACCCAATCAATGATCGTAACGCAAAGAAGGAACAGGCGAGTAGCCTATGTATTTAATAACTATACGAAAGTATTTCAGTGCAGATTTTTATCAAAGTCCAGTTGCCTTTACAGTGTAATCGCATTGCCTTTACGCCGTAGACGCGTTGCCTTTACGCCGTAGACGCGTTGCCTTTACGGTGTAGACGCAACGCCTTTATGCCGTCATCGCGAAGCAGGCAATATAGTCAGGATTGTGGAGCGTGACACAGAGCCGTTTTCTCTCCCATGGAGCTTCGGAAAGCCATCGGGAGTTACGGCTGTGGCTTTGCCTCTTTTTTCTCAATCTTGATGAGCAACAGGCCAATGCCGACCCACAACAACTCGCGGAGACGCACGATGAGTGCCACGAAGATGCCGGCGGAGGCCGACAGCCCCAGTGCTGTGGACGACATGAGGAAACCGCCTTCACGGCCGCCAAGCTGTAGAGGAAGAAAGAAAAGAAGATTGGCAAAAAGAGAGGTAAAGGCAAGGATGAGGACGCAGTCGGGGAAGCTTGGCGAGGGCATGAGAACCAGCAGGATGAAGAAAATCTCCAATGCCGAGAGCACGCGGCAAGCGAGTTCCAGGAGTACGGAGGATACGAAAAAGACAGGTGTCTGCCGGTGCAGGGCCGCTATCTGCTGGTCGATGGTGTCGAGCTGTGTCCTGTGCCGGTCGATAAACGGGCGTGCCCAGCGGCTGACGAAAGGGATATGCCGGAGAAAGTTCATCAGCCTGTTGGCCATTCCCTTGCGGTAGCCTGTCATGAAAAACCAGATGCCTAACCCACAGAAAACCGCCGTAGCCGCCACCAGAGGCCACAGCGCCACGCCTATCGGATGGGTGACTAAGAGCAGCAACAGAGAGAGCAGCCAAAACCAGAAATGGCTGAAGATGTGGGTCATGGCGTAGAGGATGACCGATGAGGAAGCGCGCTCGGTGCCTATCTTCGGTGCAAGCTCCATGATGCGGTAAGGCTCGCCACCCATGAGGCCGCCAGGGGTGGCATAGTTGAGCGCGAAGCCGGACACCGTCACTTTGTAGAGCCACAGCAGGGAGACAGGGTGACGGGCATTGACCTTGGGAAGACTGTCATCAGAATGCTGACACACGCCTTTGATAATCATGAACCAGGAGGTGGTGTTGAGCACATACAGTGCCGCCCACAGTGCCATGACGACGAGAAACCAGTAGCCGGCATGGCTCAATCCCTGCCACACCTGGGCGAAATCGAGCTGCGTCACCATGACGGCGAGCACTACGACGCCGAAGATGAAAAACGCGTTCTGGTATTTTTTCTTCACGCTGTCGTTTCTGTATGCGTAGTGGCGGCAGACTGTGCGCTGCTGTCATTCTCCTCTCTCTTACCCGCGTCTTTGTGAGGTGCCCGCTTCTTGGGGATGGCAAATCTCACTTTCTCGCTCTCGTCCTTGCGCTCCTTATAGATCTTCTGCAAGGGGTTGGCGTAAGGCGCATCAAAGGCAGTGCGTCTCCGGAAACAGTCCACGGCAAGGTAGATGGCGTTTCTCATAGCCTGTGCATCGGCCTTTCCTTTTCCTGCAATGTCGTATCGTGGGGTGACATCGGGTGACGTGCTGATGATGGGAAGTCCTGCTAAGTAATGCACGTTGCCGTCAGGGTTGAGAGCCTTCAGGGGCGCGCGTCCCTGGTCTTCATACATGGAGAGGACGGCATCGAAGGCCATGAAGTCGCCATTGGCAAAGAACCGTTCACTCTGATAAGGGCCGAAGACACAGACGCCTGTGTCGGAAAGCTTCTGCAATGCCGGCGTGATGATCTCTTGCTCTTCCTTTCCTGGGTGGGCCTCTGAGTCGTTGGGATTGAGCGCCAGCACGGCAATGCGCGGGCTCTCAATGCAGAAATCGCGGCGCAGGGCGGTGTAGAGCATGGCCACTTTCTCTATGACGCATGCCGTCGTGATGGCTGCAGGGACGTCGCGCAGGGCGATGTCGCCCGTGAGAGATGACAGGCGCAGGGAGTTGCTCACCAGGATGTCAAGGCCTTTCTTGTTGCCGGAGACACAGCTCTCAATGAATCTCTCATTGCAGGGAAAGTTGAACCCGTCAACATGCATGTTGTCTTCCTCCACTGGTGCGGTGACGAGGACGTCGAAAAGGCCTTCCTTATAGTCGGTGATGGCACGGTCAAGGCTTTTGATGGCTGCACGGCTCGCGTCCTGTGACGGCATGCCAAGGTCGACCTTGATGTCCTCGTTAAATGCCATGAGAAGGTTGATGCGGTTGTCTTTGGCTTCGGAAGCGTTGGAGATGATGCTGAACATTTTCTTGTCGATGCCAAGCGCGTCGCAATGATAAGTAGCTATCTTGGGTGAACCATAGATGACAGGTGTACAGATGTCAAACATCATCGAAGACTCGAAAGCCTTGAAGATGAGCTCGTAGCCTATGCCGTTGGTGTCGCCGTGGGTTAATGCCACACGTATTTTCTTATTGTCCATGGGTGTTTATTGTTGAATCTTATGATGATTTACTTATTCCTTTTTGTTTCTTTTCTATTGGCCGAATACAGGGCCGCCTCTAATTGCCGGATGGCATTGCGCTTGTTTTTTGCCGGGGCAAAGACGAAGCCTTCCAGGATGACATTGCCCTTGCCGTGAGCTTCCGGCACCCGCCTGCTGACGAATGGACCGCCCATGTTGTCGCCCTCCATCTCCCACAGTCCGCGGAAGAACGTGGCACCTTTGTTCTGCATCACGGTCGGGGCTACCGTTGTCATCTGCATGCGATCCGTCTCACCCTTGATGTTCCTGCCCAAGGCACTGTCGCGGCATGCGATGAAGTCGGCCCGGGATGGCGTACGATAGACGACGAGGTTGTTCATGACCGTTGGCGAGTTGTTGCTCAGCCATAGGAAGTCCTTTCCTTTCCGGCATGCTGTCATATCCAATGGTATCCACATGCGGATGTGGAACATGCTGTCCACCATTCGCTCCGCTTTCACATTGCGATGCGTCCGGAGCAAGGACAGGGCCCTCCTCATCTCTGCCCTGCCAAGCAGGCGCAGCAGGGTCGGTGCCACGCTGCTGATGCTGTCGCCGATCATCCTCGCTGTCGGTGCCGTGACGGTAACTACCAGCTGTGGATCCGCCCACACGTTGCGCTCATAACGCACCCGCACGCTGCTGTACAACGCCGGTGAGGTCTTCACGACAACGATGTTGCGCGCTACCTTCAGTGATGCGTCGAAAGCCGAAGCACGGACTGACGACACGTCCCACTGTGGCTCGCTCTGCGGCAGTCCCGGCACGTCGGTCTGCAGAGCGCTGCTGATGATGCCGCCGCTGTCGCCCACGAGGAGCGTCTCAAAGAGCTTGCCACCCGAGGGAGGCAGCATGCTGCCATTGCGGCCGCAGGAAGAGCAGAGCAAGAGGATGCACAACACGACTGTACTGTGGCCGTGCCTGTGTGCCGGCCGCCAACCCTTAAGTATCGCATCACGTATTGTCATACCATTCATTGCTTTTTGCAGATGGTGGCCACCACTAAGGCACGGCCACGGCAAGGCGTCAACGCAGCGCATCAAAGCGCTTTGTGCTCAGCAGCCCGCAGGCAGCCTCGATGTCTTCGCCCCGACTCGCACGGATGGTACAGTAAAGCCCATGCGCCGTGAGATAATCCCTGAACGACAGCATCTTCTCTTCAGTGGCCCCGCGCAAAGGGACATTGGGGATCTGATGGAAACGAATGAGATTGATGCGGCAATCCAGCCCTTTCAGCAGCCTACAGATAGCCTCGGCATGGGCTTTGCTGTCATTGAGGCCCCCGAAAACAATGTATTCGAAGGTGAGTCGCCGCTGGTGGGCGAAGTCGTAGTTGTGCAACAGGTCCACCACCTCACTGATAGCCATGCCTTTCTCGGCCGGCATGAGCTGTTCGCGCTGCTCATGCAGCGGAGAGTGCAGACTGATGGCGACCTGGCAATTGCTCTCTTCGAGGAAACGTTTCAACTTGTCCTTGAGCCCCACAGAACTCACCGTGATGCGCTTCGGGCTCCATGCCCACCCATAAGGTGCAGTGAGAATCTGCGTGGAGCGCAACACGTTGTCGAGGTTGTCCATCGGCTCTCCCTGCCCCATGTAAACGATATTGGTGAGGTTGCCCGCTTCAGGCAAACTGTAAATCTGGTTGAGAATGTCGGCTGTGGTGAGGTAGCCATGAAATCCCTGCTTCCCTGTCTGGCAGAAAAGACAGTTCATTTTGCATCCCACCTCGCATGAGACACAAAGAGTGGCATGACCGCTTTCCTCGGGGATATAGACCGTCTCGACAAACCGTTGGCGCGCCATGTCGCCGTCTGTTGTCCGCACAGGGAAAAGGTATTTGACGGTACCGTCTTTCGACCGCTGCGCGTCAATGGGTACCATGCAGCCTATATCATATTGTTCGGAGAGGAGCTGACGGTTCTGCTTGGACAGATTGGTCATCTCATCGATGGAGGCTACGTGTCGCTCGTAGAGCCATTTGGCAATCTGAGAACCCGTAAAGGCGGGCATGCCAAGACTTTTTGCAACATCTTTCAGCTCGTCAAGCGTCAGGCCTAAAAGTATTTTCTTGTCCATGTAAGTACAATATGTACGGTGTTACATGTGCAAAGTTACAAACTTTTTCCCCGCTTTCGCTGAAAAATGTCGCAAAAGTGTTATTGAAAGTATAATAAAATGTCGATTAATTAATTCTTGTTGATGGGCAGACGGTAAGCACCCACAGCATTGATACACAACGGGCCGCGCGCGTCCAGGAACTTGACACGCACTTGCGAGGTGCTGACGGGGCGGAACCTGAGTAACCGCTTATAGCCCACCGTTGTGGTCTGGCCCGCATCGATGGTCTGCCATTTACCACTGCGGTCAAGATATTCCACCCTGAAGCGTTTCACGCGCTGGCCCAGGGGAATATACTCTTGAAGCATGAGGCAATTGAAGGTCTGCGGCTGCCGTAAACGGAAGGTCAGGGAGCCCTTGTTGACGCCATCGCCCGTGGCCCAGTATGAATCGTACTTCCCGTCTACCACGTTGGCCGGTCTGAATGCTTTGCCACGAGTCGTGCTTGCGGTAACCTTTGCCTTCGTCAGGAGGTTGACAGCAAAGGTCTTGTCGATAATCTCGCGGTAGCCGACAAGAGCCAAAGAGTCCTTCTTCGCGATTTTGCCATGGATGTTGACCGGTACATTCAGCAACAACGTGGCATTGCGGCCCACGCTCTTGAAATAAAGGTCGACAAGCTGTTCAGGCGACAATACCAGCTTGTCATTGGTGGTACTCCAAAACCAATTGGGCCGCCGGATGGACACATCGGCCTCGCCGTGCACCCAGTGAGAGCCGTCGGCATCGCCTTGTCCCAACACACGCTCATGATCTTCAACTCCGGCAGGAATCATGTGCTTGTCGGTGAGGAAAGCCCAGTCAGTCTCTCCCGCCACGCCATTCTCGTTGCCGATCCACCGGCTTCCAGGACCGCCATCGGTGTGAATGATGCACTTGGGGTCGGCGTCATTCAGCATCTTGAAAAGTGCTGGGAAATTGTAATAATGGACCTTGTCTATCGTGCGCTTCTCCCGTGCGCCGCCATAATAGCCGTCGCCGCCATTGGCACCGTCGAACCATACTTCAAAGAAGGGACCGTATTGCGTGAGGAGCTCTCTGAGCTGCTTCTTATAATAATCAACGTATTCCGGCGTGCCATAGCTGGCTTGGTGGCGGTCCCACGGTGAGAGATAAATGCCAAACTCCATCCCCTGCTTGCGGCACTCGGCTGCCAGTTCGCCCACAGCGTCGCCCTTGCCATGACGATAGGGGGAGGCCGAGATGGAATAATCCGTGTATTTGGTGGGCCACAAACAGAAGCCGTCATGGTGCTTGGCGGTGAAGATGATACCCTTCAGACCACCTTGGAGAAGCGTTTTGACCCACTGCCCGCAATCGAGTGTGTCGGGATTGAACACCGAAGGAGCAGCGTCGCCATAGCCCCATTCAAGGTTCAGAAACGTGTTGGTGGTGAAATGAATAAAAGCATAGGTCTCCATTTTCATTTGCTCTACTTGAGCCGGTGTAGGCAAAGGGGCAAGAGGAGCCGGAGCTTTCTGACCGTTTACATGAAGGCTTCCCGCCAATGCCACGGAAAGGAGAAGAGTAGATTTCAGCATGGTTCTATATAAAAAAGATAAAGATTATTAAATGATGATTATTCACTAAAAATGGCAGATAACCGATGCAAATTTAGCAATTATCCATCTGTTCAGCAAAAAAAGAGCAATCTTTTGAGATAAGAAAAGCGTTTTCAAGTTTTTTTAGGACATTATTAGTAATGTGTAGCATAAAAATAGCTACCTTTGCATGAAACACATTTCGTTCATCTTGCCTTTCATGTCAAATGCAGTCTTACATAAGCCCAATCCTTTGACAGAGCCTGTCGTTCACGTGGGAATAGTCGGCGGGCACACGATAAGCTTCAGTCTTAACGGTCCCTACACGCTCAATGGCACTCCCATGACGGGAGATCTTGAGGCGACTGTGGCGCACGGGCTCATCCATCTCAACGGAGAAGCTTATACATGCTTGCTTTTCTCGCCTGCCGGCGAGGAGTCCTCCTTCTCTCTCCATGACGTTACCATCGGCGTGAACTTCCATTGGGAGCGGAAAGAGACACAGACTTTTCGCGGCGCGCTGAAGTTGATCGCCGACAAAGGAAAGCTTTGGGCCGTCAATATAATTCAGGTGGAGCAATACCTGGAAAGTGTCATCTCCAGCGAGATGAGCGCCACATCCAACCTACCACTCCTTATGGCACATGCCGTGATCTCGCGGTCATGGCTGTTGGCACAGATACATGGGGATCCTGCAAAGGCCGCGAACGTGTCCGTTTCTGCCAGTCAGATAGCCCCCAGCCGTGTGGCAGAGGCAGCGACAAAGCGCATCATCAAATGGTATGACCACACTAACCATACGCTTTTTGACGTTTGTGCCGACGACCATTGCCAGCGCTATCAGGGTATCACGAAAGCGACATCGCCCCACGTCAAGGAAGCCATTGACCGCACTCATGGGCAGATTCTGGTGTTCAATGGAGAGATATGCGATACCCGTTTCTCAAAATGTTGTGGTGGCGCACTGGAAGAATATCAGTATTGTTGGGACGACAGGCCTAAGCCCTATCTGCGGGCCCTCGGCGACACGCCTTCGGAAAAGATCCCCGATCTCACCAATGAAGACAATGCAAGAAAATGGATTCTCTCTTCGCCTGAGAGCTTCTGCAATACTCAGGACAAGCGCATCCTTGGGCAGGTACTCAACGGTTATGACCAGGAGACAACCGACTTTTATCGCTGGCACGTAGTCTACACGCAACAGGAGCTGTCGGCTCTCATCAGAAAGAAACTCGATATGGACTTGGGTGACATCCTTCAGATCATTCCTCTGAAGCGCGGAAAAAGCGGGCGCATTTACGAGTTGGAGATAATAGGCACCCGTCAGTCTGTCATTGTAGGCAAGGAATTGGAGATTAGACGGATACTCTCAGAGAGCCATCTGCTGAGTTCCGCGTTTGTCGTAACGACGGTCTCCGGCCCTCTACGTGACGGCAAGACCATTCCCTCAGGCTTCCGGCTGGATGGTGCAGGATGGGGACACGGTGTAGGACTGTGCCAGATAGGTGCTGCCGTGATGGGTGACAAGGGATACGCCTACGATGATATTCTCCGGCACTATTACCCTAACACAAAAATAGAAACGGCATGGTAAACGTCAACCATCATATAAACACATCCGGAAACAAGCGTCGAAGTCCTTGGCTTTGGGTGCCCTCACTATCGTTTGCCGATGGTCTGCCCCCCGTTGCCGTCATGGTGGTCTCGCTTATCTTTTACAAGCAGATGGGACTCTCCAATTCAGCCATCACCTTTTACACCTCATGGCTGTACCTTCCTTGGGTACTCAAGCCTGTCTGGAGCCCTTTTATCGACCTCATCAAGACAAAACGATGGTGGGTGCAGCTTACGGAGATACTGCTTGGCGCCGCTTTCGGAGGCGTCGCCTTCACTATCCCGGCGTCATTCTGGTTTCAGGGCACCCTGTTCTTCTTTTGGGTGGCCGCCTTCACGGGCGCATCCCATTGCGTCGCTGCCGACGGCTTTTACCTTTTAGCCCTCAATGAGCGTCAGCAGGCATGGTTCATGGGCATCCGGCAAATGGCTGACCGACTGGCTACTATCTTCGGTCAAGGCGTGCTGGTGATGGTGGCCGGCAACCTGCAGGTTGTCTTCAGAGGCTCTATCAGTTATTCCTGGAGCCTCACCTTTTATGGACTTGCCGGCGTCTTCTTAGCTCTCTGGCTCTGGCACTGTCAGACTTTGCCCCGCGCCCATAACGACAAGCAGCATCCTTACGTCAGTGCGCATTCCATTCTGAGCGGCTTTGCCCTCACTTTCCGCACCTTCCTTCGCAAGCCTCACATCGTAGTGGCACTGTGTTTCATCCTGCTTTTCCGCCTGCCTGAGGCATTGCTGTCCAAGGTGAGCCTTCTCTTCCTCATCGATGCTACCCACAACGGCGGTCTTGGCTTAGCGCCGCAAGAGTATGGACTTGTTCAGGGTACTGTCGGAATGGTTGGTGTCATCATCGGGTCCATTGCAGGGGGCATCGTTATCAGCCGAGGCGGGCTCAGACGATGGATACCGCCCATGGTCGTTGCCTATGCGTTGCCTCCCTTTATCTACTTGGTTCTGGCTTATTTATTGCCACAGAGCCTGGCGCTGATCTCTGCGGCCGTGTTCATCGAACAGTTGGGAACAGGATTCGGGCTCACGGCGTATATGATGTTCCTCATCTATTATAACCGCGGTGAGTTCCGTACTTCTCACTATGCCATTGCCTCAGCGTTGATGACTCTTTCGTTGATGCTCCCTGGACTCGTCGCCGGCGGACTGGAGGAAATACTCGGATACCGTCGATTCTTCTTTCTGACACTTGTCGCGGTGATGGCTACATGCATCGTGTCTGCCCTCGTGTCCATCGAAGACGATCTCGCCATCGGGCATCAAGAACCTGAATGATTTTGATTCTAAATTCATATAAATGAAATATACACTTGTCACAGGGGCATCGCGGGGCATTGGGAGAGCCATTGCCCTGCTCCTGGCAAAGACGGGACAGCCCGTTATCATCAATTATCGTACCAATGAAGCAAAAGCCTTGGAGGTGAAAAGACTCGTGGAAGCTACTGGTACACCTGCCGAACTCTTAGCTTTCGACGTAGCCAATGAGGCTGAAGTCGATAGGGCCATGGATGCCTGGGAGGCCGCACACCCTGACGATTGGATCTCCGTTCTCGTCAACAACGCCGGCATTCGCCACGACAGTGTGATGTTCATGATGAGCGATGAAGAATGGCACAGTGTAGTCGACACGACCCTCAACGGTTTCTTTTATCTCACCCGCCGCGTGCTTAAACACATGATGCCACGGCACCGCGGAGGCAGAATCGTGAATATGGCATCGCTCTCAGGGGTCAAGGGACTACCCGGACAAGCCAACTACAGTGCCGCCAAGGCCGGTCTGATAGGTGCCACAAAGGCGCTCGCCATTGAAGTGGCACCGCGAAACATCACGGTCAACGCCGTAGCGCCTGGCTTTGTGGAAACGGACATGACCTGTGACCTTAATGAAGACGAGCTGAAAAGACAGATCCCCATGCGGCGTTTTGCCAAACCCGAGGAGATTGCTGAGGTGGTGGCTTTTCTGGTCTCACCTGCAGCCTCCTACATCACGGGAGAAGTCATCAACGTCAACGGCGGACTCTATACTTGAATTAATCGCTTCGAGGCAATGAAAAAGATTCTAACTATCGCTGTCCTCTTTCTGCCGCTTCTCGCAGGAAAGGCACAGACCGTAGACACCAGGGTGGTATCGTATAGCGTCAAATATGAGAAGGAGCACCTTTTCTTGCAGAAGGACTCTGATTACAATGTTGTAGATTATGATATTGAATGGCCTGAGGTTGCCGGATTCAGTAATGTTCCCGAACTCAAACGCTACATCAGCAGCGAGCTAACCGGCATCGCGACCGCAGACTATGACTCGTTGCTGGTAACTCTCCATCAAAGTTACGGTGCACCTGTGAGCAGCATGATGAAGACCATTCCTGACGACCGACGCTTCTGCTATGTCACAGCCACGGCCCGTATAGTGGGATACGAGCCCAATCACTGGATAGCCTATTATCTCAGTCTCAACGTTGAGCCCGGTAAGTTGTCAAGCAACAAAGCGTCTTCAGGAGAGCATGTCGTGGTCTATGACCTTTCCAGAAGGACCCTCTCCAATGTAAAAGACCTCATCAGTTCCAGTGTCGTCACCCGTAATGAGCCGCAGGACTTTTACGACCATCTGTTTGCGCCGCTCGATGACAATTTCTTCAATACGATGACTGGCTGTGAAGTTGAGGGCGTTTGGGTTGACGGTAGAAGCCTCAATTACCTTGTCCGCGCCTTTGTTGGCAGCAATAGCAGGATCTACACCGCTTCTATGCCGTTGGATACGTATGCCTACGCGCTTTCGAGACAAGGAAAAAGACTCTTTATGAAGAAGGCCGAGGCCATCGTGCCGAAAGCAATTACACAGCCATTAACGATAGATGGAGACTCTATATATAATAATGTGGAACAGATGCCGACCTTCAAAGGAGGAAGTGAGGCTTTCAAACAATACATGAGTTATGCATCCAAACCAGAAGTGATGTTGAGCGGGACGGTGAAAGAATACACGAGCTTTGTGGTTGACAAGAATGGGAGAGTGCGAGATGTGTGCGTGCTCAAGCCCATCAATCCTGTTCTCGACCGCCATGCCGCCATGACTATCAAAGGTTTGCCGGACTTTGTACCGGGGAAGATGAATGGTAACAATGTGGCAGTAAGACTCTATATGCCCATTACTTATCAGCCCTAATTAGGTCTCTTTTACATATAAATCATAGTAGATTAGTGGTTTTTAGGAATTGTTACTTTCAGAATGAAACTTATTATTATTGATTTATATCAATAATGATATACGATAAGTTTTATTTACAATAGTGTCATAAAGTGAGAAGCCTACTGTAAGAGGACGTTATGGACCGTTCACAACAGGCTCTGTAGTTTCTGACAAATGGTAAGCTGAATGGCGGTAATATAGAGAAAGATACTAATGTCGACTTTACAAACTGTAAGTTAAGAGGGCACAAAATATTGTTTTTGCATGAAAAGAAGTCTATGAGCCAACAGTTTAATGATGTCGAAAAATAATTATAAAATAACGTTAAGGAAAAGAACAAACCACATAAGAAATGCGTACCTTTGCACCGAAATAAAGAAAAACAATTATAATCTGGAAGGAGTAAACCTTATGAAGAAGATCATTTTGATGTCAGCCATGTTGCTGATGACAATTGTAAGTTTTGGACGCAGCCGTGTCAGTGAGAATGCCAAAGTGGTGGGTGACACCATCTACTATGACGCCAACCAGCGGAGCGTTAACGATGCACGGCAGGCAGCCTATTATCGTTTGCTGAAGACACAAAGCAACGGTCTCGCCAAAGAAGATGTGTTCCAGGACTATTACATGAACGGAAAGCTCCGTGCTGAAGGCGGATACAACTTCGTTGACCTGAGCAACGACAAGAACACCGTGCTCAATGGCGAGGTGACAACTTACTATCAGAACGGCAAGGAGAAACTGCACGGCACTTATGTCAACGGCAAGCGCAACGGATACTTCACCCTGCAGATGCGCGACGGCGGCGTTGCCGTCATGGCCTATAAAGACGGACAGTCACGTTACGACTACTTCATGGTGACCATGCCCGACGGCACACAGCAGAAACGCCCAATGAGCGACATCAAGTCATTGCTGTAATCATAAAGAAAGCATAATCTCTCTTACAATAATATACACTTTTATGATAAAAGATGATTCTTAATCTTTGCGATTAAGAACGGCATCTGACAGAAGCCTTGCATTCGTGAGAATGTGGGGCTTCTGCCTTTTATGACAATCGTTTCGTGGCCTATTCAGAGCATCAGCACGCGAATCTCGGCATTGCGCATCTTTTGAATCTCATTCATTGGCTTCTTGAAATAGACGCTCTGGATGGCTTTGTTGATGATGCCGTGGCCTACAGCGAGCACTACTTTGTCGGGATAGGTCGTTTTGATCCAGGTGAGAAAGTTCTGTGCGCGGCTTTTCATATGCTCCAGGCTCTCCACGTCGTCGGGCCATTCCGTATGCTCCAGGTCGGGAATAAACTTGCCTGTGAACGATCCCCAGTCACGTTCGCGTAACAGTGGGGTAGTAGTGATGTCGTCCTTCGCCACTCCGTGCGCTGCGGCAATGATGATACAAGTCTGGATAGCTCTGTGCAGATCGCTGGCTACAAAGGCATCAATCGGTTTGTCTTTCATTTTCCCTGCTACTTCACGGGCTTGTGCCTTACCTGTCTCATTGAGTTCACCGCCCTGCCAGCCCTGCAGGATCTGGGCGGCATTAGCCACAGTCTCGCCGTGGCGCACAAGATATAATTTAGTCATGCTGCCAAATCGTTATAATCGAGGTGCAAAATTACAAAAAATAACATTGTTTCGTCCATTGTTCAGGGAAAAAAGCCTATCTTTGCAATATGAAGAGTGAATTTGATAAAAGGCTATAGCATAAACTATGAAACCCTTTCGCAGTAGCATTTTCCGCGCCGTATGTGCGATCGCCATCGGCGCGTTGTTAGTCAAATACCGTGAGCAGACAGTGACGTGGATCACGGTTGTCGTTGGTGCTATCTTCCTTGTGAGCGGCATCATTAGTATCACGTCGTGGTTTGCTTCCAAGCGTAGAAACACAGACAGCAGCATGGACATTTACGATGCCCAAGGCCGTCTCATCAATGTGCCGGCGCCGCCATTCCCCATTGTGGGGCTGGGAAGCATCATTCTGGGCGGTGTGCTGGCCCTCTTCCCCAACAGCTTTGTCAACGGTCTCATGTATGTCTTGGCGGCAATGCTCATCTTAGGGGCGCTCACACAGTTTTTCAACCTCACCGTCGCACGGCGTTTTGCTAATATTGGCATTGTGTGGTGGGTCTTTCCCACCTTAGTGCTGCTTGTCGGCCTCGTTGCTGTGTTGAAACCCTCATTCATTGCCACCGCGCCACTGCTTGTCTTAGGTTGGTGCATGATGGTCTATGGAGTTGTCGATCTCATCAACTCCATCAAGATTCATCAGTGCCGTAAGCAAATGTCACAGCCCCATGGCACGCAGGATGCTGTGGCAGAGGAGGTCACAGAAGCGAAGCCTGAGGAACCAGCGTCTTGATATAATTGGTCAGCATGCCGATGCCCTTGACGTTCTCGCCGCCTTGTGGGATGATGACATCGGCAAAACGCTTCGTAGGCTCAATGAACTGCTCGTGCATGGGTTTGAGTACTTTCAGATAGCGGTCCACTACCATTGACACCGTGCGGCCGCGGTCAATGGTGTCTCGCTGGATGTTGCGGATGAGCCGCTCGTCAGAGTCGCAGTCTACGAAGATTTTCAAGTCCATCATGTCGCGCAGGCGCTTGTTGAGCAATGTCATGATGCCTTCTATGATAATCACCGGCTTGGGGTTCACGTGGATGGTCTCGGGCAGGCGGTTGCTGAGGAGGTAGGAATAAGTAGGCTGCTCGATGGCCTCTCCTTGCCTGAGCTCATTGACCTGGTGAATGAGCAGCTTCCAATCGAAGGCGTCAGGATGGTCAAAGTTGATGGCCTTGCGCTCCTCCTCCGTCATTCCCGTCGTCTCGTTGTAATAGGAGTCGAGGGGCACGACGGCGACATAGTCAGGGGGCAGCGCCTCCACGATTTTCTTTACCACAGTGGTCTTGCCGGAACCCGTGCCTCCTGCAATGCCGATAATTGTTGGATTGTCCTTCATGGTTGTGTATTTCTGAAATCTTATTCAATTATTCCAAGGTCGCAGAACATCCTCCTGTAATATGCGGCCTTATCCTCCACCTTCATGGGGAAAGCCCTGCTTGAGCTTGGCTCGCGGTAGAGACTGATGGTCCGGCGCTCAAACTCGAAGTTGATATGGCTTCCCATCTTCATCTTTTTCATTTCCCTGTTATCGATGCCATAGTGTTCGGAGAAGATGTTGGTAGCAAGCTGGCCTGCTGCCAATACGCCCCTGCAACGCGGCAGCGACCGCAGCATGCCGTCGAGATCGGCACGCTCCACCACTTCTAAGTCTTTGTCGGCTGCTGTGCCCGTGGTACGGCGAATGCGCAGGCACGTGTCGAAGATGGCGATGCCCTTCTCGGCGAGAAAGGCTCTCAGCGTATCAAGGCGGTAGGTCTTGTGGGATTCGTCCACGAAGTGCAGCTTGTCGCCAAAGAAGCATAACCCCACAATGCGCCACATGTCATTGGTATAGTTGGGATAATACCACTCCATGCACCAACGCTTGGGTGCCGGCGGAAAGGTGCCAAGCATCAGCAGGCGGGCTGTCGGGGGCAGGAATGGCTCGAAAGGGTGGGTCTCAATGTCTGTAGTTGTTATCATTTCTTCGTGTCCTTTTCCTCCAGGCACTTCTCCTCTGTCATATAAGAAGCGATGTTTTTTAGCTCCGCTTCCGTATAGTCAGGCAATGCGAAAATGTTCTCGTCCAGTGCAGCCGGCTTATTCTCAGGCTGTTCTTTAACGAGATAGACGACTGTCGGCAGGTGGTCGGAATAGCCGTCGAGCCATACGCCGCCGGCAGTGGTGCGGTGTGTGTTGCCCTTGTACTTTCCCTCCTTCTGGAAGAGGTAAGGCATGCGTTGCACCTCATTCTTGAAGAATTTCAGCGTAGAAAAGTCTTTCTTTCCATCCCTGTCAAGGAGACTCGGCGAGAGTATGATCTGGTCGAAGAGGTTCCATGAGCCCTGATATTGCAGTGTACCGGTGCCTTGCCTGACCAGCACATTGTACCAGGGGTTGTACATGTCGTCATCGCCCACCATGGACGGCTCCTCCTTGGCAGAGAGGATCACATGCATGCTCTTGTTGGTCGGGTCATCGTTCATGTCGCCCATCACGATGACCTTTGCCTGCGGATCCATCTTCAGGACGCGGTCTTTCAGTTCTTTGATCTGTGCGGCGCCTACCTCGCGATAGTAACCGTTGCTGAAGCGGCTCGGCAGGTGATTGACGATGACCACGACGTGCTCACCGCCTAACTCACCGCTGACGGCAAGAAAGCCGCGAGTACGGAAGAGTGAGTCCTGCTTTTCTGTGGGCACGTAAGGATAGAGGCGCACGCCTTTAACGGTGAACAGCGTGGGGTTATAGAGTAGGGCGCAGTCGATGCCGCGGTGGTCAGGACCTTCTACATGACAGAACTTATATCCACGCTCACTCAGCTCAGGCTGAGAGCAGAGATCCGTAAGCACCTTGTCGTTTTCCACTTCTGACACGCCGATGACCGAACAGCCTACCCTCGGAAGCATCGTTGTGCCCATGTCGCTGAGCGCGCGGGCCATGTTGTGCAGCTTGTGACTGTATTTCATGCCGTTCCATTTATAGGATCCCGAAGGGAGAAATTCATAGTCCTTCTTGCCTATGTCGTGACACGTATCGAAAAGATTCTCAAGGTTATAGAAACCTATGGCATAGACATTAAACTTCTTCTGCGCCGCGGTGGAAAAGCAGAAGAAAAGCGCTAACAGGAGTGCGGGGAAAAACTTTTTCATCTGAGTTTATTCAGCTAAATAACATGATTTACGTGCAAATGTCGTCATAATTTCTAATATATCACCAATTCTTCGCAGGAAATTTAGGATTCAATGGAGGAATATGGGCAACTTTACAATAAATTAATCGAAAAGGGAAAGATGGCACGCAACACATTGACCCTTTCAGTGGCTGTATCAAAAACATCATGTGACCACGCCGTGGTCATGCATTGACCAAGGTGTGGTCACATGATGACCACGGCGTGGTCACACGATGACCAAAGTGTGGTCACTGTGCCGCATGGGGCGCTTGGTGAGCACTTGCTCACCAAGTCTGCTATTAGTTCGGGTGCAAAGTTATCACCTTCTTTTCATGCGCGAGTCGTTTTCGCGTTTTCTTTTTAGGGAGATAATACCAATATCACATTTTTTTATTAGAAAACAGGCGAAAAAGAAGAATAATAGTTATCTTTGCATTTTCTAATTGTTATTAATCAATCATCTTTCTTATGCAGAAGAAGCTTATCATGGCCTTGGCTGCCTTGAGCATCGCCTCGGTGGGTTATGCCCAGCAAGACTCTGTCAATGTGGGTGAGCAGGCTTTCACCTTCACGGAGGCGCAGCTCGGCGAGGACGAGAACGTCACGCAGAGCGTGTCGATTATCTCCTCAGGCACCAACGCTTACGCCAACGAGGTAGGATATAGGTGGAGCCCTGTCAGGTTCAAATACAGAGGCTACAACGCCAAGTACAACGATATGTACATCAACGGAAATCCAGTCAACGATATCGAGCGTGGCGACTTCCGTTACTCCTTCGTCGGCGGACTCAACAACCAGACACGTGGCATGGAGTCGGCGCTGCCCTTTGAGAGCAACAATTTTGCCATGACATCCCTGGGCGGAAGCAACAACTACAACTTCCGGCCCTCGGTCATGCCTGTGGGTCAGCGGCTCTCTCTCGCCGGCGGCAACCGCAACTACACGCTCCGAGGCATGTACTCCTACAACTCCGGTCTCAACGACAAAGGCTGGGCGTGGTCGGCTTCCCTCACCTACCGCTGGGCCAATCGCGGCTACGTGGAAGGTACGTTCTACAACTCACTGAGCTATTTCCTCGGTGTGGAGAAGGTGTTCAACGACCATCACTCTCTCTCCCTCGTCACTTGGGGCAACCCCACAGAGCGTGGCACTCAGAGTGCCTCGACGGATGAGATGTACTGGCTCGCCAATAACTACAACTATAACCCCAACTGGGGCTACCAGAACGGCAAGAAGCGTAACGCACGTGTGGTCAACGACTATGCGCCGGCTGCCTTGCTGACCTGGGACTTCAAGATCGACGACAACACGAAGCTCACCACCTCACTGCTCGGCAAGTATTCCATGTACAGCAGCACACGTCTCAACTACAACAACACCACCAACCCGGCTCCCGACTACTACAGTCTCATGCCCAGCTACTTCTATGATGTGTGGGGCAACGGCTCCGGCTCAACGAGTGCCTCCGACCTCGTAGCCTGGACAGCAGCCCGCGACTACCTCATGGCGTCGAAGGCAAACAGGCAGATCAACTGGGACAGGCTCTACTACTCCAACAAAATGGCATCGGCACAGGGCGCTGACGCCATGTATTACCAGCAGGCCTATCACGACGACCAGCTCGCTTTCAGCCTCTCCTCTGCCTTGCACAAAGACCTCACAGCAAAGAGCGGACTCAATATCGGCCTGAATCTGAGCACTAACAAGGGCATGCACTATCAGACCATGGAGGACCTGCTCGGTGCCACCTCGTTCCATAACAGCAACTATTATGTCATCGGCACCTATGCCGAGAACGCCTCGCAGGTATTCTATGATCTCAACGACGGCAGTACGCCGAAGCAGGTGCGTAAGGGCGACCGCTTCGGCTACGACTATAACGTCTATGTCAACCGTGCACAGGCATGGACAAGCTATGAGACAAGGCTCAACGGTGCCCTTCTCTTTGTCAGTGGCCGCATTGGCGGAGTGGCTATGCAGCGCGACGGCAAGATGCGCAACGGTCTCGCTCCCAACAACTCTTACGGCAAGAGCGGCACGGCTCACTTCCTCGACGGCGGAGGAAAAGCCGGTATGAACATCAGC
Source organism: Hallella multisaccharivorax DSM 17128 (assembly GCF_000218235.1). Lineage (GTDB taxonomy): Bacteria > Bacteroidota > Bacteroidia > Bacteroidales > Bacteroidaceae > Prevotella > Prevotella multisaccharivorax. The sequence continues at coordinate 2,403,354 of NZ_GL945017.1, read as the reverse complement.
CTCGGACGCGGCAATACGCTCTCCTTAGGTGCCGGCTATGAGTGGAAGGCACCGACGGCAAACGTCGCTTTCTCTTCTCCACAGATCAATAATGACTTTGTAAAAGACCTCTCTACAGAGAAGATTTTTTCCTCTGAGATGGGCTATCAGTTACAGAGCAGTTGGCTGCACGCCAACATCCAGGCTTACTACACCCGCCTGCAAGACGTGACAGAGTACAGTATGTTCTATTATGACAGCAATAAATCCTTTTCATACGTCTCCCTCTCCGGCATCAACAAGCATTATTATGGTATAGAGGCAGGCCTCAACTTCAAGCTGTCGTCTACCTTCAGCATCAACACCCTGGCAACCGTCAGCGAAGCGAAGTACGCCAACAACGCCAACGTGTGCTACATGCTCTCCAACGACGGCAAGTATTACAACGACATTGTAGTGAACAAGAATATGCGTGAGGGCGGCACGCCGCTGTCGGCTTATTCCGTCGACCTCGCCTACCACTCTAATGGCTGGTTCATCGACCTCATCGGCAACTACTACGACCGCATCTATCTCTATTACACGCCCGTAAGCCGCTACTATTCCAACCTTCCGTTGCTGAAAGATGCCGCCGGCAACACGGTCATGGATGAGAATGGCAATCCCATGCACGACGTTTCCAGAGCACCGTCACAGGCTAAAGGCAAGGGCGGATTCATGCTCGATGCCTCAGTGGGCAAGAGCATCTATGTGGGCAAGCATCAGCTGTCCATCAACCTCATGCTGACCAACATTCTCAACAACCGCAAGCTTGTCACCGGCGGTATGGAGCAGAATCGCCAGACCTACGACGACAGCGGCGAGACGATACGCACCTACACCTTCCTCACTAACCCGAAGAAGTTCTATGTCAATGGCATCAACGGCATGCTCATCGTAACTTATAAATTCTAAGAAAGGAGTAAACGCTATGAAAATAAAAGCAACTTATCTGTTTCTCTTTGCCATGGTGTGCGGGCTTTTCTCGTCCTGCATGAACGGCGACTGGGATGAGCCTGACTTCACGGACGGTGCTCCTTTCGGCAACAACAGTCTCACCGAGCACAATGTCATCACCATCGCAGAGCTCATCAAGAAGTACCCCAACGTCTTTGCCTCCACTGATCAGAACAAGCAGATTGACGAGAATATCATGATCAAGGGGCGCATTACTGGCAACGACCTCGGCGGCAATATCTACAAACAGGTGGTGCTGCAGGACAACACTGCCGCCATCATCATTGCCGTCAATGAGGGAGGTCTCAACGGTTACCTCGCAGAGGGTGCCGAGATTCTCGTCGACCTCAAAGGGCTCTATATCGGCGGCTACCGTAAGATGCCTGAGATAGGCGCACCCTATCAGGGCAACAGTATCGGTCGCATGCAGAAGGACATCTGGAGCAAACACTTCAAGATCACGGGCTCGCCGGATGCCAATGCTATCCGGCCCGTCGACTTTGCCACCGTCAAGAGCAACATGAACGCCAACTGTGGCAAGCTCGTCACTCTGAAAGGCGTCACATTCAAGAACGCTGACGGCAAGGCTACTTTCACTTCAGGCACAGCCGTGGGCAACGCCGTCAACCAGGAGCTCGACGGCTACGGCACAAACGTTGTGGTCAGGACCAGCACCTACGCCGACTTCGCTGCCATGACACTGCCCTACGACGCCACAGCCAAGAAGAAACAGAGCGCCGACATCACAGGCATCGCCACACGCTACAACAACACCTGGCAGATCCTTATACGCAAGACCAGCGACATCAAAGTGAATAAATAACCATACGTAATATACACATTATTATTATAGATAATTATGAAAACGATATTCAAATTAGCCATAGCCTTGCTGGCTCTCTTCTCTTTCACAGCATGTTCCGACGTACCTATGCCATACGAGGAACCGGGCACAGGAGGCAAGGGAGAGCCAACGACGGAGGCTAAAGGCACAGGCACCGCCACCGACCCCTACAATGTGGCTGGCGCACTGAAAGTGGTCAACGCTCTCGCCGCAGGCGGGGAGACATCAACGGCTATCTATGTTAAGGGAGCCGTTAAGGAGATCAAGGAGATAGAGACTGAGAAATACGGCAATGCCAACTATTACATCACCGATGACGGCAAGAACGAGATCTACATCTTCCAGAGCTATTACCTTGGTAACCGTAAGTTCACTGCCGACGACAAGCTATCGGTAGGCGACACCGTCGTGGTATACGGAAAGTTCACCAACTACAACGGCAAGACTCCGGAGACCGTCGGCAAAGGTGCCAGTTATATCTATAGCCTCAACGGTGAGACTGCCGGTACCACACCTGTGACACCTTCCACTGGCGAGCCCAAAGGTTCAGGTACACAAGCCAGACCCTTCAACGCCACCGCTGCCAACGCGGCAGCCGCCCAGCTGAAAGACGGCGAGAAGAGAGAGAACGTCTACGTCAGCGGTGTCATCAGCAAGGTAGGCGACTTCAACTCAAAGTATGGAGAGATGAACTATTATATCTCTGACGACGGCAAGGAGAGCAGCGAACAGTTCTACATCTACAATGGTTATGGCAAGGATGGCGCCAAGTTCACGGCTGCCACAGACCTGAAAGTCGGCCAGAAAGTAACGGTTGTCGGAACGCTGATCAATTACAAGGGCAACACCCCGCAAATGCAGTACGGCTCCAAGATCGTCTCGCTCGAAGGTGAGGGAAACGGCAGCAGTACTGAACCGACCATAACCACAGGGAAAGGTATCACCATCAGTGGCACCACGGTAACACTGACCAACGCCAATGCAAACGAGGGTACAGAGAGCACGTTTATCGACTTGAGCAGACAGGGATATGAAGACACGAAGACAGTCACGGAAGCTAAATTCCCAGATGGCACAACCGTCATCTTTGGCAAGGGAGAAGCAACAACAGCACCAACCTTCTACACAAAGACCAAGGGCGTGCGCGTCTATCTCAACAACACCTTGACATTCACGGCTTCCAAGCCAATCGCAAAAATTGTCTTCACCTGCGACGTTTACAATGGCACCAACTGCGTGGGCAACGCCACGGCGACCGTCACTTTCTCTGGCAACAGCGTCGTGTACACCAATGCTGACCCCAGCCTTACCAAGGGTGGGGTGCAGCTGCGTGTTCAGACCATCACCATCACCTATGCCAAGTAAGACGACAGTGAACCCTTGCACCAAGCAACTGAAAGGAAAAGGAGACCGCAAATAAATCTACTTTTTTCTTTGGTGACTCAAAGAAAAAGCAGTAACTTTGCATCCGATTTAGCATTAGCATATAATTAATACATTACATAAAGATTAAAATGAAAAAAGGTATTCATCCAGAAAACTATCGTCCCGTCGTGTTCAAGGACATGTCCAACGGCGATATGTTCCTTACAAAATCTACATGCAAGACAACAGATACAGTAGAGTTTGAAGGTGAGACTTACCCAGTGGTAAAGGTCGAAATTTCCAGCAGCTCTCACCCCTTCTATACCGGCAAGAGCAAGCTCGTCGATACAGCAGGTCGCGTGGACCGCTTCATGAACCGCTACGGTAAGCTGAAGAAGTAATACTTTATTCACAAGTATACAGATTCGAGGGAGTGCGGTCGGACGTAGTTGCATATGCGTCCGTCCGCACTTTTGTGTTCAATAAACATTTTCCTACAAATCTCTACAAGAAAGATTCTTCTATGAAATACAGTTGGAAGACAATATCATCGCTGCTCTTTGCACTCTTTTTCCTCACCTTCTCATGCAGTGAGAACGACAACCTCCCCAAACCGGGGACAGACAACGGCACCACCGTCAACGCCAATGCCAACCCAACCACGGCAAATGCCAACTACGCTCGCCTGGAGTTCCCGCATATCAAGTTGGGCGGCAACAACCTCGTCATCGTACACTCCACGTCTGACTATGGTGTCAACTATTCCCTCGAATGGGACTGTGACAAGAAGGCTCAGCGGTGGTCGTGCTATGAAATAGATGCGACTAACAGTGTCGTCAATTGGAAAAGAAGCTATTGGAAGAACACCTCCTGGCAGGGCGATCCTTTCCAGGAAGACCCAAATATCCCTCAAGCCTACCGTACCACACTCAGCGACTATAGGGGCTCCGGCTACGATCGCGGACATATCTGTCCGTCAGCCGACCGCCAAAACTCTCGGGACGCCAATGAGCAGACCTACTATCTGAGTAATATGCAGCCACAGGTCCACGGGTTCAATGCCGGTGTATGGGAAAACATGGAGGGCCAGCTGCGCAACACATGGAACACATCTAAGTATCGCGACATCCTCTATGTCTGCAAAGGCGGGACCATTGATAACAGTTCACAGATAGCAGGTTACACGCCTAAAAGCAAGCTCATCGTACCCAAGTATTTCTTCGCCGCCATCCTCGCTGTGAAGAACGGACAGTATAAGGCTATCGGACTGTGGTTTGAGCACAAAGTCAATGATGATACCGACCTGTCCAAGTATGTCGTCTCCATTGATGAGTTGGAAAAGCTCACAGGCATTGACTTCTTCTGCAACCTCCCCGATAACATAGAGAACAAGGTTGAGTCGGCGTCAAAAAGCAAAATGCTCTCCGACTGGGGATTATAATCATGGGAAAAGTCATTGAGCGTGAGAAGCGTACCATTGCTTTCATGATACGGCTTTACTGCCGCTATCACCTTCATCTTTCACAGCCCGATAAGGTGCACGCTGAACTTATCGACTACTGTCAGCGCCGCCTTGACCGCTGTCATTGGCAAGACAGGAAACCGCCTTGCAAGTATTGCAGCTCCCATTGCTATGCTCCAAGGCAGCGCGAGGAGGTGAGGCGTGTCATGCGATGGACAGGGCCACGCATGATATTTTTTGCGCCAATAGAAGTTATCCGACATCTGTTCGGGAAGGGATAGCATTACTATAATGTAGGAAACTTATGCCTTGCAGAAGTTAATACCCAAGTGTCAGCTTTAGTAGTAAAAGTCATCTTTATTTGTTATTTATCCATTTTTGAGTAGGGTTTTGTGACCTTTTTTTGTGTTATGATATTCTTTATCCCCAAAAGTAGGTATCTGTGCTATTTGGTGTGTGTGGCCACAAGGATCGTCTTTTCAATACATGAAAAGGAATGTGCTGTTGTTTCAATCCCCATAAAAGAAGGGTTAAGCAGCCTGCTAATTTACTAATTTTTGAGTATTGCGTCATTTTTTGTTTCTTTTTAATTTTGCACTCAGAATATTAAGAAACAAGAACAATGGACAAACTTCTCTTTGGACTCTTTTCGGCAGCCCTTGCGCTTGGCAGCTTTCAGTGTGCACAAGCCCAGGTTAACGCCTCCGACTCTGTGATGAGTCATGCCGGCGGCCATCGTCTGAGTGTCGGTGGTTATGGCGAAGTGGCTTATAGCCGCAACTTTTACAGTGATAACGTCTACCGCTACTCCGAACCCTCTAAATACAAGAATGACAAGAGCTACGGCCGATTCGACATCCCCCACGCTGTCATCTATCTGAGCTACGATTTCGGTAAAGGCTGGAAGATGGGCTCGGAGATCGAATTTGAGCATGGTGGCACCGGCTCTGCCTACGAGCGCGAATACGAGGAAGGCGGCGAATGGGAGACCGAGACAGAGAAAGGTGGCGAAGTAGAACTTGAGCAGTTCTGGTTGCAGAAGACATTCTGCCGGGGCGTGAACCTGCGCTTCGGCCACATTGTCGTGCCCGTAGGTCTTAACAACTCCCACCACGAGCCACTCAATTTCTTTACGGTCTATCGCCCCGAAGGTGAGAACACCATTCTTCCTTCCACCTGGCATCAGACCGGTGTGAGCCTCTGGGGGTATCTCGGCAGGTTCAAGTATGAGGTACAGTTCCTGGAAGGTCTCGACGCGATGCACTTCGACCGTGACGGCTGGATTCACAAGGGCACCCATTCCGCTTTCGAGTTCGACCCCGCCAGCAAGTATGCTACAGCAGCCCGCCTTGACTGGTTCGCTACTCCGGGTGTACGTCTCGGTCTGAGCGGTTACTACGGTCACAGCATCAACAATACTTATATCAACGACTCTAACGACAAGCTCAAGGGCGCTGTGTCCATCGGCTCTTTTGATTTCACCGTCAACCGCTGGAACTGGATCGTGCGCGGACAGGCTACTTATGGTCATCTCGGCGATGCCTATAATGTGAAATATCTCTCGGGCCGCAGCACGAAGACCTCTCCTTACAGCAGTTCTGAGGTCGGCAAGAATGCCGTTGCCATCGGCGTAGAGGCTGGTTACGACGTGTTCTCACAGATTGAGAAACTGCGTGCCGACAACCAGAAACTCTATGTCTTCGGCCGTTACGACTATTATAACTCTTATGTCCGCGACAGTCGTCAGGCGGAGTATCCTTATGAGGCCAAGAACGTCATGAGTTTCGGCCTCAACTATTATCCTATCTCTCAGATTGTCCTGAAGTTCGACTACACCAAACGTTTTCTCAAGAGTCCCTGCAACGACGAGCCCGCCGTCAATTTCGGCATTGCCTACGAAGGGTTCTTCCTGTAATGGTGCAGCATGACCAATAGACCATACTAACAAACAAAATCACAGTTTATGAAAAAGATTTTCAAATCGGCGCTGTTCCTCATGGCAGCAGCCACGATGACTATGGGCATGGCGTCCTGTAGCAGTGATAACGACGACAACGGCCCCGCCGTTAAAGTAGGCGATCTGACCGAGGAGGATTATCTCTCCAAGACTGTCTCCGGTATTGTCAGCAACACCATCAATGCCACCTATGCAGAGATGGCTGTCAACGCCACCAACTTCTACAACCAGATGAAAACGCTGCGCGACGCTGTCGATAAGGGTAATGCCACACAGACAATGGTCGACAACGCCTGCGCCAGCTGGAAGGCGGCGCGCGCCTGCTACGAGAAGAGTGAGGCTTTCCTGCTCGGAGCTGCCAGCGACTACGACATTGACCCGCATATCGATACCTGGCCCCTTGACCTCTCTGCACTGCACAGTCAGTTGCTGAACACTACACAGCTCGCACGTTACACCACAGATGATGAGAATGCCAACATCGACAACATTCACGGAGACCTTAACCAGAACCTCCTCGGCTTCCATTCTGTCGAGTTCATCATCTTCCGTGATGGTGCTCCTCGTAAGGTAAGCTCTTTCAACAGTACTTATGATGACTATAACGATCGTGCCAATTTCATGGATATCAAGCCCATCAATGAGCTGAAGTTTGGTGTGGCTGTGGCGGGCGACCTCATGGGATCGATCTACGAGTTGGAGGTGTGTTGGTCAGGCGGAACGGCAGAACACAAGGCATGGCTGGACAGTCACGAGTGGAAGACAAGCATGCCGAGCAGCAGCCTCACTTATGGCGAGAACATGAAGAACGCCGGAAAGAGCGGCAGTCTTTACACGTCGGTGAAGAGTGCCGTCTCTGCACTGCTCGTCGGAGACCAGGGCTGCGGCGGTATCTGTGATGAGGTCGGTCAGACGAAGATGGGTAAGCCTTATGGTCTGAACACCAACTCAGAAAATGCAGAGAGCGATCCTAACTATATCGAGTCGCCGTTCAGCCACAATTCCCTGACAGACTTCTGGGATAATATCCAGAGCATCAAGAACATCTGGTTCGGTGGTTACAGCACGGATAACACAAAGACTGGAACCTATTCTTTCCACAACTACTTTGCTTCGCTCAACCCGAGCTTAGGCAAGGAAGTTGAGGCAGCCATAGATGATGCTCAGGCTAAGATCAAGGCTTGTCCCGTACCGTTTGTCAATAACTATAAGAATGCTCAGGTGAAGGCTGCCATCGATGCCTGCACGGCGCTGTCCAACAAGTTGACGAAGGCCAACGACTATATCCAGCAGCAGACGAAGTAAGGTTATTTCCATCATCATTTATCATCTATTGCGAGGGAGGCTCCGGTGGTAACTGTTCAGATGTTGCGATACAGGTGATCTCGCACCGCGGTTTAAGTTATATCGCGATGCCATATAACTTAGATCGCAAACCCGGATAAGGCAGACTGAGCGGTTACCTCCTGTGGCAGCCTCTGCAAATGAAATATAAAAACATTATGAATAGATTTTTTATTGTATGTGCGGGGTTCGTAGCGCTGGCCTTTGCATCCTGCAAAGACAATCCGGATTTGAATCCCGACAATGGCGGCAAAGGCGGTTCGGGGACCTCATGGGTTAAGGACTCTTTGGCTACGTTCTCCGATGCTGAATGGCTTCCGGGCGGCGAGAAGGGAACGACCTCCAATGAGCAGGGCTGCTATTCCAACCAGTCACCGGCTATCGACAACGAAGGACTCTACACTACCTTCAAACATGGTGAGAACTTCTTCGAGCACGATGCAAACTATTTCACGAAACCTTTCTGGGGCTTAGGTCCTGCCTGGGTTCGCACAGGCTGTGAGTACTGCCATCCGAGTTACGGTCACGGCAAGCGTCAGAACGAATACCGAGCCAACGAGATGGGCAACGGTTATCTGCTCGTTGTCTATCACCCCACAGCCGGCACCGATGCCAACGGCAAAGCTTATGCTGCCAACAGTTACATCTCAGAGGTGACGGGTATGCCGCAGACCAAGGCGATGGAACCGTTTAAGGCTCCTATTGATGAGAGCGGTATCCACATCACGTGGAAGAATGTGTCATCTATGCCCTCAGGCCTGCCGATGAAGTTCCCTGACGGTGAGAGCTATAGCCTTATCTATCCGGAGGTGACCATTGACCAGTCTGCTTTCAATACCGACCCCAAACCGACTAACTATGAGGTGCGCCTCGAGTCTACCATCGGCATGTACGGTACCGGTCTGCTCGACGCTATCTCTCAGGATTCCATGAAGGTACAGTATCAGAGGGAAGCTCAACATGCTGCCCTCAACCCGGGTATGTGGAATGCTGCAACCAACGACTGGGCTGCTTCGGCCTGGTATCCTCTTGCTGACGGCACAAAACGCGTGAAGAAGTTCACCTACGCCATGACACGCGCCACGCTGCTCGATGGTCCTGGCGGCAACGCTATCTGGAACATCACGAACGTGACACGCTCCGACCGCCACTATCTTTATACCACGAAGGCCTGGGCCAAGGCGATGAGTGAGGACGATGGTGTCGTCTCTTACATCCAGCAGCAGGGCAAGAGCCTCACATCACTGCTTCATCCCTACTATGGTGACGGCACGAAAGAGAGCATTGCTACACTCGTCAACAAACTGCTCGGACTGAACAGCAAGAGCGACTCGGCTACGTACCGTAAGTATTTCGTCGATGCCGCTCCCTGGAACGGACAGGAGGAGATGACGGACGAGAACTTCTATGAGTTCGGCATCTGGCACCGTGGTCTTGGTGTGCCAAGGGCCCGTAATCTCGACAGTGAGGAGGTACAGCGCGGTAAGAAACTCTTCTATCAGATGGGTTGCACATCCTGTCACCGTCCGTCCTGGACCATCAGGAAGGATGATGTATGGATTGACCCCGCCAGTAAGACTTATATGTCGCAGACTGGGGCGAAGATGGTCACTTATGACAACTCTGTCATCTGGCCTTATACCGACCTTGTACAGCACAAGCTCCACATGGCAAACAACATCCGTACAGGATGGTGCCGCACGACACCGCTCTGGGGTCGCGGACTGAGCCAGCAGGAGACTGGCAGAAGCGACCGTCTGCACGACTGTCGTGCACGTAATGTCGTCGAGGCCATCATGTGGCATGCTTACAGCAAAGAGAGCGATGCTTACTGGGCTGCGAAGAAGTTCTATTATCTGAGTAAGAAGGACCGCGACGCCGTCGTTGCCTTCATCAATGCAATCTGATACATTTTCATAATATTGTTCGGACCCTCTTGTGGAAGCGAACCTTCCGCAGGGGGATCTGTTTCCTTATCTCATCAACTAAAATGTACAAGTCGCTTTTGCCGGTTGTTTTGAGTGTTGTGCTGGTGCTTGCAGCAGCTTGCAGCAGTGAAGATTCCAACGACAATCCCGTAGAAACAATAACTTTAGAGACGGCGGTCACCCATGCCATCGACAGTGTGGTCATCCCTTCCTATCGTGAACTGGTTAAAGAGGAAGAATCTTACTATTCCCGGCTGTCTGATGCTGAGTATGCTTCTTTGACTCAGAGTCAATTAGAAGCAATTTGTAAGTCGTTCCTCCATGCGCGGAGCAGATATGAATGCACGGAGGCGTTCTTCTTTGGTGCGGATGCCCATTTCTATGTGGACGCCGATATCAACCAGTGGCCTTTGGACGTTATACGCTGCCGGCAGTTGCTTAGCAGCAATGCCCCCTTGGAGGATATGAGTGATTGGGACGCCAGCATCGTAGGATGGCATGGAATAGAATATGTGCTCTTCCGCAATGGGAGCCCAAGGAAAGTTGCTGACATCACTGAGAGGGAATGGAAATACCTTCAGACATTAAGCCGGAACTTGCGGCTGCGCTGCCTTCAGTTGCTTTGTGGATGGGACAAAGACGCACCTCAGATCTACCGTGATCTGCTCACGGCAGCCAGGCTCGAATACACGTCTCCTCACGGTAATGACTATCGCACTTACATGCTTGCGGCCTATACGCCTTTGCAGAACTTCAGTGCCATGCTCATTGGTGACCATGGACTGATGGGGCTCTCCGACGAGATTGCAGACACGAAGTTGGGTCGTCCTTACAACAACAACGATGCCAATTATATAGAATCGCCCTATAGTTATCAGAGCGTTAACGACTTAGTTTATAATGTCAAAAGCATCAGGAACTTGTGGTCGGCCTTAAAGCCTTATGTCAGTACAGTCTCTGCAGACAAAGCGAAAGAGGTGGATGCAGCTATTGACAACTTGGAGACTGCCTTGAAACTGATAAAGTCTCCTTTTGCACAGCATATCAGGGACGCAGAAGTTAGTGCTGCCATTGAGAAGAGTGAGGCGCTGTCGAAGATTCTCGACGAGACTAACGAATTAGTCACAAAGATTAAACAATAAGGAGTGCAAGGTGTCTGTTATAAAAACATTATGAATTTGTCAAGAATAAGAAAGCCCTTAGAGATTATATACGTGCTTTTGATTGTCGTCATGGCTGCTGCAACAGTCATCGAGAACGTCAAGGGCACGCTTTTCGTCCAGCAGAGTGTCTATGGATCCTGGTGGTTCATGGCGCTGTGGGCGTTGCTTGCGGCGCTTGCCATTGCCTATATCCTGAAGCGCCATGTGCATCGGTGGAACATCCTGTTGCTCCACGCTGCCATGGTCGTGATGCTTCTTGGCGCACTGCTCACCCACCTCACTGCCTATCAGGGTATCGTGCATCTGCGGGGCGACCAGCCGTCGAATGAGGTAGAGCAGATGACATCGATGACGGAGACCACACGCCGCACCTTGCCTTTCTATGTACGTCTCGACCGCTTCGAGAAGCTCAACCATGTCGGCACCGATGCGGCAGCCGACTATGTCACGCGCTTCGTCATCATGGACGGACCGCGCTCTGTCCACGCCCAGGTCTCAATGAACAAGATTTACCACTACCGTGGCATCCGTTTCTATCAGGCCAGTTACGACACTGATAACCAAGGCTCTTACCTGAGCGTGAACAGTGACCCTTGGGGTATACCAGTGACCTATACCGGCTATGCCCTGTTCTTCGTTGCCCTGTTGTGGTTGCTCGTGGATCCCAAGGGCACTTTTCGCAGCCTCTGCCGTGAACTCGCGGCCTCTGACAGTTTCGGAAACGCCTTGGGCATCATTCTGCTCCTCAGCCTCTCCCTGCCGGCAAAGGCGCAGACGACGATTCCCGAGAAGACAGCCGATCGTTTCGGCCATCTGCTCATCAACTACAATGAGCGTATCTGTCCCGTGCAGACCTTCGCTCTCGACTTCACGCAGAAGCTTTATGGCAGGCGAAGCTATGAAGGGCGCAGTGCCGAACAAGTGCTTTTCTCCTGGATATTCTATCCGCAGGAGTGGAATAATGAACCGTTTATCAGGGTGAAGAACAAGGAAATGCGGCGACAGTTCGGTTTGCCGGACCACGCCTCTGTCAACGCCTTCTTCCGCAATGGCAGCTATATCCTTGGACCGGCTCTCGTGGAATACGGTCAGGGCAACAACGATACGTTCCACAAAGCCTGTGCCGACATCGACGGCAAGCTTGCGCTCGTCATGCAGCTTCGTCAGGGCGATCCTCTGTCGCTCTTCCCTTACACCTTTCACGATGGAACGACACAATGGTTCTCGCCGTTCGAGAAATATCCGAAACGGTTGCCGCGGCGGGAGATTCTCTTCTTTAGAAATGTTTTTCCGCTTATCTACGGACAGCTCCTGCAAGGCAACAATGGGACAGTGGACGAGATACTGATGAAGATTGGCGAGTACCAGCAGAAAGAGGGCGGCAAGAGCCTTCCGTCGCGGCTGGCTTACCGCGCAGAGATCATCTACAACGCCTGCCCCCTCGCCACCGTTCTCTTCGTGGTCAACCTCACGCTGGGTATCCTCGGCATCATCCTCGTGTTCTGGAACCGTTTCTCATTCCTTCCGCTGAAGATATTGTTAGGCCTTTCATTTGCCGCTCTGACGTTCCTCCTCGCGCTGCGGTGGATCATCACGGGCAACATCCCGATGGGCAACGGCTACGAGACAATGCTCTCCGTGGCATGGATGACACAGCTTGCCACGCTCATATATATAATATGTACGCGCAAAGGCAGTGGACTGATGACGGCTTTCGCTTTTCTGCTCTCAGGTTTCTTTCTCTTGGTGAGTCATCTGTCGATGATGGACCCGGCGATGGGACCGCTCGTACCGGTGCTCAACTCTCCGTTGCTGAGCATCCATGTCAGTTTCATGATGATGAGCTATGCGCTCCTCGCACTGACGTTCCTCTGTGGTGTCATGGGACTGTTGTCTAAACGGCGTGCCGGACCGCTGCAGCTCCTCAGCCGCATCTTCCTCTATCCGGCCATCGTGACCCTCGGTATCGGTATCTTCCTCGGTGCGGTGTGGGCGAATGTCAGCTGGGGAAACTACTGGAGTTGGGACCCGAAAGAGACGTGGGCGCTCATCACTTTCATGATCTACGCCGTGGCGCTCCACACCCAGAGCCTCCCGTGGCTGAAGCTTCCGCACCACTACCATCTGCTCATGACCCTCGCTTTTCTGAGCATCGTCATGACCTATTTCGGTGTCAACTATTTCCTCTCCGGCATGCATAGCTACGCGTAATTATGGATCAATATCAGATATTTCACAGTCAGAGCGATGGTTCGTTTTCTGACCAGGCCGATGACCTGAGCGTACAGCTTCAGGCGTGGCTAAGTAATCAGGGCATCAGTCGTAACGATTTGCGATACAGTAAAGTATTCCTCAGTGACAGCTTCAACCAATATGAGAATCTGAAGCGGTCGTCGCTCTATCGCGATTTCCTCGCTGGCCACAACTGTACCATCGTGGGCCAGGCTCCCGCCGACGGCACGAAGATAGCGCTGCTCGTCAAGACGGGACAGGACGACGGTTTCCTCTTCCAGAGTCTTCGCCTGACCCCTGATGATATCCAGGACGACAGCAGTTATCTGCAGACGCTGACACTCTTCGAGCATTACATCAATGGTCTGAAAGAGAAGGGGTTGAACATTCGTGACCACCTCATCCGGACGTGGATATACGTGGCTGACATTGACGACAACTACGACGGCGTGGTGCGCGCCCGCAACGATGTCTTCCGGCGTTATGGTCTTACGGCGGAGACCCATTTCGTAGCGAGCACAGGTATTGGGGGCTATTCGCAGACACGCCATGCCAAGGTTGCCATCGACTTCCTCACCCTACCGGGTGTCCGTACTGATCAACTGAAATATCTGCACGCCACCTCCCGTCTCAATGCCACGCAGGAATATGGTGTGGCCTTCGAGCGCGGTACATGCCTCATGCTTCCCGACAAAAAGATGTATTATATCTCCGGCACGGCAAGTATCGACAGTAAAGGCAACGTGCTCTATCTCGGACAGGTCGAAAAACAGGTGGAGCGACTGTTGGGGAACATTGGGGCACTGCTTGCCGATGGAGGCGCTACGACGGGTGATGTGCAGTATTTCATCGTCTATCTCCGCGATTTTGCCGACCGTGCTGTGGTGGCAAAGTATATGCAGGTCCGCTTCCCTCACACACCGTTCATCCTCCTTCATGCGAAGGTCTGTCGTCCCGAATGGCTCGTGGAAATGGAATGTATAGCAGAAAAAAACAATTAATGTCATTGTGTTATATTAAAAAACAGTTACCTTTGTAGCACTTTATCATTAAAATTGATTATTTCGTAACCTTTAATTCTATAAAACAACAATGAAGAAACTGTTTTCTTTTGTGCTGCTCCTTGCAGCTGTATTGACGACAACCGTCCTTGCCTCTTGTGACGGTGACAACAATGACAACGCATCATCTTTCTCTGGAACCTATATCGGTACCGACAGTCTGAAGTTCGGAATGGGCACTGTTTCCTATAAGACCGCTGCCGGGAATGTGCAGTTCGTAGTGACTATGAATAGTGACGGTTCTATCAATGTCACGCTCCCCAGAGAGGCTTTCGACTTCTCTGATGCTGTTCCTATGGTCGGCAAGATTGTCCAGGGCGGTTATACCATCAAGAACATCCCTTACGACAGCACAAGGAAAGCATACTATCTCGATTATTCCAACAAGGCTTCAGCGAATGTCAGCATCTCTGGCATGAATTTGAGCAAGGAGTATACTGTCACCTTCGGTCAGATCACTGTCACTTTCACTGGCAGCACCATGACTGTTGTGAACGTGCATAAGTTCGGTAATATGCCTATGAAGCTCGCTGCCACATTCATTGGAACAAAATAGACATCTTACTGAAAAGAAATAGACATCTTACTTGCGGGGAATGGCGTTTTCGGCTATTCCCCGTTTTCTTTCGACTTTTATGCGATCGGCTGCCGAACGTCAGCCGATCGTTTGCCGAACGTCGCACGACTCGCCGTCACGTGTCGCACGATTTTCCGTCACGTGTCGCACGATCTGCTGTCACGTGTCACCGATGACGCTTTTGTTGTTTGTCTTTTACTGAAATCGCTTGTCAAAGTTCGACCAGGTTTACTGAATTGCTTGTCAATATTTAGTCAACTTTACTGTTTTGCTTGTCATCTTCGACCTTGCCTTACCGATTGGCTTGTCATAGCCGTTTTGACAGGGGAAGATGGATAATACCTGAGTGAGCCTTGCTTTCCGGCAACGTTCGTCGGGGCCCGATGCCCCGACGGACGTTTGGTGTTGATGGCGTAAACCCGTCGTTCACCTTGTTTCCGGCTCGCCAAAGTTACGGATTATTTTTCATCCGGACAAGAACAGCCGTTGGTCTTCTTCCATAAATTCTTGCCGGGCTCTTCATAGCGATATACGTTCATCGGAATCTTCATACCTATGCTCATGTGAGGCCGCTGATAGTTATGAAACGCTATGGCTTTCTCTATCCCAAGCTTCGCATGCTCATAGTTAAGAAACATATCCTCCAAATACAGTTTTTCTGTTTTGAGGATACCGTTCTGTCTCTCTGCAACAGCATTGTCCGTCGGATTATACCGTTCGGTCATGCTGATCTGAATATGATGTTTCCTCAGCAAATCAACATATGCGTAGCAAGCGTATTGGGAACCTCGGTCAGAGTGGTGTATCGTTCCGCAGAGGTTATCTCCCCCAGCCGTTTGTATGGCCATCTCCAAGGCCTTAACAGTATTCTCTGCCTCCAAGGTCTCAGATAGGCACCATCCTATTATCGCATGTGAGTACACATCTGTTACCAAGTGAAGATACAAGACATCACCCACTATCCAGATATATGTAATATCAGCTACCCATATGTGGTTAACATACTTAGCATCAACGCTTTGTATGAGGTTCGGATATTTATGATAAGGATGGTCAGAATCCGTCGTATACCTACGCTTGAGCTTAGGCAAGATGTATCCTTCCTCTGCAAGAAGGCGTAGAAAGGCATCTCGGCCATGAGTAATTTCCTCACCCAACTCCGCCCTTAGGATAATGTAGAGCTTTACGCAGCCTATACGGGGACATAACCAACGATAGTAGTCCACATTAGCACATATGAGTTTCCTGCGCTGACGCTCGGAGATTACCTTGCCTCTGTTCTTGTAGTACCATTGGCGTTTCTTGCCAAACAGTCCGCAGAGTGTCTCGACTGTAACATCGGGATATTCACTCCGCAGCGCCTCTACTGTTTGACACCACCTTTTTTTTAATATTGAGATACCTTCTTCTTTCTCCGCAATCTCTATCATCTTCTCGAAGGCACGGCTGCGCATCTTCTCATAGGCCAAGGCTTGCTCCAGATCGGAGATGCGCTTTTGAAGGATCTCTTCATTCGTCAGTTCTGCGTGCTTCATTCTATATTGGTCTATCACTTCCATTGGCAAAGATAACTCTTTTGCATCAACTGGGCAACTCTTGAGCCAATTAGATAAAGTCGTACGAACGATGTTCCACTTACGGGCGACAGCTGTTATTGACGAGCCGTCGGAATAGTAGTCACGAATAGCTCCTAACTTCACCGATAACGGGAATTTTGCTACTTTTGTTTTTCTTGTCATAGTCTTTTACTTCTTATGAAGGTCAGAACGTGACAAGCTAAATCCGTTCAAGACAGTTTGAAAACGCAAAAAGTGCAAGTAAAATTTGCTTGTTAAAGAAAGATTCTGTAATTTTGAAGCGTGATTATAAAAATGTAGTCATGAGGTTTAAACTAACTTTGGATATTGACTATATGGGAAATTATTAAATGTCTACGAAATGAGATTACATTTGAATACCACTTCTAATAATACCGTGGTACCATTTGGCTACCAGCAAAAACTTGTTGGTGCGCTTCATAGGTGGATAGGCAAGGAAAATGATATTCACGACAGAATATCTCTTTATTCATTTTCCTGGTTGCAAGGAGCAAAGGTTATAAAGGATGGCCTTACCTTCCCCCAGGGTGCAAGTTTCTTCATTAGCTTTTATGATGATGATTACTTGCGTAAAATAATGAAAGCTATTCTTTCTGATCCCGCAATGTTCTCGGGATTGACTGTAAAAGACATAACCATTGAAGACACCCCTTATTTACAGGGAAGAGAACTGTTCTATTGTGGTAGTCCGATACTGATTAAAAGGAAACTTAATACTGGACATGTAAAACAGTTTACTTATGAAGATGCTGAAAGTAACAACTGGATGGAGGAAACCCTTCGTACAAAGATGCGCAATGCGGGACTACCTGAAGACGAGACCTTGCAGATATACTTTGACACGACGTATACTAAAAGAAAAATTAAGCTTGTCACTTATAGAGGTATAGGCAACAAAGCAAGCCTCTGTCCCATCATCATTCATGGGAAGGAGGAGACGTTGCATTTTGCTTGGAATGTGGGAATTGGCAATAGCACAGGTATTGGTTTCGGTTCAATATATTAATTCAGAATGATGTACATAGTGACTTATAAAGGTGTTTTCGGTTTTATTAAGCCTTGGACAGCCGTCAGAGATAGCGAGACGTTCAGTCAGCAATTTCTCACACCGTCTATTATAGAGGGTATAGAAAAGAAACTTTTTCCGATACTGCTTGACAAAAAAGGTATCTATAAGATACGACGTCATAAACTGAGTTATGAGTCAATGAGTATTCAGCAGGAAGTGACTCAGACCCGTGGATGGAATCACGGCAAGAATGGATACTACAGAGATCGTTCCATCTTGAACAGAGATATACTGCTGCGTCCTACACTGCTTTTAGCTTTTGACAGTAAAGAAGATGCTGTGGTAGCCTCCAAGCAACATATATGTTTGTGCAGGAATGAGGATATACTGTTACCAGAAGTCTGCGTGAAGGAAATGACGGAGGAACAGTTTTCCCAGTTTCCCGGTTTTGAATTGAGATTTGGTAAAAGCGAAAATTCTTTTCTTGTGGGTTATAATCGGTTTAATGACAATGATCCTATGTACGGCTGGATAGAATATGCTGGGCAGTCATTGCTTGGATAGTATGAACAGACACGATGAGATATTAGGTAAGAGTGCAAAGAACGGGTCAGTAACATTATATCGTCATCTGAGCGATGTAGCAGATGTAGCTGTTGCCATTGCACGGAATGAGGGTATGGACGAGAGTATCGCCCGTGAAGGAGCATGGCTGCATGACATTGGCAAATGCAGCCCATTGTTTCAATGCTCACTCAGTCCATCTTATATAAGGAAACCTGATGAGGTATTCCGACATGAGATAGCATCTTTGTTTTTTATATCATTAGTTCCTGAAGACCATCGTAAAGTTGTGATAGAGATGGTGGCCGCTCATCATAAATCGGCATATAAAGATGCGCGTGAGTTGGGAATAATAGATTTGGATGAAGATGAGGACTCCTTTCAGATTCATGCTAAGAGATTCTCAGAATGGGTTAATACAGCACTTGACATTCTGCAAAGTTTAGGCATGCAGATCCGTCCACTGTCATTGGAAGAAGCTGAAGCTAATTATGAAGAGGCAGTAGACTATTGTAGAGCTATGAAGTTCTGCTGTTCCCCATGGCGCGGACTGCTGATGGCTGCTGATCATATGGCTTCGGCCTTGGATAAACGTATGGAGATGCCTGTTTCACGGCTTTTTATCAAGCCCGATCTGTCATTTTATAATCGCAAGAGCCCACTTTATCCATTATCTCTTGTTTCAGCCGATGACCATCGCAAGAGTACAATAGTCACGGCGCCGACCGGTGCTGGCAAGACTGATTTCCTATTTCGGAGATGCCAAGGAAGGGTGTTCTACACGTTGCCTTTTCAGGCTTCCATCAATGCCATGTACGACAGGGTGAAAAAAGACCTTGCCGACACAAATGCACAGGTGTATCTTCTTCATTCCGCTTCGGGCATCAAGGTGAAAGGAGGCAAGGTGGAAGAGCAGATTATGCAGAGGCACGTAGGGGCTTCGGTAAAGATAATGACCCCACAGCAGATGGCATCTGTCGTGTTTGGTATCAAAGGATACGAGGCAATGGCATTGGATCTGAGAGGATGCGACGTGATACTTGACGAGATTCATACCTATTCGGATGTGATGCAGGCCATAGTGTTACGTATTATTGAGATTCTTGTAAGCTTGGGTTGCAGGATCCATGTAGGAACAGCGACGATGCCTTCCTTCCTTTATAAAAAGATCCTCGATTTATTGGGTGGAGAAGGATCTGTCTATCAAGTCTCGCTGCCGGAAGATACTTTGGTAACATTCAATCGCCATCGTATTTTCAAACTCATGTCAGCTGAAGATTCATTTGCGGTGATAAAGACAACTGTGGAAGAAAAGAGAAAGATACTGCTTGTGTGTAACCAGGTAAAGCGCGCGCAGCAACTTTTTGAAGATGTGTCCACGCTCTATCCAAACACGCCTGTAATGCTTATTCACAGCAGATATAAGAGAGCAGACCGCTCTTGCTTGGAAGAAGAGCTTAAAAGCCGGTTCAACCGGATGGATAGTGAAGCATGTATCGTGGTTTCTACGCAGGTGGTGGAGGTGAGCCTCGATATTAGCTTTGATATGATGATCACAGAGTGTGCACCGATAGACTCACTTATCCAGAGGTTTGGTCGAATAAACAGGAAACGTACCGAAGCTACCATTGGGCACTACAAACCGATTTATGTGATAGCACCACCCAACGACGATAAAGAGGCCTTGCCTTATAAGACAGAGATCCTGAAAAAATCGTTTGAGGTATTGCCGGATAGGGGCAATGTGCTTGAGGAAACAAATGTGCAGGCAATGATAGACGCCGTTTACCCTATAGAAAACTTCAAGAATATCGATTATAGCGGAGTGGTCTTTTCCAATGGAAAATGGCAGCTAAAAGGCCTCTGTCATTATCCAAAATCGGCATTGCTCGACATGCTGGATATCAACTCGGCAGTTTGCATTACTGAAGCCGATAAAGAGAAATATTTATCCTCTGATGCCATGGTGAGAACGGAGATGGAGATACCGATAAGCTATCATTCCATAGCGCACAGAAATTTTGACCAGATTGACCAGGGGCTGAGGCCGTTCATCATTCCCAATAAGGCCTATGACAAGCAGAAGGGTCTACTGATGGAAATGGCAGAAAGAGAATATTATCAATCTTACGAATTTCTTTAATAAATAGCATATAATTATGATAACATCAAATATAGGGCGAAAGTTCCTGAAAGCCTATAACGAAAAGTATCATACTCAATATGATGGGAAGACATTTTTTACATATGTCTTCTTCCCGTTGTTCTTTGACCATCATAAATATATGATGACTGCGGGAAACTCGCCGTTTGAGAATCCGAAAATCAGTTGGGAGAAAATGCTCAAAGGACAGATTCCTTTTGAGACAAAGGACAAAAGGGAGCATCGGTTCGAAGATTTTATAAATAAGGTAGAAAATGGATTCCTGGACGCCAGTGTGGCTTGGGGCTATCCAGCTTCGGATGAACGTGAATTTCAGACGACATCCAGTCAGAAAACGGATATCGACCTATCCATTGGTCAGGAAGATGTATATCTCTCCTGGGTAGGAGCAGCCTTGGGTGTAGGCGTGCAAGGTGGCATGTCTATCCTTTTTAATGATTCACAGGTTTGGCTCGATACTTTTGAAGGTTGGACATTTTATCGAAAGATACTCGACGGGACAGATTTATTGCGAGGTAATCAGATAAACACGTGGAACGGCCAATGGCTGGCGCATCGTTACGATGTATTGATGTATGCTGCCGACAATCCAATGGCAAACTTCAGTCCGTTCGACACTCCGAAGAATGAGATACTGTCAGTTGCCGTCGTGCCTTGGAACAACCTGATTGTCAATATGGCGCGGAGTTTGAAAAACCAACAGTTGTTGGGATATATATACAATTTTGGGCAGACCAACACTACTGTGGGCTTCATTCCTTTTTTCCTTGAGAAGATTCGTCGTCCCATGCAACTCTACCGTAAGCTGTTCGGTATTCAGAACTTTAAAAGTGCCCTTAAGCTGTGGGGAACGGCAGTGGGACTGCGGGAACTGTGTCGATCAGGTGCCATTGGGCTTAAGGCTATGGAACCTAAAGGGCTGAAACCGTACATGGATGGTAAAAAACTTCCCAAGAAGGCGCGGGATGAGAAAGAAACAGTTACTTATGATGTATACAAAACTTGGATATTAGCTATGTTAAACAATGAACAGTTATGGGACAAGTCCCAAGAGTTGGCCAAGATTCTTGAACAATGCTCTGTTAACAAGGATAAGGCGCTTAGTACAAAAGCAAGAAATGCGGTGAATAACGTTCTTGCTACAAACAACAAAAGAGGTTTTATTGATGCAATAACCTCTATCGTAGGCTCGCTGTCGGACCCTGCTTCGCTGTGTAGTATCGTAAAGGATGTGCATGAGATGCCTACCGACAATGTGCCTTACTTCCTTACGCTCGTACGTTTTCAGTATGCAGCTATCAATAATAAATAATATATATATGAATCAGAATCCTTTCATTTATCTCAGAGGGCTCAAGCATGCTGAGTTCACTGTGTTCTGTGTTGAAGATGGTCAGAAGAACTATTACGACCCTCAGTTTGGTGTGCGTGTGCCTTATTCAAGTGGGCAGCAAGTAAAGCGTTCCGTTATGGCAGCACTGACTGATACACTTCACGTAGAGCCTTCACCTACAACGTTCGTATTTGACAAAGACAAAAGAGGAACATTGGGAGAGGGAGAAGTGCTATCGGTTTGCGATCCTCACTATGTGGATCAGCTCTTAGGTGGATGGATGAGAACACCTAAGGGGGGCAAAGAAAAGACTTTGAAACGTAGAAGTCCGCTAAGCATCTCTGCCATGACACCTTTGCACCCGTTGCTTGCCGCTGTACCGAAAGAGAATATCAGCTTCGACAGAACAGACCGGCCCGATGTTCATAAGGTTGTGGTGAGAGACGCCGACGGTAAAGAACTGTCGGAGGAACAGATTGAGATGTTTCTGAACGGGGCTGACCGTAGTTTTCTTAGAAAGTGGATTCCGGACAATGCTCGTGCTACAGGCCTCTTTACCTACAATGTCTCTATTGACCTGAGACGCCTGTTTTCAGTGACTGTCAATCAATTGGAACCGGAAATTTCTGTTGATATGATAGAACAACTTAAGAAAGACAGTTGGAAGGAGTCAAAAAACGTGTTTGGTCAATGCCTCGTCATGCCGCGAGAGAAGAGGGAAGAAGTGATACCTGCTCTTGCTGATGCCCTTATCAACTGGCACATCTCTTCCAACCAGTCGCGCACTTTCAGTCTGATGGAAACGCTTGCCATTGCCATAAGCGACAACGCCAACACGTTAGCTGCGGCAATACGTGCTAAGTTGATTGATGATGTCAATCATCCAAAGGCTAAGCCCATTGTTGATGAGCATGCCGGAGCCGATGTGTTTGTTACCCTTCCTTGTGCCAACTATATTGTCACTGAGAGTGAGAGTTCTGATGCATTGCGGAAAGCGAAAGAAGATCTTGTAAAGCGGCTCTCCGACTTCGACTATGAAAACCAATTCTGACTAGCGATTTTGACTGTTATAAGGGAGCCTTTTCAAATAGGCTCCCGCTTTGCCTATGACAATTACCGGCACTCATTTCAACTATTATCAGCTCTGCCATCGCAAGCTATGGCTGTTTGCCAATGGTATCAATATGGAGCAGGAGTCGGACCTCGTGTATGAAGGGAAACTGATTCACCAGGAGAGCTACCCACAGCGGTCCTCAAAATATGAGGAAGTGGAGATAGATGGCATCAAGGTCGACTACTATGATGCTAAACATAAGGTTATCCATGAGATCAAAAAGTCGAACAAGGTTGACAAAGCTCATGAATGGCAACTGAAATACTATATGTATGTTTTTGAGCAACATGGCGTGGAAGGTGTGAAGGGGCTCCTTGAATATCCTGAGATGCGGAAGACAGAAGAGGTCATCTTGTCGGATGCTGACAGGGAAGAGATAAGGAAGATGATGACGGAAATAAGCGATATCATTGGTCATGAAGGATGTCCGTCTAGGGTGAAGAAGGGCATTTGTAAGAACTGTAGTTACTATGAGTTCTGTTATTCTGATGAACCGGATATGAATAAAGATAATGAGGAGGGTAAGAAATGAAGCGAACTTTCTATTTATTTAATCCCGGTATCATGGAGCGTAGGGACAACACCTTGAAGTATACACCGGTAACTCAGGACGAAAAGGGAGATGAGATAGTCCAACAGTCTCGCTTTATTCCTGTGGAAGACGTATCTGAGCTCTATGTCTTTGGCAGTTTGAGGGCAAACAGTGCCTTTTACAGTTTCCTTGGACAAAAAGATATCCCTGTGCATTTCTTCGATTATTATAAGAACTACACCGGTAGTTTTATGCCCCGGGATGGACTGCTCTCTGGCAAGGCTTTGCTCGAACAGGTGAAGGCTTATCAGAATAAGAAGCGGCGTACGGACATTGCCCGGAAGTTTATTCAAGGTGCAGCATGGAATATGGTGCTGAACTTAAACTACTACAATCGGCGTGGGAAAGACCTGCAGCAGTATATTGATGATATAAAGGCATTGGCTGAGACCTTGGCGGATGCAGAAGATGTAGAGGAAGTGATGGGGATAGAGGGCAACATACGAAAGATCTATTATTCGGCCTTCGACATTATTCTTGATGACTTTACAATGGGCGCTCGTACCAAGCAACCGCCGGAGAATGAGGTTAACGCCCTTATTTCTTTTGGTAACATGATATGTTATACGGAGACGTTAAGGGCTATTCATCAGACACAGCTCAATCCGACGATAAGCTACTTGCACTCGCCGGGAGAAAGGCGCTATTCACTGTGCCTTGATATCTCGGAGATCTTCAAGCCTATCATCGTCGACCGTGTCATCTTCAGGGTCCTCAATAAGCATGCTTTGGGCAAACAGCATTTTGACCATGAGCTGAATTCGTGTCTGCTCAATCAGAAAGGCAAGATGATCTTTGTTAAAGCGATGGAAGAACGATATGATGAAACCTTCCGTCACCGTTCCCTCGGACGAAATGTGAGCTACAGACATCTCATCAAACTGGAATGCTATAAACTGCTGAAGGATATCCTTGGGATAGAAGTGTACAAACCGTTTAGAATGTACTGGTAGCTTATGTATGTGATATTGGTCTATGATGTCGGTCAGAAGCGGGTCGCCAAGATGCTTAAGCTCTGCCGGCAGTATCTGTCTTGGATACAGAACTCGGTCTTTGAAGGAGAGATCTCCGAGCCGAAGCTCCGTGAGCTTAAAGCCAAGATCCAAGACATCTATGAGCCGAGGGAGGACAGTGTGATCGTTTTTTCCAATAAGATGAGCTATAACATGGATAAGAAGATCCTTGGTAAGGAGCGCATGTCAACTGATAACTTCCTCTGAAAGTTGTCGATGTAGGTCTCAGCCGTCTCCTTATTTACTTCAACGACACACCAAAATGCTCTTTGACATGTTGAAACAATAGTAGATAAAGGGAGTTGTCGTAGACCGCCTTTCCTAATATTTTCTCACATCGACATGTTTTTTTGTCATTTTTCTGTATCTTTGCACTCACAAACCCCAGTAAACAGTGACCTTCGTCTTCTTGTCGATGTGGGTTTTAATCGCACCTTTATGGAATTGAAACCGAGAAGCTCCATAAGGCTATCAAGACAAAACAGGTTTTAATCGCACCTTTATGGAATTGAAACGTGGTTCCTAACTCGGAAGAGTGGTACGACCAACAGAGTTTTAATCGCACCTTTATGGAATTGAAACAGTGGTTACTAGGTGATTATCAGCGTCAATTGCTTGTTTTAATCGCACCTTTATGGAATTGAAACGTTGATTGATGATGATGTTGATTTTCGCGTTGTAGGTTTTAATCGCACCTTTATGGAATTGAAACGAAGCAGAAGAAGAACCTATTTTTCCGGGTTTCATATGTTTTAATCGCACCTTTATGGAATTGAAACCGAGAAATCGCAGAAGCAGTCAAATCAACAGAATGTTTTAATCGCACCTTTATGGAATTGAAACGCATCAGGAACAGTGAAACCAAAATGCGCAGAGACCGTTTTAATCGCACCTTTATGGAATTGAAACAAGGAAGTTTCTTTAACAACGCGGGAATTACAATCAACGTTTTAATCGCACCTTTATGGAATTGAAACTGAGGTTGCGCTGAAGCTCTTTTACGCTCTGGGAAGTTTTAATCGCACCTTTATGGAATTGAAACTAGCTTGTGCAGTAGCAAGAACACCTTGCTTTTGAAGGTTTTAATCGCACCTTTATGGAATTGAAACAGAGCCTGCTGCGTAGAAACAGCAGCATTCTGAAGTTTTAATCGCACCTTTATGGAATTGAAACTAATATATATATATACATAAGTCTCTCGAAACAAAAAAGTTTTAATCGCACCTTTATGGAATTGAAACTACGCTGGCGCATGACGGTAGTCAGCTTCGTCTGAGTTTTAATCGCACCTTTATGGAATTGAAACTAGGTCGCTACTTGCCCTTTTTTTTTGAATCATCCGGTTTTAATCGCACCTTTATGGAATTGAAACCTCAGTACCGTCTGCACAGGCTCGCCGGCTGACAGTTTTAATCGCACCTTTATGGAATTGAAACATCAGGTGCTTTTGCTCCTCGACGGACGGATTGAGTTTTAATCGCACCTTTATGGAATTGAAACTGATCAGCCAGCGGCTCTCAACGACCATCCCCGTGTTTTAATCGCACCTTTATGGAATTGAAACCCCTTAATAGTTGTTCGGTTCGTGTTAATGATAAGTTTTAATCGCACCTTTATGGAATTGAAACGCTCCTGCGGCTGGTGGCTCTGCTGCACCTCCGTGTTTTAATCGCACCTTTATGGAATTGAAACACGTGCATATCTACTCCGAGTGTCTCACAAGTTCGGGTTTTAATCGCACCTTTATGGAATTGAAACCGATGAATCTGACCGCGAATGTGTCGACATCGATGGTTTTAATCGCACCTTTATGGAATTGAAACTGGTGACACGGAGCGTGTCGATGCACTCCAACGTGTTTTAATCGCACCTTTATGGAATTGAAACCCGTGAGAGAATGAGGGGTGATGTCATCACGGGTGTTTTAATCGCACCTTTATGGAATTGAAACAAATGCGCAGAAATCTGAGACTTATAATCAGACTTAGTTTTAATCGCACCTTTATGGAATTGAAACAAATGAGTTAGAACGAAGCGAGTATCAACGAGCAGTTTTAATCGCACCTTTATGGAATTGAAACTTCGACGATTAGTCAAAGCAGAATACTGTTGAACGTTTTAATCGCACCTTTATGGAATTGAAACTAACGATTAGACAAAACTGTAGAAGCGTACTGAGGTTTTAATCGCACCTTTATGGAATTGAAACGATTGTCTGTGATGGATTCGTTAAGAATCCGTCTGTTTTAATCGCACCTTTATGGAATTGAAACAGGTTTGCTTGCAGGTAAAGGTGTGATTAACGGTAATGGTTTTAATCGCACCTTTATGGAATTGAAACACTGCTTCTACTGATTCTTTTAATAATCAGTCGTTTCGTTTTAATCGCACCTTTATGGAATTGAAACACGCGATGATGAGTGTATCGGCTACGGCAAGCAAGTTTTAATCGCACCTTTATGGAATTGAAACTCGCGATATTGTAGAGGATAACCTTGTTTGCAACGTTTTAATCGCACCTTTATGGAATTGAAACTTGAGCGCGTCTGCGATAGCCTTCCATTCGGCGGGGTTTTAATCGCACCTTTATGGAATTGAAACGGAGGAGAATGACTGGTTCGGTGCAACAGGGTTGGATAGTTTTAATCGCACCTTTATGGAATTGAAACCAGTATCAAGTGACGGCACTATCTCCTATACTTCGTTTTAATCGCACCTTTATGGAATTGAAACAGGCTACCGATGCGAGCAACTCCGTGGTATCCGAGTTTTAATCGCACCTTTATGGAATTGAAACAAAGCATCAATACGTGCTCCCTCACAACAGGCAAGTTTTAATCGCACCTTTATGGAATTGAAACAATGGTTTTCAAGAAAACCAAAAAAACCAAATGGTGTTTTAATCGCACCTTTATGGAATTGAAACACACGGGAAAGTATTCTGCTGCGACCAACACGGGGTTTTAATCGCACCTTTATGGAATTGAAACTAAGGTGTTGCTCTCCGTTGCGGGCGAAGTAGACGGTTTTAATCGCACCTTTATGGAATTGAAACGTGGTTGTTAGGTGATTATCAGCGTCAATTATTGCTTGTTTTAATCGCACCTTTATGGAATTGAAACTGCGAGGAATGGACAAACTGGTGAACATTATCAAGTTTTAATCGCACCTTTATGGAATTGAAACGCCCTCATCACGCGTACAGTCATCGACACGGCGGTGTTTTAATCGCACCTTTATGGAATTGAAACAAATTCCACCCCTCACCTCCAAGTAGGACTGGGTGAGTTTTAATCGCACCTTTATGGAATTGAAACGAAGCCTTATCAGGGCAGGGGCGGAGGTGGTTCTTCAGTTTTAATCGCACCTTTATGGAATTGAAACGGTTAAGAAGGCGCAGATGGCCTTTGCCAGTATAGAGTTTTAATCGCACCTTTATGGAATTGAAACGGAGGTCATCAGGCAGCAGCAGGCGATGATGAAGGTTTTAATCGCACCTTTATGGAATTGAAACATAGATATGGACGGTATGATTGCTGGAGGAACGGATGGTTTTAATCGCACCTTTATGGAATTGAAACACGGAAACGTGACAACAGAAGTCACGCACATGGCGTTTTAATCGCACCTTTATGGAATTGAAACTCTAAACGACAGTTTAAGCGAGGTGTTTCCCACCCGTTTTAATCGCACCTTTATGGAATTGAAACACTGAATCATGTGCTCTCGGTTCTGTTTCGTTGTCTGTTTTAATCGCACCTTTATGGAATTGAAACGAAGAAGAAAATTTAGGACTACGAAGCGTACGTTCGTTTTAATCGCACCTTTATGGAATTGAAACAGTCATGGAGACGTCATTCGAGGTGGAGAAGGTAGTTTTAATCGCACCTTTATGGAATTGAAACTGGTGAGTCATAGCCGCTGCGGTAAGACTGTGAGAGTTTTAATCGCACCTTTATGGAATTGAAACTTTGGTCGGTGAAGTTCAGATGTGCTCCGCTCTGTGTTTTAATCGCACCTTTATGGAATTGAAACCATGGAAGGATCAGCACAAGCGAAGATGGAAGAAAGTTTTAATCGCACCTTTATGGAATTGAAACCTGTTATGTTCGTCTAACGATGGCAAAGTTAGTATGTTTTAATCGCACCTTTATGGAATTGAAACAGCAAGTCCTGAAGCGGAAGTAGAACCTATCTTGCGTTTTAATCGCACCTTTATGGAATTGAAACATAACTTCATTGACTATGTAAATAAGGGCATTGACAGTTTTAATCGCACCTTTATGGAATTGAAACAAAAAAGAAGAGGTAGATAAGGACGGCATACCTTGTTTTAATCGCACCTTTATGGAATTGAAACCTGCGCGTCCGACTGTCCTTTTATACCTTTAATCTGTTTTAATCGCACCTTTATGGAATTGAAACCTACAGACAATCTGAGAAGCATCATCATAAACGCAAGTTTTAATCGCACCTTTATGGAATTGAAACAAATGCGCAGAAATCTGAGATTTATAATCACTTTTAGTTTTAATCGCACCTTTATGGAATTGAAACCTCAAAACAGAAGAAGCATACTGAGAGATACCAGGTTTTAATCGCACCTTTATGGAATTGAAACACTATCAGCATTCAAATAAGCATCATGAATCTGAGAGTTTTAATCGCACCTTTATGGAATTGAAACTTCGCATATACCAAATTCGGATTCAGGCCAGCAGCGTTTTAATCGCACCTTTATGGAATTGAAACTTGCGCATCCGACTGTCCTTTAATACCTCTAATCGTTTTAATCGCACCTTTATGGAATTGAAACTGCGAGATGACATAAAGATGACACCTTTGAGAAGGGTTTTAATCGCACCTTTATGGAATTGAAACTTGTGCATCCGACTGTCCTTTAATACCTCTAATCTGTTTTAATCGCACCTTTATGGAATTGAAACGTTGTACACGCTTATCGAGTCCAGTCTCGGCTCGTAGGTTTTAATCGCACCTTTATGGAATTGAAACAAGATTCAATTGTAAAGCATGAAGACGGCACGTGGAGTTTTAATCGCACCTTTATGGAATTGAAACGCAGATAGTCCGTGAAATTCTGATAGAAGTATTTGAGTTTTAATCGCACCTTTATGGAATTGAAACTACAGGCGTACGCATTACTGGATCGTGTTGCTTTGTTTTAATCGCACCTTTATGGAATTGAAACTCCCGTTCGTCCCGCCGTTGATGGCTTTCGTCAGGTTTTAATCGCACCTTTATGGAATTGAAACGGCCGTTAAGTCAATGTCACCCCCCAAAAAATTGTGGTTTTAATCGCACCTTTATGGAATTGAAACATAGATTTTGACATTTTTTCCTGATATTCAGCATGTTTTAATCGCACCTTTATGGAATTGAAACAGATGAGACGATAAAACAGTAGAAGCATACTGCGAGTTTTAATCGCACCTTTATGGAATTGAAACTTGATATACCTCTGCGGCTTCTTGCCTGAAGGCGGTTTTAATCGCACCTTTATGGAATTGAAACGAAGGATGGTCGAAGACCTTCTGGTCTATCATAATGTTTTAATCGCACCTTTATGGAATTGAAACGTCGTAGCTTCTTTCCTTCGCCCTCATCCATGCCGTGTTTTAATCGCACCTTTATGGAATTGAAACATCTTGACGATCGTGACATCCTGGTTATGACGGAGTTTTAATCGCACCTTTATGGAATTGAAACTACGGAGCCCGGCGAGCATATCGATGCACTTGCAAGTTTTAATCGCACCTTTATGGAATTGAAACTACTGATGAATAAATAAAGCTGATTCATTATCATGTTTTAATCGCACCTTTATGGAATTGAAACTACGTGTGAGCTTGTCAAGTACTTGCGGCATATATCTGTTTTAATCGCACCTTTATGGAATTGAAACTTTCAAGTACCATCCTCCACACTTCGGGCTCTACGTTTTAATCGCACCTTTATGGAATTGAAACCATCATGAAGCACGACAGGGGTGACTTCATGATGTGTTTTAATCGCACCTTTATGGAATTGAAACTGCTGTTGTTGAGGGAGCTGATGTCGTCATCCAGCGTTTTAATCGCACCTTTATGGAATTGAAACGGCCATCACGGGGCAGAAGAAGAACGGCAAGAGCGTTTTAATCGCACCTCTATGGAATTGAAACGTGTGCATCTGGAAGACGAAGAGGTCGCGTGCCTGTTTTAATCGCACCTTTATGGAATTGAAACAAATTTATCCGGTGACCATCATCGTCATCATCATGTTTTAATCGCACCTTTATGGAATTGAAACCTCGTACTGCTGATGATCGTGTAAAAGGTATTAAGTTTTAATCGCACCTTTATGGAATTGAAACTCGTACGGGAGGTGAAGGCGGGCGTGGCAGAAGCCAGTTTTAATCGCACCTTTATGGAATTGAAACGGCCATCACGGGGCAGAAGAAGAACGGCAAGAGCATTTTAATCGCACCTTTATGGAATTGAAACTGAGGCAATACGGAAGGAGTTCGAAGACTGCAACAGTTTTAATCGCACCTTTATGGAATTGAAACACTCTTCCTGGCCTCAGCCCCGCCCTGCACGAGTTTGTTTTAATCGCACCTTTATGGAATTGAAACCGCCGAGGTATTTGTCTGGAGTGTTTTTCAGCGTCGTTTTAATCGCACCTTTATGGAATTGAAACGACAAATCTCACCATCTGGGGTAAGGCGGTGTTTGTTTTAATCGCACCTTTATGGAATTGAAACATGAAAATCACTTCGGGGTATCGGTGCCTTGAGCTTGTTTTAATCGCACCTTTATGGAATTGAAACCAGGATATCGGCGCGTAGGGGAGAGCGCGGCGGTGGTTTTAATCGCACCTTTATGGAATTGAAACTATTGCACGAAACGCGCACGCGGCAGCCATGAAAGGGTTTTAATCGCACCTTTATGGAATTGAAACTCATGCGCAGGAACCTCGATATATGCGTATATCGATAGTTTTAATCGCACCTTTATGGAATTGAAACTCTAAAAAACCCCGTCTACCCCCCCGCAGATCCTGTTTTAATCGCACCTTTATGGAATTGAAACTTTAAAGGAGGCATATTGCACGGACGGAATCAACGTTTTAATCGCACCTTTATGGAATTGAAACGGAATAACGATTTTGTTCGCCGATGCATAGAACCGTTTTAATCGCACCTTTATGGAATTGAAACCGAAGCCGTAGGCGAGCGCCAACGGGGGCGGAGTGTTTTAATCGCACCTTTATGGAATTGAAACATTGAGACCGAGATAAGCAAGTTCTTTGCAACGGGTTTTAATCGCACCTTTATGGAATTGAAACTAAGGAGTTGTAATTACATGCAATATGTCATTTTGTTTTAATCGCACCTTTATGGAATTGAAACGGACAAGCAGGAATACAAGCAGGATATCTTCTACAGTTTTAATCGCACCTTTATGGAATTGAAACGAATCTGGTCAAAGAACAAAGACAATGCGGTGTCTGTTTTAATCGCACCTTTATGGAATTGAAACATACACTGTATTAAGCATAAGCCCGCAATCGTCGAGTTTTAATCGCACCTTTATGGAATTGAAACGAGTGTGTCACGCTTCTTCATCAGCTCTGCCTTCTTCTGTTTTAATCGCACCTTTATGGAATTGAAACAAAAGAAGGTCATACACTGCCAGTGAAGCCACCTGTTTTAATCGCACCTTTATGGAATTGAAACAAAATTAAAAGTGTCGAATTTTTAATTTTATTCAGTTTTAATCGCACCTTTATGGAATTGAAACTCCCATGCTCGAAGAGGGCGAGGAATACAACGGCTGTTTTAATCGCACCTTTATGGAATTG
Source organism: Hallella multisaccharivorax DSM 17128 (assembly GCF_000218235.1). Classification (GTDB taxonomy): domain Bacteria; phylum Bacteroidota; class Bacteroidia; order Bacteroidales; family Bacteroidaceae; genus Prevotella; species Prevotella multisaccharivorax. The sequence goes on along the minus strand of NZ_GL945017.1, from coordinate 2,371,196 downwards.
AAACGCGAAACAAAGATCATCGTCCGGATTAAACTTGGACCAGTTTTAATCGCATCTTTATGGAATTGAAACAGGGTTTCAACTACGTGAAGCTGTCGGACCTTTATGTTTTAATCGCACCTTTATGGAATTGAAACACTTTAGATACTCTTTGGCTGTATCCTGACATGTGTTTTAATCGCACCTTTATGGAATTGAAACTGCGACATTTGCGCCCCAGCTGCTCGGCTGCTATCAGGTTTTAATCGCACCTTTATGGAATTGAAACCTGTTTATGCTTCACAGTGACAAACTGTTCAGAAGTTTTAATCGCACCTTTATGGAATTGAAACAGGAAGGAAGAGGTAGATAAGGACGGCATACCTTTGTTTTAATCGCACCTTTATGGAATTGAAACTCTTGTGATAATCATTTTTCTTATTCGCAAAAATAAGTTTTAATCGCACCTTTATGGAATTGAAACTATTATTATGATACTATCAATATTCTACTGTTATGTTTTAATCGCACCTTTATGGAATTGAAACTTGGCTCACGCCCCATGTCCTCTATCCCCAGCATGGTTTTAATCGCACCTTTATGGAATTGAAACTGAAGCGCAGCCTCACGGAAGGATGAAGAAAGGCTCAGTTTTAATCGCACCTTTATGGAATTGAAACAACGGCGGAGCGGAGGCGGCGGCGAAGCGCCCGCAGCCGTTTTAATCGCACCTTTATGGAATTGAAACGTAGTCATGCGGCAGGATATCGGCGCGTAGGCAAAGTTTTAATCGCACCTTTATGGAATTGAAACATGCTACTTTTAAATTTGTGTTTTTCACTTCTCTGTTTTAATCGCACCTTTATGGAATTGAAACGAGTTTGATAGTTTAGGTTTTGAGCCTGTTAGGTTGGTTTTAATCGCACCTTTATGGAATTGAAACTACTCACCGACAGCGAAATACTTGAAATTACTCGGTTTTAATCGCACCTTTATGGAATTGAAACTAGCTCTCAAGCTCCTCAGAACGCAATCCAGCACTGTTTTAATCGCACCTTTATGGAATTGAAACATCAATATCACAAAGACGCTTGGAAGTGGAGAAATGGTTTTAATCGCACCTTTATGGAATTGAAACGAGCCCATACAGGTATCAAAAAGAATAGCTGTAACGTTTTAATCGCACCTTTATGGAATTGAAACTGTTGAGAGAAGCGCCTTTACGCAAGAGCAGTAAGGGTTTTAATCGCACCTTTATGGAATTGAAACAAGGGTGAGGGGTGATTACATAGATAAACAACAAAGTTTTAATCGCACCTTTATGGAATTGAAACTTGATATGATTGATAATTTATACATTAACGAGTTTGTTTTAATCGCACCTTTATGGAATTGAAACGGAACAGGAAGAGAATGCCAAGGCACTCTTTCATGGGTTTTAATGGCTCAGTACCAATAGTCCGTGGATAGATTAACTTTATTATCCGAAGATCGTTGCAACTCTGTACATGAAGAAAGGAAGGTCTTGTATACCTCTGACTTGTGCTCTGAAGCCCTTCGTCTTTGAGTTGAGGGACTCTGCAGAAGCATTGGTCGATCTGTTGTTAAAGTAGTTAAGAACTTCCTCCTCTCTGTACTTGATAGCATCCCTGGCTACTTTGATCTCACGCAGGTTGGAGTTAGCTACACGCTGATACCACTCATGCAGTTTCACTCTTGCAGTCTCCTTGTTAAGGCTCTTATCTCTGAAGATAGCTCTAAGACTGCACACATGTCCGTATGCTTCCTTTATCTTCGGATGCATGTCGAACAGCAGGTTGGCTCTTTCCCTTTGCTTCTCGCCCCATTTGTCACCGCTTTGCATAAGTAGGTACCGGCTCCTCGTAAGCAGTTCTACATGAGTATCACCGTTGGACAGTTCTTCGGGCTTGAACCGCTGATTAAGTCGCATCGGCTTACGGCCACGCTTCTTGCCCTTGTAGTTCTTCGGATGGTTCTTCCTGTAGTACTTGCGGCGTTTGGCACGCTTCTCGAGTTTTTTTCTGTGTTCAGTCTTCTGTTTGTTCTGCTCCTTTATGGCTTCGCGCTTCTCTCTCAGACGGACCTCCTCTACGGCATCTGTACAGCGCTTGATGATGTGGAAGCAGTCTACGACAATCTCTGCGTTAGGGAACGCTTTGGTGGCTATGGTATACATGCTGTCTGAGAAGTCCATCGTAACCTCTTTTACAGCAAGACGTTTCTCTTCAGGTATCTGCATCAGGACCTTGATGACATCAGACGCCTTAGTTCCGCTCACAGAGGCAACAAGAGTACCGTGCTTACCGTGTCCTGCCTTGTTGGATTCAAACGTTCTGAGGTCTTCATGAAGCAGAGTCTCATCGATACTCAGGCAATCTCCCATGTTCTCAGGAAGCAACACCCACTCAGCTGCGTGGTCAACCTGATCCCAGTCTTTGAAGCCGCTCAGACAGTCCTTATACGCCCGTTCAAGTTGGCGACCGTCAATCTTGTAGATCTGCGCCACGGAACGTGCCGTGACCGGGTACGTATCCAAATATTTTTTTTAAGACATCAGCGAACTCCTTCGAGTAGCTGGTGCCGTTGGCAACTAAATCATAGCGATTAAGAACTACATTATGGCCTTCACTGTCTATCCATCGGCGACGTCGCACATGCAGGATGACCTTGCGGTCACGTACAGGGAAGTCTGTCACTTCACGGCTCTCTGTGAATCCGTTAGGCTTAAGGTCATGCCACTCATCAGAGCGTGTATCTCGCTCATCAAGATAGATGTGGAGCTTGATCTTCTCTGCTCCGGTCTCTGCATATTTACCTGTATGCTCTTCGCTGACGTCTGTCACGTCAAAGAAATCCAAGATACCATCTGGAAGCAGAAAGCTAGCCAGAGTCTTATAGTCGAATGTAGAAGTCTTCTTTCCCATGAGTGCAAAGGTAATGCTTTCTCATTGCATTCATCACACAGACAGACAAGAAAAAACAGGCTAACTCGGCAGCAGAGGCTCAGACAAAGCTGGTTTTAATCGCACCTTTATGGAATTGAAACTGAGAAGCTGAACGGTACCGACATCAAGACATTCAGGTTTTAATCGCACCTTTATGGAATTGAAACAGGACACCCGCACCCCGAAACAAAAGGAGGCGTTGTTTTAATCGCACCTTTATGGAATTGAAACCCATCAAATTATCACAATATACGGGGTATGAGTTTGTTTTAATCGCACCTTTATGGAATTGAAACCACAACAGGCAAGTGAGTTGCCCACTGACTGAAAGTTTTAATCGCACCTTTATGGAATTGAAACTGAAGAAGTGCTACATCGATACAGCCGACACGGGGTTTTAATCGCACCTTTATGGAATTGAAACTACAACCAAATTCAAGCAAAACAACCATTTGCTTGTGTTTTAATCGCACCTTTATGGAATTGAAACTACATAGAGGTAAGCATAGAGCGAGGTCGATGTGGAGTTTTAATCGCACCTTTATGGAATTGAAACAGAGGTAGCATCGTGGTACAAAGGAGGCTTACCGGTTTTAATCGCACCTTTATGGAATTGAAACAGCCCGACTACTCAATCAAGTAATGAGGATTTTCGTTTTAATCGCACCTTTATGGAATTGAAACTAAGTCGCTGATACGTGATGCCAACCGCATACATGTTTTAATCGCACCTTTATGGAATTGAAACTTGCTACGCTTCGTGAGTTCTTTAACCCAACTTGCAGCTTTTAGCCCATATGTCCGGCAAGACTCTTAAACTTTGTCAACAAAATCACTATTTTGACCGATATTTGCCCGATTTTCCGCTCTTTTGGACTGTTTCCCTCGTAAAAAATATTAAGCGATTCGTTACCCCCCTAAAATGTGTGGTACATCGGGTGTTGCATGGTGCCAAGATTTTACCTAACTTTGCACCGATGTATATCAAGGTCCAAACAAGAACAAAAGTCGGTACCGACGGGAAGAAGCATTCCTTCGTTTACCCGAGGCTGTACGAGTCTTACCGTGATTGTGACGGTAAGATTCGCCAGCATTATCTCATACCGCTTGATCTTGACGATCTTCCGTCCTGGAAAGATCGCTATGCCATGTGTCATGTCCTTAATGACATGGTAGTCAATGGTCCTTCTCTCCATCTCAATGAGACTCCAGTCACCTGTAAGGCCAGAGAGGTTTACGGTCAGCTTGCCGAAAAGGGCTTGCTGGGTGATGCAAAGAAGATTGAGGAGAAGAACCGGCGGCAGCAAGCTGCAGCTCTTGTCGAAGAGTCCTTGAAGAATGTCCGGCCCCGTCAGGCAGGAGCTGAGTTTGTTTGCCTCGAAGCCCTGAGGCGTCTGAAACTGAGAAGCTTTCTGTCTTCCAAAGGATGGAGTAAGAGCAAGATCGACCTTGCGATGATACAGATTGCCGCACGCGCTATCTATCCTTTTTCTGAGCATAAAACAGTCAGACTTCTTCGTGACAACTCTGCTCTTTGTGAGTTCTTTGGCATAGAGCCGAAAGAGATTACCAAGGACAAGCTCTACAGAAGTTCTCTCGACCTTTATTCTCTTCACGACGACATTGAAGACTACCTCCATGATCGTGTATGCTGCATGTTCGAACTCGAAGACACTGTATATCTTTTTGACTTGACCAACGCATACATGGAGTCTACGAAGATATCTAAGCTCCGTCAGTTCAGCCGTAGCAAGGAGAAGAGGACCGATTGTCCGATAGTCGTTCTTGGAGCAGTTGTCAACAAGGATGGCTTTCTGGTTCGTACCATGATCTTCTCTGGCAATACTGCCGACTGTGCGACAATGCAAGATATGATGAAGTCATTGAATCCTCCTTCTTCAGATGGAAAGAAGAAAATCGTAGTCATGGATGCGGGCATATCAATTGAGGATAACCTGAAGTGGCTCCGCGAGAACGGTTATGACTATATAACCGTGCGTCGTGGTGGTTCAACTGATGACTATAAGATCATTGGTGACCATACAGTTACTGTAGAGGATGTCAAACACCAGAGTATAGAGATCCAGTTCGCCGAGATCGAGAATCTCAATGATACGTTGTTGCTCGTTGACAGCCATGCCAAGACTCTCAAGGAAAAGAGTATGCATGACAAAGCTGCATGTCGTTTTGAGGATGGCCTGAAGGCCATCCAGAAAGGTATCATGACTAAAGGTGGAACGAAGAAACGTGACAAGGTCAATGAGCGCCTTGGCAGATTGAAGGAACGCTGTTCATCTGTACAGAAGGATTATGATATCACCTTTACCTATGACGACAAGGATGTTGTGACAGATATGACTTGGACCCGTAATCCGGAGAAAGTATCTCTTCGTAGCAGTGGTGAGGGTAAGTACTTGGTACAAACCAGCCTCAAGGGGTATAGTGAACAGCAGATCTGGGAGTTTTATAATGTCATTAGAAGGGTCGAAGCTGTCTTTGAAACCTTGAAGACCGATTTGGACATCCGTCCTATCTATCATCAGAGCGATGAAGCCATCAAGGCCCATTTCAATCTGGCCGTACTTGCTTACTGGGTGGTATCAACTACGCAATATCAGTTGCGACGGAAGGGATGCAAGATGTCATGGCAGGAGGTAAAGAGAATTGCCAGTACACAAATTGTAGTAAGCACTATCGCTAAGCGGATTGACGGTAATGAGGTAGAAGTACGGCAATGTACAGAGCCTGAGCAGCTGCTCTCTGATCTATACAAGAAGCTCGAGTTGACCTCTCCGCCGTTAAAACGAAGGCGAAAAATTTGTGTGGTACATTTTTCTGAAGTCAAAAAAATCGATACTTGAAAATCAGAGAGTTAGACGCCTATAGGCTGCAAGTTGGGTTAAGCTTACGGAGGTTTTAATCGCACCTTTATGGAATTGAAACTCGCGTAGTCGTGCTCATACAGGGCACACACGTCGTTTTAATCGCACCTTTATGGAATTGAAACTTTTCCGAGCTGTACGGTTGAAAATCCCATCATCCAACCATGCGATAGCTGATTTTCTGTTTTGTGATCCATTCTTCGATTTCTCCGTTAATCATTGACGCGGTAATTACGGCAAGTGCACTGCTCCCTTTTTCTGACCATGCCATGCCGTTGTGCTTTTGGCGCATTGCCACGACTAAGTCATTAGCTTTCTCTACGCGGTTACTTGAAATTCGGAGTTTCAATTCATGGCGCAACGCATAGCATGTTAAGTTGGGGGACTTGCGACATATATAATCTTTGAGTTCTTCTA
>NZ_GL945017.1:2344055-2364902 GCF_000218235.1 Hallella multisaccharivorax DSM 17128 | reverse complement strand
GTTGCCGAAACTGTAGGTGGCGAAAACGATGAGATGCCAGTTCTTGTAGGTGAATGTGTTGCCCAGCGAACCGGTAATCGTTGGCTCTGTGGGGCTAACTCCAACCTGCGTGAGATCAAAGTAGCCAGGGATGCTATCAAGTACAGAGAGGAGGAAGTTCTTAACTACTTTAACAACAGATCGACCAATGCTTCTGCAGAGTCCCTCAACTCAAAGACGAAGGGCTTCAGAGCACAAGTCAGAGGTGTACAAGACCTTCCTTTCTTCATGTACAGAGTTGCAACGATCTTCGGATAATAAAGTTAATCTATCCACGGACTATTGGTACTGAGCCGAATTATTTGCTCAGTCAGAAATCAATTTTTCAACCGTACAGGTCGAAAACTTTTCGTAAATTTGGCAAAAAATATGACGCTTATGGAAACGAAGATTGTAGCAGACAATACGAAAGGTCAGGTGCTTGCCTATGACGGAGAAGAGCAGGTGGGACTGTTGGACTTTACCTTCAAGGGACAAGTGATGTCCATTGACCATACAGAGGCTTTCAAGAAAGGCATGGGCATCGGAGCGTTACTTGTCGAAGCAGCCAACGAGTATGCCATTAACCACAAACTGAAGGTCTTACCTATATGCTCCTATGCCTACGCGTGGTATCAGCGTCATCCACAGTACAAGGATATCCTTGATGAGCATGCGGGGGAAGGAGTAAGTTGTCAAATCTAACAAAACGGGAATATGAATATTGAAGAGGTCAGAGATTACGCCCTTACTCTACCAGGAGTGACCGAGGATCAGGCATACGGTGAAGATTGGGTGTTGTACCGTATTGAAGGAAAGATATTCCTCCACATAAGGCTTGATACTCTTGAGCCGACTTGTGCCGTGAAGCTTCCGCCTGAAGAAGGACAGATGCTTCGCGAGCATACAGATGGTATTCGTCCGGCTTATCATTTGAATAAGACCCATTGGAATGACGTATATCTTGATATCATTGATGACGATGAGGTCAAAAAGTTGATCCATGAGTCATATAAGCTCGTCTTGAGTAAGCTGCCAAAGAAACTACGAATGAAGTACTCCGATATATAAGTTCTATAAACCATCCAATTCATCCACTGATACAGAAGAAGAAAAAAGGAGAAAGCTATGAACATGACAACAAGAATGTGCTTAGGCATGATGTTTGGGGCAGCCTTCGCTGCTATTATGAAGTGGAATATAGCCATAGGCATATCTATTGGTATGCTTTTTGGTATAGCTTTTGGTGATTCAACTTCGGAACATAAAGACAAAAGCTCGGAAGAAGATTTTCATGATGATATAAACGTTAAGTAAAATGATAGACGATATATTGGAAAACAACCGTCGCTTCGTTGAGCGGAAAGGTTATGAGAAGCATATTACAGATGGAAAGCCATCCGGACAAACGCTGATTGTCACCTGCATGGACACACGATTGAGCGTGATGCTGCCAGAGGCATTGGGCATCAAGAATGGTGAAGTAAAAATGGTGAAGGTCGCTGGCGGTGTGATCCTCGACGATTACGATGCCGTGATGCGCTCTATCATTGTAGGCATCTACGAGCTTGGCATCCAAGAAATCATGCTCATTCATCATACTGATTGCGGCGCTGGCAAGATGCATGGGCACCATATGAAGGAACTTATCCGGCAACGCATTCCTCAAGCACAAGTCGATGAAGTAGAGAAACATATCAACTTGAGTCAATGGCTTGAAGGCTTCGGAGACACGGAGCGTAGTGTTCGTGCAACGATGAACCGTGTGAAAAACCATCCACTTGTACCAAATGAAGTTATTGTTCGTGGCTTCATTATCGATTCGACAACTGGTAAACTGACAGAGGTGAAAGATTAATCGACAAAGTCAATGAGCAAGCTTCGAGCAGTCATAGAACGAATCACCTATCAGAGTGCAGAGAACGGATACAGCATCCTGAAGGCTAACGTGAAGGGATACAACGATCTCGTCACGCTGGTCGGCAATATGCCCGAAGTGACTGTTGGTACGGTGATGGTGGCTGAGGGCGAATGGAAAGTCAACAAGCAGTATGGCTCCCAGTTCGTTGTCAGCACCTATGAGGAAGCCATGCCTGCCACGGAGTTCGGTATCGAGAAGTACCTCAGAAGCGGTCTGGTTAAGGGTATCGGGCCGAAATATGCCAAACTCATTGTTTCAACCTTTGGTCTCGAGACATTCGACGTCATTGAGAAGGAACCGAAGAAACTGAGTGGTGTGCCAGGCATTGGTCCGAAACGTATCAAGAAGATCCATGATTCCTGGATGATGTAGCTTGATGTGAAGGAAGTGATGGTGTTCCTCCAAGGCAACGGTGTGAGTACCGCCTACGCTGCAAAGATCTATAAGACTTACGGCAAGCAGAGCATCAAGAAGGTACAGGACAATCCCTATTGTCTTGCCGACGACATCTGGGGCATCGGCTTCAAAACAGCTGACAGCATCGCCGAGAAGATGGGCTACACAAAGAATGACCCGCGGCGTTGCAGAAGTGGTATTGTCTATACCCTCAACCAATTGTCCAACGAGGGCCACGTTTATGCCGAGCGCAACCAACTTCTTGATGCCGGTGTTCAACTCCTTGGAGCCGACAAGGACTCTATCGAACAAGTCCTTGACAAGATGATTGCCTCAGAGGATCTGAAAATAGAAGGTGAAGCCATTTATCTGCCCCCACTCTACTATAGTGAGGTGGGTGTGGCCAACAAACTAAGAACTCTGATGCAGGATGGCTCCAAGACGCTCTTTCAGAAGGAACCGAATATCAAGGAAATTCAGAAACGTACGGGCATCACCTACGATGACTTGCAGACAGAGGCAATCCGTCAGGCAGTAAAGTCAAAAGTGATGGTGTTGACTGGTGGTCCTGGTACCGGCAAGACGACTGTCACCCAAGGCATCATCGCAGCCTGGCAGACTATGGGCTTGGAGATTCTCTGTGCCGCTCCAACTGGCCGTGCTGCCAAACGAATGACTGAGGCAACGGGCATGGAGTCGAAGACCATTCACCGGCTTCTCGGTTTCAACCCATCCGAAGGCTACAAGTACAATGAGGACAATCCCCTTGAAGGTGACGCATTGATTGTCGATGAGAGCTCAATGATTGACATCGTACTGATGAACTCGCTCCTCAAGGCTTTACCTCAAGGCATGCGACTGTTGCTCGTCGGAGATGTGGACCAGTTGCCATCCGTGGGTCCCGGCAATGTACTGCGTGATATCATCTCCTCGGATGTTGTTCCCGTTGTTCGTCTGACCCGCATCTTCCGTCAGGCACAGACGAGTCGAATCATCATGAATGCCCACGCCATCAATGAGGGCCGCTTTCCCGACATCAGCAATGGCAAACAGTCTGACTTCTTCTTTATGGAATTTGAAGATCCAGAGCAAATTGCGGCCACCATAGTCAGTCTTGTCAAGTCCCGTTTACCCCAAGCCTATCATGTTCCATCAACGAGTATTCAAGTCCTCACACCGATGCAGCGCTCGGTTATCGGGGCAAGCAACCTCAACATATCTATACAGCAGGCTGTTAATCCCGTCGGTGAGGGCCTGCAGCGAGGCGGTTACACGTTCCGTAAGAACGACCGCGTCATGCAATTGAAGAATGACTATCAGAAAGAAGTGTTCAACGGCGACATGGGCATCGTCACCCTCGTTAACATGGAAGACCGCACACTGACCGTAGATTTCGATGGCAAATCCGTGGAATACGAATCCTCAGAACTTGATGAGCTCAGCCTATCCTATGCCACGACAATCCACAAGAGTCAGGGCTCGGAGTATCCTATTGTCATCATCCCCGTCCACTTCACCAACTACGTCATGCTCCAGCGTAACCTCATCTACACGGCTGTGACCCGTGCCAAGAAGATCTGCATTCTCATCGGTACCCGCAAGGCTCTGTGGTATGCCGTCAACCACAACACCGTCACCCAGCGCAATACGCTCCTCAAGGAACGGCTGCAAGGCAAGATAGTCGTGGTGTATCAGCGGAAGGATGATGAAGAAAATCTAGAAATGGCAGCAGAAGAGAAAAGCAAATAAGTTCATTTTTATGACTAGGCCTTACAAATCCGTTAGATTATAAATGAAGAGTCATAATAATTGAGACATTATTCTGATTTACCAGATTATTTCGTTAAATTTGCGCTCGAACCCATAATATGTTTACTATATGATTATTGATATGACAGACAATAACGAAAATTACGAGAAGGACTTCTATACTACGATTAATTTCAAGTATAGTTATGAGTCCAGTGTTGGAGAGATTGAAGCCGAAAGATACATCAAGAAGATCAATGTGGATATAGTTGGAAGGAATGAAATTGATGGTGAATTCCTGATTGGAAAAGCTCAGAGATATATTCTCCTTCTTGGACAGGCCGTTGATGATGACTATGATATTCGTTATATATTTGATTACTATTCCGAGTTAGATGATTTCTCTGCATTGTATGATTTCCAGAACGATGGGTTTAATGATGATCTCACTGAGAAGTTTATGATAGACGAGCTGAACCTATGCATATTCTCACGGTTGGAGATCTTTCCGGAGTACCGTGGTCTTGGCATCGGTAAGATGACCATCAAAGACAACTTTGACATGTTGTCTCCTGGTTGTGGCCTCGTTGCTATGAAGCCTTATCCCTTGCAGTTTGAATACAGAAGGAACAATGAGAAGGAGAAGAAATATTATCAATCGATGGGCTTTGACAAATTGGAACAGGATAAAGACAAAGCTTTTTCTAGCTTGAAGGCCTACTATCGCTCACTGGGTTATAAGACTGCCAAGAACTATCCGAGTTTTATGTTCTTCCCTACATCACAGAGGAACCCTAAGTTGGATAGGATCAATATCAATGACGACAGTGCTTTCAGAAACTTGAGAAAGCAACGGTAATTTAGAAGTTTTGACTGCTATTGCCAGTGTATAGGGATTTCCCGTATCTTTTAGGGTTATCCCTTTACATTTCTTAATTATTTTCACTAATTTTGCATCAGAGTAATAACTATAACGACCCTACGATGAAAAAAGTTCTCTTATTCGCAGCCGCAGCTATTGCTATGCATGCAAACGCTCAAATCAATTTTGGTGAAGCTCCTCAGATCAAGAAGGAAGTGAAGCCTGCCGTTTACGACGGTAAGCACAACATTGACCTTCAGAACGACAATGGGGAATATAACCTCGCTCATCTGATTGGAGAGAATGTTACGTATCTTGGCATCAATGACAAGACGGAGTTCTATACCAATGATCTGTCTGCTAACTCAGAAGAATCCTACTGGCCCTACAAAGATTTGGATGCTTCCACAATGAAGTTGAAGTCTTTCCGTGTCGTGGATGCAGGCCTCGATGTCCTCTGCCTCTTTGAGCCTGGGAAGACGGACTCAATCTTTGCTTCGGGTGATCTCAATACGAATTTCATCGTTCAGAAACACTATGATCTTGCTAAGAGTACATGTGTTGGCAAGACATACAGAGCGACTGGATTATCCCGCCGTCTCGACTTCTTCAGAGACTATGTAACTCGTAAGCCTCACAATGCGTCTCACAACAATGATATTCCGAGAACAGAAGACTTGAAGTGTATTGACGTCTTTGTAGATACAGTTCATTATGACACAAGTATGACCCTTGAGAACGAGGATTGGACAGATAATGTTGGTACGGTTGCTGGCTCCCGACTTTGTCTGTTGTTTGAGACCCCTCACTATGGTAAGATCTTCTGTCCTGTAGAGGAATCAGAAGTTCTGGATCCAGAGCACGCAGGCAATTGGTTAAACTTAGGGCCAGTCTTGACATTGAAGGCTGCCTCGACGTCAGCATCTTCATCTAACAAGAGCCCAGCAATTAGGAGGAGTAATCGAAAAAAGTAACAACCAAAGCAACCACTATCTATATTATTCACCAAACATAACATCAACATGGAATTTTTCTACAACAAGAAAACAACTCTCACGCATGCTGCCAAGAGCTTCTTGCTCCTTTGCGCCTTATTATTCACCAGTTCAACCATCAAGGCACAAGCCACTGATGTGGTAGAACCAGACTCATCATCTGCGGAACTGTTTTATGTCATCCCTGATGGCAAGACTCTGCAGGTGATTTCTTATGAAGTCGGTCTTATTAAGGAGCACAAGAACAAGTTCGGCGATATCGCTTCAAAGGTAGGCAAGATTGCTGACGCAGCAGGCATACTTGGCAGTGTCGGAGTCATCGCCGGTGCCAACATAGGCTCTTTGAATACTGCTTTAGGTGGCATCAAGGTCATGAGTACCGCTGGAAGCATTGCCGATGTGGCAGAGATAACAAACAGTCTTGCCGGAGCTGAAGGTCACGATTTCACCTATGATGGTGCCAATGCAAAGACCATCTTGAAGAAAGACGGGAAAGATCTTCAGATCATTGCCAATCTCAGATGTACCAGTGAGGAAGCAGCTCTCGCAGCATTGAAGGTTGTCAGATTTAAGGCGACCAAGAAGGATCGTCGTCTTCGTTGGTTCCAGACAAAGGCGGCTCTAATCGGTACGAGCAAGTCAGAGGAAGCCGACAAAGCCGGGTATCTCTCATTCGGTTATCAGAACTATGGCGATCACAGTACCATGCTGACTATCCCCGCATCTCAGCTTGAGCCCGGAGAGTATGGGATCTACTTTTTGGCCAATATGTTCGAGCCCAATCTCGCCATCCGTTGCTACACGTTCTCCCTGGAGTAACATTACCATAGATTTTGTCCTTTTAATGCTAGGTCATATTAAAAGGACAAATGAATTCATACTGAGCAGAGGTCATGCACAAACTGTGCAAGGCCTCTGCTCAACTTGTGCATAGCTCTTGCTCAAATGTTAATGAGATTCATTCGTGGGTTCTGCAGCCATCTCAAGATTACCTTCTTCTTCGATTTTCCTATAAGTAACGGTATGATCTTGGAGGAAGATATGGTTGAGGGTGAAAGCAAGCGACTCCAACGTTTTCTCACGCTTGTCGGCTTTCAGTTCACATTCCCACACGGTAATGCAATGCCACCCCATCTTGGCAAGCTTCACTTGTTCTTCTTTATCCCGCTCTTTGTTCTTCTCAATCTTCTTCTGCCAAAATTCCGTATTTGTCTTTGGTAATTGGGAGTACTTGCATCCATCATGGCCATGCCAAAAGCAACCATTGATGAAGACGCATGTGCGGTATTTCCTCAGTACGATATCTGGATGACCTGGCAACCGCGGATTGTTAAGTCGGTATCTAAATCCTCTACTCCACAAAAATTTACGCACAAGAATCTCCGGCTTCGTATTCTTTGATCGAACCGCAGCCATGTTTTTATGTCGTTGTTGTGGTGTATGCCTATCCATATTCCGCAAATTTACAAAATAATGATTAAATGAACCCATTTTTGAGAGAAAAATTGTATTTTTGCAAAACAATTATGGCAACAGATAAGATAATAGCAAATGTCGCACATTTTCCCGAGGAAACTTGTGCTGACGGAATAAAGGTATACGGCGAAACAAGCATGGATAGTTGTTTAGCCGTACTTACCCATATATTGCATAGTGATTATGAACTAAGACATAATCTTAATGCAGATCAGATAGCTGGTATTAAGGAACTAGTAAATGACTGGTTAGATGCTAAAGGTCAGAACCATGGCGATTTTTCAAACGATGATATTGTTGACATGGTCGAAGATCCTATTCAAACGGAATTATTTAAAGGATTCTTTGATGTTCCTTTTCCTGCTCCAGAACATCCTAAGTTCACATTCATTGACTTGTTTGCAGGTATTGGAGGGTTCCGTATTGCAATGCAGAACCTAGGGGGAAAATGTGTTTATAGCTCTGAGTTCGATGCGCAGGCTCAGAAAACCTATCTTGCGAACTATGGCGAGATGCCGTTTGGTGACATTACGAAAGAATCAACAAAGAGTTACATACCAAAAAAATTCGATATTCTATGTGCTGGTTTCCCTTGTCAAGCTTTCTCACTTGCAGGCAAGAGACTTGGCTTTAAAGACGAGACAAGAGGAACGCTTTTCTTTGAGGTGGAAGACGTATTGCGCCGTCACCAGCCAAAAGCTTTCTTTTTGGAAAATGTCAAGGGTCTTGCAATCCATGATAAAGGGCGTACATTAAAAACAATCCTTGAACATCTTGATGATGCGGGATACACAGTCGTCACTCCTAAAATATTGAATGCAATGGATTTCGGCGTTCCACAGCACCGTGAAAGAATTTACATAGTAGGTTTCAGAAAAGACTTGGGAATTAAACCAGAAGATTTTCATTATCCAGAACCTACAACTCCAGCTGGTAAACGACCGAAGTTCCGTGATATTATGGAAGATCATGAAGTATCAGTTAAATATTACCTCTCAACGCAATATATAGAAACACTTAAACGACATAAAGCAAGACACGCCGCTAAGGGCAATGGCTTCGGGTATGAAATCATTGATATTAACGGTGTATCAAATGCAATAGTAGTTGGTGGTATGGGGCGTGAGCGCAATCTCATTATTGACAATAGATTGACGAACTTTACTCCTATTACTCATATAAAAGGAGAGGTAAACCGAGAAGGTATAAGACGCATGACGCCAAGAGAATGGGCAAGGCTTCGAGGCTTCCCAGATGAATTCAAAATAGTTGTGGCTGATGCCTCTGCTTATAAGCAGTTTGGCAATTCTGTAGCAATACCTGCTATTCAGGCAACTGCAGAGCAAGAATTGAAGACGTTGAAGATTATTTGATTATGGGCATACTTCTTGATAAAGGTATTATTAAAGGCAGTAAGAACAAGACTGCCTCAATATTCGAGAACTTGTTTCCTGATGATAATTTTCTTTCATTAGATTATAGTTCTCCCAGCGACTATGTTTCAAAATATTGGAATAAATATAAGGAACTCCAAATACAAAATAATGCAACTAATGGTAAGTTCTTTGAACTTACCATTTACACGCTTTTGTACAGAGAAGGTCTAATACCATTCTATTCTCAGGCAAAAGTTGCATTTGTGCCGAATGTTGAATATGATACTATCTTATATACTAAAGAAAAGCCTATAAGCCTGTCACTCAAGACTAGTCTGAGAGAAAGATATAAGCAGGCTGATCTTGAGGCTGTAGCCCTCAAATATGTTCATAGAAAAGCAAAATGCTTTCTACTTTCAATAGAATCGAGTGAAGTAGAGAGTATTAGTCGTAAAATTACGACAGGAGATATTTTGGGATTGGATAATATCATAGATTGCCAAACTCATGAATTTGACGCTTTGATAGAGTGGCTGAAAAAAGATATAAAATCATCATTATCAGTGTCTGAAAAAATACGACCTGTACGGTTGAAAAATTGATTTCTGACTGAGCAAATAATTCCCCACTTTTTCCGTTATAACTAAAAATTATAAAGTCATAAAAGACATGGGAAAGTCAAAAATACGGTTTTATGCCAAGATAACGACCCCTGACGGCCGTGAAATAACAAGACGTGTGGAAGAGGATATACCAGACGACCTCAACCCGCACGATCTTGATGAGTTTATGTCTTCATTTGACGATTATGAGCAGCATGTGCTGAAAGCTCGAAACGGAATATGTGAAGAGATTACTCAGGCCTGGTTAGAAGAGCAGGCTAAAAAGGGGGCCTGATTTTGGTGAAACTGAAAAAGTAGCGAAAACGTTAGATTGCGAGATTGGCGTTTTCTCGGCCGTAGTGGACAAAAAGTCCATAAAGGGTCTAAAACCTAAACAGCGGCTTCGTAGTACATCTTTCCGTAAGCTAAATCTACAGTTGGTAAGCAAGCTCAGCTATCGTGACACGACTGACGTGCTCAATGGCGTGCTTCACCGCGAGAAGCAGAATAGCGTCAAGACGTCCACACTGGAAGACCGGGTTGAATCGTTTGGGGATTCATTGTCTGACGGCTATACATCCAAGGCTGAGAAGATACTTGAATCATATCACATAGACAAAGACGGCATTATAGCTGAAGATTCACACTTTCCCCTACCGGTCGTAAAACCGGAGCTGACAACAGGCTTTGAGGAAAAACAGATACGCCGCCTAATCACAGAGTACAACCGAGGCAGGGACCGCATGACGAAACTGAAATATGAAAACTCAATGTTGGAAATGGAAGACGGCATTGGGAGATGTTGTTACATCAGCATTGACGATATTGGAGTAAGGTTCCAAAAGCCCGAGAGAAAGCAAAAAAGCAAGAAGGATAAGGCGTTTGTTGAAAATACGGTTATACACATTCAGTCAGAAGGAAAACAGTACACATTGACAGCCGTAGGAATGGACAAGGCTTTCAAGCTGCTCGTCGCATTTCTTCTTGAAAACAGGCTTATGGAGGACAGTCGTCTCATATTCTTCTCTGACGGGGCTACATGCATCCGCGACAACATTGAGAAATACTTTGGATTCAGGCAGTATACCCTCATTCCTGACTGGCTCCATCTAGAGAAAAAATGCAATGAATTCCTCAGCATGGGGATAAAAGGGACAAAGGATGAGAAACTGCAGATAAAGAAGAAACTGGCATCCATACTTTGGACAGGAAGATATCAGAACGCTATCAACTATCTTGACTCATTAAAGAAATCTCAAGTCAGGAATTCGAAGAAGATAGAAGAACTCAAAGATTATATATGTCGCAAGTCCCCCAACTTAACAAGCTATGCGTTGCGCCATGAATTGAAACTCCGAATTTCAAGTAACCGCGTAGAGAAAGCTAATGACTTAGTCGTGGCAATGCGCCAAAAGCACAACGGCATGGCATGGTCAGAAAAAGGGAGCAGTGCACTTGCCGTAATTACCGCGTCAATGATTAACGGAGAAATCGAAGAATGGATCACAAAACAGAAAATCAGCTATCGTATGGTTGGATGATGGGATTTTCAACCGTACAGCTCGAAAGTTTTTCGGATACTAGAAAACTTTGCTGTATATTTGCAAAACTATTTTGAGAAGCAATGAATAAGGAAACTTTCATCGAAGAGATAAAAGAATACAAGCGAAACGGCGGAGCTATGAGCTTCGCCTATGGTGATGTCCGTCTTCCCGTCATCTATCATGAGGTCTTGGGAGTCATTGGCGTGAAGATGCCCGCATCAGAAGTCTTTATTCCTGTGAATTATCAGATAAATCTGTTCGACAACCTTGCCAACCTGCAGGACAAGCTGTTGGCGAAGTATCCTCAATTATTAAAATAGATACCAATCAAGATCTCTTTTGACAAAATCCATCAATTTTGTTTCAGATATTCCTTTAGCTCCGTGATAAATCTTGCTGCGACAGATTCTGACTTCAAGCAGAAAACGACATTATCGTCAAACTTTCCAGTAGTCATGTATTCTATTGTCGTTTGAGCAGCTATGCTGATGGCAATATCGATCGGATAACCTTTATCAAGTCCTAAGCATGTGAAACCAATTGAATCGAACTTATTTGCCTGAGCAATCTTGTAGGCAGAGCGATAGCATGATTGGAGAAACTTCTTTTCGTTTGCTTCTCCTTCTTGCCATACAGGGTAAGAGGCCAGTAACCGATAATCATAAGGCTCCCCGATCTCAGATACTAGCTTACAAGTTCCTGGCTTCATAGATGCTTCTGAGACATTATTATCAGTTACAATAACATTGGAGACCAGATATTTGACATTACCGATGGCTATCTGTAATTTGCTGTAATTATCCTTTAGGAACTCTTCTCTTTTTGGGAAGCCATCGTAATTGATGAAGAAGTTCACATATTCTTCGTTTCGTACTTTCGTGACAACATGCTTAGGTCGGAGTGATACTTTTCGTGCGTCTTGGTCGAAACCTATGGGTTGGTACATCTTTGCAGTCCACACAGCAGAAAGAGAATGACCATGGACGGGCTCTGTCATCTTGGTCTGCAGATCTGTACGGGCAGTCCCAATGACATCCATGCCAGCAAGACTTTCTTTCCTCAGCACGGTAGGTGACAGTCTCACGCCAAACACCTTGGCCATCTGCAAGGCGGTATACGGCAACTGTAACAACAGAATCTGTGTCGTTGAGCCATAGTGATAGTTGTCCAACACCATGAAGTACGTGTTCCGCCCGGCGATATATTCCTCGAAGGGAACATACGCTTCCTCTGCATCATCATCTTCCTTCTTCAGTTCTTCCACACTGGCGATATGATGGGATGCAATGATAAAACGGATCTTATGGACCGGCCGCAGTAACTTACGCGTCAGCTCCATGTCAGAGCCACAACGAATGATCTTTCCTACGCGATATGTCTTTTCAACATCCACAGGTGCATCCGTGTCACGATAATAGAAGTCGAAGTCATGCCAGGCATCAATCCACTCACGGAGTTTGGAGAAGAAAAGAAATCTGTCAAAGTGCTTGATAACCTTATCGAATATTACTTTAGGCCTAAATTTGATAGCTTCGAATTGTTCCTGAGTGATATGGTGGTTGAACAGTTCCTTGGGGATATAGGGCTGATACTTATGGCTGGGGCACTTGTAGAAGATAAGCTTCTCACCATTCAGGAAAAGGATATAACTCGCATAGTCATCCTCCGCATACCAGCAATCCTTTGTCTTTGGGTTATTCCAGTCGAGAAAATGATACTCCATCGGGAAGAGGTATTCTCCATTGTCCTTGATGATGCCATAGTCATACATCGGCTGCCCGTCCTCAAGGGTTATCTCCTTTTCCTCATTATCGAGATGTTTCTTACAGCATCGGGAAAGACCATTCTCAAAATGCAGTGGATAGTCAAAGGTATCTGTCGTGATGGGTGTGCCGTCATATTTTGCCGCGGAATATTGGTTAGGCGCATAAGCAACGGTATAGATGCCATTTCTCAGGACGGAGTCCATGCTCCAATACTCATAGTCATTGACACGTTTATGGTCCTTGTCAATGAATATCCACTTCATCTGATAGGTATAAGCTGGTGCGACACCATTATGGAAGACTCTGATACTTTGGAACGGGGAATGCTTCGTATCGGTTACTTTCTTGAAGTTTCCTTGTTCATCGATGGTGCCATACTTATTGTCTTGGGTGATCACGCGATAGCCATAGGAACGGTGGGCGTCCATGTCCTTATAGACAAAGCCGGTCAGACAGTTGCCGTGTACGTCGACGAGTCCCCACAGTCCATCCTTGCGGGCCCTGGCCGTTCCCTTGTGGAAAACGCCGAGATGGGTGATGCCCAAGGAATGAGGAATAACGAGGTTCCCTTTCAGATCGACGGTACCATAGACCTTTCCTTTCAATACACGGATATAACCGTCATCATCGTAGTCGAGAATTTTGTCATAGATGAATGGGACGACAATATTTCCCTTGTCATCCTGCAATCCATACTTCCCTTCTTGGCAGACGATCTCGAAATCAGACTTGTTCATCGGTCGTCCTTCGTCTAATGAACATCATCGGAGAGATACCACACGACCGTTACCTCATCGGATGCGGAGAGATCTTCCGGAGTGATATCGAGAGATTCCGGTGTGCTACATACAGCCTCGTCGGGTTCATGGAGGGTACGTGCCTGAGAATAGATATGTAACTCCTGGTCGGAGCTGTCAATGCTCTTGACAAGTCCAAGTTTGCAGCCACAAGCTTTGGCCATGATCTCCGCCTTCTCCTTGGCATCCTTCACGGCTCGCTCCAACATCTTGAGCTGTACGGGACGTGGGTCCCTGACGGTATAGCCCAACTCGATCTCTGCCTGTTTGAGATGTTTCCCTATCAGTTTGATGATTGAATTGAGCAGCACGTTATCCATGCCCAGATCCATCTTCACGCGGTGATCCAACTCGTAGCCAATGAATTTTTCACCGATGAAGTTATGATACTTGTCATACTTCGACTCTGTCTTCTTGTTGATATCCAATCGAACCGTCTTCGGCAGTTTGGTATCGAGCTTCACCTCATTCATGATCTTGCTCAGCGCCTCGGTATTTGCTTTGGCCTGGGCATAAGCCTCCTCGTAGTTGTCATGGACACTAACGAGCGACAAATAGACTCTCGTTACATCGGGCAGCACATGTACGCTACCTTTGCCGGTGACCGTAATCAGATTTTCCTTTTCTTCCATAGCTTCTTCGTTTTGTCTTCTATCCTTTAAAAGAATGAAGTGACTGAAAATTTAAGTTGGCTCACAAAATTTGATCTTGTCAGTAGACAATCATATCATAATTTGAGGGCAAATATAACCAAATTTTCTGTATGAGACAAATATTCAACATTAAATCTATACTCATTATCTTGTTTCTACATAGCGTGATTCCGACAAGACTCGAACTTGCAACCGTCCGCTCCGGAGGCGGATGCTCTATCCAATTGAGCTACGGAACCATAAGTTGAAGATCGCATAGGAAGAAGTATGATGCTTCTATTCCTATGCATCATCAATCATTTCCGCGTGAATGTCACGGAACCGCTTCCATCAGTTGCTGATAATGTCAGCTTGCCGGGTTTCACTGAAATATTGACGGTGTAAGTTTCTGAGATACGCTTACTGTTCGTCCATGTCTGGAGAAGAGAACTCCAGTCCTCATCTTTCGTCCAATAGAAGGTTAACTTGCTCCCATTCAAGGTGTAGGTTCCTGAAAGTCGTGTCTTTGTGGATGGCATATCAAGTTCCGTGGTGATATCCGTACAGGTACCATCCGCATTGAACTGGAACTCATCCGATTCATCATCATTCTCTCCATACCATGTACCAACGATGGAAGAATTACTATTGCCGTTGTTGTCATCATCATCCGATGAACATGCACTGAACGTGAGGACTGCTACCATGAGAGTCATCAAGAGAAGAAATCTTTGTTTCATAATTTGTATGTATTTGAGTTCACGTTATATTTCAGTCATTACTCCTGTTCGAATATCTACTCTCCACTTGTTAGGTAGAGCGGGATTTGTAATAAGAATAAATGCCGGATACGGGAATTCTTTATCTGATTCCCAATCCCATTGAAATTGTTCAGATGTACCTTCTGATCTTATATCTCCATTGTCGTCTACAAGATAGTTCTTGCCATCTTTTACAATCACATAACCCGCTGAATTAAGACTGCATTCATACGTTTCTATGGGACTATTTCCTATGATCTTATCCCTTTCAGGATTAATTAGAGATATAGTTTGTCTTTTATTAGGACTGGGTAGAATCCAAATCCAACACCATTCAAACTTATTAGTTTCCCTTCCTTTATCTTATCACTAACTCTCTTTTTCTCAACAAGATACAGATTTGTTGTGTCATGATAAGCCTTTAGATAGGGATAGAAACTTTTACCATCCGGAGTATTCATTATCTCATCCATCGGGTAGTCAGGAATTATACCGTTCTCACATCCTTCTATTCCTGATGCGATACAAGAATACCATTCTTCGAAAGAAGTCTCACCAATATCATGTGGTATGTATGGAGAGTTCCATGTACAGTTCTCGTCACAAATCCAGAATTCCTTTTGACCAAGAGCTTCAGCAATTTCTTGGAGCTGAAGTCGCCAATACTGATTTTTAAAAAACACCTGACAGTAGTGCACACCCATCTCTACGTGCCACATACCATCGCAGAGTTGCAGACGCATGATATCCCACATATTCGTTTCTATGCTGATATCAAACGAATCCTTGTACGACTCATATTCAAGTCTGAAAGTATCATTGCTTGTATGATACTTTTCTGTGAGCATATTGATCGTTGCATTGACATAGTCTTCACAAGCTCTTCTGTGCTTCCTTTCACGAAAGTCATTTTTTATGATTCCACTAAGATCTATTCCCATAGTTGTCATTTTTTTTTGTTTCTGTTTGCAAAGTTAAGTGCAGGTTGTACCAAAGGTCGGTACATGTAAGAAGAAAATTTCATACAAACAAAAAATCCCTTTATTCCATTAAGGATAAAGGGACATTCTCGAAATAAAAGGAGATTCTACTTCGTATAGGGGTTGTAATAATCCCTGCCGAGTTGCCAAAGGTATTGATCCATCTGTTTAAGATTGAATTCAGATAATCTATAGTGCTCCTGAAAGGACCGGATCACTTCAAGATATAGACCATAATTCTTCTTTAGTCTTTCAGAATTGAACGGTAGTTTAGTAAAATTATCTCTTCTTCTGAAAAAGTTTAAAACATCATCTACATATCGGTCGTAAATGGAGTACTTTAACGGCTGATGGTGGCTACAGTATTTTGTCGCAAAAGAATAGAAATATCTGTGTTCATGGTTGATACCTACATATTCATTTGCTATGTCGTTAACTAATGTCACGTCGCCATCCTCTAATCGGCTATCAATGTTAAGTTCCAAAATATGCTTGGCTACGGAATGGATGTCAAAGATATTGGTACTATAGAAGTCGTTCAGAGTCGAGCACTTTATAAGCACATCCTCAATGTTATCGTTCCTTTTACAAAGATCAAAGAACAACTTATTGAGGGCATTTTCCTGATTGACATAATTCTCCATGTGATTCCATCTGTCAAGATATTTGTTCACTTCTACTACAGTAGGCATATAGTCTTTTCCTATTTCCTGTTTCATATTCATTTCAATGGAGAAAGTCAAACTTTTCGAGTTTCTTGATTGCCAGAGCATGGCGCTCCTTATAGGCAAGACGGTAATATCGCTTGGCCTCGTCGATATTCCGCTCCACGCCCCATCCATGCTCGTAGAACTCACCGACACGATAGTGAGCGTATGGAAGACCACAACTCTTATACAGTTCGAAGGCTCGCTTCAAGTCTTTTGGATAGCCTTGACTACCTTTTCTGAGAATGTCGGCAAGGTTGCTTTTCGCCAGGTCGTCACCTTGGGCAACAGCACACTCATACCAGAATACAGCTTTGTTAATATCCTTCCTTACCATGATACCGTTCTCGAAAATGATGCCGATATTATTCTGTACATCGGGATCTTGCAGGGCAGGATCATCGGGACGATTCTTC
Source organism: Hallella multisaccharivorax DSM 17128 (assembly GCF_000218235.1). GTDB lineage: Bacteria > Bacteroidota > Bacteroidia > Bacteroidales > Bacteroidaceae > Prevotella > Prevotella multisaccharivorax. The sequence goes on along the minus strand of NZ_GL945017.1, from coordinate 2,347,904 downwards.
AACAGGTCTAGCAAGTATTCTATATACTCCTTGTCGAAACCGGAATCCTCACAGTTGTCGGTATACGAGAGATAGAAGGATCGGTAATCTTTAGGGATGTCTTTAAACTCATCTTTCTTTTCCATAGGGCTATTCGTTTATCTTGTACGTATTCAATCCTCTCTCCATTCTGTCACGAAGCTGGTCGATTAGTGACTGTGGGGAGAGAACCTTCAGGCAGTCACACTTCGACATGAGGAAGTCTATGAAATCGTGGGTTGGCTTCAATCTTACCTCCAGGTCCGCAAAATCCTCGTCATTATTCCATTGCAGGAAGTGCTGACTGTGATGGAGCGGGACATCACGCAGTTCAAAGCGCTCATCACGATAGGCTCTGAGCACAATGCGTTCCGTCGGAAGTTCATCATCGATGACAACACCATAGTAGTCATCGAAGAAGGACCTAGGATCGAAATCCTTCACGATCTTGAAAGTATGCTGCTGAATCTCAATATACTCAATGTTATTCAGGCAATATACTCATACTTGTTGTCATAGAGTCTGCCCAGCACATACCATTTCTGATAGAAGAGTTTCAGACAGTATGGATCCAATCCTGTATTGTAGCGTTGAGGGGAACCAGAGTTGCGGTAAGTAATCGTGATACGACGACCAGCCTTCATGGCTTTTGTCAGCTGTTCCAAGATATCCTCGTCAACGGAGATCCATTCAGCGATGATGCGCTCCTGCAACGACATGCTTTCACTGATGATATTGCTTAGAGACATCGTAGAGAGCATCCAGTTCTGCACTGTGTCATCTTCCAACACTTCCGGGTTACCGATATAGTATCGGTAGCCGTCCTTGCGGTCGCACTCGATATAGATGCCGAAGATATCCTCAATGGCATCCTTGTGACGGTTGAATGTCGTGCGGGCCATGTCGACGCCACCACTCATCTCCGTATCCAACCAGCGTTCATTCAACTCTGCGAGTGAAATCTTTCTGGCGCGATAGATGGTGTTGACGAGCCATATATATTCTTTGAACAGTTCGGGTATTTTCATCTTCTTTTCCTTTTATGTTTGCAAAGATACGAACATCTTGTTCCATATCGTGGTACAAGTAAAAATATTTTTTCAGAAAACGAAAAAGCCGGTGCAGTCAGCATCACACTGACCACACCGGCATAGGAGGTTTATATTGAATCGACAATGAATCGAGTAGGAGGTAAACACTAATCATAGGTGCTTATCTCCTATTTTCGTGTTTACCGACCTCTCACACCACCGGACGTGCCGTTCGGCATACGGCGGTTCCTCTTTTAGGTATCCATTTGGCATATTCATCAGACAAACAAGTGTACCCTGCACGTTTGAGATTCTGATTGGATATTGCCCGGGAAAGTATTGGACTGCCCGCTACCCTCCAGTAACCTAAGCGTGTATTACCCCATTGGTAAGCCTTGTATTGGTCAATGCCACATTTCACAAGGTTTCTCATCTTAGTGCGGGTTTTCTTCCATGACTTCCATATACACATACGTATTCGTCTGCGTAACCATTCGTCCGTCCTCACTGTTAGCTGTTTCATATTGGCAAGGTGATAATAGTTCACCCAGCCAACTATATAAAGGCGAAGCGCTTCCTTGCGTCTCTTGTACCCCATGCCATTGCTGCGTTTCGTAAGTTCTTTTAGCTTACGAAGCATCTTAGCCTTGGTCTTGGGATGAACACTCAGCTCGCACTTCCCTTTATGGATATAAAACGAGTAACCGAGGTACTTCACGCCTCTGACATAGGAGACAACTGTCTTTTCCTTGTTAACCTTCAGGTGAAGTTTACCTTCGATGAACTTAGTAATGGATTCACGAACACGCTCCGCCGCCCGTTTGGAGCGACAGAATATCATCGAGTCGTCAGCGTAGCGGACAAACGGAAGACCGCGTCGTTCAAGTTCTTTGTCCAATTCGTTAAGCATAACATTGCTTAACAACGGACTAAGCGGACCGCCTTGAGGTGTGCCCTCCTTGCTCTCAACGAACAATCCATTTACCATTACACCACTTCGAAGATACTTGTGTATAAGCGATACAACCCTTCCGTCCTTTATTGTTCGGGAGAGGACTTCTATGAGCTTGTTGTGGCTTACCGTATCGAAGAAGCGCTCCAAGTCAAGGTCGACTACATATTTGTAACCGCCCGTGATGATGGATTTCGCGCTTTTCAACGCATCGTGGCATCCACGGTTAGGGCGGAAGCCGAAGCTGCTGCCGCTAAACTGCTTCTCATAGATGGGAGTCAAGACTTGGTTAATGGCTTGCTGAACCAAACGATCTACAACTGTAGGTATGCCCAACAGTCGCTTCTTGCCATTATCCTTGGGTATCTCTACCCGTCTGACTGGGTTCGGACGGTAGCTGCCGTCAAGTAAGGAACTTATCAGAGTGTCCTTGTTGGCTCTGAGCCATGGGAGCAATTGCTCACACGACATTCTGTCGACACCGCCACATCCCTTGTTCCTCACCACGCTCTTATAAGCTGCGTTGAGATTCGAAGGGGATAGTATGACCTCCAACAAATGTTCCTTGTCAAATGGTACTTCCACAACGTTGTCTTCGGTCATCCATATGTAAGTCTGCACTCCCTCGTAGCAGCTTTCGGATTCCGTCCTTGCCACACGGGGAAAGTCATTAGCTTGGGCTGGTGTTTTCTGCATTCTACCTTCCATTTGGTAACTTTCAATAACTGTTGTTTGATTAAGGTTCGGCCCTTTATCGACTTGTCGACAGCCGACTACTATGGCCTCGGCTGACTTCTCACGGCAAGCGTTACTCCACGGGCTTCGAGTGATTCGTCTACTTGCGCCACGTCCGTGAGACCTCCCCAGTTAAGAACATATTCTTTCCATTGTATGTCTGCATGATTTACCATGTCTGTTCCGTATAGTTATAGGAATCATGCTTGTTTTGCAGCCTTACCCACAGACTTTGGCCTTGGTATCATGTTTCTGTACGTCAGACCCAATGTTTGTCTCCGGCTTCCTTCAGATTCCGCATCGCCACGGACACCCTTGCCATCAACTATAACCTTCCCACTATAAGGGCGGCTTGGGGACTTGCACCCGTTAGAATATGCCCATGCTGGGCGAACAAAAGGTGTCCGTTCCGACGCTTCGGACAGTCGGACACCTTCCCGAGATGCAAGTATAACTACTTGAAGAACAGAGGTAAAGCCTCGCTCATTGCAAGGAATGCTACGCAACCTCCAATGGTCAGCATAATAGCCTTCTTGACGTCCTGGTCGCCATTTTGTAGGCTCGAAAAGGCAACGCCCATTTCCGCCTTACGGCGGTGGGTCTTCGCCCATCTGCCCCCGAACCGTACGTACATGTTTCCACGTATACGGCTCTCTTGACTAACAGCTCTATTTGAGTCCTTGCTGAATCAGTGAAAAGCACTCTGGACACACCACAAGAGTCTTCCTATGGATTGCCATCATGATTTTCTCTGACTCCTTATCACCTTTTAGGTGATTTAGATTGCGAACTTCATGGACGATTAATCCATCAACGTGCTCTTTTCCGCAAAGTTCACACACCCCCGACCGAAGTCTTTCAGGTATGCTTGGGAACGGGATAGAAATCCGATGTGGAAGAATGTCCACTTTATGGTTAATATCAGCGTTCCTGCGCTTAAAGCCTCCATTATAGAGCATTCTGAACTTCTCTTTACCCTTCTTGTCCTTGTAGGGAATAACAAAGTCTTTGTCCTTGCGGAACTTCTTCTTTACCTGCATGGATGAAAGATTAAATTTCTGTCCAACAGTCTTATATAGACTCCACTCCATAATGTAGCCAAAAGTAGAGCAC
>NZ_GL945017.1:2324168-2344005 GCF_000218235.1 Hallella multisaccharivorax DSM 17128 | reverse complement strand
CCCTTGCTCGGACTACTATGGGAGCTCCGTTGTCATATCGGATATTCATGGGCCCACCCCAATAGCCTTTCGGCGTTCCGACTTAGACAATCTCCGTTTAGCAATATGCCAACTTGGCACGACAGATTGTCGGATACGACTTTCATCTCCTTCCGCTTATTGCGGCTGCGGTGTGACACGTTCTTGGACAAAACCTCAAATGCAGGGAGGCTGCCTGTCACTACTATGGCGATTCTAACTACCTTCCGCCATAACCACTTCGATTGTCGCGAGATTATCGTTCAGTCAGTGTAGACTTTATCCTCGTATCTGTCTTTCTCCCTTGCGCCTCAGTCGTGACATCGTAATTAGTCAACTTAGCGCTTTTCGAAAACTTGCATACAAACGCAGTCTTTTCTCTCTTTTATACCGACGTGCTATGTTCCCTTCCGGGGTTTCCCCCTCGGGTAAATCGGTCGGGAGTAGGTCATCGAACTCTGACCTAACCTCTTGCCAAAGAGGTATTTAGCATATTACCAATACGGACGCACGCATCTTGAAATAGATGGAAAAGGCTCCAACAAGTGCAATGACTGCAGCAATGGCTTTCATCAGGTTGCTGACAGGGGTCTGATAGCTCGATACCTCGGTGATGGCTTTCTGGAAACCGCCGGCACCCTTGCTCTGGGCGAAGGTCACCACAGCGCAGAAAAGGAACATTCCCACGAATGTAGCCACACGCTTCATCGGGATTCTCTTGCATGCGCTCACGCAAGACTTCATGATGGTACTCAATTGTTTCTGTAACATAGTTTGGTTAGTTGAGTTAATATGTTACAAATTAAAGACCACATGAAAAATGGAAGATGGGTGAGATCCGCAGGATGCGGCCGTCTGATCCCCTTGCCTCACGGCGCAGCCCTCTTCCTTAGACTGTCTTATGAGTGTTAATCAATGGTTAGGTTAGAAAACTTATTACTTACCAAAAAAACTATTATGAAAACACAAATCTATAAAGTAAATTTCGTTTATGCAGAGAATGTTGGATGAGCCTCATGTCGAGCTTCTCTTGCCTTTTCAATGGCTATCCGTTCATCCTCATCGAGAGTCCGGGAGTTCTCTTTCAACTCCCAGTAGTTGTTTATTTCCTTGAGTAACTTCATTTTCTCATCGGTAGTCAGCTTCTTGGCTTCCGTGCTCAACTGTTCGGCAGTAAGACCGCCTTGCGGCTTGGTCAGCTGAGTAGTTGTTTCGATCCGAACCTTGAACTCAAAGAACTTGAGAGGAGCATGCTCGGGCTGTGTAGGAGCCTTCGGCTTATAGTAACCGATTGGTGATTTCGGTGATTCGTCTTTAGGGACAACAGACGCTTGGTCTGTAGATGGCTCCTCGACACCGTGTAGTACTGTATTATCCTGATCCTTTGGATTACTTTCTTGAGAGACTGGAGCTGATACTCTTTGATCACCCATTTCCTCGGCAAGTATCTCTTGTCTTCGGAGTTTGACAAGTTCACTTATGCGTCGTTTTGTCTCTTCGTCAGTTCGTTTCGGCTCATCGACTTTTTCTTGCTCAGGTTTCTGCTCAGACACAGTACTGGTAGTAGATACTGTTGCAGCATCTTGAGTTTGCTGATCAGTATCTTCTGTCTGAGCCTTCTCATCAAGGGAAGTTTGCGGACCGGTCTTGTCATCCTTCTCAACGAGGATAGGCTTGAACTGGCCTGCCTCGTCTGTGATGTCTATCTCTACATCCTGTGGTTTGGGAATAAGATCTGTCGGATCCTTTTTGATGAAGAGGTCGAAGGTGATCATGCCGATATAGCCGAGGATATACAGAACGACGATGACGACTACTATCGTACTGAACATAGGACTATTCCATTATGGATTCAGACTCGGGGCGCTCTACGCCCGTAATACTGTTCTTGCCGAAGAAGCGGTCGCCGGACTCAACGACCTTGGGGATGAATGTAATGCTCAAGGTCTCGCCCTCGGTGATTCCAAAGGAGTCAATCTCCTTCTGGCCGAATGCTTCCAGAAGGACGCTGCCGTCATTACCGGCATCAAGAACATACTGCTGGGCTGCCCATGTGCTGCCTTTCTTCGACATGCCTGTCCGGATGGGCAGGACTTTAGTAATCTTTCCTGTAAGTTTCATAGTGTGAATAAGTTGATGTTGTAGTTGTCTGTGGTTAGTAGTAGTTAATCATTTTCTTGAAAGGGGTGTTCATCCATTTGCCTAAATGGCTGAAGATGCGGAATCATGAATCGTTTCCTCCACGCACATTTCCGGCAATGGCATGAACTTGAATCTGAACTTGCATCCGTGTTCCTCCAGTCTCTGGTTACGTTGCAGGTCATCAGTATAGTAGAAGGTACTGTCGCCTTTCTTGACGATGTATCCTAGTTTCTTCAGCTTACCACGCAGTTGTATCTTGCCCTTGTCGGAGAAGAATTTCAGCTTTGTCTTCTGGTCGAGGCCGTAGATGATGCGGGCACGCTCCTTACGGTTCGTCTCCTGTCTGCCTTTGCTGATGTTGGTATTCAGCTGCTCACGGCTGCGTCTCAGGCCAAGTTCGCGGGCGATGTTGTCAATGGTCGCCACGGTCAGTCCGGTTCGCTTAGCCATTTCCTTATAGGTAAGGTTGTTGCATTCCATCTCCACTAAGGCTCTTGCCTCATAGTTGCGTCGTGTGGGTGACTGCTTCCGCAATCCGAGCATACGGGCATGCTTGCGGACGGTCATCCGTGTGAAGCCGATATCCTTGGCAATGGTATTGATGTAGTCGGTAGAGAAGCGTTCCGAAAGGATGTTGTCATGCTCCTCCGTCCATTTCTTAGGTTGGGTTCTATTGTTTGCCATCTGATAGTATGGTTCGTTATTGATCTGTACTGTCCGAAAGCAAGTTTATTCGGGATGCTATCCGCTGCCTCATGTCTTCTTTATGCGTGGCAATGAACTCCCGGGCTAAGACCGTGAAGAAAGCTGATAGTCTTCGCTCGCCGTAGGCAAGTTGAAGAGCATTATAGACATCATTGGGAATGAATACATGATGGCGCCAGCCTTTTTCCCTCATCTGATCAAAGGCTTCGATTCTTTCCTCGAAACTTCCGTCAGTCTTAAGGCTGATCTTCTTACTCTTGGATTCAGAGAAGACAGACTGGCGTTTAGAGTCCGCCGTTTTGCCTGTATCATGAGGAGCAGATGGCTTGGTTCTCTTTTCCTTAGTCTTGGGTTCCTTTACCAGATGTTCCTTCTCAATCTGATCCTCATTAATAGAAGCAGAGGCTTGCTCAGCAGCTTCAGGGAACTTGGGCTTGAACTCGTTTTTTTCTTCATTGACCTTGGCAGAGACAGCCTCCGATGCTTTGTTCTGTTGCCCTTTGTTCCTCCAAGGAATTCCTAAGTCCGCAGTCTCTCCGTTGACTCTCTTGAGATAGTCATGGATGCTACCGAAAGTCGTCGGATGGGATTGCTGGTCTGTCATTTCTTCGTTATTTGTTCATTATAGATGCGCTCAAGCAGGAAGTTGTGGCATGGGGCAAGGATCTCTTTCTGGCGGTCTGTCATGAAGAGGGTGTTGTAACGCTGGATCTCTGCCGCATTGGGTACCTTCGGTGTCACTCTGCCAATACCGTTGTAGTAGTCGAGGTCCTTCTGACGTTCCTGAAGCTCATCCTTACGACCCCAACCCTTGTTGTACTGATTAGGAATGAAATAGATTGGCGGCAAATCTTCCGTTCCGGTTTCCTTGGCGCACATGAGCAGTGTCTCGATGAACGAGTTCGTTGAGTTGATGCAGGTCTTCTCCAACTGTATCGGAGTAATGATGGCATCGGCTGCAAACAGAAGCGGAAGCATGCCTTCAAGCGAGAGATTGCCTGGTGTGTCTACTACAAAGTCGTAATCCTCCTCACGCATGGCATTGACGAGTTCCATGGTGCGCTGCTCATTATCAAGGTCACTGGCATAGATCTGGTAGAGCGGTTCAAGGTCGGGGAAACGCTCATGATCCTGCTCATGCTTCTTCACAATGCTGCGCTGAGGGTCACCATCTATCAGGACGAAGGGATGCTTATGCTCGATGAGGGTGTTGCCGAACAATACACAGTTGGTAGTCTTTCCCGCTCCGCCTTTCTGGTTGGCGAACACGATGATCTTGTTGCGTGGCTTCTGCTGCTTGCTCTTGAAGCAGTTGAAAATGGGTATGCTCATAGTTAGGGTTGTTGGTTACTCTTGTCGTTGAGTGGTGGTCACATCTATTATAAATGCTGGTGGCATCATAAAAAAGTTCACGTGTGACGCGAAAAAGACAGGCTCCTTATTTACAAGCCGTATTCGAGGGAGTTGGGCTTGAGTAAGCTCGTTGGTTAGCTTTATCTGATGCAAAGATAAGAAGAATCTTTCATACCCGCAACTATGCTCAAAACTAATTATCAATATTCAAGTAAATTTGCAAGAAAAACATGATAAATAGCTGATAATGTTATGTTCGTATCCACTTTTTGGTGAAGGCATCGTTGCTTTTATGACTTTTACAGCTTGCCTGTTAGATTCTCGGCGATTTCTCTCACCTTATATATATAGTTGCTCGAGGCTGCATACTTGATACGCTTGAGGAAGGTATAGTATTCTTCTCCTTTTCGGTGTTTGTACTGCACCCAGTCACGGTAGGCTATGACACTCTCTTCCCAGTGGTCGAAGCTGTAGTAGCCCTTGGAGTGGCGCAAACCGAAGAGGTTATTCTGCTCCTTACAGACGTGCGACTTGAAGTTACCCGTCTCAAGGAGGGCCTGGGCAAGGACAATCTTAGGGAACTTGATACCGTGCTTCTTCAAGGCGGCATAGAGGTTCTCAACGGTCAGCTCCTTATTAATATAAGGTGTAGCAGTCTCACTACGTCCAGTCAGTTCATTGATGCGTTCGTTATATTCATTGACTTGCTGATTTAGGGCATCAATGAACGGAAGTGGATCGACACTCTGCCAATGCCCTTTGCCATTGAGGTGCTGCAGGCGGATGTGAAGGTGGGTACCAGTGGAACGTCCCGTGCTGCTAACACGGCCGACAATCGTTCCGGCATCTACAAGGCTGCCTTCCATAGCATAAATCTCACTCAGATGACCATAAAGACAACGGAGACTTCCATGATCGAGGACGACATAGTTGCCATAGCCCGTGTTGCTGTGACGTACTTCAACGATTCTTCCCGGCAGCATGGAGTACACCAAATCATGGATACCCCGCAGGTCTATACCGTCATGGAACTTACTGCATCTTGTGAAGGGATCCTTGCGGTATCCGTACTGTGAGTTAATTTGCACGAAATCAAGTGGCATACAGAGTGTTATGCGCTTTTTTATAAGTTCTACTACAAGGCTATCAGACGTGCTCAGCAAGGGAAAATCCATCTGTTTTTCGACTTCCTTTTCACTGCCTGAAAAACTTTTTTCATCTTTTTCTTGCGGTTTTTCCTGGCTAATTTTGGAAGGAAGCGGTTTTGTTCCTAACTTTGCAAACGGCAAGGCCAGACGGAAGCGTCTCTTTTCTTTCGCTTGCGTTGTTGGCTTTGCCTTTGGTTCAACGTCACTGGCGTAGGGGTCAGTGGAAAGGGATAACGTGTCGGCATCAGGGCCGACGGACTGGACAGTGTAGAACTGGGCCGGTGCATTCATCCATAAGAATGACAGCATCACAGCCACGGCGCACTTCATGGATTGTTTCATGTCAGTAGTGTGTATGGTTTTACATTGGGTCAAGTAGTTTCGACTGCAAATTTAATACTAACCGTTTATATAACCAAGACATCAACTATGAAAGAAGAACCCGTACCATTTGACAAATTCGCCCGTATCGGCATCTATCCCAAGGATCTGGAGCGTATGCCGGAAGACCTGAGAGACAAAATTCTGAGAGGTGAGTTCTCTCCGCTGATGCGTCTCAATGTGCCCGTCGGTGACAACTCTGCCGTGTCTATTCCGATGAAAATTCAGTTGGCTTACGACAAGGATGGAAAGCTGCAACTGCTTACTTATCAGATACATCGTGAGATTGACAACCGCCTTGGACTGAACGATGTCGAGTTGGATCGTCTGCGTAAAGGAGCAGTATTCAGGAAGGAATTCGCTGAGGGTGACAATCGCAAGATGCGATATGTGCAGTTGGACAAGGAAACCAACTCACTGATGACACGAGATCTGGCAAGCGTTAAATTTGAGGATAAACTTGCAGAGGTAGACAAGGTGAAGGACATTAGCCTCGGATTAGGTCAAAAGGAAGCTGTCGCAAATGGCAGACCCGTGGAGCTGGAGGTCGGTGACCAGAAAGTAACCGTCGGTGTTGATCTCCGAGAGCCGCAGGGCTTCAAGGTCGTCAACGGTGACATGGAGGAGTGGAAGCGGCAGCAGGCCATCCGCTATGATGATGCCAACGAGGGCTTCATCGGCTATGTGCAGACCGATGAGAACCGATGGGAATATAAGCAGGTGGTGGACAAGCTACAGCATGAGGAACGTCTGCGTATGACCGATAGGGAGAAGAAAGAAGAGAAGAAGCAAGGACTGAAGATGTAGTATTCCGGTCTAATAGTCTACAGAGTCTATGATGTGAAGAACTATCCTATTCCTAACCTATGAACCTTTACCCATTACGATGTCTAACAAACAAGAATGCTCGTTCACCTCCGTAGCGCCATATCCGAAAGTCCGACAACTGGCTCATGGTCTGAAAGACGGAAAACAAGAAAGCATCAAGCAGGCCGCTGAGCTCATGGCCGACAATATCAAAGGGATGGCGGCGGGGAAGTACTGCGTATTGGTACCTGTTCCCAACCATCATGGCAGAGCAGTCTATACCAAGGCGCTTGCTGAGGAACTTTCCCATCGTACGGGCATTCCGACATGGGACATTCTTTCCTGCCGCCCTCACATGCCACTGCACTATGCAAAGAAGAATGACCTCAAGCCCGAAGGGATATACCTGAAACTGAGTCTGTACCGACAAGTGCCACGGATGTTCACGCCAATCATCATAGATAATGTGCTGGACATCGGCTATACAGCAGGTGCTGCCATCAAGGCTGTAGGTCATCCCGATACGATGCTCGCAGTCCTTGGGCACACCAAGAACCATCTGACTAACAAGAACTACCAGTTTAACCAACTCGCTACTAACATGGAAAAGAAACAAATTAAAGCAGCAACGAAGAAAGAAGCCAAGAATAAGACCGATACTCCGCAGCATCAATTCGAGTATTTCAAGGGGAAGCATCCGGATAGTCTGATTCTCATGCGCAACGGAGATAACTACCGTGCTTTGAATGAGGATGCTCAGAAGCTCTCCGATATTCTCGGTATTGACGCTAAGAAGCCACGACTTAAACAAGACGGATCGCTCATCGCAGAGTTCCCCTACAACAAGCTTGATGCCTATCTGCCGAAACTGATTCGTGCCGGCAATCGTATAGCCATTGTTGATATGCCGGTGGCTGAGCAGAATAACCAAAAACAAACCGATAATATGAAGAAGAAAACAGAACCCAAAAAACAGGAGAACAAGGCCGAAAAGGCCGAGGTCAGAGCTGGAACGAAAGTCCAAGCAGAGACGCAACCGAAGGTCGAGAAGCCTAAAGGAAAGGATGCTGAGACATCCGAGAAGCAATCTGAGGAACAGAAGGAGACTAAGCGTCGCGAGCCTCAGATGGTGACCGTCAACGGTGAGAAAGTAACTCACGGTCATGCCTTTCAGAGTAATCTCAATCCCGACAAGTGGTACTTCACTGCACGCCTTGACGGCAACCAGCTCCGTCCTCAGCTCATGAAGCCGGAGGATGTAGCTGCCTATCAGAAGCGCGAGATCTCTGTCGAGACACTCATGCAGAACTACTATCCGACTAAGTTGCAGAAGAAGGTAACGCCCGAGGAGTTCAAGGCTGACAACAAGCTCTCTGACGGTCGAGTCATCGACAGGATGGTTATCTACAAGGAGCATGACGAGTCGCGTGACGATGTAGGCAAGTACAAGATCTGCACACAGGTCGGTAATCAAAAGATGAGTCGCACAATGTCGCATGAGGATCTCAATGCCTACTTTGACCGCGTGACAACTCCAGCCAAGCTCGTTGAGAAGAACTTTGCCGAGCAGCTTCACATGGCATCCTTCTACAACCAGTTCAAACTGGAGGATGGTGTGAAGGAAGTGAAAGTAGCCAAGCAACTCGATGGTCAGTGGGCGGTGTCTGCTGATCTCGGTGAGAAAGGTCAGACAAGCAAGCACATCCTTTCCTGGCACGACAAGCAGGCGCTCTTCTCTGCCAAGACTGCAACTAAGGAGCAGCTTGCTGCCCGCTATCTCAACTCTGAGATCAAAGAATTGAAGACTGAAAAGGTATCAGCCAAGCAGTCATTCAAGCGTTAACAAACAACAGAACTATCAACAACTAATCATTATTAGACACTATGAAGAATACTATTGAGGAACTTTATCAGATGAAGCAGAACGGTCAGATCGGATGGTGCGAGCTCGCACTCCGCAGTGACCACAGTAAGGAATACATCCACTGGTGTGACGACCATGGTTTGGAGCCGGACGACAACAATGCCGAGCTGTTCATGGAGCAGACCGAGAGCCGTATCTATGAGGACGGCGACGAGTATCAACCGGAGCTGGCAGAGACACTGGTGTAGTTTATATCGCGAAACTTTCGTTACTAATCTACTAACCTATAGAAACAAACTTTAGAATCGGGCTTTGACTCTCTTTCAAGCGTGAAAGGTGAGTCAAAGCTATTACCAACATGTTAGTTCTAAGTGAATTAACGCTAAATGCTAATCTATACTTACAACTATGGATAACAACAATAACAAGCCCAAAGACAGTCAGGAGCGCAAGTCCAGTGGAGAAAAAGCGATTGACAAATTCTGTGAGCAGATGATCGATCGTCTCCAGTCTATCAAGGCATCCGACTGGAAACAAGGATGGACGAACGGCAAGGGAACGATGCTCGGTATGCCTCAGAATATGAACGGGCGTAACTACTCGGGTACCAACTCGTTCTTCCTTCAGATGGACACGGCCATGAACGGCTATAAGACTCCCGTCTACATGATATTCCTTCAGGCGCAGCGTGAAAACATCCGTATCAAGAAAGGTGCCGAGGCTATGCCCGTCATCTACTGGGACCTCAATGTGAAGGATGCCAACGGCAAACGGGTCTCCGAGTCTGACGACAAGCAAATGCCGCGTGAGCTGCAGGCCAAATGTGAGGTGCGGCCGTTCCTCCGCGCTTTTCATGTATTCAACGTGGATCAGACCAATCTTGAGGAGGTCAACAAGGAAAAGTACGATGCCATCGTCGACCGTTTCAAAGGTCCGCAGCTTCGTGACAAGGCCGGCATGTATGAGAACCGTGCTCTTGACCGTATGTTCGAGCGCCAGGAATGGATCTGCCGTATTCAGACTGACCGTCTTGTCGATGGCGCGTTCTATTCTCCTGCCCGTGATCTCGTCATTCTGCCGATGAAGGAGCAATTCAACATAGGCAAGAATGCCGAAGAGATTTTCAAGGATGGTATGGAGTATTACTCTTCCGCGCTTCATGAGATGACACACTCCACAGGTACGGCCAATCGATTGAACCGTGAGAAGGGGACAAGATTCGGCGATCCCAAGTATGCCAAGGAAGAGTTAGTCGCTGAGCTCACGGCTGCAATGGTAGGAAATGCCATGGGATTTGACAAGCGCATACTTGACAATAATCTCTGCTACGTTCAAGGCTGGATCAATGCACTTCGTGAGGATCCTAAATTCATCGTATCTGTCATGGCCGATGTCAATAAGGCATCGAAGATGATTCTGCAGAAGATCGATGAGCAGAAGATTGCCCTGGGCGAGCGGCCGATCCTATCTGCCAATATGAGTAAGGTGGACCTAAATCCTAACCGAGACGTTGCCAAGCAGGACTGGAAGCAGCCGTCAGACATTGCACTATCAGCCAAATTTGACGATGCTGCCATCATCAAGAAGATGGACGGAGGTTATGCCGTGCGTGCCTCCTTCGAGGGAAAAGACCTCGGAATGAAGAATATTCCTAAGGTTGATGGTGTGCGCTATGAATTGATGCCAGCCGGGGCGGTGAAGGAACAGATGCTCCACGACACCGTTGCCCGCAAGTTTGTCAACGAGGTACGTGAGATCCGTAAGCAGCAGGCTGAAGAGCATAAGGGACTCAAGCTGTAGAACAACTCCTAATTCCTAACTACTAACTATTATGCCCTACGAAGTCAGTTTTAAGGATTTGAAGCGTCAGGTGGGCATTGATGATGTAGCCTTCCACCTCGGCTATCGGCTGAACCGGCATGCCGGGGTGGGACGGTACATCGAATTGGTCCTGCCTGACTCACATGGCGGTAAACTCGACACGATCATCATCTCTCATCCCAAAGAGAAGGAACTGCAGCGTTACTTCCACCGTAACGGCAATGCCAAGGGTGATGTGGTGAACTTCATCAATGAGAACCTCTATCACTTCAACAAGTTCGGTCGCAACCAGTGGGAGGTCATCGGCAAGATCATGGCAGACTTTGCCAATATGCCTGTCATTGATAACCATGACCGTAATTACATCAACAGTCTCGGTGCCGTTCAGCATGTCTTTGACCCGAAGCGCTATGCCGCACAGCCGATGCGTGATAACATGGACTTTGCTATCGGTCTTCTTGAGGAAAGAGGATTGAATAAAGACACCATATCAATCTTCGCCAATCATATCTCAGTTGTCAGGGACAGCCATGCCAAATGGGTAGCACCGATGCTGGCTTTTCCTTACCGTGAACCGGAGAGGGATACTATCGTGGGCTATGAGCTGCGTGGTGACCGGGGATTCAAAGGTAAAGCGGCAGGAACGAACTCCACTACAGCTATGTGGGTGGCTGGCATTTCTTCGGCATTGAACAATCCTGCGATGGTCAAAGATGTATACTTCACCGAGTCGGCATACGATGCAATGGCATTCTACCAGGCTAACCGTGCGAAAATAGACTTGGCTCATTCTGCGTTTGTCTCTGTTGGAGGCTGTCTGTCCAATGGACAGGTCTGTGGCGTGATGCGGCACTTCAACTTAGCTAAGGCAGTAGACTGCTTTGACAATGACCTGCCGGGACGAATCTATGGTATGCGAATGGCTGCTCTTGTGGAAGGCAAGCGGTTGACGATTACAGAAAAGTGTAATATGCTCACGATTGAGACGGAAGGTCAGAAGTTCCAGATGGAGGTAGGTAAGGCATCAGTCAAAGAACTGGCTCAACACATGCCTTTGTCGAATCGAGTCGGAGAGTGGAAGCCCCCTGTCAACTACAAGGACTGGAACGATGTCGTCAGAGGAATGCCCGTCAACTCGCTGCAAGTTAAGACAAAGTTCCAGCGCGACGAGAACCTTGCCAAGCTGAGAGCCGAAATGCGTGAGCGGGATGTGCTCAAGAGCGGATTCAAGATGTAGACACCTTATTATTCATGAAGCCTATGAAACGAAAAGTCATTTGCCTTTGTGCAGCCTTGTCATGCTCCCTGGGTGGTTTTGCTCAGCAGACAGACCCGACACTGACCGGTGCCGTCGTTGCCCAGACGGAGATACTGAAGGATCTCTTCAAGAAACGTGAGAAGACGCAGCAGAAGATCATCGCTGCGGAAGCCGCTGTCACCTTATCGATGGAGCGAATGCATCAACTTGAAGATAAGATGCTGGGGTATCTGCAGAACGCTCAGGGTGCCATGCAGAATCTCTATCAGATCAAACGGGCCGCTGAGCTTGTTGGCGTAGAAATCCCTAAGAACATGGGGCTACTTAAGAGATCTCTGCCCGGTCATCTGAAAGGTACTGCGATAGCTGTGATGGTCTCGGATGAGCTGATGGATGCTACCACACAGATGGCAAGCCTCTATCCGTTCATGAAGCAGCTTGTCACATCGGGAAGCTACAACGTCACCAACGGGGATGGCAATACCGAGAAGCACAAGGTCAACCTTCTCAACTCTGCCGAGCGTTACTATGTGGCCAACGAGATCGTCACTCGATTGGAAGCCATCAACACCGATCTTTGGTTGCTCGCCTGGCAGATACAGACCTATTCATGGGGTGACCTGTGGTTCGGTCTTGATCCTGATGGATGGGCGACGGTCATGTCAGGCAAGGCGATTGTCGACGGTCTCATCTGGGAGTGGAAGTATCTTTAACTATCTATCACTTACTTACTACATCACTTCGTAACTTTATGGGTCATCTGATATTTCCAGTGGGTTGATGATTGTTTTATCCCAGTACAGTCACAACCCTATACACGAAGAAAGGAACATCGTTTACTCCCTTAAGCTCTGATCTGAAGCACTTGATCTTTGAGTTTAGAGACTCTGCAGAAGCATTCGTATCCCTGTCGATAAAGTAGTTGAGTATCTCATCTTCATAGAACTTGACCGTGTCTCGGACAGCCTTGATTTCCCTAAGAGTGCATGCATTTACTTCTTTGTACCATTCCTCGAACTTAACCTTGGCTGTCTCCTTTGTAAGAGTAGTGCTTCTGAAGATAGAGCGCAGCTTGTTGATAAGGTTGTATGCTTCTTCAAGTTTCGGATAGAACTTAAACAAAATTTTAGCTCTTGCTTCCTGATACAGAGACCACTTCTCACGACTCTTCAGCAGCTGCTTACTACATTTAGTCAATACTTCTATAAGCGTCTCACCATTAGCAAGTCTCGGCGGCGTGAAACGGCTGTTCTTACGCATAGGTTTACGTCCACGGTTGCTCTTACGCCACTTCTTTCCGTACTTTCTCTTCATTCTGTCCTTGTATGCCTTACGCTGCTTATCGAGTCGCTCAAGTTTCTGCTTGAATCCTGTCAACAGTTTCCTCAACCTCTTAACAGCCTCCCGTTTCAGGCGCAGGCGTATCTCATCTATGGCTCCTCCACAGTTCTTTATCACATGGAAACAATCACGTGTAACACGAGCCTTAGGGAAACACAAACCAGCAATAGAGCGCATACTGTCCGACAAGTCCATAGTAATGCTAGTTACTTTCACTCTTTCCTCCAGAGGTATCTGGTTGATGATCTTTGCTACGTCATCAGGCTTAGTGCCTTTGACCATTGCAACGACAGCGCCCTTCTTGCCATGAGCCGCCTTGTTATGAAGGATAGTGTAGACATCATTGCCGATGCTGGTTTCGTCAATACCAAGACGGTGACCCGGATTTTCCTCTTTGAGCACCCATTCCTCTGCATGGTCCTTCTGATTCCAGCTTCTGTAGTCGCTCAGGATGTTCTTGTAGTTCTTCTCAAGAGTATCGCCATTAATGCCATAGGTCCATCCTAATGCTCTGGATGTTATAGTCTCGTTATCTAAGCGTTCTCTTTAAAAAAAGCGCGAAATCCTTAGAATATCGCGTACCGAAATGAGCCAGCTCATACCTGTCTGTCAGATCTACTATGAAAGTCGTACCATCAGGCTTTAACCAACGACGACGCTGCACATGAAGTATCATACGATGAGTGCGGACCGGGAAGTCCAGCAGCTGCATCTCGGCTGTGTAGCCGTTGCTTGTAGCATCGCTCATGTCCGGAGTTCGGTTATCCCGTTCTTTAAGATAAACATGCAACTGCTTCTTGAAGACCTTGTCTTCATTATCCAATGTCTCTTTAACGTCTGCTACGTCAAAGTAATCGAGTACACCTGGAGGCAAAAGGAAACTTGCCAATGTAATTAATGCGTCGTTCTGCTGTTTCATGATGCAAAGGTAACAATAAAAAGCAGTGCCAGCAACACAAAGATAGGTTCTTTTCGTCAATTTATACCCACTGGAAATATCTTATGCGCCAACTTTATCACTTAATCACTACAACAAACTATCTAACACTATTACTATGGAAATGAAGAAATCACTCCGTGGCGTCGCTGTCACGGAACAGATCAAGCAAGAGCTGCTGGATAATGGCAGAAGCCATGTCGTCCAGTTCAAGGATGTAAAGGGTGGCCGTTATCTGGCTCACTTTGAGTTGAAGGACGATAAGGTCGTCATTGTTCCCGAAGCCAAATATCTGGAGCACCGTTGTCCCCATTGCGGCGGACGTATCCGCGTCACAAGTAAGGGCTACTTCTGCGAGCACTACTTCGACAAGAACTCTGATTGCAAGTGGCACTGCAACGGCATTCTGTCACACCGTTTCATCATGCCGCATGAGATAGAAGCCTTTCTGGATGGTCATCCGGTTATCCTAGACGGCTGTTTCAACACTCAGGGACGTATCTTCTCAGCTGTGCTTGCTGAGAACGGTATCTATGGTATGTCGTTGAGCTCTGTCGTCGGCAAGTGTCCTGTCTGCGGTGAGGATGTACTGGTCAGTCCCGTAGCCTTCAACTGCTGCAATCATGAGAAGGTGGGTGAGCCGTACCACTTCTGTCTGTGGCGCCACATCCGCGGACACGCCGTAACGCTCGATGAGCTGTGGGAGCTGCTGACCTATGGAGTGACCACAAAAGAAGTTGAACTTTTGGATGAAAAAGGCTCGTTGTCAAAAGCTTACCTTCGTTTGAGCGAGGATCACAAACGTATCGTACCTGAGTATGTTAACTGATGTCTAACCATAAACTACTATTACTATGAACAAGAAGAACCTGATCAGAAAGGCTGCATTGGAGGCTGACCTTTCACTGGCAGATGAGAAGAAGGCTGTAGATGCTTTCATCTGTGCTATCTCCGACATGCTTCGTGAGAACAAGGAAGTCATCATTCCTGACTTCGGCCGTTTCTATGTCAAGGACTGCGCTGAGCGTAAGTTCCGTCATCCGCAGACAGGAGAGGTTTTCCTCACACCAGCTACCAAGCGTGTGAGGTTCAAGCCTTTCGGGAACGTGACAAGCTATGCCCTCAAGTATGGAAAGTAATCCTACCGTCATGAAGAATATATCTGTATTTATCATCGGCTGTGCACTGCTGGCTTCGTGCACACCGAAGAGTGAGAAGATGAAGCAGCTGGCTCAGGAGAACCTTGAGATGAGCGTGGACTATCCCAAGCAGTTGAAAGTGCTGGCTGTTTCCGAGCCTGATTCTGCCTTTGGCACGGGCTATTTTACTAAGTCAGAGGTCAAGAGGATGCTGCAGTGCATGAAGGTCGTCACGGACACTATCATGAAGCGGACCGGCAATATGAGCCGCTTTGATCCAAATGACCACTATGTCATGAGTCTTGCCGAGCGTCAGATGAAAGGTATGTCTGAGATCCGTTCACTCGTCATGCAAAACGGTAAGAAGGGTGAGTTCAGCGGATGGAAGGTAAAAGTCGACTATCAGTGTGTGGATCCCAACGGATTGCCTTACCGTGCCGAGCGCTGGTGCTTCATTGACAAGGAGGGCAAGCAGGTCTATAAGTCCTTCGAGTTGCCAATCCCATAACCCTAATCTAATACCAACAATATGGAACATGTAAACATGACGTGGGTCAACAAGCTGAGACTGCAGTATCTGAGAACCTTGGAGCTCTATGAGGAGACTTCTCAACGTTTGCCCACAAGTGAAGTGAAAGCCTACAAGATTTTGTTGTCCGTCAAGACTGTGGATGATTTCAGGCAGTGGCGAAGGATGATGGATGAATTCGGTATGTCCTACGTTCATACGGATTATCCCAAGACTCTCAATCTGCTATCCGAACTGGATGACTGTGCCGAGGGTGCCAATGACACTACAATAGCAGCGTTCATCAAGTGGAAGCTTACTATAAACCCAAGCGAGCATGTCAAGGTGATGGCCCTGAACAGTGACCTGGTGCATATCCTGAGGATGGCGGTGAAGCGGGACGAGGATGTTCACATCTACATCTTCCCTTGCGGTAAGCGCTGGGCAGTCATCGGTCAGGATGCCGACCGGCTTTTCGGGCTTTTCGGCTGGCAGACGGGATATGTGATAGACAACGACGGATCTGCAGTCAGCTGGATGTTTATTAATCATTATGGTCTTGAAGTACTGAAGCACAGTGGTTACAGCATCAAGTTCATGGACTATGGCGAGTTCGACATCATCTCGGAGGCTTTTGAGGAAGATATCACCGCTTCCTTACAGCAGTTCGTGGACTATCTCCGCATGATGACTAATCTCACGACAGAGATGCAGGACTTCATGAAGAAGCTTCATCCCATCTCTGTGCCCGTGAATGGTTACCATGAACTGATGGAAGGTAAACTGAAGATGCTCAAGGATGGTGTCAGCGTCATCATGCCGGACGGCAAGATGATTCCGCTTGCTGAAGGCCACAGCTGGCGTCTCGATGCTGTCGGCCGTTCCTGTCTCAATCTCTTTACCCCAAAGATAGGGGAAGCGTAACAAATAAGTCCTTGGGCGAATCCTGTAATAATGGAGTTTACCAAAGGACTTTTCTCTTTCCAACCATATATTAAAAGCTAATATTTCAAGTGCATTAACTTCTTTTATTACACTAAAGTGTAATAAGTCGAAGAATTTTATTATCTTTGTAAAGTCAAACCAAAGAAGTAAGCAATGGAAGAAAAAAAGAGGGAACTGTCGTATAAGCGCTACAATATCGGGCGATATGGTGCCAGTGCAATAAGGCAGAATGCCAACAATGCACTGATGATTACAGCTGGTGTAATTCTCAAGAGTTGGAGAGAGCAACAATCAGAGGAAAATGGATTAGCTCCTGATAAGGGATTGACAGTGAATGATATCGCTAAGGCTATAGGAGAGCGTTACGAATCCGTTTACCGTATCGAGCGTGGAGGCGGCAGTGCGGCGGTGCTGATGAAGTATCTGATGCTCATTCGGCAGTATGACAAGAGCTTTGATCTGGAAAAGAAACTCCGTGAATTGAAGCACGGAGATTACCCGACTTTTACACTATAGCGTAACCATTGCGAAGTATCAACTATAAACGAGAAGTCCTCTGACTTGCCCCTTTAGTGAGTTCGGGTAAGCCAAAGGACTTCACATGATGTTATCCTACCTTTCTGTTTCTCTTAGGTTTGTCTTTCGAGGCATCCGTCTTGCTTGAGATGTCTCTCGTCTTGGCCTTGCTGCTCTTCTTGGCAGTACTTTTCCGCTTGGGAGCTTCACCAGTCTTTTCCTCAGCCTTATCAGCATCCATGTCGAAGATAGTTTCCTTAGCTTTGTCGGCAACTTCCTTCTTAGCCTTAGTCTTATCTGCCTTCTTCGTCATCTTCACAGATTGAGCGTCAAGATTCATGATGCCCTTGTCCTCGAAGAACTTCGACATGTCCGACTCGATCTTCTTGTTGGTGATACGGGCATAGATCTGAGTCGTCTTGATGTTCGTATGACCAAGCATGCGGGAAACTGACTCGATTGGCACGCCCTTGCTCAGAGCCAACGTTGCGAAGGTGTGACGAGCCATGTGGAAAGTCAGTTCCTTGTCAATGCCACAGGCAGCAGCAATCTCCTTCAGATACAAGTTCATCTTCTGATTGGAGAGGATAGGGAGGAGATGACCCTTGCACCGTGGATCGTTCTCGTACTTCTTCAAGATGCGCTTGGCACCATCGAAGAGAAGAACGTTGATGTGAGTGTGCGTCTTGATGCGCTCATCTATAATCCACTCCTTGCCGTTGAGTGGCACGATGTTTTTCTTCTCCAAGAACTTCACATCGATATAGGCAAGACCGGTGAAGCAGGAGAATACGAAGACGTCACGCACGAGCTCCAAACGAGGAATATCAAACTCCTTCCTCATCATGGCAGCAATCTCATCCTCAGTCAGGAAGCCACGGTCAACAGCCTCCATGTGAATTTTGACACCCAGGAAGGGATTGGCATGCAAGACACCAAGTTTGATGGCATAGAGGATGATTGTCTTGAAAGTCTTCAACGTCTTCATAGCCGTGTTGTGACTTTGACCTACAACGGTCATCAGATAGACACCGTAGTCTTGTACGACTGTAGGGTTGAGCTCCTTGAGGGCCATGTCCGAGCAGTGGTACTTGGATTTCAGCATAGCCATGAAGCGCTCCCGGCAGAGAGAGTACTTCTCGTAAGAGGCTTCACTCATGCTGATGCCGACCTGCTCCTTCACATTACTTATATACTTATCGAAGATCTTTCCGATAGTATCATAAGTACCATCAGCATGCTGATAAATGGCTTTGACCTTCTCCAAAGTGAGGGTATCCTCAAACCCCAGCTTTTCACTGATAGCCTGCAGCTCCGCACGGATGCCTTCCAGCTTCTTGTTAACCTGTAGGGCTTCAACAGTCCGACCTTTCAGATTCTGATGAATCGGATCCCAGAGGTCCGGTTTGATGCAGATACCCGTCGTACCGATGGAGATACGATCCTTGTCCAGGCAGATGCGCGTCATGATGGCGCACTTGCCTTCCTTGTTCAAATAGTTCCCACGGATGTAGAAAACCGTCTTAAATGCTCTTCTCATAGCTTTTAATTGTTTTTGAATTGCGACCATTGATAGTTTGGCGATTTTCTGCTTTCCTTATCAGGTAGGGGATATGTACCCGAAGATGGAAGTTAGAAGTTGCTCTACCGAAAACTAAACGGTTGCAAAGTTACACATAAATGATTGATAAACAGAGCGAACCATCGGGTCTTTATCGGGTCTGTGGAGGGTCTTTATCGGGTCTGTGGTACAATTTTCGCTTGTGAAAATTTTCTGTACCGTATATGTACCGTATTTTGACCTTCTGCTGACCTGATATAGGGTCTTTAGCGGGTCTGAAAAGGTGGGAAATATGGACTTTTGGACAAAGAAAAATGCCGTAACTCCTTGGAATTACGGCACTTAGCTATTTTGTACGACTCTTAACATTCTTAAACATTAGAGCCCTAGCGGAGAGAGAGGGATTCGAACCCCCGGTACCTCTCGGTACGACGGTTTTCAAGACCGTTGTAATCGACCGCTCTACCATCTCTCCAAAATGGTATTGGTCTGTACCAACTTCTCTTTCGAAAAGTGAGTGCAAAGGTAAAAGTTTATTTTGAGAAGATAGAAGAAACCTCTTTTGATTTTTAGTAGATTAAAAAATATTAACGTTACGGCATGTAAAAAGTAACAACTCAGTCTTTTTAGGCATGACGGTAGTGTAAATCGAACTGTGTCAAGGCTGTATTCTTTATATCTTTAACCTTAGATGGGAGACACGATTTATAATCGTGTAAAGAGTCAACCAGCAAGTGCAATATTAGGCATAATATTTGTAAAACTCCTGCTTTGGTGTTGAAAAGTTCAATTTTTCCCTTGGTCTTCTGTTGATTTTCGCCTGTATCATCTTAATTCTTTTGTCTGTGACAGTACTTATATCCGTCCCTTTTGGAATATATTGTCTGATGAGCTTGTTGGTGTTCTCCACAGCCCCTTTCTGCCAAGAAGAGTATGCGTCCGTGAAATAGATATCCAGTCCCAACCTGCGTGCCATCCACTCATGTTCGGCAAACTCACTTCCGTTGTCCGTAGTGATGGTCTTGAGATGCTCTCCCTTGTATGGCATGAGCAGCCTCCATACGGTCTTTGCCAGCAGCATGGCCTTCTTGCCATGCTTGAGTTTCTCCATGATGAGGAAGTTCGTGCTGCGTTCTATCATCGTGAGGATGGCGTTGCCGTCCTTGTCGACAATCAGGTCCATCTCCCAGTCCCCGAACCGCCTGCCGTCTGCCTCCTTCGGACGTTCGTGTATGCTTACCCTGTTTCTGATACTCGGCGCCTTGGTTACATGCCTGTGAGAGGGACTGCGGTGATACTTCATCTTATGGCGGCAGTTGGCGGCAAGTGTCCCACCCGTATCGTTGCGGATCATCTTGTAAATGGTTTCGTGGGAGATCTTCACGCCCTCCTT
>NZ_GL945017.1:2302804-2324118 GCF_000218235.1 Hallella multisaccharivorax DSM 17128 | reverse complement strand
CGGCTGTGTAGCCGTTGCTTGTAGCATCGCTCATGTTCCGGAGTTCGGTTAATCCCGTTTCTTTAAAATAAACATGCAACTTCTTTTTGAAGACCTTGTCTTCATTATCCAATGTCTTTTTAACGTTTGCTACGTCAAAAGTAATCGAGTACACCTGGAGGCAAAAAGGAAACTTGCCAATGTAATTAATGCGTCGTTCTGCTGTTTCATGATGCAAAGGTAACAATAAAAAGCAGTGCCAGCAACACAAAGATAGGTTCTTTTCGTCAATTTATACCCACTGGAAATATCTTATGCGCCAAGAAATCTCAAGTCAGGAATTCGAAGAAGATAGAAGAACTCAAAGATTATATATGTCGCAAGTCCCCCAACTTAACATGCTATGCGTTGCGCCATGAATTGAAACTCCGAATTTCAAGTAACCGTGTAGAGAAAGCTAATGACTTAGTCGTGGCAATGCGCCAAAAGCACAACGGCATGGCATGGTCAGAAAAAGGGAGCAGTGCACTTGCCGTAATTACCGCGTCAATGATTAACGGAGAAATCGAAGAATGGATCACAAAACAGAAAATCAGCTATCGTATGGTTGGATGATGGGATTTTCAACCGTACAGCTCGAAAAAATAGATGTTATTACAGGTAATTTGATTCAGTAGTTAAGCTTTATGAAGCGTGAAGACATTTTAAAAGGAGATTTGCCTATTGTTCTGGTAAAACTCTTGGAGTTAAGAAAACATTTAGTCAAGACCGGGAATCATGAATTTAAGATAAATTCCTTAAGTTTCCTTGGTCATGATTTCATGAGTGCAAAGAATGTGCCGAGGCTCGAAGAGATAGATTACAATCAGTGTATTCGATATCTTAAAGTTATTAACTTTCCTCACTCTTCTAAGAATCTAAGATGGAATATCGAAATAAATGGGAAAAGAGTCCAAATAAGGAGTCTTAGTGACAACACTCGTGCTCTTATTAACCATACCAATAGGGCAAAGTTTTGTACAATATGCCAAAAAGCAGGCGTTGATATAAAAATACTTGATGATATCGTCGATAGGTATTGGGAGTTGAGAACTCTCGGTATTATTAGCGAAGATGTGTCTATGGATGATGAAAATTATCCATTTCGCAATCATCGTAAGGAATTAGAGAAGCTGTTTACTTGGATTGCTTTTAATTCTCTTACAGATGTTAAAGATATAACTGACGGTGACAATGGCTGTGATTATATCTTAGACTATAGAGATCCTGTGGATACTACGACTTGGAATATCTTTGGAAAGAAGGATTATATAAAAGTTATTTATGACCACTTGGTGTTTTCGTTGCGAGATAATAAAGGAATGCCAAGGGGGTATACCCCTTACTCAAATGAATTTGATCCGAAAATTAAGCCATGGGTGCGTCTGAGAAACAATCGGTTCAAAGGTGCTCTTCATATCCGAATCAAAGGAATGAGTACAGCTGATTCAACTGTAAAATATTATATCAATAAGTATAAGGAAGAAATTACAAAGATAAAGAGCAATAATAATGAAGAAAGAGACGAAATACTGATAAAAATTTATTTAATACGGTGCAGAATGCATCATCAGTCTATAAATCTCAATGGTGAGATGACTCAGATTTCTGTATTAGGCAATACACCTTCTGAATGTTACAATGATTTTTCAGAGGAAATAATGCAAGAGACACACTGGGATAATCTTGGCTCCAATCCTTCAATACTTCTCGCATTGTGCCAAAATGCTAATGTAACCAAGGCTCCGTCAAACTATAAAGCGGATGTATTTATTAATGGAATAGGAATATCAATAAAATCAAGAAGGTCGGCACCTCCATCCATCATAAATACCACTTCAAGAATTGGCATGATGAATGCTATAACAACTCTTAATGATATTTATCGGAAGGCATTGAAAATAAATCCATTGGACTCAATGGTACAGGATTACTGGAATAAGCGTCTTGCTAATATCATTAGTGAAGATGTGAAGACTTCCGATCTGAACTGTCCTTTCGTGTCCTTTCTGTCCGAAGAAAAAAGTAAAGAATATCTCAAACCAATAATAAACTATTTCTGTTTCGATGGAACAGGACAAGGTCTCTCTCCCTATCAAGCGAAATTAGTATTGGTTTGCACTGACCCTCAAGATAGTTCAACATGGGATTACTATGATAAGGATACTTATTGTGAATATATTTGGGAAAAGCTGATATTCTCAATTCGCTCCCAGCGTTCGGAAAATGCCTTGGCTCTTCCGAACAATCTACCTTAGGTACGCCATCTTATGATTGACGGAAAGGATAAAGTTTATGGATTGTTGAACCTAAGAGTAGGTAAGTAATAATAATAAATATGGCAGAGCGAAAGTTATGGACACGTGGAGAGTATCTTGTCGTCTTCAACCTCTATCTAAAGACACCATTTGGGAAAATGTATAGCACAAATCCAAATGTGAAGCATATCGCCGATCTTATTGGGAGATCTGCTAACTCAGTTGCTTTGCGTTTAGTAAACTTTGCTTCTTGCGACCCGATTTTACAAGCTAGAGGAATTAAAGGCATGCAAGGCGGAAAGAAACAATGTCAGCCGTATTGGGATGAGTTTACTGCTAACAGAGAAAAATTTGTCTTTGAAACAGAAAAGGCGTTGGCGCGATATGAACATACGACAATAGAGATCGTATACAAGAAACAACTCGATGAGATTCCCGCTGATATCGTAGGAGAGGAAAGAATATCAGAGATTAGGCAACGTGTGAATCAAGATGTATTCCGTAGAATTGTTTTGGCTAATTATGATGGAAAATGTGCTCTAACCGGCATTGACATCCCTGAACTTCTTATTGCCAGCCACATCATTCCTTGGGCAGTCAAGAAGGAAACTAGATTGAATCCAGAAAACGGCATCTGCTTATCAGCTCTCTATGATAAAGCTTTCGATCAAGGTCTTATCACCTTTACAGATGATTATAAGGTCATCCTTTCCATGAGAATCAAGGAAAATGTAGGTAAGACATATTATGCGGATTTCTTTGAGTCCATAGATGGCAAGAAGCTCTTGATGCCAGAGAAGTATTTTCCCAATAAAAATTTTTTAGAGTATCATCGTGATGTAATCTTTGGAAGATAAAGTTTCATAATATTTACAGCTAATAAAATAATGAAGATATGGACGAAAGAATTTTACTTGTAGTGGGCAATGGATTTGATCTAGACCTCAATTTGCAGACTAGTTATACAAACTATAGTGAGAGTGATTATTTTAAAAACTTAGTAAACAAGAATCACGACAATGTAAATAAGTTCGGAGAAGATTTTGCCATCGATTTATCTGAACTTCTATACGAAGCATCACAATCACAGAAACAGTGGTTCAATATAGAAGAAATAATCTATTCATGGTTTTTGAATGAGAAGACGATTGGCTACTCTGAAGAAAAAGTAAAAATAGAGAGAAACTTTTTCAACGATCTTAGAGTTTCTCTTGCAAATTATCTATTTGAAGAAGAGGAGAAACGAGATGTTAAAAAAGATAGTGTGGCAGCAGAGATCTTAAAATTATGGGCCGCATCTTCCTACAATAAATATACGGGTACATTTGATATTTTCTCTTTTAATTACACTTCCATTAAGAAGCTGCTAGATAAGTTAGGATTCTCTTTCATGAAAGATAAGAACAGAAATAAAATTACCCATATTCACGGTTCCTTAGATAAAAGAAACATTGTGCTTGGTTGCGATAATTACAATATGACATCTAAAGTTAATCCTAACACAACATTTGTCTTGAAATATAATATGATTCATGAGTCTAATCATTTTGTTAGAATGCTGAATGCCGCAAATTGGGTTATAATTTTTGGTCATTCTATGAATCCTATGGATTTTAAACATTTCAAATCTTATTTTGAGATGTTAGCTGAGACTGGAGAATCATTTAACAAGAATCTTACAATAATATGTAAGAACGAAAATGATGAACAACAAATTAAGGATAATATAGAAATGCAAGGAATTAGTGTAATTTCTATACTTGACAGAATTAATCAATATCAGTGTTTTTACACTTCAGATCTTGAGGATGATAATTCAAAGCAAAGAGGAGAATTTACAAATTTCATAGATCAAATATATGAAATGAGAGATATAAAGAAGTAAAAGTCCCCCAAAGTATTAAAATTGGCATCATGGAAAGGAAACCTTCAGCAAGTGGAGAATGAGGGATCGTACAGGGGCATCAAATTCGTGCAGGCACGTCGTATAGCCAGATTCGTGCAGCATTCTCACACTCGCTGATTCAAGCAGGCGGGCTGTTAGCTTTCGTAAGGACACCTCAGAGATGCGCGCGCATTGAGGGACGAAGTTCGTGCAGAACAGTTGACCGCCTACAGGTAGGTTTCCGTGTGCAAAGGTAAGCATATCTTTAGTTTCTCACAACGGCCAATTGTGCACATTTTATTATAAGAGTAATAAAAGTCGATTAGGGCGGTCCCATAGATAGTTTTAGTTCATGTAAATTATGGTTCATAATATTTAGGAGTAATCACGATTCCATCAATTTTTTTTCTTATCTTTGCAAAGTCAAGTAGGAATGAACAATGAGTGACAACGCTAAAGATATAATGAAGAAGGCGCTTGACCTTCTCAACAACAATCAACTAGAAGAGGCACGGCCACTTCTGGAAGAATACATCAAGCTCTGCCCGGAGGAATCCGAAGGGTGGCGCTTGGCAGCTCAGGTAGACCTCAACTCCTTTCACGATGTTGACAAAGCCTATGATGAGCTCATTGAGGCATTACGTCTTTAGCCTAAGAATCTGTGGGCGTTGCTGCTCATGGGCAACATGCTGCTCAACGAGAAGAAGAATACTGAGGATGCACTGAAGTACTTCAATAAGGTCTTGGAGTACCATCCGGATAACGCCGTTGCTCTTGCGAACATAGGCGTTGCGATGACGAAGCAGAGCAATTACGACGATGCCATCATCTTCTTCGCTAAGAGTATCAAGGCCGACAGCAAGTATGCCAACGGTTACCATGGCCTTGCCCTATGTTATTACAACTTACAGGACTATCAGAAGGCTTTTGATATTTCCCAGGATGGATTACATAAAAGTGTAATGAGTCCAGAGAATCCGAATGTATACAGTCAGCTGTGTCAGTTATCCATCAACTCGGCACAGCATATCGTCAAGAATACGGACTATTCGGAAGTGAGGAACTCTATCATTGATGAACTTGAGAAGAACGATCATCTACCCATTGAGCAGAAGCGGGATGATTCGTTGCCTGTTTCTGCCGAGTTGGTGTATGGTCCGATCCATGGTCAGTTGAAGCATGTCATTCTGTATAATCCGGAGAAGCCATACTATGACCATCTTTGTATTCATGAACTTATGCACCTGAAGCTGCTGCAGCGGAACACCAAAGAGGGAAAAGGCAAAGTATATACTCAGACCAATAAGCAGAAGAGGAAATTCATAGCTAGGTATCATGCCTTCTACAACAACCTGTTCAAAGACCAGGCAAAAGAGCAACAGGAAGAATTCGAGCAACAGATCTGTAACGTGATCGCCATGCAGATACTGAACTGTCCGCTTGATATATTCGTGGAAGACTTAATATACACCCACTATCCACAGTTGCGCCCAGTCCAACTTCTTTCCCTCTTGGCAGAGGAACAAGACGATATCAATGCTGCTCAACCCGAGGTTACTCGTACTTTCCCGAAGGAGGTTAGTCACATAAACAAATGCATGAACGTCTGTAAGTCGCTTCACTTCCGTCAGTTTTATGGCATCAACTTGCTTAACCGCTATCATGCCTCTAAGGATGAAGCCAACATCGCCAAGGATCTGTATGATGAATACCGAGAGTATGCCAAGGGCTTCGGTCCAGGTGAAGAGTACGACTTGGTTCAGTACTTCGCCGACACCTTCGGTATGTCCGATTATGTCACCATTCAGGACGAGCATAAGTTCATGGGCGAATATGAGAAGAAGCAACAGCAGAACAACGATGAGCATCGTGATGACTATGCGGATATTCAGAATGCCCGCTATTCTTTGGAGCATCAGGACGGTGCTGATCCTCAAGAGACGCTCATGATGTCCATGTACATGGAGGTCGCCATGGATCATTGTGACAAGATCGGTCCTAAGGGAACCCAGCAGCTTGCCATGGAGTGTGCCCGTCTCGGACTCGGTGGCATCAACCCAAGTAAGGAATACACCGTCCACTATGTCTCTGATAAGCAGAAGCTCAATGGCTATCAAGTCATCGCCTTCTACTATGTCAGCATGGCCCGTGCCTTCCCGAAACTGCTCTCCGAAATCGGCCTACCCTACACCAAGGCGTATGAAATGGCATTGAAGAAGTACAATCAGAAACATTAAAAGTAGTAAAGCAATGTCTAAAATATGAGATACAAATATTGTCCTAATTGTGGGGCCAAACTTTCATTAAGGGAAGCAGGTGACGATGGTAAAGTACCGTATTGCGATCATTGTCAGAAGTATTGGTTTGATACATTTTCCGATGCTGTTATTGTCTTAGTTTATAATGAGAAGAACGAGATAGCTCTTTCTTGAAAGATAATGTAGCAGAACTTCAGACCAGTTCTATTATCACCAGAGGCATCACGTCATGGGATGAAAATTCAATTATCCTAAGAAACAAGGCCCTGGCAGATAAGATTATCTCTTACTGGAAATAAGTAAAGGTAATCTAAAGGAAAGAAATGGTGACTAACATACGTAGTCACCATTTCCGATTTCCGGCAGACAAGCTAAGAAATAATTTTATCCGTTTAATTCAGTTGAACAGATGGTAGTTATCTTTGCAGTGTTATTTAAAAGTAACGGCAATGTATAACAATTAAATCTGTTCACTGATTATGAGAAAAGTATTTTCTTTCATGCTGCTTATAGCAGCGACATTGACACTGGGACTTCTTTCATCATGTGGAAGTGATGACAATGGTCCCTCCGATTCCATTCAGTCTTTTACGGCTGACAATGTTGTCGGATCTTGGATGATTACTGAGGTCGACGGCGACAGTTTCAAGTCTTTCAAAAAGGGTGCTGTACTTACTTTCAATAGTAACGGAACTTGCAGTACTGGCTTCTATATGGAGGATGCTTACAAGATTCAGGATGGTAAAATTTACACTTACTACGCTGAGACGGATGAGCCTATGTACATTTATACACTTGTTTCTGGGGATGCGTCGAATTTGACGGTTCGGGTTGGAGGCACCCTTGATGAAAGTGACATGTCGATAACCATTAAACTTCAGAAGGTCTCCAGTAGTGTTGAGTCACAGCGCATCCATTTCATGAGTGATACAATCAATATCAAATATGGGGCCAGCAAACTCATTGATACGGATAAGCCATTAGGATCTGTTCAGTTGAGTATCAGCGATCCATTCGTCTCTACTATATCGGTTAATGGAACTGAAGCAACCTTGAATGCAGTGCATGTCGGAGAAACTAAGCTCTACCTGAAGCAGACATTGGATGGTCGAGATTATAATGATTCCTGTCTCGTAATTGTATCTCCAAAGACGTCAGCTTATGGTTTTGTCTTGGAGAAATTAGGCGCAACAAAAAAAGAGGTCATGTCTGCAAATGACGAATATTATCAAATGGGCCCATCTGTTGGTGGCTTCGATGGAGTAAATTATTCCTCAGGTCACAAGGGAGACTACTATTACGAATTCGATTCCAATGACAAACTGGTTGCGATTAAGGTAAAGTTAGGTAGAAGTCGTTACAGCTATGATGATGTGGTAGAAAGTCTCTTGGAACGATATGAATACGAGAGTGGCAGTCAGAACGTAAAGTGGTATAAACATGAAGACGTTATGATGGTAAGACTGGAGAAGACTGCTTCAGAGATATTTATTTGGTTTGCAAAAGATCCAGAAGTCATGTATAAATATTTTCCTTGGTAATAACATTTAATTTCAAAAACTATGGATAAGATTAATGTTCAAGAGTTTCTCAAGTTGGCTAAGCCTGTTCTGAAGACACAATACTGTATTGAAGCTGGCTGGGATGGAGACGCGCTGAAGAATGTCATTCAAGATCTCGAAGTGGGAAATGATGATGACATCACCAATACCGTAGAGAACCTTATCTTCTCCGATGAGACAAAACCTATTCCCATTGAGCTTCAGAAACTGGCCCATTACACCTATGGTATCGCTATAGAAGATGAGGATCCTAACATGATTCTGAATTATGGATCGCTGTATTACAACGGACGTATCGGTGTGCAGGACTTTCAGAAGGCTGAGAAATATTTCCTGATGGCCGACTCTCTCGGCCAATCGTATGCCCCGGATTGTCTTGGTTATATCTACTACTACGGGCGAACAGGGAAACCTGACTATGAGAAGGCCTACAAGTACTTCTCAAAAAGTGTATTACTCACGAAGAGTCCGAATGCCATTTACAAGTTAGGAGATATGTATCGTAATGGATACTTCGTCACAAAGGATGAAAAGACAGCTTTCCGTTGCTATCAACAGGCTGAGCGCATTATGAAAGCTCGTCAGAAAAATGATGATGAGGATGGTGAAGGTTCCTTCTACATCGCCAACGAAACCCCGGACGTTTGGTTCCGTCTTGGAGAATGTTATCAAAAGGGTATCGGAGTAGATGAAGATATCTATGAGGCGCTGAGGTACTATCAGAAAGCAGAGATCGGTTTCATGAAACAGGTGCAAGAAGGCAATTTCATGGTAAAGAAGATGCTGAATCGTACGATCAAGCAAGAAGAAGAAGTACGCAGGGTACTGCTGGATGAAATGCCGGAGATGAATTGGGCAAAAGAGTATACAGGGTATAAAACATTATAGATGAATATTCAAGGAGCAACTCAGTTGAAAGGGTGAAGTTGCTCCTTGAAGAGGAAATCATTCGCCAGGTCTTTCAGACTGATAGATAGCCAACAGTCTTTCTACGCGAGATTTGAGTTTCCTCCTCAGACTGACGGGCTTCATCACCTCCAGGTCATCGCCATAAGCAAAGATTGTCTGCTCCAGTTCATAATTCCAACTCACGTCTATAGAGATGATGGCACCTTCCTCGTTCTCCGAGACAAGCTGTTGGGTATGATGAAGAGGCTTAGTGAGGATATAGGGGAGCTCAGATGAGGATACCCATATCTCGATATGCTCTATAGGCTGGTCGGAATAGTTAGTGACACCGATGATGTTGTCAAAGTAATGATTGAAGTCAACATTGGTTGCCTGGTAAGTCTCGTCCGGCTTAACCTCTACACCATGAATTCTGTCCAGTGCAAAGGTATAGATGTCTGGCTTTCCCTTGTAGGATGCCAAGAGGTACCAACGCAATCCATATTGCTTCAGATAATAGGGACTGATGATATTGCTTGTCGGCTTACCGTCTGCAAATCGTCTGTAGTCAATGTCAATAACCTGTCGTTTTGTGATGGCATTCAGAAGAGCCTCGAAAGGTTTCATCGCATTCTCGTTATACGAGTCATCGAAAGCCACAGTCGTAGAATCGTCAGCAAGTACAGCCTGATCGAACCTTACTTCAAGCTGTTCCAACCACGGGAACTGTGGCATTCCCTTGAAGCGCCGGAAGGTTGAAATCATGTTATGAATGGCAGCTATATCCTCTTTCGACAGTCCCCTTTTGAAGATTGAGAATCCTGGTTCAGAATAATAGTAGACGAATTGTCGGCCACGACGCTCTCTTCTTATAACGTCCTTACCCTTTCTGTACCACCATTTGCTGTTGATCTCATTGATGTCGGCAGCGAAGGTAGCTCGGGAATGAATATTCTGCATACCGCGCTTATCCAGTTCTCGATTAACGGCATTCATCAACTGCTCGCCAGTGTACTCGTTACCGCCAGAAAGCAGTCGGTCTATAATCATTTCCCTTTGGGAAAACTCTTTTGATTGTGGCATAACAAATATTTTTTGCAAAAATACGAAATTATTTCTATCTGTTTGAATAGATTGAACAATAATTTGCTAAATTTGCAGAAGAAAAGATAAATATATTAAGACTAAAAAAATAATGAGAATCTATTTCAGCCCAGAATATTCCGGATACTGCTATTTAAATGCAGAGAAGGAAAGTGTATTCTTTGACACTGACGTTGTCAATGTCGACGGACTTCTTAACCTATTGGAGCTTCACGGAGGTTACCATTGGGTACAGGATGACGAAGCCACCCGCGTAGTCAAATACTTCAGTGCCATGACAGAATACATGTCGAAGCACCCCAAGAATGAACTCAGTGACTCTTTTGACAATGACGGACTCAGCACAGCCCGTGCATGTCTTCATTGGCGCGACCTCCTCGTAATGGCTGGCTGGTCAAGCAGCCAGAAAAGCTCGAGAGGAAGAATAGAGGTCCTTAGCGGTATCGAAGCTTTTTTCGACAGTCCCGGTCTGGGAGAACACATGCTGACAACTATCAAGCACATTAAGAGCGGTTGTACGTTGCCTGAGGATATGGAAATCATTCTCCCTTGCAACAAGACTCTTCTGCATCCAATGACCCAGTCCTTGTTGGATGCGCTGGAGGAAAGAGGCGTGAAAATTCAGACGATATCAGTTCCTAAAACGGAGAATGAAAGCGATCTCAACACCGTAAAGTCTCTTCTCTCAGAAGGATTATGCTCTGATGACAAGCTTAAAGGGGATGGTTCCTTCAAAATCTATTCTTTCCCCACGATTCAGGATGCCTTGCTAAGAATGTCACTAAAGGACATGGATCACTTCGATGTGTGGATCAATGCTGATAACAAGACTATGGACAATATGCTCTATATGGAAGGACAACCGGTAGCAGGTTCTATACTTTCCAATAGCTTCCCACTCTTATCGCAGATCTATATCATCGGTCTAGGCATGTTCCAGAAGCCATTGAACCTCAACAACCTCCTGGCTTGGCTGCAACTTCCCGTCAGCCCTATACCTTGGTCAACTCGCAAAGAATTTGTAGATACGATTGTTCGTACTGGTGGATACTACAATGACGACTGCCGTAAAATATATGAAGACCTCACCAAGAAAGATGAGAAATTGAAGGACACTCTCGATGCTTTTCTGCCTCCATTGAAAACGCCGGACGACGTCCTGGCCGAAGCGAATGTCGTTAATGTTGAAGAACTGAAAGACTTCAATACGGCAGTCAGTTCATGGCTTCGACAGCGTGTTGTCTTACTGCAGTCTCAAGGAAAGTCAATCGAGGCGGCGCAGGTATCAGTAGCCTCGCATCAGGCAGAGGCTATCGGCTTGTTGCTGTCAGACAGCCATATCGGCAATGCCATCTCCTACAATCGCTTGCAAGGCTGGATGAGCAGTCTCTATACACCATCTTCATTCGTACAGTATGAAGCTCAGAAAGGCTGCCGCAATGTTATCTCTTCTCCGGGAAAGATGATCTCACATTGCCAATCAACAGTATGGATGAACTTTAATGGCACAGATCCTGTGAAACCATCTTATTCTTTCCTCTCGCCAAGAGAAAAGTCAGAGATGCCTGAACTGAATATCTGGTCTGAAGAGAATGAGCGCAGGTATAATAATGCCATGCAGTTACTGCCCTTCCTGTTTACAGATAAACAACTCATACTTGTAGCCTGCGAAAGTGACGGAACACAGGCCTTGCCTAAGCATCCCTTCATCATCCAATTAGAAAACACGTTCAAGAATGTAGCTAAGGAGCCTTTGACGCTAACACCTTCTATTCCTGAGGAGTTGAAGGTTGATGTCAACAAAGTGGAGAACGGACTGCCTGAGAATACCGAGTTCACTATTGAACATGGGAACAAGTTGAAATGGCCTACAACCGAGAGCGCCACTTCCTTGGGCACATTGATTCAGAATCCCGCCGACTATGTCATCAACAACCTTCTCCATATTGATGCTACGGGCTTGGCGGAGATGAATGATGTCAGCCGTACGAAAGGTAATGTCGCACATGCTGTCATTGCCACACTCTTTGATCATCATAATGATGTCCCGGAAAGTGGTACGTATGACTATATCACCGCACAGGTAAAGAGTAGCTACGACAAGGTATTCAATGATACCATCCTCGCTGAGGGAGCTATTCTTTTGCAGAGTGAGAACCGTGTGGAGGCAAAGATTCTCAAGGACCAGCTCCGCCGCTGCATTCTTCGACTCTTGCATATCATCCAGATAAACAATCTACATGTGGTGGCTTGTGAAAAGAAGATCTATAGTGAGAATATGAGGTTTGCCCCAAACATCAATATTATCGGATTCCTCGACATGAGACTGGCGGACGCTAATGACGGACAATATATCTTCGACTTCAAGTGGAGCCGTTCCGATGGATATATCTATACACTGCAGGAGAAACGCTCCATTCAGTTGGCACTCTATGCCGAGCTCGTCAGAAAGGAGATCAATCCGAATGTTGTGGCGGAAGGCTATTTCCTGATGCCGCGCGGAAAACTCTATTCCACCTATGATTTCGCTCCATGCGATGAGTTCGAATTGGTAGAGTTAAATGAGAATGCTCCGGCAGACTCCACTATTGATATGCTCCGCAACTCCTATGCCTATCGCCGCCAGCAGATAACTGAAGGCAGCATAGAGGTTGGTGAAGGACAAGCTGTGGAGGCTCTCCTATATGGCAAAGATATGGAAGACAAGCATCTTCTTCCGCTTTCCGCCGATAATGGTAACAATAAATACGGAAACGGATTCAGTGACAACGGACTTTTGAAAGGAATAGCAAAATGAAGAATATCAATTATATCAGTGCCGGCGCAGGATCCGGCAAGACCTATACGCTGACCCATCGTCTGGCAGATCATATAATAAAAGGTGATGTCAAGCCAGAGGAAGTGATCCTTACTACGTTCACCGACAAGGCAGCAACTGAGTTCCGTGAGCGTGCCAAGGCCGCGCTCAATGAGGAGTATCGCTTTGATGAAGCGGGACGACTTGATCTTGCTGAAATCGGTACTGTTCACAGTATAGCTTACAAGATGGTAAGTAAATACTGGTATATACTTGGTCTGAGTCCACAGCTGAAAGTCATGGATGAGAATGATGTCAACTTCTTCATCAGCCAGTCACTTGCAGACCTTCCTACGGATGAAGAGATACGTTTCCTCAATGACTTCCGACAAGAATTCGATATACAACGGCGAAAGGATTATGGCTTCGGATATATTTCCGACTATGATTATTGGAAGAATTATCTGACGAAGATCGTGGAGAAGTCTGTCATCTTCAATGTGAAGGACTTTACTCAAAGTGAGGATTTTTCTGTGAAGCAAGTACATGATCTCTATGACGACACGAAGGCGATTAGTATGCATGAGCAGTTCATTAAAATCATGTTCGGCCTTGCATCACGCTGGAAGAGCAGATATCATGATTACAAGCGTGAGCAACATACGCTCGACTTCAATGATATGGAACAGTACTTTTTGGAACTTCTCGACAAGAAAGAGGTAAGCAGCGATATATCCAGTTCCTATAAGTATCTATTTGTGGATGAGTTCCAGGATTCGTCTCCCGTGCAGGTGCAGATCTTTGACAAGTTATCCGACCTTATGGAGAAAAGCTACTTTGTCGGTGACTTTAAACAAGCCATCTATGGTTTCCGTGGAACCGATGCAGCCTTGACGGAGGCAGTGTCGAATATTATCAGTCAGGGAAAGAACGGCTGTAAGATGGAGAAACCGCTTGACACGTGCTGGCGCTCACAGCCCAATATCGTTCGTACAGTCAACAGCGTTTTCGTTAAGGCGTTCAATGCCCTTACTCCGGAAGCCAAAGCGCGTATAGAGCTGAAGCCGTGTCAGCCGATGCTTGATAATGAGAATGATGACTGTCTGACTTATCTTGATTGTGGATTGAATGCCTCTGACAAAACAGGTAATATCATTCACTTGGCCCGTGATATCGCTTATATTGTTGCCCATGGAGTTAAACCGACCGAACTTGCAGTGCTCGCACGCAGTAATGGTGAGCTTGATGAACTCGCCAGTAATTTGTCAGATTATAAATTACCGGTTATGCGAGATGGTGGATCCATTGCTGAGTCGAAAGAAACAACATTACTCTTTGCAATGCTTCGCCTGCTCTCTAATCGGGGTGACCAGTTGGCCAAGGCAGAAATAGCATATATCACGGAACAAGGCTATAGCATAGGCCGCATCATTGACAAGAAGATTCTCTTTGACGATAACAAGGATGAGCATAAAGGCAACTTCCTTGACGATATACCGATGGTTGCAAAATTGCTGAGTCGTTACGACGAACTCCATAATATGTCTGTGACCACACTTGTTGAGACCCTTGTACTGGAGTTTGATTTAAAGAATCTCTCCCGTAAATGGGATAAGACATCCGTGGCATATTCTAACTTTGATGCTATCATCGCCTCTGCCAAGACCTACGAACAGCATTGTCAGCAGATGACACTGCCGTCAACCATTGATGGCTTCATGCAGTATCTCACTAACCAACCTCCTGTTCAGGCTGGAGATATCAATGGCATCAGGCTTTTCACCTATCATGGAGCCAAGGGCTTGGAGTGGAACCATGTCATCGTTATGTCGCTGCAGAACGACGCTGTACTGGAACGTACGATGATTCAAAAGAACTTCTATGGCGTTTCCGCTTTTCACGAGGTTGAGCCCAGTAGCGTCAATCTCTATCCACCCATGACCATCAGTCTGCTTCCGTGGATTTACGGAACCAAACAGACCATTCAAAATACAGATATCAAGCGTAAGATCATTGCATCCAAACGTTATCAGATAACGCTCCGTAATGAGATAGAAGAGAACAAGCGACTGCTTTATGTAGCAGTTACCCGTGCCAAAGAACATCTCTATTTTGCAGTATTCAGCGGTTCACGAATGAAACATCCTTTGCAACGTTTTGAGACATCAGGCATAACCGTTGATACAGATGCTGATGGAAAGACTTCAATAGACTGCCTGCATACAGGTATTTCCTTCCGTATCATAGAGTCAGAGATAGAAGAATTCGCAGACAATCATCAGGCGGAGTTGACCTATCCCGCATCACACGAGTATGAAAAGGCTATTAAGATTGCTGCGGACGCATGTCAAGCCGAAAAGCGTGATGTGCTGCCAAGTTCGGCAGACTCCAAGCCAGGTGCTGTCGAACTGGTGACGGAAAAACTTCCACGTATCCGTCTAGGCAAGATTCGAGACAATGAGATGGCTGAGACTGGTAGTTGTATCCATCAGATATTCTGTTCCCTTGACCGGCATAAGGAAGATGCAGATCAGTTCATTACTCAAGTGATTAATGAATGGAATCAAAATGTTCAACTCCCCGATAGGAATGGCATTCTCGTCGCTTGGCAGAATCTTACAGACTGGCTCAACAAGCAGTACGGCAAGCCGATAAAGGCCTATCATGAACTGCCTTTCAAGCATTTCGCCGATGGACAAATTATTACCGGCAATATGGACTTGGTTTGGAGGACATCCAAAGGATGTGTCCTCGTTGACTACAAAACTTTCCCGGGAAAATCTGCGTTGGCCCTGCAGCCTGGTGAGCACTATGCCGGTAACTATAAAGGACAGTTTGACTGCTACACCCATGCTCTTGAAGCAGCTGGTGAAACGGTCCTTGCAAGATACGTCTATTATCCCGTCAGTGGAATGGTGGTGAAAATTTAGATAGATAGAAAGTTCTATTGTACTGATAGAAAATTGAATAAAATTTATTCTGTTTAATTAGATTGAACGATTTATTCTTAACTTTGCAGCAGATATTAATTAAGTAAAGCTTATGAAAGTATTGCGTGTTTTTTCACAAGATGAAGTTATCAAGGACTTCCAAGACGGTAAGGTTACTTCTTTAGCCGTCGAAACTGTGCCGGTCTCCTACAAGCGCTTTGTGGAGACCGATAGTGAGGGGAATGTAGAGCTCGATGAAAATCAACTTGCCATCGCTATCCCGTA
The DNA here is from genome assembly GCF_000218235.1 of Hallella multisaccharivorax DSM 17128. GTDB lineage: Bacteria > Bacteroidota > Bacteroidia > Bacteroidales > Bacteroidaceae > Prevotella > Prevotella multisaccharivorax. The sequence goes on along the minus strand of NZ_GL945017.1, from coordinate 2,308,133 downwards.
TGATCAGATGATCATCAAGACTCTTGAAGGGCAGTACTATACTGCCAATATTGCAAACATCAACGTATCAGTTGATATGGTGTCAGAATTGGATAAAGATGGCAATGCTGTCAACAATGAGGACGGAACTCCTCATCTCATTCCTTCAGTTCTTCTTTTCAATAGTAAGAGATGGCCCCAGTATGTCGTAGAGTACACATTATCTGAGATTAAGCCTTCTGAGCCATGGTCATTGCCAGAAAAGGCGAATGCCAAGGTAATCATTCCTGAGAATTGGGATGATTATAAATATGGCAAAAGCGGACAGACGACTATTCCCATGTTTGAGAAAGCCGCAACTCTGAATGTATCTGTTGATGAGCAGATGAAACTTATTACTAAGTTCATTCCCCACTACTTCGACAACTGGACCGACAAGGAGAAAGAAGGTTTTCGTCAGGACCTTGATTCTTTTTACAATACCTTGACGGAACAGACAACGGTAACAGATCTGCCCACAAGTATTGATGAAGCTGCAGATTTCTATGAAGCTTTGATGCAAGTGATTGATCCTTCATTTCGTACAAGTTTAGGTTATAATATGATAGCCAGTTTGAACTTGTACGCAATGATTCCAGAGTACTTCATCCCCAATCTCTTCATCACGAACTTCATCGCCCTGCAGCGCTTCTTCGATAAATATGACCTTGATTTGCCGGAGACTCCTAAGCGCTCTAAATGGAGAGAACACGTGATGTACTATATGCAGCTCTGCCGTATATTATATCAGTTCCGTATTGACAATGATTTGTCACCGGCAGAATTGTGTGCGTTGATGTATGACTATGCACAGAGACGGGCAAATGATGAATCCACTCCATTACCTGAGCCTGCTCAGGCTTGGTTGATCGGTGGTTCAAGCAGTGAAGGTGAGAAGAATGCTACCTATCGTTTCTGGCAGTCAAATCCGGATACAAAGAAGGGTGATATTCTGATACACTATGAGAAGTATCCAGTAAAGGCTATCACTGCTGTCTGGCGTGCAGAAGAAAATGGTATTATTGATCCATTCTTCTGGGGATACTCCAATACTTATGCTGGACATAAGATAGATGTACCTCATATTACACTGGATGAACTGAAAGCTGATGAATTCTTTAAGAATCCAGACTCTCCTGTTGGAAAGCTCATCAACAAGAACTTTCAGGGTGTAAATGGATGGACTGTAAGTGGTGAGGACTATCGCCACCTTCTAAGCATCTGGCAGCAGAAAGGATTTGATATCAGTAAGCTTCCACACCTGTATGCCCCTGAACTCCCTAAAGGCATTGTCATTAAGTTAGAGAAGGATGTTTCCAACTTTCTGCTTCGCCCGATGCTTAATTCCATGGGATGGAAGGAGCATGAGGATTATGAGCCAGAAGTGCACTTCAAGGCTGGTCGTGGTTCGGCAAAACGCCCAGACTTCTGCCTTCATATCACCGGTCAGGGTGAGGATGTAGAAGCAAAGGTTATCTTTGAGTGTAAGCTCTACATGAAGAATAGCAAGGAGATTGAGGCTAACTTCACCCAAGGTCGTTCCTATGCAAGGTGGGGTAATGCTCAGATCCTTGTGCTTTGCGACAAGCAACAGCTCATCGTCTACAAACGGAAGAATGGATCGTTTGACCGTAACAAGTTCGAGACATTCTACTGGAAGGATGTAATGGGAGGTAATCCGGACAAGTTTAATGAACTCAAAGAAATATTGAGCTAAGGCATTACTAGCAAGTTGAAGATAAGATTGGGCTTATGAATCAAATTGATTTAAGTGACAGCGGTACTCGCTTCTTCATTTCCGGTCTGCAAAACAGAAACTGGGATAGTTTGGTGGACAAAGCCTTCACCATCATTGTTGATGGCAAACAGCAGACAGTCAAAGTACTGTCTGCTTATACGAAGGATGCAAAGGACATAGACTGTAGTGTCTATGTTACGGCTTATAGTTTGTCTGGTATATCCGTATGGACTTCAGAGAGACTGTTGTATGTCAACCTCCCCAAAGTGACATCACGTTATGATATTGACTTGTGCTATAATGGTCTGAAATACATTGCTAAGCAATATCCTAAAGCTAAAATTCAAATGCTGGTAGAAGGATCTTCAGATTCTGATGATGCGACTATTCAAGAGGCTGACCTATCAGCAGAAGCCACTAAGCACGCTTACACTGTACCGTCTGAGACATTGAAGAAGCTGATCATTTCGTCTTCAGAAACCGTGATACTTCCTGGTGTACGTAGGAGTATGGCCTTTGCTCCGAAGTTCTTCCAGACAGAATTGAAAGACAGGAGCGATGAGGAGAAGGTGGAGATGATACTTGATGCCATGATTGATTTGCAGTGGCTTGGTGAGGTAGAGCCTCGTACCGACTTGAAGACCTTCCTGATGCGTTGGAATCCTGAAATTTCCAATTTCAAGAAGAAGGATTACAATGAGTTGCTTAAAGCCTATAACCAGGGCAAGGAAGTAGGCTTGAGTTGGAGTGTATATGATTATATGCAACTTTCTCCAGGTGATGAGTGTTATATGATGTGTGTTGGAGGCAAACATAAGGGAATTGTGCTCCATGGCATCATCAACAGTTATCCTCTTCCCGATAAAGACTGGTCTGGTAATGGTCGGAAGACTTTCTATGCCAACATCATTATTGATGGTATGGCCCCTCTGGAGAAAGGTGGGATTATCTCTGAAGAGCAGTTGAAGGAGAAGGTTACTTCTTTCTTTGATTGGGGCAAGGGACATTCTGGAGTCGTACTTAACCGAGAGATTTCTGATCGCTTGAATGAAGTTATTGATGATCTCGTTTATGAAAGAAATCAAGAAGAGAAAGATACCCTATACTTCAATGTCGATAAGGATACTTTTGAGGCAGCAAAAAATGGTCTAATGGACCATGTGACCGTCAACCTAACCGAAGAGAATAAGGAAAACTTCATTGTTGCTCATGAGGATGGCATTGCCCTCAATGTGAAAGAACTTCCCATGTATAGTTATGGTGCATACCTGTGCAACGAAGGAAAATTCCCTTATGTTCTGAATCCCATCAACAGAATCCATCTGTCTTGCAATGATAAGAACATTGAGGTTAAAGTCAGGGACATAACAACGGAAGCGACAAACCGCTTTCGCTTCGACGATGAACAGAAAATGCCGATGTCTGATCCTCAAGGAAAGGGGTGCATGTGGAAGATCACGTATCATTTCTAAAAAGTTATTCAAAAAGGTTTTATGGAAAAATTTTCTTTTACTATTCATACGAAGGATCTTAAGCACGCTTTAGATTTGCTATCTCCATTCAATAAGCCGCATGAAACCGAAGGAAAAAACCCCTCTCTAAAAGATACAGGTTTTTATTATGGAGACAAGGTTTCTTTTGTCTTTGATTCTGGGTCTGTACATTTATATATCCTCAATGGTAATAGTGAATTTCGTGTAGAATATAAAATATCAGCTCATTGCGATAACAATAAGCTCGCATTCTGTATCTTCGTAGAAGATTTACAAAGAGTAGTTGATACTTTTCATTGCGAAATATTACGTTTCGTTGAGGTCGAATTATTTGGCTTTCGAATAGTAGATGGTGTGACAGGTGAAGAACTGTCTTATATTCGTGCTTATTCAACACTTTTTCAAAAGGATTTCTTGGCAGATGATAAAGATCTTTTTTATAATAAGGTTTTGAACATTCATAAACACGAAAGAACGGATCTTTATCAACATGTTGCCAATCTTAATATCGATAAGTTTAAAAGAACGCTTGAACTTGGAATTAAATTTTGTTCGCATAGCATGTTTGGAATTCAAGAGGATATTTGGTATTCTATTAAGAATTCTATGCTTACTTTCTATGTGAATAATTTTCTAATTTTGATATCGGAGAGAAGTCCTATTACTGCTCAGGCAAATTGCTGTATTAATATGTCTTGTGATATCGCAACTCGACTATTACAAGCAATTTCGTGCTTGAGAGGAACATGCTTTGATTTGGCATACCGCCAGGGTAGATTTTGCTTATCTTGCAAAGATGAAACAGATAGCTCTTTTACATTAGAGTTATCTGTTTCACCAGGTATTCCAGATATATCTAAGATATGTTGTATAGAGACAGTGAGTAATCAAGCAACAATCAAGAGTAGAGATGTTAAATTTGAAATATCGAGAGCAAAAGAATTGGGTTTGTTCAAAAAAGCTGATCCATCTTGCCCCAATAACTTTATTATGCACTTTTCCAATGGCCATGTAAATTTCTATTGGAATAATACAGAAGATCGTAAGACACTATATGAATCTTTTGAAACCATATAGTAATGGAAACTTTGTAGTATGCTTACGTGATTATTGTTTTGAAGAGATAATGAGTGAGATTAGTTCGGATATTGTAAAGTTCTATCTAATTAATAACCAGTATCTCTATGTGCTCAATGAAGACGAACCTCTGAACGGTTTTGTTGTAAGGGCAATCAAGGTGTCTAATGATATTTCGTATAGGCTTTTAGCAGAAGGTGATGATGTGATGAGTCGAATCCATAAAATGTAAATGTATTCAAATGCCTAAAATCTTGTTTTAGACCAAAATATTTTCTTATCTTTGCAAAATGAGAGTTTTTAGTAAGAACCAAGAACAATGAGTGACAACGCTAAAGATATAATGAAGAAGGCGCTTGACCTTCTCAACAACAATCAACTAGAAGAGGCACGGCCACTTCTGGAAGAATACATCAAGCTCTGCCCGGAGGAATCCGAAGGGTGGCGCTTGGCAGCTCAGGTAGACCTCAACTCCTTTCACGATGTTGACAAAGCCTATGATGAGCTCATTGAGGCATTACGTCTTTAGCCTAAGAATCTGTGGGCGTTGCTGCTCATGGGCAACATGCTGCTCAACGAGAAGAAGAATACTGAGGATGCACTGAAGTACTTCAATAAGGTCTTGGAGTACCATCCGGATAACGCCGTTGCTCTTGCGAACATAGGCGTTGCGATGACGAAGCAGAGCAATTACGACGATGCCATCATCTTCTTCGCTAAGAGTATCAAGGCCGACAGCAAGTATGCCAACGGTTACCATGGCCTTGCCCTATGTTATTACAACTTACAGGACTATCAGAAGGCTTTTGATATTTCCCAGGATGGATTACATAAAAGTGTAATGAGTCCAGAGAATCCGAATGTATACAGTCAGCTGTGTCAGTTATCCATCAACTCGGCACAGCATATCGTCAAGAATACGGACTATTCGGAAGTGAGGAACTCTATCATTGATGAACTTTGAGAGAACGATCATCTACCCATTGAGCAGAAGCGGGATGAT
>NZ_GL945017.1:2175606-2302754 GCF_000218235.1 Hallella multisaccharivorax DSM 17128 | reverse complement strand
TTAAAACCTGAATGTCTTGATGTCGGTACCGTTCAGCTTCTCAGTTTCAATTCCATAAAGGTGCGATTAAAACCAGCTTTGTCTGAGCCTCTGCTGCCGAGTTAGCCTGTTTTTCTTGTCTGTCTGTGTGATGAATGCAATGAGAAAGCATTACCTTTGCACTCATGGGAAAGAAGACTTCTACATTCGACTATAAGACTCTGGCTAGCTTTCTGCTTCCAGATGGTATCTTGGATTTCTTTGACGTGACAGACGTCAGCGAAGAGCATACAGGTAAATATGCAGAGACCGGAGCAGAGAAGATCAAGCTCCACATCTATCTTGATGAGCGAGATACACGCTCTGATGAGTGGCATGACCTTAAGCCTAACGGATTCACAGAGAGCCGTGAAGTGACAGACTTCCCTGTACGTGACCGCAAGGTCATCCTGCATGTGCGACGTCGCCGATGGATAGACAGTGAAGGCCATAATGTAGTTCTTAATCGCTATGATTTAGTTGCCAACGGCACCAGCTACTCGAAGGAGTTCGCTGATGTCTTAAAAAAAATATTTGGATACGTACCCCGTCACGGCACGTTCCGTGGCGCAGATCTACAAGATTGACGGTCGCCAACTTGAACGGGCGTATAAGGACTATCTGAACGGCTTCAAAGACTGGGATCAGGTTGACCACGCAGCTGAGTGGGTGTTGCTTCCTGAGAACATGGGAGATTGCCTGAGTATCGATGAGACTCTGCTTCATGAAGACCTCAGGACGTTTGTATCCAACAAGGCAGGACACGGTAAGCACGGTACTCTTGTTGCCTCTGTGAGCGGAACTAAGGCGTCTGATGTCATCAAGGTCCTGATGCAGATACCTGAAGAGAAACGTCTTGCAGTAAAGGAAGTGACCATGGACTTCTCTGACAGCATGTATACTATAGCCACTGAGGCGTTCCCTAACGCAGAGATCGTCGTGGACTGCTTCCACATCATCAAGCGCTGTACAGATGCCGTAGAGGAGGTCCGTCTGCGAGAGAAGCGCGAAGCCATAAAGGAGCAGAACAAACAGAAGACTGAACACAGAAAAAAACTCGAGAAGCGTGCCAAACGCCGCAAGTACTACAGGAAGAACCATCCGAAGAACTACAAGGGCAAGAAGCGTGGCCGTAAGCCGATGCGACTTAATCAGCGGTTCAAGCCCGAAGAACTGTCCAACGGTGATACTCATGTAGAACTGCTTACGAGGAGCCGGTACCTACTTACGCAAAGCGGTGACAAATGGGGCGAGAAGCAAAGGGAAAGAGCCAACCTGCTGTTCGACATGCATCCGAAGATAAAGGAAGCATACGGACATGTGTGCAGTCTTAGAGCTATCTTCAGAGATAAGAGCCTTAACAAGGAGACTGCAAGAGTGAAACTGCATGAGTGGTATCAGCGTGTAGCTAACTCCAACCTGCGTGAGATCAAAGTAGCCAGGGATGCTATCAAGTACAGAGAGGAGGAAGTTCTTAACTACTTTAACAACAGATCGACCAATGCTTCTGCAGAGTCCCTCAACTCAAAGACGAAGGGCTTCAGAGCACAAGTCAGAGGTGTACAAGACCTTCCTTTCTTCATGTACAGAGTTGCAACGATCTTCGGATAATAAAGTTAATCTATCCACGGACTATTGGTACTGAGCCAAATTAATGGATAAGAAAAATTTGAAGTCGGCCTTATTCTTTGTTATACTCTTCTTTGTGTTACTCTTCGCAATTAAGAGAATTACGACAGATGAACCTGAGCCGATTCCGGAGACCTCTTCCTCTGGAATCTCCATTGAAAAGTCACCTATTAAGGATAAAGCACCGACAACCCGTTTAGCTGATACTGATTCAAAAACTTCTGACTCAACTTCTAATGCAAGCATAGAGATTCCTGTCTTCACAAAGAGATTTCAAAGTCAGATTTTAAAAAGATATTCTTATACAGTTTCCTACAATAAAGACACACGGTGTCCTAATTGGGTGGCATGGAAACTTATAGCCCAACATACGGAGGGTCCGTATAACCGTAGTGGCTATAAATTTCATGAAGATATGGAGGTACCATATCCGCGTGCATATTATCAAGATTATAAAGGTAGTCCTTATGATATGCAACGAGGACACATGTGCCCAGCTGCTGATAATAAGTGGAGTGATCGTGCTATGGATGAATGTCATTTAATGACTAACATCTGTCCTCAATATGGAGATCTTAATGAAGGTGACTGGAAAGATTTGGAAGATGCGTGTAGAGATTGGGCAAGAACCTATGATTGTATTTATATCGTGTGTGGGCCAATCTTTACTTCTGGTCATCATAGAACTATAGGTGAAGACAACATACTTGTTCCTGATGCTTTCTTCAAAGTCATACTTCGCCTTGGTAATAATCCCCAAGCATTGGGATTTATCTATCCTAACAAAGCTTGTAGTGGAAATATGTCAACCTATGTAATGTCTGTGGATGAAGTAGAGAAGGTTGCAGGAATGGATTTCTTCAGTACGCTTAATGACAAAATAGAGAGCAAGGTTGAGAGAACCTCAAATTTAGGAGAATGGAGCAATTGAGAAGGAAGTGTAAATAGTACTCATGCTAGTTTACACTTCCATTAGGGCTTAGTTGTGGATAATGAATTTCATTTGAAAATAGTTTTAATGATATCCCACAGACCAAACGTCGTACGCCTATATACTCGATTATACATAGCTTTGCGAGGATGAAATATACCCATTCCCCGTTTGCCATAACCAGGTATTAACGCACGCTTAATAGCACATTTTGCTCTTCCTGTAGTTCGAGCACTGATACTTCTTTTTAAGGAAGGTTTTCTGAGACCGAATTTCATATAGCACCACTTTTTTACATGTCAATGATTTTCATATGCCCAAAATTAATCAAAAAATCAATAAGGCCAAAAGAAATGAGCATAAAATTTTGTCAGGTAAAGAAAAATTTATAATTTTGTGAAAAATAATAAAAGCGATATGGTAAACAATCCAGAAAAGATAAAAATAAAGAGGACTATACTTACCGCAAGCAGATCGATGCAGAGAATTCTGAATGGTGTAACTCACTTGAAATGAATGTGATGACAACTATTCTTCAAGAATTGTAATATAAGTGAGTAACTTATATACAAAGCAGTTTTCCTACATTGGGGATGAAGCCCGGTGATTGAATCAAAATATGAAATTTCTTAATTAGACTACATGGCAAGCAGTGGTGATAGTAGTTCTCTAGGTTGTGGAGCCTTGGTATTGATTGTGATACTAGGTTGGTTATTCACGACTTTCCCTGAGGTTATGTCAACCTTGGCTGTTATCGTTGTGGCCTTAATCGTCGTCGCAGTAGTTTCTAATAAGAAAAAAGAGAAAGCCAAAGAGGAAAGAAAGCTTAGACCTATTGTCCTATATAACAATTATCCCTTATTTTTCCAGGCCTATTACTATCAGAACATTTCCAAGAAACCATTTAGCGAGGACATGATCAATGATAGCTTGAATGCCTGGGCTAGAATTTATAGTAAGGTAAGTGATCAGCGTGCAGAGAAATGGAATAATATTCTCATGACACTTGAAAACTTTGATAAGGCTGACCATTCATTGTTTGAGGATTTTGTAAAGGGGAAGAACGTCGTTCCACAACGATACTTCAGAAATCGTTCAAAGATCAACCCCATCTTCTTGTTGCCATATGAATCAATAGAGACCGTAACTCAAAATACGGTTAATACCATAATAGCTGAGAAAAAGAAAGAGGGGATATATCAACAATTTTGTAAGAGGTACAAGAAATATCTAAAGGCTTTTCTGGATGCTAATCCTGCCTTGAAGACAAAAGATCAAATTCTTGCTTCAGAAGATAAGCTCAAGGAGTATATTGCAGCTAATCAAAGGTATCTTTCCTATATGGACTGGAAGGACACCCAGAACTCTTTTTGTCATGAAACAGACGCTATTGTGTCTACCCAATACAAAACATGGCACTCAATAATTAGAGATATTCAAATCCAAGGCGTGGACAAAGACAGCCATTCATTTGGCGATATTGTCCATATAGATCAGATTGCTATTAAAGAATACAGTGATGAAGCGACAGAAGATCAGAGTAAGGCAGATGTTGAAATTTACAATTGGGTAAAGTCCTTATCATTTGGTTCAGCCCATTATAATGATAAAGATATTGAAGCTGTTAAGAAATTCATAAAGTCGATAACAAAAGGGAATAAGACTCTTTTGGTTAAGGTTAATGATAATTTCTTAGGGTGGAACTCTCAGATTGTTGACTCCCTCTATGACAACTTGGGGTCTATCTTTGAAGATCTTGATTATTGTGATATTAAGAATTTAGGGAGTGTACTTACAAAAGATAAAGGTGAATATAAGTTTATCTTCTTGTTAGATTTGATTTCTGATGAGAAACAAGTTATAGAAAATAGCCAAGATGTCATGGATCTCTACGGTGAGTCTATGCCAGTGGTATGCTATCTCTCAATGGTTAGAGAACTGACAGAAGAAGAGGTTGCTGAACATATTCGTACTGAGAAGGCTCGTCGTCAACGGCTTCTCAGATACAATGATATCGTCGAGCAATTGCCTAGTGGAGTATCTTTGTGGTCTGTTCAACATAAAGCTAAGGATCTTAAAAATAAAGAATATGTCGTAAACGCAGAGAATGAAATTAAGCAGATGGAACTATCTGTAGCATCTGACGATATCTCTTCATATGTCTCATATTATCTTGCTCTTGGTATGGGCGTGAAGCGAATTTTGCGAAAGTTCCCAATGGACGACGAGGATGATAATGAGTTTTCGGAGTCCGATATAATGAAGTCTGATGGCGTCGATTCATTATATTGGGATGAGAATAATTTTCTTGCTATCGAACTTGGTGGTAAATCTAAGTTTAGGGCAATATGCTTCAATGGGCTGTCTCAGGAGATTGTTAATGAAATAACATCTTTAAAAGATAATCCATTCTCTCTTGCTTCGAACTTTGATAAATTTCTAAATGAAGTTCTTACGTTTCTTGGATTACCTACCGACTATCCATGGATTGTAATAGATCCTAAAAATGATGGGGTTAGCATTATTGTCGAATCCGGCAATATGAGGGATACACGTATAGAAACCATGGAAGGATATGTCAACGTACAGTTTTTGGAGAACAGAGACAACCTCTTTAATTCTGCTGACTTCGATTCAGTTCAAATTAAATGGAATGCTTTTCAAAAGGTTCCTCCCTCAATCGATGATTCCGATAGGCAATGCTGGTTCTGGAATTATAGTTTGCCGGATACACCACCTCAGACTACCTCGTTCACAAAGATAGACGAACTGCTCTACACATACTGCTCAAAGGTTGATTATAAGCCCTTTGACTATCAAGGTACTATGTACTATCTTGCCATCCGACATAGGATTAAGGATATGTGGGTAAATGGAGTGGAGAAAGCCTATTATGTGGACAACTCAAAAGAATGGATTTCTACATCAGAAACTAAGGATGCTCTTAACGAGCGAGGAATTTGTTTGGCTCTTGGCTTAAAAGGATTTGGCAAAAACCCATACATGGCAAAAGAGTGTTTCGAGAAAGCAAACAACGATGAAGCCAAATACAACTTGGCAAGTCTGATTGCTTGTGAAATAATTCCAGGAAATGGCTTTAATGTCAATGTACTTCTCCGACAGATAAAAGATAAAATGTTGTATACCAACATAATAATAAAGAATACAAAAAAAAATTATAAAATATGGTAGAACAATGAAGAAAGCGATTCCTATAATTCTCATCGTAGTAGTGCTGCTGTTAGTCTTTAAGGCTCTTCTCGGTGGATCTGACCTTAACACAATGGGAGATCCTCATTTTACTAAGGACGGCAGTCTTGTTAGTCAACCTCAGTTTGCTAAGGTTGATAGTGATGCTATTGTAAGATTTTACGTCGAATCTTCCGGCAGTATGAACGGATTCTTTAGAAATGGTCAGCCTACAGATTTCAAACGTGATGTCTACGAGATCATGAGTTATTACTCCAGATCAACAAAGGATATCAATATAATGACTAATGATGGAGGTGTTGCTGGTAAGATGAACTTGGCCAACTTCCAGAATGCTATGAATGTAGGTGCTTTGCAGTCCAACGCATCTACTCAAATTCCTATTATGCTTTCGACAATTGTCAGCCAGTTAAAAAAGGGAGAGGTAGCAGTTCTTATTTCTGACATGAAGTACAGTCCTGTTGGTGCTGCTGCTCCAGAAGTGTTGCTTACACAGTATGGATCTGATGTGGCCCGGATAGCTGGCTCTTCAGGTAAATCTTTCTCACTGATTAGTGCTATCTCTAGTTACGTTGACAAAATGGGCAACATCGTGACCAAGCGCTCCCCTTATTACTATCTTGTTATTGGGGATCAAAACAAGGTTTCCTATATTAGGAATGGTATATCCTCGATGCTTGATAGTCATAAAACATTCATAGATAACATGGATTTCGGCTATAAATATGCAACTGTCCCTTATACGTTTGGTATACCTCGTAATGCCGTACAATATGAGCAGCAACCGACTTTTTATAGCTATGATGAATCTTTAGGTGCATGTACCATTTCACTGAAGTTACATCTGGAAGCTTTCAGATGGATCATGGCTGAAAAAGATGTGATTCAGAAGTCTTTCACGGTCAAATCCACTTATGGTTCTAAGGTAAAAGTCAGTGATATCGAAATTAAAACTGACAATTATGTCAACCAGAAACTCAAGCGCTCTGCCGTTGCAACGATAAAATTGTCGGTAAGTAATATGCCCAGCGATATGGATGTCCTTCAATGGAATCTGAGAATTCCTGATGGAACAGATGCCACGTATATTGGACAATTCCTAGGCGCTAAGGATGAAAATGATGTTACGAAGTCATACTCCTTGGAGAACTTCATCATCGGTATCCAACAGGGTGGAATTGTGAACAAGCAACCTCAATCCAACTATATATTAATTACAAAAAATAATTTATAAATAATATGAGTCTGTTTAACCTTTACACTTGGGCAACAGGATCCAAAGCTGCATTTCTGAATTCATTTCAGAATCAGGACGAGCAATATGAGCAGGCGCAAGCCTTCTGGAATGGCTTAGAAAACAATGCGATTGCTTTCGTAGGCTTATTTTTGGCTCTAGGAATCGCCTGGGCATGGTTTTATTATGGTCCTTATAATAATATGCCAGGTAGGCATTATCGGCCCACACATTGGTGTATATTCCTTGGCATTTGTGCTGTATCTACATTCGTTTTTACTCTTGGTGCTGCATATTTAATACAAGCGCCAAAGCTTGATGGAGCATGGTCTATTGAGATCAAGCTATCGTTGGCTAATACGCTTTATGCCGTGATTATCTATATAATTACATCGATCATTTATTGTTCTTATTTACCAACAAATGCCTATCGGCTATTAAAGTTATAAGTCATGAAGAAAGTATTTATTTTTTGTATCGGCGGTACCGGACTCCGCGTGATGAAAAGTATCATCATGCTTATGGCTAGCGGAATGGATACCAATGGCTATACCGTCATACCTATTCTTGTGGATCCACACCAAGATCTGGATGAGAAGAAGAATCTCCAGTCTCTTGTCGACAGATATACAGATATCTATCATCGTACCATTAATGATGGAAAAGAGACTTTGAATCCTCTTAATGGCTTCTTCTCTTCAAATCTTTCTTGGCTTGGTGCTCTTGACGATAACACAAATGACGTCAATGAGAATATAGGTGTCGATAAGTCTTTTGAATCGTGGCTTGGCTTAAATAACTTGGCCAACAACGATTTGAATAATTATCTTGTAGATACTCTTTTCTCTACAAAGAATAAGCGCAACAAGCTATTGGTGGGTTTCAAGGGTAATCCGAATGTTGGCACCGTAGTTCTTGGCGACATTATTGAAAGTTCAGCATGGTTTGATTCTTTTAAGCGCCATTGTGACAAGGAGGATCGCGTGTTCATCATTAGTTCAATATTTGGAGGAACAGGCGCTTCTGGTCTCCCTTTGATAGAGAAAAAAGTCAGAGAGTCATCAAATGCACCCACTGTCAAAAACTCAATCATGGGTTCGGTACTCGTTTTGCCATATTATGGGCTTAAGGACCCTGAAACTTCACATAGTGATATTGACTCTGCAAATTTCTATACGAAAGCAAAAGCTGCTTTATCCTATTATGATTCAGGGAAACCGGAAGCAGACTACATCTATTATGTAGGTGAGACACAACTCCGACAGGTATATGAGAACAATGAGGCAGAGCAAAAGGACACGGCTAACTTTATAGAGCTCGTAGCTGCAACATCCTTGTTCGACTTCCTCACCCGTGAGAAACCCGAACAGACGCAATATCTGAGCCGTGCAATTGAGGACAATTCCGATTCTCTTGATAAGGACTCGCTTGGTAAAGGATATAATGGCTTGGTAAAGGCGGTAGCGGATTTCAACCTGCTTATTAAATTAGCAACGGTACTGAAGACAGAGAAGTATTTTCCACTATCTCAGGAGAGAGGATTCAATTCCAACTTCTACAATGATGTGGCATTCACTTCCTTGGAAGACTTCATGAGAGTCTATACTCAATGGTACGATGAACTTGCCACCAATAAACGTGCGTTTGCTCCACTGACTACCGATGCAAAGAATCTATCGGGCTTTGTAAAGGGAATGACGCTTGGTGGTGCTGATGATTCGTACTATCTGCTCCAGATGATTATGGCCAGCAACAAGGACAAAGAGGATCATCACAGCAATAAGTTCAGATACTTTCTTGATTTTGCCTACCAGGCAATCAATCACTATACAAATAAGATCTTGAAATAACTATGGCGAAGATAGATTTAAATATTATAGACCGCGGAACTACGGGCACCGAATGGATTGCAGAGAATACAGGCATCTCTTCGGAGAGTTTGAGTAAGGTGGTAGAGATGAAAACCGATAACGCCGGCGCGCTCAATTCACTGCCTACCCCATTTGCTCGTTTCTATGTGACAAAGGAAGCCTTTCGTCGTGTAGCAGAAGAAAAAAGGAATCCACGCAATGAGGCTGGATACGCCTATCAGATGATTGTGTCCAATTGCCTGGATGTTATAGAATTGTTGTTCAACTCTAAGTTCCATAAGAATAGCTGGTCTGCAACTGAATCCATCAGCATTAAGGAATGGGATCGAGAAGAGAGTATGAAAGACCTTAAAAATAAGGTACCTACCCTTTATAACTCTCTCAATACCTATTTCAATAGTGACCTTAAAGAGGATAAGTTGTATTTTGTCGTATATAATGAAGACGGCAAAGAATACCTGTTGGCTTGCAGTTCACCAATGACACTTTTTGTCACTCCCCCAGATATGGACGCTAATTCTATTAAGGAGAAAGGTGTGTCTCACATTGAATTTGAGGGTGAACAATATCAGAAATTACACATAAGCAGTAAGTCTGGTCGTGAATATTTCCGTTCAATATGCTTGTTTGAAAAGCGTGATGAGGATTTCAAGAATTATGTGTACAATAATTTATTCGGAGGATCCAATGTTGATAGTCGATTCAAGGAGATTCAAGAATACATAAAGCTATTCAAAGATGACCCTGATATCAAGAGTGGTCGGCATATTGATGTAGAACCAGTGATGTCCGATGTAAATGACGAAATTGTCATAAACGGGATTCAGATTGGGTTTGATAAAGCAGTTGATATCAATTCTTTCTTTACAAAGGATATCATCAAAGTCCCTTATCGTTTGTCCGACAAGGATGTGGTATTGTTCCCCAATATCAAAGCAGATCCGAATCGTACCTATGATTTTCTGATGCCTTTCCGACCGGAGATTATGAACTACTTTGATGGGGTTCCAGATTGTAAATGCCACATCAAGGATGGTGATAACGTTGTAGTAACCTTAAATTATAACGGTAAGGAATATATGAAAGAATATGAATCGGATCCTATCAGTGACAAGTATGGTCGTATAGTCGATTTGGGCAAAGCAAAACAGAACTTTGACCTGGGTCTATTCCCTAATATCCTATCAAATGAGAGCAACGAGAATAATTATTTCAAGATTCTGCTCGCCATAACGGACAAAGATGAGGAGGCACCCCAGCTATATATTGACAAAGCCAAGTTGTCTTTCTATCATAAAGCCGATGGGAAGGTTAATCGTATTAATGAGGAGGATGCGGATACCAAATATGAATATGGTGTTCGTCAACCTGTTGTGCGTACCCGTATCAATAACTCGCAGGAAAGACAATATGTGGAATATGAGTCGAAGTTCTACGAGGTGTACAATACTTCCTTTGAAGCTATTGATGTAGAGATTCTTGAACACCACGGTCTCGTCTTCCCTAAATGGAGACACAGTCGTCCGTCAAAACAGGCGTTCAAGTATGCTATTGACTTAGGTACCTCAAATACCTTCATTGCACGTTGCCAGGTAGGGCAAAATAATCTTCCGGAGTTGTTTAACCTGCAAGAGCCTATGGTTAGTTATCTTCATTCGTATAGTGATAATCCCCAGTTATCACTAGCCAATCGAATAGAGGATGCAATATTTGAGGGTGGCAAAAAGGCTTTTATTACTGAATTCGCACCATCTATCATCGATCAGAAGAAGTACAAGTTTCCTATTCGTACGGCATTGTGCCATGTGAAGGGTGATACTAACCGTGCTTCCCTGTTCAACAATCATAATATTGCCTTCTTCTATGAGAAGGAATTGGAAACTGTCAAACAGGAAATCCTCACCGATATTAAATGGGAGGATGACGAGAATCGCCTTAGGGTGTTTGTTCGTGAATTGCTGTTGATGATAAAGTCTGATGTACTCCAGCACAATGGTGACCTCGATTGTACTGAGATCGTCTGGTTCAGACCTCTGTCGTTCACCGGTAACATAAAAGACACGTATGAGACTGTTTGGGAATCTGAAACCAAACAGATTCTCGATATAGACCGTGACAAAGTACAGTGTATTACAGAGTCAGAGGCACCCTACTATTACTTCAAGAAGATGAACATCATCCCCAACTCAGAGGCTGTCACTGTCATTGATATTGGCGGTGGTTCTACCGATTTTGTCTATTTTGAAGATAACCAGCCTAAGATGGCCAATTCTGTTCATTTTGGCTGTGATGTGCTGTGGGACAATGGTACTGCTGAATTTACCAATCTTCGTGAGAATGGTATTTATCAGAAATTCATTAGCACGATACACTTTGATACTCCGAAACTGCAGGAGATCAATGACGGTATGGAAAGTGACAAGGATGCCACAACGCGAGATATCATTAATTTCTGGTTAGACAATGCCAATGATTGTGGTATTATCCGAGAGATTAGCTCAGCTTTCAAGCCTGTGTTCATATTCCACTTGACTGCTATTCTATATTACATGGCTAGTATATACAAGGATAAAGGGCTTAAGTGCCCCCGTACTGTTGTCTTCAGTGGTAACGGCAGCCGCTATATTGACAACTTCATCAGTAATAAGGATGCTGTATTGAAGAAGTTCATCGATCTTGTGTTTACCAAGGTCTATGGTGAGGCAACTGATGTGCATCTTAAGATGCCAGAGGAGCGCAAGGAAAGTACTTGCTATGGCGGCCTCTATCGTACTGAAGATGAACCGTCCGTACCTGAGTGTATTTATCAAGGCAATGGCGATAAGCAATACAAAGATGTTGGGGACATTGTTGCTGACTATCCTTCTATAAAATCTGTTTTGAAGAACAGGTATGAGGATATGATAGGTATTTATAAGAATATACTTTCACTGATGAAGCATGATCGTATACTCGACAACACGTCCAATACTGAGGCATATGTAGAAAAGGCCGGTGAAAGTATCATGGAGCTGTTGGATACCAATTTCAAGAAGGATGTGCAGCAGAAGTATGCCAAGGAGGACATCTACTTTGGATCGGTATTCTTCTTGCCAATCATCGATAAAGTATATCAACTTACCAAAATATAATACGAATGTCAGTATCAATATTTATATCAATCCTTATCTCAGCGGTTACTTTCACTATCTTCTTTTACTATCAGCTTCATTTCAATGCTGATGTAAAACGTAAGAGAGCAAAGTTCCAGAATCTGTTTAAAGAGGGAGAGAACGGATATCGGGTTAAAAGAGTATCAAATCTAGAAGGTGAAGACTTCCTTCAGATTGATGGCGATTTTGAGCCTACGAGCGATTTAGGCAAACTCATTTCCGAGATAAATGAGTATGTAAAGAAATCGAAAGGAACAACAGACTTCTCTGTCATCCAGAATAAGACAGAACGATTGGAGGATATGTTGTATGATGACTCAACAGCCCGTATGTCCTTCCCTATCTATTTGGGATTGATGGGTACGTTCTGTGGAGTATTCCTTGGAATCCTTTCATTCCTGGCTAATGTCTGGATTGATTCAGTCAATGATGATTCAATCAAGGGCTTGCTCATTGGTGTGCTTGTCTCTATGTCAACAAGTTTCATTGGCTTGTTCTTGACCACACGTAACAATTACTATTCGAGTGATGTAAAGCGAAAGGTTGATATCGACAAGAACAATTTCTATGATTTTATCCAGACGGAGCTTATGCCGTCGCTGGATGTAAGCATGGTATCTGCTCTCAACAAACTTCATGATACGGTAACTCAGTTTGAGCCGTCTTTCAACCGAGTAATTGCAAGCTTCCAAAGTACATTTGATAGTTGCACACGTTCATTCGGAGATAAGTTTGCACAGAATGTCGATGTAGTCTCACGTGCTGTATCCGTTATGGGTAACAATATGGATAAGATCAACGAGAATATTCGTTTACAGACCCAATTGCTCGATACTATTAAGAGTAATCAGATCGCAAAAGGTCTCCAGGCCTTTGTTGAAGCAACGGATCATTTCACTCAGCTCACTGCTTCCCTCAATAAATTTGAGCAAGCACGCCGTATGATGCTACGTGCAACTGACGAGGTAATCAATATGCAGAACCGCTATGCAGAGTCTTTGGAGATTCCTAAGGAACTTGTTATAAAAGTCAATTCCATTCTGGATAGAATAACAACATTCGAAAATAGCATAAATGCTCTGGGAGAAGATATCGCAAAGACACAAATGGTTGGCAATGATGTTATAAATACCATTTCAGACCAAATAAGTGCCATTAAGAAAAAGGGAAAGATAGCTGACCGGTATATGCTTCTTGCAGATGGTAAGCTTGAAGAACTTTACAAGCATCAGACTGCTGCAATAACTGGGATGACGAAAAACTATGAGGAAGCTATCAAGGAACATATTGCTGGTTTTAACAAGATAATCGCTGATAGCACGGAAGACTTCCAGAAGCGGCATGAGGAGTTTAAAGCTGCCTTAGACGAAAAGTTCAATGTTACAGAAGTTCACGAGGACTTTTCTAATTTGAAGAAATTGAGTGATATTGATAATCAACTCAAGCAAATCTCCAATATAGAGAATTCCTTGACGAAATTCCAGCAGAGTATGAATGAAATAAAGACTCTGTTAACTGATATAAAGACAGCCTATTCAAGTGTGATCCAGAAGAAAGAT
The DNA here is from genome assembly GCF_000218235.1 of Hallella multisaccharivorax DSM 17128. Taxonomy (GTDB): domain Bacteria; phylum Bacteroidota; class Bacteroidia; order Bacteroidales; family Bacteroidaceae; genus Prevotella; species Prevotella multisaccharivorax. The sequence continues at coordinate 2,289,150 of NZ_GL945017.1, read as the reverse complement.
GAAGAGGAAGAACGTGGTGGCTTGTTTGGCTTATTCGGAGGACGTAACAAAGATAAAGAGAAGAAATGAAGAAGGATTTCAATAATTCTTTCTGGCCTAGCTATGTGGACGTGATGACGACGTTGTTCGCCATCACGCTCATATTGTTTGCTGTTACGTACGGTCGTTTCAAAACTAAAGAAGGCCAACTACAGATGCTAGTAAACGAATACGAAGATATCATTGACGTCTATTCGCAAGTAGACTCTATTGATAAAAGTAAGTTCTATGCTTACGATTCTCAGTACTTAAAACATACGTTGACGGTAAATATTACGTACCAAGACAAGCAGTATAATATCGCCAATAAATTGGAGTATGACCTGACTGATCCTGTGAAAGCTGATCAGAAACGTGATAGTATTCGTCAAGCAGGTATACTGGTCCAAAAAACTATTCAAGATCTTGAAAAGATAGGTAAGGATAGTAAAAATATTAAATTCTTAGTTATCATAGAAGGTCAATCCTCCAAGATTCCTTTTAATGATAACGATTGGCAGAATAATGAGACGCTGTCGTTCTTAAGAGCTTCATTCTTAAAGAAATTCTGGACTGATCCAGTCTCTCAGGGTGGATGCGGACTCTTTAAAACAACCAGTGAGAATGATCCTAATAGTAAATGTGAGATTATTGTCGCGGGAAGTGGCGAGGGAGGTGTTCCCCGTTATTATTATAAAGGTGGCGCAGATCCTATAACAGAGAATCCGAGAGAGGAGAAAAAGCAGATAACCAAGAGTGATTTAAAGGCTTGGATGAGTGTTGAGCAAAGGAACCAGCGATTCCTTATCAATATAATTCCAATTATTGGCAATATCGATGTAACGAAAGCCAAGTTTGACAAGATCTCTAAACATTAATTATAATGAATCATGAGCCCAATTATAAAGCTTGTTATAGCAATATTGCTTATCCTCTGCTTGTTTGATATGCCTTACGGATTTTACGCGCTAGTTAGATTCGCAGCAATGGCGGCATTTGCTTATCTTTCATATCAGAACTTTAAGATCAAACAAGATGGCAAAGGATTTTTGTTTGCTGTTTTAGCAGTACTATTCCAGCCATTTTTCAAGGTTGAGCTGGGGCGGACAATATGGAACATGGTTGACGTAGCAATTGCTGTTTGGCTATTCTATATCATAGTAAAAGGGCTTAAAAAGTGATAAGTTGACTTAAGGGCAAGGAACCTACATCCTTGCCCTATATTGTTCTCTATGTTCTAAGGTTGAGAAAATCTCAGAAATTTCGATGGATAATCTTAAAAACTGTTCAGTATGAAAGCGAAGATAATTATTGACTATGATGAGAAAGATCAGATCTACTCTGCTAATTCTCCAGAACTTGAACCTTATCATATTCTTAGCACTGAGGGATATGAGATACCGGATGTGTTGGAGCATTATGTTTCCAACATCGAGCGAGAGATCAGCATGTGTGAAAGAATGCTGAACAGAGGGGATGAGACAGACATTGACGATGAAGACTTCGATGCCTGTATGGTCTTGAAAGCTCTGACGGGGCTTTGGCTGTATGTAGAGGTAAATGAGCCTGATGATCTTGGTAATAATGACGATACCATGTACGTCAACGCGGCCAACATCATGTTCACACTTCATGCTAAGCAGAAAGATAAAGCAGGAAGAGACTACATCTTCCATCCAATGCGTGTGTCTATGAAATGCAATCTGATCGAGTCTAAGACGGTTGCTCTACTCCATGACACAGTGGAGGATTCAGCGTTGACTTTCGACAAACTCAGAGAGTATCAGTTCTCAGCGGAGATAGTCAACGGAGTCATTGCTGTGACCCGAAAAGTTGGCGAAAGCTACGCTGACTTCATAGAGCGCGCGTCGAAAGACGAACTCGGACATGCGGTGAAGATCAATGATTTGGAAGACAACATGAATATCACACGTCTTTCCAATCTCACCGAGAAGGACTGGCACCGTCTCAATAAGTATCTCCATGCCTGGCGGTACCTCACTGGATTGGAGGTAACGACTGAGAATATTAAGGAATAAGGATGATGACTGTTCCCGGACAAGTTTCCCCAACTCTTCGAGATAATCTTTAGTTCCTGACAATGGGTAGGTGTCGTCCTATTGCGGCAACGCACCCACTTTCTTAAGTCAGTTTGAATCTGAATCCTTGTAGAAAATTGTAGTGTGGCCCGATATTTTTAGAGGATTCCAGCAAACTTCAATCGATGCGGTATTGCAGTTCGAAAAATCTTACTTTTTTCTCTTCCTATCTTTCTTCTCATCCTCGAAATAGCTGCCTGTTGGCATTGCCATATCGCAAGCTACACAGTCGTTATAGCGTGCACGGGCATGACGCTCGTGGACAAACATTTTCTTAGTTCCTTCCTCGTCCTCGGTGAACTCCAGGTGGTTGTCGATGGCCATGGCTCCTGCCATACCATTCACGTCGAGGTTATCAGTACCTATGAGCGTGAAGGTCCAGTTCTGCTTTTTCATCTTCTCGATCAGCGTCTTCACCATCTTCAGTTTGTACTCCTCTGAACAGTTCTCCTCACCATCAGTGATGATCGTCACGAGGACATTATCCTCGGGCGAAGTCTGCGCGTTCATCTTGCTGATGCCGATACCGATGGCATCATAGAGGGGTGTGGCACCGCCAGGGTTATATTCCTTCGATGTCAGGGTATGAGTGTCGTTGACCGGCACGTTGTCGTAAATATAACGCTTGTGTGTGCTGTCGAAGGTAATGAGCGTCACGCGCTGCTCCATATCCGGATGCAACTGCTGCATCTTCCTCACCGTCTCCAGAGTCTCGTTCAGTCCCATAAGTGCCTGCTTCTCAATCACACACATACTGCCGCTCTCGTCCATGATGATCAAATTCATTACTCGCTTCATAATCGTATTCCTTTCTTATTTTTAATTGTTCAACTAAATTTATGCATAGCATGAATTAAGGCTGCGCTCGGAAGAGCTCAAATAAATTTAGCTTTTCTCTCGCTTGCACTTAATTTTCTTTTGCCTTCAATCTTTTATAAGAATAAAGAGGAACAAAAATTAAGTTGCCTCAAATTTTTTTTTTAAATTTGCAATAAGAATGACGACAAAACGAATCATAGGACTGACTGATGATGAGATCATCGAAGGATTGCGCGACCGCGATCCTCAGATAACCCGTGATTATTTTTACGGCTATTGCCGCATTGCCTATCACATCTATGATAGGCAGTATGACTTACAGTGGAAGCAGGGACTAGACTTCTATAGCATTGCCCACGAGTATTATATATCACTCGACAAGCACGACTTCAAGCAGTTGGAGGACCGTAAGCCGGGCTTGTCACTGAAGACCTGGATGATCAACGGCTTCCGCTTCATCCTTCTCGATCGACTTAAAGCCTATAACAAGGAACATCGTGTGCAGTCGTTCGAGGAACGTATCGGCAAGGACAATGTCCGTTTCGACGTTCCCGACAACAACTTCTCCGAGGACTTCCGCAAGACCGTTTTCGAGATCTGCCATAACATCTATGGGCGCGACTCCAAGTCCTCCATCATCCTTCAGATGCTCCTCATTGATGGCTTCAAGGGAAAGGAAGTCGCCACCCAGCTCGGTCTCACACCTTCTGCCGTCACTCAGCGTTTCCATAAGATGATGAACGATGTCGTCATCCCATACTTCAAGCGCTATTACGAAGCACCGATGGAGTCTGCTTGTCTTGAGGCACCTATGGCCGATTTCGAGGTCAGCAAAACTATGTCTTACGAATCTCAAATATCTACATATATGGAAAAAGACTATTCAAAGAGGATCACTCCCGATTATATCTCTCAGCTTCAGCCTAACGAAATCTTCGTCTTTGGCAGTAACCTTGCCGGTATGCATGGTGGTGGAGCTGCCCGTACAGCACGCCTCTACTTCGGAGCCAAGATGGGAGTCGGCGTAGGACCACAAGGTCAGAGCTATGCCATCCCAACGATGCAAGGCGGTCCCGAGACCATCCAGCCCTACGTTGATGACTTCCTCGTCTATGCCAAAGAACATCCCGATCAGACCTTCCTTGTCACCCCAATCGGTTGTGGTATTGCCGGATTCACTCCTGACGAGATCGCCCCATTGTTTCGTGATGCCATCAATGTAGACAACATCCACCTCCCACAGAGTTTTTGGGACGAGCTGATATAAACTTCTTACCTTATGAAAATTCGAGGCTCCAGATTCTTCAATAAATTTCAAGAAGGCATCAACGTAGACTGCATTCATTTTACGAAAACTTTCAGAGAAAGACGGATATTAATATTAACATTACATTAAAGAAATTATGGCACGTAGACAACGAAGGGCATTCCTTATGAGATGGAACCCAAGAATTTCATCTTATACTCAAGAGCGTTTTGATAAAGACTTCCCGTCGGGAGAAGCTTGTGATGATTGGTCGATATGGGATTATCAAAAGTCCCATTCTGGGGACCTCTATTTTATGGCCAAGGTTGGAAGCAAAGTTAATGGCATCGTTTGGGGAGGATATCTAAATGGTAGACCTTACCAACTACAAGATATTGCTACCGATCAAATATTGCCGGGAAGATTTATCAAGCTCACTTACCAGTTTATTCAGGATATTGATAAGCAGCGAGCATTTACATCGGATGAGTTATCAGAAGTGCTGCCAAATATAGATTGGGATCATGGCCACTCAGGAGTTCAGCTTTCAATAGAAGATTCCGAAAAGCTTGCTTTGTATCTTGGAAATATGATGCTTCATATGAAAGAAGACAAATATATCACTTATGATTCTTATGAAGAGAAGCATTATGTGATTTGTGATATGATTACCTATCTCTGTCCGCAACTGAAAGAGAGATTGCTCAAGGAAGGCAAAATAGCGGATGGTTACAAGCCTGCAAAAGAAATTACCGATATAGGCGTAAATTATATTGAAAATGCAGTCAAGGAGAATACATGTTTGGAGGATATTCTCTTCCTGACGAATATTAACGGTGAGTTGATTCTTCTCTCAGACGAAGATTAGCAGCAAGATGATAATCATAAGTTCCCCATGAAGTTAATACAGAAGAAATACGAAATATTCACGCTAGATGAACTATAAGACATCCTTGAGCTCAGACAAGTCATGTTTGTGGTAGAACAGAACTGTGCCAATTAGGATATCGATGACATCTACAAGTACTCCATCCACGAATGGTTTGAGGATGATGGAAAGATCTTAGCTTATATTCGCGTGTTTTGGCGAAACAAAGAGAAAGGGATCGCACAGATCGGTCGTATCATCACTGCTGTGAGAGACTATCGATGATATTCTATTTGCTTGTATAGAAACTGTCATCTTCTCCACTTTGCTCTCTGGCTCTGCTCGTCGTCAATATCGTTGACATTCATACCATGGCCGACTTCGTATTCATGATTAGCATCACGGGAACCGCCTTGCGCATCCACGACCCTGTTAGGAGTATTTGTGGATGAAGGCGTTTCCTGTTTCTCTTGGGGAAGGTTAACAACTCTGATAGGCTCCGGCGGCAATCCCATGGCGATACGATTGTTACGCCTTAGCCGATCTTGAACAGACTGGCTTAGCTGAATGGTCTCGTCATTCCATGAAACTGTGCCGCGATGGATACGTGTACCGAACTGGCGATGGAGCAAGCAGTTGATATCACGTGTTGTGGCGGTTGGGTTGTCCTTCAGAATATCATCTATAGTCTGCTCTATCTTGGCAAATCGGGTGGCGACATCCTCGAACTGCTGCAGTTCACGGATGCTGATGAACACATTTCCCTTGAAGACGGTCTTGTTTTTATGGTCAACGATGGCATATCCGTATGGGCAGTCTTTCTGTCCGAAGAACACAAGACTGATGCCGAACTTCTTCTTCATCGCAGTAGCCAGCTCTTCCTTGTTGGCTGACAGATCACGATACTTTCTGAGGATAGCTCTTAACTGACGACGTCGCTGGTCATCGGGACGGTTATCCTTCAGAGCATGCTGCATGATAAGTTGGGCTTGAAAGGTTCCCAATTCTTCACCGTTTCTATAAACGTGGACGACGGCCTTGTCGTCGTCATCCTTGCAGTCGAAGCCTTGACTCTCAAGAATGGCACAGAACTGAGACTTGGAAGTGTAGCGATAGCCAAGAGCGTCATTGACAACCCTTGAAACATCAGGGCTCTGTTGCTGTCCTGTATACTCCGCCATGATCCGCTCAGTAATCGTCCTACTATGTCGCTTCTCATGATCATGATTGATTTTGTGACCATCAGGTGCAACACGACTAGTGATGATGTGGATGTGGTTGTTGTCCGTGTCATGATGGGCATAGACAAGCAACGGCTGTCCTTCCTCAGCATAGCCCATCTCCTTCAGATACCGATGAGCGATGTCCAGCAGCTGCTCATGAGTATATTCCTGGCCCTTGCAACTGATGGCGACATGAAACTGTCCCTTCTCGATGTTCTCGTTCCGGGCAGTATACTCTATCAGATACTTCTTGAGATTAGCCACATTGTAATCCTGTGGAAGAAGCGCATCGAAGTTCTTAACCTCAATCAGTTCAGCGGCACCCTCACTTACCTTCTTTTCGTTATAGTCCACTGCATGAAAGTTTTCACTGCTGTGTAGAATGGTGATAATCATAGTTTCAATAGGTGTTGGCGTAGTTTTTCAAGGTCAGATCTCATCTCACGGATCAATTGCAGAGTCTCTCCAACCTCCGGTTCAAGAATCTGTCGGATATAGTCAGATGACAACTGCCCCTCGATTGCAAGCTCGTTGGCACGATGCTGTGCCTGGTTAAGATTGCTTCCTATCCAACCGAGTCGTTGGTCGAAGCGCACATAGAAGTCTTTCACCTCTGTCATTGACTCAAGTTTGCGTTTGGTTGCCTTGTCGTCGAACAGTCTGACGGCGTCTCGGATCATACCAGCCATCGTATGATAACATTCAGATTTCTTTCTGAACATCTCATATTCTTCCGTAGTCAGTCTGACTTTCTGCTCAATAGATCGTATTGGTTTTCTAGTTCTCTGTTTCATATTTCAAGTGATTAAATTGCGAGTTGCGAGCTAATTTTCCCCAGCTTTGCTGGCAAGTGAACCCAAGGAGAACTCTTTTCGGTCACAGCCGGAAAGAGGGCCCGCAGGGTACAACTTGCTATTCCCGAATAGACTGTCGTAGCACGTGTGATTGCAGATGACAGGAGGTCATTCATAAGATATGCGCAAAAGCCATAGTTTTACAGAGAATTGAAAAGGGCCGGTATCTCCCGGGACTCAGTGTTTCACTGGCTTGAAGTAGTCAAATGATAAAATCGATCCGCGGATTGTTTTTATCATTTGATTGTTCTGAGAGTTTTTATCATGTGATAAATAGATTCATTTGATTGTTTTTATCAGATGATTGCTCCGATAGTTTTTATCATTTGATAGATTTGATCCTCTGATTGCTCGGATTGTTTTTATCATTGCCATCAAGGGATTGTTTCTATCACCAGATTGTTTCTATCACCAGATTGTTTTTATCATTCAGGGGCATATCCTGGATCGGCACTGAAGAGACTGCAATCGGAACAATGCCGTGCCCCGAAAGATTGTCCTACACATGCCTTGTGTTAGATTTTGTCAGGAAATCTACATTGATAAAAATACCATTCCGGCTGTAGCCATGCGTGAAGACGTTCCTGCATCTGATACTGCTTTCGGACATGTCAAGCAACTCTTTGGGGGACAGGAGGGAAACATAACTGTCATCCGTCTGCCACCCGTAGGCCAGTCCGCCCTCAAACCGGCGATACAGGATGCTGTCGCCGGACATGATCCTGATGTCCCTGCAGAACACAGGGTTGCGCTTGGTGACCAGCCTGATGTCCCTGCCAAGTATCTTCTGGAAACACAGCCGAAGGAAGTCATTCCGCCCGGCTGTGGAGCCAAACGGCGTGTTGGCAGACGGAGGGAGACTGAGATGTCCCCTGCCCATGGGCTTGACGATCAATGTCAGGTCCTTGAAAGCCATCCCAAGCACCTCTTCCAGCTGCTTGCAGAACAAGGCTGCAAGCAGGCAGTGGAAGGGCGTCTCGACGGACTTGTCGACCCATGTCAGCCTGCCGTCTTTCTGTCCGGCGAAGACGCTGCGGAAGAAAGACCAGTGCTCCGGGTCCTTCGAGACAATACTGGGAAGAAAGGTTTGTGTAGTCGTGTCCTCCCTGAAGAAAACATTGAAAGTCAAAGCGGCTTTCTGAATGGCCGGAGCCGTTTTTGCTGTCATGGGAATAGTGTTTGTGTGGTTGTCATGTATTGAATGATATTGCATTTTTATAGAAATTACCCCGCCTAAAACTTGCATAATCCATGAATTATTCGTATATTTGCATATAAACCAAGCGCTTACAACATATTCATTCACTCCTTAACAGAAGTCGTTATGCTTGCACTTATCTTCCTGTATATGCTTATCATTGCCGTGGTCCTGGGTACCGTTGTCCTTGTTCTGAAGTTGATTGGCTATGCCGTCCTGTCCGTTGTCCTGTGGATGATCTTTTCCATTGCCAACCTGTTTGAGCGGAAGAAGAAGGCCGTCCGTCAGCGCAGGTAACCTGTGCCGGCCGGCCATCGCCCTGGACGCCTCAGAATACCTTCAGCTGATAGGAGTGGTCAGTGAGCTGCTCGATGATTGCATTCTCCCTCATGTTGCGGATATAGTCCTTGGCCGTTCTCGGTTTAATTTCCATCATGTCCACGATGGCGGTGACCATGTCGCTGTAGGCAAGTCTGTCCGTTTTCTCAAAGATGCCGACAGCGATGTTCTTCAGGTCGTTGACCTTCTGCTTCTCCTTGTCTTCCTTGGATTTGACACCCTTATATACGAACATATCCTCCTGCTTGTCCCACGCGAAGAGCATCATGGGAATGTCGAGCGGACTGCCGTCCCTGACCTTGATCGCCTTGACCACGGAAAACACCGGGTCTGCATCCTTCTCGATGGAAAGGATGCCCGCCGCCTTGCGCTGGAGTTCCGATCCGATGTGTCCGCGGAGCTTCATGCCGTTGGGCACGAAGTGCAGCACGCAGACGATGCAGCAGTGGTAGAACCCGGCCAGGCGGTACAGCTCATCAATGACGTCGACGCTCTCCAGCTCATCATTGGCAGAGCGGACGAGGTCCGCCACACCATCGATGATGACCAGCTGGATACCCCTGTGCTGATGAAAGTTCATGTCCAGTGACGTGCGAATAATCTCCAGCCGCTCCTTCCTTGACAGCTCCGACAGGTGATAGGCATGGAAGAAGGCCGGCTTGTCGGTGAGGCAGGCACGTTGAATGGCCTTTCTGACGTTCTTGTAAAGTTGATGTTCCGACTGTTCCGTGTCGAAGAGAAGTACGGCCTTGCCCTTTGGATTGGGAATAATGGTCAGGCCGAGCGTGCGCTCTGGTGCGAGCGCCTTCCCTACGATGGTACCGGAGATGATGGCAGCCACAAAGTTGCTCTTTCCCACGCCTTCACCTCCGGTCAGGCAAAAAAGGTTGTCGCAGGTGCCTACGGGTACATCGTTGACCTCCACAACCGATGAGGATTTGGGAGGCGGGTTGGAGTAGTCCAGCTCGCACGACTTGAAGATGACAGAGCTCTTTTGGTAGATGTCCTGTATGAGCCCACTGATGAGTCCGTCGAGCTCCTCCGATGTGTGTCCCAGGGCGAAGAAGTCAGAGATGTCCTTCTCGCCTTTCTCACCGGACAGCGGCAGTGGCAGCCGTTTCACCTGATAGGCTTTCAGCTCCTGCTCAAGACGTGCAGAACTTTCCCTGCCTGTCTTGTCCATGTCATAGAGCAGGACGATATGCTTGAACCGCCGCTGCAGGTTCTCTATGATATGGACAGGAGGCATTGCCGTCTCGCTGTTGAAGCACACCGCATGGAAGCCATGCGCTGCCAGCGACATGACATCCTTCTCGCCGCCGGTGATGAACACCATGTGTCCGCGTGAGGGCAGTTGTTCCAGCCCAAAGACATACTCTCCCGCGGGACGGTGTGCATACAGGAAACGCAGCTTGCTGTTGGGCATATACACTTTGACGGCATTGTCAACGGTATGGTAGACGAACATAGGATGAGTGGGTGTAGAGCATATACTGTACGGTTTCCCCTCCTTGGAAATGCCGTTAATCATCTTTCCGCTCATAACCTTGTATTTTCCAAGTACAGACGGAGCGATTCCATACCTGCCCCAAAATTTCAGTTCCCCCTCTGTAAAATCCTTATAGCTCACCGTGATCTCTGGCTGTTGTGGCGGTTCCCTTTCAACAGGCTCTTGCTTTGGCGGCTGATAGCCGAACTTTGATTTGAGGTCTTTCGAGTTTGAACATCTGCAATCCTCCGTACCAAAGCGTTCAAGTGGAATACCGAGCCCCATATCGTTGATAATCCGGCGGAGAATTTCCCTGAAGTCTCGTCTCATGTCAAGCCCCAGCACTTGGGCGACGAACCAGAAGCAGTCACCGGAATAATCCAGATTGCCGAAGTCCTTCATCAAAAAGATGCCGCTTTTTCTGCTCATGTGGATGCAGCAGGAGGCTTTTGTATCATTGTAGAGCGGATTCCTGAATTTCCTGTTTGGAATAAAGTCCACCCCCATGTAGTGATGAAATACATCCAGTCCCTGACGAGTTTTGTCCAAAATTTGAGTTTTGGTATCCATAAAGATTAGAATAAGTTTTAGGAGGTTAACGGCTATGTATTGCCCATAGCTCTGAATTGGCTGATATTCTTTGAATATGTCAATATTCTGGCCAGGGCAGTTATCTTGTCTATTCCTTTGCATTTTATACTGCCCGTATTGATTCCTTCGTATATTGATGCCAGCTTATACGAAACGTGATTCATCGATTCATACTTGAAGGTTATTCTGCCTTCTTTTCTCCAGCGTTTCAATGTTGTATCGGAAATCTGAAGTATCTCCATCACCTCACGGCTACCGACCAATATGTTCTTGGCCCGAAGAATGTCTTCTTCATCATTATCAATTGTTGCCGGGGGTCCCTCAATTGGCGGGGGTACGTCTCCAGCCAAGATCATGTGCAGGTTGCAGACCTCATGTCGCAGGACTTTGACATCTTCACGCGTTTTGACCAGCATCTTGCACATAGCCTCAATTTGTTGGGTGAGTGCTCTCTCCATAGGTCGTTTGTTAGTTTTCTAAATGATATAAGATTATGATCACAGTGTATTATTGTTATTTATGCCCCGTTGGATCTGGATGTGTCTTGTTCCAAATGAATGTGGCAATCTCATTTGAGAAGCCTTCCAATATTTGGGAAAGCTCGTCTGAACCATGGTTGATCAGTGCAGCACGGGCAATGATTGCCGTAAGGATATATACAGCTTTCGTTACGGAAGGGCTGGGTGTGATGTCATGATTCCTGGCCGCCTCTACAAAGAAATCAAAAAGCGTAATGCATCCTTCTTTGGGTATCTTCCAATAATGTTGTTTTTCCTCTCCATAGCGAAGGAGCAGTCTTTTTAAAGAAGAAGATTCCGGAACAGGAAGGATTACGTACCGTATTCCCTGAGAACCTGCAATATCCTGTAGCACATCAATGCTAGGATTAGCCGTACCTTTAAAGATCTTGCTAAGATAGCTCAAATCCCGTCCGGTCATGATTGATATCGCTTTAATAATATCCTCATGATTGTCAGATGACAAGATCTCTGGGGTAATGAGAATTGTCTTGTATTTACTGTCACGATGTTTCATGTTGCAAATTTCTAAAAAAGGGGAAGTAAACATAAAGTTTATAAAACCTGCGTTTGGTTTATAAACTTTATGTCATATAAAATACTATTATAATTGTTTGATTATTAGACATCTATAAAATTATATATCTTGATATATTTTTATAATAAACGGTACATGAAGGAGTACCTTTGCACGCGAATCAATTAGGATGAAAGTTATTCAGGGCCTCTCATCTCTTGAATAATTCCGCTTCTTACACAAAAGCGGTGTCTATGGGAACCACTGACAACAAAACAGGCCTATCGTAATCTGAAAATAAGAACCACATCATTAAGGAAAGCAATCTGCATGATACATAATGAAAGGGTAAAATCCAACCAATAACCAAGCAATTTATGAAGCAGCATTAACCTTGACCTGACAAGGCAAAAGCAAGTAGGTAAATGGTCTTGAGATAGACCAGAGACGCAAGAATTAAATCTATGAAGAATAAATGTCTGTGGTTTTATTTGTCCTTTGTCGAAAATATACAGTAAATTTACGACAAAATAACAGATATGAACGCCGGAAACAATTGATAGTCAAATCATCAGTTGCATCACGAAGCGCGGAAAGGTAATCTACTCTACTAGAAAACTTTGCTGCCTATAGCGACATGAATTCGTTTCAATGTCCTTGGAGCATCTGAAAATAAAGGTGTCATCATTCGGCTGGCTAATAGCACCTATACCTATCCGAAAATTGACAAGGAACTTGGACTTGGCGTCTTATACAGACCATCGAAGTTATCGTCTTGCAAATTGCTGGGAGGGACGGAGCCTACATCACTCCTCCATCCACCATAAGACGCTGCTGTTCAAGTTGACTATTATGGCGCAGCATTGATGCCAGAGCATAAAAAACCGCAGTATCCGTGGAGAACACACATACTGCGGTTTGAAATTACTTACGCTTACTTCTGCATCACTTGCAGGAAAAGGTGTCAGCAGGATTCTTTGATCAGTCCGAAGATAAATTGAGCAAAATCGGAAATGTCTCCATCAATGCTGGCTTTTTCAAGTGCGGCCATGTAGATGCTTCGTCGTTCGACCGGGACAACCGTCCACGGCAGTCCGGCGGTGACAAGCAGGGTGTTCATGATGAAACGTGCAGTACGTCCGTTGCCGTCCATGTAAGGATGAATATACACAAAGAAGAAGTGTCCGAGAATGGCTCTGACGTAAGCATTCTCTTCCTTGCCCAGAAGCTCACAGAAAGTGGGCATGGCATCCCTCAGTGCATCAGGGTTCAGAGGCGTGTGCTTGGAGTTGCGGATATATACCTGGTGGCTGCGGTATCCCGCCAAGTCTGAAGCCTTGATGATGCCCGCGGTGATACAAGGCTGGAAGAGTTCAAAGTGCCACGCCGGGAAATCATCGGCGACAGTTTTGCCGGGATGACCGTCTGTCAGAATTTTCCTTACGCTGTTCTTTACGGCTTCGAAAGCCTGATAGTAGCCACGGGCAGCAAGCGCATTTCTCTGCTCAGAGTCCTTGCCGTTAGCGGCAGGATTCCAGTTGCCGCTCCTTACCTTCTCTATCAGTCCTTCCGTAACGCGGTAGCCTTCGATGGAGAGTGAATGGTAGGAGTCCTTCACATAGTTGGCTTCCATGTTGGCGATAACGGAATCAACGTCGTTGTTATTGATCGGAAGCACAATGCCAAGCGACACGATCTGCGCTTTCATTTTCTCCCACATGAGTCGGATCCTGATAGCGTAGGGCGACGCTCCGATACTTACCAATGGCGACTTCTCCGTGAATGGGTCCTCCTCACGAAGCCCGTGCCCCAACCGTTGCATGAAGCCGCTTATCTCATCAGCCATGCTGCCCTTTCCAACATTCCGCAATGCCCCACAGATGCGAGATGCGCGTGTGGTATTACCTTCGTCAGCCACTACTCTGATGATTTCAGAAGCATCTTTCAACTGTGCAAGACACGTGCGGGCGTTCAGTGCGTCTGATATGAAATACTGTGGTGAGCAAAATACCAATGCCTCCGCCAAAGGATAAAGATGGATGCCATATCGCGGCTCTACGTACATGTCTGCGGGGATAGACGCTGTGATGTCCATCAATGAATCTCCATGCAGCAACTGTACCACGTTGTTATTGGCTTTGGCCGACCGGATGATTAACTGGGAAGGACATGTCGTCTCCCCCGCATAGAACGATAGCGACTCTTCGGCTGTCAGACACCAGTCTTGGCCGAAACGGCTGGCGGCATAGGCCGAAACAAACTGCCAGTAAGAGGCATACCACACGGTTGTGTCGCCCTCACTCCCCGGAAACGACGGGATATACCATCCTCTGATGACGGATTGCAGATAACCGTTCTGCAATAGCCTCCTGGTATGCGTCTCACCGAGTACCGAATGGCCTTTGATAACCATGTTGCCGTGGCTGTCCTGATAGTCTTTCAACACCCTCAGAGATTCAGCCAACTTCTCCTGTATGCTTGCCATAAAACAATCCTGTTAGTATGAATGCGCGAATCAATATTAGTTTTAATCGATGTACGAATATTAGTTTTAACATGCGTACTATTATTAGTATTTACAGCGCAAAGTTATAAAAAATAATTGTATCATTCAATGTGAACGGTATCATTTTAATCGTTACGTATAAAAAATAATAAATTTGCCAAGATGAAGCTGTTTTCTTTTGGTTTGTGAATTTATATCATTACTTTTACAAACTGATAATACGAATATTTTCCCCGCCAGCGCTCCCCGCCTTGGAACTCTCCGTTTCACAGCGTGAAAGGATTTAAGACACACACATAATAGTAAGAATCCAAACCATCTAAAAGCGAAATTCATATACGATATGGCAAAATTTATAAACCGAAAGCAATTAGGAAGGGCTACCGATGAAGAAATAGAACGCTTTTTTGCTGAAACCACTTTTGAGGGCATCTTCTCTCATGAGGTTAAAAGCAAGAAAAAAGATTTCTATAAGGGTAGCATTTCAAATATCAAGTTGGATGGTCGTCCAACCACACTTGTAGCAATATACTTAAACGTACCGGTTTCAAGCAGACCCATACCAGAAGGCCCTTGCTCGTTTAAGTGCAGAATGAATATCTCAGCACTTCGTGAGGATCCTCCAAAATATATAGTGTACTTAGTTGGTTCATCACTAAGGGCTATTGACAATATCACAAGACCGGTTGTTGCTGTGAGTGCCAGGGATGCACAAGAACAGGATCTGTTTGAGATGTGGGGAGTCAACACCTGCGAATTTATTGGTTTCTACCATTACGATGAAGAAAATGAAATCTATCTTGTTGATGATTTGCGTAAGCCGAATTTTGACCACATTCCCTATTATCCCGGCGATAAGGATAAGCAACCTATCAAGATAACCTATCCTTATGAGATCCGCGGCATAAAGCCAGACAACTATTATCTGTTTACATGGAAACTTTCTCATAGGAACGAGTTCAATCCATACGAGATATTTATAGATTTAAAAAATCAACCAAAGCCGATAGAGGCAAAATGGTTTATTGACACGCTGTTTGAGGATCGTCATAACGACAAATCAAAGAACTTCGGGTCAGCGACAAATTTCCTTGACACGCTTAGCAAACAACTTAGTGCCAAGGAATCCACTTTCGTATATGAGCTCTTGCAGAATGCCAACGACTATCCTGTAGAGGGGAAAATGGTAGATGTGGAATTTCACATCACCGACAATTACCTGCTGTTTATGCATTCTGGCGACAAATTCAATGTTCGTAATATCTCAGGCATCTGTGGTATCAACGAAAAAGAAAAGATCGCCAACAAACACACTATTGGCTATAAAGGCATTGGCTTTAAGACCGTTTTCTTGCACAACCATTATGTATATCTGCAAACAGGTGATTACTCTTTCCGCTTTGATGAAGGCGAGACGCCGGAGAAGAAAGTCGGCGGCAAGATTAAGCGCTTAGGTGCTCCCTTCCAGATTCTGCCAATTTGGACCGAACACCGCGAAGTAGCCAAAGAGGTGAATAGTGTATTCGATTCCAGTGATAAGAAATTCAGGGTTCGTATCGCCTTACGCCCTGAAGATAAAAATATTCTTCATGTTGGAAAGAACAGTTACGAAAATCTCTTTAAGGACATCTTTGCGGACGCCAATATCATTTTGTTTATTCCTAATATCAATTCTGTTAAAGTTGTCATTAACGGAAAGGAAGAAAGATTATGCTTACGCGACAATGCAGAATGGGTAGTCGGTAATTATGAAGAGGAAATTCCCGTTGAGCTTCAAGAATCCATCAACAAGACGATAGATAAAGGGAACAGTCGTATTCCAGAGAAATATAAGGACTTTGACTACACCAGGGTTTCGTTCGCCTGCAAGCATGAAGGTGCAAATATAAAGCCTGTTGAGAAAGCAACATTATATTGTTATCTGCCCACAAAAGCATCCTGGGGTTTCCCCTTCCTTATGAATACCGACATGATACCTAAGGGAGACCGTAATGATATTGAAACTGAGGTAAGATTCGCTAATGAAAAAGAATCCAACTTCAACGCGGAATTAGCAGCTATTGCAGGTAAAAAGTTATTCGTGTGGATCAAAGACCTGCTGACTTCCAAGAAGTATCAGTTAGGCTCTGTGTTCTCTCTTGTGCCGGACTTCAGAAAGTGCAAGAAGGAACACGACTTCTACGATGAGTTCATTGAAAAGTTTGAAGAAACGTTCAATGAGTGCGTAGAAAAAAAACAGATTGTCCCCGTCAAGCATGGAATAGCCAATGTTAAGCATGTGATTCTTGATACGACTGGGCTTAGCACTTCTAGTATCATGACAGATGAGGAATTCTGTAAGTTCACAGAACTGGAGGATTATTATCTTCCGTTGCCAATGCTTCGCAGAGATAGGAATTTCAATGCATTCCTGAAGAGATATGCAGATGATGATCAGAAGTTTACCGAGGAAAATTTAACGGATCTGATAGCTAATGATGATTTCCAAGAGTGGCTTAAAGACCAGGACAATAACAACAAATTCTTGAATTTTCTCTTGGAGAGGGGTTATTTAGAGGATCTTCTCCAAGAAGACATCTTCCTCGAAGATGAGGGTGACCTGTACGCTGCTGGTGAGCTGTTCTATGATGTTGATGAGTACCTTGAGGATCTTAGGGCTTTTACAAATCACATCTGTTTCTTGTCCCCGAAGACAAGAGCGTTCTTCAAAGACAACGAAGAGTGGGATCATACGGTTGAAAAGGCCTTCGCCGATTTCGACTGTGAGGAATTTGTGGACAAAACGCTTCTGTCAGATAACTATAAGGAAACCGTGCAGAGACTGAAAGATAAAGAGACCTCCATTCATTTCTTTAAGTTCCTTGCCGAAAATGTATCGTTTAATGAGGACTATTTGTCTCTTCCAGTAATTGATGATCATGATGAGACGGTAGACGATTTTAAAGATTGTTTCTTGTTCTTTACGTCAAAAAGGGGCCATGAGATATGCGAATCAAAGTGGTTGTCTGGCATATCGTTCCATTTTCTTTCAAACGATTATCTTTCTGTCACAAAGGAATATTTCAAAGAAAATTTTGATGTAAGAGATTACTCAGATGAGATGATCATTCATGATATTATCTTGTCTGACGATCATAAAGATAAAGTCTCTGATGTAATAAATGACGACTTTGATACCAGCTGTGATTTCGTCCAGTTCTGCTTTTCTAACAGTAAGTTGATTCCTGACAAAGGACTGTCTGGATATAGTCTTAAAGTTTTCGATTGTGACGGTGATGAGCAATGGTTCATAGCCGGTTGTGATACTTACTTCAATTCATCCGATTTTGAACACTATTCTGCAAAAGAATGGATAGACTCAGATTGGATAGCATCGGTAGACAATGCATATTTTGATGATGTTGCAAACAAAGCTGATCTTAAGAAGTTCTTTCATCGTGCGTTCGGCGTAGAAGAGCTTACCGACAAGATATTCTATCGCAATGTTGTAAAGCAGAACCTAAAAGACATCTTCAACTATATCGGGGGCAATGATGATCGCGACGGTAGTCAGAGCATAGATTTCGTTAAATACCTTGACGAACATTATCAACTGATCTTCGAAGAAGAGAAAGACGGTGACATCTTTGAAGGTCTGAAGCTGGTTACAAGTGATAACAGTAATGTTTCACTTGATAAAGAGAATCTGTATATCTATGACAACGAACTCACAGAGATCATTGATTACAATTGGTTTCCTGATGACCTTGTAGCCGTGACGCACCCTGACTATGGTAAATCCAAGTCTTTAATAGCTTTGGGGGTGAGGACTTACAAGTTTAGTGAATTCTTCGACGATGTAATTGCCGAGAATATGAATTGCATCAACGATCATACATCTTCGAAAGAAGAAAGCGTCTCTTTCCATGAGTTTATCATAGACCATTATAATGTTCTTACCCAAGAACAGCAGATAAAAATGAAGGATGCCAAGGTTTATCTTTATGGACAAGACGAGCCTGCACGTCAATCTTGTGGTCATAAGACGCTCAGTGCGAATGCAAAGGAACTGTTTCATTTGGGACTTGTTGAATTTTCAGATCTTGACATCATTGATCCTGCCTACAAGACAGAGGAGAATACAGAGTATTGGGAAACACGCTTGGAGAACTCTAAGTTTACAGTCCAACATTTCTTTACTTGGCTTAGCAAGAATGTTGACACCTTTATCAGTACCATAAAAAATGAAGAATTAAACATTGCATTCTGGCGATGGCTAAAGAACAATGTGTCTGATAACCTTATCGATCATCTTATCGAAGAAATGACAAGTCTGCCTGTTCTGTTAAAGGATGGTAGTATAGCCTTGGAAGGTCCCATCTATTTTTCTGATGAATACATGGATGGAGCAGCCATTGAGCATTCTGTCAGAATCTTCGATGAGAAAGCGAAATTCCTAAGTCCTGAATACATTGGTGAGGAAGATGATATAGACGGGTGGAAATCATTCTTCTCTAAAGCTGCTATAAAATATGAAATTATTGATATCTTAGTTGAGACCGTCATTCCCCAGCTATCAGAGATAGACGACGAAAGTCTTCCTAAGCTAATTGCAGAAAATCGCGAAGCTCTTGAAAAGCGATATGAAGACGGACTTGTCGCTCAATTAACCAACTTGCGCGTAAAGGCTCACGATGGAAAGTTTTACGATATATGCGATACTATCTATATTGATTGCGAGAAGGAAGAACCATTCCCATATATCCAACTTCCTAATCAGATTTCATTCAGTTCTTCCGAAGAACGTTGTCTGATAAAGGAGATTATTGACGAAATAGAAGGTGACCGCATTGAAAATCTCAGCGACTGGCAGCAGCGCAAGCTGGATCGTTATCTTGACATACAGGATAACGATACTGACGATATACGTGGTTTCCATTACAAGTTCATCAACGATCTTGCTACCATTCGTAATGCAGATGGAGACACATTAAAGGATCTCAAACATATAGGGGAGATACAACTTCTTGACAGGAATGGCTCTTTTTGTGATGCTTCCACTCTCACTATGGGATCAGTTTATAGGCCGTTCTTCGATTTCGAATCTTGCAATGTAGATTTCGACTATGTGAGTGATACATACTATGAAGAATGCTCTGAATATACCGGCAGAATATTCAGAGATCTAAAGATTCACTGTGACTTCCAGGAAGAAGACATCGATTGTTTGAAAAATCGCAAATGCGCAGTATACTTCTGGGGAACCTATCTTCTGAAAAAAGACGCCGCCATCTCGCGCGTCAAACAGTTGATGTCTGAACATAAATTTGATAAGATCGCATGTATTCCCACAAAAGATTACATGAAATGCGCAACCGATCTGTATGATGGCGCAGAAGTATCAGGATACGTCAAGAGTATAGAAGACTGGGAGAACAAGGTTCCGCTTAGGAATCTTCCAGACATAAAACTGCCTGATGATACCATTCTGTTTGGTTTGTTGCCTTTCAAGAAATCACTCGATTTTCTTGATGCTTTGTACGCTTTAATCCCAATCGTAGGGCAAGAGAGACGTACACAACTTCTCGATTGGATGATTGAAGGCTATGACGGATCATTTGATTCGAAAATTGATGAGTATCGTGAAGATGAGAATGCGGTATGGTATAACAACAAGAACGAGAAGGTACAGATCAAAGAATTATACGCACTCGACTACTGGGACAATAGTCTGGAACAATTCTTTGGGGCCAACCCGAGAATTATCAATAAGGCTTACTTCCCATCGGGTGATTCTTTCAAGAAAGCCTGCGACATCCTAAAAATCAAGACCATCACCTCAGATGACTTGAAAATGGAGCCTGTGGGTGATACTGTATATGCAGGTTGCAATACCACGCATAAGTTATATGCGTTGGTTATCGCTGGTATGACAGATGATGCAAACTGGAAGGAACTCTATGATGGCTATACCAAGAAGTTGGAAGAATTGGCACTTCATAAGTGTGAAGCAATCATGATAACATACACTGAAGACGAAGCTATTAATCAGATTCTTAAGAAGTTCTATCATAAAACTGGAGAAAACGATTTCTACTTTGTCGATTCTCTTGATAGCAAGCGAGTGTTTAAGTCATTTGTTGATGAATATGTCAAATTTTTAGGTATTGACACAGATGACATTGACGAAGATGTTATTGAGGATATCATGGATAGTCGCGACAATGCCATTGAAATTATCAAAGAGCAGAATCGCCTTATGATTGATGATGGCTTTAAAGATGAACTTGATCGACTTATACCCGGTATTAAACAGATATTAGGAGGCAAAAGGGCTCCTGATGGAGAAGAGGAGGGGCCAGTTCGTACAACATTTACGACAAAGGAGACATCTGACAATTCTAATGCCGGAGATGATGGCAAACCTGGCGAGAAAGAATCTTATGCCCCTGTTGACGGAGCGGGTGATGACGGTGGTGAGCCTGTTAATGGAGCGGGTGATGACGGTGGTGAGCCTGATAACGGAGCAGGTGATGACAGTGGTGGGCCTGATAACAGAGCAGGTGATGGCGGTGGTGAGCCTGATAACAGAGCAGGTGATGGCGGTGGTGAGCCTGATAGCGGAGTGGATTCTCCTCAGCCCCCAGTATATCCACATGGGGGACAACATGGTGGACATTCCGGGCAAGGTGGGTATCATCCTCATAACTATGGGGGTACCAGTATACTTCAACCCCATGGCGTAGAACACAGATTGAAAGTTTTAGAACCTAGTGCAGCTGATGTAAATGCTATTAGAGAGGCTTTAGGGGATGGTTCGCTTACCGCAGATCAAATTGCTGACCACAACTTCTTGGCACAATACAGACTCTATCATAATTTGAAAGACCATGGAATGACACCGGAAGAAAGTGAAGCGGATTTCATTCGCAACTCAAAACCGTCGTCCTATCACAGATTGGTCGGCGGTAAGAGATTGCATGCTTGCAGTGCATATCATGGCATTATGTATGTCTCACCAAAGATATGGAATGATGTAGAAAATGATAAATGTGTAATATGTGTGTATTATGGACCCAAAGCCAATGAATTCAAATACTTCAATACTGAACAGCAACTGCTTGACTGGATCAACGAGGATGATATCGTGATCAAGTTGACAGGTAGTAAGGATGAGAAAGCAGATATTCTGAGAGACTTGTATTCGCGTACCTTGAATAATGTTTCTGGTACGGCTTATACTCTCATCCGTATGACCTCAAATGAGAGATACAACTCGCTGTTTGCTCAGTTGCCGGATGAATTAAAAGAGTATATCGGAGACAACGACAAAATCGATGATGACTAATATTAGTAAAGTAGAGGGCTATCAGAACTTCTTCATTGACCAAGTGAAAGAAGCAGAGGCGGAACAGAAAAACTTGATGATGTCTCCTGTTAACCAACTCTTGCGCCGTGAAGAAATTGTTTTCGGGTATGTCGATCATATCAATGAGAACCGTGGGCACGTTGTGCTACGATTCCCAAAGGATAGGGCTCCCCGACTGAAAGTCCAAAGGTCTATCATGGCAATCAAGAGGGCAGCAAGAGCTGACCTTGGGCAAAATGTATATGATTGGAATTGTTCTTTTTTCGATTTTTGCAAGAACGGAGAGTATCATTCTGAAACATCGGATCTGATGCCATTATATTATCTGAGAAAGAATGATCCCCGGTATGATTATGTGGGTTGCTCTGCCCTCAGTGTTTCCATGTTTGATCGCTTCAAGCGCACATTACAGGCTGGGAAGTCATTGCAAGTGGTTGTTTTCAATCCATTTCCACCTGTAGATTATATGAACAACCTGGTTAACTTTCTTGAAATCTACAAGGATATGCCAGAACAATTGTTAGAGCCTAAGATAAGTTATGAAGACTGGCATCCTGAAGAGTTAGAATATAACTCAAAGAATGAAAATGGAATTGCCGAAAGAGTCATGAAGACTTTGGAGAAAGAAGATTGCTGCATATTACAGGGTCCTCCCGGTACTGGGAAAAGCTACACTATAGCATACATTATTGCCCATTATCTTGATGAACAAAAGACTGTCTGTGCCACAACGATGGCCAATAAAGGATTGATGGAGCTCGTTAAGCAGCCTCCCTTGGAACCATTCTTGGAAGATGGAAGAATATCAAAATCGAATCTATCTGCTGATGAGAGAAAAGAAGCCGTTGGTATCCAACCAGCCAAGAAAGGCTTTGTAGTTGCGGCGGGAGACTTGTTCTGTTCTACGAATTATGTGCTTTCGCATGTTTACAATGCAAAGAATATTTCGGATAACGGCTTGCCCTCTTATGACTTAGTTATCATGGAAGAGGCTTCTCAAGCTTTCCTCGCCACTATTCTGGCATTCAAGAAACTGGGAAAGAAATGCCTGATAGTGGGCGACCCTATGCAGTTACCCCCTATTATTACCAATCCGTCAAAAAGCATATATAAGGCATGGAACGTAAATACACAAGTAGAGGGCCTGAAGACCTACGCCCTAGGTACTAATGTTAAGTCTTATAGAATCATTACGACATTCCGCCTTAGTCCCGCAAGTGCGAAGTTGACGTCTACTTTTTATAGCAATCATTTCTACTCTGTACAAAAGGAAAGACTGGATTTAAGATTGTGTCGGAATGATTTATTCCCATCAGAAGGCGGAGACTTGTACTGTTACACGCAAGACTTCACTAATGGCATTATTTCCGAAACAGCTTTGAAGCTGATTGGTAATGTTATCGTAGAGATGACAACAAAATATCCTCGGTATACCCTGGCTATCATATCTCCGTTCAGAGATACTGTAAAACAGTTGCAGAGATCATTCCTTACGGAGACTGCAACAGATAAACTGACGATTGAAACCATTGACAGAATCCAAGGAATGACTGTGGATTATGCCATTCTGTATATACCTGGCAGAAATCCCGGATTTGCCTTGGATGACAGGCGATTTAATGTTGCAACGAGCCGTTCAAGGAGTACCACATTAATTATCTCTGATATACCCTTGACAGAACTGCAATCTATATCATCAAAAGTAGACAACTTTGTGAGAAAATGCAAGCATGTAGGTGAAAACAACTTAAAGATAGATGAGGACAGACTCTGGAAAAAATAATAATAATAAATTTGCCAAGATGAAGTTGTTTTCTTTTGGTTTGTGAATTTATATCACTATTTTTGCAAACTGATAATACGAATATTTTGGAAGATGGGTTCGCAAAAGAATGTACTTGAAATAATTCTGGACAGCTCCCGATCTGTTTTTAATGTGCAGTCATTGAGGATGCTGACTACATGCGAGGATGGTCAGAAACTGGCCAAGTCGCTGCACTATTTCGTTAAGAAGGGTAGGATACGCAATCCCCGTCGCGGCATCTATACCAAAGCATCATACGATGAGAGGGAGATGGCTTGCAGCATTTTCCGTCCTGCCTACATTTCGTTGGAGTATGTACTTCAGCGGTATGGCGTCGTGTTTCAATACGATGACGCAATCACGTGTGTAAGCTATCTGAATCGTCTGGTTGAGATTGACGACAAGACCTATCAGTTCCGTATCATCAATCCTGAATTATGGATTGGCATGGAGGGTATTGAGCAGCATGATAACATCATGATAGCCACTCCCGAGCGTGCTTTCCTTGATATGGTGTATCTTAGTGCCGGCAACTGTTATTTCGACAATCTGCACCCACTTAATAAGACAAAGGTCAAACAACTCCTGCCAAACTACCAATCAAAGATGTTGACTGGGAGAGTGACCGAACTGCTCAATCTGAAATAATAATGGACAAGAATAAACATAAACTACCCGTTGGTTGAATTAAATTAGCGCATATTTGACTTGTCCGATAGGCTTATGATTGATGAAATTGGAATACTGCAACATCGTAAAGGCTGCGATTTTAGCTGCCATCCTTGTGAAGAACCCTTGTGGTTGCTTTGCATAGTTGCGTATCATCATCAAATGGTCATTCAGCTGAGAGAACACCGTTTCAATTCTCTTTCTGTACTTTCTATACGCCCAGCTTGGCGGTCGCCAGTTTTTCTGGTTCAACCTATATGGTACGTCAAGTATGATATTGGCTGCGGAGAACAAGTCCTGCTGTACGGGGGCACTCAGATACCCCTTGTCGCCAAGTATCTGCAGGTTTCAAGGATTTTTCGGAACTTTGCAATGAAGTTGCGCATAGCAATGATTTTGTAACTTAATGTATTGAACAACGCTAAGTTACTAAAAATCAACGATATGTGCAACTTTTTCATTATGAATATCTTATCTAATTAATTCAACCAACGGGTATAAACTCTATATGGCTCAGATTTTGAGCCTTATCTTCAAGGACAAGGATCTCTGCAATGTCATGGCATTCAAGGGAGGAACTTCATTGATGTTCTTCCACCAGCTTAATCGTTTTTCTACAGACTTGGATTTCAATCTTCTTGTCCCGGAGAAACTAGACCTGGTATATGACAAGGTAAGAGCTATACTGACACGTTTTGGAACCATTGACGATGAAGCGAAGAAACTTTATGGGCCTGTGCTTGTGCTGGATTATGGCAAAGGGGAGCGCATGCTAAAGGTGGAAATATCCATTCGTCCATATCCTAACCACTACGAGACACGCTCATTGGCTGGTACTGATATCCGCGTGATGACGATGCCCGACATGTTTGCTCATAAGTTGTGCGCAATGGGTGAGTGTCTCTCCCCACGTGACATCTTCGACGTGTGGTTCTTCTTGCAGAATCATACTGAAATTAACGAGGAAATCGTCAGGATGAGAACAGGGAAGAGCGTAAGCCAATATGCCCTCTGGTGTGCGGAACATGTGCGGGAGGCAAGTCCCAAACTACTCATGCAAGGACTGGATGAGGTGCTAAATGACACGAAGTCTAAAGCTTTTGTCAAGAATAAACTCATAGAAGAGACAGCCTCTGCGCTTGAGCTGTTTTCATCCTTCCCGGTAATTGCCAAACAAGATTAAAAAGTCACGACTCGGCATCGCCCTTTACTGTCTCGCCTAGTTGTAATAGCAGTGAAGTCATTCACGCCGTAAAAAACATTCGACTCACACAGAAGGTGCGGGGTGCAAGGTCTACTACATATATAGACCTCGCACCCCGCACCTTTTGTGTAGCCAAGAAGATTCTTAAAATATTATCAACCAAATATTTGGTGACTCGCACATTTTTTGCTATCTTTGAACCCAATCAAAAGTGAGTGTTCATTTCAAGACTGAGTACATGGTCTTTATGTGGCCAAAACAAGATGTTAGGGGGTCTCTAAAAGACCAAAACATGGCTACACATGCGGTACATGGCGAATGAGTGAAGATATAATTGCTTGCCAATAAAGATATTATCAAAAGGGGTTCGAGTTCCTCTCTCTCCGCATCAACAAATAGGCTAAGCCTCTGAGTTTCAATGACTTAGGGACTTTTTCTTTGCTCATTATTTTATTTTGCCCCACTTTTTGCCCCACTTTTTGCCCCACTTTTTGCCCCACTTTTTTAGGGTTCTTCCGTTAAATGCGTAGACGCCTATCATGCAATGCATATAGTCTTAGGGTAAAGTATTCATCATTTCTAAACCCATAAATCTGTCTTTTCAGCACTTTAATCTTATTGTTGATTCCCTCTATTCTCCCATTTGAGATATAATGGTCATACCATGCAAGAATGTAGGGTTTGTATGCCCTGACGGTTGATGCCATGACTGCCAGTGGCTGTATCTTTGCATCAAAAGCCTGTCTGACCCATTCGTCAAGCACCTTCTCTGCATCGTCCTTGCAGCACTGGTTCCATATCTCCTTAAGATCTTCCTTGAGATAATAGGCTGTCATCAAAGGCTTGTTCAAACTCAACGCATTCTCTAATCTGTTCCTGTGCTGATGATCGAAGATGTCATTTCCATTTCTCAGCAACAGCCATCTGGTACCCTTTATTACCTTGCGCTTGTTGACATCCCGTTCCGCATGCCAGAGTTGCCTTCTGAGTTGGTCGAGTTTCTCGTTCATGAGCTTAGTTACATGGAAATGGTCTACAACCAGTGCTGCCTGGGGCAGATGTTCGGTCACAGTCCTGGTATATGCGGCGGATAAGTCTGTGCAGACAGCCTCTATACGGTGTCTGTCATCTCCGAGTCTGCTCCGGAACCCATCAAGGGATGCCTTGCCATTTCCCTCTCCTACATACACGATGTGACCATTGTCGAGATTGACCACAATGGTCTTGTATACCTGGCCTTTATGGGTTGCGAACTCATCAATGGATATTCGTCTTAATGTGGACAGGTCCGGAGTTCCGTACTCTGCCTGCAAGAACTCCATCTGAATGTTACGTACAACGTCCCACGATACTTGCAGGAACCAGGAAATGTCCTGGATCGTTGCAAAGCGTGACAGGTCAAGTACCATGTTCGCAAAGGCCTGTGTATGTCGACGTTTCCCCTTGGCAAAATCAATCTTCTCCTGCTGGATACACCCACAGTCATGACATAAAACACGTTGTACATGCATGTCCAGATAAGTCTTGTTTAAGCCGATTGGCACACTTACAAAGCGACGAATGTGGCTGCCGTCAAGAACAACATGATGGCTGCCGCACGCTGGACAACAAAGTTTTTCCCTGGGTGTTTGGATTTCCAAAACTAATTCATTACCTTCGTAGCGCATATCCTGACATTCCTGTCGGGAGACGCCTAAGGCGTTTTGCATTATGCTGGTATTCATGTTCTTGGAGTTTGGGCACTACAAACAAAGATACATAATACCAGCTCTTTTAAATATATACAACAGCCTATCTATTCATTTAACGGAAGAACCGAGTTTTTCTGTTGTGTCTTAATCCTTATTGTAATGGAAGATGCTCTTAGAGTGTAAAAAGTTCCTTAAGAAGTTTTATAGCGGTTGGGTCTTAATCCTTATTGTAATGGAAGATGCTCTTAGAGAAAGTACAAGCAGTTGATTCAGATTCAGTAGCTGCGTCTTAATCCTTATTGTAATGGAAGATGCTCTTAGAGATTGTTGACGAGCTCGAAAGTATGAGCTTGCTCAAGTCTTAATCCTTATTGTAATGGAAGATGCTCTTAGAGACGGGCAAGAATATGAAGTTGAAAAAATTTTATCTGTCTTAATCCTTATTGTAATGGAAGATGCTCTTAGAGACCTAGCCGATACGGCGTATACAGCCGATGTAGAATGTCTTAATCCTTATTGTAATGGAAGATGCTCTTAGAGATTATTTCAAGCCAGAGTACTGCCATTACAGTAGTCTTAATCCTTATTGTAATGGAAGATGCTCTTAGAGTTCAAACTCCACACCCTCTGCCACGGACATCGGAATGCCGTCTTAATCCTTATTGTAATGGAAGATGCTCTTAGAGACTACGAGGAGTATGATATAACACACCAATATTTCGTCTTAATCCTTATTGTAATGGAAGATGCTCTTAGAGGACTACACAAGCGTAGCATATCAGGCTGACGTAGTGTCTTAATCCTTATTGTAATGGAAGATGCTCTTAGAGAGGAGGACAAAGCCGAGTAGTCTTCACAGACAGGATGTCTTAATCCTTATTGTAATGGAAGATGCTCTTAGAGGCAGCCGATAAAAATATATGTTCAACGAAAAACGTCTTAATCCTTATTGTAATGGAAGATGCTCTTAGAGCACAGAACAGTTTCACAATCACAGGTTTCGTCGGTGGTCTTAATCCTTATTGTAATGGAAGATGCTCTTAGAGACTTCGACATCCATCTGACGGCTACAGCCATCGAGAGTCTTAATCCTTATTGTAATGGAAGATGCTCTTAGAGGATGATAAATTTTACAGAAAACAAAGAGAGCAACGTCTTAATCCTTATTGTAATGGAAGATGCTCTTAGAGTGTAAAGGACTCTATTCGCTCGGGCAGCCGATAAAAATTGTCTTAATCCTTATTGTAATGGAAGATGCTCTTAGAGGGCAGATATCAAAATTCCCAGATATACCTAACCCTTTGTCGCTGTTTATGTAGCAATATTTGACAAAGAGCTTGGAAAAGTGGGTTTTTCTAAACGGGTGCAAAGATACAAAGAATGTACAAGAAGTCAAAGAATGCGGAGTGAAAGAAACTTAAAAGAATAGTGTATTCCGGCTGCGAGTGATGATGTCTACATCGATATGCTGGCCAATGATGCTCATAGCCCTCAGCTGGTCTGTAGAGATGGGGCAGATGATGATGCTGTCATGATTGTCATAAAGAGACTGCACTTCGGCCAAATCACGCTTGATGGTGTCGAAAACGGTCTTGTCGAGATCGGCAAGAAAGATGGATCGCTGGATGCGTGTACATCCTTGGCGTTCGAGATACTTGGCGATATGGTATCGCACTTTGTTGCTCTCAATATCATACATGACAAGAAATAACATATTGGTGGCAGTTCGTGATGGACGGTTGACGATGCCCAACAGATGGTCGATGCGTTCACGGAGAGTAGGCATACGGTCGAGACCACCTGTCGGGCGGTTGATGGTTGGAGACCCGCTCAGGCCGGAGTGGGTCAGCTTCCTTAGAATTTCAATGTAGGGCAGGGGTCCGCGGGGTTTTCTCATGGGCATAATGTTTTAGCAGGTCAGTAAAAACTGGTTGACAAGCTGGGCCAGCAGCTCGTTGAGCTCTTCGCTGGTGCCTCTTCGCGGTGATATGACGACGCTAAAGCCTTTCCGGCCATAGAAGAGGTTGACCTCGGCTTCTTTCAGTCCCACCTTAGCCCGTATCTTCTTGGCATACTGAATGTTGATGATCTCTGTAACCACCATGCCGGTTTGCTCTATGAAAGTCTTGATGTCGCCGATGATGTCGTTGAGCAGCTGGGGTACGAATGCGGGCGGAGCCTCTCGTTGTGGGCGGGCTTGTGGGTTGAGCTGGCAGCGTATGCGGTCGAGTACCTCGCGGTCAGGGTCTTTGGGACCAGCGGGTGCAGAAGATCCTTTGCCGGCTGCCATCTTCTCGTGCCGGTCGAGCTCGTGTTTGGTATCGAATACTGAGGTAGGGTTGGTGGTATCAATCAGTGTACTCAGGTCGACTGTATCGCAGAGGGGGTTGTAACAGGCATTGGGGTCTGTGCTGATGAAGCAGGCCCGGCTCACGTCGCAGGTCTTGGTGTCGATGACCTGCGAGAGGTGGTGCTGGCTGGCAAATGTGGCAGCAAAGGCTCTGTAGAACAGAGAGAATAGGCCGGCATCGTAGCACCGCTCTTTGAGTCGAAACATGACCTTGAGTCCGTCTTGGCTTGGCGAAGCAAAACACATGAGTACCCTTGGATCGGCGAAGAGCTCTTGGCGGACGCTGGGCAGTGAGAGCTCTTTGGCGGACAGGTGGTCAATGTCGAGGATGAAGGTCTCGGTGAAGGCGAAGTTCTCCTTGCGCCGGTAGGGCGGGGTGAACTGTCCACAGACAAAGTATGGAAGTTGGCGCTTGAGCTGGTTGTAGCGCTGAGTATCCATGGCATAGACGATGCGGAGCTGGCGGATCGTGTTGGCGATGGCGGGCTTGGGGTTTCGCAGGCTGTTGAAGAGCTGTTCCTCGGGAATCTTCTTCAGTTCGTCGGCAGACGATTGAATGTTTGTACCATACATGACCATAGCTGTTCGTGTTTAAGGGTTGGCATTGGCGGAGGGTGGGAGGACGTGACATAGAACCTTGAACTTCTGGGCCAGCGACTGTACGTAGAGCGATAGGGTGGTGAGGCGCGAACGAGTGACGCCGCGCACGGTGATGACTTCGTCCATGTAGTCGTTGAGTGACTGGATAAGCACGCGGCGGCCCAGTGGCTCGAGCCAGTAAGAACCATCGTCGCGGACGGAATAGAACTCCTCAGTGACCACGTTCTGGGCCAATAATGTATAGACCACGTAGTCTACCCAGATACGGTAGAGCTCAATGATGTCGAAGACCAGGACTGGCCGGTTATAGTCGTCACGGTGGAGCACGCCGATGTAAGGATCCACGCCGGCCTTGATGAGCGCACCCTCAATGCGTCCGTAGAGGATGCCGTAGCCATAATTGAGGAAAGCATTGGCCACATCGGTGGCGGGATGCTGGCTACGCTCGCTGAACCGCATAGCCTCGGGCAGAAAGTGGTTGATGGTGGCGAAGTAGATGCGGGAGGCCTGACCTTCCCAGCCACGCAGAGTGGGTGCTATGTCGTTGACAATCTCGCCTTGTAGAGCTCTGATCTTGCTTCGGTAGTCTTCGAGGCGGGCAATGTTCTTCTGGGTAAAGACCTCTTGTTCGCTGTCAGTGTTGAAGAGCAGCATCAAAGCCTGCTGGTTTTCTATCTTCTGACAGATGGTTTCCTTGATCCAGTCTACAGCTTCGTGCGAATAAACAAAATTGAGTTGTCCTTTGCGGATGGTGGAGATGGAGCCATATCTGGGACTCCATATCCGACCTATGGGATTGCCAGAACGGTCCATGAACATTACTTCTATCTCCTTTTCCACGGCAAGCATCACCGCATCACTGGTTATCTGAGCTCCACGGCTAATCTGGATGCTATCAATTCCTGTGGCGGGTATGCGCTGACGACCGTCTTGGGTGGTAATGACGAATCCTTCGTTGTCGCGATTGAGAGAAACGCCATAGGTGTTGAGAATCAATTCCATGTGATCTGAAGTTTGAGATTAAGTTCAATATTTTTCTAACTCCTATTTCATGCGATGAAGAAGTCGTCGGAGATGTGTAGCCGCTCGCTGGCACGCGTCACCCACGAAAATGTAGTGCCCCTTGGTGTCATAGGCAATGTGGTCGGTGAGCAGTTTACCCGAACCGAAGATGGCCTGCGAGGGATGATGCTGGGCGATGTCCGACACCATCGATGGCCTCGTCAACAATATAGATCTTGCTGTCATAGTCGTCGTTGTCAGCACTCAAAGCAGTAAATTGTAGCAGGAGCTGCCCTGTCTTGTCCTCTCCGTCTGACTGGTCTATCTGGTTGACTACATGTTCGATGTCCTGGTTGAAGTCTTTGAACTTGTAGATGCAGCTGTGTACTGTCGTTGCAGGACGGTTGGTCTTGTTGCTCAGTATCTTTGCCGCCCTGCCCATGGAGGCAAGCAGCTCGAAGTCTTTATTCTGTCCGGTCATCCAACCAATGAGAGCTTTCATCAGTGTCGTCTTTCCTGTTCCGGCATAGCCGGTGAGGATGAAAGCGCGTGCCTCTTTGCCGTCAACAAATTGTTTCAGCCTTTCGAGTGCCTGCTGAGAGAGCGTCAGTACGATATCGGGGTCTTGTTTTTTCTCCATGATGGTTGTTTTTTGCCTTTCTACTATTCTTAGTATTCCCTGAATCGAACGAAGGAGAACTGCACCACCTTCCTACCGTCACTCAGTTCCTGCACCACTCTTTCTGATGTGGAGGCCACGCAGTGGATGCCAGCAGCTTTCAGTTTTTCCACAAGACGAAAAGTGAAGGTCATCTCGCCCATAATATGAATGGTGACTTCCCGGGCGGGATAGGCTGTCTGATATATTTTTCCAAGAGTTTTTTCTACCAACTTGTCCAGTTTCTTATTGTCGAGGTCGGCAGATATGTCGGGGAAAGGAAGATCCTTGATTTCCCCATATTGGCGAGCTGCCGTAAGCTGTGTCTCGTCCCACTTGTCGGAAGGGTGGTTAGACAAGTTGACGAATGTGCTCCGTTGGTTGGCTTGTTCCTCGTATTCCCGAGTTAAGCATATCGAGAAATTATTCAGGGCCTTGGCTATGTTGTCTTTGATGCTCTTCGTCTCCAATGGTTTCTGCTTCGAGCGATAGCCGGAATGGTTGTAGTCGTTTCTTACTTCGGATATGTTGTTGAAGGTCTGGTAGACAATGGGTTGTTCTATCAGAACATCGTGCAGCACCTCAATAAGTTTTTCCTTGTCAGCATCCTTGACCGTCCACAGGGCCGGAGGCAATACCTTGAACTTGATAACAAATGCCGAATTGACAATACCCCGTTCTGCCTCGTTGTCTTTCCTAATACCATGCCGTTCGCAGAAGAAGGTAACAACCCCTTCCTGCAAGATCGTCACTGCCTGTTGGTAAAGATGGTTGTCGTAACACCACTGGGCTGCATGAAGACAGTTTGTAAGAGAATCTCCGGAAACCGGCATTGTTGCCACCACCTTTTTTATTATGGGTTCGAGAGGCTTAATGACTATGGCTTCAATTTTTTCGCTTCTTACTCGCAAGTCATCCAGCGTGTCTCCTTCGCTGATGTGCATTCCCCGGCAGGTCTGACGTTCGTCTACCAGACTCTTCAATGAGGAAACAAAATCCGCCAGCCTCTTGTTGGCTTCTGTTCTCGTTGCTTCATTCCTCTGCAATATTTTGATAGAGTTGGATGCCAACTCGCTCA
Organism: Hallella multisaccharivorax DSM 17128; assembly: GCF_000218235.1. Classification (GTDB taxonomy): domain Bacteria; phylum Bacteroidota; class Bacteroidia; order Bacteroidales; family Bacteroidaceae; genus Prevotella; species Prevotella multisaccharivorax. Next base: position 2,256,461 of record NZ_GL945017.1, on the reverse strand, counting down.
TTTTCTCAACATACCCGTTTTGCAGGAAGTCGGCTGCGGCGAACGTCCAGTCTTGCAGCATCGTCAGAGGCAGCAGATCGACGATGGGCGCCCCCATATCCGTGCGTGCCTCATAGTTGCCATAAGAAATGTGGGTGATGTGCACGTTCTTGAGAAACTTGGCGTAGTTGCCGAGCACCAGGATGAGCATGGACAGGTAGCGGAAGGAGTGTGTCAGGTCGAAATAGACTTCGTCGCCCTCTTCCATCAGGTCGAAAGCCGTCTGGAATATCTTCCACATCTCTTCTTCGTTCTTGCCGTCGGGAATGGGTATGGGGGCTACCTGTGTTGGTAGCCCCATCCGTTGCAAGGTGCTTTCAAGACCTTCGTAAGGGATGTTTGCCTTGGTGTGTGAGTCTATGCGTTCGGCTATCGCCTTGTCCCAGTTGCTGTGTTGTGCCCTATCTGTTAGCAAGATGCAAATTCTGTCCTGCTCTGTCCACGGTTCTTTCTTGCCGATGAGCTCAAGCGTCGCCTGCTGTATGAACCGTGTTTCCGTAGAGTGGAAGTTGCCTTGCACATATCGGCAGGTCTCGTAGATGCTTGCTCCGAGAATAGATATGAATAGTTTGCGTGCCATGAGATTTTATTTGGTGTTGATGTTAAATAGTTCTTTGTTGAGTTGCAGGAACAGAACCTCCTGTGGTGTAGCTCTGTCCTGGTGCTCTTGCAGGCTGAAAGGCATAATGTCGCTGTCGGCACATTTTTCTTTGTAGCGAAGGGCAGTGCCATTGTGGTTGTGGAAGAGGATGTTACTTGATGGAATGGCAGCAATGACGGCTCCCCGGAACAGTGGAATCTCGGAGCGATGGAGAGGAGTGTCAAACTGTATGGTCAGTGTCTTTATTTTGGTCATGAGTTTTTAGCTGTTGTTATATTTCTAAGCAGAAACTCTAAAGGTTTTGTTGCTATAGGGAAATGGCCCAGATGCCTTAATATGCAAAGGTAATCTCTTTTTTTGTAAGTAAGAAAGTTTTTTTTGCCTTTTTTTTAAAAAAGGACAATATCTCTTAGGAGAATGTCATTTCTTCATTTTAGCCTTGCGGGCAAAGTTAAACAGACTTTGTGGTAGATGGCAATAGCCGGTCGGATTCTTGTCGAGATAATCCTGGTGGTATTCCTCAGCCGTGTAGAAATTCTTCAAGGGCAGGTTCTCAACGGCAAGTTGGCCATGAATCTGCTTCTGCTCCTCCTCGAAGGTCTTTCTGATAATGGGCTCGTCCTCTTTGTCCACATAATAGACGCCGGTGCGATACTGTGTGCCACGGTCATTGCCCTGCCGGTTGATGCTGGTAGGGTTGATCGCCTTGAAATACATTTCCAAAAGGAATCGTAGACTGACTTTCGAAGGGTCGTAAGTGACGTGCACCGTCTCGGCGAAGCCTGTCTTGTCGGTGCACACCTCTTTGTATGTCGGGTTCTCGGTATATCCGTTGGCATAGCCCACCTCAGTATCAACCACGCCATCTATCTGCTTGAAATAGTGTTCGGTGCCCCAGAAGCAGCCACCTGCCAAATAAATCTCTTTTCTTTCTGTCATCATACTGTCTTTTTGTTCAATCTTCTCTGACGGCTCCTGCATACGACATGAGGCAAAGACTGTCATTAATAATAACGTGATATAGCGAAGAAATCGCATATCCTATTTTTTTATTTGATGCACTTTCTGCATTTGTTATTTACCGGTGAATACACCACAGAAACAGATATTGCCAAAGGCATCGTAAATGGCATAGAAGAATGGACGGTCGGCATAGAATTCCAGCTTTGTGGGATGCTTGCTGACGATAGCAGACAATTCCTCAATCTCACTGATGGTCTCAGCCGTTGCGGTGGTCCCGTATTGGTCGACGGCAATTTCTGTATCCTGTGTCATCTTTTCCACATACAGGGGTCTCGCTCCGTCATTCATCTGCGAAAAATTGGCCTCTCCACCGATGAACATCCGTCTATATCCAAGATTTGTCAGACTCTCTTTCAGGTCGTTCTTCACCTTGGTTGTGAAGACGGGCAAGTGTATAAGAATCTCGTTATAATGGTGCAAACGGTACTGAATGCGTTTGAGACGGTCTACTGTGAGCGTGCCGAGCAACGTAGATATAGCAGAACCCTTTGCCGGGAGGATGACCACCATGCTGAACTGTCCGTCGTAGGGGAGCCGGACGACAGAGCAGAGGCTGTCGCTCATTCCGCTGAGTATCATTTTGTCATCAGAGTTTTCCATCATTGTGACTTCCACGCTATCGCCAGAGACCGTCTGAAATGGCGCCTTCTTCAGACCGTGGAAGTAGGACATCCATAACGCCTTGAATGTGGTCTTATTTGTCAGAATCGCTGTGTGCTTTATCCCCCAGCTATGACTCACTGTAGCAAAATAACTATTCTCTATACAGGACCTGTATCTCTCGCTGATATTGATGCCTTTATCCTCAAAAGTGTTGATAGTCGTCAACATCGATGGCCCGTGAACCATGCCGCCGGTGGGCTTCTGCTGGCCAATCATCATCCGGCGGTTGAGCGCATTCACACTGTCCAAGTCTACCTTCCCAGCACCGATAGCCTTTTGCAGTTCCGACAACGTGGAGCCATCTGCACCACAGGCCAACATGGACAGGTTATATCTGATGCCCGAGGGGGACACTACAGTGCTCTTCTCCGGCTCCTTGACCACGAGGCTCCGCAGCACATCCAGTCCGAGCGCATTGCTCGCATCCACCTGTGCCGATTCCTGCGCAGTCAGTTTATACGACACTTTTTCATTTGCCGCAGCCTCCTCCAGAGTGATGTTGCTTGGGCCATTCTCCTTACAGCTCATCAGTACTGCTGATGCAGCAAGAGTTAATATTATTAATTTATTATAGTTCATATTCCTAATTTCGCAACCATGTGCGCTATTTGTTGTAATCGGTCGTGGCTGGCATTGGGCAGTACCATTACGTTCCATCTCATTCACAAACGTTCGTGCGTTGCCAACAGAGGGTGACAACAATTGGTTGAATCCATGTGTCTCTTGTTTCCATATGTCACTAAAACGCTCTTCTTTTGGGTTTATTGTCATGTTTTTATCCATCGTGCTTCTTTTTCAGTATCTTCCTCTGAGTTAACTATGTCTCTATCGGGGATAGATATATCTTTCTCGTGCCCAAAGTTACAAAATAAAAGTTGATAATCAGGTTCGTTTCCCGTTTTTATTCTTTACCTGACTATTCGACTTTGAAACAGAATACATGACCACGCCTTGGTCATATGATGACCAGCATGTGGTCACGTCATGACCAAAGCGTGGTCATGGTATTAGTCAGCCGTATCCTCGTCATGATAAAGTTGCAGTCATGGGGATAGAAAAGTCCTCTGTGACGATATGGCCGGCATTTTGCAGACGGGTGACGTACGTGTCGAATTTGCCCCTCATCTTGGGGCCATTGAAGCCACATGCCCTACACAGGTCACGCGTTATCATGTTACCGTTCTCCGCCAGCGTATAGAGGAGTTTCCATGTGCTGTAAGTGCATATTCCACACGGGGTGGAATCTCTTTATATGCCGTGCGACTCATCAGACTGCCGGGGTGACAGGTCAACTGTTCTTCTTCGAAGAGACGTGGCTGGTGGGGGTATATGAATCAATTAGAAGATAAACAAGAAAATCTTTTGATATCTATCAGGTAATGATTACTTTTGCAAAATATCAATATTAAATAAAGGTTAGGAATGACGACACTTCATTTCGCCCTCATCTATCTTGTCATTGTCAATGTGGTGACTTTCTTTGTCTATGGTGTAGAGGATAATGAAATAAGTTTTAAACAAATAGGTAAGATGATATGAAACTTTTAGGAAACATACTTTGGCTGATCTTCGGTGGATTGAGTATCGCCGTGGAATACTTTGCTGCATCAATCGTGATGATGGTCACTATCGTTGGCATCCCTTTCGGCATAGCCAACCTACGGCTTGCCATCCTCGCCCTTTGGCCTTTCGGTTCGCATATCGTTGATGACGGTGCAGGCACGGGCTGTCTGGACCTTTTCATGAACATACTGTGGTTCTTCGTAGGTGGCATATGGATTGCGCTGACCCATCTCTTCTGGGGAATCGTCCTCAGCATCACCATCATCGGACTGCCATGGGGCAAGATGCACTTCCGCTTGATGCGCCTGGCACTCGCCCCTTTCGGGAAACGTATCGTCAATAATGAACTGTAATGGAGAAAGATAAGGCAAGGCTCTTCGGTCATCCCATCTATCGCATGATGAAAGGCATGGCAACGGCCATGGACCGATATTATGTTGACCCGTTGCTGGGTTTCATTGTGCCGTCGGGTTTCGGCGACACGCTGACGGCCTTGCTGTCGTTGCCTTACATCTATTTCTCTCTCTTTGTCGTCAAGTCAGTTCCACTGACCATAGCCGTCATCAACAACATCCTTCGCGACACGCTCATCGGCATGATACCCTTCTGTGTCGGTGATGTGCTTGATATCTTCTATCGGTCATACGGCAAAAATCTCCGATTGATCACCGGCTACATTGAAGGCGACAAAAAAGTGGTCTCTGATGTACGGCGAAAGGTCGTCTATTCAGTCATTGTGATGGTCGTGCTGATAATACTCATCGTGCTTATGTTCAAGCTCTTATGGCTACTTGGCGGTTGGCTGCTGACGACGGTACATAATTGGATATTCTGCTTTCTATGACACCCGACTTTCTTCTCTCTTACCTTGCGAGATTTATACTTTGTGCCGCAATCCTCCGGAATCCCAAAGTGAAAAGTTTCTCAATGTCAGCAGATTTGTGGCAAGGGGTGAGCATAAGTGGAAATTATTGTTAAATGCAGAGTTGACATGAATGAAGTTACAAAAATTGTTGTATTTTTGCATCAACCAATCACAGAGATCAATGAAAACAACGCGATAACTTTTTAAACCATATGCACATGCTAACTCAACAAGACAAGCAACAGATTGAAGGTCGGGGAATGACTATAGCCCAGGTGGAGCATCAGCTCAGGGAGATAGAACAGGGCTTCCCGTTTTTGAAACTCGAAGCAGCTGCGGCTGTTGGCAAGGGAATCACAGTAGAAGATGGGAAAGGACAGAAGGCCGCCATGGACAAATGGCAAGCCTATAAGGATGCGGGGCACAAGATTGTAAAGTTTGTGCCGGCATCGGGGGCTGCCAGCCGAATGTTCAAGAACATGTTTGCTTTCCTCAATGCAGACTATGATGTGCCGCAAACCGACTTTGAAAAGGAGTTCTTCACTCATATTCGTCATTTCGCTTTCTACGACGCGCTCAATGCCAAGTGCCTTGAGAACAACGGGAAAGATATTCCTGCCTTGATAAAAGAGTCTGATTACAAGGTCGTTGTTGCCAATTTGCTCAACAAAGAGGGCCTCAACTATGGCCAGTTGCCCAAAGGTCTGCTGCTTTTCCACCGTTATGACGATGGTGTGCGTACCCCCATGGAAGAACATTTGGTGGAGGCTGCACTCTATGCGGGCTCCAAAGGAGAGGCGCACATTCATTATACCGTCTCGCATGACCATCTGCAGCTTTTCGAGCAGAAGGTGGAAGAGAAGAAGGATGCCTACGAGAAAAAATACGGTGTGAGGTATGACATCAGTTTCTCTGAGCAGAAACCCTCGACGGATACCATTGCAGCCAACCCCGACAATACACCTTTCCGTAACGATGACGGCACGCTACTCTTCCGTCCGGGTGGTCATGGCGCGCTGATAGAGAATCTGAATGATATTGACGCCGATGTCGTCTTCATCAAGAATATCGACAACGTAGTGCCCGACCGTCTGAAGGCCGATACCGTCAGATGGAAGCAGGTCATTGGTGGCGTGTTGGTGGATGTACAGGAAAAAATATTTGACTATCTCCGCGTACTTGATTCTGGAGTTTACAACCATACGAAGGTGGAAGAGATCATTCGTTTCGTTCAGCAAGTGCTCTGCTGCCGGCGTGCAGACCTCAAGCAATTGGAGGACGGAGACCTTGTGCCTTACCTTCGGAAGAAGCTCAATCGTCCGCTGCGTGTATGTGGTGTGGTGCGCAATGTAGGAGAACCTGGTGGTGGACCTTTCCTGGCATACAACCAGGACGGCACTGTCAGCCCGCAGATTTTGGAGAGCTCACAGATTGACATGAGCAATAATAAATATGTGGAAATGTTTACCAGTAGTACCCATTTCAATCCAGTGGATTTGGTTTGCGCCATTAAAAATTACAAAGGCGAACATTTTGACCTGCCAAAGTATGTTGACGCTCAGACCGGATTCATCAGCAGTAAGTCAAAAAACGGCAAGGCTCTCAAGGCTCTTGAACTTCCTGGATTGTGGAATGGGGCAATGAGTGACTGGAATACAGTGTTCGTGGAAGTGCCTTTAACAACCTTCAATCCGGTGAAAACTGTTAACGACCTGCTCAGAGACACTCATCAATAGACAAAAAAAAGCGATTACCTTCACAGGCCACCGCTCCAAATCTTCAATAGGTATTAGTCTCATCTAAGGTAAAAAGATTGTTTTCAGGATAACGTTGACAAAGATACGGCCTTTTGTTGAGACTGCAAAATATTTGACGAAGAATTTTCATAGAATCACTAAAAAATCATATTTAATCATTATTTTTTCAATTCTACGGTTGGGAGATAGGGCCAATCATTGACATGATGAATTTATTGAATAAAAATATTCTTTATTGCTTCTTGACCTCATTACCATTGTTTGCCACCGGCCAGACGAGAATGTGTGTCAATCTGAGGAACTGGGAGTTCTCCCGCGACAGCATTCATTGGCAGGCGGTAACGGTACCCCACGATTGGGCGATCAGTGGTCCGTTTGATAAGAAATGGGATTTACAGACGGTTGCCATTGAGCAAAATGGAGAGAAGGAGAAAACAGAGAAAAGTGGCCGTTCGGGTGCTCTGCCATGGATTGGACGAGGCTTTTACACCACGCATGTGCGGATCGACGAGGTTGACAACCGGCATGTGGAATTGGATTTCGACGGTGCGATGGCTGAGCCTGTGGTCTATGTCAATGGCAGGAAGGCAGGCCATTGGGCTTATGGATACACGCCTTTCAGGGTGGACATTACACATTATATTATTAAGGGCGACAACCGTATCGACGTGTCGCTGAACAATATGGAAGCGAGCAGCCGCTGGTATCCTGGTGCTGGACTGTACCGCCCTGTGATGCTTGTCACAACGAGCATGGTTCATCTTGATTCATGGAAGACGACCGTCAGTACACTGCGCCTCATGCGTAATAAGGCTTTGATGACTCTGTGCACGACGCTTGCGGGAGCACAGAAAAATTTTCACGGGTCGCTGAAGATGTCACTTCTTGATAATGCGACCGGTGAAGAGAAAGACTTAGGCACTTCGCAGATGCAAGGGAGGAATTTCAACGGTGGCTTCCCGGTTGTTGAACCGAAGTTGTGGAGCCCTGAGACGCCGAACCTTTATACATTGAAACTTACTTTGGCAGACAACGAGGGTCAAGAGTTGGATAACCTCTCTCTGCGCTTCGGTGTTCGTACCATCAAGGTCGACTCTATTCATGGTTTCCAACTCAATGGCGTGAGTCGAAAGATGCAAGGCGTTTGTCTGCATCATGACCTTGGCCCGCTTGGCGTTGCTGTCAACAAAGCAGCTATTGTCAGGCAGATTAAACAGCTCAAAGACATGGGATGCGACGCCATCCGAACCTCTCATAATCTTCCCTCGCAGATGCAGATGGATGTGTGCGATTCTCTTGGCATGATGGTCATGGCGGAGAGCTTTGACATGTGGATCTATCCCAAGTGCGAGAATGGCTATTCCCGACTCTTCAAGGAATGGAGTGACAAGGACATCACTGCTCTGGTGGAGGCGAATCGCAACCACCCCTCTATCGTGATGTGGAGCATCGGTAACGAGATTCCTGAGCAATGGAGTTATGAGGGTAGGGTGATAGCCGAGCATCTGCAGAATCTCTGCCACCGGCTCGACCCCACACGCCCCGTGACACAGGGTATGGACAGGGCAGATGAAGCTATCAAGTCGGGTTTTGCCCAGGTGATGGACGTGCCGGGCTACAACTATCGTGTCTATCGGTATGACAACGATATTAAGCGTCTGCCACAGGGATTCCTCCTTGGTTCAGAGACAGCCTCTACAGTAAGTAGTCGTGGCGTGTATAAATTCCCTGTTGTTTGGGGAGTGACTCCTACCGCCGACAAGGACGGGCAGTGTTCCGCTTATGATGTGGAGTGGTGCCCGTGGAGCAATCTGCCGGAACAGGACTTTATGGCGATGGCAGACAAGCCATATACCATTGGCCAGTTTGTATGGACAGGCTACGACTATCTTGGCGAGCCGACGCCCTATGATGAGTACTGGCCGTCGCGCAGCAGTTATTTTGGCATCATGGATCTTGCAGGACTTCCCAAAGATCGGTTCTATCTTTATCGTTCGGTGTGGAATAAGAATGCGCATACCTTGCATATTCTGCCTCACTGGACATGGCCAGGGCGTGAAGGACAGGTGACGCCAGTATTCGTTTATACCGACTACCCCGAGGTGGAACTCTTCGTCAATGGAAAATCACAGGGTAAAGTGAAAAAGAATCAAAGTGTTCGGCTTGAGACTCATGGTATTCCGAAATCATGGTTAGACCCGACAACTCCGGAAGAGGCCATGAAGTATGCGACCCGTTACCGACTGATGTGGCCTAATGTAAAATATGAGCCAGGAGAGCTGAAGGTGGTGGCGTATGATAACCATGGAAATAAAGTTGGGGAATCTGCGGTGCTCACAGCTTCTGAGGCAAGGTGGTTGAAGATAGATGCAGACCGCACCGTGCTGCGTAAAGGCATTGATGATCTTGCCTATGTCTCTGTCTCGCTCATTGACAAGAATGGTACAGTGCTCCCTCAGGCTGATGATCGCATAGATGTGCAGGTAAGTGGAGCCGGAACATTCCAGGCTATCTGCAATGGGGATGCTACATCGCTGGAGTCGTTTACCAGGCCAACCATGAAGCTGTTCAATGGAAAGCTGGTTGTCACAGTGAAAGCCGGTGAGAAGAAGGGTGCAATCCATCTTGTAGTGAGGGATAAAAAACGCGGATTAAAGAAGTCCGTTTCTATACGGGTGGTCTAATACGGGTGACTTGCAAACTCCACATTACATTTTTAGATAAAAAATGATAATGTTCAAGAATTAATGTGTACCTTTGCAGCGGTTTAAAAGCCGAAGCGGAGATATATCTTTAGTTACATCAATATAACGTTATAAACTTTATGAATTTCACTTTGTTAGTCACCGTGTTGCTGACGGCTATCACATTGGTGGTGGGTGCTTACGTCATCGCCAAGCTGATAGGTCCACGCTCGTATAATCCGGTGAAGGGTGAGCCATTTGAGTGTGGTATACCTACGCGTGGAAGCAGTTGGATGCCGCTTCACGCCGGTTACTATCTCTTTGCCATCCTTTTCTTGATTTTCGACATTGAGACAGTATTTCTGTATCCCTGGGCAGTCGTTGTGAAAGAGTTTGGCTGCATGGCTCTTGTGAGTGTCGGGTTCTTCCTGATAGTTTTGGTTTTAGGCTTGGCTTATGCCTGGCGGAAAGGAGCGCTGGAATGGAAGTAAGAAAACCAAGCATCAAGAGCATCCCTTACAACGAGTTTAAGGACAACGATACGCTGGAAAACATTGCTGCACAGCTTAACGATGGTGGCGTGAATGTGGTGCTTGGCTCTCTCGATCAGATGATCAACTGGGGTCGCAGCAACTCTTTATGGTCGCTTACCTTTGGTACGAGCTGCTGTGGTATTGAGTTCATGGCTGTAGGCTGTGCCCGTTATGACTTCTCACGCTTTGGCTTTGAGGTAACACGTAACTCTGCACGTCAAGCAGATATCATCATGTGCGCCGGAACTATTACGAATAAGATGGCTCCTGTCTTCAAGCGCCTTTATGATGAAATGGCTGAGCCAAAGTATGTGGTAGCCGTAGGTGGTTGCACCATATCGGGCGGGCCATTTAAGAAGAGTTACAGCGTAGTGCGCGGCATCGACCAGATAGTGCCTGTAGATGTGTATATCCCGGGCTGCCCTCCACGTCCGGAGGCTATTCTTTACGGTATGATGCAGTTGCAGCGTAAGGTCAAGGTGGAGAAGTTCTTTGGCGGGGCCAACCATAAGATGAACAGCGATGAGAAAGAGACAAGTCTTGGCCTCGGAGGACTGCATGGTATCAGCAATGAGAATATCTCTGGTGCCAAGATAGGCAATCGTGAGCCGATTATGGTGACAGGATCTCCAAATAAGGAAGAAGTCGAGGCACTCGGAAGAGAGCTTGACCAACTCGAGAAAGAGGGCGAGCAGTTTAAAGTTGCTGATGCTCCCAGGCAGCTCACTCAGGAGGAAGCTGCAGCACAGGCTGCTGAAGCAATTAAAGCAAGAAACAATCAATAAGAAGTCGAAATGAAATTAGAGAATAAAGAATTCGGATTTGACAATTTCGCTGCTGAGATGGCGAAACTGAAGAATGAACGGCATTTCGATTTCCTGGTGACTATCGTCGGTGAGGACTTCGGCGAGGAAGGCCTCGGCTGTATTTACATTCTTGAGAATACACAGAGCCACGAGCGTGTCTCGGTGAAGCAGATTGCCAAGGTCGTGGACGGTGACAACTGTGTGTTGCCTTCGGTCATTGAGTTGTGGCATGATGCTGACCTGCTTGAACGTGAGGTCTTCGACTTCCTCGGCATCAAGTTCCTTGGCCATCCTGACATGCGCCGTCTCTTCATGCGTAACGATTTTACAGGTTATCCCCTGCGGAAGGACTTTGACATGAGCCCTGAGGCTAACCAGTTCCCGATGACGGATGAGCCGGAGACCGACTGGACAACAGAATACGGTCTTGACAAGTATGGTCATCTGACACAGACCAGGCACCGTTTGCTTGGTGATGATGATTTCGTCATCAACTTCGGTCCTAACCACCCGTCAACGCATGGTGTGCTTCGTCTGCGCACAGTGGTTAATGGTGAGACCATCAAGCATGTTTATCCCCACCTCGGTTATATCCACCGTGGCATGGAGAAGATGATGGAGAGCATGACTTATCCTCAGACGCTGGCTCTGACCGACCGTCTGAACTATCTCTGCGCCATGCATCATCATCATGCACTCGTCAGTGTCATTGAGGAAGCCCTCGGCGTGGAGTTGTCGGACCGTATCCGTTACATCCGTACGATCATGGACGAGCTGCAGCGTATCGACAACCACTTGCTGTTCCTCGGTACATGCGCTCAGGACCTCTCTGCCCTCACTGCGTTCCTCTATTGTATGCGTGACCGTGAGCATGTGCTCAATGTCATGGAGGAGACTACGGGCGGTCGCCTGATCCAGAACTATTATCGTATTGGCGGTTTGCAGGACGATATTGATCCTAATTTCGTCGAGAATACCAAGACGTTGTGCAAATATCTTCGTCCGATGATTCAGGAATATCTGGATGTCTTCGGCGACAATGTCATTACGCACAATCGTCTTGAGGGCGTGGGCTACATGAACCTTGAGGACTGTATTAACTATGGTGTTACAGGTCCTGCGGGACGTGCAGCCGGTTGGCACAACGATGTGCGCAAGAACCATCCTTATGACCTTTACGATAAAGTGGAGTGGAAGGAAATCACCGGCACGGGTGCTGACTCGATGGAGCGGTACATGATCCATATCAAAGAAATGTACCAGAGCCTGGACATCATCGAACAGTTGATCGACAATATCCCTGAGGGCGAGTTCTACATTAAGCAGAAGCCTATCATCAAGTTGCCCGAAGGCCAGTGGTGGCATTCTGTGGAAGGTGGTGCCGGTGAGTTCGGCGTCTATCTCGAGAGTCGTGGCGACAAGAGCCCGTACCGTGTGAAGATGCGCCCGATGGGTCTCACCCTTGCCGGAGCTTTCGACAAGATGTTGCGCGGAGAGAAGATTGCTGACCTCATCGCTACGGGTGCCAGCATCGACTTCGTTATCCCTGATTTGGACAGATAATCAAATAAGACAAACATATAATATTCATACAATGTTTGATTTTTCAGTAGTAACAAAATGGTTCGATGCTTTGCTCCGTCAGACTTGTGGCTTGAGCAATTTCTGGGCCGTCTTGATAGAATGTGTGATAGTGGGCCTTATCGTGCTGACGCTCTATGCCCTCATTGCTATGTTCATGATTTATTTTGAGCGTAAGGTCTGTGCATTCTTCCAATGCCGCCTTGGGCCCATGCGTGTGGGTAAGTGGGGTATCTTCCAGGTCGTGGCCGACGTGGTGAAGATGCTCATCAAGGAGATCTTCGGTGTGGACCGCTCAGATAAGTTCCTTTATACCCTCGCTCCGTTCCTCACCATCATCGCCTCCGTCGGCACGTTCTCGTTCCTTCCCTGGAACAAGGGTGCCGTGGTGCTCGACTTCAATGTCGGCGTGTTCATGGTGACCGCCATCTCGTCTATTGGTGTGCTTGGCGTGATTCTCTCCGGTTGGGGTTCAAACAATAAGTATTCTGTAGTCTCAGCCATGCGTGGCGCCGTGCAGATGATCTCTTATGAGATTTCTCTCGGTCTGTGCATGGTGACAGCCGTCATCCTTTGTGGCTCCATGCAACTCAGTGACATCATCGGTGTACAGACAGGTCCGTGGAGATGGCTCATCATTCAAGGTCATATCCCTGTTATCATCGCTTTCCTCATTTTCCTCATCGCCGGTAACGCTGAGGCCAACCGCGGCCCGTTCGACTTGGCGGAGGCTGAGAGTGAGCTGACTGCCGGTTATCATACGGAGTATAGTGGTATGGGCTTCGGCTACTTCTATCTCGCAGAGTACCTGAACCTCGTGGTCATCTCCGGCTTGGCTGCTACGATCTTCCTCGGAGGCTGGGCACCGCTGAACATTGGCATCAGTGGTTTTGATACCGTGATGAACTATATCCCCGGCTTCGTCTGGTTCGCTGCCAAGACCCTGCTCGTCATCTGGGTGCTGATGTGGGCCCGCTGGACTTTCCCCCGTCTTCGTATCGATCAGATCCTTACACTCGAGTGGAAATACCTCATGCCGTGCATGCTCCTGACACTTACGGTGATGACAGCTTGCGTCGCATTGGGCTTGACGCTTTAATTTATAGAAAAACATTAAAAGATAATCCCATTAGGTTATGTCACAATATTTTAAAGGTATCAAGGATGCTACCAAGACGCTGGCTACAGGCTTGAAGGTGACGATGAAGGAATACTTCACACCGAAGTCGACGGAGCAGTATCCTGAGAACCGCAAGACCACACTGCATGTCTCGGCGCGTCACCGCGGGCGCCTCGTGTTCAAGCGTGTGGAAGACCCCAACGACCCACAGGCTGTGAAGCGTGGGCTGAAGATCGGTGATTATAAATGTACCGCTTGTACGATGTGTGAGAAAGCTTGTCCGAACAACACTATCAAGATCACGGCGCACATGGCTGAAGACCCGGAGACAGGACGAAAGAAGAAGGTGCTCGACGACTATCAGTACGATCTCGGCGATTGCATGTTTTGTCAGCTCTGTGTCAATGCCTGTAACTTTGATGCCATCCATTTTGTCAACGACTTCGAGAATGCTGTCTTCGACCGCAAGAAGCTCGTACTGCACCTCGACAAGGAGGTTTATCAGGGTGGTTCGCTGCCTGACCTCATCAATGGCGGCGCTCCGTTGACAATCGGTAAGTTTAACACTAAAACCAAGTAAAGGATCATGGCTAGATTAGTAATGTTCTGTATTTTAGCTGTAGTCGTCCTTGGCTCAGCTGTTATGTCCGTCTGTACAAAGAGTATTATGCGCGCAGCTACATGGCTGTTGTTCGTGCTCTTCGGCATTGCCGGATTCTACTTCATTCTTGATTACACATTCCTTGGTGTCGCACAGGTCAGCATCTATGCCGGCGGCATCACGATCATGTACATCTTCGCCATCCAGCTTGTCTCCAAGCGTTCTCTTCAGAACCTTGTGGCCCGCTTCAAAGGTGTGCGTGTCGCCCAGGGTCTTCTGATCTCGCTCATCGGCCTCGTTGTAGTGAGTCTGATACTCGTGAAGAACCACTTCATCAACGCCGCGCTTGACGTTGCCAATGTAGAGGTTCCCATGAAGCAGGTGGGTCAGGCTATGGTCAGTTCTGGTAAATATGGATATGTGCTTCCGTTTGAGTTCATCTCAGTGTTCCTGCTGGCATGTATCATCGGCGGCGTAATGATTGCAAGAAAGGAGGACAAGAAATGATTTCTGTTTATGCATTTCTCGGAGTAAGCACACTGCTGTTCTTCATTGGTGTCTTTGGCTTCGTCACTCACCGTAACCTCGTTGCCATGCTCATCTCTATCGAGCTTGTACTGAACTCCGTGGACTTGAACTTTGCAGTTTTTAACCGTCTGCTTTTCCCCGGTCAGTTGGAGGGTGCTTTCTTCACCCTGTTCTCTATCGGCGTGAGCGCAGCAGAAACCGCTGTGGCACTGGCAATCATCATCAACGTTTACCGTAACTATCACAGTGATCAGGTGAACAGTATTGAGAATATGAAATTCTAAATAAGTAATGGAATACAGTTATTCATTTTTGATACTTCTTCTCCCTTTCCTGAGCTTCCTGGTCCTGGGACTGCTCGGCATGAAGATGAAGAAGCCCGTGGCCGGGCTCATCGGTACGACAGTGCTTGGCGTACTGTGGTGCATGAGTCTTTATACGGCTTATGAATATTTCTTTGCAATGGGCAGGGATGCTGCCACCGGTCTCTATCCGACGGTGACAGTGTTCAACTTCACCTGGCTGAAGTTCACGGACCTGCTGACGTTTAACATCGGTTTCCGTCTGACTCCTATCTCCGTGATGATGCTTATCGTTATCACCACGGTCTCGTTTATGGTTCATATCTATAGCTTCGGCTACATGGCTGAGCGTGATGAGAATTATAAAGCTGTCGGTTATGAGAAAGGATTCCAACGCTTCTACGCTTTCCTCTCTCTCTTCACGATGTCAATGCTCGGTCTGGTTGTGGCTACGAACATCTTCCAGATGTACCTCTTCTGGGAGCTGGTGGGTGTGTGCTCCTATCTGCTCATAGGATTCTACTATCCGAAGCACGCTGCCGTGCACGCTTCTAAGAAAGCATTTATCGTCACACGTTTCGCTGACCTCTTCTTCCTCATCGGTATTCTCTTCTACAGCTTCTATACAGGTACGTTCAACTACGACCTCACGGCTGATCCGAAGTTGATAACAGAGCTTCCCGGAGCTGCCTGGGTCCTTCCTGCCTCCCTGTTCCTGATGTTCATCGGTGGTGCCGGTAAGTCAGCCATGTTCCCCCTCCATATCTGGCTCCCGGATGCCATGGAAGGTCCGACGCCTGTGTCAGCCCTTATCCATGCTGCTACGATGGTTGTCGCCGGTGTCTATCAGGTAGCTTCGCTGATGCCTATTTGGGTGGCTTATGCCCCCAACACCTTGCATATCGTGGCTTACATTGCGGCGTTCACTGCTTTTTATGCGGCAGCTGTGGCTTGCTGCCAGCGTGACATCAAGCGTGGCCTCGCTTTCTCGACCATCTCGCAGATTGCTTACATGCTCGTCGCC
Source organism: Hallella multisaccharivorax DSM 17128 (assembly GCF_000218235.1). Classification (GTDB taxonomy): domain Bacteria; phylum Bacteroidota; class Bacteroidia; order Bacteroidales; family Bacteroidaceae; genus Prevotella; species Prevotella multisaccharivorax. The sequence goes on along the minus strand of NZ_GL945017.1, from coordinate 2,240,771 downwards.
CTGGGTGTCGTGACCTCTATGTCTGGCGAGGGAAGTGTTGGTTACATGGCTTCCATGTTCCACCTCTTCACCCACGCTATGTTCAAGGCTCTGCTCTTCCTCTGCTCGGGTGCCATCATCGTCATCATTGGATCCAACTTCAAGGAGTATATGGGCGGCCTGCATAAGTATATGCCGATCACGAACATCTGCTTCCTCATCGGTACCATCGCTATCAGTGGGTTCTGGCCGTTGGCCGGTTTCTTCTCCAAGGATGAGATTGTGGACGCTTGCTTCCATTTCTCTCCGTATCTCGGCTGGTTCATGACACTCGTCAGTGGAATGACCGCTTTCTATATGTTCCGTCTCTATTACGTCATCTTCTGGGGTGACAGCTACTATGAGCAGGATCCGGGGCATCGCCGCAAGCCCGCTGAGGTTCCTTTCGTCATGTGGGGTCCGCTGGTGTTCCTCTCTCTCATCTCTATTGTCGCCGGTTGGATTCCAATGGGTCACTTCATCTCTCTCAATGGTCATCCCGAGGAGATTGCCTTGCAGCATTTCCAGTTCGGTTCTACAGCATGGATCTCTCTCTGCGCAGCAACGATTGGCTTTGCGCTGGCTACATATATGTATGCTCCTAAACACAACCCGCTGCCCGACAAGCTCGCCGCAGCAATGCCGCGTCTGCACAAGGCTGCCCTCAACCGTTTCTATATCGACGATGCATGGCAGTTCTTTACACATAAGATAGTTTTCGGTTGCTTCTCTATTCCTATCGCCTGGTTCGACCGTCATGTCATCGATGGCATGTTCAACTTCTCGGCTTGGGCTACCCAGGAAGGCGGCGAGGCTATCCGTCCTTGGCAGAGTGGTGATGTACGTCAGTATGCTGTCTGGTTCATTACTGGTTCAGTGGCATTGACTCTCATCCTCATATGTATATTATAATGTATATTGAAAAATAATATATAAGATGACTTTTCTAACATTATTCGTCATTATACCGGTTCTGATGCTCTTCTGCCTGTGGCTCGCGAAGAACGACACGCAGGTGCGCATCGTGATGGCTGTGGGCTCAACGGCATTGCTTGCTCTGTCCATCTATCTGGTCTTTGCTTTCATTGGTGCCCGCGAGAGCATGCCGGCCGAGAAATATCCATTCCTTTTCGGTGATGCCATTCCTTGGTTTGAGCCATTGCACATCTTCTACCGTACGGGTGTGGACGGCATTGCTGTGGTGATGATTCTCCTTTCGTCTATCATCGTCTTCACCGGCACCTTCGCCTCGTGGCAGCAGCATCCCCAGCAGAAGGAATACTTCCTTTGGTTCACACTGCTCTCCACAGGGGTGTTCGGATTCTTCATCTCTGAGGATCTCTTCACGATGTTCATGTTCTATGAGGTCGCACTCATTCCTATGTACCTGCTGATTGGTATTTGGGGAACAGGACCTAAAGAATATTCAGCCATGAAACTCACCTTGATGCTGATGGGCGGCTCTGCGTTGCTGATCATTGGTATCTTAGGTATCTATTTCTTCAATGGCCAATACAGTGGCACCTATACGATGGACGTGATGCAGATAGCTATGCTTCATGCTATCCCAGTTTCCATACAGAAGATTTTCTTCCCGTTCATCTTCATCGGTTTCGGTGTTCTCGGAGCTCTCTTCCCGTTCCACACATGGTCTCCCGACGGTCATGCCTCCGCGCCCACGGCCGTGTCAATGCTTCACGCCGGTGTGCTTATGAAGCTCGGGGGCTACGGCTGCTTCAGGGTCGCCATGTTTCTGCTCCCCGAGGCCGCTCAGCAGCTCTCTTGGATCTTTCTCATCCTGACTACGATCTCGGTGGTTTACGGTGCCCTTTCAGCTTGTGTACAGACTGACCTGAAGTATATCAACGCTTACTCTTCCGTCTCCCACTGCGGCATGGTGCTCTTCGCCCTGCTGATGATGACGCAGACCGCTTGTACAGGTGCTATCCTTCAGATGTTGTCTCACGGTCTGATGACGGCCCTCTTCTTCGCTGTCATTGGTATGATCTATCACCGCACAGGTACGCGCGATGTTCGTCGCCTGGGAGGTTTGATGAAGATAATGCCATTCCTCTCCGTCGCTTATGTCGTTGCCGGTCTGGCTAACCTCGGTCTTCCCGGTTTCTCTGGCTTCGTGGCAGAGATGAACATTTTTGTCGGTTCTTTCCAGAACGCTGACGTGTTCCATCGTACTTGCACCATCATTGCCTGTACCTCTATCGTTATCACGGCTGTGTATATTCTCCGTGTTGTGGGTAAGATTCTCTATCAGAAAGTTCCCAATCCTGAGTATTTCAAGCTCACAGATGCTACCTGGGATGAGCGCATCGCTGTTGGGGGTCTTATCTTCTGTGTCGCAGGTCTCGGCCTTGCTCCACTGTGGGCTCAAAACATCATCAACGACGCTGTGGGCCCGATGATCAGTCATATCATGGGAATGTAAGTTTAACAGGACTAAGTTATACACGTTAGACTACGATTAAATTAGACAACAATGAATATCGATTACAGTCAATTTCTGAATATGATACCAGAGGTCACGCTGACGGCTATCCTGCTGATCGTGTTTGTCGTGGACCTCTTCACAGCCCAGAAGCCGTCTGCTCTTGCTGTTCGTCAGGCAGAGGAGGGTGAGCTGGCTTTGGAGAAAGAGAAGGGCGGGGCTCAGCCCCTGGCTGCCTCTGCACTCCGTAAGTGGTTCAATCCGCTGGTATGTGTGCTGCTCTTCATCCATATCCTCATTAACATCTTCCCGACGGCTGCCTCTACGGCTTTTGGGGGAATGTATGAGACGAACGCGAATATCGGCATTATCAAGACGATCCTTGCCTTCGGTACACTCATCGTGCTAATCCAGGCACGTGAGTGGTTGCAGCGTCCTGACACTGCTTTCAAGGAGGGAGAGTTTTATGTGCTGGTCATCTCCACTTTGCTCGGTATGAACATGATGGTAAGTGCCAACCACTTCCTTCTGTTCTTCCTCGGTCTTGAGATGGCCTCGGTGCCAATGGCATGTCTGGTGGCGATGGACAAATACCGCCATTATTCAGCCGAAGCTGGTGCAAAGTTCATCCTTACTGCCACCTTCTCAAGTGGTGTGATGCTCTTTGGCATTAGTTTCATTTATGGTGCTACAGGCTCACTTTATTTTGAAGACATTGCCTCGAAGATTGTAGCTACACCGCTGACTATCCTTGGCATGGTGTTCTTTTTCTCTGGCTTAGGCTTTAAGATTTCTTTGGTGCCTTTTCATTTCTGGACTGCCGACACCTATCAAGGCGCGCCAACGACGGTCACGGGTTATCTCTCTGTTGTCTCCAAAGGTGCTGCAGCTTTTGCTCTTTGTGCCATTCTGATGAAAGTCTTCGCTCCGATGGTGGAGTACTGGCGTTACATGTTGATGGTGGTTATCGTGTTGTCCATCACTATTGCCAACCTCTTCGCTATCCATCAGAAGAACCTCAAGCGTTTCATGGCGTTCTCGTCCATCTCGCAGGCCGGTTACATCGTGCTGGCCATTCTTGGTGATTCTGCCATGAGTGTGGTCGCATTAAGCTATTATGTACTCATCTATGTGGTTGCCAACCTCGCAGTCTTCGCAATTATCGCGTCTGTAGAGGAGCACAACGGTGGGACAGTGAACATGGATAGCTATAATGGTTTCTACAAAACAAACCCACGTCTGAGCTTTATCATGACGCTCGCCCTGTTCTCGCTCGGTGGCATTCCACCGTTCGCTGGCATGTTCTCAAAGTTCTTCTCATTCATGGCTGCAGCACAGGGTGCCCAGGTGACAACAACGATCGGAGTGCTGACCTATGCAGTGGTGTTCATCGCCTTGGTCAACACGGTCATCAGCTTGTACTACTATCTGCTTATCGTCAAGGCCATGTTCATCAAGCCTAACGATAACCCGCTGCCTACGTTCAAGAGTGCTGTCAGCACGAAGTTTACGCTTGCCATCTGCACGTTAGGTGTGGTGGTCTTTGGTGTATGTTCCTTCGTTTATGACTGGATAGCCGTTGCCGCAGGGATGTAATGTATGAATATTATTGCAGACTGTCCTTTTGAAGAGAGGCTGCAATTGTTACACCGTGTTTATCACAGTTCCTATTTTATCATTTTCTCGAATCAATGCCGTCCCGTTTTTATAGTTCGGTGTTGGTTCGAGTTTTTTGTTTTATTTTACTCCTCATAGCTTCAAGAGTCAGAAAGGCGACTGTGTCCAGTAACTTTTTCTTTATTTTCTTATTATTCTGACATATTATCCGTAATTTTGCAAAGAAGGCATGAATTGGCGGCTTATTTGAATATTTTAAGCTGCGTAATGATATACTCTCGATCGTTAGTAACTTTATCAATAATATAATTCAACAAGTAATGAAGAAGCAAGCATTGGTGACGGGCGCTAATAAAGGTATTGGTTATGAGATTGCCCGCCATTTAGGTAAGAGCGGATGGCAGGTTATTCTCGGAGCAAGAAACGAGCAGAGAGCCCTGCAAGCTATTGACAGTTTACGGGAGGATGGCGCCGACATCATGGGTTGGCAGTATGTCAACCTTTCTGACAACGGAGAAATAAGGCGTTCGGCTACAGAGATAGCACAACGATTCCCCGACCTTGCATTGCTGGTCAATAATGCAGGAATCTCTGGCGACATGTCAGTAAAGAGTTTTGAGCAGAGCTTGCAGGATGTTATCGATACCGTTCAGGTGAACTATATCGGTACGTTTTATCTGACCAAGTTGCTTCTGCCTTTGATAGAGAAATCACATGGGCGCGTCTGCAATATTACGGTTCCCTCATCCTTCAGTCCTTATTGGCACCCGATGGCTTATGTTGCCAGTAAATCTGGACAAAACACAATGGTCAGCACCATGGCTTGGGAGTTTGACCATTTCAAGATACCCGTAGAGATCTTTGACATTCATCCAGGAGCCACGTCAACAGACTTAAATGGCCACTATTCAGGACCTGGATCTCATCAGCCTGAAGTCATTGGTGAGAAGGTCGCAGCAGTGCTGAACGATGGCAAATGCCACAATGGGGAGTTTATTGAACTTTATCCCATTGTGGATGAAGGAAATTATTAAGCGCTTTATTTATCTTTCTTTCCAAAGAGCGAGAAGTGTACGTAGCGCTTGGGATGCGCCTTGATGTTGGTCAGCAATGAGTCTGCAGAGCGTATTGTGCTATTGAGATTATGGTAAAGGGCGGGGTCGTTCATCAACAATCCTAATGAGCCATTGGGTGAATTGAGCTGTTGCGTCACGCTTTCCACATTGTCGAGCGTACGGTCTACTTTCGCCATTGTCTGGTCGATGTTGAGCTGTGTGAGGCTTGCGGTGAATTTCTCTGTATTGTTGAGTGTTGCCCCTGCCTTACCAAGCGCATAGTCAGCTTTCGTCAGTATACCCGGCACTTGCCCGTTAGCTTGTGCCACGAGACGGTTGAGCCCTTGTGAGGTAACGGCGAGATTGGCTGAGACGGTCTGTATGTTGTGCAGCGATGCGCTGATGGCAGGATCTGCAAGCAGCATGTTTACACTTGCGAGAATGCTGTCAACTTTAGGCAACATCGCGGCAATGGTAGGAACCAGTTGTTGCACGGATCCCATGAGCCCTGCATTAAGGTTTCCGGTGATGGTGTCGCCGGGTTCAACGCGCTCGCGCGGGTTGTTGGTCAAGAGCAGATTCATTTTAATATTCCCCATCAAGTCGCTCACGATTTCTGCCGAAGAGCCTTTTGGTATACGCAAGTCATTGTCCACTTGGAACTCTACCAATACGCGGCCTTTTTTCTGATAGTCGTAAATGATGTTTTTTACATTGCCCACTTGGTAGCCGTCGGCATAGATGGGGTTGGAGGAAGACAAGCCGTTAATGTCTTTAAATGTGGCATAATAGACATTGTTGGTAGAGAATATCGGCATTCCTTTTAGGAAATGCAGCCCGAAGAAGAGCACGATGATTCCTGCGATAGCCACGAGGGCGATCTTTACTTCTTTGGTAAAAAACTTCATGTCGTCGTATGGTTTTGTGTCAGTCCACAGTTTGATGTAACAGTGAACCGTCAATGATTATTTCTTTTTATTATTGAGATATTCACGGATAGCCTCGTTGACATCCATGATTTTGCCGCCTTTCATGGCGATGATGAAGCAATCGGGGAATTTATCGAGAATTGTCGTACGCAGACGCTTGATCTCATTGTAATTGTTTGAAGCCCCATAGGTGTATCTTACAATTCCGCCATCAATGAAGTTGTCGTAGTTGTCCAGTCCTTTGAAGAGTGGACTGTTCTCTTCCAGCTTCTGCCTACCCGCGAAGATCTGGATCTTGAAGACCGGCTCGTTTCTGTCTATCTGCGTCTTTGTTTCCTTCTTAGGCTTTATCTCTCTGTCTTTCCGCGGCTTTATCTCATTAGCTGTCAGAGATCTGTGCTGGGGAGTGGCATTGGTCTTTACCGGTGCTGGCTTATCGGCATCGTTGACTTCAGGGACTTGCGGCCGGCTCGAATCATTGTCAGTGTCCTTATAGGGAATGTTGATGTCTGTACCGCCAAACCGCTGCTTGTAAATTTTAAATGCACTCACTATACCTTTTGTGTAGGCATTGAGTGCAGAGTCGGTATTGAGATAGTTCTCTTCATCGGGCGTGGTAATAAAGCCTAACTCTAACAGCACCGCGGGCATGCTGGTCAGTCGCAGCACGGCTAAGTTGTTTTGGTGGGCTCCGCCATTCTCACGGCCAGTGGCGCGGCATACCTCCCGTTGCAGAATGCGTGAGAACTCCACGCTGCGCTCACGGTTCTTGTCGGCAATGAGCTCAAACATGATGTCGCCCTCCGCCGAGTTCTCAAGTCCCTTGTATCGTGTCTTGTAATCTTTCTCCATGAAGATAACCGAGTTCTCTCGTTTTGCCACCTCCATGTTCTCCTGGATGCCGCGGGAGCCGGTGCGATCACCAGATCCCAGCGTGTAGCTTTGGAAGCCATGACTGATCCTTCCGCCGGCCAGGGCGTTGATGTGTACCGACATGAAAAGATTTGCTTTATTGCGGTTAGCAATGTCGGCGCGCTCATGCAGGGGAATAAATAGGTCAGTCCGTCGGGTGTAGATCACGCGTACGTCGGGACAACTCTGCTCGATGGCAGCTCCCAGAGCGAGCGCATAGCGCAATGTGAGGTTTTTCTCATATGAGATCAGACCTTTTGCTCCGCAGTCGTTGCCCCCGTGACCGGCATCGACGACCACGGTAAAGGTGCGTGCTGCTTCAAGATGGAGCAGCGTGAGGAGGAAGAAAATAAGGGTAAAGATTTTGCGCATATTTTGGTTTCCTCTATTCCAGATATTTTTTAAGCGCCCTCACCACACCGTTTTTCCAAGTATTGATATTGTCGTCGTTGAGCGAGAGCGAGCTGACGAGCTTTACCACATGGTCGATAGGCATGCCGTAGCGCAATACGCCGGAGATGAGTTTGGCGTAGTTCCAGTATTCAGGATTGAACTTGTCGGACAATCCCTCCACCGTGGTTTTGTATCCACGTCGGTTTTCAAACTGAAAGTCATAACGGTGGGAGCCGTCAGCATTGGTCTGGCGGATAATCTTACCTTTGGTGACGGTCTTGGGCAGCACGATGCCCTCGTCATCGTCCTGCAGCCCGGTGAAGATCTCATAGGGTCTCCCATCGAGCAGCCCTACAAAAGCCACCCATTTATCGCGGTTGTTTTGAAAGCGTACCACATCGCAGTCGAGCTCATCAGGGCGATCCTCGATCACCTTTGGCCGAGCATACGGGCCGTTTGCCCAGTTGGCACCGTCTGTCGACGCCGCCTGCTGGGGCTTCATATCCTTATCAGAATGTTGTGTGTCCATTGAAATTACTACAAGCTTGTTATTTGTCTTTACAGATCTGGTATTTGATTCGAGTGCAAAAATACCTTTTATTTTCCACATTTCCTATAAAAAGGGGACAAAAGAGCTTATTTTTTCAGATTATTTTCCATAACTTTGCACAAATCGGTTTACTTGATTATCATGGAAAGCTTAAACGCACGTAAAAGTATTCGTAAATATTCAGGCCGTGAGCTCACTGACCCGCTGCTTTTTTCTCTGCTCAAGCAGGCTGAGCGCACGCCCACTATGGGCAACCTTCAACTCTACAGCGTTGTGGTGACAAGGAGCCGGGAGAAGAAGCTTCAGCTGGCGCAGGCCCACTTCAATCAGCCTATGGTCACGGATGCACCGGTGGTGCTGACCTTCTGTGCTGATTTCCGCCGTACCTCATTATGGGCGGAGCATCGCAAGGCCGTGCCTGGCTACGACAACTTTCTCAGTTTTGTCAATGCGACCACCGATACGCTGCTCTATTGCCAAACATTTTGCAATTTAGCTGAGGAAACCGGTCTGGGCACGTGTTTTCTGGGTACAACTATCTACATGCCACAGCTCATCATCGACACTCTGCACTTGCCGAAGCTTACATTCCCCGTGGCGACCATCACGCTCGGCTGGCCCGACGAAGATCCTCCACAGAGCGACCGGCTGCCTGTCGATGCCATTGTCCACGCGGAAACCTACTACGACTACTCAGCAGAACGTATCGATCAGGCTTATGCTTACAAGGAATCCCTACCCGAGAACCGGCAGTTCGTAGAGATCAATCATAAGGAGACCTTGGCGCAGGTGTTCACCGATATCAGATACACCCGAGAAGACAACGAGGCCATGTCGGAGAGGCTGATCTTGGCCATCAGAAATCAAGGGTTTAACATTTAAGTAGTCGGCCCTTGACTTGTATAATGCAGACAAGAAAATGTCATTAAATTCAACGATTGAAATTGTTAAAGTGGAAACGGACAGACAGCTTAAAGCTTTTGTCGATTTCTACTATGATTTGTATCGCGCCTGTCCAAATGCGGTGCCTTATCTTTATCTGGCCGAGAAGCTGACATTGAAGCCCAGCTCCAATCCTGCCTTTGCCTTCTGTGAGGCGCAGTGTTTTCTCGCCATGATCGACGGTAAGCCCGCAGGGCGTGTGGTCGCCATTATCAACCGGCGCGCCAACGAACATTGGAAACGAAAGATGGTACGCTTTGGATGGTTCGATTTCGTCGACGATCCTGCCGTCTCCGAAGCCCTCCTCGACGCAGTGGCCAGGTGGGGTAAGGAGCGTGGCATGACAGAAATAGCCGGTCCTTTCGGTTTCGAAGACATGGACCGCGAGGGCATGCTTGTGGAAGGGTTTGAACATCTTTCCACCATGTATGTCAACTACAACTATGACTATTACCCGCGTCACATGGAACGGCTCGGCTTCAAGAAAGACAACGATTACGTGGAATACCGCGTGAAAGTGCCGGAGGAGACGCCTGCCAAGTTTGCCAAAACGGCTGAGTTCATTGAGAAGCGCTACCACCTGGAGCCCAGGAAATACAACTACCACGACATGACGAAAGGGGGAAAGGCGCGCGAGCTGTTCAATATTCTTAACATTACTTACCGTGATCTCTACGGCTATTCCCAGTTGTCAGATGACCAGATCGACACGATCACGAACAACTATATCAAACTTGCCGACTTGAACCTTGTGACTTGTGTGGTGGATACTGAGAAGAACGACAAGATGGTAGGCTTTGGAGTTTCCTTTCCCTCTTTCTCTGAGGCGTTGCGCCGCACCCATGACGGGCATCTGCTGCCGTTTGGCTGGTGGCGTCTGCTCAGGGTGCTGAAGTGGCATAAGACGCCGGAAGTGGACTTGCTTCTGATTGGCGTATTGTCCGAATATCGCATGAAGGGTGCCAATGCCATCATCTTCAATGACCTCATTTCGTGGTATCACCGATATGGTTTCCAATATGCAGTCACAGGTCCGCAGATGGAAACCAACAAAGGCGTGCTGTCGCAATGGCGGTATCTCGATTCTGAAGAAATCCGTCGACACCGCATTTATGTGAAGCCTATCATTTGATGTTGGCCCCATTACAGCGTAAAGGCAATGCGTTAACGGCGTAAAGGCAATGCGTTAACGGTGTAAAGGCAATGCGTTAACGGTGTAAAGGCAATGCGTTAACGGTGTAAAGGGAGGAGGCTTCTTGCCCGTATGTCTTTCTCTTGTCTTTTGCAAGATGTTTCTTTATTGTGTGTGCACACACACACTTGATGACGGGATGGAAACCAGTATAAAAAATACTGCCCTCCCGACAGTCATGTCTCGATGATCTGATCGGGGGGCAGTAGAAATGGGGTTTAGTCTTGGAAGTACACGCGTTTGACGCGGTTGCTAATGCCTGTGAGCACCTCGTAGGGGATGGTGTCGAGGGCATCTGAGAGCACGGTGACGGGCAGATGGTCACCGAAGATTTCCACGCTGTCACCTTCCTTACAGGGGATGCCGGTTACGTCAATCATGGCCACATCCATACAGATGTTGCCGACGTAGGCCGCTTTCTGCCCGTTGACGAGGCAGTAGCCATGTCGGTTGCCGAGATGCCGGTTGAGACCGTCGGCATAACCGATGGGAATGGCAGCGATCACGCTGTCGTGGTCTATCTTGCCCTTGCGGCTATACCCTACGGTGTCGCCAGCAGGCACGTCGCGCAATTGCAGGATGGTGGTTTTCAGTGTAGACACATTATTGATAATGTGGTTGTTGCGGCTGTCGATGCCATAGAGCCCGAGTCCGAGCCGGCACATATCGAGCTGGCGTTCAGGGAAGTGCTCGATGCCTGCCGAGTTGTCAATATGTCTGATAATCTTATGGCTGAAAGCGGCCTGAAGCTGTTGACTTCCCTTGTCGAAGAGCGCAAACTGTCGTGCGGAGAAATTGTCGAAGTCGTCGCTGTCGGAGCCTACGAAATGCGAGAAGACTGAGCGCGGGATAATGGCGTTCTGGTGTTTCAGGCGGTCAATGAGTCTTTCCATGTCTTTTTCCGGATCAAAACCAAGACGGTGCATGCCGGTATCGAGCTTGATATGCACGGGCCATCCGGTGATGCCTTCCTTTTCAGCTGCCTTGATAAGGGCGTCGAGAAGGCGGAAGGAGTACACCTCTGGCTCCAGATCGTAGTCGAACATCGTTTTGAAGGCAGACATCTCGGGATTCATAATCATGATGTTCGCCGTGATACCGTTGCGCCGGAGCGTTGCGCCCTCGTCGGCTACGGCCACGGCAAGATAGTCTACGCGGTGGTCTTGTAGCGTCTTTGCGATTTCCACGCTGCCTGCGCCATAGGCATCGGCTTTGATCATGCATACGAGTTTCGTTTCGGGTTTCATGAACGAGCGGTAGTAGTTGAGGTTGGCTACGACGGCATTGAGATTCACCTCCAGCACGGTCTCGTGCACTTTCTGCACTAACAGGTCGGTGATCTGGTCGAACCCGAACTGGCGCGCGCCTTTGATGAGGATGACCTCGTCGCGCAGTGTGCGGAAGACCGTGGAGTCGAGGAAGGAGCTGACACTGTTGAAGAAGAACTTCTCCGGTATGTCGATGAGTTCCGCGTTATCGGAGATCACTGGGCCTATGCCGATAAACCTCTCTATCCCGCGCTCTTTGGCCAGCCTGCCCACCTCGCGGTAGAGGTCGGCCGGTGCCATGCCGCTCTGTTGGATGTCGCTGAGGATGACCGTACGCCTGCGTCCTTTGTGGTCGGGGCGACGGCTCATGAAGTCGAGGGCGATGTCGAGAGAGTTGATGTCCGAGTTGTATGAGTCGTTGATGAGTGTGCATCCGTGGCGCCCTTCCTTCACCTCTAAGCGCATGGCAACAGGCTCTATCTGGCCCATGCGTGCCTTGAGCGTGTCGGCGTTGAGCCCCAGTTGGAGCGCTACGAGGGCAGTGACGACAGAGTCTTCGATGCTGGCATCGTCGATGAAGGGAATGGTGTAGCTTCCTTCTACTGACTTGAATGTGTAGCAGACTGTCGTAGAGGTCTCACCCTTCTTTATCCCGCTCACGAACATGGGGGCTTTGCTGTCTTTACATGACCAGCAGAGTCTCTCGCCCTTGTAGTCGGAAGCGTCAACAACTTGGCTCACGATGTTGTCGTCGGCATTGTAGACAATGACAGGTGCATCGTGGAAAAGAATGAGCTTCTCACGGCATTTCTCTTCCATGGATGTAAAGTTCTCCTGATGTGCTGTACCTATATTGGTGAGCACAGCGATGGTGGGCTGGATAATGTCGCGCAGGGCGAGCATCTCTCCAGGCTGGCTGATGCCAGCCTCGAAAACGCCGATCTGTGTGTCGTCATTCATCAGCCACACTGACAGAGGCACACCGATCTGTGAATTGTACGACCTGGGTGAGCGGGTGACGAAGTGGTCGGGCGAGAGCACCTGATAGAGCCACTCTTTCACTACGGTTTTTCCGTTAGAGCCTGTAATGCCGACGATAGGGATATTGAATTCATCGCGATGTCGCTCTGCGAGACGTTGCAGGGCCTCTAAAGAGTTGGTTACGCGCAGGAAGTTGGCCTGTGGAAAGCGTTTCTCGTAGTCGTCGGGAACCGTTGTTACCACAAAGTTGTGGACGCCACGGTCGTAGAGCGAGGAAATGTACTTGTGACCGTCGTTTCTCTCTGACTTGATGGCGAAGAATAAAGTCTCTTCAGGAAAGCACAGGGAACGGCTGTCGGTAAGCAGGAAGCCAATATTGGAATCGGTATTACCATATCGGCGAGCGCCTATCAGGGTAGTGATTTTCTCAATGGTATAAGTCATGGATGTGTTTTTTAAATCTGATGCAAAGTTAATAAAAAACTCAATAGGTATGCATGTAAACGTGTTGCAAAGATTTGTTAAGGTTATGGAAAGGTTTTTAACATGCGTTTTAACCAATTAATCATATCGTGATTATTGTGTACTTTTGCACATTAAGATTGCTAAATTGAATCATTAGAGAAGACATTAAAGATGAATCGTAGAGTAGTGCTCACAGGTATGGGCATTTGGTCATGTCTGGGGACATCTCTTGATGAGGTGCGCGATGCGCTTTATGAGGGGAGGAGCGGGGTGGTCTTCTCGCAGGAGCGTAAGGACGCGGGGTTCCGTTCGGGGTTATGTACACGCGTGCCTCAGCCTGATCTCAAGCCGTTTGTGAAGCGCAATCAGCGGCATTTCATGCCCGAGGAAGCACAGTATGCCTATATGGCAACGAAGGCTGCGCTGGAGTATGCCGGAATCGACCAGGAATTCATCGATGATAACGAAATAGGCATCATCTATGGCAACGACTCTACGATTGAGGCAACGATGCGGGCCATGGACAAATTCAGGGAGTTTAACGATACTGCAGCCTGTGGTTCAGGAGCGCTCTTCCAGTCGATGAATTCGAATATTACGATGAATCTTGCCTGTCTTTTCCATCTGAAAGGTATCAATCTCACTACATCGGCTGCCTGCGCCTCCTCGTCTCAGGCCATTGGTCTTGGCGCATTGCTGATTGGCCAGGGTCTGCAGGACTGTGTCGTATGTGGGGGAGCAGAGGAGAATAATTTGTGGGGCATGGTGAGTTTCGACGGCATCCAGGCTTTCTCTCTCCGCGAGGATGCTCCGATGAAGGCGAGCCGGCCTTTTGATCGCGACCGCGACGGACTTGTTCCTGGTGGAGGTGCCGCAACAGTGGTCCTTGAGGATTATGAGTATGCCATGAGGAGAGGGGCGCACATCATCGCCGAGATTGCCGGATGGGGCTTTTCAGGTAATGGCGACCATATCTCTACACCTAACATTATCGGTCCGACAAGGTCATTGCAACGTTGCCTGAAGTGCAGCGGCATTGATGACCTCAGGGCGATAGGCTATGTAAATGCCCATGCTACCTCAACGCAGGCCGGTGACGGTCCCGAGGCACTTACTATCGCTAACGTCTTCGGCGACTATCGGGTACCGGTGACCTCGACGAAGAGCCAGACCGGACACGAGATGTGGATGGCCGGTGCCAGTGAGTTGATTTACTCAACATTGATGATGAAGAATGGATTTATTGCAGGTAATATTAACTTCGAGAATCCTGATGAGAATACGGCGAAAATCAATGTGATCCCTGAAACAATTGAGCGTAAGTTTGATATGTTTGTAGAGAACAGTTTCGGCTTTGGGGGCACTAATTCAACGTTATTAGTAAAAGACTTTAAAGGATAAACAGATATGACACGAGAAGATATCATCAAGCAGGTAAATAGTATATTGGCTGAAGAGTTTGAGACGGAAAGCAGTGACTTTGACCCAAATGCTAAAGTTTATGATGCGCTCAGTCTTGACTCGCTGAGTCTTGTCGACCTTGTGGCTGTCATTCAGTCGGAATATGGCGTAAAGATTCCTACGGAGTCGCTTCGCAAGATTATTACATTCAACGATCTCTACGATTTTATTGAGAGTCATTTAGAGAAGTAAGTGCCCCGATTCGACGTCATCATCATTGGTTCAGGCCTTGGCGGAATGGAATGTGCCAACATATTGGCATCCAATGGCTTAAGAGTGCTTGTGCTTGAACGTAATGGTCATCCCGGAGGGTGTATGCAGAGCTTTCTCCGGCAAGGCCTGCATTTTGACACGGGCTTCCATTATATAGGGGGTCTGGGCAAGGGTGAGCCTCTTGAGGCTCCTTTCCGTATGCTGGGTCTGCTTTCGCTTCCTTGGCAAAGACTTGACGGCAACGGTTTTGACCGGATAGTGGCGGATCATCAGGTCTTCCAACTGGCTCAGGGCTTTGATGCTTTCACTGATTCCTTGGCTGAGCACTTCCCTCATGAGAGAAAGAGCCTGAAAGCGTTTGTAGAAACTCTGAAAGCCAGTGACCGTGAGCAGTGGGAGGCTCTCTGTCCGCTGCCTGCTAATCATCTAAACTCGTGGCCTACATTGGCGGTCGGGGCGTGGGACTTCTTGCGTCAACACTTTCATGATGCCACGCTTATCAATGTTTTGTCGGGTAATGCCTTCCGGATGGAGTTGAACCGTGAGACATTACCGCTCTTTGTTTTCACTCATTGCAGCAGCAGTTTTATTCAGAGTAGTTGGCGACTGCGTGGAAGTGGGAACCTCATAATTAAATCACTTATTGACCGTTTGCAACGACTGGGTGGAAAAGTAGTGTGCAAAGCCGAGGTGGATGAGCTGATTATTAGAGACGGCAAGGCAGTGGCAGCTCACTGTAAAGATGGCATTGACTATGAGGCCACACTTTTTGTGAGTGATGTTCATCCTCAACAGACATTTACTTGGATCAAAGATTCACATATTCTCAAGTCGGCTTTTTTACATCGCATCAACAGCATGCAAGACACCTATGGTATGCTTTCTGTGCAATTGTTGCTTCGGTCCTTTACCATTCCGTACTTTAATCACAATTATTATGTTTACCGGAATGGCTGTAGTCCGTGGGATTTGCCATTGTCGGATGGGGTAGTGGGAGGCGTTATGCTGAGTTGTCGGGTGCCGGAAGATGGCAGTCCGTATACCCGGCAAATCGATTTGCTCACTCCTATGACGTGGGCAGAGTGTAGTTGTCGGGCTGATTCGGGATCAGAAGGAAGCGGAAACGATTACGATTTGCTCAAAGCTCACAAGGCAGCACAGTGTATGGAGCTGGCGGAGAAAGTAATCCCAGGCCTTCGTGAAGCCGTGGTCCGGCGCTATATCTCTACGCCGACAACCTGGCACAACTTTACGTTGTCGCCCTTCGGCTCAGCTTTTGGATTACGAAAGGACTATCATAATCCGCTGGTTTCCATTCTCTCTCCCCGCACACCCGTAGCAAATCTTTTCCTTACCGGTCAGAATGTGATGATGCAAGGAGTTCATGGAGTCACAATTACTGCCTTGTTGACCGCCGGTGAGATCATCGGGAAAGATACTGTTTGGAAACAATTGTGGAAGTAAAGGACTTATTGCTTCTTCAACTTAAACGATGTCTCAATGCTGACCAGCTCTGCAGAGAAGGCCTCGTCGACTTGGATGCGCTTTTCTACTTGTGAGCAAGAGTGGATCACTGTGGAGTGATCGCGGTTGCCAACGAGCTTGCCGATACGGCTTGCCGGCATCTTCGTGTACTTTTGCGCAAGATACATCGACACTTGACGCGCTACGACATAATCGCGCTTACGGCTCTTGGAATTGATTTGTGTAGTGGTGACATTGTAATGCCGGCACACTTTCTCCAAGATGTCGTCCACGGTGAGGGGCCTGTCGTCCACTTTCACGGCACGTTTGATGACGCGTTGGGCAAGTCGCATGTCGATATTGCAGTTGTAGACAATGCAGTAGGCTAACAATGATTGTATGACCCCTTCGAGATCACGTACACTTCCGCTTGCAGTTTCTGCTATAAACTCAATGACATCGCGTGGAATCTTCAGCCCATCTCGCTTGATTTTATTTTCAAGGATATCCACGCAGAGCTTTCGGTTGGGCTTCTCCAGTTCGGCGATGAGGCCGCATGAGAATCGCGTAAGCAGGCGGTCGGGCATATCCTTGAGGTCTACCGGTGGACGGTCGGAAGCGAGGATAATGCGCTTGCCATTGCGGAAGAGATTATTAAAGATGTGGAAAAATGTATTCAGCGTGCCCGTCTTTCCCATCCATTCCTGAATGTCGTCGACAATAAGCATGTCGATGGTCTGGTAAAAGGCGATGAAAGAGTTAACCGTGTTCTGCAACACGGCATTGCTGTATTGGACCTGAAACAGCCGTGCAGATATATAGAGCACGCGCTTCTGCGGATAAAGCTCCTTGGTACGCATGCCTATAGCATTGATGAGGTGTGTCTTTCCGCATCCTGACGGTCCATAAATGAACATCGGATTGAACTGCATTGTGCCTGGATGCTCGGCGATAGACTGTCCCACAGAGCGGGGAAGCTTGTTGCTGTCTCCCTCAATATAGTTGGCAAAAGTGAGATGAGGATTGAGTTGTGGGTCGAGTGCTTGAGGTTGAGCGGCATCAAGGGGGGTCGGACTTTGGTTGCCCCGTTGAAGCGGCTGTTGCTTGACACCGTTGGCCGGCTCCGACCACACGGTCTCTGTGCCGCCACTATCTTTGCCCTCTTTGTCCACAACGACACGATAAGACAAATGAATCTTAGGGCCAAAACACTCATAGAGCACCTTGGTAAGGAGGTCGACGAAGTTCTCTTCTAAGTATTCGTAGACGAAAGGACTGGGTACCTGCACGAGGATCATCCTTTGAGCCTCATCGAAGTGCTCAAAGACAATGGGCTTGAACCACGTATCGTAAATCTGCCCAGTGACATTTTGACGAATCAATGTCAGTGCTTTCAGCCATCGGGAGTCTTCTTTTGCTTTCATTTCGTTCAACTTGGTGGATGTAGATTGTCCTCTATCATCTTGTCCTTTCTCATGAAAAGGCATCTGCAAAACTACATATTTTTTGGCGATGCTGCAAATCATTTTTTCTGACTGTGGTGGAGGACCTCATCCTAACTTCTTACAAATGATATGATTAAGCAATAAAAAAGCATTCTGTTAATGTGTTTTAAATAATTCTGTTCTTTGAACGGCGGGCCTCGACAGCTTCATTTCGAGGAATTGTCATCAGAAAAGGAAAGAAAGTGGTCGCTCATGCAGGTCATTCACACAAAAAAAACTTATCTTTGTGCGCAGGAAACATCATATAGCATTTAAAATAAGAATATTATGGCTCGTTTTAAAAGAATCCTGCTTAAGCTCTCCGGCGAGAGCCTGATGGGACATCAAGGTTTTGGCATTGATCCTCAGCGGTTGGCTGACTACGCGGCTCAGATCAAGGAGATCCACGATATGGGCGTGGAAATAGGTGTCGTCATCGGCGGCGGCAACATTTTCCGTGGACTCAGTGGCTCGCAGAAAGGCTTCGACCGTGTGAAAGGTGACCAGATGGGCATGTGCGCCACGGTGATTAATTCGTTGGCCCTGAGCTCGGCATTAGGAGCTATAGGCGTGGAAAACAAGGTAATGACGGCCATTCGTATGGAGCCTATCGGCGAATTCTATAATAAGTGGAAAGCCATTGAGGCGCTTCTGGCCGGCTATGTTTGCATTTTCTCGGCTGGTACCGGCAACCCTTATTTCACGACTGATACGGGCTCCTCGCTCCGCGGCATAGAGATTGAGGCTGATGTGATGCTCAAGGGTACGCGTGTGGATGGCGTTTACACGGCGGATCCGGAAAAGGACCCCACGGCGAGGAAGTTCAATGAGATTTCTTACCATGAAGTGTTGGAGCGTGGCCTGAAGGTGATGGACCTCACAGCCATCTGCATGTGTCAGGATAATCATCTGCCCATTTATGTATTCAATATGGATGTTGTTGGCAATCTTCGTAAAGTCATTGACGGAGAGGAGATTGGCACGCTTGTAAAACCGTAGATAGGAAGTCACGATATGGCTCTTATTTTTTAGCGATTCCCTCTACGGTGTAATGGCAATGCGTTTACGGTGTAGAGGCAATGCGTTTACGGTGTAATGGCATCGCGTTTACGGTGTAGAGGCAATGCGTTTACGGTGTAGAGACAAAACCATTACGGCGCAGTGGAATTGCCGCTGCGCCGTAATGGTTTTAGAAACTTGGTTGATGAAATATTTTTCCGTGCTTTAGGCCTGCATTTCTCTCAAGGCGCTCAGCAGTTCTGCATTCTCGGTTTTGGTGCCGATTGTGACGCGCAGGCAGTCGTTGCAGAGCTTGATATGCGTGCGGTTCCTGACAATGATGCCTTTCCCTACCAAGTAATCGTAGATGCCCTGCGCGTCGGTCATCCTGGCAAGAAAGAAGTTTGCATCGGTGGGAAACACCTCTTTGCAGACAGGCAGCTCTTTGAAGGCCTGCAGCATGCGCTTGCGCTCTAAGAGGATGAGGCTGACCCACTTTTCAACAGCCTCGATGTTGTCAAGCTCCTCAAGTGCCTGCCGCTGTGTGAGCTGGTTGACATTGTAGGGGTATTTTACCTTATTGAAAAGCCCAATGATCTCTTTGTCGGCGAATGCCATGCCTAAGCGGATGGCTGCGCACCCCCATGCCTTGCTCATGGTGTTGAGCACAATGAGGTTGGGGAACTCGGCGAGTCGGCGTCTGAAGGTGGGGACGGTGGAGAAGTCGCTGTAGGCCTCGTCGATGACGATGATGCCGTCGAACCGGCTCAGCACTTTCTCAACCTCAGTTACCTGCAGGTTGTTGCCCGATGGATTGTTGGGCGAACACAGCCACACCACCTTGGTGTGCTTGTCACAGGCTGCGAGAAGGCGGTCGGCGTTCAACTGGTAGTGCTCGTCGAGCAGCACAGGCTTGTAAGCCACGTCGTTGATGTCGGCGCAAACCTTGTACATGCCGTAAGTAGGCTCTATGGCTACCACATTGTCTACCTGTGGACGACAGAAGATCCGGTAGACGAGATCGATGGCCTCGTCGGAGCCATTGCCTAAGAAAATGCATTCGGGCGGCACCTGCTTATATTTGGAGAGCCTCTGTTTCACTTCCGTCTGCAATGGGTCCGGATAGCGATTCAACAGGGTGTTGTAGGGATTCTCATTAGCGTCAAGAAAGACATGTGCCTCGTGACCGCTGTATTCGCTGCGGGCAGAGCTATAGGGTGCGAGTCGCCAAATGTTGGGTCTGACTAAATCGTGGAGTTGTCTCATGAATGTGGGCGTTTATAAGTTGTTCATTCTCAATCTCATGGCGTTGGCATGAGCTTCTAACTGCTCGTTCTCGGCCATGGTGACAACAGTCTGTCCAATGCTGCGGATGCCGTCTTCGGTGAGATGCTGAAAAGTCACCTTTCGGTTATAGCTGTCAAGGTTGACGCCATTATAGGCAAGCGCGTATTGGTGGGTTGGCAGGGTGTGGTTGGTGCCGCTGGCATAGTCGCCCGCGCTCTCGCATGCCCACTGTCCCAGGAAGACACTTCCTGCGTTGACGACCTTCTCTGCAAGCTGGTTGTAGTCGTCTGTAGATAGGATGAGGTGCTCGGGTGCATAGAGGTTGCAGAGCTCCATGGCTTCCTCCTTGTCATGTACGAGGACAAGCTTGGAGTTGGTCAGCGTTTGCGCGGCGATCTCTCTGCGCGGAAGCCGTGCGAGCTGGCTCTCCACTTCCTGGCTCACCTCGTCGAGCATTTTCTCGGAAGTCGTAATGAGAATCACCTGTGAGTCAGTGCCGTGCTCTGCCTGTGAGAGAAGGTCAGCAGCCACATAAACAGGATTGGAGGTCTGATCAGCCACTACACACACTTCGCTGGGCCCTGCGGGCATGTCGATGGCAACATCGTGCAGGCTCACCTGTTGCTTGGCAGTCATGACGAACTGGTTGCCTGGGCCGAAGATCTTGTAAACCTTGGGTACTGTTTCAGTGCCATAGGCCATGGCACCAATAGCCTGAACACCACCTGCCTTATAGATTTTACTGACACCGGCTGTTCTGGCTGCTGCGAGAATGGCCGGATTCACTTTTCCATGCTTGTCGGGTGGCGTGCACAGTACGATTTCGCGGCATCCGGCTATCTTGGCAGGTGTAGCGAGCATGAGCACGGTGGAGAAGAGGGGCGCGGTGCCACCGGGGATGTAGAGTCCTACCTTCTCGATGGCAATGCTCTTCTGCCAGCAGGTCACGCCTCTGCAAGTGGTGACGCGTTCACCTTTAAACTGCTGTGCCTGGTGGAAGACCGCAATGTTGTGGTGGGCCAGCTCCAAGGCTGCTTTCAGGTCGGCAGAGATGCTGTTCATGGCCTCTTCCATCTCTTGTCCGGTGACTTGAAGTGAGGCCAGACGGGCATGGTCGAACTTCTCTTCATAGCGTTTCACGGCTTCGTCGCCATGCTCCCTGATGTCCCTGAGCACCGTTGAGACGGTCTCGTTGAGCTGGGAGAAATCCATGTGAGGTCGCTCAACGATGGCCTGCCATCCTGTTTTTGGAGGATATTTGATAATGTTCATTGCTCGTTGTGTACTTATAATATCATTTTCTCAATAGGGCTCACGAGGATGCCCTGTGCGCCAAGCTCTTTGAGTTTATTGATGATTTCCCAGAACCGCTTCTCATCAAGCACAGTGTGGATGGCGCACCAGTTAGGGTCGGAGAGTGGAATGATGGTGGGGCTCTTGATGCCGGGCAGTACGGCCGTGATATCGGCGATCTTGTCCTTGGGCGCATTCATCATGACGTACTTCTTGTCTTGTGCCGACCTGACCGCCTTGAAACGGAAGAGCATCTCGTTGAGAATGTTGTGTTTTTCTTCATCCATCTGCCAGTTGCCGATGAGCAGAGCCTCGCTTTGGATGATGGTCTCCACTTCTTTCAGGTTGTTGTGGACAAGCGTTGAACCGCTGCTGACAATGTCAAGGATAGCGTCGGCAAGACCAATGCCGGGGCTTATTTCTACCGATCCGGTGATGACATGTATGTCGGCATGTATGTTGTTTTTATTTAGAAATCTGCGCAGGATGCCAGGATAGCTCGTGGCGATTTTCTTGCCGTCGAACCACTCGAGCCCTTGGTAATGGATGCTCTTTGGTATAGCCAGCGACAGGCGGCATTTGGAGAAACCAAGGCGGTCGATAACCTGTGCGTCTTCCTGGCGCTCTTCAAACTCGTTTTCGCCCACGATGCCGATGTCGGCCACACCGCTGGCTACACTTTGGGGAATATCGTCATCGCGCAGGAAGAGTACTTCCAAGGGGAAGTTGGAGCTTTGGACCAGAAGAGTGCGCTTACTGGGATTGACTTTGATGTCAGCCTCTGCGAGGAGATTCATGCTGTCGTCGTAGAGACGGCCTTTTGATTGGATGGCAATTCTTAGCATAGCTAAATATGTAATGTCCTATATTGATATCTGTCTTATTTGCTTCTCTGCTATTCTCTTTTACAAATAATCCTTGCAAAAGTACCCATTTTTGCCTATATCTCCAATAAAGTTAGTAATTTTGTGCCTAAATAGTTTATGAAGTTTCATATTATCAGCATAATTACACTCTTTGCGTTGCTTTTTTCGGCATCCTGTCAAGAGAAGAAGACCGTGGAGATGACGCCATGGGGCACGCCGCTGGTCAATGATTCAATTCCCCAAAACAGTAATTTTGGCCTTAACGACATTGTAAGTAATGGGGAGTTGATCATTGCTACGCTCTCGGGGCCCGAGACTTATTATGACTATCATGGACATGGCATGGGCTTGCAATATCTTTTATGTCAGAAGTATGCGGAGAGGTTAGGGGTGTCGCTTCGTGTGGATGTCTGCAGAGATACTGCCGAAGTGGTGCGCAAAATCAAGGCCGGTGATGCCGATATCGTGACATTGCAGCTGCCCGATACAGTAAAGGGCGTGGATTATACCAGGGTGAAGGTGGACTCGCTGAAGCATGGATGGGCTGTGAATGTCGGCAATCAGGAGCTGGCAAAAAGTATTGATGCATGGTTTAAGAAAGAGTATGTGGCAGCGACTCGCCGTGAGGAGTCGTTCCTGCTGTCCACAGCCAGTGTTCGTCGTCATATCTTCTCGCCATTGCTTGATCGCTCTAAGGGCATCATCTCGCGATACGACAAATATTTCATGATGTATGCTCCCCTTGCGCGCCTTGACTGGCGCCTCATGGCCGCGCAGTGTTATCAGGAATCAACTTTTGACCCTAACGCCCGGTCGTGGGCGGGTGCGTGTGGCCTGATGCAGATCATGCCAAGCACGGCTGACCATGTGGGCCTCTCGCGGGCCTCGCTTTTCAGTCCGGAGGAAAACATCGCCGCATCGGCCAAATATATGCAGGAGTTGGGTGGTCATTTCGCCGACGTACCCGCCGCTGAGCGGGTATGGTATCAGCTCGCGAGTTATAACGGTGGTACCAATCACGTGCGTGACGCCATGGCTTTGGCACGGAAACACGGCCGTGACCCGCTAAGATGGGGTGATGTGTCAGAGTTTGTGCTGAAACTTCAACAGCCACAATACTACAACGACCCTGTAGTACGCTATGGCTATATGCGTGGCATGGAGACTGTGGATTACGTTACTCGCATCCGAGACCGTTGGGCACAATACCGTGGCGTGGCAGGAGGTGGTGGCGTACCAGGATTTATCTCTACTCCTCAAAGGGCTAAAAGGGGTTATCGGTGGCACTTGTAGACGGTTATTATCAATGGTGAATTATGAAAGATCAGAAGATGTATGAGCCTGAGGACAAGCTCATCAATATTATTAGCGACAACTATGCTGTGCTTCAGAGTCTTGGTTCGTTCGGCATTAACCTCGGCTTTGGCGACAAGACCGTGGAAGAAGTCTGCCGCGATGAGCAAGTAGATACCTACACTTTTCTTGCCGTTGTCAATTTTACGGTGAATGGATCCTATTATTTTGAGAATGCCTCTAACATCTCTGTCCCTACATTGCTTCATTACCTTAAGGCAAGCCACGAATATTTCCTTGGTTTTCAATTGCCTTCAATTCGCAGGGAATTAGAGGAGGCTCTTGATGAAACGGACAGTCTGGCAAAGCTTATCCTCAAGTTGTATAAGGAATATGAGCATTCAATCAGAAGCCACATGCAGTATGAGGAGAAGACGGTCTTTCCTTATGTGGAAGCACTTGAGCGTGGCGAACAGCCCGATGGTTATGATGTTCAGACGTATTCCAAGCATCACTCTGCCACCGACCGCAGGTTGGCTGAGTTGAAAAATATCATTATCAAATACTTGCCTTCCGATGGTCTGAGCAACAACCAGCTCACGGCGACTCTCTACGATATCTACAACTGTGAGGAATGGCTGCAGCAGCATGCTGCCGTGGAGGAGCAGATATTCATTCCTGCCGTCCGGCTGTTGGAGCGTAAGTCGAGGCAAAGTGATGTGAGCATGAATATCAGTAATATCATCGGGAAAGCATCGGATGGGGCTCTCAGCGAACGTGAGAAAGATGTTATCATCTCCCTTGTACAGGGGATGTCAAACAAGGAGATTGCCGAGCATCTCTTTATCTCTGTCAATACCGTCATCACGCATCGGCGTAATATCGCGAAGAAATTGCAGATCCACTCTGCCGCTGGGCTGACTATCTATGCCATTGTCAACAAATTAGTGGATATCAGCAGCGTGAAGCTGTAAGGGGAACGCTTTTTACTTACTTTAGAGAAATGGCGCCAGCAGGTGTGCGAACCATCCGCGGAATTTGTCACCACATGTCCGCCATCGGTTCCATGTTGCGGGAGTAAGTAGGAAAGAGTCTTTCTTCTCTGAATCAAAAAGGCGGTCCAGCTGTCTTGTAGTGCATGGATCAATAATGACAGCATTCTCCTCATAGTCCCATGAGAGGCTGCGGGCGTTGAGATTGGCTGATCCCACGGTGCAGAACTTTCCGTCAACCATTATGATTTTCGTGTGATGGAAGCCCGGCTTGTACATCCAAATGGTGCATCCGTGTTTCATGAGTTGGTGAGCGTTGTAAAAACCGCAATCAGGGGTCAGCGGTATATCGCTTCTCACGGACAGCATGATCTCAACCTTTACGCCACGTCTGACGGCATCTTTCAGTGCTCTCTTGATCTTGTGATTAAGCGTGAAATAGGGATTGATGAGTTTGATGCTGTCCTGTGCGTAGCGGATAGCATGGGTGTAGAACTCGCGGATAATCTTATTTGAGGTGTGTGGCTCACGGTTGATGATACCTACCGTCTTATGTCCAGCGCTCTTACAGGTGTCTGGTTTCAGTCCCTGGAAATAGTTATCAGTGTCATATCCCTTGAAATATTTGTCTCCTCCAATATGTTGTTTGGTGACTTTGTTCCACATCTTGAGAAAGATCATTTGCAGGGTATTGACTTCAGAGCCTTGGATACGGCAGTGCATATCGTGCCATGACCCAACCTTGTTGGTGCCCTTGATGTAATAGTCTGCCACGTTCATGCCCCCCGTGTAAGCGACCAGACCGTCGATGACCACGATTTTCCGGTGGTCCCGACTCCAAATATCGTCAAGCCAGGGAAACTTCACGGGGTTAAATTCTCTGATGTCGATACCCGTCTCCCGTATTCTTTTGAGGTCTTTTCTACGCATCGGACTATTGTTGGAGATGTTTCCAAAACCGTCGAAAAGCAAACGCACTTCAACGCCTTCCTTTACCTTTTGAGCAAGGCGGGTGATGAGCTCGTGGTTGATAGAATCGTTGCGGAAATTGAAATACTCCATGTGGATCGATGACCGTGCCTGGCTGATGGCTTTGAAAAGGTCGTCGAATTTTTCCTGTCCGTTCATAAGCAGCGTCACGCTGTTGTTATGGGAAAAGTTGACACCACACTGCTCAAGGTAGTGTACGATGAGGGAGTCGCTGCTTTGAGCATGTGACAAACAAGTGATGAATATGAAGAAAAGAGCGACGATTATCCTGTTGAATGACTTCATGGTTCTCTTATGAAGATTCAGAGCATGGAAGAAGCGTAGCTGTCGACAATGCCCAAAAGATGCTTTTCTCTATCACGCACCAGCACGGAATGGATTTTATATTTGTGCATGATTCGTTGGATTTCCGAGACTTTTGTTGTAGGCATGGCCGTCTTCGGCTCCCGTGTCATGATGTCGGCAACTGTGTGATTGAAGAACTCAGCTTGCCACCGCTCCATGGCTCGCCGGATGTCACCGTCGGTAATGATGCCGGCTATTGTCTGATCTTCGTTGAGCGACACACCGAGTCCAAGCTTTCCTCTCGACACTTCGATGATGGCTTTGCCTAAGTGCATCTCTTGTGGAATGATGGGAAGGTCATCGGTGCGCATCACGTCTTCGGCAGTTGTCAGCAAGCGTTTACCCAGCTCGCCGCCAGGATGGAACTGCGCAAAGTCACGTGGCTTGAAATCTCTCACCTGCATTAATGCTACTGCCAGTGCGTCGCCCATAGCTAAAGCTGCCGTCGTGGAGCTTGTCGGAGCCAGGTTAAGTGGGCATGCCTCATGGTCTACAAAGACCTTCACGTGGACAGTGGAATATTTGGCAAGCAGTGACTCGGGGTTACGGCTCATGCCAATGATGGGCACATGCATATGAAGAAGAATGGGGATGAAGCGCAGAAGTTCATCGGTTTGGCCGGAATTGCTGATGGCGAGCACTACATCGTCAGATGTCATTGCACCAAGATCACCGTGATAGGCGTCGAGAGGATTGATGAAAAAGGCCGGTGTGCCTGTAGAAGCAAGTGTGGCTGCGATCTTTGCGCCAATGTTGCCGCTCTTCCCTACACCTGTCACGATGACTTTTCCATGGCAGTGATACATTAATTCTACGGCTTTCTCGAAGTTATTATCGAGCTGTGGTAGGAGTTTGAGAATAGCCTGTGCCTCATCGTGTAAGCACTGTGACGCATAGCTTGTAACGTGTGTCAGTCTTTCCTCTGGAGTATTTGTTGGCATTCCTTTTTCTTTTTTGAGGATTGGTTTAAGAACCGATAGGCATTGTCAGGAAGATAACGCATCTCAGTCGAAGTCATTGATCAGTTTTTTTATTAACGGCTCAAGCTTGTTGAGCTCTAACATGTTTGCGGCGTCGGAAAGACCTTTATCGGGATCTGGATGTACCTCGAAGAAAAAGCCTGTTGCGCCAAAAGCCTTGGCGGCAAGAGCCATAGACGGCACAAAACGACGATCGCCAACCGTTTTGCCTTCGCCTGCAGAGGGGCGCTGCACACTGTGAGTACAGTCCATGATAACGGTTGAGGTGATCTCTCTCATGTCAGGGATATTGCGGAAGTCGACAACAAGATTATTGTAGCCGAAGCTGTTACCTCGCTCTGTGAGCCATACTTCGCTGGCCCCACTTTCCATGGCTTTCTCATAGGGATAGCGCATGTCTTTTCCTGAAAGGAACTGTGCTTTTTTGATGTTGACGACCTTACCAGTTTTTGCTGCTTCCACGAGCAGGTCGGTTTGTCGGCATAGAAAGGCAGGTATCTGTATGACGTCGACCACCTCTCCTACGGGTTTTGCTTGCCACGATTCGTGAATGTCGGTGGTGAGGCGCAAGCCATATTTTGACTTTATGTCAGAGAGCATCTGAAGACCTTTATCTATTCCTGGGCCGCGGAAAGAGTGCAGGCTTGTGCGGTTGGCTTTGTCGAAACTCGCTTTGAAGATGATGTCGGTGCCGAGACGGCGGTTAATCCCTACAAGCTCGCTGGCGACAATGTCCAAGAGTTCTTCTGACTCGATGACGCAGGGGCCTGCAATGAGTGTCTTCTTATTATCTATTGTCATGTTTTTCTATTGCTTCGTAGTTTTTCATTACTTTTTTGCAATCATGTCCTCAGCTTCACTTTCCGAGTCCGCATGCTGTATTTTCGACGGCTCGGCTTTGACGAGATGTGCTGTATCCGACACGATGTGAATGTCACGCTGTGGAAATGGGATCTCTATCTGCTTGTCGTTAAAGGCATTGTAGACCGCCTCCATAATGTCGCCTTCAGCGTAGGTCTGTTTGCGCGAGTCAACCCACGCCAGGATTTTGAAGTCGATGGAATTATCGCCGAAGCCTGCAAGTACCGATTTGATGTACTTGATATATCCGGCCTTATTGAGCTTTACAACGGCCTCGTCAATAATCTGTTTAACCTCCGGGACTTTTGATCCGTAAGATACGCCAACGGGAATGATGGAGAGAACATTGCCATGGTTGCGCGTCAGGTTCTTGTAGTTCTTTGAGAAGAGCTGCGAATTCTGATAGGCTATGACTGATCCGTCGAGTGCTTCCACCGTGGTAGATGTGTAGCTGATGTTTCTAACTGTACCCTTTGTACCGTCAATGGAGATGTAGTCACCCACTTTGATGCGTCCGGCCATCAGCGAGATGCCGTAGTAAAGATTTTCAAGAATATCCTTCATGGCGAATCCGATACCGGTGGACAGGCCTGCGGAGATGGCGACGATCCATGAATTGTCGATGTGGAAGATGGTCAGCGTAATGAGTAACCATGCGCCCCAGATGACAACTTGTATGAGATTACGCCATATAGCAGTGTGACTGGCCACCGTCTGCGCACTGGGTTTACGCTTTTCCTCTTCCGCCTTTCGCTCTTCCCGCAGGGTAAGCTGGTAGTGCAGGGTGTGCAGGGAAACATGGTTGATGTATTTGGCAATGAAAAAGAGTGCGGCAGCTTGAACAGCACGCATGATGCTGAAGGCAAACTTATCAGTATTGACCAATGGGCGGTTGAAAAGTGAGAGCGAGGTGTCGCTGAGATTGAACACGTCAGCGGCCCAATAGATACTGATGAGGATAGACACCGTGCCGAGGATAGGAAGAACAGCCGTGTAAATCAGTCTGAAGAACCATGTACGGCTCACCGGAGTGTCCTCATCGAAGAACTTGCGTTTAGAGTTATTGCCGTATTGTTTGAGCAGGTCAGAGGCGCAGGCAATCGTGAGTATGCAAGTGAGTTGCATGGTCCACCAAATCAAAAACTCTACCGACAGCAGGGTATAGCCCACCATTGACGCTACATCGCTGGCAAGGAATACGATAAACGATACCCATGCATAAAACGTGTCTGAGGCTGGCAACAGTTTGATATTTCTCCTTAGTGCAATCCATTGCCACACGGTAAAGATGAGAAGCAGAGGTGGCATTACGAGGTCGGTAAGGATATTGGGGATGAGCACAATGCGGAAGAAGATCACGATGAAGCACATCACCATGATAGGCATATAGATACTAAGTCCGTGCCGTATCTGTTTGCCGTCGAGACGGATAAGGAGAGACAGCAGGACGACTGCCATGAGCCATGCGTACTCTACAAGCAGTCCGGAAGCCATGGAGAGGAAGTTCTGCTCAATTGTGGCTTTCACCATTCCCACGACAGCCGCGAAGGTGATCACAGTGGCTGCGAGAATGATACAGAATCGCTTGGCGCGGAAGTTATCTTTGGCTTTGTTGCCGCCTTCGGAGCCGAAAAGCAAATGGAGAATAAAGTCGGTTTTATTCTTCTTCATGAGCCGTGTTACAATGAAGCCAATAAAGAGGTAGGAGAGTGCCGCGGCGATGATGCCGTAGAATAGAATGAGTGCTAAAAGGAGAATGATGATGCGGCTATCCCAGTCTGAGTGAAAATTCTTGGTGGGCTTATATTTCTCAATTACCGTCTCACCGGTTTCCTTCAACTCATGCTTAAAGTTCCGCAGCATGGTCAGGAAGTTTTCGCCATTGTTGGTGAATATACTTGCCTGTATCTCGGCATAGCGCTTGTTGGCATAGTCATTGAGGCTTTTCAAGCGTGCTTCTGTATGGTAGTATATATTGATATATTGCTGGCTCTGCTGCTTATTGTAGTTGAGAGTGCGGCGAATGTTCACAGCGAGCGTAAGACAAACGTTGCGGTCGATGTTCTCTTTAGGCGTCAATGCGTTGACGTACATCGAGCTGAGATCGGTGATGAGACTGTCGTAGCGCGCTATCTCGGTGTTGACTTCCTCCACGTAAGTGCGGAAGGGACCTACGGTCTCTTTGAAGCCCTTGTATTGTTCCGTGGCCTCATGGCACGCATAGGTGAGATCGAACACATTGCCGCTCTTCTGCGAGTAGAGCATGATGGCATTCTGCTGGCTGTTGTTCATCGTGGCGATGAGCTGCTGCATCACCTGCTCCCGTTGTTCCCTTTGGGCCCCCGACTGTTTCTCCAACTTGTTGTGGTAATGGGTGAGCTCTATGCGGAGCATGGCCAGCGTTCCCCCAATATTGCGTTCCTTGAGGACGGCATGTGTCGGAAGCACCACTATCAACGACAAAAAGAGAACTAAAATATATGCCTTGTGAGAGTTCACGATATCTTGCGGAAATAATTAAATAGTTACGTGCAAAGTTACACATTATTTTTATATTTTGAATCATCCGCTGCCGTTTTGTTTGAGTGGGGTGGTATTCAATAAAAACAGGAGCGGCTCTGAAGAGTCGCTCCTGCATGACATTTCTTGTCGGTTATTTCACTTCCCAGATGTCGTTTGTTTCAAGAAGTTCCGTGAAGTTGTGGTATTTTTTCTTTGCTTTCACTTCTTCTATCTGATCGTTGAGAGCTTGTTCATAAGTGGGAGCCTCCACATCTCTGATCACTCCGAGAGCTACAGGGAAGCCGTGCTCGTTGTCCATCATGGCCAGCTTAAGCTGCAAGGTGTTGTCTGGGTTGTGGCTGTCGTGAACGAGTATATCGTCCAGGGTGTAACCGTCTTTGCCTATTTCAACGACTTTCAGCCCGAATCCTTCTTGGACGAGGCCGTACTCGTTGTGCTCTCCGAAGACGAGAGGCTTGCCGTCCTCTACATAGATGGCATGCTTGCTGCGCCCTTCCCGAGTGTAGATGGGGTCGTAGGCACCGTTGTTGAAGATCATGCAGTTTTGCAGGATCTCACACACGGCGGCGCCCTTGTGATGGCAGGCTGCCTTGAGAATCTTTATGGTCTCTGGGCTGTCGGATGCCACCGAGCGGGCAAAGAATCGTCCTCTTGCCCCGAAGCACAGCTCTGCGGGACGGAAAGGATCCTCCACCGTGCCATAGGGTGACGACTTGGAAACGAAGCCACGCGGTGAGGTTGGGGAGTACTGTCCTTTTGTGAGCCCGTAGATGCGGTTGTTGAGGAGGATTATGTTGAGGTCAATATTACGCCTCATGGCGTGGATGAAGTGGTTGCCTCCGATGGCGAGCCCGTCGCCGTCACCACTGATCTGCCAGATGGTGAGTGTGGGATTGACAACCTTGGCTCCCGTTGCCACTGCAGCCGCGCGGCCGTGGATCGTTTGCATGGCATAGGTGCTCACGTAGTAAGGCAGACGGCTTGAACAACCGATGCCGCTGATGACAGCTGTCTCGTAAGGTGCCACTCCGAGTTCTACCATAGCTTTCTGCATGCTTGCTAAAAAGCTGTGGTCGCCACACCCTGGACACCAACGGGGCTGGCCTTTCTTATAATCGCTTGCTGTATATTCCATTGCTGTATATGATTGAACCATTGGACTCTTGGCCTTACAATACTAATTTGTTGAAATAGTCGCCGCTGTTGTCCACTTCATGAGTGATAAGGTGTTCAAAATGCTCTACCAAGTCACTGACGTTGAATGGCTGTCCCTTTACCTCATTGTATTGATAGGGCGTGAAACCGTTGACCCGGATGCGGAGCAGTGCCGCGAGCTGTCCGAGGTTCTGCTCCGCCACCACCACTTTTGGATAGCGGAGAAGCACTTCTGCCGTATTCTTAGGCAAGGGATTGACATACTTGAATTGTGCCAGTGCCACCTTTCTGCCTCTCTGTCTCAGTTGGTTCATTGTGGCGCGCAGGTGGCCATAGGTGGATCCGAAGCCTACGATGAGCAGGTCGGCATCATCCTTGTCGCCCTCCACTTTGAGGTCAGGGACATTGATAAGTGCTACTTTCTCCGACCTCAGGTGATCCATGACATTGTGATTATCGGGCTCTGTGGAGATGGAACCGGTCTTACCGTCTTTTTCCAGGCCGCCGAGGATGTGCTCATAGCCTTCTTGCCCAGGGATGGCCCAGTAGCGTGCCATGGTCTCAGGGTCGCGCAGGTAAGGAGTGTATTTGTATTTCTGGTCAGCGGGCGCATAGTGTGGATGGATCTCCGGCATTGTGTTGATGTCGGGGAGTTTCCATGCTGCTGAGCCGTTGGCGATGAACGCGTCGGTGAGCAACACTACGGGGGTGAGGTGTTCCAGTGCTATCTTCGCGGCCATGAAGGCGGCATCAAAGCAGTCAGTAGGGCTGGTGGCGGCGATGACGGGCATAGGGCTCTCGCCGTTGCGGCCGTAGAGCACCTGAAGCAGGTCGGTCTGCTCACTCTTCGTGGGCAGACCCGTAGAGGGACCGCCACGCTGTACATCGACGATGACCAAGGGCAGCTCGTCGATGACGGCAAGGTTCATGGCCTCGCTCTTCAGGCAGATGCCAGGGCCGGAAGTGGAAGTACAGGCCAGCGCGCCGGCGAAAGCTGCGCCGATGGCCGACGAACAGGCTGAAATCTCATCTTCCGCCTGCACGGTGATAACGCCGAGACTCTTGTGCTTCGACAATTCGTGCAGGATGTCTGTGGCGGGAGTAATGGGGTAGGAGCCGAGATAGAGCTTCAGGCCCGCTTTCTCGGCAGCGGCGATGAGGCCATAGGCTGTGGCTTTGTTGCCCGTAATGTCCATATATCGGCCAGGCTCTTTCTGTTTGGTCTCAATACGGTAGGTCGTGAAAGGCGTGGAGGCGTGGGTGTTGGCACCGTAGTCGTGGCCGGCTTTCACCACTTTGATGTTGGCTTCCGCCACGGCCGGCTTCTTGGCAAACTTCTCATGGAGGAAATTGTTGACCAGTTCGAGATCGCGGTTGAAGAGCCAGCACACCAGTCCCAGGGCGAACATGTTGCGGCATTTGAGAATGCTCTTGTTGTCCATGTCCTCATCCTTGAGACATTCCTTCACCATCTTGGTGATGGGGCAGGCTACCACACGATCGGGATCGATGCCCATTTCCTGGAGGTAGTCGTCGGTTTTGAACTGTGCCTTGCTGAGGTCTTTGGGTCCAAAAGAGTCGGTATCGATGATGATGGTTGCTGTTGGCTTGGCGTATTTGTACTGGGTCTTCAGGGCAGCAGCGTTCATAGCTACGAGCACGTCACACTCGTCGCCCGGCGTGAAGACTTTGCCTTCGCCGATATGTACTTGGAAGCCACTCACGCCGGTCAGCGATCCCTGCGGGGCACGGATGTCGGCAGGATAGTCGGGGAAGGTGGAAATACCATTCCCCACCGTCGCTGAGATGGTGGAGAAGATGTTGCCTGCAAGCTGCATGCCGTCGCCAGAGTCACCTGAGAAGCGCACAACGACGTCGCTGAGCTCTTTTACTTCAATTTCATCGGACATAATAGATTACTTTAGTTTTCTGTTTTATGTGGCAAAGGTAAGGTAAGTTTTCTAAACTACAAATAAATTGTTACTATTTTTATACCTCTTTTATTCGTTTCGTTATCATGTATGGGTTATTTCGCTTCTTTGTTTGGGATGTTTCTTGCTGTGAAGGAGAGTTGCGCGAAAGTGGTGTTATTTTTCATTACATTCACCATTGTGCTGATGTCTCCTCCGGTGTTAATGATGGTTGTGAAAACAAAGTCCACTTTAGGGCAGGCCACAGGCGAAAGGATGTGTAGGAATCTTATGTCTTTCACTTCCGTTATCTCAAGCTCACAATTAATGATTTGTTCAAGCAGCTCAAGGGCGGTCTGCACGATGCATACTCCCGGCGTGACTGGATTGCCAGGGAAGTGGGCACGGTAAATCCAACTGTCTTTGATCAGGGCAATATGGAAGATGGTGTTGTCGTGGCTCGCTTCGTTGCTGTCTATCTTATAGAGCAGGTTTTTCAAGATGTTCATCATAGCGGTCTCGCTTCGTTTATGGCCAATTTGATTTGTGTTTTGGCAAGTAGTTTGCCGTTTTCCTCAATGGTGGCGTTTGCAAGCGTCATACCTAACGCCTCGGCTTGGATGCTGACCGTTGTTTCAATCATGGATCCTACATGCGGATGACCAAAAACCTTCAGCTTTCTTACGTTTGCGATGACGCCGATCTGCCCGCCTTTTCGGAGAATGTAATTGTTGACATAGCCGATTCTTGCGGCACAGGTCTGCGCAATGTTCTCTATCATCCCCGCGGTTGCTAAGTCGTTATCGTG
Organism: Hallella multisaccharivorax DSM 17128; assembly: GCF_000218235.1. Classification (GTDB taxonomy): domain Bacteria; phylum Bacteroidota; class Bacteroidia; order Bacteroidales; family Bacteroidaceae; genus Prevotella; species Prevotella multisaccharivorax. Next base: position 2,207,082 of record NZ_GL945017.1, on the reverse strand, counting down.
CATGAAGACATTATCAGCTTTGAGGCTTGTACGGGTTTTTACGGTGGTGCTGTCGTAATAGGTAAGGGTATCTACCATGACGAAGGGCTCCTGCTGGGGCAGCAGGGTGTGGATATCGATGTGTTCAACGAAGTCGGAAGTAGGGTGTGAATAGTCCATTTTCATGTTTGTATCAGTCCTTTGGATGAGGTCGCTTTCCCTCTACGCCGTAATCGCATTGCGTCTACGGTGTAGAGGCGATGCGATTACGGTGTAAAGGCGATGCGTTTACGGCGTAGACGCAATGCGATTACAGCGTGAAGGCAAAGTGCCTGCGGAATGTATGAATCCCGTCTACCCTGAGCGTTAAGACAGTTCTCTCATTCAGTATAAGACACAGGGCGACTGTTTTCAGCGTTCGTCAGCAAAAGAGTAAGGCGCGGCCTGAGTGGAGGTGCCACGTGAACGATTGGGCTCACTACTGAGTCGATACTGAAGATCTGCACCGGCTTTCAGGACGGATATGCCGACATAGTTCTTGTCGTATGCTTGACCGTTAAGAAAGAGCGAGGAGACATAGCGGTTTGCTTTGGAACAATCGGGCGCAGAGATAGTCACGTTGTTGCCGTTTTCGAGATGGATCCGCATCCATTTAAAATAAGGAGTTCCAAGTGCATACTGTCCGGAACCAGGGCAAACGGGATAAAGGCCCATGGCGGAGAAGACATACCAGGCTGAGGTCTGGCCATTGTCCTCATCGCCGCAATAGCCATCGGGATGGGCATTGTAGAGGCGGTCCATCACCTCGCGTATCCAGTACTGGGCCTTCCAGGGCTGTCCCGCATAGTCGTAGAGATAAATGGCATGCTGAACAGGCTGATTGCCGTGAGCGTAGTTGCCCATGTTCATGATTTGCATCTCGCGAATCTCATGTATGACTTGTCCATAGTAACTGTCGTCGAAAATGGGGGGAAGATTAAATACGGAGTCAAGCATTTCACAGAATTGGCTGGGACCTCCCATTAGGTTTATGAGATCTTTGGGATTGTGAAATACGCTCCATGTGTAATGCCAACTATTACCCTCAGTGAAAGCGTCGCCCCATTTCAAGGGATTGAACGGCTTCTGAAAAGAACCGTCCTGATTACGGCCGCGCATAAGTCTCGTTTCCGGATCAAACACGTTGCGGTAGTTGAGCGCACGTTTGCGGAAAGGTGCTAACTCCTTCTTGCTCTTGCCAAGGGCTTTTCCAAACTCATAAATGCACCAGTCGGCATAGGCATATTCTAAGGTGCGCGCTACGTTCTCATTAATATGGACATTGTAGGGTACATAACCCAGTCGATTATAGTAGTCGTACCCCAGTCGGCCGGTGGAGCTGACGGTTGGGTGAACGCCGTTGGCTCCGTGGACTACGGCTTTCCAAAGCGTTTCAGCATCATAGCCACGTATGCCATTGAGGTAGGCATCGGCCACCACCGAGGCAGAGTTGTTGCCGACCATGCAGCCCCGGTGCCCCGGTGAGGCCCATTCCGGCAACCAGCCACTTTCCAAGTAGGCATTGACAAGCCCCGATTGAATGTGTGAGCTGACGGTAGGATACAGGAAGTTGACCAGTGGAAGTAGGGCACGGAAAGTATCCCAAAAGCCGGTGTCGGTATATAAATAGCCGGGAAGTACTTTGCCGTTGTAGGGACTGTAGTGCATGGGCTTGCCGTCAGCTCCGTACTCAAAAAACTGGCGTGGGAAAAGCACGCAGCGGTAAAGACAGGAATAGAATGTGCGCAGGTGGTCGATATTGTCATCTTTGACTTCAATCTTTCCAAGCACGTCATTCCATCTTTGTCGGCCTTTAAGCTTTAGGTTTTCAAAACTATTGTTACCTAACTCTTTTAGGTTGCGCTCTGCTTGCTCGGGGCTGATAAAGGAGGAAGCTATCCGCATGTGGACTTGCTCACCGTGTGTGGTCTTAAATCCGACAATGGCACCGGCATGATCACAGGCTGTTGTCAGTTCATGGGAGTCGAGTTGTCCGTTATTCACGGTGTATTGGTAGTTGAAAGGATGATCGAACACCACAACAAAATAGTTCTTGAAGTTTTCTGGCACACCACCGCTATTTTTGGTAGAGTACCCGATAATCTTGTTTTCGGAAGGTATGATGGTGATCGATGATCCTTTATCGAAGGCATCAATAACGATGGACGCACTATCTGACGTTGGAAATGTAATTCTGAACATTGCCGCCCGTTCTGTTGGTACCATTTCGGTGGTGATGTCATAATCAGCAAGATAGGTCTTGTAATAATAAGGTGTCACTTCTTCTGCCTTATGCGAAAACCAGCTTGCACGGAGATTCTCGTCAAAGACGGGATGTCCCGTCTCAGGCATGATCGAGAATTGTCCGTAGTCGTTGATCCAGGGACTTGGCTGGTGGGTTTGCTTGATACCTCTTATTTTATGGGCAGCATAGGTGTAAGCCCAACCGTCGCCCATCTTACCGGTTTGTGGTGTCCAGAAGTTCATTCCCCATGGGAGGGCAATGGCAGGGTAAGTGTTGCCTGTTGATAGTTCGAATGTCGATTCCGATCCAGCCAATGGGTTAACATAGTCCACCACATCGTCTGCCCATAAATAGACAGACATTGATAAGCTAATGATAAAGAATAGAAGTCTGTTTCCGATAGTTTTCATTAATGAATAAAATTTGTTGATCCAGAGATAGTCCCGCATCAGAGAGCTGGCGCTTCCTGTTGCCTTTATTGTCGCAAAAGTACATATTTTTATTCAGTTAATGGCTCATAGCAAAAGTTTTTTTGTAACTTTGGATGGAAAAGCAGCAACCTTTTATAGAAGGGCGTTCCGCACAATAAGCTGATTTTCGGGTAACGATTTGGCAGTCATTCCGTTTGCCATGCTTAGAGGTTTATTCTTTATTCGTAATATGGCACACATGAACATTGAGGAGTTCCGCAAGATCTATGCTGATTGGCAGCAAAGCGGAGCAACAATAATTATTCAAATAAATATTCTTGTGTTTTCAGTAAAATATGCTAACTTTGCACCATCAATACTTCAATTACAGAATATTATTCGATAAAATTCGACTATGGCAAATACGGAGACATTCGATGATACCGACCGCCGCATCCTGCAGCTCCTTCAGAAGGACTCGCGCATGACCATCAAGGAACTTGCTGCGCGCGTTCACCTCTCTCCCTCTCCCACCTTCGAGCGCCAGAAGCGCCTGGAGCGCCTGGGATACATTGAACGCTACATGGCAGTCGTCAACCCGCAGAAGGTGGGTAATGGCATCCTCGTACTGTGTAACATTCGGCTCAAGCAGCACACCCAGGCACTTATCCGAGAGTTCATGGATGCCGTACAGAGCATTGACGAGATCACAGAGTGCTACAATACCAGTGGTGACTTCGACTTTCTCATCAAGGTCTACACGAAAGATATGAAAGCCTATCAGCAGTTCATGCTCAACACCCTCGGCACCATCCCCTGCGTAGGAAGCCTTAACAGTATCTTCGTCATCGACCATACAAAGAGCACAAGGGGGGTGCCAATACCTGAAAATGAAACCCCAAAAGGTTAAATAGTATCGCACCTCAGATGTGGCGCGTTTCCGACATAATATATGTGGCGCGTTTCCGACACGGTCGAGGTGTACTGTCTGCACACAAGAGAAACACAATCGAGTGGGAGGTAAACGCTAATCATAGGTGCTTATCTCCTACTTTCGTGTTCCTTTGTGGTGTTAAAGAAGTACACACATCAGATAATATGCGAGAATCTCTACATGCAATATATGTGTGGTCTTTCGGAATTGACTGACAAGCCTATATTAGATCCCTCTCTTTTCGTCACGGTCCGTAAGCAGCTTGAGCGATACCTCCTGCCATGGCACCTATCGTATCACTGTCGCCACCGATGGAGATGGCATTGCGAATGGTGTTCTCGAAGTCATGACTGATATGGAGAATTAAAATGCCAAAGCCGGAATTATCACTACCGTTGCGGCACGCCCTTCATAGTCAGTGCGATGCGGTGGCGGCGGTTGTCCACTTCCAAGACCTTGACGCGTACATGTTGATGGAGTTTCACTATGTCGTTGGGGTCGTGTACAAACTTGTCAGCGAGTTGGGAGATGTGTATCAGTCCGTCTTGATGCACGCCGATGTCGACAAACGCACCGAAATTGGTAATATTTGTGACAACGCCGGGCAGCTCCATCATTGGTACTAAGTCTTCTGGCTTGCGAACACGTGGGTCAAACTCGAAAGTCTCCACCTTGCCGCGCGGATCTCGTCCGGGTTTCTCCAGCTCCTTCATGATATCGGTGAGTGTAGGTAGCCCCACACTGGCTGACACATACTTATTGATGTTCACCTTTTTTCTCTGGTCAGCATTCCTAATGAGATCGGCCACGGTACAGCCACAGTCTTTGGCTATGTGTTCCACAATAGCATAGCTCTCTGGGTGGACGGCGGAAGCGTCGAGTGGATTCTTTGCTCCGGGGATACGCAGAAACCCTGCACACTGCTGGAACGCGGTGGGTCCGAGGCGTGGTACTCTTTTCAGCTGCGCTCGCGAGGTGAATGGACCATTCTCCCGTCGGTAGTCTATGATATTCTGTGCCAGTACGGGTCCGAGTCCCGACACGTAAGTCAGCAGATTCTTTGAAGCTGTATTGACATTCACGCCCACGGCGTTGACGCAAAGCTCCACGGTCTGGTCGAGGCTGTGCTTGAGTTTCGTCTGGTCTACGTCGTGCTGGTACTGTCCTACACCGATACTTTTTGGGTCGATCTTTACCAGTTCAGCCAGTGGATCCATGAGTCGTCGGCCAATGGAGACGGCACCGCGCACGGTGACATCCTCATTGGGGAACTCCTCCCGTGCTACCTCGGAGGTGGAATAAATACTCGCACCGTCCTCGGAGACGACGTAGGTAGGAATACCGTCTATTTGCCTCAAGATATCAGCAGTCTCGCGCGATGCAGTACCGTTGCCACAAGCGATGGCATCAACGCGCCATTTGCGGGCAATGTCGCTGAACTGCTCCTCCGCCTTGGAAAGGCGAGACATAGAACTCTTGCTGTCTCCATGGCCTCCAACAGCGAATACTACTGTGTGGTAAAGCAGGTTACCCTGTGCGTCGAGTACCACAACTTTGCACCCTGTGCGGATGCCGGGGTCAACTCCCATGACCCTCTTTTGTCCGAGTGGCGCGGCGAGCAGCAACTGTCGGAGGTTCTCCTTGAACACTCGAATAGCCTCATCATCGGCCTTCTCCTTGCTTAGGGCGGCAAACTCATTCTCAATTGACGGCTCGATGAGGCGCTTATAGCTGTCTTCCACAGCTTCGGCTACAAGCGTCTGGCAGGGTCCGAAGCCATGGACGTAGTGACGCTTAAGTCGCTCGATGTTGCCTTCGTCATCGCCGGTGATGGTTACACGTAACACGCCTTCCGTCTCGCCCCTGCGCATGGCAAGCAGGCGATGGGAGGAGCAGCGGCGCAGCTCCTCGGAGAAGGCAAAATAGTCGCTGTATTTCTGTGCCTTGTCTTCATCCTTCATCTTCATGATGACGCGCGAAACAATGGTGGCTTCTCGTTGGAAGTTATGACGTACAGCCTGTCGTGTGCCCTCGTTGAGGGAGATGCCCTCAGCGATGATGTCCTGCGCACCTTTGATGGCCTGTCCAATATCTTTTATGTCACCTTTTACAAATCGCTGTGCCGCCATGTCGGGATAATGCTCTTTTTGGTTCATGATGATCTTGGCCAGCGGCTCAAGACCCTGCTCGCGCGCTACTTGTGCGCGGGTGCGGCGACGTGGCTTGAAGGGCATATAGATGTCTTCTATCTCTGTGGCATCCCATGATGTCTCGATGCGTTGGCACAGCTCGTCGGTGAGCTTACCCTGTCCGTCGATGGTCTTGAGGATTGTTTCCTTGCGTTTCCGTAATTCCTTCAGTCGTTCGTAGAGGTCGCTGACTGCTGCCACCTGTACCTCATTGAGGTTGCCCGTGGCCTCCTTACGGTAACGGCTAATAAAGGGGATAGTGGCGCCAGCGTCGAGTAACTCGATGACCGCTTCCGCTTGCTCAACCCTGATGTTGAGGCTTTTAGAAATAAGAATGGAATATGGGTTCATGTCTTTTTGTTCATTTTTATTTCGTTTTAATAATCTGCCTTCCTTTCTCAATGATGGTGTCAATTCCACGTTTGAAATCGTGTGAGGTGAGAGCAACGCTGATATCAGGCCTTATGCCGTCCTCTGTGCTTTTCTTGTTTGAATCATATATGGGGCACGCTGAGAAGCGGATGCTCCAGCCTTTGGGCAGCTCCGATGAGAAGGGCATTCCCGCTCCACCGCCCGTACGGTCGCCGACAGTGACGACATTGGGGCAGTGGCGCATGAACTTCACGAACTCGTTGGCAGCAGAATACACCGCCCTGTTGGTGAGCACCACTATGGGTTTGTGCCAGCGGATGCCTTTAGCCGGTTTGAGCCATTGTTCCTCTAACGGGGAGAAGTCGCTATGTCCTTTCCCTGTCTTGTGCTTCATATATCCGACGAGAATGCTCTTATCGGTGAATCGTGCGGCCAGTGTCTCTGCTGATGTGAGTAATCCTCCGCCATTATTGCGCAAGTCGATGATGAGTCCAAGACAGGGTTGCAGATACAAGAGGATGTCGTCAAGATTGCCTGCGTTCAAGGTATTATCAAAGGTGGATATACGCAGATATCCAATATTGTCGTTGAGGATACGGTAGCGCATGCCGTTAGAGATGCGGTAATCGGTGCCGAGATAGCTGCGTATAAGCGAGTCGCTGTAGTTGGCGGGGTAGCGTTCATGAAATCCCCAGTAACGGCTGTAGTTGAACGATGCAAAGAGATTGACATGCCCGTCACGTAACTCGGAGAGCATATTGCCAAGTACTTCCAATTGCTGTTCGTCGGTCATGCCGTCATTAAACCTTGGAGAATAGGCGGCATGGACAGAGTCCCAGTCAACGCCCTTCTCCTGGAAGAAACAGTAGTGCTCATCCATGATACGCCATAATGCCTCAAAGTTACCCTGGGGCGAGTTGGCGAATTGCTCATCCTCAACACACGAGGTCAGCGTGAGGATCAGAATCAGGAAATATAATGTCTTTTTACTCAAGGTGTTTATGCTCAAGAATTAGAGAATGAGAGAATTATGTTCGTGCCTTTTATGGCTCAAGAATTTGAGACTCTTCAGTACATCCATCCTATAGTCAGTGCGTGCGTGTATTGATGATACTTGAGGCTATTGACGCTCATCTGTCGGATATCTCCGAGATAGCCTATGGAGAATGAGATGTGCCACAGTCTGAAGCCAAGTATGAGCATCTGGTGGAGTTGGAGCCCTGAGGCGGGTGAGGTGAATACGATGTTGTGGTCGTAGTTGCCGTGCGTGAAGATCTCGTAGTAGCTTTGTCCGTAGTTAGGCGAGAAGGCGATGCCCAGTGCGGGTGCGGCAGCCACGTACCGCAAGGTGAAGGGTCGTCCTTTAAGGTGAAAGCGCCATGTCGCCATCACGGAAGGATCAAGGCTCAGAGCCATCCTCGCCTGTGCGGGGTTGTTGCTGTTGCGGGTGTTGTAGAGGCCGCCGAGGCTGAGGTCGGTCAAGAGACCGATGCGGAGATTGAGGGGTGAACGCGGGGAAGATGCATACGATTCACACGCTGGGGCAGGCGATAAAGGATCGATATTGTAGTGCCAGCCGAACCGCAGGTTGTAGAGAGCTCCGAGGAAGGAGTTGTCGTTGCCACGAGTGCCAGCCTTGGTGAAGAAGGCCTCTTGCACGATGTAGGTCGACCATCTTCGTAGCCTCGGCATTGTGGCAGTACTGTCAGTTTTCAGGTTTTTGCGGTTGGCTTTCTCCTTCGTATAGCGCAACTCAAGCCCTGTGGCTTTCTCTTGCGAGAGATAGGTGTCGAGCAGGTCGGTATGCCCGATGCTGATGAGGCTGGCGGCTTCTTTCTGAGCTGCGGCCTTGTTGTAGGGGAGCAGAAGCAGGGTGAGCGTTAATGCCAACGTCGAAATCCATATCAAAGGTGTTGATGTCATGAGAACGTATTAATAGGGGGTTATGGGCGGTCATTATCTCTATCTCCCACACGTAGAGGAACTGGGGAGAGCCATTCCTGCACTGATATAGGGTAGGGTCTCTTACTTGTCGTCGTCGAAGAGGTCGAGCTGTCTGGTCATCTCGTCGATGATCTGCTGTCGTGACTTGCCGGCATCAGAGTCGAGGTCCGTGTTGTTGTCGGATTCTTTGCTGTCGTCGTCATTGGCATCTCCAGCAGATTTGGGCTGACCCAGGGGAGGCAGTTCCTCAACCTTTTCCACCTGCCATGTGGCCACGCGCTTGCCTTTGGCTTTGAATCCCTTGACGCCGACAAACTGCTCGGCGTCGATCTCCAGGGGAGGGCGTACACTGTCTGCACCGCCGAAGCTGACACGGAGATTGGGGCAGGATGTGTCGGTGAGGAGCAGTAGACGGCTGTCGATATTGTCGCCCACGAAGTTTTGCGGATTTCTCCTCGCTTCTAACCGGAATCGCTTGAGATAAGGGTAGCCGTTGTTGTCGGCGTCGAGGAGCACCGCCGTCCACACCTTGTGGGGGTCGTATTTCTCAATGAGTGCGATGTTGTCCTCAAAGTGGTTGTTGAGGTCGAAGCTCGTGATATAATAGTCGCCACCGTGGAGGATGACGAGGATATTGTCGCCGTCGCTGAATTCGCCGAGATACTTGCCACGTGCATCGTAGTTGAGACGCTTCACGTCACTGTCGAACCACACTTTCCTTCCGCCGAGGGTGGAGTGTCCGTGGCTCTTGAGGGTGATGCGCTTCACATTCTGCCGCGTCAGTAGGTTGCCGCGGGCTGTCCTGGTCTTGATGAGAATGTCGGAGAAATCTTTCTCTATGAACAACGATTGTTTCTTCCGTGTCAGGTTGGGCTCAAGCGTGATTTTGATGACCTCCGCCTCACCGTTGGGGTTGGCGGTGAAGTAAGCCACACGCGATCCCGCCGTGCCCTGCGTGAGGTCGTACTCGCGGTCGCGGACAACAGAGGTGACATTGAAGCGCTTGATGAAGTAGGCACCTTTCTTGCCGTCACGGTAGACGGCGTTGTAGATAGTGCGCGTGTCGTTTTTCTTGAATACCTGCACCCAAAGCACGTTTTTGCCGACAAAGATTTTCTCTGCCACTTTAATAACCTTATATTTGCCGTCGCGGTAGAAGAGGATGATGTCATCCAAATCGGAGCAGTTACACACAAACTCATCCTTCTTCAGTCCGGTACCGATGAATCCGTCCTGCCGGTTGATGTAGAGTTTTTCGTTGGCTTCCACTACCTTTGTCACTTCGATGGTGTCGAAGGAGCGCACCTCGGTGAGGCGTGGATGGTCGTGGCCGTAGGTCTCCTTTAAGTGTTCAAACCACGCCACGGTGACATCGGTCATATGAGCCAGGTCGTGCTCAATGCCCTTGATGTCGGCCTTCATCTTGGTCATGAGTTTGTCGGCCTTGTCTTTATTGTATTTGAGGATGCGCTGCATCTTGATCTCGAGCAGTCGCAGATAGTCGTCCTCGTGTATTTCGCGTATGAGCTTTGGCTTCCAGGGCACGAATTTCTTGTCTAGGAAGTTGAGCACCGCCTTCTGGTTGGGCGCCTGCTCAAAGTCTTTCTCCTTGTACATGCGCTCCTCAATGAAGATGCGCTCCAGACTGGCGAAGAAGAGCTGTTCTTCAAGTTCGCTTTTGCGGATTTCCAGCTCACGCCGCAGCAGGCCCATGGTGCGGTCGGTGGAGTGTTGCAGCACCTCGGAGACAGTGAGAAACTGTGGTCTGTCGTCCTCAATGACACAGCAGTTGGACGAGATGTTGATTTCACAGTCGGTGAAGGCATAGAGTGCGTCAATGGTCTTGTCGGGCGATACGCCGGGGGCCAGCATCACCTGTATCTCCACGTGTCGCGCCGTCATGTCCACCACCTTACGGGCTTTGATCTTGCCTTTCTCAATGGCTTTGGTGATGGAGTCCTGCAGAGAGGCTGCGGTCTTGGAGTATGGCACCTCGCTGATGACGAGTATCCTGGCATCTCTCTTCTCTATCCTTGCCCTGACGCGCACCACGCCGCCGCGCTGTCCGTCGTTGTATTTCGACACGTCGATGGCGCCGCCCGTGGGGAAGTCGGGGTAGAGGTGGAACTCCTCGCCGCGGAGATAGCTCACGGCGGCGTCGCACAGCTCGTTGAAGTTGTGCGGCAGCACCTTCGATGACAGTCCCACGGCAATGCCCTCGGCGCCCTGCGCCAGCAACAGCGGGAACTTCGACGGCAGCGTCACCGGCTCCTTGTTACGGCCGTCGTAGGAGAGCTGCCATTCTGTGGTCTTAGGATTGAACACTGTCTCCAATGCGAACTTTGAGAGGCGTGCCTCAATATATCGGGGTGCAGCGGCGCGGTCGCCGGTGAGGATGTTGCCCCAGTTGCCTTGCGTGTCGATGAGCAGGTCTTTTTGTCCGAGCTGCACCAGTGCGTCGCCGATGGAGGCGTCGCCGTGCGGGTGGAACTTCATGGTCTCACCCACGATGTTGGCCACTTTGTTGTAGCGGCCGTCGTCCATGCGCTTCATCGTGTGGAGGATGCGGCGTTGCACCGGTTTCAGGCCGTCCTCGATATGAGGCACGGCGCGCTCCAGAATCACGTAGGATGCATAATCGAGAAACCAGCTCTTGTACATCCCGGAGAGATGGTGCACCGCCGAAGCGTCGAAGCGGTCTACAGGCTGATAATCAGAGTGTTGATCCACGGTCAGCTCCTCGTCCTGTTCGCTATTGTTGTTCTTTATCTTGTCGTCGTCCATAATATAAGAGAGGGCGTCAGTCGCCTTCATTGCAAAGTTATAAAAAAAATCGCTAACTTGCTTTGACAATCATTGAAAAACGTTTTATTTGCAATAAAAGGATACCTTATTTTTTGAAGTTCACTGAAAAATGGTTAGGCAGTTCTGATGGCTGCGGGATCTATGACTACTCTTTCAGCAAAATCGACGAGATGAGTCCAAATTGGGATTTAATGGAAGATGCGCGTTACGCTCTTGGCCACTATCGGCCCATATCAACTGAAAATTTCTCGTGCATGCCAATCGAATGGAAGCGGGCATAGTGGTCAAACTCCGGACGGAGAAACCATATCATGAGATACTTTGACGAAAATGTCTCTTTATCTTTAATGCGGAGAACGGCCTTAATCCTTTCATTTGGGTTGCACGGTTACTAAGCCCACCAAAGCTATAAATATTGTTTTACAAAACCAGCTCTGAGAATTGAAAAAATCAGGAAGGGCGTGTTCTTTTGCCGGAAACAGGCCATTCTTGGGTCGTTTTGTATTTTATTAATAATCAAGTGGTTATGTTTTAATAGGTTTATCTGAGTCTTGTCGCCTCGCCATAACACGGTTTTTACGTCGCGATTCAGCTGCAATGGCAGTGCGATATAGGTGCAGAGGCGTTGCGATTCAACTGTAGTCATATTGCCATTTCACTGTAAAGGCAGTGCGATTCAGGTGATGTCCCGCGGGAATTCTTCCGAAAAGGGTCATGATGTTTACGAAAAGCAGGGATGAAGCCGTCATCGTCGCTCTGGAATGCATGTTCAAGAGCGGGTGTTTTTTTGCCAAAAGAGTTTACATTTTAGCGATCGCCAGCCATTCTTTGTAGTGCAGGGTAGGGCCCTGTGCCCTACCTGAAGAGGCGTCATAACCGATGATAAAGCGGTCGAACATAGTCTGAGGTGGCCCACAGGGGGGCCACCCTGCACTAATGCTCCAACTGAAATTCATTGGAGATGGGTCTCCGAAGAGGTGGCATGGATAAATGGTTCAGGCAGGAGAATAGTATCTTTACTTACGGTTTATGATGCTTAGAACAATATATTCTGACTGTGTGCCAATTCTGAATTTTGCTCCCCAGATGCCCATTCCGGAACTAATATAATAATGTGTATGACCTTTCTGCCAGGCCCCGAAGGCTTTCTCATAGAGGGCATCAGTGATCCAGCTGATGGGCCACACCTGTCCGTGGTGGGTGTGACCGGCAAACTCAAAGTCAATGCCGTTGTTCATCGCCTCCTCCAGATGATAGGGCTGATGGTCGAGTTCTAAGAGGAAAGACTTGGGATTGACGCCAGCCATAATTTCATGGAGACTTTTACGGTGAGGGTTGGTGCGGTCATCGCGTCCGATAAGCGTGATGCCCTCAAAAGAAGCAACACTGTCACGCAACACAGTGATACCGGCTCTATGACAAAATCTGAGGTCGTTGTCAAGCCCCGTATAATAGTCGTGATTGCCTAAACAGGCAAAAACGGGAATATCCATGTGACGAAATTCCTCTGCCATATTCTCTACTGCTACAGGCCGGTAGCTGCCGTCAATGAGGTCACCGCCGATGAGTATGGCATCAGGATGTTCTGCTTTGATAAGCTGTAGCCACCGGTGCAGGTCCTTGCGCGTGTTGTGGTAACCCAAGTGAAGATCGCTCACGAGCACAAACCGTAGGGGCTTATTCAGAACTTTGGTGGTGCTGACGTTGATTGCCACGCGCTTCTTATGTTCATAATGGTACCATGCTAGAAAGAAGATAAGTGTAAGACTGATAGTAAGGACCACACTCTGCGTCAGATTAGACTTGAATGTTGTGGAACTTACGATATGAGAGAGCCGAAGGATATCAACGGTCAGAAAGATGATGATCAGATAGATGGCGATGATGAGCCATGAGGTACCTACCTCGTATGCTATACGTGATACGGACATGGGACACGCGTCAATAACATGGGTCACGGAAAGAATTGACAGGATGAGGGCTGTCGCCATGAGCACTACAACAGTGATACGCACCGAAGGGACGGCAGGCAGCAACTGCCATGTACGTAGCATGATATAGCTCTGGCCGGAGAAGACAAGAATGAAAAACAGAAGAAAGAAAGGCTTCATGATAACATCTTAACCACATCTTCCACAGACCTGCCAATGATAGAAGCTATCTCTGAAACATTCATTCCACGTTTAGCCAAATTGGACACCATAGCTTGTATTTGGGCATCTTTAGCCTCAAGTAGGTCGTCTTTGGCCTTGAGCTGGGCGTTCTTTGTCTCAAGTTGTGTGTCTTTGGCCTTGAGCTGGGCGTCCTTCGTCTCAAGTTGTGTGTCTTTGGCCTTGAGCTGGGCGTCCTTCGTCTCAAGTTGTGTGTCTTTGGCCTTGAGCTGGGCGTCCTTTCGACTTAGCTCTTCATCCTTTTTCAAGAGCATCGTATCACGATTTTCCAGAGCTGAGAAATACTCGTCCTCCACATTCATATCCTGTCGCATCTCTGCATCGGCAGCAGCAGCCGACAGGCGGTGGACGATATACTCCATATTCTCATCACCATGATAGTTCTCTTCATTAATATGAAGCAACTGACGGTCGGCATCATCTGCTTTTGACTGGTCGAAGATGCTCAATACCTCATCAAGACGGTTGTTAATCTGACCGTGAAGCAACGGAATCTGCACAATGATGCTATTGTGATTCAGACTCTCAACGAAGGGGTCGGGTACACCATGTGTCACTTCATTACCGTCATAGTCATAATAATGATGATTGACATACAATACAGGAACGTCAATGTCTCCGACGCGATGTCCCAAGAGATAGATGGAGACCATGGGTATGGCAAAACCTTTCTTGTCATCCTTGTTGATGTTCAGCTTGTTGCTATACTGAGCTCCGAGATACTGTCTGAAGCGCAAAGTCTCTGTTTCAAGCCACGTCTTCTGAAGTTCTATCAGTATCAAATGACTTTTCCCATCTGTTTCCCGGATCTTGGCACCAAAGTCAATGCGGAACATGGACAGCCGGTCCTTCGTCTGGTTGGCATATTCGTGAGGACGCAGCTCGACACTCTCAATCTCTTTCTTCAGCAAAGCAGAGAGTATGGTTTTGGCTATGCGTTCATCCTCCATGAGGTATTTGAACACTGAGTCATAGATAGGATTTGCAACACTGATCATCATAAACTGTATTGTTTTTGGCAAAGATAATAGTTTTATCTTGATTTATGAACAATATGATGTGAAAAGATGCAAAGATGCATTACCCATTTTTCACCAGCCGATAACCAATGCCCCGCACATTGATGATGCTGATGCCGCTGTCCCCGGCAAGTTTATGGCGTAGTTTTGTGATAAAAACCTGCAGGCTGCGGGAGTTGAAAAACGAGTCGTCGCCCCACAGAGCCTTCAGGATGGTTGCTGTCTCCACGACGTTGCCTTCCGAGCAGGCCAGCATTCTCAGGATCTGTGCCTCACGGTAAGACAGGTTCTCTTCGTGTCCTTCAAACACCAGTTTCTGAGTGTTGGCGTCCAGTGTATATTTGCCAATGGCGATAAGGTTGTCGGGACTTTTCTCCATCGGAGCGCTTCGCCTGATCAAAGCCTGCAGTCTGACGATGAGTTCCTGCATGCCGAAAGGCTTCCGCAGATAATCGTCGCCACCCTCTCGGAACCCTTTCACGACATCCTCCACCGAAGAGCGTGCCGTGAGGAAGAGCACCGGAGTAGTGCTGTCGTGCTCACGGATACGCCTCACCATCTCAAAGCCGCCCATGCGTGGCATCATCACATCGGCGACGACCACTTGCGGCTTGTTCTCCGCGAAATGCCGCAGACCGTCCTCACCGTCCGATGCCGTCATAATGTCGAATCCCTGTGCGTCAAGCGTGTTCTTGATGATCATTGCCAGCGTGGATTCATCCTCTACCAACAGAACCTTCACCCTTTCCATCACTTCTGTATTAATACATCTTTATATTATACTTCCTTTGTATAGAAAGTCAACGTGAATGTCGTTCCCTTGCCCAGTCCGTCGCTCCTCACAGCCACCTTGCCGTCGAGCTTCAACATCATTGTCCAGACATAGTACAGTCCCAGTCCATAGCCTTTTATGTCCTGACGGTCGCCATGGGGCACACGATAGAACTTGTCGAAGATATACCGTTGCTTGTCCTTGGCTATGCCTATACCGTGGTCGGTGACGGTGATCACCATGCCGTCAGCCGATGGTGAGGCATGAATGCTGACGTCTGCCTGCTGCTCTGAATACTTCACGGCATTGTCGATGAGGTTCGACAGAATGCGCATGAAGTGGGCACGATCGGTGCAGAGTCTCATATCCTCAGGTATATCTGTGGTCACGGTCAGCGGCTTGTCGGCTTTCAGTCTCTGTTCTTTGCAGACTGCATTGACCGTGTCCGCCACGCTGATAGTCTCCGCCTTGATACGCATCGTCTTACGCCGCTCCATACTCATCGCCAGAATTTGTTCGACGAGGTTGCCGAGCTCTTCCAATTGCTGCTGCGACACTTCGAGGTACGTCCTCCGCAGGTTCTCATCGTTTGCCGCACCGAAGTTGAGCAGGGCATCATTGGCGGCGTAAGCCACGGCGATGGGGGTCTTCAGCTCATGCGTCATGTTGTTGGTGAAGTCGGTCTTCATTTCATCAAGCGTACGCTGGCGGCGAATGACGAAGAGGAGATAAGCCAACACAGCAGCCACCAGCAGGAAAGTGAGCAGTGTAGCCACAATGATACCTGCCATCTGACGAAGCACAACCCACTGCGTAGACGGAAGCTCAAGACGATAAAAAGTCGAGGAAGCCAGGTCTATGGGCAGCTCAAACGTTTCCGCCACAGCCGTTGGCTTCAGACGCCCCTCAACATCCAGCGTGTCCACGTGCGCCTTCTGCCATTTGCTGCCTTGGATGCGATAGAGACGATACAGCCGGTAAGGGCTGCCGATACCTATCTTGCGAAGTTCATCGGTCAGACACCAGTCTAGATACTTCATGTCAATCTGCCGTATACCGTCAACACCCGTATGGACACCACGCTGCAAATAGAGTCCGAACTCGTTCAGTCCACTCCGGCTCTGGAGCAGGTGGGTCACGCTTGCCTTGGCAGAGAGCGGCTGACTGAGATATTGTCTGTTTCTTGATTTTACGCCATTCCTCCCATACACATTATCCTGATAGTTGAACGACATCGCCCATTCTCTGTCAATGCTGTCGCGCTCCATCTGCCGCTTGACGGCTTTGACACGACGGTCAAGCTCACGATAGTCGGCGCGCCGCAGTGCCTCGCTGATGTCTGTATGCATGCGGCGGCATGAGGTGTGATATTGGTTCACCATCCACCATCCCCCGTATGCGAAGATGACGACCATGGCAATGAGCGCCAGGAGAGCAACATATTTGAGCGAACGTATCATGTTGTCGATTTTTTTGCAAAGATAGCAATATTATTCTTGACACAGCGATCAACCGGCTTCCATTTTGCAGATACGGTAAGACTAAATAACACTTCCGGTAAGACTATATAAGAGGAAAGCCTTTATCAGCCCGCTGAAACGCACTATCTTTGCATCGATGTTAACAAACGGTGAATAATATTGTAAGAATGAGAAGACTGCTTTCAATCACATTGCTCTCCGTCTTTGCACTGAGCGTCTCGGCGCAGAGCGACTCCCTCCGCATGGACAGCGTCGTTCATGAGCTTCCCGATGTCATGGTAAAGGGCGGGCGGCCACTGGCACATATCAATGGCTCTACCATCACCTACGACCTCCCGCAGATCATTTCCGGCAGGCAGGTGGAGAACGTCTACGACGCCTTAAAACTGCTGCCCGGCGTGGTGGAGCGCGACGGCGTGCTCACCCTTGGCATGCAGTCAGCCACCGTCATCCTCAACGGCAAGGTGACGACGCTCTCCCTTGAGGAGCTCACCTCGATGCTCAAAAGTATGCCGGCGAGCCGTGTAGAGAAGGTTGAGGTGATGTACAATGCTCTGGCAAAGATGCAGGTGCACGGTGCCGTGATTAATGTACGCCTCCGGCAGCGCAACGACGACAATGCTCCGCTGCAAGGAGAAGCAAACCTGGCATGGGACCAGGACCATAACGCCAACTACGGTGAACGGGGCACGCTGCTGTACAATAGAGGAACGCTGTCTGTAGATGCCATGTACCTGCACTCCCACGGGACTTCCTACCGCACCATCGACGACTTCAGCCATCAGCATCTCGACGACGGCACAACGCATGACATCACCATGTACGGGCATGACCGTTCCAAGAACCACAGCGATACCTGGCGGATAGGACTCGACTACCGTTTTGCCAAGGACCACACGCTGAGCTTTGCCTACAACGGTATCTACAATCACGACAATGTCGACAGCTGGCAGACCGGCAACATTGCAGGCAACGCATTGACACGCAGCCACAGCCTGTTGCAGAACCTGCGCGCCGACTATGAGCTGCCCTTCGGGCTGACTGCTTCAGCCGAGATGACCTTTTATGAGACCCCCGAACATCAGACTCTCGCCAGTACCATGCCGACGGGATCACTGCGCTACGAGGTGGAAAACCGGCAGCGGGTGAACCGTTGGAAGTTCTCGCTTGCCGAAGAGCACAGTCTGGGCAAGGCATGGCACGTCAACTACGGTGTTGTCTACACCACAAGCATCAACCACGGGTCGCAGACCTACTCCGACATAAATACCCCCAACAGCACCCCCGGCAACTCCCTGACCCGGCAGCGCGAGGACGACGTGAACATCTATGCCGGATTCAACACGAACTTCAGTGCGAGACTGATGCTCGAGGCTTCCGCAGCCGTGGAATACTACCACTCGCCCTCATGGAAGAAATGGACGGCATATCCCACGATGAACCTCACCTTCCTGCCTTCTCCGGGACATGTGATGCAACTGGGACTTAACTACAGCCGCAACTATCCCGACTACTGGTCGATGAGTCCCTATACGAGCTACGGCGCCGGCGGTTACAACGAGATCGTAGGCAACCCGAAGCTGCGGCCGTCGGACACCTACAAGCTGCAGCTGGTCTACATGCTGAAAAGCCGGTATCAGGCTGTGGTGTACGTGCGGCACACGTCCAACGCCTTTTATCAGACACCTTACCAGCGTCATGACCGGCTGACCGTTGCCTATCAGGTGCTGAACTTCAACAACGACGATCAGGTTGGTATGCAGCTGGCAGCGCCTTTCAGCATCGGATTATGGCTCAACTCCAATGCTACGGCCGTGGCTTTCTGCATGAGGCAGAAGGATGATGACTTCTACGACATCCCCTTCGACCGGAAAAGGCTTGTGGGCGTATTCATCCTCAACAACAACTTCACGCTGAGCCATCGGCACGACCTCACCGCCAACCTCGACCTCACCTCGCAGACCAAGGCGATACAGGCCACCTACGATATCCCCGGCTTGTGGCGTATGGATGCCGGCATGCGCTGGCAGTTCTGGAACAGGACAGGCATACTCCACGTGTTCTGCAACGACATCTTTCGCACCTACCGCACGGATCCCCGTATCAGTTACATGGGGCAGGACCTCACGATGAAGATGTCGTGCTACCGGCAGTTCGGCGTGTCGTTTACCTATAAGTTCGGCGGATACAAAGAGCGGCACCACGAAGCCGTGGACACCAGTCGATTCAAATAACAGACATCATGAAACATCTCGTCCTTCTTCTCTTTCTCCTCATGCCGCTGCTCGTCCATGCCAGCTACAACATCGTCAAGGGAGACTCCTGTCTTGCCGTCTATGATGTGGCACAGGCTCTCCGCCTGCTACAGCCCGACTCCACGGCGATGTTCCTCTGCCATCGTGGACTGGCTGAAAGCTTTTACGGCATGAAAAACTATACCGCTTCCCTGCCTCATTTTGAAGAAGCTGTGAGATACAATTTTGCTTCCCTCACTTCTTATTATTATGCTGCAGTTTGTGCTGAGGCAACAGGTGACAAGGACGATGCGCACAGATGGCTGTCAACCTTTATCAAATTATGGATTTATCGGCTGGGACCGGACGATAGTGTGATATTGTTTTACAAAACCAGCTCTGAGAATTGAAAAAATCAAGAGGGCGTGTTCTTCTTCCGGAAACAGGCCATTCTTGGGTCGTTTTGTATTTTATTAATAATCAAGTGGTTATGTTTTAATAGGTTTATCCGAGCCTTGTCGCCTCGTCATAATATGGTTTTTACGTCGCGATTCAGCTGCAATGGCAGTGCGATATAGGTGCAGAGGCGTTGCGATTCAACTGTAGTCATATTGCCATTTCACTGTAAAGGCAGTGCGATTCAGGTGATGTCCCGCGGGAATTCTTCCGAAAAGGTGCCATGATGTTTACGAAAAGCAGGGATGAAGCCGTCATCGTCGCTCTGGAATGCATGTTCAAGAGCGGGTGTTTTTTTGCCAAAAGAGTTTACATTTTAGCGATCGCCAGCCATTCTTTGTAGTGCAGGGTAGGGCCCTGTGCCCTACCTGAAGAGACGTCATAACCGATGATAAAGCGGTCGAACATGGCTTGAGGTGGCCCACAGGGGGCCACCCTGCACTGGATAAAGCGGTCGAACATAGTCTGAGGTGGCCCACGGGGGGCCACCCTGCACTAATGCTCCAATTGAGATTTATTGAAGACGGGCCTCCGAAGGTGTGGTATGATGAACGGTTCAGGCGAGAGAATAGCCTAACTTCTTAAAGAAATCTTCCACTGCTCTGTGGCTTTCGGCTTCCTCTTGTAGCAGTTTTGCCATGTCCGTCAGAATCTGTTTCATCTCCGTGTTCCTCTACATACTTTTTCCGGCTTGCAATGATCTCACTCATGTTGCCGAGCGACCATTCCACAAGTTGGTTGAGCAATGGCATGAGTGAACGGCCACGGTCTGTGAGGGAATACTCCACACGAGGCGGAATCTCAACGTAAGCCTGGCGGTTCACGAGGTCGTCGGCCTCAAGCTCTTTCAGTGTTGATGCCAGCATCTTCTGTGATACGTCGGGTATGGCCTTGCTCAGTTCCTTGAAGCGCATCGGTTTATCTGAACCTTGCAAAGTCAGGAGTGTCAGCAGCGACCAGCGGTCACCGATACGAGCGAGGACGTTACGGATGGGGCACTGCGGAAAAACGGGGTCTGTTACTTGTCTTCTTACCATATTCTTATAACGCCAAAAGCCACCCTCTTATTGTAAAGAGAATGGCGATTTTGAAGATTTAGAGCGGATGATTATTTGTTCACTAAAGCTTAATGATTGCTTCAACGGGACAATGCTCAAAACAGTTACCACACTGCAAACAATTGTTCTGCCGGATAACAAAGGGCTCGCCTTCATCGATAGCTCCTTCGGGACAGACCGTCTCACAAGTACCACAGGCAATGCACTCATCAGATATCTGATAACCCTTAGGCTTCCACTGCGCATTGCCTGTCGTGAAATAGCGTCGCTCTATTGGATGTGTGCCTAACCAGAACCATTCGATCGTTGCATTGCGAATCTCGTAGATGACACCGATCTCACGTGTGTTGCCCGGATAGACATTGATCAGAT
Organism: Hallella multisaccharivorax DSM 17128; assembly: GCF_000218235.1. Classification (GTDB taxonomy): domain Bacteria; phylum Bacteroidota; class Bacteroidia; order Bacteroidales; family Bacteroidaceae; genus Prevotella; species Prevotella multisaccharivorax. Next base: position 2,186,602 of record NZ_GL945017.1, on the reverse strand, counting down.
AAGGCTGTTCCTCAAAGACCTTGTCCTTCCACTTCTGCTGGTCATCAGCTTTCTTCACCTTGCCTGACAAGCGTATCATCTCCTTGTATTTGGTCATACCTTCCATCTGAACCCATCCGCTTGCTTCCAACTGTCTGGCAAAACTCTTGCCGCGGGCAGTATAGAAATAGATGGCATCGGGCTCATAGTGGATAGCACTGACACAACGTACCTGAGGACGACCGTCCTCATCGACTGTGGCTACATGAAGGATACCTATCCCTTGCAGCTTCTGAAGGCACAACTCTTTGGTGATATCAACGTCCATAGTGTTTGTTTTGAAGGGTTAGACTATACTGCTTTCCAACACTCGGGATCGGGAGCATACATGGAGCCATGATAACCTTTGGCAACAGCAGGACAGCCACGGCAGAATCGGAGAAGCTCACATTTGGCGCATTTTTCGAAATTCTCATAGACACGGTATTTGTCCATCTCCGGACCGGTGAACAGGTCATACAGATCGTCGGTCAGCGCATTGCCCACCTTGCTCTCCATACGCCGGCAAGCATAGCAGGCACCGTCGGAGAGGATTGTGAAATGACCATTGCCACAATTGCATCCGTCATAGACGATGTCGTCATCGGGGTATTTCTTCGGGTCAAAAAGACCATGCTCGTATTTGAATAACGTCCACAGATGGTCTTTCAGACTGAAATAAGTATCGCAGTCTTTGTACTGCTCGAATTTCTTCCAGCACTCTTCCATCATCCAATGGTATTCCTCCGGCGAGCAGCATGTGTCACGGCTCTCCAGATCTGGACAGTAACGGGCAAAGGCAAAGACATCGACATGATGGTTTACGACAACGTCAACCAACGCCGGCACCTCTTTGTAGTTCCAACGGCTGACAGTCGTCATGACCGCTGCAGCTATTCCTGCTTTCCGGATAACGGGTATTGCTGCGAGAGTATCGCGGAAACTGCCCGGCTTGCGTATGCGGTCATGGGTAGCTTCCAAACCATCCAACGACAACTGATACTGATGACATCCGGCATTTTTCAACCGTTTGCAGACCTCATCGTTGAGATGGAACGGATTGCCAAGGATCGTGAATGGAATATTTCTCTCTTTGAGCGTATCCACAAGAGTCCAGAACTGTGGATGCAAGATAGGATCGCCACCTGTGATATACAAATACGGTTTACGATCAGCCTTACGTCCGAAAGTCTCAATATTGTCAAGGGCCCTTGTCATAGCGTCCACCGACATCATCTTGAACTTGGCATGGGAGCCAAGGGCATAGATGTAGCAATGCTTACAGCGTTGATCGCAGGCTTCTGTGATATGCCACTGAAAAGAAAAATAGTCCATTCACTCACCTCCTTTTACTTTGTCGGTTTCTCACCAGCGCCACAAGCGGACGGTTTCTCACCAGCGCCACAAGCGGACGGTTTCTCACCAGCACCACAAGCGGACGGTTTCTCACCAGCACCGCAAGCAGACGGTTTCTCACCAGCACCGCAAGCAGACGGTTTCTCACCAGCTTTCTCCTGCAGTTTTACTGCAAACAAATTCTTCAACATAATCTTAAAGTTTTAATAGTTAATATAAAGGATAGTTATATGATCTTTTGGATCATCTTATTTTAAGAATAATCTTGCCGCCGGCTCCACCTTTCTCAAGTAAGGTATGAGCCTCTACGATCTGGTTGAGCGTAAAGACCTTATTGTATTGTGGCTTGATATGATGATTTTTTATGAGGCTGAATATGTTATTCATATCTTCCTGTGTCGGGAAGTTGCTATGGAAACCGGTCAACCAGACTCCGGAAGGCACATATTTTATCGGGTCAAAATTGCGGATCACATATTCGCCTCCAAGATTGCCGGTATTGCATACGATACCGGGTCTCGTCACTGTGCGGAGACTGTCAAAGAGCGTCTTGGCACCTATCAGCTCAAGGAGTTTATTAGGTTTCCGTTGGAGTTGTTTGGTGGATAATTCGCCATCGTCAATGGTACATTCATCTGCACCTAAAGCCTTTATCTTCTCGAATGCACTCTCTTTGCGGCTCGTACCGATGACGTAAGCGCCCGAAGCCTTGCCGAGCTGAACGGCAGCCTGTCCGATCGTACTTGTGGCGCCTCTCACTAAGAGCGTGTCGTTCTCTTTCAGTAACAAGGCTTTAGTCAGTGAGCCATAAGCCGTGAAATAGCTCTCGGGTACGGCAGCAAGAGAGAGCCAGTCCATATCGGTATTAACCTTGAAAACATGAGAGACAGGTAACAAGGCATATTCTTCATCGCCACCGTTGAACGACCTGCCCATACCACCCATCAGAGCAACCACTCTGTCACCTTTCTGGAACTGTGCATCTAATGATTCCTCAATCTCCCCTACGCATTCAATGCCAGGAACGACAGGCGTATTGATATAGCTCTCATCTGCCTCATAGAGGCGGAGGATCACTTCCGAGTGGTTCATGCCTGCGGCAAATACTTTTACCACGACCCAACCAGGCTGGGCTGTTGGCTTGGGGATGTCACTCACCCGTAAATCCTCTGCTTTGCAGCATCTATTGATGACAATAGCTCTCATAATGTTTACTTTCCTTTTATTCTGTTCGCAAAATTAAGAAATAATCTAATATGTTCCAATAACACACGGATACGTTTGTTGGTGACAATAAGTTAGCATTATTGATTATCAACATTTTGCAGCCGATACTTTATCATGTTTTAACTTCTTCACCATTCTTATCAGGCGCTTGCCAATAACTCTTGTATGTTATTAGTGGGAGATGTGCTATCTTTGCAATGTTATTTGGAGGATAGATTTTAGAATATCCGATTCTATTCCTCGTATTTCCCTTCTTTTAGGGTAGGAATAGTGTTCTTTGAATAGTTATCTGCATACTCTTTTTTATTGTATGTTGGGTACAACTTTGAATTCAGATAAATCATACAAAGGATGTGTTACCTCCCATTGTTACCATATATCTGTATCAAACAAAACTATAACGAAATTCAGAAGTCAAACGATGCTGAACAGATATCATATGTGGCCGCGCATGGGATAACCGGCCGTGTATGCACAGTGCTTGTCGGTGAGGTTAAGCGCCCCCGTCTTTGCGTCAAACTTCCAGAATTCGTGTGCAAGGCTCATGTCCACTCTCCCGAAGCCCGCGGTATAAACTGAGCCGTTGACAGTGGGATAGCTTCGGCTTCTGGGCCTGGAGGCGTGTCTGCCATCGCAGCTTCCATACGGGTCTTATCTCCAATATCACGTTCACTTTACTTATCGTCGTATAGAGGAATTTTTGATTCATCTGTTTTCTTTTTAGGATGATTGGTTGATTTTAAATATATTGTACAAAGTTATAGTCTTTAGACAGAAACAAATGGCCACGGATGTTACCACTTTATTATTGTTTTTTATTAAATATCATAAATGCTTCGATCATATTTGACGATAAGCAAAGCATGAGAGAGGAATGAACAGGCTTTCAAATGATCTATGCAAACGTTTGCATGACTTATATCAATATTTTTGCATTATTTTCTTTTTAGTACTTAGAAAAAGACTTAAATTTGCAGTGCAACAATCAATATGAGGTAAATGCCTGAAAGCTGCATGTTAATAGCTCATTCTACATGGTACACTCTACAATAACAATGCGAGATATCGCCACTGCTCTTGGAGTATCGGTTGCCACGGTGTCGCGGGCGCTAAAAGACAGTCCGCGTATCAGCGCGGAGCAACGCGAGAAGATCAAAGCTTATGCCAAGGAGCACAACTATTTTCCCAATGTCCTTGCTGAGGGCTTGCGCAACAGTTCCGTAAGGCCTTCTAAGGTGATTGGTGTTATTGTGCCCCAGTTTGAACATTTCTATTTTTCTTCAGTGTTGAGTGGCATTAACCAAGAGGCTATGTCGCGGGGCTACACTATGATGGTGAGCGAGAGCCTTGACCAGTTTGAGTGCGAGGAGCTCATCTGTAAGCGTTATCAGGAAAATCGTGTTTGTGGGGTTATCGTTTCTGAAGCGAAGGACACCGTCAGATATGAGCATTTCCAGCGTATCCTTGATCAACACATGCCCTTAGTTTTCTACGACCGCATTTGTACAGGCATCAACTGTGACCGCGTGGTCGTTGACGATTATCAGGGGGCCTTCAATGCGGTGAGCTATCTGATTGAGCGTGGCTGCCGGAGTATTGCTTTTTATGGTTCGCCGATGACGATGGAGATCAGTAAGAACCGATACAATGGTTACCGTGACGCGTTGTTGCGAAACAGATTGCAACCCGAGGAAAAGTTCTTCCGCATTTGTGATAACCGCTCCGACGCTGAGGCCATTACTCCTGAGCTCCTTTCTCAGGAAAACGTCCCCGATGCTTTCTTTGCTGTCAACGACGACACTGCCATCGGTATTCTGTATACGGCCAAGCGTATGGGCTACCGTGTGCCGCAGGATATCAGTATATGTGGTTTCACCAACGGCCAGCGGGCTGTGGCCAGTGATCCCATGCTTACCACTGTGGAGCAGCGCGGCGTGAGAGTAGGGGAGGAAGCCGCTAATATCCTCATCAGTAAGGTAGAGGGCGAAGTGCCGATGGACAAGATTGAGAGGCGTATTGTACGGACACGGCTCGTCATTAGGGGGACTACGCGATGATTGGCATGGATGCGAGCATGGGTGTCGGATGTTAATTCACCCACTATAAACTAAGAAACTGATAAACTAAAATACAATGAATACAGGATTAAAAGAGAAACCAGACATGTCGTTCTGGGGTTTGTGGAACCTCAGCTTCGGCTTCTTCGGTGTGCAGATAGCTTATGCTTTGCAGAGTGCAAATATCTCGCGCATCTTCGCTACGCTTGGCGCCGACCCGCACAGCCTGAGCTATTTCTGGATTTTGCCTCCGTTGATGGGCATCCTTGTGCAACCCATTGTGGGAAGCTGCTCTGACAAGACATGGTGTCGCTTCGGCCGCCGCATTCCTTATTTGTTTATCGGCGCCGCCGTAGCCGTATTGGTGATGTGCCTGTTGCCCAACTCCGGATCCTTTGGCATGGCAGTGAGTACAGCCATGGTCTTTGGTCTGCTGGCCCTGATGTTTCTCGATACGAGTATCAATATGGCTATGCAGCCGTTTAAAATGCTCGTCGGAGACATGGTCAACGAAAAACAGAAGGCGCAAGCCTATTCCATTCAGAGCTTCCTGTGCAATGCAGGTTCGCTTGTGGGCTATGTCTTCCCGTTTGCCTTCGCAGCTATCGGCATCGCCAACACTGCACCAAAGGGTACTATCCCCGACTCGGTGATCTACAGTTTCTATGTGGGTGCTGCTATTCTTATCCTTTGTGTCATTTACACGGTGTGGAAGGTGAAGGAGTGGCCACCAAAGGAGTATCAGGCATATAACGGCTCCAAGGAGGAGATTGCCGCCAAAGAGGAAGGCTCAAGCAACTGGTTCGTGCTGCTTAAGAATGCGCCGTCCACCTTCTGGAAGGTCGGTCTTGTGCAGTTCTTCTGCTGGTTTGCTTTCATGTACATGTGGACTTATACCAATGGTACGGTGGCAGCTAACTGCTGGGGCACCACCGACGTGACGAGTGCGGGCTATCAGGAGGCTGGCAACTGGGTAGGCATTCTCTTTGCTGTGCAGGCCATAGGCTCCGTGATCTGGGCGCCTATCCTGCCGAAATTTAAGAACCGTAAGCTGGCCTATGCTGCCAGTCTGGTGCTGGGAGGCATTGGCTTTGTGGCTTGTGCTTTCATTCATGACCAGTATCTGCTCTTTGTTCCCTTCTTGCTCATCGGCTGCGCATGGGCCGCCATGTTGGCCATGCCCTTCACCTTTGTCACCAATGCTCTCCAGGGCTACGGCCACATGGGTGCTTATCTCGGACTTTTCAATGGCACTATCTGCATTCCGCAGATTGTCGCTGCTGCCGTGGGAGGCGTGCTATTGGCGCTTGCTGGCAGTGTACAGAGCCATATGATGATCATTGCCGGTATCAGCCTGGTACTTGGTGCGCTTGCTGTGAAGGCAATCAAAGAGGATTAGAGTGCAGGGTCCCTCGGTGCTTTTATTGGAGAATAGAGTGCAGCTACACACCCACTTGCAGGGCGTGTAGCCGCACCTTTCTATTTTTACTTTTGGCGCAAACCCTTCCCGTAAGTCTGTGACATTTGCACCTTAAGCGTTTTTAACTTCGTCTATAGGCAGTCCGGTGGCATTGGCAATATCCTGCAATTGCATCCCCATTGCTTTCAATGCCTTTGCCGTTTTTAGCATATTAGCATGTCCTTGCTGCAGTCCTTGCTGCAGTCCTTGCTGCAGTCCTTTCTCTTCCGCCCCGCGTATGACATTCAGCGTGTCCCTGTAACGTTTCAGCGAGGCATCATACTGTGCCCGCTCGTCTTTTGTGAGGTTACGTACCTCTGCTATTTTTGCAAGGCGCTGGAACACCTGCTCTTTGGCTGCCCACGGCATTCTGTCTAATACTGCCATATTCTTTATAACATAAATCCAACGTTCAAAATCATTCTCACACTCATTCTCCTCCTTGTTGAAGACTGGTAGCTGAAGAAAGACGAATCTCTCCTTCTCAGAAAACACTTCTTTAGTCTGCATGTTGACCAAGGCCACATCCGTGCGCAGCCTGTCATCAAGTCCGTCCATACGGAAGTTGAGAAACGCTATCAGGTAGACTGCGTTGATCTGATAGCCCCATTCATCACCTTTCTCACCTTGTCTTGATACCGCTTGCGAATAATAGTAGAGACAGCGGTCAGCAAAGTTAGGCTGTCCTTGATTCTGCATTTCCACGATAATCTTCTCGCCAGTCGCGGTCTCGCATAGTATATCGTAGATGAGCGAGCGGTCATCTTTGTATTCCGACGGTTGCTCTTTGTCGAGGAAATTGATGTTTGTTATTACTCTCTCGCCTTTGAGCAAGCTGTTGAGGAAGTGCAGGAGCATGGGTTTAGAGACTTCCTGACCGAAGATGATCTTGAAGCCTACATCTGTGAAAGGGTTGATGAATCTTCCCATAACGTTTTGCCTTATTGTTTGTTGCAAATTTAAGCATATTTTCTGAATTCGGCAAGACAAAGGTCATGTTTTTCATGATAAATGGCTTTCTTAAGAATCTTGGGTCATCTGATATTTCCAGTGGGTTGATGATTGTTTTATCCCAGTACAGTCACAACCCTATACACGAAGAAAGGAACATCGTTTACTCCCTTAAGCTCTGATCTGAAGCACTTGATCTTTGAGTTTAGAGACTCTGCAGAAGCATTCGTATCCCTGTCGATAAAGTAGTTGAGTATCTCATCTTCATAGAACTTGACCGTGTCTCGGACAGCCTTGATTTCCCTAAGAGTGCATGCATTTACTTCTTTGTACCATTCCTCGAACTTAACCTTGGCTGTCTCCTTTGTAAGAGTAGTGCTTCTGAAGATAGAGCGCAGCTTGTTGATAAGGTTGTATGCTTCTTCAAGTTTCGGATAGAACTTAAACAAAATTTTAGCTCTTGCTTCCTGATACAGAGACCACTTCTCACGACTCTTCAGCAGCTGCTTACTACATTTAGTCAATACTTCTATAAGCGTCTCACCATTAGCAAGTCTCGGCGGCGTGAAACGGCTGTTCTTACGCATAGGTTTACGTCCACGGTTGCTCTTACGCCACTTCTTTCCGTACTTTCTCTTCATTCTGTCCTTGTATGCCTTACGCTGCTTATCGAGTCGCTCAAGTTTCTGCTTGAATCCTGTCAACAGTTTCCTCAACCTCTTAACAGCCTCCCGTTTCAGGCGCAGGCGTATCTCATCTATGGCTCCTCCACAGTTCTTTATCACATGGAAACAATCACGTGTAACACGAGCCTTAGGGAAACACAAACCAGCAATAGAGCGCATACTGTCCGACAAGTCCATAGTAATGCTAGTTACTTTCACTCTTTCCTCCAGAGGTATCTGGTTGATGATCTTTGCTACGTCATCAGGCTTAGTGCCTTTGACCATTGCAACGACAGCGCCCTTCTTGCCATGAGCCGCCTTGTTATGAAGGATAGTGTAGACATCATTGCCGATGCTGGTTTCGTCAATACCAAGACGGTGACCCGGATTTTCCTCTTTGAGCACCCATTCCTCTGCATGGTCCTTCTGATTCCAGCTTCTGTAGTCGCTCAGGATGTTCTTGTAGTTCTTCTCAAGAGTATCGCCATTAATGCCATAGGTCCATCCTAATGCTCTGGATGTTATAGTCTCGTTATCTAAGCGTTCTCTTTAAAAAAAGCGCGAAATCCTTAGAATATCGCGTACCGAAATGAGCCAGCTCATACCTGTCTGTCAGATCTACTATGAAAGTCGTACCATCAGGCTTTAACCAACGACGACGCTGCACATGAAGTATCATACGATGAGTGCGGACCGGGAAGTCCAGCAGCTGCATCTCGGCTGTGTAGCCGTTGCTTGTAGCATCGCTCATGTCCGGAGTTCGGTTATCCCGTTCTTTAAGATAAACATGCAACTGCTTCTTGAAGACCCTGTCTTCATTATCCAATGTCTCTTTAACGTCTGCTACGTCAAAGTAATCGAGTACACCTGGAGGCAAAAGGAAACTTGCCAATGTAATTAATGCGTCGTTCTGCTGTTTCATGATGCAAAGGTAACAATAAAAAGCAGTGCCAGCAACACAAAGATAGGTTCTTTTCGTCAATTTATACCCACTGGAAATATCTTATGCGCCAGAAAAAGCGCTGACCCTGAACCGTGGTGAGGGATCCAATCACTCACGTCGTAAGGTTGACGGGCGTGCTGAAGCCAATATCATAAAATTGGCATGCGGCCCCGCTCCTGAAGGCCACTCCAGATGGACTTTAAGACTCCTGGCAGACAAGTCAAGAATAGTGTTGGACGAACCTGTTAGCAAGTCAACAATAGGAAACGTATTAAAAAAAATGAACTTCAGCCGCACAAAAGCCAATACTGGTGCATCGCCAACGAAGAAGATGCTGAATTCGTAGCATGCATGGAAGATGTTCTTGATGTCTATGAACGTCCTTACGATCCGGACTACCCGGTCATCTACATGGATGAGAAACCATGCCAACTCTTGGGTGATGCTCGTGAACCCAAGGACATGAAGCCCGGTAAGGATAAAAAGATTGACTCCGAATATGTAAGAAATGGAACATGCAGTATCTTCGCTTTTGTTGAACCGCTTGCCGGTTGGCATCACCAAAGTGTCAGAGAACACAGAACCGCAGTGGATTGGGCTGAAGAAATAAAGTGGTTGGTTGACAATAGACCGGAAGCGAAGAAGATTGTCCTTGTCATGGACAATCTGAACACGCATAAAATAGCATCCTTGTATAAAAAGTACGACCCTGAGACTGCAAGGAATATACGACGCAAGCTGGAAATTCACTATACCCCCAAACACGGCAGTTGGCTTGACATGGCTGAAATAGAATTGAACATGATGACGAGGCAGTGTCTGAACAGAAGAATTCAGGATATATCTATTTTAAGAAAAGAACTATCCGCATGGGAGACCGACAAGAATGACGAAAGCAAGAAGACTGTCTAGCAGTTCCGTACAGAGGATGCAAGAGTGAAGTTAATTTCTCTTTATCCGAAGTTATGAGTATAGTAGAAGAAATGGTCAGGACACTACACTAGTATCTATTATCAGTTGATTATCAATACTATACGCTCTAAACGTGATTGTGTAGATTCTATATAGATACGAAATAGGCAAAATTTAACGTATTTAACTTTCTATCACACCGATATTACCCAAAAGTGTATGATGTTGGGCGATTAGTAGAATGAGCAATTCTTCTTGGAGAGACAAGCATGATGGAGCTTACTTTGTTCCACACGCTTGAATGGTGGCAACAGGCATTTCGCAACAATGTCAAAGACGTTATCCAAGATTCTAAGACATTGGTTGCAAGACAAAGTAATGCGATATGCGCTTGCGTATCTTGTCTGCTTTCAGATTACGGTAAACCATGTTCACATTGCCCGTTGCCAGCAGCTCATTGAATGTGGCATCAACCTCTACATACAAAAGGAACAACTTTACATTATTGGACGAAGAAGGACATCCATCCCTCTTTGCTCCTATAATGATAGCCTCGCTTTCGACATGTGCGCAATTGGAACGTGATAATATCTCATTCCGATTGCAGTCAGGAAGGAAGCGGTATATAGAGAAAGGTGGAAAACTCAGACGCAAGGTAGGCTTTGTAAAAACGGCAGAACAGATGAAAGCCGAATACGGGAAGTTATTAGTATGCTCCGCAAGGGGTATTCCATTAGGGATGTGGCGAAGTTGAGTGGTAAGAGTGTGAATATGGTGCAACGAGTTAAGCGATTAATAAAAGTACAATCATCGCAATAATACTATTGATTTTACGTTCTTTTCAAAGAAAGGGGTTGTGCAATAGTTGCTTAAAGGCTAAAAGCACTACCTTTGTATGCTGTTAAATATGGTAATGTACAAAGTCATAATTTGTGATTTTGGAAAAAATGAATATAAATATGACAGATAAAATGAAGAAAAGTATTTTTATATTGGGAGCAGTTGGGCTTATGACATCATGCTCTACAAAAAATCAGACTGAATACACAAAATACATTAGGGCAATAACCAAGGATGTACCATTTCCTGTGAATGGTTTACGCACTGTTGATGATAATATGTATGTATTTGAAGGAGTGAACAGCTGTGAGGTTCCTGATTATGAGATCAGCAAGGATGGATTGTTGACTGTAACCAGGACAACTTTGTGGAAGCTACCAAAGAATGATGTTGAAAACATTTGGCGAAATCTATATTTCAATAAAAGACAACACCGACTTGTTTGTGTTGACAGAATAAATAAGGCTGGTAAGACAATACTGGGAATAATGTATGTCATGCAGACAGAATCTAAGAAATGGCCAGAGAGAGGTGTTTATCATTGGGATGTAACTGATATGCATAATAT
>NZ_GL945017.1:1819774-2175556 GCF_000218235.1 Hallella multisaccharivorax DSM 17128 | reverse complement strand
GATGCATGTAGCCCCGTCAGAGAAGAATATGAGACGACTGTCCTCCATAAGCCTGTTTTCAAGAAGAAATGCGACGAGCAGCTTGAAAGCCTTGTCCATTCCTACGGCTGTCAATGTGTACTGTTTTCCTTCTGACTGAATGTGTATAACCGTATTTTCAACAAACGCCTTACCCTTCTTGCTTTTTTGCTTTCTCTCGGGCTTTTGAAACCTTACTCCAATATCGTCAATGCTGATGTAATAACATTTCCCGGTGCCGTCTTCCATTTCCAACATTGAGTTTTCATATTTCAGTTTCGTCATGCGGTCCCTGCCTCGGTTGTACTCTGTGATTAGGCGGCGTATCTGTTTTTCCTCAAAGCCTGTTGTCAGCTCCGGTTTTACGACCGGTAGGGGAAAGTGTGAATCTTCAGCTATAATGCCGTCTTTGTCTATGTGATATGATTCAAGTATCTTCTCAGCCTTGGATGTATAGCCGTCAGACAATGAATCCCCAAACGATTCAACCCGGTCTTCCAGTGTGGACGTCTTGACGCTATCCTGCTTCTCGCGGTGAAGCACGCCATTGAGCACGTCAGTCGTGTCACGATAGCTGAGCTTGCTTACCAACTGTAGATTTAGCTTACGGAAAGATGTACTACGAAGCCGCTGTTTAGGTTTTAGACCCTTTATGGACTTTTTGTCCACTACGGCCGAGAAAACGCCAATCTCGCAATCTAACGTTTTCGCTACTTTTTCAGTTTCACCAAAATCAGGCCCCCTTTTTAGCCTGCTCTTCTAACCAGGCCTGAGTAATCTCTTCACATATTCCGTTTCGAGCTTTCAGCACATGCTGCTCATAATCGTCAAATGAAGACATAAACTCATCAAGATCGTGCGGGTTGAGGTCGTCTGGTATATCCTCTTCCACACGTCTTGTTATTTCACGGCCATCAGGGGTCGTTATCTTGGCATAAAACCGTATTTTTGACTTTCCCATGTCTTTTATGACTTTATAATTTTTAGTTATAACGGAAAAAGTGGGGAATTATTTGCTCAGTCAGAAATCAATTTTTCAACCGTACAGGTCGAAATAATTTCGATAAACATTCAAGATAGAAGTGCAATATCTTAATGGGTGATTGTAAGAGTTGACCTCCGTGTCGGATTCGGACGTTCTTGGCGCGAAGCGACAAGGTTGGCCACATCCGACACGGAGGAATAAAAAACAACCGGCAATGCAAAAAAGACAAAAGGGAGACCGCTGTCTCCCAAGGATTAATTACTTTTGTATTGCCTATGTACAAGCACTTAACCCGTGAGCAAAGGTACGCAATCTACCTGGGAAAACAAAAGAAACAGACCAATAAAGCAATTGCCCGGCTGATAGGGGTCAGTGAATCAACCGTAAGTCGTGAGCTGAAACGCAATACGACAAAGAACGGCAAGTATGTCTGGGACAAGGCCGATGCCCTTTCCCAAGAACGCATGCACCGTATTCCGGGCAATCGTTCCGTGAGCCGGTTGCTTCTCTGGCGCGTGCGTGAGCTCATCACCGGAGAGCAATGGTCCCCCAAGCAGATATCCGGCTACCTGGGCAAGGAGGGCGTGAAGATCTCCCACGAAACCATTTACAAGATGATCCGCAACGATACGGGTGGGACACTTGCCGCCAACTGCCGCCATAAGATGAAGTATCACCGCAGTCCCTCTCACAGGCATGTAACCAAGGCGCCGAGTATCAGAAACAGGGTAAGCATACACGAACGTCCGAAGGAGGCAGACGGCAGGCGGTTCGGGGACTGGGAGATGGACCTGATTGTCGACAAGGACGGCAACGCCATCCTCACGATGATAGAACGCAGCACGAACTTCCTCATCATGGAGAAACTCAAGCATGGCAAGAAGGCCATGCCGCCGGCAAAGACCGTATGGAGGCTGCTCATGCCATACAAGGGAGAGCATCTCAAGACCATCACTACGGACAACGGAAGTGAGTTTGCCGAACATGGGTGGATGGCACGGAAGTTGGGACTGGATATCTATTTCACGGACGCATACTCTTCTTGGCAGAAAGGGGCTGTGGAGAACACCAACAAGCTCATCAGACAATATATTCCAAAAGGGACGGATATAAGTACCGTCACAGACAAAAGAATTAAGATGATACAGGCCAAAATCAACAGAAGACCAAGGGAAAAATTGAACTTTTCAACACCAAAGCAGGAGTTTTACAAATATTATGCCTAATATTGCACTTGCTGGTTGACTCTTTACTTAAGGGAACTTGCCGGTAAGGCCGTAACGATGCTCTATGAGAACAAGGACCGCCAGACCATGAGTAAAATCACAAGGGTGGGTAAGGACGGCAGCATGCGCGTAGCCATACCGGCAATGGGTGGCTTGATCGTGAAGGAATAAGGAGGGGAAGCTTGGTAGAAGAGAAGCTATCGGCGTGCTTATTGGTCGAATAAGCTTTTTGACCTTGCGTTGCGTTGATCCTCTTCTATCGCTTTCTTGAAACAATCACGGCAGAGAGGCTCATACTCTTCCTTTTCTCCAAGCATTACCTGTGCATTGCTTTTCACCAGCCGGTGGCTGGCGTAGGCCAATGAGCCGCATTTGACGCAGATGGCATGGACTTTGGTTACTTCGTCGGCGATGGCAAGCAACTGTGGCATCGGCCCGAAAGGCTGCCCGAGATAGTCCATGTCGAGTCCCGCCACGATGACGCGCATGCCGTGATAGGCCAGTCGGTTGCATACTCCAATAAGACTGTCATCGAAAAACTGTGCTTCGTCAATGCCGATTACGTCGTAGCCTTGAGCAGCCTTCAACATCGAAGAAGCATCCTTAATGGGTGTGGAAAGAATGGAGTTGTGGTCGTGGCTGACCACATCCACTTTGGAGTAGCGATTGTCAATAGCAGGCTTGAAGATCATTACCGCTTGGCGCGCTATCCGTGCACGTTTCAGACGACGGATCAGTTCCTCTGTCTTACCGGAAAACATGGACCCGCAAACCACCTCTATTCTGCCGGGACGGTGGACTTCCCCAGTGAGATTCTCAATCATAGGTGCAAAGATAGACAATAAAATCAGAAGAGGGCTCTTAAAAAATGCAAAGAATTTATCATTTTTTTGCTGTATATAAATTAATTGCCTACATTTGTTGATCAATATGGGTACACTTTATATAGTTCCTACACCGGTGGGCAATATGGAGGATATTACGCTCCGTGCCTTGCGGATTCTTAGAGAAGCCGACCTTGTGCTTGCTGAGGATACCCGTACTTCGGGCATCCTTCTGAAGCACTATGACATTAAAAACCACCTTGTGGCACACCATAAGTTTAATGAGCACGGCACTACCTCCGGCATCATTGAGAAGTTGAAAGCCGGCATGACGATTGCCCAGATAAGCGATGCGGGGACTCCGGGTATCAGCGATCCGGGTTTCTTTCTTGCCCGTGAGGCAGCAAAGGAGGGCATTCCCGTGGTGACACTTCCCGGAGCTACGGCTTGTATTCCTGCCATAGTCTCCTCGGGGCTTCCCTGCGATCGTTTCTGCTTTGAAGGGTTTCTTCCTCAGAAGAAAGGACGGCAGACTCATTTACAGAGCTTGCGGGAGGAGACGCGCACCATGGTGTTCTATGAATCGCCTTACCGGACTTTAAAGACCCTGAAGCAGTTTCGGGAAGTTTTTGGTGGGGACAGGCAGGTGAGTGTAGCCCGTGAGATCAGCAAGATTCACGAGGAGCATGTTCGCGGCACGCTTGATGAGGTGGTAGCCCATTTTGAAGAGATCGATCCTAAAGGTGAGATCGTCATCGTTCTCGCCGGAAAATTAAAAAAAGATAAGACGCTATGAGAAGACCATCCTTATTATTGATTGTTTCTTTCCTCATGATGGGGATTGTTTCATGGCTTGCTTTCAGCGGTTGTGGGGAGCGTAAGGCTCAGAAAGTGAGTGTGCGCAGTGTGGCGAAAGATGACTCTTTGCAACACATCATCTCACAGCGTGATGGACAAATTAACGATATGATGGCGACCTTGAACGAGATACAGACCGGTTTCAACGAAATCAATGAGGCCGAGAATCGGGTCAATCTTATTCAAGATGATGAGCGTGCTGACAAGGCGCAACAGATCAAGGAGGACATCAAGTTCATCGCAGACCGGATGCAACAGAATCGAGAGCTCATCAAGAAACTGCAAGGGCAGCTCCGTGATAGTGACTTCAAAAGTGTTGAGTTGAAGAAAGTCATCGCTAACATGTTGCGCCAACTTGATGACAAGGATCAACAGCTTCAACAGTTGCGTGCTGAGCTTGATGCAAAGAATATCCATATTGCCGAACTCGACCAAACCATCAGTAATCTCAATGATAATGTGAGTGAGTTGGAAGATGAGAGCGCGGAAAAGACACAGACTATCAACAGCCAGGACGCACAGCTCAATACGGCTTGGTACGTGTTTGGCACCAAGGCTGAACTCAAGGAGCAACGTATTCTGATGGACGGTAAGGTGCTTCAACAGAGTTTCAACAAGAACTACTTTACGAAGATTGACATTCGTGTGACGAAGGAAATAAAGCTTTACTCCAAGTCGGCAAAGTTACTCACGGCACATCCCTTGAGCAGCTATGAGCTCACGCGGGATAATAATAAGTTGTGTGTGTTGACCATCACCAACCCACAACTCTTTTGGAGTACCAGCAAGTATCTGGTTATTCTGGTGAAATGAGACGGCTTGTTGGTGGGAGTGTCCTTATCTTCTTGAAGCAAAAAACGATTGCATCAATGCTTTGCAGTCTTTTTCAAGCACGCCCCTGGTCACCTTAGTCTTGGGATGAAGGGCTTTTGGCGCAAAGGTGGAGTAGCCTCTTTTCTCATCGGGCGCTCCGAAGACAATGCGGCTCAGCTGTGCCCATCCCAAGGCTCCGGCGCACATCACACAGGGCTCTACAGTGACATATAACGTGCATCCGTTGAGATATTTACCACCCAGCATGCTTGCTGCAGATGTGATGGCGAGCATCTCCGCATGGGCAGTGACATCGTGGAGAGTCTCTGTCTGATTGTGTGCCCGTGCTATGACTCTGCCATTGGCTACGATCACGGCACCCACAGGAATTTCGCCCTCTTCATAGGCAGCCTGTGCTTCGCTGATAGCCAGACGCATGAAATATTCATCTCTGTTGTTTTGTTCTTCTTGCATTTTGTGTCTTTTATTCCACAAAGTTAGGCTTTCTCTTTGACTTATGAAAGAAAAAAGCTATTTTTGCAGCGTGACAGTTGATGGATAATGCTATGGCAGAACACAATGATTATGGCAAATGGGGCGAGGAGCTCGCTGCTGAGTACTTGAAAGGTAAAGGTTACATCATTATGGAGCGTGACTGGACCTTTGGGAGAAGCAAGCGAGATATCGACATTATCTGTAAGTCAGCAGACCTGACCACAGTCGTTTTTGTGGAGGTTAAGGCACGAGGTAATGACGATACACAAACTCCTGAAGACGCAGTGGACATTAAGAAGATCTGCCACTTAGGTCTTGCAGCAGATGAATACGTCAAGTCGCATGACATTAGCGAGGAGATTCGCTTTGACATCATTGCTATCACTGGAAAGCGTAATAGTAGTAATTTACATATTAATCATATTGAAGATGCGTTCAATCCTCTCCTTGTTTGAAAGAAAAAAGAAGCCTCAGTCAATAGTCAACTATGTGGATATCAATGAGACTGATTCCACAAGCAATTATCTTAAGCAACACCTTCCTGATATGGAGACCGTTGGAAATCATGCGGATCTTGTTGTCGTATCTGCTGATTACCAAACTGCTGGAAGAGGACAGGGCACTAATCATTGGGAGAGTGAAGGTGGGAAGAATCTGCTTTTCTCCATACTCTGCCATCCTGTTTGGGTGCCTCTTCATTCTCAGTTTCTCATATCAGAAGCTGTCGCGATCTCCATCCGCGATGTGCTCTCACAGTATACTGATGGCATAACGATAAAATGGCCGAATGATATTTATTGGAAGAATAAGAAAATCAGCGGTACCATCATAGAGAATTCTCTTTCTCAAGGGCATATTCATGATTGCATCATCGGTACTGGAATCAATGTCAATCAGCAGGTATTCAAGAGCGACGCGCCCAATCCGGTCTCCCTTATTCAAATTATTGGAAGAGAGACTGATCGTAATGTCTTGCTTAGGGAGCTTATGACAGTTTTTAGCAGTTATCTTACAGACCTTCGCAATGGGAACTATGAAAAGATAGTATCTCTCTATACCTCTTATCTTTACCGTGCTCATGGGTTCTTTACATATCGTGATAAGAATGGTCTATTCGATGCTGCGCTGGTGGAAGTAGAGGATGACGGTCATTACATTTTGCGTGATCGGGAAGATCGTATTCGAAGCTATGCGTTCAAGGAGGTTGAGTTTATTATTTAATGTAACATTGGTAATTCATAGAGAATCAAATAGATGAAGATTATCGTTTCTAAAGAGATAGAAACCGTCTGTCCAACTTTTGTGGGCGCATGCCTTGAGGCGTATGTTAGAAATACGCCTTATTGCCGGCCTCTGTGGGAGGAAATCAATGCCATGGGTGAACATTTCCGAAGGACTCTGACGACCGAATCATTAAAGGATCTTTCAGGTATCGCGGCAACAAGACAGGTCTACCGTGCCTGTGGCAAGGATCCATCACGCTACCGTCCGGCGGCGGAAGCTTTGATACGTAGGCAGTTAAAAGGGAAAAGACTGTATCAAGTAGATACTCTTGTCGATTTGACTAATCTTGCCAGTATTGCTTACGGATACAGTTTAGGAGCTTTCGACGCAGACAAGTTTGAAGGAGACACACTCACGCTTGGCATAGGACGGGAGGGAGAACCCTATGAAGGCATCGGCAGGGGAATGATTAATATAGCTGGATTGCCGGTCTATCGTGACGCAAAGGGTGGTGTAGGTACTCCGACTTCAGACAATGAACGGACGAAGATCAGTCTTACAACGACCCACCTTGTGGTGCTGATCAATGGATATGACGGTAACTATCAGCAAGTGGAGGCGAACGCAGAGTATATCCGCAAACTCCTTATCAAGTATTGTGACAGTGATGGAGGGAGCTTCTTCCTCTATTCTCCAACTAAATAACATCAACGACTTTCAACAGTTTATTTTATGATTATCGGAATCGACGTAGGTATCAGTACCACTAAAATAGTAGGCATCAATGAGGATGAAATCGTAGTATCACCCATTCGTATTCGGGCTACAGACCCTGTGACGTCGCTCTATGGGGCTTTTGGCAAGTATCTATACGACAATCAGATAGCCTTGTCAGACATAGAGCATGTAATGATTACGGGCGTGGGAGCAGCCTATGTCAACTCTCCTATCTATGGATTGCCCACCGACAAAGCCGAGGAGTTCATAGCTGATGGGCTTGGAGCCCGCTATGAGACGGGGCTTGACCGGATGATTGTGGTGTCGATGGGCACGGGTACAAGCCTTGTGCAGTGCGACGACGATGGCATCCGACATATTGGAGGTATCGGTATTGGCGGTGGTACGCTGGCAGGGCTGAGTAGAGTCATTCTCAAGACAGATGACATGAAACAGATTGTCTCGTTGGCCATGCAGGGTGATATCTCCAATATCGATTTGCAGATAGGCGATATCTCTCCCAATCCGTTACCCGGACTTCCTAAGCATGCTACGGCTTCACTTTTTGGAAAGGCCAAGAGCAATGCGGCACGTGAAGATATTGCCCGAGGTATTATTACCACAGTGTTGCAGTCAATTGGGTCAAGTTGTATTCTGGCTTCGCTCAACTCCGGCATTAAGGAGTATGTGCTCATTGGTAACCTCACTCTGCTTCCTCAATGCAAGCTGGTCTTTCCTGGGCTCGAAAAGCTTTATAAAGTTCACTTTATCATTCCCAAGTACTCGGAGTTTTGCACGGCCATTGGCGCGGCACTCTGCTATCATAAAGGATAACCCTTACTCTTTAAGGATATTAGTAAGCAAGGACGTGCCTAAAAGTTTTCCCGTTAATGCAATGAGCATTCGGAAAAATATCATTACCTTTGCATCCGTTGAGATGGTTTGCCCCTTGCGGGGCAATTAAAAGGGAACCGTGTGTGAATCACGGACAGTCCCGCTGCTGTGTGTGGCATTGTGGATAAGTACGAAGTCACTGAAGTTCTCCATGGCAGATTAAGGCGCTTACAATAAGCGGCTTAGTCGGACGTGAGGCCTCGGGAAGACGCTTGTCTTTTAGCTGCGAGCCAGAAGACCTGCCTTTCAATGCTTTGATTTCAAGTTCTCGAGGAAGGATGCGAAAGACTTTAGGATGTTTAGCAATTATATTGTACCCCGCCTTGGCGTGGGCGCAACAGGACAGTTTGCCCGTTCATCAGCTTAGTGGGGTAGAGATCGTTGAGACTCATGGCCATCGTGCATTGGCAAGTCCTGTGCCTCAGCATGGTTTCAGCTCCATTGATATGCTCTCAATGGGGGCAACAAGTATTACCGATGTGCTCAACCGCATGCCGGGCACAACGGTGCGTGATTACGGAGGCGCAGGTGGCATGAAGACACTGGCTGTGAGAGGATTCAGTGCCAAATATACAGGGTTGGTTTACGATGGATTAGTGATGTCCGACTGTCAGACGGGTGAAACCGACCTTTCACGTTATTCGCTTCACAGCGTAAACTACATCGCCCTGACGGTGGGTGATGCAGCCGACATCTTCCTGCCTGCGCGCCAGAGTGCTTATCCTGCGTTATTGACCATTGAGACTGCAGGCCCAACCCCTGCACATCGTCGTAGCAATCTTGATGCACAGATAGAGTGGGGAAGTTTCGGTTTTGTGAGTCCTTTCCTAAAATGCCGTAAGAAACTTTCAAGGAAGGTGGAGATTTCGGCGATGGGCGAATACACCTTCGCAGAAAATGATTATCCATATACAATCCACAACATGTCGGAGACCATTCACCAACGCCGCGCCAACTCGCGTATGAACAGTGTTCATGCTGAGCTGGATTGTCTTTTGACGCCATCGTCTCTCAGTTTGTGGCGGATTAAAGCGTATTATTATGACAATGAACGCTTGTTGCCGGGTATTGTAAAATACTACACAACGATGAGCGGCGAATCACTCGACGACCGCAATTTCTTCATGCAAGCTGTGGGCATGGTTCGCAATCGCCGTGGTGATCTCAGCCTCAAGCTATCGGGACGCTTCAACTGGATGGAGAACATTTATCACGATAAGCTCTACGCTGATGGAATAAACGATGCGAGCTACTGGCAGAGGGAGAGCTATGCTTCAGCCAGTCTGCTCTATTCACCTGTGGGCAAGTGGACGTTTGACTTGGCTGCCGACTATGCCTTCAACAATCTCAACAGCAGCCTCTCCACCGATACACGGCCTTACCGACACTCGCTGTGGCAGAGCACTACGGCGAAGTACTCAGATGGCAGACTCACGTTCTTAGCGCGCTTGCTTGGCTCTGTTTTCATCAATGAAACACAGAGCGGTGAAGGCGCACATGACATGAGCAGACTTTCGCCTTCGTTGTCAGTGAGCTACAAACTCGTGAAAGACAGGGATTTCTATGTGCGGGCATCATATAAAAACATTTTTCGGGCACCTAATTTCAACGAGAATTACTATTTTCATTATGGCAGTCCCACGTTGAGGCCTGAGTCGACCGACCAGCTAAACCTTGGTATGACCTTTGGGTGCCAGAAGCCTCTATACGCTGGAAAGGTCTCGTTGGATGCTTATTGCAACCGCGTACGCGATATGATTGTTGCCGTGCCTTACAACATGTTTGTGTGGACCTGCATCAATGTGGAGCATGTACGCTCTTTAGGCGCAGAGCTGTCGGCTTCGGAAGAGTTCGGTCTCGGCGGTTTTCAGGTATTGAAGCTCCAAGGGACTTACAGTTTTCAGAGGGTCACTGACCGCACAGCTTCCTCTTCACCATATTATGATTACCAAATTGCTTATATTCCTCTTCACAGCGGTTCGATGAGCTTGGCGTGGGAGAATCCTTGGATCAATCTGAGTTTGCATGGTTCTGGCGTAAGCAGTCGATGGCCTAATAACTCCCATTATGCAGGGACGAAAGTGCCTGGCTATTGGATTATGGGACTGACAGCATGGCGTGGCTTCCGGCTTGTGGGCTGCAAATGGATGGTCCGCGTCGATGTGAAAAATGTTTTCGACAAACAATATAGCATTGTCAGCCATTATCCCATGCCGGGGAGAAGTTGGATGGCTACGGTGAAATGTGAAATATAAAAATGTGGCGTATTGGCAGTAGACGAGTAAAGAAATGAAAATGAAATAATAAAGATTTAAGAGAAAAAGAAAAATGACAATGAACAAGAATGTAATGAGATGGAGCTTTGTAGCTCTGGCGGTTTTGTCGATGACGGCTTGCAAGGATGAGCCTGACCATATCTTTGAGCCGACCGACCTGGTCTCTACGAGCAACGGGTTGTTTGTCGTAGGCAGTGGAAACAACTACAGTGGTATCAGTGGTGATCTTACTTATTATGATTATCAGACCGGCAAGTCGTCGCCGAAGGTCTTTCAGGCTGCCAATGGCCGTGCTTTGGGCACTAATCCCAATGCCGGAATCACCTATGGCAGTAAGGTCTATCTCACAGTGACAGAAGAGAATGTTATTGAAGTGCTTGACAAGAATACGCTGAAAGAGGTCAGGCAAATCAGGACAACAGACCAGTTAGGCGACAAGCAGGGCATTAAACCCCGCCAGCTCTTTGCCATGAACGGGCATGTCTACTACACCACCTATGGCGGTGAGAACGGCTCAGTAGCAGAGATTGATACGACGGCGTTTAAGCTGACGCGTAGTTGGAAGGTGGGTTCGTATCCCGAAGGTATCACGGGGACGCCGGTGGAAGGTGGTCATCTGTTTGTGGCCAACAGTAATTATGGTAGAGGCAAAGGCACGATCTCTTTTATTGACCTGAACAAACAGGACGTCTCACAGTCGGTCAACACGACGTCGGTGGATGGCATCAAGAACCCGATGCAGGTGTTTGTCTCCGGTGGTGAATACTATGTCGTTGACTTGGGCCATTATGACGAGAAGCCGCCTTATGCACAGTCAGGCAACGGCCTGAAAAAAATCGTGCGGGGAAATGACAAGTACAGTTCTGAGACAGTTGCACCAGCGACGATGGCTGCGCTTCACAATAATACATTCTTCACGGTCGATGCCCCTTACGGAGCCGGCGCAGTCACTTATTATAAATATGTGTCAGGTAAGGCTACACAGCTCCAGGGCATGAAGGTTGACAGCCCCTGTGCCATCAATGTAGACCCTCTTTCCGGTCACCTTTTCATAGCATCCAATTCGCTTGTAGGCGGCTATGCCAGCTACAATACGAATGGATATGTGCGTGAGTTCAGCGAGGATGGCAAGCAGGTGGCCGAGTTCTCCTGCGGTGTGGGCCCATCGTGCATCTTCTTCAACACCAGTCTGTTGTGGCGATAAGAAAGTTTTGGATCGGATTATTAGCGCTGCCGCTGCTTCTCCTCTTCGCCTGTGAGGGTCGGACTACCGCGCTGCGGCAACCTGAAGAAAAGCAATTCCGCTATGCACGGTTGGTGAGTTATCGTCTGGTCGACAGTAGTTTTGTTGTCGCAGACCCTTGGCGACAGGGTAGGGCGCTACAGACGCTGAAGATGAGGAAAGCCTTTGGGCGCGTGGTGGTCTTCACCACCGCCCACTGTCAGTTGATGGAGTATCTCGGTGTAGCAAACAAGATTATCGGTGTTTGCGACTCGAAATATATTCTCATTCCCGACATCCAGCGCAGGCTGCGTCTTGCCGAAGGCACGAAAGGTAAAATAGAGGATTGTGGCAGCTCTTTGAATCCCAATGTAGAGCGTATTGTCTCGCTCAAACCTGACGCTATTATTCTGAGTCCTTACGAGGGCATGAACCTTGGGCGGTTAGAGCGGTTAGGCATCCCCGTCATTCTTGCGGCAGACTATATGGAGACTTCCTCGTTAGGTCGTGCAGAATGGATGCGCTATTACGGACGGCTCCTCGGATGTGCCGGCACAGCGGACTCACTTTTCCATGTTATCGATTCAAGCTATCAAAGTTTGAAGGCTTTTGCTGCGCGGTTGCCGAAGGGTCGGAGTGTGCTGACCGAACGCAAGACGGGTGCAGTGTGGTACACCCCTGGTGGCAGGAGTACTGTTGCCGTGACCATTCACGATGCTAACGGTGGCTACGCTTTTGCTGACGACCGCCACAGCGGAAGCCTGGCCTTGAGCTTTGAGCAGATTCTCGCCAAAGCGGGTCAGAGTGACGTGTGGGCATTCAAGTTCAACGGTATGCGACCGCTCACCAGGCCCGACCTCTTGCGTGAGTTTCAGGGCTACGAGTCTTTAAAGGCCTTCCGGACGGGTGAAATCTATGAGTGTAACTGTTCAAAAACACCTTATTTTGAAGAGGTGAGCTGGCGCCCGGATTATCTTCTGCGTGAGATGATCATGTTGTTGCATCCCAGTGCGAGACTTGGAAAGTTGAGGTATTATCAGAAACTGAAATAAGCCGTACATCTGCGGTTCCGCTATCAGGCCATTGTGGTGTTATCGTTTTGACAATTGCCGCACGGTCGTTCCACAATTGCCGCACAATCGTTCCACAATTGCCGCACGATCGTTCCACAATTGCCGCACGATCGTTCCACAATTGTCGCACGATGGCATAAGAATGTTATCGCATGGACTTGCTTTCATTTTGCTTCGGAAAAGATGGAGACAATCGCCGATAAATGTTGCGTGTTGCTTCCGCTCTGTATTTGCAGAAGATGGAGATCTGCTCTCAAAAAGATTAAATTTTTCTGAATGATGATAAAACGTCTTGTGTTGATTTTTGTGTGTCTGCTACTTTTTCTTGCCTCGCTGTTCCATGGCAGTGTGGAGATCTCTGTTGCTGAGGTATTTCGCGCATTGGTAGGTCACGGCACCGGCACCGATAGTTATATCATCGTCTACTCCCGTCTTCCTCAAGCGCTTACGGCGCTCCTGGCGGGAAGTGCACTGGCTGTCAGCGGCTTATTGCTGCAGACGGCCTTCCGCAACCCTTTGGCAGCTCCTGATATATTTGGCGTGACGGGTGGCGCCTCGCTGGCTGTGGCGTTGCTCACACTGGCACCGGGGGCTGTGTTTGGAGGGATTTTGGGCTATTTGTCATCGGTGGTTGCGGCCTTTGTGGGGGCCCTGTCGGTCACGGCTCTGATATGGTCGTTCAGTCGGAAAGTGCGCAGCTCGGTGCTGCTTATCATTATTGGTATGATGGTAGGCTATCTGTGTTCCAGTCTCATCACGTTGCTCAACGCTTCCGCAACAGAAGAGGGCATTCGTAATTTTGTAGTTTGGGGAATGGGAAGCTTCTCAAGTGTCAGTCTGTCAGAACTGCCCCTGTTCGCGTTGCTGACGACAGGAGCCTTGTGCGCGACTTTATTGCTTGTCAAACCACTCAATGCCTTGCTTTTAGGACCACAGTACGCTGAGAGCTTAGGCATTAATGTGCGGCGAGTGCGCAATGAGCTTTTAATGCTTACAGGCCTTCTCACAGCTGTCGTGACGGCGTTCTGCGGTCCCGTGGCGTTCATAGCCCTTGCCGTGCCCCACATGGCCCGCCTCTATTCAGGTTCCGGCGATCATCGTGTGCTCTTGCCTGTGACTCTTGTAATGGGCTCGGCTGTAGCCCTGCTCTGCAATTTCGTCAGCACGTTGCCGTCAGGAGGTACGGTGCTGCCTCTCAATGCCGTCACCCCTCTCATTGGGGTGCCAGTTATTGTGTATGTGTTGGTGAGAAGAAAATAATAAAGGCAGTCGCAATGACTGCCTTTATCATTTATCCTTGACTAAACAATTGCTTTATCAATACGCGCTCTTGAACTCTTCGAGGAAGCGTGTGTCATTCTCGGAGAAGAGCCGGAGGTCGTTGACACCGTATTTAAGGTTGGCGATGCGCTCCACACCCATGCCAAAGGCATAGCCAGTATAAACCTCGGGATCGATGTTGCAGGCTGCGAGGTCGTGGGGATCGACCATCCCACAGCCAAGAATTTCGACCCATCCCGTGTTTTTACAGAAGCCACAACCCTTTCCTCCGCAGATAGTGCAGGAGATATCCATCTCCGCGCTGGGCTCAGTAAAGGGGAAGAAAGACGGGCGAAGGCGTATCTTTGTCTCGGGTCCGAACATCTCACGGGCAAAGGTGAGGAGTACTTGCTTGAGGTCGGTAAAGCTCACACCCTTGTCCACATAGAGCCCTTCCACTTGGTGGAAGAAGCAGTGCGCACGGGCGGAGATGGCCTCGTTGCGGTAGACCCGCCCTGGGCAGAGCACGCGAATGGGCGGTTCGTGCTTTTCCATGTAATGCGCCTCGTCGCCGGATGTATGCGAGCGCAGGAGCACATTTTTGGTGACATCGTTGGGATTTTGCGAGATAAAGAAGGTGTCCTGCATGTCTCGTGCAGGATGATCAGCGGCAAAGTTAAGCATGGTGAAGACATGTTGGTCGTCATC
Source organism: Hallella multisaccharivorax DSM 17128 (assembly GCF_000218235.1). Lineage (GTDB taxonomy): Bacteria > Bacteroidota > Bacteroidia > Bacteroidales > Bacteroidaceae > Prevotella > Prevotella multisaccharivorax. Next base: position 2,160,963 of record NZ_GL945017.1, on the reverse strand, counting down.
GATCTCCGGTCCATGGAAAAGCGTAAAGCCCATGCGCTGGAAAATCTCGATAATCTCGTTCTTGACGATGGACAGCGGGTGCCGTGTCCCTAAGTCAATGGGGTAGGCTGTGCGGGTGAGATCAAGGCTTTCATTACCGGTTTCTGTAGTCTCTACAGCCTGGCGAAGCTGGTTAATTTTCCCCGTTGCGGTCTTCTTGAGCTCGTTGATCTTGATGCCGAACTCCTTCTTCTTGTCTTTAGCAACGTTGCGGAACTCGTCCATGAGCTCGTTTATCTCACCTTTCTTGCTCAGATACTTTATTCTGAGCTGTTCCACGTCGTCCGCATTCTTGGCGGAGAGCTGTGACACTTCTTTGAGAAGGTCGTCTATCTTGTCTAACAACATGATTGTAATATTTTCTAACTCATTCAACGCTATTCCATCGTTGATAATGCAAAGTTACTAATTTTATCCCATAAAGGATATGGTATCTTAAAAATAATGTGTAATTTTGCGCTTGTTAAATCGTGTGTTATGAGAAAAGTATTATTTGCGATCTTATTGTCTCTCCTCATCTCGCTGCTGTTGGTCCCCACTGGCTGCACGGATAAGAAACCACGCCCAGAACAGGACATGGCCGCGGATTCAATCTTGCCCGACACCTCAAAGGTGGATTCCACAGAGGCTTTGATAGAGGATACGCCAATGCCCAAGGCAGCTGATGAGCTTTTTGACGACTTCATCTTCAACTTTGCAGGCAATCGTAAGCTCCAGAGAAAACGTATTGTATTTCCCCTAAAAGTGTACAGAAATGGAAAACTTGCGGAGGAAATCCCTATGAACCGATGGAAAATGGAGCATTTCTTCATGCGCCAGCAGTACTACACACTCATCTTCGATAATAGAAAACAGATGGATCTGGTGAAGGATACGGCGGTGAATCATGTGGTGATAGAGAAAATCTTTTTCCGTAAGAAGCTCGTCCAGCAGTTCCTGTTCAATCGCATCAATGGGCAGTTCATGATGACTTCGATGAATTACAAGCCGATGTATACCAACAAGAATGCTGATTTCCTGAGGTTCTATGACCATTTCTCGCGTGATTCTGCTTATCAGGTAGCGTCTATGGCCGATGAAGTTGAGTTCGCAGCTCCAGATCCGCAAAACGATTTCTCCAATATCAATGGTGTCATTATGCCGCAGCAATGGCCCGACTTCAAGCCTGCGCTGATTCCAAAAGACAAGATTTATAATATCATCTATGGGCAACAATACATCGAGTCGAAGCGTAAACTGTTTGTAATCAGAGGAATCTCTAACTCGCTGGAAATTGAAATGTCATTCAGAAAGATTGGCAATCACTGGAAATTGGTCAAGTTTAACACTTAATTTCTCAAGAATGCTGGTAAAACACAATTATTCCCTGTTGCATGACAATACGTTTGGCATTGATCAGGCCTGTGATGAATATATAGTCTATGCCAATGAGCAGGATGCTGTTCGGGTGGCAAAAAGTGTGAAGTCGCCCTTTCTTCTGTTGGGTGGTGGCAGCAATCTTCTGCTGACCGACGATTTTCACGGGCAGGTAGTGACGCCAGAGCGGCGCTTCGACATCTCTGTCATACTGAATCACGGGAGCAATGAGCCTTGTCTCAGATGCTGGGCGGGCACCACGTTTGATGATGTGGTCGACTATGCGGTACGTCACGGTTATCATGGCTTGGAGAATCTCAGTCTGATTCCGGGGCAGTGTGGGGCCTCTGCTGTTCAGAATATTGGCGCCTATGGCGCTGAGATACAGGATGTGCTGACTACTGTCGAGGCCGTGGAGATGGGTAGCGGTAAATTGGTGACGATCCCTGCTGCAGATTGTGGTTACAGTTATCGGCAAAGCAAGTTTAAGCATGAATGGAAAAACAGATATCTGATGCTCTATGTGACCTATCAGCTCTCTCGAACTTTCAATCCGGTGCTTGACTATGGTAATGTACGCAGGCAGCTTGAGATCAGGGGCATTGATGAGAGTCGGCTTACTGGAGAATCGTTGCGGGATACTATCATTGAGATCAGGCAGTCGAAGTTGCCAGATCCTGCCGTGATGGGCAACGCTGGGAGTTTTTTCATGAACCCCATTGTAGATGCGACAACCTTTGAGCATATACGGGCGACACATGCTGGTCTCCGCTTCTTTGAAATGCCACAGCCCGATGGGACCCTGAGATACAAGATTCCTGCCGGCTGGATGATTGAGCAATGCGGTTGGAAGGGACGTTCTTTGGGTCGTGCTGGTGTATACAATAAACAGGCATTGATCCTTGTCAATCATGGCGGGGCTACCGGCAAGGAGGTCGTGGATCTTATGCATTCCATTCAGAAAGATGTGAAAGACAAGTTTGGTCTCGACATCAAACCTGAGGTCAATATCATTTAGACGAGGGAAATGGGTTTAAGTCGACATAATATTAATAGATAGTTCTTTTCATGAAACTGACCTTTCTCGGTACGGGCACCTCTACGGGCGTACCGGTAATTGGCTGTCAGTGTGCGGTCTGTAAGAGTATGGATCCTCGCGATCATCGCTTCCGGACGGCGGCATTGCTGGAATCGGACACCACGCGAATTCTTATTGACTGTGGTCCTGACATTCGTATGCAGTTACTTCGTGAGCCGTTCAAGAAGATTGACGGTGTGTTGTTGACGCATGAACATTATGATCATACGGGAGGTCTTGATGACCTTCGGCCTTTCTGTTATGCGTTTGGAGACTTGGACATCTATGCTAACCGCCAGACAGTTGAGACGGTGAGGCATAATTTCCCCTATTGCTTCACGTCACATCCCTACCCAGGAGTGCCTATGTTCAACTTGAGGGAAATAGTGAAGCATGAACCTTTCATGGTAGGTGATGTCAAGGTCCTGCCGATTGAGATTCAGCACGACAAACTTGCCATTCTTGGCTATCGCTTTGGATCCCTGGCTTATATTACCGACATGAAAACCATTTCTGATGAGGAAATGAACTTTCTAAGGGGAGTGAAGACATTGGTTGTCAATGCCTTGCGGTGGGAGAAACCTCATCATAGCCACATGCTTGTGGGAGACGCAATAGCCTTCTCAAAGCGTGTCGGTGCAGAGAAAACTTACTTAATACATGTCACGCATCAGATAGGACTTTATGCAGAAGCAAATATGCGGCTACCCGAAGGTTTCCTGATACCTTATGATGGGATGAAAATTACCTTTTAAACTTGCGGTAGAGTTTCCACACAAGCATCAGGCCGTCAAGTACACCGGCACCTGTATTCATGATGCTTACAAAGCGTTGTGAAGGCTTAGCTGAACGGTTGAGCGCCGCAGGACTCTTGAAAAGTGAATGCCATTTTTCGTCAATACGTTTGCTGTCAGCTTGTATATCTTTGAGCAACAAGGCTTTTCTTGAGCATATCTCTTCTATCGACTTATAAGATGTCGTCGTATTGTAGCTTTCTTTCATGATTGTAAATGTGCAGTTAACTCAACAAAAGCTTGGAAAGGAAGCGCACAAGCGGTCGCTCGATCCATTGCTTTCTAAAGACGATGAATAGGAGAAAAATCAGAAAATGAAATCCTGATACAATGGAGAATGCTGCTACCTGCCCTAAAGTGGGTCCTAATGCAAAAGCTATGGCAAAGCTAAGAAAAACGAGAACGAACACTAAGAGTAAACCAAGAATGACAGTCATGGCGATGGCTGTGAGAATTCTCACCGTCTTCTCCACGGTACCAAGCTTGATATACTCTTTCTGTAGGCCAGCGTAGTGTTTAAGTACATCTACAAGCTGGCCTATAGTCTCAATGTTTTGGTCGTTGGAAAACATCAACGCACTCCTTTCGTCTGATTATGCTTTGTCGGCGTCGACAGCTTCTTTGATGTCGTCAACCAAGTTATCGGCATCACTTCTGTTGAGCTTGATGTCGTGCTTCTTGCAGAAATCATCCACGGTATCAGCAATTTTTGAGCGCGTATCAGCACCTTTCTCTGGAGCAAGCAATAAGCCTATGGCTGCTCCCGCAATGGCGCCACCAAGAAAAGTGGCAATGTAACCGAATGTCTTCATAATTCTTACCTTTCTTTTTATGGGTTTGTATGTAAAAGAGTTGTTAAAGGGATAACTGGTCAAAGTACCCCATGAATACTAATTGCAAACTTAGCCATTTCTTTTGATATTAAGGCAAATTAGAGAGTTTTTTTGCTTCTGAGAGTTATAAATAATATTAACAGCCTCCAAAAACCTTTATATCAAACGCGTTTAACAAACTTTATGTAGAGAAGGATTTATTGTTTGGCAATATTTTTGTAATTTCGCAGATAAAAAGGTTGTGACATTTGAAGAGGAAGTAACATCAATAATCTCTTAATAAGAAGTATGAAAAAATATTTGGTTTTGAGCGCTGCTCTTTGCGTGGCACTCGCTTTCACAAGTTGTAAGTCTCAAGAAAGTGCATACAAGAAAGCATACGAGAAGGCAAAAGCACAGGAAGAGCAGCAAACTGCCGTAGCCCAGACCGAGGATCAGGCATCGGTAACTCCCTTGGTGACCAAGCAGGCAGACCAGACTGCAGTTAGCAATGTTGATAATACGCCTGTACGTTCAGAAGACGTGACCCTTATTAGTGGCTCAGGTCTCAAGCAGTTCAGCGTCGTGGTAGGTAGCTTCGGCCTTAAGTCTAACGCGGAAGGTTTCCAGAGCCTTTTAAAACAGGATGGATACGATGCGCAGATTGTGTTCAACTCTGAGAGAAACATGTATCGTGTTGTATCGGGGACTTTCGATAGTAAGACCCAGGCCGTGCAGAGCAGAGATGCCATTCGTGGGAGTAAATTCAATCAGAATAGTGACGCATGGCTGTTGTATAAGAAATAAATGCCGAGAATTCTCTCCATTGACTATGGCAAGAAGCGTACGGGATTAGCAGTTAGTGATCCTCTACAGCTTATTGCCAACGGGTTGAAGACTGTAGACACAAAAGATTTGTTCAACTTCCTTTGCCAATATGTACAGGAGGAGGAAGTGGAACAGATCGTTATCGGAAAGCCATTGCAGCCGAATGGGCAACCATCGGAAAACCTTGCAAGGGTTGAAAACTTTGTCAACCGGTGGCGTAAGTTTTGCCCTTCGGTTCCGATAGACTATTACGATGAGAGATTCACGTCTGTGTTGGCTCATCGAGCGATGATTGAAGGTGGCGTGAAAAAGAAGGTACGGAAGGAAAACAAAGGTCTTGTAGATGAAGTTAGCGCGACGATTATCCTGCAAGACTATATGAACTCAAAAAGATGATATTACCGATTTATACTTATGGGCAACCTGTCTTAAGGAAAGTTGCTCAGGATATTACTGTGGATTACCCGGGCTTGAAGCAACTCTTGGTGGATATGTTTGAGACCCTTGATGCTTCTTCAGGGGTGGGTCTTGCCGCTCCACAGGTAGGCAAGAGTATTCGTGTTGTGGTGATCGACTTGGATGTTTTGAAAGAGGAATACCCTGAATATGCTGGTTTTCACCATGCTTTCATTAATGGCCATATCCTTGAGGCAGATGAAAAGGCAGGTAAAGTCTCAATGGAGGAAGGCTGCCTCTCAATACCAGGACTTAGTGAAGAAGTGAGTCGGCCTAAACGTATCCATGCCACATGGCTTGACGAGGATCTTCAACCACACGACGAGTGGGTGGATGGATATCAGGCACGAGTGATGCAGCATGAGTTTGATCATTTGGAAGGTGTGCTGTATGTGGATAAAATCTCAGCTTTTCGCAAGCAGATTGACCGTAACAAACTTAAGGCTATGGCACAGGGAAAGTTTAATGCAGCCTACCGCACAAAGCCTTTTCATAAGTAATCTTTTAGGAAACTTGGGCGCATGAGGCACAGATTCATCCTCGTCTTTGTGGTATTATTCTCCTTTATAAAGGTAAATGCCCAATATAATGTAGACCGCTTGATCACCAATGGTGAGGTGGCGCTGCATTATGATGATTATGTGCTATCTATTCAATATTTCAATAAAGTACTGGCATTGAAGCCGTATCTTTGGCTTCCATGGTATGACCGATCCGTGGCCAAGTTCTATCTTGACGATTATATTGGTTCGGAAAGTGATGCTTCAAAGGCTATCGGACTCAATCCTTATATCGAACAAATCTTCGACTTGAGGGCAATCTCGCGCATCCGGCAGGAGAAATATAAAGATGCCATTGATGATTATGACCATGCCATACGCCTTAATCCGTCGGTTTCAAGCTTTTGGGTCAATAGGGCAATATGTCGCATGAATGTGCAGGATTATGACCAGGCATTGCTTGATGCAGACACGATTATCAAGCGTTGGTCGAAGATAGCTACGGCTTATTCGCTCAAAGCGGAAATATACCTTGATAAAAGAGACACGACGCAGGCCGACCGATGGCTTTCTCAAAGTCTGGAAATAGACCCTTATAACGCTGATGCCTGGACTACAAGAGCATACATTGCCTTAAATCGTAAGCAGTGGAGAACAGCGGAGAGCTGTCTTTCAAAGGCAATTCATCTGAGACCAAAGGTAGTTAATAATTATGTCAATCGTGCCCTGACAAGACTCAATATCAATAATCTCAGTGGAGCACTTGCTGATTATGATATAGCTATCGATCTCGATCCCAAGAACTTTCTTGCACATTATAACCGTGGATTGTTGCGGGTACAATTGGGGGACGATAACCGTGCGGTGGAGGATTTTGACTTTGTCGTAATGATGGAGCCGCAAAACTTTATGGCTATCTACAATCGTGCATTGCTCAATGACAAGATAGGAAGTCTGCGGGCGGCGATCCGTGACTATTCTAAGGTAATTGCGCAGTTCCCTAATTTCTGGGCAGGTCTTGCTGCCCGGGCCAACTGTTATCGGCGGCTCGGTATGACGAATCAAGCAGAACTTGACGAGTTCCGCATCTTTAAGGCCCAGATGAACAAGCACATCGGTATCCAACAACGTTGGAGTAAGTCCAAGTTGCGCGAAGTTCGCAAGCGTTCTGAAATTGACATTTCCAAGTACAACGAGGTGGTTGTGGAAGATGAGCCGAAGGTAGAGCACACCTATTCGAGTGGCATCCGTGGCACGATCCAAGACCGTGATGTCGAAATAGCTCTCCTTCCCATGTTCCAGTTGTCATATTTCGCTTATGCCAATGCTGTCGAGGGCTATCAGGCTTACGATACGGAGGTGGATCGTTTCAATACAGAGAAAGAGCCTCTTAAGAAGTTGTTGTTGGCTTGTAATGTCAAGCGGGAACGATTGACGGATGTACAGTCGAAGCAGATATTCCAGCTTATTGATGCGCTTACTGCCGGTATCAACGAAGAGAAGGATGTCCGTCAGCGTGCTCCATTGTTACTTCAGCGTGCCGTGGCATATTCAGAGGCGCAAAACTATAGTGATGCCATTTCCGACTTAGATGATTACCTTTCGGTGGATACAGCTTCTTCCTTGGGGCGTTGGGAGCGTGCTGTCTGTCAACAGTTGCTTAACGACTATGAGGCTTCTAAAGGTACGAAAACAGGTATTAAGCTCTCTCAGGTGGAAGGTGACTTTGCGGTTTCTATTCAATTGCAGCCAAAGAATGCCTATATCTACTATAATAGAGGCAATTTGTTTGCCAGTGAGAAAAATTATGCAAGGGCGATAGATGATTATAGTCATGCTATCAGACTTGAATCACGTCTCGCACAGGCTTATTACAATCGTGCGGTGGCTTTTTATTATGTTGGAAACGTAAAGGCTGCACAAGGCGATCTTAGTCGTGCAGGAGAGCTCGGACTTTATGACGCCTATGCTTTAAGTAAGAAAATGGGCGAAACTGTAAGGAGAAAAAAATAGCTCCCAAAACAATATGGAATGTATAGGGTGCGTCTATTTCTTATAATAAGCGGAAGCAAAGGCTTATTGTTTTTCCAGAAGATCAGGGCGTAAGCGTTTAGTACGCTCAAGGGCTTGGTCCATTTCCCATTGCTTAATCTTCGCCTCATTTCCTGAAAGCAGGATCTCTGGTACCTTCCATCCCTTGTAGTCAGCGGGTCTTGTATAGATGGGAGCGGCAAGGAGGTCGTCCTGAAAACAGTCGGACAGGGCGCTCTGATCATCGCTGATCACGCCAGGTACCAGTCTCACCACAGCATCGGCAATGACTGCTGCTGCCAGTTCTCCGCCTGTGAGTACGAAGTCACCTATACTGATTTCACGAGTGATAAGATGGTCGCGTACACGCTGGTCTATGCCTTTGTAATGTCCGCACAGAATAATAAGGTTCTGTTGAAGACTCATGTCGTTGGCCATTTTTTGATCAAACTGTTCACCATCTGGTGACACATATATGATATCATCGTAGTCCCGCTCCTTCTTTAGGGCTGAGATGGCGTTGTCGATAGGTTCGCATTGCATCACCATCCCTGCGAAACCGCCATAAGGATAGTCGTCAATACGGCGCCATTTATCTTTGGTGTAGTCACGCAGGTTGTGAAGGTGAATTTCTGCGAGGCTTTTTTTTTGGGCACGGGAAAGAATGCTCTCGTTGACAAAGCCCTCTATCATCTCGGGCAATACAGTGATAATATCTATTCGCATAAAACTATTCTTCTGATGAAAATCTGTCTATAAACTCATTCTCAGAGATAATGGGGACATTGAGTTGGTGTGCTTTCTGACTTTTGCTGCTGGTGGAGTTGGCATCATTATTGATGAGGAACGATGTCGACTTGCTCACGCTTCCTGTCACTTTTCCGCCTTGGCTCTCGATATAAGTCTTCAGCTCGTTGCGATTTTTGTAGTGTTGCACATCTCCGGTAATGACAAAGGTGAGTCCCTTACATTTCGCTCCGGTAGCAGTGTTAGATGTCTGTTGAATCTTTAGTTCCAGCATGAGCTTGTCGTATGCCGTTTGGTTTTCTTCTTTGCTGAACCACTGTACAAACGACTTAGCTTTCTCTGGTCCTATGCCGGGGATAAGGGATATCTGCTCTTCAGCCTTAGGAGTGAAGAGGCTGCCTTGTATTGTTGCTTTGCCTTTTGCGAGATTTGTCAATTCCCCGAGTGGCCATGCGGATAGCAAACGGTTGCATACGTCTTGTCCACAGAGTGGGATATTGAGGGCATAGAGTAGACGACGTGCCTCCACGGTGCGTGCTTTCTCGATGGACTTTACGATATTTGAGGCTGACTTTTCTCCGAAACCATCAAGGTGCGCAATCTCTGATACATGAGTAGGTAGATGGAAAATGTCGGCGTATTCCTTGATCCACCCCAAATTGATAAAACGTTGTAATGTTTGCTCTGAGATGCCATCAATGTTGACGCCTTGCTTGGAGACGAATCTTGCGAACTTCTTTAATTGCTTAGCCGGACATGCAGGGTTGGAGCAGTGCAGTGTTTTCGTCCCGCTTGCCTCGCTTTCCGTAACCTCAGTGGGTGCTCTGCATACTGGGCAGTTGGTGGGTATGTCAAGACTCCCTACCTTTTTCCTGATATTAATGACCTTGGGTATGATCTTGTTGGCCTTGATGACTTCTATCTCTGTTCCTTTTCCGCCGATATTAAGCCGTTCACACTCACTGATGTTGCATAGTGAGGCTCGTTTGACAGTGGTACCTTCCAGTTCCACGGGCTTGAATACTGCAATGGGTGATATGGTTGAAGCTGCACAACTCCATTCTATGTGATCAAGTTCGGTCACAGCACTTTCGTCTGCCCATTTGAAGGCAAAGCCTGCACGTGTAGCATGGTGGCCGGTGATCGAACCGGTGGCGGCATAATTGGTATCATCGTAGGTGATGACAAGTCCGTCGACGGGGTAGGGGTTCTCACGTCGTGTTACCCTACGTGTCCAGCGGTCGATAGCTTTATTGATGGTGTTGATGTCGGGTTGCTGGATCAGTTCATGGTCCACACATCCAAGGCCAACAGACTTGAGCCAGTCCATGCGTTCTCCCCATGAGACGATTTCCTCGTCGGTATGGACGAGGGTGAACGGAATCCAATGGATGTGTCGTTGAGCCACTTCGTAGGGATCCTTCAGCGTCAGAGAGCCAGAGGCGAGGTTGCGGGGATTGGCATATTCTTCATCGCTCTCAAGATTAAATCTATCAAAATCCTCGTATGAGATGACAGCTTCGCCACGCACTACCACGTGTCCTTTGGCATGGATCGTCTTGGGGATTCCCTCAATGGCACGGGCGAGATGCGTGATATTAGTTCCCACATGACCGTCTCCTCGTGTCACTACCTTGGTCAGCGTACCGTCATCATAGGTTACCACGAGTGTCAGCCCATCGAGTTTCCATGATATCCAGACTGGCCTGCCCTCTGCCCATTTCACGAGGTCCTCTCGTCTCTTGGTCTTTGCCAGGGAGAGAGCAGGGTATTCGTGCGTCTCTTTCTGTCCGGCCATGGTGTCTGCCGAGACTTTATGGGTTGGTGAGTCTGGCAGCACGATACCTGTTTCCTGCTCCAGTTGGCGCAGTCGGTCAAACTTGGCGTCCCATTCGAAGTCGGTCATCAGCTCTCCCCGCCCATTGTAATAGGCGTCGGAGGCGGTGTTGAGCTCTTTGACGAGCTGCTTCATCAAGTTGGTGTTGCTCATGATATGTCGTGTTTCATTCGTCGTTTTTCCGTGCGTTGATGCGTGAGATCCATTCCTGTCGGCGGATTTTGCGACGGCGGTTATGTCGCCTAATGTCCATGATCATCTTTACGCCAAGCCATACAAGGACGACCATGAGCACTGCAAATACGGCAATGAGCATATATAGATCTTGTTTCATGTCTCAGTTTCAGTTAGAAAGGGGGATGCCTCGTCGACGGACGCATCCCCCCTCATCATTTATCTTGATAGGCTTTTGATCCTCTTTCAGCGATTACTCGTCGAGAACCTTAAGCTGATCTTTCACTTCGTCGTTTACACGCTGTGCAAACTCTTCCATCTTCATCTGGGCTTGCTCACCGCCACCCTGCTTGCGCATTGAGACGAGACCGGCGGCAGCCTCTTTTTCTCCGACCACCAGCATATAGGGCACACGCTTGAGCTCATTGTCACGAATCTTGCGGCCGATCTTCTCGTTGCGGTCATCGATATAGCCGCGCACATTCTGCGAGTCAAGATATTCCTGAACCTTTTGGGCGTAGTCGTTGAATTTCTCCGAGATTGGCAGAATAGCCACTTGATCGGGTGCAAGCCATAAGGGGAAGTGTCCGGCGGTGTGCTCAATAAGCACGGCAGTGAAGCGCTCCAGCGAGCCGAAGGGCGCACGATGAATCATCACAGGAGTCTTCTTCGAGTTGTCTTCGGCCGTATATTCCAGTTTAAAGCGCTCAGGAAGGTTGTAGTCTACTTGTATGGTGCCGAGCTGCCATTTACGACCGATGGCATCCTTAACCATAAAGTCGAGCTTTGGACCGTAGAAAGCTGCCTCGCCGGTCTCTTCGTGTGCATGGAGCCCTTTCTCCTTGCAGGCCTCACGGATAGCATTTTCACTTTCCTCCCAAATCTCATCTGATCCGATATATTTGTCGGTGTCCTTCGGGTCGCGGAGAGATATCTGGGCATCGTAGTTGTTGAAGCCGAAGATCTTGAACACCTTGAGGATGATGTCGATAATACTCTCAAACTCGGACTTCACTTGATCGGGTTGCACAAAGATGTGGGCATCGTCCTGTGTGAAATTACGCACGCGAGTCAGACCGTGCAGCTCACCACTCTTCTCGTAGCGGAACACGGTTCCGAATTCAGCCACGCGAAGGGGCAGATCCTTATAGGAACGCGGCTTGCGAGCATACACCTCGCAGTGGTGGGGACAGTTCATTGGCTTGAGCATATACTCTTCATCGGGCTCCGGGGTATGAATAGGCTGGAAAGAGTCTTTGCCGTAGTGAGCATAGTGACCGGAGGTGACATAGAGGTTCTTTGAGCCAATACCCGGCGTGATCACTTCTTGATAGTGATAGGGCTTGAGCACGTGGCGCAGCACTTCCTGCAGGCGCAGGCGCAGCTGTGTGCCTTTCGGAAGCCAGATAGGCAGACCTTTACCCACACGCTCAGAGAACATGAAGAGCTCCATCTCCTTGCCAATCTTGCGGTGGTCGCGGCGCTTGGCCTCTTCCAGCATGACGAGATACTCGTCAAGCATCTTCTTCTTAGGGAAGGTCACACCGTAGATGCGGGTCATCTGCTCGCGCTTAGCATCCCCACGCCAGAAAGCTCCGGCGACACTCGTGATCTTGATGGCCTTGATGGCACCTGTCGACAGCAAGTGCGGACCTTTACAAAGGTCGGTGAAGTTGCCCTGTGTATATGTGGTGATGGTACCGTCCTCTAAGTCCTGGCTGATGTGCTCCACTTTATATTGTTGCCCCATTGCCTCGAACTCTTTCACGGCTTCGGCTTTGGAAACTTCACGGCGGATGACCGACTCGTTTTTCTTGGCAAGCTCTTTCATCTTAGCCTCGATCTTCGGGAAGTCATTTTCAGAGATCGTTGTGCCCTTAGGAGGCATTACGTCGTAGAAGAAACCGGTTTCGATGGCAGGGCCGAAGCCGAATTGAATACCGGGGTAGAGTTCCTGCAGTGCCTCTGCAAGCAAGTGCGCAGAAGTATGCCAAAAAGTATGCTTGCCCTCGTCATCATCAAACTTATACAACTCGATGGTGGCATCATTGTTGATGGGGCGGTTGAGCTCTGTGGTCTCACCATTGATCCCGCAAGATACAACGTCACGGGCGAGAGCAGGTGAGATGCTCTCTGCGATTTGAAGTCCTGTCACTCCGTTCTCGTATTCACGCACAGAGCTGTCAGGAAATGTGATTTTAACCATGCTACAAATTAGTTTATCTAAATCGCGTGCAAAAGTACGATATATTTCTGTAATACAGGCCCTTCAGGTTGGTTTTTTATATAATATTTAATCTGATGGCTGAAACGTCATTATTTTATTAGTATAATATTTCGGGATGTTTTTCAGGATAGATAATGCGTTCTCCGTTCTATAATGATTGTCATGCGATCGTTAAGCAGCTGTCGCACGATCGTCAAGCAGCTGTCGTACAATCGTCAAGCAATTGTCGCACAATCGTCAAGCAGTTGTCGCACGACGGAAGCAGCAACGATTGCGCCGCCATTACAGTGAGATGGCCGTCCCATTACAGTGAGATCGCATCGCGATTACGGTTTAATCGCATCACCATTTCATTGTAATGGCAGTGCCCGTTCAGCATTGTGCCTTCTTCTTTTTTCCCCAGAATATTCCCATCAATCCCATTAATCCCATTAACCCCATTAATCCCATTAACCCCATTAATCCCATTAACCCCATTAACCCCATCCCCCTTTCAAAGCCATCTCTATCCTTGATATAAATCAATTATCTAACAATTTTGCAAAAAAAGTTGGAGAAATATTTGGCAGGTATTGTAAAAGTCTATACCTTTGCACTCGCTTTCCGGAAATACGCCGGTTGGCAACAAAAGATAAGAGTTCTTTGAGAAGATTTACATAGACAGAGAAGTAGTACAAGAAGCGAGTTGTACACATTATTATATATAGCTATATAGCAATATAGAAGGTGTTGTGTATGACTTGGGTAAAAGAAACGAACCGATCAATTTTGATTAGTTACTTCCGACTTCAATAAAGGATAAGCGTCCTGAGCAGACTAACGGTAGTGTGTTTTCGATCACATTACACATTATAGACAATTTTACAATGGAGAGTTTGATCCTGGCTCAGGATGAACGCTAGCTACAGGCCTAACACATGCAAGTCGAGGGGAAACGAAGCGGGAGCTTGCTTCTGCTGTCGTCGACCGGCGCACGGGTGAGTAACGCGTATCCAACCTGGCCTGAGGTAAGGGATAATCCGCAGAAATGTGGTCTAATACCTTATGTGCTCCTATGAGGTCATCTGAAGAGGAGCAAAGATTTATCGCCTTAGGATGGGGATGCGTCTGATTAGATAGTTGGCGGGGCAACGGCCCACCAAGTCATCGATCAGTAGGGGTTCTGAGAGGAAAGTCCCCCACATTGGAACTGAGACACGGTCCAGACTCCTACGGGAGGCAGCAGTGAGGAATATTGGTCAATGGGCGAGAGCCTGAACCAGCCAAGTAGCGTGCAGGATGACGGCCCTATGGGTTGTAAACTGCTTTTATGCGGGTATAAAGGAGCATACGTGTATGTTTTTGCAGTTACCGCATGAATAAGGACCGGCTAATTCCGTGCCAGCAGCCGCGGTAATACGGAAGGTTCTGGTGTTATCCGGATTTATTGGGTTTAAAGGGAGCGCAGGCTGTCAGATAAGCGTGTTGTGAAATGCGGTTGCTCAACATCCGCACTGCAGCGCGAACTGTTTGACTTGAGTACGCACGACGTTGGTGGAATTTGCCGTGTAGCGGTGAAATGCTTAGATATGGCGAAGAACTCCGATTGCGAAGGCAGCTGACGGGAGCGCTACTGACGCTCATGCTCGAAAGTGCGGGTATCGAACAGGATTAGATACCCTGGTAGTCCGCACGGTAAACGCTGGATGCCCGCTATATGCCCCTTTAGGGTATGTGGCCAAGTGAAAACGTTAAGCATCCCACCTGGGGAGTACGCCGGCAACGGTGAAACTCAAAGGAATTGACGGGGGCCCGCACAAGCGGAGGAACATGTGGTTTAATTCGATGATACGCGAGGAACCTTACCCGGGCTTGAATTGCTGAGGAAGGCTTCAGAGATGGAGCTGCCCTTCGGGGCTTCAGTGAAGGTGCTGCATGGTTGTCGTCAGCTCGTGCCGTGAGGTGTCGGCTTAAGTGCCATAACGAGCGCAACCCTTTTCTTCAGTTGCCATCAGGTAGTGCTGGGCCCTCTGGAGATACTGCCGCCGTAAGGTGTGAGGAAGGTGGGGATGACGTCAAATCAGCACGGCCCTTACGTCCGGGGCTACACACGTGTTACAATGGGTGGTACAGCGAGCAGGGTTACCGCAAGGTATCCCGAATCATTAAATCCGCCCTCAGTTCGGACTGGGGTCTGCAACCCGACCCCACGAAGCTGGATTCGCTAGTAATCGCGCATCAGCCATGGCGCGGTGAATACGTTCCCGGGCCTTGTACACACCGCCCGTCAAGCCATGAAAGCCGGGGGGTGCCTGAAGTCCGTGACCGCAAGGATCGGCCTAGGGCAAAAACTTGGGTAATTGGGGGCTAAGTCGTAACAAGGTAGCCGTACCGGAAGGTGCGGCTGGAACACCTCCTTTCTGGAGCGACGCTTTTTTTTTGAAGCAGGAATGTTTCCTTTCCCTGGAGCTTCTTGTCTACGTTATCTGTTTTAAATGATTTAGAAGAGCGGCAATGCGAATTGCATGACAGTCCTATAGCTCAGTTGGTTAGAGCGCCACACTGATAATGTGGAGGTCGGCAGTTCAAGTCTGCCTGGGACTACTCTTTATTTCATTCCCTACGGGGGATTAGCTCAGCTGGCTAGAGCACCTGCTTTGCAAGCAGGGGGTCAACGGTTCGAATCCGTTATTCTCCACGTTGAGGGAGAGTGAGAGCAGTGAGGACGTGAGTTCTTTTGTGCCTTGCTTTTACCTTGAGACAGATCTTTGACATATTGACACAAGCAAAACTGTAGTAGTTGTGTACGCAGTTACATTGTAACTGCCTGCATGAATAAAAAGTTTCACAGAGACTTAATCTGTAGACAATACAGCTGAAAGTATGAGCGGCATCTGGAAAGTCTCAGCAAATGGGACGGAAGATGACTCGGAAAGTAAGAAAGGGCGGATGGTGGATGCCTAGGCTCATTCAGGCGAAGAAGGACGTGATAAGCTGCGATAAGCCGCGGTGAGGTGCAAATGACCATTGACCCGCGGATATCCGAATGGGACAACCCAAGTTTTCGGACTTACCGGTCGTTATAGGACCGGGGCTAACGGAGGGAACTGAAACATCTTAGTACCTCCAGGAAGAGAAAATAAGTTAATGATTCCCCCAGTAGTGGCGAGCGAGCGGGGAAGAGCCCAAACCGGTGATGTGTCACCGCATCATTGGGGGTAGTAGGACCGCGCCATTGTACTCTAAGGGTGAGGAGAAGCTGCTGGAAAGCGGCGTCATAGAAGGTGATAATCCTGTATCCGAAGCTTAAGGGAGGCATAGCGGTATCCTGAGTAACGCGGAGCACGAGGAATTCTGCGTGAATCTGCCGGGACCATCCGGCAAGGCTAAATACTCGAATGAGACCGATAGTGAACCAGTACCGTGAGGGAAAGGTGAAAAGCGCTTCGATGAAGAAGGTTGAAAGAGATCCTGAACCCATCCGCCTACAAGCGGTCGGAGCTGCATTAGCAGTGACGGCGTGCCTTTTGCATAATGAACCTACGAGTTACCGTCTCCAGCGAGGATAAGTGTCATGAGACACGCATCCGTAGTGAAAGCGAGCCTGAAGAGGGCGGTTTTGGCTTATTTTTAGCCAGGGCGCACCTATCGTGCGTTAAGTTGGAGGTGGTAGACGCGAAACCAAGTGATCTACACATGTCCAGGATGAAGTCAGGGTAACACCTGATGGAGGTCCGCACCAATAAGCGTTGAAAAGCTTCTGGATGAGGTGTGTGTAGGAGTGAAAGGCCAATCAAACTTGGAGATAGCTCGTACTCCCCGAAAGGCATTTAGGTGCCGCGTGTGGAGATAAGACAAAGAGGTAGAGCGACCGATAGGACGCGAGGGCTTCACCGCCTGTCAAGTCCTTCCGAACTCCGAATGCTTTGTTTCTGCATCCATGCAGTAAGGGGGCGGGTGCTAAGGTCCGTCCCCGAGAGGAGAAGAATCCGGACCGCCGTCTAAGGCCCCGAAGTTTCCGCCGAGTCAGTCTAACGAAGTCCAGTCCCGGTGACAGCCAGGAAGTTGGCTTGGAAGCAGCCATTCCTTCAAGGAGTGCGTAACAGCTCACTGGTCGAGGGTCAGGGCATGGATAATAATCGGGTGTAAGCGGGACGCCGAAGGCGCGGGATAGCAAATAATAAAAGTATCGGTAGGGGAGCATTCCAATGTTGTCGAATGGTGTGCGTGAGCGATCCTGGAGACATTGGAAACGCAAATGTAGGTATAAGTAACGCTAAGGGGCGTGAGATTCGCCCCCGCCGCAAGTCTAAGGTTTCCCGGGCAATGCTGGTCATCCCGGGGTAAGTCGGGTCCTAAGGATAAGCCTAAGGGCGCATCCGATGGCAGAGACGGTTAATATTCCGTCACTTGTCTTACGGGCGAAGTGGAGACGGAGCAGTCGGCACGGCCGCGGGGCGACGGAAGTCCCCGTTGAAGAGTGTAGGTGATGAGAGGTCCAGGCAAATCCGGACTTTGAGCCGAACTTGATAGTATGGATTCCTCTTCGGTGGAATCCAATAGCGCCGGTAATCAGACTCCCGAGAAAATCCGCTAAGCTTAACCGTAGGACAACCCGTACCGCAAACCGACACAGGTAGACGGGTAGAGCATACTGAGGCGTTGAGAGATTCATGGTTAAGGAACTAGGCAAACTGACCCTGTAACTTCGGGATAAAGGGTCCTCATAGCGATATGAGGCGCAGAGAATAGGTCCAGGCAACTGTTTACCAAAACACAGGGCTGTGCGAACTCGTAAGATGAAGTATACAGCCTGACACCTGCCCGGTGCCGGAAGGTTAAGAGGAGAGCTCATCCTGCTTTGTCAGGTGAAGGTTTGAATTGAAGCCCCGGTAAACGGCGGCCGTAACTATAACGGTCCTAAGGTAGCGAAATTCCTCGTCGGGTAAGTTCCGACCTGCACGAATGGTGTAATGATCCGGACGCTGTCTCAACCATGATCTCAGTGAAATTGTAGTATCGGTGAAGATGCCGATTACCCGCGATGGGACGAAAAGACCCCGTGAACCTTTACTATAGCTTAGCACTGACCTTGGTCATCCGATGTGTAGGATAGGCCGGAGGCTGAGAAAGAGCCACGCGAGTGGTTTTGGAGCCATCCTTGAAATACGGCCCTTTGGCTGTCTGAGGTCTAACGCGCTTGAAGT
The DNA here is from genome assembly GCF_000218235.1 of Hallella multisaccharivorax DSM 17128. Lineage (GTDB taxonomy): Bacteria > Bacteroidota > Bacteroidia > Bacteroidales > Bacteroidaceae > Prevotella > Prevotella multisaccharivorax. The sequence continues at coordinate 2,142,898 of NZ_GL945017.1, read as the reverse complement.
GCGGACACTGCTTGGTGGGTAGTTTGACTGGGGTGGTCGCCTCCAAAAGCGTAACGGAGGCTTCCAAAGGTGCCCTCAGACCGATTGGTAACCGGTTTTAAGGAGTGTAATGGCATAAGGGCGCCTGACTGGGAGGCAGACGAGCCGATCAGGCAGGAAACTGGGGCATAGTGATCCGGCGGACGTGTATGGAAACTCCGTCGCTCAAAGGATAAAAGGTACTCCGGGGATAACAGGCTGATCCCCCCCAAGAGCTCATATCGACGGGGTGGTTTGGCACCTCGATGTCGGCTCGTCACATCCTGGGGCTGGGAGAAGGTCCCAAGGGTTGGGCTGTTCGCCCATTAAAGTGGCACGCGAGCTGGGTTCAGAACGTCGTGAGACAGTTCGGTCTCTATCTATCGTGGGCGCAGGAGTTTTGAGTGGTTCCGTCACTAGTACGAGAGGACCGTGACGGACGGACCTCCGGTTTTACTTGTTGTGCCGCCAAGGGGGCATGGCAGGGTATCTGCGTCCGGATGGGATAAGCGCTGAAAGCATCTAAGCGCGAAGCCCACCGCGAGATGAGAGCTCCATAGAGGGTCGTCGCAGACGACGACGTTGATAGGCGGCAGGTGTAAAGACAGCGATGTCAAAGCCGAGCCGTACTAATAGCCCGATGTCTTTCGAATCGGGCTCATGTTTTCAACTGTATGTTTGTATGTTTCCGTGGGCGCAGAGTCCCGGTATACGGAGCGGCCTTCAGGCCGCATCCCTGTGTGACGGTACAGTTTTGCTTGCCGATTATGTCACCTTACACACGTCAGCGATGGCGTAAGACACATCAGGTGGTTATTGCGGCGGTGTCCCACCTCTTCCCATTCCGAACAGAGAAGTTAAGCCCGCTTGCGCCGATGGTACTGCAATGCAATGCGGGAGAGTAGGCAGCCGCCTCCTTTCATAAGAGCCCAGAGGACAGAAATGTTCACTGGGCTCTTTTCGTACGAAACTCATTCTCTTTTTTCCTAATTATCGTAAAAGGAGTGGCAGTTTGTTCTTGTCTCTCATATTTTTTTATTACCTTTGCAAATGCGAAAATGAAGGACTGTCACATCACTGGTTTTGATTTGACGAATAATCCTTATAATCAATTTGTAATGAAGATATTTATTAGATTCTTTTTTTCTATTGTTTTCAGTTTAGTTGTTTTACCCTCCCATGCGGGAAATACTTCGGAGAATGTTTCCTTGCCAGATTCAGATGATGAATGGAAGCCTGTTATAGAGGCGCTTATTAAGGTTGAGAGTAATGGCAATTCCAATGCCACATATGGTGCTTCGGTGGGCGTATTACAGATAACTCCAGTTCTTGTTGCTGAATGCAATAATATCCTTAGACGTAGGAAGTTAAAGAGACGATATAAGCTTTCAGACAGGTTTAGTAGGCAGAAATCTATTGAGATGTTCCTTTTAATCCAATCTTGGTTTAATCCAATGCATGATATAGAGCAGGCTATTCGCTCTTGGAATGGCGGTATGCATTACAGTATGGAACGAACGCAACGTTATTTTGACAAGGTAATGTCTTTACTTAAAGGTACAAGATAATCTAGCGCTTAATGAAATTAAGTTCTTTAGGCATTTTTACCCATTTCCTATTTCTCGCGATTTTTATCGTACTTCCGTTAATTTGTTTTAGGATGTAAGTGGAATCATTTATGGCAGTGAGCGTTGCGGTTAGGTCCTCACTGCCATAATCGTTTATAATTTGTAATTCTGCGGTTTTGCCTTTTATGGTTGCATTGGTAAAAAGCCATTTCCTTCCATCTTGCTTGTCGCCGAAATAGCCTGGTAATACTCCATATATTTCTTGTTGTGGAACTGTAACATTCTTATGATATAAGTCTAAGATTATGTAGACATTATATTTTTGATTGTAAAGATAGCCTTTAAACATTGTTGAATCTTTTGCCAAGGAATTCTCTTGTGCACTGATACTCATTGAGAAAAGTGCAATAATTAAAAAGAAAAGAGTTTTTTTCATTATCATCTTATATATTTTCTGCAAAGGTAAACGTTTGCATCAAGAAAAGCGTGTTTTTCCACAAATAATGTTTGATTGAGTTTGTATTTTATCTTTTTTATAGTAACTTTGGCGGGAATATACAATAGATATGACAAGTAAAGGATTGTTTCCCGATTATATTCTTGAGTCAAGTTGGGAAGTCTGTAATAAAGTTGGAGGTATTTATGCAGTTTTATCCACTCGTGCCCGGACATTGGTAAAAATGCTTGGTGATAATCTAATCTTTATTGGTCCTGACTGTTGGCGTGACCGTGTGTGCCCCTATTTTAGGGAGGATGAGACATTGTTTTCTGATTGGCATGCAAAAGCATCATCAGAAGGTTTGTCCCTGAAGATTGGGCGTTGGAATATACCAGGATCCCCTATAGCTATCTTAGTGGACTTTGATTCCTATTATAAGATCAAAAACACAATATACGGTCAGTTGTGGGAAGATTTTGGCGTGGATAGTCTTCATGCGTATGGGGATTATGACGAAGCTTCAATGTTCTCCTATGCAGCGGCTCTCGTTGTTCAGAGTTTCTATTATTATAATATTGCTCCAGAAAAGAAAGTCGTCTACCATGGAAATGAATGGATGACCGGTTTAGGACTTCTATACATTCATAAGCATGTTCCTGAGATAGCCACGATTTTCACCACTCACGCCACGAGTATTGGAAGGAGCATAGCTGGGAACAACAAGCCTCTATACGATTATTTATCGGGCTATAACGGTACACAGATGGCAGCGGAGCTCAACATGCAAAGCAAGCATTCCATTGAGCATCAAACAGCCAAATATGTAGATTGCTTTACAACAGTCAGTGAGATCACGGCCAGGGAGTGCAAGCAGTTATTGGATAAACCTGTGGATGTGGTTTTACCTAATGGCTTTGAAAATGATTTTGTCTCTAAAGGAGTGACTTTCAAACGGAAGCGGAAGGCTGCGCGTGAGAAACTTATCTCAATCGCCAATGCATTGACAGGTGAGCGATTTGATGACAATACACTTATCGTTTCTACAAGCGGGAGGTATGAATTTCGTAATAAAGGTATCGATGTTTTTATTGATGCCATAAACATCTTACGTCATGATTCGAGGTTGAAGAAGAATGTAGTTGCTTTTATAGATGTCCCAGCATGGGTGTCTGAACCTCGAAAAGACCTTCAGCAACGTCTGAAGCAGACATTTAATGATAGTACTCCACTTGAAGATCCGGTTGTGACTCATTGGCTTCATAATATGGATACAGACAATGCACTTTGCAAGTTCCATAGCTTGGGCATGGCTAATGGTTTGGGTGAAAAAGTGAAAATCTTCTTTATTCCTTGCTATTTGACAGGCAATGATGGTATTGTCAATCTCAGCTATTATGATGTCCTCCTTGGTAACGATCTGTGTGTGTTTCCATCTTACTATGAGCCCTGGGGATATACTCCTTTGGAGTCCATCGCCTTTAAGGTACCTTGCGTGACTACTGACCTTGCCGGCTTTGGTCTTTGGGCAAACTCAGAACTTGGCCATTATGGCGAGCTTGTAGACGGCGTAAAGGTTGTTCATAGGACTGATGCCAACTATGCTGATGTGGCCAATGCCATTGAAGAGACGATCCTTGAGTTTTCCCAGATGGACGCGGCTGGCATAAAGTCAGCATGTTCCAATGCCGAGAAGCTCTCCCGTAAAGCATTGTGGCCTCATTTTATTAAATACTATAAGGAAGCTTATGACTTTGCTTTGCATAAGGTTTCAGAGCGTATATCCAAAGATTGATATTCTTTTGAAATTACATTCAATTGATTAATAGTTTAAATATTCACAATATGAAAATCAAAGCTGATTACACCAATGCCCCTCAGTGGAAAGAGCTCAATATCAAGTCGAGCCTTCCAGAGCAACTTGAGTGCCTTAACGAGCTTGCCCACAATATGTGGTGGGCGTGGAACTATGAGGCCCGTAAAGTCTTTAAGAGTCTTGACGAAGATCTCTATGAGGAAGTGGGACATAATCCCGTTCTGCTTCTTGATAGGCTGGGATATGACCGCAAGGAGGCTATTGTTAAGGACAAGACAATAATGAAGAAAGTAAAGGACATCTATGCCAAGTTCCGCAAATACATGGATGTCAAGCCAGACAGCAGCCGCCCTTCTGTGGCTTACTTCTCGATGGAATATGGCTTGGATCAAGTGCTGAAAATTTACTCTGGTGGTCTTGGTATGCTTGCCGGAGACTATATGAAAGAAGCATCAGACAGCAATGTCGATATGTGTGGTATTGGCTTTCTTTATCGTTTTGGCTACTTTACGCAGAGTCTTAATATGGACGGCCAGCAGATTGCCAAATACGACGCTCAAGATTTCAACTCTTTGCCGATAGAGCGTGTTCTTGATGAGAACGGCAATCAGGTAGTTGTCGACGTACCTTATATGAACTATCAGGTTCATGCCCTCGTCTGGCAGGTCAATGTGGGTCGTATTAAGTTGTATCTCCTTGATACCGATAACGATATGAACTCTCAGTTTGACAAGCCCATTACTCACAGCCTGTATGGTGGTGACTGGGAGAACCGTCTCAAGCAGGAGATCCTTCTTGGAATGGGCGGCGTGTTGATGCTTAAGAAGCTCGGTATCAAGAAGCGGCTCTATCACTGCAATGAAGGTCATGCTGCTCTTTGTAATCTACAGCGTCTGGTCGACTATGTGGATAGTGGCCTTACGTTCAATCAGGCTTTGGAGCTCGTTCGTGCCTCTTCACTCTACACGGTTCATACTCCGGTTCCTGCAGGTCATGACTACTTCGACGAGGGTCTGTTTGGCAAATATATGGGAGGCTATCCTGCACGTCTTGGCATTAGCTGGGACGAGTTCATCGGTATGGGCCGTGAGAATCCCGATGACCACAATGAGCGTTTCTGTATGAGTATCTTTGCGTGTAACACTTGCCAGGAGGTCAATGGCGTGTCTAAGCTTCATGGCTGGGTGAGCCAGAAAATGTTTGCCCCCATTTGGAAGGGTTATTATCCAGAGGAGAATCATGTGGGCTATGTAACCAATGGCGTGCATTTCCCGACATGGTGCGCAACTGAGTGGCGTAAGGTTTATGACAAATATTTTGATCCTTCTTTCTTGAGTGATCAAAGTAATGAGCAGATCTGGCACGCTATCTACAATGTCCCTGATGATGAGATTTGGGCAACTCGCATGACTCTAAAGGAAAAGCTCATCAAGTATATCCGCGACAAGTTCACCAAACAGTGGCTTCGTAATCAAGGTGATCCCGCACGTGTCGTATCTCTTTTAGAGCGTATTAATCCCAATGCGTTGATGATTGGTTTCTGCCGTCGTTTTGCTACCTATAAGCGTGCACACCTACTATTCACCGATCTTGATCGTCTGAGTAAGATCGTTAATGATCCAGAGCATCCCGTGCTTTTCTTCTTCTCAGGTAAGGCGCATCCGGCTGATGGAGCAGGGCAGGGGCTAATCAAGAGAATTTTCGAGATCAGTCAGCGGCCGGAGTTCCTTGGAAAGATTATTTTTCTCGAGGACTACGACATGCAGCTTGCGCGTCGTCTCGTCTCAGGCGTGGACATCTGGATGAATACTCCGACACGTCCGCTGGAAGCATCTGGTACTTCTGGTGAGAAGGCTGAGATGAATGGTGTTGTCAATCTTTCTGTTCTTGATGGCTGGTGGGTTGAGGGCTATCGACAGGGTGCCGGCTGGGCTCTTCCCCAGGAGCGCACTTATCAGAATCAAGGTTACCAGGATTCCCTTGACGCTGCTACTATTTATTCCCTTTTAGAGAATGAGATTGTGCCTCTTTACTATGCTAAAAATAAGAAGGGCTATAGTGAGAATTGGATCAAAGTCATCAAGAACTCTATTGCAACTATCGCTCCTCACTATACAATGAAGCGTCAGCTTGACGATTACTACAGCAAGTTCTACGATAAGGAAGCAGCGCGTAGCGCCAAATTGCAGGCTCACGACAACCGTCTTGCTAAAGAGATTGCCCAATGGAAAGAAAATGTGGCAGAGCGTTGGGATAGCATCCGTGTGGTGAGCAAGGATGAGGCACCGCTCTATGAGGAGAGGCAGACCGGTAAGAAGTATAAGCTGAGCTATGTCATCGACGAGCAGGGGTTGAGTAATGCTGTCGGCCTTGAGCTTGTCATTCTGAAGCCCGACACCGATCCCAGCGACCGTAGAATCTATAGGGTTGACGAGTTCAAGATGGTGGGACATGAAGGCAACAACTTCAGGTTCGAATTAGAGGTGGAGCCTGAGCATGCTGGTACCTTTAAGACTTGTGTCCGCATGTTCCCAAAGAACACGAACTTGCCTCATCGGCAGGACTTCTGCTATGTGAAGTGGCTCGACTAAGCGTGTTTTATGCTCATAAAAATAGGGTAGTTCTTGTGGCTGCCCTTATTTTTTACCTGAGAATACAGCCGCTTAGTAACTATTCAGCTGGGCGAGATCCAGTTGCATAATAATGATGATAGCTGTCCAATCTTACGCAGAGCCGCTAAGATTGTTGAGTCGCTGAGGTGGTGCTTTTGAACCGCAGAGTGTTTTGGAGAGGCCTTCGGAGAGCGCATAGGTATAGCATCTCTGCGAAAGGCCTTTAGTCTCTCATTCTCATTCTTAAGGCGCTTGTTCTCAGTCTTCAAGTCGTGTATATCCTTCGCCTGACACTCTTCGTTGCGTTTCCTGTGGCTATTCTCATCCGTCCGTAAGGTCCTGAACTCGCTTCTCTATAGATTGCAACTTGGAGAGGATTGTATTTCAATTTAACAGATAGCGAGGAAGTATAGAGAGACCACACTCCCGCCAGCTGAATAGTTACTCTTCCTCAAATGTGTTGAATTCGCCATTTCAAAGTTAAAAGCATTAAAAAACTTGCTATCATACTATTTTTTCATCAGAAAAGTTTGCGGTTTCAGATGAAATGACTAATTTTGCAACAAATATATAAAAAAAGTGTCTAAATCATGATGAATCATGTATCTGCATATTGGTGGTGGCGTAACTCAGGATTTCAGAAGTCGTGAGAGGTTGAGCCGTATGGATACTTCAGAGATATAGAAAAAACGAAGAGGCCTGCCGTGAATCACGACAGGCCTCTTTGCTTTTATTTGCACTTAACGAGCATACACATATAATAAATAGGGGATATGAATATTACAGCCATTTTCAACCAGCTTCTCAATCATGAGGAGTTGAAAAGGGAGGAAACCAAAGAATTGCTCATCGCTATTACACGTGGCGAACTCAATGATGCAGAGATAGCTGCGTTGCTGACAGCTATCCAGATGCGTGGCATCACGGTGGATGAGCTTCTCGGATTCCGTGATGGTATTCTGGAGACCGGCGTACCAGTACCACTCGATTGTGACCGCTACATTGACGTAGTGGGTACCGGAGGCGACCGTAAGAACACGTTTAATATTTCCACGACAGCATGTTTTGTCATTGCGGGTGCCGGATATAAGGTGGCTAAGCACGGCAATTATGCCGCAACGAGTGTGAGTGGAGCGTCAAATGTCATCAAGAATCATGGCGTTAACTTCACGGACGATATCGACCAGCTCAACCGCTCCATCAATGAGTGCGGCATTGTCTACCTTCATGCACAGCTCTTCGCTAAGGCCATGAAGTTTGTGGGTGCCATTCGCAAGGCGCTGCCTTTCCCCACTTTCTTCAATCTTCTCGGTCCTATTATTAACCCTTCTAAACCCCAGTGCCAGTTGCTGGGCACTGCGACGCTTGGCCAGATGAGGCTCTATCAGCAGGTGTATCAAAAGATAGGTATCGACTACGGCATCGTAAACAGTATAGATGGTTACGATGAGATCTCGCTCACGGCTGACTTTAAAGTGATTACAAACACTTATGAACGCGTCTTTAAACCGGAAGACTTGGGATTTGGTATTGCCAGGCCTGAGGAAATAGTAGGTGGTGCCACAGAAGAAGAGGCAAAGCAGATTTTTGATAATGTGCTGACTAATACTGCATTGCCCGCCCAGAAGAATATCGTTTTGGCGAATGCCGCTTTCGGAATCCAGGTGTTGGAGAAAGGAAAGAAGGGTATTGCAGAGTGCATTGACATTGCTAAGGAGAGCATTGATAGCGGCAGGGCACTTGCTACTTTCCGGAAGTTCGTCGAGCTTAACAAATAAGGTTTCTATCGATGGACATCTTAGAGGAAATAGTTGCACATAAGCGCGAGGAAATAGATGAGCGCAAGCGATATGTGCCTCTTCAGCAGTTTGCTGTCGACATACAGAGAATGATGGATGACGGGAAGCCTGTTTCTATGCGGAAGGCACTGACGGATTCACCGACGGGTATCATCGCGGAGTTTAAACGCAAAAGTCCTTCAAAGGGCTGGATTCATAAGGAAGCCCGCCCCGAAGACGTTACACTGCTCTACGAACACTATGGTGCAACGGCCTTGAGCATTCTGACCGATACCGAATATTTTGGTGGCTACGACGAGTTTATTCAGCGGACGCGCGAAGCCGGTGTCAAGCTGCCCATTCTCTATAAAAACTTCGTCATCGATGATTATCAGCTTTATCAGGCCCGCTATTGTGGTGCCTCGGCGGTGTTGCTCATTGCCGCTTGTCTCACTATGGACGAGTGCCGGCATTTGCAGCGTCTTGCTCACGAGCTAGGGCTGGAGACATTGCTGGAGATGCACGGTGAGCGTGACTTCGACTATTGTGAGCTTGAGCCTGACATGTATGGCATCAACAACCGCAACTTGGGGACCTTTATGACAGATGTAAGCAATAGTTTCCGTTTAGCAGAGCGGTTGCCTCAGGGCACTTGTTGTGTCAGTGAGAGCGGCATCAGCAGACCAGAGACGGTGCTAAAGCTAAGACAGGCAGGTTTCAAAGGTTTCCTTATGGGTGAACATTTCATGAAAGAAGACAATCCGGGCCTTGCCCTCAAACAATTCATTGACAACCTATGATCATCAAAGTATGTGGGATGCGGGATGCCCAAAACATCCGCGATGTAGCAGGACTTGACATTGATATGATGGGCTTCAACTTCTGGCCTGGGAGTAAGCGTTTTGTCAAGATGATTAGTTCTCAAGCAGGTATTCTACCCGATTACAGTCCTGAGCGTCTCGACTATGCCGTCAACGCTGATGGAACTCGCCATTATATTTTTCCGAAAAGTATTAAAAGGGTAGGCGTTTTCGTTGATGAGATGCCGCAGACTATTGTGACTTATGTCTACAATTATTCACTCGACTACATCCAGCTTCATGGCAACGAGGCTCCTGTGCTTATTGATAATCTCCGGCGTACGCTGGTCCCTGATATCGTTCGTAACATCAAGTTTATCAAAGCATTTGGTATTTCCTCAGCCGCTGATTTTGTAGAGTGTGAGGCTTTCGAGGGCGTTGCAGACCTCTTTCTCTTTGATTACAAAACTCCGGAGAAAGGTGGAAGTGGAAAGCATTTCGACTGGTCAGCGCTTGACGCCTACAAGGGGAATACTCCCTTTTTGTTGAGTGGAGGCATTGGACCGGAAGATGTCGATGATCTGTTGAGAGTTCATCACCCGATGTTTGCAGGCGTGGATGTCAACAGTCGTTTTGAGACAGAGCCAGCCTTAAAAGACGTGGTGAAACTACAAGAATTCGTAAATAAACTGAAGGAGCAATGAATAAGATCAATCAACTGTTTGCCAATCGTGGCAATAAGAAGTTGCTGAGCCTGTATTTCTGTGCAGGCTGTCCGTCACTGGACGGTACCGGCGACGTCATTAAAGCCATGGAGCGTCATGGCATCGATTTCGTAGAGGTGGGCATGCCGTTCAGTGATCCGTTAGCTGACGGGCCAGTCATTCAATCGGCGGGTGCTGTCGCTCTCAGAAACGGCATGACGACAAAGCGGCTGCTCTCGCAACTCAAGACCATTAAGGATGGAATCTCTATCCCGCTTGTCTTCATGGGCTATCTCAACCCTATTATGCATTATGGATATGAGCTGTTCTTCGCCGACCTGGCTGACAGTGGCGTGTCAGCAGTTATTATCCCCGACCTGCCTTTCGACGACTATCAGCACATCGTCAAGCCTATTGCCGACCGCTACGACATACGTGTCATTATGATGATTACGCCGGAAACGAGCGATGAGCGTATTCATTTTATCGACGACAATACAGACGGTTTCATTTACATGGTGTCTTCGGCGAGTGTCACTGGTGCCCAGAAAGAGTTTAATACCAAGAAGGTGGCTTATTTCAATCATATCAACTCTATGAGCCTCCACAACCCGCGTATGATAGGCTTTGGCATCAGTAATAAGCAGACACTGGAGAGTGCACAGCAGAATTCTGCCGGTGCCATCATCGGTAGTAAGTTCGTTACCCTCTTAAGAGAAACACAAGACCCCGACAAGGCACTCGATAAACTTATGGAGGCACTCAGTAATAGATGAGGATAATATAAATCAACAAAGACATGGAACCAGATAAAAATGGATTTTTTGGTCAGTACGGTGGGGCATATATTCCTGAGATACTATATAAGGTGGTGCATGACCTGCAGAATCAATATAAGCAAATACTTGAGTCAAAAGAGTTTCAAGATGAGTATTATTCCTTGCTGAAGGACTATGTCGGCCGGCCTTCGCCACTCTACTACGCCAGCCGTATGAGCAAGAAATACGGCTGTAAGATCTATCTTAAGCGTGAAGATCTCAACCATACCGGCGCTCATAAGATCAACAACACCATCGGCCAGATTCTGATGGCGCGTAAAATGGGTAAAACGCGCATTATCGCAGAGACGGGGGCAGGGCAGCATGGCGTAGCGACAGCGACGGTATGTGCCTTGTTCAATATGGAGTGTGAGATTTTTATGGGTAAGACCGATGTGGAGCGACAGCACACCAACGTTGAGCGTATGCGCATGTTAGGGGCGAAGGTGCATCCGGTGACCACTGGTAATATGACGTTGAGCGATGCCTGTACAGCTGCTATACGCGACTGGTGTTGTCATCCTGAGACAACATTCTATATTGTAGGCTCTACTATGGGGCCACATCCTTATCCCGATATTGTAGCGCGGCTTCAGAGTGTCATCTCCAAAGAGCTGAAATGGCAGTTGAAAGAGAAAACTGGCAAGGATTATCCTGATTATCTTGTCGCCTGTGTGGGTGGAGGTAGTAATGCTGCAGGAACAGTTTACCACTATCTTAACGACAGTCGTGTGAAGATTGTGCTGGCTGAAGCTGGTGGACACGGTGTTGATACCGATTATACTGCCGCAACCATCCATTGCGGTACGGAAGGTATCGTTCATGGCTCACGTACTTTGGTGATGCAGACCGACGATGGACAAATCAAGGAGGCGTTCACCATCTCGGCAGGTCTCGATTATCCTGGAATTGGTCCGATGCATGCATATCTTGCCAAGACGGGACGCGAGAAGGTCGTTGCTATCAATGATGATGAGGCTATACGTGCAGGCTATGAACTGACGCGAATGGAGGGTATCATACCTGCCATAGAGAGTGCACATGCTGTAGCTGCTCTCAGCAAGGTGCAGTTAAAACCCGACGATGTGGTGGTACTTACCGTATCCGGTCGTGGTGACAAGGACATAGAGACCTATCTTAAAAACAAAGAAATGGCAGGAGATTATGGTAAGTTTTAACTATCATACAACGGCGAAGAGGCTGTTGGGAGACCTCTACACACCAGTGAGCCTTTATATGCGGCTGCGTGATCTTTATCCGCAGTCTATGCTCATGGAGAGTTCTGATTATCATGGTAACGACAATGCTAAAAGTTTCATAGGGATTCACCCTATGGCAAGCATTCAAGTGGCGCATGGCATCATAACAATGCTGTTTCCAGATGGATCATCTATAAAGCGTGAAGTGTCGAGTGAGAATAGTGATGCGCCGAAGCTGGCAGTGGCAAAAGCGATAAATGGATTTCTCAACAGTTTCCATGTGGAGGGTAGAGGAAGCCAATACTATGGGATATTTGGCTTTACTTCCGCTAATGCGGTGCGATATTTTGAAAACATACCTGTTAAGGATACCACGATGGAGCGCAATGACGCCCCAGATATTCTCTACATTCTCTTCAAGGATCTCATTGTATTCGACCATTTCAATAATATGATTGACTTTGTGACCTTGGGAACTGAGAAAGATTTGGATGCCTTGTTGACTTCTGCCAACAAATCGAGTATCAAGCCGTTCGACTTCCATCCCATTGGTGAGGTGACATCTACGCTTACAGATGAGGAGCATAAGGCGAATGTGAGGCGCTGTGTGAAGCATTGTATGAGGGGGGATGTTTTTCAGATCGTCATCAGCCGGCGGTTTATCCAGCGTTATGAAGGTGACGACTTTAAGCTATACAGGGCCTTACGTTCTATCAATCCGAGTCCCTATCTCTTCTATTTTGATTTTGGAGGATACCGCATTTTTGGTTCTTCACCGGAGACTCACAATCGCATTGTTGGAAACAAAGCGTATATAGACCCTATTGCCGGCACGACGAAGCGGACGGGAAACGGTGAGCAGGACCGGCGAAACGCTGAGTTCTTGCGCAATGATCCTAAGGAGAATGCCGAGCATGTTATGCTTGTGGATTTGGCACGCAACGATCTGAGCCGAAACTGCTACAACGTTAAGGTGGATTTTTATAAGGATATGCAATATTACAGTCACGTGATTCATTTGGTGAGCCGTGTGAGTGGTGAGCTCAATGAAGGTGCAGATCATATACTTGAATTTATTGATACTTTTCCTGCTGGTACACTAAGCGGGGCACCCAAAGTGCGCGCACTACAGTTGATCAATGGGATGGAGCCTCATAATCGGGGGGCTTATGGGGGCTGTATTGGTTCTATCAGTCTTAATGGAGATCTTAACCAGGCTATCGTTATCCGTACATTCATCAGTCGTAATGGTGAGTTGTGGTTTCAGGCAGGCTCAGGAGTTACGGCAAAGAGCAATGATGAATACGAGTTGCAGGAGTGTAACAATAAGCTTGGGGCATTGGTAAAAGCAATAAAAGAAGCAGAGAAACTATGAGAATAATTATCATTGACAACTATGATTCTTTCACATATAATCTGGCTCACCTTGTTAAAGAATTAGGTGCAGAGGCTGATGTGGTTCGTAATGATCAGTTTGAATTGCCGTTGTTGGAGAAGTACGACAAAGTTATACTGTCTCCTGGACCTGGCATTCCTTCTGAGGCCGGGTTGTTGCTTGATGTCATCCGTTCTTATGCAGGCAGAAAGCCAATGCTTGGAGTCTGTCTCGGTCATCAGGCAATCGGAGAAGTGTTTGGCGCTAAATTAGAAAACCTATCGGAAGTCTACCATGGGGTTGCGACCGATTGTGAACATTTCTCCAACGATCCTATTTTTCAGGGACTTCCTACACATTTTAAGGTGGGACGTTATCACAGTTGGGTGGTCAGTAAAGATAGTCTCCCAGATTGTCTTGAAGTGACTGCAGTCAGTCCTGATGGGAATATTATGGCTCTACGCCATCGAGAATATTCTATCCATGGCATCCAGTTTCATCCTGAGAGCGTACTTACACCACTTGGACATCAAATTGTGAGAAACTGGTTGGAAGAATAATCATTTTTGGTATTATGTTTGTAAAACTAATCGATGTTTCGATTTATTTAGTGTTTGCTGAATAATTATAACTTACTAATTGTTAGATAAATATTTGCTATTTGATTCATCTTTTTCACATAAAATTAGTACCTTTGTGGTGTTAAAGGAGTACACATGAAGTATACATCGTAGAATAAGAACAAGCAATTGACCCCGGATATGTTCCAATCTTCGTTTGAAGATTTGGATAAGCATAACCGTTGGGTCGTTCTCGGCGATATGCTTCCCTGGGCAGCGTTGGAGAAGGTTTACAACTCCAAACTGCATAACGATGAGCGGGGGGCTGGCAACAAGCCGGCACGCATGGTTATAGGCGCCATGGTCATCAAACACAAGCTTAATCTGTCTGATGAGGAGACTATACAGATAATACGTGAGAATCCGTATATGCAATATATGTGTGGTCTCTCGGAATTGACCGACAAGCCTATATTCGATCCCTCTCTTTTCGTTACTGTGCGTAAGCGCATAAGTGAGGAAGAAATCAACGAAATGACTACGAAGCTTCTTAAGGATGAACAGCGCAGGAAAGCGGAAGCCGAGAAGAACAAGAAGACAGGTCAGGACCGGAACACCCCCGGCGACAAGTTATAAAGATGCCCGCCGTGTATACCTCTATTTGGTAAAATTATGATAACAATGTATGCCATGAAGACTTGCCCATACTGCGAGTATGTGGAAGCACAGATAGAGCAAAGTGAAGAACTAAAGAAGAAGTTCAAGATTGTTGACATTGGTGAGCATATCTTGAACCTGAAACGTTTTCTGAAACTGCGCGACAACAATCCTGCATTTGAGGAGTCGAGGCGAATTGGAGATGTGGGTGTGCCCTGTTATGTGTTGGAGGATGGGAGCATAACACTCAAATCCACAGATGTTGGACTTGTCCCGCTTTCGGAAGGCGAAACGGAAGGAAATGCCTGCCGGATTGACGGAACAGGGTGTTAGAACACTAAAATAGAAAAGACGCAGACTTATCTGTATTATACACAGTGAAAAGTCTGCGTTTTTTAGAATATGAATGGAATTGATCAGATCCTTTCAAGTACAAGGGTGACAAGTTCATCAATATCTCCCTTATAGTCAGTATCCATCTTCTTTGCTCGGCGGTTGGCAATAACCATACAGCAGGTCATTGCGTGATGCCCCATCAGTGTAGCCAGTCCGGCAAGAGCTGACGACTCCATCTCAAAGTTATCGACATGCAATCCATTATATTCAAAGCTCTCTATCTTTTCGTTGAGATCCGGATCCATGAGCGGCAGACGTAGTTTCCTTCCCTGAGGTCCAAAGAAACCTCCACATGCGATGGTTATACCACGAACCATGTCATCGCCTGCAATTTGGTCAATCAAGTTGTTGTCAGCACAGGCCACATAGGGGTTTCCCATCTTGAGATTCCATCCGACATGCTTTTTGAAGGCTGCTTCAAGCTGAAGGTCGGATGCCTTATCCCTGCCTGCGTAGAAATTGAGCAAGCCATCAAATCCAATGCTCCTCAGGCTGGCGATGAAAGTTCCCGTAGGAGTATTGGGCTGTAGCCCTCCGCAGGTGCCAATGCGTACAAGAGTAAGGGAGTGGTGTGCAGTTTTCTCTGTTCTTGTTTTGAAGTCAATATTTGCCAGAGCGTCAAGCTCATTCATGACGATATCAATATTATCGCAACCTATTCCTGTACTGAGGGCAGTGATCCGTTTTCCATGATAGTGTCCGGTGATAGTGTGGAACTCACGATTGTTGACCTCGCATTCTTGCTTGTCGAAGTGGGAGGCTACAAGGCTTACTCGATCAGGATCTCCCACGAGTATAACCTTGTCCGCCAGTTGTTCAGGTTTGAGATGCAAATGGAAAATGGAACCATCACCGTTGATGACTAGTTCCGATTCGGGGTAGAATGTGTTGTTTGTTAATGTGTTCATTGTTGTTCTGTCTTTCGTATTAGTCTTTCAGTTTCCCGTATTTCTTTTTGATACTGCTCTAATAGTTTTTCCGACTTGAGAATATCTATAGCAAGGTTCTTGTTTCCGTTATGATAATCCTTACGCATGGAATCAAGTTTTGAGGCTTCTGTTGTTCTCATCTGGTGCAGTTCTGTGAGTTGTTGATAAAGCTGTCGACTCTTTTCCTTCTTGAATTGTGTGATTGAAGTGATAATGGTATGGTCGTCTACGATAAATGCCATTGAGCTTGCATTTGATGAACTCTTCCTATTTCTTTTTAGAAGACTTGTCAATCTTTTCATGGCGGCATCACGATTTCCAAAACGCCAGGTCGCCTTCAAATCCAATAGTCGTGCATAAGGCATTAACTTTTCATCGTCAAGATCATCGCCATTGAAGTTCTGTCTTGTTTCAGTGGGAACAAAAGTATAGATGCAGACTTTGTCTTTAGGCTGGCGGCGGTCGGTGACAAGCCATCCAAGGGAATCAAGGTCATCAATGGCAAGCAGGTAATCATTAGCTGTGGAGTTGAACGGCAAACCAACGTTTTGAGGTTTATACCAGGAAGCCTTGTCAGAGTCAAATGTACTCATGAAAATATCTCTTCCTCCTATGCTCTCACTGCCTTCAGCGGAAAAGAAGAGTGTTATGCCATCGGAAGAAAGAAATGGGTAATTCTGTCTCCAGTATTGCTGATGATTAAAGTCTGTGAGTTGCGTGCCCTTGCTCCATTCGTTTCCTAACTTTGTCTGAGCAAACAGCTCTGAATGAGTAGAATCGCCTTTGGCACTGATCTTTTGTAATCCCAATTCGTTCTCATAAGCTCCCATCTGGTTTAGGAAGTCTGCTTGCGGGTTTGATATCGAGATTGTTCCGGCTTCTTTACCCAATGGTACATGTTTGAGAAAGTCGTTTTTATCCACGACTATACTGTCAATAAACATTACCTTGGCAGTAGCTGGCAGCATGCTTTTAAACAGCTTGATTCCAGCAGTTGGCATGTTTTCCTGTACTTTAGATTTGGCTGGCACAGTTTTCTTCTTCTGTGCAGTCAATGGTAAGGTAAGCGTTATGGACAGTAAAAGAAATAAAATCTTTCTCATGATAAAATGGTTACTTCTATTATTTTGTCAGGAGTTGTTCTGCCATATTGGCTGCTGCACGTCTGCCATCGCCCATAGCAAGAATTACAGTGGCTCCACCACGAACGATATCCCCTCCTGCATAAATGTTCTGTCGTGAGGACTGCATGTCGTCACCCACGACAATCGTATTCTTTCTGCCCAATTCCAATCCGGGGATTGATTTGGGGACAAGAGGATTGGGGGATACTCCAACTGCTACAATCACTTGGTCACAATCGACATTCAAGGTCTCTCCTGTAGGAATAGGTCTGCGTCTCCCAGAATTGTCGGGTTCACCAAGTTTCATGACATCAAGTACGGCTGCACATACACGTCCTTGCTCATCAGCGATATACTCTTTGGGGTTATGAAGTGTGAGGAAGTGAATTCTTTCCTCTTTAGCATGTTTTACTTCTTCGAGGCGTGCAGGCATCTCCACTTCTGAGCGCCGGTAGACGAGTGTAACATCAGCACCAAGTCGTTTAGCAGTACGACATGAGTCCATGGCTGTATTCCCTCCACCCACTACAATAACTTTCTTGCCAATGTTGATAGGAGTATCGGTATCAGGATTGGCAGCATCCATAAGGTTGACACGGGTAAGATACTCGTTGGAAGACATCACGTTGATAAGATTTTCTCCGGGGATGCCCATGAAGTTTGGCAATCCGGCTCCCGAGCCAACAAAGAATCCCTTGAAACCATTATTTTCAAGTTCGTCTATTGTAATGGTTTTGCCGACAATGGTATCGGTTTGGAAATGCACGCCCTCACGTCTGAGAGTATCAATCTCGGAGTCAACGATTTTGTTGGGCAGTCTAAATTCGGGAATGCCATATTTCAAAACGCCGCCAATTTCGTGTAGAGCTTCAAAGACATAGACTTCAAATCCTCTCTTTACCATATCACCTGCGAAACTCAATCCTGCGGGCCCACTACCAATTACTGCCACTTTGATTCCATTTCCAGGAGCCATGACCGGCAGTTTTCCGTTGCCATGCTCACGTTCATAGTCAGCGGCAAAGCGTTCGAGATAGCCAATAGCCACAGCGGGCTCATTCATCTTGACATGAACACACTTACTCTCACACTGCTTTTCTTGCGGACAGACACGACCGCACACAGCAGGTAGTGCTGAAGTCTGTCTGAGCACGGTGGCTGCACCAAGGAAATTGCCACGCTCAATGTTCTTGATGAAATCGGGAATCTTGATATGGACAGGGCACCCTTCTACACAAGAAGGTTTTCCGCAGTCAAGGCAGCGTTGTGCTTCTTGTTGTGCCATTTCGGCAGTCAGCCCTTTATTTACCTCTTCCAAACGTGTGGTAGCTCTATAGGACGGATCAAGCTCAGGCATCTTGACCCGTGGGATAGCCATGCGCTCCTTTGGTTTCTTTGTCTTCCGGAGACTTTCACGCCAGGCGGCAGTACGGTCGGTGAGCTCATCATTACTGTCAGCCTCGGACGAGGAGGTCTCACATTCGACTTGATAGGCCTGCACAGCGTTATCAGGAACAACACCAATTTCAGGTTCTCCACTATCATGCCAGTGCTGCATTTCTTCATGCTCGACCCCTTTGAATGTATTCATTCGGTTCAGCATCTCGTTCCAGTCCACTTCATCTCCGTTGAATTCAGGACCATCTATACAGACAAAACGTGTCTTGCCCCCAATAGTAAGACGGCATGCGCCGCACATCCCTGTACCGTCAACCATAATGGTATTGAGAGACACATCATTAGGGATATTATAGCTCTTAGCCAGCAAGGATGTGAACTTCATCATCATAGGAGGACCGATAGCTAACACTTTATCGACATGCTCGCGCTTAATGACCTTTTCGACACCAACAGTCACAACGCCTTTCTCTCCATATGAGCCGTCATCGGTCATGATGATGACTTCGTCGCTGTTCGCCCTGACATCATCTTCAAGGATGATAAGATTCTTTGTCCTACCTGCGAGAACAGAAACCACTTTGTTACCTGCATTATGCAGTGCAGTGAGAATCGGGAGGATGGCAGCTATTCCTATACCGCCTCCTGCACACACTACAGTGCCGTATTTCTCTATCCTTGAGGGTGTGCCCAGTGGTCCGACGATGTCCTGTACATAAGCCCCTTCGGGTAGTTGGCACAATTTGGTGGACGAGAGGCCGACCTCTTGTACGACAAGCGATAGTGTACCTTTAATGGGATCGCTCTTGGCAATCGTATAGGGCACACGCTCAGAGAGGTTGTCTACCCGAATAATGATAAAGTTGCCCGGTTTGCAGCTCCGCGCAATCAGCGGTGCCTCTACTTCGAGGTAATAAACCTTTTCCGAGAATTGGGCTTTTTTCAGGATCTTATTCATAATGCTTTCTTGGTTTTGTTAGTTCCTTTCATAATCGGGCAGCGAGGACGTTGGCAGGAGGTTATATTTTCGTTTCTGCAAGGATTGTGTTGTTAAGGTCTCGAATAGTGATGACGCCATTGTCCATGATGCCGAATGTAGGTACCCGCCCTCCTTTGGGGAATGTAATGGATCCTATGTTGCAGCATATGAGTTCACTGTTGTCAAGGCTATTTGTTAATTTTGATAATTCCCACAGATGGGAGTGGCCATAGATTATCGCATCAAAACGACCGTGCGGCAGCGTCTGTTTGTTGTAAACGTGACCATGGGTAAGCAGAACAACACGGCCTTCGTCAACGAGGATAGAGTATGTACTTGTAATAGGAAACTGGAGCAACATCTGATCCACTTCTGAGTCACAGTTACCACGTACCGCTACAATTCTGTCCGCCAGTACATTCAGTTCATTAGCTACCCCACGGGCATCAAGTCCCTCCGGCAGTCCATTTCGAGGGCCATAGTTGAGAATGTCACCCAGGAGTAGGAGCATGTCGCACTTCTCTTTATGGTAAATGTCGAGGGCAATTTTCAGGCGGGAAAGTGAGCCATGGATGTCAGAAAGAAGGAAATACTTCATGTTGTGTTCAGTTTTTCAAATAGTCTTTTAGCCTTGCGTTATGGGTAGCCTTCAGGATCTGCCTGACAGCATGGTCACGTATTTGTCTGACGCGTTCTCGTTTGATTCCCATCTCCTGGGCAATCTCTGCCATGGTTCTTACTTCCATACCGATGCCGTAGAAACGCCGTATGACATGCTGGTCTCTTGGTTGCAAGTTTTTCACGATAATAGTTAGCTCCTTGCCTAAGATGTTGTTTTGTAGTACCTTTTCTGGGTCATCGGCGTTCTTGTCGGGTATGACTCTGGCCAGGCTCAGCTCTGTGCTGCCACCTACGGGCGCATCTATCGACAAGGCGCGTGAGCGTTTCTTCTCTATAATGGGGTTGCTTACATCTCTCGGCACCCTGTACAGTCCAGACTGCTGTTCGATGGCTTTCCCGATAGCATTACGGATAAAGGGTGCAGCATAAGATACAAAGCTCTTACCCTGAGCAGGGTCAAAAGCGCGTGCGGCTGCCAACATCCCTATGTTCCCCTCACTGATGAGGTCGTCCATGTCGAGACCGCGGTGCTTGTAGTGTGAAGCTATGCTGACGACAAAACCTTGGTTGGAACTGATGAGCTGATCAATAGTCTTCCGGTCTTTCATAGTTAAATATAGCTAATCATTATAGCCCTGACTCAAGGAGCATATCGGCAACTTCTTCTGGTGTATTGAAGTCCATGCCATCCATGAGTTCCTGATCACTGAACTCATTGGCAAGACTTTGGGCTTCCTGCTCTGTCAGCCGATTATTGCCGTTGGAATCCTGCGCCTTGAGTAGGATTTCGAGAATTTTGTTGCGATATTGGTCTATATTCATATCATCCAAGTATCTTCTTAATGAGCTCGCCGACAGTGACCAGTTGTTGTTCTCCTGTTGACATATTCTTGAGCGTTACCTTCCCCTGTTCTATTTCGTTATCACCTGCGAGAGCCACGTAGGCGATGCCTTTCGCATTGGCATAGCTCATCTGTTTTTTCATTTTTGCCTTGTCAGGGTAGACCTCAGTACGTATTCCGGCCCTGCGTGCTTCTGTTGCCATAGGCAAGCAGTAAGCTGTCTCTTTCTCACCAAAGTTGATGAAAAGCAGTTGTGTTGCTGTCGTTGCTTCCTTCGGATAGAGATCCAAGGCATTGAGCACGTCATAGATCCGGTCGGCACCAAAGCTGATACCAACGCCGGAGAGGCCTGGCATACCAAAGATTCCTGTCAGGTTATCATAGCGTCCGCCGCCCGTAATGCTACCCATGGGCGTGTCGAGGGCTTTTACCTCGAAGATAGCACCGGTGTAATAGTTGAGTCCTCGTGCTAATGTCAGGTTCAAATCTACCTCATTCTTGAGTTTTGAGTTTTTCAAAGTGTCAAGGATAAAACGAGTTTCCTCCACGCCTTTCAGTCCAATCTCAGAGCTCTTAAGGAAGTCGGCTACCACGGTGAGTTTTTCATCGTTAGAGCCCTGCAGCTTGATGATAGGCTGCAGTTTCGCGATAGCTTCTTCTGGAAGGCCGTCATTGTGTAGTTCCTCATTCACGTTGTCAATGCCGATCTTCTCAAGCTTGTCAATGGCAACCGTGATATCTACGATCTTGTCGGCTTCACCGATAACCTCTGCTATACCGGCAAGGATCTTTCGATTGTTGATCATAATGTCTACGCGGATGCCGAACTTTGTAAAGACTGTATCGACAATCTGCATCAGCTCTACTTCGTTGAGTAGAGAGTCGCTGCCCACTACATCGGCGTCGCATTGATAGAACTCGCGGTAGCGACCTTTTTGCGGACGGTCAGCGCGCCACACGGGCTGGATCTGGTAACGTTTGAAGGGTAGTTGAAGTTCTTCACGGTGCATGACTACATAGCGGGCAAAAGGCACAGTAAGATCGTAGCGCAGGCCTTTCTCACAGAGCTGGGTCTGCAGCTTCAGTACGTCGCGCTCTCTAAGCTCCTCGTCGTTGATGCCTTTCAGGTAGTCGCCAGAGTTGAGAACCTTGAAAAGGAGCTTGTCGCCTTCATCGCCATACTTGCCCAACAGCGTGTGGAGAGTCTCCATTGCAGGGGTCTCTATCTGCTGGAAACCATAAAGCGCATAGACACTCTTGATGGTATTGAAAATATAGTTTCTCTTTGCCATCTCCTCAGGTCCGAAATCGCGGGTGCCTTTGGGAATGGACGGCTTGTTTGAACTCATTATTCTTTCGATTAAAAGTCATTATAACTGCTTTTGGTGTTGTTTGGACTTGGTGTAGGGATGACAGCTCTGGTCTTACTGCATCTCTTAATTCACCCGCAGCATAAGGTTGCCCTCCGGAGTGCAGACGGGTACAGTATCTGCCTCTCTATCAATATCCGGTATACAGAAAACACAAATTATGCATTGCTATAGTTCAATGGTTTGTTCCCGATCAGGGCCAATGGAGATGATGCCTATCTTGGTTTCCAACTCCTGCTCCAGGAATGTGATGTAGTCCTTGAACTCCTGTGGAAATTGGTCTGGCGACGAGAACCGAGTCATATCCGTCTTCCAGCCTTTGATCTCTTTGTAGACGGGCTTCACATCGTCAATCTCATACGGGAAGTCACGTGTCTCTGTGCCGTCGGGCAAGCGATAAGCCACGCACGCTTTAATGGTGTCAAAGCCATCGAGCACATCGCTCTTCATCATGATGAGTTCTGTCACGCCATTGATCATGATGCTATAACGAAGTTGTACAAGGTCGATCCATCCACACCGGCGCTCTCGTCCTGTTACGGCGCCGTATTCATGACCGAGGTCACGGATCGTTTTCCCTGTCTCGTCGAATAGCTCGGTAGGGAATGGTCCTGCTCCTACGCGGGTACAGTAAGCCTTCATGATGCCATACACGTTGCCGATTTTATTGGGACCGACACCAAGGCCCGTGCAGGCGCCTGCACAGATGGTGTTGCTGGATGTGACGAAGGGATAGCTTCCGAAATCGACGTCGAGCATTGTCCCCTGGGCCCCCTCACAGAGAATGGTCTTCCCCGCACGGAGCAGTTTGTTGATCTCTATCTCGCTGTCCACAATGTGGAATCGACGCAGATACTCTATGCCTTCCATCCATTTCTTCTCTGTTGCCTCAAAGCCCTCGAAGTCTGTCCATCCCAGAGCCTTGAGCATCTGTAAGTGACGTTGCTTGTGTGCTTTGTATTTATCATTGAAGTTTTCAAGGATGTCGCCGACACGCAATCCGTTACGGCTCACTTTGTCGGTATAGGTGGGGCCAATGCCTTTGCCTGTTGTTCCCACTTTATTCTTGCCTTTGGCAGCTTCGAGCGCACGGTCGAGAATACGGTGGGTGGGCATGATGAGATGTGCCTTCTTTGAAATGTGCAGGCGTGAATGCAGCTCATGCCCGCTCTTTTCAAGGTCTTTGGCTTCGTCCATGAAAAGATCGGGAGCCAGCACGACGCCATTGCCGATGAGATTGACCTTGCCTCCCTGGAAGATTCCGGACGGGATGCTGCGGAGCACATATTTCTGTCCCTCAAACTCCAGTGTGTGACCGGCGTTGGGACCGCCTTGGAAGCGTGCCACCACGTCATACCTCGGAGTGAGGACGTCAACGACTTTTCCTTTGCCTTCATCGCCCCACTGCAGACCCAGCAGAACATCTATTTTACCGTTGCTCATTATAATATACGATTATATGATAATAATTGACAATAATAAAGAAATTATTGTGTTAATACACTCTTGGACCGAAGATAGCGGTACCGACCCTGATCATGGTGGAATGACATTGCATGGCTATCTTGTAGTCGTGGCTCATACCCCATGAGCGCTCCTTGAACCAAGGGGCATCGCTGAAGAAATCGTGCTTCACCTCATTGAAGAAGTCCCATGCGGTGTTCATTTCCTTGCGTATCTGCGCCTCGTCGGGTACATTGCTGGCCATCATCATCAGGCCGCAGATGCGGACATGGTGCATACTGCGCCATTCGCCCTCTCTCAGCAAGTCTCGGCAAGCATCAAGTGTCAGACCGTATTTGGTTTCTTCTTCGGCAATGTGCAATTCCAGCAAGATATCGATGATACGGTTGTTCTTAACTGCCTGCTTGTCGATTTCCCGTATGAGCTTCATGGAGTCTACAGCCTCAATCATGGAGATATAGGGTGCAATATACTTCACTTTGTTGGTTTGCAGATGCCCGATGAAATGCCATTCAATATCCTTGGGCAGTTGCCCCACTTTCTCCTTGAGTTCTTGCTCATGACTTTCGCCGAAGATGCGCTGGCCGACTGCGTAAGCGGCCTCCACGTATTCCTTGGGATGGAATTTGCTGATAGCCACAAGTCTCACGCCATCGGGGAGATTTTGCAGTATGTTTTTTATGTTACCGGCAACATCAATATCCATTATTATGCCTCCTTCTGTACGTTAGCTTCCAGTTGTTTGTGTTTTTCCGGATCGGCGTCATGCTCGAAGACATCCATGATCTGTGTCTCGGCAACGCTGGAGATTTCATAGTCGATCATGGTTCCGCCCATGACCTCGGTAATATTTTTCACGGCCCCCGGTAGGGTTGCTGCCTGCACCAGATAGGTGACGGCCGTGTGCTTTTCCTTCTGTGTTTTCTCGTCGATAGTGATGAACATCAATTTGGCCTTGTACCATTTGTCGTCCTTGTCCATGTCGGAGAAGAATATCTCATGAAAGGCGGCTGGCTTGATATCGGTGATTTTATAGTCGCCGGAGATGTACACCTTCATCTCTTCAAGTATGGCGCCTTCGGCCTCAGTAAAGCTCAGTGCGTCGACCACATAGTGCTCGGTGGCATTCTTTTGGGTGCCGTCTTCTTGCGTTTTGGCGTAGCGTATTTTAGTTTCAAACCATTCCGATGTCCTTGATCTCATTTCTATTATAGAATAAAGTTATAATGATATATTTTTTATCAGAAGCCAGAAATTAAAGCACAAGGCTTAAGTCTTCTCAGCTTTTTTTCACGATGCTCACACCTCTGAACAGGTTGTCGAGTGCCGCAAACGTATAGGCTGCTCGGTCGTGCACGGTCAGATCGTGCCCCATGCGTTTTCGCAAGTCCATGAGTTTATTCACGGCGTCGGTATAGTTGTCGGGGGTAATGCGCAGGCTCATGCGGTCGGCCGTGCTTGCGTCGAAGCCAAAGTATCGGGTGAGCATGTCGGCAAACTGGCGCCGTTGCAGGTCGGAGATGTGCTCCAGGCTTGCAATAGCATTCTTCGGACGATAAATGTGGAAGATGAGGTCATCGGGCTCACCGCCTCGCTGACCGTGCTCATAGCGTTTATCGTAGTCGAAGTAGCAATCGCAAAAACCGTTCTCGGCCAGTTCTTGAAGCTCTGTCTTGGCGGGGTCGAGCACGCGGCGGCAGAAGTCGCTGAACTTGCTGTACATGTTCTCCAGACGTAGCATCTTGCGGAACTCCAGGGTCTTCACAACCCAGGTGCCTTTATCGACCCAACTCTTGATGAACATATAGACGCGCTGGGAATAACGGTTGTGGCAGGAGAAGACAATTTGTTTTCCCAGGGTTGAATAGCCAAGCCGAAGGGAGAGTAGTCTCTCTGCGACCTGTCGATCAATCTTCAGAAGCGTGTATTTCTCATAGATGGATTGCTCTTCCGGAATGTAGACATCACAGAGATTGGTTACTTTGAGATAGCTGCGCCCGTCAGAAGTCTTATAAGGTATCTCTACGGGGACGGAGGCGAGAAGCTTAAGGCTGTCCCTGAGCTGCGGATAGTGGTTGGGATCCACGCCTAAGGTCTTGAAATAGAGTTTGATTTCTAATCGCCCGTCTGGGTCCAACTCGGTAGGGAAAATGGTGGGTTCCAACGTCTTTCTGTCAAGCATCTCGCGCAGTTTCTGCTGCATTTTCTCCACGACGCACACCAGAATTCGGATCTGCATGAGTGAGTAGTCGTGCCGCATCATGGTCACGGCAATAGGTTGCAGCAGCCAAGTCTCGTTCTCAAGGGGAATGAGATCAGTGGGAATATTGCGCTTTACATCGCGTTTTTTCCCTTTGCCATATTCGCGCCGTCCGCTCTTCTTTCTTGTGGATGATGCTTTTTTGGTTGCTGTCGATACTGTCATGATGTGGTTCTTCGCCTTCTTCTATGAGTTTTCTGCAAAGTTACGAAAAAGGTTTGAAACGTGCAAGAATTTATGATCCATTACGATTGCAGTAATAGATATAAAAAGTGAAATTGCGTCAACGCCGTAAAGGCAATGCGTCAACGCCGTAAAGACAATGCGTCAACGCCGTAAAGGCAATGCGTCAACGCTGTAAAGGCAATGCGTCAACGCTGTAAAGGCAATGCGTCAGCTATGGAGGCGATTCTTATTCTTTAGCTTCGATATAGCGTCTGAGAATCTGCTATAGTTGTCTGATTCAAGAAGTTGCTTGATGGTAAAGCTCGGATTCTTTTTCATATAGCTATTAATGATCCTGACATAGTCGGTGTCGAATACGTTGGATCTGACGGCTTGGTTGGCCACCCACATCACCATTCCCATGTGAAGGTCCTTTTCCAACTGAGCTCTTGAATCGAAGTTTTTCAGTGGATAGAGGCTTAACAGATAGAAGCTGATACAATCTGGGACGATGTAGCCACGGCTCATGGACTCAAGTTGCTCATTGCTGTATCCGAAGCGCTTATAAAGCGGGTATTTGGATCCCATGTATTTATCAAGCGAGATACCAATCATGCGGTCTCCTACAACGACGCTCTGGTCGAAGGCTCCAATCTGAGTGTAGATGCGGGGCAGGGGCAACTCCGGAACCCAGTCGCGTAAGGTGGAGAAAGCTTTACGGAGATTTTGATTGATGTCGTCCATATTGGCATACTCCAACTCCACGTCACTGACGAGCGTCTGCAGCGTAGAGTCTTGATAGAAACGAAGAAAGCGGTCGCTGATGTCGTGGTCGCTGACATCGCCGATACGTAGCATTTTTTCTACAAGTGTACGGGTCTCTATGGGATATTCGGTATTCATTTGTTGCAGAGCGGAGAAGTCTCCGGTGATGACATAACGGCTTTCCAACCGGTCATAGCGCTCTACCTTTAGGGTAGAGGGGTCATCATCTTCATCGTTTGTCCTTAGTTTAAACTCACATGACGAACAGAGAATACAGAGCAATAATATGTAGAATAATTTATGTAGCAATCTTTATAGCTTTAATCTTGTCCCAATAATACCTATTATAACCCCTGCAAAAGTAAGCATTTTCACGGAAAGCACCAAGTAATAAGCTAAAAAAATGCAAAAAAATTCACATTGATTGTTTTATAATAGCATTTTGTATTAAGAATCTGTAAAAAAGCACTTGGAGCACCGTTCATCTTAGATAGGCCAGGACGAAGTATTGGTTTATCTCATAGGAGACGTATACGGTCTCGTGTTGTCGGAGATTCTCCATCACGAGGACTCCAGAAGGGCTTTGGCAATAGGGTAGGGCACGCATTTCGTTGAAACGCAGGTCTAAATCGCTGTAATATTTGTAAACGGCTTCCTTTGCGCACCAGTTGACCAGACGTTCGCCAAGCGTAGACTGTTGTTCGTCGGGACGGAGAAACCGTGAGGTGATCCGGTCGACTCGGTCGGAAATGTACTCGATGTCAATCCCTACAGAGTGGTCTTCAGACAGCATCATCGCTGCCCAACCTTTTGTGTGCGTGATGCTGACATGATAGCCATTGACAAGCGGAGCGCCATTCGGTCGGTGATTGATAACGAGCCCTTGCTGGCCGGTAAGTTTTTGAAGCAGCAAATACTCTGTAAGTATCTCTTGAAGACGATGCGGAGAGCCATACTTGCCGTAATCAATTTGTGTGGGGCGCGGCAGCGACTCCAACGACTCAGTCATCTGCCAAATGGCTATGCCTGTCTGTCTGTCAGGCTTTTGGATCCGGAACAGTGGCATTGTCAGATGTCTGATTCTTGATGATCACTTTCACGCGGCTGATGCGGCGTTCTTCCACGGCCATCACTTCAAAAGTGTACTGTTTGTAGCTGATGCGTTCGTGGAGGTCTAAGAAATCGCCTTTCAACTCAAGGAGAAGTCCGGCAAGGGAGTCCGCATCGCCGACAACGCCATTGAACTCATCATCGTCAATGCCCAGTATCCTGCAAAAATCGCTCAGCAGCGTCTTTCCTTCAAAAAGGTAGGTATTGCTATTGATCCGGCTGTATTGCTTGTCTTCGTCATCATATTCGTCGTTGATCTCGCCTACAATCTCTTCTAAGATGTCTTCAAGCGTGACAAGGCCACTGGTGCCTCCAAACTCATCGACCACAATGGCGATATGAATCTTGTTCTCCTGAAACTCGCGCAAGAGATCATCAATCTTCTTGGTCTCAGGCACGAAGTATGGTGGGCGGATCAAGCTTTGCCAACGGAAGTTGTCATGCTTGCCCAAGTAAGGAAGTAAGTCTTTGATGTATAGTATTCCGCGGATATTGTCCTCATTGTTTTGGTAGACCGGAATACGACTGTAGTTATTAGCTACAATGAAATTCAGGACTTCCGGATAAGTGGAGTGGATATCAATATCTCCCATATCTTGTCTGGGAGTCATAATTTCTTTTGCCGTTTCGTCGCCAAAGCGAATGATGCCTTTGAGCATATTTTGCTCGTCTTTGATATCTTCTTTGTCGGTCAGCTCAAGTGCTTGCTCGAGGTCGTCGACACTGAGCTGGCGATTTTCCTTGGGTATTGCTTTCTTGGCAATCACTCCGCTTTTGATGAGTACGGTCTCCAACGGCCAAAACAACTTACGGAGGAGGAGAATGCCATTGACAGCTCTTCGACAAAACTTTAATGGAGCAGATCTGCTATAGATTTTTGGCATGATCTCGCCAAAAAGAAGAAGAAGAAACGTAAGCAGGACTGTTATCACCACAAACTCCAGCCACTTCACCTTAAAGCTCACAAGAGAGCCGAAGATGTAGTTGCAGAGCATGATGATCATGACGTTGACAAGGTTGTTGGTGATAAGGATGGTGGCCAGGGTCCGCTCGGAGTCGTCGCGAAGACGTTCTATGCCTGCGTCATTTGGATTGTTTTCGGCGTCAAGATCGTTAAGATCTTGAGGGGAAAGGCTGAAGAACGCAATTTCTGAACCACTGGCGAAGCCAGAAAGCAACAGGAGAACAATCGTCAGGATGATGGCAAAGACTACTCCTGATGTCAATGGATGAAACGTCATCACATCGTTGAGGTGACTAAAAGCAAATATGTCCAATGTCGAAATCTAAATCTTAGACGGATTGATTTTGTCTTGGTGAGAGAAGCTCCATATTATCAACGTAAATTTCCGTGATGAAATGCTTCTTCCCTAATTTGTCTTCGTAGTTGTTATAGTGGAGACGTCCTTCAACGTAGAGCTTGTCACCTTTATGGACATATTGCTCCACGATTTTCGCTAACTGCCGATAGAATATGAGGTTATGCCATTCTGTCCGGTCCGGTATCTTGGTGCCGTCCTTCGTTGTATAGCCTCTCTCTGTTGTAGCCAGCGTGGCTTTAGCTATGGCTTGGTCGGAGTCATAATAATGTACATCGGGATCTTTGCCGACATTGCCAATCAGCATTACCTTGTTCATCTCTTATCCCTTTACAAATTACTCTTTAGCCTCTGCTTCTTTCCACATGCCAAGATATTTATAGTGGAATTTTTTACCCTTAGCCGAGGGGAATTGGCTTCTGCTGTCTACGCGTGTGCGTAGGTATTCAACAATCCGATTGTAGCAATCCAAGGCAGACAGTGCTTTGCAGCGCGCTACAAAGGTAGTATCACGGTATTCATGCTTTCCGGTAGAGGGTATAAGTACGACGCGCTTGAATTCTACTTCTCCTTCGTACCAGCCGTCTTTCCGTGTATTCAGGTGAGCCAGTGGGTTGTCGTTGTGCACGGTTGCAGAGCCTTGCGTGGCTTTCATAGCTTTCTTTTCCTTGAAATCACGCATGTTATCGGCCATTGTCTTGATGATAATAAAATAAACGTGTGCACGAACCTTATAGCGTTTGGGAAACATCACATTGCTTGATGCATATTCCTTTATATCCTCTTCCATATTGCGGGTAACAGTAATCTCACCCAAAGAACGCAGGAAGTCTAATGCCTCTTCTGCGCTGTGCACAAGAGTTTCATTGTCAAAATACCTAATATATAAATTCATGGAAAATAGGTTTCCTTATTAATGTAAAGAAAAAGAGCGGCAAACGGGACTCGGACCCGCGACCTCGACCTTGGCAAGGTCGCGCTCTACCAACTGAGCTATTGCCGCACATACTAAATATTAAACATGTGAAGAGGAGGAGACTCGAACTCCCACGACAAAATAGTCACTACCCCCTCAAAGTAGCGCGTCTACCAATTCCGCCACCCCTCCAAATGTTCGCATATACAAACTTTGTGCCCAGAACAGGACTCGAACCTGCACGTCGTGAAACACACGCACCTGAAACGTGCGCGTCTACCAATTCCGCCACCTGGGCTAAAGGATTTCCTCAAAAGAAGGAATTTGTTCAAAAAGTGAGCGGCAAACGGGACTCGGACCCGCGACCTCGACCTTGGCAAGGTCGCGCTCTACCAACTGAGCTATTGCCGCATCGTTCTCATTGAGAGAAGCATTCCCCTGAATGCGTGTGCAAAGGTACTGCTTTTTTCCCTATCAGCAAACTTTTCGGTCTTTTTTTTCAAAAAAAAACTTCGTTTTTCTTTTTCTACATTATTTATTAGATGAATTGTTATGATTGATGCAGATCTCTCACACCACCGTACGTGCCGTTCGGCATACGGTGGTTCCTCTTTTATGGTAACCATTTGGCATATTCATCAGACAGGCAAGTATACGGCGCATATGCAAAGTTCCGTGGAAGGGCTACCCAAAAATCTTGAATGCCCTATACATGAAAAAAGCAGTATCCTTGGTTCCGTTGCTTTGAGCTAAGAACCTTTTGATTCTTGAGTTTAATGATTCAGATAAGGCATTGGAAGATCTGTCTATAAAATAATTGAGTATATCCTCCTCCCTGGTCTTGATGAGATCTCTTGCTGACTTCATCTCCCGTGATGTACACTTTTTGACCTTGTCATACCACTCATATAATTTAATTCTTGCTGCCTCCCGATCCAGTTTTCTGTTCCTGAATATGCTGCGTATGAAGCTCAGCAGTTCGTAGTCCCTTGCAACCTCAGGGTACTTGTTCTTGATTACATTATATCTCTTCTTTTGATTCTCGTTCCATTTGTCGTCACTTTCCATAAGTTGAGCCCGACTTCTAATCATAACATCCAACAGAGTTTCACCATTGGACATCTTGGGCACCTTGAACTTTCTCGTCGGCTTCCTGCCACGCTTGTGCCCCTTATATCTCTTTGGATGGCCTTTTCTATACTTGGAACGCCGTTCGGATAATTTCTTCAATTTCTTTTTAAAGGCGGCTCTGAGCTTGTTCAGCTCCTTTATGGCTTCACGCTTGCAGCGCAGTCTTCTTTCCTCTACAGCGTCACATATCATCTTCATCACATGGAAGCAGTCAAGGGTTATCCTGGCCTGAGAGAAACACGTCTTGACGATGCCACGCATACTGTCAGAAAAATCCATTGTGACCTCTAACACATTGTCTCTCAGATCCTTGGATATTTTAAGCAGTATATCAGATACCGTTCTTATTTGTGTACTTACGCTATAAGCAATGATGGTTCCCGCATGACCATGCGCGTCCTTGTTGATGAGTATCGTATAGACATTGCACCCGATTTTTGTCTCATCTATGCCAAGGTGAATGCCCATGTTTTTAACGTTGAGAGCCCATTTTATGTACAGTTCCTTATGTTTGTCATCCGCGTAACCGCTCAGATGGTTCTTATAGATCCGCCCGAGATTGTCGCCGTTAACGTAGTACGTTCTCCCCAAGCTTCTCGCCGTGACTGGTGTCGAGTCCATGCGCTTCTTTTAAAAAAGCCGCAAACTCCGGTGAGTAGCGGGAACCGTCTTCTTTAATGCGATATGCGCTTATGATAATACTTTTGCCGTCCTTATCAAGCCATCTTCTGCGGCGTATATGGAGACGAACCTTTCTGTCGCGTATGGGAAAGTCCTCTATTGTTGTGTACTCGGTGTAGCCGTTCATCTGTAAGTCTTGTTGGGACTCGTCACGGTTGTCAAGCTCCTTCAGGTAAATGTCAAGTATGCTGGAATATTCTGCACCCTTAGCAATAGTTTCCCTTGAGGGGGAACTTTCTACCATTCTCTCTAACTCAAAATAATCAAGCATCCCTGCCGGCAAAAAGAAATCGGCAAAGAACTTGTATAGCTTTAACTCCTTATCTTCTGTATATGTCATGACGGTGCAAAGGTACTAAACTTTACCTTTTCATGTACAGGGTATTCAAGATTTTTTAGGTAGCCCTTCCACGGAACTTTGCATATGCGCCGAAAAGTTGTTCCTTCTTTATACTGATGGGTTTCTTTTGGAACTTTCAAGAAAGGGTACATATAAGCGGAAAGGCGATAGTACCCGATGCTCTCCAAATACCGTACCGCTTTGGCTTCATCGGAAATGACAAGTCCGCGACTTTCCAACAGAGCCACCAAGTCTGTCTCTGTCATATAATGTTTCGTGAAATGCGGTAATCTTTCCATTAGCGTATTTTGAGAGTGAATGTATATATACAAAAAAGTCCCACGCATTTGAGCATCGTTGAGAGGTTTGGTGGGAACTGACGCTGCAAAGATACGAATAATCATTGATAATACATTTTTTTTTAGCAAGAAAAATCACGCAAAAGTGGATTTCTTTGACATATTTATATTTAATAATGTTAAATCAGACCTTAAAATAATACTTTGCCAGCCAAACAAAGTGGTTTTCAAGGTAAAAGTGTTATCTTTGTATCGTCTATACCCATACCGGAAGCCCCGATGGGCAGAGGTCGGGCAGACATACATATGGTATAAGGCGTTTTTGTACGCTTTGGTTTTGACGTGTAGGAATCTGGCAGTTCACGACACAATTTGTCAAAAACAAAGCAATGCAGAACGCCTCATGAGGTGTATTATATACAGCTCTCATTGGCTTATCGTTTCGTCGGTTGTTGTCAAGAGAGTTTACTATATACTTACACTGGCGTGGGGCTTTCGGCGTTGCTCGTTTCGACAAATTGGGCGATGCCAGAGCCTCTACACGTGGAACGAGTGACAGAAAATAGGCTCCGCGCTTTTTCGTATGTATAACAATACTTATTAACTCGCTGTAGGAGCGCAGCCAAAAATGAAGTTTAAAATGAAAAAGAGTTTAGTAATTTCTATTTGCTTATTCTGTGCAAGTTCTCTATTTGCGCAATCTAAGCAAGATACTCTTTTCTATGACAAGAATTGGAAAGGAGTTGAGTCAAAATCATTTGCTTCTTATTATCGCATCCTTAGCGGGAATGCCGATTCTAACTTTGGCAAGCGATTTAGAGATTATTATGTTACGGGAGAACTGCAATCTGAAGGTGGTTACATTAGCATTGACAAATATGATGACTCAAAATCTGTAATGGATGGAGAATGGACAAATTATTATAAGTCTGGAATAATTGAACAGAAAGGCTATAGACATAACGGAATAGAAGAGGGAGACTATACAGCATATTATGAAAATGGACTCATAAAACTCCATTGTACAATGAAAAATGGAAAACCCAATGGCATTATTACTCAATTTGACGAAAAGGGTGACATGTGTTCACAAACCGAGATGTTAGATGGTAATCCTCGCTATGACTACTATATTCTTTCAAACAAAGATGGCTTTGGTGGAAAATTCCGTATAAGTGACAACACACCTATATGGGAATCTCCATCTCAGTATGAGAAGAAAACTGAATACAAGGATGGAGCAGCATGGCCATACTATATAAAGAATGGACTGATGGTAGCCATGACCAACACTCAAGTAAAAGATTATGGAAAATGGTATCAAATATCTATAGTTGTGTCTAACAACTCTATTGTCCCCATTGATTTTGACCCAGGCAAGATAACTTCAACGCTCAAAAAAGCAAATGGTCAGGAGGTTGCATTAGAGGTATATTCCTCAGATAAATATATGCGAAAAGTAAGAAGAACTCAGAATTGGAATATGGCATTTGCTGGTATTGCTGAAGGACTTGCGGCTGCAGGTGCTGGTTATTCAAGTTCCACAACACAAACAAACACTTCTTATAATGGCTATTCAAATTCATATGGTAACGCTTATGCTTATGGTTCTGGAGGATATGCCTATGGTAGTTACAATGGGAATAGTTCGTATCATGGTAATTCTTCTACCACCTCTCACACTGTAACATATGATGGGGCAGCAGCATATCAAGCACAAGTTATAGCAAGCAATCGTATGGCGAATTATGAAAATGCTCTTTTACAAGAAAGAGAAATAAAACAAGAAGGGTATTTAAAAAGAACAACAATTTATCCAGGACAAGCCATATCTGGATATATCAACATAAAGCGCAGTAAGGGTGATACTATGGATGTTGTGATAGACATCAATGGAGCAAAATATGTATTCCCTTGGAATATTGCAAAATAAACAGGCAACTAATCGACCAAAGCTAAGCCTGACGTGCAGAGGTCATAAACTCAATTATCAGTATGAAAATGAATAAATTTTTCAGAAAGTAGCTTGAGCCAGAGAAGTGGGCTCAAGCTGCTAAAAAATTGTGGTTAGTATCACAATTAGTGACAAGTTTACTATCCTTGAATAGAGATGCGATGCAGTACTATTAGCAACCGAATATTGCGAATGAGATAAATCTCAACTGCAATCTCTTAGGTGCATACGAAGACATAAAGGAAACATATTCGTATAACCGAAAGTAGGCACTTGATTAACCTTCTCGAAAAAGACTGACTGTAGTAGGTACATTTCTGTTCGGAGAAAAAGAGGTTCGATTCCTCTTGTCAGTCCACCCAGAAAAAACTATTTCATCGGTAGTGTAAATCGAACTGTGTCAAGGCTGTAATCTTTATATCTTTAACCTCAGATGGGAGACACGATTTATAATCGTGTTTTCCAGATGAGGAGCCTTCTTCCGAGCCAAAGTTACATAATTTCAAAACGTTCTCCAAATTTAATTGCTAATTGTTGTGAGATGAGCGCCTAAATAGAAACTAAGGGTGGTGTTGGCTACTGAGTTTATCAGAGCAGATAGCTTGGAGAGTAGGGTGTGGACAAAGATCAGGTTGGGAAGCAAAGGTTCCTGTACCCGCTTTAATTTACCATCCACTTCCTTTTTAACGAAGTGAAGCGGGAGATAGACCTCTATCCCTTGACTTGTCAGCCACTCATATGCTTTTTGTTCACGGTGGTAAGAGACACGGAGAACGTACCAATATGCTTTTTCGTTAGGGGCATTCTCTACCGACACCCCAGAAATGTTGTTACTGGAGATCGTGCAAGTATTTATTCGAGCACAGGGAGATAAATTACCGCTCCGTCGGTTGTCCACATTAGGCAACGTGTCCATATTCATTTTTAGTCCGGCTATGAAAAAAGCGTGGAACTCTTGTTACCCGTTCCACGTCTGAAGGCCTTCGCATTGCCCGATGTCGTCTGAACGAGCAACGCAGAAGCCCACGCCGATATGTACTTCCTCACCTTTGGCATACCTTACTTAGAATAAGGCATACCTCCGGCTTGGTGATTACACACCCATGAGCATCTACCGTTGCTTTGCTTTCGACGACATCTTGAAAGTTTGCGAAGTTTTCAGACGTCAAGAACAAAGCGTCAAGTAAACGCCTTAATCATAAAATGATCCCCATTTGCTAAAACGCTCTTACAGAGCATCTTTCCCCGCCCTTCAGTGGACTTCTGCATTGATTGCAGTTATCCTTTTAGGGCTTTGAGCATGGTTCTCGTTTGCAAATTTAAGAAAAAGAATTGATACTGATTAACTTTTGGATAAAAAAGTATTGAAAAATTTAATTTGCCCTTCTATTTAAGTGAAAGATAGTATGTGATTCAAACAGACTGTCGTGACAGGGTTTATTCTACTATCATTGGTATTTTGAATCAATAATAGCCATATATGGGGCTGTTTTGGCTTAAAGACGTGGGAGAGTGACTGGAATTGA
The DNA here is from genome assembly GCF_000218235.1 of Hallella multisaccharivorax DSM 17128. Lineage (GTDB taxonomy): Bacteria > Bacteroidota > Bacteroidia > Bacteroidales > Bacteroidaceae > Prevotella > Prevotella multisaccharivorax. The sequence continues at coordinate 2,106,968 of NZ_GL945017.1, read as the reverse complement.
TTCTTTTAGCACGGAGCGTGTTCTCACTACGTTCGCGTATCTCAGCGGAATTGCCCTTGATGAGATAGAGTTTGAGAAACTCATAATGGCGTGTGCCGTTACGGTAGATGTCAAGATACAGATTTTGATCGCCGTTCTTGAAAGTCTTGGAGCAAACAGTGTAAAGGCAATGCGATTACAGTGTAAAGGCAATGCGATTACAGTGTAAAGGCAATGCGATTACAGTGTAAAGGCAATGTGATTACAGTGTAAAGGCAATGCGATTACAGTGTAGAGGCAATGCGATTACAGTGTAAAGGCAATGCCTCTACGCCGTTAACGGGATAGCAAGAGCCAAGGAGGTCTAATTCAGGCTACCTACTTCACCCTTGTGGCTTTGATAAAATAGCAGATGAGGCAGACATAGGCAAGGAGAGAGGTCATCTCTGAGAGCGGATTGCTCCACCATTGATCGGCCACGGAGAGCTCAATACCGCCGAACTTTAACAGGGCGGAGACTACGCCCATCAGTGCGCCGCCGGCGATGAAGCCACTGGCTATGAGTGTGCCTTTCTCTCCACGAGCCTTGTTGACGGCTGCGTCTTTTGATCTTGTGGTAACAAACCGATTGATGGCTCCACCTACGACCAGTGGGACGTTGAGTTCCAAGGGAATGAACATGCCCAGTGCGAAGGCCAATGCGGGGATATGGCAACGGTCGAGCACGATGGCGATAACAGCACCGATGGTGTAAAGAATCCATGGGGCCTCTACACCGTTCATGAGCGGGTCGATGACGGCGGCCATGGCGTTAGCCTGCGGAGCGGCGAGCTTGCCACTGGCGAAGCCATAGGTCTTGTTCAACACGATCATCACGCCGACGACGGTTGCTGCGCTGATGATGGTGCCGAGAAACTTCCAGGTCTCCTGCTTGGCTGGTGTCGTGCCAAGCCAGTAGCCAATCTTTAGGTCTGTAATGAAACTGCCGGCCATCGACAGGGCTGTGCAGACCACGCCACCCATGATCAGAGCGGCCAGCATGCCGGAGGGACCGCGCAAACCGACAGCCACCATTACCACGGAGGCGAGAATGAGTGTCATGAGCGTCATGCCCGACACAGGATTGCTGCCCACGATGGCAATGGCATTGGCAGCGACGGTGGTGAAAAGAAAGGCAATGACCGTGACAAGCAGGATGCCGACAACCGCAAAGACAAGGTTACCCTGCATAACTCCAAGCCAAAAGAAGATGAAAGTGATGAGCAAGGTGACCATGGATCCGATGGCGATGACTTTGAAGGGAATGTCACGCTGCGTGCGCTTCACCATTGCGGCTCCGGCACTGTTGTCCTTGAGCTCTTTCGAGGCAAGGCTTACAGCCCCACGAATGATGCCCCAGCTCTTGATGATGCCGATGATACCTGCCATGGCGATGCCGCCGATACCAATTGAACGTGCATAGGCTTTGAAGATTTCCTCAGGGGCCATTGTGCCGACAGTGGCAGTGATGGTGGGATCCCACATATTAAGTACTTGATCGTGGAAGATGAAAGACATTCCAGGTACGATGAGCCACCACACGGTCAATGAGCCTAACGTGATGTAAAGAGCATATTTCAGTCCGACAATATAACCCAGACCGAGCACTGCCGCGCCCGTATTGACTTTGAAAACGAGCTTTGCTTTGTCGGCAAGCTCCTGTCCGAGACCGATAACGCGCGACGTGAAGTTCTCATTCCACCATCCGAAAGTTGAGACAATAAAATCGTAGAGGCCGCCTACAATGCCGGCGACGAGCAAGGGCTTGGCCTGATCGCCGCCTTTCTCGCCCGACACGAGCACCTGTGTAGTGGCTGTAGCTTCAGGAAAGGGGTATTTGCCGTGCATGTCACTGACAAAGTATTTGCGAAAAGGGATAAGGAAAAGGATGCCCAACACGCCGCCTAAGGCAGAGGCGAAAAACATCTTGAGGAAAGAAGACGTCATCTCGGGGTACTTAGCCTGCAATATATAGATGGCCGGAAGCGTGAAGATGGCGCCGGCCACTACGGCTCCCGAGCAGGCCCCGATACTTTGTATGATGACGTTCTCGCCCAATGCGTTGTTGCGCTTGGCTGCAGTGCTCACGCCAACGGCGATGATGGCGATAGGGATGGCAGCCTCAAACACCTGGCCTACCTTCAATCCTAAATACGCAGCAGCGGCAGAAAAGAGCATCGCCATGACGATACCCCACGTCACTGACCACGTGTTGACCTCCGGATAGATCTTATCCGGCCGCATAATGGGTGTGTAGTCTTCTCCCGGTTTCAGTTCGCGAAACGCGTTGTCGGGCAGCTGCACGGCCTCTTTTTCTTTTTCCTTTTCTTGCATAATATTGTTTTAAATGATTGGGTTTTCTTCAGTGTACAGAGGTTGACCGTCATTTCATGGTGATGATGTCCGGCCCCCGTGTAGTGCGGTTCCTGCTTTAGAGTTATCGCTTGATGTTCTCATGGTATTTGGGAATCGGTCTTATTTCACGGTTATGTGCCAGCAACCTTGATTTACTTCGTATTTCACAAAACAGCGGTTCTGACGCCGCATATCGCGCATTACCTCGGCGAGGACCCATTTCAGCGTGTCGTTTCTCACCTCACGACGATGCTCGCCAGGAGCCTCCACCGTCTTATAACGGTTGTAGGCCACGTCGAAAGTCGTACCAAAAAGATGGCAGCTGTTAGATTTGGCGTTTGCATTTTTCTTCTGTAGTTTTGCTACGTCCGCCTTAGTTCTCAGTACACTCGTCACGATGATCTTGTGGAGGGGAATGCGTTTCACCTGCAGAGAGTCGAAGAAATTGCGGCCAATGTCCTGCAATAACACCGCGGCACGGGGTACAAGAAAGGGTGAACTGTCATGGAGATGGTCAATATAAAAATAAGGATTAGAGCCGATATAGACCAACGACGACAGTCGTTTGGACGCATCGGCACTGTCGGCGACCGGCTCTACGCCCCACTTTTGGGCAGCTAAAAGCTGCACATCGTTCTGATCGGGAAAGGAGATTTCGAAACCGGGCACACTGTAGATGCGGCTCTTCACCTCCTTGCCGTCCTTAGTCTTAAACACCGTTTTCATATCTTGACCGTATACGGGCAGTGGTGCCGCCGCTTCGTTTTCGCGACTGCTGTTGGGGAATACAGCCTCTGTAGGTGGGTCTTTTCGGGTAGTCTTGTTGGTCGACACCGAGGGAAAGAGTAGTCTCACGATGGCAAGGAATGCCGTGACAGAGAAAAAATAAATAATGAACTTCCTTCGCGTAATCTTCATCTTCGCATGAAATTGTACTGCAAAAGTAATGATTTCTCTTTGCAAACAGTAGTCAAATGCCTGAAAACATCGATAAAATTAGACATATTGCAACAAGATATCCCACACTGCGATAATATGACAGACACTCCCAAGCAAGACGAAGAAATGAAACACGGTGTGCATGTACTTACGTTTGTGCCGCGTGTAAAACAGCGCGCCTGTGATATAAGCCACGCCTTCAGCAATAATCCAGCTGACAGCTCCTGCAGACACACTGTCAATCAAAGGCTTGAACGCTACAAGCACACAAAGACCCATTCCTATATATGCCGCCGTCTCAATGTTACTGTGTCCCTTCAGTCGATGGAAAGAAAGAACCGTACCAACGATGGCACACAGCCAAACAAAACTGAACAATGTCCATCCCCACAGCCCTTGATGGCGGAGAGCAATGAGCGTGATGGGTGAGTAGGAGCCTGCGATGTGCCAGTAAATGGCAGCATGGTCCCACTTGCGCAACCGCTCCTTCCAGACCGAACGTGCAGAGAGTGCATGGTAAACGGTTGATGCCACATAGCTTGACAGCATTCCAAAGAGATAGAGAATGACACCAGCTGTCGCCCAACCATTGTGATAACGGAAGCACCACTCGAGAAAGATCACGCCGAAGACTACCCCAAGGGCTATCCCTCCAGCGTGGCTCCATGAGTTCCACAGTTCTTCCTTATGGGAGAAGAAGATTTTCCTGTTCATGCAAAAGACATTGCAGTAGGGTGGTTAATCACCAAGAATCTGTTGCGAATGCTCCTTTACTTTAATCTGCCCGGGCTGAAAAATATCTGTGATGACACCATCTTCGTCGGTAATAAACGTAGTGCGGAATGTGCCCATCGTCGTTCGGCCATACATCTTCTTCTCCCCATAGACTCCCAGTTCCGTAACCAGTTTCTTGTCCACATCAGCAATGAGCGGGAAGGGAAGACTGTATTTGGCAATAAACTTCTTGTGGCTCTCCGCACTCTGGATGCTTACACCCACTACGGCGTAGCCTTGGGTGAGAAAGCGTTCATAGTTGTCGCGGAAGTTGCATGCCTCATTGGTACATCCCGGCGTCATGTCGCGTGGATAAATGTAGAGCACCAACTTTTTACCTTTATAGTCACTCAGTTTTATTTCCTTTCCGTCTTGATCCAAGCCAAGAATCTCCGGTAGTTTCTGTCCTATTTCCATGATTCTATATGATTATTTCAACAGACAATCATCAATAGACCGTCCTTAGGCTACAAAGGTAGCTCTATTCATTTAAACCACAAAGGAAAGCACCGACTTTCTTCTGCGAAAAGAAATGGAATTACTATCGGTTCTTAGTTCTTGCCTTTAAATGATGACTTCAAAAGCTATTCGCACGGATAGCTTCCGGGCTTCATGCAGGGTATATAAAAGGGGCCGCATTAGAAACATCTTTATGATATTCTAATGCGGCCCCATTGTTAGTATGCTCGGCATGAGTATTGTCTAACGGGTGCAAGTCCCGAGTAAGCCTTAATAGCGGGAATTACATAGCCAAAGGCAAGGGCGTCCATCGTGAGGTGGAATCTGAAAGAAGCCGGCGGCAAACATCTGACCTAACGAACAGAAACTTCATACAAGGCATATGACCGTGGGTAAGGTTGCTAAACAAATCAAAGCCCTATAGCTATTCGGAACGGTTGGTGTAAATGAAGTGGGTATAAGATGGAAAGACAATGCCCTTATCCGAGGAGGTCTCACGGACACTTCAAATAGTTTTTTTTACGAAAGAAGTGGAGTAAAGCTTGCCGTGAGAAGTCAGCAGACGCCATAGTAGTGCAATACTCGATAACGTTGCATGAAGGGCTGAACCTAACAATCAAGCGATAGTAATTGAAACATACCTCATGAAGGAAAGAATGCAGAAAACATTAATCCCAAGTTAATAGGCTGCCCCCAAAGAGATAGGTCGGAAACCGAATGGTATGGGGGAGTGCAGACCTACATGTGGATGTGTGAAGACAACATCGTGGAAGTACCATTCGACAAGGAACACCTTTTCGAGCAAATCCTTAGCCCTTCAAATCTCAACCGAGCCTACAAGGCAGTTATGAGAAACAAAGGCTGTGGTGGTATCGACAAGATGTCGTGTGAGCAGTTGCTCCCATGGCTATTGACCAATAAGGACTTGCTCATCCGTTCCTTGATAGACGGCTCTTACCGTCCAAACCCAGTGAAAAGGGTAGAAATACCCAAAGACAATGGCAAGATGCGCCTGTTGGGAATACCTACAGTAGTAGACCGTTTGGTGCAACAAGCCATAAACCAAGTATTGACCCCCATCTATGAGAACCAATTTTCCAAGACGAGCTACGGCTTCCGTCCGAGAAGAGGATGCCATGACGCAATACGAGGAGCGCAAAGTATAATTAATGAAGGCTACATATATGTAGTAGACCTTGACCTTGAACGCTTCTTCGATACCGTGAGCCATAGCAAACTCATAGAAATTCTCAGCCGTACGATAAAAAGACGGCAGAGTGGTCAGTCTTATACACAAATATCTCCGAAGTGGTGTAATGAACAAAGGCTTGTTTGAAGCGAGCGAAGAGGGAACTCCCCAAGGAGGACCGCTAAGTCCGTTGTTGAGTAACATCATACTCAACGAATTGGACAAAGAACTTGAACGCAGAGGGCTTCCCTTTGTACGCTATGCCGATGACTCGATGATATTCTGTAAGTCCAAAAGGGCTGCAATGCGAGTGAAGGAGTCTATAACCCGATTTATAGAAAATGTTCTATATCTCAGAGTCAACAAGGAAAAGACCGTAGTGTCGTATGTACGTGGAGTGAAATATCTGGGCTACTCCTTTTATGTGATGAAAGGCAAATGCCAACTCACTGTGCACCCAAAATCCAAAGCCAAGATGAAGTCAAGGTTGAAAGAACTGACAAGTCGCAGCAATGGATGGGGATATGCCAAGAGAAAGCAAAAGCTGAAAGAATACATAAGAGGGTGGGTTGGCTATTATCACCTTGCCAATATGAAGCGTCTCTTGCTTGAAACAGACGAATGGTTAAGACGTAGAATACGCATGTGTATATGGAAAGCTTGGAAGAAAGTCAAGACAAAAGTGGCAAACCTCATTAGATGTGGTATTAATAAATACCAAGCATACGAATGGGGTAATACTCGTAAGGGTTATTGGCATATAGCTAATAGTCCTATTTTAGCAACTGCAATAAGTAACAACAATCTACGTGCAGCAGGGTATGCTACTTTAATGGGGACGTATCTCGAATGGCACCCCAAAATAGGAACCGCCGTATGCGGGACCGCATGTACGGTGGTGTGAGAGGTCGGAAAACGAAAGTAGGAAGAAAACTACTTCGTTTTCCTCCTACTCGATTATACAATCAGTTCTTGAATACCAGCCCCTTGTCGTTGGCATCCACAATGATGGGCTTGTCTCGCATCACCTGTTCAGAGAGTATCTTGCGCGAGAGATCGTTGAGCACGTAGTCCTGTATAGCCCGTTTCACTGGACGCGCACCGAACTCAGGATCATAGCCCACGCCGGCAAGCCAGTCAATGGCACTGGTTGTCCACTTCAGCGTGAAGCCCTGTGGTTCCAACATCTTGGCAACACGGTTCATCTGCAGCGTCACGACTTTGCCAATCTGATCCTTTGTCAGTGGCAGGAACATGATGATGTCGTCTATACGGTTGAGGAACTCAGGGCGAATGGTCTTCTTGAGCATATCCATTACATGGCTGCGCGTATCATTGATGACCGACTCACGATTGTAGTCATTGAGATCGGCAAAGCGCGACTGGATGTACTGTGATCCCAGGTTGGAGGTCATGATAATGATGGTATTCTTGAAGTTCACCGTACGGCCCTTATTGTCCGTAAGCCTTCCGTCGTCGAGCACTTGCAACAGGATATTGAACACGTCAGGGTGTGCTTTCTCTATCTCATCGAAAAGCACGACGCTGTATGGCTTACGGCGTACTGCCTCAGTGAGCTGTCCACCCTCGTCGTAACCAACGTACCCCGGAGGCGCGCCAATGAGTCGTGTCACCGAGAACTTCTCTTGGTACTCGCTCATGTCTATACGTGTCATCATGTTCTCATCGTTGAAGAGGTAGTCGGCCAATGCCTTAGCCAATTCTGTCTTACCTGTACCGGTAGTGCCAAGGAAGATGAACGAGGCAATAGGGCGTTTGGGATCCTGCAATCCTGCGCGTGAGCGGCGCACGGCATCAGCCACGGCATTGATGGCTTCATCCTGACCGACGACCCGCTTGTGCAGTTCATCTTCAAGATGAAGGAGCTTCTCGCGCTCACTCTGCATCATTCGGGTCACCGGAATGCCTGTCCAACGGCTCACGACTTCGGCGATGTCATCCGATGTCACTTCCTCACGCACCATTGCATCGCCGCCCTGTGTGGCATGCAGCTGGAGCTGAATGGCGTTGATGTCGTCCTGCAAACCTTTCAGTTTGCCATAGCGGATCTCCGCCACTTTGGCATAGTTGCCCTCGCGCTCAGCCTTCTCTGCTTCAAATCTCAGGTTCTCTATGGTTTGCTTGTCCTGCTGAATCTTGTTCACCAGTCCTTTTTCAGCTTCCCATTTTGCCCTGTAGGAGTGTTCTTTTTCTTTCAGCTCGGCAATGTCCTTGTCAAGTTGTTTGATTTTGTCTTCATCACCCTCACGCTTAATGGCCTCACGCTCAATCTCAAGCTGCTTGAGCTTACGCGTGATCTCATCAAGCTCCTCGGGCTCTGAATCGCGCTCCATACGCAGTTTGGCAGCAGCCTCATCCATCAGGTCAATGGCCTTGTCAGGAAGGAAGCGGTCAGAGATGTATCGCTCTGAGAGCTTCACGGCAGCGATGCATGCATCGTCAGTGATCCGCACCTTATGGTGGTTCTCATATTTCTCTTTCAGTCCACGGAGGATGCTGATAGCGTCGGCCTCATCGGGCTCATCCACCATAACCGTCTGAAAACGGCGTTCGAGAGCCTTATCTTTCTCAAAATACTTCTGGTATTCGTTGAGTGTGGTGGCACCGATAGCCCTGAGCTCACCACGGGCCAAAGCTGGTTTGAGAATGTTGGCCGCATCCATGGCTCCCTCACCGCCACCGGCACCGACGAGTGTATGAATCTCATCGATAAAGAGAATGATGTTGCCTTCGGCATGAGTCACTTCCTTGATGACGCTCTTCAGACGCTCCTCAAACTCACCTTTGTACTTGGCTCCGGCCACGAGTGCACCCATGTCGAGTGAAAAGAGTTGCTTGTTCTTCAGGTTCTCCGGTACGTCGCCACGGACAATGCGCTCTGCCAATCCCTCCACAATAGCGGTTTTACCCGTGCCTGGCTCACCAATTAGGATAGGGTTGTTCTTCGTCCGACGCGAGAGAATCTGCAGTACGCGGCGTATCTCCTCATCGCGGCCGATAACAGGATCAAGCTTGCCTTTGCGGGCTTCGTCCACGAGATTGCGGGCGTATTTGGACAGAGCCTGATAGTTGTCGTCGGCACTCTGACTTTGGACACTCTGTCCCTGACGGAGCTCCTGAATGGCCTTCACCATCTCCTGCTCAGTGCAACCTGCGTCTTTCAAGATGCGGCTCACGGTGCTATCCACCTGTAACAGTGCCAGCAACATGGGCTCTATTGAGACGAACTCGTCATCCATCTCTTGGGAGTCAGCCACAGCTTTCTCTAAAACCTTGTTGGAGTCGTTGGAGAAGTAGGGTTGTCCACCCTCCACACGAGGCAGATGCTTAAGCTCCTGCTGCACAAGGCTTTCTATCTGCATGGCATTGACACCGAGCTTCTGAAACACGAAGTTGGTCACATCGCGTCCTTTCTGCAAGATACCTTGTAAAAGGTGAACCGGCTCAATAGCCTGCTGGTGAGCCATCTGGGCTGTATTGACAGCCTCCTGGATAGCTTCCTGTGCTTTGATTGTAAATTTGTCGAATGTCATATCTTGTCTCCTTCTTTTATTCTTTTAATGGTTATACCCTCTCTTTATCAAAGGGTGTACCTAATCAAGATAAAGTGACAATGTGGCGATGATTGTTGCCAGAATGACATTTTAATATCATATAGACTTTCGTCTCTTACTTATTACTCAGAATAAGCGTTCTTTTTCCTTCATTGTTCACGACGATGTTGCCTGCTGTGTCCATGACATAGTTGCCATGCAAGCCATTGAAAACGAGATTGCCCGCTCCGTCAACGACAATGCTCTCACCATTTGTATACTGCCTGAAGAGGGCGTCTTGTCCATCGCTGGATACCGTCTTGGTAGTCTCTTTCTGCGCTTTCAGGTTGTCCCACTCCCGGCGAACGTCATTTGAGAGCTCCGTGTATCCTCTGTCTTTCAGTGCTTGAATGAGCCGATCCATGGTCTCATCCATTTTTTTAGAATTGAACGGTTTTATGTCCATCCATCTAAAGGTGTTTGGTATAGACTGCCAAGCTTTTGGTAAATCGCGCATCAAGCTTTTCGTTCTGGGTCTGTCACCATACACTTTAGTCATCCGTCCGGTAATGATTCTCCCTTTTGCCGTTGAGCTCCATTCCAGGGCATAGGCATACCTCTTTAAAGAATCGTCGGGGTCTGCGAAGCATTGCAGGACATAGTTTGGATAGTCCTTCCCGATGATTAAAGAGCCAAGGCGGTAGGTACTTCCTGTGGTATTACCTCTGTAGACATTGTATGCCTTGTTCTCGTCCTTGCCAAAGGCTCCCAATAATGACTGCAGCAGTGTGGAGCTGCGCTTCACGGTGAACTGGTAAGTCTCTATTGACGATTTGGGTTGAAGCGTCTTGGGGTCTTTTTCGGTTTGTACTGTCGATACTACATTCTCCATTCGGCTGACGATTGCTTTTTGCTGTTCAATATGTTCCTGTGCCTGAGTAATTTGTGACAGCGGGATAAGCAGTCCCAGCACAATGATTTTTAATGTCTTCATACTTCAATGGTATTAGTGGGTGAAACTTGTTCTTGACTTTCCTGCTCTTCTATCAGCATTTTTGCCATAACCAGACTCGATCGTGACTGCAAGATGAGTGCTTGGACTTGAGCGACATTTGCATTCGTGATCAACGCTATGGCTTGAAGTTGGAGGGATAATGATTCTTGTATAAGTTGTTGATTCTCAATATTTTTAGTTGTATTTACTGCTTCATGTTCCTGCTTTGTACGGGGCTCCTGATCGGTAGGATTGTCCGTTTTTTGTATGATGCGGGAAGTGCTTTTCGCAGTGGCATTGGGTGATCTCTCTGAATCCTTTTCCCTTAACGCCGTAATGGCATTGCCTTTACGGTGTAATGGCACTGCCTTTACGGCGTAATGGCACTGCGATTGCGGTGTAGACGCAGTCGGTGTCTGCGCTATTTCCGAATGGTGGCCTGTCTCCTGTTGAGGAATAGGCCATAGTTTCCATAAAAGACCTCCGGCGATGCAAGCTGCAGCCATCCATGGAAAGAGACGGCGCATCAGTCTGGGTGCCGGTCGGTTTTGCCGTTGGCGCTGTGGGGCAATGGCGCAGTTTGAATCTTGTGTCGTAAGATACCTTTCATCCATTCCCTGCTCAAGCCATGCAAACATCTCATGGTAGTCGGCCCATTCTTCCGGCAGGTCTGCATCACGGAAATACTCAGAGAGTATCTGCTCTTCTTCCAGCGTCGTCTCTCCTGCCATGTATTTGTCGAGCAGACATTGAATATGCCTCTTTGAACAAGGCTCTTTTTTCATGTTTCGCTTCATCTTCTCATCCTCTTTTGAATTTCTCTCAACAGCCGATGCCGCGCCCGCGAAAGCAGTGAGCTCACGGATGACTCTTCCAGCCCCAACAGCGAAGCAATCTCGCTTAAGGACAACTCTTCGTATTGTCGAAGGTGCAAGATCGTGTATTCAGTCGTCGGGAGTCCTTTCAGCTTGCGTTGCAGCCATTCGGCATCATCCTGCTCCTCCAATATGCGCTCTGGACAGAGACTGCTGTCTGGACTTTCCATGACAGTCTCTTCCAAAGCCGAGATACGCCTTTGCCGGCGCACCCCGTCGATAGTTATATTGCGGGCTATCACCGTAGCCAGCGCTTCGGCTTTCTTTTGGTTGTCGATAGATGAACAGAGTTGCCATAGTCTGACCATCGTGTCCTGCGCAATATCCTCAGCCTCCTCAGCCAGAGCACCGTAGCGTAGGCTTGCAGCTTGTGCTTTTTGACGGAGTTGTTGTGCGCAAGATATGAATTGAGATTTGTCCATCTATTCTTATTTACATCTTCAATAACGTATAAGGAGGTTTAATCTTGATGATGAATAACATCTATTAACGCAGATGTATCATGGTAACCTTAAGTGTGTCAACTCAAAGAGGCTGAATCCCTGACTTGCGGAATTCAGTCTCTTAAGGGGCTGCATGATGATTCTTCCTCTCCGTATATCGCCGTATAATTGGTATAGCGGAAGACTGGCAACCCAATTTTGTTTGATGTGTTTTGGATTTCTTTGATCCAATTTGATATGGTTGGAACAAATTAGAAAAGGGCGCGCCATTAGAAAGCAATGACGCACCCTTTTGATAAGTATTAAGCTGCCTCGTCTTAATGATGAGGCAGACGAGAAGTCAAATTTAGAGCTGGGGACCAGCAGCGACGAGAGCCTTACCAGCTTCGTTGCCTTCGTACTTCTTGAAGTTCTTGATGAAGCGGGCTGCAAGATCCTTAGCCTTAGCATCCCATTCAGAAGCGTTCTTGTAGGTGTCGCGCGGATCCAGAATGTCCTTGTTCACACCCTCAAGCGCTGTAGGCACAACGAAGTTGAAGTAAGGAATGGTCTTCGTAGGAGCCTTGTCGATCTCGTGATCGAGGATACGGTCGATGATACCACGTGTGTCGCGAATAGAGATACGCTTGCCGGTACCGTTCCAACCTGTGTTGACGAGGTAAGCCTTAGCACCGCTCTTCTGCATGTGGCGGACGAGCTCCTCAGCATACTTTGTAGGATGCAGCTCGAGGAATGCCTGGCCGAAGCAAGCAGAGAATGTCGGAGTAGGCTCTGTGATGCCGCGCTCTGTGCCAGCCAGCTTGGCTGTGAAGCCAGAGAGGAAGTAATACTTAGTCTGCTCAGCGTTCAGGACAGAAACAGGAGGCAGCACACCGAAGGCATCAGCGCTCAGGAAAATAACCTGCTTTGCAGCGGGTCCCTGGCTCTCAGGCCGCTGGATGTTCTTGATGTGATAGATAGGATAAGACACACGGGTATTCTCTGTAACGCTCTTATCAGCGAAGTCTACATTGCCATTCTTGTCAACGGTAACGTTCTCAAGCAGAGCGTCACGTGTGATAGCGCCATAGATGTCAGGCTCAGCGTCCTTGTCGAGGTTGATGACCTTGGCGTAGCAGCCACCCTCGAGGTTGAACACGCCCTTGTCATCCCATCCGTGCTCGTCATCACCGATGAGCTTACGCTTAGGATCAGTAGACAGCGTGGTCTTGCCTGTACCGGACAGACCGAAGAAGATAGCAGTATTCTCACCGTTCATGTCCGTGTTGGCAGAGCAGTGCATAGAAGCGATGCCACGAAGCGGGAGGAAGTAGTTCTGCATAGAGAACATACCCTTCTTCATCTCACCGCCGTACCACGTGTTGATGATAACCTGCTCCTTAGAAGTAACGTTGAAGACGACGGCTGTCTCAGAGTGCAGGCCGAGCTCTTTCCAGTTCTCCACCTTTGCCTTGGATGCGTTGTAAACGATGAAGTCAGGCTCCTGCTCGAAGTCAGCCTCGGTCTTCGGACGGATGAACATGTTCGTCACGAAGTGGGCCTGCCAGGCAACTTCCATGATGAAGCGGACCTTCATACGTGTGTCACGGTGTGTGCCGCAATAACCATCAACAACATACAGCTTCTTGTTGGACAGCTCACTTTGAGCGATCTTCTTCACGGCCTTCCAGGCCTCCTTGGTGGCGCGGTGGTTATCGTTGTGGTACTCCTCGGAGTCCCACCATACGGTATCGTGAGAAGTCTCATCGTCAACGATAAACTTATCCTTAGGAGAACGGCCAGTGTAGATGCCGGTCATGCAGTTCACTGCACCCAGCTTTGTCTCTACACACTTGTCGTAGCCTGTAAGACTCTCTTTGGTTTCCTCGTTGAACAGCACCTCATAAGAGGGATTGTACAGAACCTCAGCAGTACCTGTCTGGATTCCGTAACTTGCCAATACTGATTTGTCAAACTTTGCCATTGGTATAAAATGTATTAGTTAGAATATAAGTGTACTTCTTGTTTACGAGGGCAAAGGTAGCAAAAGTTAGATGCACAGCAAAAGGAGTTGTGCTTTTTTTATTGCGTCCTAAAACTTTTTTAGGTTAAAGAAATAAAAATGCCTTTTCATCTTCACTTTTTGCTAAATCAAGTTGGCAATGCCGCAGAGAAACTTTGTAGTTTTTCTTAGACCATCAGTTTTTTTGGGTAACTTTGCATGATGAAACAATAATATCATGATAGAAGTAATAAACATTTCAAAAGAAAACAGCATCATCGGGGAGTATATAGCCGAGATGCGCGACAAGGACTATCAGAAGAACCGTTTGCTTTTTCGCAACAACATTCGCCGTGTGGGTTGGTATGAAGCCTTTGAGGTCTCGAAACGGTTGAATTATGAGACTCGCGACGTGGTTACTCCATTGGGCATCGCGCGGGTCAATGTACCGTCAGACAAGGTGGTGCTTGCCACGATTTTCCGTGCGGGTCTGCCTTTTCATGAGGGTTTTCTTGACGTGTTCGATCAGGCCGGGAATGCGTTTGTGTCAGCTTACCGTGAATATAAAGATGAGGAGCATCACAAAGTAGGCATCCATGTGGAGTATTTGGCTACGCCCTCCATTGATGAGAAGACGCTCATCATCGCAGACCCCATGCTGGCTACAGGCGGCAGTATGGAGTTAGGTTATAAGGCATTTCTGACGAAAGGCACCCCAAGGCGTATTCACGTTTGCTGCGTTATCGCTACCGTAGAGGGTATTGACCATATCAAGAAAGCTTTTCCCGAGGATAGGACGACCATATGGTGCGCGGCTATAGACCCGGGAATGAATGAGCACAAATACATCATCCCAGGCTTCGGTGATGCTGGAGACTTATGTTATGGCGATAAACTGTAGGAAATATTGCCATTGTCTTTACGCCGTAGTGGCAAAGTCCTTACGGTGTAGAGACAATGCCTTTACGCGGTGTAGACGGATTGTAATTTTTTAAAAGGCTATTCAGACAGCATTATGACTGGATAGTCTCCTCCTTGGTAACATACCGCTTCCAGTAGGCGATGATCAGAGTTGTCAGCGGTAAGGCGATGATCAAACCAATGAAACCAAGCAGTGCTCCCCAGACAGAGAGTGAGAGAAGAAGAATGGCGGGATTGAGCCCCATTGCCTTGCCCATGATTTTTGGAGTGACAATCATATCCGTGATTATCTGAACCACGATGAATAATCCTACGGCCATACCAAAGATAATCCAGAAATTCTGACCGGTATCGGCTGCTTTTAGCATGGCGAGAAAAGCCGTGGGAATGAGTGCGAAAGTATGCATATAGGGTATCAGGTCGAGCAGCCCGATAAGAATGCCCAAGCTGATGGCCATGGGAAAGTCCATGATAGTGAAGCCGATACAAAACATCACGCCCATGCAGAATGCCACGGATCCTTGCCCGCGAATATAGTTGTTTAGTTCCCGTTCAACGTCTTTTGCCAGTACATGCCAAAAGGGTCGGTTTTTCTTGGGGAAGATACGAATCCAGTTGTTTGAAAGAAGCTCATAGTCTTGCAGGATAAAAAAGGTGTAGAGCAAGGTAATGAGTGAAGCCACGATGCTGATCACGACATTAGCAGTTTGCCCGAGTACATTGAATAGCTTAGGCATAGCGGTCTTAAGTGCGTCGGCAAAGTCGCGGCTTTTGAAAAAATGTTCTATCTGATGCTGGTTCTCTATAATCTTTTCAGACAGCCAAGCTGACACATTGTTGGCGTGTGTGCTCTCGCGTAGCCAATTGACAAGAATGTCGTAAAGTTTCTGAAACTGCTCGATCATTGGTGGGATAATAAGCCATACCAACCCACCAATGATGGCAGTGACAAAAATGAATGTCAAGATAATTGAGAGGGCCCGCACGCGGATGTGGAGCTTGTTCTCAATGAATTTAACGATAGGATAGAGTAAATAGGCAAAGACCCATGCCACGAAGAAGGGTATGAGGACTTCACTGAGGTATTTGACAAGTAGAATCACGACCAACACCAAGAGGATGATGCCGGTCCAGCGGATGAATTTATCAAAGGTGATCTCTTTCTGCTCCATCATATCATCAGTTTATTGCTGTGGTACTTCAAATTTGTCGCCAGTCTCACGCACGAGTTGCTCTTTGTAAGCCTCTGAATACCCTGGACGTTTCACGGTAGCGCCTAAACCTTCTGGCGTGCGGGTAAACTTGCCGTTTGCCTCAGGTTTCACTGTCATATCGTTGAATTTCACGATCAGATAGTATGCGAGTTGTTGCCAGCGTGCCAGCATTTGCTGTGCCTTCTCGTTGCTGTAATCATTGAGGTATCGGATGGCAGCTGCTTTGTCGGTGCTGTAAAGGGCTGCAGCCTTGCTTTCTACACCTTTTTGATTGGCAAAATAGCTGTTTTCCAAACTGTCTCGAACCGCCTTCAGGCTGGGGAACATCATTGAGTAGCGGGGATAAACCATATTGCTCACCCAGTTACATACCCAATAGGCATTTTTCATGGAGAAGGTTACGGCGTCGGCTCCGGGGGTGTTGTAGCACTCTGGCTGCGTTGTGTTGCCACAGTAGACGGGAGTATAGGCGACCATATTGCCGTCGTCGTTGCCGAACCACAACACACCGCCAATCTCGCGGGGTAGCCATGAGCGCATCTGCGATACATAGGAGAGACCGGTTTGCTGAGTTGAGGTAGGGCGCTCATTGAAGTATTTCTTACCGTTTACCGTATAGAAAAGTGGGGTGGGGCGATAGGGCATTTGCCAAATACCGCCGCCGGTGTCCTTACCGTCGGCAACTGACATCACCGTACCTTCAAAATGGTCGCGCATGTCAGATTCAAGATCCTGCACACTGAGTTTCTTGTCTGGGATGATCCATAGAGGCATATCTTCGGCATTCTTGTCCTTGCCGAGAGCCCAGGGTAACCAGCGGCTCATATTCTTATGGTGGTTGAAGAAGCTCCAAACACGGGCATCGCAGATGCGCCGACCTGAGAAATCGGGGAAGGCATAAGTATTCTTCCAAGAGAAGTCTTTGTCGGCTCCCTTATACCAACCTTTCTGACGGGCAAAGCTAATGACATTTTTACTGTGCAGCACCTCCGTATGATATTGCGTGAAGACACCGATACGACTCTGGTTGGCATGCCCGCTGATAGCATTGTCGGGGATGCGCACGGCAACCCAAACCACTTTTTGCCTCTTATCGCCTCCACAGCCCATCAATTCCATTATCCATGCCTCGTTGGGATCACAGATGGTAAAGGTCTCGCCCTCTGAGTTGTAGCCGTACTTCTCAGCCAGAGAAGTCATCACTTTGACGGCTTCCCTTGCCGTCTTCGACCGCTGCAGGGCAATATAGATGAGTGATCCGTAATCGATAATGCCTGTTGTATCAACCATCTCCTCTCGGCCACCATAGGTGGTTTCACCGATGGTGACCTGAAACTCATTGATATTTCCGATGACGTTGTAGGTAGTGGGAGCTTCAGGTATCTGGCCATGGTATTTTTTTGTATCCCAATCGAAGATCTTCCGCATCTCACCTTTTGGATGGGTGCCGGCGGCATAGTGGGCAAGTCCAATAAACATGCCATAGTCGTCGGCGTTATAGGTACACATGACGGAGCCATCGTTAGAAGCTTCTTTACCGACGATAAAGTTGGTGCATGCCGTTGCAGCAGCGGCAATTACCAAAAAGCAAGCTGTGAGCAATTGTTTTCTCATAGTGTATATCTTGTTGGTCTAATGTGAAATAGCTATAGTTAGCGCATCACTTGTGGTTTCATTCTCTCCGAATCGGGCACATTGGCATTAACCGGAATTCTGCCGTCAACAGGGGCGAGTGGGGCTCGTCCACTGGCAGCTGTGGAAGGATGCACCCTGATGAGCCGAATGTTGTGGATGCTCATCAGTTGTAGTGTCGTGGTAGATGCATTGGCATCACTGCTCTTGGACAACATGAAGAGACCTCGAATCTTCTTGATTCCAAGACTGTCATTGTCAGAGATCTGCAGGGAGGACGGCATGGAAGAGGAAATGTGCGCTACTGTTGACGCCACACTGTCATTACCCAATTCCACAGCAAGCACGACGATGCCATCACGCATGCCATCCTGAAAAATGAAATCGGATTGGAAGTTCAGCATCAAGCGGTCTCCTTTATGGAAAGTGGAGTCAGTGGACAGGCTGAACGAATAAAGGTTGTACGGTTCGTTGGGCATGAGAATCAGCGACCGCTCTCCATTCCATACATCGGCAGAGTCGCCGGTGGCGGTGACTCCGCCTACAGAGCTGGCTCCCAGGCGACTGGCCTCGTTCTGCATGCGGTCAGCGATATGCTGATAGATTGTGTGCAGCTCGTCAGTACGACGCATATAGTAAACCATCGACGAGTCGAAGTCGTCTTGCGAGACACCGTATTTCTTCAATACAGCTGCCCTGTATTCATACGCATTTTTCTCATAGCCACCCTCTGCCTGCTGCGCCATGGCATCGGCGAGATGGTAGTCATAGAGTATGTCTTCCATCTTACCGGCTGGGATAACGTGGCTGTCTTGATTGCAGCTCATCATGAGTGTACTGGCGATTACTGCGGCTATGAAGAAGAGCAATGTCTTTCGCATGGTTATACAGTCTTTGTGGGCTTGTCGGCCTTTTCGTCTTTTCTTGTGTACTTTCCACGCGCCTTGTCAATGGTGGCTCCAATTAAGGCGAGGTCTTTTGAGCAAAACAACAGCAGGCAGATGACCCCCGTTGTAATGGAGGCATCTGCAAAATTGAATACGGGTGAGAAGAAGGTGAAGCTCTCTCCACCCACCAGCGGCATCCACGATGGCCATGTGGAGTGGATGATGGGGAAATAAAACATATCCACCACTTTTCCCATCAGTACACCTGCATAACCGCTGCCAAACGGCACGGCGTAGGAAACGCTGTAGGGAGTGGAGGCCGTGAAGCAGAGTCCGTAAAACAATGAGTCGAGAATGTTTCCCGCCGCGCCTGCCAATACCATGGAAAGAAAGACGATGTACATTGTGCGACCTTTCTGACGGACCACCTGCCAGATGAACCAGCCGATAGCGCTTACGGCTACAAGGCGAAGCAAACTGAGGAATAGCTTATTGACAAACGTCATGCCCCAGGCCATCCCATTATTCTCAATAAACGTGATATAAAACCAATCAGTAATTCTGATTGATTCACCGATGGTCATTGTCGTCTTGACATGTATCTTTATCAATTGATCAATGATGAGGATTGCGATGATAATGATCCACGCCAGAAGTCCTTTTCTTTTCACTTCTTTCTTGCATTTTTGGTCGCTACACTGAGCGTAGCGTGTGGCACCAGACGTAACCGCTCCTTGGGAATCAGCTCTCCCGTGACTCGGTCAATACCGTAAGTTTTGTTTTTAATCCTGATGAGCGCGGCCTCCAGCGACTGGATGAACTTGTATTCGCGCTGTGCTTTCTGTATCAGGTTCTCGCGTTCAATCACCTCGGTTCCCTCCTCAAGGATATGATAGGTTGGTGCGGTGTCGGCGTCGGTGTTGTTGCCTTTGTTTCTCAAAGCTTCCATAGCATCGCTATAGCTCTGCCTGGCCACTTTGAGCTTCTGATTGATAATTTCTCTGAACTCTTCAAGCTCTTCGTCTGAATAACGTTTTACCTGCATGATTTCTGATTAATTATCTTTTTCGACTTTGATGTTCAGCTTAAATCCGTCCATGTCCACCTCGGTGCCATCGTTGTCGGCAATGATAATGGCATTGGCAAGCACCTGCCCTTTGATGAGGTCTCCACAAGCCGCTATGGCCGCATTAGTCTCTGCATGCGGAGCCACGGTCAGACGGATGCGGTCGGTAATCTCCAGGCCGCTGTCTTTACGAATATTCTGGATTCGGTTGATGAGCTCACGAGCCATGCCTTCATTTTTCAGCTCAGGGGTGAGGTTCACCTCAAGAGCCACCGTGAGATTGCCTTCGTTGCTGACAAGCCATCCGGGAATATCCTCAGAGATGATGTCTACATCCGCAGCGTCAATGGTAAGGGGTTGTCCTTCCACCTCAAAGACGAGAGAGCCCTTCGACTCCAATGCCGCTATCTCCTGTTGTGTAAGGCTGTTCATCTTGGCGGCGACGCCTTTCATAAGCTTGCCAAACTTCTTGCCCATGACTCGGAAATTGCACTTGACCCTCTTCACCAGAAAGCTGTCGTCCTCTACGAAATCGAGCTCTTTGACGTTTACCTCGCTTTTGATCAAGTCGGTCACAGCAGCAATGTGCTTTTTCTGCTCATTGCCGGCGGCCGGAATCATAATCTTTGCCAGCGGCTGACGCACTTTGATATTGACCTTTCGACGAAGAGCCAGCACCATTGAGGTAATTTGCTGGGCAATGGTCATGCGGGCTTCAAGGTCGGAATCGATCATGGTCTCGTCTGCTTTGGGGAAGAAATCGAGATGGACACTCTTCAATTGTCCGCCAAGATCATGGTAGAGCTCGTCGGCGAAGAAAGGAGCAAAGGGAGCTAACGTCTTGCTGACGGTCATCAGACAAGTATAGAGCGTTTGGTAAGCGCTGAGTTTGTCCTCGCTCATTTCCTTGCCCCAGAAACGTTTGCGGTTCAAGCGTACATACCAGTTGCTCAAGTCGTCATTGACAAAAGTGTCGATGAGGCGGCCTGCACGTGTGGGGTCGAAACCGTCAAGCTCTTTCTGCACACCCTTGACAAGCGTATTCAGGCACGAAAGAATCCAGCGGTCGATCTCGGTGCGCTTTTCAAGTGCCACCTGCGGTGTGGTGGGATCGAAGTGGTCAACGTTGGCGTAGAGCGCGAAGAAGCTGTATATATTATATAATGTGCCGAAGAACTTGCGGCGGCACTCATCCACACCGCTGGGGTCAAATTTCAGGTTGTCCCAGGGTTCAGAGTTGGTGAGCATATAGAAGCGTACGGGATCGGCGCCGAACTTGTCTATCATTTCAAATGGATTGGTGACATTGCCCACGTGCTTTGACATTTTGTTGCCCTTGGCGTCGAGGACGAGCCCTGAGGAGATCACATTCTTGAATGCCACGGAATCGAATACCATCGTAGCGATGGCGTGTAAGGTAAAGAACCAGCCGCGAGTTTGGTCAACACCTTCATTGATGAAGTCGGCAGGGAAAAATGCCGGTGGCACTGGTGTTCCCGTATAGGTACTGTCAACCAACTGCTTACGATACTCGACCTCATTCATCTCTTTTGCCTTAAGACCCTCCTTGGAAATTTCTCCTTCGAATGGATAATGAAGCTGCGCATAGGGCATGGAACCAGAGTCGAACCAAACGTCGATAAGATCACTTTCGCGCTTCATGGGCTTGCCTTCGTTGCTGACGAGGACGATGCGGTCGATATAAGGACGGTGAAGGTCAATTTTGTCGTAGTTCTCCTGGCTGTAGTCGCCGACAACGAATCCTGCGTCCTTGAGTGGGTTGCTCTTCATGATACCGGCTTTGACGGACTTTTCAATTTCATTGTAGAGCTCTTCAATGGAGCCGATGCACTTCTCATGCCGGTTCTCATCACGCCAAATAGGCAGAGGAGTGCCCCAGAAGCGCGAACGGGAAAGATTCCAGTCGTTGAGATTCTCCAGCCAGTTGCCAAAGCGGCCTGTACCTGTCGATTCGGGTTGCCAGTGGATGGTCTTGTTCAGGGCCACCATCTCTTCTTTCTTGGCAGTATCGCGGATGAACCAGCTGTCGAGAGGATAATAGAGGATAGGCTTGTCGGTACGCCACGAGTGAGGATAGTTGTGCACCATCTTCTGTATCTTAAAGGCTGTACCTTCCTGTTTCATCTCCATGCAGATAACAATGTTGAGGTCCTCGGCCTTCTCTGAAGCTTTGCGATCCCATACGCCGTCGGGATTGAATCTCGGATCATAGGCGTTCTTCACATAGTCGCCCTCATGGTGCCTGTAGGCCTCTACGTTGACGCAGTGCTTAACAAAATTCTCGTCGAGCTCGCTGAGGAGATAATATTTTCCTTGGAGGTCAACCATCGGGCGCGTCTCGCCCTGCTTGTTGATTAGGTAAAGTGCTGGAATCTTTGCATCGATACAGACCTTGGCATCATCAGCGCCAAAGGTGGATGCTGTGTGGACGATGCCGGTACCGTCTTCGGTCGTGACATAATCACCGGGGATAACGCGGAAAGCCTCACTCTCCATCTCCACGAACTTGTCGCGGCCGTCGGCGCTGGCAAAGACTTTATCGGGATATTGCTTAGCATACTCGTTGACAAACCTGTGGCTGTACTGGCTCACCTTCTCGCAAGGCTTCACCCACGGCATGAGTTGCTTGTAGTGGAATCCGACGAGGTCGGAGCCGGTCATGCTGTCAATGACGCGCCAGGGGCATGCTTTCCTGTCTTTATCATAAGCTGGGAGGGCGCCTTCTTTTATCTCTAAGGCAGGATCGAGGTAAGCCTCCACACGGCTCTTAGCGATGATGGCGGTAATAGGCTCGCCGTCGTAAGGGTTGTAAGTCTCCACGGCCACGTAGTCAATCTTTGGGCCGACACAGAGCGCCACGTTGGAAGGCAGAGTCCAGGGTGTTGTAGTCCAGGCAAGGAAGACTGGCTTGCCCCACTGGGTCCACGTCTTACGTGGGTCGGTGATAAGGAACTGCGCGGTGACCGTAGTGTCCTTCACGTCACGGTAACAGCCGGGTTGATTAAGCTCGTGAGAGCTCAGTCCTGTGCCGTCAGCGGGCGAATACGGCTGAATGGTGTAGCCTTTGTACAGCAATCCCTTATTGTAAAGTTGCTTCAAGAGCCACCACAGCGTCTCAATGTATTTGTTGTGGTATGTGACGTAAGGATGCTCAAGATCGACGAAATAGCCCATTTTCTTCGTCAGATCGTCCCATTCCTTCGTGAATTTGAGCACATCCTCATGGCAACGACGATTATATTCCTCCACGGAAATCTTCGTACCGATGTCCTTTTTGGTAATGTGCAGTTCCTTTTCTACGTTGATTTCCACCGGCAGCCCATGAGTATCCCAGCCGGCCTTACGCTTCACCTGGAAGCCCTGCATGGTCTTGTAGCGGTTGAAAGTATCCTTTATGGAGCGTGCCAGTACATGATGAATGCCGGGGTGGCCATTGGCAGAAGGAGGCCCCTCAAAGAAAATGAACTCGGGGCAGCCCTCGCGTTCATTAATGCTTTTATGGAAAATATCGTTTTTCTCCCATTCTGCTAACACCTCTTCGTTGGTCTTGGTGAGGTCAAGACAGTCGTGCTCGGCAAATCTCTTAGCCATCATTTATTCCTTTTTACTTTATCTTGTTTTCTGATACTTGGGCGCAAAGTTAGCAAAAAAAAAGCAGACCGTGCTTTTCCTCAACACTTTTTATGCTACTTTTGCCGCCTCCCGTAAGCTCCCGTAAGTAATTCCAATTCCACATGTGCGTCCCGTTAGACTGTTCTGACTCATCGGATAAAACCTGTGAGCGACGTAGATAAATGTTATCCCTGGTCCATCTGTCGGACTTCATTTTCTGTGGGCATGTAGTTGTCAATCAGACACTTAGTCGATGACTACGGTCGTCCATCCATGCTTGTCCTCGACAGTACCGTATTGGATGCCGCGCAGGGTTTCGTAGAGCTTTGTAGACCAAGGCCCTGGTTTGTCGCCAAAGACATATTTCTTACCGGTGTCGAGATCGTCGAGCTCTGAGATTGGCGAGATGACAGCAGCAGTACCACAAGCTCCAGCCTCCTCGAAGGTAGGCAGCTCTTCCTCGGGTACGGGGCGGCGCTCCACCTTCAGCCCCAGATCTTCAGCAATCTGCATCAGGCTCTTGTTGGTGATGGACGGCAGAATGGAAGTGCTCTTTGGTGTGACGTAGGTATTGTTCTTGATGCCGAAGAAGTTAGCTGCGCCGCACTCGTCTACGTATTTCTTCTCTCTGGCGTCGAGATAGAACTCTGAGCCATAGCCCTTTCCGGCCGCATACATATGCGCGCGCAACGATGCGGCATAGTTACCACCCACCTTGTAGCAGCCTGTACCTAAAGGTGCTGCACGGTCGAAGTCGCGTACAATGGCATATTTATTGCAGGCGAAGCCACCTTTGAAATAGGGGCCTACAGGTGTGACGAAGATGAGGAAGAGGTAATCCTTTGCCGGATGTACGCCAACCTGCGGGCTGATGCCGATGAGCAACGGGCGGATATACAGTGTTGCGCCACTCTCATAGGTAGGGATATAATCCTGATTGAGTCGTACGACTTTCTTGACCATCTCCTCAAACATTTCCGTGGACACCTTCGGCATGACGATGCCGTCGCAAGTTGATTGCAGTCGCTCGGCGTTGTCTTTTACGCGGAAGATGCGTACCTTGCCGTCAGGGCAACGGTATGCCTTCAGTCCTTCGAAGGCTTCCTGCCCATAGTGCAGGCAGGTTGCAGCCATGTGCATGTTAATGTATTCATCAGAGCAGACCTCTATCTCGCCCCATTTGCCGTCACGGTAGTAGCATCGTACATTGTAGTCTGTCTTACGATAGCCAAAAGTCAAATTTCCCCAATCTAAATCTTTCATAAGATACGTGTTTAAAATTACTTGCTAATAATTTAGTGCAAAATTAGCAATAATAATAACAAATCGATAATTTTGGTACGATTATTTATTCGTTATCCAGTATTTTTTTGATTTCTACGTCAGTTTTTGTCAGTTTATCCTTGCAGAGTTTGATCAGTTGTTGCGCTTTTTTCAGCTCTGTGGACAACTCGTCAATGCCGAGCTCATTGTCTTCCAGCTTTTCGACGATGGTCTCTAACTGGTGTACGGCATCTTCGTATTTGAGTTCTTGTTTAGCCATATTGATTGTTATTTATTTATGATGTGAACTATTACCAAGATGTATGATAGAAGTAAGCATTCCTTTTTCTACTTTTGTCTCTATTACATCCCCCTCTCTCACAGCGGATGGGTCGTGAAGCGCCTTCCCGTGAAGAAGAGTAATACTATAGCCCCGCTTGAGCAAGCGCTCCGGATCAAGGGCTTTGGCACGGAGTGTCAACTGTTCCAGGCGGTTGTGCTCGGTGGTCAGTCTTTTCTCGGTGAGCGGTCTGATGGTATTGGTCAGCATTGTGACCTTGTGCTGCTCCCGTGTCAATTGTTCTTTGATGGAGTTGGCAATGTCTGTCATGACGCGTTGCAGCTTCGCGCCTTGTCGCTCCTTCACTAATGAGAAAAGAATGGGAATGCGCTCTGAGACTCTGTCCAGTCTTGCCCACTCTGCCTCCATGCGCTGTTGCACATGGCCGGTGATGCGCTCGAGCAACGATTCAATATGGCTCCAAACGCCTGCAAGGTGATCAACGAGAAGAGCAGCGGCTGCCGTCGGAGTCTTTACACGTGTGTGGGAGACCATGTCAAGGATGCTCTCATCGCGGTCATGACCGATACCGGTAACGATGGGAAGAGGGAAGTTGGCCACATTCTCAGCTAAGGCCAGAGTGTCGAAACCGCTTAAGTCTGCCGTGGCACCTCCACCGCGAATGATGACGACGACATCGTAGTCGTCTACATTATTATAAATATCATTTAGCGCACTAATGACGGTTGGCTCCACTTGATCGCCCTGCATGATGGCAGGGAAGAGCTGAGTTTGGAATACGAAACCGTAGTCATTTTCGTGCAGCTGATGGCAGAAGTCGCCGTAACCGGCCGCGTTCTCGCTTGAAATGACCGCCACGCGCTGCGTGAACATGGGCATGGCAAGTTCTTTCTGCAGATCGAAGACCCCTTCCTCTTTCAGTTGCCGGATAATCTCCATGCGCTTGCGAGCCATGTCGCCTAAGGTGTATGTGGGGTCAATGTCCTGAACAATCCACGAAAAGCCATAGGCCGCATGGAAGTTGGCAGTGACGAGGAGCATTACTTTCATACCGGCATGGAGTTGCTGACCAGTGGTGTGTTCAAACTTAGGCTTGAGTCGCGTCCATGTTGTCTTCCAGCATTTGGCTGACGCACGGGCAACAGGCGTGGCTGAAAAGATGTCTTTCTGGATGAGCTCCATATAGCAATGCCCTCTTACTTCACGCGCTTCCGACAGCTCCGCTTCAACCCAATAGGCATGATCGAATGCTGTGTCAATGACATCACTCACAAGTGAGTTGAGTTCAAAAAGGGTAAGAGCATGCCGATTCATAAAAAAATATTTTTTGCAAAAGTAGCTTGAAAAACGCTAAAGCCCAAATTTATTTGTTACTTTTGCATCATGCATACAGATAATGACAATAAAAAGGCCACGTTGGCATTAGGTACCCAGCCCGTTGGCAAGCTATTGCTTCAATATGCTACGCCTGCTGTCATCGCTATGGTGGCCTCCTCGTTGTATAACATCATCGACCGTGCTTTTATTGGCCAGGTAGTGGGGCCGCTTGCTATTTCTGGTCTTGCCATCACTTTTCCTTTCATGAACCTCTCCAGCGCGTTCGGTGCCGCTGTTGGTGTTGGCGCTTCTACTGCTATATCCGTGAAGCTGGGGCAGAAAGACTACTTGACTGCAGAAGAGCTGCTTGGCAATACGGTAACGCTCAATCTTATTATTGGGTTTAGCTTTGCAGTGTTATGCTTGATTTTTCTTGATCCTATTTTGTATTTCTTCGGTGCGAGCAAGGCTACGATCCCTTACGCGCGGAGCTTCATGCAGATTATCCTTTGCGGAAATATGGTGACGCATATGTATCTCGGCATGAATGCTGTGCTACGCGCTGCCAGCAAGCCGCGCCAGGCTATGATGGCTACCATCTTCACCGTGGTAATGAATATACTGCTTGATGTGGTGTTCATTCCCATTCTCAAGTGGGGCATCCGTGGAGCGGCCTTTGCAACCATCATCTCGCAGTCGCTTGCCTTGGTCTATCAGTTGAGGCTTTTCACGAACAGAAACGAGCTGTTGCATTTGGAAAAAGGCATTTACAGGCTGAAGTCGCACTTGGTGAAAAACATCATCGCCATAGGAATATCGCCGTTTCTGATGAATGTCTGTGCTTGCATCATTGTCATTTTCATCAACAACCAGCTTGTTCACTTTGGCGGAGACCTGATGGTGGGCGCATACGGTATTGCCTCAGCTATCTCCACCGTCTTCGTGATGATTATCATTGGCTTGAACCAAGGCATGCAGCCCATTGCCGGATACAACTACGGCGCACAGAAGATAGACCGTCTGATGAAGGTGTTGCGGCTTGCCATCATCGCTGCCACGGTGATTATGACGACAGGTTGGGCCATCGCCATGTTGCTTCCCGATTACCTTGCGAGAATATTCACTTCCGATCCCACGCTCATAAAGATAGCCAAGCCGGCCATAAGGATCAAC
Source organism: Hallella multisaccharivorax DSM 17128 (assembly GCF_000218235.1). Lineage (GTDB taxonomy): Bacteria > Bacteroidota > Bacteroidia > Bacteroidales > Bacteroidaceae > Prevotella > Prevotella multisaccharivorax. The sequence goes on along the minus strand of NZ_GL945017.1, from coordinate 2,079,980 downwards.
ATGCTTGCCTTCCTGATAGTGGGCTTCCAGATGGTCGTCACCAACTTCTTCCAGTGTATAGGGAAGGTCAAAATCAGCATTTTCCTTTCCTTGTCGAGGCAGTTGTTGTTTCTTCTGCCGTTGCTTTACGTCTTGCCTTTGTTTTTCGGTGTGAATGGAGTGTGGTACTCGTTGCCGGCCTCCGATTTCACCGCAGCAGTCGTGGCAGCCATCATTATGGCTTTATATATGCGAAAATTCAAGAAGCAAATAATTAGTAAACATCATGAATAGTGATAAGAAAATCATCATCAATGTTGGTAGGCAGATAGGCTCTGGTGGCAGAGTTATCGCCAAGATGCTTGCGGATGAGTTCGGCTGCAAATTCTACGACAAGGAGCTGCTCAACCTTGCAGCGAAGGAGAGTGGCTTCAGCGAGAAGTTCTTTGAACAGAACGATGAGCAGAAGGGCTTTCTCAAGTCGCTTTTTCACGTGCATGTGCCTTTGATGGGCGAGAACAACTTCTATAAAAACAACTTCTCGCAGGATTCACTCTACAAGTTTCAAAGCGATGCCATCAAGAAAGCGGCTGAGGAGGGCAACTGTGTCTTCGTAGGCCGTACGGCCGACTATGTGCTGCGTGATTTCAAAAACACCATGAACATATTCATTACAGCCAACATCGACCAGCGCTTGCAGCGTGTATGCAAGCGTCATGATTTTGACCGTGCGCAGGCGCGAAAGTACATCCGGTCAATGGAAGACGACCGCGCTTCGTATTATAACTATTACACTGGTAAGACCTGGGGACATGCGGAGAGCTATGATCTCTGTATCAACTCAAGTATTTTGGGTCTCCAGGAAACCGAACATTTTATTGCCGAGTTCATCAAAAAACGCTTTTCATTATGAAAACTTATCTTGTCACCGGAGCTGCCGGATTCATTGGCTCCAACTTCATCAAGTATTTGCTTCACAAGAAATATGCCAATGATGACACTAAGGTTATTGTCCTTGATGCACTGACCTATGCTGGCAATTTAGGCACCATCAAGGACGATATCGACAATCAGCGCTGCTTCTTTATCAAGGGCGATATCCGTGACCGCAAGCTCGTGGACCGGTTGTTTGCCGAGAACGACATCGACTTTGTTGTCAACTTTGCAGCCGAGAGCCATGTCGACCGTTCCATTGAGGATCCGCAGCTCTTCTTGAGCGTGAACATTTTAGGTACTCAGAACCTTATGGACGCTGCCCGCCGTGCATGGGTAACGGGCAAGGACGCGCAGGGCTATCCCACCTGGAAGACAGGAAAGCGATACCACCAGGTATCTACCGACGAGGTCTACGGAGCTTTGGGCAACACGGGGTTCTTCACCGAGACAACACCGTTGTGCCCGCACAGCCCTTATTCTGCCAGCAAGGCGAGTGCCGACTTCTTTGTGCAGGCCTACCGCGACACTTACCACATGCCGGTGTCCATCACGCGTTGTTCCAATAACTATGGGCCATACCACTTCCCGGAGAAGCTCATTCCTCTGATTATCAACAATATTCTTGAGGGCAAGAAGCTCCCTGTCTACGGCGCTGGACTCAATGTGCGCGACTGGCTTTATGTGGAAGACCACTGCAAGGCCATTGACCTTGTGGTGCGTGAAGGGCGTGAAGGAGAGATCTACAATGTTGGCGGACACAACGAGATGAAGAATATCGATATCGTGAAGCTCACCATCAAGACCATTCACGACATGATGGAGGCCGACAAAGGACTGCGCCATGTGCTGAAAAAGCAGGTCCGCGATACGAAGGGCGACATCGACATCTCTTGGATTAACGATTCGCTCATTGAGCATGTGGCCGATCGTCTCGGCCACGACGCTCGCTATGCCATTGATCCCACAAAGATTAAGACGGAGTTGGGATGGTATCCTGAGACAAAGTTCGCTGACGGCATCGTGAAGACCATCAAGTGGAATCTCGACAACCAGCAGTGGATCAACGAGGTGACCAGCGGTGACTATCAGAAGTATTACGACATCATGTATGGAAAGGAGCGTCATGGACAACTTGCCTGAGGAGCTTAGACTTGACAGGTTTTCTATCCAGCTGCACCGCTATCTTCAGCTTGCGCAAGGCTCTGCTCTGCTTGTGAGCAATGCCGATAAGGCCAATCTCAACATCCTTTTAACGATGCTCGGGGCCGTTGACAAGGATATCATCGACGCCTACTACGGGCTTTTCGGCGGAAGCCGGAAGCCCGTGGAGCAGCTTGCGCTGAAATACCGTGTGCCCCAGTCGGCTATGCGCGAGATTATAGCAAAAGACCTTCATCGTATAGCCATCTCTCCTGAGTGGCAGATGATGATGAGGCGCATGAAACCCATCGTGCAAAGAAAAATAGGTTTTGTTTAAGCCATTCTAAATCAATGAAAAAGTTTTTGCTTTTAGGCTCAGGTGAACTGGGCAGGGAATTTACGATTGCCGCCAAACGTGCCGGACAATATGTCATCGCCTGCGACAAGTATGACAACGCACCTGCTATGCAGGTAGCCGATGAGTGTGAGGTCTTCTCCATGCTTGACGGCGACGCCCTCTCGGCTGTTGTGGCGCGGCACCGGCCCGACTTGATAGTGCCCGAGATAGAAGCAATCCGTACCGAGCGCCTTTTTGATTTCGAGGAAGAAGGTATCAGGGTGGTGCCCTCGGCGCGTGCCGTCAACTACACCATGAATCGCCGTGCCATTCGTGACCTGGCATCACGGGAACTGGGGCTGCGTACGGCGAGGTATTTCTATGCCAAGACCTTTGACGAGTTCAAGCGTGCTGCCGACGAGATAGGCTTTCCGTGCGTTGTCAAGCCGTTGATGTCTTCTTCCGGCCACGGCCAAAGCTATGTCCACGACGATGACGAACTTCAGGAGGCTTTCCGTGATGCCATGGAGGAAGGACGTGGTGATGTACGGGAGGTCATCATTGAGGAGTTTATCGACTTTGACTCTGAGTTCACGCTGCTCACCGTCACTCAGCAGCATGGCCCCACGCTCTTCTGCCCGCCCATCGGGCATGTGCAGAAAGGCGGTGACTACAGAGAGAGTTGGATGCCCTATGCCATCAGCGAGGATGCACTCAAGGTGGCCCAGCACATGGCCGACGAGGTGACCAGGGCTTTGACAGGCTATGGCATCTGGGGCGTGGAGTTTTTCCTGACCAGGCAGGGCGAGGTCATCTTCTCAGAGCTCTCGCCACGGCCTCACGACACGGGTATGGTGACACTGAGCCACTGCACCAACCTCAGTGAGTTTGAGCTTCACTTCCGTGCCGTCATGGGCCTCAACATCCCCGCCATTCACTTGGAGCACAGCGGCGCCTCTGCTGTAGTCTTATCGCCCGTGGAGAGCAATCAGCCGCTTGACTACAATCTTGCCGACGTTTGCCGTGAGGATCATGCGCGCGTGCGCATCTTTGGAAAGCCCGAAGCGCATGTGGGGCGTCGTATGGGCGTCGTCACTTGCTACGACAAGGTAGGTTGCGATATGACGGCCTTGCGCGATAAGACAAAGCGCCTGGCGAAGACCGTGTTGGGAACTGACCCTTACATGAAGAAATGAGAAAGTAACAGGCATTGCGATTACGGCGTAAAGGCGATGCGATTACGGTGTAGAGGCGATGCGATTACAGTGTAGAGGCGATGCGATTACAGTGTGGAGGCGTTGCGATTACAGTGTAAAGGCGATGCGATTACGGTGTAGACGCAAAATGGTCAGTATTGAGTTATGATGAAACAACGATTGGGCAGATTGATAACGCTGCAGAAAATTGCCGATCCACGCGGCAATCTTACTGTGGCCCAGCAACTTAAGGATGTGCCGTTTGCCATTAGCAGGGTTTACTGGACTTACGACATCCCTGGCGGCGCATGCCGTGGCGGTCATGCGCACAAGCATTGCAGGGAACTCATCGTTGCTGTGTCTGGGTCTTTCACCGTGACACTTGACAACGGCAAGGAACGTGAAAGCTACATGCTCAACCTTCCCAACAAGGGACTTTTTGTCGATACGGGCATCTGGCGGGTATTGGAGGACTTCTCTTCCGGAGCCGTTTGCCTGGTCCTTGCGGAAGATCCATATGACGAAAACGATTATATTTATAACTACGGAGAATTCCTTAAATACAGGTCTTCGGGATGTTCGAGATAAGACGCTATACCGGCAAGGACAGCAATGCGTGGAATGCATTCGTGAGGCAGTCGAAGCAAGGCACTTTCCTCTTCGACCGTCATTACATGGACTATCATCATGACCGCTTCACAGACTGCTCGTTCATGTTTTACCTGAAGGGCAATCCTTATGCACTGTTGCCTGCCAATGTCGACGGCGATACGCTATGGTCTCATCAGGGACTGACCTACGGAGGGCTGATTACCGGTGCGCATGCCACCGCTGCCGAGGTCTGCACGCTGTTTGAAGAGCTTATGGCCGAGCTCAGAAGGTTGGGAATCAAGCGGATGATTTATAAGCCGGTACCCTGGATTTATCAGCAGCTACCCTCGGAAGAAGATCTTTATGCCATCTTCAACCGTTGCCATGCACGGCTCTTAGTGCGTAATGTCTCGTCAGTGATTGACATGGGAAACGCGCTGAAATGGCGGCGTATCAGGCAGTTTGGTGCAGACAAGGCGCGGATGAACGGCCTTGGGGTAACGAGAGATGACAACGCGTATGGCTCCTTTTGGCATGTGTTAGAGGAGAATCTTGCCTCAGCACACCATACCAAGCCTGTTCATACCGTCAACGAGATGCTCCGGCTTCACACTTCTTTCCCTGACAACATCGCCCTCTATGTAGCGCGCTGGGAGGGTAAGGTGGTAGGTGGCGTATTGCTTTACGTATCCGCCAAAGTGGTACATGTACAGTATATCTCCGCCTCTCCGGAAGGCAAGCGCTTGCACGCCATTGATTCCATATTCCATAAAATCATCAAGGAGGACCGTGTGGACTGTCAATATTTTGATTTCGGTACGTCCAACGAAGACAGAGGCCGTTTTCTCAATGAGGGTCTCATCTATCAGAAGGAGGGATTTGGCGGAAGAGCGGTCTGCTACGACTGGTATGAGATAGAAACTAACTGCTAATGATGATTCCTTATCTCTCTTTGAAAAAGATGACAGGGCTGCATCAGGCTGAGATAGAAGCCGCGGTCATGCGTGTTGTTGAGGACGGATGGTATCTTCAGGGTGAGCAGACTCGTCGCTTTGAAGCTGACTATGCCCGCTTTATCGGCACTCGCTGTTGCGTAGGCTGTGGCAACGGGCTTGACGCGCTGACACTTATTTTCCGTGCCTACAGGGAGATGGGGCGTCTGAGCGAGGGTGATGAGGTCATTGTTCCCGCTAACACATATATCGCCTCCATTCTTTCCATTACGGAGAACCGGTTGAAACCCATCCTGATTGAACCCGACATCAATTCCCTCGAAATAGACGATGCCCTGATTGAGAAGGCAATCACGCCAAAGACCAAGGCCATTCTCTTGGTCCATCTTTACGGCCGTTGTGCCATGACGGCAGGCATCTCTGCTCTTTGCCAGCGTTACCACCTCCTGCTGATAGAGGATAATGCGCAGGCGCATGGGTGCAAGTACAATGGCAGGCGGACCGGCTCATTAGGTGACGCAGCCGCACACAGCTTTTATCCAGGCAAGAATCTTGGGGCATTAGGCGATGCGGGAGCCATCACTACCGATGATAAGGCGTTGGCTGACCTTTGCAGGGCTTTAGGCAACTATGGCTCCTCGCAGAAATATGTGTTCCCCTATAAAGGGCTTAACAGCCGCATTGACGAGTTGCAGGCAGCAGTGCTCAGTGTCAAGCTGCGCTATCTGGACGCGGAAAACCGCCGGAGAAAAGAGATTGCCCGACAGTATGCGCTGTATGTAGACAATCCCAAGCTGCGAATACCAGGCATGGAGTCTTGGATCAATGGAGACGTAGACCACGTGTTTCACATCTTTCCCATACTTTGTAGGACGCGGGATGCGCTGCAGCGTTACTTGGCGGAAAACGACGTCGGCACCATGATACACTATCCCATACCGCCTCACCGGCAAGTTTGCTATGCCGAATGGAACCGGTTGTCATTGCCGGTTACGGAGAAGATTCACCGTGAAGAGCTCAGCATACCTTGCAACCCAACGTTGACTGACGGGGAGATATGCCGGATTGTACATGCTCTCAATGCATATCAAGATTGAGAGGAATGGAAGTATTTTGCTTTCAGTTTGTCCCACAGGCGCGTACGCTTGTGCAGCTCTTTCAATGATAAATACAAACTGAGACAGAACAGCCCTGTTCCCGCGAGCCAATAAGTCCAGCTCTCTCCTGTCTTTGTCAAAACATAGGCCACAAGGCCAATAGGCAGCTGTTGGAGCATCAGTTTGACGGCCGAGCGAGAAAGCATGTAGCCATAGCGGAAGCGCATATAAACATTGAGCATGATGAAATCGAAGCAGGCTACTGACACGACGGCTGCGCCCAAACCAAAGAGTCCAAAGGCGTGGAAGCATCCGATGGAAATGAGAATATACACGACTGCATAGATACCCTCCATGAGAAGATACGACCTTGAGTCGCCTCTTGCTAACGGCAGGTAGGCAATGGGGAGCTTGACGGCACGCAGGTATAACGCCAGAGCCATGATTTGCGCCATAGCCGTGGCCGGCGAAAAAGTCCTTGAATAGAGTAGGGGAAGGATAAGAGGCAAGCCAATGATGAGGGCGACAAGCATGGGCGAGATGATGAGCAGCGACACTTCTATCTGCTTGTTCACGGTGGCGTTGAGTGTGGCTCCTGTCTGCTCAATGGCGGAGAGACGGGGGAAATAATCGGTTTCCATCGCTGAAAACACCATCCCGCCGTAGGTCATCGTGATCATGTAACCCGCATTGAAGAGCCCGAGAGTGTCGGGGGAACCGGCATTGTTGACAAACGACCGGATGAGAAAGTCGGAACCACTGCCAAATATCCCTGCAAAGAGAAAGGCAATGCCCAGCTTGATCATGCTCACGCCTCTCTGTAGCGTGGCTTTGTCGAGCCGGAACTGCATAGGGCAACAGTGGAGAGAGAAGGTCAAAGTCACCGCCAACTGTGTTAATGCCACAAGATTAATGGATGGCACGATAGCGCTGATGCCCAGAAAAAAGAAAAGAGGAACGGTCAGAATGAGCGCTAACACGATATTGATCAAGGAGATGTGTGCCAGTGCTCCCAGTTTGCGGACACCTTTGAGAATGGCGGTCTCACCCAGCGTCAAGGTGGTCATGGCGACAGCCGGCGACAACAATAGGAAATGAAGTGTATGCTTTCCCCATCCAAAAGTATAACGGCTCAGGAGTGGACTGAGCAACGCACAGACCAACATGCCGCCCAAGGCCGTTACCGTGGCCCAGGCACGAATGGTCTGAACAGACTGTTGTAGCTTCTGCTTATCGTTCTGTTCGTAGGCTTCGGAAAGATGTTTCACAGCGCTCACACCCACTCCGAGATTGGTGGAATCGCTGATAAACCGGATGGTGGTATTGAAAAGAGACATCAATCCCATGCCCATGGGGCCCAGCAGAATCGCCACAAGCTTGTTGCGCACTAAGGCAACGAGGATGCTCAAGGCCTGTACGCCACCAAAGAGACCTGTATATTTCAGGATATGGGTGTAGACGTTGTTCTGGCGTTTATCTTCCATCTTATGATTGACGTTCACACCTCATACCACACACATTATTTATATTATAATGTCTATATTATAATTGACACAGTAGAGGCATCAGCCGATAATAATCACTGTCACCCCGCGTGCTGCTTGTGCGCCCATGACGAGTGCCTGCTCAATGTCCGCAGTCTTTGAGGGGCCGCTAATAAAGGTGCCAAACTGATATTTCGGGTCAAAGCTGATACGACTGTAAGCTTCGTGCATGTTGTTTACTATGTTTTTCTTGTCAAGAATGATAACAAGATATTCGGAAATAAAGCAAATCGCCTTTTCCTTCATCGTTTGGGGAACCCAGATACAGCCATTTTCAGCTACACCTATCTTGCCTTCGACAATGCCCACGTCAGTACCGTCAAGATCTATCGCTTCAGTCACTGTGTCGGGGTTTTTCTGTGCTATCGTGATGGATGAAAGGTTGCTGGCAAATGTTTTGGCTTTGGGGTATTGTGCTTTGATGATAGCATTGAGATCATCATCCGGACCTGCTTCCACTACTTTCCCACCGACATGTTCGGTCATCTTTACAAACTGGGCGTAAGTGTCGGCATACTGGATGCCGTCAATATGCATGTCCGGCATGTCATATTGCTCATGTGTATTGGCGCGGAGCTTCTTGAATAAGTCTTCTTTATTCATCGATTGTGATTGTTTTCTTTCTTTCTACCACACGTTGCCGGTAATCTTGAAGATATGCCTCATGTTTTTCGGCTGCCACTCTTGCGTATGCGTTGTCCGGATCATTCTCCAAATCGATACGCATAGTGTGAGCATTGTTGACAAGATCCTTGACGACCTCTCCGCCGCAAATCAGTCCGGCCGCAGCAGGTACCCATGCATTGGAGCTTGGGATGGTGTGCCGTTCGGTGCACGCCCGCATATCCTTTGCCGGACAAATGCAGTGGTAGCGGCAACTGATGTCGGGCTGGTCAATGCTCTCAATAGGCAACTCGGGCGAATATACTACTTTTAAGTGCTTGATATCCGTTTTGCGAAGCTTCTTCCGGATGACTTTAGCCAATGGGTCGTTGATGGTCTTCCAGATGTCAGTGACCTGCAACTGTGTGGCATCAAGCTTATAGGCGGCTCCCATACAGGAGATGATAGGAATGTGCAGGTCGTGACAGCGCCGGATCAGGTCCAGTTTGGCTGTGACGGTGTCTATGCAATCAACGACATAATCGTAATGTGAGAAATCAAACTCGTCAGCATTGGATGGCAGATAAAATGTCTGGTACTTTCTTACGTGGCAACGAGGATTGATGTCATGGATGCGGTCCTCAGCCACATCAACCTTGTGACGCCCTACACTGGAGAGTGTCGCAAGGATCTGCCGGTTTACATTGGTCAGGCAAACACGGTCGTCGTCGATGATGTCCACTGCTCCCACGCCACTACGGGCAAGTACTTCTACGACATATCCCCCGACTCCGCCTACGCCGAAGACAGCCACGCGTGAGCCGTTGAGTGTATCAATAGCTGGCTTGCCAAGTAATAACTGTGTGCGTGAAAACTGATTTTGCATGATCTTTTTCTCTTTCTGTTGGCAAAGTTACTCATTTTTTCCTTATCTTTGCCACAGAAATGAAAAGAAAATCATGGCTGAAAACATTTACCCACATGAGTTTGAGACCTATTGGAAGGCCCATGAGGCATCCTTGATTCAGGCTGCGCCAAAGGTGCTGAGAGAAGAGCGCGAAAACAATGGAAAGATGAATACTGCGGGCGACTGGCTGTTGTTTGCCATTCCTATTATGGCGATGATCGGCTTCATGAATACTGATTTCATTGAGAAAGAGTTGCCAAAGTTTCTGGTAGCCCTTGCCATCGGTGTTGTCTGCTATGGTGTTTCCGTATACATTAAACCTTATGTCACGGGAAAACGCAATATTGTGGATATAGACGCCGACATCAAAGCTTACTTCTTTACTGTTTATGAGAAGGAGGGCATAAAGGGCCTTGATGCTGCCAGGGCGTAGGTCATCATACGTCCATCAGATCGCTCATGATGCGGTTGCTGATATTGATTCCCTCTCGTGTGAGATGGAGGTGATGGTCATTCACAGCCATGAGTCCGCGTTGAATATAGTCTTTCGCATTATCCATCAAGAATCTTTGGTGCTTGCCATCCAGTTTGGTTAGGTCGATACCCTCACGTGTTCGCAAGGCTGTGGTGACGATGTCATCGTAGTGTGTATCGCTGTCTATGACCTCTTCCTCATAAGGTAGTTGCCCGCTTTCTATGGAGTTCATGTACCTAAGGATATCATCTGGATTCCAATGTCTGGTGTGCTGATAGTAGGAGTGTGCGCCTGCGCCAATGCCTATGTAGGGGACATCGTGCCAGTAGCATGAATTGTGTTTGCTGCGCCAGGGACTTGTCGTATGGCCATCGAGCCATGCGAAGTTGCTGATTTCATAGTGCTCATAGCCGGCTGCGGCAAGCAGGTCTGTCAGAGCGTCGTACATGCGCAGGCTTAAGTCTTCGTCGGTCTCTTCTGTCAATCCTTGTTCGAGCATTCTGTAGAGCGGGGTGCCTTCCTCATACATCAGTCCATACGCTGAAATATGCTTTGGATGTAGGGCGATGGCATGCTTGACATCGCTTATCCAATCCTCCATGGTCTCTCCGGGAAAGTCGAACATCAAATCAATGCTGATGTTGTCGATGCCATTATGAAGTAGTGTATCAAAAGCCTGATCTACCTCTGACGCTGTATGGCGACGGTGCAGGAATCGAAGTCTCTCGTCGGAAAATGTTTGTGCTCCCATGCTGACGCGGTTCACAGGGAGGTCTTGAAACATTCCGTCTCGTATGTCGTCGGGATTGCACTCCATCGTTATCTCAGCTTGAGGACTGACATCATACTTATTATATATATGTGTGAATAGCCGGTGAAGGTCGCGATGTGCCAACTGGCTTGGTGTGCCTCCGCCAAGATAAATGGTCTTTATCGTTGGATGATATGGCAGTAAACGCATCTCCTCACAGAGAGCATCGACATAGCGCCTTCTAAGAGAAAGGGAGGTGGTGGAATAGAAACCGCAGTAGATGCATCGTGAAGCACAGAAAGGGATATGCAGGTAAAGTGCAGCTTGTGTCGACATATATTTGATTCTCCGAACAATTATCTTTATTTGAACACGAAATTACTAATTTCTTTTAAAATACTGCATATTTCTTGATATTTTCTTTGCCCTTTTCGCATTTCTTCTTAACTTTAGCACTGGTTTGCAATACAGACCCGTTGAAGAAATAAGGACTAACTTTAAAATATTTTTGATATGAGAGTTTATCAAACCAACGAGATTAAAAACATCGCGCTTATTGGCGCCAAAGGTAGCGGCAAGACCACGCTTGCCGAAAGCATGCTGTTCGAGGCAGGAGTCATCAAACGTCGTGGAACTGTGGAGGCTAAGAATACGGTCTCTGACTTTATGCCCGTAGAACTCAACCTTGGTTACTCAGTGTTTCCCACTGTCTTTCATGTAGAGTGGAATAATAAGAAGCTCAATATCATCGACTGTCCGGGATCAGACGACTTTGTCGGAGGCGCCATCACTGCCCTTAATGTCACTGACCAGGCAGTGATTCTCATCAACGGACAATACGGTCCGGAAGTGGGTACGCAGAACAACTTTCGCTATACTGAAAAGTTGAAGAAGCCTGTTATCTTCCTTATCAACCAGCTTGATTCGGAGAAATGTGACTTCGACAACCTCATTTCACAGATGCAAGACATCTATGGCAACAAATGTGTACAAATTCAGTATCCCCTTGAGACGGGTCCTGACTTCCATAGCCTCATTGATGTGCTCATCATGAAGAAACTCTCTTGGGGACCCGATGGCGGTGAGCCAAAGCGTGAAGAGATTCCTGCAGAGGAGAAAGAAAAAGCAGAGGAGTTGCATCGTACCTTGGTGGAAGCCGCCGCTGAGAACGATGATACACTGATGGAGAAGTTCTTTGAGGACGAGAACTCTCTGACCGAAGACGAGTTGCGTCTTGGTATCCGCAAAGGACTGATCAATCGTGACATGTTTCCGATTTTCTGCGTTGACGCTCACAAAGACATGGGAGTGCAGCGCCTGATGGAATTCCTCGGCAATGTTGTACCATTTGTCAGTGATATGCCTGCCTATCGCAACACCCGTGGAGAGGAAGTTGCTGCCGACAGCAACGGTCCGGAGAGCCTTTACTTCTTCAAGACTGGGCTGGAGCCGCATATCGGAGAGGTCAGTTATTTCAAGGTCATGAGCGGAAGAGTAAAGGCAGGAGACGACCTTACTAACGCTGACCGTGGCTCTAAGGAGCGTATTGGGCAAATCTATGCTTGCGCGGGAAGCAACCGTATCCCTGTGGACGAGCTGGAAGCCGGTGACATTGGGTGCACTGTTAAGTTGAAAGACGTGAAGACGGGGAATACACTGGATGGAAAAGACGACGACGGAATGAAGTTTGATTTTGTGAAATATCCGCGTCCTAAATACTCACGTGCCATCAAGGTAAAGAATCCACAGGACTTGGAGAAAGTGATGGCCGCTCTCTTGAAGATGAGGCAGGAAGATCCTACATGGGTCGTTGAGCAGAGCAAAGAGCTTCGTCAGACCATCATTCACGGACAAGGTGAATTTCACTTGCGCGTTTTGAAATGGCGTCTTGAGAACAACGAGAAGCTGCAAGTGGAATACGATGAGCCGCGTGTGCCCTATCGTGAGACCATCACAAAGAAGGCTCAGGCTACCTATCGCCATAAGAAGCAAAGCGGAGGTGCAGGGCAGTTTGGTGAAGTTTCTCTGATAGTGGAGCCCTATGCTGAAGGCATGCCGGACCCCGTTAGCTATAAATTCGGTGGACAGGAATTCAAGATGAATATCAAGTCTAAGGAGGAGAAAGACTTGCCATGGGGCGGTAAATTACAGTTCATCAACAGTGTGGTGGGTGGTGCCATTGACCTTAGGTTCATGCCTGCCATTCTCAAGGGAGTCATGGACTGCATGGAGCGTGGCCCGCTGACAGGCAGCTATGCACGTGATGTTCGTGTGGTGGTCTACGATGGAAAGATGCATCCCGTAGACTCTAATGAGCTCTCGTTCACACTGGCCGCACGTCATGCGTTCTCGGATGCGTTCAGAAATGCAGGGCCGAAGATTCTTGAGCCCATCTATGACCTTGAGGTTTATGTGCCGTCTGACTATATGGGCGACGTGATGAGTGATTTGCAGGGACGTCGTGCCATCATTATGGGCATGGATGCAGAGGCTGGTTACCAGAAGCTTACAGCAAAGATTCCTTTGAAGGAATTGTCCAACTATAGCGTTGCGCTCAGTTCGCTCACAGGTGGAAGGGCTTCATTTAATGCCAAATTCGCAAGTTACGAGCTCGTGCCCAATGATATTCAGACGAAACTCATTGCAAAGCATGAGGAAGAAGTGAAGGAAGAGGAGTAATCTTCACGCCCTTTTATTGTCATCCCAAGTAGTTTGATTTGAGCTACTTGGGATATTGTGTTTATATTGAATACTATATAGTGATTATTTGTTAATTCAAATTAATTAGGTTGATTTTCTTAACATCCAAGTGTTAACCGATTAAGTTAATTGCTATCTTTGCGGCATGAAGAAGAAGACGATATGGACGATAGCCGTCATTATGGGGATTTCCTTCGTAATCCTACTCTTCTTGCAGCTCACATATATCCGTGAGATGGCAAATATGAAAAAGGAGCAGTTTGACGAAAGTGTGAATCGTGCCCTCTATCAGGCTGCCCGTAATTTGGAGCTGAATGAGACGTTGCGGTATCTTGAAAGGGACGTCAGAGAGGCTGAACTGAAGTCGGGACATAAGGACGATAATCCTTTTAGCACTTCGGCAGAAGGCTTTGACAGCAGTTCACATCAGACCACTTCCGCGTTCCGTGGCTCCAGTTACCTTACCTTTCGTATGAAGACAAAAGCAGCCAATCCTGTTAAAATGCCGAAGGCTATGATTTTGATCAACGACCAGAATTCAAATAATGAGGCCAGTCGTTCGCTGCAGGAGATAGTGAAAAACAGGTATGTCTACCAGAAGGCCTTGCTTGATGAGGTAGTAATGAATATGCTTTACTCTGCCTCGGACAAGCCTTTGAAAGAGCGCGTCAACTTTAAGATACTTGACCAGGATATCAAGGCAGAACTCATCAACAATGGCGTGAACATCCCCTACCATTTTACAGTGACTACTCAAGATGGGCGTGAGGTGTACCGTTGTCCAGATTACACGGACGAGGGCTCAGAGTTTACTTACACCCAAGTGCTCTTTCGCAATGACCCCTCGTCGAAGATGGGCGTGGTGAGGGTTCATTTCCCTGACATCAACAGTTATATCTTCTCCAGCATCAAGTTTATGATACCCAGTGTATTCTTTACGCTGATATTGTTGGTGACATTCATTATCACGCTTGCCATTGTTTTTCGACAGAAGCGTTATAATGAGATCAAGAACGATTTTGTCAATAATATGACACATGAGCTCAAGACTCCTATCGCCAGCATATCGCTTGCCACACAGATGCTCAACGATGACACGGTGGCAAAGTCTGAGAAGATGACCAAGCATTTGGTGGGTGTTATCACCGATGAGACAAAGCGGCTCCGCTTCCTTGTAGAGAAGGTACTGCAAATGTCCATGTTCGACCGCAAGAAGTCTTCGTTCAAGAAGAAACATCTTGACCTTAACGAGATGGTTGAGTCCATTGCCAATAGCTTCTCTCTGCGCGTGGAGCATACAGGCGGACAAATCAACGTGGACATTGGCGCCGTTGATTCTACCATTTATGTGGATGAAGTCAACTTCCAGAATGTCATTTTCAATTTGATGGACAACGCTGTGAAATACCGTAAGCCGGATCAACCTGTCAGCATTTTCCTTAAGACGTGGAATGATGACAAGTGGCTTTGCCTCTCGGTGCATGATACCGGCAAAGGCATTAAGAAAGATGATTTGAAGAAGATCTTTGAGAAATTCTATCGTGTAGGGACGGGAAATGTTCATGATGTGAAGGGATTTGGACTCGGTCTGGCTTATGTGAAGAAGGTGGTGGACCTTCATGACGGTGAAATCAAGGTAGAAAGTGAATACGGCAAAGGCTCTACGTTCACCATTAAATTGCCGGTGATCCACGATGAATAGACCGGATTGTTAAAGTTGAACAGATGGATAACAGACAATAAATTATTTAAACTGAATATATTATGGAAGAAAAGACAAAAATTTTGCTTTGTGAAGACGACGAGAACCTCGGAACATTGTTGTGCGAATACCTCATTGCCAAGGGCTTTGACGCTGTGCTTTGCCCTGACGGCGAAGTTGGTTTCCGTGAGTTTCAGAAGGATAAGTACGACATCTGCATCCTTGATGTCATGATGCCAAAGAAGGATGGTTTCACGCTGGCCGGCGAGATTCGTCAGATCAATTCGCAGGTACCTATCATCTTCCTTACAGCCCGTGTGCAGAAGGAGGATGTTTTGGAAGGTTTTGACAAAGGTGCCGATGACTATATCACTAAGCCTTTCTCGATGGAAGAACTTGTGAAGCGTGTCGAGGCAATCCTTCGCCGCGTGAAAGGAAAGAAGAATCGCGAGAGTACGAAATACAAAATTGGTAAGTATACGTTTGATACGCAGAAGCAGCTGCTTACCATCGGCGAGAAACAAACCAAGCTCACTACGAAAGAGAATGAGCTGCTCTCACTGCTCTGCTCACATGCAAACGAGATTCTCAAGCGCAATGACGCCTTGCGCACCATCTGGATCGATGACAACTATTTCAACGCCCGCTCGATGGATGTCTACATCACGAAGCTGCGCAAGCATCTTAAGGACGATGATCAGGTGGAGATCATCAATATCCATGGTCAGGGCTACAAGCTCATTATTCCTGACGAGGAGTAACCTCACCGTTTAGAATCCTACGAAAGGGCTGTATCGGAGGCATGAGTATGCTCCGGTACAGCATTGCCTCTACGCCGTAATCGCATTGCGATTACGGCGTAAAGGCATTGCGATTACGGCGTAAAGGCGATGCGATTACAGTGTAAAGGCATTGCGATTACGGCGTAAAGGCATTGCGATTACGGCGTAAAGGCGACGCGATTACGGCGTAGTCACAGAGTGATGATGATGGAAGAGCACTGAAAGCTTTACCGGTTCATCATGCTTTTCTTTCCGGCGAGCTGTGCGGAAGCGTCAACGGCAAAGGTGCCGTTGGTCACGATGGTTTCGCCTTCGGTCAGTCCGCCGGTGATGACATAGGCGTCGGGAAGACTTGGGCCCAGCGTTACTTCGCGCAGAGAGAAGGTGGGTTGCGACATGCCTTCGTCCTTGACATAGACCACACTGCGCTTGCCCGTCCACAGTACAGCTGACTTCGGTACCACAATGTCGTTTTCATAGCCCTTCATGCGGGCCGCGGCATAGCCGGAGATAATCATTTGTGGCTTGAAGATGCCGTTGGGATTGGCCATCACCACACGTACGCCGGCCGTGCGGCTCTTGTCGTCGATGATTGGGTCGATAAAGCTCACCTTGCCGGTGAATGATCGGCCTGGCATGCTCTCTGTAGTGAATCGCACGGTGGAGCCGACTTTGACGAAGGGCAGATCGCCCTCATAGGCCTGGAAAACAGCCCATACGGTGTTGAGGTTGGCGATTTTCAGGAGAGGCTGTCCTTGCTTGACGTAGTCGCCTTGCTCCACCTGCTTGTCGACAACGGTACCGCTGGTGTTGGCCTTGAGGGTGATATAGGGTGAGGCTTTCTTCGTCCTGATGACGCGGTTGATCTGTGCACGGTCAATCTGTAGCAGTTCAAGCTTCTCCACGGCAGCCTCCACGAGTGCCTTCCGCTGGTCAGCCATCGGGAAGGCCAGGGCTTGTACGAGTTCCTGCTCAGCGGCATAGAGTGCCGGCGAGTAGATGACAGCCAACGTCTGTCCACGGCTCACGCGGTCGCCTATGGCGTTGATGAAAATCCGCTCCACACGACCGTCGACGTAAGCGCTCTGCACCTGCTCCAGCCGCTCATCGGGCTCGATCTTGCCGAAGAGGCGCAACTCCTTGGCCGTGGTGCCGGTGCCCACGGTCTCGGTCTGTACGTTGGCCAGAGCCATTGCCTCATCACTGAGCGTGATGGCGTCGGGATTCATGTTCATGTCTGCCGACTTAGCATGGCTGTCTTTGTTCAGCGGAATCAGATCCATTCCACAGATGGGGCATTTGCCTGGATGGTCCTGCCTGACCTGCGGGTCCATGGAGCAGGTCCAGATGGTCTTTTCCTCCGATGCCTCCGTATGGCTGTGGTTGCCTCCATGGAAGGCCACGTAGCCGATGCCGACTCCTATGGCAACGGCGAGCGCCACCAGCCAGAGCTGGTGATGCCTGATAATGCTTTTTATGTCTTTCATAAACAGATCTTCTCTTTATTGTTTGGTATTCGCGCGGACGGCGTAGTCGTAGCGGCTTGCCATCTTCTCATATTCAGCTACGATGGTGTTGAAGGTGGCATAGGCCTCCGCTTTTTTCAGCGCATAGTCGATATATTGCCGGTTAGTCTCGAGGATATCGGTGAGCGTTGTCGTACCCGTAGCATATTCTGTATTCATCAATTGAAGCGTGTGGTTGAGTATTTCCACCTCCTTGTCATACAGTTCCACCTTGCGCCTGGCGTCAGCAGCACGTTGCTCGATGCTGAGGTATTCGCTCTTGAGGGCGTCCTGGCGGCTGCGGTAAGTCTCATCGGTGCTGAGCTTGTTGAGTTTTGCCGCTTCTTTGCTCATATTGGTCTTCCGGCGATAGATGGGCAACGAGACGGTTACCATCGGCATGATCATGTCCATGCCGTTCATATTCTCCATCACGGGGCGTTTTACCTTTCCGTTGAGCATGTATTGCAGTCCGACGCTGAAGGTAGGTTTCCCCATCTTGTCGGCGAGTCGTTCCTGCGCGTCAAAGGCTTTGCCGTCGGCTATCGACTTCTGCAGCACGGGGTCTGCAGTCTCGATGTCAGTCCATGCGTAGGTGGGCATCTCGCGCAGGATGATGGTGTCGGGGATGACAAGAGGCGCGTCGGCTTCGCGGTGCATCACGATGTTGAACTGCTGGCGCTGTAGGCGCAGCCCGTCGTCAAGGCTTGCTGCCTGCTCTCTGAGGCTTTGCTCCTCCGCATCGAGGCGCAGCTGGTCGCTCATTTTGGCATTGCGTGCCCTCATCTCCGTTTTGTAAGTGAGGAGTGCCAGCTTCTTGATGTCTTCCAGCAAGCCTAACTTGCCTTTCACAGCCTTGATTTTCTCCTGCGTGGCAAGCATGTCGTACCATCGGCGCTGCACTTCATAGGCGAGCGCTATGCCGTCGGCGCGGAACTTCTGGTAAGTGCTCTCAGCCTTGTACTCCATGTTTTCGCGTCCGGTCTTGAGTGTACCAAACCACGGAAACATTTGCATGATGGTGAATATCGCTATCTGCTTGCCGTTGACATGCTGCATGCTCTTTGGGAAAACGCCCACCTGGAGCGTCGGGTCGCCGAGAACGCCGGTTCCACAGGCGCTCATCACCTGTGCCTTGTAGGCTTGATAGCTGCCGATCACTGCCGGATTGTTGCGGATGGCGGCAGCGATGTAGGTCGATAGACTGTCTTGAGCCATCACCTTGGATGCGCCTATTAGGCTTAAGAGGCCTATTAGGACTATTGTGCACAATATTTTATTCTTCATGATTTTTTATCTTTTTACTTTTCCTTAGTGCGCCTTCTCTCCACCAGCATTGCAGTACGGGCACTACAAACATAGTCATGGTCTGGATTAACATGCCGCCGAAGGTAGGGATACTCATTGGCACCATGATGTCGGAGCCCTTTCCGGTGGAGGAGAGTACGGGCAGCAGGGCAATGAGCGTGGTCGCTGCCGTCATGCAGGCCGCGCGCACGCGCTTCTTGCCTGCTTCGACCACGGCTTCGCGGATAGCCTCTTTGCTCTGTGGCTTGCGATGCAGGAAGGTCTGGTGGATATATGTACCCATCAGCACACCGTCGTCGGTAGCCACACCGAAGAGGGCGATAAAGCCAACCCATACGGCCACAGAGAGGTTGATTTGTCCCATGCCGAACATGTCGCGAAGGTTGATACCCGCCACGGAGATGTTGAGAAACCACGGTTGTCCATAGAGCCACATCAGAATGAAACCGCCGGCAAAGGCTACGAACACGCCGGAGAAGTGGATGAGTGAGGCTGTGACGCTCTTGAACTGGAAGTAAAGGATGAGCAGAATGAGCAGCAATGCCACAGGGATGACGACGCTCAGACGCTTGGCTGCGTGCACCTGCTGCTCATAACTGCCCGCAAATCGGTAGCTCACGCCTTTGGGCAGGCTGATCTTGTGTGCAGCCACGAGGGCGTCAATGTGCTTCTTGGCGGCGTTGACCACGTCGACCTCTGCCTCGCTGGCGTTGCTTTTGTCGAAGGTGACGTAGCCTACAAGGAAGGTGTTCTCGGAGGAGATCATCGACGCGCCCGGCACAAACTGGATGCTTGCCACCTGTCCAAGGGGGATCTGCGCACCATTGGCGGCTGGTACGAGAATCGAGGAGAGGGCGTCTGGATGGTCTCTCAGCTCGCGGGCATAGCGCACACGGATGGGGAAACGTTCGCGCCCGTTGACTGTCGTGCCCTCATTCATGCCGCCAATAGCAGTCTCGATGACGCTCTGCACGTCGCCGAGTTGGATGCCGTAGCGCCCTAACTTCTCACGGTCAGGCGTGATTTCGATATAGGGCGCACCCTCAGCGCGGTCGTAATAGACCGAGGAGCGGTTGATCTGCGGCAGGTCTTTCAGGGCCTTCTCCATCTGCAAGCCTACCTTCTCAATGCTCTCAAGGTCGGGACCATAGACTTTCAGACCCATGGCTGCTTTCATACCTGTGGACAACATCACTTGTCGGGTGGCGATGGGCTGCAGTTTCGGCGAGCCCGTCAGGCCGGGGAGGTTGCTCACTTTCTCTATTTCCGCCCAGATATCATCCTCGCTGTGGATGTTGTCGCGCCACTGACGGAGATACTCTCCATGAGAGGAGGGTATGAGTGAATCGCGTGGAATGATGCGGAATCCCTTTGCAGGGTCATAGGTGGAGCCCCCTTTCAGGAGAAAACGCCCATGGATGTCCGTCTTGAAGCGGGCGCGCTGCCCGTCGTCGTCAAGCATGTATTCGGGCCGATAGTTCACGGTCACCTCATACATCTGTATGGGTGCGGGGTCGAGTGCCGACTCTGCGCGGCCCCATTTGCCCACGGCACTCTCCACCTCAGGGATGGCACTGACGCGCATGTCAAGCTGTCGGCAGAGCTGAAGGTTCTGTTCTACGCCGCTGTGGGGCATGCTGGTGGGCATGAGCATGAAGGTACCCTCGTCGAGTGTCGGCATGAATTCGGAGCCGGTGTGCTTCCAGATCAGGGTGCCGGCGGCGAGTGTGAGCAATGGTACCATTATGAACTTCCATCGGTTAGCAAGGCACCACCGCAGAATGCGCTCATAATAGATGACGATCGTCCATAGCAGTCCGAGCACCACACCGATGATCGCGAGCACGAAGCCCACGTTGAGCAGCATGCCATTCTTTGGTCCGAGGGGCATCCAGTGCTCCGTCAGGATGTAGGTGGAAAAGAGCACGATAACAGCCACAACCAGGCTGTTGACCTGAATGTTCCATTTACCGATCTTCACAGTCTTGGGTGCAGGCCGCCCATGGAAGAGGTGCAGGGCCCACCGCTGTGGCATGCGCAGGGAGAAAATCCAATAGGCGAGCGTCGGCAGGATGACGAGACCGAGGATGAGTGCAGAGAGGAGGGCAAAGGTTTTGGTAAAAGCCAAGGGATGAAACATCTTGCCTTCCTGTGCCTGCATGGCAAAAACGGGGAGAAAAGAGATGACGGTGGTTGCCATTCCCGTCATCACAGCCGAGCTGACCTCGCTGATGGCAGAGAGGATGGTGTCTTCCAAGGCCTTGCCACGCGGCCATACCACCTCACCGGTCACAGGGTTGCGGTCGTCGCTTTGCACGTGCCGCACCACGTTTTCCATAAAGACCACACCCACGTCCACCATCACGCCGATGGCGATGGCAATGCCCGACAGGGCTACGACATTGGCTTCCACGCCGCAGAGCTTCATCACAATGAACGTGCAGAGCACCGCCAAGGGCAGCATTGTAGCGATGACAACGGAGGCGCGGAGGTTGAGTACGAGGATGAGCACGACGATGATGCAGATGAGCACCTCGTGGGTGAGCGAGCTCTCCAAGGTGCCTATGGTCTCCTTGATCAGCTGTGTGCGGTCGTAGAAAGGCACGACAGTGACGCGTGAGTGGGTGCCGTCGGGCAGCACTTTCTCCGGCATGCCGCTCTGCATCTCCTTGATTTTATCCTTTACATTATTAATAACCTGCATGGGATTGCTGCCGTTGCGCGCTACGACTACGCCGCCCACGGCTTCCTGCCCTTCTTTATCGAGGCCGCCGCGGCGGTCAGCCGGCCCCCAGCTCACCTTTGCCACATCCTTGATTCGTACGGGCACGCCGTCCGTGGAAGTGATGGGGGCGTTCTCCAGGTCAGCTAATCTCTTCACATAGCCCAGTCCGCGGATGAGGTATTCGGCCTGATTGACCTCCATGGTGCCCGCTCCGACATCGATGTTGGAGTTTTTTACGGCCTTCATCACCTGAATGAGATTCAGGCCGTAAGAGCGCATGGCGTCGGGATCGAGGTCGACTTGGTACTCCTTGACAAAGCCGCCCACCGAGGCTACTTCAGAAACGCCCTCGGCTGAAGAGAGTCCGTAGCGCACGTAATAGTCCTGAATGGTGCGTAACTCCTGCGGATCCCAGCCTCCTGTCGGCTTCCCCGTTTTCGGGTCGCGGCCTTCAAGAGTGTACCAGAATATCTGTCCGAGCGCCGTGGCATCGGGACCAAGGGTGGGCCTGACACCTTCAGGCAGCAGGCCGGCGGGCAGGGAATTGAGCTTCTCAAGGATGCGCGAGCGGCTCCAATAGAACTCTACGTTGTCGGAGAAAATAATATAGATGAACGACATGCCGAACATCGACGATGACCGGATGGTTTTCACGCCCGGGATTCCAAGCAGGGATGTGGTGAGCGGATAGGTGATCTGCTCCTGGATGTCCATGGGCGAGTGCCCCATCCATTCAGTGGAGACAATCTGCTGGTTGTCTCCAATATTGGGTATGGCATCTACGGCAACCGGATCTCGCGGAATGATGCTGTCAGTGCCCCAGTCAAAAGGCATGGTGGTCAGGCCGCCAAGAATGACAGCCAACAGCACGAACAGCGAAATGACGCGGTTGCGCAGAAAATAGCCTATAATCTTATTTACCATGGGATTATAGTTGAAAAACAAAAAAGATGAGTGGGGTGCGGGGTGGGGAAAGTGGCTCACGCCACGGGTGGTGCCCTCATGCCGTGAGGCCCTGTCAACAATCCGGGCGGTGCGGGGGGCACGTAATGATAAGACGCGCGTGAGGAGGTCATTTGAGCATGCCACAGACAGGACGGCCACAAGGTGGCCAAACCGCTGTACAGGCATCCACTGTCAGACAGGCAGGGGTGGAAACTCACCACCTGACCGACGGAGAACGGAGCCCGTATTTTCAGATAGTGGGAATGGTTGTGGCAGCCGGGGCAACGGGTCTTGCCGCCATGACAGCAGTCTCCGCTTTCATGGGAATAATGATGGACAGGCACACCATTGACCGCAACAAACATCTGCTCATTACCACAGTAATGAACGCTGACCTGCAACCCCGAAACCGAGATAAGAAAGAGCAGGATGGTGATGAAAGCGCTGGTGCGGCGACGCATGTAAATAATCCCTCCTATTGCCGCTGACAGGCAGCGGCTAGACTTAATTGTTTGCAAAATTAGCAAAAATCATTGGAATAATTATGGCAGGTTGTCTTTTTTTTATATTTTTGCCGGCGATTTAATGGATAATACAAGATCCAGGTATTTAACGAAAGGAAAATAACGATGAAGAAAATTGCATTGATGTTTGTTGCCGCCATGGCACTATGCGTTTCAGCTCAGGCCAAAACCGTGAAGAAGACTTTCAAGGCTGATGGCAAATGCGAGATGTGCCAGGCGCGCATCCAGAAAGCCGTCAAGACTGTGCCCGGTGTGCTGTCTGCAGTCTGGAATAAGGGTAAGAAGGAGTGCACGGTTGTCTTTGACGACAGCAAGGCCAGTCTCATTAAGATCGAGAAGGCTGTGGCCGCCGCAGGTCACGACACTGACAAGTGCAAGGCCTCCGCCAAGGACTACAACAAGCTTCCGTCCTGCTGCAAATACAAGAAGTAAGTAACCGGTTTCCCTCTACGCCGTAATGGCGTTGCGATTACGGCGTAGACGCGTTGCGATTACGCTGTAGAGGGAGTGCGATTACGGCGTAAAGGCAATGCCTTTGCGCCGTAATGGTTTTTGGACAGAGCGTTTCCAGAAGATTTCTGCGCGAAGCTAACGTCTTGTCAGATTAAATGCTTAATTTTGCCGTATGAAATCATTGAGAGAGATATACCGCATCGGGAAAGGACCCTCGTCGAGTCACACCATGGGTCCGCAAAAGGCTGCGCAGATTTATCTGAAAGCCCATCCGGAGATCACCGACTTTCATGTCACGCTATACGGGAGCCTTGCTGCCACTGGCAAAGGGCACATGACGGACGTGGCTATCGAGGAGGTGCTCCAGCCTGCCGGACATGTAGAAATCGAATGGAGGCCGGAGGAGTTTCTGCCTTTTCATCCCAATGGACTGCAAATCAACGACTGGATTGTTTATTCCGTCGGTGGAGGGGCGCTCTCTGAAGGTGACCACCCCATGGGGTTGCTTCCTGAAAGTCCGGATGTGTACGATCTGCACTATCTCGCCGACATTCGTGACTGGTGTGATGACAACGGTTGCGGTTATTGGGAATATGTGAAACGCTGCGAGAAACCTGATTTCTGGGACGAGCTGCTCACTGTGTGGCATGCCATGGAAGCGAGTGTGGAGCGTGGTATCAACCATGAAGGCCGGCTCCCCGGTCCTCTGAACCTACAGCGCAAGGCCCCAATCTATTATGTGAAGGCCAAGGGCTATAAGCCCACGCTACAGACTCGTGGGCTGGTCTATGCCTATGCACTGGCGGTGAGTGAGGAGAATGCTTCGGGTGGCACGATCGTTACGGCGCCGACTTGCGGCAGTTGTGGCGTCTTGCCGGCAGTGCTCTATCATCTGTCAAAAGGCCACAATTTCTCTGAAGAAAAGATTCTGCATGCCCTTGCCACGGCGGGGCTCATCGGCGACATCGTGAAGGAGAACGCGTCGATTTCAGGTGCCGACGTCGGTTGTCAGGGTGAGGTCGGCGTGGCTTGTGCCATGGCGTCGGCCGCGGCCTGCCAGCTTTTCGGCGGATCGCCCTCGCAGATAGAGTATGCCGCGGAGATGGGCTTGGAGCACCATCTAGGCATGACCTGCGACCCAGTGTGTGGACTGGTGCAGATCCCGTGTATTGAGCGCAATGCCTTTGCCGCGACGCGCGCCCTCGACTGCAATCTCTATGCCTCCTTCTCCGACGGCAAGCACCGCGTGAGTTTCGACCGCGTGGTGGAGGTGATGAAACAGACAGGGCACGACCTTCCCTCGCTCTATAAGGAAACCGGTGAAGGTGGTCTGGCAAAGGTAGCAAGCCCTGTGTTAGATGAAAAAACGGCATTATGATGAGGAAGCTGTTACTTTCATCCTTGTTTCTGTCCATGATGATGGGCGCTGGAGTCTCGTTGTTATCTTCTTGCAGGATGGCACCGAAGCAGGATCCTGGCGATACGGTGGCCGCCTCTGTCTTCGCTCCCGTTGACACGGCCGCGCTCAATCGCAAGGTGCGTGCCAGACACGCATTGTTGATGAATGCCAAGGATAGTACGGATATTTTCTATATAGGGCAGGGCAGTACGGACAAGAGGGTTCAGCTCATCAGCTATCCCTCTCAGCGCGACACCCTTGTCTATGGCAAGACCCGCCATCTGAAGCGTAGCGGGAGTACGGATGTGGGGCACATCGTGCGCGTGAAGTTTCTGGTCTCAGAAGGTGACACCCTGGTGCAAGGATTGGAAGAGGCCCGCCACTAACAATCTATTTCTGATACAATCATTGGGTATCCATCCTGTATCTCTACATTTCCGTTTCAGCTGTTAGCCTTTCTCTTACACATCGATTTAGCCGCATTGCTTGTTTCTGAGGAAGAAAATGCTCTTTACTTTGGATAGATCATTTCAGACATCATCATACTGTATGCAATATTTGAACGATAATATTCTCATTGACCAAATTCGAGAAGGTAACTTGAAGTCTTTCAAGTGGCTTTACAATCATTATTACGAGTTACTGTGTCGTTTTGCATATCAAATTGTTGGCGATCATGGTAAGGTGGAAGAGATAGTAGACGATGTTATGTTTGATTTATGGAATCGCCGCGAAATTGTTGAGATTCATGAGTTGCGTGCATTTTTAATTGGTGCCGTACGTAACCAGTGTCTCAAGTACCTCAAGTCGCTCGCATGGCGTATGCAGAGTCGCAATATAAATATTTCAGCCCAGGAGGACGTCGATTTTCTTGTCTATCTAACAGATGATGAAAGTCACCCGTTGGGGTTACTACTTGAGAAAGAATTCACGGAAAAACTGCACGAAGCTGTTGAGCGTCTGCCAGAAGAGTGCCGTAATGTATTTATGTTAAGTCGTGTTGAAAATAAAAAGTATTCAGAAATAGCTTCGGAACTTGGCATATCCATAGATACAGTTAAATACCACATGAAGAAGGCCTTGCGTCAGTTATCTTCAGATATGGCAAAGTATCTGCTTTTTTGGGTTATGGTTATTGAAGAAATTCTGAATTAATTTTTTTCTTATTTTGGCTACCCTCTCATTCAGAAATTTGTACTTATAACTGAATGGGAACAGGTCTTGACATATACCGGTTGGTAGAAGAATATGTTGAGGGCATCATTAATCATGAAGATTTTGAAACCCTTAGAAACTACGCTAAAGCCTCTTCAGCCCAGCGTGATGAGGTTAGGCGTATAATGGACATTTCACTTTCTACAAATGTTATCAATGATGCAACTTCATACAATGAGAATGCAGCATATTCACGCTTTAAGCAATACGTAGGTGTTGTGAACCCCAAACGGACTCGGCTTTGGTGGTTAGTCGCAGCTGTTGCAATTTTGCTCATTGCAACTCTTCCCACTTTGTTAATGAGACATCGCCAGTCCGCCCAGATGGAACAAGTAATTGTACTCTCAGTACCCGATGGCTCAATGCTTGACTTTACTCTACCTGATGGCACGCAAATAACTTTAAACTCGGCATCTAAATTGTCTTATACCCGTGGTTATGGTGTTACTGACCGTATGATATCTATGATTGGTGAGGGATATATCCGGGTAAAGCACAATGCCAACCTGCCATTTATCATCAACACGAAGCATATGCAGATCACGGATTTGGGTACAAAGTTTACGGTCCGCGATTATCCTGAAGAAAGCTCAATGAATGTTAGGCTCGATGAAGGAGAACTGTCGCTACATAACTATGTCAGAAGTGAGGACGATGTCTTTATGAAGGCAGGTGATGTGGCCTTTATTGATAAGGCAACGGGCAAGGTGATTGTCGACAAGAGTCAGATTTGTACGGGAGGTAAGGCAAGTCTCAATAAAATTATCTTTAATGACATGCCGCTCTCACAGATAGCCTTACAGTTGCAGCGCTATTATGGCGTAAGGATTACCGTAACAGCTAATGCTGCAGAAAGACGTTACTATGGTACTTTTGACCGAAGCGTTAATAGTATTACCGATGTATTGAATAGTCTTGCCACCACAAAATCATTAAAGTATAAACGTACGAAAAAAGGGCTCTTAATTTATTAATATCAACTTACTTATAACTTAAAACAAGACCATTATGAAAAAACTAATTATTTTTAGAGTCGGCCAGTCGTAACTATTCGTAGTCAGGCTGGTGCAGAATGCCTTCATTGGCAAAGAAAGACTTAGATTATCTATAACTTAAAAACAAACTATGAATTTATTCTTAAGCAAAGCGGTCTTTGTGTCTTCATTCCTGTTGAGCATAGCTGTTTCGGTCAGAGCACAGCGTATTACGCTGTCGTTGCGTAATGTATCTGTTACTACAGCCATGAGCCAGCTGCAAAAGAATTCTGGCTATTCTTTTGTGTACAACAGCAAAGATATTAAAGGTAGCAGACTTGTCAGTGTAACTGCTAATAACAAACCTATCAGTGAGGTGGTAGCCCAGATATTGGAGGGACAGGGAGTAGACTACGTTATCCGCAGCAAGTCAATCATTATCAGCCCTAAATCTGCAAAGGAGCAACAGCAGGGGCAAAAAAAAGACAAGGCTACTCGCCGGACACTGAAGGGGAATGTCACAGACGATAATGGTGAACCGATTGTTGGTGCCACGGTTATGGTAAAAGGTTCTGAATCTGGTACTATTACTGACATCAATGGCAACTACATTCTTGATGATGTACCGTCAAATGGTGTCGTTCGCGTGACATATGTCGGATTTCGAACACGTGAGGTCGCCATTCATGGAAATGATAGGTTGGATATCACCTTGACAGATGAAGTGAACGAACTCAATGAGGTGGTAGCTGTCGGCTACGGCACACAACGGAAAGTAACGTTAACAGGCTCTACAACAAGCACCAGTGGTAAAGCATTGGAGGCTAACTCATCTGTCAACCTCTCTCAAGGGCTTGCTGGACGTCTATCTGGTGTCATCATTAATAATCGTTCAGGCGAGCCGGGAAGAGATGATGCCGTCATGTATATTCGTGGTCGTAGTACTCTTGGTGACAATAGTCCGCTGATTATTATTGATGGTATAGCCGGTCGCGGCGATGAGTTCAGTCGGCTCTCAGGTGATGAAATTGAGAGTGTTACGGTATTGAAGGATGCAAGTGCAGCTATTTACGGTTCTCGGTCTGCCAATGGTGTCATACTCGTTACAACTAAGCGCGGCATGAAAAGTGCAAAGCCTACAATTCAGTTCTCATACGATATGGGTATGCAGCAGCCCACCCGTCTGCCGAAAATGGCTGACGCAGTTACTTTTGCTAAGGCGGTCAATGCCGATCAGGCTATTGAGGGAGATCCACAATCATATACTGATGAGATGATACAGAAATATGCTGATGGGTCTGATCCAATTATGTATCCGAATACAGATTGGTATGACGAAGTCATCAAGCCAGTTTCACTACAACATAAGTATGGAGTCACAGCGCGTGGTGGCACAGATCATTTCAAGTACTTTACATCAATAGAAGGACAGTATCAGGACGGAATCTATAGAAAGAGTGCCACAAATTACATCCAATATAATCTGCGCTCCAATATTGATTTTAATGTTACGGACTGGTTACAGATTGGTTTTGATATTTCGGCTCGTGAGCAGAACAAAAACTACTCAGCATTTCCCAGTGATGATTATGGAATCTTCTATGTGACGTATAGGGCAAAGCCAACAGGTGCAGCTTACTTCCCAGACGGACGTTTGCGTGGCGGTCTCAATCCTGTCGTCATGGTTCAGGATCTTACAGGATACGATAGAACAAAGATTCATTCTCTCAATACTACATTAAATGGTAAGATAGATCTCGATAAATGGATTAGCGGTCTCTCATTAGAAGGGCACATGGCTTATGATAAGAATAATTCATTCGAGAAGAGCTGGAAGACACCATGGCAGTACTGGTCATATGATGAGGTGTCTCAGTCGTTTACGGAAATGACTAATTCTTATTGGTCTTCACCTGCTCTTGACGAATACTATCGTGGCTGGCACAGATTGACACTCAATGCTCAGGCCAATTATGATCATATCTTCTCAAAGGCCCATCATATTGCGGTTATGCTCGGTGCGGAGCAGAGCAAGTACCGTATTGACCGCTTTTCTGCCGGACGATCACGTTTCGGATCAGATGCTTTGGATGAGATATTTGCAGGATCCGCTAACCACGAATACTGGAAAAACACCGGAAGTGCTACAGAAACTGCACGCCGTAGCTTTTTTGGTAGGTTCAATTATGATTTCCTTAGCCGTTACATGGTATCGTTTATTTGTCGCTGGGATGGTTCGGAGAACTTTGCAAAAGGTCATAGATGGGGTTTCTTCCCAGGAGTGTCTGCAGGATGGCGACTGTCCGAAGAACCATTTATTAAGAACGCATGTGGCAATTGGCTAACAAACCTCAAGTTGCGTGCCTCTTATGGGGAGCAAGGTAATGATAATATCGCTGCCTTCCAGTATCTGACTACTTATAGCTATACATCTTCAGACTCTTATAAATCACAATTTGGCGGTGCTGATGCTAATATTATTATTCCTGGCATAGTGGGTAACCCTAACGTAACCTGGGAAGTCGCCAAGACTTGGAACATTGGTATTGATGGTGACCTATGGAATAGCAAGCTCTCATGGGAACTTGAATTTTTCCACACTTCTCGCTCCAATATTCTGGTTACACGTAATGCCTCTGTGCCTACCTATACAGGTTTGACAAATCTTCCGGATGAGAATATCGGTAAGGTCAATAATGGAGGATTAGAGCTACAACTCTCTCATCGCAATCGCGTCAACGGTGATTTCTTGTATAGCATTACAGGCAACTTCCTGTATGCAAAGAACAAGATTAAGTTCATGGATGAGACGCCATACGATGAGAAGCATCAATATCTGCAGCAGACAGGTCATCCGATGGGCTCAGGACTCTACTATCATGTCATTGGCATTTATCGTACGGAAGACGATCTTCAGAAATACCCGTCATACAGCGGTGCGACACTCGGACAATTTATTTATGAGGATATCGATGGAAATGGCAAGATAGATACTTACGACCGTACACGTTGTGATCTTACTACAGTACCTCAGATAGTTTTCGGTCTAACGTTTAATGCCCAGTGGAAGAATTTAGATTTTATGATGTTACTTCAAGGGCAGGCTCGTGCTAAGTTTTACTACGCACCCCTTATTGACTACAACTTCAGTAATGTTGATGAGGATGCAGCCAAGAAAGCTTGGACGTTAGATAATCCTGATGCCCAGTGGCCCCGTTTAGGTACTCGTTACGGTGATGCTGACTTTTGGCATAAGAATGCTTCGTTTTTGCGACTAAAAAATATAGAAATTGGTTATACATTGCCAAAGAACTGGCTTGGATCGGTAGGTATCACCAACTGTAGAATCTATGTGGGTGGTTATAATCTTTTTACTATTGATAAATTGAAATATGTAGACCCTGAGACAAATGATACGGATGTGCAGACATATCCTCAAATGAGAATTTTCAACGCTGGCGTTAAAGTAACCTTTTAATAGATGACTATTATGAGAAGATATAATTTTTTGTTCGCCATTGTGATGGCACTGCTGCTTGGTGCTTGTTCCGATGATTTCCTGGATAAGAAGCCTCTTACTACTTTTTCCGAGAATGATGTCTTTGGTAACGCTTCTCTGCTGGAGTCTTATGTTAATAGCTTCTATACAGTTGTTCCGGATCCATTCACTGAAGGCAATATAGCTTGCATTACTGATGAGGCTTACTTTCGTTATGGTGGCAACTCTACTAACTATATAGAGCGTGGACAAATTGACCCTTATAAGTTCATGTATTCGAGCGAAGGTGGCAGTGCGCATAATATACGTACTACATTCTTGAATATTTGGAGTAGTGCCTATACTACCATTAGAAATATAAATGAAGTTATTGAACGTATTGACGAGGTACCCAATTTAAAGAAAGAGCAGCATGACCAGTTGTTAGGTGAAACTTACTTCATCCGTGCGTGGGCGTATGGTAATCTCGTAGAGCGTTTCGGTGGTGTGCCTTTAATTTCAAAACATTATGAGCTGAATGACACTACGAAGGTGCCACGCAGCAAGTTTGACGACTGCATTAATTTCGTTCTAAAGGACTTGCATCAGGCAGAATTACTACTTCCTGATAAAGCAGCGGTACAGGGACGTATAGGCAAGGATGTCTGTCTGGCTTTCGAGTCACGCATTACCCTTATGGCAGCGCGCAAACTGTTTAATGATCCAAGTGATCCTCAAGGATCGATTTTCAAGGGCCAGTATCGCAAAGACAAGTGGACGCGTGCCCTCAATGCCAGCAAAGCTATAGTAGATCGTGCTGACAAGGACGGAGCTTACCAACTGGATGATACCTATGATGGCTATTGGACCGACAAGAATAGCCCTGAGGTAATATGGGCAAAATACTTCTCAACGACAGCGGGCCATAAGGCGCAACTCTTCTATTCACCTACATTCTTTAATGGCTGGGTATCGTGTGCTCCTAGTGAGGCCTTGATGCTCGATTATGAGATGAAGGCTACAGGCTTGAAGCCGTATGAAGAAGGCTCCGGATGGGATCCTGAACACCCTTGGAAAGGACGTGATCCGCGTTTTTATAAGACGATATTATATGGAGACTCATCTTGTGTATTTCGTGATTCTGTATACAATAATCACCTTTATTATGACAGGCCAGGTGCAGATGGGAAATATCAGAAGAGTGGTCTGATGAACTGGAGCCAGTCTCAGGATACGGGCTATGGTCTGCGCAAGTGGCATATAGAGGCCAATCCTATTAGTGAGACTGAAAACGGCACAGTCATGTACCCATGGTTCCGTCTGGCTGAGATGTACCTGAATTACGCCGAGTGCGCTTATGAGTGTGGTGACGAGGCTACCTGTCGCGAGTATATCAATAAGGTTCGTTCACGTGCTGATGTTCAAATGCCGCCAGTCACTGATACTGGCACCAATCTGTTTGACCGTCTTGTCAATGAACGTCGCATTGAACTTGCCTTTGAACCGTTTCGCTACTTTGACCTCCGGCAGTGGGAGCTGGCAGACTTCTATGAGAACATACCCATCATGGGATGTGCTACGATAGAGTTTGCTGACGGCACTCCTATACAGCACCGCACTGCTGTCATCAAGGGAACGAATGCAAAACAGGATGTCGGCAAGAACTGGACACATAGTGACAAGAGAATTTATACTTATACATATCGGGGGAAGAACTATGATATCGACTATGGATATTGTCAGTCGATGCAGGGAACGCAGAAGCGTTTCTCTAACAAGATGTATCTCTGCCCCATCCCACAGAATGAGATAGACAAAAATATTGGCGTCCTCGTACAGAATCCGGATTATTAATCTTACACAAGCCAACAGGAATCGGGGACAGCAATATTGCTTCCCCCGATTTCAAGAATATGAGACTTTCTTTATCATGAGACAAATATCATTATCTATTATTGCAATAGTCCTTCTATGTGCTGTTGCAATGCCTGTCAGTGCTGCCAGGAAGTTCACATGTAATATAGGCATCACTGATATTACACCCAAAGGCCACGTCGTACTTGCAGGATTTGCCGCTCGCAAGGGACTGTCCACGACAGTGCAGACTCCGCTGAGGTCTCACAGTCTGGTCATATGTAGTCCAAAGGGAGAAAAAGTGTGTATCATCACAAATGATATGATGGAGCTTGATATCGAGGAGACGACAGAGATGCGTGACTCCATATCAGCCAGGACAGGTCTGCCGATCGACCATATCTATATACACAACATCCATACTCATTCGGCACCACGCACTGGTGGTAGTAGTACTGTTCCGGGTGGCAGCAACTATGAATATTCATTGACTTATCAAAAGATAATTGTAGACAATGCAGTCAGAACGATACTATCTGACAATGACTTTAAGCCCTTCACCATGCAGTTTGGTGAGACCACATGTGCCATTAACATGAACCGGGGCGAAAAGGACGGCCCTTGTACGCATAAGGTCTATGTCCTGCGTCTCATGGGAAAGGATCACAAGCCCATCGTGTCGCTGGTTAACTATTGCTGTCATCCCGTTTCGCTGGGGCCGGGCAGCCACGTCGTGTCGGCAGACTTTCCTGGATTTGAGACCATGCTTCTCCAAAGAGCTTGGGGTGGGGAGGTATTCCATTTTACATCTGCAGCTGGAAATGTAGACCCGATAGGAGGTCCAAAACGTGATACGCTGAACTCCTATAATAAAGGTAAGCAGATGGCGGATTCCATTCTCATGAAGATAAGATTCCGCGACATAAAGATGAATACAGACTTTGCTGTCTGTTCTGCAGAAGCACACTTGCCTTTCCGTGTGGAACATATCGACAAAGACACCATACTCAATTTCGCACAGTCCATCCTCAACAATCCGGTAGAAGTGTCACCAACTTGGAAGCAGGATGTTCGCGGCTGGTGTAGGCAGATGTTACGGGAATACGACGAAGGTCTGGTCAAGGATTACCTTCCTGTGCGAATCGCTGGGGTTAATATTGGTGGATTTCCTATTCTCTTCACACAGGGTGAGCCTTTCAATGAGTATGACGTACAGTTGCGGAAAAAGGTTGGCAAGCCCATGCTGTTTATAGCATACACTAATGGTCAGAACTCTTATCTACCAAGCGCACATGCGTATGATACGCCGTACTATGCCTATGAGAAAGATCAGATGTTCGTGTATGTAAAATCGCCGTATCCGCTCTCATCCAAGTTCCCCATTGTTTATTCTAAGGCCCTATATGATGTAGTGAAAAGAGCACTTGCCCCTACCTCAAATAGTCTGCGCTACAGCATCATCCCGCAGCCTAAAGAACTGACAGAGACTAAGGGAGATTTCCTACTGAATGGGAAAACCTTAATAATCATCACCGCCGATGACAATGCCTTCCAAGAAGTAGCGGACAACTTTGCGCGTCAATTATGCTTGGTTTCCGGCTTGAAGATAAAGGTAATTCCCGGTATGGTCTTGCAGTCTAATTATATCTGCTTCCAGAAAGTCGATGGAATGAGCAACGAAGCATATGAGCTTTCTGTAGAGCCGAGACGAATCGTTATAAAAGCTACATCTGCTCATGGTGCTTATTATGGGGTACAGACCATCTTCCAACTTCTGCCACCTGAAGTCTATGGTGACAGGCGCACCCAAGGCATCAAGTGGTCACTGCCATGTTGCGAGATAAAGGATGAGCCCCGTTTCCGCTATCGTGGTATGATGCTCGACTGTGCCCGTCATTTCCTGCCTAAAGAATTTGTCAAGAAGTTCATAGATCTTCTTGCCATGCACAAGCAAAACATGTTCCATTGGCATTTAACCGATGACCAGGGCTGGCGCATCGAGATAAAGAAGTATCCACGTCTGACAGAGGTTGGGAGCAGGCGTCTGGAGACAACAGACTATGACGGAAAGAACTCGGACTATACACCTCATGGAGGTTATTACACACAGGAGGATGTGAAGGATATCGTGAATTATGCACGACAACGTTTCGTTACTGTCATTCCCGAGATTGAGATGCCTGGTCACGCTTCTGCTGCCATTGCCGCCTATCCTGAGATTGCCGTTTTCCCTGACAGAACCTATCACGTTGCCACAGGATGGGGTGTGAAGAAAGATGTTATGGCACCCACAGTGAGGACATTCCAATTTCTGGATGATGTATTCTCGGAGTTGTTGCCTCTGTTACCTTCAGTTTATTATAGTTTCGGAGGCGACGAGTGTCCACGTGACCAGTGGAGAGAAAGCTCGTATTGTCGGGACTTGATGAAGATTCTTGGTACCGATGATGCCGGTGACCTTCAGGCGATTTTTGCAACCCATATGGAGCGTTTCCTTAGCAAGAATGGCAAACGTGCCATTGGCTGGGATGAGATATTGGACAATGGTGCCATGAAGTCAACTATTGTTTTGTCTTATCGTGGTCATGCGCCGGCGTATAAGGCAGTATGGAGAAATATGGACGTTGTGATGTGTCCTAACCGTTGGTGTTACTTAGACTACTATCAGGAGGACCCTGACAAGGAGCAGAAGTCTCAGGACCTGTTCCTGCCGCTGAGAAAAGTCTACGACTATTTCCCTATAGGCGATACGCTTTCAGCCAGCCGCCACAAGTATATCATGGGCGTGCAGGGTTGCATTTGGGGTGAATACTGTCAGGACGCGAAACGTGCCGAATACTTGGGGTTCCCTCGTACGGTGGCTCTTTCTGAAGTGGGATGGTGCGACAGGGGTAATAAGAACTTCCAGAACTTCTGCGCCCGTATGCTGAAAGATTTCCGGCGTCTTGATGCCAAGCATGTCGCCTACAGTAAGGCTTTCTTTAATGTCATCTTTAATTTCGACCGCAAGAAGAGAGACTATCCTCAAAAGTTGAAGCTCACCATCGATTATCCTAATGCCGTCATCAGATACACTACTGATGGCAAGGCCGTCACCCCTCATTCTCAGATATATGATGGAATACTGACAGTTGTCAAAGGTACGATAGTGAAGGCCCGTGCCTATTTGGGAGATAGAAGACCGGTAGGAATCGAGGTTAGTAAGACTTTTTGAATCTCTGATTATTTAGAAAAGCATTATGAAGAAACATATTGAGATTTTAATCTTTCTGTTTGCCTTATCTATCACGGCTTGTGCTACAGAGATTGATATTATACCGCAACCTCAGAAGTTGAAAGTCCAAAATGGTATGTTTATCATTGACGAGATGACATGGATTTCCGCACCATCCGACAGGGACTATCAGCGCGTGGCGTCGTTTCTCAAGGACCGTCTAAGCAAGGGGGCGGGTATAAGCGTTCGTATGGTCAATGACAGAGCTAAAGGGAGTGGCATTACTTTCAGCAGGGTTAATGGTTTAGGTAAAGAAGCTTACAGGTTGAAGGTTACGGCAAGCGGAATTGTAATAGAGAGCAGTCAGGCCAACGGTGCTTTCTATGGGTTGCAGACCCTCTATCAGCTTATGTCCCCAGAGATATATGGCAACAAGAGGGCGGCGAAGCCCTGTATGGTGAAGTGTTGTGGGATCGAGGACAGTCCGCGATTCTCATGGCGTGGACTACAACTCGATGTATGCAGTCATTTCTTTGGGCCTGACGGCATCAAGCGATATCTTGACCTCATCGCCATGCATAAGGGGAATGTCTTTCACTGGCATCTCACGGAGGATCAGGGATGGCGCATACAAATTAAGCGCTATCCCCTGCTAACAGAAAAAGGATCAATACGAAAAGAGACAGTCGTCGGTACTTATAAGTCGAAAATTTATGACGGAAAGCCTTACGGAGGTTTTTATACACAGGACGAGATACGTAGCATCGTGAAATATGCGGCCGATCGGTTCATCACCATCATTCCTGAGATAGAAATGCCTGGGCACTCGCTGGCAGCAGTGTCGTGCTATCCGGAATTATCTTGTCAATTGGAAGATAAGTATGAGGTGGGAACGCGGTGGGGCATCTATCGTCAGGTCTATTGCCCCAAAGAGAACACTTTTAAGTTTCTGGAAAATGTATTGGGTGAGATTTTTGCATTGTTTCCGTCCAAGATTATTCACATCGGAGGTGATGAATGTCCTAAATC
Source organism: Hallella multisaccharivorax DSM 17128 (assembly GCF_000218235.1). Lineage (GTDB taxonomy): Bacteria > Bacteroidota > Bacteroidia > Bacteroidales > Bacteroidaceae > Prevotella > Prevotella multisaccharivorax. The sequence goes on along the minus strand of NZ_GL945017.1, from coordinate 2,043,664 downwards.
CAGTTGGAAGAAATGTCCCCATTGCCAGGCTCTGATAAAAAAGCTTGGACTGAAGGATGAATTTGGGTTACAGAGCTATTTCATACAGCGCATTGAAAAATATGCCAACTCCAAGGGACGCACTATCATCGGATGGGATGAGTTACTTCAAGGAGGTTTGGCACCCAACGCCATGGTTATGTCGTGGCTGGGCGAGGAAAGTGGTATCAAGGCTGCTAAAATGCATCATAAGGTCGTCATGACGCCTTACACCAAATATTATCTTGACTACTATCAGGCCAACCCGGCTACAGAGCAATTATGTCAGGACCGTGAGACCAACCTGCGTACGATGTACGACTATAATCCTTTGCCAGATACACTTAGCGAAGAGGAGAGGCAATACATTGTCGGCGTGCAAGGTTGTGTGTGGACGGAGTATATTCCCGATATGAGACGTGTGGAATACATGGCTTTTCCACGTGCCTGTGCCATACTGGAAACAGCATGGACCAAGAGTAGTAAGGACTGGCAGGCTTTTACGCGGCGGTTGGAGTATCACATGAATCGGCTGAACGTCCTGAATGTTAATTACTGCAGAGCGTTCTACGATGTGGAGATTACAGCGCACGATGATGACCGGTGGGATAAAGTCATTACAATGACAGTCGATTGTCCGGATGTCGTCATCCGCTTTACTACCGATGGTTCTGAGCCTTCTATGCAATCTCCTGCCTATGCTATCCCATTCACAATCAATCAGGCACAGGTTGTCAAGGCAAGGGCCTTCCGTAACGGGCAACCACTGGGAAAGACGGTGTCAAAGGGATTTTAGAAAATAACAGTCGAAACAGAAAGTACCATATAAAACTTTTAATAAAATTATTACTATGGCTTTGAGATTAACAGAACAATCCTCCAAATACGATAACTTGGAGAAAAAATCAGTAATGGAGATCATCACTCTTATCAACCAAGAAGATCAAACTGTACCATTGTCTATCAAGAAAGTGCTACCTGATCTGGAACGACTTATCACGGCCATTGAGAAGCAGTTACGTGCTGGTGGACGTATGTTCTATTGTGGATGTGGTACTGGTGGTCGCTTGTCAGTCCTTGACGCCATAGAGTTGCCGAATACATACGGTATTGATCCAAACATGATACAATGTGTGCTGGCCGGGGGAGTTGAAAATCTCGTTCTCGCCCTGGAGGATAGGGAGGATGACATTGAGGAAGGGTGGCGTATGCTGAAAGAAGAACGTCATGTCACACCAAAGGATATTGTCGTGGGTATCTCCGCGAGTGGTACTACTCCATTTGTGTTGGCTACACTGAAGAAATGCCGGGAGAAAGGCATTCCTACTGGCTCATTTGTCAATAATTCCAATTCGCCGATATCCAAGTATAGTGACTATCCTGTTGAAGTTGTTACAGGTCCTGAGTTTGTCACAGGTAGTACCCGTATGAAAGCTGGCACATCCCAGAAACTTATCTGCGATATGATTTCCACAACTGTCCTCATTCGTCTTGGGCGTGTTGAAGGAAACCGTATGGTCAACGTTCGTCTTATCAACGATAAGGTCGTTGATCGCTCTGTTAGAATGTTTATGGAGCGCAATCCTCAGTTCACTGACTATGATTATATCGAAAAAATCATTAAGGAGACTGGAAGCGTGAAGAAAGCCGAGAATTACTTGAAAGAGAAAGATGAATTATGATAATGATTGCTGACAGCGGTTCCACGAAGACTGATTGGGCTTTCTTACATGATGATGGAAGAATTGTCCACTTTACCAGCGCAGGGTACAACCCCAATTATGTCACAGGGGAATACATTTATGCTGACATAAAGCAGAACGTGCCGACAGGCATCAACTTGGACAACATTAATGCCGTCTATTTCTATGGCGCCGGCGTTACCGAATTGCAGTATGGCTTTATCGAGAAGACTATGCGTTGCGTCTTTCCGCAATGTGCTACGGTTGAAGTAGCCATGGATACGTTAGGTGCTGCGCGTGCGTTGCTTGGTGACGATCAGGGGTTGGTTGTCATACTCGGTACAGGGATGAACAGCGCCCTCTACGACGGCAGGTGCATCACTATGAATATAGACTCGCTGGGGTTCATCCTCGGTGATGAAGGCAGTGGTGGCTATATGGGGAAACGTCTGATGATAGATTATTGCAGACACAATATCACGGGGCGAGTCTATGAAATGGTAAAGAATGAGGTGGGGCTCAATAGCGATGAAGTCATTGATCAGATCTACACAAAGCCATTCCCCAATCGCTGGTGCGCAAAGTTCGCAAAATTTATCGGTAAGCATATTGATGATGATCCATACTTTGCTGAACTCGTCAGCTCATCCTTCCGTAACTGTTTTGATAAGATTCTTACGCATTATCCTTCTTATCAAGATTATCCAATCAACTGTGTAGGTTCTGTGGCCTACTACTTCCGTCCCATGTTGGAAGCGGTCTGCCACGAGTATGGTATGACCATTGGGCGCATCATGCAGTATCCCATTGATGGCCTTGTGGAATACCACAAAAACCACTCATAACTGAAATATCAACATGACCGCAGAGAAGGATCGTTTCATTGTACCTTTGATCTATATCGGGGCAATGTATTTCACAGTAGGTTTTACCCTTGGCATCAATTCCTACCTTGTGCCATTGCTGCAGTCGGCAATGCGGATGCCTGCTGGAGCTTCCTATCTCATATTGGCAGCTAACTTTATGGCATTTCTTGTATTGTCCTATCCAGCCTCACTTATCATAAGGCGAATCGGCTATAAGCGCACGATGTCATTCTCTTTTCTGTGTTATGCTGTTGGATTCTTATGTTTTATTTCTTCGGCCTATGCCCGTTCCTTCGAAATGTTCATCTTGGCTTCATTCATCTGTGGTACTGCTAATGCTATCCTGCAATCAGCCATCAATCCCTATGTTACGATCCTCGGGCCGATAAACAGCGCGGCACGCCGTATGAGCATCATGGGCATATGCAATGCTACGGCATGGGCAGTGGCTCCAAATATTCTCTCAATTATCATAGGCAAGTCTATCGATCAGGCAGTCTTGACGGACATCACTTTACCATTCTCCATTATTATCATTGTCTCACTGGTTCTTGCCCTGGTCATGTACAAAGCCCCTTTGGAAGAGATTAAGGCTGTTGGAGAAGGAGAGGACAATGCTATCGACTGTCCGTATGCACAGGGGAAGACGTCAATATGGCAGTTCCCACATCTCATCCTTGGTGCCATCACCCTTTTCTTATATGTCGGAGTCGAGACAGTGGCAGATGCAACGACCGTTGACTATGCTCAGAGTATTGGCTTGGCTGATGCTGCTCATTATGCTGTGTTCCCAAGCCTTGGCATGATTGCAGGTTACATCATGGGCATTATTGCCATACCGAAGTATATTTCACAGTGCAATGCCTTGAGAGTATGCTCTATAGTCGCCATTATCGGCACGTTGATGGTTATCATTGCCCCGCCACGTCTTTCCGTATGTTTTGTGGGATTTATCTCTCTTGGATGCTCGCTTATGTATCCGTCAATATGGCCGCTGGCAATGGTCGATCTTGGGAGGTTTACCAAAACTGGGTCGGCATTGCTGGTGACAAGTATCGTCGGAGGCGCCTTCATACCAACGGCTTTTGGCTACCTCAAAGATGCTTTCGGAAACCAAAATGCTTATTGGATTTGTCTTCCCTGCTTTTTCGCTGTCTTGTTTTATGCTTTATCGGGGTATAGAATTAGGGTTAACTCAAAAATGACATGACATCTGATAATCTTCCCATTGCATACTTGCTAAACATCACTGAGATATCACTGCTGTGTCAACGATATCCCAATAATTTTTCATTGATCGCTGAAATTTTATTGATATTTGTTGGGATTCGGTTGGATTCCAACTATTCTTTTGCCAAACGTGTATTGTTGACGAATGGCAAGACCCGCCATCTGAAGCGTAGCGGGAGTACGGATGTGGGGCACATCGTGCGTGTGAAGTTTCTGGTCTCAGAAGGTGACACCCTGGTGCAAGGATTGGAAGAGACCCGCCACTAACAATCTATTTCTATCAGCCCCATCACAGAGAGCGAAAAGGCAGACGGCAACACCCCTTACTACAACTTGAATGGTATGCGCGTGAGCAAGTCCACGAAGGGAGTGTACCTCCACAATAGCAAAAAGATAATCATCAAGTAAATGGAAAAATGAGGAAAGCAGCATATATAAAACCTTTCACAGAGGTAATCGAAGCGAACAGCAACGCCTTGATGGAGACATAGAGCATCGGCGTTGACAACGATCCCAGCCATGCCATTGGTCCTGGCGATGAGGACGACATCATAAAGATGCAAGAGACCATTCATGATGTCGATGCGTCAACGGTGTAAAGGCAATGCGATTACAGTGTAAAGGCAATGCGATTACAGTGTAAAGGCAATGCGATTACAGTGTAAAGGCAATGCGTCAACGGTGTAAAGGCAATGCGAGACGATTCCGGTTCGTCATCGGATGGTGGGACTTTTGTTTGCCTGTGCTTCTTTATGTGGATATTATACCATGGAGTATAAACAGGAATCTCCCAATCTTCCCGTAATACTGCTGCCGGGAGATATTGTGAGCAGTGGCGAAAAGAAGAGCCCAGTATCTGTATCTATAAGGAAATCACACTCTACATAAAAGGTCTTGCTGCCTCTGAATGATTTTTTCAGAGCCATGAACATTATATTAATTAATGTATTGTCTACAACTCTCTCTGCTTCATGAATATTGCCTGAACCGCCATAATACTGTCTGAAAAGTGTCCCGGATGAAAAAACGAAAAACACTCAGAAGTCGATATTACTGGACTTCTGAGCGTCTGTAGTTGCGGAGGCAGGACTCGAACGTGCGACCTCCAGGTTATGAGCCTGGCGAGCTACCAACTGCTCCACTCCGCGATGTACCAAATATTGTTTTTATCTCATTTCTGATTGTGGATGCAAAAGTACGAAGAAAAACAATACCCGCAAAATATTTACGGGATTATTATGTATATTTAGCAATTTATTGATGTAAATCAATTTGTATAATAAGTGGCTGCCCTATGAGGCAGCCACCTCAAAGCAATTCATTCAATATGAGTTCAGTAAATAGAAGGTGAGCTCATTTCTTCACAGCCGAGAGTACACCTTTACCTACACCTTTCGTTAGGTCGAGTGTGAGTACCCATGTGTCACCCGGAGTGAGTGTTACGTCATTCGGCACATAGATGTTGCCATCATCGTGGCCATCCGACCCCGTACCAATCTTGAACACATTACTTGTGGAGGTAATGCAATGGTCACTTCCTGAACCTTTGAACTCCGTACCCCAGCCTGCCTGACCGAAGAACTTGAAGTTGATAGTTGACGGATCATGATGCAGTTGCTTATCTACGGTCATGGTCACCTTGTAGACTTTATTCTTCACTGGGGCCATACAGACATCATACTTAACGCCAGTCCACCAGCTGATATTGTTCTGATAGAACGGAAGGAAGGCTGGTTTATTAAAGGTGCAAGCACCGATGATCCAGACAGCGCCGGTTCCGTCGTCATTGAGAGAAGCAGGATTAGCGCCATTCATAGCCCAGATACGGAAACATTTGTAGTCGTAGTTGGCCGCAATCGTGTACATGCCCGTGACAGCGTTAAACGTGAACGAGCCGTCGGAATTCTTTGTGAAGAAGTCAGGATCATAATACCAGTCATCACCATCTGCGGCACTGTCTGTGAATTTATACTTTAACCCTTGAATAAGGCCACCGACATAGTAGAGGTTGTTCTTGTCGATGGTGATCTCCACAGGCTTGGCATTTGGATCGAGTATGGGTTTGTACTCATATGTAAGCGTATTGAACGTTACCTTGATGTTGCCGATTGCCGTACTGACGAATGAGAGTGGGGTCGTTACGCCTTGTATGCATCCGTCACTTCCCTCACCAAAGGTGATGATGTTGCCGTTTGAACCCTGAGCAGGAGCTGAGATGTAGCCGGAAAGCAGATTGGTAGCCGACTGTACCGTTGTGGAGAAGAGATAAGGATTGGAGGCGTCAGGCGTCATTTTGTATGTCCGGTCGCCCGTCACAAGATTGATATAGTCGTACTTAGGTCTTGATACAGCGATATCGATGTCTTGCTCCGTAGTTGTGAAGTGGGTATTTTGCAGCACGAGTTTCAGTTTCGCTGTTCCATCAGGAATGTCTTTGAGGAAGGGCACATAGACCTTACCTTTGTAGTTGCCTTCCGTCTTTGTGCGCAACGTGGTTTGCCCGACGGCCTCATCATCGAAATAAAGGTAGGCTTTCAGAGTGGAAAGAGCCACGCCTCCCTCATCCTTACAGTTAGCGGAGAAAGAGAGGCTGTCACCAAAGAGTGCCGACGTGGGTACATCTTGAGAAGTGATCACCGGCTTGCCGTCGCCGCGCGGCAGCGGGTCATCGTCGTTGTTGTTGCAGGCGGAGAGGCAGAGGGCAGCCAGAGACGCCATGCAGAATATCTTGAATGTTTTCATAGCTAATCAATAATTGTCAGTTGAGAATTAAAGTCTGTCCCATTTACATGACACCACCCCTGAAGCCGGTACAGTCACCTTGAAATACTGGTTACCGTCGCTGACAGTCATCGTCTGATTCTCTGAGCTTTCATTCAGCAACAGGAGAGCATAGGAGCCATCGGGGTTAAGGAACTCCGCGTGGCTGATGCCTGGGAGCTTCGGGTCACGGCTTGTGCCGATGCGCTGTGCACCCGTTTCTACTGCAGCTGCCGATTGGGTAATGACATAATAATGAGAGTTGCGCGAGATATGCGTGTAGTTGTTGCTGATGTCCACGGCCCCATAGCACGTTTGGCATCCGCCGTCAAGATTGGGTCCGAGCCTGTCGTCGAGCATGAGATTCCACACGAGCACAGCCTTGCAATGGCGGTTTACAGTGCCGAGCACAATACTCTTCATGTCAGCCACAAGCCGTTTTGAGAGATTACGTCCATCGTTCCATGTACCGATAGAGCTTTCCGAGAAGATGAGATCCTTTGTAGGTGCCTGTTGGTGGATGTCATCCAGCTCTGTGTTGCTGCCTCCGTAGTCGTGATAAGCGGCGCCTACAACGAGCTCAGATCCGTCAAAACTACTTCCGAGCGTATTGTAGACCTTGACAGGATAATCCTGTTGGTCACTGATGCCATCGTAGTTGTAGTTGTGATCGAAAACATAAATCTTCGTCTTGAGATGATTCTTCTCGAAGTCAGCCGCCAGAGCTTTCACGAAAGGCGCCTCTTCTTGCCACGGCATATAGAGCGAAGCGCAATTGCCTTTGTTCAACGGCTCGTTTTGAGGGGTTATGGCATAGATGCTGATGCCCTCAGCTTGCATAGCCTGGATGAAGCGCACGAAATAGTCGGCATAAGTCTCGTAATAGTCGGGATTCAGATGTCCGTCAGTCCAAGCATTGTGTGCCTTTTTCGTAGAGATATCCTTCACCTTCATCCATTTCGGACATGTCCATGGTGATGCGATGATCTTCAAGTTTGGATTAATAGCAAGAATTTCCTTGATGACAGGAATGACATAGTTTTTCTCATCATTCTGCAAGACGAAGTGCTGCAGCAGATCTGTATCAGGACCTTTCGTATCACAGAGCGTGTACTCGGTGCTTGAAAAGTCATTGCAACCGATGGAGATGCGCGCATAGCTCACGCCGTATCCCTCCGTCGTACTGTAAGTCTTCTTAAGGAAAGTCCTGCGGTCGGCTGCGCTCATCTTCAGGAGGTTATAGCACGACGAATAGGTGAGCGCGAATCCAAAGCCATCTATCTTCTGATAAGTTTTCGAAGCATCGAGCCGGAGCACCGTAGCGGCCATCGTGGAGCCCTTCGTGATGTCGGCAGTGGCATTCTTGAGGTCGTAAGCACCATTGGCTGTCGTCATGAGCAGCGAGGCTACTTTCTTGCCTGTGGAAGGCGTGTCGGGGTTGGTGCCGGGTGTCTCCCCGCCATTCTCCGATGAACTGCCACAGGCCATGAGCAGAGCAGTTAGCACAGAAGTTAATATTTCAACTATCATATACTTCTTTTCCATTGTATTTGGCATAAAATCTTTAGTTTAATAACCTGGATTTTGCGTGAGATTCTGATTCTCGTCAAGTGCAGTCTGTGGGATAGGCAGGAGGTAAGAGTTGGCATTGTAACTCTTGGCTAACTTCAGTCTTCCTGAGTCACGGCTATTGAGATTGTTCATCACACTTTCCACCTTTCCGTTACGCACGAGGTCGAACCAACGCTGACCCTCAAGCGCCAACTCAAGGCGGCGCTCATGGAGCACGGCCTCGACCATAGCATCCTTTGAGTTCATTTTAGAACTGTCAAGATCTTTAAGTTTCACACGCTCACGAATGATGTTGACGAGCTTTGCACTGTTCGAGAGATCGCCTTTGTAAGCATAAGCCTCGGCCTCAAGAAGCATGATATCGGCTAAACGAAGGATATATTCATTATTGTACCCGGAACGCAGTTTATACATGAACGGATAATGGTCTGACGGATAATAATTGGACCAACCGCACTGATAGTAGACGATGGTCTGGTTGCGTCGCACCGTATCTCCCTCATTGTTGAAATCGTTGATGAGGTCGCGTGAAGGTGTGGCCCATTTAGCCCACGAGAATGACTGATCATAGTTCTCCAAACAGCGGCCGAACATCCACGACTCCCAGTTGCCTGCACCCGAATACCAGTGCACTTCAAGGATTCCCTCTGAGGTGTTACGTTTCATGCAATCTTTCTTCGAGGAATCCCAGCCCCACAGTGTAGCAAAATCGGGTTCGAGTGTCAGCCCGGGGGTAGCGCGCACTTTCTCTGCATAGCTGATGACCTTGTCATAATCCTGCACGGCTTTCTCCGCATAGACCTTGCAGAGCAGTGCCTGTGCCACAGTCTTTGAGAGCAGAGTGCGGTCAGCATTATCAAAGTCGGGAGCATACTGTTCCGCATCGGTCAAGTCACTGATGATCTGCTTGTAACACTCCTCTGTAGTGGCTCTTGGTGGGAAGTAAGCCGGATAGACGGAGTCGATGTTCTTCGACGTAATGGTTTTTGGAATGGTAGTCACCATAGGCAGCGATCCCCAGATACGCGTCATACGGAACATATTGAGTGCACGGGAAATCTCACCTTCAGCTTTCCACTGATGTCCTTCTGTCTCTGTCACCTTGCCTTCACTCATGAGCTGGTCTACACCATTGATAAGCACATTGGCCGTGGCGATATCCTCGAGGTAACGGCTCCAGTCGCGTGCCATGTCAGGGTTGCTGGCATCAATCGTGTTGGTCTCATAGGGCACGACCTCAGCCCCCACTGTACCTACATAGGCATTGTCAGAGTGGCAATCGCCGAGCAGAACATAGTCAAGGTGCATGTGTTCCTGGCGGTTACGCAGCAGCTCATAGACAGCCTTGCGCTGCGAGACAGCAGCATCCCGGTCAGCGAGCACCGCTTTCGTGGTGTCGGTGAGTTTACCCTCCGTTATCTCCGTTGGGATGGAGACGGGATCATAGTCGAGCGAGCAACCGGCCAGCATTGTCAGGAGAGCAGCAAATATGATATATTTAGTTTTCATGATGATACGATTTTAAGAATTAAAACTCCACTTTCACACCCAGTACGAAAGAGCGGCTGGAAGGATAAGTACCCCAGTCGAGGCCCTGTACGGCACCACTGTCGCCATACTGGTTGACTTCCGGATCGCGGCCTTTGTACTTCGTAAACGTAAGGAGATTGGTGGCCGAAACGTAAGGCTGCAGTTTCGTTAACCCAAATCGGCTGATGATGTTGAGCGGAACGTTGTAAGAAAGTGAGACATCCTTTACGCGCAGGTAACTGCCGTCCTCAATGAAATAAGAGGAGTTCTTGATGTTCCAGTTCACACGCGGCACATCCGTGGCTTGACCAGGAATCTGCCAGCGACGCAGCACGCGAGTCGACTGGTTGCGGCCATCGTACATACCTTCGGTCTCCATACGGGAGACGTTGTAGACATCGTTGCCATAGGTACCCTGGAGAAGGATGCTCAGGTCGAAGCCTTTGTAGGAAAATGTGTTGGTCATGCCATAGGTGAAGTCGGGATTCGGGTCACCGATATAGGTGCGGTCTGAAGCTGAGACGATGCCATCGTCATTCACATCCTTATAAATCATGTCACCGGTCTCGTGATCTACGCCCTCAGCCACGTATCCGTAGAAGCTGCCAAGCGGACGTCCGGGAACATTGCGCACCACATATTCTGCTACGACCTCTGATGTGCCTGCTGCCCACTGGATAGGCACGAACTTCAGACTTTTCAGTTTGTTGCGGTTGAAGGAGATGTTGAAATCAGTGTTCCACTTGAACGCTCCTGTAAAGTTCTTTGAACTGACAGTGAACTCAAATCCTTTGTTCTCCATCTCGCCTCCATTGTAAGTAAGGCTGCGTGCGGCTGCAGAGCCAGCAGGAAGGGTGATACTCATAAGCATGTCCTTTGTACGCTTGTAATAGTAATCGGCATAAAGCGTGAGACGGTTGCCGAGCATTGTTAGATCGAAACCAAAGTCAAACTGATGGGTTGATTCCCAGGTCAGTTCGGGATTGCTTAGCGTCGACTGTGTGCGTGTAGGTACGGCGTTAATGTCGTATCCCTCACCGAACCACTGCACGCGGTTGATGCTGTACTGTGCGAGATAGCCATAGTCGCCCAAGCCACTCTGATTACCGGTCTCACCCCATCCCCCACGGAGTTTGAGGTCGTTGATCCACGAGATATCCTTCATAAACGGTTCGTTAGATATACGCCATGCTGCGGAGAACGATGGGAACCAGCCCCAGCGATGACCAGGGGCAAGCTTGGAACTGCCATCAGCACGCATGTTGGCTGTGACCATGTAGGTGTCGTTCCAGTTGTATTGCAAACGTGCGAAGTAAGACATGATCGCCCACTGCGACTCCCCGGAGCCTGTACCAGTCCATGAGATGCGGTTGGCGGCGTTGAGGGTCTTAATCTTGTCGTCAGCATAGTCGTAACCGTCGATGTAGCTGTGCTTCCAGTCGCTCTTGGTCCAGGAAGATCCGGCCATGGCGTCGAGGCCATGCCTGCCGAAATGGTGTTTCCAGTTGACCACATTATCCCAGATAAGCAACTGATTGGTGTAACGGTTGTCCGATCCCTCACCTTTTGTGTCACGGCCGTCGTGGGTCGAAACCGGATCAAGGAAATTGGTGGTAGTGGTCTGCGTGCGGTCGAGGGTAAAGGTGGATGTCCAGTTGAGTTCTCTGGTGAATTTTACCGTAGCCTTACCTGTAGCAATGAAGCGTGCGTTTTCACTCTTGTTGTCCTTCGTACGGGCAAGGCTTTCTAAGGGCGAATCGATGTTAGCGCCGTAGAACGTAGTGTAGTACTGATTGGGATTGTCGGGGTCCCAGATAGGTGCATAGGTCGGTGTGGCAATGATGGCCGGCACTACACCACCGCGGTTGGCGCCCGTACCACTGATGATGCCCGTACCTTTATAGGTATAATCGGAATAGTTGATATTAGTGCTTAGGTTGAGCCACGGTTTGATGTCGTTGTCGAGCGCCACACGCCCGTTGTATCGCTTGAAGCTTGAGGTGATGATGACTCCTGTCTCACCGGTGTAGCCACCGGAGATGATATAGCGCAGGCGGTCATTGCCGTTGGTCACCTGAAGCTGATAGTCCTGTACGCCACCGGTGCGGTAGACCTCGTCTTTCCAATCGGTCTGGTCAGTGAGTCCGTCGGGCAGTTTGATGAGTCCGATCTCGTCCATCAGTTTCTTATATTGAGCAGTGTTGAGTGATTTCTGGTTGTCGCGTACGGTATTGAAAGCATAGTGTGCGTTGAGTTCTACCTTCGTAACACCTTGCTTACCCTTCTTGGTGTTGATGATGATGACGCCATTTGCGGCACGCGATCCGTAAATAGCTGCGGAGGATGCATCCTTGAGCACCTGCATGTTGTCGATGTCATTGGCTTCAAGGAAGGAGATGTCTGTCATCGGCACACCGTCGACGACGAAGAGTGGGGCGTTGCTTCCGTTAAGAGATGTGGTACCACGCACGCGAATGGTCGGTGTAGCACCCGGCGTACCGCTGGCCTGCGACACTTGCAGCCCGGCTGCCTTACCCTCCATGCCCTGTACGGCAGAGACGATGGGACGCGTGCTGAGGTCTTCAGCTGAGACTGTGGAGACGGCTGTCGTCACATCCTTACGCTTCACGGAGCCGTAACCGATGGCGACAACCTCGTTGAGCGTGTTGCTCTCCTCCTGCAGGATGACATGAACACCCGAACCGCCTTTCACGGTAGCGGCCTTGAATCCCACATAAGTAATCTTTAGAGATGTTCCCGGCTTTACGTTCAAGGAGAAGTGGCCATTGAGGTCGGTAATGGTGCCTGTGTGACCGTCGGTAGCAACGACAGAGGCACCAATGATGGGTTGATTGTCTGCATCGACCACTGTACCCGACACCTTGCCCATTTGGGCAAAGGATGGTGTGGTGAGCAAGACCATGAAGAGCATGGCCAGTAACCGACTGACTGCTGAGGTTTTTCTTTGTTTTTCCATCATGATCTTTAGTTTTATGATATTTATTTTAGATTCATCTGCACTCCCACAAGGGATCGATGCTCTTATCGTTCAACTGATAGTATTATTTTTTGCAAAGGTAAGAAGAAATATGGTACGCTGTTAGCCTTGGGGTGTAAAAAGTGGTAGAAGTGGAAGGAAATAATCATTCAGTGAACTTATAACCAGTGAGTTATATCTTATTCGATTAAATGAATTGGTGGTAACATTTGTATTAAAATTCCATTGTGTTACGCCATAACTTACCATCATATTGCTTTTTTTTCGTAACTTTGCAATCAACAATAAATCTATTAACAGTGAAAATGAGAAACAACTTATTCCGCTTTCTCTGCGTCCTGGCCTTCCTGTTGATGTCAGCCTCTCCCGCTCTGGCTTACCAGCAGTATCACGTACTCGACGAGGCATTGGAGCAGAGCCCTAAATATATCGCGGCTCACGAGCAACAGTTGAACCGCCTAAAGGCTCAGTTGTCCGCAACCCATAGCTTGCCCCAACGTTTCAAGCTCAGCTATCGGCTCTACAAAGGTTACATGTCTTTTCAGACCGATTCAGCCCTGGTGTACCTTGACCGTTGCATCTCGCTGGCTCAGGCATTGGGCCATACGGCTTTTGCAGCGTCGTGCCGTGCGCAGAAAGCCACACAATTCTCTATCGCGGGGTATTATCCTGAGGCGCTGACGACTCTCAGCAAGCTTAACCGCAAGGAGCTTGACAGGACAGGCTGGCAGAACTACTACTACGCGCTGAATCACGTTTATGGGGAGATGGCCTCTTATACGGGCGACAAACTTCTCCGCACGCAGTTCTTTCACAAGGCCGACAGTTACCGCGACTCCATGTATGCTGTCTATCCTGCTTCGAGTGAGGCGGTGCTGATGAAGCGTGAGATAACATGCTCCAGCCGCAAGGATTTCGCCCGTGCGCTACTATACAACGACCTTCGTCTGCGCCTTGCGTCAAAAGGCAGTCACGCTTACGCCATCGTCGCCTATTTCCGCTATGTGGAATTAGAGGGCATGGGGTGTGAGAACGAAGCCCTCTACTGGCTCACGGAGTCGGCGTTGGCTGACGTACGCAATGCCGTGACTAACCAGGCCTCATTGTGGATCCTTGCCGACAAGCTTGACAAGAGTGGTGACATCGACCGCTCCCACCGCTACATCGACTACGCCTGGCAGTTTGCCAACCTCTTCGGGGCACGCGTGCGCAACTGGCAGATATCACCGATATTGCGCAACATCGACAGCAACTTTCAGGAGAAAGAGGCACAGACAAACCGGCAACTCGCCCTCCTCGTTGTACTCGTCAGTATGTTGTCGGTCGTGCTCATCGTCTCCCTGGCTTACATGATGCGGCAACGACAACAACTCGCTAATGCGAACCGTCAGCTTGACGAGAGCAGCCGCGTGAAAGAAGCCTACATCGGACGATTCCTCACCACGTGTTCACTCTACATCGACAAACTCGACAAGCTGAGGCTGTCAGTCAACAGGATGGTGAAAAACCATCAGTACGACAAAGTGTTGGAGCTGACGCGTACGGCTGGTATGAAAAGCAAGGATATGGAGGCTCTCTACCAACATTTCGACGACGCGTTTCTCAATCTGTTCCCTTCCTTTGTTGACCAAATCAACGCACTGTTGCGCCCTGATGCCCAGTTTGTGCTTCCTGATCCCTCACGCCTCAACACCCCACTCCGTGTCTTCGCCCTTATCCGCCTGGGCATGGACGACAGTACGAAAATTGCGGAATGCCTCCACTACTCGGTCAACACAATCTACAACTACCGCGCAAAGGTACGCAACGGTGCCCTCGGCAAACGTGACGAGTTCGAGGAGAAAGTGAAGATGATAGGGACGGCGTGACCGTCTCTGCTCATTTTTGATCTCCCTTGATTCGCTTGAGATAGACGCCGGGTATGTCACCAAATTCCTTGAAATATTCTCTTACGCCTTTATTAATAATTTCGGGAGGAGACTATGGATGTCACCTCCCGAAAATTAATAATATGATTAGTCCTCCCAAGGATTATAATTCTTTAAACTATCTTCCGGTTCCTCGATAAACCAGCCTTTTTTAGCACCGATGTCGCCCTCGTCGCCGGGACCAATGGTATGGTCGTTGTTGACACCGATACTCCATGTTTCCATCAAAGCGTAATTATTCACTGCAATTACCTCTGTGAATGGCTTCGCATATACTGTTTTTTTCATTCTTCGTTCCTCCATTTACTTAATAATTACTTTCTTGCCATTGTGAATGTAAATACCTCTTGTCGGCTTGTTGACTCTCATGCCATCCAGATTGTAATAAGGAGTATCCTCCCCCTCAGTTGCATCTGTCGGGCCATCGATGCCGGTAACAGTCGAACCGTCATTAAAGACAATCATGAATCCCATGGCATGAGAAGGTGTTTGGCCGGCCATGCGGAGGTAAGCCTTGAAATAGGGGAAATTGACACCGGCCTCGAGCTTGACAAACTTGCCCTGGCTCTTGCTGAAGGCATAATACTGGTAGCCGTTCACATTCTGAATAAGGGTATCTTCCACGGCTCCCATCATGCAGTTGTTGCCTGTCTCGTTGTAGCCGAGGTTGGTCAGGGCCGATTTGTCGTGTGCCTGCGTCTCGTCCATCCGGCAGTAGGAGTTTACCGAAGCAGTCTCCTTGCTGCGGATGAGTGCGCCGACAAAGGCCGGAACGTAATAGTTGTCAATGCTGTAAGCCTTTACGAACGGATTGCCTGTGTCGTAGGCATGAGTGTACTCCATCGGAACGTATGGCTTGATGTCATTGTCGCCCAAGTTCTGCGGATAAACCACATCGAAGGGGAAGCACACTGAGCCACCGTTCCTGCTGGTAGTCTGCGGTATCCTGTAGGTAATATTCAGCGTATGGCCCTGTCCCCATACTTTTTTATAGTCATCTACCTTACTCTTCTTGACATAGATACTTTGGTTGTCGTTGAAGGGATAGTCATCAGGCATTTCATAGCCTATGGAATTGAGAGTCGCCGGCGTGTTGCCAACGAAATACAGTCCTTTAAGCTGTGTGCCGGCCCTAAAGGCATCCAGTCCGATGGAACCGATGTCAGCAAGCATGACAATAGCCTTTACCTTGGTATCGTTCTGATAGGCGAAGTCGAGAACTGAGCTGACCGTGTAGGTCTTTTCAGGCCAAGCCTTGCCGTAAACATCAGTGTTTGCACTCTCCTTGGCCTTCTTGTCAATGATGACGGAGGTGCGTGGTGTGTAGAAGCTGATGACGCCTACATTGTCGGTTGATGTCGGGAAGAACTCTGTACCACGGTCGTAGCCGGCTGCGGAGACGAATGACGGATGAACCTCCTTGAACATGTTGTTGTAGTTATCCACGACAGATCTGTTGCTCTCGTACCACTTCTTGCGAACGAAGATCGTGACGTCCTTTGGATTTGTTGACTGGTACAAGATGTCGGCATCCAGCGTGGGAACATTGTCGGTGCCCATGAAGCTAAGCGACTTCAGATTCTTACAGAGCGCAAGGGCACGGGTCTTGATTCCGGTCACACTCTTTGGGAAGGTGATGTTCGTCACCTTGTCGCTGGAATAAAAGGCGTACTGCCCTACAGTCGTAAAGTAAGGAATCAGGGTGTACTTGGTATCTGCCTTACCTGCCGGGAAAGTAACAAGTGTCTTCTTATCCTTGGAACAAAGCATTCCGTCGAGGGAAGAGTAGCTTGAATTGTCTTTATCGACATTGATTGCAGTAAGAGACTCACAGAAGTTGAAAGCACCCGTTTCAATGTTTGATACATTCTTGGGGATGTTGATGGTCTTCAGTTTCTGGCAGTTGTCAAAGGCCTGCTGCTCTATCTTTGTAACGCTCTCGGGCAGTGTGATGTTCGTGATGCCGCTGTAAGCGAAGGCACCTTGTCCGATGGTTGAGATGGATGCCGGAGCCTTGAAAGTAACGGTGGTCAGTGACGGTGTATCGAGGAAAGCACCTTGCTCGATGGAGGTCACGGAAGCGGGCATCTCAAATGATCTCAGTTTTGGATCATGGGCAAACGCTTCCAGCTGAATGGTTTTCAAGCTGCTGTTGCCGGCAAAGACAACATTCTCCAAGTTTTTATTGTTGCTGAAAGAATTTTTAGTAATCTCCTCTAACCGTGAGCCGCCCTCAAATGTTACCGTCTTCAAAGCGTCCATGGAGGTGAACGCTTTGGGCTGTATCGTTGTTACAGATGCAGGAATCGTTATTTTGGTCAGGGAGTTCGCCTGGGAAAAAGCCTCACTCTTGATGGTCTTCAACTTTGAGCCACTCTCAATGTTGATGGCTTTGATAGCACTGCCGGTAAAAGCATTAATCCCAATTTCCTCCACATCTTTCGAAACGGTAATGGTTGTCAAGTCTGTTGTACCGAGGAAAGCATGGTCGTCAATATACTTGACGCCAGCAGGAACCGTGTAGTCGCCGGACTTCTTTGTGGCACACAGCATCAAGTGGTCACCAGCCTTATTGAACAGCACGTCACCAACGGCCTTGTAAGAGGGATTGTTGGTGTCTACATTAATGTGTGTTAGCTTGGCACAGCCTGAGAAAGCTGACTCACCGATGTCCTTCACGTTGGGTCCGATGTTTATGGTTGTCAGTGCATAGGAGTACTGGAAGGCCGTCGGACTGACGGTTTCCACTTTATTCAGGTGCAGCTCACTTACATTGCTTACATAGAAAGCCATTCGCCCAATGGTCTTGATTCTTGAGGGGATGGTATAGGGGTGCGGACTGGCATTGCCTCTATGATGGTGCGGATAACTGATGATGGCGTCCCGGTTCTTGTTGCAGAGCACGCCACCGTCGATGGTGCTGAGTCGGGGATTGGCCTCGCTCACCTCATATTCTCGCCCCGAACACACGAAAGAAGGTCCATAGAATTCTGTTAAGGTAGAAGGAATGTAAATCTTCCCTAACTTGGTGCATTGACCAATTCCCCAAACTTCTACCTTGGTTACGCCCTCTGGAATAAACAGGTCTCCTTCCTTTCCGGGAGGACACATGTGTAGGGTCTTGCCGTCGGCACTGTAGAGTACGCCGTTCTCTGCCTTGTAGTTCGGGTTACCGGGCTTCACTACAAACTCCTTAAAACTGGGATTCACGATGAACACCTCGGGTCCAATGCTGGTGCATGAGGCAGGAATGGTAACCTTGGTAAAGGTCGGGTTGTCACACTGCTTGAAAGAACCGCGCGGGATAGATGTCAAAGTTTCAGGAAACACGATTTCTGTAACTCCGGTCTTGATTTGATTGGGAATCCATGGAATTACCGAGGTAACTTTATAGCTCTCGTGATCCTGCTCGTTGGTAACCGACCCCGGAACATTCACAATGCCGCTGCCTCCAATTTCATAGATGGACACCGTGTTATTGGCAGGATTATTTAAATCCTTGGCGGAAATCTGATAGGTTATATCACCAACCTTGAATCTTGTTCCCACTGTCTGAGCATGTGCTCCTGTCGCCGACATTATCAACGACAACAACAGAAATAAAAGTTTCTTTTTTCTCATTTTCTTGATAAAATAAATATTCTGGTTTATTATTATTTAAACATCATTTATGGTAGAATACCCCCTAATGACCAAGCTTATATCAAATGACAAGCCTTCGCAAAGGGATACAAGAATTCAGGCGAAGGAACCACATATATGTCCTTTGTCTAAAGGGGATGCGCCGTGTCTCACGCGCGCGTATAAGAAGATGTTGTGGAGAAAAGTTACACCAGTAGCGCCTGTGTGTGTGTGTGTGTGTGTGTGTGTGTGTGTGTTAGCAAAATATCTGAGCTAACCAAACATAACGAGTTAAAAAGAGTTAGGATATTTATATTTCCCTGCCCTTTTGCAACTACCATCTTACTATCGTTATAATTACACACTTGCATCAAAAATGGAAATGTATGCAAAGTTAATCATTCTCTCTATAATAGACAACTTTTTCTTATATTTTTTTTCAGATTTTATAGGAAATAGTGTGAATAATAGAGAACTAATTCTCCGTTCCCATACGGCCCGGTTGTCTTAGCATTTCAGTTCGCCGCAAGGTTACTTGAAAAAGGGCTCTCATGGGGGGTGCATATCAGTCGAAGAAGGGACACAAATCGTTCTAACCTTAAAAAATGTCATATATATCGTTATTTTCTGCCCGCATGCTTGCCGGTCTCATCAAAAAATGATAATTTTGCACACAGTATATCAATGTGCAGTACTCGTGCAGTTATATAAAGATAATTCAATGTCGATATCCAAGACACGGCAAAAACTGGTTGACGTGGCGCGCCAGCTTTTTGCCAAGAAGGGTCTTAATGGCACCACGATGAATGATATTGCTGTGGCGTCAGGTAAAGGTCGCCGTACGCTTTACACCTATTTTAGCCGTAAGGAGGATATTTACTACGCGGTCATCGAGTCAGAGTTGGAGCGGTTGAGCGACAAGCTCGACGAAGTGGCTTCCAAGCGGATTCCCCCGCAGGATAAGGTTATAGAGCTGATCTATACCCATCTGACATCTATTAAGGAAACCGTGGTTCGCAATGGAAACCTTCGTGCGGAGTTCTTCAGAAATATCTGGACGGTGGAGAAAGTACGCAAGAACTTCGATGAAGACGAGATGGAACTGTTCCGAAAGGTGTATGCGGAGGGAAAAGCTGACGGCGAGTTTGATATTGAAAATATCGATATGGTGGCCGACATCACACATTATTGTATTAAGGGTCTCGAAGTCCCGTTTATCTACGGACGCCTCGGCCACGGTCTCACGGAAGAGACATCCCGCCCGCTCATCGCCAAGATTGTCTATGGCGCTTTAGGCAAGAAGTCAAGATAGCGTTAAAGTCTCTGTAGATCGGGGATATCTATCTTGGATCTGGAAAGTCTGACGAGCCCTTCTTCTTGCATTTGATTGAGAATGCGCGAGATGTTTTGGCGTCTCTGACCGAGGATATTGCCCAAAGTAGTCATTTTAATGTGGACCACTTTATGTCCTATAGGTGACAGGCACCGCTGTTGTAGGAAGGTCTTGATACGGTGCAGTAGCGTGCTGTTGCCTTTTTCAGCTTGTGTTTGTCCGTGTGGAACGAAAAGCTGTTCCCATAAATCCTGCTCTCTTTTCTGTAGTCGGGTCGAGAGAAAGCCGGCGAGGTTAAGGCGAAAGATAAGTGAGTCGGCCAGCATTTTCTGTATTTCTTCCTTTTCAATGATGATGGCGTTGACAGCCGTCACAGCCTTTATCGTATGCGTATAACGCTGGAATCTGCCGAAAATGCCGTCAGCTTGCAGAATGATGGGTGCCGCAAGCGTCTCCTCAATGCTATAGGCTCCATCGTCGGATCGTGCCTGACACAGGATCGTCCCTTGTGTGACAATGAGCAACCGCCCGCATTTGTCACCTCTCTTGACAAAGACTTCCCCCGTCTTTACTTTCTGGAAGTCGATGCGTGTATGTGTCAAGATGTTTTCCAGCTCGGTTTGGCTCATGCCTATAAAAAGCGGCAATGAGGCTAATAAATCCCACTTCATTGGGCAATGGCTTTTTTCATGGAAGGAGAGAACCACACTGTGTTCTTTCCGTTTTTGTCGCTGTAAATGAAGTAGGCCATCAATTCGGGATGGCGTTGAAGAATGGCTTTGGCCTTATTGAGCCCTAACACCATGAAGGCTGTGGCGTAAGCGTCTGCCGTAGCGCAGTTGTCGGCAATCACCGTGGACGAAAGGATATTGTGCTGCACGGGGTATCCGGTCTTGGGATCGATGGTATGGGCATATTTTCGGCCACCTTTGTAATAGAAATTGCGGTAGTTCCCACTCGTGGCCATGGCTTTATCAGTGACGTTAAGTACCGTCTGCAACTCCCCATTTTGTTGTGTCGGGTTGTCGACGGGTTTGGTCACGCCGATCTTCCATGGCACGCGGTCGGGGTTGACACCTGCTGTGACAATCTCACCACCTATCTCAACCATGAAGTTTTCAATGCCGTGGCGGCGCAGAAGATTGGCTACGCAGTCGGATCCATAACCCTTGGCGATGCCCGAACAGTCCAGATTGATGCGTGGGTCTTTCTTGACGACCTTACCATTGATGAGCGCAACCTTCTGGTAGCCTACGATTTGGCGCAGTGAGTCGATGACGTGTTTAGTCGGGTTCACGCCCTTTCTGAATCCAAATCCCCA
Organism: Hallella multisaccharivorax DSM 17128; assembly: GCF_000218235.1. Taxonomy (GTDB): domain Bacteria; phylum Bacteroidota; class Bacteroidia; order Bacteroidales; family Bacteroidaceae; genus Prevotella; species Prevotella multisaccharivorax. The sequence continues at coordinate 2,022,805 of NZ_GL945017.1, read as the reverse complement.
TTCATTGACCAATGGCGCCACCGTAATGTCGAAAGCGCCATCGGTCTCATGGGATATGTTCTCGGCAAGATTGAACACTTGCATGAACTTTTGGTTGAGTTTTACCTGGTGATTATTGTTGACGGCTGTGATGATACTGCGTTTATTGAAGGGCGACAACGCCGCGTCCACCTCGTTCATCTCTGCTTCTATCTCAGCCTGCAAGTCTTTGTTGTTCTGATAGGTGATGCTGTAAGTCGTGCCGAAGATGAATCCTGTGTTGTGCTGATAAGGTGTGGTTTGCTGGTTCCATATGATGATGACCGAAGCCACGGTGAGCACTGTGAGAAAGAGAATCTTGAATATGTTTTTCTTTTTCATGTGTTGTTGTTTAATAATGATGGGGTTGCCCCCCGAGGCACTGTACTCGAACGTTTGTCACGGCTATCAGGTGGCAGCCTACAGTTCTACCAGGATTTCAAAGGTTCCCCAGACGTGCGAAGAGCCTTGCTTTCCAAATCCGGGCACATACCATGTGTTGCCGATATCACCATCGTCGTGGACCAGACGTCTCAGATAGCGGATGGTCCAGCCAAGGCGTACAGGCCCCACAACCTTGGCATCCGTGCCAAATACGGCTTCCAGCCAGTGGTAATAGGCTTTCACGCCATGCATTGAGAATGGCACCTTGTCGCCCCACACAGGATCGATGACGTCGGGATGGTCGATATCAAACTTGAAATTGGTGTAAGCATAGCGCATACCGGCATAGAGCCGGTAGATATCATGCTTGTTTTTCATGACATTGAAGTCCATTCCTATCTTACCATACGGTGCTGACGTCTTGTAGTGGATGCCGGTAACGGCATTGCTTTCGTCAGCCTCTCCCCATCCAAGTTCTACAACGGGAAAATACTTGTCCTTGAGATTGAGCCTTACGCCAGCTTCGTATTGTCCCGTTGACGATACGCCTCGCTGGATGGGCCCTATGAGATCGGCTTTCACCTCGACGCCTCGCCACCAGGGTATAGAGTCGTCAATGGCTTTCATGCGCAGGCGGAGCTGCTCGTCTTTTGTGAGCCGTTGCTGTCCTGTCTGTGGCCGCTGGGCTTCTGCAGTGAAGGCACACAACAGCAACAGACTACTGGCGATACTCCTTAAAATAAATATAGAAATGTTTTTGAGAAACATCATAGTTGACGCTGTTATGATGGATCACCACCGAGTCGATGGCGTGTCGGGTGAATTTCACACCGGTGATGGTGTGGAAATAGTTGACTCCGCAGTCCACTGATTCGAAATGGGGTATGTTGGTTTTCTCTATACTGATGGTGTCGAGGAGGTGATTGGTTTGGAAGACCAGCACATCCTCGTTTCGGGTATAGCTGACGGGCAAGGAAAAAGAGTCGGTGTTGACTTGCTTGTTGATGAGCACAGAGTCAGCGCCGTTGCCCGTACGCGTGGAAATGGTAAGCGTGTCGGGCAGCGTCCTCACCGGTCCACGGAGGACATAGTAGGTGTAGACGGTGTTGTTGAGCGGGCAGTCCACGGTAGAGCAGGCACCTAAGAGGGCCGCGATGATGAGTAAATACAGGAGCTTCCTCATGTTCAGATGGTCTCTTCTATCTGGTAGTCGTTACGCTGTGGGTTTTGCCGGCTTATCAGGTCGCCAAGGAATCCGGCGACGAAGAATTGGAAGCCGAGAATGAGGGCTGTCAGCGCGATATAGAATGAGGCATGGTCGGCAAGCAGGTCGCCGTAGATGCCGTGGTGAAGAGCGATGGCTTTCTCCACGATGAGCCAAACGAGTGAGATGAAGCCGATGACAAAGATCACAGAGCCGATGAAGCCGAAGACATGCATTGGCTTCTTGCCGAAGTTGGTGAGAAACCATAGCGTCAGCAAGTCGAGATAGCCATTGAAGAAACGGTTGATGCCAAACTTCGAGTGTCCGTATTTACGTGCCTGATGATGCACCACCTTTTCTCCGATGCGGTCGAACCCCGCGTTCTTAGCCAAATAGGGGATGTATCGGTGCATCTCCCCGTACACCTCAATATTCTTCACCACATCCCGGCGATAAGCCTTGAGGCCGCAGTTGAAGTCATGCAGGTTGTGCACTCCGCTGATCCAGCGTGCAGTGGCATTGAAGAGCTTGGTAGGGATGGTCTTCGACAAAGGATCGTAACGTTTCTTTTTATATCCGGAAACGAGGTCGTAATCTTCTTTAGTGATCATTTGATAAAGTGTTGGGATCTCGTCGGGAGAGTCCTGCAAGTCGGCGTCCATGGTGATGACCACATTGCCCTCAGCTTTCTTGAAGCCGCAGTAGAGCGCCGGGCTCTTGCCGTAGTTACGGCGAAACTTGATGGCGTGTATGTTCGGGTCTCTCTCTGCTAAGTGCCTGATAACCTGCCAGGAGTTGTCGGTAGAGCCGTCGTTGACGAAGATGATTTCATACGAGAAGCCGTTGGCCGCCATCACACGCTGGATCCAGGCGTGCAGCTCTGGCAGTGACTCTGCTTCGTTGAAAAGGGGAATAACTACTGATATGTCCATTTCTCTGATTGTTTCTTATGGGTTGATATCCTTTCCCATCTTACCCATTTTTTCCATCGGCTTTTTTCTGCCTATCCATGCAATGGGGAAGCTGAGCAGGAAGCCCAGAAAGACGTTTTGCATCATGAAGACGAAAGCGATCTCTATGGGTGACAGCTGTCCGATCATGGTGAGCGACTGCTCCAACTCTCTCACGGGGACGCCTTGGGCACGGTAGACGGGTTCCAGCGTCTTGACGTTGGTTATGAGCATATTGAGAAAGGTGCCTTTGTCGAGAAAACGGAAGTAGACATACTGTGCCACAGCGAAAAGCATGGACGCGTAGAAGAACGTATAGAGCGAGAAAGCAAGGCCGCGTCGAAATGAAATGGCACCGTCGAGAGCATTATTGCGGAAACGTATGAGCAACCAGCCGACGAGAAAGGGCGTGGCCATGGCAAGCAGTCCGCCCCACGATGAGGCGGGGTTCGTGACAATGACTGCAAACGATGCAATCCACAAAAGGAAAAGCAGGACCCCATCCTGCCGGGCAAAGGCCTTCAGCTGTATAAGAGATGTGACGTTAATCATATTATGCCTGCAAAGGTACGCATTTTAGGAGGTAGATGAGTGAGGGTAGCCGGAAAATTATGTTAAATCTTCTTTTTTTGTCGTGATAATTTTTCTTTATTTCTCAATTTGTCTTACCTTTGCACCTGCATTTGAGGGCAAGGCCTCTCAATGAATACGGGCAAGTCTCTTACGGCCAGCTCCCTCGGAATCCCCCAGGACGGGAACGTAGCAAGGGTACGTGGTTGTAGCGGCGCGATAAGAATCGCTTGCCCACCTGCCTCTTTAGCTCAGTTGGCCAGAGCACGTGATTTGTAATCTCGGGGTCGTTGGTTCGAATCCGACAAGAGGCTCAGCAGACAAGACAACCGTTGTTTTCCGGAAGGAAGACAACGGTTGTCTTGTTAATCCCCGTTTTATCAGTCATAGCAATAGCATGACGAAGAATGCGTCTACACCGTAAAGGCAATGCGTCTACGGTGTAAAGGCAATGCGATTACAGTGTAAAGGCAATGCGATTACAGTGTAACTAATCAATGAAAAAGAAGAAATATCGAAGCTGATGTAAACTAACTGATAATGAGGAGGAAATACATAAATCAGCATAATACTGCTCTATTTGTAAAGGGCAGAAACATGCAGATTTAGGCAGAAGTTCAGTTACCAGAGTGTTACCTTGTTTTGATATAGGTAACGATGGTGCAGTATTCGGTAACTGAATTATTTTCGCTCGTGTGGCTGTTGCTTCGGTCGGCAGTTTTCTGCGTAAGTGAGGAGCGCTTTAATTCGGGTAATTTTACCCACAAATATTAAAGCGTATGAAAACAGAGAAGATGAAGGTGTTGCTCTACCTTAAAAAGAGCGGTATAGGCAAATCAGGTAAAGCCCCGATTATGGGGCGGATAACACTTGGAAGGAGTATTGCACAGTTCAGTTGTAAACTTTCCTGCAACCCCGACTTGTGGAATTCCCGTGAGAGCAGGATGGACGGCAAGAGCCGTGAGGCGGTGGAGATTAACGGAAGGTTGGAGAACTTGTTGCTTTCCATTCAATCTACCTATCAGTCGCTAATTGCCAAAGGACAGCCATTTGATGCAACTGATGTAAAGGAACAGTTTCAAGGCTGTGTGCAGGCACGATGTATGCTCATCGAGAGACTGGAAATGCTCATCAAGGAGAAAGAGAGTCATATCGGTATAGACATCAAGAGGGACTCTATGTCTGCCTATCACTCCACTCGAAAACGATTGCAGGAGTTTATACAGAAGAAGTATCATGTTTCGGATTTGGCATTCTCGCAGTTGACAGAAAACTTCATCTACGAATTGCAAGCATTCTGTCTTAGTGAACTCGGGCATCAGCAAAGCACATTTTTCAGAGCTGCAGCAGATTTGAAGACCGTCTGTAGGCTGGCTTATCGTGAGGGACTGGCTGATACGCTTCTGTTTGACAAAGTCCATATAGAACGGGGAGACAAGAAAGTACCCAAGGCACTTGACCAAGAAGCATTGGACAAGTTGAAGGCACTCCGCTTTGATGAATTGGAAAAAGAAATGGAAACTGCTCGTGATGTGTTTCTCTTCGCCTGTTATACTGGTGCAGCCTATTGTGATTTGATGGAACTAAGCAAGAAGCACCTTGTTCGTGATGATGCAGGCAGTTTGTGGTTGAAGTTCAACAGACAAAAGACGGGCGTGCTTTGTCGTATCAAGTTATTGCCGGAAGCTGTTCGGTTAATAGAGAAAATGCACAGCGATGAAAGGGAAACACTGCTCCCCCATATCAAATATCCCACTTATCAGTCTTGTCTCAAAGCCTTGCGATTACGGGCAGGTATATCTTTTCCCTTTACCTCGCACACGGCAAGACATACCTTTGCCACACTTATCACCTTGGAACAGGGCGTTCCTATTGAAACGGTCAGCAAGATGCTGGGACATACGAATGTAAGTATGACTGAACGTTATGCGAAGGTTACCCCACAGAAACTCTTTGAGGAGTTTAACCGTTTCCTCTCTTTCACTGAGGATTTACGTTTAACCATTTAACCAAGATTTTTTATGAGAAGTACATTCAAGATATTGTTTTACATCAACAGACAGAAAACAAAGGCAGACGGCAAGACTGCTATTCACTGCCGTATCACCATAGATGGTAAGAGCACTGCTATCACCACAGGTGAGCAGTGCAAGTCCTCCGAGTGGAACAGCAGGAAAGGACTGACAACCGACAAGAAAACCAATCAAAGAATCGGCGAGTTCAAAGAACTTGTAGAAAAGACCTATCAGGAGATATTGATAAAGGACGGAGTGGTAAGCGTGGAACTGCTCAAGAACCGTTTGCAGGGGATAGCCACCATGCCGACAACACTCCTTGCCATGAGCAAGGCAGAATTGCTGTCCGTTAAAGTGTGCGTGGGCAAATCAAGAGCTGAGGGAACCTATCAGAATCTTCTCTATTCAGATAAGTTACTTACGGAGTTTGTAAAGGATAAGGGAATGACGGATATAGTCATAGCCACTATACCGGAAGACTTGTTTGAAGAATACCGTTTCTATCTGAAAAAGCGAGGTTTGGCAACAGCAACCATGAATCGCTATCTTTGTTGGCTGAGTAGGCTGATGTATCGTGCGGTCAGTCAAAGGCTCATTCGCTGTAATCCCTTTGAAAATGCCAAGTATGAGAAAGCGGAACAGAAGATACGCTTTCTGCAAAAGAGCGATGTTGCCAAACTCATGGCATTGAGAGTAATAGATAAGGAAGCAGAACAAGCAAGACGGATGTTTATCTTCTCATGCTTTACGGGCTTGGCTATTGCTGATATGGAACATTTGCAATTTGGACACATTCAAACGGCAGCCGACGGACAGAAATATATCCGTAAAGAAAGGCAGAAGACAAAGGTGGAGTTTATTGTGCCACTACACCCCATAGCGGAGGCCATCATCAATCAATGTAAGGAAGAACAACCCAGCATGAAAGAAATGCAGATGGTGAAAGAAAAAGGTGACGACTTTATCTTTCACTGTGCTTGTAGCCGTAGCGTGATGAGTGCAAAGCTGAGCATCGTGGGTAAGGCGTGTGGCATCAGAGAACGGTTGTCCTACCACATGGCAAGGCACACTTTCGGTACAATGAGTTTAAGTGCAGGAATACCCATCGAAAGCATTGCCAAGATGATGGGGCATGCCTCTATATCTAGTACTCAAATCTACGCACAGGTGACAGACAATAAGATTTCGGAGGATATGGACAGGTTGATAAGGAAACATCAGACAAAAGAAACGAAGGAGGAAACCGTATGAATGTCAATCACCATCAAATAAAAAGAGACCGCAGTTATTTCGAGTGGGGCGATAATATGCAAATCACTTGCAAAGGCAAAGGCGAAATAGCCATGACAGAGAGTGAACTAGTGGATTTCTTTAGTGTAACATGGAGGAAGCTCAATTATCGTCTGCAACTTCTACTAAAAGTCTCTCCCCTGCAACCCGACGAAAGGGATACAGGGGAGCAGGAAGTCTACGTGAACGGACGACTGCGAGGATATGCTCCGCTTTATCCACTCACAATCATCATCGCTTTGTCTTATCAATTGGACAGTACGGAAGCACACTTCTTCAGGAAACATGTATGTCAGAGATTGCAGAAACCTACATCCATAATAACACCGATATTCTTAATAGGAAAGACGGATACCTGATGATTATATTTTCTTTTTCTTTCATTGATTATATCTTACTACATAACTACAATAAGGTATAATACGTTGAAAGAAAAAGGATTAAAGATTTTTATTGATATACGAATATTCTTTCAATTATTTACGACGCTACTACAAAAGAAAGATTTTTATTAAAACTGAATTGACAGTGTATAAAAACTAAAAGCACAACCATGAGAATTTATAGTTTATAACACATAAACTAAAAAAGCTGTATCAAACCCTATAATGAGTAACGACACAGCTCTTTTTCTTGTTTTGAGGGAGATTAAAGTTTCTAATCAAGAAGTTCGCATCCTTTCAGATGTTGAGTTTGTATCCAATATATTTTATGGCAACTATTTAAGCTCATGCAACATGTAGGGTGCTCCAGAAACCTTTACCTTCAATTTTTCATAGCTTCCATCATCCATGTGATAGACAGAGTAGCCCATGCCTTGGTCTGTTGACATGCCGAAGATGATATTATTGCCAGACTTGCAGATGGATGTGGCCCAGCCTACAGTTCCAGAAAAATTCATCTTCTTGCAAGTCTTATTGTATAGATTAATTTCAAAGGCTTGAAATGATTTGTCATGAACGTAGTCAGGTGGATTGCTTGCCGCTCCGGGAATGTTAAGGTATCCATAAACCTTTCCGTTTCCACCATACACTTTATTATAAGCATACGATGTTCTGTTCCCCTTTACTCCTTCTAAGTTTACGTCTGCAAGGGTGAAGCAGTATGAGTTGTCAAAGTCTTGCTCCCCTTTCTTAATGCGCAAGAATCCTTCCTTGACCCCAGGCTGGTATCCAAACATAGCTACGCAATAGAAATAGATGTCACCCTTTTCGTCCACGAATGGATCCCCAGCGGGGGTCATAGAGGAGGCCATTGTAGCACGAGGGTCACTAATCATTTTGATGGGCTTATCGGTCTTGGTATCTATTAAGGCTATATGTGCTCCCTTCTCGCATGAGTAGGCAGATTTTAACTGGCAGAGCGTCACGTATAAGATGCCGTCTCTGATGATGGAAGCACATGGTTCAGGATTATTGTCGCCAGCCAACTTCCCCAAGGAATAGCCAGATAAATCTATTTCTCCTGTTTTTGTCATGGAGGACGGATCTATAATCCACACCTTTCCTAATCCAAGACAAGAAACGTAGGCTTTCTTCTCGGATAAGAATGTAATATATGTGGCCTTTGCGCCACTTGGAAATAGCATGGTGTTTCCTTCTTGAACAAGGATTCCACCCTTAGGGATGTACTTGTAGAGGTGTTCTGTATCTGTCACATATATCTTATTTTTATACACGAATGTGAATGCCCCCTTCGGAAGCACTAATGCGTTGTCTGTATTGAGTGAACCAACACTCAAATCCTTGAACAGGCTAATATATGTGTTTTCTCCGATGTTTACGCTGTGTACAAATCCTACTTCAGATTTTGTAGAGGGAGGAAAGTCCGGAGAGTCCTTTCCGCATGAGGTGAGACCTACAAGAGATGGCAACACAAGGGCTGCGATTAAAAAATAATGTTTCATTTTATTTGTTTTTAAATTGGTAATATATTACAAACTCATTGCTCCGCCCGATGTTTTGTCGCGGAACAGATTAAAACGCAATTTTGTTTTAAAAGTGCGTCCTTGCAGTGGCATCTTGAATTCCATATAGTTCTCCTTGTCAAAGATGTTCTCAACTTCGAAACTCAATGAAATGTTGTTGTGCCAAAAGGATTGTTGAAGGCCTATGGTAAACACATCGTTGGAGGGGATAATCCATTTTTTACGCTGGTCGGACAGTGTGCTCATTTGCCATCCCCAATCGAATTCTCCGACATGGGACACATCCATATAAATTCTAGACAGTTCATTTCGCCCCAGTAAATTTTCTGCATGATACTCCAAACCATAGTTGAAATAGAAAGACGGTATGTTGGGTACATGTTTATTATATGTGGGATTATCCGTTCCTTTTGCATCGTTTAACCATTTCTGTCGGTCTCGAATGTCCTGTAGTGTAAGATTGAAATATGTATAGATGTTTGGTGTCACGTCTACTTTCAAATCGGTATCAAATCCCATCGTGCTCGTCTTTCCCAAGTTTGTGTAGATGGAACGGATATCAGCGGGGAAAAGCCTTATCATATTTTGGATATACATGTAATAGAAGTTTGTTTCCCACTGCACGCGGGTAAGTCCCATCACATTTCTTGTATCTATGATGGTTCCAACGTTCAGGTTATCTCCAATTTCAGGCAGTAAGTTCACTGATGGCTTGATGCTCATTCCGTTACCGAAAAGTTCTCCTGTGTCAGGGAGTCTCACATTGTGTGAAAACGAGAACTTTCCCCTCACGCCTTCCCAAAACTCATAGCTCACTCCCTCACTAAATCCGTAGTACGTTTTGTTCACACTTGTCTGTTTGGGAGCTGATGCATCTTTCATTTGGGCTTTCGACAAGGCATCGCTTGTTCTAAAGATTTTTGACTTCAGATAGTAAATGCTTATCGTCAAGGAATTCTGAAAACGATGATTGGAAGAGGCATACAAATGACAGAGTCCGATATTGTTTGAAATCATTTTGCTGGGAAACGAGCTAGGATCGAACCCGAGATAGTCATTCATGCGTTCATCTTTAGGACGGTAGTCCGAAAGAGCAAGTTGATCATTTATGTTGAATGTATGTTGTCCAAATGTATATTTTAAATTAAATTTGTTTCGTAATTCAAATTGCCGGTTATGGGATTCATTAAGAAGATTATCTTCTGTTTCCCCCATTGCCTGAGTGATGGTTCCATCCCATTGTCTTCTTGTTGTTGTCGTGTCTATCAGGCTCGTTTGTATAATAGGAATAACAAGGGATGATTTCATTTCCAAACCTTTAAAGACGAAGTCGTCTTTTTCTATATGCAAAGTGGGCATTATATTAAAGCCTTTCATATAGGCATGCTGCGAATCAAAGTTAAGAGACTGTATACCTTTTTTATTTCTGTAGAAGGCGCATTCCAAATCCAGTTTATCGAAGTATAACTTTCTAAAACCAATGCCGACATGATAGAAGTCTGCGTCATAATAGTCATTATTTCGTCTTACCTTTCTGTATTCTGAGACTGGCAGGTTTGTTTCGAATACTGGCCATGACATCGTGTAGTTGTTCTTGGATTTATTCTTAAAGAAAGCAACATTAAATAATATGCCTGACTTTGCAAAAAGCTTTTGAGCACTTGTAAGTGTCTTGGATGTTCCGAATGATGCCAATTCCTGCGTGAATCCTACTAGGTCGCATTCATCCTCACGTGTCACAATATTGATGGCTCCTCCTAATCCGTCGCCTCCATATTCTGCAGGCACAATACCCTTGTACACCTCTATATATTTGATCACATCTATTGGAATATCGTTGATGTCGAAAGAACCGTCAGGACTGTTGAGTGGAAACCCATTAATATATACGGCGACACGCTTACCTTCTAAACCATGTACAGATATGCGCGACGCACTTCCCAATCCGCCTGTCTTTCTTACTTTGATGCCAGACGTGCGTGTAAGAATTTCTTCTATACCGCTTGAACGTCCCCGCAGCTTGGATCCGTCCACTACGGTTACAGCCATAGGACTTTGCCGAATGCGGTTTATTTCCGCCTGCTGGGAAGATCCCCTCACTACAACTTCGTTAAGGACGTTCGCTGATGATTCTAAGAAAAAGTCTTTTGTGATATTGCCGTTTAATACAATGACTTGCCTTACTCGTTTATATCCAACAAATGAAACCTCAACAATACATGTTCCATTTGAGGGTATGTCAATTTGATAATTGCCTGTCTTGTCAGAAACTGTTTTCTGTTTTGTATTTTTGATTGATATGCATGCCCCAAATATGGGAAGTCCTGTTTCTTTATCTATGATTTTCCCACGTAATATATTTTGGGCAGACAAAACTGTTGTACACAAACACAGTATCGTTACGATGAATAATCTGTTCATAATTTTATGGATTAATGAGTTCTCGCCATCCTGCTGTATTATAGCGTATATATTCAGACAAAACCTGTTTTGCCTCTTCTTTACGGATTTCTGGATTTGAGACAATCTCTCCGACGATTGTTACCCATGTAGAAGAGGAAATCCGAAAGAATAGTGACGAAACTTTTGTTTGTATTTGTGGATAGACTTTTTGCATTTGATCAATATATTCTTTACTTATTGCAACTTGTTCTTCGATAAAATTTTCACGGAAAAATTCTACAGAAGTACCTTTTGATTCAAAGAGCAATAACTTTAATTCTTCTTTATACAAGAAAATTATTTTAAGCGTTTCTCTTAGCAAATCTTTTTGACTTTGTATAGAGAAACGAAGTTTGTCTATTTTGTTGGATTCTATGCGATAGGAGGACAGCCTTCCATCCAAGACAGCAAGTAAAGGCCTAAGGACAGCATAAAAAATATCATCTTTTGTCTTAAAATAATTGTATATATTACCTAAGACAACTCCTGATTTTGCAGAAATTGTTCGCATCGAAGTTTTTCTAAAACCATTTTTAATAAATTCATTGCGGGCAGCTGTGACAATTCTGTTTCTTATATCTTCTTTTAATATTTTCATTACTATTTTATTAACGGACATCGTTCAGTTTTGTTCATAAAAAAAGCGTACTGTTAAAAAACAGTACGCTCCTTTTAGTATGCTCGGCATGAGTATTGTCTAACGGGTGCAAGTCCCGAGTAAGCCTTAATAGCGGGAATTACATAGCCAAAGGCAAGGGCGTCCATCGTGAGGTGGAATCTGAAAGAAGCCGGCGGCAAACATCTGACCTAACGAACAGAAACTTCATACAAGGCATATGACCGTGGGTAAGGTTGCTAAACAAATCAAAGCCCTATAGCTATTCGGAACGGTTGGTGTAAATGAAGTGGGTATAAGATGGAAAGACAATGCCCTTATCCGAGGAGGTCTCACGGACACTTCAAATAGTTTTTTTTACGAAAGAAGTGGAGTAAAGCTTGCCGTGAGAAGTCAGCAGACGCCATAGTAGTGCAATACTCGATAACGTTGCATGAAGGGCTGAACCTAACAATCAAGCGATAGTAATTGAAACATACCTCATGAAGGAAAGAATGCAGAAAACATTATCCCAAGTTAATGGCTGCCCCCAAAGAGATAGGTCGGAAACCGAATGGTATGGGGGAGTGCAGACCTACATGTGGATGTGTGAAGACAACATCGTGGAAGTACCATTCGACAAGGAACACCTTTTCGAGCAAATCCTTAGCCCTTCAAATCTCAACCGAGCCTACAAGGCAGTTATGAGAAACAAAGGCTGTGGTGGTATCGACAAGATGTCGTGTGAGCAGTTGCTCCCATGGCTATTGACCAATAAGGACTTGCTCATCCGTTCCTTGATGGACGGCTCTTACCGTCCAAACCCAGTGAAAAGGGTAGAAATACCCAAAGACAATGGCAAGATGCGCCTGTTGGGAATACCTACAGTAGTAGACCGTTTGGTGCAACAAGCCATAAACCAAGTATTGACCCCCATCTATGAGAACCAATTTTCCAAGACGAGCTACGGCTTCCGTCCGAGAAGAGGATGCCATGACGCAATACGAGGAGCGCAAAGTATAATTAATGAAGGCTACATATATGTAGTAGACCTTGACCTTGAACGCTTCTTCGATACCGTGAGCCATAGCAAACTCATAGAAATTCTCAGCCGTACGATAAAAGACGGCAGAGTGGTCAGTCTTATACACAAATATCTCCGAAGTGGTGTAATGAACAAAGGCTTGTTTGAAGCGAGCGAAGAGGGAACTCCCCAAGGAGGACCGCTAAGTCCGTTGTTGAGTAACATCATACTCAACGAATTGGACAAAGAACTTGAACGCAGAGGGCTTCCCTTTGTACGCTATGCCGATGACTCGATGATATTCTGTAAGTCCAAAAGGGCTGCAATGCGAGTGAAGGAGTCTATAACCCGATTTATAGAAAATGTTCTATATCTCAGAGTCAACAAGGAAAAGACCGTAGTGTCGTATGTACGTGGAGTGAAATATCTGGGCTACTCCTTTTATGTGATGAAAGGCAAATGCCAACTCACTGTGCACCCAAAATCCAAAGCCAAGATGAAGTCAAGGTTGAAAGAACTGACAAGTCGCAGCAATGGATGGGGATATGCCAAGAGAAAGCAAAAGCTGAAAGAATACATAAGAGGGTGGGTTGGCTATTATCACCTTGCCAATATGAAGCGTCTCTTGCTTGAAACAGACGAATGGTTAAGACGTAGAATACGCATGTGTATATGGAAAGCTTGGAAGAAAGTCAAGACAAAAGTGGCAAACCTCATTAGATGTGGTATTAATAAATACCAAGCATACGAATGGGGTAATACTCGTAAGGGTTATTGGCATATAGCTAATAGTCCTATTTTAGCAACTGCAATAAGTAACAACAATCTACGTGCAGCAGGGTATGCTACTTTAATGGGGACGTATCTCGAATGGCACCCCAAAATAGGAACCGCCGTATGCGGGACCGCATGTACGGTGGTGTGAGAGGTCGGAAAACGAAAGTAGGAAGAAAACTACTTCGTTTTCCTCCTACTCGATTTGTTGCCTTTATGCGGCTGTGTGATATTTTCATCATTAATTCAATTTTGGATACAAAGGTATGGGAAGAATTCTATACTGGCAATACTTATTAATAGGTATTTTAATCGAATTATAATACTAAATTCAAATGGACTTAAAATAGTAATTCTCCTCCAACATCCTTTCCAAGTCCGAAGCCTTGTAGAGTATCTTCCCTGCAAACTTCGTGTAGGGTATAATCTTCCTGTCTCGGTAGTCCTGCAAGGTACGGGGACTGATATACAGCCGCTCGCACACTTCCTTTCCTGTGAGGAAAAGTTCGCCTGCAAAGAGTGGCTTGTGTGTCTGTGCCACTTCCACAATCCGTTTTCCTACACCTCTCAACGCTGAGACAACCAGCTGCATCTCGTCCGTCTCCATGTTCAAGTCTCTTGCTGTTTCCATCATATCTGTCTGTTTTTAGGTTTGTTCAATTTCGTAAGAAGCAATGCTTCCACATCCTCGCGCTTGTAATAGCACTTGTGTCCGATTTGCGTAAACGGCAGCACGCCCGTATCACGATAATGCTGCAAGGTGCGTTTGCTGATGTTGAGTAACCTGCACACATCTCCGTTGTGCAGCCAGTCGGTGTGTTTGCTCTTTTCTCCGAATGCTTTGTGGCAGCATTCTGCAAGGCTCAAGATTTCATCTCGCAGCTTTGCCCAATTGGTTTCTGTAATGACGTAATAGTTCATAATCTTATCTTGTTTTATTGTTTGTTGTTTCAGGTCTTTCCTGTTTCCATCGGCAAAGGTAATGACGTGCGTGTGCCTCTCAAAGCCGTGGGGAACAGCAGGGAAGTATCGGGAACTATCGGGAAAAGAGCAATCCGTTTCATCGGTTCACATTTGCGTTTTCCTGCCCCGTCTTTTTTCTTTCATTGCAAAGACAATCCAAGCGAGTGCAGAGGAGAGTTCACTTATCCTTTGCTGAGCGCAGCTTGTCTTATGCAAAATTAATATTGGATATTTCTTATTCCATCACTTTCCATTCAAGTGGCAGCTTGTGGCGTCATAGTGGAATAGGTTGGCACAGTAATCCGATATAAAATATGCTCCAATCAATAGTTTGTAGATAGTTGGAGCAAAAGACTGCATCTGAAAGCAAACAACGACATCCGTATTTCTGCTAACCTATCTTTCCTGTCATCCATTTTTTGCTTAATGAGGCTATAAATACCCTTCTTGACAGCCTGTTCTCCTAAGAATTTTGCAGCGGACGAGCGCAACATTATGCAAGAAGGCTCTGAATGCTTGGAAGTTACGCATTCTCACCCTAACTTCACTCTTGGAAACTAATTCAAGGGAATAATGAAAAAGAACGCAGATGCAGGCAATACAGGCAGCAGGAGAAATCCTCATCGAATGAGGAGTTCCTCCAAGAACGCAGAGATAGAAAACTACCTCTCCACACACTACGAGTTCAGATACAATACCGTGCTGGGCAGAACTGAATATCGTAGTAAAGGTAATAGCGATTTTGTAAAAGTCGGTCGCTATGAAATCAATACGCTTCGCAGGGAACTTGATTGCGATAAAAACATAGCGACTTCTGCCGAGAACCTTTATTCCATCATTGAAAGCAGCTTTTCTCCCCGTATCAATCCTGTGCAGGAGTATTTAAAAGGGTTGCCATTGATAGATATAGGTGATGGTTGTAGCAATGGTGGTAGTTACAGTGGTAGTAGTGTTCTTACTTTCTTTTCACCAAAAGCAATTTCCGATTTGGCAAGTTGCGTTGTTGTCCGTAACAATGAAAAGTGGTTGCCGTATCTTACCAAATGGCTCATGGCGGTGGTCGCCAATGCAATGGACGACCGTGAGTGCCGCAACCACACCTGCCTTGTGCTGACAGGTGAGCAGGGCAAGTTCAAGACAACGTTCCTTGACCTGCTCTGTCCCCCAGCACTGCACGGTTACAGTTACACAGGAAAAATATATCCGCAGGAGAAAGACACACTCACTTATATCGGTCAGAACCTTATCGTAAATATAGACGACCAG
This sequence comes from Hallella multisaccharivorax DSM 17128, assembly GCF_000218235.1. Classification (GTDB taxonomy): domain Bacteria; phylum Bacteroidota; class Bacteroidia; order Bacteroidales; family Bacteroidaceae; genus Prevotella; species Prevotella multisaccharivorax. The sequence goes on along the minus strand of NZ_GL945017.1, from coordinate 2,007,383 downwards.
CTCAAAGCCCTTAATAAGCGGGACGAGAACGAGCTGAAAAACCTCATCACCTGTCCGATGGTCAAGTACCGTATGCCGTATGACAAGTATGTTGAGGAGCATCCCCACTTGGCAAGCTTTGTGGCATCAGTGAACGGCAACGACTTTCTTACAGACCCGACAGGCAGCAGACGGTTTCTTCCTTTTGAAGTTCTTTCCATAGACATAGAGAAAGCCAAGCGTATTTCAATGGATAATGTCTATGCTGAAGCCAAAGCCCTGTTAAAGTCAGGTTTCCGCTATTGGTTTGACGATGATGAGATAGCCGAACTATACAGAGAGAGTGAGGACTTTCAGGTACAAACCGCTGAGATGGAACTTTTGCTGCGTTGCTTTGAAAAGCCAACGGAGGATGAAAACTATTCGTTAATGACTACTACGGAGATACTCACCTATCTGGGTATTTATACTCACCAACCACTTGTTGCCAAGCGTATGGGCGAAGCCTTGAAGAAAGCAGGATACATAAAGGTGAGCAAGCGAAGAAACGGAGGTAGCCCCATCTATGTCTACAAGATTAGGAAAATCTTGCCATGTCCGCTCCTTCAAACTTGTAGTAGCCAAATGTAGTAGAATGTATAGTATTGTCTTATACTACAAAGTAATACTGATTATCAATCACTTATCACAGAATAGTATGTAGTAAGAAGAAAGATGAAAAAGTTTGGAGGGGAAAAACTTTGGAAACGGTAAAACCATAAAACAGACAAGCATAAATAATTATCATTCAACCTATTAAAGTATCAAAACAATGAAAGAAGAAGATTTATCACTTATCAAGCGATATTCCATCATGGAGTATCTCGAAAGGAAGGGTATCAGACCTGTCCGCAGGACACCTGCCTATGCAATGTACCGTTCACCGCTCAGGGAGGAAACGCGTCCGAGTTTCAAGGTGGACACGGAAAAGAACCTTTGGATAGACTATGCCGAAGGCAGGGGTGGAAGCATCATAGACCTTTGTATGCGCTTGGAGGACTACACGCTCTCGGAAGCCATCTGCCGTTTGGGGCAGAACGCTTCCGATAATACAGCGCACAGCTATTCAAAGACTGAACCCCGTATTGGTCTCAACCAGACAACTACAAGACAAGCAAGCGAAACAAGGAGACTGATAAGCATATCAGACACCTTGCCGCCGCACCTGCAGGAGTATCTCAAAAAGGAACGTTGCATCAATTTGAAAAAGGCAACACCCTTTCTCAAATGTATCAGCTACGAGGTAAGGGGAAAGAGATATGAAGCCATCGGCTTTGCCAATTCTTCGGGTGGTTATGAACTACGGGACAATCATTTGTTTAAGGGAACGATTGCCCCGAAAGACATCACCCCTATATTTGAGGACAAGGCACAACCTGTCTGTCTGTTCGAGGGCTTTATGGATTTTCTTTCTTTCCTTTCAATGAAAGAGGAAGTAACCAACCAATGCCTTGTGATGAATTCTGTGAGCAATGTAGCAAGAAGTATCCACTACCTGAATGAAAGAAATATAACCTCCGTTCGTACTTTTCTTGACAATGACTATGCAGGGCAGAGAGCAGTACAGGAATTTGTAAACGCAGGTTTTAAGGTAGAAGATATGGCAGTGTATTATAGAGACTTCAAAGACCTCAACGATTTTCACGCCAGCCGTGTCCGTGAGCAACAGAAAAAGTTGGAGAAAACTCCAAATACAAGCAACAAAATAAAACAAAGTCAAACTTAAAATAAGATAGAGTGATGAAAAAGGAAAGAAGAAACATGGAAGAAATAGATCGTTTCATAGGAAAAACTTTTGGTATGAGCCAAGCTGAAAATTCAAGTGAACAATCTGTCTCTGAATTCCGGGAAAAGGGAATGAAAACTATTCAAGAGCAAAAACAACAAGAAACAGGACATGCCATAGAGCATGCCACGCCATCCGAGCCTGTACTGCATACAGAGCATGCAACTATTCAACGACGCATCAGTGCCAAGATGAGAAAAGAGACACTTGACGCATACAGGCAGGCGTTCCTTGTTCCAACAAAGCTAAGTGAGAGAAAGGCGGTCTATCTGAGCAGGGAAACACAGGAACGTGCGGACTTCATTGTCCGTAGATTGGGAGATAAAGGAGCCAATGTCTCGAGCTTCATCGAAAACCTTGTGCGTATCCATTTGGAGGAATACGGTGAGGATATAGAAAAATGGAGGAAGCTGTAAACAACAGAAAAACGGTCAAGGACTATCGAGTAAAAGGATGTCCCTTTCACTCAAAATCCTCGACCGTTTTAGGGTAGTACCAACAATAGATTTTTACTGAACACATTGAACGATGGGAATGCCACGAACACAGTTAATCTTCTGAATGCATAGCATTCATTTTTGGACGACAAAACGCTTTATGCGTAAACGTTTCGTTAGCTGACATTGCAAGACGTCAGTTTGTACCCACAAACTGCGCTTGCTCCCCTCGTTCGGTTATCGGGGAGATTAGACCGTAATCACTCCGTTCTCATCGGTCAGCGTTCGGAAATTAAGCAAGATTGAAAACAAAGAAAAGAGGACTTTTATATGAACAGATATGATAGCAGAACTGCCAAATGGCAGCAACGAGGTAAAGAAGAAGCGAGGATGAACAAGACGGAGTTCATCAAGGTAAGATGCACCTTAGAGGAAAAGCAGCGCATCAAGTCAAAGGCGGAAAGCACAAGACGGAAGTTCTCAGACTACTGCCGTGAAATACTCCTTAATGGAGAAGTGGTTGCCATTCCTAAGATGACGGACAATGAGGGAGAAGCCATTGCCATTCTCCAGCATACGGGCAGGTTCTATGGGCAGATTTCCAACCTTATTAAAGTCAAGGATGAGAGATGGGTACATATCACACAGAACCTTTCGCTATGTGCCAAAGAAGCATTTAAGCGATTTTACGACCCGCATTTTCGTGTGGACGATGAGGTATATAAGGTCTTAAATCTAACAAGAAATGATAGGAAAATGTAAGGCAATAGCGCACGGCAGCAATGCGCTGGAGTATATTTTTCGGGAGGGCAAGCTTGGTAGTCGGCTTGCCTTTCACAATCTTTGCAGCAGAGAACCGAAAGCAATCTATGAGGAAATGAAAGTGGTCAGCGATTATAACAGTCGTTGCAGAAACAAGTTCCTCCGCATTGAAATCGGTATAGCACCTCAGGATGAGAAGAAACTACCCGTATCTGAACTCATGCGGATAGCCCATCTGTTTGCCAAACAAATGGGACTTGACAACCACCAATGGGTAGCAGTAACGCACAAGGACACCGATAACAGGCATATCCATATCATTGCCAACCGCATCAGCCTGTATGGGGAGGTCTATGACACCACTTTTGTAAGCAACAGGGCTGCAAGAGTGGCGGAGGAAATAAGTCGCTCTAAAGGCTTGACCATTGCAAAGGAAGTAAAGGCTGAAAGGATGTATCAGAAAGCAAAATCCAATCCTACGAGAGAGCAAACGAAGCAGCAGGTACAAAAGATTTGCTACACCTTGCTTGAAAAGTATAAAGGAAAAGGCATCACAGGGCATTCAATGTTTCTTTACGACCTAAATAAGAACGACATCGCCATAGAGCGCATGAAGAACAAGCAGGGCAAAGTATATGGTTTGAAGTTCTCCTTCAATGGACAAAGCTTCAAGGCTTCCGAAATCGGTAGGGAGTTCGGCTACCGTTCTTTGCAGAAGAACTTTGAGATAGCCAATAAAGCCGAAACAAAGGAGACGATAATAAAAGCTCACACAATAGCAGATAAGACTACAAAGAATAAAGTTCAATCAGACACAGGCTATCAACTTGTTCCTCCCAGTCGTTCATACATACCACCTACAAAAGCAAACGAAAGTTCATCTATTGCACAAGCCGTAGGCAATGTAGCAGGCGCCGCCTTGAATGCCGCCGAAGAAATAATTTTGGGAGCAGGTGGACTTATCAATCCACAGACACATGGTGATGATTATGCCGAGATGGCATGGCAACATAAACTTAGGAACCAAATCAAGAAAAAGAAGAAGCGAGGAAGAAGTATATAACAGCTCCTATCTATTTCCAATCGCTCAAAAACTCAAGGATGAAGTAAAAGAGCGAAAATCTTATCAAAAACGCTTGTTATTCAAAGCAAATGATTATCTTTGCAAACAGAATAACAAGCGTTCTTTGTTGATGTAGAAACATGCGACAGAAAGCACTTCGCTCGTTTCCAAATCGTTACCTGTTTAGTTTGTATCACAAGGTAACTTCTTCTTTCTCAATTAGATATGTTTTAGAAATCATCTTACGATGTAAAGGCAATGCGATTACGGTGTAAAGGCAATGCGATAACAGCGTAGACGTTTGACGGGTATTCACCTGCGGTCGGTGAGTGCTGCCTTGCCGGCCGTAACAGCTGTGGGCGTAGCCTTTCCGAAAGTAAGCGCTGCCTTTGCTGCCCGTGTGGAGACGAGCTTCTTGGCGTCGTTGTTCTGCACACGGTAGAGATCGAACTGGATCATGTCCTTGGTATTGGTGCCGATCATGAAGCCGCTGAACCTGCCGGTTCTCTCATGGAGCGAGAAGCCTCGCTTGGAGGCAGAGGCATCCATGACAAAAGCCGTCTGGTTCTGCGTGAGATACTTTACGTGGATGTTGCCATTATTGCTGATGTACCAGTTGAACTTTAGCGTCTGCCGATCGGTCACTTTACCGTTGTTGTCGGTATGGTAGTCAACTTCTGTCCCCGTGCCCTTAAGCGCGTCGGAGCTGTTGCGAACGAATGTCATATTGGCATTGAAATAATTCACCTCACCGTTGTCGCTGTTGGTGTATGCCATTTTGCCGTCCCATTCGCCTTGCAGCACATCGGCCTCATCATCGAGCGTATTGCCGTTATTCTCGTCATACCAGCTGCTGCTGCCGTCGTAGTAGTCATCGTTCCACCCCCAGTTGTCGTAATAATTGTCGTAAAAGGGATCATCGTCACAGCTTGTGAGCAATGTGGGAGCCGCTATAACCAAGGCAGCTGCCATCAAGGATAACATCTTTTTCATAATATTCTTTTTTTATGTTTTCTACTGCAAAGATAGGCGAAATAAATCATGATTGAAAGATGATTTTCCTATTACTCTTGGGAAAATCCCTAAAAATTATCAAGTCATAATGAAGTTGTGGCATTTTTTTTGTAAGTTTGCAGCCAAGATTATTATCATCAATTATCATTCAAAGTACAAGAATAAGAAAATGAGAACTGTTTATGAATTCTCTGTGAAAGACCGCAAAGGTAAGGATGTATCCCTTCAGGAGTATGCCAATGAGGTGCTGCTCATCGTCAACACGGCCACCAAATGTGGATTCACTCCACAATATGAGGAGCTGGAGAGTCTCTATAAGAAGTATCATGCCCAAGGTTTCGAGATACTTGACTTCCCTTGTAATCAGTTCGGGCAGCAGGCTCCGGGTACTGATGAGAGCATCCACGATTTTTGTAAGCTTACCTATGGCACGGAGTTTCCGCAGTTCAAAAAGCTGAAGGTCAACGGCGAGGAGGCCGATCCGCTCTACAAATTTCTCAAGGAGCAGAAAGGATTCGCCGGCTGGGACGAGACGCATCCCATCTATCCCATACTTGATAAGATGCTCTCGGAAGCCGATCCCGACTACAAGGAAAAGGCTGACATCAAGTGGAATTTCACTAAATTTCTCGTCAACAAGAAGGGACAGGTGGTGAAACGCTATGAGCCCACGGAGAAAATAGAGCACATCGCTGCTGATATTGAGGAATTGCTCAAGTAATTCAATTACATCTATCTCTTATGGAAAAGACAAAATGCCTGATCATTGGCAGTGGCCCTGCGGGCTATACTGCTGCTCTCTATGCTGGGCGGGCCAACCTCAGCCCCATAGAATACACTGGCCTGCAAGTGGGTGGACAGCTCACGCAGACCACTATTGTGGAAAACTTCCCCGGCTATCCCAAGGGTGTGGATGCCAACCAGATGATGATGGATCTGCGCCAGCAGGCCGAGCGATTCGGCGCTGACGTGCGCGATGGCATCGTTACTGATGTGGATCTGTCGAAGAAGCCCTATGTGGTGACTATCGATAGCGGTGGCAAGATTGAGGCCGATACGGTCATTATTGCTACCGGTGCCTCAGCCAAATACCTCGGACTGCCCGATGAACAGAAGTATAACGGACAGGGAGTGTCAGCCTGCGCCACATGCGACGGCTTCTTCTACCGCAAGAAAGTGGTGGCCGTCGTGGGCGGCGGCGACACGGCCTGCGAGGAGGCAACTTATCTTGCCGGACTGGCAAGTAAAGTCTACATGATTGTGCGTAAGCCCTATCTCCGTGCCACTGAGATCATGAAGAAGCGCGTGGAAGACAATCCGAAGATTGAGATTCTCTACGAGACCAATACCCTCGGACTCTATGGAGAGAATGGCGTGGAGGGCGCCCACCTGGTATGGCGCAAGGGTGAGGCCGACGAGAAGAAGTATGACTTGCCCATTGACGGCTTTTTCCTGGCCATCGGGCATAAACCTAACACTGATATCTTCCGTGGGAAACTCGACATGGACAGCGTTGGCTACATCAAGGTAGAGGGCGACACGCCGCGCACGAGCGTGGAGGGCGTCTTTGCTGCCGGCGACTGTGCCGACTCGACCTACCGCCAGGCCATCGTGGCAGCGGGAAGTGGCTGTAAGGCCGCTATCGAGGCAGAGAGGTACCTCTCAAAATAGAACAGGCCACTCAACAGAAGAGAGCCGCACGCCCAATGGTGTGCGGCTCTCTTTTCTTACAGGTTCATCAGGCTTCTCAAAAAAAATGGGATCTTATCCTTGTAGCTCTGAATAAAAATGCTTATTTTTGCCAAATAAACCATAAACGTCATTTCTATGAAAACCCGACGGTTGTCCTTATACATTATTATATGTTGTGCATACACAGCGCATGCACAGAAAGGCAATACTTTCAGCCCCGACAGTCTTAACATCAAAGGCATCGGTATTGAGAACGGATCCGTGGATGTCATCAGCCAGAAGCGCATGAACAAGGGACTCGTCACTAATCCGCTTTCCGCCATCAGCGGACAGATAGCGGGTGTGAATATTTCCAATGGTGAGGATCGGATGGCGCAGCTTTCTTCGGTGCGTGTGCGCGGCACGACTTCACTCACGGGTGGCAACGATCCGCTCATCATTATTGACGGAGTCTATTCCGATCTCTCTACGCTTTCCACTATATATCCTTCCGATATTGAGAGTTTTGCCATCTTGCGAAATGCGGCTGAGACCGCGCAGTATGGTTCACGAGGCGCTTCTGGAGTCATCGAGGTGACAACCAGGAAGGGCACGGGAGCCGCTTTCCATATCTCCTACGATGGTTCATGGGGAATGGAGACTGTCTATAAGAACATTGAGATGCTCTCTGCTGCTGAATATGTAGCGACGGCAAAGAGCCTCGGATTGGCTTACCGCGACGACGGCTACGACACTAACTTCCGAAATTCCATCTTGCGGACGGGTTTTGTGCAGAACCATCATGTTGCTTTCAGTGGTGGGGGCACTGCTTCCAGTTACCGTGCTTCGCTGGCCTTCTCGCAGAATAACACTGTCATTGACGACCGTGGCATGAACAATCTTGTGGCTAAACTTGACATTACACAGAAGGCTTTCAATGATTTTCTGGCCATTAACTTTGGCGTTTTCGGCTCTTCGCAGAAGACTCAAGGCATCTTTGACGAGCAGATGCTGTTCTATTCGGCCGCTGTGCAGAATCCCACGATCGCGCGGGATGCCAGGACAAAGAACGGGCAGGCATCGGAAATCAACCCTCCACGCACCATCCTCTTGCAGAAAAACGACACCAAATACATGACTTTCGACACCCATCTTGACATGACGGCACGGTTTGGCGGTGGTCTGAGCCTGACTTTGCGGGGCTCTTATGGCTACAGTTCTACCGAAGACGCAAAGTTCTGTCCTACCTGGTTATGGGCTCAAGGGCAGGCCTGGAGGGGTGATCACAAGGGCGAGAGCTGGCTTGCAAACGCCACGCTCGACTGGAATCGCAGTTGGGGCATACACATGTTGTCGGCTTCTCTCCTTGGCGAATATCAGAAAGAACGGCGTACCGGCTTTTGGACGTCAGTGAAAGGATTCACTTCTAATGATTTCGGTTATGACAATCTTGCTGCTGGATCGTTGCTGCCTTATGGTGGCACGGGCTCCGATTACACTGATCCTTCACTTGCTTCCGGTATGATGACGGCTACTTACACACTCCTAAAACGCTATGCAGTTTCTGCCACATTGCGCGCGGATGGTTCCTCAATGGTTGCCAAGGACAACCGTTGGGGGCTTTTCCCGTCGGTGTCGGTCAACTGGAATGCCAGCGACGAACCCTTCATGCGCCCATTCAAGCCTGTTGTCTCCATGCTGAAAGTGAGGTCGGGCTACGGTATCACGGGCAATCTTGGAGCCATCACGTCCTATACTACACTTAACACTGTGGGGCCCAAAGGGGTGGTACCTATCAACGGTTCGCCAACAATGACACTTGGCTCCTTGCGTAATGCCAATCCCGACTTGAAATGGGAGAAGAAGTCAACGTGGAATATTGGTGCGGACATGGGATTTCTTAACAACCGCATCATGCTCACAGCCGAATACTATTACGGCAAGACCACCAATATGCTCTATGAATATGACGTGCCCGTCCCGCCCTTCGCCTACGGCAAACTGCTCGCCAATATCGGATCCATGTGTAATAGTGGCGTCGAGATAGGGTTGGGTGTGACGCCCCTGCAGCGCAGAGAAATGGAGCTGAACATCAATGTCAACATGTCATTTCAGCGAAACAAGCTGCTCTCCCTCTCGGGTAACTACGACGGTTACCACCTTACCGCCCCTGATATCACAGCCATTGGAGCGCTCAATGGTGCGGGACAGCATGGCGGCAACGCCAATGTGCTTTACCAGATCGTAGGACAGCCGCTGGGTGTGTTCTATCTACCTCATTGCAAAGGCATTGTAGACCGGGGCAATGGCTCCAAAATGTATGATCTTGAAGACCTTAACCATGATAGGAAGATTGACCTCAGCGACAACGGTGACCGGTATGTGGCAGGGCAGGCAACGCCGAAAATGACACTCGGCTCCAATATCAGTTTCCGATATAAAGCGTTTGATGTGTCGCTGCAGATGAACGGAGCCTTCGGACATAAGATATTCAATGGCACATCCTTGTCATATACCAATATGTCGAGTTTCCCTGATTACAACGTGCTTAAAGGCGCGCCACAGCGCAACATAGTGGACCAGAATGTGTCTGACTATTGGTTGGAGAGCGGCGATTACCTCAACTTTGACTATCTCACTGTGGGTTGGAACGTGCCGGTCAAGAGCCGCTACGTCTCCTCCATGCGCCTCTCCGTGTCGGTCAATAACCTTGCCACCATCACGGGTTATAGCGGGCTCACACCAATGATCAATAATTATATTGTTTCCAGTACCCTTGGCATTGACGACAAACGGTCTTATCCCGTCTTCCGTACCTGGTCGATGGGCGTAAGCATACAGTTCTAATCTGCTTCTATTCTCTAAGGTCTTTAAACATCATCTTTCTGTCATGAAAAACACATTTAATATTATAGCTATATCCATGCTGGCGCTTTTGGGTCTTGCGTCGTGCCTTTCAGAGGATCCCCGCGACCAGATAGACCGTGAAAAGGCTTTCAGTTCGGCCTCGTCGCTCTTCAACAATACCGTGGGATTACTCTACAACTATGTTGGCGGCACGCAGAACTCCCAGGGGCTGCAAGGCACTTACCGTGGTGTGTATGATTATAATTCGCTCACAACCGACGAGTGCATTATCCCCATCCGTGGTGGCGACTGGTACGATGGGGGCTTCTGGCAGGATCTCTACCTGCACACCTGGACTTCTTCCGACCAGGCATTGAATGATACCTGGAACTATCTTTACCATGTCATCGTGCGCTGCAATCAGGCACTGGTTGACCTCAAGGACCACCGCTCGCTCCTTAGTGACCAAGAGTTTACAGCCTATTCGGCTGAAGTGCGGGCTTTCAGGGCAATGTTTTATTGGTACACAATGGATATGTGGGGCAATATTCCCCTGGTCATCTCAGTGAAACAGTCTCTGACCAACGTGGCGCAGAGCAAGCGTTCAGACACTTATCGCTTCATCATGAAAGAGCTGCAGGACGTGGAGCCACTTCTGCCGGACGCAAAGAGTAACCTTCCCAGTGATTGTTATGGTAGAGTGACGCGTCCTGTTGTTGATTTTCTGCTTGCTAAACTTGCCCTTAACTATGCGGTTTATGCTGATGACGACTGGACTGACGACGTGCACCCCTCTGGAAACGATGCAGTGATCGATGTTGAAGGCAAGAAAATGAATGCGTGGGAGGCGTGTATCCACTACTGTGACAAGCTGACGGCAGACGGATACAGGCTTATGGCTGACCGGACAGCCAATTTCAGCGTACATAATGAAACATCGACGGAAAATATTTTCGTCATACCCATGGATAAAACACTATATGCCTGGCAGTTCCAAAACCTTTTCCGCTCGCGCCATTACGCCCACGGAGACGCTGTAGGTACGGCTTCGGAAAATGGCACGTGCGCCACCCTGGCCACCGTACACGAGTATGGTTATCATACCGACAGTCTGGACAGCCGTTGGGATCAGGACTTCTATTATGATACAGTACGTGTAGATGGCAAGACCATTCCGCTTGACGGCGGTGGCGTGCTGGTTTACTATCCACTTGAAGTCACTTCCACAAACCTCACTTACTCACCTTATATCCGTACCGCTGGGGCGCGGATGAAGAAATATGAGATTGACCGGCACGCCTTCAACGACGGTAAGAACTGTGATAACGACATTGTGCTCTTCCGTTACGCTGATGTGTTGCTTATGCGCGCTGAGGCTCTCGTGCGTGATGGGAAGAGCGGACAGGCCGACCTTGACGCTATTCGCCACCGTGTGGGGATGCCGTCGCGTCCCGCTACCCTTGTCAATATCCTTCGGGAGCGACGCATGGAGCTGATGTGGGAAGGCTGGAGGCGTAACGACCTCATACGGTATGGGCTCTTTAACAAAGCTTACGACATTCGTCCACAGCTTGAGAATGAGGCCTCAGGCTACACGACGGTGTTCCCGATTCCTGCAAAAGTGCTCGATCTCAATAGCAGCATGCTACAGAATAAAGGGTATAAATAAAGGCGGACACAGGGTATCATTAACTATTTTTTTATGCGAATCCATTGCGTTTCCATCATTTATACGGTAACTTTGCAGTACAATATCTTTGTATCCCAATGCTGATCATTACAAGAAACTCACGAGATTATGGTCCCTATGATGAGGCAACGGTAGCCGCATTCGTGGAGGATGGCCGCCTATTGCTCAACGACAGGGCCCGTGATGCGGCTACAGGCGAGTCGGGCACAGTTAAGGAAATGCTGCTTCGCAAGGGAATCCGTCCCAGTGTAAAGAACAACGGCTCACTCATGAGGCAGCTGTCTCATGTGGGGCGTGATTTTATCTTCCCGCATGAGGACATGGAGCACCACTCACTCTTTGAGGACAAGCGCCTGTTGGTGCTTGCCATTGTTGGGCTGTCGCTGTCGGTCATCATGCTTCTGCCCATCGGCGGACTGCTTGTTTTCTATGTTGTCTCACTTTATTTTGCCACAATCTGGGGATTGTTCTTCGCTTGGCTTTTTCCCACGAGACAGGTGAACACCAAGACCACTGTGTGGACTTTCTTCCTCACACAGGCTGGCGTCTTCCTTATTTTCGGTGTCCTTCATAACCTCAACTTCTTTAATCTTTTTACCGAGGCTTCCTTTCCGGTGAGTATCATCGGCTATATACTTGGAGTTGGTCTGACGGAGGAGTTCACCAAGATGGTGCCGCTCATCATCCTTCAGCATCGTAGTCGGGAGCCGATGTTGCCGCAGACGATGGTCTATTACGGTCTTATCGCTGGCATCGCTTTCGGAGTTTTCGAGGGCGTACAGTATCAGACGACCATCAATATCCATGCTGACTATACGACAGCGTTCCTTTTAAACATCGCACGTCTTACCTCTCTGCCGTTCATTCACGCCATTTGGTGTGGCATCGCAGGCTATTTCCTTGGCATGGCAGGGCTTTACCCGCGCTATCGTCATGCCTTGTGGTTCCTGGCTCTCATTGTTCCCGCTACGCTGCACGGCTTTTACGACTCCTTTGCGGGCGTGGCCTACATTGTCTCGCTGTTTATAGCACTTTCAAGTGTGTTACTGTTGATGGCTTACATGCGGCGCAGTGGGCAGTTGAGGGAGAGACTTCGGACCAACGAATAACAATGGAAGTAATGAAAAAGATATTATATGTATTCCTAACGGTAATGTTGGTTTCCGCCTTTTCTTCTTGTGATTTGGAGACGGTTGACAATGGCAAACTTGATGGTTTCTGGCACTTGGAACGGGTCGATACTCTCCTTACGGGTGGGCATCGCGACTTGTCCAATGCGAAACTCTTTTGGTCTTTCGAGGTCAGACTGATGGCTTTACAAGGTGGATCGGCACCTTTCCTCTATCGTTTCCATCAAACTGGCGACAGTCTTATCATCTATTCACCCTATACCAATGATGGTCATGAGGAAGGGAATGGTGTGGGAGGAAACAAGCCTGTTAAGGACTCCTCGCTATTAAAGGACTATGGAATCGAGGATTTAGAAGTCCGCTATGAGAAAGAAACCTTAAGTGGCTCGCGGATGGTTCTCCGCTCGCACCGCCTAAGACTTTACTTCCGGAAGTTCTGAAGAAGTGTGGAAAACGTAACTGACATTTAATGTAAAATGATTGTAAGATAACAGAATAGTTCATGGCAGAACTCCCCGCTTTCGTAAAAGACTTGGCACTCATCCTCATTGTGGCCGGCATCGTGACGCTCATTTTCAAGCGGCTCCGGCAGCCTTTAGTGCTTGGATATATCGTCGCAGGCTTCATTGTCTCGCCGCATTTGCCCCTGACCATGTTGGTCGTCGACAAAGATGACATCCAAACATGGGCCGATATAGGCGTGATGTTCCTGCTGTTTTCCCTCGGCCTCGACTTCTCGTTCAAGAAGATACTGAAGATGGGGCTTGCACCGGTCATTGCCGCCGTGAGCACTATCTTCTTTATGTCGATGATCGGAATACTGGTGGGGCACTTATTCGGCTGGTCACACATGGACTGCATTTTCTTAGGCGGAATGCTCGCCATGTCGTCGACGACGATTATCTATAAGGCCTACGACGACTTGGGACTCTCGCAGCAGTCGTTTGCCAAACTGGTGATGAGCGTGCTCATTCTTGAGGATATTCTCGCCATTGTGATGATGGTCATGCTGTCGACCATCGCCTCGGGCAACAGTCCCGACGGTGCTCAGATGCTTGGCTCGCTGCTGAAGATAGGTTTTTTCCTCATTCTCTGGTTTCTTGTGGGGCTCTATGTCATCCCTTCGTTTCTTCGGGTCACGCGCCGTCTGATGACCGACGAGACACTTGTCATCGTTGCCCTCGGCCTCTGTTGTGCCATGGCGTGGATCAGCACGGCGGTGGGCTTCTCCTCGGCTTTCGGCGCGTTTGTCATGGGCAGTATACTTGCCGAGACCATTGAGGTGGAGCGGATAGAGAAGGTGGTAGCTCCGGTGAAGAATCTCTTTGGTGCTATCTTCTTCATTTCCGTGGGTATGCTGGTTGATCCGAAAGTGCTGGTTAGCTATGCATTGCCTATCGTCGTGCTTGTGCTTGCCATCATGGTGGGGCAGGCTGTCTTCGGCACATTCAGTTATATGTTGTCAGGTCAGCCGCTCAAGACGTCCATGCGCTGCGGTTTCTCCATGGCGCAGGTTGGTGAGTTCGCGTTTATCATCGCTTCCCTGGGCTTGTCGCTCAATGTCATCAGCAGTTTCATCTATCCGGTCATTGTGACAGTGAGTGTTGTCACCACATTCATCACTCCTTATATGATCCGTTCGGCGGTGCCGGCCTACAACGGTCTGATACGGTTGCTGCCGCGTCGCTGGGCCCGCCGCCTCGACCACATGGGTGCGGTTCATCAAGCTACAACCCGCGAGCAGACCACCTGGCACCGTCTGTTGCGCAAGATGGGCATCAATACGCTTATCTATACGGTGCTCTGCATTGCCGTAACGGCTATCATGCTCACCTTCGTGCTCCAGTTTTTCCGCCATATTCTGCCCCATTGGTGGGCCAATGGGGCTACGGGCCTGGCCACGCTGATTTTCATTTCGCCGTTTATGCGTGCTTTGGTGATGAAGAACAACCGCAGCGAGGAGTTTAAGGAGCTGTGGACGGAGAGCCGCCTCAACCGTCTGCCGCTCATTTTCACCGTGCTTGTCAGGGGCGCCATTGCCGCTGCCATCCTCTTTTATGTCTGTAACTATCTGGCGCGTTTTGCCAACGCTGTCGTCATCACCCTTGCCGTAGTGCTCATTGTACTCATGGTGCTCTCGCGCCGATTGAAGAAGCAGTCCATCGGCATGGAGCGCCGTTTCATCAACAATCTCAATTCCCGCGACATCATGGCGCGTGTCGAGGGCCACCGCCAGCCACTCTTTGCAAACACACTCATTGACCGCGACATACATATTTCCGACGTCGATATCCCCGAAGACTCCGCATGGGCAGGCAAGTCACTGGGTGAGTTGCAGCTGAGCACGCACTATGGCGTTTATGTCAGCAGTATCCTGCGCGGTCATCAACGGCTTAATATTCCGGGGGGCGACTGTATCCTTTTCCCTGACGACCGCTTACAGGTCATCGGCAATGATGAGCAGTTGCAGGCGTTTGCCCGGGCTGCCAGAATCAATATCGTGCCGGAAGATCCGAATATTGAGGAACGGGAAATGAAGCTTCAGAAGGTACGGCTCGGCAAGGACAGCCCGTTAATAGGCCTGACGCTACGTGAGAGTGGCATTCGTGAGCGGTACAATTGCATGGTAGTCGGCGTGGAAGAAGGGCAGGACAGCCTGACCCGAATAAATCCTAACCGCCGCTTTGCCGCTGGCGACATCATATGGGTAGTGGGAGAGAAAGAGTCGATCAAGCGCCTCCCGGACGCTTGATGAGCAGAAGGGGTAACTCCCTTATTTCAGGTACGTATTTCCTTTACAATTAAAGATAATTCTTAAAATGTATCTAATTGATAAAGAAGAAGTTACCTTGTGATACAAACTAAACAGGTAACGATTTGGAAACGAGCGAAGTGCTATTAATCGCATGTTTCTACATCAACAAAGAACGCTTGTTATTCTGTTTGCAAAGATAATCATTTGCTTTGAATAACAAGCGTTTTTGATAAGAATTTCGCTCTTTTACTTCATCATTGAGTTTTTGAGCGATTGGAAATAGATAGGAGCTGTTATATACTTCTCCCTCGCTTCTTCTTTTTCTTGATTTGGTTCCTAAGTTTATGTTGCCATGCCATCTCGGCATAATCATCACCGTGTGTCTGTGGATTGATAAGTCCACCTGCCCCCGAAATCATTTCTTCGGCTGCATTCAAGGCGGTGCTTGCTACATTTCCTACGGCTTGTGCAATAGATGAACTTTCGTTTGCTTTTGTAGGCGGTATGTATGAACGACTGGGAGGAACAAGTTGATAGCCTGTGTCTGATTGAACTTTATTCTTTGTAGTCTTATCTGCTATTGTGTGAGCTTTTGTTATCGTCTCCTTTGTTTCGGCTTTATTGGCTATCTCAAAGTTCTTCTGCAAGGAACGGTATCCGAACTCTCTGCCGATTTCAGAAGCTTTGAATGTCTGGCCACAGTGGGAGAACTTCAAACCATATACTTTGCCCTGCTTGTTCTTCAAGCGTTCGATGGTTACACCACTCTTGTTAAGGTCGTAGAGGAACATGGAGTGTCCCGTGATGCCTGTGCCTTTGTATTTTTCAAGTAGGGCATAGCAAATCTTCTGTATTTGTTGCTTGGTCTGTTCTCTCGTAGGATTGGCTTTTGCTTTCTGATGCTTCCTTTCCGCCCTGACCTCCTTTGCGATAGTCAAGCCTTTCGAGCGGCTGATTTCCTCCGCCACTCTTGCTGCCCTGTTGCTCACGAAGGTTGTATCGTAGACCTCTCCGTACAGACTGATGCGGTTGGCAATGATATGAATATGCCTGTTGTCGGTATCTTTATGCGTTACTGCTACCCATTGGTGGTTGTTAAGTCCCATTTGGTTGGCAAACAGATGGGCTATCCGCATGAGTCCAGAAACGGACAGCTTTTCCTCATCCTGTGGTGCTATACCGATTTCGATGCGGAGGAACTTGTTTCTGCATCGTGTGTTGTAATCGCTGACCACTTTCATTTCCTCGTAGATAGCCTTCGGTTCCCTGCTGCAAAGATTGTGAAAGGCAAGCCGATTGCCAAGCTTGCCCTCCCGGAAAATATACTCCAGCGCATTGCTGCCGTGCGCTATTGCCTTACACTTTCCTATCATCTCTTGTCATATTTAAGACCTTATATATCTCATCGTCCACACGAAAATGAGGGTCGTAGAATCGCTTAAATGCCTCTTTTGCAAATAAGGAAAGGTTCTGTGTAATATGTACCCACCTCTCGTCTTTTACTTTGATAAGGTTGGAAATCTGCCCATAGAACCTGCCCGTATGCTGGAGTATGGCAATAGCTTCCCTTTCATTGTCGGTCATCTTAGGAACAGTAGCCACTTCTCCATTTAGGAGTATCTCACGGCAGTAGTCTGAGAATTTCCGCCTCGTACTTTCTGCCTTTGACTTGATACGTTGCTTTTCCTCTAAGGTACATCTTACCTTGATGAACTCCGTCTTGTTCATCTTTTGCTCTTCCTTATTCTGTTGCTGCCATTTGGCAGTCTTTTTATTATATCTGTTCATATAAAAGTCCTCTTTTCATTGTTTCTTAAATTCTGAACACTGACCGATGAGAACGGAGTAATTACGGTCTAACCTCCCCGACAGTCTGACAAGGGGAGCAAGAGCAGTTTGTGGGTACAAACTGACGTCTTGCAATGTCAGTGATAAGACCATTTACGCACGAGGCGTTTTGCAGTCGAAAAGTGAATGCCGTGCATTCTGTGTTTAACTGTGTTCGTGGTGTTCTCATTATTCAGATGTCTGCTTGCTAAAAATATGATGTCATATTTGCCCAAATATGACGTCTCATTTACGAGAATATGACATCATATTTTAATGCGATAGTAGGATTAGAGCGGGAAATAAATCTTTTGAAATTCATCCCTCGCCCCCTTCCTGCGGTTTATAACCTTCTCCATTTCTCTATGTCTTCTCCATATTCATCCAGATGCTGACGAACGATGTTCTCAACAAAGCTTGAAAGGTTGCTGCCTCTGTCGCCTAATCTACGCACGATGAAGTCGGCACGTTCCTGCGTTTCCCTACTCAGATAGACCGCCTTCCGGTTGTTCAACTTAGTCGGCACAAGATAGGCTTGCTTGTAGGCTTCGAGTGTTTTCTTTCTCATCTTGGCACTGATGCGTTTCTGAACGGTTACGTTCTCAGCATTCCTTGCAGGCTCGGAGTGCATGGTATTCTCTGTGTCCTGCTTGTTTGTTGGTCTTTCTCTTTCAGGAACCGCAGTCGCTTCTTGTGAAGTAGATTCGTTCTCTGTTTCATCTTCCACACCCAAGAACCATGAAAGGTCTTTGTCGCTCATCATAGTTTCCTTTTCCATTTCTATTTCATTTTAAGTTTAATCTGTTTTGATTTCTTGTTTTGTCCTGTAATTGATATGTGTGTCTGTTCCTGCGCTTTCCGTTTCTGCTGCTCACGGACACGGCTGACATGAAAATCGTTGAGATCCTTGAAGTCTTGGAAATGTATGTTCATGTCCTCAACATGGAAGCCTGCCTTTATGAAATCTTGAACAGCCCTCCGTCCTGCTTCATCATTGTCAAGGAAGGCACACGGATATGGGTGAGGTGTCGGTCATTCAAATAGCGGATAGTCCTTGCCACGTTGCTCACGGAGTTCATCACAAGGCAGCGGTTGACAACTTTTTCTTTCATTGAAAGGAAAGATAAAAAGTCCATAAACCCTTCGAATACACAGATTGGTTGCATTCTGTCCGTTATCTTATCCGTGAATATCGGAGTAATGTCCTTCGGGGCTATCGTTCCCTTGAACGTCTTGTCGTCCCGAAGCTCATAGCCGCCAGAGAGATTGGCAAAGCCAATGGCTTGATAGCGCCTGCCCCTTACCTCATAGCTGATACATTTGAGGAAAGGCATAGCCTTTTCCAAGTTGATGCAACGCACCTTTGTAAGGTACTCCTGAAAATGTGGTGGCAGAGTGTCTGATATTTCTATCAGTCTCCTTGCTCCATTTACAACCATCACAGGCTGGGAATTATTTGACACGAAGTCATTAAGAGAGCTATATGTGCCATCATCGGGAGCGTTCTGCCCCAAACGGCGGATGGCTTCAGATAGCGTGCAGCCCTCCATACGAATACAGAGGTCGATGATACTTCCACCCCTACCTTCGCCATAATCTATCCAAAGGTTCTTCTCTGTGTCCACCTTGAAACTCGGATGCGTTTCCTCTCTGAGTGGTGAGCGGTACAGCGCATAGGAAGGTGTCCTACGTACAGGTTTGAAACCTTTCCTTTCAAGATACTCTACGATAGAGTATCGCTTGATGAGTGATAAATCTTCTTCTTTCATTGTGATATGTTTTAATTGAATTGATTAAATAATTTTTGTTTGAATGACAATAGTGTGTTTGAATGATATTTGAATGGTAGTTGAAAGAAAAACTCTTTTCTGAAGTTTTTCCCCTCCAAACTTTTTCATCTTTCTTCTTACTACATATTGTTTTAAGTTAAGTAATTGATTTACAATATATTTTTGTAGTACCAAGTCATACTACGAACTTACGACATACGGCTACTACATTTGGTTGCTGCAATAACTTGGCAAGGGACAAGGGAGTATCTTCCTTATCTTATACACATAAATAGGACTGCCACCCTCACGCCGCTTGCTCACTTTCTCAAAGCCAGCCCTTTTAAGGGCTTCTCCCATACGTTTGGAAGTCAGGGGCTGCCGTGTATAGATACCCAGATAGGTAAGGATTTCCGTAGTGGTCATATAGGAGCAACGGGGATTATCATCAGTTGGCTTCTCGAAGCAGCGCAATAGCAGTTCCGTTTCTGCGGTCTGCACTTGAAACTCCTCGCTCTCCTGGTATAGTTCTGCTATCTCATCATCGTCAAACCAATAGCGGAAACCTGCGCTGAGCAGGGCTTTGGCTTCAGCATAGACACTGTCCATAGATATACTCTTGGCCCCCTCAATGTCAATGGACAGCACTTCAAAGGGCAGAAACCGTCTGCTGCCTGTCGGGTCTGTCAGAAAGTCGTTGCCGTTCACTGATGCCACGAAACTTGCCAAGTGGGGATGTTCCTCGACATACTTGTCGTAGGGCATGCGGTACTTGACCATCGGGCAAGTGATGAGGTTCTTCAGTTCATTCTCGTCACGCTTGTTGAGTGCTTTGAGTTGGTCGTCGATGTTTACGATAAGATTCTGCCCGATATAGGTGAGCGTGTCCTTCTCCTGCGGATATATCTTGCCCGTATAGCTGTAACTGTGCAGGATAGGAGGGCATAATAAATCCAAGAATGTTGTCTTGAACTTTCCCTGCTCACCTGTCAGCACGAGGCAGGTGTGGTTACGGCACTCACGATCGTCCATAGCATTGGCAACTACTGCCACGAGCCATTTGGTGAGATATGGTAGCCATTTTTCATGATTGCGCACCACAACGCAACTTGCCAGTTCGGGAATGGCTTTCAGTGAAAGAGAGGAGATACTACTATTACCTTCATCACAGCCTATATCCACCAATGGCAATGCCTTGAAATACTCCTGTATGGGATTGATGCGTGGAGAGAAACTGCTCTCGATGATGGAGTACAGGTTATCCGATGAGGTTATTATCCCGATGTCATTGTCTATCTCCCTGCGGAGTGTATTGATTTCATAGCGACCCACCTTTGAGAAGTGAGCATCATTCTTGCTACGATATTCGGTTCTTCCCAATACCGTATTGTATCTGAACTCGTAGTGAGTGGAGAGATAGGCTTCTATCTCCGAGTTCTTGGAAAACTTCCTTCTTGTATGAAATTCGCTGTTTCCGCCCTCAGATTTGCCTTTATCTGCATTCTTCTTCATTATATGATTGGTTTGGTTTCTGAGAGTGAAGTTATGAAGAGAACAGGAAAGTGCCAAGCATTCGGAGAGTGCTTGCATAATGTTGCGCACATTGGCAATGAATTTCTCACAGATTTCAGGTAGGAAACTGTCGGAAAGCATGGATTTAAGCCCCAAACAAGAGGACAAGTATAGAAATGATGCAAGAAAGGAATGTGTTTATTTGCTCCAATCCGAATAGCATTGCGTCAGATAAAACGGATATGATAAAATGGAGTATGGAGGCAAAGAAAGAGAGCGACAATCCTTTTGTCTTTTCCTTGTTTTTCCCTGTATTTCCTTGCTGCTCTCTCGTGCTTTGAAGTATGGCAAACACATCATACTTTTGCAGACAGAAACGTGCATTAAGGCGCAATACAAAAAGGAATTACAAACAAAACAACAATAAAATTATGGGATATTTTATCATTACGGATTCAAACTGGGCAAAGCTGAGGAACGAGATACTCAGCCTTGCCGAGACATGCCACAAGGCATTCGGGGAACAAAGCAGGCATACCGATTGGCTGCACAACGGGGATGTGTGCAGGCTGCTCAACATCAGCAAGCGTACCTTACAGCACTATCGTGATACGGGTGTCTTGCCCTTTGCCCAAATCGGGCATAAGTGCTACTACAAGCGTGAGGATGTAGAATGGCTGTTACAGACAAAATCGGAGAAATCAAAAACAGACAAATAAAAGAACGAGAAATAAGACAAGAGAACGATGGAACAGGTAAGGGACTTAAACATGGAGGCTGACGACATGCAGGTGGTGCTGTCCGCTATCAGCAGTGTAAGTAGAAGGATAAAGGAAGTAGCACAAACCCATAAACCGCTGTTTGGTGGAGAACATTTCCTAACGGGCAAGGAGGTGTGCGAGCTGCTGTATATCAGCCCCCGCACCTTGCAGGACTATCGGGACAGGAGGATTATCCCCTACACGCAGTTTGCTGGGAAGATACTCTATAAGGTGTCAGATTTAGAGAGAATGCTAAAAAATAGCTACAGGGAAAAAGATAAGATGAGGTTGAAATATTGACAATGCCACATAGCACTTGAGTTGATATATACCAGCCCAAGTGCCATGTATTGAATAGATACTTATATCTACATCTTTAATTTTCAGGTAAACCTACTTCTGGATTGAATGTTACAAAGACTTTTTTATTCTGGGCAATATTTACCTGTCCATTATATGCAATATTAGATTCTTCATATTTCATGTTTGGTCTGGCATAGTACACTTTCAGGTTATAATTACCAGATGTCAATTTGCTAATCTTAAAATTAACGTCGTATTTGCAAATACAATCAGCCAGTGCATCAAGGACATTATGGTACACGATAAGGGTTATCTGATTATCTTGATTAGCAATATTCACATAAATCTTTCTTACGGAACAGTTGGCTTTCAAATCTTCCAGTAGACACTGGGCTATACCGTCTTTGTCCAACTCTATACTTAATTTTGCTGGAATAGCATTGTTTTCTGCATAGAAGTCAGGACGTGTATCTGTCGGAGAGATGCTTAACTTACAATTAGAATTTGCGACATCATAAATTCTTAATGGCTCAAGAGATACCTTCTCAGAGGAACATGCAGATAATCCACAGAAAAGGATTAGGCTGTAAAATACTTTTTTCATAATTACAAGGATTTTATATGTTGATATTTATATAAACGTAATTACAAGTTATTTCTTGCTTATATTATTACGTATTTCTGTTATTAATGAATAAACGTATCTGACACTTTCCAAGCCTAAATCATGATTTGTGTCATGTTGTAGGATGGATACCCCTTTTTACTTTATACATAAATGATAAATTTTATATGCCAAAGCTCCATTGCCTTGACATTTGAGAGTAGAAAGGCCTCCTAAAAACACGAAGCATGATAAATCACCTGCAAGAAATTGATCATTCATGTTTTATAATTTAGACAAATTAAAATTATCACTGAACTGAAAAATGTCAATGACTCGTTTCTTGCTTGCAAAAATATAATCAAAAAATCTGTATTTCGAGAATCCTCAAAGCGCAACCGACCAACCAACCAATTATTTAACTTTATCAGACGGTTTGTAGGAGGATATGAGGAGAAATGAAGTGGAAATGGCTATAAAATATCATACCTGAAGGTGCACAAAGTCCAAGTGATATTCCCTTTTATTCGTGATACAATATAATGGTATAAAGGGCAATGAATAAACAAATACTGTGGTTAGAGAATATCATGCCCCCTTAAAAAAATAGCCCTCTTTGATACGATAATCAAAAAGGGCTGAAATCCGCAATAAAGACATACATTTTATGGATAGTGTTTACTATTCAATCAACTTCCCGTGTTTTTTGAGTATTGAGAGAAACTCTCCCCATTCTGCCGCTCTTTTTTCTTTTGCTTTTTGAATGGCCTTGTTCTCTTTAACATATTGACTATTGTCCTCAATATTGCGTGGGTAACAGTCACTCAGATAAAACTTGCCAGATTCTGAAACTAATGATAAGTCTGTGAAGATTTGACTATTGAAAGATGACACAAACGTTGAGATATGGAGTAGAACCTTACCATACGAATGTATTTCTATGTTACGATAAATGGGAAAGAGCAGACTTGTCGGCTCAAAATCTTGAAAAATAATCTCACGGGTCTGCGCGTTGAAAGACTTGATGTTGTCAAGTGTAAAGAGATAGGGGCTTGAAGCGGCTCTTGTCATTCGGGCTGTCCCTATAGCAAACAATTCCGTTTTCGATGCTTGCACTGTGGGAGTTGAAGCAGACTCATCTTCATTGCTGCAACCAATAAACAGCAACGAGAAGATGAACGCTTGTAATACACAAAAGTACCTTTTCATAATTTGTTGGATTTAATTAGTTATTATAATATGTGATCGTCAATTATGTTCATATACTTCTTTATTTCTGCCATTAAGGAATAAACATGCTTAACACTTTCCAAGCCAAAGACATGATTATCCTTGCATCTGTTTTCAACCATATCGGCAAACGCTTGAATTTCCGAGAAGAACCCTTGTGACACAATTTGGTTATTCCCAACCGTTGGTACAAAACCATTCCTTCCGTATAGGCTGACAACAGTTGCATTATTTTGGAATACTTTTTCCAATGGGATTCCCCATATAGCAGAGTGTCTTGGGGAAAAATCGAGTCTTTCCATTCTGTCCAATACATATTGTCCTTTGTCCGTACTGATACTTAATTGTTCCTGTGCATCCTGCCAAGAGTAATCCGTTGATAGTTCCAGCATCCCTGTTATACCTTGATGCTCCAACACAATGAATAAGGTCTGGGCACCATCCTTGCTGCACATTTCCTCTGCTGCCTTTACCCTTGCTTTACCAAAGAGAAACGTAACATAGTCAAGAGGATGGATGAACAGGTCGAGCATGGCATCACCCTCCGGGTATAACCCCGTAAGATAGCGATAATGATAGTGCCGTTCCCCTCCAATTCTCAATTGTTTTTGCAGGATTTGAGTGGCTGGGGCAAAACGTCTTTGCAGTCCGACAACGATATGTTGTGACCCGTATAATTTGACGGTATCGGTCAAAGACTTTAGTTCCCTCTCGTTCTCACACGGTGGTTTCTCTATGAATAAGGACTTCCCTGCTTTAATGACTTCGTTTGCTATATGAAAGTGCGAATGTGGATTAGCAGCCACAAAGACTCCCGAAACCGTATCATCATTCAAGATGTCTTGTAAAGAAGTCGTACCTTTTACTCCCTTGTACTTTTGAGAAATCAGCCCGGCTTTCTTCTCCGAGGTGCAGCAGATGTATTTCAATGGCAACTGAAGATATTGTATCACGGGCAACAGATTGCTGACACAATGATTGCCAAGACCTACAAGAGCATACTGTTGGGTGTAGATATGGTTCAGTTCCCTTATGCTTCGCATATTCTTGTATCTGCCGATGATTTTGTCTATATATCCCATAGTTTACGCTGTTATTTGCTTGAAATGTTCCTTATAGGTGATTTGCGTGTTGCTGGTCCATTGATATTTTCCGTAAAACAATTCTATCAGCCGTTTGGGAAACATTATCTCCAGATTTCTCAACAGGATAATATCATACTTCCGGTGATAGTTTATCCAGCATTGATTACACGCTTTGGAGTGTTGACACTGAATCTTACAGGTTTCCTTTGAATTGAATATCTCGTCAAGCGTGTTCTCATGGATGTTGCCCAAGACCACGTCCAAATTCTGGCACAACGGGACATCACCATTGGAATGGATGACTAACTCACTGAAAATGCTATGGCACCTCAGTTTCAGCCTGTTATTCTTCCATTCGTCATACAGGGCCACAAAATCAAAATTTTCATCCGTTTGATGTATGGATGAAGGTATCTGACGAATGAAATTATCATCATTGGCTTCCATCAAGTCCTTGGTCGTGTCAAAGAATGACATTGTACTATAAATGCCAATACGCACGTCTATGCTATATTTCTTGGCACAATCTATGACATGCTTCATATCCTCAAACGAGTTCCACGGAGAAAGGCAAAACATCAAGGAAATGGAGACAATATCCCTACACGCCTCTATAACTTCAATAACCTTATCATATCCATCCCTGCCACGCATATAGAGATAGGTTTCTCTGGTGCCGTCAAGTGAAATATACAGATGCTTGGGGTGATGATTTTTTACGGCAGATATTACCTTGTTTACCGCAAGACAATTAGACAGCAAAGTATAGTTGGGGTGATGTTCGTCAAACCATCCCAATATCTTGTCTGCTTCGGGATGAAGGATAAACTCACCTCCCTCCAAGCCGACCGTCGTGCGTTTCGTTATACATTTGCTGTTCATTATCTTGATGATGTCGTCTAATCTTAAATTTTCCGTAGGTTTCTTCCAAATGGAACAGTGCTTGCAACGTGACTGGCAGTTGGTAGTGGAATATATCATCAAGGAAGTAAGTTCCTTATGCCGTCTGCGTATTACATTGTTGGCAAATACTATTCCGTTGTGGATGTAGTCATAAATACTGTACATTCTTTCTTTTGAGTTTTGTCTTTTATTGTTAAGAGCAGAAAACCACGAAAAGACTGCACAATATTTATGACTTTTTTATCTATTTATTTCATTTACCAAGTAAGCCGCAATCCAAATGGTACTGTTATGATGAACGGATGCTCTGTGCGGTAGGTTTCAAGGCCACTGCCATTCCCGAAGTAATAGAACATGTTAGGTTCTAAATACAGACTGAAAGGTTTGAATAGCCTATACTGAACACCGATACCTAAGTTCACAGACCACTGATAACGTGGCTTGATGTCACTCTTTAACGTGTAGGACGAGTCAGACGTTATGATATACTTCTTATCAAGTGAACTGTGAACTGGCATCTCGAATGTCACTCCACCGGTCGTATAGGCATTGAATCGTCCCTTGCTCCATATACGATAGGTCAATCGCAATGGTATGCCCACATAATCAATCTTCTGGGTCTTCAACAAGGTCGCACCATGAAACTCACTCTCAAAATCAGACTTCATTCTTGTGTAAGTCAATCCTGTTCCAAAAGTCCAATGGGAACTTAGTTGCTTGTTGAGCGACAAACTAAAGGTCTGGGGGCGGTAGTGATGCGCCTTCTCACCTAAGGAAGCGTTGCCCTCTGTTGCATTATTCAGTGCTATCCATGACATTTTTGCCCTCTCGACGGAATCCATCAGTGCATTGTTCCGAACTAAATAATTTACATAATCATCCCATGTATATAATTTGGCCGCAGCCCCACCATTAGCGTAATCTACTACTGATAGGTAGTTCAAATTGGACATGGCTCCATTTGCTCCGGCATTAGATGAATAGCCGAAGTTAAATGTCCATGGGTATTTCTTCTTATTGCTGACACTAGGCGACATACTTTCATTCAATGCTATCATCTTATCTTGTGGTGTCTGTGGAATGCAGTATAAAGAATCGTTTGTTCCGATACCTATAGCCAAATGTTTTTGCAGGGAGTCTACGTTGAATAGTAATGCTCGTTGTTCTATTTCAGTACTGTCAGTTAACACTTGCGAAATTATATTTTCTTTAGAAATAATTGTACCTGCAGAACTTCTTCTATTATTACCGTTAATATTTGGCGAGGTAGAATATCTTGACTCTTCTTTCTTCAGAGTTCCTAATCCTTTTTGAACATATTTTGATTGACTCTTATGAGTGTTTGTAGCAGTAGGTCCGTTATCGGAAGTCTCAACAGTTTTATCTCTCGTTACGAAATAGATATTAAACCGGTATCAGAATTGGAAGCAGGAAGAGCATCCAATAATTAATCAGCATTGCACGCAATGTTTTCTTTGCCCTGAATAACTGGGAAGAAGAACTGTGCGGATTGATGCCGAGCTGTTCTCCTATCTCCTTGTGGGAAAGACCTTCTAAGACTGAGAGCTTGAAAACTTCACGATTCCCTTCTGGTAAGGACTCTATCGCTGACAACAATAGTCCGAACTCTATCTTTTTCTGTTCCTCACATGCTGCTTCCTGAATTTCTATATTCAAGCAAGATAAGGGTATGGCTTCTTTTTCTGTGTTTTGGAGATATTTTAAGGATAGATTTCTTACGATTGTTATCATCCAACCTTCCAATTTTGATTCATCTTTCAAATCTTGGATAGACATGAAGATTATAATAAATGCATCATGCAAAATATCGTGAGCTGAATTATCATCTTTTACATAATGCCGACATACGCCTAAAAGTCTCTTGGCATATGTCGTATATAGTTCTCCAAGGGCTTCTTTATCCCCTTTTTTACAAGCGTCAATCTGTATCATGTTATTTTAAGCAAGGGAATATCCCTTTTTGTCTAAAGGAGTCTATTAGCCCAAAAGACTGCACAAACTTTTGTTAAATTTCTTTGTTTTAACTTTTTATAACACAAGAGAGACTTTGCAAAAGCATTATGTTATTTCGGTATGTCACTTTGCAAAAGTACGAATTTAATGGCAAATAGCATATTATTAATTGGAAGTTTATAATTAGGAGTAGTATGTAGTGTTTAAGTAGTAGTTACATATTTATCTTACTAACTACACAATACTTCTTTTTCTTTCACCGAATTATCCCTTATTGTAGTTATGTAGTAAGATATAATTCGGTGAAAGAAAAAGAAGTATTGTCATCAGTTATCCGTGTTGCCTATCAGGAATATCGGTGTTATGGTAGCCATCGGTCGTTGTACCGTATGGCAGATATAACTTCTGAACAAATGCGCTTCCGTGCTGTCCAGCTGAAAGGATAGGGCAATGATGATTGGAAGCGGATAGAGCGGAGCATAACCTTTTAGTTGTTTGTTTGCATAAATATTTTCCTCGCCTGCACTCCTTTCATCAGGGTGCAGATTGGAAGACTTCACCAATATTTGCAGTCTGTAATTGAGTTTTCTCCATGTTACACCGAAGAAATTCACGAGTTCGTTCTCCGTCATGGCTATTTCACCATATCCCTTGCGAACGACCTGCATTCCATCAGACCAACCAAAATAACTGCGTTGATTGGCAGCGTTTGTTCTTATTTTTAAATTGTTGTTTGTCCTCATGCCGTTTCCTCCATTTTATAGGTTATAATATCCGAAAGTTCACAAATCTCTCTCCGCAATACCTCTCTTAATTGCCGATTGTTTGGCTATAAGCCTGTCCATATCCTTTGAAATCTTGTTGTCCGTTACCTGCGCATAAATCTGCGTGCTTGATATGGAGGCATGCCCCATCATCTTGGCTATGCTCTCAATAGGTATTCCTGCGCTTAGACACATCGTGCCAAACGTATGTCTTGCCATGTGGTACGAAAGTCTTTGACGGATACCGCAAGCCTTACCCACGATGCTCAGGTTCTTGCCAATCACACTACGGCTGCAATGAGGTTGAAAGACAAGGCTGTCGCCTTTTTCTTTCACCGTCTGCTGTTCTTCGTTTCTTGCCTGCTCTTTCCTATAATAGTTGATGATAGCTTCCGCTATGGGATGCAACGGCACGACAAACTCAACCTTTGTCTTCTGACGCTCTTTGCGTATATACATCTGTCCATCCGCTGCCGTTTGGATATGCTTGTATTTCAAATTCTCCATATCTGAGATAGCCAAGCCTGTGAAGCAGGAAAAGATGAACATCAGTCTTGCCAACTCTGCTTCCTTGTCATTCATACTCATTGCCATAAGTTTCATTACATCGCCCTTTTGCAAGAAGCGTATCTTCTTTTCATCCTTCTCATACTTGGCGTTATCAAGCGGATTGCAGCGGATAATCCTCCTGCTCACCGCACGAAACATCAGTCGGCTCAGCCAACAGAGATTGGTATTGACAGTCGATGCTTTCAGCCCACGCTTCTTAAGAAAGAAGCGGTATTCCTCAAACAAACTCTCCGTAATGGTGGCGATAGATATGTCTTGTACTCCTTTGTTATCGATAAATTCTCGGAGATTTCTATCAGAATAGTAAAGGTTCAGATAAGTCCCCTCTGCCCTTGACTTTCCAACGCTTTCCTTGACGGCTTGCAGTTCCGCCTTGCTCATGGCAAGGAGCGTGGTGGGGTTAGTGGCAATGCCTTGCAAACTGTTCTTGATAAGTTCCACACTTACCACTCCGTCCCTCGTCAATATGTCCCGATAGGTTTTTTCTATCAATTCCCTGAACTCATTGATTCTTTGGTTGGTCTTCCTATTGGTTGTCAAACCCTGTTTGGAGTTCCACTCGGAGACTTTACACTCTTCTCCTGTGGTAATGGCTGTGTTCTTTCCGTCTATGGTGATACGGCAGAGAATGGCGGTATTGCCGTCTGCCTTAGTTTTCTGTCTGTTGATATAGAACAGTATCTTGAATGTACTTCTCATTATGATTTTAGTTTTAATATGTCTATTGCTAAATACTCATCTGCATATCCTCCGTGAAAGAACGGAAACGATTAAACTCCTCAAAGAGTTTTTGGGGTGTAACCTTTGCATAACGCTCGGTCATGCTTACATTGCTATGTCCGAGCATCTTGCTCACCGTTTCAATAGGAACTCCTTGCTCAAGCGTAATGAGCGTGGCAAAGGTGTGTCTTGCCGTATGCGTGGTAAAGGGAAAGGCTATACCCTCTCTAAGGCGCAATGCTTTAAGATACGACTGATAGGTGGCATACTTCATCTGTGGCAGCAGTCTTTCCCTTTCTTCGCTTCGATACTTCTCTATTATCCTAATCGCTTCGGGCAACAACTTAATACGGCAAAGTACACCTGTCTTCTTCCTATTGAACTTCATCCAAAGATTTTCCTCATCATCACGGACAAGATGTGTCTTACTTAATCCCATTAAATCACAATAGGCTGCACCTGTATGACAGGCAAAAACAAACAAATCCCTTGCTGTTTCCATTTCTTCCTCCAACTCTCCGAAGTGGGTATTCATTAGTTTGTCAAGTGAACGTCTGTCAAGTGCCTTTGGGAGTTTCTTATCACCTCTTGCTATCTTTACATTAGCAAATAATAAGGTGTCAGCCAATCCTTCACGGTATGCCAACCTGCATACGGTCTTTATTTGGGATGCAACTGCATAGAAACTACTTTCCTGAAACCCTAATTTGTTCAAGTAATAGTCCCTGAAATCATAAATGAAATTTTCTGTAAGTTGCGAGAAAGACAAATCTTCCACCTTGTACTTGTCTTCGATAAATGTCCGAAGATTATTACGGGTAGTATAGTAATTGGAAATTGTTTCTCTCTTAATGTCAATTCCAATATGTTCTTTCTTCTCCCTGATGAGGATGTCCAATCGTTCGATAAGCATACATCGTGTCTGTACGCTGCCTTGAAACAGTTCCTTTACATCGGTTGCGTCAAATGGGCAACCTTTGGAAAGTAAGGCTTGATAAGCCGACTGAACAGACAACAGCAAACTCTCCAACCTGCCG
Organism: Hallella multisaccharivorax DSM 17128; assembly: GCF_000218235.1. GTDB lineage: Bacteria > Bacteroidota > Bacteroidia > Bacteroidales > Bacteroidaceae > Prevotella > Prevotella multisaccharivorax. The sequence continues at coordinate 1,977,151 of NZ_GL945017.1, read as the reverse complement.
TTTATCTCTACTGCCTCACGACTCTTGCCGTCCACTCTACTCTCACGGGGATTCCACAACTCTGGATTGCAGGAGAGTTTACAACTGAACTGGGCAACATTCCTTCCAAGTGTGATACGTCCCATAATCGGAGCCTTGCCCGACTTGTCAAGACCGCTCTTTTTGAGGTAGAGCAACACCTTCATTTTCTCTTGTTTCATACGCTTTAATTTTTATGGGCAAAGTTACCCGAATTAAAGCGTTCCTCACTTATGCAGAAAACTGCCGACCATAGCAAAAGCCACACGAGCGAAAATAATTCAGTTACCGAACATTACTCCATCGTTACCTATCTCAAAATCAGGTAATGCTTTGGTAACTGAACTTTTGCCTAAATCTGCATATTCCTGCCCTTTTTGAAAAGAGCACTTCTATGCAAATCGTTCTGTTTCTTCCTCATTATCAATTAGTTTACGCCAACTTCGACTTTTCTTCATTTTCGTTGATTAGTTACACTGTAATCGCACTGCCTTTACACTGTAATCGCATTGCCTTTACAGTGTAGACGCATTGCCTTTACAGTGTAGACGCATTGCCTTTACAGTGTAATCGCATTGCCTTTACAGTGTAATCGCATTGCCTTTACAGTGTAATCGCACTGCCTTTACAGTGTAATCGCACTGCCTTTGTGCTACTCATGTGTAGCAAAGCGTTTTTCGGCCAGTTCAGCGTACTTCGTACCCGGCCGTCCATAGTTGGCATAAGGATAGATGCTGATGCCGCCGCGGGGCGTGAAGAGCCCTGTCACCTCAATGTATTTCGGGTCCATGAGACGGATGAGGTCTTTCATGATGATGTTGACACAGTCCTCATGGAAGTCGCCGTGATTGCGGAAGGAGAAAAGGTAGAGCTTGAGGCTTTTGCTTTCCACCATGCGCACGTCGGGGATATAGCTGATGCGTATCTCGGCGAAGTCGGGCTGACCGGTGATAGGGCAGAGCGAGGTGAACTCTGGACAGTTGAACCGCACCCAGTAATCGTTGTCGGGATGCTTGTTGGTGAATGTTTCCAGCACTTCCGGAGCATAGTCCATCTTGTATCGTGTCTTGGTGCCAAGGGCTTTGAGGCCTTCTTCTTTTCTTTCTATCATCTGGTTATATATTGAAAATTTTCAGTACGTTATAGTCTACGCCCTCATCGTAGACGTCTTCTCCCTCATGTTCTTTCAAATGGTTCACTACACGGATGGTCAGAGGCAGTGCGACGACCTCGTAAAAGGTCTTGAGAAACACTTGCCACAGCATGAGGCCGGGCAGGACATCCCATGGCACCACTCCACCCAGCGCAAGTGGGAAGAAAATGACGGAGTCGCAGCTTTCGCCGGCCACCGTGCTCAGAATGGCGCGTGCGGAGAAGTGTCGGCCTTGGTCGTGTATCTTCATGCGGCTCATGACGTATGCGTTTATGAAACTGCCAACCAGAAAAGCCACAAACGAAGCTGCGGCGATGCGTGGAGCAAGGCCAAAGATGGCGTGGAAGCCTTCACGGTTGTGCCAATAGGGTGCCCCAGGAATCCAGTCGCACAGCGCGCCCATGGCCACGAAGAAGAAGTTCATGGCGAAACCGGTCCAAATGAGCAGCCGCGCTTTGCGGTAACCCCACACCTCGCAAACGCAGTCGTTGATGATGTAAGAAACGGGAAAGACAATCAAGCCGCCCGTCAAGTTAACGGGGCCAATGGCAATCTGCTTGGTTTCGAGGATGTTTGCTAAAATGAGGCAAACACAGAAAAGAATGCTGAAGAGCATGAAAAGCATACTCACTTCAGCGCGTGGTCGTTTTGTCATTTCTTGTTTTGTTAAAGGGGGTTGAGCAAGTACCCCTGTCGTGATGATATGTTTTGCGGATGCAAAGGTACAAATAACCAGGAAATTATTGCCTATTTCTCTTGAAAACATGAGGAAAGAATTGATATTTAAAGATGTTTTCCTCTAAAGAAAAAAGCACTTTCTTTATCCAACTGGCTTATAAATCACAGTTTTTATGTAAATTTGCAGCAAAAGATCTAAGGTGAATGAAGATTTCGGTAATTACGGCTTCCTTTAACAGTGCGGCAACCATCAAGGACACAATGGATTCGCTGCTTCGGCAGACGTTCACGGATTGGGAATACATTGTCGTGGATGGCGGCTCTACGGATGGTACCGTAGAGTTGCTCAAACAGTATGAGTCAAGGATGGGTGCTCGTATGAGTTGGACTTCAGAGCCCGACAGCGGCATCTATGATGCAATGAACAAAGGCATTGTCAAGGCTTCTGGGGATGTGGTCGGCATTCTCAATTCTGATGATTATTTCACTTCAGACGATGTGCTCTCCCATGTAGCCGATGCTTTCTCAGATGCTGCGTTGGACGCGGTGTATGGGGATATTCATTTCATTCATGATGGCGAGCCAAATAAGATAGTGCGCTATTATTCTTCTCGTCTTTTCCGTCCATTTTGGCTGCGCTTCGGTTTTATGCCTGCACATCCTTCTTTCTACGTTCGCCGGCACATCTATGAGGAAGCCGGTCTCTACGATACTAGTTATAAAATCGGCAGTGACTTCGAGATGATGGTCAGGCTGTTTCGGAACTATCGAATCACTTCCCGGTATATTCCTATGGATTTTGTTACGATGCGCACAGGAGGTGTGAGCACAAAAAATCTGCAGAGTCGCTTCATCTTGTTAAAAGAAGATGTGCGCGCCTGCAGAAAGAATGGTATCTACACCAATCAGCTGATGATTGCGGTGAAATACCTGTATAAAATATTGGAATGTAAAGTTTGAAAGATGATGATTATCTAATCATAAGTGTGTGCGTGCAGAATATTTTCATACAGTTTATAATATTCATTGAATCGTTGTTGGCGGTTAAAACACCGGACAGCTCTTTTTCTGCATTGTTGTGAGAACAGGGTCTTCCCTGTATTACAAATGTGAATAATCTTTTCTTTGGCGGATAGAAGATCACCTTTCTTTATTACGTATCCGGTTTCTTCGTCTATGGCTTCGTTGCTTCCACCGGTATCGTATGTGATAACAGGTGTGCCGCAAGCGAGAGCTTCTATATTTGTTGTCGGAAAATTGTCTTCCCATGTCGGGTTGAAATATACGTCGGCTGTGGAATACAGTCTAACCAAATCATCCACGTTCTCTGTACGCCGAATGCCGATGATTCCGTGGGGGAGGCGTTTCCGCTCTTCTTTATTGACTCCGACAACGACGATGCAATAAGTATCGTCTAAGATAAATCTTAATCTCACGAAGTCTTCCAACCCCTTGCGATACCAGTTGGAAGCAATGCCTAAGATTACTTTCCGGCTCTTGGGTATACTGTATTTCTCCCTGATACTTTGGCTTTCTCGGATGGTAAAGGTTTGGATGTCTATGCCATTATAGATGCATTTCCTTCTGATATTCTTGAGAAACGACTGACCGACTTCTCTGTCAAGCCATTGGCTTACAGTGACCAAGGTCAAGTTTGGAAGTGAATTGAATATATATTTTTTCTTTTCAAAGTTGGAGTAGGAATGGTCGAGCCACAGCGATTTGGGATAGTTGTGCTTCAACGGACAATGCCCACAATGGTTCTTCCATTTTTCGCAATTGGCGTACATGTAATGAGCACAGTGCCCCGTGAACGGCCAACAGTCGTGTAATGTCCATACAACGGGTGCACCATAATCTTTGAGAAAATGGAAGAGTATTGGATAATTCAGGTAATAGCCATGAATATTGTGCAGGTGTATAATATCGGGTTTTATCTTCTTGATATAGTGTATCAACCTCAGAGTCGCTATGTGGGACATGAGTCCTTGGTTGTCAAGTAATCGGGATGTAACTCCATGCGCCATCTCATCGAAGTTGCATCCGATGTGATAAAGATGAGATTGGCTTGGATTCATCCATCGGCCATAGGCAATGTAGCTATTCCAGCCATGGCTCATGGCCACAAGTCCGATGCCTTCGGCTATCTTTCCATGGGATCCCCAGTTAGCTGTAATGTTTATTTGTAACAATTTTGGCATAATCAGTATTTCTTATTGCAACCAAGGAAATAATTCAGATGCTTAACGGGCCAAAAAGGCTCGAAATGACGCCGGTTGATGACATTCCCATTAAAAGAAAAATAGTTCTTGTAGTCTGACTGGGAGAATACGTACTTGTACGTATTGCATGCAATATCTATTGCCTCCTGATTTGCTTCAGATAACTTCCCATATGGGAAAGCAAAGTAATCGCATTGCTTTCCTATCTTGTCTTCAATAATTTTTTTGCATGTGACAATTTGATAGTTAAGCGTTTCTGTACTTCCGCTGTTGATCATATAATGATCCATGGTATGTGCGCCAATCAGATGTCCTCTGCTAGAGAGTTCTTGAAGTTGTTGCCATCGCATGGGTAATCGATTGTGAGTTAACACAATATCTTCATCGAAGTGTTGGATATAAGCGTCGTCGCCATTTACATAGTTAGGATTGACGAAGAACATGGCGTTAGTCCTGAACTCTTCAAGCACGGGAGCAAAAACATCATAGCCTTCCATGAAACCATCATCAAAGGAGAAAGCAACCAATGGTTTAGACGGATTCTCATGGTTGGCTATCATGCTGACGGCTTTTTCAAAACGGATAAACTCAACCTCTTTAGACAAAGCATTCAGCAGATTTTGGAAAGTCTCAGGCTCTGCTTCTTTCTGTATCCGATGTCCGTTGAGAATATGTATACCTGGCTGTGGAGTTTTGAACGCACCAAGAATATTCAGTACTTGATACCGCAGTGCAGAGCGGCATTTAAAGTAAAATGAGTCTGTATTAGTTGGCATTGAGTACTTGTTTTATCACGTCTATTTGATGATGGATGTTCCATTTCCTGTCTACTTCAGAGAAACATTGTTGCCTGACAACTTCTCTCTCCTGTTTGTCTTTTCCGATCCATTTGCCGATGGTAAAGGCTAAGTTGGTAGTATTGTCTTGTTCAAAGAAGTCACCTGTCAGTTCTGTTTTTATTGCTTCGAACTCTGGCATCTGCTCTAGAAAATTGTTATGTGTGATACAGGGACAGCCAAACGACATGGCATGAATGGCAGTCAAACCTATATTTCCAGGCGATACGCATACAGCGGCATTGTAAAACAATTCCCCGAGTTTTCCATCGTCATAGCAGGGTCCATATATCCACAACTGACGGCTGATACCTTTTGATGATGCCAGATCAGCCAAATTTACGCCGTCCACATCCTTGCCAATAACCATAAAATTGACAACTTGACCCTTATTTTTCAGGATCTGTATGGCATCAAGTACTTGTTCCAATTTCTTACGGTGCTGCACCCGTCCACAATAGATAATCGTAGGATAATCATTGTGAAAATAATCTTTATAGACGTTGGTTTTATGCAAGGTTTTTCTAATGTTCAGGTCCTCATCTGAGTCCATGGAGTTGGCAATACAGAACATTTTCTTACGGTCAAATCCTTCTTTTTCCATCAAGTTAATGGCGTATTCATTGTAAAGCATAAGTTTGCTAAACAAAGAGTAGAACACTTTTTTAATGATTCTCTTCAATCCTCTTTCTCTGCCATACCATCCATGACTCCACGACACAGTGACTTTCCCTCTCAATCTGGCCAGTAGCAGAATTGCCCAAGATGAGAGACAATAAGGCTCGCCGTCAAGGATATAATACTCATAGTCTTGCTTGATAAGTCCCACAGAATGGCTTTGCCAATAGAAATGATGGAAGAATATATTATGCAACGAAGCTTTATATCCTTTCAGTTTCTTATAGACAAACGTCTTGATAGGACTCTCAACCTTGTCACCAAGATAGAAATCACAATTAAGTTCCTCGCTCATCAGCTGGAAGATGGGAAACCGATAGTGTGCTCCGATATTGGTAATAACGCACGTCTTCTTCATTGGATTCACACTTTTATATCGATCGTTTTGTCTACTGCTAATGCATTGTCGGTGCAGCACAGAAGCAGGATGGTCAGTATCATGCCGTTTGTCAATAGTGTTGTGAAAATAGAGGTATTGAGCAAGTAGGACAGGCAGGGCAAGAGAACTATCATCAGATCACTGACCTTGTATCGGTAACCAATGGCATTGATGACGGACAGGAATAGCAGGAAGAATAGGCCGATTGCCACTATTCCTATGAAGCCCCAGGCCGCATAGCCGTCGGTAAGAAAGAATGTGGCATTTGCATTCTGTGTGTTGTACGCTATAGCTTTGCCCAAAGGAACATCGTACGGGTATGCCTGCGTGAAAAAGTTGACGATACCGATGTGACTATAATAAGTAAAAGGATGGAATTGGAAGAAGTGAACATACATTTGAGTCAGCCACCCTGAAACACAGACTGTGCGGAGAATGACAAATGACACAATGATGAAGAGTGTCTTATGGTCTTGCAATCCTAAGAGTATGGGACTTACAATGCAGATAGTCATGGTAATCCATGCGTGCAGGTATTGGGTGATACTCTTGATGTTGGCTTTTATCAGAAAATACATGCCGACAAGAAAGAAAGGCATGAAGAACGTGATTTTCTGCATGTCGGCCATGAATAGCAAGAAGTAGCCGCCAAGAATTGAAATGGCTTTCAGCCAATTTCGCTCTTTGAGAAAGTTTACTAACAAGAAAGGATAGAATGCGCCGAAAAGCCAACCGGAGATATAATTGATGGGGCCACTGCTGCCCTCAGCGTTCTTTTCTCTGAAATCATACAGTAGGTCCTGCTGAGAAATAGGATTGACAAAATGCATATTCTTCAGTTGAACTGCTACGAATAAAACGGTGAGCGCGATGGTTAGTATCTCGATCCAACGGAAAGAAATAGCTGGGACGATGCGAAAGTCCTTGATAATATTGCCCTGACTGTCCAGAAAGAAATAAAGGCAGAAGAAAATACAGAGAATTATATTGACAGATTGTTTCTCAATTGCCGATATATCCCAGATGACGGATATGGCGTGGACGATGGGTATATAAGCAAAAAGGTACAGGAATAAGGTGAGAAAAGAGGATACTTTATGGATTCCCCGATAAAAGCAGAACGGTAGGGTGGAGCACACAAGCCATAGAATACGGTGTATAGTATCCATAGGGATATAGTCAATGTCTCCCAAGTAAGCAAAGGTTTTGAAAACAAAGTTCTCAAATAGAAAGTCGTAGATAAGGAGATAGGTAACTATGCATGCCAGCTTTCCCCATAGGCTCTCTGCACTGAAAAGAAAATGAAGGACCTTTCTCATAAATACAGAAGCCTGATGAAGAGGATGATGACAGCCACGATCCATATTGGCAGATATTTCAGAAAGACAGCCATATTGGTGTTGCTGAGTCGGACAATCTTTATCAATAGTCCTGCTTTGGCGATACAACAGCCTATAGAAAACACGATGAGCACAGTATACAACGGAAGGTGAAGGAAGCACCCGACTGTGAGCCCACCAATGCCGAGTAGGAAATAAAAAATATCAAAACACAACAGTGTATCTTGTTGGTTCTTGTAGCGGAAGAGCGGAAGGAGCGGTTGAGTGAGTATTGTAGGGAACGACCATAAGGCCAAACATAAAGAGATGTCGCCGGCTGTCTGCCATCTGTTACCTAAGAATAAGACAATAAGGCGGTCACCACCACAGGCCAGCACCAGTAAAGGAAGGATGGAAATGATGGCGGTGACGCTGATTATTTTTTGTGAGATGGCCGTTACTTCCAACGTATCGCCCTTACCTTGACACAGTTGCTGATAGTATACTTTGCCAATGGCGGAACCGATGAGTGACATGGGAAGCAGCAGTAACTGGAGAATGATGGAGAAGCACCCTATGCTCGCCTTGCTGAAATAGAATGCCAAAATGATAGTAGGAAGGTTGAATGCCGCGAAAGACAGCAGGCTGGAGGGAGCGTCAAAAAGCGGAAATTTTTTGTTCTCCACAAGCAACTTCTTGATGTTATGCGTATTAAACTGCTCGTGATGGCTTGGGAAGTCTTTGTGCTTTAAGCTGATTACTAAAAAGAATGCGGAAACGTACAGCGCAATGGTTGTGCCTAAGATAAGTCCGTTAAAGGCAGTGAGGCCTAATAGTGCGGCAAGTATTCTGAGCCCTGCCTGGCAACTACCCTGAAGGATGTTGTTGAGAGACAGGGCCGTATATCTGCTGAACCGGTTGCACAGATTATATCCCAAGGTATATGGAATATAGGCAATGAGATAAGCTGCAAGCAGTTGAATGTCAGGAAAAGAACAGAAAAAAGATATATCCATACTACGTCCATAGAGAAAGACAAGCATGAGGACAGCAATGGCGATGACAGCACATATGATACAAATCTTCAACAGATTGGATAGCTTGTCAGCTTCTATCTTGACAATTGCGTTCTCCAGACCGGCAAACAATACCAACGTTGCCATGGCAATAAACGAGGAGAATATGCCCCAGTCGCCGAATGCTTCCGGTTGATAAAGACGTGAGAGAATTGGAGTCACCACGAGAGGAAGCAGATACATCACGATGTTGCTTGATGACATCTTGAGCGTATTTACGAAGAGTGGACTCTCTAAAGCCTGGTGTATCTTATTTCTCAAAACTGTAACCTTTCGTTGACGGAATATAATACATCGTGATTCCTTTTCTGCCCAATTCTATCATTTTTCTCAGGCAAGGCTGTGTCTTGTAAACTTGAATCAACAAGTTGGACAATTTCCTGCTCTGGTGTTCTTCCTGGGTGAAGTGGCTGATGAGGCGTTGCTCTCTCGTTCGTCTTTCCAAGTTGCCTTCTATGCAATGGTAAGACCTTATCTCACCTTCCGGCTCCTTATAACGGTAGGTCCACTCCTCTGTAAAAAACTGTCTCCAATAGGGAAACTCTTTGTAAAGCATGGCTTCTACACAATGATCGAATGTCCCGATATAATGTGAGGGTAGTCCCAGACAGAAATTCAGCGCGTTCAATTCGGTCATGCGATACCATGGTGACTTTTCATCCCAGCAGTTGTTGCAGTTCTGGTGATCCTGTGTCAGCCATTCTGCGTGTTTGCCCCATGCTGTTACTGAATGTTGTACATTGATGCTTCTGACGGTTCCGGGATATTTGCGGAAAGTCTCTGCCAGCAGTCCTGCGCGCGTCGGCTCTGTGGAAGGGTCGAACACGTAGTCCTTGTCGTGCGTGTGGCTCTGGTCGGGAAAGGCCGGCATCATTAGGGTGCCTTCTGGCGTGAGGACCCCAAGGATCTTGGTTATCAGCTCTTCCGCGGTCCCTTGATAATTGTAGAATTCCCGCATGGCAGCGTGGATGCATACCGTTGAGCCTTTGTGCATGCCAAGTTCTCTCATCACTGCGACAATGTCATCAGCGTTGTATTTCTCATGATAAATGATCTGACCGATTCTTTTGTGAATTTTCTTCTGTAAGAGGGACAGATTCTCTATGCCGGTGACAGCTTTAATGATATGTCCGGCTTGCGTAAGGAAGGACATTTAAAATGTAAAAAGATTGCGGATATCTTTGCGGAGGATGACGGCACATTCTATGCAGAAGATGAGAAACGTCATACATAAAGCAAACAGCGCCCTCTTCGGGCCGGCAGGCTTGACGGGTACTTCAGCTCCTTTGATCAGCGTGAAGACGGGCGTGCGCTCCTGCACTTTGGCGGCCGCGGCCTGCAACTGGTTGTTGTAGTTCGTATAAGCATTGTATTTAAGCTGCATGTCGTTCTCCAGATCTTCTATTTTCGACTGTACGCTCTGCAGTACGACATCCTGATTGGCATCCGAATAGCTTCCATATGCCTGGCGGGCCTTGACATAAACAGCTTTGGCTTCAGTGGTCAGTTTCTTGTAATAGTTATAGTCCTTGATGGCTTTACTGGTCCTGTACTTTGTGATGAATCCTTTCAGTTGGTTGATGACCGAATCCGTCACCGTCCTGCAGACCAGTGGATCCTGATCGGTCGTCATGATGGTAATGACGCCGTCTTTGCTGTTTACCTTAATCTGAATGTTGTGTTGGACAGTCTTCAGGATATCGTTTTGCTGTTTGGTCAGCCGATAAGGGGACACCTTTTTGTTCTCAACCGTACTGTCTTTGGGAAAGCCTTTCGACCACCATGGATGTTTCTGGTATTTGAGCAGGTAGGAGTAATAGTCACATTGAGTCTTACCATCCGAAGTGGTTACCGGCGTGCTGAACAGCCTCACGATGAAATGGTTGTCGGTGAGAAGGTCCGGATAGAGCGTAGGAGTGATGGCATCCACCGACTGAATGTTGGACATGTCTATGCCCAATGTTGAGGCAATGGAGCTCAGGCCGCCTCCGCTTTTCGGCAAGTCGACCTCTGGAGCCAGCATCGAGCTTGTCTGATAGTATCTTGGGAAAGATGCAATGACTGCATAGAAAATCAGCAGGGCGGCAGGCAATGTCGCCAATATCCAGTACTTCTTGCGGCAGAGTTTATGGATGACTGATTTCATGTTGATTGTAATCGGGTGATTGCGGCTTACTTCCATTTAAAGCTATATATTCAATTTCGTTGTATATCAACACTTCCTCGCTAAAAGCATAATCAGCTTGTATATAGCGAGTTATAGTAATACTGATAATCTCCTTGTATGGTTGGAGAATCAGTCGAGGCAATGAGCAGCGGTCATTTCGTCATGTTGGCGATAGTGGCGATCATTGCTGCGATAGACGAGATGCTGGAGCCGATGCTGAGCAGTTCAGTGGGCGAGGTACGGCGATTGATCTTTCCGGGTACGACAATCTCACACCCAGGCTCAATCTTTCCGCCAGATACTTTGGCCACCATGCCGTTCATGTAGATGATGTACGCACTGCTTCTTCTGGCGTTTCTGGCATAGCCGCCCGCAGAGTTGATGTAGTAGCGTACGCCCTTCCCCTTGATGAAGCTCACGGTATTGGGATACATCACCGCGCCGTTGACCTTGACGGTGGCTGTGTAAGTAGGCAGCACGAGCCGGTCACCCTCGCGCAGCACGATGTTGGCATCGCTGGACGGGTCGGCAAGGGCTTTGTCGAGCTCTATGCCCACGGGGTAGGTATTGGGCACCTGAAACTTCTTCAATTGCTCCTCCTTGCTTTGCTGGCCCACTTGTTGCAGGGATGCGCCGGCATTCTGGCTTGCGGCGAGCGACATGAGCTCCTGTTGCAGTTGCTCTTGCTGCATTTGCAGGGCAGCTTCCATGCGTTTGCGCTCTGTCTCGTTGGTCTTTCGTTCGAGCCTTGCCCCGCGGATGTAAGCGAGAGGTGTGGCTCCGCCCGCGGCAGCCACGAGGTCGGTGAGCCGCATTTGCCGTCTTGACAGGGCGTAAGTGCCGGGGAAGGTCACCTCGCCGTCGACGCTCACCTTCTGTTGCTCTGTGTAGGTGGGGTCTTTGCGCACGAAGACTTCGTCGAAAGGCTGGAGCACAAAGCCCGGCTTGCCATCAACCACGAAGCCGTCTTTCAGGGCAAAGGTATAGGTTTGGGCGATGACGCTGTCGGTTGACACGGCTTTTGGATTGCCCACACGCCGTGCCACGTCCACCTTCACGGTTGAGGCTCCGTTGGTGAGGCCGCCGGCTTGCAGCACAAAGTCCTCTAAGGTCTCGTTGTCAGCATATTTATAGATGCCGGGATACATCACTTCGCCCTGGATGGTGATGGTCCGCTCGTTCATGGCTGTCTGTTTAGAGGGTATGAAGAGTACGTCGTTTTGCTTAAGGGGTATGTCAGCGATGCTCTGGTCCATAATCCCTTTGATGTCTACGGGGATGACCCGCAGGGTCCGGTCGGCATTCATGCGGTGCATGACGGCGCGGGCCGTAAAGGCATCCTCCGTGAGGCCTTCAGCATGCTGCACGAGGGTGCGCACGCTGTTGATGCCATCGCCGAGCTGATACATGCCCGGGCGAAAGACGGCGCCTTTTATCTCCACGGTGTTTTCATAGCGTGGCAGGATGGAGTCGACGCTCACCGAGTCGCCGTCGGCGATGCGGAAAGAGCTCATGTCAAACTCGTCGACATTGAATACCGCATACTCGCGTCCAGTCTTGCGGTTCACGCGTACGGCCTTCTTGTAGGCGTCGCCGGTGAAGCCACCGGCATAGCGCAGCAAGGTCTGCAGACTCTCGTTGCGTTTCATCTCGTAGTACATCGGGCGCTTCACCTTTCCGGTGATGTTGACGAGGCAGTCGTAGGGGCCCACAATGATGACGTCGCCGTCGTGCAGGCGTACGTTGCCTGTCATTTTGCCGTTGAGAATGTAATCGTAGATATCGCAGACGGAGACGAGGCGGTTCTGGCGGTAGATTTTGATGTTGCGTAGTGTGCCGATGTCGTTGGTGCCTCCGGCCATGTAGAGGGCGTTGAAGACAGAGGCGAAAGCCGAGAGCGTGTAGGTTCCAGGCTTTGCCACTTCGCCCATGACATTGATGGAGACGGTGCGTGTCTGCCCCAGTGAAAGATTGATGCGGCTCGACTGGTAGCGCGATCCGAGTGTGGCGCGGAGCTTTGCCTTGGCGGCTGCCACCGAGAGACCGCCCACATGCACGGGACCATAGCCCTCAATGACAATGTCGCCATCGGGCGAGACCGTGCAGTCTGCCGTTTTCTGCGAGGCTCCGTAGATGTCTATCGACACCTCATCCCCCGCACCGAGCACATAGTCTTGCGGCGTGGCGATATTCATGATAGGCTCAAACGACAGGTCTTTGTTGGAGAAGATGTCGCGTCCGAACACCTTTTTCTGCTGTTGCCGCTGGTATTGTTCGAGGAGGAGATGTAGCGAGTCGGGTGGGGTCATGGCTTCTATATTCTCCTGAAAAGCCTTGAAGTCGGCGTCATCCTCATTGTATTGTTTCTGCCATGTACTGTTGCCAGCCACTCGCTGTGAGGATGTACTGTTGCGGTATTTGTCCTCACTTTGCGTGGCCTGCCGGTCGGCTTGCCGCTCGCTGTCGGTGCGCTTGCTGATGTCGTTGCCCTTTCTCAGCCGGCTCTTGGCTTGCGAGTCGGTCACGCTCCCTAAGGCTCCGTTGCCCTGCGCACGCTCGTAAGCCTTGCGCACGCGGCGGATTTGCGAGATGTCCACGCCACTCTGCATCAGGTGAGTGACGATCTGGGCTTGCGAGGTGCCCCGCTTGGCCTCTTGCTGCACGTAGGCAGCGATTTGGGCGTCGGTCATGCCCGATTGCGCAAGCAGCGGAAGGGGGAGGGCAAGGAGCAGCCATATGATGAGTCTTTTCATGTTCCCGTTTTTCTGTATGTTGATAACAGATTTTCAGATCTGTTATTGTGTGAGGGGCTAAGTATATATACTGCAAAGTTACATTATTTTTCTATGATACACAAATGTTTTTTTTATGATACACAAATTTCATACGCTTCGCATCTGTTGACCTTTTTATTTTTCTGTGTGATAAATGTTTACAAAAGCCGTTCTGACAATCGCGTAAATCCCACAACATAGTCATTCGGTCAAAAAAAACTGTTTTTTTCTGATGGCTGTATTCCTTTGAAAATGAGGCATTTCATTTTTTTGGTCTTTTCTTTTTTGTCTTTTTACCTTGCGATTACGGTGTAAGGGCGATACGTCAACGCTGTAAAGGCCATCCGTTTACGCCGTTCAGGCCATCCGTTTACGCCGTTAACGGCTCTTGTCCGCGTTGAAAAAGGCCGTGAACAGCGGTCGGACGTTGGTGCGAGTCTTATTTAGGGCTCCGGAATGCACTTGCTGTGAGGCTGTCTTTTCTGCTATATATTTTTACAAATTGAGGTGCGGGCAGAGCGTCTTCCTTAAGTGTTTGTTTTTCGTCGCGTTCTTTATTTTTTATAAATTGGCGTGGCATCATCCGTAAAATTTATTTTTTTATTACCTTTGCACAATACTTTTTGGGTAATAATTACTGGATATGAGAATGTTGGGCACTGCCGATTTGGCACAGCTGTTGGACAAAGATATATTTCACAAGATTTCGGAGGCGGCCGACAGCCTCCATTTAGAGGCTTATGTTGTAGGGGGTTATGTGCGCGACCTTTTTCTTGAACGTCCGAGCAACGACATCGACGTGGTGGTTGTGGGCAGTGGCATTGAAGTGGCCAAAGCGTTCAAGAGGCTTCTTAAGGGGCGTGCGAGCCTGTCGGTGTTTAAGAATTTCGGTACGGCCCAGGTGAAGTGGCGCGGCCATGAAGTGGAGTTTGTCGGTGCACGACGCGAGAGCTACAGCCACGACTCACGCAAGCCGCATGTGGAGAACGGCACCTTGGAGGATGACCAGAACCGCCGCGACTTCACTATCAACGCCTTGGCGGTGTGCCTTAATAAGGACCGTTTCGGCGAGCTTATTGACCCTTTTGACGGTGTCTGTGACCTTCAGGACGGCATTATCCGCACGCCTCTTGACCCCAACATAACTTTTTCCGACGATCCACTGCGCATGATGCGCTGCGTAAGGTTTGCCACGCAGCTCAAGTTTTATATTGAAGATGAGACCTTCGAGGCATTGGAGCGCAATGCCGACCGTATCAAGATCATCAGTGGCGAGCGCATCTCGGAGGAGCTCAACAAGATCATGATGACTCCTCAACCCAGCCGCGGCTTCGTGGATCTTCACCGTTGCGGATTGCTGAAACTCATTTTGCCGGAGCTCACTGCCCTTGATCTTGTGGAGACGCGCAATGGGCGAAGCCATAAAAACAACTTCTATCACTCACTCGAAGTGCTGGACAATGTATGCCGCCCCTCCATGATGGGCGGGGAAGAGAACGTTGCCTCCCTCTGGTTGCGCTGGGCCACGCTGCTCCACGACATCGGCAAGGCGCGCACCAAACGGTGGGACCCCGTGCAGGGATGGACGTTTTACAACCATCCGTATGTAGGTGGACGAATGGTACCGTCGATCTTCAGACGGCTCAAACTGCCCATGGACATGAAGATGAAATATGTGCAGAAACTTGTGGAGCTGCACATGCGCCCTATCGCTATTGCCGACGATGAGGTAACCGACTCAGCAGTGAGGCGTCTGATCAACGACGCTGGCGATGATATTGACGACCTCATGAGGTTGTGCGATGCGGACATCACAAGCAAGAATGAGGTGAGGAAGGCGCGCTTTCGCGAGAATTTCCGCATTGTGCGGGAGAAGATAGCCGATCTCAAGGAGCGTGACTTCAAGCGCCTGCTGCAGCCGGTCATTGATGGCAACGAGATCATGCAGATGTTCAACCTCAAGCCTTCGCGTGAGGTGGGAACTCTCAAGCAGACCTTGAAGGCTGCCGTACTCGACGATAAAGTGCCCAACGAGCGTGAACCACTCATGGCATTGCTCAAACAGAAAGCGGCTGAGATGGGCCTGTCATCCAGTGCAGGGTAGTCCCCTGTGGACTACCAGAAAAGATTCCGACCGATATTCAGCGGTTGGGGCATTGTTTGAGGCAGGGCACGGGGCCCTGCCCTGTACACGGGATATTGCGGCTGTGGAAAGCAGATATAAGAAACGACAAACGGTGGTAATTCTTGTTAAAAACTTAAATGACAAAATTAGTTTTCTAAAAGAAGTTACTAACTTTGCCGTGTTTTTAAGGGATATTGGCCTCTTCCGGGTGTTGCCAATGCACTTTAACTGAATAGTTTTTTTTCAAGGATTAATTCTTAAACGATAGTATTATTATAATTAAATAGGTATGAAAATCAAGAGTTGTTTGTTTGTGGCCTTGGTGGCTGCATTAACCCTTGTCTCTTGTGGGAAGAAGAGCGGCGGTGGTCTTGCCAGCCTTCAGGACAATGAGTTCGCCGTGCGTACGGCAGGGGTTTCGAGTGCAGATATGCAGACCACATACCCGGCTACCATTAAGGGTATTCAGGATGTAGATGTTCATCCGAAGATTTCGGGCTTCATCACCAACGTTTATGTTCACGAAGGTCAGACGGTGAGTGCAGGTCAGCCGATGTTCACCATCGACAGTGAGACCTATCGTGCTCAGGTGAGCCAGGCCCGCGCAGCCTTGAACACCGCCCGCGCACAAGCCAATACGGCGCGTCTCACCTATCTTAATAATAAGAAACTCTTCGATCAGCACATCATTGGTCAGTATGAGTTGGAGACGGCTCAAAACAGCTATTCCACCGCGCAGGCACAGGTGGCGCAGGCACAGGCTGCTCTTGCTTCGGCTTCTGAGACGTTGTCGTGGTGCGTCGTGCGTGCCCCCTCGGCCGGCGTGGTGGGCAGTCTGCCTTTTAAGAAAGGCGCACTCGTAAGCGCGCAGAATACTTTGACCACTGTGTCTGACATCAGCACAGTGGAAGTATTCTTCTCTATGAGTGAGCCCGACATTCTCAGCATGTCGAAGACGGCAGGCAGTGTAGCCGGCGTGCTGAAAGAGATGCCGATGGTAAAGCTGCAGCTTGCCGACGGTACCATTTACAATCAGCCTGGCAGAGTGGTGAAGATGAGCGGCGTAATCGATGCCTCCACCGGTGCTTATACACTGATTGCTCACTTCTCCAATCCTCAACGTCTGTTGAAGAGCGGTGGTGCCGGTCAGATTGTCGTGCCGCATGTGAGCAATAGTGCTATCATTATCCCGCAAGAGGCCACGGTGCAGGTGCAGGATAAGATATTTGTCTATCTTGTGGGAAGTAATAATAAGGTGAAATATACGGAGATCAAGGTCAATCCTCAGGACGATGGAATCAACTACATTGTTACGGCAGGTCTTCATGTCGGCGACCGCTACGTGAGCAAAGGCATCACTAAGCTTACCGATGGAGAGCAGATAAAACCCCTCACGGAGGAGCAGTACCAGCAGAAGATTGACAAGGCTGAAAAGCTCGGAGCACAGCAGTCATCGGCCAAAGGCTTCGTCAACGCAATGAAGAGCAAGTAGTGCGTAGCGGCCCCGCCGCCGCCCGCAGTTGGCAGGGTGAACAGTCACCCGCAACCGCAACGCAAAACAATAATTCTTAATTAGGATTTCATAATGACTTTTACAAGATTTATTCAACGACCGGTACTGTCGACCGTGATCTCCATCGTGCTTGTGCTGTTGGGCTTCATCGGTTTGGCTTCGCTGCCTATCGAGCGGTATCCGGATATAGCACCGCCTACCATTATGGTCTCAACCTCCTATCAGGGAGCCGATGCCCAGACGGTGATGAAGTCAGTTGTAGTGCCTTTGGAAGAGAGCATCAACGGTGTGGAGAATATGACCTACATGACCTCTCAGGCCACCAATGATGGTATGGCGATGATTACCGTCTACTTCAAGCAAGGCGCCAATGCTGATATGGCCGCCGTGAACGTGCAGAACCGTGTGCAACAGGCACAGGCTCTGCTGCCGGCTGAGGTGACAAAGGTAGGTGTGACTGTAACTAAGCGCCAGACCTCAAGTGTCATCATGTATGCCATCACGTCTGATGACGGCCGCTATGACGACCAATTCGTCACCAACTACAACAACATCAACATCGTGCCGCTTATTAAGCGTATCAACGGCGTGGGTGATGTGCAGAGCCCGTCAACAGCCAGCTACTCGATGCGTATTTGGCTTCAGCCGGACAAGATGAAGCAGTACGGCCTCATCCCTTCCGATATTATCGGAGTGCTGGCCGAGCAGAACATCGAGGCCGCGCCGGGTAAATTCGGCGAAAATTCCAACATGGCCTACGAATATACGTTGCGCTATAAGGGTCGCTTATCTAAGCCGGTGGAGTATGAGAACATCGTCATACAAAGCAAAACCACGGGTCAGACTCTGCATTTGAAAGATGTGGCGAAGATAGAGCTTGGCTCGTTGATGTATAATGTCCATCTGCGCAACGACGGTCAGCCGGCATGTATAGGTATGGTGCAGCAGATTGCAGGCTCCAACGCCACGCAGATTGCTACCGACGTGAAGGCTGCGCTGAACGAGGCCCAGAAGAGTATGCCGCCGGGGCTGAAAGTCGTCATGATGTACAATGTGACCGACTTCCTCTTTGCTTCTATCTCTGAGGTGATTACGACGCTGTTCATTACGCTGATCCTCGTGTTTATAGTGGTATACATCTTCCTGCAGGATTTCCGCTCGACGCTTATTCCTATGATTGCCGTGCCTGTTGCGTTGATTGGTACATTCTTCTTCCTCTTGATCTTTGGTTTCTCCATCAACTTGCTGACATTGTCGGCGTTGCTGCTTGCTATTGCTATTGTGGTGGACGATGCTATTGTCGTAGTTGAGGCTGTCCACGCCAAGCTTGATGCAGGCTACGATAACGCAATGACCGCCGCTATTGATGCTATGAATGAGATTTCGAGTGCCATCATCTCCATTACGCTGGTTATGGCCGCCGTGTTCATTCCTGTGAGCTTCATCGGCGGCACTTCAGGGACCTTCTATCGCGAGTTTGGTGTGACGATGGCTGTGAGCATTATTATCTCGGCTCTGAACGCCTTGACGCTCTCACCGGCATTGTGTGCCATGTTCCTTAAGCCGCACAAGGCTGAGGAGCACGAAGCCAACAAGTCGTTTATCGCCCGTTTTCACGCCGGATTCAACCGTGTATTCGACAAAACGGTGAACAAATATAAGAAAGGTGTGGAGCGCATTATCGACCATCGCATCATTACTGCTGCACTTGTTGTGGCTGGTATCGCCTTGCTGGTGGTGGGAATGAAGTTCACCAAGACAGGTCTGGTGCCCGATGAGGATACAGGTACAATCTTCGTAACTGTGTCGGCAAAGCCGGGTACGTCACAGGTACGCACACAGAAAATTGTTGATGAGGTCGATAAAATGCTTGCCAGTAACCCTGCTATCCTGCACCGTAATGCCATTATTGGCTATAACTTCATCGCAGGACAAGGCTCTGATCAGGCTACGTTCATTATCAAACTGAAGCCGTTCGAAGAGCGTTCAGGTGGTTTCTTTACACGTATTGAGCGTGCCATTAAGGAGAAAGACCCAATGGCTTTGCTCGTTAACCCTTATGAGCAAAACTCTGTTCTCGGCATGATCTACAAGCAGACGGCAAGTATTAAGGACGCTCAGATCCTTGCTTTCGGCCCGCCTATGATCCCTGGCTTCTCTGTCCAGAACGGTGTCACACTGACTATGCAGGATAAGACAGGTGGTGACCTGAACAAGTTCTACAATATCACGCGGCAATTCCTTGGCGAACTGAATAAACGACCGGAGGTTCAGCAGGCCATGACGTCGTACAACCCAAGTTACCCACAGTACATGGTGGACGTTGATGTTGCCAAGACCAAGCAGGCAGGCATTTCGCCGGCTGCCGTTCTTGCCGTGATGCAAGGTTATTACGGTGGTCTTTATGCCTCCAACTTCAATGCTTATGGAAAACTCTTCCGTGTGATGATCCAGGGCGATGTGGAAAGCCGCATGCGTCCCGACGGGCTGAGCCGCATCTATGTGCGTACATCATCGGGTGAGATGTCTCCGGTGAGTGAGTTCGTGAAGCTGCACAAAGTGTTTGGCCCCTCTAACATCGGACGTTTCAATCTGTTCACTTCTATCAATGTGAGTGTCACGCCGAATCAGGGCTATTCTAATGGTCAGGTGATGCAGGCTATCAAAGAGGTGTCTACCGACGTGCTGCCACAGGGATATGGTTACGAATACTCGGGTCTGAGTCGTTCCGAGGCTGAGTCGAGCAACTCGACAACGCTGATCTTTGTGCTCTGTTTCATCTTCGTCTACCTCATTCTGAGTGCGCAGTATGAGAGTTACATACTGCCTCTGGCCGTGTTGCTCTCCGTACCCTTCGGCCTTGCAGGCGCTTATCTTTTTACCAATATCTTTGGCCACGCCAACGATATCTACATGCAGATCTCTCTGATCATGTTGATCGGTCTGTTGTCTAAGAATGCGATCCTGATAGTGCAGTTCGCCCTTGAACGCCGTGAGACAGGCATGGCCATCCGCTATTCCGCCATCCTCGGTGCCGCAGCCCGTCTGCGTCCTATCCTCATGACATCGCTTGCCATGGTGATCGGTTTGCTTCCATTGATGTTTGCTTCGGGCGTGGGTAAGAATGGTAACCAGACACTCGGCGCCGCTGCTGTGGGAGGTATGTTCATCGGTACACTCGTTCAGGTGTTTGTTGTGCCAGCCCTCTTCTGTATCTTCCAGTGGCTGCAGGAGAAAGTGAAGCCGATGAAGTTTGAGGACGAGAGCAACAAGGAAGTCGAGGCCGAGCTCCGCCAGTATGCTCATGTGGGCGCTGAAGTGGGAGCGGAGATGAAGCCAGACAGTCAGAACGCGCTCACCTCAACATGGCATGACCAGTATTTAGACAAAAAGGATTGAGAACCATGAAAAGATACAAATTCCTTATCATAGGCCTTGCAGCCGTGACGCTCACGGGCTGCAAGAGCCTCTACGGCAAATATGAGCGACCACAGGTGAAGACCTCTGGTCTCGTGCGCGACGCTGTCAACGACAACGACACGCTTGCGGTCACCGACACCACTTCGTTTGCCAATCTGCCTTGGCGCTCGGTCTTTACCGACCCGCAGCTTCAACAGCTCATAGAGAAGACACTGGCCAACAATCCAGACCTGCTCAATGCTGCTCTGAATGTGGAGATGGCGGAGGCACAGTTGAAGGCAGCCAAGCTGTCGTTCCTGCCTGGTTTTACTTTCTCTCCACAAGGCACCATAGCCTCATGGGATGGGATGAAGGCTACGAAGACTTATTCCTTGCCGATCAATGCCAGCTGGGATGCCAATCTTTTTGGTAATCTGACGGCTGCCAAGCGTGCTTCTCAGGTAAGCATGTTGCAGGCTAAAGACTATCAGGTGGCTGTGCAGACGAAGCTTATCGCCAATGTCGCGAATATGTACTACACCCTGCTCATGCTTGACAAGCAACTCCAGATTGTCAACGACATGGAGAAGTTGACAAAGGATACTTGGGAAATCATGAAAGTCCAGCAACAAGCTGTGAGAGGAGTACGGTCGACAGCCGTGCAGAGTGCAGAGAGCAACTACCTCTCTGTGCAGACGCAGAAGGAAGATTTGAAGCGGCAAATTCGCGAGACAGAGAACAGTTTGTCGCTCTTGGCGGGTCAGCAGGTCCAAAGCATTCCCCGCTCATCGCTTGACGTTCAGAGCCTTCCGGCGAGCTTTTCAACGGGTGTCGGCATTCAATTGCTGGCCAATCGCGCTGATGTCCATGCTAATGAGATGGCGCTGGCCAACTGCTTCTACAATGTAGAGGCAGCCCGTGTGCGCTTCTATCCCTCACTGACTATCAGTGCCTCAGGTGCATTTACCAACAGCGGCGGCATGGGTATCGTCAATCCTGGAAAGTTTTTGCTTTCAGCTGTCGGTGCGTTGACACAGCCCATCTTTATGAAGGGACAGCTCACGGCGGGCCTGCGGGTGGCGGAAGCCCGGTACAAGCAGGCTTACAACACTTGGCAGAACAGTGTGCTCTCAGCAGGTTCAGAGGTCAGCAATGCGCTTGTGCTTTACAATGCTTCTGATGCAAAGAGCAAGCTGGAGGCCCAGCGTATCAAGGTGCTGACACAGAATGTGGAAGACACACGCAGCCTGATGGCCAGCGCCGGATCTACTTATCTGGAGGTCATTACGGCAGAGAGCAATCTGCTCAACTCCCAGCTCAGCCAGGTACAGGATGACTTTTCAAAGATGCAAGCTGTGGTCAATCTGTATTATGCATTAGGTGGAGGAGCAAAATAACAGTTGTCGGGTGATGCATGAAGGATGTTGATGAATGGCGTGGCCGTCCATCGCGCGACATAAACACTTTACGGTCATCACCTTACACCCAAAAGAAACGACTATGAATCAAATTAGCGACAAGGCCGTGGTATCGCCTAAGGCGAAGATCGGCGACAACGTAAGGATATTTCCTTTCGTGTTCATTGAGGACTATGTGGAGATTGGCGACAACTGCGTTATCTTTCCCTTTGTCAGTATTCTCAATGGTACGACGATGGGTAAGGGCAATAAGGTGCACCAGGGCACGGTGATTGGTGCAATACCTCAGGACTTCGACTTCCGGGGTGAGTGCAGTGAGGTCGTCATTGGCGACAACAATACGATCCGTGAGAACGTGGTTATCAACAGAGGCACACATGAAGGCGGAAAGACCATCATCGGCAATGACAACTTTCTTATGGAGAGTTCGCACATCTCGCATGACACGGTGATCGGCGACAACAACGTATTTGGCTATGGCACTAAGATAGCCGGAGATTGCGAGATCGGCAGTGGCGTGATTTTCAGCTCTTCAGTGATTGAGAATTCCGGCACGCGTGTGGGCGACCTTGCCATGCTTCAGGCCGGCACGCGCTTCTCGAACGACGTGCCTCCCTACGCCATCGCCGGCGGCAATCCCATTGAATATACGGGACCCAACAACACGATGATGTCGACCTGGCACATCGATGAGAAGGTGCAGAAGCATGTGGCCAACGCCTATCGGCTGTTGTTCCATGGAAAGAACAGCACCTTTGACGCCACATTGCAGATCCAGCAGCAGGTGCCTGATGGGAAGGAAATCCAGAAGATTATCCGCTTCCTGCAGACCACCAAGTGCGGAATCATTACTAAATAGTACATTTTTATTGATTATATTCAGGAGGAAGAACTTATCTTCCACAATAACGACGAAAGGGGATGCGTCGAGAGACGCGTCCCCTTTGCGGTTGAATGGCATTGCCATTACGGCGTAGACGCATTGCCTTTACAGTGTAAAGGCAATGCGATTACAGTGTAAAGGCAATGCGATTACAGTGTAAAGGCAATGCGATTACAGTGTAAAGGCAACGCGATAACATTTTAATGCGTTTACGACATCTTTACAGACAGATTTTGCTGATATTTGAATCATCGCATTACGATATTTGAAAATTCCTTATTTAACAAAATATAAAATCATGTCTTTCATCATGGAGTTTATTCAATAATAAGTATCTTTGCAGAATAAACACATCAGTCTCCTCTTGGAAACTGGCAAGAGTATTCTATGAGAAAACTTTCGAAAGTCATGCATTGGGCATGGCGCAAGATGAAAGCCTTTTGGCCATGGTACAGGAGTCTGTACGTGGGCAAGGCATGGTACACCAAGACGTTGGTAGCGTTTGTGTCATTTATAGTCTTCTTTTTTCTTTATCTTGGTGCTGTTGACATCAATTTCCTCTGGCTGTTTGGCAAGAGCCCGGGCTATTTTTCTGGTATTCTTGATCCGCCATCCAATCAGGCTTCAGAGATTTACAGTGCTGACGGAAAACTGATTGGTAAGTTCTTTAACGAAAACCGGACACCTGTTAAGTACAGCGAAATCAATCCTTCTTTCTTCAAGGCTTTGATTGACACGGAGGACGAGCGCTTCTATCAGCGCCCGCGTGGCATGGCTGTTGACGTGTTAGGACTCTTTGCTGCCGGCAAGGATGCGCTTCTGCGTCATGATGGCCGTGGTGCATCCACTATCACACAGCAGTTGGCCAAGAATATGTTTCGTGTGCGCTCGCAGTATTCTACAGGCCTTTTAGGCAAGATTCCTGGCTTGAAGATTCTCATTGTAAAGAGCAAGGAGTGGATCATCGCTACTAAGTTGGAGACGGTCTTTAACAAGCGAGACATCATCACCATGTACGCCAACACCGTAGATTTTGGTAACAATGCCTATGGCATCAAGACGGCGGCACGTACTTATTTCGGCACGACACCCGACAGTCTGTCTACTCAAGACTGCGCCGTCTTAGTGGGTATGTTGAAGGCCACCTCTATGTATAATCCTAAGACCAATCCCGATAGGAGTCTCAAGCGGCGTAATCAGGTGCTTTCCAATATGCAGCAGCATGGTGATCTCAGCAGGGAGGCCTGTGATTCCTTGAAGAATCTTCCGATTGTGCTGCATTTCAAGGTGGAAGAGAACTACGATGGCCAGGCACTTTATTTTAGGGAATATATTGCCGATTACTTCAAGAAAAACTTCAAGGATGATGATGGCAACCCAAAGTATGACCTCTACAGTGACGGCTTGAAGATTTATACGACACTTGATTCGCGTATGCAGAAATACGCTGAGCAAGCTGCTCATCGGCAGATGAAGCAGGTGCAGCAAAACTTCAACAACCATTGGGGCATCTATCGCAACATGTCGAAGAACTGGCTGCGGCAGGCACCATGGCGTGATGAGAATGGGCAGGAAATACCTGGATTCATTGACCAGATAGCTCAAAAGCAGCCTTTCTATAAGGCTCTGCTTAACAGGTTCCCCAACAATCCTGACTCGGTCAATTATTATTATCGTGATTGGGTTCATCCGGTGAAGGTGTTCGATTACGATAAAGGAACTGTAGTCAAGGACATGACGTCTGAAGATTCCATCAAGTACATGGTCACTTTCATGCACTGCGCCATGCTGGCCATGGAACCTCAGACTGGAGCCGTGAAGGCATGGGTGGGCGACATCGACTTTAAGTCATGGAAATACGACAAGGTGACTGCTGAGCGGCAGCCTGGTTCCACGTTCAAGCTCTTCGTCTATACGGAAGCGATGAATCAGGGACTTACTCCATGTGACAAGCGCCGTGATGAGTACATCTCTATGGATGTCTATGATAAGATTCAAAAAAAAGTGGTGACCTGGACGCCTACGAATGCCAACGGCTCATTTTCCGGTGATTCTATTCCCCTGAAGAGTGCTTTCGCCAAGAGTATCAACTCTGTAGCCGTGCGGCTTGGACAGGAGATGGGCATCAATCGTATTATTGCTACAGCCGAGAAGATGGGCATCAAGAGTCCGCTTGACGACACACCGTCACTGGCGTTGGGCTCCAGCGATGTTCAGCTGCTGGAGCTGACCGATGCTTATTGCACTGTAGCCAACAACGGTAAGCACCACGATCCGATGATCATCACGAAGATTGTGGACAAGGGTGGCAAGACTGTTTACGAGGACAACGCTGAGGCAGAACAGGTCATACCTTACAAGAGCGCCTTCCTGATGCAGCAGTTGCTGTTGGCTGGCACCCATGAACCTGGCGGAACAAGCCAGAGTCTGCTCTCGGCTACTTATGCGGGTGGGCACAATGACACTGATTTCGGTGGAAAGACAGGTACTTCAAACAACCACTCTGACGCGTGGTTTGAGGGTGTGAGCCCTAATCTGGTTGTCGGAGCATGGGTCGGGGGCGAATACCGGAGCATTCATTTCAGGACGGGTGCGCTTGGTCAGGGAGCCCGAACGGCATTGCCTATTGTGGGCCAGTTCTATCATTATATTATGAATGATCCGGCCTTTGCGAAGTATCATGGCCGGTTCCGCAAGCCCTCCGTTGATGATGGCATAACGTCAGATATGTATGTCTGCCAAAGCTATATGCCAGTTGTAAGGCGAGACACTACAAGGGTGGACAGTTCGCGCGTGATGAGCAATCAGGAGGTCATTCTTGACGAAAATGGTGAGCCTATTGGTGAACAGTCTGATGAAGACGGCCAGTCAACGACGGCTGGAAAGTCTTCAGAGACAAAGAAAAAGGCTGCTGATACCCAGAAGTCAAAGAAGGAGAAGACTGAGAAAGAGGTGAATCTCAATAATCTATAAAGTAAGAGAGGATGGCTCTAAAAGCTATCCTCTCTGATTTTCATAACTTCTTCAGTTGGCTGATTATATCTTCCGGATGTGGTGCTTTAAACACGTAGCTGCCGCTGACAAGAGCGTTTACGCCTGCTGCTATCAGCCGTGGCGCCGTTTCTCTGTTGACGCCTCCGTCCACCTCAATGAGGGCTTTTGAATGACTTTCCGCAATCATTTTGGCAAGGCGGTGGGTTTTGCCGATAGTATTCTCTATGAATTTCTGCCCGCCAAATCCAGGGTTGACGCTCATGAGTAATACTAAGTCAAGCTCTGAGATGATATCTTCGAGTGTGCTTACAGGTGTTGCGGGGTTCAAAGCAACCCCTGCTTTCATACCTGCTTCGTGGATCTGATAGACAATTCGATTGAGATGGACGACGGCTTCCTGATGAACAGTCATGATAGAGACGCCGGCTTTTTCTGCTCTGTCGATGTATCTTTCAGGCTTTACAATCATGAAGTGCGTGTCCAATGGCTTGTGGCAGATGCCTTTCAGAGCCTCAATGACAGGAAAACCAAATGAAATGTTAGGCACGAACACACCGTCCATTACATCACAGTGAAGCCAGTCGGCATCGCTGTGGTTGATCATTTCAACATCTGATTTCAGATTGGTAAAGTCAGCTGCAAGCAGTGACGGAGACACGATAGTTCCCAGTTTTTTCATCTTTCTATGTCTTTTCACGCTGTGTAGCAAGCGAGGTTGCGTTGGGTGTCCCTGCTTGCTGTCATGTTCGGATGTTTATATTGCCGTGCTATCTCACGGATGATATACATTGACAACGCTGAAGGTTGTTTTTCTGTGGGTAGAATTTGCATCATGGGCTAACATCTTTTTGTTGTTGTTCATGTAGATAACGTCGTATGAATGCAAATATTTTCCCGACAATAAAGAATTATTGCCGGGAGTTGGAAAATGGACATTTATCCCTTCTGGGAATCGTCTTTACTTATGCTTTCTTGGTCTGTGCTTTAGCCTTTGCCTTGGTAGCCTTCTTCGTTTCGTATTCTTTACGGATCTTGGCCTCGGAAGCTTCTGCTTTCTCAAGCCTTGCTTGCAGGTGGGCTATCTCCTTGTTTTTCATTTCAATCTCTTCGTCTTCGTTCTTGATAGTGGTCAGCAATGAGTTGAGTTCATCGTTGTCAATGTCAGAAGCATAGAGCGAATTGACTCGATTAATGAAGTCGCCGAGGATGTTCATATAGTTGGTAAATGCGTCAAAGGGACTGCTGTAGATGCCTCTGTCGAGACCCACATGCGAGGGCTTGGTCGACATGAACCGGAAGTTGTTGCTTGCTTGCAGATAGTTGTAGTCTTGATTGATTTGTGGGTCGTTGGCAATTCTCACGCGGTCCGCGATGCCGTAGAGCTTGTTGAATGCCTCTCTCTGCATTGCGTTGCCAAGCCAGCTACTCACGTCGCGCTCTTCGTCTACCCACGAGAGTGTATCGGGAACATTCAGATCGCCCACGCTGTCGAACTGGTCACAAACTTCAGTTGGCGTGGCGAAATTGATATTCTGTTGTTTGGCGAATCTTGGAAGCGCATGCAGGAATTCAAGGATATTTGACGATAATGGTTGTGCGATTCCCAATGCCGAAAGCTCCATAAAGATATTGATAACACGCTCTTGTTCGGGAAACTGTGCAATGCGTGAGATGTACTGGTCGGCAAAGAGCGGGTATCCTTCCCAATCTCTATTGTTGAATCGCAGGCAGATATCATCACTGAGGTTAATATCGCGAAGCAGAAGTTTCAGCTTTGGTGCTAAAGCGCAGTTATAAACATAGTGGGGCGATTTCCAGCCGAGTACGTGCTTGGCTCCTTCGGTGAGCATTCCCTTAAACCCCATGTCTGCTGCCTGCATTCCTATGTCGTCGCTGTAGATGAGTGATGAATTGCGGAGAACAGTGGGACGCTTACCGAAATATTCCACCATTTTGTCGCATTGGTGTTTAACATTGGAGGCAAAGACAGCCTTATCCTGCAAGGCGGAGAGGCCGTGCGCGTAGGGTTCAGCAAGAAACTCTACACATCCGGTCTTGCTGAGTGCCACGAGTTTGTCAAGCACTTCTGGCGCATACAATTCCAGTTGCTCCATTCCCACACCCGATAATGAAAAGGCGACACGGAAATACTTTCCGTTTTCCTTAATCATTTCTTCGATGGTATTGAGCGCAGGGATGTATGAGCGCTCTGTGATGTCGCGGATGGTGCGCTCATTCTCGTAATCGTCGTAATAGTAATGGTCGGTACCAATGTCAAAGAAGCGATACCGTTTCAAGTGTACGATCTGATGTATCTCGAAATATAAACAAATGGTTTTCATAGTTGTTGATTGTTATGTCCTTAACTTATTTTTCTGTTCTCTATCAGGCGTTAGTCCCAGTGCAGTGTCCTAAGGTAGAGCTCACGTATCCATCGTCCGACCTTTTCCCATGTGATTTGTGCCACTTCTTCCTGCCCTTTCTGCTGCAGATAATCGAACAGACTTTCGTTGTGGCAGATACTGTAAATGGCATCGGCCATCGCGTTGATATCCCAATAATCTATCTTAAAACAGTTTGTAAGTATCTCACCACATCCACTCGATTTGGAAATGATGGTTGGGGTACCGCATTGCATCGCTTCCAGAGGAGAAATGCCGAATGGCTCGCTCACTGAAGGCATGACGTAGACGTCTGAGTCCTTTAGGCACTCATATACCTGCTTCCCTTTCATGAATCCAGGGAAGTGGAAACGGTCGGCAATGTCGCGCTCTGCAGCAAGATAGATCATAGAATCCATCATATCGCCTGATCCAGCCATACAGAAACGGATGTTGTTTGTACGGTGGAGCACCATGTTGGCGGCCTCAACGAAGTATTCTGGTCCTTTCTGCATGGTGATACGGCCTAAGAAAGTCACCACTTTTTCTTTTCCCTTGTGGTTGGGTCGTGGTATGGCCTGGTTCTCTGGGCTTAAAGGATAAACGGCATTGTGTACGGTAAAGACTTTTCTTGGGTCTTGGTGATAATGGTTGATGACGGTCTGTCGGGTCAGTTCTGAGACGCACATGATGCAGTCAGCGTGATCCATGCCGTCTTTCTCTATGCCGTAGACAGTAGGATTGACGTGTCCCCGCGAGCGGTCCCAGTCGGTGGCATGTACATGGATGCACAGTGGTTTCCCGCTCACCTGCTTGGCAAAGATGCCTGCGGGGTAAGTGAGCCAGTCGTGTGCGTGTATAATATCAAACTCCTCTGACCGCGCGACAACACCCGCGATGATGCTGTAGTTATTGATCTCATCGGTGAGGTTGCTTGGATACCCACCTGCAAACTCCATGCATCCCAAGTCATTGACATGCATATAGCGGAAGTCGGCGTAGATATGGTCACGGAAATGGTAATAGGTTTCGGGACTCATGAGGTTGCCGATGCGTTGCTTCACATAGTCGTAGTCCACGTCTCTATAGACAATGGGCACACAGTTCATGGCCACGATATTAGCATAGGTGTGATCCTCGTCGCCGAATGGTTTCGGCAGACATAGTGTTATTTGCACATCGCCTTGAGCGTGGAGGCCTTCAGAGATGCCGAAGTTGGCGGTGGCCAGTCCGCCAAACACATGCGGAGGATATTCCCAACCGAACATTAATACTTTTATCATGATTGTTCCTCCTATTGATTATTGTCGATTTTCTCTAATAATTCTGTAGTACGCAGGATGCCCGCCACATTAGCAGCAAAGGAGATGGCGCCTCTTCCACGGAAGGGTGGGTTGCCATCGAAGAGCTCTGGCAGTGTGCCGACACAATGATTGAACATCTCATTTTCAAGCCCCACCATTTGCCTGCGTATGAAACTGAGCCGTGAACGCTTGAAGAGCTTAAGGCAAGCGCACAGGTAGAAGCCCTCCAGCCACGGCCAGGCAGTGCCTTGATGATAGGCGTAGTCGCGCTGTGTCTGAGGCCCTACATACATAGGGTTGTAGCCCGGGCTCTTTGGCGATAGAGAGCGAAGGCCTTTTGGCGTGAGCAATTCACGTGTACAGAAGTCGAACACGCCTTTCTGCTGTTGCAGAGTCAGTGGCGAATTATCAAGCGCTACGGCGAAAATCATGTTTGGACGCACGCTCCAGTCAGGCTTGTCACCATCGACAAAGTCGTATAAATAACCGTATTCGTTGACGAAAGTGGATACAAACGAGGTCTTGCACTGTTCAGCGATCTTTTTCAGCTCTTCCACTGAGGCATTGTCTCCTAACTCTTTGGCTATGTCGGCCGCGAATACCAGGGCATTGTACCACAGTGCGTTGAACTCTACGATGTAGCCTGTGCGTGGCACCACGGGAAGGCCATTGGCGGTAGAGTTCATCCATGTCATTGCTTTTTTCTTCCCGTCTGTCCTGAGCAGACCGTTGGCATCAAGCGTGAGGTACGGGTGCTTGTTGCTTTTGACAAAGCGCACAGTGTCTTTGATAAACTGCCCGAATTTCTGTGCACACAGTGGCAATCCTACTTTGTTGGCGTACAGCTGAAGAGCTCTGATGGCCCATAACGGTACGTCGGGCTGCTCTATTTCCGTGATGAGGCCGGTCTGTTTCTCTCCTCTCATGAATTGATAAAGCTGCCTCGCGGCGGTCTCCATAGCATCCTCGAAATAGTCAATCTCATCGATAGACAGTGTCAATCCCGGCAGAGAGATGAACGTATCGCGGGCACGGCATTTAAACCACGGGTATCCGGCAAGGATGTATCGCTTGCCGTTTTTATCGTGTACGTGGAATTGATGTGCGGCATTGATCAGGCAATGGATGAAGTTGTCGCGTGGCGTGCGCTCTTCGGCTTCTTTCTCGAAGAGAGTCTTCAGAGAGTGCGGTTTCGATGCTGAGGTGGAGGCTGCGAAGACGATGCTCTCGCCCTTCTTGATGGGAATGGAGAAGTAGCCCGGCACATACAGGTCTTCTGTGGACGAGTAGCCACGCTCCTGCTCTTTTGGATACTCCAGTCCTCGGTACCAGTCTGGGTTGAAGACAAACTCGGGTTTCTTTGAGAACTGCATGTAAAGGAAAGGATAGCCTTCGTACATGCGCGTGCGTATGCCATTCTCGACCTCTTCATAATCGCGGCTTGCCCTTGCGTTCTCGTGAGTAAACTGCCTCACGCTGCGGAAAGCCAGGAAGGGCTGAAACTGTAATGTCGTGGCGGAGTGGGCGTCAACGAGCGTGTAGCGAATCAGCATGCGATCCTCATAATGCTGGAAGACGACTTCTCTTTTCAGTACGACACCACCCACTCGGTAGAGTGTGGTGGGGATCTTGTCGCAGTCGAGGTCGATGATGTATTTATGGCCATTAGGACTGAACGTGCCGCCCTGGTATTTGTGTAGCCCGAGATGAAAGGCTGCGCCATGCTGTATGACCGTACAGTCAAGCGAGGACAGAAGCACGTGGTTATCGTTATCAAGTTCTGGCACGGGTACTACCAACAACCCGTGATACTTTCTCGTGTTGCAGTCTACGACTGTAGAACAGGCGTAAGCACCTGAACGATTGGTTCTCAGGAGCTCTCTTTGTAGTGACTCCTGAAGGTTTATCATCTGTGCCCTTTCAAATTTTAGATAGCTCATAGCATTAAAGGCATTTATAGGTTTTACTTTTCTTGTCTTGGAAAAGTGCACGATGGGCTTCTCTTCCTTATAGATTTCAAATTTAGTAAAAAAGTATTTATGTGCAAAAGATTATGGCAAATGAATTTCTTATTTTATGCTTTTTTAATAGTGCACTCCTTTGAACTGTCCTCAATTCTTGCACAGTGGATTGTCTGCAGGCATCGTTCGGCCTTGTGATTCAGCGTTGGGGCGATCTTCAATGATTGAGCAATCCGATGACTGCCTCAACCTTTTGCTTCATAGGAAGTGTGGCATCAATCCAGTGGATGGTGGCCCCGCGACGCTCCATACCGCGGAACCACGTCATTTGCCGTTTGGCAAACTGGTGGATGGCAATTTCCAGCTGCTTGAACATAGCTTCGTAGCTGAGCTGTCCGATCACATACTCGGTCACATATTTATATTCCAACCCATAATAGATAAGGTCTTCCGCCTTCACGCCTTGGTTGAGAATGCCGCGTATTTCGTCCACCATGCCATTGTCAAGACGCTTTTTCAGTCGGTCTGTGATCTTTGTCCGACGGCTGTCACGGCCGATGCTCACGCCGACGATGACGCTGTCAATGGCGGGAAAAACTCTCTCTTCCGTGGGATGGGCTAAGTTGTAAGTTTCTATTTCTATGGCGCGTATGGCTCGCTGAGGAGTATCGACGTCGGTGGTGTTGTGCATGGTGGTCCCTGCTTTTCGCTTGAGGTCTTTAAGCGTCTCCGTCAGTTCTGCCAGGCTCTTTCCGGCGAGCTGGGTTCGCAGTTCAGGATTTTGGGGCACGGGTGAGAGGTGGTAGCCTTTGAGCACGCTCTCGATATAGAGTCCCGTCCCGCCGCAGAGAATCGGCCAGACGTTGCGGGATTCGAGGTCTTGATAGGCCTTGAGGAAATCTTCCTGATATTGAAAGAGATTGTATTTGGTGCCTGGGTCGCAGATATCGATGAGATGATAGGGGATGTGTTTCCCGTTGACGATGTAGTCTTCCAGGTCTTTTCCGGTGCCAATGTCCATGCCGCGGTAGACCTGTCGCGAGTCTCCAGAGAGTATTTCGCCACCTACTTCATAGGCCACATGGGCTGCAAGCTGTGTCTTGCCCGATGCGGTGGGGCCCAATATTGTCAATAATTGTTTCATCTTCAGTGTGTCTTCTGCGAGTCAGGCTGTTTGTCGGTGAGTCTTCAACGCTTCATTGTCGTCGTGTGACAATTGTCGCACGATTGTTTGGCAGTTGTCGGACGATCGTGCGACAGTTGCTTGACGATTGTTCGACAATTGTCGCACGATGTCCTACCTGATGTCTCCAATGTTGTAAGGTGTCTCCTGGTAGACGTAATAGTTGATCCAATTGCTGTAGAAGAGGTTGGCAGCCGATCGCCAGCTCACCTTGAATCCGCGTTTGGGATCGTCGTCGCGGTAATAGTGTTGTGGCAGGGCCACGTCGTCGCATTTGCCAAGATCGCGGCGGTATTCATTGTCGAGCGTGTCGGGTGCGTACTCTAAGTGGCCGAGAATGTAGAAGTCGCGGCCATGTCGTGAACTGACAATGCTTACGCCTGCCTCAGGCGAGGACGCGATGATATTCAGGTCATCCACTTTGTCAATATCTGTTTCCCTTACTTCGGTGTGGCGTGAGTGGGGCATGTAGAACATGTCGTCGAAGCCCCGGAAGATGGGTAGCCGCTCATCGATGGGGTAGGTTTTGAAAATGCCGAACTTCTTCATGGGAAGCTGGTGTTTGGGGATGCCGTAGAAGTGGTACAGCGCAGCCATGGCTCCCCAGCACAGGTACAGGGTGGACTGCACGCTGTGTCGGGCCCAATCCACAATCTGGTTAAACTCTTTCCAGTAGTCTACATTCTCATAAGGGATGGTTTCCACGGGTGCGCCGGTGACGATCATGCCGTCGAATTTCTGTTTCATCAGTTCCTCGGAATCTCGGTAAAACATCATCATGTGCTCAATAGGCGTATTCTTAGAAGTGTGGCTTTTAAGTTTCATGAAGTAGATTTCCATCTGCAGTGGCGTATTGGACAGCAGGCGGATGAGGTCAGTTTCCGTGGTCACTTTCATGGGCATGAGATTGAGAATCACAATGCGCAACGGGCGAATCTGCTGCGAGTGCGCGCGCGTCTCATCCATCACGAAGATGTTCTCCTGCTTGAGAAGGTCAATAGCAGGAAGTTTGTCAGGTAGTCTTAAAGGCATGTTGTTCCTTTCTGTTGCTTGAATTGTGAAAGCAAAGTTACGAAGAAAATCATAGAGTAGGGTGATATTATCTGAGAATTCCTTTCTTTGTGATCGTGATTTGTACTCCGTGGTTGTTCCCCAACAGGCTTCCGCTGTCCAGTCCGAAGGCTCCACGCACCGCCCAGCCATCGTTGAACTGGTAGCCTGCCTCGGCCAGGACGCTGCGGTTATGCCGCGGGTGTGAGTATGGCTCATTGTATGTGCCAAGGCCTTGCTGCCAGGTAGCCATGAGACGATAGTCAAGTCTTGGCACCGGACGGCCCTCAAGGCCTATGTGCCAGGCCACGAACCGGTTGTCCTGAATGTGGATGCGGTGGTCGTCGTTGTAGATAGGGGAGCGGAAGAGCGGATTGCCCATCACCTGTCCCCAGTGTTGCACGCTCATGTAGTTGCTGTGATTGTTGTAGTCGTCGGCACCACCGATGTGGTCTGGAATAGCCGAGGTGCGGTCATGATAGACGGGGCCGCTCTGGTCTTTGGTGTAAATATATTCCATCACGATGTTTTTTACCCAATTACAGTGCTTGAGCTGTAGCTCTCCTCCCAACAAAATGTCTTTGAGCGGATAGAGCAGATATCGGTTTTTTACGTGCTTCTGGAAGTCTTTTCCCTCTCCGTAACCGTCGAAATCGAGAAAGAACTGCTGTGAGTGGTCTTCGAAGAAGTGGTCGGCATAGAGTGAGGCGCGCCATGCGGGCGTGTCGTAGCTGATGCGTGCAAGCCATGCGCCTGTCTGGTTGCCTTCAATATTGCCATATCCTTTGCCATCGGAAGGATCGGATCCGCCGGGGATAAAGGCTCTCCAGAAATCACGGATGCCGGCACCTCCTAACTTCTTCCTGACCAGCTGTCCGTCGTCCTGGTACTTTATATAACCGCCGAACTGTGCCTGCATCTCCAGTCCTAACTCTACAGTGAGTGGCAGTTGGTCCGGTCTCCCGATCCTGATGTATCCGGCCTTACTGTGGTAAAGCACGCGTTCGTTGTAGGGCGACTGCCCGTGAAACGTAAAGTCGCGCTGCCATCCCTGGTCAGTAAACATGCCGTATGCCATGTGGGCTTTTATGGCGAACCATCGTCCGAGCACTGGGATTGTCCAGTATTCGGGCAGGGCTATACGCACTTCCGGCACGGGACGTGCATTGATGCCGAGAGCCTGTGAGCCGGTAGAGAGCCGTGAATTCTTCAACTCCATGGGCCATTCTTTCGCTCCGACAGTGAGAACACCGTGGAGCCAGCGGGCTTCCACGTAAGCCTGCTGCAGGATAAACTTGCTGGTGAAATGAGAGGTTACGGCCATGTCGACACCATATCCCAGCCCCCAGCGCCGGGCCGAATCGGTTTCAAGAGGGCGCTGAAGAGCTCCGCGCAGATAACCGTTGATGGAGGAGAGAGAGCTCATGCCGTGTTTGTTGGCATTGAGCCACAGCGGAGTATTGCCCGAGGAGAAAGAGCTTTGGGCCTCGGCCTCGTAGTGAATGTTGGATAGATATTGTGCATTGGCCGTGAGGCAAGAAGGCATCAGGGCCGCCATCAAATAAGCGAATCTCTTCATAACTGTGATTACTGGCCGCAAAGTTAATAAAAATCGGTCAACGGCATGGTTGCCTTGGCGAAAAATATAAGAAAACAATAGGGTTTTTCCCTTATCGCATAGGGAAACACCATTTATTTTATGAAAACAATATCATAACTTTGCAACGTGAGAAAGAAACATTACGTAGTTAACAATTAAAATCAATATAGCTATGAAACGGTTATTTACGGCACTTGCCCTTTTGCTCACTATCGCGTTGGGCACATCAGCCATGAGTTATGAGCAGGCTCGCGACCAGGCTCTTTTCCTGACCGATAAGATGGCTTATGAGCTCAATCTCACCGACCAACAGTACGAGGCGGCATATGAGATCAATCTGGATTATCTCATGCGTGTCGACGACTACGACGACCTTTACGGCGTCTACTGGCGTCAACGCAACCTCGATCTAAGTTACATCTTGCTCGACTGGCAATACCGTGCTTATGCTGACGCGTCTTATTTCTACCGTCCATTGTACTGGAATGATGGCTACTGGCACTTCGGCATCTACGCGCGTTACCCGCATCGCGACTACTTTTTCTTCGGATGTCCTAATTTTGTAGTGACCTACAGGGGTGGACACTCGTGGCGTTACAATGGCGGACGCTCGTGGTATTATGGCCGCAACTGGAATGGACCACGGGACAGAGGCCCGTATTTAGGCATGCGCCGGCGCTGGGATGATGGTGGTTATGGTCGTGGATATGTGTATGAGCGCGGTCGCAGATCGTGGTCACAGGCTCCACAGAACCGTTATCAGAACGATAACTACAGGTCCAATGGGTATGGAAACCGTTCTTTCGGCAACATGTCGCCGGGGGCGTTCAATGACAGCCCATTGCGTAACGGCAACCGTTCGTATGGTGTTCAGTCACCGGCACGCAGCCGTGGCTTCGGCTCTTATTCCGATAGCAACCGCTCTTTTGGTTTTCCTCGCGAGAGCAGCACGCGCTCAACAGTGAACCGATTCGCAGACCGTTCTTTCGGTGGAGGTTCTTTCGGTAACCATTCAGCCACTCCTCGCAGCACGTTCACACCTCAGCAAAGCAGTCCCACCCGTTCATTCTCTGCTCCTATGCGCTCATCCGGAGGCTCATTCGGCGGTCATAGCTCTGGCTCTTTTGGCAACGGAGGTACTTCCGGAGGAGGCTCATTCGGTGGCGGTCGTAGTTCAGGAGGCTCGTTTGGCAGGCGTTAAGACTTAGGCGTAAGCGTGCGCATCATCTGATCTTTATTCGTATCACTCGCCCCATTTGATGATTGTCAACCACTTGGTTGGGCTCATCGAATGGGGCGGGCCCTTTTTATCATTCCACGGTGACACTCTTGGCCAGGTTGCGAGGCTGGTCAACGTTGAGGCCTTTCTCCACGGCGATGTGGTAGGCGAGGAGCTGTAAGGGAATGACGGAAAGCAGTGGTGCCAGTGGTGCCAGGGTCTGCGGTACACTGATAGTCTCGTCGGCAATCTTGGCCATCTCGGTGTCTCCCTCGGTGATGACAGCAATAATGCGGCCGCCACGCGCTTTTACTTCCTGCATATTGGAGATGATTTTCTCATATCCGTTGTGGTGAGTGGCGATGAATAGCACTGGCATCATGTTGTCTACTAAGGCAATGGGACCGTGCTTCATCTCCGCTGCAGGATAGCCTTCAGCGTGGATATAACTGATTTCCTTGAGCTTAAGAGCGCCTTCGAGTGCTACGGGGTAATTCCACCCGCGTCCGAGATAGAGGAAATTAGAAGCGTAAGTATAGACGCGTGCAAGACTCTTGATCTCATCATTCTTTTTCAGTATCTGTTCAATCTTGCAGGGAATATCCTTGAGTTCTTTCGTCATGGCCGTGAATTCGTCATGGCTTAGCGTACCCTTGGCGTTGGCGAGTGCGAGGGTGAGCAGTGTTAGGCAGGTGAGTTGTCCTGTGAAGGCCTTGGTGGAAGCTACGCCTATTTCGGGGCCTACATGGATATAAATGCCCGTGTCGGTCTCACGGGCGATGGATGATCCCACCGCATTGACGATGCCGAAGATACAGGCGCCGCACTCTTTGGCCAATTTGATGGCAGCGAGAGTGTCAGCGGTCTCGCCGCTTTGCGAGATGGCGATGACGACATCGGTCGGGTAGATGACAGGGTCGCGATAACGGAACTCTGAAGCATAGTCTACCTCTACGGGAATCTTGCAATAATGTTCGAGCAATTGCTTTCCAATAAGTCCTGCATGCCATGACGTGCCGCATGCCACAATGATGAACCGTGTGGCGGAGAGCAGCCGTGCACAATTGCCCCTGACTGCAGACAGGATGACGTCCTCGTCAAAGAGGCGTCCGCTCATGCAGTCGCGCAGACAGCGCGGCTGATCGAAGATCTCTTTGAGCATGAAGTGCGGAAAACCGCCGCGGTCGAGCATGTCAAGATCCATGTCTATCTGCTTGATGTTGACATCCACAGTCTTGTTATGCAGGTCGATGATTCTGAGTTTCTCACCGGGATGACATACGGCAATCTGCTCGTCGTCGATATATACCACCTCATTGGTGTATTCGGCAATGGGTGTGGCATCGGATGCAATGAAGAACTCGCTGTTGTCTTTGGTTACACCGATAACGAGTGGTGAACCTTTCCGTGCTGCTACGATGGTGTTTGGGTCGCGCTTATCAATCACGGCGATAGCATAGGCACCGATGCACTTGCGTAAGGCATGACGAACAGCCTCTTCAAGGTTGCAATGGTGCTGTTGCTGTACATATTCAATGAGTTGCACGAGAACCTCGGTATCTGTGTCGCTCTTGAAATGAAAGCCACGGCGCTTGAGTTGTTCGCGCAATATGATGAAATTTTCGATGATTCCATTGTGGACGAGAGCGATATTGCCTGACTCAGAGACCTGTGGATGCGCATTTCTTACTGACGGCTCACCGTGCGTGGCCCAGCGTGTGTGTGCAATGCCGACAGTTCCACTGCAATCCTTGCCACTGGCGGCAGTTTCTAAGTCTGCTACTTTACCCTTGGCTTTGTAGACATGAAGTTCGTCCTGGGCGTTGACGAGAGCCACGCCGGCAGAGTCATATCCACGGTATTCAAGGCGATGGAGGCCCTTAATCAGCAGGCCGTAAGCCTGACGTGAGCCAATGTATCCTACAATTCCACACATATATTATTATTCTTTATTTGTTCAATTGACCTTTCTATTTAATTCTTTTCCTTCCTTATAATAGCAGGAATGCCCGTTTGTCAGGCCCTTAAGAGGGCGGCAGATAAGCCACTTAGCTTAGCAAAGACCTGCTGATGTGCAAAATTAGTGAGTTTATGTTTACTATAAGCAGGATTCAGTTACTTTTTCATTGATATTGGAAAAAAAATGTATTATCTTTGCACTGTTATGGGAAAAGGAAAGCTACAGAAGTTTGCGGAGATGGAAACATTTAAGAATGTCTTCCAATATCCATTCTCCGTCATCAGTGATGTGCCTTTCAAGATGAAAGGACACTGGTGTGAGCAGTATTTCAGAAACAACAACCCCATCGTGCTGGAGCTGGGTTGTGGTCGAGGAGAGTACACAGTGGGATTGGCACGTCTCTATCCTGCCGTCAATTTCATTGGTGTCGACATCAAGGGTGCACGCATGTACACGGGCGCAAAACAGGCTCTTGACGAGAACCTTGAAAATGTGGCTTTCCTCAGGACCAGCATTGAGATCATTGACCGATTCTTCGACAAGGATGAGGTGCAAGAGATTTGGTTGACATTCTCTGACCCACAAATGAAGAACCCACATAAGCGGCTGACTTCGACTTTTTTTATGGAGCGCTATCGTCATTTCCTTGCAGACGGGGGGAAAGTAAACCTTAAGACCGACTCCAATTTTCTTTTTACCTATACACGTTTGATGGTTGAGGCCAATCGTTTGCCATTAGATGAATGTACGGAAGACCTTTATCATTCCACCCCAAAAGGCCTGCAAGACTCACCGCTCTTGTCTATTCATACATATTATGAAAGCATGTGGATGGAGCGTGGCCTCAATATTCGTTTTCTTTCCTTTCGTTTGCCACATTCGGTTAAACTTGCAGAGCCGGACGTGGAGATTCCTCTCGACGAGTATCGCAGTTACCATCGCGACAAGCGGAGCACGAAAGACATGGCGAAATAGGGCTGCGTAGCCTTTTGCATACAGCTATTAATCGTTGATGGCTCCACAATAAGGGCAGCGCCCTTTATGTTTTAGAGGCTTGCCGCAGTTGCCGCATAGATAGACCGTCCGGTTGCGCCAGTGGCGGTATAAGGCAAAGACGATGTAAGCCACCAATAATGGATAGCCGACATAATAGAGCGTCGTGATGCTGAACACGATGTAGTCTATTGCGCATACAGCCGCCAAGCCGCTGAGATAGAGCAATGCCTGAGGCCCCTGTAGCTTATGAAACACGTCATCAATACAGGCGGCTCCCACAATGAGCATGGCCCAGACAGAGAGCAGGAAAACCATGAGCACGGGTGGTACAGAGAAGGGATTGAGCGTGGGATGGAAATAAAAGTGCTGCCAGAGTTGCGGCGCAAAAAGCTGAATGGTCGCGTAAAAGGTAGCCGCGCTTGCCACAATGATACACAGAAGTGTGGGATAAACCGAGTTGATGTCGTGGAAATGTACGATGTAAGTCTTCTTCTTGAAGGCTTTCCACAGCAGGTAACTCGCACCGAAGACGACGACAAGGATAAGGAAGACGATGAGATGTGAGTTGGAAAAAGCTGAGATGAATTGCGATATAGGATCGTCGGGCATGACCCGCGGCAGCATGTCCTTCTCATGTGTCCATCCGAAAGCTGAAGTGTCATTGGCTAATTGCACCCACACTGAGTCGATAGAGTCAGCCGGCACCATGCGGATGTCAGCCACAGCCAGGTGGTCTCCCTTATAGACGCAGAAAGAATCAGTATTCATTCCTGCCACTTCCTCCTCCGGTAATTGCCGTAACAGAACCAGTGAGTCGGCGCGCACCACAAAGTTGTAGTTATTGGTGTAATGGTGAGTCTGAAAGAAAGAGAGTGAGTCAATGGTGCGCTCGGTCAGCGTATGTGGACGAAAGACACTTCGTCCTGCACGGTGCTGGTAGCACGATGCGCACAGCAGAAGCACAGTGACGATGAGGGGAAGGAGAAATCGCGGTTTCATCAGCTCAATCCGACGATTTTCCCGTCTACAATATCAATACGGTTGGCCTGTGGATCAGCGGGCAATCCCGGCATGCGGAGGATGTTTCCGGCGATAGCTACAATCATTCCCGATCCGGAATTAATGACTATGTCGGCCACGTCAAGGTGATAGCCATCTGTCGGTCCATAGGCTTTCGGATCTACCGAGAAGCTGTATTGGGTCTTGGCGATGCACACAGGCAAATGCCAGAGCCCTAAGTCATAGATGTGCTTGATTTGTGCTGTCGCCTTATGAGAGAAGCTGATAGTGCCTGCGCCGTAGATGTTCTTGGCAACGGTGGTAATCTTGTCTTTCACGCTGTCATCATCTTTGTAAAGATAGCGTAACTTAAGCTGTGGCGTTGCCTCAATGGTGTTGACAACGGTCTTTGCAAGCTCTTCGGCACCCTTTCCGCCTTCGGCAAAGGCATTGTTAACGGCAAAGGCCACACCGAGTTCTTGCTCACAATGTTGTCTCACAGCCTCTATCTCCTCATCGGTATCCTCATTGTAGCGGTTGAAGGCTACCACGATT
Organism: Hallella multisaccharivorax DSM 17128; assembly: GCF_000218235.1. Lineage (GTDB taxonomy): Bacteria > Bacteroidota > Bacteroidia > Bacteroidales > Bacteroidaceae > Prevotella > Prevotella multisaccharivorax. The sequence continues at coordinate 1,936,311 of NZ_GL945017.1, read as the reverse complement.
TTCTGACCGAAGCGGCGGATGTTTTCCACGTGCTTGTCGAGATTCCAGAAACCTTTGCGTGTACCCTCTACATCTGGTTGCCTGATATCCTGGTATGGCACACCGCCGTGCATCTTGAGTGCCTGCAGCGTCACGACGAGTACAGTGAGTGAAGGCTGAAGCCCGGCTACACGGCATTTGATGTCATAGAACTTCTCAGCTCCGAGGTCCGCGCCGAAACCGGCTTCGGTGACAGCGTAATCGCCGAGCGATAGCGCCAGTTTCGTGGCCACAACAGAGTTGCAACCGTGCGCGATATTGGCGAAAGGCCCGCAATGCACAATGGCTGGGGTGCCCTCTGTAGTCTGCACAAGGTTGGGCTTCAGGGCATCTTTGAGCAGTACGGCGATAGCGCCTTCAACGCCCATGTCACGTACATAGAAGGGCTTGTCCTGGTAATCGAAGCCCAAAAGAATATTTCCAATGCGCTGTCTGAGATCGTCAAGGCTGGTGGCAAAGCACATAATGCCCATGATTTCCGAGGCGGGTGTGATATCGAATCCCGTTTGTGTGGGGAAACCGTTGGTGAGCGGCCCCAGTCCGGTAATGATTTGTCGGAGCGACCGGTCGTTCACGTCCATCACCCGTTTCCACAGTACAGTCTTCAGCCTGAAGCCGTCTTTGGCGTGCCGATAGAGATAGTTGTCGAGCAGGGCGGCAATCATATTGTTGGCTGAAGTGATAGCGTGGAAGTCGCCTGTGAAGTGAAGGTTGATTTTGTCCATGGGCAGGACTTGTGCATATCCGCCACCGCAAGCGCCGCCTTTCTGTCCGAAGCACGGACCAAGTGAGGGCTCACGCAGTGCGACGATGGCTTTCTTGCCGATGCTGTTCAGTCCGAGGGCAAGGCCGACAGACACTGTTGTCTTGCCTATTCCGGCTTTTGTGGGCGAGATGGCGGTGACCAGAATGAGGTGATGACGCTTCATGCGCTCCTCATCGATGGCCTTCAGCGACACTTTGGCGATGTAGCGGCCGTAGGGTTCCATTTGACATTCGTCAATGCCTAAGTCTTTGGCAATGTCGGTGATGGGGCGAAGTTTTGTCTCCTGTGCTATTTCAATGTCTGTTTTCATAGTTTCAGATGATTGTCTCGTACTTGGATGGGTTAGTCTCTGTAGAAGAGATCACGGGTATATACTTTTTGTTTGACGTCGCCAAGAACCTTGTCGTAACGGTTGGCAATGATGGCCTGCGATAATCGTTTGAACGTATTGAGGTCGTTGACAACCTTTGATCCGAAGAAGGTGGAACCGTCTTTCAGTGTCGGTTCATAAATAATGACTGTGGCTCCCTTTGCCTTGACGCGCTTCATGACACCTTGGATGCTCGACTGCCGGAAGTTGTCAGAGTTTGATTTCATGGTCAGCCGGTAGACGCCAATGGTGCAGGGGTGCTCGCCGTCAGCATTGTAGGCGTTCTGGTCATTGTAACTGTAGTAGCCGGCGCGGCGCAACACTTGGTCGGCAATGAAGTCCTTGCGGGTACGATTGCTTTCCACAATGGCCTGAATAAGGTTCTCTGGCACGTCCCTGTAATTGGCAAGCAGTTGCTTGGTGTCCTTAGGCAGACAGTAGCCTCCATATCCGAAAGACGGGTTGTTATAGAAAGATCCGATGCGCGGGTCAAGACAAACGCCGTCGATGATGTTCTTGCTTGACAGTCCTTTCACCTCGGCATAAGTGTCAAGCTCGTTGAAATAGCTGACGCGCAGCGCAAGATAAGTGTTGGCAAAAAGCTTAACGGCCTCCGCCTCCGTAGTGCCCATGAAGAGGGTGGGGATGTCTTGCTTGATGGCCCCCTGTTGCAGCATGGCAGCAAAAGTGTGGGCAGCCTCGTCGAGACGTATGTCACCCTCAGGCCTTCCCACGATGATGCGCGACGGATACAGGTTGTCGTAGAGCGCTTTTGACTCGCGCAGGAATTCCGGTGCGAAGATAATGTTATCGGAATGGTATTTCTCCCGCACATGTGCCGTGTAGCCAACGGGGATGGTCGACTTGATGACCATGATGGCTTGGGGATTGACGCGCATGACGAGTTCGATTACTTCCTCGACGTGAGAAGTGTCGAAAAAGTTCTTTACGCTGTCATAATTGGTGGGCGTTGCGATGACGACGAAGTCGGCATCCTTGTATGCGGCCTCGCCGTTGGTAGTGAAATCGATGTCAAGCCGCTTTTCCTTGAGATACCCCTCAATATATTCGTCTTGTATAGGCGACTGATGCTGCTTGAGCATTTCCACTTTTTCGTTCACCACATCTACTGCGATGACGTGTTGGTGCTGGGCCAGCAGCGTGGCGATGCTTAGCCCCACGTAGCCTGTTCCGGCAACGGCGATATGAAGTTTCCTTTGCATGGATGGATAGGTTGTTAGTTCACAGTCTCTTTAAGTGCATTCTTCTTTAGTCTGTCGGCAATGGCTTGAGCTCGACGGTTCAGGTCGTTGATGTTCTCTTTCCGGTAATAACTGCGCGAAACGCCATCGCTTGACAACACCAGAGAGTCGCCTTCAAGGTAGTCGATGAAGCAGGTGTCAGTGCGTTGGTCCACTACATCGATATTCCCATTCTTATTTGTTTTCGGTGTTCCACTGGTGATGACGAGCATGCCATTCCACATGTGCCAGCCGATGAAATAGCCTAAAGGTGGATAGACAACAGGGCTTTCCTCTGCCAAAGCATTGTTATCGTCGACATAGCCCACGCTTTGAGCCACCCAGTCAGGTTTGAGATAGAATCCGTATTCACGTGGAATGAGGTAAGTCTCCTTGAGTGAATCGCTCATCTGGTCCATCATTTTAGACTGTACCTTGGCGCTCATGTTTTCTGCATAACGCATCTTCGGCATGACAATATAGCACCAGATACCCATGAGCTTGTCCATATTTACCACGAGGTCTGCCTTCGTCTTGTCGCGTTTGTTGAGCATGACACAAAGACGGTCACCAATCTGTAACTTCCCCAGAATGCGTTTGTTGCGCTTGGCGTCAATGGTGTTATAGGTGACGGGATCGCTGTTGTCTTCTGGCAACACCACGATAGTCGTGTCATTGCACCCGTCGCAGGCAAGACCGTAAATGGCCTGGTCACCAGGGAGCCGCTGCGTGAAGGCAGGCGTCTCTTCTTCTCTTATTTCCTTAGAGTTGCATGATCCTAAGAGAATGGCGGCACACAGAAACAGACATTCGGAGAGGAATGTGGTATATGCTGTTTTCATTTGTCTACTTGATTTCGGTTTACAAAGTTAGTTATTAATTATAAAAAAACGGATGTCCAAACATCATTTTGATGATTTTTATCTAATTTTGCACGTGGAATGTGAGGATTAGGTATTTCGAAAAACATAAAATAGAAGAAATAAAAATGAAGAAAAGAATTCAGTTTAGTCTCGTCTATCGGGACATGTGGCAAAGTAGTGGCAAGTTCCAGCCGCGTGCCGACCAGTTGGCTCGCATTGCTCCGGTGTTCGTTGAGATGGGTTGCTTCTCGCGTGTAGAGACTAATGGCGGCGCCTTTGAGCAGGTACAACTTCTCGCAGGTGAGAATCCGAATAAGGCCGTACGTGCTTTCACAGCCCCTCTCCATAAGGCTGGCATCAAGACCCACATGCTTGACCGTGGTCTCAACGCCCTGCGTATGTATCCCGTACCCGATGATGTGCGTGCGATGATGTACCGTGTCAAGCATGCCCAAGGCACTGATATCACCCGCATTTTTGATGGTTTGAACGATATCCGCAACATTGCGCCATCCATTAAATGGGCAAAGGAGGGCGGCATGACTCCGCAGGGCACGCTCTGCATCACAACCTCTCCGGTACACACGCTTGACTATTATGAGCAGCTTGCCGACGCCGAGATCGCCGCCGGTGCTGAGGAGATCTGCCTCAAGGATATGGCCGGCATCGGGCAGCCTGCATTCCTTGGTCAGCTTACCAGGCGCATCAAGACCAAGCATCCTGACATCATCATCGAATATCACGGTCACTCGGGTCCGGGTCTCTCCATGGCTTCAGTGCTCGAAGTGTGCGAGAATGGGGCCGACATCATCGATACAGCTATAGAGCCGTTAGCATGGGGCAAGGTGCATCCCGACGTGATCTCCGTCCAGAGCATGCTCCGCCACGCCGGCTTCGATGTGTCAGACATCAACATGAATGCTTACATGAAGGCGCGCGCCATGACACAGGAGTTTATAGATGAGTGGCTTGGCTACTTCATCAATCCCGGTAACAAGGTGATGTCTTCACTGTTGCTCACCTGCGGACTACCTGGCGGAATGATGGGCTCGATGATGGCCGACCTCGGCGGTATGCGTGAGACAATCAACCATCTGCGTGTGAAGAAGGGTGAGCCGGAGCTGTCTATGGACGACCTGCTCATCAAGCTGTTCGACGAGGTGGCTTATGTGTGGCCGCGTGTGGGTTATCCACCACTCGTGACTCCGTTCTCACAATACACCAAGAACATTGCGCTGATGAACCTCCTCACCATGGAGCAGGGCAAGGGCCGCTTTGTAATGATGGATGATAACATGTGGGGCATGATTCTTGGCAAGAGCGGAAAGGTGCCCGGTGAGATTGCGCCGGAGCTCGTGGAGCTTGCCAAGAAGCAAGGCCGCGAGTTTACTGACGTTGATCCCCATACGCTGCTTAAGCCTGCTCTCGACGATTTCCGCAAGGAGATGGATGAGAACGGCTGGGAGTATGGAGAGGACGACGAGGAGCTCTTCGAACTTGCCATGCACCCTGAGCAGTACCGCAACTATAAGAGCGGACAGGCAAAGAAGAACTTCCTCGCCGACCTGCAGAAGGCAAAGGATGCCAAGCTGGGTGCCAAGGTGTCGCCGGAGGAGGCTGCTGCCTACAAGCACGCGCAGGCCGACGCCATCGTGGCTCCCGTGCGCGGGCAGATCTTCTGGGACTTCCAAGGTGACGGTGAGGCCGAGCCTGCTGTGGAGCCCTACATCGGTAAGGATTATCAGGCGGGCGATGCCTTTTGTTGGATCCAGTCTCCTTGGGGCGAATTTGTGGAAGTAAAGGCTGATCTCGGCGGCAAACTGGTTGAAATCAACGCCAAGCAGGGCTCTAAGGTGCAGAAAGGCAACGTGATCGCCTACATTAAAAGGAATTAATGAGCATGCTGGAAGTTCAGAAGTTCTGAGGTTCATGAGTTCAACCTGCATCTTTCGCATCAATTGCTTGAGCCTTTGACGCAGCTTACGGGCTCCAGGACTTCTGAACAGCTGGACTCTTTCCATAGAATATGAATTATCATCTCATCATTGACAAATATTATCCCGAGGCCAATCGGCTTCGGGATATTTTGATGATCCACTCCACATTGGTCACGCGAAGGGCGCTCCATATCTGCGACGCGCATCCTGAACTGCAGCTCGACCGCCGCTTCGTGGAGGAGGCTGCGATGCTTCACGACATAGGCATCTGTCGTTGTGATGCGCCGAGCATCTGTTGCTTCGGCACGGAGCCTTATCTTCGCCATGGCCTGATTGGCGCGGAGATGATGCGGGCTGAGGGCTTTCCCCGTCATGCGCGCGTCTGCGAACGACATACGGGAGCTGGTCTCACGGCTAAGGAAATCATCGCACAAGACCTGCCTTTGCCCCACCGCGACTTTCTTCCGGAGACTCTCGAGGAAAAGCTTATCTGCTATGCCGACAAGTTTTATTCGAAGACGCATCCGGAAAGAGAGAAGACGTTTGAGCAAGCGGAACGGAGCATTGCACGTTTCGGTGAGGAGGGCTTGCAGCGCTTCCTTTCCTGGAAGGCATTGTTCGAGTAAATCCATCCCTACTTTGACGTATCGCCTCTACAGCGTAATGGCATTGCCTCTACAGTGTAGACGCATTGCCTTTACAGTGTAGAGGCAATGCCTTTACGGCGTAGACGCAATCCTAATGCAATGGCCTTATTTTATGCGGAATCACGAATTGTTTTTTCAGAAGGGCACTGTGGAGAGGCATTTGTTTTATAACTATATGATTTTTTGGTCTTTTAATAATTATTAAGTCATTATTCATCCTTTCTGTTGAATTATTTATTACTTTTGCGTTGTAAATAAAATCGACTTACCCGATATATGGATTTAGTAGAACGATTCATCAATTACACCAAGTTTGACACACAGTCGGCAGAAGATTCCCAGACTGTCCCCAGTACCCCAAAGCAGCTCGTCTTTGCCAAGTATCTCAAGGAGGAGCTTGAGCATGAGGGTTTAGAAGATGTGGAAATGGACGATATGGGTTATATCTACGCCACGCTTCCCCGCAATACACGAAAGGATGCGCCGACGATCGGGTTCATTTCCCATTACGATACCGCACTCGACGCCAGCGGTGCTAATATTCAGGCGCGTATCGTAGAGAACTACGATGGCAGTGACATTGAGCTTTCGCCGGGCATCGTCTCCTCTCCAAAGAAATTCCCTGAGCTGCTGCAGCACAAGGGCGAAGACCTGATTGTGACTGACGGCACCACGCTGCTCGGGGCTGACGACAAGGCGGGTGTGGCTGAGATCGTGCAGGCAATGTGCTATCTCCGCGACCATCCTGAGATTAAGCACGGCGACATTCGTGTGGGCTTCAATCCTGATGAGGAGATCGGTATGGGCGCACATCATTTTGATGTGGAGAAGTTCGGGTGCCAGTGGGCGTACACTATGGATGGAGGCGACATTGGCAACCTGGAGTATGAAAACTTCAATGCGGCTTCCGCCAAAGTCACTATCAAGGGCGTTAGCGTGCATACGGGCTACGCAAAGGGCAAGATGATCAATGCCTCGAGGCTCGCATGCGAGTTCAACAGCCATATCCCAGAGACAGACATTCCGGAGACAACGGAGGGCTATGAGGGTTTCTATCACCTGCTGTCCATCAACAGTCACTGTGAGGAGGCGAAGCTGTCCTATATCATCCGTGACCATGACCGCCGCAAGTTTGAGCAGCGAAAGGACTTCATGGAACAGATTGCGGAACAGATGAACGCTAAGTATGGCGCCGGCACCGTTGCCATTGAGATCAAGGACCAGTACTACAACATGAAGGAAAAGATAGATCCTAACATGTATGTCATTGACATTGTTCTCAAAGCCATGCAGGAGAGTGGCATCACGCCGAAGGTAGAACCTATCCGTGGCGGCACCGATGGGGCTCAGTTGTCGTTCCGTGGCCTGCCCTGCCCTAATATCTTCGCGGGTGGTGTCAACTTTCATGGACCTTACGAGTTCGTATCTGTACAGGTCATGGAAAAGGCGGTGGAGGTCATCGTGAAAATCTGTCAGATCACGGAAAACTTCAACGAATAAGATTTCACCAAACTGATAGACAGCACAGTCTATTAGCTTTTATAGTTGAACCGAAGGGGTTATTGCCAGCGGGCATACACCCCTTCTTTTTTCTTTTTTATGCGAACACTTGAACTTTTAGCTCCGGCCAAGAATCTTGTTTGCGGCATGGCCGCCATCAGTCATGGCGCTGATGCTGTGTATATTGGTGCCGACCGTTTCGGGGCACGTGCCTCAGCGGGAAACAGTGTCGACGACATCGCGCGCCTCTGCGATTATGCCCATCTCTTCGGTGCAAAGGTTTACGTGACAGTCAACACCATTATCTATGAGTCTGAGCTTCAGTCAACGCAGGAGCTTATTACGCAACTTGCAACGGTTGGCGTTGATGCGCTCTTGGTTCAGGATATGGCCACGCTTGCCATGCGGCGTGTGGCCTTGGAGCAAGTAGGGCATGTACCAGCACTCCATGCGTCCACACAGATGGACAACCGCACGGCAGAGAAGGTGGAATGGCTACGAAGTCTGGGGTTCGAGCGGGTTGTATTGGCGCGCGAGCTCTCCGCAGAGGAGATACGGGTCATCCATACAGCAGTACCCGATGTGGAGCTTGAGGTCTTTGTGCATGGAGCGCTTTGTGTGAGTTACTCGGGGCAGTGTTATGCCTCACAGCATCTCTTTGGGCGCTCTGCCAACCGTGGCGAGTGTGCACAGGTGTGCAGAATGAAGTACAATCTGGTGGATGCCGGTGGCAATGTCGTTGTGAAAGACCGTTATCTTCTTTCAATGAAAGACCTGAATCAATTGGACCATCTGGAGGCTCTCGTTGATGCCGGAGCGTCATCGTTCAAGATTGAGGGCAGGCTCAAAGAGGCGGATTATGTAAAAAACGTTGTTGCGGCTTATTCGCAACATCTTGATAATATCGTGAGAAAGCATCCTGCCGAGTATTGCAGGGCATCATGGGGAAAAGTGAACTATCGCTTTCAGCCTGACCTTAACAAGACATTCAATCGCGGTTACACCGATTATTTCTTTAAAGGCCGTGGGAATGGTCTTCCCACTATGGTGACTCCCAAGGCCCTGGGCGAGTTTGTGGGAACGGTAAAAGACCTTCAGGGCGACTCTTTCCGTGTTACCGGTACGGCCATATTTTCCAACGGCGATGGACTGTGCTTCATCAAGGACCGGTCCGGCAGCAGCGATCGCGAAGGCGAGCTGTTGGAAGGTTTCAGGGTCAACCGTGCAGAGGGCAACCGTCTCTTCCCCTTCCGCATGCCGCAGGGCTTAAGAAAGGGCATGTCGCTTTATCGCAACAACGATGTAGCTTTTGAGAAGACACTGTCAGGTGACACTGCTGTGCGCTCGATTCCCGTGCGGATGTTTTTTGACGCGACGCCGGATGGATTCTCTCTGAGAATGTCGTTCGCTACGCCAACAGGCAGCGAGCACTCCTGGTCGGCAAAGGTCGTGTTCGCCCATCGGGCTGCCAACCGTCCGCAGGAAGAGAATATCCGTAAGCAGTTGTCGAAGTTAGGTGGCACCGTTTTTGAGGCAGAGGATCTTCAAATAGGGGAGGAAGTGTCTCGTCTTTTCATCCCTTCCAGCTTGTTGGCACAGCTTCGTCGTGATGCGGTGGCTGCTTATCCGGAGGCTCTCGGCAAGAGTATAGAGTCTCATCAACAGGCTCTTCCTCAGGCGGATGCTATTGCATCTCCCGCTCATTTCTGGTCAGAGGAATACCGGAAGCATCCTTATTTGTTCAATATAGCGAACCATGCGGCACGCGAATTTTATGCTGCCCGTGGCTTGGAAAACCTTGCTCCCGCATTGGAGACATCGGAGCCGGAAGGCAGCGTGGTCATGCAGTGCCGTTATTGCATCCGTTATGAACTTGGGTTCTGTGCGCGGCGCGGCGGGAAGAAACCGTCGTGGCGCGAGCCATTGTCGTTGAGGCTGGGTGACGGACGTGGGTTCCGCCTCGATTTCCATTGTGATGAATGTCAGATGAATCTTATTGCAGAAACGTAATCTTGGCTTATCCCCATTGGCTGTTTGCCGGCTGATACTCTGGTACAAGCTGCTTCATCTGATCCACAACGGCGCGTGAGTTGCAGGTGATGGCCGTGTTGATGAGCTTGTCAATGGTTGTCGACACTTCTTTAAAGTCGTATTGCCGCACTTTGGCAATGCGGATCTTCTTGTTGAACGATGGCTCTGTGTTCTCGTCGTTGGCGAGCAATTCCTCGTAGAGCTTCTCTCCCGGCCTGAGTCCCGTGTATACTATTTCCACGCCTTCTGCATTGGAGAGCTTGACCATTCGCTTTGCGAGGTCGGCGATGCGCACAGGGTGCCCCATGTCGAACACGAAGATCTGCCCACCATGCCCATGCGTGCCGGCTTCCAATACCAGCTCACAGGCCTCGGGAATGAGCATGAAGAAGCGCGTCACTTCAGGGTCTGTAACCGTCACAGGGCCGCCTTCACGTATTTGTTTCTCAAAGATGGGAATGACAGAGCCATTACTTCCTAATACGTTGCCAAAGCGCGTGGTGACAAATTCCGTTGTCTGTTGGAAGCTGTTGAGACTTTGGATGTAGATCTCGCAAATGCGTTTTGAGCATCCCATCACATTAGTTGGGTTGACAGCTTTATCGGTAGAGATCATCACGAACTTCTTAACGCCGTATTTTACACTGAGGTCAGCGATGATTTTCGTGCCATACACATTATTATATATAGCCTCTGCTGGCATGTCTTCCATCATCGGAACATGCTTGTAGGCAGCTGCATGGAAGACGTAATCAGGTTGCCATTCCTTGAAAAGAAGCTCCATGAGCGCATCCTGTGTGATGCTGGCCACGAGGATATGGCTGTCGAGGTCGGGAAATTCCTTGCGCATCATCAGGCGGATATCATGTTGAGGTGTTTCCGCTTCATCCACAAGAACGAGATGCGCGGGTTGATAGGCGGCGATTTGCCTCACCATTTCCGAGCCGATGCTGCCTGCTGAGCCTGTAATAAGGATGGTCCGCCCGCGGAGCATGGCGCCGATGGCCTCCATATCCACGTGGATCTCGTCACGCGGCAGCAGGTCGGAGACGTCCACCGATTTGAGATTGTTGGCGCTGATGCTCTCTTTATCGCGCCATTCCTGCATATTGCGTATCACGTAGATGTGCACACCGAGGGCAAGCAGGCAGTCCTGCAAGTCGGTGTCTTCGCGGAAGAGGTTGATAACAGCCGGCGACACCAGCACAGCTTCTATGTTTCTTTCGGTGATGACTCTGTCAAGTGACTTGTTGTTGGCATAAACACGCTGGCCCATGATGATCTTTCCGCGCTCCTGATTGTTGGGTGAGATAAATCCCTGGAGGCGGAAGTGGTGTCCTGGGAAGCCGCTTCTCACGGCACGTGCCATGGCAGCCGCGCCCTCATGAATGCCGTAGATGAGCACATGTTGGGAATTGTGGCTTCCAATTACCTCGTCGTAGATTTCCTTGATGAGCAATCGCCACGACCACATGAGGACGGTTGAGATGGAATACATCAGTAAAATCTGGCGACCTTCCAACGGCAGTAACGGCAAATTGAAATAGAAGACGGCGTAGTGGAATATTTCTGCGAACGCGCATGCCAACACTTGTGAGGATAAGATACGTCGCAAGTCTTCTGTAGTAGAGTAGCGAATGATGCCGCTATAAGTTCTGAAGACGCGGCAGCCAATGATGTTGAATATCAGGTAGACAGAGATGGTCTGGGAAAGGGGGATGATATTGCCCACCGTGACGGCGCCACGGTAATACAACCAAAAGACTAAGAGTCCGGAGATGTAGCTGAACAGCAGGTCGGTGACGAAAATGCACCAGTAGGGCAGCGCGCTCCGTGTGAGGTACCAATGGGTGATTCTATGGACGATGTTCATGTGCAATGCTTTTATTATTGTAATTCTGAGAAGTTGCCTTTAAGAGGACCTTTCAGCACGTGGGGAGTCTTATGTATGGAGGCGCTCGCCCGACAAGACATGGGTAAGCACTTGAACCAGCCTGGACTCCATCACGTCTTTTCCAAGCTTACAGTTGCAAATTTACACATTTTTTCTGTTAAGGTGATAGTTTTCGCTTAAGTTTCTTTTGTTTTTATGTGTAGATGGCTTTTGATTACAGTATAGAGGCATTGCCTTTACAGTGTAGACGCATTGCCTTTACAGTGTAGAGGCGTTGCCTTTACAGTGTAGACGCATTGCCTTTACAGTGTAAAGGGAATGAGCTGGAATCGTGCAGAGGAAAATGGACGATAGCCACCGTAGGAGCAGGGCGAAACTGGGGGGAGGAAACCAAATTGTAAAGATGAAAAAGCGGCTGCCCCTACGGTGTCAATCGGAAGATGTCGCTACAGTGTGACTGTGGCGCCAGCCATGACCCACAGGCCGGGTTGTCGCACAGCACCGAGGTCGTAGTAACGATGGCAGGTAAGGTTGTCGGCCTTGACGTAGAGCACGCAGTGGGGGAGGGCATACTGCACCTTGCCGTCGAGCTTAAAGTAAGGATGATATCCGTTCATGCGTTGCTGCCAACGCAGTGACCACGATGCGGAGAGCCGGTTAACGATGGGGTGGGTGAGTGTCGCCACCACTTTATGACGCAGATACTCCAAGGCGTAGAGCGACCGGTAGATAGTCCGGTCAGTGTCGTGCTTCTGATGGATGTAGGCATATCCAAGGGTGAAGAGCCATGGTTCCTGCGGATTGCTATCTTTAGTATCTACTTGTGGTGCAAAGAGCTCGCTGAGATTGAACTTCGTATTGATGCTGAAGCCCATGTTGTTGAGCTTACCGATGTTCAGAGCATGGTATTTTTTAGCCTCCGGAGTTTCGTAGACCCAGTCGATCATATCGCGTCCACGGCTATAGAATGCGCTGGCGAGGGCACTGAAACCACGGTTACGGAAGCGCAGTCCTGTCTTGAAGGTACTGTTACGCTCCGGCTTGAGATTGCGGTCGCCCTGCTGCGCCGAGTTGTTCGTGAAGAGATCGGTGAAGGTGGGCAGTCGCAAGGCCTTATTCCAACTGGCATAGACTTTCCAGTGATCGTTTGGCCGGAAGCTGATGTCTGCACCCGGATAGAACCGGAAGTCATTGTCAAGTCCTGTGTTGCGATTGGCTAAAACGCCCGCAGAGACCGTGAGCCCTCCTATGATGACGTTGTGTTCAGCAAAGAGACTCGTATTGGTGCGGTTGCCCAGATGGTCGTAGACTCTGTCGGAGTGGCTGACAGCCTTCCAGTCGCTCTTTTGCATGAGGTCTCCGTAGGCTGTGGAGAGAATATGCTCCTTGCGGATATCAGCTCCGACGGCAGTCTTGCCGAGCGGCCAGTCGACGTGCGCGTTAAGCGAAGCCCCATAGACATCCATGCGATGATAGTTCTCTCCCTTCGCGGCCCCTGTACTGCCCTTGATGAGTTGGTAGTGGTCAATGTCGCGATGAGCATAGACGCTGGGGATGACCATTAATGAGCTGAGCCATCCGTCTTTGTGGAGGAACGGTCGGATGGAGGCGTCGGCGGAGGCGATGTAGCGGCGAGTCCATTCATATTGATTGGGGAAACGCGCGGAGTAGAATGTATTGGCGCCATAATCCTTCGACGTGATTCCTGCCTGCCAGTTGATGCTGACGACGTTGGCAGCATAGTTACCCTGATAGAACGCGTGTCGGTGGCGGAAGTCGGCGTTTTGTGTACCGCCGTCGCTCTGGGTGTAGCCCGCAGACAAAGCCGATGCCAGCCGCGGGGATGCTGTCGTTGAGAGCTGGAAATGTTTTTGAAACGCCACACGTGCATTTCCTCCAAAGGTGCCGAATGAGCCGCCTTCCAAGCTCATCTTACCCTCCCATGGTCTGCTTGCGGCAGGTTTTGGAGTGGTAACGATGTTGATGGCTCCTGAGAAAGCGGAGGCGCCGAAAACACGTGCCGCTGCGCCTTCGAGCACTTCGATGTGGTCGATGTCGTTGAGCGAGACGGGGAAGTCGGCTGCGTTGTGTCCGGTCTGCGGCGAATTCAGGGGCATGCCATTCAGGAGAATGGTGATCTGGTCGAAAGTGCCGCCGTTGATGGAGATGTCCGTCTGTACACCAAAGCCACCGCGCTGACGGACATCCACGCCCGTGGCTAATTTCAATACGTCGTTGATGGTCTGTGCCTCAGCACGATGAATGTCGTCGCGCGAGATGACCTCAACGATTTTGGCTGACTGCATGGCAGTCAGCGGCGCTCGCGATCCCATGACCTGCACTTCGTCAAGCCGCTGCTCTCCGAAAGAGAGCGTGTCGGCACCTTCCGTTGCGGGCTTGGTGGCAATGCCACCTGCACGGGCATAGGTAAGGGTAGGAATGGCAAGGACACCAATGACGACCACTTTGCCCAATGCAACAAAGAGGCTGTAGCCCTTGCGGTTGAAGTGCTTGAAGACGATCGCGTTGCGCTGGTTGAACGTTGTTGTTTTCATAAGCGCATGCAAAGGTAGGAAGAAAACGCCGCTTTCCGGCGTATTGACCGCATTTTTTTTTTCAAATCTTAGTGGAAAGTCAATGTTGGCGGTCCCCCGTCAGGTTGGTTTGGTGTTGACGGGCCATTGCTTTCCATTTATAATAGCCCATGATGGCAATGGCGACATAGAGGCCGTAGAGCGAGGCTTTGAAGGGAATACCTTTGATGATATAGAGGTAACAGCTCACGCCGTCAACAAGAATCCAGAAGAGCCACTGCTCAACATATTTGCGGGCGAGTGCCCACAGGCCCACGAAGCTCAGCGCATTGGTGAAGCCGTCAAGCACTGGCACCGTACTGTTGGTGTAGTGGGCGAGGACATACCAGGTAGCCAACCATGCCACGAGAAAAAACGAAATGGTGGCGGGATAAAGGTGTGCGGGCATATGGGTGACAGGCATTTCCTGCCCCTTCTTCTGCAGGTGCTTGCGGCCGAACTTCCATACGAGCCATCCGTAAATGGCGGCGAGGGTGTAATAGACCGCCATGGCTGCGTCGCCGTAAAGACCGTGGCTGTAATAGAGACAAATGTCGAGAGCCGGCATAACGATGCCCACGAGCCACAGCAGGATGTTAGCGCGGTATTCAAGATAGATGTAGAGAAGCCCCAAAAGGGTTGTGGTGATGTCGAGCCAGTGCTCGATGAGATAACTGTTCATTTAGCTTCGAATGTTTGATATATCAGATATTCGCCGTCTCCATTGATTTCAAAGCTGCTGTCTTCAGCCTCATTGAGTGTCCCCTGCCACAAGGAGGAGAAAGGATAGAGGTCCCATCTCAGCCCTTTGCCCTGCAGTTTTGTGCAATTGATGTTGAAAACACTGACCTGCTGTCGTGGAAAGGCTTTGAAGGTGCGGCAGCCTCCGGCTGCGACAAACCAGCCCTTGTCGGTGACCATCATCGCCTCTACGCCCAGACACTTGTGGTAATAGCCCAGAAGCGAGATATTGGCGAGGGTGTGGTCCTCACGTTTGCCTGTAGCACCGAGATAGACTATGTTTTTGAATCCCTTTGCAATGACAAACCGTGTGGCCTTTGTCAGATCGTTGTCGTCTTGCTCAGCGACGTGGTGGAAAATAGCGGCATATCGCTGCCTGAAGTTCTCAGGCAGCGAGTCTCCGTCGCCAACGATGGCGTCGGGCATGTATCCCTTTTGGATGGCCGTCATGCCGGCACGGTCGCAGCAGCAGAGATAGGTGGTCCGTCTCAACAGCGACAGGGGTATCTCATGTGTGGGGAAAGAGCCGTTGGCCAGAATGACGGTGGCTGGTGTGTTGAAGGAAATGCCCATGAATAGATGCTTAGAAGTCCAGGCTCAGATGCGCCATGACGTTGAAGGGCGCACTTGGAGCAAAGCCCGCAGCCCCCTGATCGCGTGTGCCCCAATCGTTGAAGGCAATGGCTTTGCCGTCTTTGGTCTTGGCGATCTGTGGGGACCCCCAGCCGTTGTTGTCGTATTTGGCGTTGAAAATGTTGTAGAGCGAGAGCCCCAATGTGGCACTCTTGATGCCAAGACGCCGGAGAGCGAAGTGGTAAGAGAGGTCGACATTGGTGGTGAAGTGGTCTTGAAGCATGAGCGTCTCACGGGTCTCGTTGCCATTTTTGTCGTGACACGCCATTTCCTTGAAGTTGGTATTGGTGAGATATTGTTCACCGATGTACTGGCTTTGCACTGAGGCGATGAAGCCCTTATAGTTGAATGTGAAGATATTGTTGACAATGATGTCGGGCGAGAAGGCCGTGTGAGTGTTGCCGAGATTGATGTTCTCGCCTGCTATATTGTTGCCTTTGGCGTCGTAGAGAGGTTTATTCTTTTCGTCGACACGGACGGTACTCTGCACCCAGTCCTTGTTGATGCTGCGCGAGAAGGTAGCATTGAGATCCCATCTGAAGAAGGGACAGGGCTTCCATGCACCTTCAAGCTCGATGCCTTCGCGGTAGGAACTCTTGCCATTGCTGGAGGCAATCATCTCGCCGATGTCGTTAAGGGCACCCGTGAGGACGTACTGGTGGTTGTAATACATATAATAGAGGTTGATGCCGGCTGTGAGTTGCCGGCTCCCAAACTTGTATCCGAGCTCAATATCCTGTAGTTTCTCCGCTTTGAGATGCTGCAATTCATTGTCTTGATAGTCGTTGCGAGTGGGCTCTTTGTGGCTGATGGCGTAGGAAGCATAGAGCCGATGATGATCGTTAAGCTGGTAATTGAGTCCGAACTTCGGATTGAAGAAGTCGAAATCGTCGTGTGCCCAGTAGCCTTTAGTGCGGTCTTCGTTGATAAAATAGTCGCGGGGATCCTGCAAGCGGTAGCCCACATGGCGGTATTGCAGGTCTATATAGCCATTCGCTCCAGGCAGGAAGGTCCACGATGCTTTCCCGAAGACGTTGAAATCCGACTTCCATGCGCGGTTGCGGTAATACTCATAGCCAGGATAATAGTCTTTTACCTTGTCTTTGGTCCACAGTACTTCACCCCAGTGGTCGCCGATATACTTGTTCCATCCGCCGCCGAATATGGCTTTATAATTGCGACGGTTGTCGTAGTTGACGCTTGCAATGATACCGTAAAGATTGTTTTCCATGAGTTTCTTTCGTGTGAGATCACTCTTGAATTTGGTATCAGAAAGCCCATAATCATGGTAATTTTTGTTCACCTTATATTCGTTATAATAGCCGTAACCGTGTGTGTAATGAAAGGTTACGTTGGTGTTCCAATATTGCCCATAGAGCTGATTCCAGATGGCCTGGTAGTTCTGTTGGAAGTAGTTGTCGGTCTGGTCGGGGTAAAAAGCCATGTTGCCATTGCCGTCTGTGTAGGCGCCACACGAGTTATAACGCCGGCCATAGAGGCTCTGATCATATTTAGACGTGTAGTTCCATGCATGGTAGGTGTTCTCTACACTATTCCAAGTGAGGAATTTTACCATTGTATTGTCAGAGAAATAACCACCTTGGAGGAAATAAGAGTTTAGCTTAGTCCATGCGCGGTCGATGTAGCCTTTTGATCCTATGTTAGACAGTCGGCCTTGCAGTCCCCAGTGATCGTGGAGCAGGCCTGTACCAAAGCGGAGAGTCTCTTTGTGGCTGTAGTATGAACCGCCGCTGACGTCAAGGCCAAAGAAAGGCTGCGTACCGATATTTTCTGTCTGCATGTTAATAGAGGCCCCGAAGGCACCACCGCCATTAGTGGACGTTCCAACGCCTC
Source organism: Hallella multisaccharivorax DSM 17128 (assembly GCF_000218235.1). Taxonomy (GTDB): domain Bacteria; phylum Bacteroidota; class Bacteroidia; order Bacteroidales; family Bacteroidaceae; genus Prevotella; species Prevotella multisaccharivorax. The sequence continues at coordinate 1,919,222 of NZ_GL945017.1, read as the reverse complement.
GCTGTATCTGCATGCTTTGGAGAGAAGAAGCAATGTCACCCATGTCGACAAAGTACAGTTGCGAGCTCTCTGCGTCGTTAAAAGGTACGCCGTTGGCGGTGACATTGATGCGGGTTGGGTCTATACCACGTATGCGGATAGAGGTGTAACCGATGCCGTTGCCGGCGTCGGAAGTGGTGGTGACCGATGGTGTGAGTGATAGAAGATAAGGGATGTCCTGTCCGAAATTGATTTGCCTGATTTGTTGTTGAGAGAGCGTTTGGAAAGCCATGGGTGTGGTTTTTGAAGCGCGTGTTGATGTCACCTGTACGTCTTGCAAGGTGTACGTGTTGAGCGTGTCGAGCTTTTCGGGATTGCTGGCAATGGCAGCCACCGCCGAAAGCGTCAGGCTCATCATGAAAAACAGTCTTTTCATAGATACCTTTTGTTTGTTTTAAATAATAACTAAAGGGATTATCCTTTACCTACGCCGGCATTGTCCGGATCAGGTTTATGGGTATGATCTCAGCCACAACACATGTTGTAGCACCCCTTAGAACACAATTCTTGTATTCCGATTGCAAAGTTACAAAGAAAAAGCGAAAGGGCGTCGCAAATGTTTAAGAAAAATATCAAAAGGTGAAATTTGCGTACACATACAGTGATTGAAGGCGGCAAAGTGTTGTCGCCCGCTTTCAGCAGATCGTCTGAAAAGCCTACGGGAACGCCCTCTGTTTATGCCTTTATCCTTCTTCTATATCATGGTTTCCTCATCAGTTTGTCGATTTCGTCAAACTGCTTGCCCATATTGAGGTTGAGGTAAATGGTATAGAGTGGTAAAGCCCATTTGTTTTGCTCTTGCGGTCTCATTTTTCTATATTGTTCCAGATAGGGCAGTGCCTGTTTATAGTAATTGACCATCTGTTGTCGTTTCTGCCTGACGGTTTGCGTGTTTTTGTCAAGCCGTACGCCTTGGTTGTACTTTGCCAGACCGGCATTGAGCCATGCCTCAGCCATCGTGCTGTCCTTTTTTATCAGGGAATCGGCAATGACGAAACTGCTCACATAGTCTCCAGTGTTGATGAGTATGGTGCTTTTGGCAAGCCATACCGTGGCGTTGGTACTGTCAGCCTTGATGGCTTTGTCCGTAAGTGCGGAGGCTTCTTTCCAGTCAGAGTGCATGGAGTAATATTCCATTAGATGCGAATAGAAGTATTCTGATTTAGAATTCAGGGAGAATCCTTCTTTCAAGGTGGTGATACTCCGTGTGGTATCCTTTTCCGACATATAAGTTTCCGCGAGATATTGCAGCATGGACTCATGGTGTTCCGTATCTTTCAGGGCAAGGTATGTGTTATGAAGGACCTTTTGCGTGTCTTTCATCTTGTAGCCGCAATATGCTGCCCAGTAAGCGGCCGATGGCAGATGCTTGTCCTTTGAAGAGTAATTAAACGCCTGGAACATAGGCATTTCCGCCGCACAGATGTATTGATTGAAAAGCTCATAAGCCCGGGCATAGTCATGCTTTCCTATGAAATAGATGCCTCCATTGAAGAGATTGGGACGCAGGGTGTTCAATATTTGTGCGTTCTGTTTGCGCATGTTGGGTCTTATTCTGCCTTTTTTGTCGGGAAGGGCATCAATGCTGTCATAGGCCGTCATGGCTGTGAACATGCGTGAAGCAATGTTGAAAAGAAAAGTAGTGTCGTATTTCTGTTTGAGGTACAGCTTCTCATTTCCAGCCTGATATTGCTTTTGCATTGACTCGAAGAGCAATCGCCATATTTTCTCTTTTCTTCTGTTGGCCGAGTCCTTCAGTAGAGTAGTCATGGAGACTTCGACTTTATCAAGGTTTTTATTGGCCTTGAGATGATCCATGGCTGCATTGATTTCCTTTTTCTGTGCAGCCATAGGTAGGAGAGATACAATAAACAGTAGAGTAAAAACAATCCTTTTCATACCTGCGAAGTTAACTAAAAAAAAGGAAAGGGGGTCGTTTTCCCTTTCCCATTTAATAATTATTATAAGACGCTCATTTGATTCAAGGCCTTCCCGAAAACTGGTAGAGAATGAGCGATGCCGTACGCTTCATTTCCACGATAATACGTTTCGCGATGCGATTACAGTGTAAAGGCGATGCGATTACAGTGTAAAGGCGATGCGATTACGCCGTAAGATATTTATTAAAGTGTATCTAATTGAAAATAAATAAGTTACATTATTAATGCAACTAAACTGGTAACGATTTGGAAACGAGCGAGCTACTTGGCTTCGCTGTTTTCTGCCTAACAAAGAACGCTTGTTATTCTGTTTGCAAAGATAATACTTTACTGGCGAATAACAAGCGTTTTTAATGAGATATTCTTCTTTCTGCACTTTTATAATGCGATTTGTGATTGGACTATAATCCTCGTTTGCGCTTCTTCTTTCTGTTGGCTTGGTTTCTGAGTTTACGCTGCCATGCTGCTTCAGCATAGTCGTCGCCTTGTGCGGTTGGTGTAATCAAATCGCCTAACCCTTCCACTACTTCATCGGCTACGCTAACGATGGTATCCACTGCACCAATGGAGTTCTGCACTTGTGGCGTGTCATTGTCTCGTGAGATTGAGGAACGGCTCTTGGGTACAAGCTCATAACCTGTATCAGGCAGTTCGTTCTTTTCTCTTGATTTTTGTACTGTTTGATGTAAATTCCTTGATTCTTCCCTGTCGGTTGGTTCAAAGCTTTTCTGCAAGGAACGGTAGCCGAATTCTCTGCCAATTTCAGATGCCTTGAAAGATTGTCCTGCGTATGAGAATTTTAAGCCATAGACCTTGCCCTGCTTGTTCTTCATGTGCTCTATGGTAATACCATTCTTGTTCAACTCGTAAAGGAACATGGAATGCCCCGTGACACCTGTTCCTTTGTACTTATCAAGCAGAGCATAACAGATATGTTGCACCTCTTTCTTTGTTTGCTCTCTTGTAGGGCTGGCTTTTTCCTTTTGGTGTTTCCTTTCTGCCTTGACCTCCTTTGCGATGGTCAAGCCTTTCTCCCTGCTGATTTCCTCCGCTACCCTCGCTGCTCTGTTGCTTACAAAGGTGGTATCATAGACTTCTCCATAAAGGCTGATACGATTGGCAATAATATGGATATGCCTGTTGTCGGTGTCCTTGTGCGTTACTGCCACCCATTGGTGGTTGTCAAGTCCCATTCGCTTGGCAAACAGATGGGCTATTCCCATAAGCTCGGATACAGGCAGCTTTTTCTCGTCCTGCGGTGCAATGCCTATTTCGATACGGAGAAACTTGTTCCTGCAACGGCTGTTATAGTCGTTGACCACTTTCATTTCCTCATAGATTGTCTTTGGTTCCCTGCTGCAAAGATTGTGGAAGGCAAGCCGATAGCCGAGCTTACCTTCTCTAAAAATATAGTCCAAAGCCGTGCTGCCGTGGGCTATCGCCTTACATTTACCTATCATCTCTCTTCAGATTTAAGACCTTATATATCTCATCGTCCACACGAAAATGGGGATTATAAAATCGCTTAAATGCCTCTTTTGCACATAGCGAGAGGTTCTTAGTGATATGTACCCACCTTTCATCCTTAACCTTGATAAGGTTAGAAACCTGCCCATAGAATCTTCCTGTATGTTGGAGGATGGCAATGGCTTCCCTCTCGTTGTCGGTCATCTTGGGAACGGCAGTCACTTCTCCGTTAAGGAGTATCTCACGGCAGTAGTCGGAGAACTTACGCCCAGCGCTTTCCGCCTTTGACTTAATACGCTGCTTTTCTTCTGAGGTGCATCTTGCCTTGATGAACTCTGTCTTGTTCATCTTCTGCTCTTCCTTATTCTGTTGCTGCCATTTGGCAGTCTTTCTATTATATCTGTTCATATAAGCTTCTTTGAAAGTTAATCATTATAGATGATTCATTGTCTCTTAATTCTTGAATACTGACCGATGAGAACGGAGTGATTACGGTCTAATCTCCCCGACAGTCTGACGAGGGGAGCAAGAGCAGTTTGTGGGTACAAACTGACGTCTTGCAATGCTACCGAACAAACCATTTACGCTTAAAACGTTTTATAGCCTAAAAACGAATGCCGTGCATTCTGTGTTTAACTGTGTTCGTGGTGTTCTCATCATTCAGATGTCTGCTTGCTAAAAATATGATGTCATATTTGCCCAAATATGACGTCTCATTTACGAGATATGACATCATATTTTAATGCGATAGTAGGATTAGAGCGGGAAATAAATCTTTTGAAATTCATCCCTCGCCCCCTTCCTGCGGTTTATAACCTTCTCCATTTCTCTATATCTTCACCATATTCCTCCAGATGCTGACGAACGATGTTCTCCACAAAGCTTGAAAGGTTGCTGCCCCTGTCGCCTAACCTACGCACAATGAAGTCGGCACGCTCCTGTGTCTCCCTACTCAGATAGACTGCCTTACGGTTGTTTAACTTGGTCGGCACAAGATAGGCTTGCTTGTAGGCTTCGAGTGTTTTCTTTCTCATCTTGGCACTGATACGTCTTTGAACAGTTGCACTCTCAGTGTTCCGTGCAGGCTCGGAGTGCATGGTATTCTCTGTGTCCTGCTTGTTTGTTGGTCTTTCTCTTTCAGGAACTGCAGTCGCTTCTTGTGAAGTAGATTCGTTCTCTGTTTCATCTTCCACACCCAAGAACCATGAAAGGTCTTTGTCACTCATCATAGTTTCCTTTTCCATTTCTATTTCATTTTAAGTTTGACTTGTTTTGATTTCTTGTTTTGTCCTGTAATTGATATGTGTGTCTGTTCCTGCGCTTTCCGTTTCTGCTGCTCACGGACACGGCTGACATGAAAATCGTTGAGATCCTTGAAGTCTTTGTAATGTATGTTCATGTCCTCAACATGGAAGCCTGCCTTTATGAAATCTTGAACAGCCCTCCGTCCTGCTTCATCATTGTCAAGGAAGGCGCGGATATTGGTGAGGTGTCGGTCATTCAAATAGCGGATAGTCCTTGCCACGTTGCTCACGGAGTTCATCACAAGGCAGTGGTTGGTAATCTCTTCTTTCATCGAAAGGAAGGAGAGGAAGTCCATGAAGCCTTCAAAGATACATACAGGCTCCGCTCTATCCGTGAATATCGGAGTAATGTCCTTCGGGGCTATTGTTCCCTTGAACGTCTTGTCGTCCCGAAGCTCATAGCCGCCAAAGAGATTGGCAAAGCCAATGGCTTGATAGCGCCTGCCCCTTGCCTCATAGCTGATACATTTGAGGAAAGGCATAGCCTTTTCCAAGTTGATGCAACGCACCTTTGTAAGGTACTCCTGAAAATGTGGTGGCAGAGTGTCTGATATTTCTATCAGTCTCCTTGCTCCACTTGGCTGCCATGGCGTGACTGGACTGGTATCGATGTCTGACTTCTCTTTTGAAAGACCGTACGCTGCATCAAGGGAAGCGTTCTGTCCCAAACGACGGATGGCTTCCGATAGCGTGCAGCCCTCCATACGCATACAGAGGTCGATTATGCTTCCGCCCCGTCCCTCGCCATAATCTATCCAAAGGTTCTTCTCTGTGTCCACCTTGAAGCTCGGATGCGTTTCCTCCCTGAGCGGTGAACAATACAGGGCATAGGCAGCAGTCCTACGTACAGGCTTGACGCCTTTCCTTTCAAGATACTCCACGATGGGGTATCGCTTGATACGTGATAAATCTTCTTCTTTCATTGTTTTGATACATTAATGGGTTGAATGATAATTATTTATGTTTGTCTGTTTTTGGGGTTTTACCTTTTCCAAAGTTTTCCCCCTCCAAACTTTTTCATCTTTCTTCTTACTACATACTATTTTGTGATAAGTGATTGATAATCAGTATTACTTTGTAGTATAAGACAATACTACACATTCTACTACATTTGGCTACTACAAGTTTGAAGGAGCGGGCATGGCAAGATTTTCCTAATCTTGTAGACATAGATGGGGCTACCACCGTTTCTTCGTTTGCTCACCTTTATGTATCCTGCTTTCTTCAAGGCTTCACCCATACGCTTGGCAACAAGTGGTTGGTGAGTATAAATACCCAAATAGGTGAGTATCTCCGTAGTGGTCATTAACGAATAACTTTCATCCTCCGTTGGCTTTTCAAAACAACGCAACAAAAGCTCCATCTCTGCAGTCTGTACTTGAAAGTCCTCACTCTCTCTGTATAGTTCGGCAATCTCATCATCATCAAACCAATAGCGAAAACCTGACTTTAACAGGGCTTTGGCTTCCGCATAGACATTGTTCATCGAGATCGCTTTTGCTCTCTCAATATCTATGGAAAGCACTTCAAAGGGCAGGAAGCGTCTGCTGCCCGTCGGGTCTGTCAGAAAGTCGTTGCCGTTCACTGATGCCACGAAACTTGCCAAGTGGGGATGTTCCTCGACATACTTGTCGTAGGGCATGCGGTACTTGACCATCGGGCAAGTGATGAGGTTCTTCAGTTCATTCTCGTCACGCTTGTTGAGTGCTTTGAGCTGGTCGTCTATGTTTACGATGAGGTTTTGCCCGATATAGGTGAGCGTGTCCTTCTCCTGCGGATATATCTTGCCAGTGTAGCTATAGCCATGCAATGCAGGTGGGCAGAGCAAATCCAAGAATGTAGTTTTGAACTTGCCCTGCTCGCCCGTCAGCACAAGGCAGGTGTGGTTACGGCACTCACGGTCGTCCATTACGTTGGCGACCACTGCCACGAGCCACTTGGTGAGATATTGTAACCACTTGTCAGAGTTGCGCACGACTACGCAACTTGCCAAGTGGGGAATGGCTTTCAGTGAAAAGGGAGAACTGCTACTTACATCCACCAATGGCAATCCCTTGAAATACTCCTGTATGGGGTTTATGCGTGGAGAGAAGCTGCTCTCGATGATAGAGTATAGATTTTCCGATGAGGTTATTATCCCGATGTCGTTGTCTATCTCCCTGCGGAGCGTGTTGATTTCATAGCGGCCCACCTTTGAGAAGTGAGCATCATTCTTGCTACGATATTCAGTTCTACCCAATACCGTATTGTATCTGAACTCGTAGTGAGTGGAGAGATAGGCTTCTATCTCCGAGTTCTTGGAGGAAATTCTTCTCGGTCTGGGCATATTGTTACTGCCTTCCGATTTGCCTTTATCTGCGCTTGTTTTCATTATATGCTTGGTTTGGTTTCCAAGAGTGAAGTTATTAAGAGAACGGATAAGTTCCAAGCATTCGGAGAGTGCTTGCATAATGTTGCGTCTGTCTGCTATAAAGTTCACATGTATATTTTGTCGTGGCAGGGCAAGAAAATGGGATTTTTGTGGAAAACAGAGTTGGGAATGATAGCTACAGCCAAAGACAGAAATGTGTGTATTGCCTATGTTTGCTGTATTTTGCGCCGATTGGGATTATCCTTCATATAGGATAAACGGTGAAAGAAGAAATCAAAGAATAATGCGAAAAAGGCAACCGATAAGATATGTTGTCTTTTCCTTCAAGTTCCCTATATTTCCCTGCTGTTCCCTGCTGCTTTGAGGTATGGAAAACACATCCTACTTTTGCAGGCAGAAACGTGCGGTAAGACGCAAAACAATAAGGAATTACAAACAAAATAACAATAAAACTATGGGATATTTTATCATTACGGATTCAAATTGGGCAAGGTTGAGGAACGAGATACTCAGTCTTGCCGAGACCTGCCACAAGGCATTCGGGGAACAGAGCAAGCATACCGATTGGCTGCACAATGGTGATGTATGCAAGTTGCTCAACATCAGCAAGCGCACATTGCAGCACTACCGGGATACAGGTGTACTTCCATTCTCTCAAATCGGGCATAAGTGCTATTACAGGCGTGAGGATGTGGAGCTATTGCTCCAAACCAAATCGGAGAAATCAAAACGGACAAATCCATGAATAACAAATAAGGCGAAAGAACTATGGAACAAGTAAGAGATTTGAACATGGAGGCAGACGATATGCAGGTGGTGCTGTCCGCACTAAAAGGGGTAAGCAAGCGGATTAAGGAAGTGGCAAAGACACACAAACCGCTCTTTGGCGGTGAGCACTTTCTCACGAGTAAAGAGGTGTGCGAAAGGCTGTACATCAGCCCTCGCACCTTGCAGGACTATCGGGATAGGGGAATTATCCCCTACACCCAGTTCGCAGGAAAAATCCTCTATAAGGCCTCAGATTTGGAAAAGATGCTGAAAGATAATTATAGGGAACAGAAACAAGTGCCTTAGGATATTTAGATTATATTTCAAAAGTTAAACTAACAGCTTATGATTTCACAAGTACCCTGCAAGAAGGAAGCAGCTATTCCTATGGATTTGGAAACCATAAGATGCTTTCACATAGAATCATTAACAACTTAGACTAGCGACTATAGCATAGGATTACTATTTATATTTTTCTGAGATACAGAAAAAAAACGATTTTCCCCAAAAATAACGATATTATTTGCATGTATCAGATATTGTTCGTAATTTTGCAAACAACAAACAATGATACATATAGAATAATGGAAGATAAACTGCACACAACAAATCTGGAACAGATAGCTCATTTTGCCAAAGCAATGGGACATCCAACGAGGATGGCAATTCTTGCTTTCTTGGCAAAACAAGATAGTTGCTTCTTCGGTGATATTCACGAAGAACTACCTATTGCCAAAGCAACCGTTTCGCAGCATTTGAAGGAATTGAAAGAAGCCGGCTTAATCCAGGGTGAAGTGGAAGCGCCCAAAGTTAAATATTGTATCAACAAGGATAATTGGCAAGCTGCGAAGAAGATGTTTGCAGATTTCTTTGCGCAACCCTGCAATAATAAGGGCTGTCGTAGGTGATTTTTTTTGAAGAATATGTTCGTAGTTTTGCGAATAACTAACAACAAAATATAAAAAAGGTATGAAAAAGTGTTTATTTTTAATCGTGGCATGTTTCACCTTTATCTTTTGCAACATGAATGCAAAGGACGGAACAGATGCCCAGGCTCTAAAAAAGACGACGGTAAAGGATTATGTAGAAGTGTTGTATTTTCATGGGAAACAGCGCTGTGCCACATGTATGGCTATCGAAAGCAACACAAAAGCTACAATGAAAAAGAACTTCGCTGACCAGATAAAAAAAGGCAAGGTGACTTTTAAGGTAATAGACATCAGCAAAAAGGAAAATGAGAAGATAGCAGAAAAGTATGAGGTAACATGGTCTTCACTATTTATCGTTAGACATAAGAATGGAAAGGAAACATACAAGAATATGACTGAATTTGCTTTTGCTAATGCACGCAAATCACCAGATGTATTTAGGGCTGGTGTCGTAAAATCCGTAAATGAAATGCTGAGATAATGGTGGATATGGATTGGTTACAGACATTGCTGGATAACAGTTCCACGCCTATACTGACAGCATTTCTGCTCGGACTACTGACAGCACTTTCACCTTGTCCGTTAGCAACGAACATAGCAGCTATAGGGTTTATCGGAAGAGATATTGAAAACAGGAAGCGCATATTCCGAAATGGCCTGCTTTATACGCTGGGGCGAATTCTTTCATACACCCTACTTGGTGTAATACTGATTACTATTCTGAAAGAAGGTTCCAGTATGTTCGGCATACAAAAGACAATAGGAACGTGGGGGGAGCTTATACTTGGACCTCTTCTACTCGTGATAGGCCTGTTCATGCTTTGGGGGGATAAACTCAACCTCCCCAAGTTTGGATTCACTGGAAATCCGGAAGGTCTTGCCAGGAAAGGCGGCTGGGGTGCTCTGATGATAGGGGTTCTGTTCGCCCTGGCTTTCTGTCCCACCAGTGGTGTGTTCTACTTCGGCATGCTGATACCGATGTCTGCCACGACCTCGGCAGGCTATCTTCTACCCATGATATTTGCTGTCGCTACGGCTATACCGGTACTTGCTGTTGCATGGGTTCTCGCCTTCAGCATACAACAAATGGGAAATTTTTACGGAAAGATACAGAAAGTGCAAAAATGGGCGAACCTTATTGTAGGCGTGGTATTCATCATCATCGGCATATATTATTGCTGGATAATGTATTTGTAAAATGAATTTAATAACAATAATATTTTTACTAATATGGAAATAAAAGTTTTAGGGCCGGGTTGTGCCAAATGTAAATCAACCTACAATGTAATTGAAAAGGTACTTAAAGAGAACGACATCGATGCAAAACTCACCAAGGTGGACGACATCATGGAAATGATGAATTACAATATCATGACATCGCCAGCCGTTGTCATTGACGAAGTGGTAAAATTGAAGGGGAAGGTACCGACAGAAAGTGAAGTAAAGGAACTTCTGGGCATCTGATTGACAGAATATGTTTAACCACGAGCGGCAGAAACAACCATTATGGTATCTGCCGCTTTTTTTCAAGAACATTGTTCGTATTTAAGCGAACAAAAAAAAGACTTCTATGATACAAGAATTTGCAGACAGGCTTGTTTACGGACTGTTCGGACTAAGTGCCGACACACCGATAGGAATTGCCGTAAACTTTTTCTTTTATGATACGATAAAAATACTTATCCTTTTGTTCTTCATCAGCGTATTGATGGGAATTATCAACGCCTACTTCCCAATTGAACGTTTGAGAAAATATCTGGTTACACACAATATGTACGGATTGCAGTACTTGCTGGCTTCCATATTCGGAGCGGTCACTCCTTTCTGTTCATGTTCTTCCATTCCTCTGTTTATCGGATTTGTAAAGGGCGGCATTCCTTTGGGCGTAACATTCGCATTTCTTATCACATCACCGTTGGTAAACGAGGTGGCTGTTGCCATGTTCCTTGGCTCCTTCGGATTGAAGGTGACTCTTATCTACGTCATCAGCGGCATTCTGTTAGGAGTAATAGGCGGTATAGTACTCGGTCGCATGCGCCTTGCTCCTTATCTGAGTGACTGGGTAAAGCAGATGCAGGCAAATTCATCCGCTCAGGCAGGGGAATGGGAAAAAGACCATACCACCTTTACCAAGAGGCTTCCCACTATTATCCGTGATGCATGGAAAATTGTCAGTGGTGTACTTATATATATTCTGATAGGTATAGGTATCGGTGCTTTCATGCATGGCTTTGTTCCTGAAGGATTCTTTGAGCAATACATGTCAAAAGACAACTGGTATGCAGTTCCTTTGTCTGTTATACTTGCCGTACCGATGTATGCTAATGCCGCAGGTATCGTCCCAGTAATCGAGGTATTTGTAGCGAAAGGCATTCCCATCGGAACGGCGATAGCCTTCATGATGGCTGTCGTTGGTCTTTCCTTGCCAGAGGCAACACTGCTCAAGAAAGTAATGACATGGAGACTTATCGGCATATTCTTCGGCACTGTGACGTTTTTCATCATCTTGTCCGGCTATCTGTTTAATTATATTCTATAATATGTAGAAGCTCCTTCCAAAAAGCATTCAAACTATATAGTAAGTCAAATCCCCAAATTTAAAAATAAAAAGATGAAAGTATTGATTCTTTGTACAGGAAACAGCTGCCGTAGCCAAATGGCTCATGGCTTTCTACAGTCATTCGACAAAAATATAGAAGTGTATTCTGGTGGAACGGTACCAGCGAAACAGGTAAACGCCAAGGCGGTGGAAGTAATGAAAGAAGCCAGAATAAACATTGCCTCACATGTCCCAACACATGTTAATACCTATCTTGACAAGGAATGGGATTACGTAATAACCGTTTGCGGTGGTGCAAACGAAAGTTGTCCTATGTTTACAGGTAAAGTAAGAAACAGGCTGCATATAGGGTTTGACGATCCCTCGGAAGCAACCGGAAGTCCCAAGTTTATCAACAGTGAGTTCCATCGGGTACGGGATGAAATTAAAGCCTGTTTCTATGACTTCTACCTGAACGAATTAAAACCACAATTAAAATAAATAGATATTGTTATGGAAAAGAAACAAGGAATTGGATTTTTTGAAAAATACCTGACTGTCTGGGTTGCCTTGTGCATCATTATTGGAATTGCCGTGGGACAATGGCTTCCGGCAATTCCGCAAACATTAAGCAAATTTGAATATGCCAACGTGTCTATACCCGTGGCAATCCTGATTTGGTTAATGATTTATCCGATGATGCTAAAAGTAGATTTTCAAAGTGTTAAGAATGTCGGCAAGCGTCCGAAAGGAATAATAGTCACTGGCGTTACAAATTGGCTGATAAAGCCATTTACCATGTTTGGAATTGCTTATTTGTTCTTCTATGTGGTTTTCAAAGCCTTTATACCTGCCGGATTAGCCGAAGAATATCTAGCCGGGGCGGTATTATTGGGGGCTGCACCTTGTACAGCTATGGTGTTCGTGTGGAGTTACCTTACTAAAGGGGATGCCGCTTATACACTGGTACAAGTGGCTGTGAACGATTTAATCATATTGGTAGCGTTTGCCCCTATCGTTGCTTTCTTGCTGGGAGTTGGCGGCGTATCTATCCCATGGGACACTCTGTTGCTATCCGTAGGGCTGTTTGTTGTGATACCACTTGCTGCCGGGGTCATTACCCGAATAATGGTTGTCCGCCGCAAAGGTGTGGAGTATTTCAACAATGTATTTATTGAGAAATTTAATAATTACATGGTAGGTGGATTGCTATTAACGCTTATTATCCTGTTTTCATTTCAAGGAGAAACGATACTAAACAATCCCCTGCATATCTTATTGATCGCAGTTCCGCTTGTGTTGCAAACGGTTCTGATATTCTTCGTTGCTTACGGTTGGGCGAAATGGTGGAAATTACCCCATGATGTTGCCGCACCTGCCGGAATGATTGGGGCAAGTAATTTCTTTGAATTGGCGGTTGCTGTAGCTATTTCTCTTTTTGGTTTACAATCTGGGGCTGCATTGGCTACGGTGGTAGGCGTGTTGGTCGAAGTTCCGGTGATGTTGATGTTAGTAAGGATTGTCAATAACACACGACATAATTTCACAGAGATATATCATTCTTAGAGGCAATTGCATAATAAGAAGATATAATAAAGGTAAGATACCTAAATATTATGCCCCCAAAGGGCTAAACGGCTCTCAGTTATTCCCATATAAGATAGAATGTAGTCATAGGGTAGTAATTTTCATTTCTTGTTCTAACTACATTATAACCCTTTTTCTTTCACTGCCTTATCTCTTGTTGTAGTAAGTAGTAGGATAATATCGGTGAAAGAAAAAGGAAATCAATACAGATTATCAGTTATCCGTGCTGCCAAGCAGAAATATCGGTGTTATCACGGATGCAGGTTTCTGCAACCTCTCACAGAGATACTTCCTGAACAAATGCGCTTCTGTGCTGTTCAACTGAAAAGATAGAGCAATGATGATAGGAAGCGGATAGAGCGGAGCATAACCTTTTAGTTGTTCGTTTACATAAATATCATCCTCACCTGCACTCCTTTCATCGGGATGCAGGTTAGAAAATCTCATCAACGCTTGCAGTCTATGGTTAAGTTTACTCCACGTTACACCGAAGAACTTCGCAAGTTCTCCCTCCGTCATGGTTATGTCTCCATTTCCTTTTCTGACAACCTGCATATTGCTGCCCCAATCAAAGATACTGCGATGACAGGCAGTGTTTGTTACGGCTTTTAAGTTATCGTTTGCTTTCATGCCGTTTCCTCCATTTTATAGATTGATACCTTCGAAGGTTCACAAGCCTCTCTCTCCATAGTTTCTTTATCCTTTGCCGATTGTTTGGCAATAAGCCTGTCCATATCCTCCGAAATCTTGTTGTCCGTTACCTGCGCATAAATCTGCGTGCTTGATATGGAAGCGTGCCCCATCATCTTGGCTATACTCTCAATAGGTATTCCTGCACTTAGGCTCATCGTACCGAAGGTATGCCTTGCAACATGGTACGACAATCTCTGTCTGATACCGCAAGCCTTGCCAACAATACTCAGTCTGCCGTCTATCACGCTCCGGCTGCACTCACGGGGAAAGATATGTTTTTTACCTTTTTCTTTCACCGTCTGCTGTTCTTCATTCCCTTTCTGCTCTTCCAGACAATGGCGGATAATAGCCTCTGCTATCGGGTGCAATGGTACGACAAACTCAACCTTTGTCTTCTGACGCTCCTTGCGGATATACTTCCGCCCATCCGCTGCCGTTTGGATATGCCTGTATTCCAAATTTTCCATATCAGCGATAGCCATACCTGTGAAGCAGGAGAAGACGAACATCAGCCGTGCCAATTCCGATTCTCTGTCGTTCATCGTCATTGCCATAAGTTTCATTACATCGCCCTTTTGCAAGAAGCGTATCTTCTTTTCCTCCTTCTCATACTTGGCGTTCTCAAAGGAATTGCAGCGGATAATCCTGCTGCTCACCGCACGAAACATCAGTCGGCTCAGCCAACTGAGATTGGTATTGACAGTCGATGCTTTCAGCCCACGCTTTTTTAGGAAGAAACGGTATTCCTCGAACAAACTCTCCGTAATGGTGACGATAGATATGTCTTGTACTCCTTTGTTTTCGATAAAATCTCGGAGATTTTTATCAGAATAGTAAAGGTTCAGATAAGTCCCCTCTGCCCTTGACTTTCCAACGCTTTCCTTGACGGCTTGCAGTTCCGCTTTGCTCATTGCAAGGAGCGTGGTGGGGTTAGTGGCAATGCCTTGCAAACTGTTCTTGATAAGTTCCACACTTACCACTCCGTCCCTCGTCAGTATGTCCCGATAGGTTTTTTCTACCAATTCCCTGAACTCATTGATTCTTTGGTTGGTCTTCCTATTGGTTGTCAAACCCTGTTTGGAGTTCCACTCGGCAGGCTGGCACTCTTCGCCTGTGGTAATGGCTGTGTTCTTTCCGTCTATGGTGATACGGCAGAGAATGGCGGTATTGCCGTCTGCCTTAGTTTTCTGTCTGTTGATATAGAACAGTATCTTGAATGTACTTCTCATAATGATTTTAGTTTTAATATGTCTATTGCTAAATACTCATCTGCATATCCTCCGTGAAAGAAAGAAAACGATTAAACTCCTCAAAGAGTTTTTGGGGTGTAACCTTTGCATAACGCTCGGTCATACTTACGTTGCTATGTCCGAGCATCTTGCTCACAGTTTCAATCGGAACTCCTTGCTCAAGCGTGATGAGCGTAGCAAAGGTGTGCCTTGCCGTATGCGTGGTAAAGGGAAAGGCAATGCCCACTCTAAGGCGCAATGCTTTAAGATACGATTGATAGGTGGCATACTTCATCTGTGGCAGCAGCGTTTCCCTTTCTTCGCTTCGATACTTCTCTATTATCCTAATCGCTTCGGGCAACAACTTAATACGGCAAAGTACACCTGTCTTCTGCCTATTGAACTTCATCCAAAGATTTTCCTCATCATCACGGACAAGATGTGTCTTACTTAATCCCATTAAATCACAATAGGCTGCACCTGTATGACAGGCAAAAACAAACAAATCCCTTGCTGTTTCCATTTCTTCCTCCAACTCTCCGAAGTGGGTATTCATTAGTTTGTCAAGTGAACGTCTGTCAAGTGCCTTTGGGAGTTTCTTATCACCTCTTGCTATCTTTACATTAGCAAATAATAAGGTGTCAGCCAATCCTTCACGGTATGCCAACCTGCATACGGTCTTTATTTGGGATGCAACTGCATAGAAACTACTTTCCTGAAACCCTAATTTGTTCAAGTAGTAGTCCCTGAAATCATAAATGAAATTTTCTGTAAGTTGCGAGAAAGACAAATCTTCCACCTTGTACTTGTCTTCGATAAATGTCCTAAGATTATTACGGGTAGTATAGTAATTGGAAATTGTTTCTCTCTTAATGTCAATTCCAATATGTTCTTTCTTCTCCCTGATGAGGATGTCCAATCGTTCGATAAGCATACATCGTGTCTGTACGCTGCCTTGAAACAGTTCCTTTACATCGGTTGCGTCAAATGGGCAACCTTTGGAAAGTAAGGCTTGATAAGCCGACTGAACAGACAACAGCAAACTCTCCAACCTGCCGTTTATCTCTACTGCCTCACGACTCTTGCCGTCCACTCTACTCTCACGGGGATTCCACAACTCTGGATTGCAGGAGAGTTTACAACTGAACTGGGCAACATTCCTTCCAAGTGTGATACGTCCCATAATCGGAGCCTTGCCCGACTTGTCAAGACCGCTCTTTTTGAGGTAGAGCAACACCTTCATTTTCTCTTGTTTCATACGCTTTAATTTTTATGGGCAAAGTTACCCGAATTAAAGCGTTCCTCACTTATGCAGAAAACTGCCGACCACAGCAACAGCCACACGAGCGAAAATAATTCGGTTACCGGACATTACTCCATCGTTACCTATCCCAAAATCAGGTAATGCTTTGGTAACTGAACTTTTGCCTAAATCTGCATATTCCTACCCTTTTTGAAAAGAGCACCTCTATGCAAATCGTTCCATTTCTCACTCATTATCAGTTAGTTTACGCCAACTTCTACTTTTCTTCATTTTCGTTGATTAGTTACAGTGTAGAGGCATCGCGATTACAGTGTAAAGGCATCGCGATTACGGTGTAAAGGCGATGGCTTATTTGCCGTTCAGGGGGGAAGCTATCCATTAATTTCTGTCAATATGGATCCTTAAATGCCCACGTTTTTTGGTCGTGCCATATTATTTATGTATCTTTGCACGAAATAAGGCCCATTGGGGAGACCTGTTCATATGGGCGAAATTAATTATGCTTTTTTCAGTATGACACGGAAGGAGAGATATAAGTTTATCCTTGACTATTTTAAGGAGCACCAACCTGTCGTTACCACACAGTTAGAGTTTGGTTCGGCATTTCAACTGTTGTGTGCCACGCTTCTCTCCGCCCAATGCACGGACAAGCGCATCAATGAGATTACACCCGCTCTTTTCAGGCGCTATCCGGATGCGGCAAGCATGGCGACGGCAGAGCCGGACGACCTGCTCGAATTTATTCACAGTGTGAGTTATCCCAATGCCAAGGCACGCCATCTTGTGGCGATGGCGCGCAAGCTTGTCAGTGACTTTGGCGGGGAAGTACCTGACAATACCGCCGACCTTGTGAGCCTTCCCGGTGTGGGCAGGAAAACAGCCAATGTGTTGCAAGCTGTATGGTTTGGTAAAGCGGTGATGGCCGTTGACACGCATGTCTATCGGGTCGCGCACCGGTTGGGTCTTGTGCCTTCCACAGCTAACACTCCGCTGAAAGTGGAGGAGAGTCTTGAAAAGAATATTCCGAAAGAAGACATTCCCCGCGCCCATCACTGGTTGCTTCTGCATGGACGCTATGTGTGTCTGAGCGCGAAGCCGAAGTGCGACAAGTGCCCGTTCAATGATATTTGTCCAAAATTACTAAAGAATAGTAAACTCTCTTAGTTTATTGACTATTGACATTCAACCCATGAATATACAGTTAATACTGAATTTTCTCAAAGAAATAGCTGCCAATAACAATCGTCCGTGGTTTCAGGAGCATAAGGCAGAATATGAGCGTGCGAAGCATGAGTTTGAAGATGGCGTTCAGTTGTTCATCAAGGAATTGTCGGCCTTTGATTCAGAAATTACTCATCTGACCCCCAAGGATTGCTGCTATCGCTTTTATCGCGACGTAAGGTTCTCACCTGACAAGTCGCCTTACAAACGGCATTTTGGCGCATATATCTGCGCACATGGCAGGAAGTCGTTGCGTGGGGGCTATTATCTTCATCTTCAGCCTGGACATAGCCTGATGGCAATAGGCTCTTACTGGCTTCCCACCAACATCCTGACGGCCATGCGCAATGAGATCATGGGCAATATTGATGAGTGGCGGCGGTGTGTAGAAGACGGCCGGTTCATTCACTATTTCGGATACCCCAACATGGCGGCATGGGAAGGAGAGTTTCCCACGAGCGGCAAGGGCTTTGGAATCAGCAGCCTGAGGAAAGCGCCCAAGGACTTCCCCAAGGACTATGAGTTTCTGAGCTATCTGAAGATGAAGGACTATTGTGCGTGGCGTAGTGTAGATGATAACTTCTTTGAAAAGCCTGATTGGGCACATCAGGCGGCGGCGATCTGCAGGGTGGGCAAGCCGATGATGGACTTCGTCAATAGCGTGGTCGATGACTATGAATGATGTGAAATAACAATAATTGAATGTTTTACCCGAAAACCAACTTAACAAACAATGAATAATTTCTTGAAAAACGTCTTGGCTACCTTTGTTGGCATTCTGCTGTTCACCGTGGTGGCTACAGTGATCGGTCTTGTCGGCATCTTGGGTATGGCTGCATCAGCCGGCACATCTTCTTCCATCGAAGATGGCAGTGTGCTTGTGCTCAATCTCCGCGGCACCCTGCAGGACCAGGCGTCAGATAGCTCCCCGCTGAAGATGCTGCAGGGCGACGATGAAGCGAATCAGGGACTTGCCGATATGCTTACGGCCGTAAGGGAAGCAAAGACGTCTGATAAGATAAAAGGCATTTATATAGAAGCTGATGGAATGGAATCGGACATGGCGCAGGCTCAGGAGCTACGCGATGCTTTGGCTGATTTCAAGACTTCAGGGAAATGGATCATTGCCTTTGGAGAACAATACGCCACCAACGACTATTACATTGCTTCTGTTGCCGACAAGGTTTATATCAACCCCCAAGGGGAGTTTCAATGGCAGGGCCTGGGTGCAAAAATCGTATTTCTCAAAGACCTGTTTAAGAAGGTGGGCATCAGTACAATGGCTTTCAAATGCGGCAAGTACAAGAGTGCCACAGAAACCTTTACGGAAGAGAAAATGAGCGATCCCAGCCGCGAGCAGGCACAACGCTATCTCGACGGCATATGGGATGTGGTTGTAGATGCAGTCTCTAAGAGCCGTCACATCAGTAAGACAGACCTCAACAGGTATGCCGACGACATGGTGTCGATGGAGGATGCAAGGCAGTTGGTGAAATACAAGTTCTTCGACGGAGTGCTCTATAATGATGAGATAAGAGGCATTATCAGAAAGAAGTTAGGCCTTGACACTGACAAGACCATTCCTCAGGCGACGGTTGCAGACATGATGACTGTGAACAACGATAACAGTGGTGATGAGATAGCTGTCTATTACGCTTCGGGTGAAATTGTCTATCAGGAGCCGAGCGGCAACATTTATAAAAACACCCGCTATATCGTCGGCAAGGACATGAGTCGGGATATGAATGATTTGGCCAAAGATAACGATGTGAAAGCGGTTGTCATCCGTGTCAACTCCCCCGGTGGATCAAGCTATGACTCCGAACAGATCTGGCATGCTATCGGGCAATTGAAAAAATCAGGGAAGCCTGTCGTGGTTTCTATGAGTGGTTATGCGGCTTCTGGCGGATACTATATCAGCAGTGGAGCCGACTACATCTTTGCTGACCCCACAACCATTACGGGTTCCATCGGTATTTTCGGTATGCTGCAGGAAGGATCTGGACTGGCACAAAAGCTTGGCCTGAAGTTTGACGGGGTGGAGACCAACCGCAACGCAACTATGGGCATGTCGATATACGGACTTATGCTTGCACCGCTCAACGCAGAGCAGGGAGCAAAGATGCAGGCAAGCGTCAATAGGGGCTATCAGCTCTTCAAGTCGCGTGTGGCGGCAGGACGCCATCTTTCCATGGATGCAGTGGAGCAATGTGCACAGGGGCATGTCTTTTTGGGTATGGATGCCTTGAAGCTGAGACTCGTCGATGGTTTGGGTGGGATGGACAAGGCTGTTGCCAAGGCAGCGAAATTGGCAAAGCTGAAAAAATACCATACTGTGGATTATCCGACACAGAAAAGTTTCCTCGCCAAGTTACTGGGCAACAGTGATGAAGCGACAGGTTCGCTTTTGGATGAGAAACTGCAATCACTTCTGGGGCCCTATTATATGTCTTTCGTGCTGATGGATCAGGCCAGGTCAATGGGTAAGATGCAGGCACGCCTGCCTTATCTCATCATTCGGAACTGAGGCTGACATTTTAAATTTTACATTCTATGGAGGGTGATCTTATCAAGATACGTGAGTGGCTTTTGCCGTTGAGCTGGATCTACGGCGTGGGCGTAAGCTTTCGCAACTGGCTTTTCAACGTAGGTTTGCTTCATCAACAGTCTTACGATATCCCTGTCATAGCCGTCGGCAACATCACCGTCGGCGGGACAGGCAAGACCCCTCACGTAGAATACCTCGTGCGTATGCTTGACAGTATTGCCAGGGTGGCAGTGTTGTCAAGGGGATATAAGCGGAAGAGTAAGGGCTATGTATTGGCCGACGACAATTCGACTGTGACTGAAATCGGCGACGAACCTTTCCAGGTGAAGCGGAAATTCCGTAATATTTATGTTGCCGTGGATGCCAACCGCAGACAGGGAATAGACCGCCTGATAAACGACGAAGCTACTAAAGACGTGGATGTGATTCTCCTTGACGACGCCTTCCAGCACCGTTATGTCAAGCCTGGAATTAATATACTGCTTGTTGATTACCACCGGCTTGTCATCTACGACAAGTTGCTTCCCGCCGGACGACTGCGTGAACCCTTGTCGGGGAAACAGCGCGCTGATTTCGTTATAGTGACCAAATGCCCGGAGGATTTAAAGCCGATGGATATTCGTGTGTTGACAAAGGCGATGAATCTTTTTCCTTATCAGGAGCTTTTCTTCACTACGATGGAATACGGAGATCTCTACTCGCTTTATCATCAAGGGACAGCAATGGCTTTGCCTGATTTGAAGAAGTATAATGTGCTGCTCTTGGCTGGCATTGCCTCTCCTGAGGAGATGGAGAATGATATCAGATTAAAGTGCCGAAGTTTGATCCCTCTTACTTTTAATGATCACCATTCTTTCACGCAAAAGGATGTGGAAACAATCAATCAAGCTTTTGCCAAACTGGATGGTCCAAAGATAATAGTGACTACAGAGAAAGACTCTACACGGCTCTTGCAGACGGAAGGCTTGAGTCAGGAGGTGAAAGACTCTCTGTATGTTTTGCCTATACAGGTAAGATTTATGCAGGAGCCGGAAGAAGAATTATTTACTAATAAGATAATAAGCTATGTACGAAAAAATTCAAGAGACAGCATCTTGGCTAAGGGAAAGAATGCCCGCACGGCCAACGACGGCGATCATACTGGGAACAGGACTCGGACAATTAGCTTCCGAGATAACTGATACCACAGAATTTCCTTATAAGGAAATTCCCAACTTCCCTGTTTCGACAGTGGATGGACATGCCGGTAAGCTCATCTTCGGTAAGCTCGGCGGAAGGGATATCATGGCCATGGACGGTCGTTTCCATTATTATGAAGGTTATTCGATGAAGGAAGTGACTTTCCCTGTGAGAGTGATGTATGAGCTCGGTATCAATACGCTTTTTGTCAGCAATGCTGCGGGAGGAATGAATCCCAGCTTCAAGATCGGGGACCTGATGATTATTGATGATCACATCAACTTCTTCCCAGAACATCCGCTTCATGGCAAGAACTTCCCCACCGGTCCACGTTTCCCTGATATGCATGAGGTTTACGACAAGCAGTTGCGTGACCTGGCCGATGAGATAGGCAGAGAGAAGGGCATTCGCCTGATGCATGGTGTATATGTCGGCGTGCAGGGGCCCACGTTTGAGACTCCTTCTGAATACCGTATGTACCATCTACTTGGCGGTAGTGCAGTGGGCATGAGCACGGTGCCGGAGGTCATAGTGGCGCACCACTGTGGCATGAAGGTGTTTGGTATCAGCGTTATCACCGATCTTGGAGGATTTGACGTGCCAGTGGAGGTGAGCCATGAGGAGGTGCAGCAGGCAGCAAACGCATCACAACCTCTCATGGCTGAGATTTTCAGGGAGATGATCAGGCGCTGTAACTAAATATCTTTACCATCTATGGAAATAAAGGAACTTGGTGAATTCGGCCTTATTAACCGGCTCACCAAAGATATTAAAGTCGGCAATCCGTCAACGCTGAAAGGGGTAGGTGACGACTGCACGGTGCTTTCCTATCCCGACAAGGAGGTGCTTGTCACGACGGACATGCTGATGGAAGGGGTGCATTTCGACCTTACTTACAACAGCATGGAGCAATTGGGTTACAAGGGTGCAATGGTCAATCTGAGTGATGTGTTTGCCATGAATGGCACGCCGCGACAGCTTTTGGTAAGCATTGCTCTTGGCAAACGTTTCAAAGTGGAGGATCTTGACGATTTTTATGCGGGGCTTCACCAAGCTTGCGACAAGTGGAATGTGGATATCGTCGGTGGAGACACTTGCTCATCAATGACGGGGCTTGCCATCAGTATCACGTGTGTGGGAGAAGCAGCAAGGGAAGATATTGTTTATCGTAATGGCGCCAATGAGACGGATCTCATTTGTGTCAGTGGTGATTTGGGAGCCTCTTACATGGGATTGCAGCTGTTAGAGCGTGAGAAGAGTGTGTATTATCAACAGATTGACGAACTTAACGCTAAAATCAGAAGTGCACAAAAAGACGGTAATGATGCACTTGTGAAGCATTTACAGGAGGAAGGTATGAAGATAATCGATTTCCAACCTGATTTTGCCGGACGTGAGTATCTGCTTCAACGCCAATTAAGGCCGGAGGCAAGAGGGGATATCATCAATCTTCTGCGTGAGAATCATATTCGTCCTACCGCGATGATGGACATCTCGGACGGTCTCTCATCTGAACTGTTGCATATCTGCCATCAAAGTCATTGCGGTTGCCGTATCTATGAAAAAAATATCCCCATTGACTATCAAACGGCAGTCACGGCGGAAGAATTTAATATGAATGTGACTACTTGCGCCATGAATGGGGGAGAGGACTATGAGCTGCTTTTCACTTGCCCCATTGGCGACCACGATAAGCTTAATGCTTTAGAAAGTCAAGGAATTAGGCAGATAGGCTACATCACTAAAGAAGAATTAGGTTGCCGCCTTATCTCGCGTGGGGACGGTCAGGAGTTTGACATTACGGCACAAGGATGGAATCCACTCCTTTAGTTGGATAGACCTTAGTTACTAAAGTGTTGGGTGATAATGATTGTTTTGTTCTGCCTTGACATGTTTCATTATCACCCAAAAGCTAATACTTATTTATCTCAAATCAATAACATCAGCCTTAGGGAAGTCCTTTGCATTGAAAGAGAACTTGCTGTCGGGTTGGTCCTTGGCAACAAAATTACGGATAGTAATAGTGGTCCAATCACGGCCTTGTCGCATTTTTACTTCTGACGGCTTGTAAGATCCTTTGTTGATAGTGATATAAGCTTCTTGTACACTCCGTTGTTTGTTTTCTGCAATCATGTGGACTATATAATTGCCGCCAGCCTTTGTCATTGAGAGTTTATATCCATTCTTGTACATGGAGATGAAGGTACAAGGATTCATGCTCATGCGTTTGGCTTCTGTAGGTGTGGAGATGTTGACCTCATTTGTCATCTTGAGGTAGCTCCACTGTGTTTTTCCGTTATACCATACAACTGCCTTTTTAGTGCGCGCCTGAAACATATTTCCTTTAATGGCAATCGTTCCAGTTTGTGTACCAACCTTTTTACCTGATACAGTGAAATCTGCTTGAGCTCCGCCATTGCGTCCCACGACGGCAGCAGTCTTGTCCAATACTTCCATTGCCTGCTTGCTACCTTGTGCAAAGACGCTTATACAGAGTAACAGCAGGATGTTCAAAACTAATGATTTCTTCATGGTCTTAAATGCTATCCTTTTTATAGAAAACTATATATATTGTCATCAAACACCGTGTATTCTGGCCAACAGTGCATTCAGGCTATTCTCATCCTGCAGCAGCACGTCGCGAGGCTTTGCGCCTTGTGCAGGCCCCACAATGCCAGCTTTCTCCAGTTGGTCCATGAGACGTCCCGCACGGTTATATCCAATGGAGAACCTCCGCTGAATCATACTTGTGGAGCCTTGTTGTGAGATGACGATGGCATGTGCCACCTCATCGAAATATGGATCAAAGTTTTTGGCCTCGCCATCTCCTCCTGCACTGACACCCATGGCATTGGGATCATCGGGCTCAGGCAATTCAAAAGGATCCACGGGACCTGGCTCCGCGGAAACAAAATCGTTGATGGCTTCTATCTCCGATGTATCAATGAAAGCGCATTGTACTCGCACCGGCTCACCGCCACCAAGGAACAGCATATCACCTCTTCCGATGAGCTGGTCGGCGCCCGTACGGTCGAGGATAGTCCGTGAGTCAATTTGCGAAGCAACGCGGAATGCCATACGGCCAGGGAAGTTAGCTTTGATATTTCCGGTAATAATCTTCGTGGTGGGTCGCTGTGTGGCTATTATCATATGGATTCCTACAGCACGCGCTAATTGTGCGATGCGGGCTATGGGCATTTCTATTTCCTTGCCAGCCGTCATAATCAGGTCACCGAACTCATCGATGACTACCACGATATACGGCATATACTCATGTCCATCTGTGAGCCGTAACTTGTGATGAATAAACTTGTCGTTGTATTCGTCAATCTTCTTCACATTGGCGAGTTTCAGCAAATCATAGCGATGGTCCATGAGTTTACAAAGTGAATTAAGCGTCCTCACTACCTTTTGCACGTCGGTAATGATGGGTTCGTCCTCATTTTCAGGCAGCGCAGCCATATAATGGGGCGCAATCTTATTGTAAATGCTGAACTCCACCTTTTTCGGATCTACGAGAACGAATTTCAGTTCGTTGGGATGTTTCTTATATAATAAAGAGGTGATGATGGCATTTAATCCTACCGACTTACCCTGTCCGGTGGCGCCAGCCACAAGTAAATGGGGCAGCTTGGCAAGGTCAACCATAAACACCTCGTTGGTAATGGTCTTACCCAATGCCATGGGGAGTATCATCTTCGTGGTTTGGAATTTCTTGGTATTGAGCACACTCTCCATAGAGACGATCTGCGGCTTTTTATTAGGCACCTCAATGCCGATAGTGCCCTTACCGGGTATAGGCGCTATGATGCGAATGCCCAGCGCAGCGAGGCTCAGCGCAATGTCAGCTTCAAGGCCACGTATCTTGCTAATACGTACGCCCTCTGCGGGCGTAATCTCATAGAGTGTTACCGTAGGCCCTACCGTAGCGTTGATTTTGCTGATGGTGACATTGAAACTCTTGAGGACATCTACAATGCGGGCATTGTTTGATTTTATCTCTTCCATGTCGATCACCGGTTTACTGTCGCACCTCTTAAGCAGGTCATAACTGGGGAACTTGTAGTGTGTGAAGGGCTCCCAAGGATTGATAGGTGTATCGAGATCGCTCAAAGTCTTTGCCGTATTCTGGGTGGCTGCAGCCTCTGTGGATGTCTTCTCCACTGTCAGACTTGCTATCTCATCGGCTTTTCCAACGACGGCATTAGTCTTAGGCATTCTTTTGTCGATGCCTTCCTTCGCGTTTTTTTCTGTATTAGAACCCTTAAATTGGGTGAAGTCAGTGAGATCGACCACAGTTGGCGCACTGTCGTCATCGGTATGTGTCTCTTCAGAAAGCGCCTCTTCCTCATTAGCTTGGGCGTCTGTGTCATCGGAATCAAAAGATCCATCCTCGTTGATTGCATGGTTGTTGACCGTGAGCTTGACGCGCTCTGTGAAATATTTCACCGGATTCAGCGCTTTGCGCACCACCTCTATAGTCTCATGACTGAGGTAAGTAAGAAAGGCGATGGCCGTGACAGCAAGAAGCGCTATTAAGCCGGGAGCACCGATGATGTCTTCTATACGCTTCACGCAGAAAAGTCCGTGCATTCCACCCGGATTATATACTTCTTCGCCCATGAATGGCGAGAGTACCTTCGCTAAAAATATTGAGAGCCATACCATTATGAAGGCCATGCAAAGAAACCATTTCAGTAGGCTAACGGAATAAGCCCTCATTAGTTTCAATGCCACTAAAATCACAAAGGCGGGTATGAGAAAGGCGGGCAACCCAAAGTTGATGGTAATCAGATAATACGATATGATTGCCCCAATAGATCCACAATAGTTGCCAAACTCATGGTTTCCATTGAGAAACTCCATTGGTCTCAATGATTCCAATATGCTTTGGTCCGCTGGGCCTGTTGACAAATAGCTCACCATCGCAATAATGAGATACACAGACACTGCTAAGAGTACAAGGCCGAAAAAGAAGTTAGCCGTGTCACTCTCAAATCTATTTCTTATTCCCACCGCTTCTCCAAAAGATTTGGATTTTTTGGTTGAACGTCTCTTCGTCATTTCTTTGCTTTTATCATGCAAAAGTACCTTTTTTAATTGGAATGGCAAAATATAGCCGTCCACTTTTTTGACGATCTTCTGAGAAAGTGGTCTTTATGGTTGGAAAAGCATTGCGTTATTGTTTTTCTTACTTATCTTTGTAGCAATTGGTATTTTCTTGAAACATTCAATCTCATTTAATTACAATTATAATTTACGGAAAACTCACTCATGCAGGCCGTTATGGATCTCTTCATTCTCTTTTCCATGAACTTTTCGCATACGTTGACGCTCACGATCTTCTCCATGCGCCATTGGGCAGAATAAGGCTCGAGGGCGACAAGCTTTTTATCAACAATGTCAATCCCGACACACTCTCTCAGGATCAGCAAACGCTTGAAGTGCATCGCCGATACATTGATGTGCATATCCTTCTTGAGGGCCATGAGCGGGTGGGGTGGCGAGCTTTGGAAGATTGTACCCAGACACTACATTCCTTCATATGCCCTTTTGTACATCGAATTTGATACCTTTTACCCATGTGTCGGCAAGTGCCGCTGCCGCGTGATCATAATGGTTTCAGCTAAGGGCTGCCGCCGGTCATGGTTGACCGCCTCTTCTTGTTAGTGGGAAGGTTAGAGCTCGTCGCGATCCTGTGGTGTCACTTCCATGATGGCAGCCGCCATGGAGTCAGCACATTGTACGATGCAGCACAATGGGTATTCCTGTCTTGCGGTGTCATAGCAACGCTCGTCCTCATAGGAGTTCATGTTCAGCCCGAACGCGCCCATATGCCATCTGATGGCGAGCATCTCGTCATCGTGCAGGTCCAGGCCGCTGAGCAGGAGCATGATGACCGATTTCTCTCCATGCCCCATGGGAAAATCTTTATAACTGATGTTATAGCCCTCGGCATCTTCCCATTGTCCGAGCTTATTCTTATGCTTTTTGATGGTCTTTTTATAAATGTCGGTTTTGCAGACATCGTGCAGCAGGGTAGCGATGATGACACTTTCGCGCTTCACCTCTCCAGCCGATGCGGCGTCAAGAGTCTTAAGTCCGTCAAAGATCATCAGTCCAGCCTTACACACGTTAAGGCTATGCTGGCACAGTCCGCCGGCAATATTGAGGTGATGTCCGGCTGAAGCCGGCGCTTCGAAAAAGCCGCTCTTCTCTAAGTCCTCGATGACATAGTCCATACCCTCACGCTTAGTAGAGCGAAGCAGCGATTCGAACTCTTCCTGATTCTTTCTCTTGTCTATTTCCATTTAAATCTGATATTTCCCTGCAAAATTAATCAAAAATATTGGTGCGGACTAAAATAATCGGTTGAAAAAGATGGTTCTATGAATAGAAATGCGTAACTTTGCACCCGATTATGAGTCCGTGGAGGCTAAAGAAGAGACGACGATAGCTCGTCCGCCTTGCGGAAAAAACCGTTTATATATTTATAAAATGTACGCAATCGTAGAGATTAACGGTCAGCAGTTCAAGGCAGAGGCAGGCAAAAAGCTTTTTGTCAACCATTTGAAGGATGCTGAGGCCGGCAAGACTGTTGAGTTCGACCGTGTGCTGCTCGTAGACAATGATGGGGCAGTGACTGTCGGTGCGCCTACTGTTGATGGCGCAAAGGTTGTTGCCGAGGTGGTCAACCCACTGGTTAAGGGCGACAAGGTAGTGGTGTTCAAGATGAAACGCCGTAAGGATTACCGTGTGAAGAATGGTCACCGTACTCACTTCACAGAGGTAGAAGTTAAATCAATTAACGCTTAAAACAGGAGGTAAAACAAGATGGCTCATAAGAAAGGACAGACCAGTTCACGCAACGGTCGTGAATCAGCAGCTCAACGTTTAGGTGTTAAGATCTGGGGTGGCCAGAAGATTGTTGCCGGTAACATCATTGTTCGCCAGCGTGGCAACAAGCACTTCGCAGGTGAGAATGTGGCTCAGGGTAAGGATGATACACTCTACGCTCTGACCGACGGTGTGGTTTACTTCCACAAGGGTGCCCGCAATAAGAGTACTGTTTCCGTGCTCAGCCCCGAGGCTTACGCAGCTAAGACAAACAAAGCTGACGCTTAACGTTAATAAGTCGTTAAGACAAATAAAAACTTATTCCAAACAAACATAGGAGCCTGCACCCGTGAGGGAGCAGGCTCCGCTCTTTTAGTATGCTCGGCATGAGTATTGTCTAACGGGTGCAAGTCCCGAGTAAGCCTTAATAGCGGGAATTACATAGCCAAAGGCAAGGGCGTCCATCGTGAGGTGGAATCTGAAAGAAGCCGGCGGCAAACATCTGACCTAACGAACAGAAACTTCATACAAGGCATATGACCGTGGGTAAGGTTGCTAAACAAATCAAAGCCCTATAGCTATTCGGAACGGTTGGTGTAAATGAAGTGGGTATAAGATGGAAAGACAATGCCCTTATCCGAGGAGGTCTCACGGACACTTCAAATAGTTTTTTTTTACGAAAGAAGTGGAGTAAAGCTTGCCGTGAGAAGTCAGCAGACGCCATAGTAGTGCAATACTCGATAACGTTGCATGAAGGGCTGAACCTAACAATCAAGCGATAGTAATTGAAACATACCTCATGAAGGAAAGAATGCAGAAAACATTATCCCAAGTTAATGGCTGCCCCCAAAGAGATAGGTCGGAAACCGAATGGTATGGGGGAGTGCAGACCTACATGTGGATGTGTGAAGACAACATCGTGGAAGTACCATTCGACAAGGAACACCTTTTCGAGCAAATCCTTAGCCCTTCAAATCTCAACCGAGCCTACAAGGCAGTTATGAGAAACAAAGGCTGTGGTGGTATCGACAAGATGTCGTGTGAGCAGTTGCTCCCATGGCTATTGACCAATAAGGACTTGCTCATCCGTTCCTTGATGGACGGCTCTTACCGTCCAAACCCAGTGAAAAGGGTAGAAATACCCAAAGACAATGGCAAGATGCGCCTGTTGGGAATACCTACAGTAGTAGACCGTTTGGTGCAACAAGCCATAAACCAAGTATTGACCCCCATCTATGAGAACCAATTTTCCAAGACGAGCTACGGCTTCCGTCCGAGAAGAGGATGCCATGACGCAATACGAGGAGCGCAAAGTATAATTAATGAAGGCTACATATATGTAGTAGACCTTGACCTTGAACGCTTCTTCGATACCGTGAGCCATAGCAAACTCATAGAAATTCTCAGCCGTACGATAAAAGACGGCAGAGTGGTCAGTCTTATACACAAATATCTCCGAAGTGGTGTAATGAACAAAGGCTTGTTTGAAGCGAGCGAAGAGGGAACTCCCCAAGGAGGACCGCTAAGTCCGTTGTTGAGTAACATCATACTCAACGAATTGGACAAAGAACTTGAACGCAGAGGGCTTCCCTTTGTACGCTATGCCGATGACTCGATGATATTCTGTAAGTCCAAAAGGGCTGCAATGCGAGTGAAGGAGTCTATAACCCGATTTATAGAAAATGTTCTATATCTCAGAGTCAACAAGGAAAAGACCGTAGTGTCGTATGTACGTGGAGTGAAATATCTGGGCTACTCCTTTTATGTGATGAAAGGCAAATGCCAACTCACTGTGCACCCAAAATCCAAAGCCAAGATGAAGTCAAGGTTGAAAGAACTGACAAGTCGCAGCAATGGATGGGGATATGCCAAGAGAAAGCAAAAGCTGAAAGAATACATAAGAGGGTGGGTTGGCTATTATCACCTTGCCAATATGAAGCGTCTCTTGCTTGAAACAGACGAATGGTTAAGACGTAGAATACGCATGTGTATATGGAAAGCTTGGAAGAAAGTCAAGACAAAAGTGGCAAACCTCATTAGATGTGGTATTAATAAATACCAAGCATACGAATGGGGTAATACTCGTAAGGGTTATTGGCATATAGCTAATAGTCCTATTTTAGCAACTGCAATAAGTAACAACAATCTACGTGCAGCAGGGTATGCTACTTTAATGGGGACGTATCTCGAATGGCACCCCAAAATAGGAACCGCCGTATGCGGGACCGCATGTACGGTGGTGTGAGAGGTCGGAAAACGAAAGTAGGAAGAAAACTACTTCGTTTTCCTCCTACTCGATTGGCGTTGCCTTTACAGTGTAAACGCATTGTCTTTACAGTGTAAACGCGTTGCCTTTACAGTGTAAACGCGTTGCCTTTACGGTGTAGACGCGTTGCCATAAAGTATAAAGGTAATTTCCCATTGGTTGCCATCATTTCTTGAAGCCTGATGTAGCGTTGTTGTATGCCTTCCAGAAATCGGGTATGCCATAGCCGTAGACATTGTCAGGCCACTGGGCCCTGTCGGCAGAGAGACGTATGAGGCTCATGAGCTGTCTGGCATTGAGTGTGGGCAGGGCCTGCCAAAGGCATGCCGTGAGCCCGCAGACGATGGGCGAGGCAAACGACGTACCGTTGTTGGTTGTTTTCACTCCATTGCTGCCGATGACGCTCACATTGACTCCCATTGCGCTGATATCAGGTTTGATGCGCCCGTCCTGCGTCGGGCCAAGACTGGAGAACGACGCACTGAGACTGTCGGTGTCTATGGCACCAACGGTGAGTATGTCGGTGGCATCGGCAGGAATGTTCACCTTATGCCACGAAGAACTGCCCTCGTTGCCTGCTGAATTGCAGAGAATGATTCCCTTGGAGGCCAGCATCGCAGCGGTTTGGCTCACATAGCTTTGTCCGTTGAGGTCACGCAGATGAAGTCTCATGGTGTCTCCGTCCCAGTGCGTGTATCCTAACGAGGAATTGATGAGGTCGGCTCCAATAGAGTCGGCAAACTCAGCTCCCATGGTCCACGAATCCTCTTCTGCAGGGGTTTCGGTCTCCATGTCTTCCGTACGTATGAGCGCGTAGTCTGCTTCGGGAGCACTCCCAGTCATGATGCTGGAGTTGTTCGCAGCCATGACCGACAGCACCATGGTGCCGTGTGCGTGCTCGGCAAAGATATTAGCCGACCGCCGGGGCGCAAAATCGGCTGTGGCTTTGATGCTTACGTTGCTCAGGGCCTCAATTTTGTCGGCATTGTTGAATCCTGCATCGAGGATGGCAATCAGCATGCCCTTACCTCTGAATCCGGCATTATGCAGCAGGATACCGTTTTCTAATTGGATTTGTCTGTATCCTGACCCGTAGACATTGTGTTGGGAAGTGGTTGTCGACTCATGGTTCTCGATTTCGTTTCTCATCATTGGCTTGACGGAATCAGGTGATTCATAGAGCTTGAACCACTTTTTGACAAAGGGCAGAGCGGCTAAATTGATCGCGATATTGTCTTTTGACGATGACACTGTGATTGTGTTATGCCATCGGCTGGTTCCCATGACGGTGAGTCCGGCCTGCTTCACTCGGGCAACGTAGGCTGGCGAAACGGGCAGGTCAGTGGAGTCGATGGCAATGGCTTGACGCTGTCTGCGACGAATAGCACGTTGTGAAAGGTATTGCTCTGGATGGGTAATAGAGTAGGGAGAGCCTTTTTTATCAGCAAGATACAGACGATAGATGAAGTTTTTTTCCATGGCTATCTTGCGGCTGTTGTAGCAAGGGGCTGTCGTTGCCAACCATGACAGGGTGGCAACAAGCAGCAAGAAAATCGGTGGAGTTCTCATCAGATGCTGTTGATAAAGTCTTTGATTTCTTCGCAGCGTGTCTTGGCAGGCTGATAACCCAATGCCGCCGATTTCTTCCAAAGCTTGACGGCTTTTGCGGCATCTTCCACAACGCCCTGACCTCTCCAGCAGCACCACCCGTAGAGATAAAGCCCCTCGGCATCTTGATAGCGGTCCGCGAATTTGAGGATGCGGCAGGCATCCTCGTAGTTTTGCATCTCAAGGAGATGGCGGGCACGACCCATGGCATGAGCAAATGTCTCGTTGTCGCCTTCGTCTGAGAAACCAAAGAAGGTTCGCCAAAGACTTTTCATATTGTATCTTTATTATTTGGCTGCAAAGTTACACTATTTTAGACGAAGTCAGAGAAAATAGTGCTGGCAATAGAAAAAAAGAGCATGAAAATAGTGGAATAATGTTTTTTCTGATTACCTTTGCAGACACTAATAGGATTATTGAGGATGTTTCTACTTCCGTGGAAGCATTTGATCTTATTTTGAAAAATCATATTTCATATATCATATATGTATAATAAAGACGAATTATCTGTCAAAAACAGAGAGGAGTTGTCAGGCATCGCTCAGGGTCTTGAGCTTAATCCCGATGCCTTTGGCTCTACAGAAGAACTGGTCTATGCCATTCTGGACAGGCAGGCAGAGATGGAAGGAAGCAAGAATCCTCTTGACGACAACCGCCGCAAGCACAACCGTACGGTCTCACAGAGTCCGCGGACAGCCAAAGACATGCTGTTTCCGAGTGATGGTACCGATCCCGCAAAGTTGCTGTCTGACCTTGAAGCGCAGCTGAAGGCGCAGCCCAGGCACAGAGGACCTAAAACAAAGAAGGAGCGTGGGCTGATGGCACAGATTGACATGCTTAAACGGCAGATAGCCGCTAACAATGTTTCCGCCTCAACGCAGTCATCATTAAAGACGGTTGACGCGAATCGCTCTGATGAGCTTTCTTTGAATCATCCAGCTGTCTCCACTACTGACAAGGCTGTTGACGCTGACATGGCGACTCAGTTGAAAGCCAAAGTAAAGGCCCACAATGAGCAGGTGAAAGCTGTCAATGAGCAAATGAAAGAGAGACTGGACAAGGACAATGAACGGACGCCTCATGACGTGGCAGAGAATGGTCATGGGCATCAGCAGGAAGCCAATGTTGATGGTGTGTGGGACGGTGACCCAGGTGATGGCACCGACTTCATTACGGTTGTCGACTTGCCGGTTGAAGATCAGGGTGTTACTCCCAATTATGATATGTTTGACCAACCCACTACAGGTCCTTCGTTTGTGCAGCAACCGCAAGCCGCACCGCAAATGACGTGGGTGAATGAGCCTGTTGAAGAGCAGGAAAGCTATGATTTTGCCGACATCATTTCCGCAAACGGCGTGCTTGAAGTCATGCCGGACGGATATGGGTTCCTGCGTTCGAGTGACTATAACTATCTGTCTTCTCCCGATGATGTTTATGTGCCTAATAATCTGGTGCGCCGTTTCGGCTTGAAGACAGGTGATGTCATAGAGGCGCGTGTGCGCCCGCCACATGAGGGTGAGAAGTTCTTCCCCTTGACAACCATTGTTTCTATCAATGGCCGTCATCCTGAAGAGGTACGCGACCGTGTGCCTTTTGAGAACCTTACGCCGTTGTTCCCCGATGAGAAGTTTAATCTTACAGGGAATCCCTCGACGACGAATCTCTCTACCCGGATCGTCGATCTTTTTGCTCCTATCGGAAAGGGTCAGCGTGCGCTGATTGTGGCACAGCCAAAGACTGGTAAGACAATCTTGATGAAAAACATCGCTAACGCCATCGCTGCCAACCACCCCGAGGCTTACTTGATGATGCTGCTCATTGATGAGCGTCCTGAGGAGGTGACTGATATGGCCCGTACTGTCAATGCCGAGGTGATAGCTTCTACGTTTGATGAGCCTGCCGAACGTCACGTCAAGATAGCCGGCATTGTGCTTGAGAAGGCCAAGCGAATGGTGGAATGCGGCCACGATGTCGTCATCTTCCTTGATTCTATTACGCGTCTTGCCCGTGCATACAACACGGTCTCTCCAGCTTCAGGAAAGGTGCTTACCGGCGGTGTGGATGCCAATGCGCTACAGAAGCCTAAGCGATTCTTTGGTGCTGCAAGAAATATTGAAGGCGGCGGTTCATTGACTATTGTTGCTACAGCGCTGATTGATACGGGTTCGAAGATGGACGAAGTCATCTTTGAGGAGTTCAAGGGAACGGGTAACATGGAGCTGCAACTCGACCGTACTATCTCTAACAAACGTATCTTCCCAGCTGTCAATCTTGTGGCATCAAGTACCCGTCGTGATGATCTTCTTCAGGATAAGACTACGCTTGACCGTATGTGGATTCTTAGAAAGTACATTGCTGACATGAATCCACTGGAGGCTATGAACACCATTCACGACCGTATGGAGCATACACGCAATAACATTGAGTTTCTCGCCTCGATGAACAGTTAACTCATTCCCGCCATGATGTCGCGGTCTATTGCCGCGATACCATAGCGGTCGAGCAGGGAAGCGTCTTCTCTGAACTTCAAGGCAAGTGTCGGATTCGGAAGTTGCTTCCGTGTTTCTTTATCGATGGATGATAGAGCGACATAGTCTTTAAAAAGTTGGGCAGCCTCTTCTCCTTTGCCTAAGACCCAAGCACAGTAGCCTGCATTCAAATGGTCGGCAGCGACATGATCAGCTTTTAGGATGCTATCGTAGAGTTTTTCAGCCTTCTCCGGCTCTTTCATGCAAAGCAATCCCCAGGCCAACACCCGTTTTACATCAAGGTCGTCTTGGCGTTTATAATACAGCTCATATAATATTCTGACACCTTCACGAGCCTCATTATTGTTGATCAAGGCAATGGCGTCGTTGAGCGTATATTGTTCTTTGTCAGGATATAGGGCGGATAATTGCTGGTAGAGCTCTGCTGCCTTGGCGTAGTGTGCACAGTGGAGACTTGCGATAGCATACCCTTTGAGCGCTGCGGTGGAGTCGCTCTCAATGGCATAGGCTTTAGCATAGATCGCCTCAGCCCTATTATATGATCCTTCTTTTAAGGCGATTCGGCCGGCAAGAAGAAGGTCGGTTGGGGAGTCTTCGCGGTAATAACAGTTTAGCATGGCCTTTGCTTCAGCAAACTTCTTACGCTTCAGCAGAAAGCCAATGATGCGTAGGGCCTCATCGTGCATAGTAGAGTGATAGATATTTCTGTCTAAAAAGAGATGATGATCTTTGGCCTCAAACGGATTGGCAAAAGCAGAGCGGCTATCGTTGATCCGGAAGAATCGGTAGAGATCTTGTAGGAACTGGCGTCGGAAAAATGCAGGGGTGTTAATGACTTCATCGGCTCCAGGCGCCTGCATCGTAGCCCCATTGCCAATCATTTCCTTAATACTATCGGGCAGTTGCGTATAAATGGAAGACATCGCAAGTGAGAAACTGTACTTGTCTGAATCGCAGAACGGCATATTTTTCAGCAAGCTTTCCATAAACTGCGTGCGTTTTATTTCCGGTGAGAGATGCTCTAAACCAGGATGATTAATGTAGTACGGAGTGAACCAATTTGACAGGGTATAGAAGAAACCGAAGCGTTTCATCTTTGAGAATCCACCGAAATAGATGTCTGCACCGCGTTTCTGCATGTCTATCATCTTACGCATGCTCTCTTCCATCTCTTCTATTTTACGGTCGCTGTCATCCCCATGGAGGATCTCGTCCATTGTATTCTCTTCCTTCTCACGGATGCCAAGGCGTGTGATTTCAATGTTTTGGTTCTTGATTATATTTGGCATGACATCCTTTTGTATCGTTTCCGAGTCCTCATCAGCCGCCATACAGAGGATAACCTGCATCTGCAGCTCTGCCAACTCATCGCGGAGGCCTTTTCTTGACATCAGTTGGTCCACTTCGTTCTTCGTCTCTGGAAATAGCCTGAAGTCGCCGTTGTCGATGGCAAGAGCCCATCCGATGAGCGCTCTCTGCTTTAATTTCTCGTCGGTTGCTTCTTGATATACTTTTAAAAGCATTGATACTTTGGCTGGATCGGGCTCTAATAGTGAAGCCATCATCACGGCTGCGCAAAGCGTGAGCGCATCGATGATGTCAATAGTAGGGGAGAGAATGAGATTGGCAAAATCGTTGGTGTGCTCGTTGCTCCATTGTCCGGACAACAAGATGCGATTGAAAGTTTTCGCGATAACAGCCTGACGGCGCTCGTAGAGCTGCTTACTTTCTGCCGTAGCCTGTTCAGTAGGCTCAAGCGTAAGTATGGCCATATCGGAAACGAAGGCTTCAAGTGTGCCGCGAAGGCTGTCTGTATCTATTGTCGAGGTATCGGCGGGAGAAGAGAATGTGGCTAATGACGGGTCATACTTAAGTCGGACATGAAGTCGCAGATCGGCGAGCACGCGATAGAGTCGCCGTTGTAATTGTCGGTAAAGATTGGCGCGTTGGTTGTCCTGGTAACCACGGAGCATGTAGTCGCTCATCAGTCTGTAGCTGTCGCTGATACTCTCCACCTCATCGTCGGACGGTTGAGAATATTCGACGAAAAGTCGCACAACTCCTTGCAGCACGGTTCCGAGGGGTGTACCGTCAGACAATTCTTCTTGCAGTGAGGAGATACTTTTCGTAAAGTCTTTCCAGTTGTGGGAATCGAGTTTTGTCATAGGTCCTTAATATCTTTTCGCCACGTTGATGTCGCGTTGTCTTGGCGGGTTGACATGATTGAACTTGAGTTTGGGCAATGCTTTGATAGTCTTTTCGTCAGCATTGGTGTATTTCATGATGATGGCAGCGTAATGTCCGAATCCGTAATAGTTAATGGAATCAACTGCCATATTGTAGACCTTGGTAAACGCTTTCAGCTGTTTCTGCCGCCGTTTATCCTTTAATGCGCTCTCTCTAAAAGCAATGACTCCAAAGCGAATGTTCTTGTCGCGGCTGTCCATGAGCATGGGATTATTGTAGATCCTGGCTGTTGTGGCCTGTGGTTCAGTGAACAATGCCGCATCCATCTCATTATTTATCATCATCTTGATACGCGTACGAGGATCATTGATTTGAATCTTGAAGACATCGTATTGAGGCTTGGCACTATCAATGGCATAATCGGCAAGATAATTGGTCGCCGAGTATCTCGTCATGGCAATCATTTTGTCAGACAGCTGTTTAAGCTCCTTGATACGTGAGATATGGTTGGTGTATAGCTGCCAGTAGGCATTGGTGGCAGTGAGATATCTCAATGCGATGCCTTCCTCTTTCAGTCGTTCCGTGCGTATAAGATCGCTGACGATACCTTCCACATACTTGCCCCGAATGAGTGTGTCACAGTCTATTTGACCATTGCGTTGTTTGAGATGGACGTCTACCCCGTTGTGTTCAAATAGACTGTCTTCTACTCCAATGAACAATGGAAGGCAGTCTAAAGTGGGGACTGTTGCTATTTTCAGGGCCAGACTGTCTTTTCGTAGGGTCTCTGCAAGCGTCTTCTTTTCCTCCTGTTTCTGCTCTTGGTAGCTCTTGTTGCAAGCGACAAAAAGCGACAAAAGTACCACGACGCATATAATGAAAGTTAGGGAAGAAGTGGCAGTGAAGCGTAATTGAGTTTTATTCTTCATATTCAGTTGTGTCTACAATTCCTGCTTTGTGGAGCGCGTCCTTGCGTTCACGACAAGTACCGCACTTTCCACAGTGTCTTTCTCCACCTTTATAGCAGCTCCATGTCTCGCTATAGTCTATGCCAAGAGCCTTGCCATGACGTGCAATATCGGCTTTGGTGATATGGGTGTAGGGTGCCCATATCTCGACATTC
Source organism: Hallella multisaccharivorax DSM 17128 (assembly GCF_000218235.1). Taxonomy (GTDB): domain Bacteria; phylum Bacteroidota; class Bacteroidia; order Bacteroidales; family Bacteroidaceae; genus Prevotella; species Prevotella multisaccharivorax. The sequence continues at coordinate 1,881,634 of NZ_GL945017.1, read as the reverse complement.
TCATAGGTACCGGCTGTGGTGGCAGCTGACATGGCCTTGACAAACTCCGGACGACAGTCAGGGTAGATGGCGTGATCGCCACCGTGGTTGGCCATCATGACATACTTCAGATGATTTGATTCCGCAATGCCGACAGCTATTGAGAGCATGATACCGTTGCGGAAAGGTACCACGGTTGACTTCATGTTCTCGTCATCATAGTTGCCTTCAGGAATAGCGTCTGCACCCTCGAGAAGGCTTGACTTAAGGTATTGTGGCATGAAAGCGAGATCTATAGTGATGTATGGAATGCCTAACCGTTTACAATGCATTTCGGCGAAAGGGATCTCCCTTTGGTTATGATTGCTGCCGTAATTGAACGATACGCCTAAGGCGATACGGTCTTTATATTCATAAAGCATAGTGATGGAGTCCATTCCTCCGCTCACAATGATAATGCTGTCCTTCATATCTCTTTGAAAATTAATACATGTTTATGAGTTGAATAAATCCCTGAGCGCTTCTTCTACTTTCTTTACAGGGTGGATCTGGATGGCGTACTTGTGTGGGTTGATACCTTTGAGATTGTAAGCCGGTAAGATGATATGGTTGAAGCCGAGCTTCTCTGCTTCAGCTATCCGCTGCTCTACTCTGCTCACGGGTCTTACCTCTCCGCTCAGTCCTACTTCCCCGCACATGCACCATCCACTCTCAATTGGCGTATCGACATTGCTTGACAGTACGGCGGCAATGACACTGAGATCCATCGCCATATCCGTAACCCGCATGCCTCCCGCAATGTTGAGAAACACGTCTTTTTGTATCAGCTTGAATCCTACGCGCTTCTCAAGGACGGCGAGAAGCATGTTCAGACGCCTCTGGTCGAAGCCGGTAGCTGAACGTTGTGGTGTGCCATAAGCTGCTGTAGATACAAGTGCCTGGGTCTCAACAAGGAACGGCCGCATACCTTCTATAGTAGAGCTGATGGCAACTCCCGACAGTCCCTCATGGTCTTCGGTGAGAAGCAGCTCCGATGGATTGGAGACAGCACGCAGTCCGTTGTGGCGCATCTCGTAGATGCCGAGCTCAGAGGTGCTGCCAAAGCGGTTCTTGATGCTTCTCAAGATGCGGTAGACATAATGCTGGTCGCCCTCAAACTGAATCACCGTATCGACGATATGCTCCAGAATTTTTGGCCCTGCAAGCGTGCCCTCCTTATTGATATGTCCGATAAGCAGTACGGGGACGCCGCTGCTTTTAGCAAACCGAAGCAGCGAGGCAGCGCATTCCCTGACTTGCGAAATGCTTCCTGGGGAGGAGTCAACCTGCTCGGTAGAGATCGTCTGAATGGAGTCGATGACCAACAAGTTCGGGTGCAGTTGCTGGATGCCAGCGTAAATTCTCTCCAGTGAAGTCTCGCAAAGGATGAAAACATTATCGCGTACTTCTTTCTGTATTCTCTCGGCTCTCATCTTGATTTGGTGCGCGCTCTCCTCACCACTGACATAAAGAATGGACATGTTTTCCATTCCAAGTATTGTTTGTAACGTGAGCGTGGATTTGCCTATTCCTGGCTCACCACCTAACAGAACGATGCTCCCCGGTACAATACCGCCTCCAAGCACCCTGTTAAACTCTTCGTCACGTGTATCTATTCTTGGCGCATCCTGCAACGGAATCTCCTTCAGCCTCAATGGACTGTTGTCCTTATGGGGCATCATCACTTTTTCACCGCCTTGCCTTATCGATGCAGCCGTGTTTTTGGCATTCAATGAGCCATAGTCGGCAGCAACCTTTATCTCTTTGAAGCTGTCCCATTCTCCGCAGGAAGGACAGCGTCCAAGCCATTTTGCTGATTCGTATCCGCAATTGCTGCAGACGAACATGGTCTTATCCTTTGGCATTGATTCGGATTATTTATAATCTTTCTGTTTGAAGGTTTTGTCAATCATCACATTCCCATTCTTCTGTGAACGATAAACGTAGCGGAAGTTATAGCCAGCCTGCTTATAGTCCTTCATGCTGGTGTTTTCCTTGAGACTTCCTATGATAGTGGCAAGAATCTGTTTTTCCCCTTTCTCAATGACGGCCGGATCATCTATCTTTCCTGTCAGCGTATAATAGTAGCTGAACGTGTGCGTGCCGCGATCAAAGGTGATGCTGTCAGTGCGTTGAAAGTCTTCCACCGGCGTTGGACAATAGCGCTCCGTATAATCAGATGCCGTCTTTGCGGCCATATCCTCTAATGTCGCGCGGTGACAAGCTGTTAAAAAAAACGTCATCAAAGTAAGAAACAATAATTTTTTATGCCTCATCTTGCATTCTTTTCTTTTTAGCGCAAAGTTAAGAAAAATATATATTTTTAAGTCATACTTGTCCCGTCTTTTTAGTAACTTTGCGTCAAAGAATTGTAAATCCGAATGGAAAACATCCGAAATTTCTGCATCATAGCTCATATTGATCATGGCAAGTCAACGCTTGCCGACCGTATGCTTGAGTACACCAAAACCATCAAGATTACTGAGAACCAGATGCTTGACGACATGGACCTTGAGCGTGAACGGGGCATTACCATTAAAAGTCATGCCATACAGATGGAGTATTCGCTTGATGGGAAGAAATATATCCTCAACCTGATTGACACTCCGGGGCACGTTGACTTCAGCTATGAGGTCTCAAGGAGCATTGCTGCCTGTGAAGGGGCATTGCTTGTCGTTGATGCTACCCAAGGTGTGCAGGCGCAAACCATTTCTAATCTTTACATGGCCATTGACCATGACTTGGAGATCATTCCGGTGATCAATAAGATTGATATGCCCAATGCGATGCCCGAAGAGGTGGAAGATGAAATATTGGATCTCATTGGCTGTGATCCAGAGGACATCATCAGGGCGAGTGGCAAGACGGGTGAGGGTGTACCCGATATTCTGAAAGCTGTTGTGGAACGTATTCCGGCTCCTAAAGGCGACCCTGAGAAACCCTTGCAGATGCTCATATTCGATTCTATTTTCAATTCTTTCCGGGGTATTATTGTTCTTGGAAAGGTTGTCAATGGCGTGGTTCGGCAGGGCGACGAGGTGAAGTTTGTGCAGACAGGCATGGAGTACACGGCTGATGAGGTTGGTGTATTGAAAATGGATTTAGAGCCTCGGAAGACGCTCTCAACGGGCGAGGTCGGCTATATCATATCGGGTATCAAGAATGCCACCGAAGTGAAAGTCGGCGATACAATCACTCATGTGGACCAGCCTTGCGATAAGGCCATAGAGGGATTCCAGGAGGTGAAGCCCATGGTGTTTGCAGGTGTATATCCTATTGACCCCACTGAATATGAGAATTTGCGCAGTTCCCTTGAGAAATTGCAGCTCAATGACGCCAGTCTGACCTTTATGCCGGAATCATCACAGGCACTCGGTTTTGGCTTCAGGTGTGGATTCCTCGGCCTCCTTCACATGGAGATCGTGCAGGAGCGTCTCGACCGCGAGTTTAATATGGAGGTCATCACCACTGTTCCTAATGTATCGTATCTGGTTTACACCAAGCAGGGTGAGGAACTGGAGGTGCACAATCCGAGCGGACTTCCTGATCCGACAGAGATAGACCACATAGACGAGCCGTATATCAAGGCGAGCATCATCACGTCGGCCGACTATATCGGACCAATCATCAAGCTTTGTCTTGACAAGCGCGGTGAACTTCTTGACCAACAGTATATTTCCGGCAATCGTGTGGAGTTACACTTCATGTTGCCCTTGGGAGAGATCGTGATTGACTTCTACGATAAGCTCAAGTCTATCTCGAAAGGTTATGCTTCTTTTGATTACCACATAGACAGCTACCGGCCTTCTAAGCTCATCAAGCTTGACATTCTGCTCAATGGAGAACCGGTAGACGCGCTCTCGACACTGACCCATCAGGATAACGCTGTGACCTTGGGCCGTAATATGTGTGAGAAACTTAAGGAGCTCATACCCCGTCAGCAATTTGACATTGCCATTCAGGCTGCCATTGGCGCGAAGATCGTGGCTCGCGAGACGGTGAAACAAGTGCGCAAGGATGTCCTTGCCAAGTGCTATGGCGGTGATGTGAGCCGAAAGCGGAAGCTCTTAGAGAAGCAGAAGAAAGGGAAAAAGAGGATGAAACAGATTGGTAACGTGCAGGTGCCACAAAAGGCATTCCTCGCCGTACTCAAGTTGGATTAATCGTGTTCAACCAGATAACCTAAATATTGATTTATTGAGAAATGAAAGAATTACAGAGCACTACACGTGATATTGCTCGTGAGTTAGCGCGAAAGTACAGTACGATGACGCACGAGGAGCTTGACACATTGGAGAGCATCCTTGTGCCCAGGAAAGTCTCGAAAGGAGAGACGATTCTTAAAGAAGGAGATGTTTGTGACAGCATTTATTATATGGACAAGGGCCTTGTCCGTCAGTTCTATTTCAAAAATGACAAGGAGCTGACCGAGCACATCGGCGCCGATGGTGAGATTTTTATGTGCATAGAGAGCCTTTTTAAAGAGGAACCGACGAAGCTTCAGGTAGAGGCATTGGAGCCGTGTTCACTCTATCTTATCCCTAAGCACCGTTTGGAGCAGGTGGCATTGCATAATGTCAATATCCAGATCCTTTATCGGAAGATTTTGGAGGAAAGCTTGATCATCTCACAAATTCATGCGGATCTTTTGCGCTTCGAGACTGCCCAGAACCGTTATCTGCGTCTCTGCAAAATGAATCCGCAGGTCATCTTGCGGGCGCCACTTGTGTATATTGCAAGTTATCTTCAGATGACTCCGGAGACATTGAGTCGTGTGAGGGCAGCGACGCTCTGATAGCCTCAGCTTCGTTGGCTGCTGCTATGAGGGGAATCAGGCCTTTGTGATCGATACGCCGTAATTACCGTTTATAATCGTGCGACAGCTGTTTAACAATCGTCAAGCAACTGTCGCACAATCGTCAAACAGCTGCTTGACGATTGTTAAACAGCTGTCGAACGATGACATAACGCTATAAAGCGTTTTGTGTCTTACTTAGGATGTCTCAAGCCGACGTCCAGCCCATCTCTTTTTGCCATCTTTAAGCTCCGTGGAACATATAGTTCTTCATCGTGTCTTCTGTCAGGTGGGTGAAGAGTTCCAGTGTGAGCTCATCGGCAACTTCCAGTGCACGATTGAGCAGTTTGTCGCTAAATGCCTGGAGCTTGTCTTGTGCCTCCATGGGTCTTTTCTTGTAGATGGCGAGATAATCTGTCTCAAATTCTTTCTGTCTCAGGTCGTTTTCGGCCTCGAGTTTTGCATAGGTCTCTTTTACCAGTGGGGCGTAAGCATTGTAGTTGGTCATGGCAAGAGTCATTACCTTACGGAATTTCCAGTAGGCCGATTCGTCAGAACAGTAGTTGTCGCCAATCTGATAGGCTTCCGGAAAGCTCTTAATGCCTTGGTAGACAGGCAGGAACACGCCAAGATCTGCCATTCCGTTGGCCACATAAGTAATGTGTCCGATGGCATCCGGAAGCCAGGGACGTACCTGCAGAAGGTGCGTTTGCGTCGTGCGGAAAATGGACACAGGGCGCCAGGGCTCATGGCCGTTGTTGTGCAAGTACGGGTCGTGGTCGGTACCATCGTAGTGGAATCGGAAAGCATTGCGCAGTTCCTTGATACCTATCAAACCGCTGTCAGGCTTGGCGTAAACAGGGAAATCGTTCACGTTCACGTCCTGAACCATAGAAGGTGTGAAGAGCTTTTGCAGTCCCCATACACGTGTATAATTGTAGGTGTGGTCCGCAATGTCGTCTTTTGAGTATGCCTGATGGAAATCGAACTTGCCTTCCTTTGGATTCCAAAGGCCATGCTTCTCTGCAAAGGTAAGTAAGTCTTTGTCGGCAAGGAAGTTCTCCTTGTCCTCCGGCTCATATTCACGGAAACGGCTTTGGTTACCGGTCACGAAATACTTGTCGTCAGGAATACGGCATGCAAGCCAGTGATGTCCGCATGCGTTTTCAAGGTACCAGGTCTCCTTGTTGTCGATAAAGCCAATGCCAAATCCCTCGGCAGAGCCATACTTTTCAATCATGGCTCCAAGCCGTTCCACACCTTCACGGGCAGTGTGAATGTACGGCAGCACCGTGTTATACGTGCAGTTTTCCGCCAGGCCGTTGGCTACATAAGGGTCGTGAGCGAGTGCTTCGGGACTGCTGAAGATGGTTTCTGTTGAGCTCTCTCCAACGCCGGCGGTATTGAATCCCGCACTTCCCCACTCATGGTGAAACTGATAGTCGGGCAGTGCGGTGTAGCCCAAGCGTTTTTTAGGCAGTGGACATTTGAAGGCACTGTCGTCAGCAACGAACTCTTCCGGACCGTTGTCGGTCTCGTCAAAGACAAGCCAGTTCTTGCAGCGCATGGCATCGAAATCTTCACTGCGGGCGTAGATACGTGAACCGTCACCTGTCAGTTTTCCACCTACAACGATAGTGGTGCACGCTGACAAACTGCTTTTTCTTTTCTTTTCCATTGTATTTCTTATTTAAATTCTCTGGCTATTTTTTACCAATATTCATGATCCACCGAATCGGGTGCTTAATGAAGCCCTTCAGGCCACGCTCATTAAGGTTGGGCTGCACCACACCTTTCTTTTTGCTTTGTTGAGGCTTTTCGCTTTGTTTATTCTGTCCTTGTAGCTTTTGCTGATTCCGTTTTGTCTGCTGTCCACGTTGCTTGTCGGCATATTTGTGACGCCCGCGCTGCTTCTGGCCTTCAGCAGAGGGCTGTGCCTGCTGCTGTGCGTGCTGCCGTTCTTGCTTTTGTCCTCTCCCGCGCTGGCGTTTCTCCTGCTTGGGTTGCTCTTGCCGCTGCTTGTCTTGCGTTTCCTTTGAAGGGCTGTCTTGAGCGTCTTGTCCCTTCTTTGACGGTCCTTTTGGAGTGCTTTTTCGGCTTTCGGTCCCGGGCTTTCGGTCACCACGCTGTCTCGAATCTTTATGTGCGTTGTTGTCGCGGTCCTTTCTGCGGCGGCTTTTGGCAGAGGTTTTACCAGGACGTTTCGATGTAGTGTAATCGGGTCCTTCCCCACAACCCTCGGGTAATGGGTTCTTTTGAATGTCCTTATCCAGGAATTTCTCAATTTGGTGGAATGCGAACATGTCGTCCTCATTGACGAAAGTGATGGCGACACCATCCCTGTCGGCACGTGCTGTACGCCCGATACGGTGGACATAGTCCTCGGCATCGTGGGGCACATCATAGTTGATGATCATAGCTATGTCATCAATGTCTATGCCGCGGGCTACAATATCGGTAGCCACAAGTACGTCAATCTGTCCGCTCTTGAACTTAAACATGATGTCGTCGCGCTCAGCCTGCTCCAGGTCAGAGTGCATCTCACCACTGTTGATCTTCATTTTGAGCAGTGCCTGATTGATTTGTTTGACTTTCATCTTGCTCCCTGAGAAGATGATGACACGTTTCAGATCGCCGGCCTTGAAGATGTCCTGGATGATCTGCAGCTTCTGTGTCTCATAGCAGATATATGCACTCTGCTGAATCTTTTCGGCGGGCTTGCTCACGGCGAGCTTCACTTCGATAGGATTTTTCAGCAAGCTTTGCGCCAGTTTCTCAATGTCTTTAGGCATCGTTGCGGAGAACATGATGGTCTGACACTCCTTGGGAAGCTTTGATGCAATCTTGAGAATGTCGTCGGAAAAGCCCATATCGAGCATGCGGTCAGCTTCGTCAAGAACAAAGAAGCTGACCTTTGACAGGTTGATATTCCCCATAGAGATGTGGGAAATCAGTCTTCCAGGTGTGGCGATGATGACATCGGCGCCGAGTCTCATGCTCTTCATCTCCTGGTCATAGCGGTTGCCGTCGTTGCCGCCATAGACGGCGACACTGGACACATCGGGCAGGTAATAGGCAAATCCCTGCATGGCCTGGTCGATCTGTTGCGCCAGTTCCCGAGTTGGTGACATGACGATACAGTTGACGGCATCTTTCGGATAGCCTCCGTCGTCAAGCCTGGAGAGAATGGGTAGCAGATATGCAGCCGTTTTTCCGGTGCCGGTTTGGGCAACGCCAAGCACATCGCGACCTTCGAGTATGGGGGGTATACACTTTTCCTGAACGGGGGTGCAATCCTCGAAATGCATGTCGTAAAGAGCATCGAGGATGTTGTCGTTAAGATTTAATTCTTCAAATTTCATGTTTTCTTTTTCTTTAGATGGTGGCTATTTATAGCCTGACGGGGGTGGGGGAGTGATATTAATTAGGCGCCTTCAAATAACAGAAGAAGGCAATCACCGCAAAGACAATGTTTGGCATCCAGGCTGCAAGCATTGGTGGAAAGCCTGCATTGATGGCGAATGTCGCAGAAATAGTCTGAAACATGATGTACGTAAACGATAGTGCCAAGCCGATACCGAGGTACACTCCCATACCACCTTTCCGCTTTCTGGCCGAGAGAGACGCACCGATGATGGTGAGAATGAACGAGGCAAACGACGCCGCGATGCGTTTGTAATACTCTACCTGGTATTGCACTACGTTGCTCGAGCCTCGGTTGATCTGCTTGGAAATGTAGTCTTTCAACTCAGGCGATGTGAAGGTTTCCTGCTGTCCTTTGGAGTAGACCAGGTCTGTTGGTTCCATTTGGATGATGGAATCTTTCTCTGAGCCCGTGGTAATGTGCTCACGTAAACCTTTCAATTGGCGTAATTTCCAGTTGGAAAGCTTCCAATGGTACTTACTGTCGGAGATAGTGTCGTATTGCACATCGGTAGCGGTGAGGTGGGAGATGAGCTTCTTTTCCTGAAACTTGTCAAGACAAAAACCATAGCCGTGCTTCATGTTGTTGTCGTAGTGCTGGATGTAGGCAATCACTCCCGGTGCTACTTGCAGCTGAACGTTCTCGGCGGCTGTGTTTTTCTTCTTGTTCTTGTACATCGACTCAAAGTTCTGTCGGATGACAGTACCGTGTGGGATGACGTAGGCAGAAAGATAGTAAGACAGCGCCGAGAGGAATACGCATGACAGCATGTACGGCCTGAGCAGGCGTCTGAACGAGATGCCGGCCGACAGCATGGCGATGATTTCAGAGTTGCCGGCCAACTTCGTGGTGAAGAAGATGACGGCAATAAAGACGAAGAGCGCGCTGAAAAGATTGGCGAAATAGGGGACGAAGTTGGCGTAGTAGTCGAAGACAATAGCTCTTAAGGGTGCGTGATACTGCGTGAATTTCGCCAGGTTCTCATTGACATCAAAGACGATGGAGATAGAGATGATCAGGGCAATCGAGAAGAAATAGGTCCCGATGAACTTTCTGATGATGTACCAGTCAATCTTCTTGACGTAGCGGAAGGGATTGATGTATTTGAGTACCCTAAGGAATCGCAGCCTCCTACTTATCCATTTACAGACGTGTTGCAGCAGGCGTGTGTGCCGGACTATCCAGCCAAAGAAGCGGTGCAGCCACTTGGGGTGCCTGTCCAGCCATCTTCCGGCCTTGTATAACCGACGGTGTTTCCTTATCTTGCTATAGCTCTTCATACTCCATGCTTACTTATCGTCTCTGTCCCAACTGCCCGACGATGCTGTTTTTCCACTGTACAAAGTCACCTGCGAGGATGTGCTGCCTTGCGTCGGTGACGAGCCGGAGGTAGAAAGCAAGGTTATGGATACTTGCAATCTGCATGGCAAGCAGCTCCTGTGCCTTGAAGAGGTGGTGCAGATAGGCTTTGGTCGTTACGCGGTCTGTCTCGCATCCGTTAGGATCCAAGGGAGAAAAGTCCATCTCCCATTTCTTGTTGCGCATGTTCATCGTGCCCTCATAGGTGAAGAGCATGGCATTGCGGCCATTGCGTGTGGGCATCACACAGTCGAACATATCCACTCCTCGCTCGATGCCTTCAAGGATATTCTGTGGCGTGCCCACACCCATGAGATAGCGTGGCTTGTCCTTAGGCAGGATCCCGTTGACTACCTCAATCATCTCATACATCACTTCGGTGGGCTCTCCGACAGCCAGTCCGCCGATGGCATTGCCTTCTGCGCCTTTGTCTGCGACATACTTTGCGGCCTCCTGCCTGAGGTCTTTATAAGTGCATCCCTGCACGATAGGGAAGAGACTCTGGTGGTATCCGTAGAGCGGTTCTGTCTCATTGAAACGGTTAATGCACCGGTCAAGCCATCGCTGTGTCATGGCGAGACTCTTTTTGGCATACGCATAATCACTGAGTCCTGGTGGGCACTCGTCAAGCGCCATCATAATATCGGCCCCGATAATGCGCTCTGTATCCATGACGTTCTCAGGGGTAAAGATATGCTTTGAACCGTCAATATGTGAGCGGAACTCACAGCCTTCCTCCGTGAGTTTGCGGATACCTGAAAGCGAGAACACCTGAAAGCCACCGCTGTCGGTAAGGATGGGACGCTCCCAGCCGTTGAATTCATGCAGTCCGCCGGCCGCACGCAGCACCTCAAGTCCTGGCCGAAGATAAAGGTGATAGGTGTTGCCAAGAATGATCTGCGCCTTTACCTGCTGGCGCAGCTCACTGAAATGGACAGCCTTCACGGCACCAGCTGTACCCACGGGCATAAAGATGGGGGTCTCTATCTTGCCATGGCCGGTGGTGATGACACCTGCGCGGGCATCAGAGGCTTTATCTGTATATTGGAGTTGAAAATCCATTTGTCTTCATGAGGACACTGGGTCCGATTCCACATTATTTATCTTTCTTCTCTTCTTCACGTATGGTGAGGTCGACGGCATCGGTCACTTTCTCATCTGTTAACGCGAAATCCCACACATCCTGCACGTTCTCGACATAGTGGAAATCCACACCGTTGAGATACTTCTGCGGTATCTCCTCGATGTCCTTCTGATTGTCCTTGCAGATGACGATGTCAGTGATGCCGGCTCTTTTGGCCGCGAGAATCTTCTCCCTGATGCCTCCCACGGGCAGCACTTTGCCGCGCAGGGTGATCTCTCCTGTCATAGCGGTATGGGCTCTCACCTTGCGTTGTGTCAGGGCAGAGGCTATTGAGGTGGCGATGGTGATGCCGGCAGAGGGCCCGTCCTTGGGTGTGGCCCCCTCAGGCACGTGGATATGGATGTTCCAGTTGTCGAACACGCGGTAGTCGACCCCTAACTTGTCGCAATGAGCCTTGACGTATTGCAGGGCGATGATGGCGCTCTCCTTCATCACGTCACCGAGATTTCCGGTCAACGTGAGCTTGCCGCCCTTGCCTTTGGAGAGAGATGTCTCGATGAAGAGGATCTCTCCGCCTACAGAGGTCCATGCCAGTCCGGTGACCACTCCAGCGTAGTTGTTGCCCTGGTAGATGTCGCGGCTGAACGGCGGCTTACCTAACAGGCCCTCAATATCGTTGGGCGCTATGGGCTTTTCAGGCAGCGACTTTCCCAAGGCCTTTTGGAGAGCTATCTTGCGGAGGGCTTTGTCAATATCCTTCTCCAGTTGTCTCACACCGCTTTCACGCGTGTACGACTCAATGATCTTCTCCAAGGCCGGCTTAGAGAACTTGATTTTTGGAGTCTCTTTGTCCAGTCCGGTATTCTTCAGTTCTCTGGGCACGAGGTGTCGTTTGGCTATCTCGATCTTCTCTTCAGTGACATATCCCGGTACCTCGATAAGCTCCATGCGGTCGAGCAAAGGCCGGGGTATGGTGCTGATGTCATTAGCTGTGGCGATGAAGAACACCTTCGAGAGATCGTAGTCCACGTCGAGATAGTTGTCGTGGAAGGTACTGTTCTGTTCCGGATCAAGCACTTCGAGCAGCGCCGACGATGGGTCCCCGTTGTAGTTGTTGGCTGATACCTTGTCGATTTCATCGAGGATGAACACGGGATTCGACGATCCGGCCTTCTGAATGCTCTTGACGATTCGTCCGGGCATGGCTCCTACGTAGGTTCTACGGTGTCCTCGTATCTCGCTCTCATCGTGCAGTCCGCCGAGCGACATGCGCACATATTTGCGCTTCATGGCAGCGGCAATACTTTTCCCCAATGAGGTTTTTCCAACCCCCGGCGGGCCGTAAAGACAGAGGATAGGCGACTTCAGATCGCCGCGGAGCTGCAAAACGGCGAGATACTCTAATATGCGCTCCTTCACCTTCTCCATGCCATAATGGTTGCGGTCGAGGATGGTTTGGGCGCGTTTAAGGTCGAGGTCGTCTGCCGTGCAATAGTTCCAGGGCAGCGAAACCAACATGTCGAGATAGTTGACCTGTACGCTGTATTCCGGACTCTGCGGGTTGAAGGTGTCCAGACGCTCCAGCTCTTTCTTGAAGACCTTAGCCACGGCGTCGGGCCAATCCTTGTCTTTGGCTTTGGCTTCGAGTGAGGCTTTGGCTGCCGACTCAGTATTATCTCCGAGCTCTTCCTTGATATTCTTCATCTGCTGATGCAGGAAGTATTCTTTCTGCTGTTCGTCGAGGTCAACACGTGTCTTGTTTTTGATGTCGCCTTTGAGCTGTTCGAACTGTATCTCGCGGCTTTCCACCTTGAGCAACTCAAGGCCGCGATCACGCATGTCGTCAATGCTGATGAGCTTGACCTTGTCTTCTAAGGGAATAGGAAGGTTGGTACAGGCAAAGTTGACCAGCATCACGTTATTGGTGATGTTGATAAACGACATGATGCTGTCATCGGGGATCTCATCGTTGAGCCGTATCAGGTCTTGTGTAGAAGAGCGGATATTGTCGACGATGGAGTTGAACTCCTTATCGTTTTTTGCAGGTACCTTTTCTGGGATGGGCACTACATGTCCTTTCAGATAATTGCGATGCGAGGAGATTTTTTCCAGCTTACATCTGCTTGTGGCCTGAAAAATAGCTGTGACGGCATTGGACGAAGGCATCTCAATGATGCGCACCAAGTGGGCCATGACGCCCACTTCGTGGAGCTCATCCTTATGGATGGGATCGTCGTTGTTGGGGTCTTTCTGGCAGAAGATGGCGCACGTCCGCTTCTCTGGGTCTTTCTCCAGATATCTTGCCAGGCTGATGCTTGTGGTTCTGCCTAACAACACGGGGGCTATGATGCCCGGAAGCACCACCATGTTTCGTGTGGGCAGGATGGGGCAGTCACATTCTTTGCCTTCCTTGAAGATACTGGCAATATCGCCTTCATAGTCGGCGATCATCTGTATGGTTGGATTTCCTTTTGGCATGATAAATGCATATAAAGCAGTGCAAAGTTACGAAGAATATAATAAATTTGAGCAATTGTCGTTGGAAAAGTATGGATAATGCATTCCGCTTCAAGCATTTTACTGTCTCTCATGACCGCTGTGCGATGAAAGTAGGCACTGACGGCGTGCTTCTTGGCGCATGGGCGCGCGGTGGTCACCATATTCTCGACATAGGTGCAGGCACCGGTCTGGTGGCTCTTATGATGGCCCAGCGGTTTCCACAGGCTGTCGTTGACGCAGTGGAAATGGATAATGAGGCCGCAGAACAGGCTAAAGAGAACGCAGCGCGCTCACCTTTTGAAGGGCGCGTGCGTGTCTATGGGGCTGCGCTTCAGCTTTTTTCCCCATTGGAGCCTTACAATGCCATTGTGACCAATCCGCCTTTCTTTGCGCATAGTTTATCCTCACCCGACAGGGGACGACGCATGGCACGGCAGGCTGACAGCCTTCCCTTCGCAGATATTTTCTCTTTTTCGGCAACCCACTTGTTGCCCGACGGCGAATTGTCGGCTATCATTCCGACAGATTTTCTCGCTGAGTTTTCTCAGGAGGCTTATCTCCGTGGCATGTTTCTGGCCCGTCAATACGATGTCAAAACAGTTGCCCGCAAGCCGGCCAGGCGATGCCTTGTGGCTTTCTCACCTTCGCGTCCGCAGGAGCTTGACCGTCGCGAGGTCATGCTTCAAGAGGCTGATGGCACTCGCTCGATGTGGTATCAGAGGCTTACCGAAGATTTCTACCTTTGGTGATCTTGCCGTATACGCATCGCCTTTACACTGTATACGCATCGCCTTTACACTGTATACGCATCGCCTTTACACTGTATACGCATTGCCTTTACACTGTAGACGCGTTGCCTTTACGGCGTAGACGGAAGATGACCTTTGCCTATTTTCTTAACTCCTTGTAAATCAACTGGCAGAGCTTCTTACCGGATTCAGTCTTGAAAACATGGCTCATAGCATGGTCAATGCCATTTTGGGAAATGCCGTCCTCGTAGAAGTTGACAAGAAAATCAGCTTCTACAAGTATCTGATAATCAATACCATCAATGTTTGAATAAGTGTGATGATGCCCCACAAGATAGCAAACGCGTTCAATGTCGGGTGCACTGAACCCCATACGAGTCAGCAACTCGCGTGCAGGTTCAGGGCCGAGCTCCTCCTGATACTTCCCGTTTGAGCTGCCATATTTGGCTTCGGCCGCATGAATGCCGATGTCGTGGACCACGGCGGCCATCTCGGTGATGAGTTGTGTGTGGTTGTCGACATGCTCCATCTTGGCGATGAGCTGGGCGAAACGGTGCACTTTCAGGAAGTGCTGGATGCGCATGGCATCACCCTTGTCAAACTCGATCATGGCAAGGGTGAGGCGGTCAATTTGTACGGTTATTGCGTCCATGTTGGTACTCTCTTTTCTGAAGTGATATGACATAGATTAAATGTTGGGGCAAAAGTACTTCTTTTTTGCAGATTCAATGCTTTTTTTGTGCAAAAAATATGTAAGTTTGCGGCCTGTTGTGAAAATAGTTTGAGCTATGGCAGATAAAGAAGAATTAACGCGTCAACATGCTATATATAAGGTGACCATTGGCGGCAGCGCAGTCAATGTCTTCCTTCTGATCTTCAAGTTTATAGCTGGTATTCTTGGCGGTTCATCGGCTATGATTGCCGATGCCGTCCATTCTCTGAGCGATTTTCTGACCGACATCGCCGTATTGGTGTTTGTCAGGCTGAGCAATAAGCCTCAAGACAAGGACCATGACTTTGGGCATGGCAAATACGAGACGCTGGCCACGGCTCTCATCGGGATAGCCCTGCTGTTGGTGGGCACCATGATCTGTGTCAGTGGACTGGAGAAAATCCGGTTGGTCATTCACGGTACGGTGCTCCCCAGCCCCGGTATCATTGCTTTTGTGGCTGCCATTGTCAGCATCCTATTGAAAGAGTGGTGCTTTCAATTTACCATGAAGGTGGGCCGGCACTACAATTCGCAGGCTGTCGTGGCCAATGCCTGGCATCACCGCTCAGACGCCCTCTCGTCCATCGGCACCGCCGTGGGCATTGGTGGGGCCATTATCCTGGGAGAAAAATGGACGGTATTGGACCCGCTGACGGCCATTGCGGTGAGTGTTTTCATCATTTGGGAAGCTGTGAAGCTCATCCGTCAGTCATCGAGCGAACTTCTGGAGGCGAGCCTGCCGGATGACATTGAGCAGCAGATTGTGAATACTGCGCTTCGGGAAAAAGGCGTGAGTGAGGTACATAACCTTCGGACACGTCGTATCGGTGATCATTATGCCATTGAGATGCACATCAGAATGCCGGGGGAGATGAACCTTTACGAAGCACACAAGCACGCTACGAGGATTGAGGATGCCATTCGCCAGTTGTTCGGCTCAGCCACACATATTATTATACATTTAGAGCCTTTGAAAGTCGATGGCAGATATGTAGATCCCGATGAAGCACAATAAGCAGTTGCTTTTTTCGGGTGATTTATACCGCTTTCAGTTAAAAAGCAGTAACTTTGCATGTTGGAAAGATTATAGAAGTCTATGAATTTGAATAAGAAACGCCGTTGGCACTGTCTCTCTGGACAGGAGCCGACGGAGCTGGACAAGAAAGTGATGGCGTTCGAGTCAAAGGGTAAACTCGTGCCTACGCGTGACATGATTCGTACCCCGGAGCAGATAGAGGGCATCCGGCAGGCAGGGAAGCTCAATACGGGTTGCCTTGACGCTGTGGAGGCAATGATTGAGCCAGGAATCACTACGCAGGATATCGATGACGTGGTGATGCAGTACTGCAAGGATCACGACTGCCACCCCTCGTGTCTCAACTACGAGGGCTTCCCCAAGGCTGTGTGCACGAGCATCAACGAGGTTGTTTGCCACGGCATCCCTAAGAAGAAAGACGTGCTGGAGCCCGGCGACATTGTCAACGTGGACATGACTCTCGACTACAAAGGTTACTTCGGCGACGCCTCGCGCATGTTCATCATCGGGGGCAAAACCACTCCGGAGAAGGAGCAATTGGTCAGGGTGACGAAGGAGTGTCTCGACTTAGGTGCCGAGGCCGCTAAGCCTTGGGGCTTCCTGGGCGATATTGGTCATACCATCCAGAAGCACGCCGAGAAGTACGGTTATGGCGTGGTGCGTGATCTTTGCGGTCACGGCGTGGGGCTTGCCATGCATGAGGAGCCGGAGGTGCTGCACTATGGTCACAAAGGCACGGGCATGCTGTTGGTGCCCGGCATGACTTTTACCATCGAGCCGATGATCAACATGGGCACGTGGAAAGTGTTTATCGACGCCGATGACCCATACGGTTGGGAAGTCATTTCGGCCGACGAGCAGCCCTCTGCGCAATGGGAGCATACCTTCCTTATGACAGAGCACGGTGTGGAAATCCTGAGCTATTAGTGACAGACAGAGGTCTCTTTGTAGAAGTCAGAGGATCGGGATCAAGTAAATAGAAGTTGGAGAACGTGAGCGATATATATATATTAGGTATAGAAAGCAGTTGTGACGACACGTCGGCTGCTGTCCTGCGCAATGGTGTGCTGTTGAGCAATGTCACTGCGTCGCAGGAGGTGCATCGCGCCTATGGTGGTGTGGTGCCCGAGTTGGCCAGCCGTGCCCACCAGCAGAATGTGGTGCCGGTGGTGGATCAGGCACTCAAGCGTGCCGGCATTACAAAGGAGCAGCTGTCGGCCGTGGCTTTCACGCGCGGACCGGGATTGATGGGCTCTTTGCTCGTCGGCGTGAGCTTTGCTAAAGGCTTTGCCCGCAGTTTGGGAATACCTTTGATTGACGTGAACCATCTGCAGGGACACGTCATGGCCCATTTTATCAAGGAGAGTGACGACGACAACCACATGCCGCCACTGCCGTTTATTTGCCTTTTGGTGTCGGGTGGTAACTCGCAGATCGTGAAGGTCAATGCCTACAATGACATGGAGGTGCTTGGCCAAACCATTGACGATGCGGCAGGAGAGGCTATCGACAAGTGCTCCAAGGTTATGGGGCTGGGCTATCCAGGTGGACCTATCATCGACAAATTGGCTCGTAAAGGCAACCCTCTCGCTTATCAATTTGCTGAGCCGCACATTCCCGGATACGATTATTCATTCTCCGGATTGAAGACTTCTTTCCTCTACAATATGCGTAAGTGGGTGGCCGAGGATCCCGACTTTGTGGAGCATCATAAGGAGGATATTGCCGCGAGCCTTGAGCATACTATCGTTGATATCCTGATGAAGAAGTTGTGTCTGGCGGTAAAGGCGACAGGTATTAAGCACGTAGCGGTAGCCGGTGGTGTGTCAGCCAACAACGGTTTGCGCAATGCTTTCCGCGAGTATGCGGAGAAGTACGGTTGGACCATCTATATTCCCAAGTTCAGTTATACCACTGATAACGCGGCCATGATAGGTATCGTGGGCTATTATAAATATTTGGACAAAGACTTTTGTCCGATTGATGCGCCTGCATTCTCAAAGGTTACATTCAAATAAAGGTTACACACATTATATTATATGGAATTAGAAACTAAGGTCTTAAGCCTTCAGATACAGGAGGCTTTCTATAATAGTAAGGAGACGCTGGGGACAGCTGAGAGTTGTACGGGCGGGCGAATAGCCGAGGCCCTCATTGCCGTCCCCGGCACGTCCCAGTATTTCAAGGGCGGAATAGTGAGCTATACCAACGAAGTGAAAGAGAACCTTCTCGGAGTCTCACACGAGGTGTTGGAGGAGCAGACTGCCGTTTGTGAGGAGGTGGCAAAGGAGATGGTGATAGGAGCTTGCAAGACGCTCAACGTGGACTATGCCATTTCATCGACAGGCATTGCCGGACCAACAGGCGGCACTCCGAATATTCCTGTGGGTACTATCTGGCTGGGGTATGGCTCCAAGGATGATGTGCGTACCTTTCTGTTGACAGAGGATTATGGCCGAGACATCAATCTCGCTATCGCCACCAATAAGGCGTTGCACCTGCTGATAGACTACCTTAAAGAGAAGCACAAACAGTAAAAAAGCTTAATTGAAAATATTTTATCTCACTTTGCTTTGTGGTTTTGAAGATATTTTGTAATTTTGCACTCTGTTTGGAATAAGTAGTTAAAATCGCATCAAAAACAAAGAATAGCAATGTCTAAGATTTGTCAGATAACAGGCAAGAAGGCACAGATCGGTTGCAATGTGTCTCACTCAAAGCACCATACAAAGCGAAGCTTTGATGTCAACCTCTTCAGCAAGAAGTTCTTCTATGTAGAGGAGAACTGCTGGATCTCTCTGAAGGTCAGCGCAGCTGGTCTTCGTCTTATCAATAAAGTTGGTCTTGACGCAGCTCTTAAGCAGGCCGTTGCAAAGGGCTATTGCGACTGGAAGGACATTAAAGTAATAGGAGACTAATAACGATGGCAAAGAAAGCTAAGGGCAATAGAGTACAGGTGATTCTTGAGTGCACGGAGATGAAGAACTCTGGACTGCCTGGCACAAGCCGCTACGTGACAACAAAGAATCGTAAGAATACTCCTGAGCGTTTAGAGCTAATGAAGTACAACCCCATCTTGAAGAAGATGACGCTTCATAAGGAGATCAAGTAATCGGGAGTCAGTAATTTAAATTAATCATATTAGACTATGGCAAAGAAAGCTGTCGCTACCCTTCACGAAGGTAGCACTGATGGTCGTGCTTATTCAAAGGTCATCAAGATGGTGAAGAGCCCAAAGACTGGTGCTTACGTCTTCGACGAGCAGATGGTGCCCAATGAGGCAGTTAA
Organism: Hallella multisaccharivorax DSM 17128; assembly: GCF_000218235.1. Taxonomy (GTDB): domain Bacteria; phylum Bacteroidota; class Bacteroidia; order Bacteroidales; family Bacteroidaceae; genus Prevotella; species Prevotella multisaccharivorax. The sequence goes on along the minus strand of NZ_GL945017.1, from coordinate 1,862,670 downwards.
GGACTTCTTCAAATAAGATTATTCTTTCCTTTTAGGATCAAATAAAAAGGCGTACCGTTTCTGGTGCGCCTTTTTCATAATCCTTTATCGGTGGCTGTTAGAAATTGGAATCGCCTTCGTCGTCTGTAATTTCCTCAGCCTCATAGTTGAGTTCGTCAGGATTGGTCTCATAGGTTGTGCGGTAGCTCTCTTCCGTTAGCTTGTCGTCGTCAAAGGAGTCGTCGCCCTCCTCTTCGGCGTTTCCGTCCTTGCCAGAATCCTCTGGGTCTTTATTCTCACTATCTTCGTCTGAGCCGTCTTCGCCATCATTAACAGGGGCCACTATCTCCTGACTGACTGTTTTCTCTTCTATCTCTGGCTTCTCTTTCACAAAGATAGCTTCAGTCCACGTGCCTTTTGGTATCTCAAGCACTTCATAGCCATCGTTGATCTTCTTGTCGTAAAGTCCACCTTCTTTGTGTAAACGATCAGCTGGCAAAGTGGTGGTTGAGATGTCGAAAGCGCCCTGGATAATGTCTTGTATGCTCTGTGAAAGGCTCTCCCAACCGCTGCCGAAATTTCTCTCTAATATCTCCACCAATTTTGCTGCGGAGATATGGCCGACATTTTCATAGGTGAGATCGGTAACTCTCATAATAGCACGCTTCTTGATAGCATACTTACGCGTTGCCTCTTCAGGTCCTACGACACCTATCTTGAAGCCGCGGCTCTCCAGCTTCTCAATGACAATGGGGTTGTCAACTTTCACTTCTTCGATTTCAAAAGCAGTGCGGATAATGTCGGTGTAATGATTCAAATTGTCTTTGAGATCGGCATCTTTCTCTGCTGCTTCCCACATACGGATAACGTCATTCTCCTGGATGTCCCATACATTGCTCTTAGTCAATGTCTTAAGGGTAATGGCTTTTTTGTCTTTCATAATCTGATTTTTATATGCTTGCAAAATTAGTTATAAATCCGAAATAAGCAAACATTTCGATGAAAATTATTGTTGGTTAGTGAATAGAGTATGCAAATAATTTCTTAATTTTGCAAAAAAGTAAAGAATAGTTCTTATGTGTGAGAGTGACTCGATCGTAATTATCCCCACTTACAATGAGAAGGAGAACATAGAAAAAATCATACGTGCTGTGTTTTCCCTTGAGAAGTGTTTCCACATTTTAGTGATTGATGACGGCAGCCCTGATGGCACAGCATCTATCGTAAAAAGTTTACAAAAAGATGAGTTCGGCGACTGTCTTTTTCTTATTGAACGGCAAGGCAAGCAAGGCCTTGGCACTGCTTATATAGCAGGTTTCAGATGGGCTTTAGAACGTACTTATGAGTATGTTTTTGAGATGGACGCTGATTTCAGCCATAATCCTGATGATTTGCCGCGCCTTTACGCCGCTTGCCATGACGGGGGTGCTGATGTGGCTGTCGGCTCACGATATATTTCAGGCGTGAATGTGGTTAACTGGCCAATGGGTCGAGTGCTGATGAGCTACTTCGCCTCTAAGTATGTAAGGGTGGTGACGGGTATTGATGTGCATGATACTACCGCAGGATTCGTTTGTTATCGCCGACGTGTGCTGAAGACCATAGATTTCGATAGGATTCGTTTTAAAGGTTATGCTTTCCAGATAGAAATGAAATACACGGCTTATAAGATTGGCTTCAAGATTAAAGAAGTATCAGTGATCTTCGTCAATCGTCGTGAAGGCACGAGTAAGATGAGTGGTGGTATCTTCTCGGAGGCTTTGTTTGGTGTCATACGCCTTAGACTTGACGGATGGTTCAGGAAATATCCCCAGCCCGCGGAATGAGGTTCAGCCAATTAGTAGATTCATATGGTCATCTGCTGCAGGCGGGTACACTTTTAAAGACATTAGGAGATCAATCTGTTAAAAGAGTTGTTCTCCAAGGTCTTGTAGGGTCTTCTGTGTCGGTACTATTCTCATCCGTGTTCGATCGTATCGGTCGAACCATTCTGTTTATTCTTGATGATGCCGACGAGGCAGGCTATTTCTTTAATGATCTGTCTGTCAGTAGGGCCTATTACTTTCCTTCAGCATATCGTCGGGCAGTGAAATACGGTCAGCGAGACGCTGCAAATGAAATATCACGCACGGAGACACTTGCTTCACTTTCATCTTCCGAGTCTGAGCCATTGGCAATTGTGGCAAGTCCACAGGCAATGGCAGAACTGGTTGTCTCACAGCATCAGTTAGACGAGCGCCGTATTTCTTTGAAAACATCACAGTTAATTGCCATCACGGATCTCGAGCATCGTTTGCGTGATTTGGGCTTTACGGAAGTGGATTATGTCTATGAGCCTGGGCAATTCGCTCTGCGTGGAAGTATCGTGGACGTCTATTCTTACAGTAGTGAGCTGCCTTATCGCATCGACTTCTTTGGCGATGAGATTGATACGATCCGTACATTTTCAGTAGAGGATCAACTGTCTCAAGACCGTAAGACACAAGTAGAGATTGTACCTGAACTTGCTTCGTTAGAGACGGAAAAAGTATCTTTTCTGCATTTTCTTCCTGATGATGCACTCATTGTGATGAAGGACGAGCGATTCGTCTTTGACATGATTCAGCGTATTTATAATGAGGGATTCTCAACACAGGCAATGACGGAGCGCATGGAAGGTGCTACTGAACTGGAACAAGAACATATACGTCAAGAAATGAATCGTGAGAATGTGCTCTGCAAACCTACAGTGTTTGCTGACGAATTGTCACGTTTTCAAACGGTCTCTCTTACTAATACTGTTACGGATTCCTCGCGCAGCGATACCACTATTATCTCTTTTCATACTACTCCTCAGCCATTATACCATAAGAATTTTGATCTGCTCAGACAGTCGTTAGAGGACTATCAGCTTCAAGGATATCATCTTTATATTCTTGCCGACAGCGAGAAACAGCAGCAACGTCTTAGGGATATTCTCAATGATATGACTGCGGATGATGCTACCGAAAGGCTTGGCAATCATCTTGTTGCAGTAGACAGAACTGTCCATGAAGGCTTTGTGGACGGTGATCTGAAGGCTTGTTTCTTTACCGATCATCAGATCTTCGACCGTTTTCATAAATACAATCTCAAGTCTGACAAGGCGCGTGCGGGCAAGATGGCACTCACGATGAAGGAACTTCAGGAGATGCAACCTGGGGATTATCTCGTTCATGTCGACTTGGGTATAGGCAAGTTCGGCGGGTTGATAAAGGTTCCTAATCCGCAGGGTGGCTATCAGGAAGTGATTCGGATTATTTATCAAAATAATGATAAGGTGGATGTTTCCATCCATTCGCTTTATAAGATTTCGAAATATAGGGCTGCAGACAGCGGCAAAGCCCCACACTTGTCGACACTTGGTACAGGTGCATGGGAGAGACTGAAAGAGCGGACAAAGAAGAAAATCAAGGATATAGCCCGTGATCTCATACGCCTTTACGCCAAACGTCGCCATGAGAAAGGTTTTGCCTTTTCTCCTGATAATTTCATGCAGCATGAACTTGAGGCCAGTTTTTTATATGAAGATACCCCTGATCAGTTGAAGGCGACTCAAGACATCAAGGCTGATATGGAGCGGGCTGTTCCAATGGATCGTCTTGTCTGTGGAGACGTAGGCTTTGGAAAAACAGAACTTGCCATTCGGGCTGCATTCAAGGCTGCATGCGACGGTAAGCAGACTGCTTTACTCGTTCCTACAACGGTGCTTGCTTATCAGCATTACCAAACTTTTAAAAAACGGTTGCGTGACTTTCCTGTCACTGTAGAGTATCTGTCGCGTGCGCGAACGGCTAAACAGGCGCGGCAAGTGACAGAGGGCTTGGAGTCCGGGCGTGTGGATATTATTATAGGTACGCATAAACTGATAGGAAAGTCGGTGAAATGGCACGACTTAGGTCTTCTCATCATTGACGAAGAGCAGAAATTTGGAGTCTCAACGAAAGAAAAGTTACGCAAACTCAAAACAAATGTGGACACGCTCACCATGTCGGCGACACCAATACCTCGCACTTTGCAGTTCTCGCTAATGGGTGCGCGTGACATGAGCATCATGCGAACCCCACCACCGAACAGATACCCTATCCATACGGAGCTTTGCACCTTTTCTCATGAGGTCATAGCCGATGCTATCAATTTTGAGATGAGCCGCTCTGGACAGGTTTTCTTTGTAAGCGATCGTATATCGGGTCTGACGCATATTGCAGAGCTGATCCATCAGTATGTACCCGATTGTCGTGTGGCTATCGGTTATGGGCAGATGCCTCCAGAGAATCTGGAGAAGATCATTATGGGCTTTATCAATTATGAGTACGATGTATTGCTGTCTACTACAATAGTTGAGAACGGTGTTGATATCCCTAATGCGAATACGATTATTATCAATGACGCTCATCATTTTGGACTTTCAGATCTTCACCAGATGCGTGGCAGAGTAGGGCGCTCCAATCGAAAGGCTTTCTGCTATCTTCTTGCACCACCACGTTCCTCCCTGACTCCTGAGGCTCGCCGCAGGCTTGAGGCTCTTGAGACATTCTCTGATTTAGGGAGCGGATTCAGCCTTGCCATGCAGGATCTGGACATTCGAGGTGCCGGTAATTTGTTAGGATCCGAACAAAGTGGTTTCATGGAGGATTTGGGTTATGAGACATATCAGAAGATATTAAGCCAGGCAGTGACAGAGTTGAAGAATGACGAATTTCAAGATCTATACACTGAAGACATTAAGGAGGGGCGAGAAATATCCGGTGATGAGTTTGTGGAGGATTGTGCAGTAGAGAGTGATCTGCCGATGTTCTTCCCTGATACTTATGTGCCCACAAGTTCTGAGCGGATGCTGCTCTATCGTGAACTTGACAATATTACGGATGACGAGGCCTTGAAAGCATATCGTCAGAGGCTTGTTGACCGCTTTGGCAGTGTACCCCATGAGGGTGAAGAGTTGATGCAAGTAGTCATGTTGAGGCGCTTTGGTAGAAGGCTTGGATGTGAGAAAATCATGCTTCGACAGAGTCTGATGACCATGCAGTTTGTCTCCAATCAGTCATCAGCATTCTATCAGAGCAGGACTTTTGGGCGCATCATTCATTTTGTGATGGACAATCCGCGCCGTTGCAATTTTAAAGACAGCAACGGTCACCGCCTGATAAAAATCAGTAATGTGCCAAGTGTAGCAGAAGCGGTGACGGTACTTAGAAACATGCTATAGCCGTTTCATCTGATACAAATCGCCGCGGTAATCCTGCAGGTCCCGTGTTGAACCGTAGGTGTAAAGCTCTGATAACAGGTTTAGATCCACAACATCGGAAACAAGAATCATCTCAGTGATGAGTGCCGCTTCAGCGCATTGTCTGTCATAGGGAAAGGCAAAGACAAAGTTATTGGAGAATGTAGATAAAGCAACAATAAATCATAAAAAATAGTAAAAACGGGTCTCAAAAGGATGCTGGTATTCATAAATTGTCTATTTTTGCGGTGTTGGAACATTAAAATAATAGATTATGAAGACACAAAACATTATTTTATCAGGGTTGCTGAGTCTTGCCTTGGCTTTAGGCATGATTAGTTGCAACGGTGGAAAGACCAATAAAATGCAATCTGCTATTGACTCTCTGTCTAATTCGGATAGCTTGCATCAAGAGGATATTAGGCAGATGGCAGACTTCGTCAACGTGATGTCTGTGGGTCTTGACAGTATTTCTGCGCAAGAGGGTCTCATTAAACAGATGGGAAACAAAGAAGGTCGTCTGGATAAAGCACAGATGCGTACACAGCTGCAAAATCTTGCGGAGTTGCTGCGCAAACAGCGTACGCGCATCAATGAGCTTGAGGCTGAAGTGTCAGGCAACAACTCTTCTTATGGTCAGCGAATCAAGAAGCTTATTGCTAACTATAAGGCACAGCTGAATGAGAAAGACGCTCAGATTGCTGATTTGAGGAAGCAGTTGGACGACAAAAACGCTAACATTGCCCAGCTCAATGAGAGTGTGAACAATCTCACCACGACTAACACGCAATTGCAATCAACCGTTGAGACCCAAAACAAGGCCATTGATCAGCAGAAGACGACAATTGCCCAGCAGGATGAGTCGCTGCATACAGGGTTTGTGGCGATTGGTACTGCCAAGGAGCTTAAGACAAAAGGAATTATCAGGGGTGGCTTCCTTGCCAAGAAAACAGTGGATGTGGCGAGCTTGCAGCCGGGCAGCTTCTCCAAGGTTGATATCCGCAACTTCAATGACATCCGGCTTAGCTCTTCTAATCCGAAGATCATGACGCAGATGCCATCCGATTCCTATACGATAGAGAAGAACGCTAACGGCTCTTCTACACTTCATATTAAGGATATGCAGACATTCTGGAGTGTGAGTAAGTATCTTGTTGTGAGGCTGTAACCCGTAAAACCCATTTCCGTCATTTTTATAGCCCATGGTCTGAGAGGATCATGGGCTTTTTAGTTAATCTTCGCCACCGATAAAAAATAATGGGTGTAAGTGCTATTTTTTCTTCATTTAATCGTCTCTTTCTCATATAAAATGTGTAATTTTACATTTTGAAAAAGGCATGTAAGTGGATTTTCTCGCATTTAAATGCCCTTAAATCGCATTTTAACACAAATAAAGACATAAAGTATAATGGATGAAAATCTGACTATTGATCAGGACCGGATCATGAAGATTAACATCGAGGAAGAGATGAAATCCTCTTACATCGACTATTCGATGTCAGTCATTGTGGCCCGTGCACTTCCTGATGTCAGGGACGGTTTCAAGCCCGTGCATCGCCGTATTCTTTACGGTATGCTTGGCTTGGGAAACACAAGTGACAAACCTTATAAGAAATGCGCGCGTGTCGTTGGCGACGTTCTTGGTAAGTACCATCCCCATGGCGACAGCTCTGTCTATCTTGCCTTGGTGCGTATGGGCCAGGAGTGGAACATGCGTTACAAACTTGTCGATGGACAAGGTAACTTCGGCAGCGTTGATGGAGACTCACCAGCCGCCATGCGATACACAGAGTGCCGCCTGTCGAAGATGGGCGAGCACATTATGGACGATATTGACAAAGATACTGTCGATATGGTCAACAACTTCGACGACACGTTGAAGGAGCCCTCTGTGATGCCCACGAAAATCCCCAATCTGCTTGTCAATGGTGGCAATGGAATCGCCGTTGGTATGGCCACGAACATCCCGACCCATAATCTTGGGGAGGTTATTGATGGCTGTTGTGCCTATATTGACGATCCAGATATCGACGTGGATGGACTGATGAGGTATATCCCAGCTCCTGATTTCCCAACGGGTGCCTATATATATGGTCTTCAGGGTGTCAAGGACGCCTATCGTACCGGCCGCGGCCGTGTCGTTATCCGTGCAAAGGCGGAGATAGAAAGCGATGACAACCACGACCGTATCGTAGTGACAGAGATTCCTTACGGTGTCAACAAGCAGCAGCTCATTGAGTATATAGCCGATCTTGTGAAAGAAGGCAAACTGGAAGGTATCAGCAATGTCAATGATGAAACCGGACGCCAGGGCATGCGAATTGTCGTGGACGTGAAGAAAGATGCCAATGCCAAGGTCATCCTGAACAAGCTTTTCAAGATGACAGCCCTGCAGAGCAGTTTCTCTGTCAACTGCATTGCCCTTGTGCCTAATAAGCATGACCATTCCCAGCTTCGCCCGAAGCTGCTCTCGCTGAAAGAGTGCATCAGCTATTTCATAGAGCATCGGCATGAAGTGACCATCCGCCGCACAAAGTTCGATTTGAATAAGGCCAAAGACCGCGCACACATCCTTGAGGGATTGATCATTGCAAGTGACAATATCGATGAGGTGGTGCACATTATCCGCGGAAGTGAAAGCCCATCGGATGCACAGCGCAATTTAGAGACACGTTTCTCACTGGATGAGTTGCAGTCGAAAGCTATTGTGGATATGCGTCTGTCCCAACTCACAAAACTTCGCCTTGATGACTTGCATGCTGAGTACGAAGAGTTGGAAAAGCGAATCACCTATCTGCAGCAGATTCTCGATGATCCTGAGCTTTGCAAGAAAGTGATGAAGGACGACCTCCTCGAAGTGAAACAGAAGTATGGCGATGAGCGCCGCACGCAGATCATTCCCGATGAGCACGAGTTCAATGCTGAGGATTTCTATCCCAACGACCCTGTGGTCATCACTGTCAGCCATTTAGGCTACATCAAGCGTACGCCGCTCAAGGAGTTCAGGGAACAAGCGCGCGGAGGCGTAGGCTCAAAGGGTGCACATACGCGTGAGAAAGACTTCACCGAGTTTATCTATCCGGCCACGATGCATCAGACAATGCTCATCTTCACTCGCCTTGGACGATGCTATTGGCTGCACTGCTACGATATACCTGAGGGCGATAAGGCTTCGAAGGGTAGGGCAATCCAGAACCTTCTCAACCTTGAGTCAGGAGACACGGTGAATGCATTCCTCCGTCTTCGTGGCGGCGGCCTTGGCGATGAGGAATTCACCAACTCGCACTATGTGGTCTTTGCTACAAAGAACGGTACGGTAAAGAAGACCTGCCTGAAGGAGTATTCGCGTCCGCGTGCCAATGGTGTCAAGGCGCTGATCATAGCCGATGGAGATGAGGTTGTGGACGTGCGTCTGACCAATGGCTCCAATGAGCTGATTCTTGCTGACCGCAATGGTCGGGCTGTATACTTTGATGAGAAGCAAGTACGTCCTTCCGGCCGTGCAGCAATGGGTGTCAGGGGTATGGTACTCGATGGCAACGACGATGCCGTCGTGGGTATGATCGTTGTCAACAACCCAGAAAAGGAGACGGCGATGGTCGTCTCAGAGAACGGTTACGGCAAACGTTCTGAGATTGTGGAATACCGCAAGACAAGCCGTGCCAAGAAGGGTGTGAAGACCATTGCCATCACTGAGAAGACAGGTAAGCTTGTGGCCATCAAGAACGTGACCGATGAAAACGACCTCATGATCATCAATAAGAGCGGCATCGTCATCCGCATGGCTGTGGCTGATGTGCGTGTCATGGGCCGTGCCACGCAGGGCGTGCGCCTCATCAACCTCACCAAGAAGAATGATTGCATCGCCAGCGTCTGCAAGGTGATGAGTTCTGAGCTTGAGGCGACAGTGGAAGAGGAAAGCCGTCAGAAGTGGAATGAGACCAATGCGAAGTTAGAAAAGGACATCAACTCACAAGAGCCTCAGGACGCGACGACCTTGAATCCCGGATCACTCGACGTGACGGATACAAACGTAGAAAACTGATAATACATAATTTTTCAACGCTTATGAGAAAACTAATGATTGCAGCTTTGATGATGCTTGGCACATCAGCTGCTTTTGCGGGCGACAGCGAACCACTGAAAGCTGTGCTTGCTGCAAAGGATTTCACTCAGGCTTCGCAACTTCTGAAGCAGAATCTTGGACAGATGGCCAATGCTGCCGAGAAAGCAAAGGCCTATGACTATGTGACAAATCTTGCATTGAAGACTTTCGATGCACAGAATGCTATTGAGGCTCAGAACATCCAGGCTAAGATGCTTAAGCAGAAGACGACACCTTACGACACGCTTGCTTTCTACCAGGCAGCCTACGATGCCACAATCAATGGTGTAGAGTGCGCTAAGTATGACGCAGAGCCTAACGAGAAGGGCAAGGTGAAGCCAAAGTACACAGATGGTCTGTCTACAACTGTCGGTAACGCCCGTCTGCAGCTCGTCAACGCCGGTAACTATTATGCTCAGCGCAACGATCAGGACAACGTTCTGAAATATTGGGGAGCTTTTCTCGATACGGACGACAATCCCATGTTTGCAAAGACCCATGAAAGTGAGAAGCAGTATCTCGGACAGGTAGCTTATTATACGGCTCTCTATGCTAATCAGGCTAAGCAGTACGCAAAGGCTGAGAAGTATGCCGATATTGCCATGCAGGACACGGCTATGCGTAAGCAGGCAGAGTCGTTCAAGTATTCCATGGCCCAGATGAATCTCAAGACACGCGCTGACTCATTGGCTTTCGCTAACAAAATGAAGGCTTCTTACGCTGCTGATCCCAGCAATGAGACTGTCTTTGGGCTGCTTTGCAACATGTATAGCGGTCTTGGCATGGAGACAGAACTCAACGCTCTGCTCGACCAGGCAATTGCTGCCAATCCTAAGAACTTCACTGCCTGGGCAATGAAAGGACAGAATTTGGTCAACAAGGAGTCGAAGTCGCAAAATCCCAACTGGGATGAGTGCATTGAGGACTTCAAGAAAGCCATCGCCATCAAGGGTGATAACTCGGTTGTGCTGACTTATTTAGGTTTCGCCATTAATGCCAAAGCTGCTGCCCTTAATGGAAATCCGGCACAGCAGAAGCAGCTCTATAACGAGTCCATGGGGTATCTGGAGCAGGCCAAGCAGGTTGATCCAAACCGCGCGCAGAGTAACTGGGCTTATCCTCTCTATCAGTGCTATTATTCGATTTATGGTGCTACAGATCCTCGTACAAAGGAGCTTGAGAGCATGTTGAAAAAGTAAAGTCTTTTAGGGCAAACAGAATGGGGGCGGCTTTGAAGTCGCCCTTTTTTTGTGTATCTTCCTGTAGACAGGTGTAATGGCGATCACTACATGTGATGACCAAAGCGTGGTCATCTCATGACCACGGCGTGGTCACATGATGACCACGCCGTGGTCGCGTGACGATGAAAGTGTAATTAGGGCCCGCTAAATGAAAACAATGACAAGATCATTGCCATGAGTGCCGTTATAATCTTCCCTACTTTGTCTTACAGAGAGGTGAAAGCGGTGATTAAGCCGAAGACTACTCCAGGCGCATTTGCTAAGGCAAGTGGCAGGTCACGCTTCTCTTTGAAGAGTCCATAACATACCCACAGCGTGCAGTTAATAGCAGCCATGAATGGCTGAATGAATGTACCTTTCTGTCCGGCAAGGTTGTTTTGGATCTGCGCAATATAGAAAACATACATCAAAACGGATGTAACCATACCAACCCAGCCTAAATTTGTGAAGAACTTTTCTTTTGTCATTGTCTTCCTTAATTCTGCAACACTTGGTTTAACTATTATAAGTTTTGGGCAACAATTAGTTGCTCAAGATTTTGCCATGTCGCAAAATCTACTTGCCTTAGTGTTGCAAAATCAGGCAGCGAATTCAGCGATTGACGTGGCAAACTTACAAATAAAATCCGAGAAACTCACTCCTTTTGGAGATATTTTTTCAATTATGGACTGTAACGTGTGTCCTTGGAAGACTTGAACCTGGAGCCACAATCAAAGTCTATCCAGATATGAAACTCACAGGCATTGGACTCATCCAATAAACGGAATTGGCTCTTCACCACTTTCCACGGGGAGAATCAACGCAGACCCATATATAAGTAGTGGGGTACTAAAGTATAATTAGTACCCCACTGAAGTATATTTAGCTTGGATCTGTATCTGCACCGCTCATTGGCCGGTTAATATTCAGCTTATTTGAGAGGCTGCAAAACTTAGAAAGCGATTACCGAACGAGCCGCATAGCCATTGTTTTCATCGGTACCATTTCGTTTGCCGAGATAAGTAAAGTCTATTTCCGTTGGTGCAAGGCGCACGCAGCAAGCAGAACCGTCCGACTTTGCTTCATCGCAAGCCCAAAGATACCACAGGTCTGTCCGACCATCATCGGTGGGAAGGTAAAATGCTGACTCTGGTATTCTGCCATCGTCGCGATACTGACCGAGGATAGGATTAAAATAAGTATCGAAACAGTTTATGAAATTCTTTAGATATTTATTCTTCTCATCTGCCGAGCTGAACAGCCAACTCAGGCTGTATACATTTCCTCCCGCATCCCGTGCGATCTGCAGCTCGTTTGGATCCAGTCCCGAAAGATTGGCAAACATCAGAAACCACTGTCCGATACTTGGCAGATACCATCCGCTTGTGTGTGGCGGCCTGGGAACAAGCGGAATTGGATCGTAAGCGTATTCCCATCCTGCTCCGCCATACTCCATAGCAAGAGGTATCGCGGCCTTGCTTCCTCCATGGTTGAAGTAATTCTCATAAGTATAATTTTTCAGGTATCTCTCGTTCAGGGTCTGGCAGAGGCTCAACCCGTCCAAGTTGTTCATCATTGTGAGCGGTGCTGTGGCATCAATATGATCAAACAGATTGGGAGCTTCAGGATAATCCCTATTGTCAGGGCCCCATGGTGTAGGCCAAGCTGCATCACGCAGTCCGACGGCATATCCGTGTGTGTATCCTTTTTCTCTGTCGGTCGGACTTGTATAATTACTGAACACCAAGGCTACAGGGTATTTGTTAGTGTAATAGACCAAAGGTCCCCAGGTGCCGTCACTGTACAGATAGTCTCCGATATTAGGTGTCCTCTCCGATGCTTTCAGCTTCACGGTCTTTGCTACGACCTTCTGTGCAGGGAAAGATTTCTCTTTGATGTTGAGATGGCGGCGGAAGGTGCTGCCGTTGTCGCATTTAACCTTTATGGATAGTTCGCCCGTGAGTTTCCCGTTTGCAGGAACAACCACATAAACACTCGCCTTGCCGTTAGTTAAAGGTATGCGGCTAAGCTTCGGACTGAAAAAGGTTACGCCGTTATATTCGTCGGTTTCACCCTCTTTGCCGAACGCAAAAGTTGCCTTATCTGCAAACATGCTCTTGCTGGTAGAGGTCTTCGGAATATAGATAAAGGATGTCTCACTAAGCGAATTGCTGCCGGAAGAGGCAGAAGGATCACAGTCAAAGTCCATACGGACTACACACATCTTGTGGTTAAAGCGCAGTCCGGCGGAAGCCTTTCCTTCTGCATAGAGGAGGTCATAATTGGCTATTTGGCTGGCTTGACCGTCTTGTCCTGACAAATCAACAGAGACCTTCAGTTTGTTGTTATCTATTGACGCGTCTATCTTGTCAGTTTCCTTATTGTTCACAGCATATAAGGTACTTGTCTTGAAGGCCTGTGCATCCTCACTGCTTTCCACATTTCCATGGAAAGTAGCCGAGTTCCCGTTTATGGATGCTATTGTCAGATCTGTCTTCTTCAGAGTTCCTCCGCTGCGGTATGCAACCGTCAGCTTGTCGTCAGTTTCCCAAGTAGTCTTTAATCCGCTGGCATCATTCTCCTCCACACCGACTCTCGTCATCAGTTTATTGTATGGTGCAACCGCAGGATTATCGATTGCTACATCGAGCGAAACCTCATAAGGAGAGTTGCTCGTCTTCTTTGTCGTCGCAGATTCATCCTGCTCGGAACAGGATGAAAGCATAAGTCCCCCTAAGACACTACCATACAAGAGTAGGGAACGCACGAATCTCATACCAATTACTTTTCCCATGGGTTGTTCCACATTAATTTTTTACTGTTATTTGAACTGTTATTTGAATTGTCGTCACTCCAGTCGTCATCACCGGACTCATCGTTTTCCTCCGACCACCCATTGATTGTCCCCGAGACACAGAAGAAATGGCTGGGTTCTACAGCTATTACTTCTATCTCCGGTTTTTGATACTTCTTTTTCTTCACTTTTTTCTTCATTGTAATTCCAATTTAGTTAAATGTCATGTTTTTCCTTTTACAGACAGTATAGGATATTGAATTGCTGTGCCTTGCCGCCACAGTGAAATTTGTCAGACCGTTCTGCTTGTTTTGCACCTTGTCGGGAACGGTTACGGCACCCGTTCCTTCGATTTGCCGCACAGATACTTTATTATCGTGCGTCATCAAGTTCTTGACAGTAACCTTAATAACTCTTAATGCAATAAAATCCAGATGGAGTTCCCCCAATAAGAAAGTTGGGCTTATCTCAAATGATAAGCCTTCGCAAGGAATACAAAAATCCAGGCGAAGGAACCACATGTATGTCCTTTGCCTAAAGAGGGTGCGCCGTGTCTCACGCGCGCGTATGCGAGGAGGTTTTTGTAAGAAGTTACACCGGTAGCGCCTGTGTGTGTGTGTGTGTGTGTGTGTGTGTGTTAGCAAAATATCCGAGCTAACCAAATATAGCGAGTTAAAAATCGCAAAGAAGTTATTATCCTCTTGCAACTCGTCCATGTTCTTATGATATAATGCGGAATTACACATTTTATCTGACTCTTTTTGACACACTTTTCTTCTAAATCGGTGCAAAGGTAAGCAATGTATCTTAAATGTGCAAGAAAAAATAAAGAATTATGCAGAAATAGTGTGCAAACGAGCGCGTTTCAGTGTCTTTTGCAATAGTTGTCTTTTTTTCTGCATCGCATTTTCATAGTTATCTCAGAAAAAGATATTAAATTTGCAGATAAATTTGATAAAGACACAAATGGACATCACGACCGCCGAATACTCCGTTTCCTCCCCCACCGTAAGTCACTGCCCAAAGGACCACCGCGCCGAATTCGCTTTCATCGGGCGTAGCAATGTGGGCAAGTCGAGCCTCATCAATATGCTCTGCCAGCACAAGGGGCTTGCCAAGACGTCTGCCGTGCCAGGCAAGACGCTGCTCATCAACCACTTCATCATCAACCGGGAGTGGTATCTCGTTGACCTGCCAGGCTACGGCTATGCCAAACGCTCCAAGACCGACCGCGATAAACTGGACCGCATGATCCGCTCCTACATCCTGCAGCGTGAGGAGCTGAGCAACGTATTCGTGCTCATTGACATCCGCCTTGAGCAGCAGAAGATCGACCGTGAGTTCGTTGACTGGCTCGGAGCCAGCGGCATACCCTTCTCCATCATCTTCACAAAAGCTGACAAACTCTCCGTATCCAAAGCTAAGGCCAACGCCCAAGCGTGGATGAATGCGCTGCTCGATACCTGGGAGTCGCTTCCGACCTATTTCATCACCAGTGCCGACAGAAGGACGGGTAGGGAAGAGGTGCTCGACTATATCGGACAGATACTCAACGACATTAAACAATGACACCCTATTTAGACATACAGAACTTAACGAAGCGCTTCGGAGCACAGACACTCTTTGACCAGATCAGCTTCTCTGTGGCCGAGGGGCAGAAGACAGGCCTCATCGCCAAAAACGGGACTGGCAAGTCAACGCTCTTGGAGATCATCACCGGCCGCGAGGGCTACGACAGCGGCTCCATCATTTTCCATAACGATGTCTGCGTAGGCTATCTTGAACAGACACCAAGGTTTGATCCGGAAGAATCAGTACTGGATGCATGCTTCAACCATCATGGCGAGTCCGAACGGGTGTTGAAAGCTAAGCAAATACTCACGCAGCTCCATATCGAGAATCTCTCACAACCCATGAAAGAGCTTAGCGGTGGGCAGCAGAAGCGTGTAGCACTGGCCAATGTGCTCATCACAGAGCCAGACTTTCTCATCCTCGACGAGCCCACGAACCACCTCGACCTGGACATGATTGTGTGGCTGGAGAACTATCTCTCCCGCTCCAAGCTGACGCTGCTCATGGTCACCCACGACCGTTACTTTCTCGACCATGTGTGCAATGTCATCCTTGAGCTTGACGATGAGACCATCTACACCTATCGTGGCAATTACAGCTACTATCTCGATAA
Source organism: Hallella multisaccharivorax DSM 17128 (assembly GCF_000218235.1). GTDB lineage: Bacteria > Bacteroidota > Bacteroidia > Bacteroidales > Bacteroidaceae > Prevotella > Prevotella multisaccharivorax. The sequence continues at coordinate 1,847,142 of NZ_GL945017.1, read as the reverse complement.
GCGACAGGAGCGCATCGATAACCGGCGTGCCGAGCTGGCACGCACCAACAACCTATTTCGCAGGGAGCTTGAATGGATGCGTGCTACGCCTCAGGCGCGCAGCCACAAGGCCCGTTTCCGCGAGGAGGCCTTCTATGAGCTGCAACAACGTGCCCGTCAACGCATAGAGGAACGGCAGATGCGGCTTAAGGCCGGCAATATTTATATCGGATCAAAGATCTTCGAGTGCCAGTACGTGTCGAAGAAGTTCACCGACGCACGTGGAAATGAGAAAATCATTCTCGATAATTTCTACTACAACTTCGCGCGTTTTGAGAAAATGGGCATCGTGGGCAACAACGGCACGGGAAAATCTACATTCATCAAAATGCTCTTAGGCCTCGTGACGGCGGACAGCGGCAAGTTCGACATCGGCGAGACCGTGCGCTTCGGCTATTTCTCGCAGGACGGACTGAAATTCAGAGAAGACCAGAAAGTAATCGACATCATTACGGACATCGCAGACTACATCGATTTAGGCGGCGGAAGGAAAATGACCGCGTCACAGTTTCTCAACTATTTCCTCTTCACGCCTGAACAACAGCAAAACTATGTCTACAAGCTCAGTGGAGGCGAACGACGAAAGCTCTATCTTTGTACGGTACTGATGAAGAACCCTAACTTCCTTGTATTGGATGAGCCTACTAATGATCTCGACATTCAGACCTTGCAGGTGCTGGAGGAGTATCTGCAGGATTTCCCAGGGTGTGTCATCGTGGTCAGCCATGACCGATATTTCATGGACAAGGTCGTCGACCATCTGCTTGTCTTCCAAGGTAACGGCATCATCAAGGATTTTCCTGGCAACTATACTCAATACCGCGAATGGAAGGCCTTGAAGCCGAAGGAGGGGGCTGACAAGTCTAAGACGCCTAATGAGCCTAAGAAAAGCAAGAAAGACTATCATCACGACACCCGCCGCCGGCTGTCGTTCAAGGAGAAGAGCGAGTTAGAGCAGCTCAGCAAGGACATCACAGTCCTCGAAGACGAGCAGAAGCTGCTGGAGACGGAGCTATGCAGCGGAAAACTGTCGGTAGACGAGCTCACGGAGAAGAGCAAGCGGCTGCCACAGCTTAAGGAAGAGCTTGATGAAAAAGAAATGAGATGGCTGGAACTCAGCGATTTGGAATGAGACGTGTGATAGTTGGGCTTCTAATGCTCCTGCCATTGTATGCCGCGGCAAGAAAGGACAATAAGTTCTCCCTGCTTCGGCGTGTCCATACTTATGCTACAGCGATTGATACTGTTCATGCTCCCAAGACGACATTTTCCTATGCGCGCGCCTCTCTCCGTGTTGACAAACGAAACCCAATACTCTTGTTGGTGCCTTCGGCCTATATCATTGCCCGCGGAGAACGGAGAGAGTTTCTCACCGAGAGTTATTCAAAGGTCCAACTAAGAGATTATAATGACTTTGATATCAAGCCATTGATTCGTATCACTACAATTCCAGGATATAGACGGACAATGGCCAGTTTCAATCGGTATATGACGCCAACCATCTATAGTGAGACCCTTTGTGGCAATACCATCCTTTCTCCTTTCCATCCCAATAATTTCCGTTTCTATAAGTATAAGATATATGGCGAGAGCGGTGACACGGTCAATATCCGTTTTTATGGCCGTCGCTCTAACACGCAGCTCGTACGTGGAAACGCATCTATAGACAAGCTTACTGGACGAATCATCAGCTGTAATTACAAGAGCGAATACGACATGATTCACTCTTGGGTGTCGATGGAAATGGGCGAGAGAGGTGCCAGTTCTCTCTTCCCCAGGGACTGTGAGGCGCTCTTCTATTTCCGGTTTTTCGGCAATAAGGTATCCGCACACTATCGGTCCTTTTTCGGACTAAAGGACACCTTGCGTCTTGATGGCCGGCAAGAGCTCAATGACCCGCTTCTCATGGCCCAGGTAAGGCCTGACAGTCTCAATGAAAATGAGTCAAGGATGTACCAGGAAATGGTGACTTCCTATGCTAACAGGGATTCAGATCGGCTCCAGGATACTGTACGGAAGAAGCACAACTGGGTTAAAACGATCTTCTGGGATGCTGTAGGCAATAACGTCCTCAATCGTGTGAAGATGCATTTTGGGCAAAACAGTCAGGGCTATCTGCGTGTGAATCCCATGCTCAATCCACTGTATATGAGCTACAGCCGAGGCAGGGGTTTTACCTATAAGTTTGATGTCCATGCAAGCTATCAGCTTGGGTACGACAGTGAGCTGCTTGGCCGCTTCCGGTCAGGCTACTCGTTCAAGCTCCATCAATTCTATTTCCGCCTGCCCATCTATTATTATATGAGCAGAAGAAAAAACCGATATGTTAAGTTCGAGATAGGAAACGGCAATCATATTAGCAACAACCTGATAGAGAAAGAAATGATGATCTCTCCACAATCAGGTGACCTGAAGCCGGTGATATCGCCTAAGAACTTTAATGAGTTTCGTCAAGCAGATTCCCGCCTCATCCTTAACTTTGATATCAACAGTCGTTTAGGGTTTCAAATAGGTTCGCTGTTTCAAAGATATGCTGCTGTCAATCCGGGATTCTTTCATTTTCTTGATAAACCGTCAGAATATACTGCGTTCGCGCCGGTATTAGAATTACAATATCGCCCATGGGGGTGGACAGGGCCTATCTTCACCTTTGACTATGACCGTGGCATCAACGGGATTATGAAATCAAACATGAAGTATACGCGATTTGAGTTCAATGCCGAATATATTCATCACCTCAATCGCCTGCAGTCGCTTCAAACGCGCTTAGGGTCAGGCTTCTATAGCCACAAGGGAAGAAACACTTATTTTCTTAACTATGAAAACTTCAGAGAGAATAACATCCCCGGCGGCTGGAATGACGACTGGAGCGGCGAGTTTGAATTGCTCAGAAGCAACTCATATAACGCATCATCCTACTATCTGCGTGGAAACATGACTTATGAGAGCCCATTGATGCTTTTGAGCTGGCTGCCTATAGCTGGGCATTATATGGAAATGGAGCGCTTTTATGTCTCATGGCTCGATGTGGATCATATTCATCCTTACATAGAGTTAGGCTACGGTTTTACGACAAGGCTGCTGTCGGCAGGCATCTTCGTCAGCAATGGTAAGGGCAACCGCACGATAGGCTGTAAGTTTGGCTTTGAGCTTTTTCGACATTGGTGATGAAGCGATGCCGTCACAGCCTGCTTGTCATTGTGCCACGGCCTTAGATGCTATAGGAGAGACCTACCGAGAAATATTCCCTGAACATCCAGTATACTAACTTGTCATCACGCATTCTGCCATCGTCAAACCGAGGATAGAGATAAACCTTTGTAGCAAAATATCGGTTGAACTGGAAAGACAATGTGTTTTCCCATTCTGCTTCCATGCGTTTGTAAGTTGTATATCCATAGAGGCGGGTCCTCCACGAGAAATTATCCGTAATATTCCAATTGAGGTCAATGGTCGTCTGGGAGCCAAAGTCGTGCAAAGAGTGATGCCCGCTGTCGATGCCATTGTTGGCGGCCAAAGCCAGTCTGCCCACATATTTTAAGTTGTAGGCAAATGGTGCGAGATGAATACTGCCTTTGAGCCTTCCCTTCAGCAAGTCCACATTATAGTCCATACCAATTGAGGCATTGACGTTGAGCGGGGAAAAAATGTCCGACTGTACATAATTACTATTGGTATTAAAGTGTCGTGCCCACTGCGTTTGGGCTATGAGTTGGAAGGTATAATACCATTTGTTTGCTGCCTGAAGACCGAGTTTCCCGGTATAGCGGAGCATGTCCTCTGTAGGTCGCGTGTGGTGAACGGAGTCGCTCTTGGTGGTCTGCATACCGAATTTCATCTCCAGCATATTGTCCCATTTCACTTTCTGCTTATTGTTGTAGTTGGCTGTCAGCGTCACTGCTCCCATCATCGAATAGTTGCTCTCGCCGCCTTGATACCAATTGCCAGAGAGATAGTTTTGCAGGAATTGCAAATAGTAATCCCCGCCAAAATCCCAAAAATTGGGTTTAAAGACTATAAGATCCATCGGCAAGGCTTCTGGGTCTTTTGGTGCGGACTTATTCACAAAGGCGGAGGGATTCTCCGCCACCGTCTTCGGCTTGATGACAGACCCTTTCTGCTCTAATTGCCGGTCGGTCTCTGTCACCAATTCCGGATGCTTAAGATAGACCGAAAGCAAATGCTTATCCGTTCCCGTCAGAGTCTTATCCAAAGAAAATGCATTCCCAGCCACGTCACTGTAAAAAGTCAGTGGCAAAAAATAAGGTGCGGTATCAATAGGGTTGAGCGCATGGGCCTGTGTGGAATCGTTATAAATAGAATCTCTGTAAGCAATCAATGCATCAGTATAACGCCGCATGATCTTCGACATTTCATCAGAGTAAGTGCTGCGCCAACGATGTTGAGGCGCCTTTTCGCTCCAGCCATAAAGGGAGAGCGGAAGCAAAAACACAAGAAAGATATATTTCTGAAACTTAATCATCATGATGAAAATTAAAACACTGCAAAGGTAGCAAAAGTGAAAGAAACGACCAAGGAAGAAATATAAAATGATTTCTAAATTGATTTGTTGTTTATCTCGTAAAATTGCCGTAACTTTGCAACAAATTGTTTATAATTACTTAATATCCTCACAGATTGTGGCAGAAACAAAATACATTTTCGTCACTGGCGGTGTGGTTTCCTCACTTGGAAAGGGAATTATCTCATCGTCGATAGGAAAGCTTCTTCAGGCAAGAGGCTACAATATTACTATCCAGAAGTTCGACCCCTATATCAACATTGATCCAGGCACGCTTAATCCTTATGAGCATGGCGAATGCTATGTCACCGTTGACGGTATGGAGACGGACCTCGATCTTGGCCACTATGAGCGTTTCACGGATATCAAGACGACAAAGGCCAATTCCATGACGACTGGACGTATCTATAAATTGGTCATTGACAAAGAGCGCCGCGGCGATTATCTTGGAAAGACTATCCAGGTGGTACCCCACATCACCGATGAGATTAAGCGAAACATCAAGCTACTTGGCTCCAAATACCACTACAACTTTGTCATTACTGAGATAGGAGGCACCATTGGTGACATCGAGAGTGCTCCCTTTCTTGAGGCCATTCGCCAGTTGAAGTGGGAGTTGGGTAAAAATGCAGTCAACATCCATCTAACTTATATACCTTATCTTAAGGCGGCAGGGGAATTGAAAACTAAACCTACCCAACACAGTGTAAAGGAGCTGCAGAGTGTCGGCATTCAGCCTGACATTCTTGTGCTTCGTACTGAGAAACATCTTAATGACGGTATTCGCAAAAAGGTTGCAGCATTCTGCAATGTTGACATCGACTGTGTGGTGCAAAGCGAGGATCTCCCCAGCATCTACGAGGTGCCTGTAAATATGCAGAACCAAGGCCTTGATGCCGCAATCCTTCGCAAAGTGGGTGAAACCGTTGGACCTACGCCTGCATTGGGACCATGGAAAGCTTTTCTTGAACGCAGAAGCAAGGCTACCGAAGAGGTGCATATCGGCCTCGTTGGTAAATACGATCTGCAGGATGCTTACAAAAGTATTCGTGAGAGTCTCTCACAAGCGGGCACTTATAATGACCATAAGACCGTTATCACCTTTATCAATTCAGAATATCTCACTTCGGAGAACGTGGGGGAGAAGACGAAAGGGCAAGACGGAATCGTCATCTGCCCAGGATTTGGCCAACGTGGTATCGAAGGAAAAATCGTGGCAGCCAAATATTGTCGTGAGCACGATATTCCCACCTTTGGTATTTGCCTTGGCATGCAGATGATGGTCATCGAGTTTGCTCGCAATGTACTGGGCTACAAAGATGCCAACAGCCGAGAAATGGATGAGACAACTCCCCACAATGTTATCGACATCATGGAGGAGCAGAAAAACATTACCAATATGGGTGGTACCATGCGTTTGGGAGCCTACGAGTGCGACTTGAAACAGGGCTCGCGCGTGTTTAATATCTATAAACAAGAGCATATCCAGGAGCGCCACCGCCACCGCTATGAGTTCAACAATGATTTTGAGAAAGAGTTTGAGCGCAATGGCATGATGTGTGTTGGTCGAAATCCAGAGAGCGATCTGGTGGAAATTGTGGAGATACCCTCGCTCAAATGGTACATAGGTACACAGTTTCACCCCGAATATCAGTCGACAGTGCTTCATCCACATCCACTCTTCCTTGACTTTGTGAAGACTGCTATAGAAAATCATCAAAAATAAATGGACAAGAATTCAATCATAGGCTTTGTACTCATAGCCGCTCTGCTCATCGGTTTCAGTATTTATTCGCAGCCGTCGGAGCAGGAGCGCCGTGCAGCTTTCGTCAAAGACTCTATCGAACAGGCTAATCGCGCCAAAGTTGAGCAAGCCGCAAGAGTGGCCTTGCTAAAACGACAGCAGACCGCAAAGCAAAGAGTAGCGGAAGACACTACCGCTCTCTTCCATAAGGCGCTTACAGGCAATGCGCAAGATATCATCCTAAGTAATGAGAAGGTGGCATTAACTCTCTCTACTAAAGGAGCCACCGTAGTTAAAGCTTATTTGAAGAATCCCAAGGGTTCCAGGCAGTTTATTGGTCATAACATGGCCGATAAAAGCGGAGCACTTGACGACCTCCATGGTGTTACATTGTTCAAGGGCAACCGCCAGTCACTCGACTATACGCTTGTGGCTAAGGAAATGAACATCAGCACTTCTGAATTATATTTCACTCCGTCTGCTATTACTGATTCAACGGTAACGCTCACCGCTGAAGCAGGAGAGGGCAGGCAGCTTGTCCTTGCATATCGTTTGGGTAAGGACTATATGCTCCACCTTAGCATCAAGGCTACGGGTATGACTGGTTTGTTTGACCCGAACACCTCACGCCTCAATATCAATTGGCACGAAACGGTTAGACAGCAGGAGCGTGGCTTTAACTTTGAGAACCGCTATGCGCGACTCGACTGGAAAAATTCTGAGGGCGGCACTGACTATCTGAGTAATGCAGCTTCTAAACAGCAGACTACTAAGGAGTCGATGGATTGGGTAGCGTTTAAAAACCAGTTCTTCTCAACGGTCATCATTTCGAAAGATGGTTTCGATAAGGGTGCAGATCTTGAGAGCACCGTTTACAATAAGGAGTCACAAGACAACTGGAAGGTCCGTTACCTTAAGGACTTCAAGGCAAATATGAAGACTGCCTTCGACCCGAGTGGGAAGAAAGCCACAGAGTTGGAGTTCTATTACGGTCCCAACGATTTTTATACACTTAAGAAGGTAGAGAAAGAAAGCTCCTTTGGCAAAGATCTTGACTTGGAGCGACTGGTCTATCTTGGTTGGCCACTTTTCCGAATCATTAACCGATGGTTCACTATGCCGGTCTTTACCTGGCTTACGTCATGGGGCTTCAACATGGGCATCGTGCTCATCCTCATCACTCTATTGCTTAAGGCCATCACCTATCCGATGGTGAAGAAGAGCTATATGTCGTCTGCGAAGATGCGTGTCCTCAAGCCGAAGCTCGACGAAGCTACCAAGCAGTTCGATAAGCCAGAGGATGCAATGCAGAAGCAGCAGGCTATGATGGCAGAGTATTCCAAGTATGGGGTTTCCCCCCTCAGCGGCTGCCTGCCTATGTTGATCCAAATGCCTATCTGGGTTGCCATGTTCAATTTTGTACCTAATGCCATTCAGCTTCGTGGCGAGAGCTTCTTATGGATACATGATCTTTCCACCTATGATCCCATTATTGAGTGGGGGCATACACTGCCTGTCATCGGCGATCATCTTTCGCTGACCTGTATTCTCTTCGTTGGTGCACAGCTGCTCTATTCTTGGTTTACCATGCAGTTGCAGAAAGATCAGATGGTTGGCCAACAGGCGGAACAGATGAAAATGATGCAGTGGATGATGTATCTCATGCCACTCATGTTCTTCTTCATGTTCAACGATTACTCTGCAGGTCTTAACTTCTATTATTTCATCTCACTGTTCTTCTCAGCTATTATCATGTTTGTGCTCCGCAAGACCACCAACGATGAAAAACTTTTAGCTATTCTTGAACGTCGCTATCAAGAAAACAAAGACAACCCTAAGAAGATGAGTGGTCTCGCTGCCCGTATGCAGGCTCTCCAGCAGATGCAGCAAGAACAGATGAGGCAACAGCAAAACCGCAAAAAATAATATTTATGAATAATATATTAGCATGCGTCATGGGTGCCATGTTGCTCGGTACTCCCATGGCAGATGCATCAACCATGATTGGGAAAAGTAACATCACGCTGAAGTCAGACTTAATGTCACCTGAAGCTCTTTGGGCAATGGGACGCATCGGTTCTGCCGCTGCCTCCCCTGATGGCAGGCGGGTGGTTTACCAAGTGAGCTATTATAGCATTAAGGAAAATAAAAGTCACACAGTACTTTATATACAAAGCATTAAAACCGGCAAAGCCATTGTCAAGCCTACGCTTCTCACTACCAATGAGAAAAGTGAGAGCGATCCCGCATGGATAGAGAATGGCACGAAAATAGCCTTTCTCTGTGGTGGTCAACTATGGAAGATGAGTCCTGACGGATCGGGGCGCGTGAAGCTTACCGATTCAAAGATTGATATTGAAGGATTCAAATTCTCTCCAGATGGCTCTAAAGTCATTCTCGTCAAGAGTCTGCCTTATCACGAGTCCATCAAGAAGAATCCAGAAGACCTGCCTCTTGCCACAGGCAGAGTTGTGACCGATCTCAACTATCGCCACTGGGACCATTACGTTGAGAGTGTGGCCCATCCATTCGTTGCCAATGTCAACGACAATAAAGTGGACGATGGTACAGACATTCTCAATGGCGAGCCGTATGAATGTCCGATGGCTCCTTTCGGTGGGTTGGAGCAACTTGACTGGAGCAAAGACTCTAAAAGCATTGCCTACACCTGTCGTAAAAAGACGGGTGTTGACTATGCTGTCTCGACTGACGCAGATATTTACCTTTATTATTTGAACGAGAAAACGACGCGGGATCTCTGCAAGCCGGATGGCTATCAGGAGCCCAAGATTGATCCGACCAAAAGCATGCGTGAGCAAGCCGTCAATCATCAGAAAGGCGATATGCAGGTGGGTTACGATGTCAATCCTCAGTTCTCCCCTGACGGCAAGTATGTGGCGTGGCAGAGCATGGCCCACGACGGTTATGAAAGTGATCGTAACCGTCTTTGTGTCATGAACTTGCAGACAGGTGAAAAGAAGTATGTGACCGAGAGCTTTGACTCTAACGTAGATGCCTTTGCCTGGGGCAACGACAGCAAGACACTTTATTTCCTTGGCTGTTGGCATGCGACCGTGAACGTCTATCAGACTAACCTCAATGGCAATGTGATGCAGTTGAGCAAGGATGAATGGGCGGACTACGGTTCTCTGCAAATGCTTGGTACGGGCGCCAAAAACAATCAGTTGCTTGTTACCAAGCATTCGATGCTGCATCCCGATGACCTCTACGTGCTGACACCCAACAACAAGAAGCCAAAAGCTTCTGCTCTGATCCAGATTACGGATGAGAATAAGCAGATTCTTGACCAGCTTGCCATGCCTACAGTGCAGCAGCGCTGGGTGGCTACGACTGATGGTAAGCAGGAACTCGTCTGGATTATCCTGCCGCCTCATTTCGATGCCAATAAAAGATATCCCACATTATTATATTGTGAGGGTGGACCGCAAAGCCCAGTTTCGCAGTTCTGGAGCTATCGTTGGAACTTTTTCATCATGGCTTCCCATGGCTATGTCATCGTAGCACCCAACCGTCGTGGTCTCCCCGGCTTCGGTTCTGCATGGAATGAGGAGGTCTCACGCGACTGGACTGGTCAATGCATGAACGACTATCTCTCTGCCATTGATGATGCCGCAACAAATCTGCCCTATGTCGACAAGGACAAATTGGGTGCTGTTGGCGCCAGTTTCGGTGGTTTCTCCGTCTATTATCTTGCCGGTCACCACAACAAGCGCTTCAAATGTTTCATCGCTCATGACGGTGCTTTCAACCTTGAATCGATGTACACGGATACTGAAGAGGCTTGGTTCTCTAACTGGGAGTATGACGATGCTTACTGGAATCAGGATGCTACCGATGCAGCCAAGCGCACTTATGAAAATAGCCCCCATAGGGCTGTCAGCAGCTGGGATACGCCAATACTCTGCATTCATGGTGAGAAGGACTACCGCATCAATGCCAACCAGGGCTTTGGCGCCTTCAATGCCGCACGCCTGAAAGGCATCCCTGCTGAGCTTCTTATTTTCCCAGATGAGAATCACTGGGTACTGAAACCACAAAATGGTATTCTGTGGCAGCGAACCTTTTTCAACTGGCTTGACAAATGGCTGAAGAAATAAAGAGAAATAGTTATTTTCAATCAATATGACAGAAACAAAAACACTAAGAGATTCCGCTGCCCTACGCTGGACGGCCCTCCTGCTATTGGCACTGGCAATGTTCTGTGCCTACATCTTCGTAGACATCCTATCTCCTATCAAGGATCTCATGCTCTCACAGCGCCATTGGGATTCTACGGCATTCGGTACCATGCAGGGTGCTGAGACATTCCTCAACGTATTCGCTTTCTTCCTCATATTTGCAGGAATCATTCTAGACAAGATGGGCGTGCGCTTCACAGCGCTGCTATCAGGTTGTGTGATGCTTGCTGGTGCATGCATCAAGTACTACGCCATTAGTGAAAACTTCATCGGAAGTGGTTTGGAAAAATGGTTTACCGATAATCTCAATTACATACCTGTCTTCGACGAACTGGGCGTCTCTCCTTTCTATAAGGGCATGCCTGCCTCAGCAAAGCTTGCAGCCATTGGCTTCATGATTTTTGGATGTGGCACTGAGATGGGAGGCATTACCGTTAGCCGAGGTATCGTAAAGTGGTTCAAGGGTCGCGAGATGGCTCTTGCCATGGGCTCCGAGATGGCACTTGCCCGTTTGGGCGTGGCAACAGTGATGATTTTCTCACCGTTTTTTGCCAAGCTCGGTGGAAAGATTGACGTGAGTCGTTCGGTTGCTTTCGGAGTGGTATTACTCTGCATTGCACTCATCATGCTGGTAGTGTATTTCTTCATGGATAAAAAACTTGACTCGCAGACTCACGAGGCTGAGGAAAAGGACGATCCGTTCAAGATCAGCGATCTTGGAAAGATACTCTCTTCCCAAGGTTTCTGGCTCGTGAGTTTGCTGTGCGTACTTTATTACTCAGCTATCTTCCCATTCCAGAAGTATGCAGTAAACATGTTGCAATGCAACCTGACATTCCATGCTCTTGAACCTAATAGTTTCTGGGCATCGAATGTTGTTACCTACGTACAGTATATCATCATGTTGATCGTCGCTGCTACATCGTTTGCAAGTAATTTCCAAAAGAATAAGGCTGCGAAATACATTCTGATGGTCCTTTCCGTGGTCTTCCTCCTTGGCTACTGCTATATGGGGTTCGAGCGCCAGTCAGCAGAATCTATTTTTGCTGTGTTCCCGCTGCTTGCTGTTGGCATCACCCCAATCCTTGGCAATTACGTAGATCATAAGGGTAAGGCCGCATCAATGCTGATTCTTGGTTCTTTCCTGCTCATTTTCTGCCACCTGACATTCGCCTTCATTCTTCCCGTATTTAAAGGCAATCTTATAGGTGGTGCTATTGTGGCCTATGTCACCATTCTCGTTTTAGGCGCTTCGTTCTCCCTTGTACCTGCTGCGCTGTGGCCTTCAGTGCCAAAGCTTGTAGCACCGAAGATCATAGGTTCCGCCTATGCCTTGATTTTCTGGATTCAGAACATCGGCTTGTGGCTGTTTCCATTACTCATCGGGAAAGTGCTCGACAAGACGAATGTCGGAGTAACCGATCCAACTAAACTTAATTATACATGGCCATTGGTGATGCTTGCATGCCTTGGTGTCGCCGCCCTTTTCATAGGGCTTTATCTTAAGGTAATTGACAAGAAGAAGGGACTTGGACTTGAAGAGCCCAATATTAAAGACTAAGTGAAATCTTCTCAAACGGGGGCACGGAAGTCAACGGGAAAAGGCAGTCCTTGTCATGGCGGAAAGTGCTGTCCCCATAGATACGCCAACCAAGAAGTACAGTACGGTAAAAAAGTCGGTCACATCAAGATGATGGTCATACCTGACTTGAGGCCGTAACGGAGGAAGACAGGATAAAGAGGTCAATAGATGCGAAGGTGGAGGCAGCGACTGATGCCACCAGTTCTTATTCAACACTCGTCAAGAATAGTGTGGTTGCCAGATGAGGCTTATGGCATGAAGGACAAGACCATCGTCGGTAGGGTGCTCCCGTGGGTACACATATCCATCAGCAATGCCAAGCATAGTATTCTTGACACATATCACGATGTTAAAGCAGATTTCCGGCAGCTCTATCCCAATGAGTTCTGCTATAAGCTCAACCGGAGATATTTCGGCTGATGGATGTCTCACCGTTTGAGAGCAAGGAAAAGAAAGACTTCCAAACATTGCAGAAAGGACTGATAAAATGCGAACAATACATTTTCACATTCCTTGAACATGATGAAGTTCCGCACCACAACAACTCCAGCGAGGGAGCCATTAGAATCTTGAAAGTCAAGACAAAGGTTGCAGGATGCTTTAGGACGCTCGTCTCCGACATGGCCTCCCAAGGAGAACTTCTTCGATGAACTCTTTGCTGAGAATGACTAAGAAATAGTCATTCGGAATTTGTCATGCCTGAAAAGACTGAGTTGTTACTATTGTATTTAGCAAGTCCAAAAAAAAATTAAATAAATAACAGAAAAGCAGAAAACGGTTGCATTTAATCGATATTTTTATTAACTTTAGCGCATTAATCTACGAGATAGGTAGTAATGTTATCAGAGCCAATTGCTAAAACTAAATTAAACTAACGAGTATGAGCACAACAACCATTATTATTGTGATTGTCATAGCCTGTCTGACCTTGGTAGCCCTCAATCGCTATCATCATCGACGTCGTCATTTCAGTACAGAGCGTTTGCATCAGACGGTGAAAGACATCCTTGACATCCAACCCGACCACATCATGCAACGTAAAGACTTTACAAAGTCGTTACGCGATCAATACAACTGTACAGACAAGGAAGCCTTATGGCTATTAGGGCGTGCAAAAGAGATGGGGTTCGTAAAGTATGATGACAAGTGGGTGGAAGAGGAAGAGCACTAAAAAAGGCAGCCATTTTCTGACCGCCCTATAGATGTATTGGATTGTAACAGCTTATTTGTTCAAACCACGGTTGTTGAGAGTAACGTTGAGCAGTTTGACATACTCACGGTACTGATCGTTGTCGAGCACAGCGTGCATGTAAGACAAGTTGTGCCTGATAGACTTCTTGTAGAGTCTGTCGCGTTCCTCTCCCTCTGCAGCACCAGCCTTTTTCATGTCGCGGTGGAGATCCTCGCTGATATAGTTGACAGCATCAATCTCATCACTGCTCAGTCCCAGTGTGCGGGCTAGAGCGTTCACATTGATGTTCATCTCATATTTCTGAACCTCTGCTGCCACTGCTGCGTTATCCTTGGTGGATGTCTCTCCCTCTGCAAAAGCCAGGGTCATGGTCATCATTGCTGCGAGTGTGAATACAATCTTCTTCATAGTGTTATCCTTTCTTTTTAAATTGAAACATAACAGACTCATTAGTGCCTCTCTTACTTTGGAGTCTTTTCTTTTAATGTTGCTCCTGTTATTCTTTTGACGCTGCAAAGTTAAAAAGAAGATCTTTTCCCACAAACAATTTGTCAGGATTAGTACAGAATTTGTGATAGTTTTTGACAGAAATCAACCTAATTGATATAAATCAGTAATGTAGAATAGCATTCCTGCATTCTTCCATCAGCCATTTGGGCGTACTGGTAGCACCACAAATGCCTACTGTCTGTGCCCCGTCAAACCAGCTGTAGTCTATCTCTTCCTCACGCTCTATGAGGTGGCTGTTGGCGTTCACCTCTTTACAGCGTGTGAAAAGCGCATGACCGTTGCTGCTTTTACGTCCACTAACGAACAGAATGACATCGTGATGGGCTGCAAATTCGGCAATGTGGGGCATACGGTTGGCCACTTGCCGGCAGATAGTGTCGTAGCTCTTGAAAGCTGTGGAGGGCGAGATATGGTTTTGTATATAATCGACGATGCGCCGGTACTCATCAAGGTTTTTTGTAGTTTGTGAATAAAGATTGATGTCCTTGATGAAGTCGAGCTTCTGTTTTACTTCTTCTAAACTTTCTACTACAATGGCCTCTCCATGAGTCTGACCAACGAGTCCGAGCACTTCGGCATGTCCTTTTTTCCCGAAAATGACGGTTTGTGCGTTTTGGCTGTCGGCCCATTTGTGCTTGATTCTCCTCTGCAAAGCCAGCACTACAGGACAGGTGGCGTCGATAATTTCAATATTGTTCTGCCTGGCAATCTCGTAAGTTTCAGGAGGCTCTCCATGAGCCCGCAACAGTACTTTCGCATTACGGAGCTCACGGAGCTGCTGATGATCAATGGTGACAAGCCCCTGCCCGTGCAGGCGCTCCACCTCCATCCCGTTATGTACAATGTCGCCAAGGCAATAGAGCTTGTTTCCTTTGGCAAGTTCTTCTTCAGCCTTATGGATGGCTGTGGTCACGCCAAAACAGAAACCGCTGCCGTTGTCTATCTCTATCTTAAGGTTCATTTCACATCAACATTAATGATTACTTTCCCCTGTGTAGGATCATTGGTGATCATCAGAATTCGCGGTTTCGACCGTGCGCGGTCTATCATATCCCTAATTGCGGTAACTTTGAGTTTGGCTGTTTCTCCTGGATCAATATTGCGCTTGCTGAGCGACACTTCGAGTCCTGCGCTTATGACTTGTAAGGATCGGATGGACAGGGAAGATTTACCGATGTTGGTAATCAGGAGCTCATCTTTCTTCCTGCTCTTTCCTTCAAATGACCCAATGTCAATCTGTCCTTTAGAAAGTTGCAATATGGGGGCATTGACCCGCTGTGTTTTGGTGAGTCCGCTGAACGCCGGCATAAGGATGACATTGACTGTAATCTCTTTTTCTGGTGACACTTTGTCTCCAGGGAAACTTCCGAGATAGATCGAGGTCTGCGATAATCCAAGATCACTCAACTTCTTTGAGTCTATCTGCAACGTAATGGTAGCCGAGCGTCCCGGCCCTATTCGTGAAGGCTTCACTTCTCCTTTGAGATAGGGTGGCAAGTGCATAAGTTGTGGACTGACAACATCGTCTCCATTGTTCATGACATGAATCTGCTCAACAGGCATATCACCACGGTTGACATTATCAAAGAACAGTTCGTTTTTATCAGCCATCATGGTACCAATGACATAGGGATATTTGCCTTTGAAATCGCTCACTTTCTGAACTACCACACCTTTAACTGTCAGCAGAAGCGGTTTCTCGGATGCGTTGCTGTACACTCCGATTTCCTTTTGGAAATGTCCCATTTGCCTGGCGTCATATATAGCGTTCACAGAAAAGGCTTTGCCGGGGGCAATGGCTTCCTTGGGAAAAGAGACTGTCGTACAACCGCACGATGTGCGCACCTGACTGATGACCAAAGACTTGTCACCCGTATTCTTTAAGGTGAATTCAGCCTTTACTGGTTGTTTGAAAACCACCTGGCCGCAGTCGATCATTTTCGATGACGTGCTGATGACCTGGGCATGGAGCCAAAGCGGCAGGAATACCAACAAGGGCACTATCTGTTTTCTCATGAGTATCTTTTAACTTTTTTGATTCATTCTTATTCTCTACTTTTTAACCTCAATGGCCTTTCCTTCTTCTCTCCCGCCAAATGCCGGCGCATAGGCACACTGGACGGTGGCGATGCCCGAGGTGTAGTCTCCCATACGGTCTACATAATAGATTGTCTCGACGATATGACGACCTTTTCTCAGATGGTCAAAGAAATAATTGGTCACATTGTCTTTCGGATTCTGGTAACATCCGTTGCGGTAACCGCTTAATGCGTTGGCCGGTTCCAGGCAAGAGGCGCGTTTATCCTGTACCTGCACAAAGTCGTAGTCACGATCGGCAATAATAGTGATACGCACGGTCACCTTTTTGCCAACAGCGAGTGTCGTGGGCGCTTCCGTAATCTCCCGTTTAATGGTCAGACCGGAGGCTACGGCCTTCACATGCGACGCTTTCTGCGTGAACTGTGCATAGACAGCACCCCACGATGTACCCGTCGTACTTTTCCGTATAGTCAGTTCATGGACATCGTTGCCATTCATGGTCGTCTTCACACAGCCTATTCCACTGGTGGCTTCCGGCAGGGAAATTACCTTTCCATCTACCGTCATCGTGACTTCCTGCTCTCCATTCATCGTCGGAGCGAGTCTCCCTATACCTCCATCCATCAAGAAGGCATACACAGCATTGACAGCATTGATGGAGTTTGACCATCCCGTCGTGCGTTTCTCATGCAACAGCCACTGCTGCATCTGCCGAATGCTGAGTGTATCATCCGGCTCAACAAGGTGTAGGGCCTCGATGGCAAATGTCTGCGAAGGGATGCGGTAGTCGCACCAACTGTACATCGCGTGAGGCGTATCAAAGTAGCGTCCTGCCTCTTCCGTGTAAACCGAATACTGGCGGATACTCTCGATGTATTCCTTTGCGTGCCGTATCTTTCCATATTGCGCAAGAATCACCGCTGTGCCGGCTTTGCCGTAGATGGTCAACTGGGTAGCCGACTTATCGAGGAGATTGACCAGGTAGCTTCTGTCCGCCGTAAGAGGCTGCTTAGAGAGTGCTGAAGCATAGAGCCAATGGCAGGCTACCTCACTCGGTACCAGAGTTCTGATCCCTTTTTTCTCCATTTTCTTCAATTCTGCCACTTCGTCCGCCATTCTGCGGTTGAGGAACCGGAAGCCTTTGCTGATCATCTCGCCAAGCGCATCTTGTTGACCGACGATTTTGTTGAGTCTTACGAGGGTCTCCACCACATTCATAGTCATGTAGGTACTTCCGTCCATCCCCGGCCACCATGAGAAGGAGCCGTCGGCATTTTGCAGCGACTGCAACTTATTGATGCAGTCAGTAGTGCGGTAATCGAGCTGATTCCCGTCGAGATAGTCAGTAAGCCGGTGCTTGCGCTCCGTCTCATCGTCGGCATTAGCTACCCATGGTGTCTCGTCGAGAAGCATGGTCTTCAGCTCGTCATTTTTCTGCAACTGGCTTGTGAGCGAGTTATCCTTGCCGCTCTCCTGCTTCCATTGTGCAATGGTCTTAGCGATGAGTGGTGAAGCTGTCAACACTTTTTTGCCTATGATGTTTGCATAGACGGCTGCAGCAAGTGAGGCTGCATCCTTGTTGTCAGGATTTGCCAAAGTGGGCATAGCCTGGATGACGAGCCAGGCGGGATTATCCGTATATTCGAGCGTGAGCTTTCGGTCACGACTGTCTGTTGGGAAGAGCTTCGAGAGATCTATTGTTTTCTTACCGGCCTGATGCTGATAGAAAGGTATGGTCGTGATGATACTTTCACGGTCCTGCAAGATGGGGAGCCAGTGCTGCTCGCCATCGCTGAAGCCATCGCCTTCCGCCAGGACCCGTGCCGTGAGCAGCGTCTTACCGTTCGCGCGATGCAGCAGGTCTGAGGCATCCACATCAAAGGAGGCTGACGTGGTGCCATTAGCAAGAAGAGTGAAAGACTTGCTCTGCTCAGCGATCACTTTCTCCGTTTCCTGATCCACGATTTGCAGGCGGGCCGTGCCGTTGATAGTGTGATCGGTGGTATTGAAGATGCGTGTGGAAATCGTGCCCTTGTCGCCCTCACGCAGAAAGCGCGGCATGTTAGGCTGCACCATCAGGGATTTAGAGGTAACAGCCTCAGCGTCGATCAGGGCGTTGTTCATCTGTTTGTCGTGCGCCAGTCCTAAGAACCGCCAGGTCGTGACGCTCTCAGGAAGCGTGAAAGAGATGTTCACGCATCCTGCGTTGTCCGTGAAAAGGGCTGGATAGAAGAAGGTTGTCTCGTCGAGTTTCTCCCTGAGTCCTGCTTTTAATGGCTGGTCACCCGTTGCCCCATTGCTGTTGTCAAGAGTCTTGACTCCGTTCATGGCCGTGCCCTCTCCCCTGCTCTCCAACTTGGCAAGCGGCTCCGCGTCAGCAGCCATAGGTGCGGCCATACTTACCATGGCCCTTGACATCAGTACACGTCCTTTGCCGCCACGACCGTAGCCTGTGATGAAGACTGGATCGCTGGACCACGAGAAAAGGCTATTGTCAAAATGCGTGAATGACAAGGCCTTGCAGGAAAGACTGCGGATATATTTACTTCCTGACAGATAACCGTTGGCCGCAAAGGTGCCTCGCCATGCCGAAAAAGGTAAAACAACGGAGAAGGTGTTGTTCAACGACCATGCTTGTGGGTAGAGCGCATCAAGACTCTTGTCGAACATCGTCACCATGAGTTGTGCCTGGGCTGGCTTGCCTGCAGGTGAGACAATGCGGAGTGTCCAGGTCTCCTTCTGGCCAGGAACCAGCTTGTTGCGGAAGGTCTTCCAATCCATCTGCAGCTTTGTGTCAGGCTCCGGACGAGAGATTTGAACGTTGTGCTCACAGAGTTTCCCGCCTACCACCCACGCAGTGGTCACCGTGATGCCGTTGCCCCATGAGGAATCATACCTGAATGCGCGAGTATACACATTATTATTAATGACCTTGCTGCCACTCTCAATGACCTTATCGGCAGAGAAGATGGTGTAGTACATCTGCACACTCTTATCCGACGCACCTGTCTGGATATAGACCGGAGCGCCGTTTTGGGGGAACTGCTTGGCGGAAGCGTAGAACCAGTCGTGTGTCTCTACAGCGGGCTCTTTGTCCTTGAGTGTGAAGACGACAATGTCTTTCTTTAGCGAGTCGGTGCCACACACGGCCTCCAGTCGGT
Source organism: Hallella multisaccharivorax DSM 17128 (assembly GCF_000218235.1). GTDB lineage: Bacteria > Bacteroidota > Bacteroidia > Bacteroidales > Bacteroidaceae > Prevotella > Prevotella multisaccharivorax. The sequence continues at coordinate 1,828,153 of NZ_GL945017.1, read as the reverse complement.
GCCGTCCGGAAGCGAGTCTGTCTGTCAGGACAAACATGGTGTTCGTCTTCACCTCTTTCCAGGCTCCGTTGTCAAACCGGTATTTCACAATGCCGTCCACTTCCTCTCCTAAGAGATTCTTGTAGGCGAATGATGTAGACATGAGACTGTCCCGCAGCATTTTATCCTTCAGACTGCTGCTGAGCATGGCCTTGCGGTTGCTTAGAGGCAGGGAGGTCTCGACCTCATGAGTCTCGCCGGCCACGTCGGTCACCTTAGCATTGACTTCAAAGTCATAGTAGACGGCGCCGTCCGCCTTCATGTTTTCCGGATAGTTCATGGGCACGCGCACGATGAATGATCCGTCGTCGGCAGTTGTTGTAGAATTATCCAACACCTGCTTCTGGTTACGCCGGCCCCACCAGAACCAGCGCAAGCCCTCACAGCGGACGATGGTGTAGTCCACTTTTGCATTTTGTACGGGCACACCCGAATAAGTCGTAGCTACACCGCGCAGGCTGATAGTGTCGCCAGCCTGATAGGCTTCCTTATAGTTGTCGAACACTACTTGGAAGGTAGGCTGCTTGTATTCTTCCACTTGGAGGGTGGCAGTACCCATGCGGTCGTTGGAGGTAGTCTTCACATGCACGCAGAAAGCGCCGGTCAGACCTTCTCGTGGCAGTGTAAAGTCGACGGCAGCAGTGCCGAACTCATCGGTCGTTGCTGCCTTCTCGGCTACGGTCTTATAGTTGGCATCCAAGAGCGAGAACATGAGTTTCTGGCTCATTTTTACTTGGGATGCACGAGTTTTGGGATCGGCATCCCACGCGATGGCCGATGCGTGCACCGTCTGCCCGGGGCGGTAAATGGCGCGGTCGGTGTAGACCGCGATTCGCTGTGTCTGGTCTGATGCCTCCCAATAATTATAATAGGTGTTCAGATTTGTCTCCGGTGCAGCCTTGTCGTCTGCTGTATAAACGTAGACCAAGTCAGGCGCATTTTTGGTGTAGGCATAGACGGTTTGTCCGTCCTTGTCAGTGTATAGGATTTGCTTTTCTGCCCTTTCCTTTCCGTTATAGTATTGGGTGGTGAGCTGTATCTTAGCTTGTGGCAACGGCTTTCCTGTCGTTGCACTGACGACAGCAAGGCGGAGTTTATTGTCTGGCAACGACTGATTGAGCACAAAGACATCGCTCACACGCAGTAGACTTCTGCGTGGTGTGATGTTCTTGTTGTCTGTCGTGGCCTCCATCAGATAAACTCCCACAGGCAGTCCGTCAAGGACGATGCTGTCCGTAAGAATCTCCCATGGCTTATGGCCCGTGTAGCTCCTCTCGATGGAAGCCACAGGTGAAGACTCCATGCAGCCTTTCAGTTTTGTATAGTCAGCGTTAACAGTGGGATCCAAATGTGTGTCTCCGCCGATATTGAGTCTATAGAGGCGCAGACTGAGCTTGCCGATATTCCGGATCGACTGTATGTGCAGCGTCTTGGGTTTGCCGGGCAGGGCGATGGTCTTGCCTGTGGAGACTGTGAACGAGGGCTGCTCCAGATTGTTCAGACTATTGCGCAGACTGTTGGCCCGCTTCCATGATCCCCATTTCTCCAAGGCCTGTTGGATAAATGCCACTTTCTCGTCCGGGGTGTTGTCGTCCATCGTATTGAGACGGAGAATGGCCAGCTCACAGGCCACCGGCAGGTCGTTGTAGACCTGTAGCAGCGAGTCAATCGTCGCGCAGCATGATTTCATGCCGATCTTGTTCATCTTCTCCCGCATCGCCAGCACGGCGGTATAGCAGGCTGCATCGCGGTTGCCATGTCCGGCATAGAACTGTCGCAGGGTTTCGTAACGCTGGGTCTCCAGTCCGATGACATGCAGCAGGTCGTCAGAGAAAAGCGCGTCGTCGTCGCCCTTGACCATCGCGGGTTCATATCCGCTACCTTTCTTCGTGGCTAAGAAAGCGGGATCCGCCATGGCTCTGTCAAACCACATCCCTGATGTCTTCACTTTCCCCTGGCCGTCGTCGGTGATCGGTAGCCGCTGATACAGTTTGCCGATGGCCGTAGCGTAGACAGCTTTCAGGGCCGGATCGGTGAGACGAGCATACCGCAACTCCATGTCGTTGATCTGTATACTGAGCGAGTCAGGGGAAATGGCAGTCTCCACGGCGCCCAGCATGAGCTGTGCTTTCAGCAGTTGCCCGTACTGCTTTTCCTCCTCAGCATTCCTGGCAATCTGCCTGATGACCGTCAGTTGCGATTGCGGCAAGTCTCTCTTTGCAGCCTCCTCAACCTTCCGCCATAGTTGGTCATAGGTCTGCGCCATGGTGAACAAAGGTATCATGAATATCAAGGTAAACAGTATTCTTTTCATCTGACTGGTGTTTTACTACGGCAAAGTTAAGGAAAAACTTTCAATCATTTATAAGCTTTTATCCAATAATCCTTAATACAGGCCATTCAGTAGCTACGGATTACTACAAAAAAATGTAATTTTGCGGCTGAATATGAATAAACATGCAATACAAGGTCCCTCTTTAATTTGATGAATTGATGAATAGGTGTATAACGAGAATCAAGAATTCACACGATGGAGAGGGTAGGTGCACTTTTCTCTCACAGAGACGCCTGAGGACAAAATGCCCATAATTGAGTATTACGACAAGGGCGAACTCGCTAATGTCAAATCGTGCTCCTTTCCCCTGCCTGTTGGTTCTGGTGGATGGAAACAGCAGGAACGAGCTCCGTATGCATTCGTTTGCGCAGGATTTCTGCATAATTTTTACATTTTGCTTGTAGGTCTGGATATGTTTGCTTATCTTTGCACTCATTATAACTGTCATCGAGTGAACGGATTAGATAGCAACGACTTTCAGCAGTATCTTCCCTTATATCATAAAGGTATGTGCGTGGGACTGGGAAACGATAAAAATCGGGCGCAATGTCTATACGATACTCATCAACAAGGACGCGCATGGCCATGCGGGAACCATCATTGCTTATTGTGTTAGCACACAAATAAAAACGGTATCTGATATACTGCTTAAAATACCCAGGGATCTGAGAAACAATGTAGTAGAGGTCACGATGGACTTCTCTGACAGTATGCGTGGCATCGTCAGGACCTGTTTCCCTCAGGCCAGGATAACCCTTGACTGCTTCCACATGATGAAGATGATATGTGACGCTGTAGAGGAAAGAAGACTGCGTTGCAAGCGTAAAGCCATAAAGGAGCTGAACAAGCTCAGAGCTGCCTTTAAAAAGAAACTGAAGAAACTATCCGAACGGCGTTCCAAGTACAGGAAGGCTCATCCAAAGAATTAAAAAGGGCACAAGCGTGGCAGAAAGCCTACGAGAGCCTTCAGGTCGCCCAAGATGTCCAATGGTGAGACTCTGTTGGACGTTATGCTCAGAAGTCGTACTCAACTTATGGAAAGCGGCGACAAATGGAACGAGAACCAAAAGAAGAGATATAATGTAATCAAGGAAAAGTACCCTGAAATTGCAAGGGACTATGAGTTACTATGCTCCATACGCAGCATATTCAGGAACAGAAAACTCGATCGGGAGGCGGCAAGGATTAAATTACATGAGTGGTATGACAAGGTCACAAAGTGCACATCACGGGAGATGAAGTCAGCAAGAGATCTCATCAAGATCAGGGGGGTAGGATATACTCAATTACTTTATAGACAGGTCTTCTAATGCCTTATCTGAATCATTAAACTCAAGAATCAAAAGGTTCTTAGCCCAAAGCAACGGTACCAAGGATACAGCATTTTTCATGTACAGGGTATTCAAAGTTTTTGGGTAACCCTTCCACGGAATTTTGCATATGCGCCGACTTTTTGCCAAGCCTGATAATTGTCTTATAGATAAAGTAGAATAATATGAGAAAGTATTTTGAATTACTAATAATGTTCTTAGGGTTATGCCCAATGCTGATGGCACAGAACATTCAAGGGGTTGTGACAGACACAAAAGGTATGCCAATTTCATTTGCCAATGTTGTGGAACTGTTACAAGCAGACTCTTCTTTCGTTAAAGGAACGGTTAGCAAGGAAGATGGAACTTTCATGCTTGAAGATATAAAAACTGGCAATATCATTCGAGTTTCTCTCATCGGTTATGAAACACAATATATAAATTATACGGGGCAAACTACCGTCACCTTAAAACTTAAGGAAAGCACCAATATGCTTGGCGAGGTTGTTGTCAAAAGTTCGTTGCCAAAGACCATGCTGCGAGGAGAGGGAATGATAACAAATATAGAAGGCAGTGTATTGGAGAAAACTTCCAATATGGAACAGTTGCTTTCACGCATTCCTAATGTGTCTGCCAAAGATGGACAAATAGAAGTGTTTGGTCGTGGCACACCTGTAATATTTATCAATGGTCGGAAGATGCAAGACCAAATGGATTTGCAACGTTTGCAACCAAGCAACATAAAGAAAATTGAAGTAATCAACAACCCTGGTGCACGATATGATGCCAGTGTGAAGAGTGTCATACGCATTACCACAAAGAAGACGCGGGGCGAAGGCTTCAGCTTTGACAATAAAACTACGTTTTCGGTCAATGAAGAAAAACGTTTGAGCTCTTATGAGTCGTTCCAAGGAAATTATCGAAGAGGAGGATTGGATGTCAATGGGTTCTTGTATGGTGCATATGCTCACACTCCAGAAAACAAACAGGTGACGCAATATTCATACATCACAGATACTTGGCAGCAGAATATGAACGTCAATCAAGAATTCACGAACATCAACCCATACGCACGCTTGGGGGTTAGCTATATGCTTGGCGAAGAAAGCAATTTGGGTGCCAGCATCAGCTACAATCGTTTCGCAAAGGACAATGGCGAAGGAACTCAGACGTTCAATATAATGCAGAACAATGTACAGAAGGAATCGTCAATCGTTGATTATCTTAGTCCAGGTCAGTCAACGACTTATTCCGCCAATGCTTATTATGTTGGCAAGATAGGAGGGCTGAATGTGGATTTCAATACAGATTATTATTGGTATGGCAAGAAGCAGTGGATGGACTTACACGAAATGGTGTTTGACGAATATCGCCAGGCAGAGACGGAAAAGTCAGATGTCTGCTCTTATCGCAACAATCGCAACTCTTTGTTGGCATCCAAACTTGTCCTTAGTATTCCTTTGTTGAATGGCACTTTTTCGTTGGGCGGTGAATACAGTCATGTGAATCGAAGAAGTCACTACCAAGTGGATCCTGAAGTGGTTGATAACGAGAAAGAAAAAGTCAAGGAGTCAATGACTTCTGCGTTCGTTGACTATAGCCGTAGATTCGGGCAACTGACGATGCAAGCAGGGCTTCGCTATGAATACATCAACTTTGACTATTATTACAATGATTTGTATATAGCAGAACAGAGCAAGACTTACGGCAATTGGTTTCCGTCTTTGGCTCTCTCGCTTCCTGTTGGCAAGACACAGATGCAACTGACGTATGCCACCGACATCTATCGTCCAAGCTACAACGAGCTTAGAAGCGGTGTGCAGTATGACAACCAATACACATACGAGTCGGGCAATCCATTCCTCGTTCCTTCAATTACACACAATCTTACCTACGGACTCTCTTGGGAATGGCTCAATCTGCAATTGGTTTATTCGCATATCTCAGATGAGGTTTGTACGATGACGCAGACTTATCGTGGAGATCCGATGCAGTCACTCGCTCGCCCAGAGAACATCAATAGCTACAACTCTTTCCAAGCAGGACTGACGCTGAACCCTACCTTTGGTATTTGGCATCCAACATTGGAAACAATGCTCTATAAGCAATGGCTCAAGATGAATACGCATGTGGGCAATAAGCTTGACAATCCTGTGGCAGTTTTCCAACTTACCAATGCGTTTGACTTCGAGTTGCTGACGGCTTCATTTGTAATGACCGCACAGACCGAAGGTAATATGGGTAACAAATGTATCCGCCAAGGCTATTTCAATACAGACCTGTCACTCTACAAGTCGTTGCTCAAGAATCGCCTTACGTTGACACTTGACGTTTCAGATGTATTTGGAACGGGGAACCAACATCGCACATTCTATTCAGGTGCGCAAAGAACAATGTTATATGACCTAAATTCCACAAGTACCATTACCTTTAGCATCCGCTATCGCTTTAACGCAACGAACAGCAAGTATAAAGGAACTGGTGCAGGTCAATCTCAAAAGAACAGAATGTAAAGTCATAAAACTAAAGCTTCGGAAAAGAATAAAAATCAACTTGTTGCAAACAGAAAGTTTCTTAAAATGAAAACATAGAAAGTTAATTTTTAAAATAAATGATATGATTTTTCCTATGATACGTCAACATGACTCTATGCAATGTGGCATAGCCTGCTTGCAAATGATTTGCAAATATTTCGGCAGAGAATATTCTATGAATTCTCTGTCGAAACTTTGTTTTGCCACTAAGGAAGGGGTGTCTCTGCTAGGTATCAATGAAGCTGCAAATACTTTAGGTTTGCATACCACATGTGCAAGAGCTACAACTTCGACTTTAAGCGAAGCACCTCTACCTTGTATTCTTCATTGGAACCAAAATCATTTTGTAGTTTTATACAAGGTGAAGAAAGGGAAGATATTCTATGTAGCAGACCCAGGAAAAGGATTGGGGACTTATAATCTTGATGAATTCAAGAAGCATTGGATTAGCACAAGGACCAATGATGAGGACAAGGGCATTGCCATGTTCTTGGAAACAACCCCTGCATTCTTCACTTATAAAATTCAGGGGGAAGAGAACATCAAAGAGAAGAAGTCTTTCCGCTTTCTCTTTGGTTATGTGAAGAAATATCGCAAGTACTTCGGGCAAATCATCTTGGGATTAATCGTAGGAAGCCTTTTGCAACTGGTCTTGCCATTCCTTACCCAATCCATTGTGGATGTCGGCATCAAGAACCAAGACATAGGTTTCGTCTGGCTTATCTTGTTGGGGCAATTGATGCTTACCATCAGTCGCACCGCTATCGACTTTATCCGCAGATGGCTGTTGCTGCATATCTCCCTGCGCATCAACATCTCATTGGTGAGCGACTTCTTCATCAAACTATTGAAGTTGCCTATGTCTTTCTTTGACACGAAGCTCATGGGCGACTTGATGCAGAGAATGAACGACCATAGCCGTGTGAACAACTTCCTCACCCAGCAGACACTCAACATTACCTTTGCTATGCTTACTTTCGTGGTATTCTCGATGGTGCTGTTCTTCTACAATAAGTTGGTGTTTGCTATCTTCTTGTTGGGAAGCATCCTCTATGGCGCATGGATGACCTTGTTTTTAAAGAGAAGGAAGGAGCTTGATTATGAGCTATTTGAACAGCAAGCTATCAACACCAACAAGACCTACGAGTTTATCACCTCCATGCAAGAAATCAAGTTGCAGGATTGTGAACAACGCAGAAGATGGGAATGGGAGGATACACAAGCTGATCTGTTCGGTGTGCAAATGAAGTCGCTGAAACTTCAACAGACACAGGAGGCAGGAAGTATCTTCATCAACGAGGTGAAGAACATCATCATTACGGTAGTTGCTGCAACCGCCGTAATTCATGGGCAAATGACTCTCGGTATGATGCTTGCTGTGCAATACATCATCGGACAGCTCAACTCACCTGTGGAGCAACTGATGAACTTCTTCTATTCTCTGCAAGATGTGAAGATTAGCTTGGAACGTATCAACGAGATTCACCAGATGGATGATGAGAATGGAAAGGAAAGCTTGCTAACTTCTATCGAGGACAAGAGTGAGGGCATTGATGTCAAGAACATCATGTTCAAGTACGACCCCCATGCTTTGCGCAAGACCATAGATGATGTAAGTATTCACATTCCACAAGGCAAGGTAACAGCCATCGTGGGTGCGTCTGGTAGTGGAAAGACTACTCTCATCCGTTTGATGCTTGGTTATTATCCTGTTTTGGAGGGACAAATCGACATTGGTAACACCGACATCAACAAGCTCAACAAGAAATGGTGGCGCAGACAATGCGGTGTTGTTATGCAGGATGGTGTTATCTTCTCTGAGAGTATCGCGCGAAACATTGCCGTTGATGATGGCGACATAGACAAGGAACGATTGTTGAAAGCAGCCGAGATAGCCTGCATCAAAGATTATGTGATGGCTTTGCCACTGAAGTTCAACACCAAGATAGGGCGTGATGGAGTGGGGCTGAGCCAAGGACAGAAACAGCGTATATTGATAGCGAGAGCCGTCTATAAGAACCCCAACTATATTTTCCTTGACGAAGCCACCAACTCGCTCGATGCCAACAATGAGAGAAGCATTGTGGAGAACTTGGATAAGTTCTACAAGGGAAAGACGGTCGTGATTGTGGCTCATCGCTTAAGCACAGTGAAGAATGCT
>NZ_GL945017.1:1664375-1819724 GCF_000218235.1 Hallella multisaccharivorax DSM 17128 | reverse complement strand
TTCGCAAAGGACAATGGCGAAGGAACTCAGACGTTCAATATAATGCAGAACAATGTACAGAAGGAATCGTCAATCGTTGATTATCTTAGTCCAGGTCAGTCAACGACTTATTCCGCCAATGCTTATTATGTTGGCAAGATAGGAGGGCTGAATGTGGATTTCAATACAGATTATTATTGGTATGGCAAGAAGCAGTGGATGGACTTACACGAAATGGTGTTTGACGAATATCGCCAGGCAGAGACGGAAAAGTCAGATGTCTGCTCCTATCGCAACAATCGCAACTCTTTGTTGGCATCCAAACTTGTCCTTAGTATTCCTTTGTTGAATGGCACTTTTTCGTTGGGCGGTGAATACAGTCATGTGAATCGAAGAAGTCACTACCAAGTGGATCCTGAAGTGGTTGATAACGAGAAAGAAAAAGTCAAGGAGTCAATGACTTCTGCGTTCGTTGACTATAGCCGTAGATTCGGGCAACTGACGATGTAAGCAGGGCTTCGCTATGAATACATCAACTTTGACTATTATTACAATGATTTCAAATGCCCCTATTGCTATGAGACCAAATTATCCCACAAAACCATGAATACGTCTACAATGGAACAAATTATTAAGTTTGTAGAAAATTCTGGGTGTAAAACCGTTAATTTATGCTGGCATGGAGGTGAACCTCTTTTGGCATTTGAAAAAATGCATTTTTTGTTGAATAGGCTTTATAATATATCCAAATTAAAGATTATTACACATTCAATGGTAACGAATGGGTTTCTTTTAGATGAAAGAAAGTGTAATATACTTAAGGACTATAAAATCGATAATATTCAAATAACTATAGACGGAAATCGGGACTTTCATAATAAGAGTCGAGTTCATAAAGAGGGGATTCCTACATTTGACAGAATTATTGGAAACATTGAAAATGTTTTTACGTATATTCCGTCATGCCATGTTACAGTTCGGGTAAATTTGCGGGAAGAAAATAGATATCAGTTTCCTGTACTTTACAATGAATTGAAGAAGCGATGGGGAAATAACAATTATTCGTTTGACCTCGCTCTTGTTAATGACATAAATAATTCATGTAATGTTGCCTGCCTGCCAAACAAAGCAAAAGTTAGCCTAATGAGAGAACTGTATGAAAAATATAGTATAAGAGATATTCATACAACTATTTCTCCACAAATAGGAGGATGTACTGCTACATGTATTAATTCTTTTATAATCGGGCCAGAGGGAGAAATCTATAAATGTTGGGTTGATGTGGGTAAGCCTCAGAAGGTAATAAGTAGTATCTTTGATAATAAATTAAGGAACACCATTCTTCCATCCTACATTGTAGGATCAGATATGTTTTCAGACAAAAAATGTCACGACTGTGCTTTCCTTCCCTTATGTGATGGTGGATGTGTGGTTAGAAGGTACAACCAATACCATGGAGGAGAAGAGTATGATTCGTGTCCTTTAGACAAGGAAGACTTTTATGATTTGCTGGAAATGAAATTAAAAATGGATTGCTTATGAAAAAGACAATACACTATACTCGTAAAGTGTTTGTTTTCATGCTCATTTTCATGGTTCAAGTTGCGTATGCCCAAGAATTGAAAGGAACTGTAACAGATGAACACGGAAGCAGCATAGAGTTTGCTAATGTTGTCGTCTTGTCGGCGGACTCAAGTTTCATATCAGGAACGACCACTGATGGCAAAGGTAAATTCCACGTTCAGAGGCCCAAGGATCACTCTATATTGAAGGTTACATACATTGGATATAGAGATAACTATGTGGATTTAGACCGACTGCCAGCCGATTCCATGCTAAGGGTCTGGCTACAAAAAGGCGAGATTCAGTTGTCTGAAGTGACGGTAAAAGGCAACCGTCCTCTGTTCCGCCAAAAAGAAGGTGTGTTGACCACACAAGTTCATGGCACCATACTGTCCAAGATCAACTCGATTTCTGATCTCCTCTTACAGATTCCAGGAGTCGTAAAAGGCCGTACGGGCGATATCGAGACCTTTGGGAAAGGCTCCCCCATTATATACATCAATAACCGGGAAGTCAAGTCGACAGATGAGCTGGACAGACTTGTTCCGTCGGACATCCAGCAGGTGGAACTGCTCACCTCACCCGGACCGAAATACCGGGCCAATGGCAGGGCTGTCATTAAAATAACGACGGTCAACAAAGAAGAGGGCTTCTCTTTGCTGGCGAGGGGCTTGGTCAGTCAGAACGAGAGAACGTCCTTTGGGCAGAGCGCCCGATTAGGTTATCAGTTCAAAAACATCAACATCACAGGAAGCTATGACTATGAGCACGCTCGTAGCTCATCTACACAGCCTTCAGTAAAGGAGTTGCATGTGGGGAACAACATCCATCGCTATGAAAGCCCGCAACGGAGCAAAGAATCTACTCCAAAGCTCAACTTCGCTCTTAGCATCGACTGCTCCATAGACACTTGCAATTCTATTGGTTTATCATGGGATGGAAATACATATAAGGACACAGAAGACCGCAATGCAGGCCTTGGCTATTCGTTGAATGGAACGGCTGTGCAGAATACTCTGGTGGCAAACAGATATAAGAATAGCGTCACGTACCATCACTTGAACACGTTCTACTTGCTTAGCAAGCAAAGCTGTACCTTTGGCGCATACGCAGATTTCGTTCACAATAACAACGATTATCATCAAAACACCAATGAGTCGACAAATGATCTGTCAACTCTGAATACGGTCAGCGACGGTGATGCCAAGCAAAACATAATGTCGCTGAAAATAGACTATAACCAGAAGTTGGGAAACACCACGAATCTGTCCTTGGGCGTGGACTTCTCGTATACCAAAGCGAGGGGAACTATCAACATCTCGTCCAACAGCATGAGCAACTCTTCGTATAAGACTCACGAATACCTATACGGAGCCTATGTGGAACTCAGTAAAAGATTCGGTTCTGTCTCTACGAAGGCAGGCGTAAGATATGAGGATTACATCTACAAGTACAATAATTTGATAAGCCAGATTGGGAGTAAGAACACCTTCAACAACTTGTTTCCTTCGCTGAGCATTTCTTACGGCAAGGGAGGCTGGAGCCATACCTTATCGTTCACCTCCCAAGTAGTGAGACCGTCCTTCCGGCAAATGAGCAATTCAAATTACTACATGAATGAATACATGTACCAACGGGGCAACCCACAACTGGAGCCGACACGTATCTATCAGGCACAACTGTATTCCACCTACAAATGGATAACTTTGTCTGCCGGCTATTCTTTCAAAAAAGATTATATACAATCATACTTTGAGAATAGTGGCAACGACAACATCATTGTCACCACCTACAAGAACTTTGATCATATCCAAAACCTCAATTTCTTCATCAACGTGCAGAAGAACTTTGGCATTTGGTCGCCCTCGCTGACGGTAGGCCTTGACCAGCCTTTCTTCAAAAGTGAATATCTGGGCCGACAGATGCGACATAACAGAGCCTCGTTCTACTGTGTTCTGAGCCAAATCCTGAGCCTTCCTCACGATTATATGATCTCTTCCTATATCTACTTTAACAGTGGTGGCAACCAAGGGTCGGTGGAACTTCTTCCGTTCCACACCACCAACATTACTCTGCAAAAGGCTTTCTTCAAAGGCAAGTTGACCATCAGCCTGCAAGGAAGCGACTTGTTCAGAGGTATGAAATTCAGGGAGAAGGACAAAATCGGATCCTTGAACTTCAAACAAACGGAGGACTACCATCTTTGGAAATATTCCTTCAATGTAACCTACAGGCTTAATTCCAAGAATACCAAGTATCGTGGCAAGAACACATTGGACAAGGAGATAAAACGATTATAAAAATAACAACTACAAGAAAATCGATTTATAGCGGTTAAATACTGAATGAATAGAAAGTTTCCTATCTCTTTGCAGCACGATGCAATGTTATGTGGTATTGCATGTTTACAAATGGTATGCGACTTCTATGGCAAGAACTATACATCTAAACACTTGTCAAAACTATGTTCGGTGACCACGGAAGGTGTATCTCTTTTTAGCATAGACGAGACGGCCAAAATACTTGGTTTTCATACATTATGTGCGAGGATTGAAACAAATATATTATTAAAAGTGTTATCCCCTTGCATTCTTCACTGGAACCAAAATCACTTCGTCGTCCTATACAAAGTCAAAAAGGGCAGGAAGTTCTATGTCGCTGACCCTGGCAAAGGTCTTGTAAAATATAATCTTGAAGAGTTCAAGAGTCATTGGATCAGCACACGTTCTAATGGAGAAGAGAAGGGCATAGCGATGTTCCTGGAGCCCACGCCCAGTTTCTATTCCCACAAGGAGGACGGTGAGAGTGAAATGAATAAGAATCCACGGTCATTCCGTTTTCTTTTCGGCTATGTGAGGAAGTACAAACGCTATTTCGGACAAATAGTGCTTGGGCTTATCATGGGCAGTTTGTTGCAGCTCGTCCTGCCGTTCCTCACGCAGTCCATCGTCGACGTGGGCATCAAGAACCAGAACCTTGGCTTTATCTGGCTGATACTGCTCGCTCAGCTGATGCTCACCTTCAGCCGTACGGCCATCGACTTCATCCGCCGGTGGCTGTTGTTGCATATCTCCATGAGGGTCAACATCTCGTTGGTGAGCGACTTCTTCATCAAACTCTTGAAGTTGCCGATGTCTTTCTTTGACACAAAACTCATGGGCGACCTCATGCAGCGGATGAACGACCATAGCCGTGTGAACAACTTCCTCACCAGCCAGGCATTGAGCGTGACCTTCGCCATGCTCACCTTCGTAGTATTCACGGTGGTGCTGCTGTTCTACAACAAGCTCATCTTTGCCATCTTCCTTGCGGGCAGTCTGCTCTACGGCCTTTGGATGACACTTTTCCTGCGCCGCCGCAAGGTGCTTGACTATGAGCTCTTCGAACAGCAGGCCATCAACAACAACAAAACCTACGAGTTCATCACGTCCATGCAGGAGATCAAGCTCCAGGACTGTGAGCAGCGACGTAGGTGGGAATGGGAGGATACGCAGGTGGACCTCTTCAACGTACAGATGAAGTCGCTGAAGTTGCAGCAGACGCAGGAGGCCGGCAGTATCCTCATCAACGAGGTGAAGAACATCGTCATCACCGTCGTGGCAGCCGCTGCCGTCATCCACGGACAGATGACGCTCGGCATGATGCTCGCCGTGCAGTATATCATCGGACAGCTCAACTCACCCGTGGAACAGCTCATGAATTTCTTCTATTCACTGCAGGACGTGAGAATCAGCCTGGAGCGCATCAATGAGATCCACCGCGCCGAGGACGAGAACGGGAAGAATGGCCTCAGAACCTCGCTGACCGACAACAACAAGGGCATCGACATCGAGGACATTATGTTCAAGTACGACCTTCATGCTTTGCGCAAGACCTTGGACGACGTGACGATACGCATCCCCAAGGGGAAAGTGACGGCCATCGTTGGTGCCTCGGGCAGCGGCAAGACCACGCTCGTCAAGCTCATGCTCGGCTATTATCCCGTCTTGGAGGGTCAAATCAATATTGGAGGCACGGACGTTAACACGCTCAACAAGAAATGGTGGCGCCGTCAGTGCGGTGTGGTCATGCAGGACGGTGTCATCTTCTCGGAGAGTATCGCCCGCAACATTGCTGTTGACGACGGCGACATCGACAAGGAACGACTACTGAAGGCTGCTCAGATTGCTTGCATACATGACTATATCATGTCATTGCCGTTAAAGTACAATACAAAGATAGGCCGTGACGGCGTGGGACTGAGCCAGGGACAGCGTCAGCGCATCCTCATCGCCCGAGCGGTGTACAAGAATCCCGACTATATCTTCCTTGACGAGGCCACCAACTCGCTCGATGCCAACAATGAGAGAAGCATTGTGGAGAACTTGGATAAGTTCTACAAGGGAAAGACGGTCGTGATTGTGGCTCATCGCCTAAGCACGGTGAAGAATGCCGACCAAATCGTGGTCATCGACCATGGCAAGGTGGTTGAGGTTGGCAACCATGAGTCTTTGACCGCCAAGCGAGGAGCATACTATAACCTTGTGAAGAATCAGTTGGAATTGGGAAACTAAAAAACTTTTGATATGGAACAGAAAGAAAAAGAATCTGATAACATCGAGTTGAGAAGCGAGAAGGTGAGAAACGTGATAAGCAAAGTTCCTCCTCGTCTCGTCAGCTTAGGGACTGTTATCATTACGATAATAGTCCTCGCTCTCGCAGTTGCTTTCTACAAGATACCTTATCCTATATCCATAGAGGCTACTGGTGAGGTCATCAATCAAAGAACAGTGCAAGTGTTTGTGCCATACAAGTATTTGTATCTTTTCAACGAGCCAAGAACTGCTCATGTTTCTTTCGAGGGCAACGACAATGCATCTTATAACTGCGACATCATAAGCCATAATACTAAACTCATACATAGAGAAGATGGCAACTATTTTATGGCTATAGCCACAATGTGTACACAAGGACCAAATACCTTTGTGTTGCAAAAGTACATGAAAACCGATGTCAGAATCATCGTCAGCGACAAAACGTTATGGCAGCAGGTATTCGGATAGGCTATGTCTGATGGTGACTTGTATGTGACTATTAAGCTGGCATTTGGTATTTATACAGAATTGAGGTGTATATAGGTTTTGTATATGTTAAACTTTTACGAAAAACTTTAAATGTTTTATCCAAAAATCGTTTCTTTTGAAAAATATACTTACTTTTGTAAAGCAAAACCCATAACGCTTTAGTTGGGTAACTTTATACATAAAGATTTATTATGAAAAAAGTAATGTTAAGCAACAAAACACTTGATGAGAACGTTGCGTTATTGAACGAATTTCTTTCACAAAAAGGAATGTCACAAGTAAGAGGAGGAGTGCAGGAAGAGTCACTGAAAGATGACAAAAAATTAGAACCAGATTGGGGAAATACTAATTATTGCGAGTCAACTCGTCCAGTCAGAAGATAATTCCGCTAATGTTAATTAAACAAGTTACACCAAGTTAGATGCCTAACTTGGTGTAACTTGTTTAATCCAAAAATGACAATGTTTTAATTTGGTTGTTTTTGTGATATAGTTGTCATAAAAACAATTTGCTTAAAATTTGAAGATAAATTATTATGGTTTTTAACGAGCTCATTTTAAAAGTGACAAGTTGTTGCAATTTGAATTGTGATTATTGTTATGTTTTTAATCAGGGAGACTATTCTTATAAATACGAGCCAAATGTTATGCCTTTTTCTCTGATTACAACTGTTATATCAAGGATTAAGGAACATTGTGAGGCACATAAGGTTGATATGTTCTTGATAATCTTTCATGGTGGTGAACCTTTGATGGCTCCCAAACAATTTTATAGAGATTTCATTGCCCAAGCAAAAGAGAGAATAACCTCCACCGAAATACTCTATGGCATACAAACTAATGCCACCTTGCTTACTCAAGAATGGATTGACCTATTTGATGAATTGGATATTGCTATAGGGATTTCCCTTGATGGAACTCGAGAATCTTCCAAACATAGAGTTTATCGCTCCACAAGACAATATGCTTATGATAATATTATCAAAGGTGTTGAACTACTAAAGTCCAACGCTCTTCCTGTTAATGTGTTATGCGTTATCAATACTAGCGTTTCTCCACTTGCAATTTACTCTAATTTTAAGGAAATAGGAGTTGATAATGTTGATTTTTTATATCCAGATGTAACAGTTGATACTGGTAGTGATTCACATACAGGTGCATGGCTTTCAAAAATGTTTGATTTGTGGTATGAAGACAATGATACCCAAAAGCCGATGATTAGATATTTTGACACTGTTGTTAGTTTACTTTTGGGTATAGAACGAGGATATGAGATGTTAGGGAGAAAACCAAACAAAACTATAAGTTTGAAACCCAATGGCAATATAGAATTGGTTGATAATCTCAAGATTTGCGGTGATGGCTTCACTCATACAGGAAAGAACATTACAGATAGTACATTTGATGACATTGCTCAAAACTCTGTAATGCAAAAATATTATTACTCTCATTCAGATAAAATGCTATGTGAAAAGTGTAAGAATTGCTGCATAAAAGATATATGTGGAGGAGGCAATATCGCTCATCGCTATTCTAAAGCCAATGGTTTTGATAATCCGTCAGCTTATTGTAAGCATATACTTCATTTTGTTGCACATGTGCAAGATAGATTATTTGAGGATTTGCCAAAAGTTTTTAACACTAATAATGTTGTTCGTATAAAAGAAATGATACATGAATAGAATAATCCTTACACTTTCCTTGGTATTAGTATTTGTGCATAACGTTTATGCACAACAAGATTCTATTGTAACTAAATCAAGTGAATTATCCGAAGTTATTATAGAAAGTAAACGTATTGTACATCATAATAATTATGATTCATATTTGCCTAGTATGTTGCAAAAAAAACATGCAGCAAATGGACTCGATTTATTACATATTATAAGATTACCTCGTATTCATGTAGACCAAGTCGAGATGACAGTTAAAAGCCTTGTGGAAGGAGAAGTGCAAATTCGTATAGACAATGTTCCTTCCACTGTGTCAGATTTGCAAGCCTTAACGGTTGATAGGGTATTGAGCGTCGATTATATTTCTACTCCAGGTTTGAAATATGGTAAAGGTGTGGCTGCTGTAATTAATATCAAAACAAGAAGGGAAAATGTAGGAGTTGCCTGCGGCTTAAATGCAATGAATGCTCTTACGACAAGTTATAATGATGATAATGTTTGGTTAAAATTTACAAGCAAACAATCTGAATTTGGAGTACGCTACAATTTCAAACAGAACAGCAATGAAAAAGTAAAGACAATGAGCCGACAACACTTTATCGGAGATGGTAATGACGCAGTTGATGTAGAAAAAGATGGCAAATACAGCGACAGCCATTATACAAGTCATGATGTAACTCTATCATATAATATTACAAATAATAAAAAGCGTGTGTTTGATGCGAAGTTGTCAACCTGCTGGAACGGTTTCCCAGACAGATACCTTATAGAACATATAATAGATAACAGCAATCAATATGAAATGATGACATTCAATAAAAATAACGAGAAACGCCCGATGCTCAAATTATATTATGGCGATGCTATTGGAAACAATACAATCTCCGTTTATTTGGCAGCGGCTTATGCAAGTAGTATTTATGATAGAAGTGTAAATGCGTCAATGTTGAAAAATTCATATAATGTAAAGGGAGAAAAGTACAGTTCTTTAGGAGAAATCAATTTTAGCCATAGTTTTACAAATGCAAGTGAACTAAGTATCGGTTACCAACAAACAGGTGAATTTACAAATAATCAGTACAAAACTGAAAGAGAATATTTTGCAACCATGCATAACGACTCTCAATATTTATTTGCTGCATACAATCGTAAACTACAAGAAATGAGTTTAATTTTAAGTGCAGGTGTCAGTCGTGAACATTTTAACGGAGAAAATGATAAATATACGTTTTGGTCGTTCCGTCCCAACATAATTTTTAACTATAGTCTTAGTGATAAGATGATTCTTGCCTATAGTTATGAGCGTAGTACTTCAGTACCAAAGCTTGCCCAATTAACAGAATTTACAAGATTAGACAACAAGTATGAACAGGTTGCTGGAAATTCCAATTTGAAACCTTTCACTACAGATAGAAATGAAGTTAAGCTCAATTATGATTTGGGAAAAACTTATTTCTCCTTATCTTTTAATTATGATTACTCCCACAAAATGATATGTGATGCTCCTGTTTCATTAAGTAATGGTATATACACTTATTCTTTTTGGAATGGTGCAAATAAACATCATTTTAATTTTAGCTTTTATGCGGAACAGTATCTTTTTGACAAAAAGTTTTTTATCTATGTTATGCCATATATGGTAAGAGATATTATGACTAGGGGAATAAAACATACAAATTCTTATTGTAGCGTCAAGGCTGGTTGTAGTATTTATTGGGGTAATTTTAATATAGATTTTGATTATAGTTCATCTTCGGAGGATTTGACAGGTGAAACTCTGTTACATAATTTTGCCAACAATTCGTTATGTGTGGGCTACAAATATAGAAATCTGTCTGTGAAATGTGGTATGAAAAATCTTTTCCGTAATTCGGGAACAGGAAGTCGAGAGGATTATCTCTCAAATATAGCATTTTCCTGCAAAGAAATACGAAATTATGCTTTTGGTAATATGCTATATTTAGCATTGTCATGGAACTTAAGTTCTGGGAAGAAACATATTCAACAGAAAGTCAAAGCATCAAATGCAAACTTAGATACAGGAATTATAAAATAAAGAAGTGAATTGTTTCATAGTTTCCTTTTAATATGCAGGTATTCTGAAATAAAAGCAGAATACCTGCTATTCATTTTTAGCTATTTGATAGACAAAAGTTATAATTTCCATAAATTTCTCCTAGTAAGTTATGAGATATTTAGAAAATTGTCGTATCTTTGCAAACGAATTGAGGCGTTCTTTGTATATTGCAAAATACAGAAACGAGTAGAAGTCCGCTCGTTTCCATATTGTTACCTATATTGTATAGGCAAACGCCCAACTTCTTGATATTCAATCAAAGTCCAAATTAGAGCGAGTTAATCTTTTTAATATGAAACGAACAAGACTTTTGTTATTGCCTTTGCTGGCTTCCGTCCTGATAGCCATACCTATACAAACTATGGCACAGGGACAGGATGCAAGTTACAACTGGGTGGGCAATTCCATCTCTGACTTCATAAATAGCGGCGATACGGATATGTCCACAGTATATCTTTACAATGTGGGGACTGGGAAATACCTCAACATAGGTTCTAACTGGGGCACCAGCGTTTCGGCATACGCGGTTGGTATGCCTGTCATACTTACAGCTAATGCTGATGGGACTTATCAAATACAAGGTAGTTTGACAACTTCCGATGGGAAGTATCTGGGCTTCCCCAATCCCCCAAGTATGCCAACAACGCAAAATCAGCCGGACTGGGACCGCGTTTACAGCGACCGAACCTCAGCTAACGCCAACATCAACTGGACTATTACGGAAACCAGTAGCGGGAGTAAGACTTATACACTCTATTGTTACAATGGTAGCGACGCGGTTATGGGCGGCAATCGCTATCTGATTGTTTCCAACAAGCAGTCGTCATCGAACCGATTGGATTTGGTTTACCCGACATCAACTGGCGGATACGAAGCGAATGCCGAGTGGAAGTTCGTCACATTGAAAGACATGAAAGACGCTTTCAAGGCACAATTTGCCTCCAATGAGTCACCAGCCGACGCTACATTTTTGGTTGACGACCAGGATATGAACCGAAGCAACAGAAAGGTTGGCGAATGGCAGGCTTCAGGATTTAATTACAGCATGAACTCCTCATATTCCTTCGACCAGGGAGCGAGCTATACCTATTATGTAGGCATGGGCAACAAATGGACTGCTAACGACGACTATCAGCGCCAATATGGAAGCTATTGGATTGGCTCTATCAGGAACCTGGGCAACGACAGCCATGCTAACGGAACTCTGACACAGGCTGTTACAGTATTAAAGAAAGGGTGGTACAAATTATCGTGCGACGGTTTTTGCAGCCCCGGTGCAGGTAGTAACATGAAGGCCTATCTGTTCGCCAATGCCGCAAACTCAACGGAAGGACGATCGAATGTGTCTGCTGAGTTGAATATCTTCGGCAACGACTTCACCTATACGGCTGCCGACCTTATAAAGGTGAATGTTGCCTCTGATGTGCCTAATGAGAGCCCTTACATCAAGGCCGCCAAACTCTTTGAAACAGGCGCATATAATAATTCCATCCTTGTTTATGTACCATCCGACAATACCAGGCTGAACATCGGAATCAAGGTAGAGAACTCTACAGAAGACCTCGACTGGACGGCCTTCGACAATTTCCAATTGAAATATTGCGGCGACAATGACATGGTACTCGACGAGGGACAGATCTCACTTGAGTACCTCTCCAAACAAGAACTCTCGCCCAGCAATGCTTACACGCTGATTCTGAAGCGCACTATGACACCCGGCCTGTGGAGTTCCATCACGCTTCCCGTAGCTCTCACGGCGGCGCAATTCAAGACCGCTTTTGGCGACCATGCCAAACTTGCCCGTCTGAAAGGACAGGACGAGGACATCCCCACACGCATTGATTTCGAATCAGTTGACCTTTCGGACGACGGCGCAACCGTCATAGTTCCGAGCCAGCTCTACATCATGCAGTCCACCCGTACTGCCAATGTAACGACTGGCAATTACAGCAAAGACCTCAACGACCATACCCAAATCACCGTTGCGGCACCCTATTTCACCATCAACAATGTGGTGCTTGCTTCCATGCCGGAGGCAACCTTTGCCGAGACCCCAAAAACAACAAGCACCGAGGCGGGCAGCATCCAGTTTTGCGGTACGCAAATCAACCAGACCGCAAACTTCGTCCCCGCCCAATCGTATGTGCTGGGCGGCAACAACGGAAAATGGTATCACACCACATCGGCACTTCCCATCAAGGGCTTCCGATGCTGGATT
Source organism: Hallella multisaccharivorax DSM 17128 (assembly GCF_000218235.1). Classification (GTDB taxonomy): domain Bacteria; phylum Bacteroidota; class Bacteroidia; order Bacteroidales; family Bacteroidaceae; genus Prevotella; species Prevotella multisaccharivorax. Next base: position 1,807,152 of record NZ_GL945017.1, on the reverse strand, counting down.
GCCACCAACACAAGCGGCGCAAGCCCCGCAAAGGCCGTGACCTTTGCCATAGACGGTAAAACAGAGGGCGAAGTAACTGCCATACAGGGGCAGGAGCTGGATGCACAGCCGGCTCGTACAGACGCAGCTGTTTACAACTTGCAGGGGCAGAAAGTGGCTTCCGATGCCTTAGACCTCGACCGCTTGCCAGCCGGTATTTATATTGTGAGCCACAGAAAAGTAGCGATTAAATAATTTTACAGAAATGAAAAGGAAATATATAAGACCAGAGATGGAAATGTTTTTCGTCAATATGGAACATTCGGTACTCATCACTTTTTCGCAGGTAGATAATGACGGTGACGGGAAGACCGACCAGCAGCCCATCATCGATGGCGACCCGGAGGGCGGCATCGGCGCCAAGCGGGGGTGGTTCTCCGATGATTTTGGTAACGGGGGTTACAATCCCTGGAAGGACTAATATCACATTGTGCCATACCTGCGATTGTGGAAAACCACAAAAGGGGATGCACCGCAGGGGTACGATTGCCCGAGAAACATGCCGATGAACGGTTGCAGGGAGAAGTCCTTGTCATCACCCGAAAATCGGCAATCGCACGGAACACCCTTGTATAAATGTATAAAGGAATGCCGCTTTTCTATCCAAAATTAAGGAAAAACATTCAATCATTTATAAGCTTTTATCCAATAATCCTTAATACAGGCCATTCAGCAGCTACGGATTACTACAAAAAAATGTAATTTTGCGGCTGAATATGAATAAACATGCGATACAAGGTCTGTCCATTGATATTGATCCTCTGAAGCGACAGCTGCGGGCGCTTGCGTCACAATATGAGACCGCGGCCTTTCTTGACAGCGATCCTTCGTGGTTGATGCACCAGGTTGAGGGCAGGGAAAATCAAGAGGTGATGGCTTTTCTGGCCTCCGTGCTCAGTTATGGCCGTCGGGATCTCTTCTTCCCAAAGTTGAAGTTGCTGCTTCAGGAGAGCGGGGGAGAGCCTTTCATCTGGCTGAGGGAGCGACAATACCGCACGATCTTTGCTGATGAGAGGCGATCGTTCTATCGGCTCTACAACAATGGGATGATGCTTCGGCTGTGCGACGTGCTCAGGGAAATGACGATTCTTTATGGGTCTATCGGCGATTTCGCCATGGCTTACGTCCGAAACCATACCGCCCTGAGCGTGCTTGAAGCCTTTGGTGACTTCTTTCTTGACCGTGGCATTAAAGGCATGGTACCGGCTCCCCATACGTCCGTTGCCAAGCGTCCTTGCATGTTCTTGCGGTGGATGGCAAGAGACGCTTCGCCCGTTGACCTCGGCCTATGGTCGGGCTTTATTGATAAGCGGACGCTGTTCATCCCCCTCGATACCCATGTCATGCAGCAGGCACGGCGGTTGGGGCTGATCACCGCCAAAACTGCTAACTGGCATGTCGTTGAACAGCTTACCGGCACCTTAAAACAGATTTTCCCCGACGATCCCGCCAAAGGCGATTTTGCACTTTTTGGCCTTGGTGTTGCCTCCGCGCCGTAAAGGTAATGCCATTACAGTGTAAAGGCGATGCGATTACAGTGTAACTAATCAACGAAAATGAAGAAAAGTCGAAGTTGGCGTAAACTAACTGATAATGAGTGAGAAATGGAACGATTTGCATGATGCTGCATTGTTTGTAAAAGGCAGAAAAGTACAGATTTAGGCAGAAGTTCAGTTACCAGAGTGTTACCTTGTTTTGATGTAGGTAACGATGGTGCAGTATTCGGTAACTGAATTATTTCCACTCGTGTGGTTGTTGCTTTGGTCGGCAGTTTTCTGCATAAGTGAGGAACGCTTTAATTCGGGTAACTTTACCCACAAATATTAAAGCGTATGAAAACAGAAAAGATGAAGGTGTTACTCTACCTTAAAAAGAGTGGTCTGGACAAGTCGGGCAAGGCTCCGATTATGGGACGTATTATCATAGGGCGTTCCATTGCCCAGTTCAGTTGTAAGCTTTCCTGTAATCCTGATTTGTGGAATTCACGTGAGAGCAGGATGGATGGTAAGAGCCGTGAAGCGGTGGAGATTAATGGGAGATTGGAGAATTTGTTGCTTTCCATTCAATCTGCCTATCAATCGTTGATTGCCAAAGGCCGGCCATTTGATGCAACCGATGTAAAAGAACTGTTTCAAGGTAGCATGCAAGCACGATGCAGGCTTGTTGAGAGGCTGGATATGCTTATCAAGGAGAAAGAGAGTCATATCGGTATAGACATCAAGGAAGGGTCTATGTCAGCCTATCACTCCACTCGAAAACGGTTGCAGGAGTTTATGCAGAAGAAGTATCATGTTTCGGATTTGGCTTTCTCGCAGTTGACAGAAAACTTTATCTATGAGTTGCAGGCGTTCTGTCTCGGTGAGCTTGGTCATCAGCAAAGCACATTTTTCAGAGTTGCAGCAGATTTGAAGACTGTCTGCAGGCTGGCTTATCGTGAGGGACTGGCTGATACGCTTCTGTTTGACAATGTCCATATAGAACGGGGGAACAAGAAAGCGCCCAAGGCACTCGACAAGGAAGCATTGGACAAACTCAAAGCACTCCGCTTTGATGAATTGGAAAAAGAAATGGAAACTGCTCGTGATGTGTTTCTCTTCGCCTGTTATACTGGTGCAGCCTATTGTGATTTGATGGAACTAAGCAAGAAGCATCTTGTTCGTGATGATGCAGGCAGTTTGTGGTTGAAGTTCAACAGACAAAAGACGGGCGTGCTTTGTCGTATCAAGTTATTGCCGGAAGCTGTTCGGTTAATAGAGAAAATGCACAGCGATGAAAGGGAAACACTGCTCCCCCATATCAAATATCCCACTTATCAGTCTTGTCTCAAAGCCTTGCGATTACGGGCAGGTATATCTTTTCCCTTTACCTCGCACACGGCGCGACATACGTTCGGCACGATGAGTCTGAGTGCCGGTATTCCCATTGAGAGCATTGCCAAGATGATGGGACACGCATCTATCGCCAGCACACAAATCTATGCGCAAGTAACCGACAATAAGATTTCGGAGGATATGGACAGACTGATTAGGAAATATCAAAAGGAGAAAGAAAAGGAGGAAGCGATATGAACGTCAATCACCATCAAACAAAAAGAGACCGCAGCTATTTTGAATGGGGAGACAATATGCAAATTGTTCGCAAGGGAAATGGCGATATGAGACCTCTGAAAAACCTGCACCCTCTCAATTTTCACCCATATACTATTAGAAGAATGAATATTTTTGACCAAAAGATGCCGTTGGAGGTTATTTTTGAGTAGATAATAATCTTTTATCGGTGTATTTTCATATTATCTGATACAATTTGACACAATAATCCCTGGTGTTCGGTACAAGTTGTAGGCAATGGATTCCATAATATGCTGCGCATGTGCTTTTGAAAGTCCAACGTATCTTGCTATTCCAGCACCAAACCATCTATGCATAGAACCAAAGGTACGTTCTACTTTGTAGCGTGTCTTACTTATCGCAACGTTGATACGCTGCTGCCTTTCTGTAATTTCATGTCCTCTTGTTCCTTTATGCATGATACGACTTTTGAGTTTCATACGTTTGAGGGTTTCTTTGTTCTCCATCGAGTCATATCCTTTATCGGCATAGACAAGTGCTTTCCGTGGCAATTTAGCTTTCTTCAGGGGTGTTTCTAAGTGTTTCATATCACTTTCATTGGCAGCTGTCGTTTCCTCGGCAAGCACCAATCCGTTTTCATCCGTTACCGTGTGACGCTTGTAACCGAAGTGGAGCTTTCCCATCTTCTTTACCCAACGGGCTTCTGTGTCTACGTTAGGCTTGACAACTTCTTTGAGCATGGCTTTCTCCGAAGCCTCCATGTTCTCATCCTCTTTTCTATCCTCAACGACCTCATAGCTCTTACCTCCGCGGGGGCGTATTCGTAATGCTGGCATCAATAATGGCGCCACGCTTTACAATGATTCCTTTAGCTTCCAATTGCCTATTAAACTCCTCAAGAAGCGTATCATACAAATCCGCTTCAACAAGAATGTTGCGAAAACGGCACACAGTAGTACTATCAGGAACAATATCTTCCATGCCAAGACCTGCAAAGCGACTAAAAGACAGGCGGTCGTTAACCTGATCTTCAACTTCTCCGTCACTCAGACCATACCAGGTGCGGAGTAATTCAATCTTGAATAAAACAAGGCTGTCATAGCTGGGCCGGCCAGTAGACTTATAGCCTTTTGTATAAGCCACTTCTATTATAGCACGAATAGGTGCCCAATCAATGATTGTATTTATTTGTGAAAATAATGTCTGCTTGACCTTTCTTTGTCCAAGGAATAGGTCAGCAAAACTGGGAGAGGATAACTTCTGTTTCATACCATAAAGGTACAAAAAATATTTAAGAAAGACAAATTATAGGAAGAGTTTTGCAGAGGTCTCGATATAGCCATGACGGAGAGTGAACTCGTGGGGTTTTTCGGTGTAACGTGGAAGAAACTCAATTATCACCTGCAACTGCTTCTGAAAACATCTCATCTGCACCCTGACGAAAGGGATGCTGGTGAGGAAGAAATTTTTGTGAACGGAAGAGCAAAAGGCTATGCGCGAGAGTGTAAAAAGAAAGAGGTTATCCAAAAACCGGACAACCTCTTTTATGAATTTTCATTTGTGGTGCCATCATGAATCGTAATCTCTTCCCAAGTAGCTCAATATCATTACTTTTCAGAATCACCCTAACAGTATTCTCCTCTTATTGCTCTACCGTCAGACTTCTGCGTTTTGCACATCGTGGAAGCAGATGATTTCTTGATACAAATTAAAAAAAATATTTTGAACTATTGCCATCATTGTCTTTCAATTTTTTGATTTCCTTATCAAAATCGCTTTCAAGCAAATCCATTTCGCGTTTGCGATAGATGGCAAACTCCTTTTCTGCTTTTTCAATCGCCTGTTTATGCGAAATGTTTCCCTTGCCAATCAAAACCTTCCGTTTATGAGCAATAATCTGGTTATCCAATGCTTCTATCCAATCTTTCATTGTCATGGGATTCATTTCCAATGCTTGGAACTCTGCAAAATCCAAGAACCCGGAAACAAGCAGATTCAAACGTTGGAGTTCAATCTCAGACAGGTAGTTTTTAGCGATTTTCACATCGTCCTTAGTTACATAGTAATCTTTGAAGTTTGTCATGCCGACAAACGGCTTTTCATTGTCCACCCGATTGTAGATAACTTCCGCGGCCGTATTCTCATGAACTGCATAGTGCAACTTGTTTTGCACGGTAGCAAAGAACATCTTTGTCATCTCGTCACGAGGATCATAGTCTGTGGCTGTGGCGTAAATATCTGTAATTTGTTGGTAGAAGTTGCGCTCACTGCTACGAATATCCCTAATACGTTGCAATAATTCACGGAAGTAGCGGTTGCCTCCTTGTTTCAACCGCTCATCGTCCATAGTGAATCCCTTTTGAATGTATTCGTGAAGCCGCTGTGTTGCCCAGCGACGGAAACGAGTAGCCACTTGCGATTGAATACGATAGCCAAGGGCAATTATCATATCAAGATTATAGTGGTCAATGTTACGTTTTACCTGACGATTTCCCTCTTGTCGAACTAACAAGAATTTCTTGTTAGTTGCTTCTATGGCAAGTTCTCCGTCCTTATATATATTGTCCACATGTTGGCTAATGTTTTGTTGTGTAGTGCAATAAATTTCCGCCAACTGATTCTGTGTAAGCCACAGATCTTTATCAGCAAAACGTACCGATACACGAGTTATTTCGTTATCGTCCTGATAGAGTATTATCTTATTCTCATCAATCATAATTAATGATTATCTTTTTTCTTTGAATTTGATCGGTAAAGGCTATCGGTGATTACTCCTCTAAATATATCTTCATTAAGAAATTCCAAGACGCGATTCAAATCTGCAACATTATTAGTTAGTAATACTAATTCATTGTTTTCGTTGATTTGTGCGTTTACTCCATATTTCCTTAAAAGACTAGTTCTTGTTCGAGATGCCTTTCTCATAAAAGTTGCAATATTATCTGTATTGGATAATAATTTTATAAGTCGACGAGTCTTTATATTCGCAATATGTTTTATGTTTTCTGTACTTACATTGATGCCTTCTATCTCTCCAAAGGATTCAATTTCAGTATTTGTGGCTTCGGTGATGAAATCTATTAATGAGAATATCTGATTTGCAATTGTATAATTCTGGAAATACAACTTCCCATCCTCGTATATAGCATGAACTTTATCCTCAACAATAAAAGCTGTGTTATTCATTTTAGTAAATACGTTCCCATGCTCAAACTGTAAGACCATTTTACGTTGTAACATATTCTTCTTGTTAAAAACCTGAAAATAAATTTTCCCGTCATCGTAATAAAATATACTTTTAGGTATGTCCTCATTTATATTATATTCGGACATGTCAGCTTGATTATCTGGTATATGAATAAAATCTTCTGGTAAGTTATAATTGACATACGTAATATTTTCCCCATTTCGGCTTACGATATTACCATCAAATACATCCTCTTCTATACCTTCAGGTTTTAATATAGCACCTCCGTTTATAAAGAGATTTCTAACATCGGTTACAATCTCTTCTTTTAGAGATATATACTTTACAGTATTGTCGTGCATCAATGCGTAAAATTGGCTCATAGTTATTTGTCATTAATGATTAGACCCATATAATCTGTCAACTCAACAAACGTTTTGATTTCATTCTTATTTCTAATACATTTTTTGGAAATAAGAATATATGTGTTTTCTTCCGTTTTTACCTCATAATAACGATATCCCCATATTGAACACAATAAATTATAGTTATTGTTATTATAACTTGCAATTGCAATAAAACAACACTGAAGTATTATACACACAAATAATACCATAAAATCAAGTCTGTCAGCAAATATAGTCAGCCAAGGAATTATTGATGATATTACCTGTTCAGCACTGTTTTGAGACAGATTTGAATAAAACTGTGCCTTAATCGTTTTTCCTTTCCCACATTTACAAGATTTTTTGCGAAGGAATATCTTAATGCCAATAAGGCATATTAGCATAAATGCAAAACTTATATTTATGCTCCACCATTCAAAACTATTAGGGATTATGTTATTTTCTAGCAGCTTATTCCAATATTGAAAATAATTCTTACTATCCTTTATGATGCCAATTAATCCAAGTGACAAGAATACTGGTGCCGTTACCGTAGCTGTAAACAAAAATTTAGGAACAAAACTTACCATGTTGTATCGCCAGTTATTTAAAAGATGAAAATAATTTATTTATCTCCTCTTCTGTTTCAAATATGGGTGTTGCTCCATACTCACCATTGAGGTAACTATTTTGGAGCATCTTATCAAAACGCACATTATACGAACCATCCATCCTTCCAAATGAACTAATTCCTTTATTATCTTTTTTCATCAACCATATTTCATCCCTTCTGAATATTTTTTGACTCATTAAGGAACTCTCATGAGTGGTAAAAATGAGTTGACTGAACACATCTTTTGAATACTTATAAAACAATATAATTATTTGCTGAATAAGTGAAGGATGTAAACTACGTTCCATTTCATCAACAACAAAAACTTTTCCCCCTTGAATCAAATCCAAGATAAGTGGAATATAATCAAATAAACGTTTTGTACCATCACTCTCATCGCCAAGAGAGAAAAATTCTACATCTGTATCATCGATTTTTTTATGAACGGTCATTAATTTTTTGGCTTTAATTTCGCCATTAATCAAGTTGATTAAATACAAATTATCATCAAAATGTAATGCTCCAAAAGCCTCGTCGGTATTGGATTTTGACAAATCTGTTTTTATTGCACGTTGTAAATCCTGAGAAATTCCAAGCTTTTCAAATTGTACTTCAATTAATTTTACGCCATCAACTCCTGTATTGAAGTACCTTAAAAGTGCCCCGAAACCGCGTTTGAGGTCGTCATCATCCGCCGCTTTAAGTAGCACACCCTGCTTGTACGGTGTATCAGGAAATATAATTTTTAGAGAGTTTACAAACCAGTTAATAACAATATCCAAATCTTCAATATTTGATACATTCTCATGAATGTTACGACTCATAACCTCATGAAGAAACAATTGCCTTTGTGGCGTTGCCTTTGCTAGGAAAGACAAGAACTGTGATTCTTCTTCTTTGGGATTGAGTTTAAGAAGATATGAAATTTCGAATTTCGATTTTTCTGTTTCCCTTTCAAAAATAACGCTGTCGCTGTTTTTGTTTATTTGTTTTAGCCATTCCGTACTTATCTGCTCTGCATTGTAGCTAAACCCATATTCATACTTTTTGTTACCACAGAGCATACGATAAATAATAGTTGTATCCTTTTTTTATTTTCGGAACTCAACCGAAAAGGGTAGAAGTCTATTAAGTCACCTGTTCTTGTCCCTCTTAAAACAAGTTTTTTCCCTAAGTCAATTGCTTTGACGAAATTACTTTTTCCGCCAGCATTTGCTCCAAACATTGCAGCAGACTTTAATACCCACTGTCCTTTAATGGGTTCTATCTTATGCTCTTTTTTCAAAGTACCCTTGCTGGGTTGAAGAGAAAAGATTTCCCTGTTTTTAAATGAGAGGAAATTCTCAACTATAAATTGCTGTAACATATACTATCTCATTGATTATACAATAAACTTGTGCAAATATAGAGATAAATTCTCAATAAAACAAAATAATTCGATGCAAATCCAGCTTTTTATACTATAAAATGAGTTTTTTTCACATTTGCTCTTGTTTAAAGAGAAAAAGTTCATATCTTTGCTGCGTCAATTCGAAATTAAGACCCTGGATAATGGACCAGAGAGTTGACAATCTTTATTATGAGTGACTTTTACTACGTAAACAAAATTGCCCAGCCTACGGGGGAACATGAAGTTCATGCATCGAGTTGTAGATATTTGCCATCGGTAGAAAACCGAATTTGTTTAGGTTTCTTTGCAAATGGCAAGGATGCTGTAAGAGAGGCAAAGAAACACTATAGCAATGTTGACGGATGTTTCTTTTGCTGCCCTGAGGCACATACAAGGTAAACACTTGATGGAATGAACGGTGAATGGTATGCAACACCTAAGTGTACCGTAGCGGAAACGGAAGATTACCGCATAGTATTAACTAAAAAAATCAAAAGATGGCTAAGACAATAGAAAAAGGAAGAAGTGCTAAAACGGGGCAATTTGTATCTATCGAATATGCACAAAAGCACCCGAGCACAACTGTAGTAGAAAAGGTCAAAGTTGGCCCGACAAAGCACAGGAAGTAATTTTGAAGCTTTAGGATGTGAGGGTGTGCCTATTTTGACACACCCTCATTATATATTCCATATCAACAGGCAGATGATAAAGGCATATGTCGGCCAGATATATCGATGTTCCGTGCAGTCTGCCAAAGGCTCATTCGTTGTAATCCCTTTGAAAATGCCAAGTACGAGAAAACGGAACAGAAGATACGCTTTCTGCAAAAGAACGATGTGGCCAGACTCATGGTTTTGAAAGTAAACGACAAGGAAGCAGAACGGGCAAGGCTGATGTTCATCTTCGCTTGCTTTACAGGTTTAGCTATTGCCGACATGGAATGCCTGCAATATGGACATATCCAAACGGCAGCGGACGGGCAGAAGTATATCCGTAAGGAACGGCAGAAGACAAAGGTGGAGTTTGTCGTGCCCCTGCATCCGATAGCCGAAGTCATTATCAAACATTGCAAGGCCGAACAAGAGAGAAACGGAGGAGGGCAATCGGTGAAAGAAGAAGGTAAAACTGAAACAATGACAGATAACCTTGTCTTTCCCTGTGATTGCAGCCGAAGTGTAATGAGTGCAAAGCTAAGCATCGTGGGCAAAGCTTGCGGCATTAGAGAAAGGTTATCCTACCATATGGCAAGGCATACGTTCGGCACGATGAGTCTGAGTGCAGGTATTCCCATTGAGAGCATTGCCAAGATGATGGGACACGCATCTATCGCCAGCACACAAATCTATGCGCAAGTAACTGACAATAAGATTTCAGAGGATATGGACAGGCTGATTAGGAAATATCAAAAGGAGGAAGCGATATGAACGTCAATCATCATCAAGCAAAAAGAGACCGCAGCTATTTTGAATGGAGCGACAATATACAAATCGTTCGCAAGGGAAATGGCGATATAGCCATGACGGAGAGTGAACTCGTAGATTTCTTCGGTGTAACATGGAAGAAACTCAATTATCACCTGCAACTGCTTCTGAAAACATCTCATCTGTACCCTGACGAAAGGAATGCAGGTGAGGAAGAAGTTTTTGTGAACGGACGACCAAAAGGCTATACACCGCTTTATCCGCTTTCAATCATCATTGCCTTGTCTTATCAGTTGGACAGCACGGAAGCCTATCTGTTCAGAAAGTACATTTGCAGGGAAAAATGCCGCCCGGCAAACATCATAACACCGATATTCTTAACCGACAAGACGAATAGCTGAAACATTTCTTTCTCTTTCACCGATATTATCTTACTACATAACTACAAAGAGAGGGAATACGGTGAAAGGAAAAGGTTAAGCGTGTAGTCAGGAAGTAGAAATCGCTATTACTACAGTCTGACTACACGCTACCATCTTCTTGCAGGTTTTTCACAGCAAAAACAGAAAACATCGTTTGTTTCTTGTGATTTAACTTTGTCTTCTTACATTACAACTTCATTTTGAGTATCGGAAAAGAGCACCAAGTGTATAGTGCGAACTTTTATTTCAACAACTTCGTTGCTAGTTTGTAAGTAAACAGAACTTTTGAATTAGACAAGTCCCATGTTTGGACTTCGCTTTGAACCAACTCTGCATGCTTCTTGCTTATATCCCTTAAAGCATTTCCTACGGATTTCCGAAGATATTCGCTCTCGTGTGCCTTGTGCTTGCTGATTAGCGCAATGGCAACCGCTGGATTCTCTTTGAAGAACGGACGACTTGTCCAAATTCTCAACCCCTCTGTTACCGCACGGATTACATTCGGATTACCGTCATTTATCCACTCTTCGATGAGTGGCAAAGACGCTTCATATCCACTGTGTTTGCAGACCTCATCAAAAGCCTTTGCAAGCATTTCCTGCACACGCCAATTTTCGTCGGTGCTTACTTGTTCTTTCAGAAAACGAAGTGCATCATTATTCGTTGTTGCCAATCTGCCCAATATCGTTGTCGCCAACATTCGGGCTTGATAGGCTTCGTGCTCAAACAACGTGAGGGCAAGTTCAAAACATTGTTCCTTTGAGTATGCCGAAAACACCTCATCAGCCCCACCAAGAATATGCTGAAAACCGTGTTCGATTTCTAAAATCCTACTTAAAATATTATCTACATTCATACTTAAACAACTGTTTCTTTTTAACAATCGCTGCGACAGGCTTAACCCGTCGCAGCCAAGTAATCAGGAACTGGATATTTTACGGATTTACGTTTCCTCCGCCACCACCTACGGTTTAGGCTTCGCCGTTTTCTTCGCCGGTGCTTCCACACGTTCATAGCTTACACCCGAGAGCGTGAAGTACTTCTTCGAGGGAGATAGGCGGACAACGGGCTTGGTGATGTGGATGTTGGGGTTGAACTCCGTCTTACCCTTCTCCACGATTTTGCTCTGGAAAGATGGCGTGAGCGTACCGATGTCGCCAAACTCTACGATGTCGCCGTTTTCCACATGTAGTTTCGCAATTTCGGCGGCAAGTCGCAGTACGGCTTCTACTTCGGCACCGGTGAATGTCGTTGCGTGTCCCACCTCGTCACAGAAACTGCGATGGTCGATGCGTTTGCGCCCTGTGGGGCGTGCCTGAAGCACTGTTTTTCCTGCCATCGCTCCGATGGTTGCCTTGCGCTCGGTGAGCGTGTAGGCTAAAGGTCTGTTTGCCATGGTTTGTTTGGTTTTTAGTTTTGCTCCTCTGTTTTGTTGCTTTACCGTCCGTCAAGGCTAGGGGCTTTTCCTTGTCGGCTGGCATACTTTTAGGCTTTCACGGACAAAGATACAAAAATATGATGTCATTTCCAATAAAATATGACGCCATATTTGCGAGAATATGACGTCTGTTTTTTCAGTCTTTCCAAAACCACCAGTTAAGTTTTTCCTCTTCCCGATGCTCTGGCGGTGTCTGTGCAAAATAAACCGCACATCTGAAAGCATACAGCACACAACGGTCTTGCACCACTCTGGCATAGTCGTTGGACAAAGTAAAGAGAACTTCGGGGTCTTTGCCTTTCAAGTCGTCAATGGAGGTTATCCCTATATTCCATAAGTCGGTTGCAAGCGATTTCCCTATTCCGGGTATTATCGTCAGTTCCTTAATGGTCTGCTCTTTGGTCATTGCGTCTGACGAATTACATGACAAGGTTGCCCTCATTGTCAATCTTCCAAAAAGGATTGTAGGCTACCTCGAACACATAGCCGTCCAAATCCTTGAAATAGCCGCTGTAACCGCCCCAGAACACTTTTTGCGCAGGCTTTACAATGGTTGCCCCGAACCGTTCGGCTTCCTGCATCACTGCATTGACTTCTTCCTCCGATGTGGCATTATAGCTGATTGTCATGCCCGAAAAGGATGCCTGCTGATAATTCAGCGTTGTGTCTTTTTCCAATTCTTGTAGTGGATATAATCCTAAAACTATCCCACCCAAAGGAAACAATGCGTAGGCTTCCTGACTTTGTTGCGATTTCTTCCAGCCTAAGCCCTCGTAGAAAGCCAATGCCTTTTGAAAGTCTTTTACTCCCAATGTGATTAAAGTGAATTTCTGTCTCATAAGTTGTACATTATAGAATTTGCCCAAAGTTACTCATTTATAGGGAGGAAGGCAAAGAAAACGGCAAAAAACATCTCTTGCAAATGCTTTATCTCCGATAATTCTCCTTCAAAATTCGCTGTAGGTCAGACAATCGGTAAAGTATCTTCCCTGCAATCTGCGTGTAGGGGATAACCTTTCGGTCGCGATAGTCCTGCAAGGTACGGGGACTGATATACAGCCGCTCGCACACTTCCTTACCCGTAAGGAAAAGTTCTCCGGAAAAGATCGGCTTGTGCGTTTCTGCCACTTCCACAATTCTTTTTTCCACACCTCTTAGCGCCGAGACAACCAGCTGCATCTCGTCGCTTTCCATGTTCAAATCTTTTGCCATTTCCATCATATTCTGTTGTTTTTAGGTTTGTCTGTTTTTGCAAGGAGCAGCTGTTCCACATCCTCACGTTTGTAATAGCACTTATGCCCAATTTGCGTAAACGGCAGTATGCCCGTATCGCGGTAATGCTGCAAGGTACGCTTGCTGATGTTCAGCAGCTTGCACACATCTCCGTTGTGCTGCCAATCGGTGTGTTTACTCTTTTCTCCGAATGCTTGGTGGCAACATTCTGCAAGGCTCAAGATTTCATCTCGCAGCTTTGCCCAATTGCTTTCTGTAATGACGTAATAGTTCATAATCTTATCTTGTTTTATTGTTTGTTGTTTCAGGTTCTTCCTGTTTACATCTGCAAAGATAATGGCGCATGTACGTCTCTCAAAGCAGCAGGGAACAGTAGGGAAGTATCGGGAACAATAGGGAAAAGAGCAATCCACTTCATCAGTTCGCATTTGCGTTTTCCTACCCCGTCTTTTTTCTTTCATTGCAAAATTAAGATAGGACATTTCTTATTCCATCACTTTTCATTCAACTGGCAGCTTGTGGCGCTATGGCAGGGACAAAAGAGACAGATTGCTATTCTCTCCATTACACAAATGAGGATAATAAGATAATCAAAGCAAAATACTACATCTGAAAGCAAACAACGACATCAATATTTCAGCCAACCTTTTCTTCTTACCATCCGATTTTTGCTTAATGAGGCAATAAATGCTCTTCTTTTTGACTTGCTTCTCTAAGAATTTAGCAGCAGACTGACGCAACATTATGCAAGAAGCTTCTGAATGCTTGGAAGTTACGCATTCTCACCCTAACTTCACTCTTGGAAACCAATTCAAGGAAATAATGAAAAGAGAAGTAGATGCAGGCAATATAAACGACAGGCGAGATCATAATCGCAGAGAGGCGGTTCACCTGTAATTATAGTAGCCAAATGTAGTAGAATGTGTAATATCTCCACATACTACTAACTATTGCTGATTATCAATCATTTATATTAAAATAGTATGTAGTAAGAAGAAAGATGAAAAAGTTTGGAGGAAAAAACTTTAGAAAAGAGGATTTCATTCTCAAAGACCTCAACGAGTATCATGTCAGCCGTGTTCGTAAGCAAACAGGAAAAGTTGGAGAAAACTCCAAAAACAAACAATAAACCCAAACAAGTCAAACTTAAAATAAGATAAAGTGATGAAAAAGGAAAAAAACACACAAGAAATGGATCGTTTCATCGAAGAATCTTTTGGTATAAGCCAAGCTCAAAGTTCAAGTGAAGAAACCATCGCCGAATTTCAGGCAAAGGGAATGAATTTTATTCAAAAGCAACAAGAGGTAGAACATGCCACGCCATCCGAACCTACACTGCACACAGAGAATGCAACCGTTCAACGGCGCATCAGTGCCAAGATGAGACGGGGAACGCTCGAAGCTTACAAACAGGCGTTCCTTGTTCCTACCAAATTGAACGACCGAAAGGCGGTTTATCTGAGCAGGGCGACACAAGAACGTGCGGACTTCATCGTCCGCAGGTTGGGTGACAAGCGCAGCAACCTCTCAAGTTTCGTGGAGAACATCGTGCGCCTCCATCTGGAGGAGTACGGTGAGGACATAGAGAAATGGAGGAGGTTATAAACCGCAGGAGGGGGGCGAGGGATGAATTTCAAAAGATTTATTTCCCGCTCTAATCCTACTATCGCATTAAAATATGATGTCATATTCTCGTAAATGAGACGTCATATTTGGGCAAATATGACATCATATTTTTAGCAAGCAGACATCTGAATGATGAGAACACCACGAACACAGTTAAACACAGAATGCACGGCATTCACTTTTCGGCTGCAAAACGCCTCGTGCGTAAATGGTCTTATCACTGACATTGCAAGACGTCAGTTTGTACCCACAAACTGCACTTGCTCCCCTTGCTAAGCCATCGGGGAGGTTAGACCGTAATCACTCCGTTCTCATCGGTCAGCCATCAGAAATTAAGCAAGATTGAAAACAGAGAAAAAAGAACTTTTATATGAACAGATACAATAGCAAGACTGCCCGATGGCAGCAGCAGGAGAAGAAAGAACTGCAGATAAACAAGACGGAGCCCATCAAGGTAAGATGTACCTTAGAGGAAAAGCAGCGTATCAAATCAAAGGCGGAAAGCACAGGGCGGAAGTTCTCAGATTACTGTCGCGAGATGCTTCGTAGTGGAGAGGTTATTTCTGTTCCCAAGATGACGGACAATGAAAAGGAAGCCATAGAGGTGTTGAGACGAACGGCCTACTTCTTTATACATATTTCCAACCTTATCAAGGTAAAGGATGATGCGTGGGTACTGATTACCCAAAGCCTTTCCTATTTGGCAAGGGAAGCATTTAAGCGTTTCTTTAATCCCAAATACTGTATTGAGGAAAGAGCAATTAAACTCTTAAATATGATGGAGAATGATAGGAAAATGTAAGGCTATTGCGCATGGTAGCAATGCACTGGAGTATATTTTCAGAGAGGGGAAACTCGGTAAAACGCTTCTCTTTCACAATCTCTGCGGCACTACGCCAAAGGAGATTTACGAGGAAATGAAGATGGTCAGCGATTACAATACACGTTGCAGGAACAAGTTCCTGCGTATCGAAATCGGCATTGCATCACAAGGTGAGAAAAGATTGAGCCTTGCATCCGTCCGTAACCTTGCATCAAACTTTGCAATACGCATGGGACTTGCCAACCATCAATGGGTGGCAGTAACGCACAAGGACACCGACAATATGCACATCCATATCATTGCCAATCGTATCAGCCTGTACAGAGAAGTCTATGATACTACTTTTGTAAGCAACAGGGCAGCAAGGGTAGCAGAAGATCTTAGCCGTAAGTATGGTATGACCATCGCAAAGGAAGTCAAGGCGAAAAGGCTGCATCAGAAGCCAAAAGCCAACCCAACGAGAGAACAAACAAAGCAGCAGGTACAAAAGATTTGCTATGCCTTGTTCAACAAATATAAAGGCACAGGCATCGCAGGGCATTCGATGTTCCTCTATGACCTCAGCAAGAGTGGTGTAACCATTGAACGTTTGAAAAACAAGCAGGGCAACGTGTATGGCTTGAAGTTCTCATACGCAGGACAATCGTTCAAGGCATCTGAAATCGGCAGGGAGTTCGGCTACCGTTCCTTGCAGAAGAACTTTGAGATAAGTAACAAGACAGAACCAAAGAAAACCACGACAATAGAAGATGAGTCGGCAAAGAACAAAACTCAATCCGATACAGGTTATCAACTTGTTCCTCCCAGCCGCTCCTATATACTATCTGCCAACACAAATGAAAGTTCATCTATTGCACAAGCAGTAGGTAATATGGCAAATACAGCCATAAATGCAGCCGAAGAAATCATTTCCGCAGCAGGCGGGTTCATCAACCCACAGACACATGGTGATGATTATGCCGAGACTGCATGGCAGCACAGGCTCAGAAACCAAGCCAAGAAAAAGAAGAAAAGAGGGAGAGGATTGTAACCACTTTTCTCTATTCCCAATCTCTATCCCAAAAACGAAGACAAAGCAAAAGAGAGAAATCTTCACCAAAAACGCTTGCTATTCAAAGCAAATGATTATCTTTGCAAATAGAATAACAAGCGTTCTTTGTTAATGCAGAAACCCGCGACTAAAAGCAGTTCGCTCGTTTCCAAATCGTTACCTGTTTAGTTTATGCAATAAGGTAACTTCTTTATTTTCAATTAGATACGTTTTGAAAATTATCTTGGCTTGTAAAGGCGATGCGATTACGGCGTAAAGGCAAACTTGATACCCTATCTTGAAATGATGGGTATAAAGGATATTACAGGTTCGTTAGATCATAAATGTAGATTTCCCCAGGTATTCATAAAGTACTGTTTCTCTTTGACGGAAACGAACATAGTGTTGAAAATCTTCAGTCTCATTTTACGATATTCTTTATCTTGACCTCTAAGAACTCCAATGGCATCATAGCATTGATGAGTGATAGCTTCTGGAAACTGTTGAGGTCGACAGGCTGCAAGTCTTTCTCTTGAAGCAATCCCTGGTCAATAAGCCACTGCCGCATGGTCCCTTTGAGAAGTGGATGTCTGGGCGTATACCAGTGTTCACCATCGAAGAGTGCGATGTTGCTGTAGCTTGTGTCAGTCAGCAAACCCTTCCTGATGATGACAATCTCATCACAGTCGCCCCGTTGTTCTTTCAGCTTTTGAAGTGGACTGCGGTCGGCTGACTTATAACAGTAGTCAATATCATCGCACGTGACAAGCCTTAGGGAATGAATGTTGAGCGGATGATACTTGACAAACGATATTTCCTTCACACCATCATTGTCGTAAACAATGTGTGCCTTAGTCTCCTCTCTGGTCAGTAGGGCATTCTTCAGTACATCTTTTAAGTCGATGGCCTCCGCATCAGGCCAGAAGTGGGCCATGGTTCTGTCCAACCGTTGCTGGTGATACGGCAGGTTCCATATCTTGCCGTCTTCAATCCTTATGGTTTCTATGAATGGGTACATATATTTTCTCAATTACTTCTTCGTACTCTCTTTCCAGTCGCTTCTTGCCGTGATGCCGACTTTATCCGTGCAGCGCACTGCGTTTATGGAAATACTTCAAATAGACGAACTCAGCTGGAATGGTATAACCCGGTCCGCCTGTATCAGGCATCTTGTCTTTGGGTACACTTTTACTGTCACGATGGTCAGTACTGTCTGTGCAGCCATTCCATGACGACACGAGTGATGTATATCTGCTCCTTCATAGTCAGTGGCTTTCCTTTGGGTATACCGTGCCATTTTTCGAGACAGTTCCGGCAACAACAGCCTGTGGCATGTTGTGCGATGAATGGCGGAAAGATGCCGTGGCGCATCGGCGTCTGCTTCCCATCATTGGGAATTGCTGCCGGTGCCAGCCGCTTGGCGATGATCTCCCTTGTACTTTCTTCAATCTTCTTCCATCCTTTTTGGCGGATATACTCTTGATCCTTTGCGTTAAGATAGAAAGAGCTGCGGAACTTACTTTGGGCAAGGCGCTCAAATAGTGGATTGAGATCGATATCGTCTATCTCTTTTCGTTCTTGTTGCTCTTCGTCATCTTCCTCGGAAAACAGAGACAATTGCCTGTACATTAGTTTAACCTCCTATGATTTGAATTCAATGATTGTGCTGACTTTATCTTCAACATCCAACTGTACATACGATATATTTAAAAGGTGATTCTAAAAATTAATTTTTCCCAGGCGGAAGCTACACTATCAGAAAACATTTCTGTGGGAACAGCTCCCGGAAGAGTTAATCAGCTTGCGGAAGTGTTCGTTTATCTATATTTAGACAACGTTTGATTTTTATTTAAAGATATAATTCGGAACAAGGAGAGGAAAATACAACTAACTCTAATCTAATTCCGCAAAGTTAATGAGTCTGTTCATTTTAACAGAATGAGGGTGCATAAAAAGAAGGGTAGGCATTATTATGAGAGGCTACCTGACAGCTTGCCGATAGCGGTCCATGAGCCATTGGTCTTGTTCGGCAATAGTCATGCGGCTATTATCTAAGGTGACTGCATCATCGGCCTTCCTCAAAGGGGAAGTATTGCGATGCGTGTCAATATAGTCACGTTGCTGTACATTCTTCAGGATGTCCTCAAAATCAGCAGGTTGTCCCTTGGCTTGCAACTCATCGAAGCGTCGCTGCGCCCTGACCTCAGGCGAGGCGGTGACGAAGATCTTCAGTTCGGCGTCAGGAAAGACCACGGTCCCTATATCGCGGCCGTCCATCACCACGCCTTTCTCACGCCCCATGGCCTGCTGCTGGGCTACGAGAGCTTCGCGCACAAAGGGGATAGCTGCTATCAGACTCACATGGGAGCTCACCGCCATGCCGCGGATCTCCCGTTCTACCATCTCACCGTTGAGATAGGTTTCAGGAAGGCCTGTCGCCGGATTCAATCGGAAACTGATATGAATCTCAGGCATGAGAGCTGCCAACTCGGCCGTCCTCACACTGCCATCGGCATTGAAAAGTGCGTGCCGCAGGGCAAAAAGTGTCACCGAGCGATACATGGCACCGGTGTCCACATAGACATATCCTATTTTACGGGCAAGCGCTTTGGCCATCGTGCTCTTACCACACGATGAATAGCCGTCTATGGCTATCGTTATTTTTTTCATTATTTTATGGATGATTTATAAGCAAAATGTGACGCTGATCACGACTCCGGAGCTTGACACATGATACTTGCCCCAGCTGACGGCCGCCTTAAAGCGGTTGAGAGTGAGGCCCGCGCCGAGACTCAGTCCGGCACCATGACTGTTGCTTTTATTGTCCGAGTCAGTGATTTTCATCTCGTTGGCACGGCGGAAATTGTAACCTATTCCTATCCAGAAGTTATCCGAAAGCAATGCGTCGGCACCGGCCACAAGGTGATTGACCAGCTTGTAATGCGGGTGGTTGATGTCGACGATAGTGACATGCACGCGCAAAGGAGTATTGGCAAACCGCTTTGACACGCCTGCCTGTATATCAAACGGCATGCGGTTATAGTTCTCGTTGTAGGCTTTTAGCTCGCCGCCAAGGTCCTTCAGCGTCACCGACAGCGACCATTCTGTATCAGGATCGTAATAATTGAGTCCGAGGTCCACGCCTACAGCCACACTGTTGTAGTCGGCGATGTATGACGTGATGAGCTTGGTTGCTATGCCACCAGAGAGACGGTCGGTCAGCAGATAAGCAAAATAGCCTGACAGAGAAATGTCCTTGGCTGAGAAATCACCAGTCTGAAGGCCGGTCTCATCAGTCTCTTTCATGCGTCCGTAATCAAGATACTGGGCTGAGACCGCCCAGGAAGCGCGGTCCTTGACTGTGCGGTTGAAAGACGCGCTGGCAGTCTTAGCACCTTCCATATAGCTCATATAGTTGAGATTCAGCGACTTGTCGGATACGGAAGACAACAGGGCAGGGTTGCTGAAGATGAGGGCTTCGTCGTCGTCGATGACGCTGATGTTGTCGCCTCCTAATGCTGCGGCATGGGCAGAAACAGGTAAACGGAGAAAGTTGTAGCCCGTTTGACTGTCATTCTGCGCCCAAACCGCCACGAAATGAAGGAGCATCGCTGTGATGACAAGGAAAGCCTTTTTCATTTATTTTTTCCTAATTATTCAGCAAAATTACTGCTTTTCTGTAGAATAGCAGTACTTTTGCAAGGAAGTTTTGACGGTATAACGTCTCCATCGTATCATAAATTGTGGCTACCCACAGTTAATTGTTGCTTTAAGTATTGCTGAATGGATATCAAGAAAAGCGATAAAGCCAATTTGGATAATCATCGTTCGACAGGTTTTTTGTTGGGCCTTATCCTGGCATTGGCCCTACTTTTTGCCGCTTTCGAATATACCACCCGTCCGCAGAGCGCCGACGAGGACGACACCATGCTTGATGATCTCACCGAGGACCTGACCATGAAGTCGGCTCCTCAGGACACGCGCGACATGGTCTCTGCTGTGGCTGCGCCCGCCTCAAAAGCCATCACCCAGAACGTGAAGGAGGTAGCCCATGTGGACAACGCTGAGAAGATAGCGCCGCTGACCAGCAAACTGCTTATCGGTGGTGGCCAGGCCGTGGAGAAAGAGGCCAATGTGACCGAGGCTCTGCCACAGGTGACGGCCGACAAGGATACCGCCGTGATGCGCACCGTGGAACAGATTCCTGAGTTTCCAGGTGGTATTGTGCAGTTCATGAAATGGCTCACCCGCAACCTGCGTTATCCTCCACAGGCCCAACAACAGCAGATACAGGGCAAGGTGGTGGTCTCGTTCATCGTCAACAAGGATGGATCTATCTCCTCGCCAACAGTGGTGCACTCAGTCGATCCGATACTCGACAATGAGGCTCTGCGGGTCATCAAGATGATGCCAAGGTGGAAACCAGGGCTGGACAAGGGAAAGCCTTGCCGCACGATGTTCGCCATTCCCGTCAATTTCGTATTATAATATTAGCCAAGTATAGCCTTATGCACACTTCAGATGAACTTCTGACAGAAGTCAACCACTTCCTGGACAACCTCCCTTATGACCGCCGTCCGGCAAGTCTTTATGAGCCAATCCGTTATGTGCTCTCCATGGGCGGGAAGCGCATCCGCCCCATACTTATGCTTTTAGCTTATCAACTTTACAAGGATGACCCTGAGACCATTCTGACACAAGCCACGGCACTGGAGACTTACCACAACTACACGCTGCTGCACGATGACCTTATGGACAACGCAGACCTGAGGCGGGGACATGAGACTGTGCACAAGCGGTGGAACGACAATCAGGCCATCCTCTCAGGTGATTCCATGCTCGTTCTGGCTTATGAGCGGATGGCTCAGTGCGCGGAGGATAAGTTGTCGAGAGTGCTCGGTATCTTCACGCGGACAGCCCTTGAGATCGGAGAAGGCCAGCAATACGACATCGACTTTGAAGCGCGCACCGACGTCAAGGAAGAAGAGTATATCGAGATGATCCGCCTGAAGACCAGCGTGCTGCTGGCTTGTGCGCTGAAGATTGGAGGCGTGCTTGCAGGAGCTCCCGATGAGGATGTTGACAATCTCTATAAGTTTGGTGAACAGATAGGCCTGGCTTTCCAATTGCAGGACGATTATCTGGATGTCTACGGCGATCCCAAGGTCTTTGGTAAGGCGATAGGCGGCGACATCACCTCGAATAAAAAGACTTACATGCTCATCAACGCTTTCAATCATGCCAATGACAGTCAGCGCGCGGAACTGCTTCGATGGGCCACGGCAAAAGAATTTGACCGTAACGAGAAGGTCGCAGCAGTTACCAAACTCTATAATGAGATCGGCGTCGACAAGCTTACGCTCAATAAGATTGCCTTCTATTTTGAGGAGAGCCGCAAGTATCTTGACGCTGTCGGCGTGCCTGATGACCGAAAGACCGTGCTGAGGCAGTTTGCGGAGAAGATGATGTCAAGAAAATATTAAGCAACATCAAACGGATGACCGGTTATCAGTTTATTGACACCCATGCCCACCTCGATGGAGAGGAGTTTGAGAATGATTTGCCAGAGGTGATTCAGCGGGCTAAGGAATCCGGTGTGAAGGCGGTGTTTATCCCCGGCATTGACGCTTCGTCGGTGGACAGCGTCATGAAGGTGTGCCGTCAGTACCCTAACTATTGCTTTCCGATGGTTGGCTTGCAGCCTGAAGAGGTGCGCGCTGACTGGCCGGAAGTGCTGGCAATGATGCGGCATGCACTGATTGACAACCGTGAGAAGGCAGCCGCACCACTCAGATACATCGCCATCGGTGAGTGTGGCCTTGACTTTTATTGGAGCCGTGAATATGAAAAAGAGCAGCTCTCCGCCTTTGAAGAGCAGGTGAGATGGTCGGTGGAAACGCGGCTGCCACTGATGATCCATTGTCGTAAGGCGCAGAATGAGCTTCTCCACATCCTTCGCGACTATGAGAAAGAGCTGCCAGGAGGTGTGTTTCATTGCTTCACGGGCAATCAGAAAGAGGCAGAAACCTATCTCCGGTTCGACAAATTTGTATTGGGAATCGGTGGAGTGTCGACCTTTAAAAGCAGTCATCTGCGTGAGGACTTACCTGCTGTGGTGCCTCTAAAGCGCATCGTGTTGGAGACTGACAGTCCTTATATGGCTCCCGTGCCCAACCGAGGCAAGCGCAATGAGAGTGCCTTCGTCAGGCTGGTGCTTGAGAACCTCGCGCAATGCTACCATACATCAGCTGAGGAAGTGGCACGGACAACGAACGAGAATGTCCGGCGCGTGTTCACTTTGTATTGATGAAGACAGCTCTGCCGGCAATTACCAGGGGTCAGCATTGCCGGATTCTCGTCCAACAGTATCACCCTTCTGCTAAAAAAACAATTCAAGACTGTCAGAATTTGGAAGCAACGGTCCTGTAAGGTATGCATATGCGCCCTCAAATGGTGTTGAAAACTCCAACTACTCTCACACCAGCTGAATAGTTGCCCTTGCATATACTGTGTCATAACGTATGTTAAACTTTTATTCTTTCGTCAGAGCCTGTGATTATTTTCTTTACCTTTGTAGAATATCAATTTATAAATCCCCTTTTAAACTATGTAGGCCATGAGAACACTCTTCCTTCTTTGTCTCACCTTGTTGTACTTGAGTTCACAAGCTCAGGAAAGGAAACGTCATTATTCAAACGATTTGGTGCAGGCGCGGGTCTACCTCTCTGTCGATTCTGTTTGCAGCGGCTTTCTGATGAACCCTGCCATGCATGCACATTACATCAATTCTCCGCTATTCAGTTCGACGGACGACTTTGTAGCAATCAAAGGCTATAACACGGGGCTCTTCGCCAAAAATAACAAATGGAACGAGGCGGACGTGGACAGTGTCGTCACGTGGTTTGGCGATGAGGAGAAAGCCATGCACATGACATGGCTGCCCTTGAAAGTGAACCTGTGCTATGCCGGCGACTCAGCCGACATTCCAGGGCACCGCGTCTTCATGATGCGTCTCTTTCAGGGTAAGAAAGTCTCTACATATATGGTTTTTGATGCCATTCGGGGGCAACGGGTCGTCTATTTTGTGCCGGGTATGACAGAAGCGCACGTCATCTGCAAGGCGGGCGGCAAGCTGACCGATAAACGCCGTCAGACGCTCAAGGCAGAATTTAGCGCTTATCCTGCACTGGTCAGTTTCATTGAAACAATAGATGCTAAGGACTTGAAGGACAAACCTCTTCTGTTGTTTCAGAGAATGGATGAGGTCATCAGCGGGGCTGATCATTAAATGTGGATGTTCAATAACACGGATATTATGAAAGACAAGTTGTTGAGTGCGGCTATTCTTGCCGCGGGTATCATTGTGATGGGTCTGTGTCTTAAGGCAGGCATGGACAACTTTACGGAGAAAGACCGCAAGGTGACGGTTAAGGGACTGGCAGAGAAAGAGGTGAAAGCCGATAAGGTGACGTGGCCTATCCTGTCCAAAGAGCTTGGCGACGATTTGCCGGAGCTCTACGACCGCATTGCCCACAAGCAACAGACCATCAAGCATTTCCTCCTTGCCAACGGCATTAGCGAGAGTGAAATCACGGTTAATGCGCCGAAGGTCATCGACCTGACAGCTGAGCAGTACAGCAACAATGACCATCCTTACCGCTACAACGTGACGCTCGTCATCACCGTCAACTCGTCACACGTAGACCGTGTGCGGAGCCTTATCATGCGGCAGGGTGAGTTGCTCAAGCAGGGCGTTGCCATTGTAGCGGCCGACTATGACGCGCCACAGGTGACCTACAGCCTGAAATCGTTTAAGGAGATGAAGCCAAAGATGATGACGGAGGCAATAGAAAACGCGGAGCAGACAGCACAGCAGTTTGCCAAGAACAGCAAGTCGCAGCTTAACAAGATCGTAGAGGCAGACCAGGGACAGTTCTCTATCGATGACCGTGATGCCAATACGCCCTGGATCAAGGTTGTGAGGGTCGTGACAACAGTCACATACTCACTGAAGAACTAATCGTTTCGTAATCAATGGACATACAGCAGATAACAACCCGTCTGGGCCTTTCCCTAAGCCCGATGCAGCAGGCGGCGAGTGAGGCCATTATTCAAAGTGCAGACAATGTGGAAGTGCTCAGTCCCACAGGAAGTGGCAAGACACTTGCTTATCTGCTTCCGCTGAGCCAGCTCATCGATGCTTCATCGGATGATCTTCAGGCTGTTGTCATCGTGCCGGGAAGAGAACTGGCCATTCAGTCGGCCGGCGTGTTGGCTGGCTTGAAAGTAGGCATTCGTGGCTATGCATGCCATGGCGGGCGACCGGCGATGGACGAGCATCGGGAGATAAGGAAGATACAGCCACATGTGCTTTTTGCTACTCCAGGGCGTCTCAACGACCATTTGGACAAGGGAAATATCGATGCAGGCAGCGTGAGATGGCTGGTTATCGACGAGTTTGACAAATGCTTGCAGATGGGTTTTGCCGATGAGATGAACCGTGCCGTGGACCGTATGCCATCGCAGGCAAGGCGTATCTTTCTTTCGGCTACAGATATGGCTGGTGACGAGCGTGCTAATGGTGCACTCTCGCCAAAGGGCTTTCGAATGGTCGATTTCAGAGGCAGTGATGAGGCTCCCGACCGCATCCGAGTCAAAATCGTTCACAGTCCTGATAAGGACAAACTGCGGACGCTTGCCGACTTACTGTGCTGTTTCGGTGCAGAGAGTACCATTGTCTTCCTCAACTATCGTGACAGTGTGGAGCGGACGGCTGCCTTTCTTGCCGGAAGAGGTTTCTTCGTCTCCGCTTATCATGGAGGACTTGACCAACGACAGCGTGAGGAGGCCATCTACCGCTTTGCCAACGGCAGTGCTAACGTATTGGTGAGCACCAACTTAGGCAGTAGGGGACTGGACATACCTGACGTGAGAAATATTGTGCACTATCATCTTCCGGAGACCGAGGAAGACTATACCCACCGCATCGGGCGCTCAGCGCGTTGGGATAAGACTGGTGAGACCTTTTTCATATTGAATGAAGACGATACGTTGCCCGATTATGTCGATGCCCTCACAATGGATTTCGCTTTCCCTGAGACGTTGCCAGCGCCGGCAGCACCGCGTATGGCTACGCTCTACATCGGCAAAGGCAAGAAGGATAAGGTCTCAAAAGGAGATGTCGTCGGTTTCCTTTGCAAGAGCGGAGGTCTGAAAGGCTCGGAGATCGGACGCGTCGATATCTTTGACTATTATGCTTACGCAGCCGTTGACAACCGTAAGTTGCACTCTGTACTGAAGAACGTGCAGGGTGCGAAATTGAAAGGTAACCGCACAAAGGTCGAAGTGATGAAAGAATAGAATGTGTTGTTAGGGCACACAAGGGTATAAAAACGGTATATTTACAAAATTTATCCTTTGTTTAGAGATATAAGTATCAATTTTTGTATGAATAATTTGCTCATGTCGAAATAAATGATTAGGTTTGCACCCAGAACTTAGACATATATCTCAAACCTTTTAAAAATAAAAGATATGAAGAAGTACAATTTTAATGCAGGCCCCTCTATGCTCCCGCGTGAAGTCATCGAAAACACGGCAAAGCAGATTCTCGACTTCAATGGTTCTGGTCTTTCCCTGATGGAGATCAGCCATCGCGCCAAGGATTTTCAGCCTGTTGTGGATGAGGCTGTGGCACTGATCAAGGAGCTCCTTGACATGCCGGAGGGTTATTCAGTTATCTTCCTTGGAGGCGGTGCCAGTCTCCAGTTCATGCAGATTCCCGCTAACTTCCTCATTAAGAAGGCCGGCTATGTCAATACCGGTACTTGGGCAAAGAAAGCCCTCAAAGAGGCAAAGTATTTCGGTGAGGTCGTCGAGGTGGCCTCGTCAGCTGCTGACAATTATACCCATCTGCCGCATCATTTCGAGATTCCTGGTGATCTTGATTATCTTCATATCACAACGAACAATACGATCTTCGGTACTGAGATTCGCAGAGATATCGATGCACCCGTGCCTCTCATCGCTGACATGTCGTCAGACATCATGAGCCGGCCGGTGGATGTGTCGAAGTACACAGCCATCTATGCCGGTGCACAAAAGAATCTTGCTATGGCAGGCGTGACTGTCATTATTGTCAAGGATGACATGTTGGGCAAGGCTCCGCGCGAGTTGCCGACGATGATTGACTACCGCACACACGTGGAGAAGGGCTCTATGTTCAACACGCCGCCGGTAGTTCCTATCTACTCTCTCCTTGAGACGATGCGCTGGGTCAAGGCTCAGGGTGGCGTGAAAGAGATGGATCGCCGTGCGAAGGAACGTGCCAAAGTGCTTTACGGTGAGATTGACCGCAACCGGCTCTTCCGTGGCACAGTGGATGCTCAGGACCGTTCGCTGATGAACATCTGCTTCGTGATGAACGATGAGTATAAAGAATTGGAGAAGCCTTTCCTCGACTACGCTGTTTCGCAGGGTATGGTCGGTATCAAAGGACACCGTTCGGTGGGCGGATTCCGCGCAAGCTGCTACAACGCCCAGACTATGGAAGGCGTTGATGCTCTCGTGAAGTGCATGCAGGAGTTTGAGGCTAATCATTAACCATCTAATTAAAGACAACCATGAAGATACTTGTTGCTACAGAGAAACCGTTTGCCACCGCTGCAGTAAACGGTATAAAGAAGGCTGCTGAGGCCGGGGGACACGAGGTCGTGCTCTTGGAGAAGTATACTGACAAGGCACAGCTGCTCGATGCCGTGAAGGATGCTGATGCTATAATTGTACGTTCAGATAAAATCACGAAAGAAGTGCTCGATGCTGCTCCGAAGCTGAAGATTGTGGTGCGTGCGGGTGCTGGCTACGACTCCATTGACACGGCTTATGCCAAGGAAAAAGGTGTTGTGGTGGAGAATACTCCAGGGCAGAACTCTAACGCAGTGGCGGAGCTCGTCTTTGGACTACTTGTCTATACCGTACGCAATTTCTTCAATGGAAAATCGGGATCAGAGTTGAAGGGCAAGAAACTTGGTATCCTCGCTTTTGGTAATGTGGGTCGTAATGTGGCGCGCATCGCCAAGGGATTCGATATGGATGTCTATGCTTTCGACGAGTTTGTGCCGTCCGACAAGATTGAGGCGCAGGGTGTACATGCCGTAAAGAGCCGCGATGATCTGTTCAAGACCTGCGACATCGTGTCGTTGCATATTCCTGCTACCGACGAGACACGCAAGAGCATTAACTATGAGGTGGCCGGCCTGATGAAGAAGGGCGGTATCATCATTAACACCGCCCGTAAGGAAGTCATTGACGAGGACGGGCTGCTGAAGCTTTTAGCCGAGCGTGAGGATATGAAGTATATCACCGACATTATGCCTGACAAGGACAGCGATTTCCGCCAGTTCGTCGGACGATATTTCTCCACACCGAAGAAGATGGGTGCACAGACGGCAGAAGCAAACATTAACGCAGGCATCGCAGCGGCTAATCAAATCAACGCATTCTTCAAGGACGGATGTACGAAGTTTCAAGTGAACAAATAATTACTGATTACCGATTACTAATTATTTTATGGCAACAGTAAAACCATTTCGGGGCATACGTCCACCGAAAGAGTTCGTAGAGAAAGTGGAGAGCTATCCATATGATGTGCTCTCCTCGGAGGAGGCTCGTCAGGCTGCCGGTGATAATGAGATGAGTTTCTATCACATCAATATGCCGGAAATCAACTTCCCTGAAGGGGTGGCATCTGATGACCCACGCGTCTATGATGTGGCGAAAAGGGAGTTTGATAAGTTTCTCAGCAAGGGATGGTTGAAACAGGACAGCAAAGAGAATTACTATCTCTATGCGCAGTCGCTTTCTCCGGAGAAAACGCAGTTTGGAATAGTCGTAGCGGCCTATGCCGACGATTACCATAAGGGTATCATCAAGCGTCATGAACTCACGCGGCGTGAGAAGGAAGATGACCGCATGCGGCATGTACTCGCTACGGACGCCAATGTGGGTCCGGCTTTCTTTGCTTATCCTGACAATGAGGTGCTTAACGACATTATATCCCGCTATGCGCGTACAGCGCCGGAGTATGATTTTGTGGCTTCTGAGGACGGTTTCCGCCATCGCTTCTGGGTGATTAGTGACAAGAAAGACATTGATACTATCACCAATGAGTTTGCCAAGATGCCCTCGCTCTATATCGCTGACGGGCACCATCGCTCGGCGGCTGCCGTGCGTGTGGCTGATGAGAAGGCAAAGGCTGATCCTAATCACACGGGAAAGGAGGAGTACAACTACTTCATGGCTGTATGCTTTCCTGCCAGTGAATTGACTATTCTCGATTACAATCGTGTGGTGAAGGATCTAAATGGTTTGACGCACGATGAGTTTCTTAATGAGCTTGAGAAGGACTTCGTTGTTCTGCTCATGGGATCTGAGGAGTATCGTCCAAGTCATCGCCATGAGTTTTCTCTCTATCTGGACGGTAACTGGTACAGCTTGACAGCACGTCCAGGAACGTATGACGACAATGATCCGATAGGCTGCCTTGATGTAGACATATCGAGTCGTCTTATCCTTGACAAGCTCATGGGTATCAAGGATTTGAGGTCAGACAAGCGTGTTGACTTCGTTGGTGGACTGCGTGGTTTGAAAGAGCTCAGGCGTAGGGTCGATGATGGTGAAATGCGCTGGGCATTGGCGCTCTATCCGGTATCCATGGATCAGATCATGAGAATAGCCGACTGCGGAAAAATCATGCCGCCTAAAGCTACTTGGTTTGAACCTAAGCTCAGGTCGGGACTTGTGATACATAAATTGTCTTGATAGGAAAGGACTTGATGGAAGATTCTTATCTGACAATAAGCTCTGAACAGACAGGCGAGGGATTTTACACGGAGAAGCGCAGTAAGTTCCTCGCCTTTGCACATCATGTTGACACTATTGAGGAGGCAATGGAGCTCATTGCCGGCTATCGTAGAAAGTATTATGATGCGCGCCATTGTTGTTATGCTTACATGCTTGGCAGTGACCGTGAGGAATATCGTGCGAATGATGATGGAGAACCGTCATCGACTGCCGGCAAGCCTATTCTCGGGCAGATCAATAGCCATAATCTTACGAATATTCTTGTTTGTGTCGTCCGTTATTACGGTGGCGTCAATTTGGGTACAGGCGGTCTGATCGCCGCTTATCGTAGGGCTGCTGTAGATGCTATTGAACATGCGGTCATAGAAGAGCGGCTAGTTGAGGAGGCCATTACCTATGAATTTACTTACCCTATGATGAATGGAGTGATGCGTGTGGTGAAGGAATTGCAGCCGCGTATTGTCAGCCAGCGCTTTGATAGCGATTGCTCTATCACACTTGCCATTAGGAGAAGTAAGGCGGAGGAACTTAAAAGCAAGCTTGGACAGCTTGCCTTCGATATGTGAAGATACAGCTTTTGTGGTTTTGTAGATGCTGTTTTCGTGACTTTTTTATTGTGTGATGATGGATGTTTTTGTATCTTTGCACAATAAAGATATAATGAGAGATTGATGAATTATTTGCTCTTTTCTTTTGCCCCTGAGATGATGTGGGCGCAAATTTTGCTTCTTCTTGTCGGCATAGTCTGTGTGTTGAAAAGTGCAGACTTGCTCACTAATGGAGCAGTTGGACTGGCCACAAAGCTTGGAGTCTCACAAATGGTGATTGGACTGACCATTGTTGCTATAGGGACGTCTATGCCTGAGTTCTTTGTCTCGCTTGTCTCTGCGGTCCATGGTACGCCTGACTTGGCCGTGGGAAACATCGTTGGTAGCAACATATTCAATTCGCTACTCATAGTAGGTGTCGCTGCATTAGTCGCACCTATTGCCATTCAGCGAGTTACAGTAAAGAAGGATATCCCCATCGCTGTGCTTGCCTCTATCATGCTTATGGCGATGACCCTTGATGACACTATTTCTCGGGTAGACGCATTATTGTTGTTTTCTGTTTTTATTGCTTTTATTTGGATCACGCTTCGTGGTGCTCGAAGTGATGCTCAGGAGAAAGAATCGTCAGAACAACCAGTAGGAGCCGGTAAGGCACTTTTCTTGTTGTTGGTTGGGCTTGTTGGCCTTCTCTTGGGATCAAATATCTTTGTGGATAACGCCTCAGCGTTGGCACATAGTTGGGGCATCAGTGATGCGGTGATCGGCCTTACTATTGTTGCTGGTGGTACATCGCTGCCGGAACTTGCGACGAGTGTAGTGGCAGCAAGAAAGGGAGACAGTGGAATCGCAATTGGTAATGTCTTGGGATCTAATGTTTTTAACATCTTGATGATCCTTGGTGTGACAGGTCTTATAACTCCGATGCATATTCAAGGCATTACGATGGTGGACTTATCGGTGATGGTCGTGTCTATGGTATTACTTTGGCTTTTCTCATTTACCAAATTCCGTATTGAGCGTTGGGAAGGCGGTGTTCTGGTTACTTCTTTCTGTGGTTACATGGTTTGGTTGTTGATTAATGTATAGCGTTGTAGAGCTGTTCATATCGCTTTGCCACCTTGATATAATCATGGTGGCGGCGGATATACTCCACGCTTTGTTGTTTTAGTGCCGGGATGAGATCGGGATTCAGTATGAGTCGCTCAAGCTGTGTATAGACACTGTCGTAGTTTGGCTCTACATTGATGATGGGTCTCAACTCATGCTCATTCAGAATGTCGTAGTTTTCAGGCTCGCCTCCACC
This sequence comes from Hallella multisaccharivorax DSM 17128, assembly GCF_000218235.1. Lineage (GTDB taxonomy): Bacteria > Bacteroidota > Bacteroidia > Bacteroidales > Bacteroidaceae > Prevotella > Prevotella multisaccharivorax. The sequence continues at coordinate 1,775,761 of NZ_GL945017.1, read as the reverse complement.
TATCACGATAATACCACGACTCATTGCTTCCAATGCGTTCATGGCGGGAGTATAGCTGTACAGCTGGTCGAGAAGCACGTCTGATTGCTGCATAGCCTTGGTGTACTCAGGGAAAGGCAGGCTCTCTGCGATGAATAGCTGCGCTCTATCGGGATATTTTTCAGATATGTTTTGTGCGGCTTTTAGCATGATGTCTGTGCCCTTGTACACACTACGTTCCTGATTGATACCGATAAATAGCCTCAAAGGATAAGAGAAAGAGTAGGATTCCGGTACCTTTTTCAGTTTGATGGGGAAGGGGATGAATGATGTTTTCGTAGGGTAAACCGGTTGGTAGGCAACCCAATACTCATAGAGTCCTGCAACGATGGCATCACAGTCCTGAGCTATCAATTGGTTGGCTCTCTCTTTTTCAGTTCTTGTCCAGTCGTTGATGTACATTGCCGCTTCGTGATCTTTTCGCAGTCGATGACCGATATTGAAGTCGCTGTATCGTAGTGGGAGCCGCGTAATGTTCTCATGTACCCAGTAATAGTCCATCCCGAAGGCACCGAGCACGATCTTGCGATTATGATTTCTCAGATATTTGTATAGAGGTGGAATATGCTTCGCCTTCAGCTCAAAAAACAAGGGATTGATGAGTTGAACGGTATCGTAGTTTCTGAGTTTAGGCAGGATGGAGGCAATTTTCAATGATAATTGATATCCGCCCCATCTTCCTTTTTCTCTGCTGACATCAATGTCTCTCGGATAATTCTTCCAGAAATCCCCATTGCTGACAACGGTCACCGAATGGCCTAATTGTCGCAGTCCTTCAGCAAGGGTTGCGTGTACATTGCTGTATTCTCCTATTAGCAAGATCTTCATGTCTCCCCCTTGGCTCTTGTGATTACAGCGTGGCAATAAGTATGAGTTGCCCGGCACGCTTTTGTATCATGTATCTGAAAATGACATACTCTGTCGTGTACTTCTTGTCTGGCAGTGGATAGAGAGAGTGCTCTTTGAGCAGTTCAATGGCTTTGAGAAGCTGTTGGCGGCTCTTCGTCATGCGGATGACATTGACTAAAAAATCCATTGACAACTGTGCCACACGCCGTTCCATTGATTCACGATGGGCCGGATCGCCATGAGCTGCAATGTCATTGAGATGCAGAATGACTTTTAAGATGTCCGTAAGCCGTTTGTTTTTCTCCTTTTCATTATCCGTATGCGTGATAGAGCCTTTTCTTTCTCTGTAAAAATAGGCTTTGGCTGAGGTACAGTAAATATTGCGCATCTTAAGCACGAGTTGGGGAGTAAACTCTTCATCTTCATGGTAGATGCCGGGAGTGAATCTCAATTCTCCCATCCTGCTCTTTCGAAAGATATAACCACAAGCTGCCGCTCTGAGGTTTTCGTTAGTCATGTACGTTTCCCCAGAGATAGGACCGTTAAATGTAAAGTCGGTTGGCTGGTTTCGTAAGTTTGATGTAAGAAACATGATCATGTCGACAGGCTCTTTATATCTGATGATGTCCAGACAATGCTCATAGGGCGCGTCAATGAGGCAGTCATCGCCATCAACAAACTGTATGAACTTTCCTTTTGCGAGACTTAAGCCAATATTACGTGCTATGGAGAGTCCTCGGTTGGGTTGTCGGATAAAGATGATGTCGTTAAGAATCTCTGTCATCTCGTTGACGGGAGAGAAGTCGGACCCGTCATCTACAATAATTACCTCTCTTTCCTGAGGCGATAGGGACAGAGACGCGATGCTTTCAAGGCATTCACGTAGCATGACAACTGGCAGATTATAGGTTGTGACGATAAATGAGATTAAAGGTTGCGGCGTATTACTCATCATTTGGATATCTGATTATCAGTGCAAACTTACGAAAAAATCCCGTCAATATGGCAATAATGACGGGATTTTTCTATTTGAGTGAGGATTTTTTGGTGGTTATCCAAGGTATTTGATGAGCAATTTCGCGTAGCCACTCTCACGCAACTTTACGATGCTTTTCTCTCTAATCTGCCTGACGCGCTCACGTGTCAGACCAAGCTGATCGCCGATTTCCTCCAATCCTTTCTCAGGCCGGCCTATGCCGAAGCACTCCGTCACGATGATAATCTCACGGTCTTTCAGCACTTTCCGCAGCACTGTGTCGAGCTCCTTAGCCATACTTTCATAATCAACCTGCTTGTCGGCACGGCTGTCTTCGCCTGACGCGAGCACGTCAGCCATCGAGTTGTCATCATCATCTTGGAAAGGTGCGTCGATACTCATGTGATGATTGTCGGCCTTGATGGTCTGATCGATCTTTGTCTCGTCTATATTTGTCAGTGAAGAGAGCTCCTGAACGGAAGGCCGACGCTGGTTTCTCTGCTCAAACTTTGAGATCTCAGAGTTGATCTTTGACAGAGCTCCGACCTGGTTGAGCGGTAAGCGCACAATACGGCTCTGCTCCGCAATGGCCTGCAGAATGCTTTGGCGAATCCACCACACAGCATAAGATATGAATTTAAAGCCACGCGTCTCATCAAACTTCTCGGCTGCCTTGACGAGGCCAATATTACCTTCATCGATGAGGTCGGTGAGGCCGAGGCCTTGATGCTGATACTGCTTTGCCACAGACACCACAAATCTCAAGTTGGCTTTTACCAGCTTCTCCTTGGCGCGCTCTCCCTCGCGGCCACCCTTGCGGATCTTCTGTGCCAATTCAATCTCTTCGTCCACACTGATCATTGGTACTCGGCCTATCTCTACGAGATACTTGTCCAATGCCTCACTGGAACGATTGGTGATGCTCTTCTGAATCTTTAACTGACGCATGTTTGTTTTACCTTACTTTAAATAGGGTACTCCTTACATTTCGGCGTGCCCGTAATACCTATGAAGACTTATATCTTTTCTTCGTAAGGGCATAATAAGCCCAATTAGGCTGCAAAGTTAGTAAAAACACCTCAAAGTTGTCGCTTATTTATTGCTATTTAATAATTTTAAAACAATATTTAGAACTATCTTTGACGTCTTTCCAATAATACGACATTTTCCACGTGAGGGGTATGGGGAAACATGTCGACGGGTTGAACTTCCGCAATCCTATACGTTGTGTTGAGCAATTGCAAGTCGCGGGCTTGTGTTGCGGGATTGCAACTGACATAGACGATGCGCCTGGGTTTTGCATTTATGATGACATTCACAACGTCGGGATGCATGCCGGCCCGTGGTGGATCGGTGATAATAATGTCGGGCTGTCCATGCTGTGCGATGAAGTCGCCGGTTAATATTTTCCGCATGTCACCTGCAAAGAACTTCGTGTTCTCTATGCCATTGATCTCACTGTTTATTTTCGCATCCTCAATGGCTTCAGGCACATACTCTATACCTATGACCTTACTTGCCGATCGGGCCACATAGTTGGCAATGGTACCCGTGCCGGTGTAAAGGTCATAGATGAGCGGCCTCTCATCGTGCGACAAGTCTTTGAAGGCAAAGCTTTTCGCAATATCGTACAACCTGTGAGCCTGCTCTGTGTTTGTCTGATAGAAACTCTTAGGCCCTACTTTGAACTTCAGGTCGCCCATCATCTCATAGATGAAGTCGGTACCTTTGAACGTCGTCAGGGAAAGATCGCCAATGGTGTCGTTGCCTTTTTGGTTGTTGACATATATAATAGATGTCAGTTGCGGGAATTTGTCTCCGATGTGCTGCATGAGCTGTCGGGCAAGTTTCTCATCGCCTGTATTGTCATAATGGAATTGTATAAGCAGCATCCATTCGCCGGTATTGGAGTCGCGAAACATCAGATTTCTCAGGAGTCCATGCTGTCCCCGGACATCGTAAAAGGTCATGCCGATTTCTTTGGCGTAGCGTTCTATCTCGTTGCGCACTTGATTGTGCAAGTCGTCCATCAGCCAGCATTTCTCAATGGGATAGATCTTGTCAAACGCACCGGTGATATGAAAGCCTATGGCAGAATGGTTGCCATCGGCAAGGTTCAGGTTCTCATCCTCCAGTTCTTCCTTGGTGAACCACCTGCGGTCGCAACAGCCAAACTCCAGTTTGTTGCGGTACTCCGTTGTCTTCGCTGATCCGAGGATTGAGTTTACAGGTGGCAGCTCCACTTTGCCGATTCGTGTCAGTTGGTCGGTTACCTGTTGCTGTTTTGCTTTCAGTTGTTCCTCATAGGGCAGATTCTGCCATTTACAGCCTCCACAGATACCGAAATGCTGACAGAAAGGCTCCGCACGCACATCACTTTTCCGGATAAATCGGGCTATGCGGCCTTCTGCATATTTGTGTTTCTTGCAGATGATCTCTACGTCTGCAATATCGTCCGGTACACAAAACGGCACGAAGACGACATAGTCGTCGTGGTGGAAAAGGCATTTGCCTTCTGCAGCTACAGCCTCTATGGTGACATTCTCAAGGATAGGATTGGCTTTGTGGTTTCTGCTCATAATGACATATCTTTTTATGTTGCAAAATTACTTGAAAAGCGCGTTATAGGCAAACCTTTTGGCTTTTTGTTTGCGCTAACTGAAAAAAATGTGGGGTGTTGCAGTATCTTTTTCCCATTTCCTTTGCAGTAATGAAACTTATACACTATCTTTGCAAAGTCAACATTGCAAAATAACCATATACTGACACAATTTATAATAATATCTTACTATAATGGAAGAAAAGAGGGTATACACCTTTGGTAACGGCAAGGCCGAGGGCCGTGCCGACATGCGCAATTTGCTTGGTGGCAAAGGCGCGAATCTTGCGGAAATGAATCTTATTGGCGTGCCGGTGCCTCCTGGTTTCACCATCACGACGGAAGTGTGCAACGAATACTTTGAGAAAGGCAAGGCTGACGTTGTGTCTCTTTTAAAGGATGACGTAGAGAAGAGCGTGCGTCACATCGAGAACTTGATGGGGCTCCGTTTTGGTGATGCCAAGAATCCGCTGCTTGTCAGTGTGCGCTCAGGGGCGCGCGCCTCTATGCCCGGCATGATGGACACCATCCTGAATCTGGGCCTTAACGACGAGGTGGTCGTTGGTTTGGCCAGGAAGACCGACAACGAGCGCTTTGCTTATGACAGCTATCGTCGCTTCGTGCAGATGTATGGTGATGTCGTGCTGGGCATGAAGCCTGTCAACAAGGATGACATTGACCCCTTTGAGGCCATCATTGAGCAGGTAAAAGCCAAGCGTGGCATCGTTCTTGACAACGAGATGAATGTTGATGAGCTCAAGAAATTGGTTGCGCTCTTCAAGGCTGCCATCAAAGAGCGCACGGGTGAGGTGTTTCCTGAGAATCCTATTGATCAGCTGTGGGGCGCCATCTGCGCTGTGTTCGACTCCTGGATGAACGAGCGCGCCATCCTTTACCGTAAAATGGAGGGCATACCGCAGGAGTGGGGTACCGCTGTGACCGTCATGGCGATGGTTTTCGGTAACATGGGTGACACGTCGGCCACGGGCGTGTGCTTCAGCCGTGATGCCGCTACCGGAGAAAACCGCTTCAATGGTGAGTATCTTGTCAATGCGCAAGGTGAGGACGTCGTGGCAGGTATCCGTACCCCACAGCAGATTACGAAGGAAGGCTCTCTGCGCTGGGCCAGGCAACAGGGCATCTCCGAGGAGATCCGCGCTGCCAAGTTCCCGTCGATGGAAGAAGCCATGCCCGATATCTATAAGCAGCTTGACGCTCTGCAGGACAAACTGGAAAAGCACTACCACGACATGCAGGACATGGAGTTCACGGTGCAGGAAGGTAAGCTCTGGTTCCTCCAGACCCGTAACGGCAAGCGTACCGGAACAGCCATGGTGAAGATTGCCATTGACTTGCTGCATGAGGGTGAGATTGATGAGAAAACAGCCATCGAGCGTTGTGAGCCCAATAAACTTGACGAGCTGCTGCATCCCGTCTTCGATAAGGAGGCTTTGGCAAACGCGAAGGTGTTGACACGTGGTCTGCCTGCATCGCCGGGCGCAGCCTGCGGACAGATTGTATTCTTCGCCGATGACGCTGCCAAGTGGCACGATGCAGGCCATAAGGTTGTCATGGTTCGCCTTGAGACGTCGCCTGAGGATTTGGCAGGTATGTCTGCGGCTGAGGGTATTCTCACGGCCCGTGGCGGCATGACCTCGCACGCTGCTGTCGTGGCGCGTGGCATGGGCAAGTGCTGTGTATCGGGTGCAGGCGCTATTATGGTGGATTATAAGACCCGTACTGTGGAGATTGACGGCGTGGTGCTTCACGAGGGCGACTATATCTCTCTCAATGGTACTACCGGTGAGGTTTACAATGATCAGGTGACAACGAGGCCCGCCACTGTTTCCGGTGACTTTGCTGAGCTCATGAAGCTTTGCGACAAATACACTCGCATGGTGGTACGCACCAATGCTGATACGCCGCACGACGCTGAAGTGGCTAAGAATTTCGGCGCCATCGGTATCGGTCTCTGCCGTACGGAGCATATGTTCTTCGAAAACGATAAGATTAAGGCGATGCGTGAGATGATTCTTGCTGAGGACAGGAAGGGCCGTGAGGTGGCTCTGGCCAAGCTCTTGCCACTGCAGGAGAAGGACTTCTACGGCATCTTGAAATGCATGGATGGTATGCCGGTCAATATCCGTCTGCTCGATCCGCCTCTTCATGAGTTTGTTCCCCACGATCTTAAGGGTCAGGAGGCAATGGCTCAGGAAATGGGCAAGAGCCTCGATTTCATTCAGAAGCGTGTAGCTTCCCTTGCCGAGGTCAACCCGATGCTCGGCCTTCGCGGTTGCCGTCTCGGCATCACTTATCCGGAGATCACGGCCATGCAGACCAAGGCTATTCTCGGTGCGGCCTTGCGCCTGAAGAAGGAAGGCCTTGATCCCCGACCGGAGATCATGGTGCCGCTCGTGGGTACTGACAAGGAACTCAAGTCGCAGCAGGCTGTCATCAAGGCAGCCGCCAAGGAGCTCTTCGACGAGAAGGGCATGAGCATCGACTTCAAGCTCGGTACGATGATCGAGATTCCGCGTGCCGCTCTTACCGCTGACCGGATTGCCAAGCATGCCGACTACTTCTCGTTTGGTACCAATGACCTCACGCAGATGACCTTCGGCTACAGCCGCGATGATGCGGCCCGCTTCCTTCCCACTTATCTTGACAACAAGATTCTGGAGGTGGATCCGTTCCAGGTGCTTGACCAGACAGGCGTTGGCCAGTTGGTGGATATGGGTGTCAAGAAGGGGCGCTCCACCAATCCGATGCTCAAGTGCGGCATCTGTGGCGAGCATGGCGGTGAACCCTCATCGGTGAAGTTCTGCCATCGTACAGGTCTTGACTATGTGAGCTGCTCTCCCTTCCGTGTGCCTATCGCCCGTTTGGCTGCGGCACAGGCTGCTGTGGAAGAGTAAGTCTTTGTATAACAATCAGAAAATGGCGGCTTTTCGGGTCGCCATTTTTATGCTGTCTTATTGCGGGTAACGTCACACACGTTTTCCCTTTACACCGTAAAGGCATTGTCTCTACAGTGTAAAGGCAATGCGTTTACGCCGTAATCGCATTGCCTTTACACTGTAATGGGAAAGCCGTTTTATTAGAGTGGCCTGATGACGTTGCAGGGATTGCCTGCAGCCAACACATTGCCGGGGATGTCATGCGTGACAACCGATCCGGCTCCAATGGTGGTGCCGCTTCCGATGCTCACCCCTGGCAGGACGATCACATTGCCGCCAAACCACACGTTGTCGCCAATGTGAATGGGCAATGCCGACTGTATGTCTTGATTTCTTTTCTCTATGTCCAGCGGGTGTAAGGGCGTGTAGAATGAGCAATTGGGGCCAACGAAGACGTGATCACCAAAGGTGACGAGGTTCTCGTCAAGAATCGTCAGGTTGAAATTGGCAAAGAAGTAGTCGCCTACCTCTATATTGTAGCCAAAGTCACAATGCAGGGGCGCATGCACGTTCAGATGAGAACCTGTCTTCCCGAAAATCCTTTTCACAAGTTCCATGCGCTCTTCTTGTCTTGACGGTGCCATTTGGTTGAAGTCGAAACATAGTTGCTGGCACTGGTGAAGCTCACGGACAAGCTCCTCGTCAGCAATGGCTTCATACCATTCTCCATCGCGCTGTTGCTGTCTGATGGTCTTCTTGCTGTTGTCTCCGGTGGGGATTTCTTTCATAGTTGTTGGCCTTCATTTATCCGCATATGTTTTTGTAGATACATGTGCTGCATCTCTCCTTATGTTCTGTAGGCACGAAAGGACGCTGCTCATCGAAAATCTCGCCGAGCAATTGCCTCAGGTGCTGTGTGAAATTGTCGTGTACGCAGGCAATGTCGTCTATTTCCTTATAGACGGGTCTGCGTGCGTCTTCCTGACCGTCTTCCTTTATTTTCAAAATGGGATTGTAGCTTGTTTTTCCTGCCTGACGGATGAAGAGCAATGCCGGTGCCACAGCTTCCCCATTTGGATTGGCCGTTTTTCTTGCCTGTGGGCTGTTGCGGATGATGGAGGAGTAGAGAAAAGTCTGAAGATAATAGATGGAGTGTTTTGAGTCGACATAGTCGGGATTGAAAACCTCTTCCATGGAGGGAGGCGCCAAAGCCAACGGCTGACCGGTCTTGTAATCGACCACGCGGAGCCGCTGTCCGGTTTTGTCAAGCCGGTCTACCTGCCCCCCAAGCGTGAGGGTGCGCTGCTCGCCATTGGCCTCAAAGGTCAGGTCGTCGTAATAGCTTTCCTCCAAGGCGATGATTTCGAATGGCGTGTTGGCCTTGTCCAGGCGCAACAGCCTTTGGATATATAGTTTCAGCACGTTACGGTTGAGCAGTTGCAGGCCGTTGTAGCGCGGGTGGAAGTCGGCACGGTCCGTCTTGAACAGCTTCTCCCGGAAGGCCTGGTCAAGAAACGCCTCTATTTTGTACTTCTCCTTGACAAGCTGATCGATGGCTTCAGCCGTGACGGTTTTGTTGTGCCCTTCGCCGGAGAGCTCATTGTAGATGAGCTCTGCCGTGCGGTGGAAAATGTCGCCAAAGATCTTGCTGTCTATCTCCTGCTCGTCGTCATCTTCCTGCTCATACAGTCCGCATAACGTGTTGTAGTAGAACATCAGCTGGCATCTCAGGTAGCGGTTAATAGCCGATGGCGAGAGCGATGTAACCTTACGGAGCCGCTTTGCCACCGCTCCGGTCTTGGCAATGGGCACTCGCGACACGGGCGACACATTCTGCCCCGACAGCATAGTCAACCTGCGGATGTTCTGTTTCTGTCCGCTCTCCACCATGAACTGAAGCATGAACCGGCTCATTTCACCCTGCCGCCCTTCGTCGGTGGCGTTGTTATAGGTTAGCGTAATGTCGGAGGCGCGCTGCAGGAGGGAGTGAAAGTAATAGGAATAGATGGCGACTTTATTCTCTATAGTCGTCATCTCGTAGCCTTTTCGCAGTGAGTGTGGAATGAACGAGGCATCGTTGACGCCCTTGGGCATGTTGCCCTCATTGCATGAGAGTAGCAGTACATGGTCGAAATCAAGGTTGCGGGTTTCCAGAACGCCCATGATCTGGATGCCGAGGGCAGGCTCACCGTGAAACGGCACCGACGTAGAGTCGATGAGTTGGGAGAGAAGCCGCTGCAGCAGTACGGGGGTACTGTCTACTTCTGATTGTGCGAAGACCTCACGCAGCCGGTTTACAATGGTGTACATCCGGAAGATGGACTCATGCGTCAACGGGTCCTCCTCCTCGCGTGAGCCAATACCTGCGAGCTTGAGCATGTCGGAAAGCCATTGCAGCAGGCTTATGGTGAATGCCTTTCCTTGCTTTGTGGTGCCGTCTTCGTGGATGAAGAGCCGCCGGATCGCGTCGCTCTGATTTACGGTCAGCTGCTGGGTGGAGGGGAAGAAAGTCTTGCTGGCGTTGAGATTCTCATAGAGTACGGTGACATCTTCAGAGATAAACTTGGCGTAAGGATGGCGTAATACCTGGTTGACATAGGCGAGGCGGTAAGTCCGGCCGTCTTTTGACAAGCCTTGTAGGCGTAGGGCCAGAAGGGCGCCGATCAGTGTGGCGGCAGGCGTGGCAGAGAGCGGATAGCCTGTGGTGATGTTCACATCGCCTACTGTCTCCGGCAGACTATGAATGACATTCTGCAGCAGTCCCTCATCGCACAGCACGATGGCGACCGACCTTGGGTCAGTCTTCACCACGTCGCCCAAGCCCCGCAACCAGGTGGTCACATAGCGTGCCTGGATGTCTTCCGTCGGTGCAGAGATGTAAGTGATGTCTTTTTTCTCGGACAAGCGGTTGTACAGCTTGTCGGTGTCAATGTCGGCAGAGGCTCTCTCCGTATTCAACTCATTGGGCAGACGGTCAAGATACTGTCGGATATAGCGTCCCGCCTCATGGCCCTGCAACATGAAATAGTTGTCGTAGTCCCAGTAAAACTCGGCCTTTCCGACTTCTTTCAGTTGCAGGAACAGCCGTTGCTCCACTTTTTGCAGCAGGTTGAAGCCGATGAAGATGTAGTGCTTGTAGTGGAAGTCGGTGACATGGTGCTCCACTACATCACGGTAAAGCATGCCCTCGTAGGCGAGTCCGTTGTCTCTCAGGTCCTTGCGGAAAGCGTGATAGAGTGGGCCAAGGTTTTTCCAGATGTCGTTGAAGCGTTGTTGCAGCACCGTGTCGGTCTCTACCTTACCGAAGAATTCCTCCAAGCTTTTGCGTTGCTGATCAGAAAGAAACGAGAAGTCGCGCATTTCCTGCCATGCTTCGAGATTGATGAAGAGCTTATCGGCGTCCACGAGGTTCTTGTCGAGATCATCGAAGTCGGAGAGCATGAGTTGTCCCCAGGAATAGAAATGATCGAGAGGCTCATCGCTTCCTGTGAGCCGGACATAGGCTTGATAGAGTCTGAAAACGAGGTCTATCTGGCCGGCCACGGCAAGGGAGGAGTGGTTCCGGAAAAGGTCGCTGATGGTGAAATAGGATGGGCTCCACACCGCATGCCCTGCCTCTTCGTAGAGCGCCTGGTTCAGAAAGAGAGAGGCCCGCTTGTTGGGGAAAATGACGGCAATGTCGGCGAGATTCTCACCGCCATGCTTAGTAAGGATATCCTTGGCTACGTTTTGTAGGAATGTACTCATGCTGATTATCTCCTTACGTTGATGATCTTATTTTACTTTTTCAATATTTCCGGGGCGGATATACCATAGGTACCCTTCCACATCATGATACCCTATTTCCTTGAGCAGGCTGATATAGTTTTTCACTTGGCTCTTGTGCCTCTCTTGTTCACGGCCGGTTTTGAAGTCAATGACGATCATTTTCTTTCCGTCATAAATGACGCGGTCGGGCCGTTGCTCGCGTACACGCTGCTCGTTGGGATCATAATAAAGCATGGAGCATTCGTTATAGACCCTCCATTTGGGTGAGAACCATTCGTGTATCTGCGGATTGGAGAGGGCTTTGTCGATGAGTTCTTTCAGCTGGGCGCGTGTCATCGGGCGGTCATAGAGAATGCCGTCAAACTCCATCTTGCTGATGGCGTCGTCCACCTCGGTGTAGTCGTGGATGGAAGCGAAGAGCTTGTGGAGGATATTGCCTGTATTGATATAGCTTTGACGTTTCTGTAGCTCTTCCATTTCGTCTTCAGGGGTCATGAAGTCGGTACTGTCATTGCTCTGAAGGAAGTGAGCTGTCGTCTCGGTGCCTTCTATTTTCACGGGTATGCCTTGCTCTCTCCGCTCAAAAATATTTTCAGCAGGCAGCTCGTTCATGTTGTCAGGAACAGCGGTCTTCGTGCTTTGTCTGACTGAGAGCTTGCCGAAACTATAGTTCACGATGCCGTCCTCGTCCTCTGTCGGCTCCGTTATCCGCATGTCTGCCATCACGTTTCTGATGAGCGTGGAGGGAAACTCAGCGCTCTCTTTCTTGCCCATGACAAAGAGATTGCGTGATGCACGGGTAAAGGCTACGTAGAGAATATTGATATTGTCGATGATGTTCTTGACGTGCTCGACAGTGTAGTCGGTAGCGTAAACAGAGTTTTTCAGCTTGTTGGCATTAAGATTGACGGGCACGACAGGCAGCTCATTGAAAGGTTTCACGGCGGGTTCCACCCACAAAATGTCTGTGGATTTCTCTAATCTCCAGTCGCAGTAAGGCATGATGACATTGTCAAACTCCAGTCCTTTACTTTTGTGGACGGTGAGAAGGCGTATACCGTCAATGTCATCGCTATGGATAGACTTTCCGCAGAGGGTCTCATCCCACTCCGTGAGAAAGTCATCGATACCCACGATGTGACGTTTCAGATAGTTGGAGAGCTGGTCGAAGAAAGCGCAGACATATGCATTTTGATTGCTGAGCCGCTCGAGTTGGAAGATGCTGTAAAGCTTTTCGGCAAGGTCGATAAGCGGCATTGAGAGCAGTGCTGTGCGGTTGACAATCAGCTCCTGCGGTAATAGAGCCTTGTAATTATCGGTTGTTTCTATTGGTTCTTTATCTTCCGTGGGCTGGCATTTCTTGCCGTAGGGTTGCAGCTCGGTACCGGTAAATGCTTTAGCAAGAAAAGCCACCGTCAGGCGATCGCTGGGGTGAGTGAGGAAACGCATGGCGTTGACAATGACGTTTACAGACTGTGAGGCGTCAAGACGGAAGGCTTCGTCAGAGACCATTCTAAGCATGCGGGGCTCTCCATTCACGTTCACAGGGTTGTGAAGGAAGTAGTCGGCAAGCAGCCGGATGTGCTTGTTTCTCCTCACAATGATGGCTATTTGATTGTAGGAAACACCATTTTCAAGCAACATCTCAATAGTCCGCTGCACCTGTGCAATCATTTGTTGCTCATAGTTCTTGCTGGGCAGGAGTCTCACTTCCACTTGTCCGGCTTCGGGTCTGCTTTCAGGGATCTGCTGCCTGACGTCGGCATAAGCCTCCGTCACAATGGGTACATCTTCAGAAAGCTGTGCCGCGGCAGTACTGAAAAAAGCGTTGTTGAAAGCCACTACATTGCGTTGCGAGCGGTAATTGGTGCCGAGTGTTTTCACCTGGACTGTTTCGGGATAATTATTCTCGTTGAGAGATTGCAGCAATTGCCAGTCTCCGTCGCGCCATCGGTAGATGCTTTGCTTGACGTCGCCTACGATGAGGCTGCCTGCTTGATGAGCGATACAGTCGTCAAGAAGCACTTTGAAGTTGGCCCATTGCACGGTGGATGTGTCTTGAAACTCATCGATCATGATGTATCTCAACTGCCCGCCGATCTTCTCATATATAAATGGAGAGTCCTGTCGGTCAATGAGATCGTTGAGCAATTTCTGTGTATTGGATAGTGGGTAGTCGTTATTGTCGGCATTGATACGGCTCACTTCTTGCTCAATACGTCCAAGAAGTCGCAGCTGGTTGACGTTCTGGAGCGTCAGATCAACCGAGTTGACGGTGATTGCTGCATGTTTTCGCATCTCCTCAGCTTCTTCTATCAGCGGCGCGACAAACTCGCGTATGGCTTGAGTTTCGGGCTTGTCGAGGTCGCTTTTCTTCACGAATTTGTCCGAATCAGCAAGTCCTGAGAGAATGTATGAGTTGGGCATCTTGGGCTTATCACCAAGAAAGTTGCCGTTGCCAAGGTTCTCGAAATAGCCGGGAGCGTTGCTATGGCCATGCGAATAACATGTGTCTGTGAGCCCGTATTGCGTGGCGATGGTGGTGTAGCGGTCGGCGTAGGTTTTCATCTCCTGCATGGTCTTTGCTTTCAAAGCACGCAGTTGGGAGGTGTAGCGCTTGAAAAAGTCAGCATCGTCCATAATAAGGCGAAGCTGTTGTTGGTGGCTTTTATAGAAATCGGTGAAGATATTCTGTCCGAAATCCTTAATATTGCTCACGACATTCCAGCTTTTGTCGTCTTCCATGCGCTCGTTGACAAAGTCCATGATCCATACGAGAAGGGGATCGTTGCCGTTGTCGATATTACTGATAAGATCGTCCACGGCTTGGCTCTCCACTTCATTGTCGTTGAGCATCACCTGTAGATTGGCCGTGAGGCCAAGTTCCCGGGCGAGGTTTCTCAGTACTCGTTGGAAGAAACTGTCGATGGTTTCCACGCGGAAACGACTGTAGTCGTGTACCAACAAAGAAAGCGCGTCACTTGCTCTGTTGCGAATGACACGCTCTGAAAGATTTGGAAACGAGGCCTTTACATTATTGAAATAGTCCTCAGCGTCCGGTAAGTTATTGGCAATACCATAGAGTTTCGACAAAATACGCTGTTTCATCTCTTGCGTGGCCTTATTGGTAAAGGTCACGGCAAGAGTAAAACGGTAGTTCGTCGGGTCGCTGACGAGCAACTTGATATACTCTACGGCAAGTGTGAACGTCTTTCCTGACCCTGCACTCGCTTTGTAGACGGTGAGGGGTGCGTCCTTAGTAGGCACGGGCGATAATTACTTTATATTTGGCTTTTGCGCCACTGACCATATCTTTTAGGCCGTCGACGTCTTGGTCGTAGGCAAACGGAATGCAGCGGATGGTGGCCTGCGTGTCTTCTTTGATCTTCGCTTCAGTCTCGGCAGTGCCATCCCATGGGCAGAGAAAGAAACCGCCATCCTTGATTCTCTCCTTAAACTCTTCGTAGTCATGGCACTCGTAGACGTGAGCGTCACGGTAGGTCTTGGCCTTCTCGAAGATAGATTTCTGCATGTCGTCGAGGATGTTTTTCACACGCTCTACAATGCCGTCGAAGCTCACGTTCTCTTTCTCCAGTGTGTCGCGACGCATGATCTCGATGGTGTTGTTTTCCAAATCACGTCCGCCCATGACGAGACGCACGGGCACACCTTTCAGTTCATAGTCAGCGAATTTGAAGCCAGGACGCTTGTTGTCGGCATCGTCGTATTTCACGCTGATACCTAATTGACGCAGCTCGTTGATGACGGGTTGAAGCTTTGCTGAAATAGCCGTGAGTTGTTCTGCGTTCTTGTTGATAGGCACGATGACAACCTGGGTAGGAGCCAATCGCGGTGGCAACACGAGACCATTGTCGTCGGAATGCACCATGATCAGAGCGCCCATGAGGCGTGTAGAGACGCCCCACGATGTTGCCCACACATATTCTGGTTTGTTATCCTTGTTGAGAAACTGCACGTCGAAACTCTTGGCGAAGTTCTGTCCAAGGAAGTGGCTCGTGCCACTCTGCAGTGCTTTACCGTCCTGCATCATGGCTTCGATGGTATAAGTGTTGAGGGCGCCGGCAAAACGCTCTGTAGGACTTTTCACTCCCTGCAGCACAGGCACGTCCATCCAGTTCTCTACGAAGTCGGCATACACATGCAACATCTTCTGTGCCTCGGTCTCAGCTTCTTCCTTCGTAGCGTGGGCGGTATGCCCCTCCTGCCAAAGAAACTCTGATGTGCGCAGGAAAGGACGGGTGCGCATTTCCCATCGCATGACGTTGCACCACTGATTACACATGATTGGCAGGTCGCGCCAGGAGTGAATCCAGTTTTTGTAAGTGTGCCAGATCATGGTTTCGGAAGTGGGACGAATGATGAGGGGCTCGTCAAGCCTGGCGTCGGGGTCAACAACAATCTGCCCGTCGTCAGTGGCTTTCAGACGGTAATGAGTCACCACAGCACTTTCTTTTGCAAAGCCTTTCACGTGCTCGGCTTCCCGTGCGAAAAAGCTCACGGGAATCAGCAAGGGGAAATAAGCGTTCTGAACACCTGTTTCCTTGAACATCTTGTCAAGTTGAGCTTGCATCTTCTCCCAAATGGCATATCCATAAGGCTTGATTATCATGCAGCCACGTACGGGTGCTATCTCCGCCAAATCGGCTTTCATCACCAAGTCGTTGTACCACTGGCTGTAGTTGTCAGCGCGCTTGGTCAGTTGTTTCAGTTCTTTTGCCATAATTTTTCAGTCATAGGGAAATCCCTACACGAATGTAGGCGTTTCCGGAATGCGCAAATTTTATTATTGTTTAATTTTGCGGCAAAGTTAATAAAAAAAGATAGCATAAACGGCTTAACCGCGAAAAAAAGGCTACCTTTGCACTAAGAAAAAAGGAATAACATATAATTAACACAAACATTATGAAAAACGCAAAGTCTATTGCACTTGGTATGTGCATGCTTACACTCGTAGGTGGAACGTCATTAACCAGCTGTGCCACAAAGCAGGGTACAGGTACGCTTGTCGGTGGTGGTGCCGGTGCAGCCTTAGGTTCTGTCATTGGCGGCATTTTGGGTCATGGCAAAGGTGCCGCAGTCGGTGCTGCTATTGGTGGTGCTGTCGGTTCTGGCGCGGGTGCCTTGATTGGTCATCATATGGACAAGGTAGCTGAGCAGGCGCGCCAGGTGGAGAACGCCAAGGTGGAGACAGTGACCGATGCTAACGGCCTGAAAGCTGTGAAGGTGACCTTCGACAATGGTATCCTCTTCAAGTTGGGTAAGTACGATTTGCAGAGTGGCGCTATCAAAGACCTGACCCAGTTCTCCAAAGTACTGAAGAATAACCCTACTTGTTCGGTTGATATTCAGGGCTATGCCTCTTCTGACGGCTCCGATGAAGTGAATCTCAAGCTCTCTCAGAATCGTGCTAATTCAGTGAAGAACTTCCTCGTGGGCAACTGTTCTGTTCCTTCCTCACAAATCAAGAACGCTGTGGGTTATGGTGAGAGCAATCTTGTCACCAATGCTGATGGTACAGAGAACCGCTCTGCAAGCCGCCGCGTGGAGGTCTATCTGTATGCCTCACAGGCTATGGTCGACGCTGCCAACAACGGCACGTTGAAGTAATGAAACTTTTTCGCAAAATAGTACGCTGGGTGGTGGGGGCATTCTTTGCTTCCACCATTCTTGCTGTCATAGCTTACCGTTTCATTCCTGTCTATATTACTCCGCTGATGGTGATTAGGTGTTTCCAAAACGGTTCAACAACCATTCATCATCATTGGATTTCTCTTGACGAGATGTCTGCGCACATGCCGGTTGCCGTCATGGCCAGTGAGGACTCGCGCTTCTTGCTGCACCATGGCTTTGATTTTGATGCCATAGGCAAAGCTGCGGAAAACAACCTCAAGGGAAGACGAAAGCACGGGGCCAGCACAATATCGCAGCAGGCGGCCAAGAACGTCTTTCTGTGGCCGGGACGCTCATGGATAAGAAAAGGCTTTGAGGTTTATTTCACGGCTCTGATGGAGCTTTTCTGGAGCAAGCAGCGCATCATGGAGGTATATCTCAATTCCATTGAGATGGGACCAAGCATCTATGGTGTGGCATCGTGTGCCGAATACAATTTCGGAAAGAAGCCGGCGGACTTGACGCGCGCTGACTGCGCGCTCATTGCGGCCACTCTTCCCAATCCCCGTAAGTTCTCTTCTAAATATCCGAGTGCTTACATGCGCAAGCGGCAGCGGCAGATTATGGCCAACATGCGCTATATACCGACCTTCCCTAAAGAGGGTGAGGACTATAATCCAAATACAGCTGTAGGCGGCACCTACCATTGATCTTTTTAATTGCCAATAACACCATCATGCAGACAGACGACACTATTTTCGCACAACTTAATCCCGCACAACAGCAGGCGGTAGCTTATTGCGATTCCCCGCAGCTTGTCATTGCCGGCGCTGGTTCGGGGAAAACACGGGTGCTCACTTTCAAGATCGCCTACCTTCTGCGGCATTACGGTCTCAAGCCCTGGAATATTTTGGCGCTGACCTTTACCAACAAGGCTGCGCGGGAAATGAAGAACCGCATTGCCGCCATTGTGGGACAGGAGCGGGCAAAGTATCTGCAGATGGGTACCTTCCACTCTGTCTTCTCTCACATTCTTAGAGTGGAGGCACAGTCGATCGGCTATGGTTCTGACTTCACTATCTATGATGAGGCTGACTCCCGCTCGCTCATCAAGAATATCCTCAAGCTGATGGGCCTCGACGACAAGACCTACAAGCCCGCCACGGTGCATGCTGCCATCTCTATGGCTAAGAACCATCTCCTTGGTCCTCAGCAATATGCCGCGGACAGTGACGCCCTGCAGCGTGACCGGCGCCGCAACATGCCGGAGACGTCCAAGATCTTCGCGACCTACCAGCAACGCCTCAGACAGGCCAATGCCATGGATTTTGACGACCTGCTCATCGAGACTTTCCGTTTGCTGAAAGACCATGAGGACATCCGTCAGAAATACGCGGCGCGTTTCCAGTACGTCCTCGTTGACGAGTATCAGGACACCAACTATGCTCAGCAATGCATCGTGGAATTGCTCACGAAAGACAACCCACATGTCTGTGTGGTGGGCGATGACTATCAGAGCATCTATGCTTTTCGGGGCGCTAATATTGCCAACATTCTGAAGTTCAGCAAGATTTATCCCACTGCCAAACTTTTTAAGTTGGAGCGGAACTACCGCTCAACCCAGAACATCGTGGCGGCAGCCAATTCGCTGATGAAGCACAACCATGACCAAATTGACAAGGATGTGTACAGTGAGAATGCTGAAGGCGAGAAGGTTACGGTCTGTGAAACCATCTCCGACAAGCGCGAGGCGAGTATTGTCTGCCGTGAGATCAAACGGCTCATGAAAGAGGAGAACCTGCACTACAGTGATTTTGCCATCCTCTACCGCACCAACGCACAGAGCCGTACCTTTGAGGAGGAAATGCGAAAACCCGAGGTGGGCATGGGAGCCAACTACCGTATCTATGGCGGGCTGAGCTTCTATCAACGCAAGGAGATTAAGGACATCATCGCTTATTTCCGTCTCGTCGTCAATCCTGATGATGAGGAGGCGTTCCGCAGAATCATCAACTATCCCGCCCGTGGCATCGGAAACACCACTGTCCTAAAGATTGTTGCGGCAGCTGAACAGGACGGCGTGAGTCTTTGGGAAGTCCTTAATCATCCCGCAGAGCACCGCTTGGATGTGAACAAGGGCACGATGTCGAAACTTTTAGGCTTCCGTTCACTCATCTCCTCTTTTATCGATGAGTCACGGGAAAAAAACGCAATAATGCTTGGCCAGAACATTATTGAGAAGTCCGGCATTAAAGCTGATCTTGCCCAAGACAAGACTCCGGAGGGTGATTCCAGACGGGAGAATGTTGACGCACTGGTTTCAGGCATTGCCTCGTTTGTACAAGCGCAGCGGGAAGACGGGCAGGGCGAGTTCACCCATCTGGCGGATTATCTGCAGACAGTGTCGCTAATGACTGATGCCGACGACGACGATGACTCCGACGACAAGGTGACACTCATGACCATACATTCGGCTAAGGGTCTGGAGTTCAACACGGTCTTCGTGGTCGGCTTAGAGGAAAACATCTTCCCCAGTATGATGTCGCTCGACAATCCCAAAGACTTGGAGGAAGAGCGCCGCCTCCTTTATGTAGCTATCACGCGAGCCGAGAAGCATTGTTACCTTACTTGGGCGCATACACGCTGGCGATATGGCAAGATGGACGCGTTTGTCAATCCCAGCCGTTTCATTGCGGAGATTGATTCCAGATGTCTACGCACGGAAGTTGAAGGAGGCCGGAGCGCCGGCGGTTTCGCTTCGTGGGCGGGTTCGCCGGAAGGCTCATTCCTGGGTGATAACGATTATGAGGCTAACAGACCTTATACGGGCTACCATGCCTGGGGTGAGGGTTACACGCAGCGCAGCGGACGTATGCAGAACTCAAGACCGGTGGCAGGGCAGTTCATGGCTGACCCCATACCCAAGGCCACAGCGCCACACCGAGCGGAAAAGGCAGTCAATCCGTTCTCCGAGGCTTTTGAGCAAAAGCTCCGTCAAAGCGGCAGATGGTCGAAAGTGTCGCGTGCCATGACAAATGGTGGCCGCGCTGTGAGCAACGGGACAACTTCGAGTTCACAGGCTCTGAAGACGGGTGATGTGATTGAGCATCAGCGCTTTGGTAAAGGCACCGTGGTGAAGATTGAAGGGGAGGGCGAGAACAGGAAGGCTACCGTTTCATTTGAACAGACCGGCATGAAACAGCTTTTGCTGAAATTTGCCCATTTCAAGGTGGTGTCGTAACACCTCACTTTTGTTTTCTTTACTTATGTGATGTGATCGTGTGACAACTGTCGAACGATCGTCAAGCAGTTGCCGCACAATCGTTCCACAGTTGCCGCACAATCGTTCGACAGTTGTCGCACGATCGTAAATAACAAGTCGGGTGCGATTTACTTTACGATACCTTTCTCCAGATACTCTTCCAAATTGACCCTTACTTTAGCGGCAGCATCATTAGCAGCAACCTCTTTCATGTCGTTGTTGACCATGATTTTGACGAGTTCCTCGAACGAGGTTCTGGTGGGATTCCAGCCGAGCACGGCTTTCGCTTTTGTTGGATCTCCCCAGAGATTCACTACGTCCGTTGGCCGGTAGAAGTCGGGTGATACCTCCACAAGAATTTTTCCTGTGGCTTTGTCAATACCCTTTTCGTCGGCACCCTCACCGCTCCATGCCAACTCGATGCCTACTTCATGGAAGGCAAGGGTCGCAAATTCGCGCACGGTGTGTTGTTTACCTGTCGCGATGACGAAGTCGTCGGGTCTTTCATTCTGCAGGATGAGCCACATGCACTCCACATAGTCTTTTGCATATCCCCAGTCACGGCGACTGCTGAGATTGCCGAGATAGAGCTTATCCTGCTTTCCCTGCTTGATGCGTGCTGCTGCCAGTGTAATTTTCCGAGTCACAAAGGTTTCGCCGCGCCGCTCGCTCTCGTGGTTGAACAGGATACCGTTGCATGCAAACATGTGGTAGGCATCGCGGTATTCCTTTACAATCCAGTAACCGTACTGCTTTGCGACGGCATAGGGAGAGTAGGGATGGAAGGGTGTGTTCTCATTTTGGGGCACTTCCTCCACTTTGCCATAGAGCTCGGAAGTCGAAGCCTGATAGATGCGGCAACAGTCGGTGAGTCCTAATTGGCGCACGGCCTCCAGTATGCGCAGCACGCCTACGGCATCCACGTTGGCAGTGTATTCAGGCGAGTCAAAACTCACTTGCACATGGCTCTGTGCGGCAAGGTTATAGATTTCTGTAGGCTGGACAACGCTTATGACGCCGAGAATGCTCATAGAGTCGCTCAGGTCGGCATAGTGAAGGTGGAAATTTGTTTTTCCCTCAAGATGCGCAATACGGGGCCGGAAGTCTACGGAAGACCTGCGAATGACACCGTGTACATCGTAGCCTTTTTCTAATAACAATTCGGCCAGATAGGAACCGTCCTGGCCTGTGATGCCCGTAATAAGGGCTGTATTTCTTTTCTTCATAATGCTGTTTGTGATGATCTGTCCTTTTTGAAGGGTAGCGTTTTAATGGTTTAGATGGTTGCTTAATGCCGCGATTGTGTTTTTCACGCGTCGGACTGTTGTTATCATCCTTTCAGAAGACTCCTGCATGGAATCGGGTTGGAAGGAGACTGGGCTTGTCATGGGTTCGCGCGCGGAGAAATGATATTCCCTGATTCCCGTCTTTTTGTAGAGTTGAAGAATGTTTTCTTCATTGACACCGCTTCCGGCAAGAATGGCAATGCGGCCAGCTGCCTGAAGATAAAGATCGTGGAGGAGAGAAGCTCCGTCAATGGCGTTAGAATGCTGCCCGGAGGTAAGCACGCGGTCGAAACCGAGTCCGATGAGTTTTTCCAGCGCCTCTTTTGGCTGTCGACAACGGTCGAAGGCACGATGGAAGGTTACCGAGATGCCTTTACAGTGCGCGAGCAACTGTCGGCAGGCATTCCCGTCAAGGGTGCCATCGGGGTGAAGACAGCCAAAAACGACGCCGTCTGCACCAAGTTGTCGGGCCATGTCGATATCAGTAGCCATTCGTTCCAACTCGAGTGGAGAGTAACAGAAGTCACCGCCACGGGGACGGATGATGACATGAAGGCGGATGGCAGTCAGCAGTTTTCGGGCGGTCTTGATCTCGGCATAAGAAGGTGTTGTGCCACCTTCTGGAATGCCTGCACAGAGTTCCACACGGTCAGCGCCACCTTCCTGCGCGGCCAGACAACTCTCAACGCCATTGGTGCAAATCTCAAACAGAAAATTCTTTCTATTCATAAAAATTGCTTTTATGGTTGTAAAATTACAACTTTCCATTGAAACATTTGCTCTTTTATTAAGAAAAAAGTACTTTTGCAATGATAAATAATTTTAGCAATGAGACACAGATCACTTCTGTTTTGCTGTCTGTTAGCCTTTGCGATGACAGCGCACGCCGGTCATTTCATCACTGATGCGTCTTATCGCCAGAAGGTGAATACGGCATTTAATCACAAGATGCATCTGGTGGGAACCAAGTTTTTTCAGGTCCGTAACCTTGGCGTAACGCAAGAGGAGCAAGAGGCTTTGGAGTTTCTCTATGCCTACATGCCAATTGCTGATGTGACTGACTATCCTACGCGTTACCATTTGAACAATGTGCGTGTAGCCTTGCGCGCCCGTCGTGAGATGCCTTGGGGTGGTCGTGTGCCGGAAATGCTCTTTCGTCATTTTGTTCTTCCTATGCGTGTCAACAATGAGCCATTGGACTCATCAAGAGTTGTCTTCTATCGCACATTAAAGGATAGGATCAAGGGCATGACTATGGAGCAGGCCATTCTTGAGGTCAATCACTGGTGTCATGAGCACGTGACATATGAGCCGAGTGATGCGCGTACTTCGTCACCTTTACAGACGCTCCGTACGGGTCGCGGGCGTTGTGGTGAAGAAAGCACGTTTACGGTGGCGGCGCTCCGCTCTATCGGCATACCCGCGCGCCAGGTCTATACACCGCGATGGGCGCATACCGATGACAACCATGCCTGGGTTGAGGCATGGGCTGACGGTAAGTGGCATTTTCTTGGAGCTTGCGAGCCCGAGCCGGTTTTGGACCTTGGATGGTTCAATATCCCGGCCTCACGGGCCTTGCTTACCCATACACGTGTGTTTGGTGACTATGAGGGACCGGAGGAAGTGATGCTGCGTACGCCCAATAATACAGAGATCAACTTGATCGATAATTATGGCAGTTCGGCTCCGGTTAGGTTTCATGTTGTTTTTGCTGATGGCTCACCGGCTGCAGATGCACGAGTAGATTTCAAGATATATAACTACGCGGAGTTTTATCCTGCAGTTGCTAAATATACGGACAGAGATGGATATACCACTCTTTCAGCAGGAAAAGGAGACATGTTGGTATGGGCTTCGAAAAATGGTTATTACGGTTATGTGAAGGCTTCTTTCGGCAAAGACAGTCTGTTGACCATTCGTCTGACCAATAATGGCAGTACCGTGTTCTCGGGTCAGGAATTAGATATTGTGCCGCCTCCGGAGCAAGCTCATCTGCCGGTAGTTTCAGCTGAAGCGCGTGTGAAGAATGATAGGCGTCTCTCTTATGAGGATTCCTTGCGCAATGCCTATATAGCTTCTTTTCCCACCGTTGAAAGTTTGAAGCAGTATCCTGACACAGCCGTGGTGCCTTTGTTAGTCAAAGCTCGTGGCAACTGGAAGGTGATAGAGGCTTTCCTCTTAAAATACAAGGGCCAGCATGACCGTGCAATCCGGCTTTTGGAAAGCCTCTCGGATAAGGATTTACGTGACATCCCGATGGAAATACTGGATGACAACATGCTGGCTTCGACGGATCAGCTTTGCCCCCGCGTGGAGGATGAGATGATAACGCGTCCTTTCAAATGTTTCTTTGAAAGGGTATTTGCCTCTCAGGCAAAGTCTTTCCGTGCGGATCCTTCGAGGCTTGCGGTATGGATGAGCACTCATATAAGACTGAATCCGGATAAGAAATCCATGAGTATTGCCCAAACGCCGGTAGGCGTCTATGAGAGCGGACTTACAGATGAACGTGGCCGTGATATTTTCTTTGTGGATGTCGCTCGTAGCTTGGGCATAGAGGCGAGGAAAGACATGGTAACATCGAAAGTCCAATATATGAGAAATGGTCAGTGGGTAGATGTGAATTTTGACCACCAAAAGTCATCAGTGGCGCAGCAGGGTACTTTGGTGTTGGACTATCAGCCCACTGAGCAATTGGAGAATCCAAAGTACTATAGCTATTTCACGATCAGTAAAATAGTCGATGGCCGCACGAGTCTTCTCAATTTCGATGAGGAGCAAGTAGATATGGGTGGCGGTACGTCCTGGGCAAATACATTCAAGAATGGCACGCCGTTGGATGCGGGTACTTACCTGCTTGTTACCGGACAACGTCTTGCTGACGGAAGTGTGTTGGCGAGAAATACAATTTTCAGGGTGATGCCGGGCAAGACCACGCATGTGGCATTAGTGATTCGCGAATCAACGGATGGGGTAAAGGTCATTGGTAATTTTGACAGTGAGTCGCTTTATCAAAGCCAGAATAAAGGTATGGTCAGTATTCTCAGCCAGACGGGAAGAGGCTATTTCGTGGTTGGCTTATTAGGGATCGGGCAGGAACCTACCAATCATGCACTGCACGATTTGGCTCGGGTCAAGGCACAACTTGACCGTTGGGGACGCCCGTTAGTCTTTCTCTTTGAAAACGAAGAGGCTGCGAAGAAGTTTGTGGTGCAAGCGAATGAGTTTGGCGCTCTGCCGTCCAACACTCTTTATGGTATTGATAAAGACGGAAAGATCCGTAAGCAGATTGTAGCGGGGATGCACCTGAAGAGCACCACTCAATTGCCGGTCTTCATTATTGCCGATACGTTCAATCGCGTACTGTTCGTTTCACAGGGATATACTATTGGTCTTGGAGAGCAGATCTCCAAGGTGGCAGCAAAG
The DNA here is from genome assembly GCF_000218235.1 of Hallella multisaccharivorax DSM 17128. Lineage (GTDB taxonomy): Bacteria > Bacteroidota > Bacteroidia > Bacteroidales > Bacteroidaceae > Prevotella > Prevotella multisaccharivorax. The sequence continues at coordinate 1,751,028 of NZ_GL945017.1, read as the reverse complement.
TTATAAGCAAAATGAAGGGGCCCTGAAAAGGCACCCCTTATTTTTGGTTAATGGTCTATTTATAAATACTCTGAAGTGAACAGTTTGGATCGTGCGATCATGGCGGCACCGATTACGCCTGCCTTCTTCTTGAGTGTGGAAGTCTCAATGATGGAGTCGTCACTGACCAAATGCAACGCGTATTTCTTGATAGCACTGCGGACACTTTGTGTAATATAGCCGCCGTCATTGGACAGTTCGCCTCCAATAATGAGCTTGTCGGGGTTAAAGATATTGATCATTCCGGAGAGGAACATGCCAAGCTTGTCTCCCATCTGACTGATACACTCAATGCACATCATGTCTTCTTTGCCCAATGCAGTAAGAATATCGTCCAGACAAAGCACTCCGTCTTTCCCAGAGCCACCCTTGCAGAGTATAGACTGCTCACCTTTTGCCAGCCGCTCATTGATGATCCGCAAGAGAGCAGCGCCAGAGACCTCCGTCTCCAGGCAGCCTTTTTTGCCACAGCGGCAGATGATTTCATTGTTAAAATAGTGCATGTGCCCGATCTCTCCGGAGAATCCAGACTTCCCAATGTAAAGTTTTCCGTCTGTGATAATGCCCATTCCTATTCCATAACTCACATTGACAAAAAGAGCATTTCTTACACCTTCTGCACAGCCTTTGATATGTTCGCCGTAAGTCATGGCACGGGTATCGTTGTCAATGTGCGTAGAGACTCCCACACGGTCGCTGAAGGAATTGGCAAGGTTTTCCTCGAAGGCGAAGGTGCTGAAGCTATTTCCGGTGTGAGGCTTCACACGGCCAGAGATATTGACGCAGACCTTGAATAGGTTACCGTTGTTAAGTTGTTTTTCTTCGATGTAGGTCTTGATGCCCTGGCATAGTTTTTCAAAACATTCTGGATTGTTTTCCAAATGGAAGGGAATTCCCATGCGCAGGTCTTTCACCTCGCCTGCAAAGTCCACGAGGCAAAAGTTGAGTGCATCTTGACAAGGATCCACACCGAGGAAATATCCACATGCGGGATTGAGTCCGTACATCATTGGCACGCGTCCCAATCCACTTTCATGCTTTCCCATCTCTATGACAACACCTTTTTCCAAAAGTTCTCCAACAATCTTTGTTGCTGTTGGCGTGCTCATCATAGCACTTCGGGCCAAGTCAGGAATGGAGGTTTGTCCTTCTGTGATGAGCGTGTTCATCAACTTTTTCTTAGGCAGCGTGTCCATCGCTGCAATGACAGATTTGACTAATCGTTCCATTTAAAAAAATGTTTAAGGCCTTTATCAGCTCTCATGGAAAAGATGAAGAGCATTTTATTAATAAATGCCAGAATACTTGCTCCTTTCTTTTCGAGGGAGAGCTGGTAAAGGGGAGATTAGGGTCGTAACAATAGTGTTACGGCCGGTATTGTACGAAGGCTTCCATGGCTTCATAGCAAGCCAGTCCGAGATCATCGTAAAGCTTTGCCGTTCCACGGTTACGATCTTCAGCTCGTTGCCAGAATAGGCGCTCGTCGTTGCCGAGGAAGGGCGCGCTTTCCATTTGTGAGCTGTGCTTGAGGATAGCGTTTCGTTTAGCTCTTAGCTCTTCCGGCGACATAGGAACACACATCTCGATGTTTTCAATTTCCCATTCTGCCCAAGCTCCACGGTACATCCAGATGCGGCAGTTCTTGAGCCACTGTGCGCCAGCCTGCTTCTCAAGGTCTATGGCTGCCAACACAGCGTCGGTGCATTTACGGTGGGTACCGTGTGGGTCAGCGAGGTCACCAGCTACGAATATTTCGTCCGGATGGATCTCGACAAGCAACTTTCTGACAATGTTCACGTCTTTCTCCGTCATGGGGAATTTCTCAATGCGGCCGCTCTCATAGAAGGGAAGGTCGAGGAAATGGACGTGGTCGAGTGGAATGTGGTTGTAAGTACAGGCTGTACGTGCTTCACCACGCCGGATTAATCCTTTGATATGGCGCACGTCGGGAGTATCAATATCTCCTTCTTTCTTCTCGGCAAGGAAAACTTTGATGTCTTTATACATCTTCTTGATGGTCTCATCTTTCTCGCCTATGAAGATTTGATTGAATCCGTTGATGAAATGCATGAAGCGAGTCACCTCCTCATCGCCCACTGCGATGTCTCCTGATGTCTCATAGGCTACATGGAGGTCATGTCCCTGGTTGACGAGACGTTGGATGGTGCCACCCATAGAGATGACATCGTCGTCAGGGTGGGGTGAGAATACAATGATGCGTTTGGGGAATGGTGTGGCACGCTCTGGACGGTTGCTGTCGTCAGCATTGGGCTTACCGCCAGGCCATCCAGTGATGGTGTGCTGCAGGTCATTGAATATCTTGATATTACACTGATAGGCAGAGCCATAAAGTGCTAAAAGTTCGGAGAGGCCATTCTCGTTGTAGTCTTTGTTAGTAAGTTTGAGGATAGGCTTACCAATCTTCTGACAGAGCCAGACGAGAGCGGCACGAGTAAGTTTGTTATTCCATTTGCAACTGGCTACGAGCCACGGATGGATGATACGCGTGAGTTTCCCTGCCGCTGCCAGGTCTGTCACCACATGACAGTCGTTATGGGTCTGCAGAAAACTGGAAGGAATGGAATCGGTGAGTGGGCCTTCAACTGTTTTCTGGATGATGTCGGCTTTCTCTTCGCCCCATGCGGTGACGAAGATTTTGCGTGATGCCATGATGTTGGCCATGCCCAGTGTGATAGAGCAGGGTGGTACTGCATCCTGTCCGCCAAAGCTCATGGTCATCTCCTCACGTGAAGTAGCGTCAATGAGCATGAGGCGTGTACGCGATGCGAGACCTGAACCTGGCTCATTAGTAGCGACATTACCGATACGTCCTATGCCAAGGAGCATGATGTCAATACCACCTGCAGCGGCAATATTTTCTTCATATTGGCGGCAAAGTTGCTGTACGTCGCCTTGTGGCACCATGCCATCAGGAGAGAAAATGTTTTCAGCAGGGATGTCAAGGTGGTCAAGAAAGAGCGTCTTGAGCTGATGAAGACTGCTGATTGCACTTTCTGCCTTGAGTGGGAAATACTCGTAGGCATTGAACACCACTACGTTGTGGAAGCTCAGGCTCTCTTCTTTGTGACGGCGGATAAGCTCTTCGAAGATGGGAGTAAGACTCTGTCCTGTTCCTACTCCAAACACACACTTTTTCCCCTCCCTTTCTTTTGCTTTGATTTCTTGTTCTACAGCATCTGCAATGGCTTTTGCACCGTCTTCTACTTTGGGATAGATATCGGTAGGCAGCTTCTCAAAGCGTGTGATTTCGGACCGTTCTACGGCGGTGGAAGGGTGATAGAATTCCTCAGCAACTTGGTTGAGGACAATCTGTGAACTTAAATTCAAATTCATGGTTGTATGTACTTAGTAGGCTTTTACTATATTGTCACATCAGATATTGTCTTTCTCTATATCTTTGAAATAGCGATAAGTACCCACTTTCAACTCTTCACTTGCAGCCTCATCGGCAACGATGACGGCATGTGGATGTTGCTGAAGGGCGCTGATAGTCCATGCTTGTGTGACGGGTCCTTCGACAGCCGCCTTCAGCGCGCGAGCTTTATTGTGACCGTTGACCAGAATGAGAACTTCTTCAGCATCCATTACAGTACCAACACCAACAGTGAGTGCATGCTTAGGAACCTTGTTTACGTCGCCTTCAAAGAAGCGAGAGTTGGCAATGATCGTATCCGTGGTGAGTGTTTTCACCCGTGTACGACTGGTGAGTGACGAGAAAGGCTCATTGAAAGCAATGTGCCCGTCAGGTCCTATTCCACCGATGAAAAGGTCGATGCCGCCTGCCTTGATGATGCTTTCTTCGTATGCAGTACATTCTTTTTTCAGGTCCGGTGCATTTCCGTTGAGGATATGGATTTGTGTTTCGGGGCAGTCTATGTGGTCGAAAAGGTTATGTCGCATAAAGCTATGGTAGCTCTCGGGGTGCGTTTCCGGCAGGCCTACATACTCATCCATATTAAAGGTGATGACGTTCTTGAAGGACACACGTCCTTCTTTACAAGCCTTGACCAAGGCTTTGTACATACCAATTGGTGAAGAACCAGTCGGTAAACCGAGCACAAACGGTTTGTCAGCACTGGGATGTGCAGTGTTAATGCGGTTGATGACATACTCTGCCGCCCAGTGTGACAGGCTGTCGTAGTTTTTTTCAATGATGACTCTCATGGCTTTTTAATATAGCTTTTATTATTGCGTTTTTATTGGCAGATAGCTTTTATTCTCTGTGTATATGTTGTTACATATGTTCTCTTATTAAGAGAAGACACATTGTTTATCATTCCATTGTGCTGCAAAGTTAATCAAAATCTGATCCCTTACAAAATATTTTTAGTAATAATATGGTAATTATAATTAATTTACTTTCAGTAAACTGGCATTTATCTGACAATAATCTCATCAGTGAAGATCCATTCTCCAGGATTATCACAGTTAGCTTCGATATGCAGATAGCGTGCACGGTCTTTTCCTTTCCACTGCCAAGGCATCACCGTAATAGTGTTCAGATGCTCCCGTGGCTGCACACGAGTATACAGTTCGCGATAGTTGACACCGTCTTTGGAGACACTAATGCGAAAAGTCTTGGGGAAGAATATCCATGGATTATCAAATTGCATCATTTCCATTGTGATACTGTTTAGCGGTTTGACTTCGCCTAAGTCTACAGTAATATCAAGTGGATTTTTCGTGAGATCCCTGCCTTGCATGAATCCTTGCCATCGGCCATCGTTGTTGGACCAGCCGCCTAACTTCCCGTCCACGAGTGACTTGTCACCTTCTGCAGCATAGCGGTCTGCATAGAGACTATGGTATGTCACCGTGGCAAAAAGGGCTCTGTTGTTGACAGGTTTTAAGCTCTCTTTTCTGTCACCATGTTCTTTCCGGAGATCGAATGCGTTGACTTGATGGTCATTGAGCCATTCTATTTGGTTGAAGATCGATTGTCTGAGTTGTGGATAGGAGAGTCGATCGCCGCTCCATCCTTTCTCAGCTATAGCCATCTCACGTGGATAAAGCATATATTCCGCATGCTTGGCGGTAGGTATCTGCTCTGTCCATAAGTTCCCCTGGATACCCAAAATATGTCCTTTCCCGCAGGTATCGACAGTTGATGGGAGTGAAAACTGATCAGGACGATATCTCCATAATCCCTCTAATGAAAGGTATCCGCCAAAGGCTTTGTGGACAAATCGGGGATCATCCTGGTAACGGTCAAGGTAGTATTCTCCTGGTGTCAGAATGACATTATGCCCTCTCATGATCGCCTCTTGGACAGCTTTGGAATCGCGCCATACCATTATATTCATGTTGCTGCCTAATGAAGGATTGCTCTTGACGAGACTGTCGGTGAGTACTTCATCCCAGCCAATAGCCTCTCGTCCAAAAAGTTTGAGGAAGGCTGCCATGCGCTGAATAAGGTATCCTTGTAAGTTGTCGGTTGAATGAAGTCCTAACTGCTTTGCCAAATGAATGCATCGTGGGCATTTGCGCCATGCCTCTTTTCCAGCTTCATCGCCGCCAATATGAATGAAATGAGAGGGAAAAACATCCATTACTTCTCTCATTACATTAAAAAGAAAGGCATAAGTAGCTTCGTTGGAAGGGCAAAGATCACCTTGTGGACCAGAATTCCCAATGCATTTAAGTTCAGGATAAGCCTCCGTTACTTCTTGACTATGTCCAGGCATCTCTATCTCTGGCACAATGGTGATGCCTCGATCGGCAGCATAAGCCACAAGCTCTTTAAGCTGCTCTTGCGTGTAATAGCCTCCATAAGCGGCGGGATTGCCTTCGGAAAGATACTGTCGGTCATACCCTTTGTCCCACCATTCGGTCCAGTCGCTTTGTGTTCGCCAGGCCGCTATCTTTGTCAGTTTGGGGTATTCTTTGATTTGGATGCGCCACCCTCCTGCGTCAGTCAGATGAAGATGTAGGCGGTTAATCTTATAATGTGAGAGGATCTCAACTTGTTTTTCGAGAAAGCTGATGGGGAAAAAGTGCCTTGACACATCTATCATACATCCTCTCCAGGCATAGGTTGGATGGTCTTCAATATGGCCTAATGGGAGCTTGTCGCCTTGCCTAAGTTGGCTAAGAGTTTGAAGGGCATATAAAAGTCCTTGCCGGTTACGGCTCTTGACGTTGATACCTTGTGCTGTAATGTCAATCTTATACCTCTCTTCAGGCAGTGAAGTGTCGTAGGTACTCTCAACGCATTCCTGTAAGGGCTTGGTTAATTTGAAAGCCTTGCCTTTCTCCATTTCAATGACTTTAGGTTGGGGCATGAGATGCGGAATGAATTGTTGAGCAGCTGCAGGTATCGTAAATACAGCCATAGAAGAGATGAGCATTTGGCGGACCATGTTCTTCATTCAGTTTGGTTCTGAATGCAATATTACGAAGAATATTTGTAATATTCGAATGAAATAGCATTTTTAAATTTCTTTATAATTGTGCGAATCATACTATCTATGCATATCTGCTCAGGTAATTGGTGGATAGCAAGTTACACAGGTGATATGCTCCCCGACCCTCTGGAGAAGTACTTGCAGCAACTTACGGTGATGACGTATACTCACTCTTTTCCAATGGCAGCAGCAGGCTGGCTTATGGCTTAGCGTTGGGAACTCTGCGTGCCAACTATGTCTACAGCCTGCCCAGAGATATCCATGGTGCTGGCAAAGAAAGCGCTTTAGCCTGCCCGAGTGACGTCATCGCGTCGATGACACCCGACAGACGCCGTCTGCGATTACGGTGTAGAGGCAATGCGATTACGGTGTAGAGGCAATGCGTTTACGGTGTAGAGGCAATGCGTTTACGGTGTAATCGCATTGCCATTACGGCGTTGAGGTGATGCTTACAAGCGTGCGGTAAATGTATAGCAGTCGGGGAAGGTTGCCGCCACTTTCGTGGGGTTATTGCGGAAGATACCGAAGATGGCACTTCCGCTGCCTGACATTTGCGCGTAGGCGGCACCGATCCCGTAGAACCGTTGCTTGATAGCTTCCAATTCGGGATGCGCCTTGAAGACCGGTCGCTCAAAATCGTTGCTAAGGTCGTCTTTCCAGGTGTCGATAGGCTGTCTGACTACATCGCGGCAACACCTTTCAGGCTTTCGGCAGACTATTTCACGGTAGGCCTGAGCGGTGGAGACGGCGACGTCGGGCTTGACAATGGCGATGTAGTAACCGTCGAGATTTCCTTTGGGTCCGTCGGCGGGTTCAAGTATTTCACCACGGGAGGTGGCAAACGACGGCTCTGCCTCAATGAAGAATGCACAGTCGGATCCCAGTAGGGCGGCATAGCGCTCCATCTCGGCGATGCCGATGTTGAGGCGGAAGCGCTCGTCGAGCAGACGGATCATGAACGCGCCGTCGGCTGATCCGCCACCGAGACCTGCCTGCATGGGTATGCGTTTGAAGAGATGGGCATGGATTCGGGGGAGCTCATAATCGGCGGCAAGCAGTGAGTAGGCTTTCACCACGAGGTTTTTCTGCTCGTCACAGTCCACGGCGTTGCCGGTGACTTTCAGGTCGCAGGGAACATCTGAAGGAAACTCCTCGCTCATATACTTGATCTCAAGGGCGTCGGTGAGGGGAATAGGGTAGAACACGGTCTCTATGTCGTGGTAGCCATCAGGGCGCTCCGCTACAATGTTGAGTCCGAGGTTAATCTTGGCGCAAGGAAAAGTAATCATAGTCTCTAATGGTTTTCGATACGCATGAATCATGCGTCATGTTTATACTTTGCAAAAATAAATCTTTTTGTTGAAACAGGAACTCTTTGCAGCGGGAATTTTGTAATTTTGTACCGAATTAATTGCAGACTATGCCAGAACAAAGTAAGAAACCACGCCGTAAGGCTTCTGCCCCCATTGACCCGACCTATGGTCATTTGCAGCCTCAGGCACTTGATATAGAAAAAGTTGTGCTTGGCGCGCTGATGATTGACAAGGACGCTTTCTCCATTGTGTCGGAGACTCTTCGACCCGACACTTTCTATGAACCTCGCCATCAGAAAATCTATGCGGCAATACAGAAGCTCAACATCGACGAGAATCCTGTAGACATTCTCACTGTGACCAACGAGCTGGAGAAGGAGGGCACCCTTGACGACGTGGGCGGCCCCACCTATATTGTTGATCTTGCCTCGCATGTGGCGTCAGCTGCCAATGTGGAATACCATTCGAAGATTCTTCAGCAGAAGTATATGGCACGTCAACTGATCTCTTTTGCCAGCAAGGTGGAAACGGCGGCCTTTGACCCGATGGTTGACACCGACGAGCTGATGCAGGAGGCGGAGGGCTCTCTCTTTGAGATCTCGCAGAAAAACATGCGACAGGACTACACCCAGATCGATCCCGTAGTCCGTCAAGCTGTCGACATCATACAGAAAGCCTCATCGAACAGCACCGGTCTGACGGGTATTCCGTCGGGCTTTACCAAACTTGACGACATGACTTCGGGCTGGCAGAAAAGTGACCTCGTCATCATTGCCGGGCGTCCTGCCATGGGTAAGACCTCTTTTGCACTGTCCATTGCCAAGAATATTGCAGTGGACTATTGTGAACCTGTGGCTTTCTTCTCGTTGGAGATGAACAACGTGCAGCTCGTAGATCGCCTGATAAGTAATGTGTGTGAGATTGAAGGCAAGAAGATCATGAACGGTCAGCTTGCCCGCGATGAATGGGAGCGCCTTGACAAGCGATTGTCTAAACTGACGGGTGCGCCGCTCTTCATTGACGATACGCCAGGCATGTCTATCTTTGAGTTGCGCACAAAAGCCCGCCGGCTGGTGCGCGAGAAAGGCGTGAAACTCATCATGATCGACTATCTGCAGCTGATGAATGCCAATGGCGCGCGCTTTGGCAATCGTCAGGAAGAGGTCTCGACCATCTCTCGTTCGCTGAAAGGTCTTGCTAAAGAGCTGGATATTCCCGTCATCGCACTCTCACAGCTCAACCGTACAGTGGAAAACCGTGAAGGCTTGGAGGGCAAACGGCCCCAGCTAAGTGATTTGCGTGAGTCAGGTGCTATTGAGCAGGATGCCGATATGGTGCTTTTTGTGCACCGTCCTGAATACTATCACCTGTATGAAGATGAGAAAGGTAACGACCTGCGCGGCAAGGCACAGATTATTATCGCCAAGCACCGTAAGGGCGCTACAGGTGATGTGCTGCTCTCTTTCCAGGGGCAGTACACGCGCTTTGCCAATCCGGAGGATGCCATGCTGGCACCATTGCCCGGCGATATGGGCGGAGAAATCATTGGATCGAGGCTTGGCAACGATGATGATCCGCTTGGGGGTGGCAGCGGATCAACCCCCTTCTGATAGATTATCACATTTATTCATAAAAAAATAACAGATTATTTGTTGGTATGTGGATAAATGTTTACCTTTGCAACCGAAAAACAAAATAAACGACAATGATAGCACTTATCGCCATCCTTACCATTATTATTTTGGGCATTCGACTGCGTACAACGGTTGGAAGTGAAGGGGCGTGCGTGCATGTCTGATAAGATATCCCATAGCAAGGCCTTTCCACTTCCAACAGTGGGAAGGCCTTTTTGCTTTATGAAAGTGATTCTTTATTTAATTCAGATCATTAATCGGTAAATATACACATTATTATTATATATTATGAGTGAGAGACTTTATATTTTTGACACAACGTTGCGTGATGGTGAGCAAGTACCCGGTTGCCAGTTGAACACAGTAGAGAAGATTCAAGTGGCCAAGCAGTTGGAGCTTCTCGGCGTGGATGTCATCGAGGCTGGCTTCCCCATCTCTTCGCCTGGCGACTTCAACTCCGTAGTGGAAATCAGCAAGGCCGTCACTTGGCCGACGATTTGCGCTTTGACGCGTGCTGTGGAGAAAGATATCGACTGTGCAGCCGAGGCATTGAAGTATGCAAAGCATAAGCGGATACACACAGGATTGGGCACGAGTGACTCTCACATTAAGTATAAGTTTAATAGCAATCGTGAGGATATTCTCGAGCGTGCCGTGCGTGCCGTGGCCTACGCAAAGAAATATGTGGAAGACGTGGAGTTCTATGCTGAGGATGCCGGACGCACAGACAACGAGTATCTTGCCCGTGTGGTTGAGGCTGTCATCAAAGCCGGTGCCACGGTTGTCAACATACCTGACACCACCGGTTACTGCCTGCCCAACGAGTATGGCGCCAAGATAAAATACCTTAAAGAGCATGTCGACAACATCGACAAGGCGATTATCTCTACACATTGCCATAACGATCTCGGCATGGCTACCGCCAACACACTTGAGGGGGTGCTCAACGGGGCAAGGCAAGTAGAAGTGACCATCAACGGTATCGGTGAGCGTGCCGGAAACACCTCCTTGGAAGAGATAGCAATGATTCTGAAATGCCATAAAAACATAGGAATTGACACTAATATCAATACCCGTAAGATCTATCCCATTTCACGCATGGTCTCCTCGCTGATGAACATGCCTGTGCAGCCTAACAAAGCTATCGTTGGCCGCAACGCCTTTGCCCATTCGTCGGGAATCCATCAGGATGGTGTGTTGAAGAATGTACAGACTTACGAAATCATTGATCCGAAGGATATAGGTCTGGAGAATAACGAGATTGTGCTTACCGCACGGTCGGGTCGGGCTGCTCTCAAATATAGATTGGAGGCCAATGGCGTTGACATCAAGGACCAGAGCCGGCTTGACAAGATCTATGAGGAATTCCTCAAACTTGCAGACAGGAAGAAAGAAATCACCGATGATGATGTGCTGATGCTCGCAGGAGCCGACAAAGCAGCCTCTCATGCTGTTAAGCTCGACTATCTGCAGGTGACGGCCGGTAAAGGCGTGCGCAACGTGGCAAGTATCGGTCTCGATATCGCCGGAGAGAAGTTCGAGGAGAGTGCTTCTGGCAATGGTCCTGTGGACGCGGCCATTCAGGCACTTAAACGGATTATCCATAGGCAGATGACGTTGAAGGAGTTTACCATTCAGGCCATCACGCAAGGCTCCGACGATGTGGGTAAAGTGCACATGCAGGTGGAATACGACGGACACGTTTACTATGGCTTCGGTGCTAATACAGACATAGTTACAGCTTCTGTTGAGGCTTATCTCGATTGCATCAACAAGTTCAGGAAATAACGGAGACAGAGCTTTGGATTCTTAAAAACATCAATAGAATATGAATACACTTTTCGATAAGATTTGGGACAGCCATGTCGTCCAGGTTGTCAAGGACGGTCCCACACAGCTTTACATCGACCGACTCTATGGCCATGAGGTGACGACTCCGCAGGCTTTTGACGGTCTGCGTCAGCGTGGTTTGAAGGTCTTCCGACCGAAACAGAACTTCTTTATGCCTGACCACAATATTCAGACACATGATCAGGATAAGCCTATCGTCGATCCCGTAGGACGTCACCAGGTGGATACGCTCGACAGGAACTGTGAAGAGTTTGGACTGACAGAGTTCAAGATGAACACTGAGGACAATGGAATTATCCATGTCATTGGTCCTGAGAAAGGACTTTCGCTGCCTGGAATGACCATTGTCTGTGGTGACAGTCACACATCGACGCATGGTGCTGTGGGGGCCGTGGCTTTCGGTATAGGCACTTCTGAAGTGGAGATGGTGCTTGCCTCTCAGTGCATCTTACAGCAGAAGCCAAAATCGATGCGTATCAGTGTCAATGGGAAGCTGAAGCGGGGAGTGACTGCAAAGGATGTGGCGCTCTATCTGATGAGTCAGCTCTCCACATCGGGCGCGACGGGCTATTTCGTAGAATATGCGGGCGATGTAGTGCGCGACATGTCGATGGACGGACGTCTCACACTCTGCAACCTTTCCATTGAGATGGGTGCCCGTGGCGGTTTTGTGGCTCCTGATGAGACTACTTTCGCCTATCTGAAAGGCCGTGAGTATGCACCTAAAGGTGCCGATTGGGATAGGGCTGTAGCTTATTGGAAGACCCTCAAGAGTGGCGATGACGCGGTTTTTGACCAAGAACTTGTATTCAATGCAGACGACATTGAGCCCCGTATCACCTATGGTACCAATCCCGGCATGGGCATAAGCATCAATGAAGCGATTCCCACACTTGATGAGATTCCGGAGACAGAACGTTCCGGTTTCGAGAAAAGCCTCAAGTATATGGGTTTCCAACCCGGTGAGAAATTATTGGGTCACCCCATCGACTATGTCTTTCTTGGTGCCTGCACTAATGGCCGTATAGAGGATTTCCGTGCATTTGCCGGAATGGTGAAGGGCAAGCATAAAGCTGAAAATGTTGTGGCTTGGCTTGTACCCGGATCGCATCTTGTCGCGCGTCAGATCAAGGAAGAGAGCCTTGACAAGGTATTGATAGAGGCCGGCTTCGCCATCCGCCAGCCAGGATGCTCCGCATGTCTGGCAATGAACGATGATAAAGTACCTGCCGGTAAGTATAGTGTTTCAACAAGTAACCGCAACTTTGAAGGGCGACAGGGACCTGGCAGTCGTACCATTCTCGCCAGCCCTCTCGTAGCGGCAGCAGCAGCAATAACAGGAAAAATCACAGATCCCAGAACTCTTTAATCATGAAGCAGAAATTCAATATCATCACATCAACATGCGTTCCCCTTCCCCTGGAGAACGTGGATACCGATCAGATCATCCCGGCACGCTATTTGAAGCTGACCCAGAAAGACGGCTTCGGGCCTTATCTCTTTCACGATTGGCGCTTTAATGCTGACGGCTCAGAGAAAAAAGACTTTGTGCTTAACAAACCTGACTTTAAGGATGCCGTCATACTCGTAGCCGGAAAGAACTTCGGGTCAGGTTCCTCGCGTGAGCATGCTGCATGGGCCATCGCAGGTTATGGCTTTAGAGTCGTTATCAGTTCTTTTTTCGCGGATATTCACAAAAACAACGAGCTCAACAACTTTGTACTTCCCGTGGTTGTCACAGAGAGCTTCCTGAAAGAGCTCTTTGACAGCATTGCCCATAATCATCAGACACAAGTGCGTGTCGATTTGCCCAATCAAACGGTTACGAATCTCGCTACCGGTCGCAGTGAGCATTTTGAGATTAATGGATATAAGAAGCATTGCCTGGAGAATGGGCTTGACGATGTGGATTTCCTGGTACAAAACCGAGACAAGGTAGAGGTGTGGGAAGAAAAACACAAGAGATAATGGTAGGTAAGGATCGTGAGATAGAGATCATGGACTGTACGCTACGTGATGGCGAACAGACCAATGGCGTAAGTTTTCTGCCGCATGAGAAGCTGATGATAGCCCGCTACCTACTTTCTGAAGTAGGAGTTGATCGCATAGAAGTGGCCTCAGCAAGAGTATCGGAGGGTGAGAAAGACGCTGTGTCCATGGTATGCAATTATGCCCGACAGCACGGGATGCTCAATAGGGTAGAAGTCTTGGGGTTTGTTGACGGTGAGAAATCAGTAGATTGGATAACAGAGTGTGGTTGCAAAACCATTAATCTGTTGGCGAAAGGCTCTTTGAAGCATTGCCAGTGCCAGTTGAAGAAAACGCCAGAGAAACATATAGACGATATTAAGGCTGTAATTGCTTATGCGCATTCTAAAGGTATGGATGTAAACCTCTATTTAGAGGATTGGTCGCAGGGCATGCGTGACAGCCGCGACTATGTCTGGGCCATGATGGATGCGTTAAAGGACGAGGGGATAGTGAGGTTTCTTTTGCCTGATACACTCGGCATTCTCAATCCTTTAAACTCTTATGAATATACCCGCGCAATGACGGACCGGTATCCAGATACGAAGTTTGAGTTTCATGCCCACAACGACTATGACATGGCAGTAGGCAACTCATTAATGGCTGTGGAGGCTGGTTGCTCAGGATTGCATGTGACCGTCAATGGGCTGGGCGAGCGTTGTGGCAATGCGCCACTGAGTAGCATTCATGTGATGCTCAAAGACCAGATGCACGTTAAGGAACATATAGATGAGACAACACTGATGGAAATCAGCAACATTGTTGCGGGATACAGTGGCATCGGGTATTCGCCCAATACGCCGGTTATCGGTGAGAATGTTTTCACACAGGTAGCAGGCGTTCATGCTGACGGTGATAATAAAGCCCATTTGTACAGTAATGCCCTCGTTCCTGAGCGCTTTGGCAGACATCGTGAGTTTGCTTTGGGAAAGAACTCCGGTAAGGCGAATATTGTCAGGAATCTGGAAGACATAGGCCTGGAACTTACCAAGGAGCAGACAAAGGCTGTAACGCAGCGTATCACGGAGCTTGGAGACAAAAAGCAACTGGTCACTCAGGATGATTTACCCTATATTGTCAGTGATGTGTTGAAGCACTCTTCACCTGAGCAGACAGTGAAATTGGTGAGTTATATGGTTTCTACCAGCTATGGACTGAAGCCTATTGCCAGTCTGAAAGTCAGCATCAATGGTAAGGAATACGAGGCTGACTCGACAGGTGACGGTCAGTATGATGCTTTCGTGAAAGCCTTGCGAAAGATATATAAGGAAAAGCTCAACCGTACATTTCCATTGCTGCAGAACTATGCGGTGACTATTCCCCCCGGTGGCCGCACAGATGCCCTCGTGCAGACTGTGATAACATGGAACGATGGAGAAAAGCAATGGCGCACGCGTGGGCTTGATGCAGACCAGACTGAGGCCGCTATCCAAGCTACGATCAAGATGCTGAATATGATAGAGGAGGCGGAGAATGCTTCGTTGAGAAATAAAGAGTAAAGTGGAATTAAAGAATAAGGTAAAACAATTACGATATGAATTTAAAAATTGCGGTGCTCCCCGGCGACGGTATTGGTCCGGAGATTATGCCAGAGGCCTTAAATGTGCTGAATGTGATCGCTAAGAAGTTTGGACACACTTTCACGTACAAGGAGGCTATTTGCGGTGCTCATGCCATTGATGCTTGTGGAGACCCATTCCCCGATGAGACATTCAAAACATGTATGGATGCAGATGCAGTGCTCTTTGCAGCTGTAGGTGATCCGCGTTTTGATAACAACCCAACGCTGAAGGTTCGTCCGGAGACAGGCCTTCTCGCTATGCGCAAGAAGCTTGGGCTTTTTGCCAATGTACGACCTGTGGCGACATTCGACTGTCTTCTCCACAAGAGTCCACTGAAAGAGGAGCTGATCAAGGGTGCAGACTTCGTCGTCATTCGTGAACTGACTGGCGGAATGTATTTCGGTGAGAAGTATCAGGATAATGATAAGGCCTATGATACAGACATCTACTATCGTCCGGAGATAGAGCGCATCCTGAAAGTGGCTTTTGACTTTGCCATGCGCCGCAGCAAGCACTTGACGGTCGTTGACAAGGCTAACGTCCTTGCCAGCTCAAGACTTTGGAGACAGATTGCCAAGGAAATGGAACCTAAATATCCTGAGGTAACCGTCGACTATATGTTTATTGACAATGCTTCCATGCGGGTGCTCACGGAGCCTCGTTATTTTGATGTCATTGTCACTGAGAACACATTCGGCGATATTCTTACAGATGAGACGTCGGCCATCACGGGTTCTATGGGCTTGCAACCGTCAGCCTCTCTTGGTGAGCACACGCCACTATTTGAGCCTGTCCATGGATCTTGGCCGCAGGCTGCGGGCAAGAATATAGCCAATCCTCTTGCTGAAATCCTTTCTGCTGCCATGATGCTTGAGCATTTCGGATTGAAAGAGGAGGGTGCCGCTATCCGAAAAGCATGCAATGCAAGCCTTATCAACAATGTCCGTACTCCCGAAATTCAGGTTGAGGGTGGCAGCCACTATGGTACGAAAGAGGTAGGCGAGTGGATTGCGAAATGCATTGAAGAGAATTAATACATGTTTAAGTCTATGTTGTGCTCACGTGCCATTTTGCGCATGTTGAGCATAGCATACCTCATTCTTCCTAATGCTGTATTGATGCTTACATTGGTTGTTGCGGCAATTTCTTTAAAAGACATTTGTTGAAAGTAGCGCATGAAGACAACTTCACGTTGAGATGCTGGCAGCCTATTCATGATATTTTTAGCATCTTCCATGACCTGGCTGTTGATGAATATTTCTTCGATATTCATTTCCTCTATTTCCCTGGTCTGTAGGTTCGAGAGATCGTTGTCTTCAGTAGGCTCGACAATATGGTTGTTTCTTGATGCCCGAAATCCATCCATTATCACATTATGGGCAATACGCATGCACCACGCAATAAATTTGCCTGTTGGCGAATATAATCCGTTTTGCAGCTTCGTGATAATCTTGATGAAGGTCTCTTGGAAAATATCGTTGGCCTTGTCCTCATCATGCACCACATAAAAAATATATGAGAAGAGACTTGTCTTATTATGCTCCAACAACAGTTCAAACGCCCTGTCATCACCGTTCATATAGCATACGGCGAGTTCTTCATCAGACTTTCTTGAGAGAGTCTTAATAGATTCCTTCATTGAATGGATGTTTTGAATGAAGTAAAAATATGTCTATAGGCCAAATGTTTAATTGAAAATGACTGCTGCAAAAATAAGTATTTTTGGTCTTCCCACCAAATTTTTAACACAATAAATGCAATAAACTTTATTCCTTATATTCATGAGATATCAATTATTATGTGTATTTTTGCAGCACAATTGATTAAAAGTATAGTAAATGAACTTGAAAATCCGTTTGTCCATATTGACGTTCCTTGAGTTCGGCGTTTGGGGAGCCTATTTAACTTGTATGGGGAATTATCTTGGTGTTGCTGGAATGGGTGCAGAGATTTCTTGGTTTTATGCCATCCAGGGTATTGTTTCCATTTTTATGCCTACACTAATAGGCATCGTTGCAGACAAATGGGTTCAGCCTCAGCGACTGCTTGGCTTGTGCCATCTGCTTGCGGGTGGTTTCATGCTATCACTTTGGTTCATTGGGATGAATGCAGGGTTTGGTCACGAGGTACCTAACAGGTCTGTCTTTATTGCTCTTTATACACTGAGTGTGGCTTTCTATATGCCGACGTTGGCATTGACGAATACTACTGCATTTACCATATTGAAAAATCATGGAGGTGATACGGTCACTGATTTCCCTCCTATCCGTTCCTGTGGTACAGTTGGTTTTATCATCGTAATGTGGTTTGTAAACTGTGCTACATGGGATAACGGGACTTTCTCCATGACGTTTGCACAGAACGCACACAAGTTCCAGTATACTTATAATCAGTTTCTTGTATCTGGTTTATTGAGTCTTGTTATGTTCTTCTATGTGTTTTCTCTTCCTCAGTGTAGGATTGTCAAGCAGGCTTCTGTGCAGGAGAAGACGCTCACCCAAATGCTTGGACTTGACGCTTTCTGTCTTTTTAAGGACCGCCGTATGGCTTTGTTCTTTATCTTCTCAGCTTTGCTGGGAATGTCTCTTCAAGTTACCAATAGTTTTGCAGGGCCGTTTATTTCAAGCTTCCAAGGCAGTGCAGATCCATTGATCGCTTCATCATTTGCAGCAAGCAATGCTACACTGCTTACTTCTATTTCTCAAGTGAGTGAAGCTTTCTGCATATTACTTATTCCCTTTTTTATGAAGCGTTATGGCATTAAGAGTGTGATGATCATTGCTATGTTCGCTTGGGTATTGAGGTTTGGTTTCTTCGGGATAGGCAATCCTACAATGCCGGGTGTATTGTTCTTTATTCTCTCATGTATTGTCTACGGTGTGGCTTTTGACTTCTTTAATGTTTCGGGTGGCATCTTTGTGGATAGAGAATGTGATCCTTCAGTTAAGGCTTCAGCGCAAGGTCTTTTCATGTTGATGACTAATGGTATTGGAGCGACTGTAGGTACTTTGTCGGCAGGTGCCGTCGTCAATCATTTTTGCTCATGGACCCAAAAAGGTGAGGCTTCTTATCTAATGGGCGATTGGCGGTCTTGCTGGTTTATCTTCGCAGGTTTTGCTCTTGTCGTTTGCATTGCCTTCGCTTTGGCCTTCCGTCCAGCCAGGCATAATGGGAAATAAAATTAGTGAATGTCAAGGATCAGACTATATTTCCAACTGGCAACAGAAGTAGTCGGGGTTGATCACGAAGGCTTGCTCATTCTTGCTGATTCCTTTCAGAAACGGCAGATTGTTATTCCATGCAATGAAAGCGTTCTTGATGAATTCAAAGAGCGCTTGAATAGCCATCAGCAGCAGTCAAGGGTATCGGATGTGTTATTCAGGGTCATTAAATGGCAAACGGACTTGTCGCTTGAGCTTGTAATAATGAATGTTGTCAATGGCAATTATTCAGTAATTCTAAATAATACTGATTCATTGGAGCAGGTTCCTATTAATGGTGCGCAGGCAGTATTACTCAATTTTATCAGCAAGGACAAGATTCCGGTTTATATTGATGAAGGGCTTTTCTTAAAACAGAGTTCTCCTTTTGATTTACGTGCTTCAGGTGTGCCGCTCCCTATCAATACACTCCCTTCATCGATGCTGCGACAAGCACTTACGAAGGCTATTAATTCGGAAAATTATGAACTTGCCTCTCAGTTGAGAGATGAGTTGAGCCGAAGGAGGAGAACAGGAGATAGTTCTTCCAAAGAACTTGATTCCTAAAACTTAACAGATTAAGATTTTGAAAGAAGAAAGATATTTCTTTGTTCCTAATGCAGCCAACAGTACAGAACTTCCTGAGGAAGAGGCTCAGCATGCTGTTCGCGTCCTACGTCTGAGTGCGGGGGATTCGATTTGGCTTATGGATGGTGCAGGATTCTTTTATCGTGCCGAGGTGGGGATGGCGAATAAAAAGCGTTGTTTCTATCATATTGTTGAGTCTTTGCCTCAGAATAAGTCATGGTCAGGAAATATTCAGCTTGCAATAGCTCCTACAAAGATGATGGAGCGCATTGAGTGGATGGCAGAGAAGGCGACGGAGATCGGTTTTGATGAATTATCATTGCTTGATTGTAAGTTCTCTGAGCGCCATGTTGTGCGTAGTGACCGCATAGAAAGAATTGTTGTATCCGCCATGAAGCAGAGCCGCAAGCCATTTAAGCCTACTGTCAATGAGATGACTTCTTTTGGCCAATTTGTTTCCTCCTGCAAGGCCGACTATAAGTTTATAGCCCATTGCTATAATGACCGTAAGCGAATCGATTTTTTTGACCAGCTTCAAGAGCTTCCTAAAGATTCTTCAGTGTGTATACTTGTCGGACCGGAGGGAGACTTTTCTATAGATGAAGTTGAAATGGCGATTGGCAATGGTTTTGAGCCAATTACGCTTGGCAATAGCAGGCTGCGAACAGAGACGGCAGGCTTGATGGCAGTCACATTGGCTCAGCTTTACAAAAGAATTTGATATTAATTTTTACATTTTCCAATTAGTGAGATGAATATAAAACGTCATGTAAGAATAACGACATTACCTATTATAATAGGTGTATTTGTTCTTGTCGTTTTTTTTTCTTCATGTTCTGGCAATAACTATCTTAATGCCATTCCTGCAGAAAGCCAGATGTTGATACGGTTAAACACGACCAGGCTTAGCGGTGCTAAAAGTCCTTTGATATTGAAGACTTTGCTTCATGTGAAGAATGTTGATGCGACAGGAATAGATCTTTCACAAGATGTATACTTCTTTGAGGATCCTCAAGGAAATTTCGGATTATGTGCCAAGGTAAACAGTGACAGTAAACTTGAAGGGGCATTAACGAAGGCTGGACTTAGTCTTAAAAAGCGTCGCGACTATCGGTTTGCCGCGTTGCCTTCCAATTGGGTGTTAGGTTTCTCAGATGATGTGCTTTTAATGATGGGACCTGTCGTTCCTGCGGCACAAGATGATCTCATTACACTTATGGCTCGTTATCTTAGTTCTGATGAAGATCAGGGCATAAAGTCCTCTCCCATGTATTCAACAGTCGATTCTATTGATGCCCCAATGGCTTTAGTTACCCAGGCTAATGCTTTGCCGGAACAGTTTGTTGCGCCTTTTACCATGGGCGCACCAAAGAATACAGACCCGTCGGATATTATTCTTGCAGCTGCTATGGAGGTGAAGAACAACCGTTTGCTCATGCATGGTAAGACGTTGTCGTATAAGAAAAGCATCAATACTGCTATACAAAGAGCAGCTAAGGTGTATCGTCCCATCAAGGGCAATTATATCAAGGCTATGTCACAGGATGACGTGCTTGGACTCTTCCTCAATGTCGACGGTAAGCAGTTTCATCAGTTGATGATTCAGAATCAGGCCGTTACTGCAATGTTGGCAGGCATCAACACAGCTATAGATATGGACAATATTATCAAGAGTGTGGACGGTGATCTTACGCTCGTTACATCATCACTGGGCAAAGATAATCTCCATCTTATGATGGCAGCCCGCCTCTCAGGCGCTCCTTGGCTTGCCGATGTGGACTATTGGAAACAGAGTGTGCCTTCTGGTGGGCATATCGGTGATTGGGGAAAGAATTGTTATTATTACACCGGTAATGGCACTACGTACTATTTTGGGGTCACTCCTGACATGCAGTATATGAGTGGCGGCTCCCCTGAGGAAGCTCGTCTCAGTATTACAGCTTCTCCGAAACCGCTTCCTTCTGACTTGCAGAGCCTTGTCAAGGGGACAAGGTTCGCCATGGTTGTCAATTTCAGAGCTTTGGGCAATGATAAGGCTGCAGCCGTAATATCACTTCTCAAACCGTTACCGTTATTCGGTGACATCAATACGATTGTTTATACAATGGATAAATGAATAAGATATCTTTTCAAAAGGTTCTGCCCAACGTCTTTTCTGAGCGCAAGGACTTGAACTCAGACGTATGGGCGAATGACATTTCCTTTGAGAAAGGGCATCTCTATCTTGTCGAAGCTGATTCCGGCAAGGGTAAGAGTACCTTTTGTAGCTATATCGTGGGCTATCGCCACGATTACACTGGCAATGTTTTTTTTGACGATTCAGACCCATTGCAGTATAAGGTCTCACAATGGGTTGAGATGCGTCGTCGACATATCAGTCATCTCTTTCAGGAGTTACGTCTTTTCCCGGAACTTACGGCGATGGAGAACGTACAGATCAAGAATAAGCTCACGGGATTCAAAACGGAACAGCAGATTCTTGAGTGGTTTGACATGCTCGGCATTGCCGACAAGATCAATGCCAAGGTCGGCCGCATGTCGTTTGGTCAGCAGCAGCGCGTGGCGATGATTCGCGCATTGGTCCAGCCTTTCGACTTTATTCTTGCCGACGAGCCCATTTCTCATCTTGACGATCGTAATGCCAACATCATGGGCCACATTATGATGGAAGAGGCGAGACGTCAGGGAGCTGGAGTCATCGTGACCAGCATCGGCAAACACATGAACTTAAATTATGAAAGGACAGTGAAGCTATGAATCTTGTCTGGAAGCTTTTGCGTCAGCATATCAGCATCCCTCAGTTTGCCGGATTTGCCTTTGCCAATCTTTTTGGCATGCTGATCGTTTTGCTCGGTTATCAGTTTTATAAGGATGTGTCACCGGTTTTCACCGGCGATGACTCTTTTATGAAGTCCAACTATATCATTGCTGAGAAGAAAATTGGTACTGGCAGTACACTGTCAGGACGTTCCAATGCCTTTACCAAGCAGGATATAGACGATATTCACGCGGCTCACTTCGCGACGAGGATTGGCGCGTTTACGGCCACCCAGTACACTGTGACGGCACGCATGGGCATTAGTGGCACCAATATTCTTAACTCAGAACTCTTTCTTGAAAGCATTCCCGATGATTTTGTCGACGCGCCTAAGGGTACCTGGCATTATAAGCCCGGCGACCATGTGGTGCCAGTCATTCTTCCCCGTAGTTATATTGCGATGTATAACTTTGGCTTTGCGCAAAGTCGTTCACTTCCAAAGATTAGCGATGGGCTTGTAGGCATGATCGACTTCGACCTTTTCGCCCAAGGCGCCAATGGCAATGGCTCGTTCAAGGGGAAGGTTATCGGTTTCTCTTCGCGAGTGAGCAGCATACTGGTACCGCAGGCTTTCATGGACTGGAGCAACCAGACCTTTGCGCCAGACAAGCATCCGGACCCGACACGTCTTATTCTTGATCCCGATGACAGCAAGACGGAGCAGATGACTTCCTACTTCGATCGCCATGGCTATGAGGTGGAGGATGATAAGCTCGATGCAGAGAAGACTACTTACTTCCTTCGTCTCATGGTAACGATGGTGATGGTTGTCGGCCTTGTCATCTCTGTCTTAAGTTTCTACATTCTCATGCTCAGCATTTATCTATTGGTTCAGAAGAATTCGTCGAAGTTGGAGAATCTCCTGCTTATTGGCTACAGCCCTCATCAGGTGGCACGCCCTTATCAGTTGCTGACAATATTCCTCAATCTGGGTGTACTTGTCATTGCGCTTGTTGGCATATTCTTTATCAGGGTTTACTATATGGGCGTTATCTCGACGTTGTTCCCCAATATTGAGGGTGGAACCATGCTTCCGTCAGTATGTCTTGGCATAGGGCTTCTCCTGCTGGTGAGCATCTTTAACATCTTTGCCATCCACCGTAAAATTGCAGCGATATGGAAGAGAAAAGAATAAGTTATAAGTCAGATCTCACGCCTGAGGATCACTATGACTTCTTTACAGTTGAGGAGACAGCCAAGCTTCTCGACTGGTTGCTTTCCCATTTACATGAGAGTCGCAGTAAAGTGAAAGCCACGCTCTCAGGACATGGCATTAAGGTCAACGGAAAAGTAGTGACACAATTCGACTATGCATTACGCCCTGGAATGAAAGTAGCCGTGAGCAAGTCGAAAAAAAACACATTGTTTAAGAACCGCTATGTCCGTATCGTCTACGAAGATCGTTACCTTGTCATCGTGGAAAAGAAGCCTGGCATTTTGTCTATGGCAGCAGGGCATAGCACATTAAACGTGAAGACGGTGCTCGATGATTATTTCCGACAGAGTCATCAGCATTGTACGGCACATATTGTTCATCGTCTTGATCGCGATACGAGTGGTCTGATGGTCTATGCAAAGGACAAGCAAACAGAGCTTGCATTTGAAGCCGATTGGCATAATATTGTTTTCGACCGCCGATATGTGGCTGTTCTCTCCGGAGTGATGGAGCGTGGTGAGGACACCGTGCAGAGTTGGTTGAAAGACAATAAGGCCTATTTTACCTATAGTTCAAGCTATGATAACGGTGGGAAGCTCGCTACCACTCATTATCATGTCTTGGCGCGCTCAGAGGCCTATTCGCTTGTGGAGTTTCGCCTTGAGACAGGTCGTAAGAACCAGATCCGTGTTCATGCTGCCGACCTTGGTCATCCTGTCTGCGGAGATGTGAAGTATGGCAATGGAGATGATCCGCTGGATCGTCTGTGCCTGCATGCTTATCGTCTGTGCTTCTATCATCCGGTCAGCCATCGCCCCCTGGAGTTTGAGACAGAGATACCTTTGGCATTCCGGTCATTGTTTAAGTAACATTCCTAATTCACAATTAACGTCATGACCGATTATACCATCGTTCTTCTTGTCATCATCGTTGCCGTCATTGTCATCAAGAAGGTCACTACCTGCCTGCTGAAGACAATTGTGGCCATCATCGCTTTAGCCATTATTGCTTATATTCTGTATCAGGCCGGTATTTTCTAAAGACAGTGGGAAAACGAAAATTATCTGGTAAAGAGAGAAGATTGTCACCTTTTTGTTTCCCATTTCTTGTAAAAAGGCCTAACTTTGCAACAGAAGCAAATTTTGTCCAACTATGAAACATCAAAAGAAATTCCTTTTGTCCGAGCAGGATCTGCCCACACAGTGGTATAACATTCAGGCCGAAATGCCTAATAAGCCTATGCCGCCGCTGAATCCAAAGACACATGAGCCGCTGACAGCAGGTGATCTTTCTCATATCTTTAATATGGAATGTTCCAAGCAGGAACTCGACCAGACTCATCCGTGGATCGATATTCCGGATGAGGTCCAGGAGAAATATGCTTACTATCGCTCCACTCCGTTGGTGCGCGCCTATGCTTTTGAGCAGGCACTCGGTACACGCGCGCACATCTATTTCAAGAATGAGAGCACCAATCCCCTTGGCTCTCACAAAATCAATTCGGCTCTGCCGCAGTGCTACTATTGCAAGCAGGAGGGTGATACCAATGTCACTACGGAGACGGGTGCTGGACAGTGGGGTGCTGCCCTTGCCTATGCTGCCAAGCTTTATGGCCTTGAGGCCGCAGTCTATCAGGTAAAGATCACGATGCAGCAAAAGCCTTACCGGTCCTACTTGATGCGTACTTTCGGTGCCGCCGTACAGGGCTCTCCATCAATGTCAACACGTGCAGGCAAAGATATTATTACCCGTGAGCCTAACCATCCCGGCTCTTTGGGCACTGCCATCTCTGAGGCTATAGAGCTTGCCACCACAACTCCCGGATGCAAATACGCGCTTGGTTCGGTGCTTAATCATGTGGCGCTGCATCAGACCATTATTGGTCTGGAAGCAGAGAAGCAGATGGCCATGGCCGGTGAATATCCCGATAAGATTATCGCTTGCTTTGGCGGTGGCAGCAATTTCGGTGGCATTGCTTTCCCCTTTATGCGCCATGTCTTCGACGGCACACACAAGGACACCGAGTTTATAGCTGCTGAGCCAGAGAGTTGTCCCAAGCTCACACGCGGAAAGTTCGAATACGACTTTGGTGATGAGGCCGGTTATACGCCGTTGCTGCCCATGTATACATTGGGGCACGACTTCAAGCCGGCCAATATCCATGCTGGCGGTCTGCGTTACCACGGAGCAGGTGTCATCATCTCTCAGCTTGTCAAGGACGGATACATGCGTGGAGTTGACATTCCACAGTTGGACAGTTTTAAGGCGGGGATACTTTTTGCACAGACCGAAGGCATCGTGCCGGCTCCTGAGAGTTGTCATGCCATTGCCGCAACGATTCGCGAAGCACAGCTTGCCAATGAGGAGGGAAAGGCTCCCGTCATTCTATTCAACCTCTCAGGGCATGGACTGATTGATATGCCGTCGTACATGAGCTATATTGATGGCGACCTGGTAAACTATCGGGTCTCTGATGCCGAGATCGAAAAGAACCTTGAGGAGATCCCATTGAAAATAGATTAACATTCATCTGAATGAAGAAAGTAATTGTCAAAGACGCTGCACTCCGGACTGGTGCGCAGCAAGGCATGGACGAGTTTCTGAAAGTCGTTACCGATAGCATTTACCAGGCTATCGGCGGCGATTTAACGGCAGAGACAATGGCAGAACTCAATGCCGATCAGATTACTCTTCTTGCCTATGTCATCTTGCGGGATACAGTGATGGACGGTGGTTTTGTTGAGTTGATACATAATGGCTATGGGCCGTTCATCTATCTCAATCCCTTTGCCAAGGCGGTCCGTAACTGGGGATTGCATGACCTTTACAAGATGATCAGCGACACTCATAGACTCTTCGGCAAATATCGTGCGGATATAGAAAAAGACTGTACGCAAGAAGAATTTGACGCACTCTACGAGCAGTTTCCTGAATTTGACGACTACGACGACGCTTTTGTAGAAAACGAAGAAGAGTTCACTTCGGAGATTGCTCATTATGTGGACGAGCATTTGGATGACTTTTGCAAGATTGAACCATGAACAAGACTGAACAAGAACTGCGACGTAAGAGTCCGGTGCAGATACGAAACAAGAAAGCTTCATTCCTTTATAACTTCATTGACACCTACACGGCGGGTATTGTGCTTACGGGCACTGAGATCAAGTCGATACGTATGGGCAAGGCATCGCTTGTAGACTCTTTCTGCTTCATTAACAATGGCGAGATTTGGGTCAAGGGCATGAATGTCTCTCCCTATTTCTATGGTTCCCGTGCCAATGTGCCGTCTCGTCGTGACCGAAAGCTGTTGCTCAATAAGCGGGAGATACGCCATCTGGTGGAGGACATCAAGACACCGGGGCTCACGATTGTTCCTACGCTCATCTTCATTGATGACAAGGGTAGGGCCAAGATGGACATCGCCCTGGCACGCGGAAAGAGAGAATACGACAAGCGGCAGACGCTCAAGGAGAAAGAGGATCGCCGCGAAATGGACAGAGCTACAAAGCACTATCGCATTTGAAATGCATTACAAAGTCAGTCTCTATACGAAAAGAAGCAAGTTGCCAGAGATGACCTGCGACAACTTCTTCCACTCAGCTGAGCTCTTTCATATTGTAGAGAACTCTCCTTGGCAAAGGCCGTATATGGCTGTAGTTACCGATGAGGATGGCTGTGTCGTCGCTCATCTCCTGGCCTCTGTACGTCGAAAAAAAACGTGGATCCCTCCTTTTTTCTACTCACAAGGGCGTATCTACGGTGAAGGGGAATATACCACAGACAAAGATAAAGAACAGATTTTTGGTCTCATGCTGCATGAACTGACACGGCGACTGAAGCGCAGTCTGTGTCTTTATATCGAGTTTAGCGACCTCTCAGTAAAAATGTTCGGCTATCGTTTCTTCCGCAAGGAAGGCTATTTCCCCATTAATTGGCAAGAAGTGCACAACTCGCTCCATTCCGTACCACCAATCGATCGGCTCTCCGAGAAGATGAAAGAGCGCATACAGAAGTGCTATCATGCGGGGGTGAGCACGCGCGAGGCCTTGACAGAGGCGGAGGTCCATAGCTTTTATCACCTTCTGCATGGCTTCTACCGGATGAAGCTTCGTCGCATTATTCCGGCAGAGAAGCATATCCAGCAAATTTATAACAGCGAAAATGGGCGTATCTTTCTAACGCTCTATAAGAACAAAGTCATTGGAGGTTGCGTTTGCGTATTCAGTGAGGGCAATTCTTATCTTTGGTATCTTGCTTCCCGGCGGAAGCGTTATGTGCTGTTGCATCCTAACATGATGACGGTGTGGGAGGCAATTAACTGGTCGTGGAAGCACAATTATGCCCATATCTTCTTTCTCGATGTGGGCTTGCCGTTTCATCAGAATCCCTTTCGCGAGTTCATCCTGTCTTTCGGAGGGAAGCCTGTGGGCAAATACAGGTGGTTCCGGTTCAATTTGCCCTGGCTGAACAGCATACTGAGGTACTTGTTCCGCGAATGAGCTGCGTTTATAAACGCAGTTTCACTTTTTTCGTCTTACTCTCATTCGACATCTTGTCGAGTGCGGTCACCACATAGGTAAATCGTTCTTGCCCTTTGTCGTAAGGCAATTTATAATAGGTGTCGGTGGTGATAGCGACAATCTTTGAGGGATCTTCCGTGTTCACTTTCTCACCGTCTGCGAAGCGGTAAACAACATATTGCTTAGCCACATCGTTCCAGCGTTTGCCTCGTGGCACTGACCAGAAGAGCGTATAGCCGTCGCTTGTCCAGACAGCTTTCACCTTTCTTGGCTTTTTAGGCCGCTTATTGTCGATGAAGGGCATGAGTGGCTGGAGAGCCGGATACTTCCAATAAGAAGTCCGGAGCACTGTGCCATAGTTGCCGACATTGTCTTCCACTGCCTGTGCATACCACAGCACGGTTCCCTTTACATGACGCGCTTCTTGGTGAAGCCGGTATTTCGCCGGCATCTGATTGATATTTGGGTTGCTGACATCAGCGGTTTTCACTGTCCGGTTTACGTCTTCTCCAATATATAGTGGACGGTATGCGGCAAATTTATCCCACCACTGAATGAGCGTCTTGTAGTCTGCGGCACGATTCCCTATCTCCCAATAGAGCTGTGGTGCGCAGTAGTCCACCCATCCGTTGTTGACCCAGAGCAGCACGTCGGCATAGAGGTCGTCATAGTTTTGCAAGCCATTGGTGGCAGAACCGTTGTTTGGATCCGAGCGTTGGTTGCGGTAAATACCGAAAGGCGACACGCCGAATTTCACCCATGGCTTGCATTTATGAATGGTTTCAGCTAACTGCTGGATAAAGTGGTTGACGTTGTCGCGACGCCAGTCACCGATGTTTTTAAAGCCGTTGGGATTGGTACGGTAAAACGTTTCGTCAGGAATGTCTTTTCCTATAGCAGGATAGGGATAGAAGTAGTCGTCAATATGGAGGCCGTCAATGTCGTAGCGGCTCACGATGTCGTCCACAACTTTGCAGGTATAGTCAGCCGCAGCTTTGACTGCAGGGTTGAGGATGAGCTGTCCGTCGTAAGGAAACGTCCACTCGGGATGCTGTGAGGCGACATGGTTGGAGGCGAGCATTGTGGTCCCTTTCGTCTTCGCGCGGAAGGGATTGATCCATGCGTGGAGCTCCATGCCACGCTGGTGACATTGTTCGATCATCCATTGAAGCGGATCCCAATAAGGTTGTGGCTCCCGCCCTTGTTGCCCCGTAAGATAGCGGCTCCAGGGCTCAAGCTCACTCTTGTAAAGGGCATCACACTCAGGCCGCACCTGGAAGATGATGGCATTGACACCGTCAGCTTTGAGCACGTCAAGCTGCCGGCTCAGCTTCTGTTGAATAACCTGAGTGGGCAATCCTTGGAATTGGCCGTTCACGGTTTGTATCCACGCACCGCGAAACTCACGTTTCTGGGCAAGGACAGAACTGGTTGTCAGGGCGACAAAAATAAACAAAAGCAAGGTCTTAAGCCTGGAAGTATTCATCTCTGATATTGATTGATTTTGCAAATTTAGTATTTTCGCCGCTTTTTTGCAACTTTTTGAGCATAAAAAAAGTCCGAAACAGCATTTCGGACCTTTCTTAATGGGCATTGCCTTTACGGTGTAGACGCATTGCCTTTACGGTGTAGACGCATTGCCTTTACGGTGTAGACGCATTGCCTTTACAGTGTAAAGGCGTTGCCACTTTATTTATCTTTAAAACTTATAGCCAATCGTGAAGATAGCCTGATGGCGGTTGAAGCTCACCTTTGTGGCGTCGGCGATATTGTTATACTGCGATTTGGCCTTGTCATCGCTATAATAGCTCATGAAAGGATAGAAGTCGCCATTGGTGCAACTGTACTGATAAGCAGCATCTGCAAAGAAGTTTTTATAGCTGTAGCCAATACCCAGAGTGACACGGTTGGTAGCCTTCCAGTTGGTGTAATCGGCCGAAGTGGCATAGCCAACACCTGGCGATTGAAGTGAACCGTCACGGTGGGCCCTCTTGTTGAACTGCGGCGACATGTAATTATAACCCAGACGGACGGCGAACTCAGGGACGGGTTTATACTCCAAGCCCAACTTGAGCAGGTGTACACTCTTCAGGTTCAACTCCGTGTCGTTGTTCATTGCGTCGTCACTGTTGCTGTCGGTATAATAGCTGTCGCTCCAATAGTCATAGTATGAGTCATTATCATTGATACGGTTGTCGATGGCACCATACTTCTGATACTCATAGGTAAAGCCCATGGCAAGATAGTTGCCGACGGTCTGACCCAGGCTCACACCGAACTTCCACGGCGTGTAGACCTTGTAGTCGTAGTCTGCTTTCCGTGCTTGCTGATTGTTCTCCTTGACAGGGGCGAACGTCAGGTCATAGGCACTGTGCATAGTCAGGTCATAGAATACCGGCGTATTGGCATATACGCCGATACGGAAGGGAGACTCGGCAATGGGGCGGAAGATAGCGCCAAACTTGATGTCGAAGCCTGTTCCGTCAATCTTCAGTTGCTCATAGTTGTCAGACAGAGCTCCCGTGGCATCGTCTTCAACATAGAGTTTGTTGCTACGGTAGTTGACATCGTGCAGGCCAAATGTAGCACCGAGGAAGACGCGGTTGTTGAGATTTCCACTGACATTGAAGTCGTACTCACCAATATACCCCTTTTGATACTGACCAAACACGAACGACGTGGCGTTGTAGTACTTCATGGGACTTTTGTCGTTGGCCAGGAGAGTTGCATAAGAATTATCGACAGCATTCCATGCCATACTGCCTTTTCCTCCTAAGCCGTTGGCATATTTAGCTGCGCTGAGCTTGTTGAGAGAGGCATTGTCGAGTTTATTGGCCGTGGAGAGAATCTGGTCGAAGTTGCGGCTCTTGTGGAAGTTGAAGCCGAGATTGAGCCATGAGTTTCGCCCTGTGCGCGAAGCCCAAACGAATCCGGCCTGGTCGAAGCTGGCATTGGTGGCATCGCCTTTAAGGTCCAGTCCCCAGTTCTTCTTGGAGTTGTCACCCGACTGGGAGACGAGACCACCAGAGAGAGCAAACTGTGACTTGCGGAAAAGACCTATACCAGCAGGGTTTGACTGCATGGTAGACAGGTCGGCGCCTAATGCCTCCATCGCACCACCCATGCCTACATAGCGGGCGGTACCATTCAGCTCATTTTCCATGAGCTTTGTATCCTGATAGGTTTCTTGTGCTGCAGCGGGAATGGAGAGTATTCCTGCCATTGCAAGCGAAAGAAAATATTGTGTCTTCATAGTTATTCTTTCATTGAAAAAATAGATGTTTGACATCGCTATACCAAATTTTGGAGTATGAAGAATGGTATAGCGCTATCTGTTTGTTATGATGATGGATGAAGCTAATCAGCGCCTTCCGCCGCCGAAGTGTCCGCCACCACCTCCGAAGCTGCCGCCAGAGCGACCGCCGCCGGAGTTGCCTCCGCCGGAGAAGCCACCGTTGCTGCCACCGGAGAAGCCACCATAGGAGCGTGTACCATATGAATTGTTGTTATAGGTGCGCGTACTGTTGTTACTGTTGCTGGGCTGATAGCTGCGTGAGCCGAAAGAACGGTTACCGGCACTGCGTGAAGTGTAGCTTCCGTAAGAGCGGCTGCCGTTGGTATTGCCATAGGTCCTGCCGGATGACCAAGTACGCTGGCCGCTATATCCGCCAGAGTTGGCACCGCCATTGTTGACAACTACACCTCCGCCCCAGTAAGGATAGTCCCAGCCGTACCAGCCATAGCGATAGGGCCATCCCCAACCATAGTAGCGGTTGTACCAGGGGCTGTACCAACCCGCATAGCCATAGTACCAAGGATCATACCATCCACCACCATACCAACTGGTGTACCAAGGGTCGTACCATCCGTAAGGGCCATAGAAATTGTCGTAGAACCACGGATCGTAGAATCCATCCCACCGTGACATGCGGCGTGTGTAAGTGTAGTCATCACTATTGTCAAACTTGGCACTGCCAGGATAGACATAGGCAGTGTCGGCGAGGGTGGAGTCACGGTAAGCTCCCTTGCCTGGCATGAAAGTAATGATATCGTTGCCCAGCGAGTCGGTACCTATCTTCTGATAGTAACTGTTGAGCCTGCCATAGCGGTTGTATTCGTCCACACTACGTCTGCTTCCAGAATAAGAAGGCACTCTTTCCACCTTCGGGGTGTTCGCCTCCTTACTGGGTGTAAAGTAAACATCATCTTGCGCCATCGATGCCAGCGGCATCGTGCCCGCGAAAACTAACAGCATCAATAACTTTTTCATATCTTTATTCTTTAATTGTTGTTCTTATCTGGTAAATGGAACTATCCATATATCCTTGCTTTTCTACACTACAAAATTAATGCCTATCCTTTTGCAAATTTACGGAAAAACCCTAAGCTGTGGTAGGTTTTCCCCTATTTTTTTTTAATTTTGCACATATATTTATATTACGTTCTCATTTAAACGCAATTTTGTTATGGAATATTTACAAGCTGATTTTATCATCTCTTGTCCTGACAGCCTTTTGCAGACAGCACGTGACCTTTTGGCAGACGTTGCGGCAGAGGCCGGCTTCGAGTCGTTTGAAGACACAGCTGACGGCATACGGGGATACGTACAAACTCTATTGTTCAATCAAAAAGAGTTAGATAGTCAGCTTGCTGCTTTTCCTTTACAGAACACGACCATCAGCTATTCCATGGAAAAAGTTGAGGATAAGGACTGGAATAGGACATGGGAGGACAATGGCTTTGATCCTATTGACATTGACGGCAGGCTGCTTATCGTAGATGCAAATCATCCGCAGCCCTTGCCAAGCACTTCAAAACGTATCATACAGATTGGTGCGCGTCTTGCTTTTGGCACGGGGACGCATGAGACTACCCAGATGATCATCGACACGCTGTTAGGTACTGGTGATGACGAATATCCATTGCAGGGCTGCCGCGTCCTCGATTGCGGTTGCGGTACAGGAATATTGGGCATAGCGGCATCGATACTTGGTGCTAAGGATGTCGTGGGTTATGACATTGATGAGTGGAGCGTCAACAATACCCGTCACAATGCGGAGATCAATGGCGTCGAGAACCTGAAGGCCCTTCTTGGCGATGCCTCTGTGATGAACAGTATTGACGAACAGTTTGACATTGTGCTGGCTAATATTAACCGTAACATTCTTCTTCACGACATGAAGGCGATGCGTGACAAAATGGCGGACAGGGCATTGCTTGTGCTCAGTGGTTTCTATGAGGACGATGTGCCCCTGCTCGTAGATAGGGCTGCGTCGCTTGGCTTGAGCCTGAAAGCGAAAAAAGAAAAGGGACTGTGGCGCTGTATTGTCCTTGGATTTTGGCAATGCCTTTGCTTTATCGTCTTACTCCCTTCGTCTATCTATATGACTGATGTTTAGCGTTTACTGTTCATGGCGATAATAGGATACAAGGTCCGAGACATGATGGAGAAGAAGGTTGAGTGATATTTAGGTGGCCGCTTCACGTTATTCTTTCAACAATTATATCCTTGTAAGATTACGATTTGTTTTTCAGATGCATTGGTATTTGGATCTTTTTTCTTATCTTCGCAGTCAATTATTGACATCAAGGTATAATATAAGATGAAGAAACCAAAGATAAAGATTACTGTCGTAGATAAGAAAGGTCCTAAGGCTTGTCATCATAGGCATCGAATTGGCGACACGTGGGATTTCGACACTGAGCGTGGCACTCTTTGCCCTATGGCTGCTCATGTGGCTTTCCCTTATGTGGATATCTTGCGCTATGGTGGTAACATCCCTGGCATGAAGAATAATTCCATTTGTATTTGTTGTCCGGATGTGGATGTAATTAATGTCTTTCGGATAGAGAAAATCGATGAGTAAGTTTTTTTCTTATCATTTCTTGTTCCATTGGCGAATTATTATTAACTTTGCAAACACGTAATCACAATGGCCCCGTAGCTCAGTTGAATAGAGCATCAGATTCCGGTTCTGAGTGTCGCGGGTTTGAGTCCCGCCGGGGTCACGATTGATAACCCCTGCAACTCATCGAGTTACAGGGGTTATAGCGCTTTGATTAAAATACCATCTTATTTCTTCGTAGACTCATTAGGACTGGTTGACCACCCCCCTCAAGTCTGATAGCAAACAGAATTATCTATTGTGCCGATTTTGCTGTGGCCTTGATTTTTTTGTTCAATTAGCGTAAAATCCAAAATATTATATAAGTTTTTATATAAGTTTGCAAGGACAAATATCCTGAAGCAATAAGAGTCTTCGAAGATGGAATACAACTAAAATATAATGAGAAGAAGATGAAGAAGATGTTATTATCCACGGCCCTTTTGGGCTTATCAATTGTGGGCGACGCACAAAACATCCAGTTACCGAAGCAACAGTTTGATAACCAGGTGACGTTGATGCAAGCATTACAGCACCGTCATTCTACACGTGAGTTTTCAGAACGGATGATTACTGACAGCGAGTTGTCAACCATTCTGTGGGCGGCCTGTGGCATCAATCGCCCTGAGAGCGGAAAACTCACGGTGCCTTCTGCCATCAACGCACAGGACGTGGCGGTGTATGTTATTCGCAAGGATGGCGCATACCGCTATGAGCCGAAGCAGAACCTATTGGTGCAAGTGACTAAGAAAGACCTTCGTACAGCCGTTGCCGGTCGTCAGGCTTTCGCGGCAACAGCACCGGTGTCATTGCTCCTGGTGAGCGATCATTCCAAGTTTAGCGGCTTATCGGCTCAGGCTGCTGAGCGCATGGGGGTAGTGGACTGCGGCTATGTGTCGCAGAACATTTGCCTGGCGTGCGAAGCGTTGGGATTGAACACCGTGCCAAGGGCAACCATGGATACGGATGCCTTGCGCAAGGCTCTGAATCTTGGTGAGCAAGCTGATCTGGTGCTCAATCATCAGATAGGCTACCCAAAATAAATTATTTGCATGAAAAGAAGCGGATTTTGCTTGCCTTGAGATCAGCCGGTTATAAGACCTATCTCCTGAGCAATACCATCGACTTGCATTGGCGTTACTGCGTGGAGCAACTGTTCCCCATGAATGATTACACGGTCGATGATTACTTTGAGCACACATTCGTCTCACAAGAGATGCACATGAAGAAACCAGACGATGAAATCTTCCAGGCGGTCTTGTATGAGGCTGACATTCGCCCTGAGGAGACGCTCTTTGTTGATGACCTTGAGGTGAACTGCCAGGCAGCAGAGCGCAATGGCATTCATAGCTTTCAAAATAAGGAGTTCGACGATTGGATAGATTACTTTAAACAATTGTTGAGATAGGAGAGGAGGCCTATATGTAATTGGTGAGTACTTGAAATAAATAAAGTAGCGTATCACATGATTGCACTTTAGACACTCATGTACTCAAAAATAAACGATGATGGAAGAAAAGATGAATAGCCCGTGGCTTCGTATTGCCTTACTCCAACAACCGTCATTATAAAAAAACATGATGATTGTAGGAGGCAATAGGAATGTCGCGCCGTCTGCAATTTGATTACTAAGCGAATGTTATTGCCTGGTAACGTGACCACGGTTTGGTCAACACGTGACCACGCTTTGGTCAGCACATGACCACGGTTTGGTCAACACGTGACCACGCTTTGGTCATTTCAGTTATCATGAGTAGCCACACCGTCAGAACTCGAAGCGTATCTTTCCATTTATCTGTCTTCGTGTGAGGTAGTTGGGCACGGCATACATCTGATTGGTGACATCGGTAATCCAGTAGTAGGAGTTGACATTGCTGATGTCGAAGAGATTGAGACAGTCAATGCCTAACCAGATATTCTTGAAGATGCTCTTGCGATGATGGTCTTCATTGTTGAGCAGTCGGTAGGTCATGCCAATGTCAGCACGTCTGTAGGCTGGCGCGCGGAATACATTGCGTTCCAGCTCACGGTGTGGCGCAGAGAAAGGCAGACCGTCAGCATAACTCAGCCGCAGCGTCATCAGCCAGCGGTCGGACCCTGGAAAGTAGTCGGTATAAAACAGGTGGGCGGCAAACCGTTGGTCGGTGGGTAAAGGCATTGTCCGGCTATTGATGTTCATACGCGTATTCATCAGTGAAAATGTCAGCCAGGAATCAGTGCCGGGCACAAATTCACCGTAGAGTTTCATGTCAAGTCCCACAGCGTGTCCCTTGGCATTATTGTCACCGAAATATGTGATTTTCATGTTGTTGACGGAATATGGCACGAGGTTACTGAGGAGTTTGAAATAGAGTTCAGAGGAGAATTTGAACGGTCGGCCGTTGATTTTGAAACGGTATTCCATGCCTCCTGTGAAATGGATGGATCGCTGACTCTTGATTTTATTGTTGAGTGTAGCGTAGGTCATGCCTCCGACAGTAGTCGTATCACGCAGTTCTTTAAAGAAAGGAGCCTGGTAATAGAATCCGGTTGCAAGTCGGAAACTGATGTTCTGATTGAATGCCGGAATGATGTTGAGCGACACTCTTGGGGAGAGAATCGACTCGTGGGTATAGTTCCAATGTGAGAACCGCACGCCATAGTTGAGGGTATAAAGCACGGGAGAGCCCGCGGTGGAATCGCTTTTCTCCGAGTCTCCCCCCGATTGGAACCGCCAGGTATCTTGCAGGTAAAGTTCAAGCCGGTTGCTGTTGATGGCGTTTTTTGCCCTTAGACTGTAGATCATGTACAGGTCTTTCCCCGTATGAGGCATGACGTATCCCGCCGAGTCGCACATCTCATACTCGGCGGAATTCTCTTCCACATGTTCTCTCTTATAGGTGATGGCCCCTTCGATGTCGTGCTTCCGTGCCGTGTGCCTTGCCAGGAGTTTCACGCTTTCAACATTTCCTTTCAGGTAGTTACGGGCGTGCTGGAAATAGGTTCCGACTCCCAGGTTCTCCGAAGTCTCTGTTTGCGTCAGCCAATACTGTCCCTCAATATCGTATTTTTCTTGCTCATCAGTATTGAAAGCGGATGCTATAAGCGAGACAGATGTTGAGTCACCATAGTGGCGGCCGATATTGAGAGATCCGAAGAAGGTGCGGAACCGGTCGCGCTCCTTGCCGTCGAAATATACTCGGAAGGCGTGGGCGTTCTCCATCGTGCCAAAGCGGGTCTCCCTGTCTTTGGGCTTGAAATTGTAATGGTTGTCGGAGATGTCACCGATGAAGTCGAAACTCCACCGCGAATTGGGTCTCCAATTGAGATAGGTTTGATAATCCATAAAGTCGGGCTCATATTCCCCGTTGGTATCAAACGTGCCGAGAAGGCAGCGGTTGGTCTTGTAGCGTAATCCGTTACACCATGCGAATTTTTTGTTAGCGATACCTACATAGGCTGCCGCGCCAAGAAGTGACGCGTCGAGGGCTGCTTCGAAATGCTGAGGGCGACGGTAAGTAATGTCAAGCGCTGACGACATTTTGTCGCCATAGCGCGCGGAATAGCCTCCGGTAGAGAAGCCGATGTTTCCCACCATGTCGGGATTGATGACAGAGAGTCCCTCTTGTTGTCCGCTTCTGACCAGAAAAGGGCGGAAGACTTCAACATTGTTGATGTAGACGGCATTCTCGTCGAAGGAGCCGCCGCGCACGTTGTATTGCGACGAGAGCTCTGAGTGACTGCTTACACCGGCCTGGCTTTGCAGGAGCTCTTCAACAGCATTCCCCGTAGTGGAAGGCATGTTTTTCAGGGGTTTGGTCTTGAGTCCCTCCATTTGTCCGGTCTGAATCCTCTCGCCTTGTACATTCACCTCATCGAGTGTATTCTCTCCTTGATAAAGTACAACCTGAAGCGTTTGCACGCCATGCGGCTTTACGAGCACTCGTTTTTTCGTGCGATAGCCCAGCATGGAAAACCGGATGACGACCGAGTCAGCAGTATGCAGCGTGAGATTGTATTCGCCTTTGAGGGAAGTGACTGTGGCCTTGCCCTGTGCCACACATGCTACGGAAGCCAGTTCAACAGGTTTCCCCTCCTCATCGGTCACGCGACCTTTCAGAGTGAAAGTCTGTGCTACCACCGTCAAGGCAGAAAGTAAAGAGATAATGATAAATAAAGGGCGCTTCATGTAAGAAATAACGTTATCCTTCCGTTATTATTTTATATGATGTCATGAAGATATGAAGATTTTTATTGCTATTGATAGTTTTAAGGGTTGCATGACCTCAGCAGAGGCCAATGCGGCTGCGGCTCTCGGCATTACGTCGGTGCATCCGGAGGCTGAAGTGCATTGCTTCACGGTCAGCGATGGCGGCGAGGGGTTTCTTGATGCGATGTGTCCTGACGAAGTGGTTCACTGCCATGTCCATGATGCCATGATGCGTTGGCGAGACGCTACTTTTGGCATCAAGGAAGGCAGGGCCGTCATTGAGACAGCAAGGGCTGTGGGGTTGTCAATGATAGAGCCTGAGTTTCGGAATCCGTTGCGAGCATCCAGCTACGGTGTGGGAGAACTGATGGTTCAGGCTTTGCGGCGTGGCTGTAGAGACTTTATCGTTGGGTTGGGCGGCAGTGCGACGAGTGATTGTGGACTGGGCATGTTAAAGGCTTTGAAACATGAGTGGCAAACAGAAAAACGGAAAGCATGGTATGATTTGTTTGACACAGCATGGTTGAAAGGACTAAAGGTGACTCTTGCAACAGATGTCACCAATCCTTTATGTGGACCTAAAGGAGCCGCGCGCGTCTTTGCTCCACAAAAGGGGGCCGATGAAGCAATGATAGATGAACTTGAGCGGCGGGCTGTCACTTTTTCGAAAGCTGCCGCGAAGCATCAAGGACGTGATTGCAGTAATTTGGTAGGTGCCGGAGCGGCTGGAGGATTGGGCTATGCGTTCATGGAGTTTATGGACGCGACAGTGAAGAGTGGAGCTGACGTTGTCTTGCGGTCGAGTGGTTTTGTCAGTCAGTTGGGGCTTCCGTATAAGCCCTCGTTGATCATAACTGGAGAGGGGAGTGCTGATGGTCAGACGCTGATGGGCAAATTGCCAAGCGTAATTCTCAATCATGGACTGGCTTCCGGTGTGCCCGTAATTTTATTGGCAGGTAGAGTGGGGGATGAAAAAAGCCTGCTTGACGCAGGCTTTAAGCGAGTGGTGAATATCAATGAGGGCTTACCTATGGTAAATGCGCTTGGAAAAGAAGTCGCCTTGAATCGATTGACGGACAGTGTTAATGTAGTCGTCTCTTCAATTTAAGATTGGGGATCTTGATTTTATCTCCAGCTTTGATATTTTTCTTTCCACCATTGACAGCCTCTACGTAGCATTCCATGCCAGGACCTAAATGAGCCTTGCTGATGCTCCCTATTGTCTGTCCTGGACGTGCGGTTACAGTTTGCTTGATTCCTGTGATGATATAGGCACCTGTGCGGACTCTTGCATCCTTATTGTATTCCGACTGTAAATCAGCATTGTTTTTATCGGCTGACAATGTCTGCACGGCTGTTTGTTGTGCTGTGGCAGTCGTTTTGCCTTCTGGATGATCTCGCCTTACTTTTACGGTGTCTGCTGAAGTTAGTTTCACAGGTAGAGCTTTTTCGGCGATGGCTTGCTGGGATCTTTTATGGTGTTGCGCCACCATTGTCATTTGTTTTTCTAAGCGTTCTATGTGACTGTCACGTTTTTGGATCTGTTTATATAGATAGTATCCACCGCAGAAACAACCAATTACGATGACAACAGCAGTAACGATCAAAGCTTTCAATGCATGATTTTGATGCTCCTCAACTTTTTCGGTGGTATCATCTCCGGCTGTCTCTTCTGTTGTCTCAACTATGGGAAAGTCTGACACAGGCTCACTTATTGACGTTTCCTCAGATGGTTCTTCCTCGTTTCCCTCTGGCATTCGGTTGTCATTCTCCGGAGTCTGGTTGTCTTCCTCCGGTTCTTCATGGTCTTTATCCGGCAAAACATCGTCTTTCTCGGTTCTCTCCTCGTCCTCTTCCGGTTCCTCATCAGGCATCTGATCATGATCTGAAGGTACAGCCGGAATGACGGTTGCAGGGCCAGCTTCACTATCTTGTTCTGGTGAAGCAGAGAGTTCCTCTTCAAACTCTTTGTCAATTGCAGCGAAGTCAACACCATCGTTGACAGCCACCGTCTCAAATTGCGAGAAGGGTTTGTTTACCTCGTCACGCAAGGCAGCATCCGGTGTGAAACTTATTTTGTCCCTGCCCTCAATGACGATAGGTTCGCCCGTATTGACATCTACACTCTTTCTTGCAGCTATGCCGACAATCTTGAATGAGCCCAAGCCCTTTACTTTGACCAGCTTGTCTTGCTTAAGGCCATCATTGATGACCTCGAAGATGGCTGTCACGAATCGCTCAGCATCAGTCTTGTTAAGACCATGCTTGTCGGTCAGCGAAGAGGCGAGCTCCTTAATACCAGTCCTACTCATTATTGGTTTGTGGCTTTTTCAAGTTTTCTTTAATTGCGGCTATGGGCTTAAAGCTAAGCACGAGCTTAGGTGGCACAAGCATGCGTTGCTGGGTTGCTGGATTGACAACGATGCGCTCCAGCCGTTTCTTCACTTCGAACGTACCGAATCCATTAATCTGGATAGTATCGTTTTCTTCAAAGTGCAACCCCATTTCAGCGATGATCGTACGTACCATCTGCTGGGTGTCAGCTTGAGTAAAGCCAGTTTGTGAGGCAAGTTGGGCTATGAATTCTTTGTTGTTCATACTACCTTTCCATAAAGGTCAAACTCATCACTTGATGTCATCAGAACATTATAATAGTGGCCAACACGCAGTCTTCGGTCGGCAGCAGGGATGAGAACTTCCGGGTCAACTTCCGGAGAACAGGCTTCTGTGCGACCTACATAATAGTCGCCTTCCTTTCTATCGATGATTACCTTAAAGTTTTTGCCTACTTTAGCCGCTTCTATTTCAGCGCTTATCTCTTCCTGAACGCTCATGAGCTTGTCCAATCGGGCTCGTTTCACATTGCCAGGAACATCGTCTTTGTAGTGGATAGCTGAGTAAGTGCCTTCCTCTTCGGAGTAGGCAAAGGCGCCCATGCGTTCAAATCTCTCTTGCTTTACAAAGTCGAGAAGCTCATTGAAGTCATCCTCCGTTTCCCCGGGAAAGCCTACCATAAGCGTTGTGCGGATCGTGAGACCGGGTACTTTTGCTCTGATAGCGTGAATGAGATCAATGGTTTCTTGTTTTGTAACGTGTCTGTGCATCCTTGTCAGCATGTTGTTGGAGATGTGCTGCAGAGCGATGTCAAGATATTTGCAAACGTTGTCGTGCTGAGACATCACGTCAAGCAGCTCCATAGGAAACTGATTGGGATAAGCATAGTGCAGGCGTATCCACTTTACGCCTTTGATGCAGGCCATCCTGTCGATGAGCTCAGCGATGCGGGTTTCTCCATAGAGATCTCTGCCATAGTAGGTCAACTCCTGTTCTATAACCTGAAACTCTGTTACACCTTCATTGACGAGTTCTTCCACTTCCTGCAGAATATCTTCCATGGGGCGGCTCACATGCTTGCCTGTGATGAGTGGGATGGCACAATAAGCGCAATGCCGGTCGCACCCTTCTGCAATCTTAATATAAGCATAATGCGATGGAGTGGTAATTATGCGTCGACTGTTAGCTGCCACGCGCGCACCGGAGAAGGTCTTGCTTTCTGACGGCCGTTGCTCAGCAGGACCAAGGTCTTGGAGAAGTTGTGAATAGTTGAACTTGCCGTAGAATTTGTCAACCTCAGGAATATTTTCTTCTAATTCTTTCTGATAACGTTGGGAAAGGCAACCCATCACAAACAGTTTGCCGAGGCGTCCCTCGCTTTTCGCATTTACAAATTCAAGGATCGTGTTAATGCTTTCTTCTTTGGCACTCTCAATGAAGCCGCACGTGTTGATGACGGCAATTTCTCCTTGTGGACGTTTAGGGTCATGGACACAATGATACCCCATGTTTTCAAAACGACGCATGAGCTGCTCTGAATCGACAAGATTCTTTGAACAGCCCATGGTGATAAAGTCAATTTGATTTTTCTTCATGTTTGAATGTCAATCAGAAGAGGGAGTCGACAAATTCTTTCTTATTGAATAGTTGCAGGTCTTCCATCTTTTCACCGAGGCCTATATATTTCACCGGTACCTTTAGCTGGTCGGATATTCCTATGACCACGCCGCCTTTTGCGGTTCCATCAAGCTTAGTGATAGCGAGAGAAGTGATATTGGTGACGGCTGCAAACTGTTTAGCCTGTTCGAAAGCATTCTGACCTGTGCTTCCATCAAGCACAAGCAATACTTCATCAGGCGCAGAGGGGATGACTTTCTTCATGACCTCTTTAATTTTTTTCAGCTCATTCATCAGTCCTACCTTGTTGTGTAGTCTTCCTGCAGTATCAATTAGCACAACATCAGCGCCATTAGCCTTCGCGCTTTGCAATGTATCAAACGCCACACTTGCCGGATCAGATCCCATTTGTTGTTTGATGACAGGTACGTCCACGCGGTCGCCCCAAATCTGAATCTGCTCTACGGCAGCGGCACGGAAAGTGTCTGCAGCTCCGAGATAAACTTTCTTTTCCGCCTTTTTGAATTGATAGGCAAGCTTCCCAATCGTTGTGGTTTTCCCGACACCATTAACGCCTACTACCAGTATGACATAAGGCTTATGGTCGGAGGGAAGATCCCAGTTAGCATTGTCGTCAGAGTTGTTCTCAGTAAGCAGTGCGGCAATTTCTTCTTTCAGTATTCGGTTAAGTTCCGATGTAGAGACATATTTATCGTGTGCCACTCTGTCTTCGATGCGATGGATGATTTTCACGGTTGTTTCAACGCCGACATCCGACGTAATGAGCACTTCCTCAAGATTGTCAAGCACATCGTCGTCGACTTTCGACTTACCGGCAACGGCACGGGTAAGCTTTGAGAAGACACTTTGTTTGGTCTTCTCAAGGCCTTGATCAAGGGTCTCCTTATTTTTTTTACTGAATAATCCGAATATTCCCATAATGCGCGATGGTTGTGTTATAAGCTTTCGTCCTCCGGCTGTTGGAGCTTTCGTTTTATTTTAGGCATGTGCTTTTTGTTTCTAAGCCACGCTTCTTTTCGCTCCTCGTAATCTCTCCGATGTCGTTCGAGAAAATTGTCAGCCATTACTGTAGATTATTTAAATCGACTGTAAATGACTTTCAATTGTAGTGGACTGTTGGTTGCAGTACCCTTTACGAGCTTCGTACTTGAGAGGGACATATCGTGCGACACCTTGGTCACAACGGTGTTAGCTGACGAGCTTGATGTCCCATAGTAATAACTGTAATAGGAACTGTACGAGCTGGATGTAGCAGCCGTTGATGTTGTCAGCGTCACGGGGATGAGTACAACCTTATTCCAATCAGCCGATCTGTGGGCCTTATCAACGGCAGCCATAGCAGAAATCATTCCTGATATATTATTATATGTATAGCTGTTGGTTGACGATTTGCCGGAATAAGTGGCAATGAACGAGTTGCGGTTATTGTACATTTGCTTGTTCTCGAAGAAGCTATTGATGGAGTCTTTCGGTATCATCAACAGTGTCTTGGGAATGTCAAACGAATAATTGTCAGCGTTAACGGTACTGTTGACTCTGGGTATTGTCAGGGAGGCACTTGCAATGTTATCGTGCTCATGCCCTGTAACAATGCTTTCTACCGGCAATGTCAGTTCAGTAAAGATTCCGGAGGGAGTCTTCAAATAGGTACAACTCTCATCGGCTGCCAGCTTCAGGAGAGTATTTCTATCGTTGCTGATGGTCGTGGTCTGCAGCACTTCTTCAGTGCCCCAAAATATTGTAATACCATTCAGCACACTATCTTTGTATTCTGTCACGGTCTTGCCGTTGACAGTAGATGTATGGGCCACTTTATCCGTGTACTTGTAATAGACATTGAGCTGAGCAGCGTCAATATAAGCCATATTTCCAAGGCCGGACTTGTGCTTGAAGTAGAATCCTGGGACAACATTGTTGCGGAAGGTATTAGCATTCTTGAAGAATGCAGGATTCTCATAGTATTTCTCTAAGATATACGTACCATAGTTATTGTAAACCTTACCATTGGCATCCGTGTACTTGTCGTTGAGTTTGAGCGTGATATACGGTTCATAGGTAGATGTGTCACGTGTAGATTTGGCCACCATATAGTCTGTGAGCGTATATACTTTATCTTTACTTATGCCTCCATTACGGATATATCCTTCTTTCAAAGGGTCGAAGTTGCTGTAATAATTCCTGTCTTCCCCCATAGGTTTCGCCATCTCATAGGCGGTGAGCTTCATGGTACGTGTGCTGTCACCATAGTGCTTAGTGTAGAAGAGACGTATCTCGCACGAGTCAGCATTTATGATGCCTTTCAACGTCTGTCCGTCAGCATTGGTTGACGTCATGGCTTCCTTCTCTGGGAATTTGTAGCCTTCAATACTATAGAATTGCGTCATGATATTGCCCGTGATATAGTTACCTGTCTCTGTATCACGTACTTTGCCTAAATATCCTGTTGTGTTTCTCGACAATACAGAATCTGCGAGGATCGATTGGCTGGAGACGTCATAAGACGCCGCTTCCACGTTCACAGCATCTGTATTGGATGTCAGTGAAGAACCTATGCTGTCGGTGGTATCGGAGCATGATGCCATGACGAAACCTGTGAGTAGAAGATATGCTGCTTTTATATTCATGCTTTTCACATGTAGGATTGTTAATGCCTCAATTTAATGATTCGGGAAAGTACCAGCTTAGCCTAATAGCTTATGGTAGAACTCTTTGTAGGCAGGAGCATAGTTCTCTCCAGGATATTCCAGTATGGGTAATTTCGACTCTTTGGCGTAGGATAGCAGATTATCATTGACCTTTTCCGCAGCCTCAATGATACCGTCGCTATAGTCGATAGCAAGCTTTCCAAGTTCAATAAAATCGAAATGTTCAGAATACTTGTCAAGCAAACTGGCCTTTGCTGAGCCGTAATCGACGTACTCCT
This sequence comes from Hallella multisaccharivorax DSM 17128, assembly GCF_000218235.1. Taxonomy (GTDB): domain Bacteria; phylum Bacteroidota; class Bacteroidia; order Bacteroidales; family Bacteroidaceae; genus Prevotella; species Prevotella multisaccharivorax. The sequence continues at coordinate 1,706,925 of NZ_GL945017.1, read as the reverse complement.
TAAACTTTGTGCCGAAGTTAGACTTAAACTGGCTGGGGAAGAGTGACGTGACTACTTTGGAGTTGGAAAATGTGGGGTCGTCGTGATAAGCAGTCTTGACATAGAGCGGGATAACCCCTGCCATCCACCCTTGACAATGAATGATGTCAGGGTTCCAACGCAGCTTTTTCACCGTCTCGAGCACGCCGCGGGCAAAAAAGATGGCACGCTCGCCATTGTCTGTATATTCGTCGCCATTCTCATCTTCCGTCATTGTGCGACGTTTGATAAAATAGTCCTCATTGTCAATAAAATAGACTTGAAGCCTTGACACAGGCACGCTTGCAACCTTAATGATCAGCGGATGGTCGGTGTCGTCAATGACAATATTGAGTCCCGAGAGCCGGATGACCTCATGAAGTTGTCCTCTGCGCTCGTTGATATTCCCCCATTTTGGCATAAACGTGCGCACATCAAGGCCGCCCGATTGCATCTTTTGTGGAAGGTCTCGCCCTAACACTGCCATTTCTGACTTGGGTACATAGGGTACAATCTCCTGATTGATGAATAAAATTCTCTTTTTGGCCATTACGATTTTATTCTAAAGTAATTTTGGTACAAAGGTACGCATAAATAATGACAAAGCGTCTGATTTTGCATGATTTCACACAAAACCAGACGTTTTTATATTATATAATGTATGGTTGGGGCTTATTTACCCTAACCTCAGTTTATTCGATTACGACAAGCGCATCATCTTCCATGACGCTCTGCCCCTCCTTGACACAGACTGCTGTCACCTTGCCGTCCTTGTCCGACTCAATGTTGTTGGCCATCTTCATGGCTTCCAAGACGAGCAGCGTATCTCCAGCCTTTACCTCGTCGCCCACTTTTACATTGACGGCTGTAATGGTTCCCGGCAGCGGAGCCTTGATGGCGTTGGCGGTGTCGACATTGGCTGAGGAAGTTGTTTCTTCACTATCTTCCTCAGCAGGCTTACCGAGAGTTACTTTCGGTTTCTCCTCCTCGGCAGGCTTTTCCATGCCCACCTCAAAGGCTTTCCCATTGACTTTCACGTTGGCGACATTGGTCTCCTCGTTGATGTCAACAATCTCAACCTCATATTCCTTGCCGTCTATTGTATATTTAAACTGCTTCATCTTTCTTATGGTTTTGCGGTAAATGAAATCTGCCTGGCATTCCACAGTGTCTGTTTGGGTCTGATGGTGATGATGTCGGGCTCTTTGTCGTGCACATTATTACCTTGGTATTCGAAGATGGCCATGGCAATAGCAGCATAGATATTCTTATCCATTTCTTCTTTGTTTATTTACATGGGAATGCAACCGTGCTTCTTGGCGGGTAGCGACTGACGCTTATGGGCCAACTGTGCCAGACCGCGGCAGATGCGGAAACGGGTATTGCGGGGCTCGATGACATCGTCGATATAACCGAACTGGGCAGCCTGATAGGGGTTAGCAAATGTCTCGGTGTACTCTTCTTCCTTTTCGGCGAGGAAAGACTTGACGTCGCCGCCTTCTTCCTTGATCTTCTTTGCCTCCTTGCCGCAAAGCACAGCCACGGCACCGCTGGCGCCCATCACGGCGATCTCTGCTGTTGGCCAGGCAAAGTTGAGATCGGAGCGGAGCTGCTTACAGCCCATCACGATGTGGCTTCCACCATAGCTCTTTCTCAGAGTGATGGTAATCTTGGGCACTGTGGCCTCACCGTAAGCATAGAGCAGCTGCGCGCCATGCAGGATAACGGCGTTGTACTCCTGACCTGTACCGGGAAGGAATCCGGGTACATCTACGAGGGAGACAATAGGAATGTTGAATGCGTCGCAAAAGCGTACGAAGCGCGCTCCTTTGCGCGAAGCGTTTGTATCGAGTACGCCCGCATAAGCTGAGGGCTGGTTGGCAACAATGCCCACGCTCTGGCCATTGAAGCGCGCGAAGCCTGTAATGATATTCTTGGCAAATTTCGGCTGCACCTCGAAGAATTCTCCGTTGTCTGTAATAGCAGTGATGACCTTGTACATGTCGTAGGCTTTGTTGGGATCATCAGGCAGTATCTCATTGAGCAAGTCAGCCTTGCGGTCAATGGCATCGGTGCATTCCACGCGCGGAGCCTCCTCCGTATTGTTGGAAGGAATGTAGCTCAGGAGCGTCTTGACCATCTCCATAGCTTCCTCTTCTGTCTTGGCTGTGAAGCTGGTCACACCGCTCTTGCTGGCGTGAACGCTGGCACCACCGAGGTGCTCTGAGTCAATATCCTCACCGGTGACGGTTTTCACCACTTTCGGACCCGTGAGAAACATATAGCTTGTGCCTTCAGTCATGAGAATGAAATCAGTAAGTGCCGGTGAATAAACGGCTCCACCAGCGCAGGGGCCGAGAATCATGGAAATCTGCGGAATGACACCCGATGCTAGGATGTTGCGCTCAAAGATTTCACCATATCCGGACAGGGCAGAGATGCCTTCCTGTATGCGTGCGCCGCCAGAGTCGTTCATGCAAATAACGGGAGCGCCGTTTTGCATGGCCATATCCATGACTTTGCAGATCTTCTGCGCCATGGTCTCCGACAAAGAGCCACCATTGACAGTGAAGTCCTGGGCATAGACATATACGAGACGGCCGTCGATCGTAGCAGAGCCAGTCACGACACCGTCGCCCAGATACTGCTTCTTTTCCATACCGAAGTTATGGCAGCGATGAAGCTTGAACATGTCGTACTCTTCGAAAGAGCCCTTGTCAACAAGCATCTCAATGCGCTCGCGGGCTGTGTATTTGCCGCGGGCGTGCTGCTTGTCGATGGCCTTCTGTCCGCCTCCAAGACGGGCCTGCTCGCGCTTGGCAACAAGCTCCTTAATCTTCTCAGTTTGAATGCTCATAATTCCTTTTATTATTGTGTTCTGAAAATTTTGTGCAAAGTTACTAATTTTTTCTGCTAAATGCTTGTTGGAAGCAGTTTTTTAAGTATCTTTGTGGGCTCAAAGATAAACTTTTAATACTTGATATTGTAATGAAGCAGACCATTCTTGTGACCGGAGGTACAGGGTTTATAGGCTCCCATACTTCTGTAGAGCTGATTGAGGCAGGCTACAAAGTAGTCATTGTTGACGACCTTTCCAATTCAAAGATTGAGGTTCTCGATGGCATTGAGAAAATCACCGGTGTGCGTCCTGCTTTCGAGCAGGTAGACTTGCGCGACAAAGAAGCCACGGAGAATGTATTCAAAAAGTACACGGACATTGAAGGCATCATTCATTTCGCCGCCAGCAAAGCGGTAGGGGAGAGCGTCCAGAAACCGTTGCTCTACTATCGCAACAATGTTGTTTCCCTGATCAATCTGCTGGAGCTCATGCCGAAATATAACGTCAAAGGCATTATTTTCTCTTCAAGCTGCACCGTTTACGGTCAGCCTAAGCCGGAGAATCTGCCTGTCACCGAGACGGCGCCCCACCAGAAGGCCACTTCTCCTTACGGCAACACGAAGGAGATCAACGAGCAAATCATCTTTGATTACATCCACAGCGGCGCACCTGTCAAGAGCATTATCCTGAGATATTTTAACCCCATTGGCGCCCATCCGACAGCTTTTATCGGCGAGCTGCCTAACGGTGTCCCCAACAATCTGATCCCTTATGTCACGCAGACAGCCATCGGCATCCGCAAGCAACTCACTATTTTCGGCAACGATTACAACACTCCAGACGGCACCTGCATTCGTGATTATATCTATGTCGTAGATCTTGCCAAAGCTCATGTGGCTGCCATGAGACGCGTACTCGACGACGAGGACAGCCCTGTCATTGATTACTTTAATATCGGCACCGGACACGGTAACTCTACGCTGGAGATTGTGAAGACCTTTGAGAAAGCTACAGGTGTGAAGCTCAACTGGGCTTACGGTCCACGTCGCGAAGGCGACATCGAGAAGATATGGGGCGATTGCTCTAAGGCGAATAAAGTACTCGGTTGGAAAGCAGGGACTTCACTCGACAATGTGCTGCGCTCTGCCTGGAAATGGCAGCTCAAGCTTCGCGAGGATGGAGTGATGTAAGATTGGAGGCTCACTTTTTTGTTAAAAAATGATGCTGACCGATTGTGATTAAGTGAAAAAGCAGTAACTTTGCACCCGCTGTCACGAGTTGACAGCATAAAATTCAAACCTTAATAAGTTTTTATAAACAGTATTTTTTTAACAAAATGGCAACAAAAATCAGATTGCAGCGCGGCGGCCACAAGGGCTACGCAGTTTACAGAATTGTGATCGCTGACGTAAGAGCACCACGTGATGGTAAGTTTATCGAGAAGATTGGTATGTTCAATCCCAACACCAATCCTGCTACTGTAGATTTGAATTTCGACCGTGCCCTCTATTGGGTAGAGACCGGTGCACAGCCCACTGACACAGTACGTAATATCCTCAAGAGCGAGGGTGTCTACATGATGAAGCATCTTCGCGGTGGCGTGAAGAAAGGAGCTTTTGATGAGGCTGCCTGTCAGCAGAAGTATGACGCATGGAAGACGGCGAAGGATCAGAAGCTCACAGCTGCCAAAGACGCTCAGAGCAAGAGCCGTCAGGAGGCTGCCGCTAAGGCACTTGACGCAGAGAAGAAAGTCAATGAGGCCATTGCCAAGAAAGTAGCTGACAAAAAGGCTGCTGAGGCTGCTGCCAAGGCTGAGGCCGAGGCTGCGAAAGCCGCTGAAGCTGCACAGGCTGCTGAGGCTGCCAATGCCGAGGCTCCCGCTGAGAATGACGCTGCTCCTGCTGAGGCCTAACCTGCAAAAGAGTCTGGCTGCTTAGGCGGGTAGAATAAAAGGCCGTTGTCTTATCCTTTCATGGAGAGACAATGGCCTTTCTCGTTTTCTGTTCACCTCTCCTTCGTCTACACTGTAGACGCATTGCCTTTACACTGTAGACGCGTTGCCTTTACACTGTAGACGCGTTGCCTTTACACTGTAGACGCGTTGCCTTTACACTGTAGACGCATTTCATTAAATGTGCTCATTTTATTTTCAGCAATCAATAGCTTGGCATGTATTTTGTTGTCAAGCTTTTACAAATAAGACGAACAGGAAGATTTATTATGGCATTTATCGATTATTATAAAATTTTAGGCGTCAGCAAGGACATTCCCCAGAAGGATGTGAGACGCGCTTTTCTGAAACGCGCCAAGCAGTTTCACCCTGACTTACATCCCGATGATCCAAAAGCCAAGGCAAAGTTTCAGGCGCTTAATGAGGCCTACGAGGTGATCAGTGACCCTGAGAAACGAAAGAAATACGACCAGTTTGGGCAGAATTGGAAGGAGGCGGATACCTTTAACCACGCAGGGGATGGTGATGGAGGAGGCCAGGAATTTCATTGGAGTTCTACGGAAGGCGGTTCGCCTTTCGAAGGTTTCGACTTCTCCAACTTTGGAAATGGCGGCGGTTTCTCCAGCTTCTTCCAGGATCTTTTTGGCAACATGAGAGGGTCGGGGGGAAGCTCCACGTCATCCCGTACCAGTAGTGGCGAGATGGATGCTAAAGTAAACATCGACCTTTATACCGCGCTCTTGGGTGGAGAGGTCATCATTCAGCTTCGGAATGGCTCAAAGATTAAGCTGAAAGTACAGCCGGAAACGCAGAATGGCACACGAGTGCGCCTGCGGGGAAAAGGATATGACCGCGGTGACGGTACTTTTGGTGACTTGATCATTACTTACAACGTTAAGTTGCCAACCAATCTGACGGAGAGGCAAAGGCAGCTTCTCAATGAGATGAGATATGCATGATAGCTTATCGGTCATGAATAATTAAAATATATTAAACCGAAAGTCGACTTGTAAATATCTCCATAAAAAATATTACCTTTGCATCCGCATTGAGAGCTAACTTCTCTTTGTAGGAAAGCCATGAACAGGGAGAGATGCTCGAGTGGCTTAAGAGGCACGCCTGGAAAGCGTGTATACCTCCAAAGGGTATCCGGGGTTCGAATCCCCGTCTCTCCGCTGAAAAATTTTAACATTTATTGCTAAAAGTTCAAGAAATTAGCTAAGTGCCGTAATTCCAAGGAGTTACGGCACTTTATTTTGTATTCGTTCTCATCACGAAACCTCTAAAAATCCTCTCACGGGTCTCAAGATGGTCTGTTTTCGGTACATATATGGTACAGAAAATCATCATCGACGAAAATTGTACCAAAGACCACATAAAGACCCTGCAAAGACCTTGCAAAGACCACTATAAAGTCATTGTAATTCAGCCGATTATGTTTAACTTTGCAGCCGGATAAATTTCGGTGCTTGAGCCCACAACTCCTGCTTTTTGTGTACCAAACGGTGCATTTTGGCAGGATTCCGTGTACCAAGCCTGGATACCGCTGTACTATTTAAAAATTAATTCGTTATGAGACGAGCTTTTAAGACGATTTTCTACATCCGTGGAAATTATGTGAACAAAAATGGACAAAGTTCCATCATGATTCGTTTGTGCCTGGACAGAGACCGCCTTTGTATCGGCACAACTGGTATCACCATTGACCCTACCCTTTGGGACAAGGACTATCAGAAGGTGAAGGGTCGTACTACCGTCGCCTTGCAGGTGAACAAGAAGCTTGAGGGCATCCGCACCGAGCTGCAGGGCATCGCTGACAAATTGGAACTGGAGAATACCCTTTCATTGGACAAGGTGAAGGCAGCCTACCAGCATGAAGACGTGGAGTATAACACCATTGGTCAGCTCTTCGACAAGTATATAAGTAATGTGAAGGCGAAGACAGGCACAACGCTCAGCACGACATCCTATCACAAGTATGAGCTTTGCCGCAAGCGTTTCATGGAAATGCTCGAAGCCAAGTACCACTGCAAGGATATGCTGCTCCATGAGCTTAACCCCACTGTCATCGAGGATTACTACATCTATCTGACTACATCTATCGGCCATTGCAACAATACTGCCGTTAAGACGATGAAGACCATGCGAACCGTTATCCTTCACGGCATCAAGATGGGCGTGCTACACAACGATCCGTACCTCGGTGTCCATTTGCACATGGACGAGGTTGACCGTGGCTATCTCACGGAAGAGGAGATTAAAACCATCATGGAAAAGCAGTTCGATCTTGAACGCCTTGAGCGCACCCGTGACCTTTTCATCTTCTCATGTTTCACCGGTCTTGCATATATCGATGTCAAGGCATTAATGCTGGAGAACATCGTCATCCTCAACGGTGTGGAATGGATAAGCTCTAAACGAGTAAAGACAGGAACGAAGATCAGTGTCGTACTCTTTGAGGGTGCCAAGCTAATCATTGAGAAATACAAAAATTATCCTAGAAAGAAAGGTCATGTATTCCCAATCTACTCCAACCAGAAGACAAACGATTATCTGAAGGAGATCGCTACGGCATGCGGCATCGACAAGGATATATCGTTCCACATGGCGCGTCACACTTTTGCCACACTGACGCTTAGCAAGGGTGTGCCTATCGAGTCCGTTTCCCGTATGCTGGGTCATAAGAACATTAAGACTACGCAGATTTACGCAAAAATAACCAATAAGAAGATCGAGGAGGATATGGCCAAATTCTTCAATGACAAGACAATCAGCAGCCTCGGTGAGGAGTCTGTGAACATGACGGCCAAGGATAAAAACACCACCAAGGCCAAGAATAAGAAGAAAGGCGGCACCCAGGCATCTGCCCAGGCTTGAAGCCTATAGCCCGCCTTGTTGTCCTTACTGTCGAAAAAGGCTCTTGATGCAACAGATGTATCAAGGGCCTTTTTGCGTTTATACATACTTAGCCATTTATCTGCTTGTATAACGACTATCCATCAAAGGCTTGGAAGCCTCAATCGTTCTCGATCTATAACGTTCTATGGATTGTGTGCCGTCAACGCAGACGAAGCGCGGCAAATCCGAGCGAAGCCGCTTGCCGCCAACGAAGGCGAAGATGACAGGCACTCAATCCTGAGAACAAACGAACAGACCACTCTCCCCTGCCGCCGGAAGTCCCCGTCCGGCGGTTAAAGCGGTGCTGCACGAAGCATGGCTTTAAGGGTGAAAGGATAACCTATATGAGCCGATACACATTATTATATAGCCTAAGCCATCGTGTCAAGTCCATCTTTAATTCAGATATTTGCTTTCAGAAACGAGTATATGGAATAAAATACCTAAATTTGTAGCCCAAACTTATCATCCCGCAATTATGAAATACGAAGAGATAGAGAAGAAGCCATATCACTTCACGTTGGAGCGCATAGACCCCTACGACGAGAATGTGCCCGAAGCCGTTATTCCCGAGGATAAATGCCTCTACTTCCAGCCGGAGGAGCTGCTTGAGCTTCGCAATTTCTACAAAAGGGAAGGTCGTGACGCACCTTTCGAGTTCTTGCAGGATTATGCCCCCGATTCCTATGACGAAGACTGGTGGGCCCTGCTTGACTATCTCTACAGCTGTACATCCATTGACATGATAGTAGCGGAAACCGCTGCCGCTCCCGACCCTGTGATAAACAGGGACGCATTGGTTGCCCGTCTTCTGAATGAGCTGCCTTACAGTCTTGATGACTACAATATCATAGCCCCGCAAGAGCTCATTGACGATGTCCTCGATGACAATTTTACGGACTGGGTTGGGATAAGGATTCGGATAGAATTAGACAATGCCCTCGTGGATGCGGACTTTTATGATTCTGAATGCAAATAGTCTTGCAGGAGTCTTGTGTGGCAATCAAGACTTTCAATTCTCTCTGTCAAGAATATCCTGAAACTGCGGATGCCTCTGGTACCAGACAGCGGCAAATGAGCAGACGGGCTTCACTTTCAGTTCTTTGCTGACAGCATAGTCGTTGACAGCACTGACAAGCAGACTCCCCACACCCATCCCCTCCTTGTAGGCATACGTGTGGTCAATGCTCAATACATTTCCCTTGAAGGAAAATTCCAGTCGGCCGACAAGTTCGTCACCGTCATAGGCAAGCACCTTGCCGCCAGTATTCGTAGTCTCAATCTTCGTCTCCATATTGGGCACAAAGGTACGATATTTCCCCGACATTTCGGAGTTATTGTATTTCATACTCATATTATTATATATCTGATATTTCCAATCAATGCATAGCGCTTCAAGAGCTTGACTTCGCCCTTGCAGTCCCCGGACGAAAGAGCGAAGTGAAGCACTCAAGGGCTTGTGCGCAAGGCATGTGGCGGAAGAGCATCGAAGCGCAGCCTTGATGCCACTGTAGCCACTTGCCTTGCGATACTGTGGTACTCCCATGCATTGCATGGCTTATACTTCCATGCATTGCATAGCTTATACTTCCATGCATTGCGTAGCGGATATTCCCAATCATTGCGCAGCGCATCAAGAGCTTGACTTCGCCCTTGCAGTCCTTGGACGAAAGAACGAAGTGAAGCATTCAAGGGCTTGTGAGCAAAGCATGTGGCGAAAGAGCATCGAAGCGCAGCCTTGATGCTACTGTAGCCACTTGCCTTGCGATACTGATAATCAGCCAACAAGGGCTACGCTTTTCCAAGCTCTGTTCCCAATTGTACGACCAAAGGCCGTGTTAACTCGTCCAGTCTCCAGTTTTTCCCTTCCGCCAGCGTGACTTCCTTGCCGCTGTAAAACTTGGCAACGACATTGTTCCGGTCGAAGTCAAGACGCGCCTGTATCAGCTCAAAATATCCTGGATGCAGATAGATGACCGGCCGTATCTTCCTCAGGAACCTCACCTGCTCATCAGCCAGTTCCCCCATCATCCTTAGGTAGTCGATGAACTGCTGCAGCGACGCTACGCTGTCCTCCTCGAACGCCGTCGAGAGGATGTCAAACTCCCCGAAGTCCCGGATCTGAATGCTGTACCCACTCTGACGCAGCACGTCCAGTCCGTAGCCGTTGATGAACATCCAGCTCACCGGCCCAGTCGTAGCCTCCACATGTCCCGTCTGCCAGCCGAAGACCTCGAAAAGTCGGTCCGCATCCTGCCCTATGGCCGCCCAACGCCTGGCATTCGGCTTGCCACACGGGAAGATGACGATATGCACGTCCTCCCCACGCTGCGTCGCCTTGAGCAGAATGTCCACCAGCTCACGGTTCCACTGTTCCGTCTCCGTCCACTTTTCCGGGTTGAAGCCTAACTTCCACCTAATGAAGACAGACAAGATCTTGTCATTGGCACCCTCGGCATAGTCGTCGAGAATGCCCAGCATATTATTCTTCTGGGCTATGCCATCCACATCCGTGAACGACAGCCCATAGTCTTTCAGCAGCTTTCGCCACTGCTTGAACTCATCCACGCTCGTTACCGACAGCAGCGTCTGATAAGCCTTCCGAAGCTCCTTGTCTTCGAGCAGCTGCTGGTTTCCGGCGTAGAAGTCCAGAATGTCGAGGTACTGCTTTCTGAGCAGATTCACCCACGTCATGTTCAATGTTTCCATAGTAGATTCTTGATTGTTCGTTACATCATTCATAATATAAGGTATTAACAGTTACGGTATCGGCAGTTCAAAGGCTTTGTACACCTGCTTGCCCTCCTTGTCGATGAAGCACCACCGCTCCGAGCGGTACGGCAGTCCGGCGGCATCAACACAGGCATAGTCAATCTTCACCTTCCATCCGCTGAACTCCCCCTTCCTGTCGCCTTTCATGATGAGCGATCGTATGTCCGCCATGCTCCGCATCTGCCGTTCAGCAAGACTGACGACATAGTGGTCGGACGGATTGAACCGGTTCATGTTGTCCGTGCGCTTCATGATCGTGTCCGTGACCACCTGCATCGTCCTGAGCATTCCCTTCACCTCATCCTTGGTGAAGTAACCCGTTCCGAATGCCGAGTCCGGCTCCGACACCGCCAGCACACGCAGCTGCTTGGGATAGTCCACGCTGAGCTCCAGGTTCTCCTTTGCCAGCCGCTTCATCTTCTCACCCGAGTTGCCGCACGACACCATCAGTGCGGCACCCATCATCAAACACATAAATTTCTTCATGGCAATACAGTTTCATCGTCCGTACTTCAATGTGTAGTTGATCACGTTACCGAAGGCCTTGAACTTCACCTTCTTCATCGGCGGCGCAACGAACTTCTCCCCCGTCTGCGGATTACGGCATACACGCTCCCCGAACCGGTAGATGTAGAACTTCCCGAAGTCTGGGATGATGACCTCCCCGTCCTCACGGAGGATGTCCGACACCGCGCAGAGGAAGGCATCCACCGCCTTCTCCACGTCCTTGACAGAAAGCCCCGACTCAAAAGCCGCCTTTCTCAACAGTTTCTTCTTGTTCACAGTACTCATGGTTAATGGTTTGAATGGTTGATAATCAATAGAATAGTAAAAAGTAGACAACGTTTAGTTTAACTCGTTATAGTATGCTCACTTGTTATAATCCGCCACAATCCGTTTCCGGTCATCCGACAGCCGCAGGTACGCCTTCGACAGCGACCCCTTCTCATCCGTTAGCATCACCTCATTCTTCGTGACGCCATACTCCAGCAGCTCCTTCAGCTCGTCGAGCGTCACCTCATGCCCACGGATATGCCGCCATAAAGTAAGGTGGTATGGCTCCCCGAGTTTCTCGTGACAGGAACAGTTGAACGCCATCGGACTCACCAGCACGTCCTCGCCGCATACCGGGCATTTGCCCACTACCGAGCTCAGCGACATGCCATAGACCTCACTCTCCACCAGCACCGCCGAGAAGATCCGTCCCTGCGAGTTGAAACAGCCGTCGAGTACCGTCGGATGCCCGTCAAGGAACGCCTCTATCTCATGCGGCAGGATAAAGCGGTGCGAGAGGATGCCGTTGCAGTGCCATTTGCAAGCATCACCTTTGTCAAAGTAATGCTCACAGAAGTACCCCTTCGAGGTGATCTTGATACGCCCTCCACAGTGCAGACAGCGGTGCTCCAGGTATCTGCCTTCCGACACCACAGCCATCTTGCCGTCCTGCATCTCGATGTGCGCCATGTACTGTTTTCCCTTCTTGTCCTTGAATGTCAGCACACGGCTTCTGCCCGTGTCCTCCAATTCCTTGATGACAGCGTCCGTGATCTGTACGCCACGGATAGATTTCTTGATTTCCATAGTTGATAAAGTTAATAGTTGATGATTAATAATGATTCGTAGTTATTGATTACTGATTGTTGATTAGTAGTTGACAGACAACTATATACATAACAACGTTGAAGTTGATTTGCGACTACAGATACTTCCAGTCCAGTATCAGTCCGTCCACGACCGCCTTGCCCGACATCACCGTCGCCCATCCGTCCGGGTCGAGCCCGAACCACAGGTCATTCCACGACAGCGTGCGGATCTGCCAGGCCAGCAGCCACAAGTCCGTGTTGATGCTCTCCAGCCGCGTGACAATCTCATTGGCTACATAGTACCGCTCCGCCGAGTTCAGCAGGTTGACCTTGTGCTTCTCCGTCTTGCCGTCCGCATTGGTAACGTTGTACGACCCACTTGTCACCAGCTGCTTCATGAACGGATAGAGCGAGAGCATCTGTGCCGAGGCATCAACAAGCTCTTCCGAGACCATCACCGCAATGGCAGTCCCTTTGAGATTGCCCGGCAACGACTTGCGGAGCAACGCCATGTTTTTGGGTATCTCCATTCCCACGAGCTCCGCGGCACGCTTGATCTGATAGATATTCTGCATGGCGCCCTGCGCATTCTGCAGATAGCCCAACATCTTATCCTCCAAATGGTGCATCCGTTCCATGGCCAGCGTGACCCCGGCTTCCGTTGCGATGATCGCCTCCTGCGTCTTCTCACGCTTCTTGAAGAGCTTCTTCAGCATTTCCGTCTGTGTGGTCACCGCCCCTGTCAGGAGCGGGTCTGTCTGCTGTGCGAAGCCGCAGACGGAACAGGACATGGCCAGCAACAGACAAAAGAATTTTCTTTTCATGGTTTTCCGGTTGTTATGGCTACAGACATCATTGACGGTACGGACTTGAAAAGTCGGTGCCGGAAGTGATGCGCCGTGACCTCGTTCACAATTCGCAGAATGGGACATTCAGAAAAAATTCCAATCCCATTGGCCTTTACATCTTAAATCCGCTCTTGCACTCGTTGCGCTCCCTTAGCTCCGTCCTGATCCTCGCGAGATTCTCATCCCGTTGGAACTTCGTCTTGAGCTGCAGCGCTTCCAAAGGCATGCCGCGTACAACATCGTTCCAGTCCTTGTAGTTCACCGGCGGTTTCATCACCTCGATGCGGTCTGGCAACTTGATGAACTTTCCCAGTTCCTCAACAGAAGCCTTCCCCACCGGCATGTCGAAGGACTTCCCCTCCATCTCCAGCCTGAGGTTGTCCCCCATCTGAAAAACGCTGAGCCGTTTCCCGTCGAGCAGCGCCGCCATACGCATACCGTAGATCCGCCCCGGCAGGTCATTGTCGAAACAGTCCACCGCCTTGGCCATGCAGAAGTGCTTCATCAGTCCCGACACCTGTCCGTTGGACAGCGCGCCGCCCACCGATACGAATGCCGAGTGCGGCAGGTCTATTTTCGCCCGGTTCGCCTGATAGAACGACATGGCATCGTAAGCCGACTCACAGAAATAGACATGCCTGACCATCTGCGGATTGTTCAGTGCCGAGTGGATGCCCGCCGTCCACATCGCCGTCGTCGAGTTCGTCCCTGCCGCCTTGCCCTTGAACCCGCGGTCGCCCCGCAGCTCATAACCAGCCAAGTCCGCACAGAAGTCCGGCTCACGGTACGGGAAGCCTATCATCGGCAGACCGTTCCTGTTCTTCTGGTCCGTGACGATGGAGATATGCCGCTCAAAGAGCGACACCGTCTCACGGCTGATCCCCCTGTCCTCAAAGATCCCCATGGCATAGTCCATGTTCCTTGCCAGCGGCTGAGCCGTATAGCGTTTGGGATTGAACACCGGGTTCAGACTCCCCAGCCCACCGGCATAGCCCCGGTCGTGATTGTCCACTACCGGCATGTTGGCGAAGTCCGCCAGCACCTTACCGATGACCTCCCACTGGTTGCGTCCGAACTTGTTGAAGCGACCGAGATTCTCACCGATGAAGTCCACCACGTCACCCCGCTTGCCCGAATTACGGTGGAAGTACCGCTGCCGGTCCTTCTCCTGCGGATGCGAGATGACGATGGTGTCAAGCTTCTCACCCCTGCCGTCGGGCAGGATCAGCTCGATGTACCGTCCCACGCCCGCCTGTCTGTTGAGCTTGTAGCCGAGCGAGAAGGCAACATCGTCGATGCCTACCCTCGGCTTCATTTCCTGAAAAGATACGTAAGACATAGGCTTGTAGTTTGATGTTTGTTATAGGTTTGATAGTTATAGATTTGATAGTTAAGCAGCCCACAAATGAAGTTTAATATATGGACTTAATCATCACAATTTCAAGCCTTTATTTTCCTTATTCTCTTGCTTCTGTTCACGTATCTCACGCACTTCCCCGACGAACTTTCTCGCCACCGTGTCGTGCAGCATCTGATCCTTCAGCGCCCCCGTCGGCATCATCTCATATCTGATACCCGTAATCTTGCTGATGGGCTTCATGCCGAGATCCTGCCCCTCGAAGGTCGCACGCACCGCATACCCCCCGTCCATGCGCTTGAAGATGGACGCACTGTCGAACTTTGCTGATAGCGCTATGTCATGCGGCTGCTGCCACACCTTCTTGGCAGCTTCAACCCCCTTGTCAAGTCCCACCTTATGCTGGTTCTCTGTAAGGATAGGCGTCTCACCAAGGGCAATCTTCTGCTCGTCAATCTTCTCAAGGATCATCTTCGAAGCCTTGTTCACGTCCGCCATGACCGATACGATGAACTTCGGCTCTTCTCTTAGCGCATTGATCCATCCGTCCATGTAGGCAGCGTTGTTGTTGAGGATACGCTTGTCAAAGCCCAGGGCATTGCCCACCATGGCAGCCGTGAGCTCCGCCACCAGCTCCTCCTTGGCATACTTTGCATCCCCGAACTTCGCCCCCTTGTCACGGTTCAGCCGGTTGGGGGTGCCCGTGGAGTGCGTCATCTCATGGAGCGCTGAAGAATAGTACTCCATACCGTCCTTGAAAATCTCCTCCGCGTTCTTGCCGATGTTGAACTGCTCCTTCTTGGGGACAATGACAATGTCACGTGCCGGGGAGTAGAACGCCCCGTCCACGATCCTGTCGGTCTGCACACGGCATATCCACTCCTGCTGCTCGAACATACGGTCGAGAGCCCGGTTCTCGTACATGCCTTGGGTGTCACGCAACTGCGGACCCTTGAAACGGTCCACAATGGCATCGTACTTCTCCTTGTTCACCTCTTCTAAGTTGGTCTGATCCACGTTGAACACGGAGAAAGCGCGGAGGGACGGCCGTACCTCGCACTTCGCCTGCTCGCCACGGCTCATCTGCCTGTAGTCCGACTCTGCTATCCGCTTGCCCCGCTCGTCCTTGATATTGAGGTCCCAGTAGATGACCGGCATCGACTGCGCGCCCTTCTTGATACGGAGGTTCTCCTTCTGCGCCTGCATGAAGGTCATGTATACCGGCGTGCGGTAAGCGTTCATCGCCGTGTCCATCTGTAGGAAGAACGAGTTCGTGCCCGAGTAGTTTCGTCCGCTGAGGTTCTGCGGCATGCCGAGCATCGTACCCTTCCCGTTCGTCCATCCCTGCCGCCAGTCAGACGCCTTCATCGCCTTCATGCGGTCGATCATGAGCGAGCAGAACCTGTCTATGGCCTTGTCGCCGCTGCTCTTGTAGTTTGACTTGGAATCCTTGTTTTCCATAGTGTCAGTATTGGTTATGTTAGGTTAGTAGCCCCTCAGTGCGATGGCACAGCCTTCGCACTGAGGGCGAATTTTGTATATGTGTCTCTCACGGTATCACTGAGGCAGTGACAGCCACTTAGACGACAGCTCCGGCAAACTCCTCCGCGAACTCGTCGCCTCCGTCATAGATACGGCTCTCGGTCTCTTCGAGGTAGAGTTCAGCGTTGTTGTCGTCAGGCTCGATGCCGTGATCGTCGCACCACTGCAGATAGTCTTTTCCGTGGTCACTGCGCAGTGCGAGCTCGCACCATCCTATCTTGCCGTCCTGTTTGAGTTGAATGAGTTCTTCGATTGTATTGTTCTGCATAGTTGTGATGTGTTAATGGTTGATTGATAATGGTTGATAATTGATAATTGATAATGGTTGATGATAAAGTTGGCTTACCGCTCTTACTAAACCTTCTGACTTTTTCTATTATTCATTGAAAGACAGTGTATAACGTCAATAAGTTGAAGTAGATCTATCGTTTGAACGCCTGTTTCGCACTGACCTTCTCCGACTGCATCTCCTTGATTTCCGTGTTGAGATAGCGTGCGGCTAACTGCTCCTTGGTAGCCGTCTTGTGCGTGAAGAGCGCCTGCTTGTCGTGCCATGAAAGCACCGCCTTGCCGGTCATTCTGTCGTCATCGAGCTTCGCCGATACCGTCCAGTCGCCTTGCTGGCTCTTGGCGATGCGTACCTCCTTTACACCCTCCTCCAGCTTGAACTGGTTGTAGAAGGAAGCGAGATGCAGCTGCTCCCCGAAATTCTTCTCTACGAGCTTGGAAGGTGTTGTCACACGGTCGAAGTAGGCGTTCAGATCCTCCTTCGACATCGTGCGAGACATCTTCTGCTCGCCCACCTGCGTGTAGAGCTTGTACTTGCCCACGTCCTGCCGCTGCTCATCGTGTTCCTTGTAGACCACCATCTTGTCGATGATGCGCCCGTCAGAGAGCTTGTTGTCAGCCTTGTACTCCTCCGGCGTAACCTTCTTGACCAGCTTTGAGGGATAGTACGTCTGCATGAGCCCTTCAACAGTTGTCTCCCTCTTCTGATAGGCAACGGCATCCTCCGGCTTCATAAGCTGCGGACGGAGCTGCTGTCCGTCGATACGGGCGGTAAAATACCACTTGTTCGGATCCTGGTTGCTTTGGAAGGCATGGCCGTGGGTAACCTTCTCACCGTTGACCGTCACCATCTGCGGCTCGCGCAGTTTGTGAACTTTGGTGTCAGCGGACTGACCTTCTGTTCTCTCTATAGAGTTGCTGACAGCTTTCTCTTTACTTTTTGAAGCGTCAGCCTTCACCTCTGTCTTGTCAACCTTGGCAGTCTCAGCCTTGTCGACCTTGTTCTCGGTCTTCTCAACCTTGGCTTCCTTCGTCTTGGTTTTCTTCTTTTCTGTTTTCTTTTCCATAGTATCGGTTTGAGTTTGGTTTTTGGTTTGATTAGTGGTTTGCTTTTTGCTCGGCTCCTGCATGTCAGCGATCGCCACACGATAACCTGCCCGGATGAGTTTAGGCAGGTAGGTGTCGAGCGTATGATGCGGAAACTCCGCGATCAGCTCCCCGTCCTTCTTGAATTTCGGCTTCTGTGCCGGAATCCGCAGCGTGTCCGACAGTTTTTGCGCGTCCTCATTCAGTGAGCGGTAGAAGTCCCCGTTGCGCATGAGGATCAGCGCGTCGGGGTGCTTGCTCTTGAGCCGCCGGTACACTGCCAACGGAGTGTCGGTCTTGTTCCTTACTTGCTTCTTCGTGGAATCAGCAGATTGCTTTTTGTCAGAAGGCTGTTCTTGCATCTTCTTTTCCATGTTAGTAGGAATTAGGTTAAACTGAAAGTTCTTGTTGGTCAGATGGTTCTTCGTATGTCCGAGGACGGCGAGCATCGTATCGGGATGCCCTACTACAGCTTTGATGGCGGCACCTGCGGTATAGCCGGTGTCCAGCACATTGTCTATGACGATAGGCGTGAACTGCTCCGGCACTTGTCGGTACAGATTGAGTTTCAGGTATATGCCCTCCGGCTTGAGGTCATTCTTCTTGGCATAGTGCAGCGGCATGTGCGGGCGGCAGGAAAGGATGTCCCATGTCGGGATGCCCGTCCTCCTGGAAATCTCATTGGCGAGCGTCTTGGTGTATATCGCCCTCCCATGGTGGTTCGGGACAGGCACCAGCACACAGTTGCGTCCTGCTGCCATCTCCCTTATTCCGTCCGCCATCATATCCGCAGCCTTGCAGATACTCGCGTAATCACCGTCCTTCAGTCCGTGCGCCAACTGACGGACTTTAGGGTATGGAGCACAGGAGGTGAATGTACATTCTTGTTTGTTTGACATAGTAGATATAGTCTCATAGGTTTGTAGATGGATGAAACGAAGAAAGTAAGCTAAGGAAATGAACTAAGAACTAAAGTGACAACCCTCTCTTCTTGTCCTCTTTCCTGTCTGCCTTTTCCCTCTCGGTCAGCCGGATGCTCTCCTCGTGGCGCAGCCTGTCCACCACCTGCTTGTACTCCCACCGGTTCTCGTCGGTCTGCACGTAACCCATGTAGCCCTCGTGCGCGTCGTCATAACGGATGGCCTGCTGTTTTTTCCATTCTTCTAAGTCGCCTTGCATGACCTTGAAGCCTACCGGCTCACGGAGGTCCACGCCCACGGTTACCTTCTGGTCACCGACTTCAAGCTCCACCGGCTTGCCTGAGGCGAGCGCTTCCTTTTGCCCAATTCCGAGTCCGATGTCCTTGATTCTGTCCACTTCCCGAAGTTTTTCCTCAAAATTAACAGTCGCCACATCACGGTACATCAGCGCGTTGGACTCCTTGTCCAACTGCACGTAACGCATCTTGCGGTTGTCACCCTCCTTGAACTCCTTCTGTATGACATCTCCCTTGCGCACACGCTCCAGCTCTGTGTCATTCAGCTTCAAGTTATTGTCAAGCTCACGATGTATTTGATACGTAAGCAGTTGCAGCTGTCCGTCCTTGTCGTGAACGAGCTGGATTTTCATGGGGATGGACACCGCCGAGTTGTCGTCCACGGGCACGTTGAGACGCATGAGCGGCGAGAGCTCACCGCTCAAGATAGAGTCGCGCAAGTCCTTCGGCATGCGCATGAGATCCTTGGGATAGATGCCGATTTTGGCAAATTTGTCGAATGGTACTGGTTCTGTTTTCATAGTTGATGGTTTGGTTATTCAGTTGGTTTATACTAATTTTGTGGTGAAAACATATCAAACTTAACACACTACTACCATGAAACACACACTGATGTGCGCTGTGGTCCTTATGTTCTCGATGAATGTATTGGAATCACCGGCACAGTTTTACACTGTTGAGAAAGTCGGTCCGGCTGCCGACACGTTATCCATTTCCACGGACCCCTACGTCCGTGACGTACTCCACGAAACAAAGCCAACGTCCAAGGTCGAGACTGAGACCGAGAACAAGAAAAAATCCGTATTCGGTCTGCCTTTGCCTTCGTTTCTGACCGCAAAGTTAGGAAACAAACCGCCAACCTCCAACAACGCTCAAGGAAAAGTGCTGGAAAAAGGCGAAAAAAGTTTGGGGAAATCTACTCAAAAAGTTGTAAAGCCACTCGTTTTATCCTTCCTCAGCACCTCTGACAGCCTGCTTTTGAGTATCCTTGAAAAGCGCCTAAACATCTGTATGCCATTGGATTACATTACTATTACCTCACACTACGGCTACCGCCAGGATCCCTTTACCAAGTGCCAGCGGTTCCATGACGGCATCGATCTAAGATGCGGAAACGGTTTGGTCTATAGCATGCTCCCGGGCAGGGTGGCCGCCGTGCACCACGGCGACACCGGCTACGGCAACTATGTCATCCTAGACCACGGGAGCCTCCGCTGCCTCTATGGTCACCTCAGTGAGATATATGCCAGGGAAGGCAGCGAAGTACCGGCAGGGGCTGTCGTCGGACTTGTCGGCTCCACCGGCCGCTCCACCGGTCCGCATCTCCACATACAACTTCAACGACTGTCAGCAAACAAAAGTTGGACAAGCGTCGATCCCATGCCGTTCATCCAAGCCCTTAACCGACAAGTGGAGTCCTTCAACGACCGACTGGCGGAAATCAGCTGTAAGGGCTCACCTATATATAATAAAGAGAAAGCAAAGCCAAACGAGTTAACCATAGAAAACCTCTATGCCGCGCTGAAGAAGCACGGCATCAAATACCCGAAGATCGTCCTTGCCCAGGCCATCCTCGAAACCGGCCGTTTCCGCTCCCGCGTCTGCAACGAGAACAACAACCTCTTCGGACTCCGGCACTCGAACGGCTACTACGTTTTTGACCATTGGGAAGAGAGCGTCATCGCCTACAAGAGCAAGGTGCAGTACAAGCACCGCGACAACGAGAACTACTATGCCTTCCTGAAGCGTATCGGCTACTCGACCTCGAAGGACTACGTCAGAAGGGTCCGTGAGATCGTCAGCCAGCTGTAATCATCACTCAAAGAGAGATGTGTTTGCAGTCAATAAGCCCGCTGAGACATTGCTATTACCCAAACCGATTCCACAAGTCGGGGCTTTTTTGAGGAAAATCGACTTTTTTCATCAAATTTGCCGTTCTATCAGCACTTTACAGTAGGCTACTGTTGCCATTATGCGGAATAGTCACTATTTTTGCAACAGAAAATCACAACGCAAGGTTTACTAACCATTGCAGGGCCAAGCTCCCCTGGAATACCGGCCTGAAGAAAAGGAGCGCGTCTTTTACCGTCACACGGAACTATCTTATGCCGCCACGAGGCGGACATAACAGCGGTGACCCAAACTCCATGACACGAGTTACCTATAACCAACCTTATGAACATACCATTTTTCAACATCGGGAAGACCACCCCGAAGAAGCGCAACAAGATTATCGTAGCCGCCAACCAAAAAGGCGGATGCGGCAAGACCACCATCAGTGTACTGCTCGCCGACCAGCTTGTCCTCAAACACCACTGCCGTCTCGTCATGCTCGACGGTGACCCTCAGCGAAGCATCGTCAAGAAGCATGAGCAGGACCGTGAGCGCTGGCCACAGCTCCAGCCCCTCTATCAGGTCGTACCCTGTACCCAGCTCAGCAGTGAGCGGGAGACCTTAAACCTTATCCGCGCCATGCGCAACGAGGACTTTGACTTTATCATCGACACACCGGGCAGCCTTACCCTTCAAGGCCTACTTCCACTTGTCTTCGAGGCTGATGCCGTCATCGTCCCCATTCAGTTGGAAAAGACCAGCATCAATTCCACCACCTCCTTTATTGAAATGTGCGCCATGGTCGCCAAGGAGAACGGTGGTAACAAACTGCCAGATTTCTATTTCGTGCCCAATCAGTTCAACAAGAACTGGGGCCGCAAGGCCGAGCTGACCGAGCAGCAGACGTTCCTCGACTACTTCGCAAAGTTGGGCACCGTATTGCCGAAGATACCCAACTGCGCCGAGATCCAGCGCTACAGCACGCTCATCCTCACCGACAAGCAACATGAGATTGTCGACAAATGCTTCGACACGCTCTACGACTGCGTCTATAATGATAAATCCGTATGACTGACGGCACTTCTCGACCCATGGTTTTCGGGGATATCCACGATCTTCTCCGGAAAGTCAACGGTGAGAGCGAGCCAGCCTACATGTGGCAGAGTGACAAGCAGGGGAAAGAGATAAGGACGGAGGAGCCACCGCCGGTCAAGGAAGAGCAAGTCAAGGAACCCGCCGAAAAGCTGGATGAGGAAACTAATCCCATTGCCAAGACAGAAGATGAACCCATGGCAAAGAAGAAAGTTCCCTCTCACAAGGAGAAAGCCAAGCCCCTACCCTCCAAGACCATAAGAGAGATAGGAGAAAACGCTGCCAAAAAGCCCAAGGGAGATAAGCAGCCCTCCGCCAAAAATCCATCTCCTTCCAAGGACGACATTCAGTCTCAGATAGAATCCTTCTCCTATGCTGGTGAGACGGGTCGCCGGTATTGGATCTTCGTTCCCGACGATGTCCACGCCACCTTCGAGGTCGTCTATGGCGGTCACCGTCTCTCGGCTATCTTCACCGCCCTTGCGAGGTCATTCATCGATGCCAACAAGGAGGAGCTCCGACGGCTCGTCACCCACCGCAGCGGACTGTTTGAATAGGACAGCCAAAGTGAGAAAATACAATCAACAAGTAACCACGAACTAAAAAACGAACTGAACACTATGCATACAGCAATCCATACAACCACCAAAAGAACCTTGTGGACACCAGACCACGATGACATACTCAAGGAACGTTTCCATACCGACTGTCTCCACGACATAGCCTCACATATCGGCTGCACGTGCAGCACTGTGAGCAGCCACGCACGTCGGCTCGGACTGAGAAAGATCTCCCCGTCTGGGCGCAACAGCGACGCTCGCTCCTTTGTCCTGATCGAATACCCAAACCTCAGCTACCAGGAAATGGCAGAGCGAACAGGTCTGCACAGAGAAACCATCCGGATCATCGCCCGTGAGCTCGGACTGGAGCGCACGCAAAAGCAGCTCCGTGAAATCCGCAGTCGCCGCCGTAAGGAACTCATCCAAAAGGAGCGCCGCCGCATCATCTTCGGTCTCGACCAGAAAACGAATATAAAGGTAGTGAGCAACCATCAGAAGATCCGCCTTCGTGGTTCGCTGAAGCGCCTCGGTTACATCATCGGAACCGACGGCCATACCTTCTACTATTATCCCGGTCTACGCCGCCACCCCATCAAGGAGTCCAACGGCAGAGCACTCGGATTCACCTTTTTGCCATTGCCGACAGCGTGTACGGAGGAAACGGAGAGAAATTCAGCATCTCCGGCCGTGTCGGTAAATGGACAGACCATCAACTAATCCAGACATATAATCAGACTACCAACCATGAAAATCACAGGAACGATCAAGAAAGTCCTGCCCGTGAGGACAGGCACGTCCAAGAAGGGCAGCACATGGGCCGCCCAGCAGTTTGTACTCAAGACCGATGACGGGGATATTCTCCTTGAAGTCTTCGGCCAAAAGGAGATAGACGAGTATGCCGTCACCGAGGGCGAGCAGCTGACGGTGAGCTACGTCCCCAAAGTCCAGGAAGTCGGAGACAAGGTGTTCGGCAAGAACAGTGTCACCGGCATCGAGCGCGACGAGTCCCAACCTTTTGCAGAGTAGCTTATGGCATTCACCAGTATAGTAATAATTGTGTTGGTGCTCTATGTCTTGGGTTACACGGGCATGATCATCCACGACCTCTTCATCAAGAAGGATCCCGCAGAGTTCATGCCCAAGCCCAAGGACGTAGAGATCAACATCTCCGACGAGGCGGGGCAGTTCAAGCCCATCTCCGTGTACAAGGACGAGCCAAGCCAACAGTCTGCCACCGCTAAGAGTACCTCATCTCATACACCGGAAGAGATTGTCACAGCACATCCCATTGCCGATGGAGAGTCCGGTGGAAAAGACGATGGAGAGCAATCAGCACCACCTCCTCCCTCAGCGACTCCATTCGGGTCAGACGATGCTAAGTCCGAAGGTAAGACCTCAGAAGACTTTGGTCCACGTCCAACCGACGCAGAAACACAAAAACGCATTAATGAGCTTGTCAAGCTCAGACGTGGTGAGATGTTGACCGATGAGATGACCGCTTCAAAGGACGATAGTTCATCCGCATCTGGTCATAAGACTGCGGAACAGAAGGAAAGACCCACTGATGGCGTTGAGTCTAAAGAGCTAAATGTCCTCTTCATAGGTCCTGAGCATACTGTTTCCCCTGATGTGTCGGATGCCGTAGGCAAAGAGCCTTCAAAAGAGAAAACTCCGTCAGAGTCACATACACAAAAAGAAAATTCTGTAAATTCATCAACTGCAAAGAAGTCAAAACTTTCCAAGCCTCCCAAGCCCCCGAAGCAACCGGAGTTCCACAGCGACGCATTCTTTGACATTCTGAAAGTTCAGATTGATGACACCAAGCAGCACACAAAGTTGCAAGGAACCCAGACTGCCGAACAAGTCAGCAAGGAGGCCAAACATGTCTCCCTTGACGATGCTCAAATGGCACTCAGACAAATCAACAGTTTATGGGTAAAGAAAGAATCGGAACGCGTCCCAGATGAGGACGAACGCCAAGCAATAGAAAAATCAGAACGGTCGAACCGTGAGGCTCCGCCACAATTCAATATTTAGCATTCTCTAGCATTGATAGATTGTTTTTCATTGTAAAATTTATAAGACAGCTTTCGGAAGAGGGCTGCGCCGTGAGGCAAGGGGATCAGACGGCCGCGTGAGTGGCACTCACCCATCTTCCATTTTCATGTGGTCTTTAAATTGTAACGAAGAAAAACCTTAACAAACTTATGTTACAAACCATTTCAACCAAAACCATCATGAACTCCTGCATGAGCGCATGCAAGAGAATCCCCGTGAAGCGTGTAGCCGCCTTCCTCGGAATGTTCCTTTTCTGTGCCGTCATGACCTTCGCCCAGAGCAAAGGAGCCGGCGGATTCACGAAAGCCATCACCGAGGTATCGAGCTACCAGACCCCTGTGAGCAACCTGATGAAGGCCATTGCTGCCGTCATCGCACTGGTCGGCGCGTTCTCCATTTATTTCAAAATGCGTGCGTCCGTATTGGTAATATGCTAAATACCTCTTTGGCAAGAGGTTAGGTCAGAGTTCGATGACCTACTCCCGACCGATTTACCCGAGGGGGAAACCCCGGAAGGGAACATAGCACGTCGGTATAAAAGAGAGAAAAGACTGCGTTTGTATGCAAGTTTTCGAAAAGCGCTAAGTTGACTAATTACGATGTCACGACTGAGGCGCAAGGGAGAAAGACAGATACGAGGATAAAGTCTACACTGACTGAACGATAATCTCGCGACAATCGAAGTGGTTATGGCGGAAGGTAGTTAGAATCGCCATAGTAGTGACAGGCAGCCTCCCTGCATTTGAGGTTTTGTCCAAGAACGTGTCACACCGCAGCCGCAATAAGCGGAAGGAGATGAAAGTCGTATCCGACAATCTGTCGTGCCAAGTTGGCATATTGCTAAACGGAGATTGTCTAAGTCGGAACGCCGAAAGGCTATTGGGGTGGGCCCATGAATATCCGATATGACAACGGAGCTCCCATAGTAGTCCGAGCAAGGGAAAGCCTTGTACATGGCGAAGGGGAGATGAGTACTAACACTTAATACGATTTAAAGGAAAATGAGTGATTCATTAAGAAATCCAGAGAGCGTATTAAAAGCTCTAAGCGAACACAGCTCAGATTCGGACTACAAGTTCGAGCGGCTGTACCGAAATCTGTTCAACAGAAAGTTCTTTGAAGTTGCCTATCAAATCATATACGCCAAACCAGGCAATATGACGGCAGGCACTGATAATAAAACTGCCGAAGGGTTCACCCTTGAACAGATTGACACTCTCATCAAAAGTCTCCGAGGCGAGACATATCAGCCATTCCCTGCAAGGCGAGTGTACATACCGAAGAAAAACGGTAAGAAGCGCCCGTTGGGTATCCCTGCTTTCAGTGACAAGCTGGTGCAACAGGTAGTGAAGATGATTCTTGAAGCCATCCATGAAGGATACTTTGAGTGGACTTCCCATGGTTTCAGACCTAATCGCAGCTGCCATACTGCACTTGCTCAGATTCAGAAGCAGTTTTCGGGAGCAAAGTGGTTTATTGAAGGCGATATTAAAGGATTCTTCGATAACATAGACCATGACGTTCTGATAGCCATTCTCCGAAAGAGAATAGCAGACGAGCGCTTCCTAAGACTGATTAGAAAATTCCTGAATGCGGGTTATGCAGAGGACTGGGTATTCCATAATACATACTCGGGAACTCCTCAAGGGGGTATTATTAGCCCGATATTGGCTAATATCTACCTCGATCAGTTCGACAAGTATATGGCGGAATACGCTGATAAGTTTACCAAGGGGGATGGACGAAAGAGAAACAACAAGTACTACTGCTTGAATACTTGGATGTGCAATCTGAAGAAGAAGATTAACTCTGCGGAAGACCGTAATGAGCGTGCGGAAATGATACGAGAGTATCAAAGTATGCGCAAGCAAAAGCTCAGCATGTCACCCACGGAGCCAATGGATGAAAATTACAGAAGATTGCAATATGTGAGATATGCTGATGACTTCCTTGTCGGAGTCATAGGCAGCAAGGCCGACTGCGAAAAGATGAAAGCGGACATCGCCAAGTTTATGAGCGATAAAATGCATCTTGAACTATCAGACGAGAAGACGCTCATCACCAATGCGCAGGATAAAGCCAAGTTTCTCGGATATGAAATCTCTGTAAGAAAATCCAACTCAGTGAAGAGAAACAAGAATGGAATCCGTAGTAGAGTCTTTAATGGTTCTGTTGTGCTGACAGTGAACATTGAGACTGCGAGAAAGAAACTATCTGTCCTGGAGGCTCTCAAAATTGAGAAAATCCGAGGGAAAGATGTGTGGCGTTCAAAGTCTCGTGGGAAGCTCATAGCACTTGAGCCCGACAAGATTCTCGCACAATACAACAGTGAAATCAGAGGATTCTACAACTATTTCTCCATTGCGTATAACACTTCTTCTGTGTGCTCTACTTTTGGCTACATTATGGAGTGGAGTCTATATAAGACTCTTGGACAGAAACTTAATCTTTCATCCATGCAGGTAAAGAAGAAGTTCCGCAAGGACAAAGACTTTGTTATTCCCTACAAGGACAAGAAGGGTAAAGAGAAGTTCAGAATGCTCTATAATGGAGGCTTTAAGCGCAGGAACGCTGATATTAACCATAAAGTGGACATTCTTCCACATCGGATTTCTATCCCGTTCCCAAGCATACCTGAAAGACTTCGGTCGGGGGTGTGTGAACTTTGCGGAAAAGAGCACGTTGATGGATTAATCGTCCATGAAGTTCGCAATCTAAATCACCTAAAAGGTGATAAGGAGTCAGAGAAAATCATGATGGCAATCCATAGGAAGACTCTTGTGGTGTGTCCAGAGTGCTTTTCACTGATTCAGCAAGGACTCAAATAGAGCTGTTAGTCAAGAGAGCCGTATACGTGGAAACATGTACGTACGGTTCGGGGGCAGATGGGCGAAGACCCACCGCCGTAAGGCGGAAATGGGCGTTGCCTTTTCGAGCCTACAGAACGGAGATCAGGACGTGAAGAAGGCCATCATGCTCACGATTGGCGGCTGTATAGCATTCCTTGCAATGAGCGAGGCTTTGCCTTTGTTCTTCAAGTGATTACACGCTACTGATTACAAGGTGTCCGACCGAAGTAAAGAGTCGGCTCGGACACCTTTCAACTCTGAAAATCCACCTTAAGAACTATATATAACGTAAACATAATTCTAAACAAAATATCAGCCTAATGGACATCAATTTCAACGGCATCCCGGTCTTCAAGGGACTCCAGAAACCATTGGAGTTCATGGGTATCCGCGGCAGGTTCCTGACCTATGCCGCTGCCGCCATCGGCATCAGCTTCCTCGGTTTTCTGCTCTCGTCCATCCTCTTCGGCAAGCTCGTAGGCTTCATCATCATGGTCGTCCTCATAGCCGTGGGAATCATCTCCATCTACGTGAAGCAGCGCAGCGGACTGCACAGCAAGAAACGGCACCGCGGCAACTTCTACTACTGTAAAATGTATGAGCATTAGCCCAAAACAACATTCGATAAAGACCTAAAAAGAAAGATAATACACCCATGAGTACCAAGAACAAGCCGCTTGACGGTCTCTTCGCCCAGCTCCAGGACATCAAGGATGCCGATGGCAAGCTGATGAACACGGTTCTCTTCTCGAAGAACGGCAATCCGTCCGTCATCATCGAGATCGAGAACCCCGTGCAGCAGTATGCCACCGATGCCGTGCAGTACGTCGCCTACACCGACGTGCTGAACAACATCGTCCAGACCCTCGGCGAAGGCTACGCCCTTCAGAAACAGGACATCCTCTGCCGTCAGAGCTACCACCATGCCATCACCGATGACATGGAGTTCCTCACGCGCAGCTACTTCCGTTACTTCAACGGCCGCCCATACACAGAGATCCGCACCTACCTCATCATCACCCAGGAGGCGGTGAAGTCCGCCTTCGTGAAGTACGACCCAAAGTCCTGGATCGACTTCCACACGAAGGTCAGCAAGGTCATGGACATCCTCAAGGAGCGCGGCGTCTGGCACCGCAAGCTCACGAAGGACGAGGTCAACGAGTACCTCCACCGCTTCATGGCGTTCCACTTCAAGGCCGGTCCATTCTCGATGCAGAGCTTCAAGGCCGGTGACGACTGCCTGAGGATGGGCGACAAGGTCGTAAAATCCTTCGACATCATCGACGTGGACGAGATAGACCTGCCATCGCTCATCAGGCCCTACCAGTCCGTCGCCGTCAACGGCTACGTCATCGCCACCGACCTGCTGGCTTTTCTTAGCGAGATACCCGATACTGACTGCGTCATCTACAACCAGGTCATACAAATTCCTCAGCAAAGAAAGCTCCTCCGCAAGCTTCAAGGTAAGGCCAAGCGCCACGGCTCCATGCCCGACCCCAGCAACAAGATCGCCAAGGCCGACATCGAAGCCGTGCTGAACCTCCTTGCCCAGGACAGCAAGCTGCTCGTCTACACCAACTTCAACCTGCTGGTCAGCTGCAAGGCCGAGAAGCTGACCCCCGTTACAAGCTTCATCGAGACCAAGCTCTACGAGTGCGGCATCTTCGCCAGCAAGAGTGCCTACAACCAACTGGAGCTCTTCATGGACTCCTTCCCCGGCAATGCCTACTCGTTCAACCCCGACTACGACCTTTTCCTGACGCTCAACAACGCAGCCCTCTGCCTCTTCTTCAAGGAGCACCTCAAACACTCCGAGAACACACCTCTCAAGACCTGGTACACCGACCGTCAGGGCCTGCCCGTATGCATCGACATCACCGGCAAGGAAGGCAGCGTGAAGATGACCGACAACGCCAATTTTTTCTGCATCGGGCCCAGCGGAAGCGGCAAGTCCTTCCACATGAACATTAATGTTGGCAAACGGCTGCAAACGGTCGCAAGTAATCGGTTGATTATCAGTTAACAAGCATTTGCAGTCTTCCCAAATGGCTATTGTGGGTTCCATCCGTTTTAATTAATTTTGTACCACATTTGGAACTTGACAATGAAGTGCCGCGGCATAAGATGTTGCACCATAAGGCAGATATTGCGACGCCACTGCACATTAATTGCCGGGCAAAGCGGAAAACGGATAAATTCACAAGGACAAGCACTATGGGAAAGAAAAACGAAACACAACTTAACACTACGGGCGGCAGCGTTGCCGGCGTGGGCTCTCGACAGGAGTTCTACCGCCCGCGGCAGGTGGCGGAGATGCTCGGCATCAGCCTGAGGACTTACTACACGATGGTCAGTCGTGGAAAGCTACACCCGGTCAAACTCTCGGAACGCGTGACGGTCGTCGCACGGAAGGAGATTCTCAGCATGATAGAGGCGGCACTTGGTGAGGCGCTCTCACAGTCGATCTTCTCAAAAGACAAATGGCATGACTGTAAGGGAAAGGACAGCAAGGGAAAGGCGAATGAGGGTGCCAAGACTCGCAGAGTGTCCAAACGGGCTGCCAAAGACCGCGCCCCCGTCGGTGTCACCCACGACACACATTATACGATGGCGGAGATTTGCGCGAAGTTCGACTACAGTTACGGTCGTCTTTATACGCTTAGGATGCGGTATCAGATTCCGTCCATCCACGCTTTCGGCACTACATGCTATCCGAAGGAGGCTGTCGACAAGGCCGTCAGTGAGGAACGTGAGCGTTTGGGCAGGACACTGAATGAGCATTGGTACACCTGCGGAGAGCTCATGCGCATCTATGGATTGGGAAAGACACAGGTCAGGCGGTTCGCCAACACCCACCATGTGAGGACGAAGAAGGCCAACGGCAACCGGCTCTATTACTTGAAGGAGGACTGGGAAGCGGAGCGCAGAAAGGCTGAGGACAAGAGCCCGTCGACCAAGGAAAAGCGCGAGGGAGCGACATGAGCCGTCAGAAACGGGTATGTGCTATTGACCAAATCCGAGTCCGTCCGTTTCGAAAAAACGGCAAATGTACGGGTAAAACATGGAAAATAAGGCATCAACAAGACCAAACGACTGCAAACAGTTGTTGCAAGACGTAATCGGTCGTAACTTTGTAGAAGATTTAGCTGCACTCGGCAATGTGAAAGCAAGCTTTCATTGCGCTCGTTTGCAAAATCTTTGTAAAAGATTTAGCTGCTCCCGGCAGAGCGATAGTGGAAATTTAGTCAGTTAATTTGAAACGAAAAAATAAGTATAACTATGACAAACCTTTGTACAAAAGTGACAGTGCGCCAGCGGAAGCTGGCAAAGGGCAAGGTCTCACTCTACCTTGACTATTACCCTGCCATCCGCCATCCCCGGACGGGTCGGATGACACGGCGTGAGTATCTGGGCATATACATCTATGCCAATCCTGTGGAGCGGTTCCAGCAGGAGTACAACCGCTCGATGATGAAGAAGGCGGAACTCATCAAGTGCCACCGCACGGAGTCGGTGATCAACGAACAGTTCGGTTTTCTCGACCGGTCCAAGGGTCGTGAGAGCTTCCTCGACTATTTCGAGAAGCAGATGGAGAAGAATGAGTACGGGCACAACTGGCGGACGGCATTTGAGCACTTCAGGAACTATTGTGGCGGCAGCTGCTGCTTCGACGACATCACCGTGGAATACTGCCAGAAGTTCCTCAGCTACCTCATGTCGGAGAAGTGCGCCCGCAACGGCAAACTGATGATGGCATCGTCGGCCAACAATTGTCTGTGCAAGTTGAAGGCGGTGCTTCGTATTGCCTTCGGGGACGGCAAGCTCAAGGAGAATGTCGCCACGAAGTTGGAAAAAGCAGAGAACGACAGTACGCCGAGGGAGTTTCTGACCCTTGACGAGGTGAAGCGTCTGTCGGCCACACCCTGCAAGAGTGAGGTGCTCAGACGCGCGGCATTGTTCTCAGTGCTCACGGGACTACGTGTCAGCGACATCATCCGACTGAAATGGGACAACATCGAGCCTTCGCCCGATGGCGGTTGGATGCTCCACTTCCGCACGAAGAAGACCCGGAAGGAGAGCTTCCTTCCCATCAGCGACGAGGCCGTAGAGCTGTGCGGAGAACGGAAGGACGGTCAGGTGTTCAAGGACTTCACCACGGGCATCGTAGCCTATCATCTGAAGAAATGGCTCAAGACGGCAGGCATCACAAAGCACATCACCTTCCACTGCTTCCGCCACACATTTGCCACATTGCAATTGGCAGCAGGCACCGACATATACACCATCTCGAAGCTGCTCACCCACAGCGACGTGTCAACGACACAAGTCTATACCGACGTAGTCAGCTCGCTCAAGCGTGACGCAACAAAAAAAATCTCATTGAAATGAGACTCACATTGTCATACTATTACATGCTCACATACTCACATACTTTTAGAATAGAAAAACATCATCATAACCTACTGACATTTTGATACTATGGAAAACCAAACACCTACCCCACAACCAACTACTACCATGAGAACATTTACCTTTGACGGGATGCCGGAATCTCTGGCATCCCTCCATGAGAAGTGCGACACGATCATCGCCCTGTTGTCGTCCATCGCCAGCGGCACGTGCGCTGCAGCCAAGCACACACCTATCGGCATGACGGAGGCCAGCAAACTACTCGGCAAGAGTCCGTCGACCATCTACGAAATGACCTCCAAGCGGAAGATACCGTTCCACAAGCGTGGCAACAAGCTCTATTTTTTCCAGGACGAACTGATGAAGTGGATTACCGACGGAGGATGCAGCGACACCCACTATCCGGACGATGCCGCGGCTAACATTGACGAACGCAAGGCCGAAAGGCATCTCAAAGCCCTGCAAGCGGAAGTCAAACGAAAACCAAAACCCTTGATGTCCTGACGTTGTGGCAAAGCATTATGTCAATATATTACTCTTGCAAGCATATTGCCTGAGCAAGAATATTACATGCGCAAACATATTGCTTGAGCAAGCATATTGCACTCGCAAATATCTCACTTGGGCAAACAACTTGCTTGAGCAAATATATTGTTTTATGTTCGAGAATCCGCAACGGTTGGGGAAAGATAAAATCAATCTGAGCAATCAGAGCAATCTGTGGATAGATTCTATCTCATCAATCAGAGCAATCTGTGGATAGATTCAATCTGATCAATCAGAGCAATCCGCGGATAGATTCTATCTGATCTATCAGAGCAATCCGCGGATAGATTCTATCTGATATAGCTGAGCAATCCGCAGATAGATTCTATCTGATCTATCTTTCCCCATCTTTGAGTTAGAGTTTATCTGGGTCAATTGATAAAGGTTATCATACTTATCATGGTTATCACATGATTAAGATTATCATACTTATCATGGTTATCACATGATAAATGTTATCATACTTATCACGGTTATCACGTGATAAAGGTTATCATACTTATCACGGTTATCACGTGATAAAAGTAATCAATCGCATAGTCTGAGCCAGTAAAATACTGAGTCTGCGACTAATCACGATCGCTCCACAACTACGGGAAATACCTCATTTAGCACCTTAAACAGACATTATGCCATATATATCGCAAAACATACCGCTACGGCAGTCAATTGGGAATAGCAAGTTGTACTTTTGTGGCTACACGAGGCATTCGCCGTCGTATGACCATAAAAGTCACTTGCCAGCGGAGCTGGGGATGAAATCTCGGTAGCAACTCCCGGATTATCTCTTGAAATATGAAGAGGCCATGAACTCAAAGACTGCCCAATGTGAATTCCAATCTCCAATAACTACCAACTTTAACAACTTCAACAGATGAACGATACCAACAGGAACAATGTCTGCAAAGTCAGACTCAACGATGAAGAGCTGCAGCTCTTCCAGAAGAAAGCACAAAGCTACGGCGACAATACGAGTGCCATGATTCGTGATGCTGTCACCCGTTTCGACGACAAACGAACAAGAGGGAGAATAGAAGCAATGACGACGCTGCTCACCTTCTACAACAAGTATCAGCAACAACTCTCGTGGCTCGGCGGCAACTTCAACCAAGTCATGCACCGTGCCAATGAGCTGGCCATTGATGACAAGCTTAGCAAGAACTACTTCCATAAGGTCATCATGCCGGAGGCTCAGGCTGCAGTGAAAGTAATCAGAGGTATCAAGGCTGAGTTGGATGCCATCCACGGCAATATAGAACAAATGTAATCCGTTTCATATCTCCATCAACGCCCATATCCATGTAATTACGTTCTGTGCAGCACCATATGGTCTTAAGCGAGGCCATAATCTTGAGAGAGTATTTTTAATTTCAAAATATAGTGTTTTATACAGAAAATATTCCAAATTTACACGTTCTTACAGATATTTCCATAGATTTGCTATTTATTTATGTTAAAACCATAAAAATATCGTTTTATTTATCCTATTTTATATACTTTTGCAAAAAAGTAATAGCCGCTAAATATGGACCATTTATTAAAGGCAGTCATATTCTCAGGACTAATTCTGTTAGGAGGTGACCTTTCAGCACAGGAATCTTCCTTCCAGTTAGGCATTCGCTTGGGTGGCGGAATGTCTGTCAACCCGGGCATGGACAAGATTCTCGTTCCGGAGGATTACTATTCCAACTACACTTTCAAGGACAAATGGCAGGTAGTACCGACGGCAGGTATCTTCGTACAATACCACGCTCCAGAGTCCATTATAGGTATTGAAGGAGGTATCAGCTACTGGCAGAAGGCCTCCCAACTGGTCTATGATGACAAGGAGGGGTTGCACTACGAGGTGACACCCCGCTACAACCACCTTGGTCTCACCGCCCTCTTCAAAGTCTATCCATGGAGAAAAGGCTTCAACATCGCCGTTGGCGGCAGGGCCGGAGCCAACCTCAATGGCAAGGGCATTTCCTATGACAGCAATCAGGAAGAGGAGAAGTTTTCCCGTTACCAATTCGCTACGGTTGCAGAGACAGAGCGTCTGATGAAGGAGAAACTGACCGGCAAGCCAGATGTGGCCATCGGAGGCGGCTTCGGCTATGAGATTGGAAGGCACTGGGGAATAGACCTTCGGTATTTCTACGGTGTCACCTCCACCATCAAAACGGAACGCAACGACTACAACTGGGTGGAGAAGTCCACTCACAGCCACACTGTCGAGCTAAGCGTCAGCTACCTTTTCGATTTGTAGTCATCCTCCACAATCCCAGACATTATGGAACACAGAGACAACAGACGCAATCGGTATATCCTGACAGGAGTCCTCATCGTCGTGGCAGTAGCTTTCGGCATAGAGCGATGTACGCAGGACAGTCCGGAGGAAGAACCTCCCGCACGGCGTCAAACCGTGCGTTCCGGCACAGGCACCCCAATAGCTTCCACACGCAAGGCTGTCGGCTCCCCACAGCAAGAGGTCGGCAAGCGTATATATGATAAGGATGCCATATCCAGCAAGGTGAGAAGAAAAGGAGAGCCCCATACGGACGAGGTAGCAAGCTGGGGACCCCATATTTCTCACACGAGGGCACACTACAGGACAAAGTCCGCCGTCTCAGAAGGAATCAATACATCAACATCCCTTCCAACAACCTCATCTTCATCCGTCTCCTCATCCGCTGGTAACGACACAGGTCATGCGGACAACCGGAATGCCGAGTCCGACTGCCAGCCAGCACAGAAGCAGGAAGAAAGACATCTCCAAAATACGGAGACAACGACATCCAGCACCGAAGCTACAGGTTCCCCGACAGGCCCGCGGCACAGCTTCTGTCACAGGCACCTGTTCCGCCTTGGTCTCAGGGCCGGGACTGGATATTCCAAGATCACGGGACTGGGAAGCATTGTTGAGAGCTACAACGTGCGTCCGACGTTCACGATGGAGGAGAAAGGCGGCATCGTCCCCCGTATAGGCATCTTCGGCACCTGGCAATACCGCCGCCTCGGTGCGGAGCTGGGGGTGGACTATACAAGGCTCTCCAGCAAGATTACCGAGCATAAGCTACCGCAGGATGTCACGGAGACAACAAAGTTCCACTATGATTTCCTTGCTCCGCAGCTCATGTTCCGCTTCTACGCATTCCCGAAATTCTATATGGGTGCAGGCATCAGTGCAGCCGTTCCCTTTGGCAGCCGCCATATTGATTTCAGCAATGACCGTAACGGACAGGTGTACCGCCAGCAAGCAGAGCGCACGCAGGACCATCTCAGGGAGTCGCTCAAAGCCCGCGTACTTTTCATGCCCTCTGTCAAGATCGGATTTGCAGACCCGAGAAGCGGGCTGGAGGCCGGTATCGAGTATGGCTTCGGTCTTAATGACCTGCTCCGCACACGCCCCAATGACTACAGCTATCAGGAGCGTAAGAATAACGTGCAGTATGTCAGTTTCACCATTGGCTACAGCCTGCCGCTGAACAAGAAAGAATAACCTTAAAGCGTCACTTCATGAAACAGAGATACCTCATAACAGCCGTCCTTCTCGCCCTTGCGCTATCATCCGCCGCCCAGACACCGGGAGGTGTGGGAAAGCCGGAGATATGGACCCGTGACACCGCATCGGTACGGATTGCACCAGGAACAGGCCTTACATACGTAGGTGTCAGTCGTGTCCTTGGGCCAGAGGAGCAGACAATCTGGAGCTTAGGCAGCGAAAAGAATACCACACGCATACAGACAACGAATCGTGCGGCAGACCTCGGTCACGGCACTTTCATGAACTACGTCAAGGACTCCCTTCCCGAGATGCGCTTGTACAGCTATACCACATCTTTAGGCAACGGCAACGGCCAGACGCTGCTTATAGGCCGTACTCCCAATGCCAAACTGCCAGTGAGAAACCTTGACGGCTGTACAGAAGAGTATGTCGTCTATAACCGCCAGCTATCCGATGTGGAGCGGCAGCGTGTGGAGAGCTGTCTTGCCTTGAAATATGGTATATCCCTCCGCAGCAGCTATCTGAACTCCCGTGGTGCGGTTATCTGGAACGCCTATGCCAATAAGGTCTATGGTCACCGTATCGCCGGCATCATCACCGACTCACTGTCAGCCCTTCATATCGGTAAGGGCAGGAGCTGTGAGGACGGAGCCTTCCTTACGGTATATACAAGAAAGGGTCTTGACGACGGTCAGAGTCTGCTGTGGGGTGATGACAACGGCAGGCTTGCCTTCGCTACGAGCAAGGCATACGGTAAATGGCTTGGCAGGAGGTGGAGCACATCTGCCACCAACATGACCGGAACAGAGGTAGACCTTGTGGCAGACAGCCGTCAGCTCCGCCAGATACAGCCCCTTTCCGATGGTGAGAGCTATTATCTTGCCGTAGATCCGACAGGTACCGGTCAATTTTCCGTCAAGACATTACAATATTACAAGGTAGAAAAGATATCCGGTGACAGCATCGTGTTCCAGAATATCAAGCCCGGAAGAAAAGACGTGTTCACCCTCCGAGCTGCCAAGGATATGTTCACCACCATTGAGGTCCGACAGCCCGGCGAGAAGAACGGAAGTACCGGAAGCCTCGATGTCAGAGTGACTGGTGGCATACCGCCCTACAGAATGACACTCCGCTGCGAGCGTGCTTCCATCTTCGACCGCACTACCGGCGACAGTCTCCAAAGCGCCGAAGGACTGGCAGAAGGCAAATATCTGTTGTCCACCACCGACCGTATGGGCAATGTCGCCGAGAATGAGTTTCAAATCTCCACGACAGGCATTACGGAGATACCTTTTGATGGCACGACAGATCATGATGGTGGTATCTTCTCCCATGTACGGATAAGCCCAGTACCTACGACGGACGGATATGCCGATGTGCAGGTGGAGCTTGGCGAGGCCGCCCCA
This sequence comes from Hallella multisaccharivorax DSM 17128, assembly GCF_000218235.1. Lineage (GTDB taxonomy): Bacteria > Bacteroidota > Bacteroidia > Bacteroidales > Bacteroidaceae > Prevotella > Prevotella multisaccharivorax. Next base: position 1,670,286 of record NZ_GL945017.1, on the reverse strand, counting down.
TTGGATATGACGCTCTATACCACCGGCGGCGCCACGGTCAGCACACGCTTCTACGCCCCTGACACCTATTTCGCCACGAAGGTCTACCTGCCCTCACCGGGTGTCTATCTCCTGACCCTTCGCAGCGGGAAGCAAGAGAGAACCGTAAAACTGATAAGAAAATAAACAGCCACTGGAATTGTCAACAAGACAGAGCAAACGATGAAGCATTCAACGCATACCCTTTTCCTCTCACTGATATTGTTATCAGGTCTCGCCCTGACATCCTGCAACAGGCAGGGGAGCCGTTCTGAGAACAGGACGGCAGTCGAGGCGGTATCTGCGAATGCGTCAGAAGATCCCATCCATTCTCGCGCCACGGACAAGGCCGGGCAGGAAAAGCATGCCGTTGACAGTACTTCTTCCAAGAAGCCGGCCAGTCGCATAATCACAAGCCGAAGTGCGTGTACAGCCACACACAAAGTCCGGAGATTATCCAACGGCATTCTTGCTGACCTTAGCAGACGTACCGTGAGCAAGTTCTTCTCCAACGCCGACAGCGACACGCTCTGTGTGGGACGTGCCCAGCTTGCCGTGCCTCGTGAAGCCATGGCATACGGCAAGGTTCTCAGCATCACCCCACTCAGAAGAGGAGAACTGCCTGAACTACCCACGGGCATGGTGAACGTCACGGGCGGATGTGATACGCTGATGGCGCGTACAGATACCGTTTCCGGCTATCGTTTTCTCCCTCATGGCAACCATTTCGTCCATCATCTGGCCAGCATCAGCGTACCCTACGACAGCACCCTCATCCCGAAGGGTTATACGGCTGATGATATTCATACCTATTATTATGACGGACAGCACCAGCGATGGACGATGCTCCAGTCAAAGGGCATCGACACCCGGCGTGAGGTGGCGATGGCGGAGACCTCCCATTTCACCGATGTCATCAACGGCATCATCAAGGTCCCGGAGAGTCCGGAGACACAGAACTATGTCCCCACGGGCATCAGCGAGCTGAAAGCCGCCGACCCCGCCGCAGGCATCCGGCAGATAGAGGCACCGACTGCCAATCAGAATGGAACGGCAAGCCTATCCTATCCTTTTGAGACACCGGCGGGACGCAATGACATCAGTGCCGGTGCAGGACTGCAGTACAGCAGCGACGGCGGCAGCAGCTTCGTCGGCTATGGCTGGAGTATGCCACTGCAGAGCATCGACATAGAGACCCGCTGGGGCGTGCCGCGCTTCGATGAGAAGTATGAGAGCGAGAGCTACCTCCTCATGGGACAGCAGCTCAGCGACCGTCTCTACCGCAGGACGGACTCGCTTGCAAGACAGGCCGACAAGACGTTCCACCCGATGGTGGAGGGCAGCTTCAGCAAGATTGTCCGCCGGGGAAACAGTCCGAAGGATTACTACTGGGAGGTAACCGCCAAGGACGGGACCACCTACTACTATGGCGGCTATAATGGTCAGGTGAGCGATGAGACGACGCTGACCGACGCCAAGGGCAACCGCATCAAGTGGGTCCTTCAGCGCGTCACCGACGTACACGGCAACTTCGCCGCCTTCCATTACACGAAGACTGGCAACAACCTCTATCCAACGAAGTACACCTATACCGGCTACGGCTCTGAGGAGGGACTTTACAGCATTGAGTTTGACGTGGACTCCACCGGTTCTTTCCGAAAAGACGTTGTAAAGAGCGGCCGCTTAGGCATTCTGCAGACCGACAAAGCCCTACTGAAACGTGTCACTGTCAAGAACAACGGCAGGCAGCTTCGTGCTTACCTCATGAACTACACTTCCGGTGTCTTCGGCAAGACCATGCTGGCGGGTATCACCGAACTTGACTCGAAGAACGATACGGTCGACAAGCACAAGTTCAATTACTACCAGGATGTGACAGGCCCTTCCAACCTGTTCTCCAAAGACGCTGTCGTCTATACGGCAGAGCAGGAGAACTATGGCAGGCTCGTCAAGTCCGTGGTTGGCAATTTCACGCCGACGCTGTCCCTGTTGGGCGGTGGTTCCGCCAAGGGCAATACCGTAGGCGGTGGTGTCATGGTCGGAGCCGGTTGGGGACCGGCGTCTGTCAATGCAGGAGCTTCCTACAGTCATACCAAGTCAAGCAATGAGGGCCGAGTGGCCCTTGTGGACATCAATGGCGACGGCATGCCCGACAAGGTATGGAAGGACCGGCACGGCTTGCACTATCGCCTGAACCAGAACCATGACCTCGGTCATCCCGCTTTCGGGGAGCAAAGAGACATAGAAGGCATATCCAGCTTCTCCCAGGGCACGGTGACAAGTCACTCCCTTAATGCCAATGTCGCCACGGGCTTCGGCCCCGGCAGTGCCGGCTATGCTGTCGACAAGACAACCGACCAGAGCAAGACGAAAGTCTATTTCCAGGACTTCAACAGTGACGGCCTGATAGACATAGCCTGCAACGGTACGGTATACTTCAACCACAGCGACGGGAAGACAGTCAGGTTCCTGCCGTCCAGTGCCAACACAAAGAACCAGATCCTCTCCGCTGCCCAGCCGTCCATAGTCAAGGCCTTTGTCCCCGATTATAAGGCCATCCGCGACTCGTTGGAGCAGGAATATCCCCTGCATGATGTCGTCAGGGTATGGAGAGCGCCCTACGCAGGTACCATACAAGTGACGAGCCGTGTGAGCAAACGCTCGGACACCGGCGACGGCGTCAGCCTGAGCATGCAGTTTAACAGTGATATTGTCTGGCAGGACACGCTGCTGCAGTCCGGCGCGGTCGATGTGCCGGTCCTTACCCGCAGCGTCAGTCAGGGCGACTACATCACGTTCAGGGTCGGCGCACGCTACTCCGGCGTGGGAGACGAGGTGGAGTGGGATCCGGCCATTACCTATACCTCGATGAAGGCCGACAGGTATGCCGGGGCTGACCTTACACACTATCAGAGCAGCAAGGATTATATCCATGGCGAGTACTCCACGGCAGCCGTCGCCGAGGGCAGGACGAACCGCTTCGACGGAACCTTCAGCAAGCAAAAGACCTCCGATGACGTGACATTAGCTGTCATCAAGACCGACAAGGATGGCAACCAGACCGTGCTCGACAGCCTGACGCTGAAGGCCGACACCGTTGTCGCCTCGGGCACTTTCGCCGGTGCGATAACGGCTGTTGCCGGAGAGGCCGCCAATGTCGACTTCATGATCAAGACCGGCAGCCCGATCGACTGGCAGCAGGTTGACTGGTCACCGGCGTTCTACACCGACACCACGAAATATGTGCTGGCTCCCCAGCGCATGATGTTCAACAAGAATATCGTCCTTGCCCCTGACACCGTTGTCAGCGCAAGGCTTTCGGCCAGCGAATCTCATCTGGGAAAGGGCCTCACGCTCATGCCCCACCTTACCGTCAGCCGCACATCGGACAAAGACACAGCTCCAGCTACCGTACATCTGACCATCAAGGACGACAAGGGTTCCCTGCTCTACAGGAAGGAGCTTTCCTTGGGCAGCAATAACCAGTTGTCCGTGGCCAGTATCCATATCAAGGACGGCACTGAGCTTGCCCGTAAGATGACGGCCGGCAAGGTTCAGGTGACCTTCTCCCTGCTGAACGAGCTGAGCTCAGCCTCGGCCACTTTGGAGGTTCTGCGTGACTCGGTGGACAGTGCCGGTCTCGCCGTGCCGGCCATTTTGGGACAGGTGAAGATAGCGGCCGTCAATGCCTCGGTCTATTCAAGCTACAACCGTTTTGACGTTGGCCTGCTCTACAAGGGTTGGGGCGAGTTCGCATGGAACGGCACCCGGCGGTTCGCTGCCATTCCCAAGGAGCAGATGAAAGTACAGGACAGCAACGCCTATTACCATGACGGGCACATCGACGAGAACGCCGTGGAGGCCAATGGCATGGATATCAACAGGCAGGACTTCTTTACGATGTCCTATCAGCCCAAGGCTGACCGTTTCGTCAGTGCCACCGACAGCGCGTTCATCACCGTTGACACCATGCGCCCGTCACGCCTCGGTGAGGATGACATCGTGGTGGACACCGTAGACTATGCCCTGGACGGTGAGGGACTGCCTGCTCCGGTCCTGCTCACGGAATCGAAGTCGAAGGGCAAAACTTACAACCTTGGTTTCTCGTTGGGGGCCAGCATTGGCATCAACAAGAGCCACAGCAAACAGGAGTCCTATACCCGTGTCTCTGCCATGGACCTTAATGGAGACGGCTACCCCGACTGGCTGAGCGACCATGACGGAAAGGTACAGGCACAGCTTACGACACCGACCGGGACGCTTGGGAATGAGGAACTGCAATATGATGTGGAGAACGCTTCCACCAGGGGAGAGGCCCGCAACATAGGAGGCGACGTGGGACTCTCGTCCAATCCCGATGACTACTCTTTCAAGAATTTCAACAGTCAGATGGCAGTGGCCAAGACAGCCTTTGCCCATGCAAAGACCGACAAGGAGATCATGAGCAGTATGCAGGCCAACAGCCAGGGGGCCAGCCATTCAGGTATCGTTTCCGAGTTCTCCTGCGCTGCCAGCGGCAACTTCTCCAGCGGTACCTCCGAGACCGTTCAGGGCTGGGAGGACCTCAACGGAGACGGTCTGCCCGATATGGTGACCTCCGGCAAGGTGCGCTATGGCCTTGGCTATAATTATTCGGCTGAGACAGAATCCGGTCTTGCCATGCTCGAGTCGAGCAAGAACAGCAATTTTGGTGATGGTCTTGGCATCTGCGTCCCTGTTCTTGGCCTTTTCAGCATCAATGCCGGACAGAACGACACCGAGGACCTTACCTCCACGCAGACCATGCTGTCGGATGTCAACGGCGACGGTCTGCCCGACCTGCTGCGCCTCGACGGCAGCGACCTGAAGGTAACTCTCAATACGGGTGACGGCTTCATGGCAGAGGATGAGCTTTACAAGAATCACAATGTCTCCGACAATTTAGGATCTTCCGTTGCCTATTATGGCAGCACCGCCTATACCTTTACCATCCATCTCCCATTCGGTTTCAGGATCAATATCACTCCGAGCATCCAGGCATCGCACAGTGAGAGTGTCAACCGCACCGTAGCCTCGCTGATGGACATAGACGGCGACGGACTGCCCGACCTGGTCTACAGCAACAGTGACAGCCGGCTCGTTGTCCACCGCAACCTCACAGGGCGTACCAACCTGCTGAGAACCGTGACGCTGCCCTTCGGCGGCCATATCCATATTGGCTACCAGCAGACAGAGCCGAATTTTGACATGCCCGGCCGCCGCTGGGTGATGTCCAGCGTGGAGACCACCGGCGGCTATACGGAGAACGGTGCCACAAGTACGCGCAGCGAGTTCACCTACGAGGGAGGCTACCGCGACCGCCGCGAGCGTGACTTCTACGGCTTCCGCAAGGTAACGACACGGCAGATAGACACGGAGAAGGAAAGCCACGACATCTACCGCTATTCTGTAGACACCTATGCCAACAATCGGGATTACTACCTTCACGGCCTTGTGACGGACGAGAGCCTCTATGACGGGGCCGGCAGGAAGCTGCAAGGTGCCTCCTATACTTATGAGACGGTGAAGGTACAGGATGCGCCCGCTTGTGCAGGTACTATCGGCAGCCACCACGACAATATGGAGGTGCTCTTCCCGGCCCTGACCAAGGTCGTCCAGTCGAACTTCGACGAGACAAGCGGCGACAGCCTGACCACGAAGGTGGAGAACACATACGATGATTTCGGCAACCTCCTCACCTATCAGGAGACAGCGGCCGGTGAGAAGCTCGATGCCAGAATTGATTATCACAAGCTGACGGACAAGCACATCGTCAGCGTACCGAGCCATATCACTGTCAGCAGCGGCGGCAGGACCTACCGTGAGCGCAGCACGAAGGTGGACGGCAACGGCGAGATCACGGAGATTACGCTCC
>NZ_GL945017.1:1653455-1664325 GCF_000218235.1 Hallella multisaccharivorax DSM 17128 | reverse complement strand
GCCACCTACGACAGCTGGAACCGTGTGAGGACGATGACCTACCCCGATGGCGAGGTGGTCACCTACCACTACAACGCCGCCGGACAGGTGGAGAGCCTGACAAGCAGCAAGCAGGGCAAGGAGAGTAGCATCGTGGCACAGATAGGCTACGACAAGGACGGCCATACCGTCTATCAAAAGCTTGGCAACGGCACCGAGACCACCTACACTTACGACAAGCAACGGCAGCGTCTGCAGGATGTGACACTTACAGGCAGCGGCAGCACATTGATGCAGAACAAGTACCGCTATGATGCCGTGGACAACATCCTCGGTATCACCAATGCCACCAATCCGCAAGGACTGACAAAGCTCAACAAGGCGAAGCTGGGAGGGGCAAGTACGCACACCTATCAGTATGACGAGCTGAACCGCCTGATTCATGCCACGGGAAAAGCAAAGAGCGCAACCTATGATATGGCAATGACCTTCGGACGGATGAGCGAACCGCTCACAAAGGTGCAGAGGGTAGATTCAAGTTTGACGGCTAAGTCATACAATTTTGCCTACAAGTATGAGGATGATAGCCATCCCACCGCTCCCACACAGATAGGTCATGACCATTACACGTATGATGCCAACGGCAACCCAATACTCGTAACAAATGACAGTACAAATACTTCAAGAGAGATGTACTGGGACGAGGACAACCGCCTGATGGTACTCTCGGACAACGGCAAGACGAGCCGCTACACCTATAACGCAGGTGGCGAGCGCATCATGAAGAGCTACGGCACGATGGAGGGCGTGTATATCAACGGCGCACCACAAGGAATCACCTTCCACGAAACGGACAATTTTACCTTGTATCCTGCTCCTATAATAAGCATCAACAAGAACCGCTTCACCAAACATTACTTCATAGGTAGTCAGCGCATTGCAAGTAGGATTGGCACAGGCACGTTCAACAATGTCTATGGCATGAACGGCAGCTACGTCACCGCCGGTCAGCAGGACTATGCCGAGCGCATGAACCAAATCCAGTCGCAGAAGGAAGCATACTACAAAGAGCTTGGCATCGCTCCGGGCGTACCAACGGAAAAAGGTGCCTACGGCGACCCGGAGAATACGGGTGTAGGCTACAACTCTGTCCTCACCGAACTTGGCAACCACGATGTGCCGCAAGGCTGGGTACAGACACCAAAGCATAACACGACAGAGGGCAGCACACCGGGGACACCCATCAGTTGGAATGAGCCGAGCACTCCTGACGACCCACAGGCAGGCTATGGCTATATCCCGAATGATACTACTACGGAGGAGACCTTCTTCTTCCACAGCGACCACCTTGGCTCTACTTCTTACATCACCGATGACAAAGGCAACATCACTCAGTATGATGCTTACCTTCCCTACGGTGAGCTATTAGTTGATGAACACTCATCAAGTGAGGCAATGCCGTATAAGTTCAATGGCAAGGAAATGGATGAGGAGACTGGCCTGTACTATTATGGCGCAAGATACATGAACCCAGTAACGAGTTTGTGGTATGGGGTAGACCCGTTGGCAGAGAAATATGCCACTACGGGAGGTTATGTGTATACACTGGACAATCCGGTTAAATTCGTAGATCCGAATGGAGAATCTTCTGGACTTTGGGATTGGTTATTTGGACCAAAGCCATGGATAAAGCGTGGACCATTGATAAAGTATGCTGGTAATGGCGTGTTTGTACTTAATATTAATAATTTTAGTAAGGGATTTCAAAATTATTTTCACCGGGCAAATAATGATAGCCATAATTGGGGATATAATGAGGTTGGTATAAATACAACAGTAGCATATATGTCTAATTCAGATTATGCTGCGCACATGAATGGTTCCATCCCATCCCCCCAATATCTTCACAACAAGAATAAACCAGTAGGCTTTAATGATGGGGATGGCAGTATCAAATCTAAGGCGGTAAAAGCAAAATCCACAGGATTGCCAGATAGAAGAGTCAAACAACACCCTGCGATTGGAACTATGTCTCCTAAGGCAGTCGGTGCTGCGCGTGGTATGCTGATTCTTGATGTTGCTGTAACAGCATGGGATACTTATCAAACTTATGCAAATTATTATGATGATGCTAATTTTGAATATCAGACTTCTTTATTACTTCATGCAAGCAAAGTCGTAACAAACAGTATAAGTTTATTCCCTACAAAATATAAAAATGATTCAAATTTCATAGGAGGAGTAATAGATTATGTTTTTGAAGGAAAGAACATTTTAGGGAATAGTGATGTTACCAAATATGGGAATGAAATTTTAAAATTAATAGGAAGATATGATTCGAAACAAAATAAACCGATTCCACTTGTTCGTTACTGAAAAAATATGGATAGCACTACTTTGTATTTGCACATTGTTTATACTTGTATGCTTATGGCCTAATAAATTAAATAGATCATTGCAGGGCTACAGCTTTATGGTGTTAGATAGCCTTAGGATTGATAGAGTAGACAATATATACTTTATAGACGGGAATCTTAAATTTGGTGGTCACTCAGTCTTGTTGCCTCCTATTATTACTAATAAGAAATACTTACAAACAGAGGTATCTTATAAAAGATTACTGGAGCTTGAAGAAGAAGGAAAAGGAGAATGGAAAGTCATTAGCACAAATCCTGATTCTATATCTATTGAATCAACATCTAATCCACTTAATGGAAGATATGCTGTTAAAATATTAGATAAGGCAAATGAGATAGGATTGAGATATATCATACTTGACAATGATTCGACACATCTTGTCTTACGGAAACGTATTCGTTAATAATGTAATTACTATTTGGACTGTCGGACAATGGCAAGACCTCAAGATATACTTATAACGCAGGTGGCGAGCGCATTATGAAGAGCTTCGGTACGATGGAGGGCGTGTATATCAACGGCGCACCACAAGGAATCACCTTCCACGAAACGGACAATTTTACCTTGTATCCTGCTCCTATAATAAGCATCAACAAGAACCGCTTCACCAAACATTACTTCATCGGTAGTCAGCGCATAGCATCAAGAATCGGCACAGGCACATTCAACAATGTCTATGGAGTAAACGGCAGCTACGTCACCGCCGGTCAGCAGGACTATGCCGAGCGCATGAACCAGATTCAGTCGCAGAAAGAAGCATACTACAAACAATTAGGCGTAGCTCCCGGTGTGCCCACCGAGAAGGGAGCTTACGGCGACCCGGAGAATACGGGCGTAGGCTACAACTCTGTCCTCACTGAGCTGGGCAACCACGACGTGCCGCAAGGCTGGGTACAGACACCGAAACATAACACCACAGAGGGCAGCACACCGGGGACACCCATCAGTTGGAATGAGCCGAGCACCCCCGATAACCCACAGGCAGGCTATGGCTATATCCCGAATGATACTACTACGGAGGAGACTTTCTTCTTCCATAGTGACCATTTGGGTTCGACCTCTTACATCACGGACGGCAAGGGCAACATCACGCAATATGACGCTTACCTTCCATACGGTGAATTGATAGTGGACGAACACTCTTCATCCGAGGATATGCCGTATAAGTTTAATGGTAAGGAGTTTGACGAGGAAACTGGCTTGTACTACTATGGCGCAAGGTATATGGATCCTGTCAAGAGTCTGTGGTATGGAGCTGATCCGCTGGCAGAGAAGTATGTAAATATTTCACCTTATCTGTATTGTCATGCAAATCCTATAGTGCTAATGGATCCGACGGGCATGGCTGATAAAGATGGCGCATGTGAAATTGTAAATAAGTTTCTTGCAAATAGGAATACTACAAGTGTATTTAAGAATATTCCTAAGTCGGTCTTTGTAAAGGATTTATTAAAACAAATAAATGATCCTAGCTCAATTAGGCAGGGAAACAATGGAACTTGTGGGGCTGCAGTACTTTGTAAATATATGGCAGAAACAGACCCCGTTTTATATGCTCAAACTGCAATTGGGTTATATACTATGGGTACTTATACTCCCAAAGGTGGACACATGACTTTGTCGGTTACAGAAGAAATGGAGAAAGGTACACTGGGAGATTTAAGCTCTCCTAATCGTGGGGGTGGTATTTCTTCAGTAGATGCCATAATGCAAGGTGCAATTATAAACACAAACAATTATATTGAGAGTATTAATACTTTTAAAGGTGAATCAGGCTTGAATTCATTTATGTATCCTGGATTTATAAAGCGTTTTGTAAGTGGATTTATGGGGCGGGATGAAGGCATGATGAATAATTGGCCAACGAATAATGAAATCTCTGAAATTGATTTTAAGAAGAATTTTGTTATTGCAACCACATATTATAATGTGGAGAAAGGAAGAATCGAGTCATCTTGGAAAACTAATCATTATATAAATATAACTAGTATTAATAAGAGTGGCTTAATCGGATATTGGTCATGGGGCTCATCCTTCCATCACAAAACATCTGGAAATCATATGAATGGAATGCATCAACTATTTATTTTACCAAGATGAAGAAAATTATAGGATTATTTTTTATAATAGCACTGTTTTATGTAATAGGAGATTTTTGTATAGACAGAGCACCTCTTAATTATGAAATTGTAAATGCGAATTTACAAAAGATAGAATTTAAAGATAAACCTTATAGTAATTATTATTTGTTAACATTTGATATAGTATATTGCAATTATACTTATGAATTTTTAAAAGCACCATTTCCTCCAGGGAGAAATGGAAGTATTGATAGTTTGTATTCTATTAAAGTACTAGATAAGGAAGGACGCAACATGACTAACAAGTTCTCTCAAGATAGTGTACAAAGTGATAATGGGAGAAGTTTGTATGTTATCTATCCTAATCACTCAGATAGTACAGTTATAGAAGCAGAAATGGAAAAGTCCATTATAACTATTATAAATAAAATAAATTCCAATATTGATGGAAATAGTGTATATAGAGTTGAGACAGGTAGAATACTAAAATTAGGACATACAAGGATGGTTCCTGCATCGTTAAAAATGGAATTCAGAGGAAGGCAGATCATCTGTAATGTGGATAATAGAGTTTCTACAGTTTACTATGCTTTCGATTAATAATAAAGGATGTCACGCTGATTTTACAACCTACGTAGCTTGGAACCGTGTGAGGACGATGACCTACCCCGATGGCGAGGTCATTACCTACCACTACAACGCCGCCGGACAGGTGGAGAGCCTGACGAGCTGCAAGCAGGGCAAGGAGAGTACCATCGTGGCACAGATTGGCTACGACAAGGACGGACATACCGTCTATCAAAAGCTTGGCAACGGCACCGAGACCACCTACACTTACGACAAGCAACGGCAGCGTCTGCAGGATATGACACTTACAGGCAGCGGCAGCACATTGATGCAGAACAAGTACCGCTATGATGCGGTAGACAACATCCTCGGCATCACCAACGCAGCCAACCCACAAGGACTGACGAAACTCAACGAGGCGAAGCTGGGAGGGGCAAGTACGCACACCTATCAGTATGACGAACTGAACCGCCTGATTCATGCCACGGGAAAAGCAAAGAGCGCAACCTATGATATGGCAATGACCTTCGGACGGATGAGCGAACCGCTCACAAAGGTGCAGAGGGTAGATTCAAGTTTGACGGCTAAGTCATACAATTTTGCCTACAAGTACGAGGACGAGAACCATCCCACCGCTCCCACACAGATAGGTCATGACCATTACACGTATGATGCCAACGGCAACCCTACGCTTGTGACTAATGACAGTACAAATACTACAAGAGAGATGTACTGGGACGAGGACAACCGCCTGATGGTGTTAAGCGACAACGGCAAAACCTCAAGATATACTTATAACGCAGGTGGTGAGCGCATCATGAAGAGCTACGGCACGATGGAGGGTGTGTATATCAACGGCGCACCGCAGGGCATCACCTTCCACGAGACGGATAACTTCACGCTCTATCCTGCAAGCATCCTCACGGTAAACAAGAACCGCTTCACCAAACATTACTTCATAGGTAGTCAGCGCATTGCAAGTAGGATTGGCACAGGCACGTTCAACAATGTCTATGGCATGAACGGCAGCTACGTCACCGCCGGTCAGCAGGACTATGCCGAGCGCATGAACCAGATTCAGTCGCAGAAAGAAGCCTACTATAAAGAGCTTGGCATCGCCCCAGGCGTACCAACAGAAAAAGGTGCCTACGGTGACCCGGAGAACACGGGTGTTGGCTACAACACGATTATCATCAATCTTGGTGACCACAGTGTTCCCAAGGGATGGGTGCAGACACCGAAACATAACACAAAGGAAGGAAACACTCCGGGAACACCCATCAACTGGAACGAGCCGAGCAATCCGGATGACCCACAAGCAGGCTATGGCTATATCCCAAATGACACTACAACGGAGGAGACTTTCTTCTTCCATAGTGACCATTTGGGCAGCACTTCTTACATCACAGACGACAAGGGAAACATCACCCAATATGATGCTTACCTTCCCTATGGTGAGCTGTTAGTGGACGAGCACTCTTCATCCGAGAACATGCCGTACAAGTTCAACGGCAAGGAAATGGATGAGGAGACAGGACTGTACTATTACGGTGCGAGGTATATGAATCCAGTGGTAGGTTTGTGGTATGGGGTGGATAAACTAACTGAAAAATATCCTACTATTGGTGTCTACACATATGGAGCTGCTAATCCTATAAAGATTACTGATCCTGATGGATATCATGTTGAGGTGACCCCATCGCTACATGGTAAATATAGTGTCGTCGGTGGATTTGCTGGTAATGATTTGAACATTTATGTTCATTATGGGACTAAAAATCAAAAAGTAATAGGAAGAATGCTTACCAAATATTCTTTCATGGATGAGAGAGGTAATGCAGTCAAAAATGCAGTTATAGACTTGTCTGATAAATCAGGAGAAAAATTTCTTAGTAATTTCATGAAAGATACTCCAAATCTTATGGTTTACATGCCGAATGCTGTTGGTGGAGAAAAATATGACTTTAAGAGAGCAGGAACAAAAATTGGTGATGCTTTATATAATAATTCAAGTTACCATAATAGAGGAATGCGTGTAAGATTAGGTGGCAAAACCTATATCGCATCTGCGCGAGATATAGGTAATTTTGCAGCAGGTTATGTTGCTGGAAAAAACGACCTATCTTGGGATGCAGCTCGAGCTGCTTTCGATGGTCTTGAAACAGCACAACATGCGGTTAGAGGAAAGTTAGGGATATATAGAGAAGGTAAGCCAACCCAATACGCTGAAAGACTTGGATATAATATAGGCACTCATACTGAGACGGCGAAAGCATTGCGTAATTTACGGCTACATAGAAGTCAATATAATACAACGAGATTCTCATGGTAATTAATAATAAACATAAATACTACATTTTAGGAATAAGTGTATTATTATATATACTCGCCTTGTTTAATACGCTATATGTAACTGATGCACAGGCAAGTGCAGATATACATATTAGATATGCATATGATGTAACATGTTTGAACTTTTTTATAGGAGGAATTATTATGATCCCTTATGATATTGTATTTCTATTGAATGGAAAAGTTAATTTTACCCTATTATGGTTTAGTAATATCACCTACTTTTATATTCTTTCTCTTTGGGTGAAACAGAGAAGAATGAAAACTCTTTTCATCTTAGTGGTATTGTCTATAACAATGATCATTTCATTTTACTTTTGTCATGATTCTATTATTGGTCGAGATGAAAATATTATTTATAATATCGGGGATAAGGGCATAGGATATTATTTATGGCTAATAAGCTATTTTATCATCCTCTTTGGTATGTTATGGTATAAGGAGGATTAAGTAAGTGAACTATTTTAGTCTGTACAAAACAAGTACGTGGAATCCCCATTTTACTGTCAGTTATGGGAAAATCAAAAGTATTGGGGCTAACCAAGGCTCAGCATCTCGAAGCCGAAAGAGGAATTCCTTGGGACAAAAAATTTATTCCTCTTTGCAATGCCGTGCAATTCTACTGAAAGCCGACAGACGTTCAGCGGCAAAGGTGAGATTACAGCCGGAGGATGAGCTTTACAAGAATCACAATATCTCCAACAACTTAGGCTCTTCCGTGGCTTATTATGGCAGCACCGCCTATACCTTTACCATCCATCTCCCATTCGGTTTCAGGATCAATATCACTCCGAGCATCCAGGCATCGCACAGTGAGAGTGTCAACCGCACCGTAGCCTCGCTGATGGACATAGATGGCGACGGACTGCCCGACCTGGTCTACAGCAACAGTGACAGCCGGCTCGTGGTCCACCGCAACCTCACAGGGCGTACCAACCTGCTGAGAACCGTGACGCTGCCCTTCGGCGGCCATATCCATATCGGCTATGCGCAGACAGAGCCGAGTTTCGACATGCCCGGCCGCCGCTGGGTGATGTCCAGCGTGGAGACCACCGGTGGCTACAAGGAGAACGGTGCCACAAGTACGCGCAACGAGTTCACCTACGAGGGAGGCTACCGCGACCGCCGTGAGCGGGACTTCTACGGCTTCCGCAAGGTGACGACCCGGCAGATAGACACGGAGAAAAGACTCCACGACATCTACCGCTATTCGGTGGACACCTATGCCAACAACAGGGATTACTACCTTCACGGCCTTGTGACGGACGAGAGCCTCTATGACGGGGCCGGCAGGAAGCTGCAAGGGGCCTCCTATACTTATGAGACGGTGAAGGTACAGGACGCGCCCGCTTGTGCAGGTACTATAGGCGTCCATCACGACAACACTGAGGTACTCTTCCCGGCCCTGACCTCCCTTGTCCAGTCAAACTTCGACGAGGCGAGTGGCGACAGCCTGACCACGAAGGTGGAGAACACCTATGATGATTTCGGCAACCTTCTTACCTACCAGGAGACAGCGGCCGGAGAAAAGCTCGATGCCAGAATCGACTATGCCTACGGCTACAGTTCCACCACTACCTATGACGGGTTGTGGAACGCCCCCGCCACCACCACCGACCTCAACGGGCAGCGGATGGAGTACTCCTACGATGCATTGGGCAGACAGGCCACCGTGCGTGCACCGTACGAGATAGAGAGCGGCCAGCCGTTTACTATCAAGTTCGAGTATTTCCCCAAGGAGCGCAAGGCGCATACCATCCACTACACGCAGGACGGCAACATCGACACCTACACCTTCGCCGACTCCCTCATGCGTGCCGTACAGACCAAGCGGACGGGCGTGGTATGGAACGGCGGCAGCGCGTCCAAGGTGAGCATCGTCAGCGGCAGGGCCGTGCTGGATGCCTTCGGCAGAAACATCGCCGCCTACTATCCCGTAACGGAGAGCTATGGCAATATCGGCACCTACAACACCGCCACGGGCGACCTGCAGGCCAAGACCGAATATGACACCCACGACCGCACCGTCAGCGTCACCCTTGCCGACGGCAGCACCACCAGGAGTGCCTACACCATCGGCAGCCACGACGGCGTTCCGATGCTGGAGACGAAGGTAACGGATGCTCTCGGCAGAACGGCAGAAAGCTATACCGACGGGAAAGGCCGCAACCGGGAGACGGTGCAGCACGCCGGCGGTGAGAACATCATCGTGAGATATGCCTACAATCCCGTGAATGAGGTGACGACCGTGACGCACCCCAACGGCAGGGAGACGAAATACGAGTACGACCAGTTAGGCCGCAAGCTGATGGTGAACCACCCCGATGCGGGCGAGACGGACATGACCTACGACGCGGCGGGCAACCTCCTTACCAAGCTCACCGCACAGCTCAGAAAGAGCATCTCTGACAAGGGCTGCATCACCTATACTTATGACTATGAGCGGCTGAAGGAAGTACTCTATCCCGAGAACCTCTTCAACCGAGTCACCTACACCTACGGACAGCCGGGCGACAAGTATAACCGTGCCGGACGCCTCGCCCTCGTGGAGGACGCGTCGGGCGGCGAGGCCTACTACTATGGCTGTCAGGGCGAGGTCACCAAGACCGTGCGCACCGTCATGGCGAGCGTGGCGGACATCCGCACCTACGTCTATGGAGTTACCTATGACTCTTGGAACCGTGTGCGCACGATGACCTACCCCGATGGCGAGGTGGTCACCTACCACTACAACGCCGCCGGACAGGTGGAGAGCCTGACAAGCAGCAAGCAGGGCAAGGAGAGTAGCATCGTGGCACAGATAGGCTACGACAAGGACGGGCATACCGTCTATCAAAAGCTTGGCAACGGCACCGAGACCACCTACACTTACGACAAGCAACGGCAGCGTCTGCAGGATATGACACTTACAGGCAGCGGCAGCACATTGATGCAGAACAAGTACCGCTATGATGCCGTGGACAACATCCTCGGTATCACCAACGCAGCCAACCCACAAGGTCTGACAAAGCTCAACAAGGCGAAGCTGGGAGGGGCAAGTACGCACACCTATCAGTATGACGAGCTGAACCGCCTGATTCATGCCACGGGAAAAGCAAAGAGCGCAACCTATGATATGGCAATGACCTTCGGACGGATGAGCGAACCGCTCACAAAGGTGCAGAGGGTAGATTCAAGTTTGATGGCTAAGTCATACAATTTTGCCTACAAGTACGAGGACGAGAACCATCCCACCGCTCCCACACAGATAGGTCATGACCATTACACGTATGATGCCAACGGCGACCCTACGCTTGTGACTAATGACAGTACAAATACTACAAGAGAGAGATGTACTGGGACGAGGACAACCGCCTGATGGTGTTAAGCGACAACGGCAAAGCTGACAGTGTGTCAATAACTCCATAATAAGTGTTAATTGAATGCGGATTGCGCGCAATTTCTGTTAAACTACCCATAAAAAAGACTTGAGG
>NZ_GL945017.1:1650821-1653405 GCF_000218235.1 Hallella multisaccharivorax DSM 17128 | reverse complement strand
TAGGATTGGCACAGGCACGTTCAACAATGTCTATGGCATGAACGGCAGCTACGTCACCGCCGGTCAGCAGGACTATGCCGAGCGCATGAACCAGATTCAGTCGCAGAAAGAAGCCTACTATAAAGAGCTTGGCACCGCCCCAGGCGTACCAACAGAAAAAGGTGCCTACGGTGACCCGGAGAACACGGGTGTTGGCTACAACACGATTATCATCAATCTTGGTGACCACAGTGTTCCCAAGGGGATGGGTGCAGACACCGAAACATAACACAAAGGAAGGAAACACACCGGGGACACCCGTCAGCTGGAATGAGCCGAGCAATCCGGATGACCCACAGGCCGGTTATGGCTATATCCCGAATGATACGACAACGGAGGAGACCTTCTTCTTCCATAGTGACCATTTGGGTTCGACCTCTTACATTACGGACGATAAGGGCAACATCACTCAATATGATGCTTACCTTCCCTATGGTGAGCTGTTGGTTGACGAACACTCATCAACAGAGGAAATGCCGTATAAGTTCAACGGCAAGGAGCTGGATGAGGAGACAGGCTTGTACTATTATGGCGCAAGGTATATGGAACCTGTGGCAAGTATTTGGTATGGGGTGGATCCACTGGCGGAAAAGAATGTAGCTACGAGTGGATATGTATATACATTAGACAATCCAATACATATGGTGGATCCTGATGGAAGAGATTCGTATTATACAAAAAATGGATCCTTTGTTTTTAAGAATTTAGCAAAAACAGATCATATCTATATAATATCAAAATTTAAAGTTATAGGTCGTTCAAAACGAAAAATATACTATAAAGTCTGGGGGTGCAGGCAAATAGATGATAAAAATGTATCTTTATCTCCACGCGCTTATTCAAAAATTTATACAAACGTTCTTAAAAGAAAAGGATATAAAACTAACAAATTAAAAAATAATGCTGTGTCAATAGTTAAATTAAACTACAACACAAAATCAGACGGCCCAGAATACGAATTAGCAGGTACTTATAATCATGATGCAGTCTTGCCTTGGTCAGATGCCCCTGTTGCAGAAACAAATAAAGAAAAAAATAAAATACAACTTACGGTATTTATTCATCCTACTGGAGATAGCGAAAGAAGATCATATCTTTCAACAGAATCAAATGTCGAAAGTGTCCTCGGAGTTCATGAATTCACAGGACACGGTGAACTAGGGATAAATAGCGGTCAACATTGGAAAATTCTACAGATGCAGCGAAGACATCCTTCTTGGGGACAAACTACCCAATCTTTAAAAGAATTATATAAATATTTAGAGTATAATAAGCCTTCAGAATATGTTAAACATTAATAAGATAACTTATGGAGCAGTATTATTTTTTGTTGTTATATTAGTAGGTTGTCAGAATAATGTAGAGATTCCTGCCGAATTGGTAACAATAATTGATAATTATCCAAAAGAATACACTTATGAAGATGGTCATAATTGTTACTCCAGACAAATAAATTTGGTATTCAAAATTAAAAATACCAGCGGAGAAAAACTGTTTATTCCTATAAGTGATTGGAAAGCAAAGAAATATTATTCCTATTTTAGTATTTCATCTTCAAAAAAGAATAACATAAGGACATTTTCATATTATTGGAAAAATAAAAGTAGTATTATAGATAATGGAGATAGCCTTAACATCTGTGTCAAATTGATGGAAAAACAACTTCGAGAATTAGGTCTATATACGCCTTATTTCCCACCTTATGTTATCATAAGAAAAGTTGAATTTAGATATATAATAGATGTAAAAGATTTCAAATTAAGCAAGTTTCCTATTCCCCAAATAAATTTCTATATATCTCCTGATATCAAATATATTTATCAAAAACACGAAGGAAGTTGAATGTATCTATTTATCGTCCGACAACAATTTCGCCAGCATACCGGCGGTGAGAACATCACCGTGAGATATGCCTACAATCCCGTGAATGAGGTGACGACCGTGACGCACCCCAACGGCAGGGAGACGAAGTACGAATACGACCAGTTAGGACGCAAGCTGATGGTGAACCACCCCGATGCGGGCGAGACGGACATGACCTACGACGCGGCGGGCAACCTCCTTACCAAGCTCACCGCACAGCTCAGAAAGAGCATCTCCGAGAAGGGCTGCATCACCTACACCTACGACTATGAGCGGCTGAAGGAAGTACTCTATCCCGAGATATATGCAAGGGCAACTATTCAGCTGGTGTGAGAGTAGTTGGAGTTTTCAACACCATTTGAGGGCGCATATGCATACCTTACAGGACCGTTGCTTCCAAATTCTGACAGTCTTGAATTGTTTTTTTAGCAGAAGGGTGATACTGTTGGACGAGAATCCGGCGAACATGACGGTGGCGTACTTGCCTTTCTCATAGTTATAGTTAATACCTTCATCCTCGTAGAGCGTGAACGTAGCGTTCCTTCCGGCAAAGACATAAAGATCGATGAGCTCAGCGGCTTTCTCGTCACTCCATTCCATCTCGGGACCGACCGGGATAATGCTTCCCTCGGGCACGGAAAACNGGAATGCGCTCATAGGGTGCCGCCGCCATAACGGTCTG
>NZ_GL945017.1:1592922-1650771 GCF_000218235.1 Hallella multisaccharivorax DSM 17128 | reverse complement strand
GACAATTTAGGATCTTCCGTTGCCTATTATGGCAGCACCGCCTATACCTTTACCATCCATCTCCCATTCGGTTTCAGGATCAATATCACTCCGAGCATCCAGGCATCGCACAGTGAGAGTGTCAACCGCACCGTAGCCTCGCTGATGGACATAGACGGCGACGGACTGCCCGACCTGGTCTACAGCAACAGTGACAGCCGGCTCGTTGTCCACCGCAACCTCACAGGGCGTACCAACCTGCTGAGAACCGTGACGCTGCCCTTCGGCGGCCATATCCATATTGGCTACCAGCAGACAGAGCCGAATTTTGACATGCCCGGCCGCCGCTGGGTGATGTCCAGCGTGGAGACCACCGGCGGCTATACGGAGAACGGTGCCACAAGTACGCGCAGCGAGTTCACCTACGAGGGAGGCTACCGCGACCGCCGCGAGCGTGACTTCTACGGCTTCCGCAAGGTAACGACACGGCAGATAGACACGGAGAAGGAAAGCCACGACATCTACCGCTATTCTGTAGACACCTATGCCAACAATCGGGATTACTACCTTCACGGCCTTGTGACGGACGAGAGCCTCTATGACGGGGCCGGCAGGAAGCTGCAAGGTGCCTCCTATACTTATGAGACGGTGAAGGTACAGGATGCGCCCGCTTGTGCAGGTACTATCGGCAGCCACCACGACAATATGGAGGTGCTCTTCCCGGCCCTGACCAAGGTCGTCCAGTCGAACTTCGACGAGACAAGCGGCGACAGCCTGACCACGAAGGTGGAGAACACATACGATGATTTCGGCAACCTCCTCACCTATCAGGAGACAGCGGCCGGTGAGAAGCTCGATGCCAGAATTGATTATCACAAGCTGACGGACAAGCACATCGTCAGCGTACCGAGCCATATCACTGTCAGCAGCGGCGGCAGGACCTACCGTGAGCGCAGCACGAAGGTGGACGGCAACGGCGAGATCACGGAGATTACGCTCCACAATGGCGACAAGCCGTCCGTCTACGACATGACCTACGACAGCTACGGCAACATCACCCGTATGACCAAGCCGGAGAACTACAACCACCAGCGTATGTTCTACGCCTACACCTACGATGACCTCTACCACGACCTTGTGACGAAGGTCAGCGATGCCTACGGCTACAGCTCCACCACCACCTATGACGGATTGTGGAACGCTCCCGCCACCACCACCGACCTCAACGGCCAGCGGATGGAGTACACCTATGACGCATTGGGCAGACAGGCCACCGTGCGCGCGCCCTACGAGATAGAGAGCGGCCAGCCCTTTACCATCAAATTCGAGTATTTCCCCAGGGAGCGCAAGGCGCATACCATCCACTACACGCAGGACGGCAACATCGACACCTACACCTTTGCTGACTCCCTCATGCGTGCCATCCAGACCAAGCAGACGGGCGTGGTATGGAACGGCGGCAGTGCTTCCAAGGTGAGCATCGTCAGCGGCAGGGCCGTGCTGGATGCCTTCGGCAGGAACATCGCCGCCTACTATCCCACGACGGAGAGCTATGGCAATATCGGCACCTACAACACCGCCACGGGCGACCTGCAGGCCAAGACCGAATATGACACCCACGACCGCACCGTCAGCGTCACCCTTGCCGACGGCAGCACCACCAAGAGCGCCTACACCATCGGCAGCCACGGCGGCGTTCCAATGCTGGAGACGAAGGTGACGGATGCCCTCGGAAGGACGGCGGAGAGCTATACCGACGGGAAGGGCCGCAACCGTGAGACGGTGCAGCATGCCGGCGGTGAGAACATCACCGTGAGATATGCCTACAATCCCGTGAATGAGGTGACGACCGTGACGCACCCCAACGGCAGGGAGACGAAATACGAGTACGACCAGTTAGGCCGCAAGCTGATGGTGAGCCACCCCGATGCGGGCGAGACGGACATGACCTACGATGCGGCGGGCAACCTCCTTACCAAGCTCACGGCACAGCTCAGAAAAAGCATCTCTGACAAGGGCTGCATCACCTACACCTACGACTATGAGCGGCTGAAGGAAGTACTCTATCCCGAGAACCTCTTCAACCGGGTCACCTACACCTACGGACAGCCGGGCGACAAGTACGGCCGTGCCGGACGGCTCGCCCTCGTGGAGGACGCATCGGGCGGAGAGGCTTACTACTACGGTCGTCAGGGCGAGGTCACCAAGACCGTGCGCACCGTCATGGCGAGCGTGGCGGACATCCGCACCTACGTCTATGGTGCCACCTACGACAGCTGGAACCGTGTGAGGACGATGACCTACCCCGATGGCGAGGTGGTCACCTACCACTACAACGCCGCCGGACAGGTGGAGAGCCTGACAAGCAGCAAGCAGGGCAAGGAGAGTAGCATCGTGGCACAGATAGGCTACGACAAGGACGGCCATACCGTCTATCAAAAGCTTGGCAACGGCACCGAGACCACCTACACTTACGACAAGCAACGGCAGCGTCTGCAGGATATGACACTTACAGGCAGCGGCAGCACATTGATGCAGAACAAGTACCGCTATGATGCCGTGGACAACATCCTCGGTATCACCAATGCCGCCAATCCGCAAGGACTGACGAAGCTCAACAAGGCGAAGTTGGGAGGGGCGAGTACGCACACCTACCAGTATGACGAGCTGAACCGCCTGATTCATGCCACGGGTAAGGCGAAGAATGCCTCCTATGACATGGCAATGACCTTCGGTTTGATGAGTGAGCCGCTCACGAAGACACAGAAAGTAGACTCCACGGCTACGGCAAAGAGCTATAACTTCACCTACAAATATGAGGATGATAGCCATCCCACTGCTCCCACGCAGATAGGTCACGACCATTACACGTATGATGCCAACGGCAACCCAATACTTGAAACGAATGACAGTACAAATACTACAAGAGAGATGTACTGGGACGAGGACAACCGCCTGATGGTACTTTCAGACAACGGCAAGACGAGCCGCTACACCTATAACGCCGGTGGCGAACGCATCATGAAGAGCTACGGCACGATGGAGGGCGTGTATATCAACGGCGCACCGGAGGGCATCACGTTCCATGAGACGGATAACTTCACGCTCTACCCTGCAAGCATCCTCACGGTAAGCAAGAACCGCTTCACCAAACATTACTTCATCGGTAGTCAGCGCATTGCAAGTAGGATTGGCACAGGCACATTCAACAATGTCTATGGAGTAAACGGCAGTTACGTCACCGCCGGTCAGCGAGATTATGCCGAGCGCATGAACCAAATCCAGTCGCAGAAGGAAGCATACTACAAAGAGCTTGGCATCGCTCCGGGCGTACCAACGGAAAAAGGTGCCTACGGCGACCCGGAGAATACGGGTGTAGGCTACAACTCTGTCCTCACCGAACTTGGCAACCACGATGTGCCGCAAGGCTGGGTACAGACACCAAAGCATAACACGACAGAGGGCAGCACACCGGGGACACCCGTCAGTTGGAATGAGCCGAGCACTCCTGACGACCCACAGGCAGGCTATGGCTATATCCCGAATGATACTACTACGGAGGAGACTTTCTTCTTCCATAGTGACCATTTGGGTTCGACCTCTTACATCACGGACGGCAAGGGTAACATCACGCAATATGATGCTTACCTGCCCTATGGTGAGTTGCTCGTTGACGAACACTCGTCATCCGATGAGATGCCATACAAGTTCAACGGTAAAGAATTTGATGAGGAGACGGGATTGTACTATTACGGTGCGAGGTACATGGATCCCGTAGCAAGTATGTGGTACGGTGTGGATAAGTTGGTCGAAAAATTCCTTTCTGTTTCTGCGTACACTTATTGCAAGAATTCCCCTTTAAACTATAAGGATGTTCGTGGATTGTTTCCTAAGGGGATAGTGTCAATTCACTATGAAATAAGAGAATTGGCAACAAGCAGCAGCATTACTGGTACTATCACAACTACAAGGCAAAGAAAGGCATAT
The DNA here is from genome assembly GCF_000218235.1 of Hallella multisaccharivorax DSM 17128. Classification (GTDB taxonomy): domain Bacteria; phylum Bacteroidota; class Bacteroidia; order Bacteroidales; family Bacteroidaceae; genus Prevotella; species Prevotella multisaccharivorax. The sequence continues at coordinate 1,646,805 of NZ_GL945017.1, read as the reverse complement.
TACCGCTTCACGGAATCCACAGCTCACCTGCTTTCACTCGTCTCAGGAGTATCAGAAACATACATTAGAAATGTTAAGTTAGAGGAATTTGCGGGGCAGCCAAAGAACAATAGCATCACTATTGGTGCAGATCCCATGAAAGTAAGGATGCTTGTCTCACCCACGTATTTTGACGAGTCTGGAAGCACCCAAAACGAATATTACGACTGGTGGATGAGAGAATTCTCGCATGAAGTCGGTCATATAAAGCAAATATGCAGGGATAAGAGCCTCACTCTATACCTGGTCAAAACAATTTTTGGTTATGTGTCGACATTAAGTCATGACAAATCTCCAAGGGAGATAGAAGCTGAAAAAGGATCTGAAAATTATGAAGACTTTAGAGATTATGTAAAAACAAATCTAAAATCAAATATTCTAAATTTGCTTAGAAGCAATAAATCTGAAAAGGAAAAAATACAGCAGATTGATAAATGGTGGAGCGAATATCAACAGAAAAAGAAATGAAGATTTTATCGGTAATTTTATTTTTTATCACAACCCTTGGATTCATATCATGTAGTGATGACAACAACTTTTGTGTAGACGAGAAGAAGCAAATCATCATAGTTCACAACCTGATGAGCTTTAAAATAGTCCGCGATAGTCCTGATGTCGTTGGAACACGTGAATATACAATAAGAAAAGCTAATGCATATAGTACAGAAAAGAGCGATACCATATTTTTTAATAGGAAGACAGAAAATCTTTCTATAAGGGCTTTTGATAGTTTAGGCGTGTATAGCCCGAATATCATAGAACTCTTACCTAATTCTAAATATATTTTAACTCATTTCGGAATGGGTGGTAGTGGTTATATCAAGCAATATATATGGACCGATTCAAAGGCAAATATACACACGAAATCGAACTTCAATGAAGCGGATTAAGTTCAAAAGATGTGATAGGACAAGGAGAACAGCAACCTTGTACTATCTATCAACGGAAAACCCAGTTACTGCGATGCCAGGTGATCTACGACCTTATTGGTCCGCAAGGTGATGATGAACCACCCATTTGCACATACACGTGAGACATCATTGACAATTTCTTGATTGCTGAAGGTCTTCTCAATATCCTGGTATTGGCGTAGAAAATCCATCCCCTTGAAAGTCACGATGTAGCTGTAAGCTTGTGTGAGAGAAACCTTCTTCTCGACAGCGAAATTGGTGATAACAGACACGACGAAATTGCTTTCCTCTTGGTTGAAGCCAAATCTGTCAATGACATTAATCTGCAATGCCGAACCCATCTTACCAAGAATGAATGATGCACCTCAGGCGTTATCGGTGCGCCATGTTCTATCTTCGACACGCGAGACTCTTTCAGGCCAATGAGCTTTCCAAGCTGGCCTTGCGTAAGACCTTTTTCTTCCGCTCCTCGCGTATAATCATCCCTAAACTATTGTTCTCCATATCTACCTAACTGTTGTTGTTTACCGCAAAGGTAAGCAAAACTTTCCAAACATGGAAAATTGTAGACGAGAAATTTGAACTTATAAAAAGTTAAAGGCAAGACTTGGACTCTTAATATTTCATAACAGCAAATAGAGTAGCTGCCTTAGTAGTCGCTAAACACAGCCTTTTTCGACATGCACATTTTTGTACCATTTACCTTGTAACTGTTTGATAATCAGGCTACATTTTATTTCCACATGAACACCGTCGTCCGCCAGCTCCTGGAGCAGAACACCGACGTGGTGATGGTCGATACCGGCGACTCTTACGAAGGCATCTGCCGCTATTTCAAAGGCACCTACATCACCTACTCAAAAGAGAAACCCATCTCGATGAATCCGTTCAAGATTACGGACACCGAGTATGCCCAGAACTTCGGCGAGAAGAAGAACTTCCTCAAGTCGCTCATCTTCCTCATCTTCAAGGGCAGCGAGGCACCCACGAAGATCGAGGACAAGATCATCAACCAGACCATCGTCGAGTACTACGAGTCCTACTTCACCCCCTTCAGGGCGTTCACCGACACCGAGCGCGAGCAGCTCCGCAAGCGTCTGCTCTTAGAGGACAAGAAGAACGGCACGTACGAGAAACACAGTAAGGAACTGGAAGAAAAATACAAACATAGTGAGTATGAAACAAACACCCTCGAACCAGAGTACCCCGGAACATCCGAAGATCCATCTGCCTTTGGCGGACCGGATAGTGAATATGATCCTCTCGATTTTGCTGCTGACATTCGTCTGGCCGGTGACGGTTCTCTACATCCTGCTCAGGAGAAGGAAGCTTACGCACGAATCCAGCGGAAAGTGAACAAGCTCCACGACCTCATCAACGACAAGGCCGCCACCGACGGCGAGAAGGTTGCCGCCAACCGCCAGCTCATGCGCCTGATGCCCCAGCTCATCGAGGGCAACTACCTCATCACCATCGAGCAGCGCATCGACCGCATGGAGAAGCAAAGAAGAAAGATGCACGTCGACAACCTCAGCTTCAACAGCTACTACGAGTTTGCCATCGAGCGCATCCCGCAGATCATGAGGGAGAAGAGCATCACGTTCGACATCGACAACTTCGCCGCCATCTTAGAGCAGTTCTACAAAGGCGGCGAGCTCGAGCACACGCTCAACAACGACGTTGATGCCAGCCTCTTTGACGAGAAGTTCATCGTCTTCGAGATCGACAAGATCAAGGACGACCCCGTCCTGTTCCCCATCGTCGTGCTCATCATCATGGACGTGTTCCTTCAAAAAATGCGCATTAAGAAAGGCCGCAAGGCCCTCATCATCGAGGAAGCGTGGAAAGCCATCTCCTCACCGACCATGGCAGAGTACATCAAGTACCTCTACAAGACCGTGAGAAAGTTCCACGGCATTGCCGGCGTGGTGACCCAGGAGCTCAACGATGTCATCGACAGCCCCATCGTCAAGGAAGCCATCATCAACAACTCTGACGTAAAGATTCTCCTTGACCAGAGCAAGTTCAAGGACCGTTACGATGCCATCAGTGCCATCCTCGGACTGACGCAGGTGCAGAAACAGCAGATCTTCACCGTCAACGCCCTCAACAACCACGACGGCCGCAGCTACTTTAAGGAAGTGTGGATCTGCCGCGGACAGTACTCCGACGTCTATGGCGTGGAGGAACCGCCCGAGTGCTACTGGGCCTACACCACCGAGCGCGCCGAGAAAGAAGCCCTGAAAGTCTATGAGCGGCACTACGGTGACATACAGACTGCTATCACGAAAATTGAGGAAGACCGCAAGAAACTCGGTATCAAGAAGTACCTTGACTTCGCGGTGAAAGTAAACCAAAAACAGAAAATCATGCCACTATGGGACAAATCAGACTGATACAGACAAAGTTCAAAGACAGCTATAGAAGCCGTTGCATAGTTACAGCGGCATTGCTCCTCTTTGCCACCACGCAGGCTTTTGCCGGCTGGCGTCTTGTCATCGACCCCAAGACCATCGGGCAGGTGACCGCCAACACCGCCGCGCAGAAGGCCATCGAGGATAAGCACAACGAGCGTCTGGACACCATCTCTGCCAAGCAGAAGAAGATATTGCAGTACACCGCCACCATGGAGGGCATCAAGGAACTCTACCACCTGACGATGACCAATGTCCGCGGCTTCGGTGAGGAGACAGCCTACTACAAGGAAATTTTTCTCCTTAGTGCCGACATCCTCACATCCGTGCCCACGGTAACAAAGTACATCTTCTCCCACCCCGTGAAGAACTACGTCCTCTGCCTTAACGAACTCTCGGATGTCGTCATCGAGACCGAGGGGCTTATCCACGACTTCATCGACGTGGTGAACAACGGCAAGGTACGCCTGCCCGACAATCCCATCATCCGCCAGAAGATACCCGACGGCGGCGGACGCTACAACATGGGTCAGGGCGACGGCTATAACTTCATGGACCGCTACACCCGTCTGACACTGGCCAACAAGATCTACTCCCGTCTCTATGAGATGAAGTGCAAGATGGACGTGATGGTGATGATGTGCCAGTTCGGAACATGGGGCGAGGTGTTCTTTGCCATCGACCCTGAGAGCTGGGCCGCCGTCTATCAGGCCAGCGGCATGGTGGACGGGATAATCAGAGACTGGAACGGAATCGGCATCTAAGAGCCACCACCCCCTCTCCAAAATAGAGGTGAGTAATTACCATCAAGAACCAAAAAGAACACCGAATGAACTATGAAGTACCATACCATTATAATATGCCTCTTGGCTATTGCCATCCTCTATCCCTCGAAAGCCCATGCCTTCGACTATCCGAATGACCAGCCTACCATCGAGGCCTTGATCTCGCTGCACAAGCTCATCAAGAAGGAAGAGGAGAAGGCACTGGAGAAGGTGGCCGTAAGCTATGGCGAGCAGAGTCTCGTCACCAAGGGCGCGACGAAGTTCAATGACGTGCGCATGACACTGAACTCTAAGCTCAACAACGCCTACAGCTACGTCATCCTCGGCGCGGCACTCGCCTCTACGGGTACCGACCTCTACTGTCTTATCGACCAGTATGCCACGTTCACGAAGAACACCGCCAAGTACGCCTTCAAGAAGCCGGCAGTGATGTGGTACTATACCGAGGCCAACTACGCCTGTGCGCGAGAGATAAAGAACATCAAGGCTCTCTACGCTACACTTACCGCCAGCGGACTGAACCTCATGCGTGCCAGCATGGACGAGAAACTGGAGCTTGTCAACACCCTCCACGGCTATATCTCCAACATGCTCGGCATCATCGACTCCGCCAACCTCTGGTGCAGTATCGTTGCCATGGGCGGCTTCCACTATGACTACATCTGGGATATCCTCAACAGTGATGTCAAGGATGAGATAGCGAAACAAGTCATTGACAAGTGGTACGGGGCGTAGTCAGAGAAAGATTTTAAATGATGATAGAATTACACACATGTAAAACGAGTAAAAAGCGACAATACCATGAAACATAGTCATTCTTCCATAATCTCCATAATGTGTACAGCTCTCGCTTTCCTCTTTGTGGGAAGCGGGAGCGCTTATGCGCAAAAGAAAGTGCACGATTCACAAAAAGAGAAACAGTGGCGGAGCATGGAGACCGGTCCTTGGGACTTCGAGCCCGGCTGGTACTACTACTTCCTCCACAAGAACTACTCCGGTGCCGAGACCTACTGGAAGTGGTCCGGCTTCAAGTCCGGCTACCGTGTCCGCTTCAAGGAACACAAGTCCAACGTCAAGACCATCATGCCGCGCCGCATCGCCCAGGAGGAGCTGCAGAAGGAGAAAGTCAAGAAAGCCGAGGAAGAGCGTGTCAAGGTCAAGGAGATGCACGACGAGGAAGTCGTCCGTGCCGCCGACCGCAACGTCGACCTTGTCTACTCCTCCTTCAAGGATGACTTCAACCGTATGCAGGGTGCCATCACCGAGGGCCTTACCTTCTGCCTTACTAAAAGTAAAGGAAAATTGTACCCTCAGGTTAACGAGCTCCAACGTCAGAACGACATGATTTGCCAGTCCATCGCCTACACCCATAAGCAAGGTATAGGCAACGAGCTTGAAAACTCCAAGCGTCAGGAAGCCTATGTGGAGTACAAGAAGCAGATGGAAGAACTCGTCTCACGCGTGGCTCACCTTGTAGGCATGGCACAGCAATATTATTAACCTTGAAAACCACAGAACATCATGACAGACATACTATTATCAAGTTCAATGTTCATCAACCAGCTGCTGACGATGGGTCTCCCTGCCATCGACGACAGCCTGATGCGCCTGTTGACGGCCATGGAGACCTTCCCCAAGTCCGCCGTCCTCGGCAGTGCCATCAGCTTTGCCAAGATGCTCGGTCTGTTGCTTGCCCTCTGCATGGGCTCCTACGAGTGCTGGATGATGATGCTCGGCCGCCGCGGCATGGACGTGATGAAACTCGCCCGTATCATCGGTCTCTCCCTGTGCATCACCTACAGCAGCTACATCTGCATGTCGCTCAAGATGCCCGGCAAGGGCCTGGAGGATGTGACCCGTCAGATGGCACAGAGCAAGAACCGGGAAGTGGCGGCACTGGAGCTGAAAGTCGCCCAAAAGCAGGACGACTACCTCAAGCGTCTCCGTCAGGTCCAGGACAGTATTGAGACCGCCAAGCAGGTGCAGGAGATCGGTGAGGATGCCCATTGGTGGGATAAGCTTATTTATAACATGGAGAACCTCGGCTCCACCATCAACAACTACGCCCAGCGTGCCGCCGTTGCCGCCGAGACCAAGGTCAGCGAGTGGATCAACGACGTTATACGCTTCGTCGGCGAGCTCATCTTCCAGATGTCCTACTATGGCATGCTTGTCGCCCAGCGCATCTTCATGACCATCCTCGCCACCTTTGCTCCAATCATGTTCGCCTTGAGCATCGTTCCGCCATGGAGCAACGCCTGGGCCCAGTGGATGGGCAAGTACCTGTCGCTTTCCCTATGGGGCTTTGTCGTGTACTTCTGCCTTTACTATATCGACTTCATATTGATGTACAACCTCATGGAGGACATCAAGGCCTACGACACCCTTTTGAGAGGCACCGTGAACTCATGGCAGCAGATCGGCGCCTTGGGCTTGCAGGGCATCGGCTCCAACTGTATGTACGCCATGGGCATGCTCGTGGGCGCCTACGTCCTCCGCTTCGTGCCCGAAGTAGCCTCATGGCTCATCCCCGGCGGCATCAGCTCAAGTGCGGGAACCGCTTCCGGCAGTATGGCACAGACCCTCGTCTTCGGTGGCGCCAGCTACGCCATGGGTGCCGCCACGACCACTGCCGCCGCAGGAGCCGCCGTAGCCACCGGCACCGCCTCCATCATCGGAGCCGCCCAGCAGTCCCACAGCGACGGTGGCAGTGGCTTCAACCAAACCGCCAGAACCTTCATGGCTCAGACTGGATTGGGAACATCCTACAGTCGTGGTGCCGACTCCGCTCGCAGTATAAACAATGTGGGCAAGTCCGACTCCAACTATAGACCTGGAGGAGCCGAAGGAAGTTAAGAGTTAAAAGATAGGAGTTGGGAGTTGTCAAGCCATGCGAGACAACTCCGACTCCTAACCCTAACTCAAAAGCTCCTATCCACGACTTAAAAACTCATAAACTTCTATCTCATAACTAATACAATTATGCTGATCCAATCCTTAGAACAGAAAACCAAACTGGCCCTGATGACCGTCATCCTCACGTTGGCGGCATGCACGGTCATCTGCATCTTCACCGTCTATCATAGCTCCAAGCTCGTCAGTGAGGAACGCAGTCAGATCTATATCCTCGACGGGGACATCCCCTTCCTTGCCGAGCGCAGTCTGCAGGAAGCCAACTTCGTGATGGAGGCCAAGGCGCATATCCAGCTCTTCCACCAGTACTTCTTCAACCTTCCGCCCGATGACGACTATATCAAGTGGACCCTCGGCAAGGCACTCTACATGGCTGACGGTACGGCAATGAAACAGAAGCAGGCCATGGAAGAAAACGGCTTCTACTCCGACATCATATCGAGCAGTGCCGTCTGCACCATCAAATGCGACTCCATCCAGTTCAACGAGCACGACAAGAAGTTCAAGTACTTCGGCACACAGCTCATTAAGCGTCGCAGCCGTGACCTCAAACGCTCCATCATCACCGTGGGTGAGATAGAGAACGTGCCAAGGACACAGAACAATCCCCACGGACTGCTCATCACCAACTGGAGAACTCTCGAGAACAAAGATTTGGATTATTGATAAATTGAATACCATGAAGATTTTTAAACGCACCAAAGCAAAGAAAGACGCCAAGATAGCGGAAGGCATCAAGTCACTGACCGACAAGTTCAAGCTCAAGGACAAGATAGCCAAAGCCAACCAATGGGCAGACAAGCACAAGAAAAGAGTGTCCGTCATCACGATCAGCATGCTCATGCTCTCACTGATTGTCGGCACGTGGCTCACCCTTACCTCCACCTACAACGAGTCCGACATGATGAGCGGTCTGTCCGACGTGAAGCCCGCCTTCGACGGCATCCGCCGCATCCAGCGTCTGAAGTCCATGCAGGTGGACCAGACCGTGGAACTCACCAACAAAGGCCAGCAGCTCAAGCATGACCTCGACTCCCTTGTCCGTCTGCCCGTCAAGAGCCATAAGGACTCCGTGGACATCATGGTGAAGTACCGCCAGCTCGAAATCGTGGTAAAATACCTCGACAATAAGCAATAAACACAAAACAATAAAAAACATATGATATGAACTTACAGAAACTCAAGCGTCTGAACCTCAGACAACCCAAGTACATTTTCCCTCTGGTCATCTTCCTGCCCCTGTTGGGGCTCATCTACTTCGGCATGGAGACCTTCAAGGGCAACGGCAAGACCACCGGGAACGTCGTCACCGACTCCATCAACATGAGCATCCCCGATGCCCGTGGTGAGGGCATGGACAACAAGATGACGGCGATGAACAAGCACTTCGCCGAGGACGGAGCCTTTACCGCCGTCGACGGCATCGGCGACGAGTACGAACAGAAGGACACCACCGGCAGCGGCTACAACGACGAGGAGCGGCAGAGTATCGATGCCGTCAATGCCGAACGCCTCCGTCAGCTGAAAGCCGAGGAGGACCTCCGCGAACGCCAGCGTGCCAACATGAACCGCATCAACGGCTATGGCAGCAGCGGCAGGAGCCAGCAGGAAGACCTCAACGCCTATGCCCGTGAGCTCGACCGCATCCAGAACCGCAGTATGGAACGACAGCGGCAGTACCAGGCCGAACAGGACCGTCGTGACAAGGAAGAGGAAGCCGAGGAAAGACGCCAGCGTCAGGAGATGATCGACGCGCTCACCGGCAACACCAGGAAGAAAGGCAAGAAGGAGGAGAAGGCAGAGATTGTCGAGAAAGTCAAGGAGGACAACTCCGAGAAGTTCAACACCGTTGCCAGCTCAGAGAATGTCGACGAGCCGCTTATCAAGGCGATGATAGACCGCACGACCAAGGCACGCGAGGGCACCCGTCTTTGCTTCAAGCTCCTCGACGACGTGACGGTGAAGGGCATCCGCCTGAAGAAAGGCTCCTACCTCTACGGTATCGTCACCGGATTCGGACAGCAGCGTGTCAAGGCGAGCATCACCAGCATCCTTGTCGGCAACAAGTTCATCAAGGTTGACCTCAGTGTCTTCGACAACGACGGCATGGAGGGCTTCTATGTCCCCGAATCCACCTTCCGTGAGATGGTGAGGGACGCTGGCTCCAATGTCGCTGCCCAGAATATACAGTTTGACGTGAACGGCACCGGCAGCTTGTCCCCGGAAATCATCGCCCTGCAGGCCTTGCAGAACATGTATCAGTCTGCCAGTTCCGCCGTATCGAAAAACATCCGCAAGAACAAAGCCAAAATCAAGTACAACACCATTGTCTATCTTATCAATACACAACAGGACTAAAAAACTAACTAACTCAATAACACTCAATCCAATATGAACATGAAGACAATATTCCTTTCACTCGCCCTTATGCTTTCAATGGCCATCCATGCGGCACAGCCCGATACGGTCAAGGTCCGTTACATCCACCGCCTCACGGAGGACGACGCCCGCATCTTCGAGCGCAACCTTCAGAAGACCGTCATCTACGTCAATGACCAGGTGACGACTCATCTCATCATGCCGGAGAACATCAAGCTCGTGGACATCTCCACAGACAAGCTTTTCGGCAACCAGTGCGCCGACAACATTGTCCGTCTGAAGCCCAAGTCCACGCTGATGGACAACGAACTGGCAGGAACGGTAACGGTCATCGGCGAGCGCCATATCGCCCAGTTCACCGTCTACTACACGAAAGCCCCGAAGCGTGCCCACTCCGTCTATACCGTCGGACAGGAGGACATCCGCGACTACACCAACCCAGAGGTGAGCATGACGCATGGTGATATGTCGCATCTGTGCTGGTCCATCTTCATGAGCTGCCGGAAGTGCTTCCGGGTGCACGGCAAACAGTACGGCATCCGTGCGCAGGTGAACAACATCTATACTGTTGGCGACTACTTCTTCATCGACTTCTCATTGGAGAACAGGAGCAACATCAAGTACGACATTGCCGAGATTCGTCTGAAGCTGATGGACAAGAAGGAACTGAAGGCGACGAACTCACAGACCATCGAACTGACACCTGTCTACATGGTCAACCATGCCGACCACTTCACGAAGTCCTACCGCAATGTCATCGTGCTGAAGAAGCTCACCTTCCCCGAAGAGAAGAAGCTGCGACTTGAAATCACCGAGGACCAGATCAGCGGTCGTGTCAGCTACCTCGACATCAACTACCGTGACATCCTCAATGCCGATGGCTTCGCGCCTGAGTTGCTGAGAAGCCTGCATTAAGTTCTCACCACAATATTTTTATATCTCGCCAAGTCGCTAAGTACGCAAAGTTTCAAGCCCGCAAGGATGATGGCTTTGCCTTCTCTTAGCGTCCTTAGCGCCTTTGCGAGAGATAATCCGTGCAATCCGTTTAATCTGTGAGAAGTAAAGAATACCTGTGAGACATCAACCGGTGTGCGCAACTCCTAACTTCTATTTCCTAACTTCTAACTTATCTAACTGTGGAAGAAACCCGTGAACAGCAACAGATGTACAACTTCTTCCGTTCGTGCATCTACCTTATTCTGATTGTTGAGATTGTGATGAACCTCCCCATCACCTCTGACAACCGCATGACCGCCTTCGTCCTTGAGCTCTTCCACCGCTTCAAGGTCTTCGACAGCGTCCTCTCCTGCAAGGTCATGGAGCTTATCTGTGTTGGAGTGACCTGCATCGGCACCAAGGCACGGAAGAGCCTGAAGTGGAATATGAAGACGATGGTCGTTTATCCGATGGTGGCAGGATGTACGATGACGCTGCTCTGCTTCGTCTTTCATAAAGGGGCATGGGACATCTATTTCTCCGGCTTCCCGTTGAACCGCTGCCTCTACGCTCTCTGCTCTGTCATCGGCATCATGCTGATCCACCAGAGCCTCGACGCTATTGCCAAATACTTCAACACAAAGATTGGCGATGACAAATGGAACTTCGAAGACGAGTCGTTCGAGCAGAGCCATAACAAGGAAGAGAACGAGTACAGTGTCAACATCCCTATGGTCTATTACTACAAGAAGAAGTTGAACCACGGCTGGATCAACATCATCAATCCCTTCCGTGCCACCATCGTCTTGGGTACGCCCGGCTCGGGTAAGTCCTTCGGCATCATCGACCCGTTCATCCGCCAGCACAGTGCCAAGGGCTTTGCCATGATGGTCTATGACTATAAGTTCCCGGCACTGGCCCGCAATCTCTTCTATCAGTACTGCAAGAACCGCAAGCAGGGCACGCTGCCCAAGAACTGCGGCTTCCGCATCGTCAACTTCACCGACGTGGAGTACTCCAACCGAGTGAACCCCATCCAGCGGAAGTATATCCCTGACCTTGCAGCAGCCTCCGAGACGGCAGCCACGCTATTATCCTCCCTCAACAAGGGAGGTGGTGAGAAAAAAGGTGGCAGTGAGGCCTTCTTCCAGAACTCCGCTGAGAACTTCCTTGCCGCCATCATTTACTTCTTTGTCAACTTCCATCCGACAGGCTACAAGAACGGTAGGAAGCTGACCCGCTACGTGCTGTGGAATAAGAGAAAACTCCGTCTTGTCATTCGCAGTTGGAGAGACTATAAGGCACTGGATGAACAAGGCAATGTTGTCCTTGACTTCATCGACTGCAACAGCAACAATGTCTCCACCGACAGCGACGATATGTTCGTTGACTTGAACGGCTTCTCCTATCTCAACGGCAACAAACAGGAGATACACATCGAGCGCAGTTGGTACGAGGACGAAGACGGCAACAAGGTGGAACCCGACACCATTACTGGCGAGTACTCCGACATGCCCCATGTGCTGAGCTTCTTAGGCCGCAGCTACAGCGAAGTATTCGACATACTAATGGACGACCCCAAAATCATGTCCCTCATGGCACCATTCCAGTCAGCCTACAAGAACAAAGCCAATGACCAGTTGGAAGGTATGGTAGGAACGCTCCGTGTCAATGCCGCCCGTCTTGTTTCCCCAGAGGCCTATTGGGTGTTCACCGGCGACGACTTCGACTTGAAAATCTCCGACAGGAACAGTCCCAGCTACCTCGTCATCGCCAACGATCCTGAAAAGGAACAGGTCATCGGCTCGCTCAACGCCCTCATCCTCAACCGTCTTGTCACGCGTATTAACAGCAAGGGCAATCTACCGGTAAGCATCATCGTCGATGAGCTGCCTACGCTCTATTTCCACAAGATAGACCGTCTTATCGGTACGGCGCGAAGCAACAAGGTGGCCGTCACCCTCGGCTTCCAGGAACTTCCCCAGTTGGAGGCCGACTACGGCAAAAACGGCATGCAGAAGATCATCACAACTTGCGGCAACATCTTCATGGGTGCAGCCCGCAACAAAGAAACACTTGAATGGGCGCAGAATGATGTCTTCGGCAAAGCCAAGCAGACATCGAAGTCCATTACCATCAACGACTCAAAGGTCAGCACATCCATCAGCGAGAAGATGGACAACCTCGTTCCTGCGGCTAAGATAGCCGACATGGCAACCGGCTGGCTCGCTGGACAGGCTGCCCGCGACTTCACTCCTACGGAGAAGAAATCCTTTGCAAACATCAACCTTGAGGAAAGCCCTGAATTCAGGACCACGAAGTATTTCTGCAAGACCAATTTCGATATGGGTAAGATACGCCGTGAGGAATCCCACTATGTGGAACTACCCAAGATTTACGCCTTCAAGAGCCAGCGTGACAAAGAAATCATGCTCAACAGAAATTTCAAGAAAGTAAACGACGAGATTGAGAACATGATACGGGATTTGTTAGGCAAATCAGAAGAGAAAAACTAAACCAACGATAACCAAACCACAACAAAATGACAAGAATTGAACTTGACAGAATCTGCTCAACTTGGGGGCTAATCCGGGAGTTGGGCTTGCGTCCGAGTGTAGAGAGAAGGGTAATAAATGATGTCATTCACTATGATATCAACACCGTCCGTGAATTATGTATGAAGAATGAGGATGAACTTCTTCGAATTCCCTCATTCAACGACGTGATGATTTCAAGTCTTGGTGATGCCCTTGCCAAGTACGGGTTGCACTTTGGTATGAGCGAAGCTGAACTTGACGATTACATGGACAGAGAGTACTTTAAGACTCATGGTATGCCGAAATCATTCAGTGGAACCAATTCCAAAGAGAAAGTGATATTAGAAAATGTTGCCTCGTCAGAAACAGCAAAGCTGGCTGATGATGACTCTGGTGAAAAGCCCGTTCCACATCGTCCATTAGTTGAAGTGAAGGAAGAACCCTTCATCAAGACATCCTATTTCGTCGCGAGTTTCTTGGGTGGAATGACGGGTTGTATGTTCATGATGATTGTAAAGCTGTTCTTTACCATCATAATCGACCTCTTCTAAGTAACGCGAAAGGCAACCGGTATTTTGTAGCAGGTTGCCTTTTTTGCGCTTCAGCCATACTGATGTAGCATCGGATAATGAATATCCCTTTTAGTTTTTGTTTTATCAGCTAAATAGACTTGCTCAAAGTCTATATTCCCCCTCCCTCACGTTCAACCATTTGGATTTACTCGTAATTCATGTATCTTTCTGACAACTATTGGGCTAATCATCATCTTCATCCGTATCGTTTTCGGCATCCTCGATGGCCTTCCAATCAAGCAGATTGTCATCGAGAACGTCATTAATCAAAGACTCCGGCCAGATTACCGTATAGTCATCCAGTGAGACGTTGTCCATTACCATCATCTCCTCTTCTGAATATACAGTGTTAAGTCTTGAACATATAATTCTGAGTTTTCAATTAATTTGTAGCGATAACCTTCTAAAATACGTTTTTCTTTGGTCTTCCTCTTTTCCTTCCTACCTTTTTCGACTTGTATCCCGGTTCACACCCGACTGGGATGTCAAGCCCCAAAGCCTTTGCAATCTCTACCTGCTTTCCGACGAAAGGTGTTATCTTAGAGGCATGCCCCTGCCGTTCGATACATCTTATGTTTCTCATCTCGTCAAGCATGTCCAGCGAAGAGGGGAACATGCTGTGAAGGTCTGTTGTCTTCCAGATGTGTCTGATATATGATCCGATGACCAGCCCGACGAACAAGACGAACAGCCTGCCGGTCTTGCCGTCCTCACTCCAATTCCGCTGTCTGTCAGAGCACATCTCCGTCTTCATCTGCTGGAAGTACTTCTCCTGCTCGTCTCTCAATTTGTAGTGGGCCAGAGCTTGTGGGGATGTCAGATCCAGCCCGAGCGTTACAATGGCAACAAACCCTAACAGTCTGAGTGAGTCGTTGTACTTCTTCTCGTTCTTCTCAAAAGATATGACATGTCTTTTCTTGTCCAACTTTACGTCAAACATGCAGAAGTCTTTCTTCAGGGTATCGTCGTCTGGTGCTTCTTCCTTGTCTTCAAGCATCTTCTGAAGACAGCTTCTCTGCCCTTCGACTTTCATGTCTATGTTGATTTGCCCTTCGCTTCTCCACGAGGGATTGAAGAACAGATTCAGGCGCATCTTGCTTGCTGCCTTTTCGGACTTACCCTTTCCATGTACCTTGTAGTCAATGTCGTACTGCTTGTAGTACAGCTTGCTGTCAAGGTCTATCTCCATTCCGTCCGGACGGACATTGAAGTCTCCGAGGCTGTCTATTTTGTCGCTGATAAACTTGTGGCCGGTCTTCATGCACATTATAGCGGGCCGGCCATGAAGGATGTTGTCCTCAAGGATTTGCACTGTCCCATAGCCCCTGTCCGTTATCATTACGTAATTCATGAAACCAGCACAGCGAAGGTCAGACTGGATGACACCCATTGTGCGTGAGTCAGGAATGTTACCGGGAAAAGACCTGTAATAGATGGGCATGTGGTTGCTGAGAGTATAGACTACAACTTCATTCGTCTGCGCCAAAGCAATGCTCTCTTTGTTGTGCCCCCAGCGTATGTCGGCCAGGCTGCTTCCGTAAGCAGACCTGCTTGTGGAGTCAACAGCACAGAGCTCCATCTTTCCAATTTTTTCAGAACGAAGACGTAACAAGGCCTGGCGGTCTTTCTCGGTGATAGATTGCGTAAGACGGGTGATGTCTCCCGGCGACATTTCGCGCGCGGACGGAGTCTTGGTGTATCTCTGCCAGCGAGCGAGTCTGCTGTAAGAATAGCTGGAAATATATGGGAACATGGCAAGTGTCATGATATTATCCACTTTCTCCTTGTTTCCCTCGAACACCTTCTCCAGATCCTCGCGTATCTTGGTCTTCTCCGCAACTCTTTCCATAAGCCACACGTCGCCATACAGACGGTTCTGCGCATCTCCATTGTGGGTAGGCCTCCCCGCTTTCCTCGTGCTTGGCAAAGAGTCCAGTTCGCTCAAATCCCATCCCTGTGGGAATACCAATTGCTTTCGCTCGGCAGGAGGCATGTAAAGATATGCCTTGTCTGGAATGAACTTCAAGCTTTCGGTCACTGTGCCTAAATGAATGCTTTTGTTCATACGCTTACCTGTTGCCTCGTTCGTTACACGTGGGCGTAGTGCTGCATATCTATATCCGTTATTAATGTGAAGCGTCACCTTGTGAGCAGTCTCATCGCTTATGGGTCTTGCCATTGTGCTACATCTTTGATTATCGCTACAAATGTAACAATAATAAATGAAATGGCAAAACATAATAAGTTAAATGTATACTGATTTATAGATAATTAGCTTTTCGACCAGCGTTATCGCTACAAAATAATCGAAAATTCAGATTCTTAGGGTCGCAAGTGAATCCGAATGATTGTTCGACTTTCTCCTGCGACATTTTTGATATCTGTTCATTAAGCTTGGCATAGCCGTTTGCCATTGCCTCCAACAATTCTGGTTTCGTTTTGGGATTTGCCATAGTCTTATCATTCTATATTTGTTACTACCTGTTATCTCGATTCGCCGGTTTAGACTCGTCTGGCATTCAGGTTGGCTTTAATACACTAACGTCTTACATACCATAATATTACTTCTTAATCAATCAATCCCCAAAATATGATGCATGGAACGTATTTGATGCCACAAAATTACTAATAATTTATGCAAAAGGCAATATTATAATCATATTGCATGCGTAAAAATATTGTATATTTATCATTTCGTTGCTTCGCATACGCACGTCATCATATTATTTTGAATGTGTTAGAATAATAGAGTTTATTATGATACTTATGTACTTAAAATACTATTTCAATATTAATTAGGATTATTATTCACTTTTGATAATACTTCAAAAAACAGCATTTTTGTAGAGAAAATATTAACCATTAAATTATCAGCATACTTATTTAGCTTGTTTTAACAACCTATATAACATGTTGATTTTATGAGTAATACACATCTGTTTTCTAATTCAAGGTATTCTATTACCTTTAAGAGTATTCTGTTGTATTGTCCTACAAGCAAATTTTCACAAATTTGCAACATGAATACGATAGGTAAAAATACAAAGAAAGTCAGAAAAACGGGTCATCTGATATTTCCAGTGGGTTGATGATTGTTTTATCCCAGTACAGTCACAACCCTATACACGAAGAAAGGAACATCGTTTACTCCCTTAAGCTCTGATCTGAAGCACTTGATCTTTGAGTTTAGAGACTCTGCAGAAGCATTCGTATCCCTGTCGATAAAGTAGTTGAGTATCTCATCTTCATAGAACTTGACCGTGTCTCGGACAGCCTTGATTTCCCTAAGAGTGCATGCATTTACTTCTTTGTACCATTCCTCGAACTTAACCTTGGCTGTCTCCTTTGTAAGAGTAGTGCTTCTGAAGATAGAGCGCAGCTTGTTGATAAGGTTGTATGCTTCTTCAAGTTTCGGATAGAACTTAAACAAAATTTTAGCTCTTGCTTCCTGATACAGAGACCACTTCTCACGACTCTTCAGCAGCTGCTTACTACATTTAGTCAATACTTCTATAAGCGTCTCACCATTAGCAAGTCTCGGCGGCGTGAAACGGCTGTTCTTACGCATAGGTTTACGTCCACGGTTGCTCTTACGCCACTTCTTTCCGTACTTTCTCTTCATTCTGTCCTTGTATGCCTTACGCTGCTTATCGAGTCGCTCAAGTTTCTGCTTGAATCCTGTCAACAGTTTCCTCAACCTCTTAACAGCCTCCCGTTTCAGGCGCAGGCGTATCTCATCTATGGCTCCTCCACAGTTCTTTATCACATGGAAACAATCACGTGTAACACGAGCCTTAGGGAAACACAAACCAGCAATAGAGCGCATACTGTCCGACAAGTCCATAGTAATGCTAGTTACTTTCACTCTTTCCTCCAGAGGTATCTGGTTGATGATCTTTGCTACGTCATCAGGCTTAGTGCCTTTGACCATTGCAACGACAGCGCCCTTCTTGCCATGAGCCGCCTTGTTATGAAGGATAGTGTAGACATCATTGCCGATGCTGGTTTCGTCAATACCAAGACGGTGACCCGGATTTTCCTCTTTGAGCACCCATTCCTCTGCATGGTCCTTCTGATTCCAGCTTCTGTAGTCGCTCAGGATGTTCTTGTAGTTTTTTTTCAAGAGTATCGCCATTAATGCCATAGGTCCCATCCTAATGCTCTGGATGTTATAGTCCCGTTATCTAAGCGTTCTCTTTAAAAAAGCGCGAAATCCTTAGAATATCGCGTACCGAAATGAGCCAGCTCATACCTGTCTGTCAGATCTACTATGAAAGTCGTACCATCAGGCTTTAACCAACGACGACGCTGCACATGAAGTATCATACGATGAGTGCGGACCGGGAAGTCCAGCAGCTGCATCTCGGCTGTGTAGCCGTTGCTTGTAGCATCGCTCATGTCCGGAGTTCGGTTATCCCGTTCTTTAAGATAAACATGCAACTGCTTCTTGAAGACCTTGTCTTCATTATCCAATGTCTCTTTAACGTCTGCTACGT
This sequence comes from Hallella multisaccharivorax DSM 17128, assembly GCF_000218235.1. Taxonomy (GTDB): domain Bacteria; phylum Bacteroidota; class Bacteroidia; order Bacteroidales; family Bacteroidaceae; genus Prevotella; species Prevotella multisaccharivorax. The sequence continues at coordinate 1,628,823 of NZ_GL945017.1, read as the reverse complement.
CAAAGTAATCGAGTACACCTGGAGGCAAAAGGAAACTTGCCAATGTAATTAATGCGTCGTTCTGCTGTTTCATAATGCAAAGGTAACAATAAAAAGCAGTGCCAGCAACACAAAGATAGGTTCTTTTCGTCAATTTATACCCACTGGAAATATCTTATGCGCCGAAAACCGTGACCTGAGGACAAAGGCGAAATCATCCGAAACGAGTGCTGACTCATGGAAAGCTAAGTACTCAGACATGAAGAAAGACCGTGATGCTAAGGATGCCGAACTCAAAAAAAAACTTCGTTTGAGAAAGAGGGCAATGGAGGAACTGTCAGACTCTCTTTTACGCCTGTCAAAGGACATTCATACTGCAAAGAAGTAATCTCATTGGCTATATCGATGTATGTGTGCATGAATTGCGGCTTTAGGTCTGTAGTTAAGGGACTTGAACTTTTCAACAATTTTCTAAGCGGTGCGTTGGGTAGCCTGCCATGTCATCAGTCGATAGAGAACTGGCTGCTGAAGGTCGGTATTGTGGAATATCTTGATACATGTTCTTTTTTCAAGGACAAAAGGTATGCTATCATTGTGGATGAGAGCATAACTGTAGGAAGTCAGAAACTGCTTTTGATATTGGCTGTACCAGCGGACCATGTCGGGCATGCTCTTAGTTATAGCGATGTTAAGGTCCTGGCGGTCCTTGTTTCTTCATCTTGGAAGGCTGAAGATGTTGAGAAGGAAATTAGCAAACTCTGTGATAAGATAGGCCATGCTCCTGAATATATGATAAGCGACAATGGCCACAATCTCAGAAGGGGTGCAGAACTTGCAAATGTACCCCGGCACCGCGACATCAGCCATACCATAGGTATAATAATGAAGGAAGAATATGATAACAGGTCTGATTTTAAGGAATTTATGGACATTATGAATAAGAAGCGGCTCTCGTACCAACTTACCGATAACGCATATCTCCTCCCGCCAAAGTTGCGTGCAGTAGCAAGATTCATGAACATGTCTAAATGGGTGGCATGGGGTAAATCTATCCTTGATTCTTTTGACAATCTTGACAAGAAAAGACAAGATGCATATTCCTTTGTCCTGAAGTATAGAAATTTGATAGAGGAACTTCATCAGCTATTATCCAATGTCGATTTCATATGTTCAAGATTCAAGTGTGACGGATTGTCTGAGTTCTCAGCTGGGTTCTGCTCTGACTATGTATCGAAATCCTTGATCGATTGCGATAATGCAACAGAGGGAGGTGCACGGGTAGGACGTAAGATATTGAATTACATTAAAGATGAACTATCCTTGATTCGCAATAAGCAAGAGTGTCATAGTATTTCTTCTGATATAATAGAGTCAACGTTTGGAATGTATAAAAACATGCAGCCGAACAATAGACTCACAGGCATAACATATATTGTTTTGGCTATACCTCTGTACGGAAGAGTTAATAGCATAGAAGACAGAAAGAATCTGAATGTCAAAGACAAACTTGAGAGTGTCAGAATGGTTGACCTGAAAGATTGGAAACAGATGACGCTATTTGACAACTGGCAAGTTAAAAGAATGCTGGATCTCAAAAAAGTAATTTGAAAAGCAGACTAAATTTTTGACAGCCTAATTCTTAATATTATACTCTAATCCTGTAGATCGTTTAGCCCTGAGTATGACATTCCTTATCGTATCTATACACAAATAGCCCGAGTCCTTCCATTCTTTTTTTGACTTGAATAGGATTCTCGCTACATTAGTCCCCAATTCTTCCGTCTGCTCATCTACATAAAATGTATGTTCTTTTACGAATTTCTCGTCCATATCAGAAACAAAATCATGATAAAGCATATTTTTGAGATTGCGGAAGTCACACCCAGCAGTCTGATCTTTAAAGGTAATAATGCTCTCCAAGGGATCAATTTCAAAGAATTCGTTCTTTCTTACCAGTCCTTTACTCGCAAAACGGTACAACACCGTATTATCAATATTCTGTGTCTCGTAGTCATACTTTTGCACTACATCGTTCCTATATTTTTCCGCTTTCGTCTTGACAAAATTCTTCAGCATAGGTTTGATCCAAGCTGGCTCTCCTGCATAGTTCACCACAATCTCCGAAAGCATTCGTATAGTCTGCTCCAGAAACAGCGTGTCAGGTAGCATTTTTACGCATATTTTCTGATAGTTAACATGTGAGACGGTAAGACTATCAAAGGTAAAATCCAAATTTACGCGCCCCTGTTGGTCACTGAATGTGCTTTTCACTTTCCCTTGATAAGTTGTATAGATACTTGCCCTGCTTACAGGAACATCATTTACTTTATCCCACAGCACAAAATGCCTCTGTGCGTATAAACCCACAGATAAAAACAAGGAAACAACTATGATAGAAATTCGTTTATTCATTTGATATATCAATTATATTGTATTCACTAATTGTTTTTAATAATAGAGATATAATATTCAAGGAAATCTTTTGATTGCCTTTCACAAGTAAGTTCATTTTGTTCCATATCTCCTCCATAGATGTATCATTTGTACTCAATACCTTCTTTATTAAAAATGAATATCCGCAATCATCCAAATCAGTAAATCCGATGCTTGAAACTCGTCCTATAAGTGCATGCGCAGAGCTCAAGCCTGTCGAACAGATGAAATCCGAAATATCTTCGATTGAACTTATAGCTGAACTCGTTGAGGTAGAGCTGCAGGAAATCTGCTTTGACATCGTGATACGTGTCAAGGATACTCCTCTTTGCATTGCTTATGGATATGTGTACCCATGGAAGCACCTTGCCGACCATGGTCTTGTCCCTCATCTTATATGCTTTATGCTTAGCGACAATTTTGTTCGCTGTAAGTGCCGCGTAAGACTTCGTGGCATCTGTGGTGGCATCAGCTCCGGCATCTATAGAGAATTCTTTATTTTGTTTTCCTCCGTAGCCGCCTTCAAGTCCGGTATGACTTCCATCTTGATATGACCGACCCGTTTCCCAGTGCTGTACTTTTTCATTGGTGTGTTTGTAGGAACAGAACTTTCCGCCATGACAAGCACGGCCGTCTTCCTTTGGCTCCCATGTCCACGCTTGAGAGAATGCCATTTTTCACTGTCAGGCGTCTCCGTGGAGAAGAATCCTTCATCAAGTTCCACTTGGTCAAACAGCCTGTAGAGACTGTCACGCTTACCCATCACATCACGCAGCTTATGCATCATTTCCCAGACGGGTTGGTAGCGTTTCCTTCCCAGCTGGCGCTGTACCTCCAAGGCGGATATGGCCCGCTTCGTACTTACTATCAGAAACATTGCCACGAACCAATCGAAAATTGGCAGATTGCTGCCTTGCATCACTGTGCCGGAACGGAGGGTAACCTCATGACCGCAATCCATACATGTCCAAGACTTATGGCTCGGATTCCAACTGAGGTGCAAACCGCCACATTCCGGACAATAAAGAGTACGGCATTCACGAAATTCCTTAAGAGCATGCTCGCAAGCTTCCTCGTTAGGATAAACTTCATAGAAATCCGTCAAATTCATAATCATTCCTTTCCAATAGTCAAACATAAGCCCGCAATTTTTATACCAAGGATTGTCCAGGCTGTATAAACTTTGCTAATTTGGATGATTGCGGATATTCATTAATTTTTAGTTATAACGGAAAAAGTGGGGAATTATTTGCTCAGTCAGAAATCAATTTTTCAACCGTACAGGTCGAACTTTTGCGTATCTTTGTAGGGCACTTAGACAGCAGACTTACTGTCAGGTCTCCCATTTGGCTAACTATGTCTGACATTTTTAACTATTACTTTGATACTGGAACACTTTGTAAAGTTACTAATAATCAGCTAATTAGACATTTTTTATCAGTTAATAATATGTAATAAAAAATACTTTGTTTTTTATTTGGAATAAGCCTCATATATTAACGATTTTAACTAAAAAGCTACCGAACTATTGCTTATACAACCAAAGGGAAACGGAGTCCTATTTTCCGCGGATATGAACCAGACATTCCCCCATTTACATGTGTTTACAGTGCTTGAAATGTTAAAAATGCACTTTCTGCAGAAATTTTCTCTGATTTTCTTGTCAATTCCATTTTGATACTTTATCTTTGCAATATTAAAGTAAAAGATCTCGAAGTATGGAATGCTTGCGAACCATTTTGTTATATATCATGTATATGTCGCATATCCTTCCGATACGTGGCGTTTAACTTTTCGGTTGGTCTACCGCAGTACCAACTTTTTTCTTATCATAGAATCTCTAGCCCTTAGTATTTGGTATTGTTAAATATCCTATATAAGTTCAAATTCTTATTAATAGAAATGTTTTATTTATAAGCATCCATTTTAATAGTTAACTAAAATTATAAACCGATGAAAAATAAAGTTACTTTACTGATGCTGCTGTTTGTCTTTACTTATACTAAAGTACAGGGACAGACGGTTGTTTACACATATAATGCACAAGGTAGTTGTACTTCCCGGGTTATTAGGGGAACACTTCCAAAAGCCAAGAAAGCTCCGAAAACTTCTACAGACACGAAATTGTTAAAAGTAGACCTCTCTCCATCACCGACTTTCCAAGATCAACTTTCTATCTCTGTTGTGGGATTGCCTTCAGACCATAATTTATCATACATCATGGCAAATGTATCAGGTCAAGTTGTCTTCAATGGTTTAATAGGGAATGGAACTATTACCTTAACGACCACAAACCTGCCAAAAGGAATTTAACAGAGTTATAACAAATTGCCATCTACTTTCGTCGACGGAATATTCTTGCTGCTAATGGTGTTCTTTTTGAACTTCATATTCTATAAAAGAAGGATTTGTTTTGGATCACCAAGCACGTAAACCAAGTATATCAATAGGCTCCAATCTTATCGGACAGTAATAATAAAAAAATAGTGTCTAACAAATTCTTTGACTTTTTGCATATTCTTAAATTAAGATGAATAAACTCAATATATTATATATGCTTATCTCTACGATATTTACATTTGTTTCTTGTACCCGTGTCAAAAACAAAGACTTGAAAGTAAATATTCTTGCTCTGACTGAATCAGAAAGTGTCTATTTCATTCAGAAAGCAGATACAATAGAATATAAATGTTATATTGTTACAGGAGATAACGATAAAATAAGTATAACAGTACCATATAGTACTAATGATTTTATTGATGATTTAAAGAGAAAGGGCAAGGGCCTTTCAGCTTTTCCAATATCCCAAAGACAGAGGGGGTATAGAGAAACTTTGCAAGAAATGAATACATGTTTAAAAGTTATTTTAAGCAAGTATTCAAAAGAAAAAAACATCAACATACATTGTGATCTGTCTGATTTTAGTGATATTGCCATCATTGTTTCGCAATGCCTCCCAGAATATAAGTGTAAGAATAATTCTCAGATAGAAGAGTATATAAACCATACTACATTAGCAGCAGATTTGACCGCAATGTTGGGAATGTATAATATGAGCGTACAATCCATATCATTAGACTCAGAAGCAAAGGGTATTTATATGAATAAGGAATTATTTTTATCAAATCACACTACATCTATTAAGGATATACCTCAAAAAATTCTTGCTGTTCCAATCAAAATAAATATCGTAGATAATCAAAGTGGTATAAATATAGAATAACGAAGAAACAATGAACTGTAATAAGAAAAACGAATATGATTAACGAACTTTAGCAATTCGAGCCATTCCTTGAGGGCTTCTCGCCCTCAAACTCCTCGGTGTTTTCAGGTATTAGATTATCCTTCAACACCCAAAGAAATCTCAGCAGAGCCTATCGTTGATACATATCCATCGACATAGGGCCTCTCATGAGTGACAACGGCAAAAGCCGGCCTGACAAGCTTGTTGGCAACAGCAATGACAGCGACTTTCCCGGGCTTTCCGTTATACCGCAGCCGTTCGTAACAAGCCCTGCATTCCCTGTTGCATCTGAGAGATGTCAAGGCGGCAACATAGAGCTGGCTTCTTAGAGAAGCATCTCCATTGCGGTAAATGTGACCTTTGAAATTGACTGACGTACCGGACTGTTGATAGTTTGGCGATAAGCCCAGATAACGGGTGAGTTGCTTGGCATTATCAAAGTAGGGTGTCAAGTTTGTAGTAAACAATCTTTGCCAAAAACGGGTTGATGTCTAGCCTTTTAGAACTTTAAGAATACCTCATGTTGTAAACATAGCTTAACATAATATATTTGCATATTTCGTTGGAAATCAGTAACTTTACAGAATAATTATAACGTTAATCCATAAAGAAAATGACTGTTAAGAGAGGTGAAAATAATAAGCTAATAGCTAAGCTTCAGCGTAAGTTGGAAGCTCGGGAAAAGGAGATTGCAAAATTGAAAGCAGGACGTAAGGCTGACAAAAAGCAGATAAAGAACTTACAACGTGAGAACAATAAAAAAAAGACAAGACGGTAACTCTGACAAGGAGCCAAAGCAGATTACTTTCAGAACTATTAGGGGATTCAAGTTCAAGGAATTCGTAGTCAGCCTCGCTACCCGCCTGAGGGCAAGGGTCAAGGTCTGTGGTGTCCGCTCCATAAGGTCAATCCTGGATATCGTCAACGAATCTTTCCATGGGGAGCTGTTCGATGAGACTCCCAGCCACCAGACGATAGAGGACTGGTGTGAGAAAGCGGGTCTGGATGTATGCACCGGGGCAAAAGACCTGTTCAAGAACGAAGAGTATGTAAGCATTGTGGATGAGAGCATATCTGTAGGCAAGCAGAAGTTGCTGTTGGAGCTTGCTGCTCCTGCCAAACACCCCGGCAGGCCGTTGAAGCAATCCGATGTAAGTATAGTGAGTATGGCAGTCAGCCCCTCATGGAACACAGAAGCGACAAAGCAACAAATGGACAAGACGCACAAGCGCATAGGGCATGGCCCTAAATACTCCGTCACCGACAACGGATATAACTTGTGCGGTGCATGCCGGCAATTGGGCATAACGCACCACCGTGACATCAGCCACACTTTTGGAGTGATACTGAAGAAGCACTACGGTAACTGCATTGACTTCAAGAAACTTACAGAAATAATGGAGAAGAACAGACTGAAATACCACTTGACGGACAAGGCCATATTCCTGCCACCAAAGCAAAGGGCGATTGCAAGGTTTATGAACTGTTCCCAGTGGATTGGATGGGCAAAGAACACGGTTGGCAAGTACGACACGCTAACATCGGAAGGAAAGGAAGCATGCAAGTTCGCGAAAGAATACGAGAGCCTTATTACGGAGTTGGACGCGGTCATTGAGTGCATGGCATATGTAGAGAAAAGGTGCAAGCAGGATGGATTGAGCAAGAACTTGGCATATTTTCTTCAATGGTACATTGCGAGAACCCTTGTCACTGCAAAAGGTGCCACGCACAGAATGAGAATGACGGGCATAGACATGTACGAGTACTTGCGTGACGAATGCAAAGTTCTGAAAACAGATAAAGACTTGCATATAATATCTTCAGACATAATAGAGTCGTGTTTCGGGACGTTCAAGGCAACCAAATCGCCAGACAAATTATGCGGCATTACAAAGCATGTGCTGGTCTTGCCTCTGGCTATGCTGTTCACTTCGAGACAAAAGCGTTTGGAGTTTGACTTCAAGGCCGCTATGGAAAATGTGCATTACAAGGATTTGAGGGAGTGGAAAGACTTAAACCTATACGGAAATCCAGCAATGGAACGAAGGGATATCCTCCGAAAAGCTTAATGATTAATGAATATCCGCAATCATCCAAATTAGCAAAGTTTACACTGCCTGGACAATCCTTGGTATAAAAATTGTGGGCTTATATTTGACTATTGGAAAGGAATGATTATGAACTTGACTGATTTCTATGAAGTTTATCCTGACGAGGAAGCCTGTGAGCACGCTCTCAGGGAATTTCGTGAATGCCATACTCTTTATTGTCCGGAATGTGGCGGCTTGCACCTCAGTTGGAATCCGAGCCATAAGTCTTGGACATGTATGGATTGCGGTCATGAGGTTACCCTCCGTTCCAGCACAGTGATGCAAGGCTGTAAACTGCCAATTTTCGATTGGTTCGTGGCAATGTTTCTGATAGTAAGTACGAAGTGGGCCATATCCGCCTTGGAGGTACAGCGCCAGCTTGGAAGGGAACGCTACCAACCCGTCTGGGAAATGCTGCATAAGCTGCGTGACGTGATGGGCAAGCGTGACAGCCTCTACAAGCTGTTTGACCAGGTGGAACTTGATGAAGGATTCTTCTCCACGGAGACGCCTGAGAGTGAAAAATGACTTCCTCTCAAGCGTGGACATGGGAGCCAACGGAAGACGGCCGTGCTTGTCACGGCGGAAAGTTCTGTTCCTACAAACACACCAATGAAGAAGTACAGCACCGGGAAACGGGTCGGTCATATCAAGATGGAAGTCATACCGGACTTGAAGGCGGCTACGGAGGAAGACAGAATAAAGAATTTCATAGATGCCGGAGCTGATGCCACCACAGATGCCACGAAGTCTTACGCGGCACTTACAGCGAACAAAATTGTCGCTAAGCATAAAGCATATGAGATGAAGGACAAGACCATGATCGGCAAGGTGCTTCCATGGGTACACATATCCATAAGCAATGCAAAGAGGAGTATTCTTGACACGTACCATGACATCAAGGGGGACTTTCTGCAGCTCTACCTCAACGAATTCTGCTATAAGTTCAACCGAAGATATTTCGGATTTCACCTGTTCGACAGGCTTGAACTTTGCGCATGCACTTATAGGACGAGTTTCAAGCATAGAATCTACTGATTTGGATGATTGCGGATATTCATATAATGATTTGTAGTCAAAAACTTGACACTCTACTTTCAAACACTATACCGTCATGGGCTTGTTACGAGTCCGTGGCGGTTGTTGCGTATAAAATGTACATGATATGATTAGAAAACAAGTTGTAGATCCACTGTTCTCAAGCTGCCCGATTAGAAATGTGCTTTCAAGGATTGGTGACCTCTGGTCGTTGCTGGTACTGTTGACCCTATAAAGCAGTTCGCAGCCCATGCGCTTCCGCGATCTCTGTAAGGCGATACCCGATGTGTCGCAAAAGATGCTGACATCGACACTGCGTGAATTGGAAGCTGATGATCTTATCAAGCGAACTATCTATCCGGAAGTGCCATCTCGCGTGGAATATGAACTGACGAAGCGCGGGTTGTCGCTCATCCCTCTTCTCAACCAACTTGTAGATTGGTCGTTGGAGAATATGGATGCCATTGTCAATCACAGAAAGAAATTTGCATTGTAAGCATGATACTCAATACTGGAGGACGGACTGATACGGTGAATAATTTCTCGGAGTGGCTGTTGAACCACTTCTGGGAAGGCTATGCCTTTAGCCGTAATCCATTCTACCATGATGTGGTTAACCGGACAGAACTTTCGCCGGAAACCATTGACGTGGTAGAGTTCTGCAGCAAGAACTATCGTCCGATTCTGCCACGGCTGCATGAGATTACCGGCCGGTTCAACTGCCACTTCCACTACACCATTACCGCCTATGGGAAGGACATAGAGCCAAACGTACCCGGCATTGACGAGAGTATCGAGACCCTGAAAGAACTGTCGGCTCAGGTCGGCAAAGAGAAAATCATTTGGCGGTATGACCCAGTGCTGCTGACCGCTAAATACGCCATTGAACGGCATTTCGAGACTTTCGACTATATGGCAGAGCGAATAGCACCATACGTGGACCGTTGCCTTTTCAGTTTCGTGGTGTGGTATAAAAAGTTGCACATGCCGGAGCTGCTGCCAATTTCGGAACAGCAGAAAGATCAGATTGCAAAAGGCTTGGGTGAGATTGCCGCCAAGCACCATCTGTATATTCAAACATGTGGGACAAAGGAAAGCTATGAGCAATACGGCATCCACGGCAGTGGCTGTATGACGCGAGCTGTCTATGAGCATTCACTCGGCTTACATTTCAAGAAGATAACAGAGAAGGACAATCGCCCAGGATGCCGATGCATGGAAAGCCATGGGCTCGGCGATTACAACACCTGCATCAACGGCTGTCGATACTGCTATGCCAACTACGACCATGAGAAGGCAAAGGAGAATTACAGTCTCCATGCCCCACTTTCTCCTTTGATGATCGGTCATCTAAAGCCAACAGACAAGATCGTTCCCCTGCATCAAGAGAGCTACCTTGACAAAGAACCCCGACTGTTCTAACCAGTTATCTCCGCCACTTTGCCTGCTGACTTTGCTCATCGTCTACGTCATTCACGTTCATGCCTTTGCCGACCTCGTATTCACGGTTGGCATACTTGGAACCGGCATTGTTATCCATAGAAGAAGGACGAGACACCGAAGACGATGGCTGCGGCTTCAGCTCTGTTTTTGGATGAATAGGTATCGCGACCTTGGCGATTCCTTTCGACTCCAAGTAGTTGTCATGAAGTTGGTGAACAACAGACTCGCGTAGGTTGATGGTCTCCCCACTCCACGACACGGTGCCTCTGTGGATGCGAATACCGAATTGCCGATAGAGGATACGGTTGATGTCGGCTGTAGTGAGCTTCGGGTTGTCGGCAAGCAGCTCATCGATGGTCTTTTCAATTTTGGCAAAGCGAGTGGCTGCATCTTCGAACTGGAGCAGCTCCTTGATGCTAAGGAACTCCCCACCTTTGAAGACCGTCTTGTTTTTATGGTCAACGAGGATGTAACCATAAGGCGTGTCAGCATTGCCGACGAAGACAAGGCTGATACCGAACTTCTTCTTCATGTGGGCGGCCAGCTCTTCCTTATTGGCAGAAAGGTTACGGTATTTTTGCAGGATGGCGCGCAGCTGTTGACGTCGCCTATTGTCAGGTCTGTTCTCTTTCAATGCGTGCTGCATGATAAGCTGAACCTGTATCGTTCCGAGCTCTTCACCTCCGCGATGAAGATATACTAATGGCTTTTCGTCATCGTCCTTGCAATCATAGCCTAAGCTTTCCATGATGGCACAGAACTGAGCTTTGGAAGTATAGCGATAAGAGAGTGCGTCATTTGCGATGTCGTTGACTTCCGGTTCCTGCTTCTGACCCGTGTATTCCTCCATTATCTTTTGCGTCACCTGATGTGAACGCCGCTTCTCATGATTGTGGTCTATCTTGTGACCATCGGGTGCCACACGGGAAGTGACGATATGGATGTGGTTATTGTCTGTGTCGTGGTGAGCATAGACCAGCAGCGGCTGGCCTTCCTCGGCATATCCCATCTCTTTGAGATAACGGTGTGCAATATCGAGAAGCTGCTGGTGGGTGTACTCTGTTCCCTTGCAGCTGACAGCCACATGGAACTGGGCGTTTTGAATGTGTGTGTTCCATGAAGAGTAGTCAAGAAAATATTGCCGGAGCTTTTCGGGTGTGTATGCCCCTGGTCTCAGTCCGAGGATGTTCTGAGCCTCCAAGAACGTAGCCACGCCTTTCTCAACCTTCATCTCATTGTAGGCGATTGCATGGAAGTTAGCGGAAGAGGGCAGGATAGTGATTATCATATTTTGGTCTGATTGTTTACGTTTCTTCTTGCTTGTCGTGGATGGCATCCAACTCAGCCTTGATGCTCATGATGGCTTTGACGGCATTCCGAGTTTCAGGTAGAAGGATGCTGCGGAAGTAATTCTCGGTGAGTTCACCGGCTATGGCCAGCTCGTTAGCGCGGTGCATACACTGGTTGAAATTACCACCCAACCACGAGAGCTGTTGTTGATATTTTTTGTAGAACTGTAGGAGTGCCTCCATCGTCTCTATCTTCCCTCTCGTCCGCTTGTCATCGAAATGTCTGACCGCGTCACGCACCATGGCGCTCATGTTGCCACCATAGTTCTGTGCCTTGTTTTGGAACATCTGAGACTCATCTTCTGTGAGACGGATTTCCAAACGGATACATTTCTTCTTCATACTTTGATGGTTGGTTTATAGTTCATCTGATAAGGATTAGGGAGTTGCGACCGATTATCCTCCCAGCTCTGCTGGCAAGTGACTTTTGAAGTATACTGAGGTGTTAACCGAGGTGTACGTACAAAAGTACAACTTGCTACTCCCAATGGACTGCCGTGGCGGTAGCAAAGCCAAAGGATTAGGTTCGTATGTTGGTTTTCAAGCGGATATGTCATTTCTTCAATAAAACTTGCGTAAGCGGGTTTTCATCAGTTTTTCGCAGACTTAGTATTTTACTGGCTCAAACTATGCGATTGATTACTTTTATCATGTGATAACTATGATAAGTATGATAACCTTTATCACGTGATAACCGTGATAACCATGATAACCTTTATCACGTGATAACCGTGATAACCATGATAACCTTTATCACGTGATAACCGTGATAACCATGATAACCTTTATCACGTGATAACCGTGATTACTATGATAACCTTTATCATGTGATTGCTTTTATCATTTTATAGGAGGTTAGGACTCGGGAGGTAATACCCATTTTGAGTCACCCTCCGAGCCCCAGGTAATTGAATTACAGATTGAGCATGTGATATTTTGTCAAGAAATCTACATTAAGAAAAACACCATTCTGACTATATCCATGCGTGAAAATGTTTTTGCATTTCACGTTGTTGTCAGCAAAGGACAGCAAATCCTTGGGTGACAGCCGAGAGACATAATTGTCATCCGCCTGCCATCCGTTTGCCACTCCTCCCTCAAAACGAAGATAGAGCACATACTCGCCCGATGAGATCTTGATGTCCCTACAGAGTATCGGGTTGCGTTTCGTCGCAATCTTCATTTGCCGCCCCATAACCTTATCGAAGCACTGTTGCAGAAACTCATTTCGGTGCGTTGTCGTGTCGAACGGCATGTTGGTCATGTTGGTACCACCAGGATGCTCCTTGTGCAGCGGTGACAGAATCAGCGTAATACCATCCATCGTAGCCTGCAGCTCCCTCTCCAACTGCTTGCAGAAGAGTGCTACAAGCAAGCAGTGGAAAGGCGTCTCTACCGACTTGTCCACGATGGTCAGCTTACAGTCCTTCCGTCCGGCGAAGACACTGCGGAAGACAGCCCAGTGGCAGGGATCCTTTGATACGATACTTGGGAGGAACGACTGAGTGGTCGTGTCCTCTCTGAAGAACACATTGAATGTCAGAATAGCCTTCTGACTGTTTGGAGCGGTTTTTGTACTCATAATAATTGTGTTTTTGTCTCTCGGACAGATAGATATCTATTGCATATTTATTGAAAATAACGGCTCAAAAAGTTGCGTATGTCGTAAAATATTCGTATATTTGCATAGTATTAAAGGGTTAAACAACATAATTATTCACCCTCAAAAAGATGTCATCATGTTCGCACTCTTCTTCCTTTACGCACTCATCATCGCCGTCGCTGTCTTTGTCTTGAAGCTTATCTTATGGATTCTGTTGATTCCCATTCTGTGGACTTACTTCACCATTGCTGACGCCATAGACAGAAAGAAAAAGGTAGCCAGGCAGCGCAAGTAACCGCACTGCCTGTGCCCTCTGTTGCCGGCTCAAGACATCTTGAGCTGGTAGGATTGGTCTGCCAGTTGCTCTATGATTGCTTTTTCCCTCATGTAACGGATATACTCCTTGGCAGTCCTGGGCTGCACCTCCATAGAGTCTACAATAGCCTTCACCATATCTCCATAGGCCAGCTTGTCCACCTTTTCATAGATACTGACAGCAAGATTTCTGAGGTCAGCCGTCTTCTGCTTCTCCTTATCCTCCTTGGACTTAGTACCCATATAGACAAACATATCCTCTTTCTTGTCCCACCCGAATGACATCATCGGGATGTCCAGCGGACTGCCGTCGCGAACCTTGATGCATTTGACCACTGAGTATGCAGGATTGGTGTCCTTCTCAATGGATAGAATACCCGCAGCCTTACGCTGCAATTCCGATCCTATATGACCTCTGAGCTTCACACCGTTCGGTACGAAGTGCAGCACACAGACTATGCAGCAGTGGTAGAATCCGGCAAGACGGTACAGTTCGTCGATGACATCCACGCTCTCCAGCTCATCGTTGGCCGACCGCACCAGATCCGCCACACCGTCTAAGACGACCAACTGGATGCCATGGTGCTCATGGAAGTTCATGTCGAGAGACGTGCGGATGATGTCCAGCCGCTCCTTACGAGACTGCTCCGAGAGATGATAGGCATGGAAAAAGTCCGGCTTGTCTTGGAGATAAGCCCGCTTTATAGCCTTGTGAACATTCTTGTAAAGCTGATGCTCAGATTGTTCCGTGTCAAAGAGGATGACGGCCTTACCCGACGGATTCGGGATGATGGTAAGGCCCAGCGTGCGCTCGGAATCCAGCGCACTCTCTGCTATAGTACCGGAGATGATGGCAGCAACGAAGTTGCTCTTTCCCACGCCTTCACCTCCGGTGAGACAAAAAAGGTTGTCACAGGTGCCGACGGGCACATCATTGACCTCGACAACAGACGAGGACTTGGCAGGCGGATTCTTATAGTCCAGCTCGCAGGACTTGAAGATGACCGAGCTCTTGCGGTAGAGGTTGTGAATGAGATCACTGATGAGATCTTCCAGCTCCTTTGCCGTATGTCCCAGGGCAAAGAAATCAGAAATGTCCTTCTCACTCTTTGTCCCCGACAGTGGCAGCTCCAACCGCTTCACGCCATATTGTTTCAGCGACTGTTCAATCCTTGCCGCACTCTCCTTGCCGGTCTTGTCAGTGTCATAGAGCAGAACAACGTGCTTGAAACGACGGTGAAGATTCTCAATGATGTTGATTGGCGGCACGGTAGTCTCGCTGTTGAAGCACACAGCGTCGAAGCCATGTGCCGCGAGCGACATGACATCCTTCTCACCGCCGGTGATGAACACCATGTGTCCACGCGCCGGCAGATGCTCCAGTCCATATACATACTCTCCGCTTGGTCTGTGCGCATACATGAACCGCAGCTTGCTCTTCGGCATGTACACCTTCACCGCTTCATCAATGGTGTGATAAACGAACATCGGTTCAGCTACACGGGAAGAAATCTTATATTCCTTTCCCTCTTTGGAGATGCCGGTCAGAAACCGCGCGCTGCGCACCTTGAACCTTTTCAGCACGTCTTGCGTAATGCCGTATCGGTGCCAATAAAGAAGTTCATTCTCGCTGAACTCCTTATAGGTCAACGTTATATTAGGCTGTGGTTGGACATCCTGCTGCTTGTCAGAAAGTTCTTGCTGCTCCCTGATAACAGGGTGGGACAGTATGGTCCCATGCCTGTGCCCGCTATTATATGATTGTGTGGGATCGAAGAATACTCCGAGTCCCATGTCATCGTTAATACGACGGAGTATCTGGACGAAATCATTTTTCATGTCCAGGTTCAGAAGCCTCGCCACGAACCAGAAACAGTCTCCGGAGTATTCCATATCTCCGAAGTCCTTCATCATGTAGATTCCCGTCTTCTTGCTCAGATGAATATAGCATGAAGCCTTTGTGTCATGATATAACGGATTCTTGAACTTCTTGTCCGGCGAGAACTTGAAGGCAATGTAGTGGTGAAACACATCCAATCCTTGACGTGTTTTGTTCAGAATCTGAATTTTGTAGTCCATATTGAATAAGAAGCATGATTATTCGTCAAAAGTCAACATGGACGCATTGCCTGAATACATGAGTATTCTCTCCAGTGCCTTAATTCTATCCAGACCTTTACAAGTCATCTGTCCACTCCAGATGCCCTCATAGATTTTCACCAGTGGATAGACAACATGGTTGCGGGACAAATACTCGAAAGGCAGTTCGCTGTTCTTTCTCCATCTCTTCAGTGTGGTCTCAGAGATTTGCAGTATTCTCAGCAGCTCTTTGCTTCCAACCTTAATGTTCTTGGCCGACAGAACGTCCAGCTCTTCCTCCATAGGCGGCTGCTTGTTATCCATTGGTGGTGGAATGTCATCCCCTGATGACAAGGCTTGGTGTAACGTGTTAACCTCAATTCTCAGCACCTTGACTTCCTCATGCGTCTTAGCCAGCATTCGGTGCATCTTCTCCAGTCGTTCAACTAATTGAGCGTTCATCGCTTTTTCTTTTCTTGTAATTTATAACATAAATGTCGAACGTTTAGCAAGTCTGTTATAAAAACAGTCCGACAGCTATCACTTTGATAGCCGTCGCAAAAATAGAAAGAAAAATGAAAGCATACAAATAAAATGGTTGACAATGGTCTGATTATCAATCATTGTCAATCATTATCAATCAAAATTTCAAGTTTTTGACGAAATCGTAAATCAATTTTTCCTTATCCTTGAGAGCTTCAAGAGGCTTGTTGGCTATCTTGCAAGCTGGAACGGTAAGGTTATGTGCTTCTGTGACGATGTTGCCTGAAGAGCTTATCAACAGTCCGTTGCAGGCGATGATATTAGCCCACTCAGCTTTGATGAGAGATTGTTTTGAGAGCTGGTAAAGGAAGAAAGCAACGAGGTTGTTCTGGTTCATTCTGAGACGAGCGCACTCCTCGTTGTAAAGAAAAGCCTTCACTTCATCAGTGCTGATATCTTTGCTGAACAACCTAATCTGATTGGCAAAGCTCGCTATGGATGCGATGATCTCCTTTGGGATAGGAGTCTTGATGAGCGTCGCCTTGGGAATCTTCATTTGGTCGACATCTTTCAGTGTTTCTGTGAACTTTCGTTTCTGCTCATCAGTCAGAATGGCATGACAATTGTTTCCCTTCTGTTCTTTTGTGGTTCCTGAATTTTGAGCGACATACTTGCTTCCCAGTATCTGCTTCAGCAGCGGGCAGTAGCATCCTATAGGATTCTTCTCGAAGTACTCTCGTACCAGGTTTTCTTTGTTGGTGAGGGAATACTTGACAATACCGTATGAAAATCTGCTTATCAGGTCATCCTTGATACATCCTCTCGCTTCCACCATCTCCGTCAGCACAAAGAAGATGTTGTGATAAATGCCGTAGTCCAATTGGCTGTCCTTGACGGAATTCAGATAGAAAGCATGCGCTTTGGCATAATACTCATTGATTGTCTTTTCAAGCAAGTCGAAATCAATCGACTGAATCTGTTGGGCCATTAGCCCGTACTGCATGGCGATTTTTTCTAAGTACCGTCTCATCCTTTTCTTTTGTTCAAGATTAATTTTAGTCTATAATATATCTATAATATAATTGACACACCATATAAGGGATGTCTATTAGTCGGTTCTTCCGTTAAATGAATAGATAGGCTGTTGTATATATATTAAAAGAGCTGGTATTATGTATCTTTGTAGTGCCCAAACTCCAAGAACATGAATACCAGCATAATGCAAAACGCCTTAGGCGTCTCCCGACAGGAATGTCAGGATATGCGCTACGAAGGTAATGAATTAGTTT
This sequence comes from Hallella multisaccharivorax DSM 17128, assembly GCF_000218235.1. Lineage (GTDB taxonomy): Bacteria > Bacteroidota > Bacteroidia > Bacteroidales > Bacteroidaceae > Prevotella > Prevotella multisaccharivorax. Next base: position 1,611,478 of record NZ_GL945017.1, on the reverse strand, counting down.
TGGAAATCCAAACACCCAGGGAAAAACTTTGTTGTCCAGCGTGCGGCAGCCATCATGTTGTTCTTGACGGCAGCCACATTCGTCGCTTTGTAAGTGTGCCAATCGGCTTAAACAAGACTTATCTGGACATGCATGTACAACGTGTTTTATGTCATGACTGTGGGTGTATCCAGCAGGAGAAGATTGATTTTGCCAAGGGGAAACGTCGACATACACAGGCCTTTGCGAACATGGTACTTGACCTGTCACGCTTTGCAACGATCCAGGACATTTCCTGGTTCCTGCAAGTATCGTGGGACGTTGTACGTAACATTCAGATGGAGTTCTTGCAGGCAGAGTACGGAACTCCGGACCTGTCCACATTAAGACGAATATCCATTGATGAGTTCGCAACCCATAAAGGCCAGGTATACAAGACCATTGTGGTCAATCTCGACAATGGTCACATCGTGTATGTAGGAGAGGGAAATGGCAAGGCATCCCTTGATGGGTTCTGGAGCAGACTCGGAGATGACAGACACCGTATAGAGGCTGTCTGCACAGAGACTTATCCGCCGTATATACCAGGACTGTGACCGAACATCTGCCCCAGGCAGCACTGGTTGTAGACCATTTCCATGTAACTAAGCTCATGAACGAGAAACTCGACCAACTCAGAAGGCAACTCTGGCATGCGGAACGGGATGTCAACAAGCGCAAGGTAATAAAGGGTACCAGATGGCTGTTGCTGAGAAATGGAAATGACATCTTCGATCATCAGCACAGGAACAGATTAGAGAATGCGTTGAGTTTGAACAAGCCTTTGATGACAGCCTATTATCTCAAGGAAGATCTTAAGGAGATATGGAACCAGTGCTGCAAGGACGATGCAGAGAAAGTGCTTGACGAATGGGTCAGACAGGCTTTTGATGCAAAGATACAGCCACTGGCAGTCATGGCATCAACCGTCAGGGCATACAAACCCTACATTCTTGCATGGTATGACCATTATATCTCAAATGGGAGAATAGAGGGAATCAACAATAAGATTAAAGTGCTGAAAAGACAGATTTATGGGTTTAGAAATGATGAATACTTTACCCTAAGACTATATGCATTGCATGATAGGCGTCTACGCATTTAACGGAAGAACCTATTAGTCTCTCAAATTTGTATTGGCGTACCGTCGCCTGTGGCTGTTAGCTATCGTCCGCTTCTTCATGCACAAGGTTTGCTATCTCATCGATACATTTCTTCAATATCTCAATGAGATTTGCGTCTTTACCTCCACCTTTGATTGCGCCTGAAGCGACCTGTATGAGTTCATAGATTGTGGTGAATACTTCTGTTGAAACATCTTTTATTGCAGAAAACTCTCTGAAAAGATAGGGCATTGCAGTGGCAGTCTTTTTACTGGGTATCTGCCATATGTGACCGACCATTTTGCCAAAGTAAGCAATTTTTCTTCTGAGACCAGACGATTTAACGACGGGCACGAGGAAGTATACGAGGTCAAGGCCTTCAGCAATACGATTCAGGGAACTTATTTTGAAATCCACATTTCCATTCAAGATTTTGCGGATCTGCCTTTCGTCTATACCACTTCTATCAGACAGGGCCTTTACCACATCCTCACCTGAGGGGAGAAATCCTTCCGGTGTACAAAAGACTACATCTTTCATCCACGGTACAATAACTTCCCGTTTTGTATTTTCAGCTTCCTTTAGTGGCTTAGCTTTCTTTTGTTGCGTTTTGGCAACCTCTTGTTTTGAAGTAATCTTTTCTTCCATTTTGCAAAAATCGGATATATTTCCCCAAACTCGTATACACTGCAATGTCTCTTAATATGCACTGCAATGCAGACGCAATTAACAATCCAACGATAACATATTGTGAGACAGAAGAAAATGATTGCTTAGTGTCGATTAAAAAAATGCATTGCAATGCAGTTTCTCTACTTGTAAGTCGGATAACAAAATAAGATTTTCCTACATAATGGTAGACGATCATGTGGGGTTAGTCAGAAATTTCCCAAAGTATAACGATGTAGGATTATCAAGACGCTGATAAGTAGTCACAAGACTGTGTATTTGACGAAAGAGGCCTTATATGGACTGATGATTCCTTTGCTTGGTAAATTCTTTTGTGTTATGTGGCTATATCTGTTTAGTTAGAGATTTGATGGTTGACACCGTATATCACGCTAAGCACATTTTTCCTTATTTCCTCTGTTATTTCAAGAGGCTTATCTTCTGAAGGCTACCGAATACAATTGATATTCAAAAGTTATTGTGAAAAAACTAATATGATATTTGCTATTGTCGAAAATATATCGTAAATTTGCGACAAAATAAATAGGGAAAATATGCAAGAAAACATTGGTAAACAGATTGTTAGTAGCATGAAGAAGTGCGGAAGGGGTTCTATCTTCTTTCCGAGCAGCTTTACGGCCTATGGTGACATCAAGTCTGTCTCCAAGTCTTTGGAGCGGTTGACCAATGACTCTTTCATAATAAGGTTGGCTAATGGCATCTATTTATATCCGAAGATAGACAAGGAACTTGGACTGGGCGTATTATATCCGTCTGTCGAAGACGTTGCTTTGCAGGTCGCAAAGAGAGACAGAGCACACATTGCGCCGACCGGTGCTTATGCCATGAACCTTCTCGGGCTGTCTACCCAGGTACCCATGAACGTGGTATTCCTAACAGACGGCTCGCCAAGGAAGATAAGGCTCGGCAACCATAGAACAATAACGTTTAAGCATACTGTTCCCAAAAACCTTGCTTTCACGAACAAGACAGCTCAGCTGGCAACATTCGCATTGAAGGAGATAGGTCAAAACAGTGTCAATGAAGAGCATCTGAAAACACTGAAACATGTATTCACAACCATTAACGAGAAGTCCATTGAGGCGGATTATAAGCTGATGCCGGCATGGATTAGAAAAATAATAAAGAGCTTTTATGAATAGTTATTTCGATTTACGTGATGACCAAAAGAAGATGGTTATCACGCAGACAGCCAACAAGATAGGACTGCCTGTCCAAGCAATTGAAAAAGACCTATGGGTTTCCACCATACTCAAAGTAGTATTCACGTTGCCTTTTGCGGATAAGCTAGTCTTCAAGGGTGGCACCTCTTTGAGCAAGGTTTATAACCTCATCGATCGGATGTCTGAGGACATTGACCTCGCGATAGACAGAAATTTCTTTGGATTAACCGGCGATCTGACCAAGAGACAAACCAAGAAGTTGAGGAAACAGTCGTCTCTGTTCGTCAGAGATGAATTCGCAAGTCAGCTTGAGGACAGACTGAAAGAATACGGTCTGGAGCAATATCTTACCGTGGAACCTGAACCTGACGGTGAAGGTGACAATACTTATCCCGAGCCACGAAAGATTCATATTAGATACAATGCACTCTTCGGTGAGCCATCTTACCTAAATCCGGAGGTGATGTTGGAAATCGGCTCCCGTTCTCTTTTTGAGCCAACAGAGATTGCAAGAGTATCCAGTCTTGTGACTTCTTCTTTCCCTCAGGTAAACACTGACGTGGTAGATACAGATATTCGGACAGCAAAGGCTGAAAAGACGTTCCTTGAAAAAGCATTTTTGCTTCACGAGATGTTCACAACGGAAAGAGCACATGTCGCAGACAGAAAATCACGTCACCTGTATGACCTTGAGAAAATGATGGACGAGCAATTTGCCATTAATGGCATTAATGATGATGAGTTGTGGAATACTATCGCACATCATCGAGAGGTTTTCACCAGCATTCACGGCGTTGATTATACCCCAGACATTCGAAAAAGAATAAAGCTGACTCCACAAAAAGAATATCTTGACGTATGGAAGAAAGATTACGAAGCTATGCAGCTCTCCATGATCTATAGCAATTCACTTCCTTTCGATAAATTACTTGAGCGAATGGTTGAACTTGAAGGCAGATACCATAGCATATAAGGTAAACCATCAAACAGCGTGCAGAAGGCCAAAGCCAGCGCTTGCCATGGTACATGAGCAGTGCAGGGTGCAAGGTCTATTATAAATATGACCTCGCACCCTGCACTGCTTATGTACCAAAACGCAAGATAAAAAATTGTCTCTCAAATATTTGGTGGTTAGTTCATTTTTTGCTAACTTTGAACCCAAATAAAAGAGATCTTTAAATTTCGGCTTGATTACTGCCTTCGGGTGTGTTTTTCAAGTCATGCAGGGTTAGGAAATGGTCTGTAGAGGGTCTGTAGATGGTCTAAAAAACGGTACAGATACGGTACAACTCAATTCCTTGACTTTATAAGCAATTGAAATACAAGATTTTAGCGGAAAAGGTGGGGGTTCCTCTCTCTCCGCTGAAAGGAATTTACAAAACAAGTAATTCATTTCACGAATTAAGTTAGGTCCCGTAATTCCAACAAGTTACGGAACTCTTTTCTTTAAAAACTCAGGACCCTTTCTGACCACCTAAATAGTCACTACATGGTCTGATTGTGGTTACACATACGGTATAGAAAATCCGGAAGCTGAAAATTGTACCAAAGTGTAGCGTCTCCGCGTATGCGTAGGCCTAAAAAAGATAAAGCCCGTGGCTATTAACCATGGGCTTACTATCTAACTTTTCTTCTTCCACTTGTCAGGCAATAGATCTCTGTATTGTTCTATTGGTGTTTTCGGTTTCATGCGGGCAACTTTGTCTATAACGTCAGCAAAATACTCGGAGGTATCAATGCCGTTTAACAGGCATGACAAGGTAAGCGAGTAGAACATAGCTTCCCGCTCTGCACTCTCGTTAGTAATAATAAAGAACAGGGAGTTGCGCCTTGACTTTGAGACATACCTGTTCTGCTGCTCACAGAGATTGTTGTCCAGGGCAGTGTCTCCACGAGTGAAAATGCCTTCCATGGCTTTCCATTCGCTATCCAGATAATGTACGGCTTTATAAAAATCGTCTTTTGGCGGAAGCACTTCATCGGGAAGGGAAAGAAAACGATCAAGCTTCTCTCTTATTTCTCTGAGTATCGGTGGAGCGTATTCCTGTCTCCATCTGAGATTGTCCTCAACAGTCCAGTTTCTGTCATTCTTATGCAAGTGCTCTTTTCTGTAGAACTTGTTGAGTGGATTTCCTATGCTTCTTGCTGCCTTGTTCTTTTCACCGCAGTCATTGAACTTCCTCTTTATATGCTGCAGACAGGCTATTCAGAATATATCCCTGTACTCGTCAGTCTCCGTCTTCTTGTATGCGGAGTAGCCGTCAGACTGTACATATCCATGATAGTCGGCAGTTCGTCAAGGATGATCTTCTCTGGCCTCGATCCGCCCTCATAGATAAAATAAGACAGTCTCAAAGCTGAGCTGGCAGCAAGTCACAGGTGGCCCTTTCTTGATCCCCGCACAGCGGAAGCGTCATTCATACCTGTTTCCTGAGCTGAATCATTCTTATCCATATCCTTCCTATTAGCAAGGTCCTCGCCTGAGGCCTCCTTGTCAGAGTTTTCGTCTTTCATATCTGTTTTCTTCTCAGACAATATCCTATGATATGTCCCGTCTATATTGAGATAATCGGACTGACGAACGGCGATTCGGAGAGCCTTATAGAGACTCTCCGGTATTCTGACAGTCTTCCTGAACAGTCCGTCTGCTGTCTTCCTGTTCATATTGAAACCATCTTCCCGCAGCATGCAGCAGATGCTCTCTATACCGTCATGCCATAGCCGAAACGCATCCGCATAAGGAAGGATATTGCAGAAGACTCATATGAAGAATTGAGAAACAGAGTCCCGGGAGCCTTTCCACGATACATATGTTTTTTCTGCTTGTACAGGGGAGCACGATAGAGGACCATTTCCATAAATCTTCTATGATAACGGTATCTCTTGCTCTCAAGATATGCATTTGGTTGCCGTTCTGATCTGCGCCTCCTGTCAGTTTGGCCAAAGTAACATTGAGGTCCGGATCATCGGGTGTGACATCATAGATATCCTTGTGTGTGCTGCGTTCTCTGGGTGTGTGTCTCTCTTAGCCCTGTTGTTGCCGCGTGCCTTAGTTGCAGCAGCACGGGCAGCCTCCAGCGTCTTTCTGTCCTCTTCAGATGGCTTCAGCTGCCGTTTCTCAGACTTATTGCTGATAATCTTTGAAAGGCCTTTGTTTATATTCTCAGCTTTTGTCAGATTAGCATTTCTGGCATCTATGGCCTCATGGAGGGAATGTGCCTTTTTCTTTAGAGGAAAGATGAACATAAGTTGTTCCAAATTGTGGTGCATGATGAATTATTTTCCATTTCCTTCGCATACAAACAAAAAACCGGCGCAGTCATCATGACAATGACCACACCGGCATAGGAGATTTATATTGAATCGACAATAGCAAAAAGAGGACTGCCCTCCTGATGAGAACAGCCCCCGAATATCACTGAGCCAACCGCAAGGCGGTCACACCACTTCAATACGTTTGGTCTCTTTCTCCACCTTGGCAGTGCGAGGAAGCGTTACATGAAGCACACCATTATCAACCTTTGCTTCGATTTTGTCTTTCTCAACATCGTCGGGTAGCGTGAGAGCCTGCTCGTAGTTGCTGTATGAGAACTCACGGCGCAGGTAGTGCTCCTTTTTGTTCTCATCCTTCTTGTCACTCTTGTGCTCCATCCTGATGGTGAGGCAACCGTCCTTGTCGACGTTCACCTTGAAGTCATCCTTGGTGGTGCCCGGAGCAGCAACCTCTACCTCGTAGCTCTTTTCTGTTTCCTTGACATTGATAGCAGGTGCCGTGACATTCATACGCGGCATCCAACTTGTGTTGAACATATCGTCGAAATCATTGCTCAACCAATTGTTCATGTCTCTTAAAACTGGATACAACATAATGCAAACCTCCTGATTATATTTTAATTAAATATTTACTTTCTGTACGTCCATCGTCCTTAGGATTCCTTTCGTCGTCCCTCGTCCGACTTCCGAACTTCATTTGTATTCATACAATATGTATGCCGGATCGCACAGTTGTTTCGGGTGTGTCGAATTTGGCTGATTTTGGCAGCAAGACTTAAAAATTTTCAACATTACTGCCATCATTGGCACGATTTGTCATAGGGAAGACTTCTGCAACAGGAGCATTTACCTGGGGGTAGCTGTCGCCTGTATTTGACTCATCTTGTCAATGTTAAGTTGATATTTTTGGGGGTCGGTTACGCTTTCAAATTCACAGATTTTGTCTATGACGGACTTGTAACCTTTGCTGTCCGTGTTGGAACGTAGTTACTCAACCGGATGTTGCACCGCTGTACGACGGCATCGAGCTTGGCTAGTTTGCGTACGATCTCATCGTCAAGATCGCAGCTGCGCCTGTCATACTGGCGCGCAGCTGCTGGATGCGTTTCGGCGGGACGAAACTACCACGGACAAGTTCCTTCATCATGCATTCCGCTATCTACAGAGTATCCTTGACATCACTCTTGTGGCTGGGAAGTTGTTTGATGAAATAAGGGTTGCTGAGCTTCAACCTGAGATGCGGCTCCAGCATCCGCCATATGGGAATCCAATAGACACTTGTGCTTTCCATGCCAACCTCCTCGGCATGATGTGTGCGCATCAAATCACATATTTCTTGTAGCTGGAAGGTTAAAACACCAAAAATTTTCTTAATAATTTCGCCTGTACTGCTCAAAATACAAAGATAAATGCTATCTTTGCGCATGTCAAGGTCGCATACGATTCTTATAAGCCTACATTTTGAGGATTAAAATACCTCTCCAATATAATATAAATTGTGCCACGAGCACGTGTTTAGGACAAGGAATCTATGCTGGCCTTGACATTTTTCCATCACAGGGGGAACCGTTCAGGAATTTATTTTCGGTTTTTTTATTCGTACTGGCTTATAAATCACAGTTTTTATGTAAATTTGCTGCAGATATTGTAACCTCAACCCTCTACAACTATGGCGAAACAACAGAAGAACGAAGTGTGCAACAAGAACAAAGGGTACCTACTTCTCGGAACGCTTTAAGAGGCTTGCTGCAGGACGGGGAAAGAAACGCGCGCTGGTAGCAATCGCGGCGGAAATGCTCAAGGTCATCTGTCACATGCTCAAGGACGGCACCACGTATCAGGAGCAGATAAAGAAACTCACCGGAGAGGATTCTCCCGGTAAGGAAAGCGCATAGAGGCGCACGAATCCTAAGGCCGATTTTTACTGGGACACCAAGCCCGAGAATGAAACTGGCCTGAACGACTGAGAGGCAAAGATTGTTGCTCAGAGCACGCGAATGAAATTTCCTGTTTTCCGGTCGTTTTAAAACCATAAAAGCCTTCCGATAGCCGCAGACAGCATTATGCAGCCTGCTAATTCTCTTGTTGTGTCAAATCAAATAAGTTAAATCCGAATGCCCGATTTATCGGGTGTTCACAATAGAATCATTTTCGAATGAAACTCATATTATTGTCGTTAATTATACAAAGCTTCATAGGATATGTTGCAACGTATGACAAATATGTATGCATTTCAAATAATGACACACATGCTTACAATATCACAAAATGTCCAGAAGATACGTTGACAGGATTAATTCTTGATGATAATCGTAATCCTGTGCCATTCGCCTCCATCTCACTGCTGTCAAAAATAGACTTCTCTCTCATTACTGGTGGAGTGAGTGATGAAAAAGGTCGATTTACCATTTCGTGTCCTCACGTTCCGTTGGTTGCTAAAATCAGTTGCATCGGATACAAAACAATGGAATTGTCTATAACCGCAAAAAATATAGATACCATTCGTATGTCGGCAGATGTCCACCTTTTGAACGATATCACCATTGTTGGACATCACAAATACATTTCTAGAGAAAACGGCAAACTTACGCTCAACATTCAAAACTCTAACTTGCAAAACATCGGCAAGGCTTCCGATGTCATCAAGTACGTTCCAGGAATGCTTTATACTAATGGTAAATACGAGGTGTTCGGAAAGGGTGAACCTATGATTTATATCGATGGCAGAAAGGTGGCAAACGTTTCTGAACTTTCGATGATCTCCTCTTCCAATGTGAAGTCTGTCCAACTTATCACTAATCCTGGGGCAGAATACGACGCAGACATAAGGAGTGTCATAGCCATCAATACCATACGCCATAAGTTCGATGGGCTTTCAGGCATAGCCCGTGCGGAACTTTCAAGGCACAAGAATTGGTCTCATAATGAGGACATCAACCTCAACATACACAGAGGTGCAATGGATTTCTTTCTTGCCTATCAGTATGACAATGCGAGAAGCGACATCCGCTATGACATCGACCAAACCAATTACGAGCAAGACGTTTTCCATGAGGTTTCTGCTTCGGAATACTCCGACCGTTCTCGTTCCCGTGACTACAGTGTGGGCATGAACTATGCTGTCAGCAAGAACCACACCATTGGTGGCAAATACATGGGGACCATCTCCAACTACAAATTGCTTGATTCTCCATACGACTATATGGTGACTTATAAGAATAACAAACTTTTGACTTCGACGGACAACAAGACCAATGAGTCGGAAAAGGAAAGGTTCCATAATGTCAATGTTTATTACATCGGCAAGCTGTCAGACAAGTTGCAGCTTAATTTGGATGCTGACTATGTGTATTCCCAATTGAAGCATCAGCAACAAGTAACCGAGACAAGTAAAACGGATGCAACTTCGGAAATCACACACATGCAAAACGACCAAAGAAATCGTGCAGTAGCATTCAAAGGTGTGTTTGCTTGGAACATAAACGAAAAACATGGACTTGACTTCGGTACGGATTTCAGTAAAATCTCGTCATGGGGAACTTCCGTGAACGTAGAAGGGAAGATTGCCGACGACCAATTCAAGAACAAGGAAACCAAGTATGCAGGATCTGTATCTTATCACTTTTCAACAGAGAAATGGAGAGGAGGTCTTGGGCTTCGCTATGAGTATGTGCATGCCATCAACACCGACCAAGGAGAAGTAAAGAATAAAACAAATTACTCGGACTTATTGCCTTCTTTCTCGCTTTTCACTTCTCTCGGCAAAGTAGATTTGAACCTCGATTTCAGTAGTAGGGTGAATCGCCCTTCGTTCCGACAGTTGAATAACAGCGTGAGTTACAACAACCAATACCACTACGAGCAAGGCAACATTTACTTGAAGCCGCAATATGTATATGACACGGAACTTAGTATGAATTATCGCATCTTCGACTTCAAGTTAGACTATCAGTATATCAAAGACTATATCCATCCTACAGTTATGGCGATTTCTAGCAAATCAGGAACCGTTTCTTGGATGTCAACCAATGCCAAGGACTTCCAACAATTAGGTGCACAATGTATAGTCTCACCTGTCTTCGGCTGTTGGCATCCAACTTTGACTGTAGGTGTCTATAAGCCATTTTTTTTATTGACATATAATGGGGAGCAAATGGATTATAATCATCCATACGGTCTGTTGGCTCTTCAAAACATGTTGGAGTTAAAACGCGATTGGCTCTTCCGTATTGATTTTTATTGGAACATCAAAGGACATCATGGCATCTATGAGCAAAATAGCCATGCTACTTTCAATATGATGATTCAAAAACAACTGCTCAATAAGAAACTGACTATTACACTGAAAGCTGAGGACTTGTTTGATTGGTCGAAATTGAATGATGTGAAGAAAGTAAATTTCGTGGTACAAAACAGAATGGTAAACAACTTCAATCGTTGCCTTATCGCCTCCATTAGCTATAACTTCAACAGCTTCAAGGATAGGTACAGCGGCAGTGGTTCAGCGGATGATGAGATAAATCGCTTTTAGTATACTATACCCCAATTTTAGACAACGTTTAACTTCTATCTAAATGTCAAACCGCGAGATCAGCCGTACCCTTGGTATGGACCGCAAGACTATCAGGAAGTATATACACCTGGCAGACAACGATCCGCTGGGCCTTGACGGGCTGCTTAAGCTTGACGATCCGGTACTTGAGAGACGTTATACCGGAGGCAATGCAGCATACAGCGGGAAGCGGTTCCGGGATCTCTCAGGACATTTGGAGTACATCGTCAAGGAACTGCACAAGACCGGTGTAACTTTGTATCTTCTTTGGGAAGAGTACAGGAAGGATTACCCCAACGGCTACAGCTACACTCAGTTCTGCTATCATGTAGGGCAGCATCTCAAAGCACATCATCTTTCGTATGTGCTGACAGAGAATCGTGAGGGCGGAAGGGAGATATTTTTTGACTTTACCGGTCAGAAGCTCAGTTATGTTGACCGTGATACGGGTGAGGTCCATCAGTGTGAGGTCTTTGTAGCAAGTCTTCCTGCATCTGATTACGGCTATGCGATAGCCGTTCCTTCACAGACCATAGACCATGGAAGCACCTTGCCGACCATCATCTTGTCCCTCATCTTATATGCTTTATGCTTAGCGACAATTTTGTTCGCTGTAAGTGCCGCGTAAGACTTCGTGGCATCTGTGGTAGCATTAGCCCCGGCATCTATGGAATTCTTTATTTTGTCTTCCTCCGTAGCCGCCTTCAAGTCCGGTATGACTTCCATCTTGATATGACCGACCCGTTTCCCGGTGCTGTACTTTTTCTTTGGTGTGTTTGTGGGAACAGAACTTTCCGCCATGACAAGCACGGCTGTCTTCCGTTGGCTTCCATGTCCACGCTTGAGAGGATGCCATTTTTCACTGTCAGGCGTCTCCGTGGAGAAGAATCCTTCATCAAGTTCCACTTGGTCAAACAGTCTGTAGAGACTGTCACGCTTACCCATCACGTCACGCAGCTTATGCATCATCATTTCCCACATGGGTTGGTAGCGTTTCCTTCCAAGCTGGCGCTGTACCTCCAAAGCGGATATGGCCCGCTTCGTACTTACTATCAGAAACATTGCCACGAACCAATCGAAAATTGGCAGATTACTGCCTTGCATCACTGTGCCAGAACGGAGGGTAACCTCATGACCGCAATCCATACATGTCCAAGACTTATGGCTCGGATTCCAACTGAGGTGCAAACCGCCACATTCCGGACAATAAAGAGTATGGCATTCACGAAATTCCTTAAGAGCATGCTCGCAAGCTTCCTCATCAGGATAAACTTCATAGAAATCCGTCAAATTCATAATCATTCCTTTCCAATAGTCAAACATAAGCCCGCAATTTTTATACTAAGGATTGTCCAGGCTGTATAAACTTTGCTAATTTGGATGATTGCGGATATTCATAAAAAAAATATGATGTTCAAAGCATCTACATATTACGTTTGGCTAGGGGCAAGCTGCGACTACGCCCATAAGGAACGTGTAAGTAGCGGCACCTATCGTGCCGAAATTAATGGTAAGCTCATCGACTGTTTTGTCTGTACCGATGACTATACCACCGAGTTCCGCATGCTGCTCACTGCCATGATCCATGCCATGGAGACTTTGCCAGCTTCCTCCGATATCGTATTTATGACAAACGTAGCTTATCTTCAGAACTTCAACAGAGAGCCAACGTCCGAGACTGCCAATGCAGACTTAATCAGCCGATGCCATGAACTAATCCCACGACATGCGACTGTATCGGTGAAGATTGTCCCTTACCACAAATACCCAATACTCGCAGAGCTCCATCAGCAGACACATCAGGCGATGGATGACTATAGAAAGAGCCGTTAGCGTGAAAAAAAAATCTCTATCAGAATAATTCGTTTACAATCCCAGCAACTTTCTCAAGTCCTTCCTTGTCCTCCTCACTGAATGTATTCAACTCGGTACTGTCAACATCCAATACAGCTACGACCTCATCATTCTTCTTGATCGGCACTACTATCTCTGATTGAGATTTCGAAGAACAAGCGATGTGGCCGGGGAATTGCTCAACGTCAGGAACAACGATCGTCTCAGCCTTCTCCCATGCAGTACCGCATCCGCCCTTGCCTTTGTTGATGGTGTAACAGGCGACGGGTCCTTGGAATGGTCCGAGATCCAGTTGACCATTCCTTACAATGTAGAAGCCAACCCAGAAAAAATATGGCAGCGTGTCATGAAGCAAAGCAGTTACGTTAGCCAGTGCTCCAGCCTGATTGTCAATGCCATCAATCATGGACTTAACTTGAGGAATTACCTCTGCATAGAGTTGTTTCTTCTGTATATTGTTCGGGTTGCTCATACTTTCACGCTAATTTTTCGACAAAGATACAAAAATCTATTGGATGACATCGATTTGTCAAAAGAAATAATTAAATTTGTGGGCATCAAACCATCACATAAAACAGAAAAGTTATGATACTATCCACAACACCGACTATTGAAGGTCACCCTATTCTTGAGTACAAAGGCATCGTTACCGGTGAAACGATCATTGGAGCAAACGCCCTACGGGATTTTGCGGCGGGGTTGCGGGATTTCTTTGGCGGTCGTTCAGGCAGCTACGAGAAAGTACTGCGCGAGGCAAAAGACACAGCTCTCAGTGAAATGCAGGATCGTGCCAGTCAGCTGGGTGCCAACGTCATCGTTGGTATTGATATCGACTATGAGACCGTCGGTCAAAGTGGTTCTATGCTCATGGTTGCAGTCAGTGGTACCGCAGTTATCATCTAATTGGTGAATTCAAATTTTGTCCTGTTAATTATGTTACCCATTAAAAAGACAAAATCATAGGTTAGCTTTGAGAAAAGAAGTGTAAACACAATGAGCAAGCTTCGTGCAGTCATAGAACGCATTACCTATCAGAGTGCCGAGAATGGTTACAGCATCCTGAAGGCTAACGTGAAGGGATACAACGAACTTGTCACGCTCGTCGGCAACATGCCCGAAGTAATCGTCGGCACGGTGATGGTGGCTGAAGGCGAATGGAAAGTCAACAAGCGGTATGGCTCCCAGTTCGTTGTCAGTACCTATGAGGAAGCCATGCCCGCCACGGAGTTCGGCATCGAGAAGTACCTCGGCAGTGGACTCGTCAAAGGTATCGGTCCAAAGTACGCCAAACTCATTGTCTCAACTTTTGGTCTCGATACATTCGATATCATTGAGAAGGAGCCGAAGAAGCTCAGCGATGTGCCGGGCATTGGTCCGAAACGAATCAAGAAGATCCACGACTCCTGGATGAAGCAGCTCGACGTGAAGGAAGTGATGGTGTTTCTTCAAGGCAACGGGGTGAGCACTGCCTACGCTGCAAAGATCTACAAGGCTTACGGCAAGGATAGCATCAAGAAAGTGCAGGACAATCCCTACTGTCTTGCCGACGACATCTGGGGTATCGGCTTCAAGACGGCTGATAGCATTACGGAGAAGATGGGCTACACGAAGAACGACCCGCGCCGTTGCAAAAGCGGCATTGCCTATACGCTCAACCAATTGTCCAAAGAAGGTCATGTCTATGCCGAGCGTAACCAACTGCTCGATGCCGGAGTTCAACTCCTCGGTGCTGACAAGGACTCTATCGAACAGGTCCTTGACAAGATGATCGCCTCTGAAGATCTGAAAATCGAAGGCGGAGCCATCTATCTGTCCCCACTCTACTACAGTGAAGTGGGTGTAGCCAACAAACTGAGACTGCTGATGCAGGACAACTCCAAGACGCTCTTCCAAAAAGAGCCCGACATCAAGGAGATTCAGAAACGTACGGGCATCACCTACGATGACTTACAGACAGAGGCCATCCGCCAGGCAGTGAAGTCAAAGGTCATGGTGTTGACCGGTGGTCCTGGTACAGGCAAGACAACGGTTACCCAAGGCATCATCGCAGCTTGGCAAACCATGGGCTTGGAGATTCTCTGTGCTGCGCCTACCGGCCGTGCTGCCAAACGAATGACGGAGGCAACAGGCATGGAATCGAAAACCATCCATCGCCTTCTCGGCTTCAACCCGTCCGAAGGCTATAAGTACAATGAGGACAATCCCCTTGAAGGTGACGCGTTGATTGTCGACGAAAGCTCGATGATCGATATTGTACTGATGAACTCTCTTCTCAAGGCCCTTCCACAAGGCATGCGCTTGTTGCTCGTCGGTGATGTAGACCAGTTGCCATCTGTAGGACCGGGCAATGTTCTGCGTGATATCATCTCTTCTAATGTCGTCCCCGTTGTACGTCTTACCCGCATCTTCCGTCAGGCTCAGACAAGCCGAATCATCATGAATGCCCACGCTATCAACAAAGGCCGCTTCCCCGATATCAGCAACGGCAGGCAGTCCGACTTCTTCTTTATGGAATCTGAAGATCCGGAGCAAATAGCATCCACCATCGTCAGCCTCGTAAAGTCCCGCCTTCCCCAAGCCTATCATGTGCCTCCGACAAGCATCCAAGTCCTAACGCCGATGCAGCGTTCAGTCATCGGGGCCAGTAACCTCAACATCTCCATTCAGCAGGCAGTCAACCCTGTAGGTGAAGGCCTGCAGCGTGGCGGTTACATGTTCCGCAAGAACGACCGTGTCATGCAACTCAAGAATGACTATCAGAAGGAAGTGTTCAACGGTGACATGGGTATTGTCACGCTCGTCAACATGGAAGACCGGACGTTGACTGTAGATTTCGATGGCAAGTCTGTTGAATACGAGTCCTCAGAACTCGATGAGCTCAGCTTATCCTATGCTACGACTATACACAAGAGTCAGGGCTCGGAATATCCCATCGTCATCATTCCCGTCCACTTCACCAACTATGTCATGCTCCAGCGTAACCTCATCTACACGGCCGTGACACGAGCCAAGAAGATCTGCATTCTCATCGGTACCCGCAAAGCGTTATGGTATGCCGTCAACCACAATACCGTCACCCAGCGTAACACCCTCCTCAAGGAACGGCTGCAAGGAAAGATCGTAGCAGTTTATCAGCAGAAGGACGATGAAGAGAATCTTGAGATGGCAGCAGAAGAGACTAGCAAATAAGGTGGTTCTTTGTCTTGTGCTATGGAACAGACGTTTTATAGGGATTTCCCGTATCTTTTAGGGTATTTCCTTTACAATTCTTAATTATTTTCACTAATTTTACATCAGAGTAATAACTATAACGACCCAACGATGAAAAAAGTTCTCTTATTCGCAGCCGCTGCTATTGCTATCCATGCAAACGCTCAAATCGATTTCGGTGATACTCCTCAGATCAAGAAGGAGACAAAGCCTATTGTTTACGACGCTAAACACAATATTGACCTCCAAAACAACAATGGGGACTATAACCTCGCTCATCTGGTCGGACAGACGGTTACGTATCTTGGTATCAATGACAAGACGGACTTCTATACCAATGATCCGGCAGCTACAAACTCAGAAGAATCCTACTGGCCATACAAAGATCTGCAAGCTTCTACAATGAAGTTAAAGTCATTCCGTGTGGTGGATGCAGGTCTTGATGTTTTCTGTCTCTTTGAATCTGGAAAGACAGACTCCATCTTCGCTTCTGGCGACCTAAAGAGTCAACCAGCAAGTGCAATATTACACATAATATTTGTAAAACTCCTGCTTTGGTGTTGAAAAGTTCAATTTTTCCCTTGGTCTTCTGTTGATTTTGGCCTGTATCATCTTAATTCTTTTGTCTGTGACGGTACTTATATCCGTCTCTTTTGGAATATATTGTCTGATGAGCTTGTTGGTGTTCTCTACAGCCCCTTTCTGCCAAGAAGAGTATGCGTCCGTGAAATAGATATCCAGTCCCAACTTCCGTGCCATCCACTCATGTTCGGCAAACTCACTTCCGTTGTCCGTAGTGATGGTCTTGAGATGCTCTCCCTTGTATGGCATGAGCAGCCTCCATACGGTCTTTGCCAGCGGCATGGCCTTCTTGCCATGCTTGAGTTTCTCCATGATGAGGAAGTTCGTGCTGCGTTCTATCATCGTGAGGATGGCGTTGCCGTCCTTGTCGACAATCAGGTCCATCTCCCAGTCCCCGAACCTCCTGCCGTCTGCCTCCTTCGGACGTTCGTGTATGCTTACCCTGTTTCTGATACTCGGCGCCTTGGTTTACATGCCTGTGAGAGGGACTGCGGTGATACTTCATCTTATGGCGGCAGTTGGCGGCAAGTGTCCCACCCGTATCGTTGCGGATCATCTTGTAAATGGTTTCGTGGGAGATCTTCACACCCTCCTTGCCCAGGTAGCCGGATATCTGCTTGGGGGACCATTGCTCTCCGGTGATGAGCTCACGCACGCGCCAGAGGAGCAACCGGCTCACGGAACGATTGCCCGGAGCACGGTGCATGCGTTCTTGGGAAAGGGCATCGGCCTTGTCCCAGACATACTTGCCGTTCTTTGTCGCATTGCGTTTCAGCTCACGACTTACGGTTGATTCACTGACCCCTATCAGCCGGGCAATTGCTTTATTGGTCTGTTCTTTGTTTTCCCAGGTAGATTGCGTACCTTTGCTCACGGGTTAAGTGCTTGTACATAGGCAATACAAAAGTAATTTAATCCTTGGGAGACAGCGGTCTCCTTTTTGTCTTTTTTGCATTGTCGGTTGTTTTTTATTCCTCCGTGTCGGATGTGGCCAACCTTGTCGCTTCGCGCCAAGAACGTCCGAATCCGACACGGAGGTCAACTCTTACAATCACCCATTAATAAGATATTGCACTTCTATCTTGAATGTTTACGGTGCATTACGACACAAGTATGACTTTGGAGAATGACGACTGGACGGACAATGTCGGCACAGTCTCCGGCTCTCGTCTATGCCTGTTGTTTGAAACACCGCACTATGGAAAGATCTTGGCGCATATGCAAAGTTCCGTGGAAGGACTACCTAAAAAATCTTGAATACCCTGTACATGAAAAGGTAAAGTTTAGTACCTTTGCACCATCATGACACATACAGAAGATAAGGAGTTAAAGCTATACAAGTTCTTTGCCGATTTCTTTTTGCCGGCAGGGATGCCTGATTATTTTGAGTTAGAGAGAATGGTAGAAAGTTCCCCCTCAAGGGAAACTATTGCCAAGGGTGCAGAGTATTCCAGCATACTTGACATTTACCTGAAGGAGCTTGACAACCGTGACGAGTCCCAGCAAGACTTACAGATGAACGGCTACACCGAGTACACAACAATAGAAGACTTTCCCACACGCGACAGAAAGGTTCGTCTCCATATACGCCACAGAAGATGGCTTGATAAGGACGGCAAAAGTATTATCATAAGCGCATATCGCATTAAAGAAGACGGTTCCCGCTACTCACCGGAGTTTGCGGCTTTTTTAAAAGAAGCGCATGGACTCGACACCAGTCACGGCGAGAAGCTTGGGGAGAACGTACTACGTTAACGGCGACAATCTCGGGCGGATCTATAAGAACCATCTGAGCGGTTACGCGGATGACAAACATAAGGAACTGTACATAAAATGGGCTCTCAACATTAAAAACATGGGCATTCACCTTGGCATAGATGAGACAAAAATCGGGCGCAATGTCTATACGATACTCATCAACAAGGATGCGCATGGCCATGCGGGAACCATCATTGCTTATAGCGTAAGTACACAAATAAAAACGGTTCTTCCGTTAAATGCGTAGACGCCTATCATGCAATGCATATAGTCTTAGGGTAAAGTATTCATCATTTCTAAACCCATAAATCTGTCTTTTCAGCACTTTAATCTTATTGTTGATTCCCTCTATT
>NZ_GL945017.1:1303597-1592872 GCF_000218235.1 Hallella multisaccharivorax DSM 17128 | reverse complement strand
AAGGGCGACTTCACACTTTTTGCCACCCGAACAGCATCCTGGGGATATGTGTACCCATGGAAGCACCTTGCCGACCATGGTCTTGTCCCTCATCTTATATGCTTTATGCTTAGCGACAATTTTGTTCGCTGTAAGTGCCGCGTAAGACTTCGTGGCATCTGTGGTAGCATTAGCCCCGGCATCTATGGAATTCTTTATTTTGTCTTCCTCCGTAGCCGCCTTCAAGTCCGGTATAACCTCCATCTTGATATGACCGACCCGTTTCCCGGTGCTGTACTTTTTCATTGGTGTGTTTGTAGGAACAGAACTTTCCGCCATGACAAGCACGGCCGTCTTCCGTTGGCTTCCATGTCCACGCTTGAGAGGATGCCATTTTTCACTGTCAGGCGTCTCCGTGGAGAAGAATCCTTCATCAAGTTCCACTTGGTCAAACAGCCTGTAGAGACTGTCACGCTTACCCATCACATCACGCAGCTTATGCATCATTTCCCAGACGGGTTGGTAGCGTTTCCTTCCAAGCTGGCGCTGTACCTCCAAAGCGGATATGGTCCGCTTCGTACTTACTATCAGAAATATTGCCACGAGCCAATCGAAAATCGGCAGATTGCTGCCTTGCATCACTGTGCCGGAACGGAGGGTAACCTCATGACCGCAATCCATACATGTCCAAGACTTATGGCTCGGATTCCAACTGAGGTGCAAACCGCCACATACCGGACAATAAAGAGTATGGCATTCACGAAATTCCTTAAGAGCATGCTCGCAAGCTTCCTCGTTAGGATAAACTTCATAGAAATCCGTCAAATTCATAATCATTCCTTTCCAATAGTCAAACATAAGCCCGCAATTTTTATACCAAGGATTGTCCAGGCTGTATAAACTTTGCTAATTTGGATGATTGCGGATATTCATTAATTTTTAGTTATAACGGAAAAAGTGGGGAATTATTTGCTCAGTTAGCAATCAATTTTTCAACCGTACAGGTCGAATAATTTTCGGCTTTAGCTTCTGCGTCGCTTTCTATTGGTTTTAATCGCACCTTTATGGAATTGAAATGAGATGAACAGATATTTGTTGTTTAAGGACGAGATGCAGCCTCTCTCCCAACCTCTCTACAGCCTCTTCCCCCGTCCCCTCTCCGCTTGGAAAGGGGAGAGAAAACCAATGTCTACAAACGAAGGAGGTATCTCTTTGATACAAAGAAAGGCTCTCTTCGATACGAAGAAACGCCCCCTTCCCATCGAAGAGGGTGTTTCTTTCTGTGCATAGGGTGCGAAGCTGCACCGCTTTATTCGTTCATGTAGCGTTGAACACGCGCATACATCAATTCGTATTGTGCCTTGAGTGTACTGTTACTCGTAGTCTTGATACGCTCTGCAAGGAGTGTTTGCAACTTCTGTGCATAGTGAAACACATACTCGGCAGTGCGGTCTATTGTCTCTGTCCACATCGTTTCTGGATCGCCATAACCCGTTCCGAAACCGAGGAAGGATACGTCTTCTTTGTCGTTGCGAAGGCTGCGCACCCTACCCATCTGCTTCACTTCCATAACGTTCGACTTGAGTCGTTCCACGTATAAACGCTCCATGGCAATATCGTCATCATCGAGTGACTCGTCACCTGCGATCGTCTTTTTCCATACGTTGTTATAAACGTCCTCGTTATATTCCAATGGTGAATAGGATGTAGAATCGGCATAGTAACTGAGTGCTAAACGCGCTGTTGCAGACATAGCCATCTCTTGTATGCCACTTGCCAACATCTTATAAGGGTGCGAATTAACCTGTGGCAATCTATCTTCAAGACTTGTTATACCCCGTTTGCCGAACTTTCGAGCCTCATCCAAGAGCCACATTGCTGCTGCACGTTGGCGTTCCTTTGATATGACTTCATAGCGTGGGAGCCCTGAAGACTCGGTCGTTTGATAGAGCTTGATACCGCCTATCAAGGCATAAACATTGCGTGAGTAACCATAAGCCTGAGACACTATTTGACGATAGAGTTTCGCCTTTCTAGCCCCGTCCTCACCATCTGGTATCCACTCATCAAAGTGCTGGAGGATGTATTCAAGGTTCTTCAAACTATAGGTACTCGACTTGATGGCATCGCTACCAAGGTCCTCCTCGATCGCAGTTGGGTCATAACGATAACGCGACTGTTGCAATCCATAACGATGCATAGGGTCGGTTTCGTGTTGAGCCACAAGTTCCTGCAAAGGCTTAATATCATCGCGGAACCCTTTAGAGTTAGGGAATACACGATAACCCCACTCTATGGCATATTTGTCATAGACGCCGAGAATAGGCGGTGTAAGCGATACGCCCTTATCAGAAGGCTGTGCAACGTAATTGAAACGGGCATAATCCATGATAGAGGCAGTGGTGCCATACTTATGAGTGAAGTCCACTGAGCGTAACGAGTCAGTAGGTATAGCAGCTGATGCAGCCATATTGTGCATTAATCCGAGTGTATGACCAACCTCGTGACCAACGATGTATTCGAGCGAAGCCTCTAGTATGCTATCAGGCATATTGAGCGTTCGAGCAGCGGGATCGAGCTGTGCCGTCTGGATAAAACGCCAACTATTTATGACGTTGACCACGTCGTTATAAACCAAGACAGTGGCTGTGATGATTTCACCCGTGCGTGGATCAATCCATGACGGCCCCATTGCATTCTCTGTGGCAGTAGGCAAGTAACGTATGCAAGAGTACTTGAAATTATCTGGATCAAAGCTTGGGTCATCCGTTGGGAAGTCCCTTACCTGCATGACATTCTTAAATCCTATACGTTCAAAAGCAGCGTTCCAACGCAGAACGGAGTTCCTAATCGCCTTCTTCCAAAGCGGTGGGAAGTTGTTGTCGATATAGTAAACAATCGGCTTCTTAGGCTCTGAGAGCTTTCCTGCAAAGTATGCAGCAGAGTCCTTTGGCTCTACTCGCCACCTATTAATAAAGCTCGCATGCTCTATGAGTTCGTCGTTAACTATTGCTTTAGGAGTAAGGAAGTAACCTAGTCGGACATCGCTAAGTCGAGGCGTCATCTTATCCTCTGGCAATAGAGCTAATGTAAATTCGACACCGATGGATACCGGTTGATTGCTGATTGCCACACTGCCACTATTACCCGTCATGTTGGCTACGTAGTTACGTTCCATCTTAATACATGCGTTGGACTCAAAGGACTTTAATGCAGTAACCTTTATCCATTCGGGTTTCAATTCGGCATCCACTCTGTAAGGACCAGCTATCTTGGCGATAACAGGGAAATACTTACTTTCGCGCAAGAAGAACGATGAGGCATCGAAGACTATACCACCTGTTTTCTTGTTACGAGCCTTGATTGGAAAGGAATAGAGGTCGAGGTTACGATAGTTAGTAGCCTCGGCTTCCTTTGCCATTGGCGTTGGTAAGGCGTCAAGCAACTCTGAATTGACAGCCTGCATGACGATGGAACTATCCTTCTGAACGAATCGGATATGAGAAACAGAGCCTGCACGTGTACCTAATTCGGCATATTGCGGACTGGATACTGACGAGATGGTTGCCCCAAGCAACATATCACGATTGAGGGAAGAAGGGGGGAGTTCGACGTAAAGTTTCTCTCCCGTTCGATAGAGAGAGACGAAAGGACCTCGGGCAGAGTCAGTCTTCTGTTCTGTAAGGAGTCGCTCGTAAGCATCTTTCTTCACCACAGTTGTGGTTGTCTTAGTCTCTTTCTTCTTCTTTTTAAAGAATGGGAAAGCCTGCACCGAGAGTGAGATACTTAGCAAACCAACAGATAGTAAGCTGATGGCAGCCGTTCTCTTAGATTGAATGAATACTTTTCTCATTTCTTAACCTCTATTGTCTTGTTCACTTTGAAGAGCAACATCTCATAGTGAGTGCGTGCTTCTAATGGCAAGTTAGCCTTTAGGCACTTTTCTAAAGCTGGTTTTAACTTAGCCAGACAATTATAGAAATAAAGCTCAGAGTTGTCTGCTACAGTGATATCCACTGTTGGGGCAAGATTCTGTGAAGGGTCTCCAAAACCTGGTGTAGCACCCATGTCGTCATCCTTCAACGCCGAACGACTGCCCGGACCACCCTCAGAACCACCATTGCCAGTGGCTTTTGAGACTACATTCTGCGCATAATTCATGAATGTGCGTTGCAGAACTCGTTCGCTCTGAGACGGTGCGCGCATTTGAGCAACGCTCTTGAAGAGACCGTCATAGAGGTCATCAAAGTACTCCTTCTGCGTATAGCTGTTTGGATTCAAGTAGGAGGTGACAGCCACACGAAGTCTAGCTGCAAGCAAGTCATAGCCTATGAACTCCAAAGACTGGTCATAGTAACTAACAGATAAGAACCCTTTGCGCTCGTAGTTGCGGTTAGCATACTTAGTAAAGTTGGTTGCCTGTTGTAGGCACCACAGCATAGAGCGACGCTGAAGATCCTTAGGTACGACCTGATACTGCGCTATTCCACTTGAAACCTTCATGTTGTTAAG
Source organism: Hallella multisaccharivorax DSM 17128 (assembly GCF_000218235.1). Classification (GTDB taxonomy): domain Bacteria; phylum Bacteroidota; class Bacteroidia; order Bacteroidales; family Bacteroidaceae; genus Prevotella; species Prevotella multisaccharivorax. Next base: position 1,588,381 of record NZ_GL945017.1, on the reverse strand, counting down.
GTACATACCACCCACGTTACTAAGCACATGTTTGAATGTTTCGTATCGATTCTGTGATATCTGGAGATAGAGCTGATCCTTGATTCGTGTGTCCTCATCGTTCTTTATCCACTTAGAGAGGTTCGATTCAACGATAGAGTAGTTCTTGTTGGCAAGGTTGGCAGTCTCAATCATGTCATTACCGAGCGCACCTTGCTGCACACGTGGATCCCACTTGCCATTGCGTTCAGCATAGTAACGATAGCGAGGATTCTGTACCTTCTTGTCGACGAAAGCCTCAAGTGTCTTTGTCTCATCGTTGATAGAGACAGAAGAAGGGTCGAAGTAACGATAGTTCCAATCGATGGTGAAATAGTCATACATGCCCAAATCGGTTTGAGCAAGGCGTACACCATGGTCTGTGGGTTGTGCCACAAAATTATAATCTACGTCATCCATAACCGATGGCGTTAGTCCCATGGTTGTGGTGAAACGTGCATTACGCAAAGAGTCAGTAGGATAAGTAGATGATGCACCAGGGTTAGCTTGCAATCCCAACATACTTCCCATCTCTCTCATCACAAGTAGCTTCAAACCTTCAGCAAACTGAGCTGCATTCAAGCGGTTGCCTCTCACTGATGGATCAACGGCTCCTGTCTCAACCAAACGACGCTTATGTAGAGAGCGTTCAACGTCAGAATAGATAAACATTGACGCACTCATGATCTCTCCAGTATTAGGGTTTACATACTTGTCACTCGATGGTTCGGATGAAGAACCATTAGGGATATATCTGATACAAGAGTACTGCACGTTGTCTGGGTCGAAGTCTTCTTGATCTTTAGGGAAGTCTACCACCTCTATTGCATTTCGATATCCAACCTTCTCAAAAGCCTTGTTCCACGCAAGAACACCCTCTCTGATAGGTTTCTTCCAAGCCTCTGGAAAGGTGTTATCAAGATAGAAGAGGATAAGCTGAACAGGCTCACTTAGTTTGCCTTTAGTGTATGCCTTCTTATCACGTGGCACAAGATTCCAACGGTGAGAATAGTAGATTTTCTTTGTTTCAGCCCCTTCCACTGGTATTCCTAATCGAGCAGAATAATTAACCCCAATGCGTGAGTCCATAATACGAGGACGCATAGCTAACTCGGGAACAAGGGCTATGCTATAGCTTACACCTACTGTTGTTGGACGCTCACCACCTATCGGCATAGACATTAAAGAGGTGGAAACGCCATAGGAGAAGTCGTTATTGATGGACAAGTTAGTATCAAAACTCTTTATACCACGTATAAAAGAAAGCTCTGGCTTAGGTGTTGCCTTGATAGAATACTTACCATTACGTGTTGGCATAACAGGCAGTAGGTTAGTTGGTTTCCCTAGTAAAGAGGTAACGTCGAAGACTACTGCTGTACTGTCATTGTTATATGCCATGATGTTAAAACCCTGCCAGATACCATCGCGATAGTTGAGTGCTAGGGCGCTATTAAGCTCTGGTGAGGAGGCATTCGACTGAAAGAGAACATTGTTCGGGGTCTTCATTACCACCGAGCTATCCTGTATGTCGAAATAAAAGAGTACTGGGTTAGCACTCGTCGAACCGACTGTCACCGTTGTAGGGTCGGTCGTTGACGTGATCGTGCCACCTAATATCATCTGCTTCTTAAGCAGTGTTCGCGGTAATTCAAAGTAGATTTTGTTGTCTTGCTTGTAGACTGTGATGAACTTACTACGTGCTGTCTCGGTCTTCTTGTCCTTAAAGAGTCGATCGTACTTCGTCTCCTCTTTGGCTTTAGAAGAGCCCTTCGACTTATTGTCATCAGCCTTAACTACAGTACCATGCAATACTAGGAGGAACGCAAAAGTCCCTCGCAGTAATAGTTTCCAATGTGAGATATCCATTATCATTAATGTTTATTTATTTCTGTATAGTGCCTTCACAATCCTCTTAGTGATATGCTGTTTCGACCAACGTAGGCTATTAGTCTGTGCGTCATAACAGTAAAGACTACCCTGCATAGCGCTTGATGGGTCGTTAGTTGCTATATATATAAGGTTGTCATCATCGGAAAATACCATGTCAACTATAGTCTCCGTGCTATTGCCAACACTAATGAGCGGAGCCGTAGGGAAGGTTCCGTTCGCGAGGACGTTATGTGCATATACGGCGTTACCCTTCGTGTAGTAAACGATGTTCTTACTACGTGCTGAACGCACAACAGAGCCATTGGCAATTCCTGTTGACGCTGGCATAGCTATGCGATACAGGACATTTGCAGCAATGCGCTTGGTTGCGTCAGATGAATAATAGCCTGGGAAGATATAGTTGAAATAGAATGTTCCCGTACTCTTCTGACATGTGATGAGGGCGAGATGACGCTGCTTATTAATGTTAGCCATACCTACCAAGGTGTCACCAGAGAATGTTCCCTTAAGGATCTCGGCTGGTATTGAGGTGTTCTCAATGCCCATTGTGAGAAGAGAACCATGTGAATTGTCGAAGTAAGCATCGGCATGTGCATAGAACAAGTCCTCTCTCCACCATGGAATCATGTACTTGGCAAGTGTGACGTTACCACTGACAGCACCATTGAAACGTGATGTCTGTGTTTGAAGATTGGTTGAATTCACATCAAGAGAATAGAGGTTATGATCCGTAAGAGCCATCACCTTGGGTCGACTATCATCCGAACTTGCCGCTAACTGATTGACCTTCTCACCAACAGAAGTATTAAAGATCGACACCATCTCATAGCCATCTAGCTGATAAATCTTCGATGGGTTGCCTGCAGCAAGGAACAAGATGTTTGACTTCTGACTATCGAATGTCCTACTGAAAGCCATTGAGCGTGGTGCACCAAAGCTGACATTAGGGTTGTTCTCAGCCAATACATCCAGCTTGAAAGACTTGTTTACATCCTCAGTTGGGACGTATGACAAGATGGTTTGATTGTTGTTATCAGCCAAGAGATAGATTCCCTTGGTGTAAGCATACTCTACATTGACATTGAACTCATAGATTTGAATGTTCTGACCATTGCTTACACGCAAGCGAGCTTTGTACTCTCCCGACTTGTTACAAGGGTAGACTAGCTTCGCATCGTTCGATACTAGCTTATGATTAACCTCCCATTCGTAAGTAAGGGGTTTGTCTCCATTTGTCTGCAAGATGGTTGGATTGATCTTAAGAGTATCGTTCTGATGCAATGTGTAAGTACTTTCAAGAGGATTCTGAAGACTTATTACTGATACAAGGTTGTCCCCTGCAGTAGAGTCATCCTTAATACATGAGGTGAAGGTAAAGGCAGATAGCGCCAATACATATAAATATTTCTTTATCATACTTGTAGCTTTCTCATTCCATGAAGGGACCGTGTCCCGTAACTGTTATCTATTAGTTGTATTGTTACTCAGGGTTTGCTAGGAAATAAGCCTTAACTTTCTGAATGTTTCTATACAGCTGCGTCTGTAGACGAGGATTGCGAAATGCATTCACAATTAGGCTTGGGTCGGAGTTATAATACGACAACAACATACGATACTTGGCCGGAGTATAATCTGGAAGACCCATTGCCTTCATTATTGGATAGTCCCACCAATAAGGCTTCTCGAGTACATTATCGAAGGTGATAATGCGTTTGGTCATATTTGGGAAACGAACTCCCAAATCGTTGGTAGCCTCTAAACGCAATACAAGACGTATGTTATCATTCTGCGTACTACTCAAGTTTTGACGCAACAACACCACTGGGAATGTTGCTGAAAGACTATCGGCTGGAATGATCTGATCGCTATCCAATGCCTCATAGTGTACACCTGCTTGAGCCGAGCTACTAGGGTCAACGACTACCTTAAAGTGCTGGGCTGTAGACTTTCTAATGCCTGCGAGCTTTACAGTAACAGCCACTGTATCACGTGTCACACTAGTTGGTGCAGTTCCAAAAGAGTAATTATATAAGGTGTCAGAAGTATTCTTCAAATCAAAATACACCTGGTTATTGCCTTCAAAATCACCTTCTTTAGAATATTCCCCATCGTAATCTATACCAGAGCATGCCTGCCATGACAAGGCAATAACACCAATGGCAAAGAAGTTTATGATTGACTTATACATAATCTATTAAATTATAGTTGATTGTATCAATATCCTTTGTATGAGGGTAGGTCAGCGTGGTTAGCGAAAGAGTTTTCGCCCCACCAAGACCTTATTAGCCCTTATCTTTTATAATTTATGTACTTCCTTGTTACCATACTCATTCTCCACATCAGGCCAAGGGAGGTTGAAGATGGCATCAGAAGGCTGATAGGTATCAACGTTGCGGAAGTCTGTAAAGCTGTGATTATAGTGCTTTAACGCATAGAATGACTGTCCCATACCAGGGAACTCGCGCATACGTTCACGCATCATCTCCTGTTCGAAGAGGTCACGGGTGCTCACTTTCGAAGCATCAACATCGCCAAGTCCCCTACTTTTCCTCACTGCGTTAAGCAGAGAAATAGCCTCTGTCTTGTTCGTATCATACACGCTTTCACTCAAGATATAGTACATCTCTGACAGACTAATCAGTACAAAGCCCTTGAGAGTATTGCTGTTTGCCTCTGCATCGTTCTGTATGAAGCGTATAAAAGAGAATGTTGATGCACCCGAAGAGGCGTTTTCTCTGAAGAACGAGCTGTATCTTGCATCGGAGCTAGTGGCGGTGAAGCGGTCTGTCTCATAGAGACTTCGTGCATCACGACGCCCTTCAGTAAACGTACCAGCACCTGTTGCACGCAGAAAAGCAGAACGAATAGCACCAGAACGATCGGCTGCATAAACTCCAAATATCATCTCTTTATTAGCTGGGAAACGCATAATAGAATCGATAGAAGTCGATGTGTTCAGCTTAAAGTTCTGTGTTGCATTGATGACCTCACGTGCATACTTGGCTGCTTCTGACTTATTACCCATAGTATAGTAAACGCGTGCTTTCGTTGCTTTCACCGCATATTTATTGAAGAAGATGACGCGGTCTTGATGATAATCACGCTGTAAAACGTTATTGTAAGTAACGTTATTATCATCTGACAATAGCGAGTCGGCAGCATTCAAATCACCAATGATTAACTTGAAAGTATCATGCAAACTATAACGTGGGCGGTTCTTTAGATTGAACTCAGTTGCGTATGGTAAACCTAACGTATTGGCGTCACTTCGGGTATAGTCAGTACAATATAAGCGAGCCAGATCGAAGTGCATAAAGGCACGTAACCCCAATGCTTCACCATGTATGAGGCGTCTCTCTTGGGGCGCACTACTGATATCATTCATGTGTCGCAACACGTTGTTGACATTTGCGATATTGCTATACATGTTCTTCCAGATGGCATCTGTCTGCGAACGAGCCTGTTGGTTGGTATATTGGTAACGGTTCAGATAATAGCTCACATCCTGCGAGTTATCATAACCGAACTCTTGTCCGAGCTTGTCAACAAGCCCCCATGAGAGGTTCTCACCATACAGGTTGGAGGAAGCTAACTTGCCATAAACACCAAACATAGCATCTTCATAACCCGTGATAGTCGTAAACATCTGGTCTTCGGTGTTCTGTCCTTTGGGCTGAACATCCAAGAAGTCATTACAAGAGGTTAGTAGTGCAAGTACCACCGAAACCCCTATATATTTTTTCAACATATTCATTTCTTATCTAATCGTATTAAAGTGAGAATCTTAATGAGAACTCGAAACTTCTATCGTAAGGGTAGTTTAGACCGCGCTCACGCTTTGCTGTGGATAGATAGAAGAGGTCATTGGTGAGGAACTCAAGGTACATACGTCTCAAACCGTACTTCTGTATCCATGTTGTTGGAACCTCGTAAGACAATGCCAAACTGCTCATTCGCAGGTAATTGTTCTTCTGCACGAAGCGAGATGTTTGATAAGGTGTTGCCGTATCATCAATTCGCTTGTACTTAGCAATCGTTCCTGGCGTCTTCCATCTGTCCTGAAGTACACGCTCATCGGCGTTATACTTAGGGTTAGCACCCTCTACCTTTGTAGCGAGAGTCTCGTTATACAAGGCTCCACCAAATGAGTATTGAAAGGTGCAGCTAAGGGCAAATCGCTTATAAGTAAGGTAGGAGTTGATAGATCCGATACCGATTGGATTCGTATCACCAAAGATGACTTTATCATTCGGATCATAGGTAAATGTGTAGTTACCATTACGCTTGATGAAGATCTCCTGACCTGTTACTGGGTCGATACCAGCGGATGGAACAACCTTCAAAGCTGTCAACGACTGACCTTCCTCATATACAGGAAGTGGTGCGACACCACCCTTTGCGAGGTTCTGCTCATTGAGTGCACGGAGCGCATTACTTATCTTCTTGATCTTATTCTTATTATATGCATAGGTGAAACCAAGCGACCATTGCCAGTCCTCCGTCTGTATTGGGAAGGTGCGAACACGAAGCTCGAAACCTGTGTTCTGAACCTCTCCAATATTCTCACGAGAGGTGGATACACCTACTGATGGTGCCTTGGTAATATCCAAAAGCAGGTTATCTGTATTCTTGATATAGTAGTCGGCAGAGAGGTCGATACGTCCGTGGAAAGCAGTGAAGTCGACACCGATATTCGTACTCAACGTGCGTTCCCACTTCAAGTCGGGGTTACCTATAGTAATAGGTGTGGCACCTGTACCCTTACCATAGAAGTAAGAGCTGCTGTAACTATACGTTGTTAATGACTGATAAGGGTTGAAGTTGATGTTACCAAGGTATCCTATGCTAGCACGCAACTTGAGTAATTGGATGGGAGTTCCCTTCATGAACTTCTCATTATGGATGTTCCAACCACCTCCGACACTCCAGAAAGGAGCAAAGCGTTGGTTCTTTCCGAATCGGGAGGAGCCTTCATAACGATAGATGAGATCGAGGAAGTACTTGTTATCCCATATAGTGTTTGCATTCACAAAGAAGCCTACTCCCCTTGTTTCTGTATCTGAACCACTGGGGTGACTATTGGTATCATAAGAGGTTGCAAAGGCTGGATGGCCCAACTGGTCAGAGTAGAATCCAACTGAGCGATAGCCTGCTACGTCTGTAGAAGTCGACTCTATACTACTACCACCCATAGCTGTTAAGAACAACTTCTTGAAGAAGTAGTTGTTATAAGACAGCATTACCTTACCTTGGAAGGCGGTTGTATTGGTCCAGTTATCTGACAGTGAGCCTCGCTGGTTGACTGCTTTTGTGATCTTCTCATTATACGAGAAAGGTGAAGTAAACACACGTCTGTCTTGCTTACTGCGGTCGATTGTGAAGTCACCATCCAATCGAATCTTATCACCAAACCATAACTGGACACTCGTGGTATTGAGGAAGTCGAGGTTATTCGACTTGTTGTAACTACCTAATGAGGCATCATACAATGGGTTGGCAAGGTCATGATAGAGCGAAGAACGCAACTGCCCGTCTGCATCGTAAGGGTTTTCATAAGGGTTCATCTTTACCCAATCGGAGAAGTCACCATACGGTGATTCATGATTAGTAACCGATGTTAACGTTGAATTATTCGATATGAAGAACTTGCCCGAGACGTTATATGAGAGGCGGAAGTTGGTTGATAAGCGGGTACGATCAGACCCCTTCATCACTCCGGAGTCCTTTCCATAACGTACTCCAAGGTTATATTTGGCACGCTCATCACCACCATCAATGCTCAAACTATGTGATTGTGAGAAGGCATTACGCAATGGCTTCGATAGCCAATCAGTCTCTACTCCACGCTGAACATCGTTATATATGCGTGCATAGTCGCGGTCGTACTGGTACTGACGGGCTGGATCTGTATCAGTGAACAAGCCTGCTAAACGCTCATACTCAAGTTTCTGACGAGCATTCAGGAGGTGATAATCATGCAAGTCTGGCGTTGACAAACGAACGGTTCCACTATAATTCAATTTCAGCTTACCACCTTTCAATGTCTTGGTAGTGATGACAATCACACCAGCTGACGCTTTCGCACCATAAAGGGCTGACGCTGAAGCATCCTTCAAGACGGTTACGGTCTCTATATCATTCATATCCATGTCGGCAACATACTCTGCTGTTACCTGTGCACCATCGACTACATAGACTGGGGTATTAGCCTGTCCCTCAAAGGTGGCACGTCCACGAATATTGATCTCAGCCACCTTGTTAGGGTCAGAACCCTTGAGGTTATCATCGGTGATGACCATACCTGGAACGAAGGAAGATATACTTTGCAACACATTCTTCGTACTCACATTCATCAACTGATCGCGTGTCACGGCTACTTGAGAACCCGTAAACGAGTTCTTGTTCTTAGTTTGATAACCCGTAATAACAACCTCCTGCATCTCTTTAGAGTCCTCTCTCAAGGTGAAGTTGGCTGCTGCTCCATTCTTAACAGTCCTTGTTACGGTCTTATAACCGATGTAGGACACCGTAAGGTGCGCCTCCTTCTGATCCGTTTGTATCCGATATTCACCATTGATATCGGTTACGAAGCCACCATTAACGCCTTCCATGCGGACAATGGCACCAATGATTGGCTCGCCATTGGCGTCAGTAACCTGACCTTTGATGGTTCCTTTGCGTTGAGCAACTACCTTCTTGGCAAAGGTGAGGGTGTTTCCATCAACCGAATAAGTAAACGGAAGTTGATTGGAGAGGCTCACCAATAAACTTGTGACTGACTGGCCGCGAACGGAAAGGGTTACTCCTTTGAGCGACTTAACATCCTCATCAGCAAATTTCACTACTATACCCGTTTGCTTAGCAACCTCATTTGCAAAGGATTCAATTGTTGCATCCTGCAAAGAAAGCGTTACCTTAGCACCATCGAAGTCTTGTGCTGAAGCAGGAAGACATAATGGTCCAAAGCATAAAAGATTCAGAATAAGGACGCAGGTAATACGTTGGAGAAAATTCATCTTGTGCATCTTTCTCTATAATTAATATTTACTTACTAATCAAAAGACAATCCTTTACTAATCGAAAAACAGTCTTTACTTAAACTGAACACCATCACTTGATTCGCTCATAATGGTTAATTGTTTTCGTTATAACTCTTATTACGATCTTAAAAGAACTCTTTCTTTGATAATACTTTTCTATCATTATCCGACTGCAAACTTACATAAAATTTTTCGGATTTTACGCCAGTTGGATAAAAAAGTTAAATGAATATCCGCAATCATCCAAAATAGCAAAGTTTATACTGTCTGGACAATCCTTGGTATAAAAATTATAAAAATTGCAGGCTTATATTTGACTATTGGAAAGGAATGATTATGCATGAGCTACGTGAGGTGATGGGTAAACGCGTTGCCTTTACGGTGTAGACGCATTGCCTTTACGGTGTAGACGCATTGCCTTTACAGTGTAGACGCGTTGCCATTACGGTGTAAACGCGTTGCCATTACGATGTAGATGCAATGAGAATATATTTTGATAGCGAAGCCTTGACAAACGGCTTATAGGTTTAGTCGCTCGCCATTGAGAGTTTGATATCCTATTTAATAGGCTCAGCCGGAGTAGGGATTGGACTTGCGTCATCTTTCTAAGAAACGGTTCTTCTCCTGAATTCCGCGCAGGTGATGGCGGTTGCAATGGCGACATTTAGGCTGTCGGCTGTAGCCCGTTCCTTAGGATAATTGGGGATAAGAAGCCGGCGGTTGAGAAGGGCCTTTATGGCAGGTGATATACCATTTCCCTCATTGCCCATAACAATCAGGCCGCTATCGGAGAGTTGCTGCTCATAGAGGTCGGCTCCATTGAGACAAGTCCCATAGACAGGAAAGTCTTTTGGCAGACTGGTGATGAGGCGCTCCAGATCTGTATAGTGTACACGTACCCGTGCGATGCTTCCCATGGTTGCCTGGATTACCTTTGGGCTGTAGGCATCAACCGTACTGAGTGAACAGATCACGTCCTCAATGCCAAACCAGTCGGCTACGCGGATGATGGTTCCAAGGTTACCTGGATCTTGCACACCGTCAAGGGCGATGACCAATGCCTCTCTTCCACCATTGCGTTGGCCTACCAACAGCGGGAGGAGTGCCTGGGGATCAGTTTTCTCCTGTGGCAGTGGAAACAAGGCAAGCACTTGTTGAGGGTGTTGGAGAAGTGAAGCTTTTCTCAGTTCTTCGGCATCTACTTTGATGACTTCGATATCAGTTATCAACTTGCAGTTTTCAGTTATCCAATCCTCTGTTGCTATGACTATCTTGGCCTGCTCTTTCTGGAGCAGGTCTCCGACCACTTTTGGTCCTTCTGCTACAAACACCCCGCTCTTTCGGCGGGCTTTCTTATTGTCGAGAGAGCGGATGAGCTTTATTTTTGCTTTGCTGATCATTCTTGTGGTTGTTTGAGGAGGTAGTCTTTGAATGCCTTGAAATCGTTGACCATCCCTATGCTTTGCTTCTTGCCTCGCATGAATGCCTGGAGGCGTTCTGGAATAGTGATGTCGGTACCAATGATAGCATCCACTTTCTCTTTGAATTTAGCAGGATGGGCTGTTTCTAAGAACACTCCCACGCTGTCTGCGGGGAGCTGTTCCCTTAATGCCTGATAGCCGCAGGCACCGTGTGGATCAAGTATGTATCCGTTTTCTTTAAAGCATTGCTTCATGGTTTCACGGATGCGATTATCCGCGTAGGTCGCCCCGCTGATATCTCTTGTAATGGCATTGTAGTCTCCGTAGAGATCTATGATGCGTGCAAAATTGCTGGGAGCTCCAACGTCCATGGCATTGGCCAGTGTCTGTTTGCTGGCCATGGGCGTATAGATACCGGTCTGTAAATAGTTGTAGAACACGTCATTAGCGTTGTTGGCGGCAATGAAATGGTCAATGGGAAGTCCCATCTTCTTGGCAAAGAGTCCTGCGGTAATGTTGCCAAAATTGCCTGATGGCACGCAGACCGTTAGTTTTGACTTCAATGCACCCATCTGTTTCAGCTGGGCATAGGCGTTGAAATAATAGAATGCCTGTGGGAGGAAGCGTGCTACATTGATGCTGTTGGCCGAGGTTAGAATCATGTGCGAAGTAAGATTGCGGTCCATAAACGCGCTCTTGACAAGTGCTTGGCAGTCGTCGAAGACACCGTCAACTTCAATGGCGGTGATGTTACGTCCGAGGGTAGTAAACTGGCTTTCCTGAATTTTGCTGACTTTGCCTTTGGGATAGAGCACGTAAACATGGATACCATCCACCCCGAGGAAACCGTTTGCCACTGCTGACCCTGTGTCTCCGGAGGTAGCTACAAGCACGTTGACAATCCGGTTGTCGCCTGTGTGCTCACGATCCTTGCGGATGAAGTATTGGAGCAGACGGGCCATGAACCTGGCACCTACGTCTTTGAAAGCGAACGTGGGACCATGGAAGAGCTCCAGTGTGTAGATGTTGTCATCGACTTTTACGACCGGTGTGTCAAATGTCAACGTATCGTAGACAATTTGCTTCAGGGAGGCCTCGTCGACATCATCGCCGAAGAAGGCCTTTGCCACCTCGAAGGCAATCTCTTGAAAAGAAAGCTTTCCGATATGCAGATAGAACTCTTCGGATAACTGCCTGATTTGTTCAGGCATGTAGAGTCCGCGGTCGGGAGCAAGTCCCTGCTCTACAGCGTCATGGAGTGTCGCGACGGGAGCCTGATGATTGGTGCTATAGTATTTCATAGAAAAAAATCTTGGATTGATCAAATAACACTGGTAAACTTCAAAGTGTCATGAATTTGTCCATGAATTCAGTGAGATGTAGCATGCCGTAAGCTCCCGCAACACACGACACCTCGTCATAGACTTGTACGTTATCAGGCTCTATGCCGGGATGCCAGATCAGAAAAGGCACAGGTTCCTTGACATGGGTACGTACCTCTACGGGAGTAGGATGGTCGGGTAGGACTGCGATGGCTACAGGCTCTTTCCATTGTTTCACTTCGTTGTAGATGGGCTCCACTACGCGGCGGTCAAGATTCTCAATGGTCTTGAGTTTCAGTTCAAGGTTTCCGTCGTGTCCGGCCTCATCGCTTGCCTCGCAATGAATGAAGACGAAGTCTTGGTTGTAGAGTGCGGTGAGTGCCGCAGCGACTTTGCCTTCGTAATTGGTATTGGCTAACCCCGTGGCTCGTGGCACCTTTACCACGTCAAGCCCTGCATATTGTCCGATGCCACGGATGAGGTCAACAGCGGAGATGCAGGTGCCGCTCTTGATCTGTGGATATTTCTCGCGCAGGGTCTTCATAGAGGGCCGGTAACCTCCTCCCCATGGCCAGATAAGATTGGCCATACGTTCACCTCTTGCGGTTTTCTCCTGGTTATAGGGATGTGCTTCTAACAACTCTTTGCTCTTGATGATCAGATTGTTGAGCAAGTCGGCTGTCTCTTGTGCAGTCATGCGCTCTTCTCCTGTAGGCTTACCGTCGAATCCAATGACAGGTTCTCTCCGGTTCGCCCATCCCTCCTCAGGCTTGACGAGCAATGACTGCCACTTTTCTCCGGGGTGATCGTGAGGGGGCGCGCACATGATGTGTTTGCTGGCGCGCTTGACGATAAGTAAATGACGGTACTGGATGCCGGGGATGAACTTGACAGTAGCGTCTCCGAGCTTTTCGTTAAGATACTGCATAAGCAGCGCGCCGTTTTCTGTCGTCAGATTGCCTCCGTTGTGACTGATGATGGTTCCGTCTCCTACACAAATGACATTGAGTCTCAGTGCCAGGTCTTCGGGCGCCATGGCGTAGCCGATGCTGGCAGCCTCCAATGGTCCACGTCCTTCGTACACTTTATTTTGGTCATAACCGAGAATCGTGCTGTTGGCAACTTCAGATCCAGGAAGAAATCCGTCGGGAATGGTTGTCAGCCTGCCGGTGCGTCCTTTGCGGGCAAGCATGTCCATGTAAGGGGTGTCGGCTGCCTGTAAGAGTGTCTGCCCTCCCAGACGGCTGACAGCATGGTCGGCCATGCCATCACCTAATATAATAATGTGCTTCATGGTTATCCTGAGTTATTAAACGTTGGCAATACTTATGATATTGGCGAAGACTCCTGCCGCAGTAACACTGGCGCCGGCACCATAGCCTTGAATGAGCATGGGGTATTTCTTATAGCGCTCTGTGGTTAGGAGGACAATGTTGTTGCTGCCTTCAAGATTGTAGAATGGGCTCTGCTGGTTCACGGCTTTCAGCTCTACACTCACCTTGCCATAATCCATAGTGGCGACGAAGCGCCACCGCTTGCCCTCTGCCTCGATGGTCTTGCGCTGTTTCTCGAAATCTGCGTCGAGTTCAGGCAGATGCATCCAGAAATCCTCAAGTGAGCCTTCGAAAAATCTGTCAGGTACGAAGAGATGCTTCTCGACATCTGCTTGTTCTACCTTATAGCCTGCCTCACGCGCCAGAATCACAATCTTACGCACGACATCGGTACCACTGAGGTCGATGCGTGGATCCGGCTCGGAATAACCTTCCTCTTTGGCACTTCTTACTGTTTGAGAGAACGGACACTGTGCGGAGATCTTATTGAAAATGTAATTGAGTGTGCCGCTGAGAACGGCTTCAATCTTTAAGATACAGTCACCTGAGTTGCGAAGATCGTTGATGGTTCCTATGATTGGAAGCCCTGCACCCACATTGGTCTCGAAAAGAAACTTGATGCCTCGCTTAAGGGCGGTTGCTTTAAGTCGTGCGTAGTCAGTGTATGCCGAGCTGGCAGCAATCTTGTTGGCCGCAACAATGCTCACGTTATGGTCGAGCAGTGACTGGTAAAGTCCTGCTATGTCTTTGGATGCTGTGCAATCGACGAAGACAGCATTGAAGATGTTCATTGAAAGAATAGTGTCGCGAAGCTTCTGTGGGTTGCTGGGTTCAGATGCTTGAAGAAGCTCGCGATAGTTGACGAGGTCGATGCCGTCGCGCGAATAGATGGCATTGTGAGAGCTTGCCACACCTACGACGTTGAGTTTCAGGCGCGAGTGCTCTTTAAGATTCTCATATTGTGAGCGTATCTGCTCAATGAGCTTTCCGCCTACCGTCCCGATGCCACAAATGAAGAGGTTGAGCACCTTATATTCAGAAAGGAAGAATGAATCGTGTAGCACGTTCATGGTCTTTCGCAGTTCAGCGCCTTGTACGACAAACGAGATATTTGTCTCAGAGGCTCCCTGTGCGCAGGCAATGACAGAGATGCCACTTCGCCCGAGTGTGCCAAAAAGCTTTCCGGCTATGCCGGCGGCATGCTTCATGTTTTCTCCCACGATGGCCACAGTGGCAAGATTGCTTTCAACATGCATGGGGTACATGGCTCCGTCTTCAATCTCGGAGGCAAACTCGTTATTGAGTACGCGGACGGCCTCTTTGGCATCTTCGTCACGGACGCCAATAGATGTGGAGTTCTCTGAAGAGGCCTGGGAAACCATAAACACGGAAATGCCCTTGTTGGCCAAAGCTGTGAAGATGCGGCGATTAACGCCAATGACGCCCACCATGGCAAGGCCGGAAACATTGATAAGTGAGGTATTCTTGATACTTGAGATACCTTTGATTGGCTTGTGATCATTCTCAATCGTATCTTTGATAATGGTACCGGGCGCATCGGGATTGAAGGTGTTCTTTACTCGGATAGGGATATTCTTGATACGTACAGGATAGATAGTCGGGGGGTAAACCACCTTTGCTCCAAAGTTACAGAGCTCCATGGCTTCCACATAGCTCAACTCGTCTATGGTATAGGCCGTTTTAATGACACGTGGATCAGCAGTCATAAAGCCGTCCACATCGGTCCATATCTCCAATAGCTCAGCATCAAGATTGGCAGCAATGATAGCGGCAGTATAGTCGGATCCTCCACGGCCAAGATTGGTGGTTTCTCCCGAATCTTTATCTGAAGAGATGAACCCCGGCACAAGGGAAATGCGTGCCATGTCCTTAAAGGCTTCTTTTACGAGGTGGTTGGTCAGGTCGCTGTCGAGGATAGTCTTGCCATTTTGGGATGTCGTGGTTTGGATGAAAAGGCGTGAGTCCATCCATCGAGAGCCTTTAACGAGCGTCGCAACAATATTGGAACTTAGGCGTTCTCCATAGCTGACGATGGCGTCAAGAGTCTTCTTACTGAGATCATGGATAAGGTAAACACCAAAATAAATGGAATGCAGTTGCTCAAATAGGGCATCTACCTTATTGAAAAGTGCTTCTCGGTCATTGTTTTCTGTGATAATGGTGTCGATCATCTTGTGGTGTCGGTCAACCATCTGCTCGAATTGTAGTTTCCACTCCTCCTTGCCTTCACGAGCGAGATGAGAAGTAGAGATGAGTTGGTCGGTAATCCCGCCGAGGGCGCTGACGACAACGACAATGGGTTGTCGTTTGGCCTCTTTTTCCACAATACGCTTTAAACTGAGGATGCTTTTTACGGAACCTACTGATGTCCCGCCGAATTTTAATACCTTCATTTATGCAAATGACTTTTTGGGTTAATGCACAGTCATTCCCGATACGTGGGGGATGATGACCGCACTTGGTTGCAAAGTTAACAATGTTTCATCTTATAGGCAAAGAAAAATGATAAAAATGTTGAGAAACGATGGGGAAACGATGAAATTTGTTTAATTTTGCAATTAAAATGCAACATTATTATATTTTATGATAGAAGAGTTTCAGCTGAGACTGTTGCCCCAGACAGCGGCCTCAGAGCAGAGCATCATACAGTATCTTATCCGCGAAAAGGCAATGGATGCGCACGCAATCACACATGTAAGAGTACTCAAGCGGAGTATCGATGCGCGTCAGCGGACCATTTTTGTCAATCTCAAAGTGCGGGTCTATATGAATGAACAGCCTCAGGATGAGGAATTCGTACGCACGGAGTATCCTTATGTAGGTGAGAGCCCACAGGTTGTTGTCGTTGGTGAGGGGCCTGGTGGTCTCTTTGCCTCGCTGAAGTTAATTGAGCTTGGTCTCAGACCGGTTGTTATTGAGCGGGGTAAAAATGTCAGGGAACGAAAAAAGGATATGGCGCTTATCACCAAGACGCAGAAAATAGATTCGGAGAGTAACTATTGTTTTGGTGAGGGAGGTGCCGGAGCTTACAGTGATGGTAAACTCTACACACGAAGCCATAAGCGAGGCAATACGGAAAAGATTCTCAATGTGTTTTGTCAGCATGGTGCGTCGACATCCATTCTTTCTGATGCCCATCCGCATATTGGGACCGATAAACTCCCACGCGTGATAGAGAATATGCGCCAGCAGATCATCAAGAGTGGGGGAGAGGTACATTTTCAAACAAAGATGGTAAGTATCATGTTTGAAAGTTCAATTACTGGAGAAAGAACCGTTGTGGGGATCAAGGCTATTGATATGGCATCAGGAAAAGAAATGGAATACCGTGGACCGGTTATCTTGGCGACAGGTCATAGTGCCCGTGATGTGTACAGGTATCTTGCCAATGCGCATGTAGATATGGAACCGAAGGGCATTGCCGTAGGTGTACGCTTGGAGCATCCGGCACATTTGATAGATCAGATACAATACCATAGCCCGAATGGGAGGGGAAAGTATTTACCCGCGGCAGAGTATTCATTCGTTACGCAGGTGGAGAACAGAGGCGTTTATTCTTTTTGCATGTGCCCGGGGGGCTTTGTGATTCCGGCAGCTACCGGTCCCGAGCAGATTGTCGTCAACGGAATGTCGCCAAGCAATCGTGGCACGCTGTGGTCGAACAGTGGCATGGTGGTTGAGGTGAGACCGGAGGATATTGAGATGGACCTTGCTTCCGGAAAAAATCAGTCTGAGGATGTCTTGCAGGTGATGAGATTTCAAGAAAGATTGGAGAAGACTTGTTGGCAGCAAGGCAATATGAGACAAACGGCGCCTGCACAGCGCATGGCTGACTTTGTGAACAACCGTTTAAGCTATGACTTGCCAAGGAGTAGCTATGCGCCTGGATTGGTCAGTAGCCCATTGCATTTTTGGCTCCCATCTTTTATTTCCAAGCGTCTTCAGGAAGGTTTCAGCATTTTCGGCAGGCGCAGTCACGGGTTTCTGACTAATGAGGCTGTGCTTATTGCTGTGGAGACGCGCACTTCTTCTCCACTCCGTATTTTGCGAAATCATGATAATCTCCAGCATGTCAAGATAAAGGGGCTCTTCCCTTGTGGCGAAGGAGCCGGATACGCCGGCGGCATTGTATCTGCTGGCGTTGATGGCGAGCGGTGTGCAGATATGTGCGCACAATATATGAGTGCGCAAGCCTGAATTGGCAGCGCACTCTTTTAGTATGCTCGGCATGAGTATTGTCTAACGGGTGCAAGTCCCGAGTAAGCCTTAATAGCGGGAATTACATAGCCAAAGGCAAGGGCGTCCATCGTGAGGTGGAATCTGAAAGAAGCCGGCGGCAAACATCTGACCTAACGAACAGAAACTTCATACAAGGCATATGACCGTGGGTAAGGTTGCTAAACAAATCAAAGCCCTATAGCTATTCGGAACGGTTGGTGTAAATGAAGTGGGTATAAGATGGAAAGACAATGCCCTTATCCGAGGAGGTCTCACGGACACTTCAAATAGTTTTTTTTACGAAAGAAGTGGAGTAAAGCTTGCCGTGAGAAGTCAGCAGACGCCATAGTAGTGCAATACTCGATAACGTTGCATGAAGGGCTGAACCTAACAATCAAGCGATAGTAATTGAAACATACCTCATGAAGGAAAGAATGCAGAAAACATTATCCCAAGTTAATGGCTGCCCCCAAAGAGATAGGTCGGAAACCGAATGGTATGGGGGAGTGCAGACCTACATGTGGATGTGTGAAGACAACATCGTGGAAGTACCATTCGACAAGGAACACCTTTTCGAGCAAATCCTTAGCCCTTCAAATCTCAACCGAGCCTACAAGGCAGTTATGAGAAACAAAGGCTGTGGTGGTATCGACAAGATGTCGTGTGAGCAGTTGCTCCCATGGCTATTGACCAATAAGGACTTGCTCATCCGTTCCTTGATGGACGGCTCTTACCGTCCAAACCCAGTGAAAAGGGTAGAAATACCCAAAGACAATGGCAAGATGCGCCTGTTGGGAATACCTACAGTAGTAGACCGTTTGGTGCAACAAGCCATAAACCAAGTATTGACCCCCATCTATGAGAACCAATTTTCCAAGACGAGCTACGGCTTCCGTCCGAGAAGAGGATGCCATGACGCAGTACGAGGAGCGCAAAGTATAATTAATGAAGGCTACATATATGTAGTAGACCTTGACCTTGAACGCTTCTTCGATACCGTGAGCCATAGCAAACTCATAGAAATTCTCAGCCGTACGATAAAAGACGGCAGAGTGGTCAGTCTTATACACAAATATCTCCGAAGTGGTGTAATGAACAAAGGCTTGTTTGAAGCGAGCGAAGAGGGAACTCCCCAAGGAGGACCGCTAAGTCCGTTGTTGAGTAACATCATACTCAACGAATTGGACAAAGAACTTGAACGCAGAGGGCTTCCCTTTGTACGCTATGCCGATGACTCGATGATATTCTGTAAGTCCAAAAGGGCTGCAATGCGAGTGAAGGAGTCTATAACCCGATTTATAGAAAATGTTCTATATCTCAGAGTCAACAAGGAAAAGACCGTAGTGTCGTATGTACGTGGAGTGAAATATCTGGGCTACTCCTTTTATGTGATGAAAGGCAAATGCCAACTCACTGTGCACCCAAAATCCAAAGCCAAGATGAAGTCAAGGTTGAAAGAACTGACAAGTCGCAGCAATGGATGGGGATATGCCAAGAGAAAGCAAAAGCTGAAAGAATACATAAGAGGGTGGGTTGGCTATTATCACCTTGCCAATATGAAGCGTCTCTTGCTTGAAACAGACGAATGGTTAAGACGTAGAATACGCATGTGTATATGGAAAGCTTGGAAGAAAGTCAAGACAAAAGTGGCAAACCTCATTAGATGTGGTATTAATAAATACCAAGCATACGAATGGGGTAATACTCGTAAGGGTTATTGGCATATAGCTAATAGTCCTATTTTAGCAACTGCAATAAGTAACAACAATCTACGTGCAGCAGGGTATGCTACTTTAATGGGGACGTATCTCGAATGGCACCCCAAAATAGGAACCGCCGTATGCGGGACCGCATGTACGGTGGTGTGAGAGGTCGGAAAACGAAAGTAGGAAGAAAACTACTTCGTTTTCCTCCTACTCGATTGAAGAGATTCGATTACATCCCTACGCCTTGTGCCATCATGGCTCTTGCGACTTTAAGGAAGCCGGCCACGTTGGCCCCTTTGACGTAATTGATATATCCATCTGTCTGTGTGCCATATTTCACGCAGTTGTCATGAATATCATTCATGATGCGGTGGAGATAGTTGTCCACTTCGTCACGTGTCCATTTCAGACGCTCGGAGTTCTGGCTCATTTCCAAACCTGAGACGGCTACACCACCGGCGTTACTTGCTTTACCTGGGCAATAAAGGATCTTTTTGTCTTGGAAAATCTTTACAGCCTCGGGTGTGGAGGGCATGTTGGCCCCTTCGGTCACTGCAATGATTCCGTTGTCGATGAGCTTCTGTGCGTCCTTTCCGTCAATCTCATTCTGAGTTGCACAAGGTGTAGCGATGTCGGCTTTGATGCCCCAGGGACGTTCTCCCGGGAAATATTGGGCATGGGGATATTCTTTTGCATATTCCTTGATACGTCCTCGCTCAATATTCTTCAGTTCCATGATATAAGCGAGTTTATTAGTATCAATGCCATCGGGATCATAAATAAAACCATCTGAATCAGAGCATGTCAGAGGTTTGGCTCCAAGCTGTAGAAGCTTCTCTATAGTATATTGCGCCACGTTCCCGGCACCCGACACAAGAACTGTCTTGCCGGAAAGACTTATCCCACGTGTCTTCAACATGTTTTCAAGGAAGTACACGTTTCCATAACCGGTGGCTTCTGGACGAATGAGCGAGCCTCCAAACTCCTGTCCCTTTCCAGTCAGTATACCTACAAATTGATGGGTGAGGGTTTTATATTGTCCAAACATATAACCTACTTCCCGTCCGCCGACTCCAATGTCGCCTGCAGGTACATCTATGTCCGGACCGATATAGTTCCATAGTTCACGCATGAAGGCTTGACAAAAACGCATTACTTCTGCATTGGATTTACCGCGTGGGGAGAAGTCAGACCCTCCTTTTGCACCGCCCATAGGGAGAGTGGTGAGGGCGTTTTTGAATACCTGCTCAAATGCAAGGAACTTCAGAATGCTTACATTGACGGAGGCATGAAAACGGAGACCGCCTTTATAAGGGCCGATTGAATTGTTCTGCTGGATGCGATAGCCCATATTGGTCTGCACATTTCCCTTGTCGTCAATCCAGTTTACACGGAATTGAATGATGCGGTCAGGGATGCACAGCCGCTCAATGAGATTGACCCTGTCGAATTCGGGATGTTTGTTGTACTCTTCCTCAATGGTACCAAGTACCTGGCTCACTGCCTGGATATACTCAGGCTGGTTAGGAAAGAGATGCTGCAGTTTGGATACTACTTCGGTTGCTTTCATGGTTGTGTCTGTTCTCTTACTGGTTATATAATATTTTATGATAAAGTATTCATGTTCTGCAAAGTTACACATTATTGCGTAAATATCTAACGAATTAATAGAAAAAGTGAGAAAAAAGTTTCGTCGTGCCATTTGCTGCTTAATTGTGAGCTTGTAACAAGACTATGAAATGATACTGTCCTAAAAAAGTGTGTAATGTAGTAGCCCTACATCCGCGGTATGACGACGGAGGGTATCGGTACGATTTGCGAGCGGCTCTACGGTCATCACTACAGCAAGCAACAGGTGACCACCTGTCCACGCGCTGCCGTGAGGATATAGAGGCATGTCTTGCGCGCGACCTTGCATAGCATTGTAGGCCTACCGCTCAATGTCAAAGCTGACATCGTTGTGGAGTTGCTTCTGCTTATTGCTGCATTCCATTACTGCTGCCTTATCTGCATCGACTCTTGCGGGGCACTGGTTGACAAGCTTCTTCTATCTTTGCCTCAGTGTCTCTGATGAGATCCTTATAGTAATGGTACAAGTTATCAAACCGTTCATCGCCTCCTACAGAGGAATCCCCGTCTTGCCGGGCAAGGCCAAGTATCTGCTATGACAGCGCAGCCACCTTGGCCGCATCTCAGGTATCTTAGCAAAGATCGACTTAGACACATCCACATCTGATGCGTGTATTGATAACTTAATAATTACAAAATAATATTCTGTATTTTGTGCCATTCGGCCTGTGATAATAGTATATTTTCCTGAATTAAAAGAAACATTTTGTGTGGTTAAGGGATATTGCCTAATTTTGTGCTCAGATAAACAAAATATTAGGTAAGAGACATGACGATAAGACTTAACACACAGGACCTGAAGACCAATGTGCTGGGTTATCCACGCATTGGAAAGGATAGAGAACTGAAACAGGCATTAGAGAGTTTCTGGGCAGGACGTTCCACCCATGAGGAGCTTGATGCTGTAGCTAAAGAACTGCGAAAAGAGAACTGGACACTCATGCGTGAGGCTGGCATCGACCTCATCCCAAGCAACGACTTCTCCTATTATGACACGGTGTTAGACCAGACCCTGGCTGTCGGTGCCATTCCTGCCCGCTATGACAAACTGAAGGATGACAAACTCAACCTTTATTTCGCCATGGCGCACGGCTATCAGAAAGATGGCCATGACGTCATAGCTATGGAGATGACTAAATGGTTCGACACCAACTATCACTATATCGTCCCGGAGCTCACGAAGGATCAGACCTTCACCTATTATGATACGAAAGCTGTGGATGAGTTTCTTGAGGCTAAGAAACTCGGCATCGTCACCAAGCCCGTCTTCATCGGTCCAGTGAGCTTCCTTCTATTAGGCAAAGAGAAGGGAGAAGGGTTCCATCGGCTGGATCTGCTTGAACGTCTTCTGCCCGTTTATGCCCAACAGCTTGCCGCCCTGCAACAAGCCGGGGCACAGTGGATTCAGCTTGACGAGCCAGTGCTCGTCACGGATCTCGACGAGCGTTCGCAAGAAGCATTCCGTCAGGCCTATGCCTACCTGGCTGCTCAGTCAAAGTTGAATATCATCCTCACCTCTTACTTCGGGAGCCTCAGCAACAATGAAGATCTGGCGCTGAGCCTTCCCGTCAAGGCGCTTCATGTCGACTTAGTACGTGGTCCGGAACAGATCGAGCTTACCAAGAGACTGCCGAAGGATAAGATCCTGTCACTGGGCCTTATCGATGGCCGTAATATATGGAAGAACGACCTGGAGGCATCTCATAAGATTGCCCACCGCGCTATCTGTCAGTTAGGTTTCGAGCGTGTCATTCTCTCGACGAGTTGCTCACTGTTGCACGTCCCTTATGACCTGGAACAGGAGCAAGATGAAAAAGTGCTGTCAAAGAGCATCAAACGTTTCCTTGCTTTTGCCAAGCAGAAAGTACAGGAGCTGTCCTTGCTGAAAGCCGTCAGTCAGGGCTTGCAGACGGACGCGTGCATCAAGGCCTTTGTTGCCAACCAGCGTGATATAACTGCTAAATGCGACTCAGAGGAGATCCACGATGTCAAGGTGAAAGAACGTCTGGCACAAATCCGCCCGAAGGATTATCAGCGCCATAGTGACTACGCACACCGCAGCCAACTGCAGCATGAGCGCCTCCAGCTGCCACTCTTCCCCACGACAACGATAGGCTCCTTCCCCCAGACGAAAGAGGTACGAAGCTGGCGCGCTGCCTACAAGAAAGGAAAACTGAGCAAGGAGGAGTACGAGAAGTTGCTGAAAGAAGAAATCAAGAAGTGCGTTGCCTGGCAGGAAGAAGTGGGACTTGACGTGCTGGTGCATGGCGAGTTTGAGCGCAACGATATGGTGGAGTATTTCGGCGAGCAGCTCAAAGGCTTCACCTTTACGCAGAAAGGCTGGGTACAGAGCTATGGCAGCCGATGCGTGAAGCCACCTATTATTTATGGCGATGTGTCACGGCCACAACAGATGACCGTAGCCTGGTCACGTTATGCACAGAGCCTGACGAAGCACCCGATGAAAGGCATGCTCACCGGACCGGTGACGATCCTCGAATGGTCGTTCGTGCGCAATGACCAGCCACTGTCGATGACCTGCAAGCAGATCGCCCTTGCCATCCGCACCGAGGTCGTTGACCTGGAGAAGGCTGGCATCAGTGTCATACAGATCGATGAGCCGGCTATCCGTGAAGGACTGCCGCTGCGTCATGCCCAATGGGACGACTATCTGCAGTGGGCTGTCGACTGCTTCCGCCTGACAGCATCTGGGGTGAAAGACGAGACGCAGATCCATACCCATATGTGCTATTCGGAGTTTAACGATATCATTGCTCAGATAGCGCGCATGGACGCCGATGTCATCACGATAGAATGCTCCCGCTCACAGATGGAACTCCTTGGTGTATTCCGCCAGTTCAAATACCCCAACGAGATAGGACCGGGTGTATACGACATCCACTCTGCACGCATCCCGAGCGTGGAGGAAATGGTCACCCTGCTCAGGAAAGCAGCAACCTTGATCCCTAAGGAACGGCTCTGGGTGAACCCCGACTGTGGACTGAAGACACGCGGCTGGGAAGAGACACAGCCCTCCATCTCCAACATGGTAGAGGCTGCACGCGTCATGAGAAAAAGTTAATTGCGGTGATAAAGGCGATGTTTCTCGCCAAGACTTTGTCAGCCTAATAGATTTCGTGGTTTACAACCGAATTGTCATATCATCATGAAATTTGGTAAGAGGAAGATACACATCAGTCTTCTTCCGCGCGTCATCATCGCCATTATCCTTAGCCTTATCGCCGGCAACTTCCTGCCGGCTTTCATAGTACGCGTGTCCATCACGTTCAACAGCCTCTTCAGCCAGTTTCCTGGCTTCATGGTCCCGCTGATTATCATCGGTCTCGTCACCCCCGCTGACATCGGCAGAGACATAGGAAATCTGTTTGCGGTGTCATCACATCGCCTTTACAGCGTAGACGCATCGCCTTTACAGCGTAGACGCGAGACATAGCTTTGCACGAATCATCCCAAGATTGCATAATATACGGATATTCTGTCGTTTTTTATACAAAATGAAATAAAATACGAGTGATTTTATGGTTGTTTGATTGTTTTTTAGTAAATTTGCAATCGAAATAATAATTGTAAGAACGACATCTATGACGCTTGATTTGAACCTACTGAAGCGGTTTTATGCTTCATATGCTTCCCGCATAAAAACGGTGAGAACACACTTGGGCCATCCTTTAACCTATGCTGAAAAGGTGCTTTTCTCACATCTTTATAATGGCTTCACAGATGTGCCATTGACGCGTGGTGAGTCGTATGTGGATTTCCGTCCAGACCGAGTGGCAATGCAGGATGCTACGGCACAGATGGCGCTGTTGCAATTCATGAATGCAGGCAAGAGCCGTGTAGCAGTTCCCACTACGGTGCATTGTGATCATCTCATCCGTGCGGATATGGGCGTGGAGAAGGACCTTCCGGCTGCAAAAACGGCAAATAAAGAGGTCTATGACTTCTTGCAGTCTGCGTCAGCCAAGTACGGTATTGGCTTCTGGGCGCCAGGTGCCGGCATCATTCACCAGGTAGTGTTGGAGAATTACGCCTTTCCTGGCGGCATGATGATAGGCACCGACTCTCATACTCCCAATGCCGGCGGGCTTGGCATGGTGGCGGTAGGCGTAGGTGGTGCCGATGCCGTGGACGTGATCACGGACCAAGCTTGGGAGCTGAAGCTGCCGCGGCTCATTGGCGTGCGCTTGACAGGCCGTCTCTCTGAATGGGCTTCGCCGAAGGACGTGATCCTTGACATTCTGGGGCGGTTGACCGTTAAGGGCGGTACCAATGCCATTCTTGAATACTTTGGCGAGGGTGTGAATAGTCTTTCGGCAACAGGGCGCGCCACTGTCTGCAATATGGGCGCCGAGTTAGGAGCCACTTGTTCCCTCTTTCCCTTTGACGAACAGACAGCGGTTTATCTGCGCCAAACCGGCCGCGACGATGTGGCAGAGATGGCAATGGCCAATGTCGCCGATCTGTCAGCTGACAATGAAGTCGTTGTCTCGCCTGAGAAATACTATGATCAACTCATCGACGTGGATCTGTCTTCATTGGAGCCTCACTTGAACGGTCCGTTCACACCCGATGCCGCCACAAGCATCTCGGACATGGGGCGCAAGGCCCGTCAAGAGGGTTATCCACTGAAAGTAGAGGCAGCTCTCATAGGCTCCTGCACCAACTCTTCCTATCAGGATTTGGCGCGTGCGGCGTCTGTGGCCCGCCAGGCTGCTGAGAAGCACATCCCTGTCAAGACTGAACTCATCATCAACCCCGGCTCGGAGATGATCCGATATACAGCCGAACGCGACGGACTCCTGAAGGATCTGCGGCACATTGGAGGCGTTATCATGACCAATGCGTGCGGACCCTGCATCGGACAATGGAAGCGGCACACCGATGATAACACACGCAAGAACACCATTGTCACGTCGTTCAACCGCAACTTCCGCCGGCGTGCAGATGGCAATCCCAACACCTATGCCTTCATCGGCTCGCCTGAGATGGTGGTTGCTCTCGCTATTGCGGGGCGGCTCGACTTCAATCCTGCCACTGACAAGCTGGTTGACGAGGCCGGCAATGAGGTGATGCTCGCAGAGCCTTCAGGCAATGCTTTCCCGCCCGCAGGGTTTGCGGTGAGCGACCGTCAGCAGGGAAGCAACATCGATCAGTTGCAGCGGGAGGGGCTCTTTATCCCGCCACATGAGGATGATGGGGCCGAAGTGGTGATAGCTGCTCACTCTGAGCGTCTTCAGCGGCTTGCGCCGTTCCCTGCATGGGATGGCAAAGACCTGACCGACATGCCGTTGCTCATCAAGACCAGGGGTAAGTGCACCACCGACCATATCTCCATGGCGGGACCCTGGCTGCGCTTTCGCGGACACTTGCAGAATATCTCCGACAATTTGCTTATGGGTGCCGTCAATGCGTTTAATGGCGAGAGCAATCTTGTGAAAGACCAGATAGACGGACAATATAAAGAGGTGTCGACGGCGGCAAAAGACTACAAGGCGAAGGGTGTGCCCAGCATCATCGTGGCTGAAGACAATTATGGCGAGGGTAGCTCGCGCGAACATGCCGCCATGGAGCCGCGCTTTCTCAATGTGCGTGTGGTGCTGGCCAAGAGCTTCGCGCGCATTCATGAGACCAATCTCAAGAAACAAGGCATGCTCGCCCTGACATTTGCTGACAAGGATGACTATGACAAGGTAAAGGAAAACGACCGCATCTCAGTGACCGGCCTGAACGAATTTGCACCGGGAAGCATGCTCACCGTAACCTTAAACCATCAGGACGGCACAGTGGAAGCCTTTGAGGCTAAACATACTTACAATGAGCTGCAAATCAATTGGTTCAAGGCTGGTAGTGCGCTCAACTACGCATCCGGAAAGCGAGGCTAAGCGCGGGGATGACTCCTGTGGCTGCCTGCTGGGTTCTTGGTTGCTCTGCCACAATAGGAATCAATACAGAGCAAGGATGAAATACAAAATGCGATAAAGATGAAGATTACAAAGATAAATGGGCGATTGACAGTTCCCGGTAATCCCACCATTCCTTATATCGAAGGCGACGGCGTGGGTGCGGAGATTACTCCTGTAATGCAGGCTGTGGTGGATGCCGCAGTGACGAAGGCCTATGGAGACAAGCGTAAGATAGAATGGAAAGAGGTGCTTGCCGGTGGCAAGGCACATGAGCAGACAGGGCAATGGCTTCCTGACGCAACGATGGACGCCTTTCGTGAATACCTTGTGGGCATTAAAGGACCGCTGATGACGCCTGTCGGAGGAGGCATCCGCAGTCTGAACGTAGCGCTTCGACAGGGACTTGATCTGTATGTTTGTCAGCGTCCGGTGCGCTATTTCAAAGGCATTGAAAGTCCTGTGAAGCATCCAGAGTATGTGGATATGTGCATTTTCCGCGAGAATACCGAGGATATCTATGCCGGAATAGAGTGGGAGGCCGGCTCATCCGAGGCGAGGAAGTTCTATGGTTTCCTCCACAACGAGATGGGTGTGAGTAAAGTGCGCTTTCCCGATACATCGGGCTTCGGGGTGAAGCCGGTGAGCCGCGAGGGCAGTGAGCGTCTTATCAGGGCTGCAATCGACTATGCCCTGGCGCATGACCGTAAGACGGTGACCCTCGTTCACAAGGGAAACATCATGAAGTTCACCGAGGGCGGCTTCAAGAAGTGGGGGTATGAGCTTGCCGAGCGCGAATACAAGCATGAGCTCGAGGAAGGAAGGCTTGTCGTCAACGACTGCATCTGTGACGCTTTCTTGCAAAATGCGCTGCTCAAGCCACGCGACTACAGTGTCATCGCCACCATGAATCTCAACGGTGACTATGTCTCCGATCTGCTTGCGGCGCAAGTAGGCGGCATCGGCATTGCACCGGGCGGAAACATCAACTATCAGACAGGACATGCCATCTTTGAGGCAACCCACGGCATTGCTCCCGATATTGCAGGGAAAAACATCGTCAATCCGTCGAGTATTATCCTCTCTGCTGTGATGATGCTTGACTATATAGGCTGGCACGAGGCCGGACAGCTGGTGGAGACCGCTTTAGAGGCTCTCTTTCAGCAAGGCATTGCCACTGCCGATCTTGCACGTTTTATGCCCGATGGCAAGAGTTTGGGCACTAAAGAATTTGGTAAACACATCATCGAGCAATTATGAAAAAGGAATATTTAGTTTATAAACTCAGTGACGAAGTCAAGGAAGCGTGTAAGATTCCACGTGAGACGTTCGTCAAATACGGTGTGAAGCGCGGTCTGCGCAATGAGGATGGCTCCGGCGTACTGGTGGGATTGACCAATATAGGAAACGTTATCGGCTACGACAGAGCTGAAGACGGAACCTTGAAGCCATGTCCTGGCAGACTCTATTACCGCGGCTACGAGCTTGATGACCTGGTGTCACCGGTGCTGAAAGAAAAGCGTTTCGGTTTCGAGGAAATCGCTTACTTGCTGCTTTCGGGTAAGCTCCCCGATAAAGAAGAGCTGGTGGCGTTTCAGGGATTGCTCAACGACAACATGGCTCTCGACCATCGCACCATTGTCCATATCATTGATATTGAAGGCTCCAACATCATGAATATCCTCTCGCGCTGTGTACTGGAGATGTACACACTTGACCCTAATCCCGATGACATCAGCCGTGACAATCTGATGAGACAGTCGATAGAGCTTATCGCTAAGTTCCCGACCATAGTAGCTTACGCCTATAACATCTATCGTCACTCGGTGCAGGGAAGCAGCCTGCACATCAGTCATCCGAAAGAAAATATGGGCATTGCGGAGAACTTTCTGTATATGCTCAAGCACGATTACACGGATCTTGACGCGCGTACGCTTGACTTGCTGCTCATCATTCAAGCGGAGCATGGTGGAGGTAACAACTCCACGTTCACGGTTCGTGTGACCAGTTCAACGCGCACTGATACGTATTCGAGTATCGCGGCGGGCATCGGTTCGCTGAAAGGACCCTTGCACGGCGGTGCCAATATTAAGTGTATTAATATGTTCCACCATCTCAAGGAGGCAGTTTCCAACTGGACAAGCGTGGACGAAATAGACACCTACCTCAATCGTATGCTGCACAAGGAGACTTACGACAAGTCGGGATTGATCTATGGAATCGGTCATGCCGTCTATACAATGAGCGATCCACGTGCCGTGGAATTGAAGCGACTTGCCGGTGAACTCGCCAAGGAGAAGGGACGATTGAAAGAGTATGAGTTTCTCAAGTTGATAGAGGAGGAGGGCGTGAAATGCGTTACGGCTTTCCGAAAGTCGGATAAACCTATCTGTGCCAACCTTGATTTCTACAGCGGTTTCATCTATGAGATGCTCGGGTTGCCGCAGGAGATCTACACGCCAATCTTTGCCATGGCGCGAATAGTAGGCTGGACGGCCCACCGTATTGAAGAACTCAACTTTGAAGGCAGGCGCATTATCCGACCGGCTTATAAGAATGTACAGATCCAAAAGACATACGTGCCTCTTGACAAGAGATAGCGCAGTCAGGGCTATTTTTCCAATATTTCCTTGAGAAATCTGGGAGTATAGCCCTTTGTACTTTGCGCGACTTGTTCGGGCGTTCCTGTCGATATGATCTGACCGCCACCACGTCCTCCTTCTGGACCGACGTCGATAATCCAATCGGCAAGCTTAATGACATCTAAGTTGTGCTCAATAATGACGACGGTATTGCCTCTGTCGACGAGTTTCTCCAACACATACATGAGAATGCGAATATCCTCAAAATGGAGACCGGTAGTAGGCTCATCAAGGATGTAAAGTGTTTTGCCGGTATCGCGTTTGGAGAGCTCTGTGGCCAGCTTCACACGCTGGCTCTCTCCACCTGAAAGTGTTGTGGAGCTCTGTCCAAGCTTGATATATCCCAGACCCACATCTTGTAAGGTCTTTATTTTCTGCAAGATATTGGGCACATTCTCGAAGAACTCCACGGCTTGATTGATGGTCATGTCAAGTACATCGGCAATAGACTTGCCTTTATAGCGCACTTCAAGTGTCTCCCTGTTATATCTCTTGCCGTGACAAACCTCACAGGGCACCATGACATTGGGCAGGAAATTCATTTCGATAACCTTGTATCCGTTGCCTCCGCACGCTTCACACCGCCCGCCTTTGACATTGAAAGAGAACCGGCCGGGCTTGTAGCCGCGGATCTTTGCCTCAGGCAATCCGGTGAAAAGTGAACGGATATCACTGAACACTCCGGTGTAAGTGGCAGGATTGGAGCGCGGCGTCCGTCCGATAGGGCTCTGGTCTACGTTGACCACCTTGTCGATATTGTCTATCCCCTCAATCTTATCATATGGCATTGGCTGCTTCAGCGACCGGTAAAAATGCTGTGAGAGGATAGGCTGCAGCGTCTCATTGACGAGTGTAGACTTGCCGGATCCTGACACGCCTGATACCACTATTAACTTGCCAAGAGGGAACTCTACATCCACGTGCTTGAGGTTATTGCCAGTGGCTCCATATATCTTGATGCTCTTGCCATTGCCTTTTCGCCGTACAGCAGGTACTTCGATAGCCCTCTCTCCATTGAGATACTGGGCGGTTATCGTATGAGTCTTCAGCATTTCCTGAGGTGTACCTTCAAAAACGACTTCGCCACCTTTACGTCCTGCCTTTGGACCGATGTCCACAATCCAGTCGGCAGCCCGCATCATGTCTTCGTCATGCTCCACCACGATGATCGTATTGCCCAGGTCTCGGAGCTCCTTCAGGGACCGGATGAGCTTCTCGTTGTCGCGCTGATGAAGGCCGATACTGGGCTCGTCAAGAATGTAGAGCACATTGACAAGTTGTGAGCCGATTTGAGTTGCAAGTCTGATGCGCTGGCTTTCCCCACCGGAAAGCGAGGACGATTGCCGGTTGAGCGATAGATAGTCGAGGCCTACTTCAAGCAGGAAGTTTACTCTTGACGACAGCTCTTTCAGTATCTCATGCGCTATTTTGCGGTTTTGCGGCTCAAGCTTTTCCTCAACGCCAGAGAGCCATTCCGCAAGTTCGGACATGTCGAGGCTGGCTACTTCTGAGATATTCTTGTCGCCAACCCTGAATGCCAGCGATTCTTTTTTCAGCCTTTGCCCGTGGCATTCAGGACATTCGCTGGTGGCCAGAAATTGCGCCGCCCATTTTTGGCTTGCCGCAGAGTCATCGTTTTCCATCACGTCTGTGAGGTATTTGATGACTCCGTCGAAGGCTACAAAATAGTCGCTCGATGTGTGGACGATGCTCTTGTCAATGCGTACGCTTTCCATAGAGCCGTTCATGATCTCGTCAACCGCTTCTTGCGGAATATCTTTATAGGGTGTTTTCAGGTCGCAGCCATATTTCTGGAGAATGGCATCAATCTGCCAGAAAATCATTTGATTCTTGTATTTACCCAATGGCACAATGGCACCATCGCGGATGCTGACCTTCTCATCTGGGATTACCTTTTTAAGGTCTATTTCGTTCACCACACCCAGCCCATGACAACGCGGGCATGCGCCTTCTGGCGAGTTGAATGAGAAGATGTTGGGGGCTGAGTCGCCGTATGAGAGGCCTGTGGCTGGATCCATAAGCCGCTTTGAAAAGTTACGCGTCTCTCCTGTTTCATTGTCGAGGACCATGATAGCGCCATCCCCTTGCTTCATAGCGATGGCTACAGAGTGCCGCAACCGCTCATCGTCCTTAGCTTCCACCTTGAGTTTGTCAATGACAACCTCGATGTTGTGGTTCTTGTATCGGTCCACCTTCATGCCTCGAGTGATCTCCTTCACGTCGCCATCCACCCTTACATAGAGGTATCCCTTGCGCCTCATCGACTCAAAGAGCTCACGGTAATGGCCTTTTCGCTGCCTGATAAGGGGCGAAAGGATGTATACACGCTTGCCATCGTAATCACTTAGAATAAGACTGATGACCTTCTCTTCAGTGTATTTCACCATTTTTTCACCGGAGATGTAACTATATGCCGTGCCTGCCCGTGCAAAGAGCAGACGGAGATAGTCGTAGATCTCCGTCGTAGTGCCTACCGTAGAGCGTGGGTTCTTGTTGGTAGTCTTCTGTTCTATGCTGATGACAGGGCTTAGTCCACTGATCTTGTCTACGTCGGGGCGCTCCATGTTACCAAGGAAATTGCGGGCGTAGGCAGAGAAAGTGTCGATATATCTTCGTTGTCCTTCTGCGTAAATCGTGTCGAAGGCAAGTGATGATTTCCCCGATCCGGACAATCCCGTGATGACGGTCAGAGAGTTGCGTGGTATCTTAACGTCTATATCTTTAAGGTTGTGGACGCGTGCGCCCTCAACGGTTATCCATTCCTGATTCATGATTTTAATTGCTTGTCGTGTCTGTTTCCGTATATCCCCTCAAAAGGTTTACATCTCTCTTGATGTTGAATTTTCTTCCGTCAGCGCCGCGTGCCTTGACGAGTACGAAGTAAACACCTTGCTTAACATCTTTTCCATTGAACTTTCCATCCCATCCACCGGCGGGATCGTCCCATGAATAGAGCTTCTGTCCCCATCGATTGAAGATAGTTGCATGAAACTCTACGATGCTTTTATATCCATTCTTTGCTTTATATATATCGTTAATGCCGTCGCCGTTAGGCGAAAAGGCGTTGGGAAACTCCAGTTTGCTCTCATAGATAGAGACGGAGAGTGGCGTCGCTCCCGTATTCCAGTATTCGTCAGTATAGCTCACTGTATCATTGCCTTGAGTGAAAGTGGCCCATAACTCGATGAGATGGCTTCCGGATTCGGTAAATGTGAAATAAGTATTCTCATCATAGCGTATCATGTAAGGATTGTCACGCTTTCCCTGACGGTAGACGTGCCATTCGTAGTGAGCTGTCCAGCCGTCTGTTTCAGTGGCGCCGCTGGTGAAGCTGACCGTGAGTGGTGCCGACTCGCTTACACTTGTACTTCCTGCGTGTTCGGAGCCTTCGCTGTCGGTATAAGTCATCGACGGTGAGATGGCTGGTATTGCGGATTGCCCGAGTACTCGCATTGCCGACAAGACCATGACGGACATGATAAATGCTAATTGTGCCTTCATTATCTGATATCCCCTTGTGGAAAATGCAAAGTTACATAACTTTTTTAAAGGAACGCGCTTGTATATCCCGATTTTTGTGTAAGTTTGCACAATAAATATTTACTTACTATTCGGAAATGAAGAGATTCATGCGTTTCACGTTGCTCGTGTTAGCAGCCATTTTTTGTTCTCAAGGTTTCGCGCAGACACAAAAGTGGCGAGACAAATATAAGGTGAAGAAACAGGATACCCTCTATGGTATCGCTAAACAATATGGCATCACGGTGGACGCGCTCATTGAAGCCAACCCGGAAATGAAGGTTGCCGGCTATGAGTTAAAGAAGGGCAGCTATGTGCTCATTCCCTTTGCTGCAGGCCAACAGAGCCAGAACGGCGTTGTCTCTACGCATGCGATGGCCGTCTCTCCTTCTAAACCTTTTGCGGGGAAGACGGTTCATGTGGGGGTGATGCTTCCGCTTCACAACGACGACGGTGACGGCCGGCGAATGGTGGAATACTATCGTGGCTTGCTCATGGCTTGCGATTCCCTTCGCGTACGGGGTATGAATATTGATATTCATGCATGGAATGTCAACATCAATGCGGACATCACCAATTACATGCCCATGGCTGAGGCAGCGAAATGTGACATTATTTTTGGTCCGTTATATAGCAAGCAGGTACATGCGCTTGCTGAATTTTGCAGGGCGCGCGACATTAAGATGGTCATCCCTTTCTCTGTTACGGGAGATGATGTGTCGCTTTATAAGCAGATATTCCAAGTCTACCAGACTAATAACCGTCAGACGAACAGCGCCATAGAAAGTTTTTTGAAGCTTTTCCCCGCTGTACATCCTGTGTTTATTGATTGCAATGACAAGACCTCTACCAAGGGGAGCTTTACCTTTGGCCTGCGCGCGCGACTGGAGAGCCGTAACATGGAGTATAGTGTCACCAATCTGGGAAGTCCCGATGACCTTTTCGCCAAACAGTTCAGCACCTCCAAGGTAAATGTCGTCATCTTGAATACCGGCCGTTCCCCTGAGCTGACACAAGTGCTCCACAGACTTTCCGTGTTGAAAAACCGTATGCCAGGGCTGCGCATCAAGCTTTTCGGCTACACGGAATGGATGATGTATTTGGGTATTGATGAAGCTAAATTCCATGAGCTTGACACATATATTCCTTCCACATTCTTTTTTAATCCCTCCGACCCGCGTACACAATCGCTGATCCAAAGCTATCGCCGGTGGTTTGGTACCGACATGCAGGCGGCTCTTCCGCGCTTTGCGCTTACAGGCTATGACCATGCGCAGTACTTCCTTCGCGGTTTTGCCCAATACGGCAAAGCGTTTAAGGGCGTCAAGGGGCAGAGCGGATGGCGTGCCGTACAAGCCCCGTTACAGTTCCGGCAAGTGGGTACGGCAGGCATGCAGAATGAGTTTTTCCAGCTTGTTCATTTTCTGCCGAATGGCAATGTGGAAGCAATATCCTTCTGATTATGAAACGCTTATACGCAATTTTAGCAGTCGTACTCAGCTTTCCATTACTTTCCCATGCACAGATAGGAGAGCATCGTAATACGTTGTCTATAGGGGGCGGTGCCGGTTATAACCTTACATCGGTCCGCTTTACGCCTAAGGTGGTGCAGAGCATGAAGGGAGGCTTGAACTTCGGCTTCACAGCACGCTATACAGTAGAGAAGTATTTCTCAACCATTGCTTCGGTGCAGGCGGAGGTCAACTTCAGTCAGATGGGATGGAAAGAGGACATTCGCGACATCAGTGATCAGCCGGTCATCAATGCCGTCACCAAGCAGCCGGAAGAATATGAGCGCACGATTAACTACGTACAAGTGCCTTTCTTCGCGCATCTTGCGTGGGGAAAAGAAAATAAGGGCGTCAACTTTTTCGTCAATGCGGGACCACAGTTAGGTGTTTACCTAAGTGAGAGCACCAAGAGCAACTTCGACTGGACGAACCGAAATATGAGTGACCGTGCCAATACGGTGGTGGCTCAGGACACGATGAGTGTACAGCACAAGATCGACTACGGCATTGCTGCCGGTCTCGGTATGGAATTGGCAACGAGACGCTTGGGCCGCTTCACGTTCGAGGCACGCTATTACTATGGTCTTGGCAACCTCTACGGCGATTCCAAGCGCGACTATTTCGGATCCAGCAACTTCGGTACGATAACCATTAAGTTGGGATGGCTTGTCGATATCATGAGATAGGTGGCCTGATAAGGAAGACGGTCAACCATGAACTCTATGGCTATACACAAGAGCTATTACTAAACACGCAAAACTTTTAACGCTAAACTATTAGAATTATGTTTGAAAACCAACCCAAAGGTCTCTACGCCCTTGCCCTTGCAAATACCGGCGAGCGTTTCGGCTATTACACTATGTTAGCGATTTTTGCACTGTTCATGCAGGCAAAGTTTGGATGGACGGAGTCGCAAGCCGGACAGGTGTATGCCATTTTCCTGGCTGTTGTCTATTTCGCGCCGCTCTTCGGCGGCATGCTTGCCGACAAAATCGGTTACGGCAAATGTGTGGTCATAGGCTTTGTCACCATGTTTCTCGGCTATTTTGGTCTTGCCATCCCAACAGCTCCCAATGCTGTGGGGCAGGCAGCCATGTTTGCCGGTCTGGCCTGTGTGTCGTTGGGTACCGGCCTTTTCAAGGGCAACTTGCAGGTGCTGGTAGGCAATCTGTATGATGACCCGAAATACGAATCGAGCCGTGATAATGCTTTCAGCCTGTTCTACATGGCCATCAACATTGGTGCCATGTTTGCTCCGTCTATGGCTAAATGGATTACCAATCTTTATCTCTCCAAATACGGTTTCGTTTATGACGCCGGCAACTTTGATCCCGCTTATCTGCAGGCACTTTATGGAGCTTATGGACTTTGCTTCGGGGTGGCCTGTGTGTCATTGGTGCTCTCAGCCATCATCTATTTCTCTTGCCGCAGCTGGTTTGCCTATGCTGACGTGACGGCCAAGGAGGCCGAAAAGACCCACAGCATCGAAGTGGAGGAGCTGACTCCCAAGCAGACGAAGGACCGTATCGTGGCCCTGTTATTGGTGTTCGCCGTAGTCATTTTCTTCTGGATGGCTTTCCATCAGAACGGTTCTGCACTGACATTCTTCGCTAAGAAGTACACCAACCTCACTGTCAGTGGCGGTCTGCGCATATGGTTCAATATCTTCTCGTTGGCTCTCATCGCCCTCTCAGTGTACACTGGCTTCCAGACTTTCCAGGCAAAGCAGAAAAAAAGTCGCTTCATCTGTGGCGGAGTAACACTGTTGGCATGGGTCGCAGCCATAGTCCTTTTCCTGGGAATGGACGATCCTATAGCCGCCCAGCCGTCCGATTTCCAGCAGTTCAATCCATTCTTTGTTGTTTCCCTCACTCCGTTCAGCATGGCTTTCTTTGGCTTGCTTGCCCGTAAGGGACATGGTGTCTCCGCGCCTACACGTATCGCCTGGGGTATGCTCGTTGCCGGTCTTGGCTTTACGGTCATCACTTTGGCTTCCACAGGCCTGACCTCGCCGATGGATTTGGGAGCCGATCAGACCGAGAGCGTGCTGTCGCCCTCATGGCTCATCTCCACTTATTTCACACTGACCATTGCCGAACTCTTGCTCTCACCCATGGGCATCTCTTTTGTTTCGAAGGTGGCGCCTCCTAAATACAAGGGCCTGATGATGGGTGGATGGTTTGTTGCCACGGCCATCGGTAACTATCTGAGTTCCATTCCTTCCATGCTTTGGAATAAGATTCCGCTCATGTACAACTGGGGCATCCTCATCACATTGTGTGTGGTCAGTGCTATCGTCATGTTCTCATTGTTGAAGAAACTGAAAAGGATGACGGAATAACCGTATAAAGGTGTCATTGCCTTTACGGCGTAATGGCCTTCCCTTTACGCCGTAGAGGCAATGCGTTTACGCCGTAGAGGCAATGCGTCTACACTGTAGAGGCAATGCGTTTACGCCGTAGAGGCAATGCGTTGATTTTGAAGGCCCCTGTCTCTTTAATTACTTGATGTAATTCATACGACACAAAACTTTTATTTACAGTATTTATGAAAGATATTCTCTTATGTCTGGTGGCATTCTTTACGTTGACAGCCTATGCCCAGCGTGGAGCATGGAGTGGGGAAATCAGTGTGCAGGGCATGAAGATAGTAATGGTGTTACATCTTGATGACGGTCACGTCACGCTTGATGTCCCTACACAGGGAGCCAAAGACATTCCTGCAGAGCTGACCCGCAATGCCGATGGATCAATACTTGTCAGTATTCCTGTCATTGATGCTTCTTATGAGGGAAAGTTAGAAGGCAATGTCGTCAAAGGTACATTCAAGCAGCATGGGATAGTTTTTCCAATGAATTTGACCAGTGGGGTGAAGAAAGCCAACCGCCCCCAGACGCCCAAAGCGCCTTTCCCTTATACCACGGAGGAGGTGACTTTCAGCAATGGCAGTGCTACGCTCAGTGGCACCCTCACCTTGCCCCATGGCTGTAACCGGCTGACACCAGCGGTTGTGATGGTAACGGGCAGCGGTCTGCAGGATCGCAATGAGACCATATTCGAGCACCAACCCTTTTATGTCATTGCCGATGCCTTTGCCCGACAGGGCATTGCTACGTTGAGGTACGACGACCGTGGGTTCGCAAAGTCCACTGGCGACATTGTCAACTGTACCACTGCTGACCTAAAAAATGACGCTTTGGCAGGTGTAAGACTGTTGCGGCAGCGTTTCAATCACGTCGGTGTGCTCGGTCACAGCGAGGGCGGTACCATCGCCATGATGCTGGCCGCAGAGGGCAATGCCGACTTCATCATTTCACTGGCCGGAGCCGTAGTGTCAGGGAAGGAAATGCTCTTGCAGCAGAACCGCTATGCGCTCACTACTGCAGGTTTGCCACAAGAGACAGTGAACGGGTATTGCAAAGCATTGGCGATGGCTTTCGACATGCTGGAGCAGGGGAAGCCGGCGGCGGGAATCAAGCCGGAAGGAATCACAGACCAGGCTCTGAAGGCCAATTTTCAAGCTGCTGTCGCACAGTCTTCCACTCCCTATATGCGCTATTTCCTCAAATTAGCGGGTGCGGACTATCTGAGTAAGATTCATTGTCCGGTGATGGCACTCAATGGAACCCTTGACAGGCAAGTGGACTATAAGGCCAATCTCGAAGCACTGCGTAAGGGATTGAAAGTAAAAAACAGCCGGATAGAGGCCAAAGAAGGCCTCAATCATCTTTTCCAGCACTGCCAGACCGGTGATATGACCGAATATCAGCAGATTGAGGAGACTTTTTCCAGCGATGTCATCAATGAGATGATAGCGTGGGTGAAAGCTCTTTAAGGGATGTTCATGGACGACTACTATACAGACGAGGAACTGGACTTTAGCCAATCGGGCAGCTTGAATGATGACTTCGGCATGCCAGAAGGCACGGATAGCATCCATAATTGGGACTATTTTGAGCCTGAAGATGACGAGCCGGCGCGTCCGTCTGTCTTTGAGAGCCAGCGTACAGCCTATCATAGCGACAGCATTCCCGAACAATTGCGCACGCTTCTTGAGATGATTCGCCGTCAACCTTGGCAAATCACGGCGGGAAAGTCGTTTTATGAGCAGGCCATCTTCATGCAAGACTATGTGGACGACGCGGAGATCGTGGGATATATGAACTATTTCCCCACTTACCGCGATATGACTATTCAGCAGCTTCGCAGCTATTTCACGATCCGACATCAATTCCGTCTGGGTAAATTTCCAGACGTGTCGCTGAGCTATATCTTTGTCTACGTCTATGAGACGCTGATGAAGATTGGCGTCAATACCGCTGAAGAGGGCTATGAAATACTGAGTGAACTGAACAAGGCTTACCGTGATAGCGCCCCCAAACTGAGCCGCCATCTTACACCCTGGCTGCGCGATTATGTGGTCTACAACCAACTCTCCGGCCATTATGCCGAGGTCTTCGCTTCAGAGCATAGGCAGGATGAGGTAGTCCGCCTGCTGGCTGAATATGCGGAGGCAGATTGTCAGCAGCTCTTTGTTACAGTGTGCTCCTTGAGTAAATATGATCTTCGTAAAGGTGCGCTATTTACCAAGGAGAAGGCACGGTCAGTGGACTGCGTCGTGGCAGTGTTGCGAAGACTGATACCTGTCTTGGAGAAAGAACGTCATCATCACATTGAGACACTTTTTGTCGGGAAGCGTGTCAAGCGATCGGTTCCCATGTTCACCAACGCGGTCTTCTACGATCCCGCGCCGGTGAGAAATGCTGAGGTGGAAGTCTCTCTGCAGCATTCGTATCTTTGCCGTAGTGGTTTGTGGACAAGAGATGAGTATGTAGGAGCTGACAAGACCTTTGGCAAGCTACTTGGCATCATTCTTCGGGAGACTGATTGCCAGCTTCGTGAGGCGTTCAATGTGAAGCCACGACTGAAACCTGAAGCCGCAGCCGCACCTTACAGATCGCTCATTCATGGTGCCATGGTGGAGTGGCAGGCCGAAGAGCAACGGAGACATGCCACTGAGGATGCTGAGAAGCGGAGAGTGTCAATAGACTACACCAAGCTCGGACGCATTCGCGATGATGCCGAAGTGGTGAAAGACAAACTGCTTGACGGCATCACGGTAGAAAAAACAGTTCCTCAACAGGTGGAGGCTACGCGCCCACAACCTGCCGAGCGGCCCGTTGAGGACACTCCGGTTGCTGCACAACCGACGGCAACGGTCAGTGAGATAGACCGTGAGCTGCATTTTCTCCGGCTCATCTTTTCGGGTGGCGACTGGAAACAATATCTTCGCGTTATTCATGTGCCAGAGGGCGTGATGGTGGAGAATATCAACAATGAGCTGATAGATGTGGTGGGAGACATTGTATTGGAAGACGACGGTAATGGATTGCATCTCATTGAAGATTACCGTGTAGACATTGAAAAATTATTATCTGAACATGG
This sequence comes from Hallella multisaccharivorax DSM 17128, assembly GCF_000218235.1. Classification (GTDB taxonomy): domain Bacteria; phylum Bacteroidota; class Bacteroidia; order Bacteroidales; family Bacteroidaceae; genus Prevotella; species Prevotella multisaccharivorax. Next base: position 1,548,724 of record NZ_GL945017.1, on the reverse strand, counting down.
ATAACAGCAACATAAGAATACCGCGGCGCATCGCTCAGAGCGTCATCAACTCGCTCAAAGGTGGCGTGGTTCCGCGTGTCGGCTTACCGTTTATTGCGGTTGGCAGACGTAAGGAGATAGAAGCATTGCTCCATGATGTCGATATCGTGGGGGAGGGTGGCGCGTCTTTTCGCTTTATAGTGGGGAAGTACGGCAGTGGCAAGTCGTTTCTTCTTCAGACCATCCGCAACTATGTCATGGACCGGCGGTTCGTTGTTGTTGACGCTGATCTCTCACCTGAGCGCCGCCTTCATGGCAATCAGGGACAGGGTCTCGCCACCTACCGTGAACTGATTCGCAACCTCAGTGTGAAGTCGAAGCCTGAGGGCGGCGCGCTGGCCATGGTGCTCGACCGATGGATCAGTTCCGTGCAGACCGCCACAGCGGAGAGTACCAACGTCGGCATGGACGACTCCCAGTTTGCCGAGCTTGTGGAACAGCGCATCATGGCTATCATCCGACAGATGCAGGAGCTTGTTCATGGCTTCGACTTCGCCCGTCTGCTCACACTCTATTACCGTGCTTTTGTCAATGGAGACGATGAGCTGAAAGGTAAGGTGCTTAAATGGTTCCGCGGCGAATATGCCACCAAGACAGAAGCCCGGCAGGAACTCGGTGTGACGGTAATTATCTCCGACGATGACTGGTACGACTATCTTAAGCTCATGGCTTATTTCTTCCGTCAGGCCGGCTATCGCGGACTGATGGTCTTTATGGATGAGTTAGTCAACATCTTCAAGATTCCCAACAGTATCTCACGGCAATATAACTATGAGAAGATCCTCACGATGTACAACGATGCGCTGCAAGGCAAGGCACAGTATATCGGCACCATTATGAGCGGCACGCCTGAATGTATCGAAGACCGTCACCGCGGTGTGTACAGTTATGAGGCATTGCGATCCCGTTTGGTGGAGGGGAAGTTTGCCATCGACGGTCATCAGGACCTGCTCGGTCCCGTGCTCCGTCTCCAGCCACTAACCAATGAGGAGATGTTCGTGTTGGCAGAGAAACTCGCTGATATCCATGCCTCGCTCTACGGTTATCAGCGTACGGTGACAGACGAGGACCTTGCCACATTCATCCAGATTGAATACAGCCGTATCGGTGCCAACGGGCACATCACGCCTCGGGAGGTTATCCGTGACTTTATTGAGCTTCTCGACATCGCCGTGCAGAACCCGGGAAGCAGTGTGCGCATTCTCTTGCAGAGCGATGCCTTCAGTTATGCCAAGCCGGAGGAAGAAGAGCGGAAAGACGCTGTAGACAGTCAGTTTGCTGAGTTCACTATATAATGTCACACAAAATCCGTCTCCTTCCTAACATTTCCCGTCCCGTATATTCTTCACATTGCCTGGAGAACAATATTGTAACTATTCAGCCGGTCGGGAAATAGCCTAAATGTCTTCTTGTCAATATCAATATCAGTCTGCGTTGATTAGGATATTCCGACCCGCCTCAGACTTCATCCTTCCATATCCTATCAATGCTATAAGTCCTACGATAGCAATCAGCACGAACGGCAGCTGATAATGATCCAATGAATTGGGATCGGCAGATGCGGATGCTGCGCTTCTCAACGCTAATGCGCCCAGACCGATGCCCAATCCGGAGGCAAGCTGAAGGGTAGTGCTGTAAAGCGTGTTGGCTGAAGACATCATCTGTTGGGGAACATCCACGTAGGCCACCGTATGGAGAGTGCTCAGTTGCACAGAACGGAAGCATCCCATCAGAAACAGACAGACAATGATGGCGAAGACAGAGGATGATGCATTAAAAAGTGCGCAGGCGGCTGTTGACAGCGAAAGCAACAGTGCGTTAAGAAACAGAATATGCTTGATGCGCCAATGACGCATCATCCATACTGTGAAAGGCTTGGTAATGAGATTACCCAGCATAAGCGAGAGCAGCAGTAAGCCGGAATGAAAGGCGTTGAAATGCAGACCGTCCTGAAACAGCAACGGCAGCAGGAATGGGGCTGCGCCGATAACCATCATTGACAGTGTGCCATAGACAATTGTTACTGAATAGGTGGGCACGCGCATTACAGAATAGTCTATCAGTGGCGATGGGGCGTGCAGTGAACGGCGCACACCGAATGCAAACAGCAATATACAGAAAAACAACAGCACGAGGGGGCACGTGATGTCGGAAGCGTTGTTGCCCAGCAATTCAAGGCCGTACATCATGCCTGAGAGCGACAAGGCGCTCAACAAGAAGTCGGGTATATCTAATTTACCCCGCTGTCTGTCTGCCGGCTGTTTAGGAACATATTTTATTGCCAGAACAAAGACGAGTAGTCCTACCGGAACATTCAGGAAGAATATCCAATGCCACGAGAGGTAGGTGGCAAGGAATCCGCCTATAGGGGGACCGACGACGGGTGCAATAAGACCTGGAGTGGTTATCCATGCGATGGCATTCACCAAGTCGCACTTGTCGCAATTCTTCAATACTGCCAACCGTCCCACGGGCACCATCATCGCCCCCGCCGTTCCTTGCAGGAAACGCACGATGGCAAACTGCGCCAGGCTATGGCAGAGCGAGCACAGGACGGACGTGCCGATAAATCCCAACACGGCATGGGCAAACACCGAACGCGTGCCATACCTGTCGGCTACCCAGCCACTTACAGGAATGAATACTGCCAGCGAAATCATATAGGCTGTAATCCCGATGCTCATCCTGCCGCTTTCCACACCGAAGTCAGCTGCCATCTGCGGCAGAGCCGTCACTAAGGCTGTGGAGTCAATATACTCCATAAAGAAAGCCACAGCCACGAGAGCTATGACAATCCGTGAAATGTGCTTTTTCATTTTCTCGTCTTTTTATAAATTGCGATTGAGGTTTTATCGTTCAGACCTCAATTCGCAGACAGATTATCTATCAATTGCAAACTTACATAAAATTCCTCGAATTACGCCAGTTAGATAAAAAAAGTTAAGGTAAAGAGTCAACCAGCAAGTGCAATATTAGGCATAATATTTGTAAAACTCCTGCTTTGGTGTTGAAAAGTTCAATTTTTCCCTTGGTCTTCTGTTGATTTTGGCCTGTATCATCTTAATTCTTTTGTCTGTGACGGTACTTATATCCGTCCCTTTTGGAATATATTGTCTGATGAGCTTGTTGGTGTTCTCCACAGCCCCTTTCTGCCAAGAAGAGTATGCGTCCGTGAAATAGATATCCACCCCCAACCTGCGTGCCATCCACTCATGTTCGGCAAACTCACTTCCGTTGTCCGTAGTGATGGTCTTGAGATGCTCTCCCTTGTATGGCATGAGCAGCCTCCATACGGTCTTTGCCGGCGGCATGGCCTTCTTGCCATGCTTGAGTTTCTCCATGATGAGAAAGTTCGTGCTGCGTTCTATCATCGTGAGGATGGCGTTGCCGTCCTTGTCGACAATCAGGTCCTTCTCCCAGTCCCCGAACCTCCTGCCGTCTGCCTCCTTCGGACGTTCGTGTATGCTTACCCTGTTTCTGATACTCGGTGCCTTGGTTACATGCCTGTGAGAGGGACTGCGATGATACTTCATCTTATGGCGGCAGTTGGCGGCAAGTGTCCCACCCGTATCGTTGCGGATCATCTTGTAAATGGTTTCGTGGGAGATCTTCACGCCCTCCTTGCCCAGGTAGCCGGATATCTGCTTGGGGGACCATTGCTCTCCGGTGATGAGCTCACGCACGCGCCAGAGAAGCAACCGGCTCACGGAACGGTTGCCCGGAGAACGGTGCATGCGTTCTTGGGAAAGGGCATCGGCCTTGTCCCAGACATACTTGCCGTTCTTTGTCGCATTGCGTTTCAGCTCACGACTTACGGTTGATTCACTGACCCCTATCAGCCGGGCAATTGCTTTATTGGTCTGTTTCTTTTGTTTTCCCAGGTAGATTGCGTACCTTTGCTCACGGGTTAAGTGCTTGTACATAGGCAATACAAAAGTAATTAATCCTTGGGAGACAGCGGTCTCCCTTTTGTCTTTTTTGCATTGCCGGTTGTTTTTTATTCCTCCGTGTCGGATGTGGCCAACCTTGTCGCTTCGCGCCAAGAACGTCCGCATCCGACATGGAGGTCAACCCTTACAATCACCCATTAAGATATTGCACTTCTATCTTGAATGTTTAAAAAAAGTTAAGGTCACACCGCGGCTTCCCGCCTGGCTACCGATATTTTTTGGCGTTCTCTTACAAATAGTATAATTTTGCATTCTATATGTAAAACAATGAAGCAGAATATTATAGACCGTCTCAATCATTTGGCTGACGAAAAGGAACCTTTCCTTTTTGTCATCAACTACGCAGGTACGGAGGCATATATACAGAAGCTGTCGGAGATAGCCACGGATGAGTGTCTCTATGACTTTGAAGGCATTACAAATGTAAAACGGCAGCCGCACTCAGCGCCTGCCAAACAGCCAATGTGGAAAGTGTATGAACCTGACCTTGATAATTACACGAAAAGTTTTGAGACTGTCAAGAACAACATTCTACGTGGAAACAGCTATCTTGCCAACCTTACCTGCAAGGTGGCTGTAGATTGCGACCTTCCGTTTGAAGATATCTTCTTACGGGCTAAAGGCAAGTGCAAGATTCTGCTGAAAGACAGAAATTACAGCAACAGGCAGTTTGTATGTTTCTCGCCAGAAACATTCGTGAGAATAAAGAACGGTATGATTTATTCTTATCCGATGAAGGGTACGATCGATGCCTCCATACCCGATGCGAGGCAAGTGTTGATGGACGATGAGAAAGAAATCGCCGAACATGCGACCATTGTGGACTTGATTCGCAATGATCTTAGCCGTGTGGCAGAACATGTAGGGGTGGACAGGTATCGCTATATAGATGTAATCCATACCAATAAGGGGGACATTCTCCAGACCAGTTCTGAAATCAATGGTAAGTTGTCATCCGGCTACCAAAGGCACATTGGTGACATATCGGCTGCGATGTTGCCGGCTGGTTCCATCACAGGTGCGCCAAAGGACAAGACTATGGAGATAATCCATGAGACGGAAGGCTTCGACCGTGAATTTTATACGGGAGTCATGGGCATATATGGTAATGGGGAACTCAACTCGGCAGTAATGATACGCTTTCTTGAACAGGACGGGCAGGGAACGTATTTCAAGGCAGGAGGAGGTATTACCTCGAAAAGTGATTGCAGAAAAGAATACGAGGAAGTATTACAGAAAGTATATCTTCCATTTGAATAGACACAAAATTCAATATGGCACAGCAATTCGTGGGGACAATAAAGATTAAGGATGGAGAGGCACAAGCTATTGCATACCATCAGGACAGAATGGAAAGAACTATCAGGAATTTCTTTCCGTCGCTATGCAATGCGTCCATGCCTTCGTTGGAAAAACTAATAAATTCAACGGAGAACATGGACTTTTACAAGGCGAGAGTGGTATATGGAGAACAAGAAGTTGAAGCCGTAGAGGCTGCTCCATATATTGCCCGGTACTAAAAGAGCTGCACTCTTGGACAAGGGAATCATGCAAGAAGCCGATATTACATTGGAAGATTTGCGAAATGCCAACAAAGTAAGTCTTTTCAATGCAATGATTGAGTTTGGCGAAAGGGAAGTGCCAATAAAGAATGTCTACTTTTGAACACTTTCTACAGTTCCTGATATAACGTGAATCCGATGAATTTAAAATAATGCAGGCTATGGTGAGACAGATTATCTATCTGCATTTCTCTGTGTAAGATAATGAGACTAATGGACAGTTCAGACTATAAACTTTTATATCCGTTTGAGAACATCAAGTTCCAATCAATGCATTCATGAACATCTTCTCCCGGTACTCCCCCGCTATCCAGCGGTACATCTATGAGGAAGGGTGGCAGAAGCTCCGCGCTATACAGGCTGCAGCAGGGGATGCCATTTTCAACTCCGGTGCCAACGTGTTGCTGTCTGCCTCCACGGCATCGGGAAAGACGGAGGCAGCCTTCTTCCCCATCATCACACTGATGCAAGAACAACCGCCGGCCTCCATCGGCTGCATTTATATTGCTCCGTTGAAAGCCCTTATCAACGACCAGTTTGTACGACTCAACGATATCTGTCGTGAGTGCGGAGTGGAGGTATGGCACTGGCATGGCGATGTCTCACAGGAACAGAAGAAGAAACTTATGCGCCACCCCTCGGGCATCCTTCAGATCACACCTGAGAGCCTTGAGGCAATGCTCCTCCACCGTCATTCTCAGATACCTTTTCTCTTTGGCGACCTCCGTTTCATCGTCATTGATGAGATTCACTCTTTTCTTCGTGGAGACCGTGGCGGTCAGACACTGTGCCTCTTGGAACGGCTCTCTCGCATGGCAGGTGTCAACCCACGGCGTATCGGCCTCTCCGCGACTATCGGTGAGCCGCGCCTGGTGGGCGCATTCCTTTCAGCAGGTACCGGACGAGGAACCGTCATTCCGAAGATTCAGTCGCAAGGTACCAAATGGAGAATATCGGTAGCGCATTTCAGTCTTTCCGTTAGCGGAAGCGAGGGCGATCGTCGTAGTGCGCCTTTGGCTGTGACATCTCCTGCTACAGTCGTGGGTAGTGTTAGCAGGGAGTATGATGGTGATGAGTGCATCCATCCAAATCCTTTTCAAAGCGATACGGAACCATCACGACCTTCCGACACAAGACGAGAGATGAAAGGCGGGAGTCCGTTTGTCAGGCCTTGGAAAGACAGTGGGGCGAACGGAGAAAATCAGACTGAACCTGTGAGCAATGCTTTCGATCCGTCAATCCGGTATATCCTTGAAAATACCCGTGGACATCGCTGTCTCATCTTCTCAAACTCGCGGGAAGAGTGTGAAGTAATTTGCTCCACGCTGCGAATGTATTGTGAGGCCCTACACGAGCCTGATCGTTTCCTCATCCATCACGGTAATCTTTCAGTGAGTTACCGCGAGAGCGCCGAGGAAGAAATCAAGCGTGAAGACTCGCTAAAGACGGTATGCACCACGTCGACGCTTGAGCTTGGTATCGATATTGGCCGGCTTGAGCATGCCTTTCAGATTGATGCTCCATTCACTGTCAGTTCGTTTCTTCAACGCATGGGTCGCACAGGACGGCGGGGCGCTCCATCGGAGATGTGGTTCGTCATCCGTGAAGAAAAGGCTGAGCCACGTGCCATGATGCCGCAGACCATTCCCTGGAAGCTGCTGCAAGCCATCGCCCTCATTGAACTCTATCTGAAGGAGCATTGGGTAGAGCCGCCACGGACAGGGAGGTTACCTTATTCGTTGCTTTATCACCAAACGATGGCAACGCTTGCCGGTGGAGGAGAGATGTCACCGGCTGAGTTGGCGGAGCGTGTGCTTACACTAAGCTATTTTCGTGGAGTTAGCCAAGATGATTATCGTGTGCTTTTACGGCATCTGCTCAAGATCGATCATATTGAGACGACTGAGCGTGGGGGCCTTATTGTTGGGTTGAAAGGTGAGCGCGTAGTAAATAACTTCAGGTTCTATGCTGTTTTCCAGGAGAATGAAGAATATAAGGTTCGCTGTGAATCGAAGGAGATAGGCACCATCGTTAAGCCACCACCCGTGCAGGATAAGATAGCCATAGCAGGTCATGTATGGGTGGTAGAAGAGGTGGATCGCAACCGTCACATCGTCTACTGCCACCCCGTGAAAGGGGTCGTTCCTGCTTACTTTGGCGATGAGCCGGGCGATATTCATACCAAAATATTGGAGAAAATGCACGACATTCTTGCTGCTTCCCCCGAAAACAGTTATCCTTATTTGCTCCCGCATGCACGCTTTCGTCTATCTCAGGCAGTGGATTCAGCTCGCAAGTCGGGACTTGGACTCAACTGGTTGTTATCTCTTGGCGGCAATATGTATGCGCTGTTTCCGTGGCTTGGCAGCTATGCTTTTCTTGCATTGGAGCGTTTCATCAGGATCAGATGCGCGAATCGGGTGGGGCTGAAAGGCTTTAACTCTGCCCGCCCTTATTACATGCAGTTCACCTTGGGAGTCTCTCCGACAAAGTTCTTCAAGGTGTTGTCGGAAGAAATAGCCCGCCCACTCGACCCCATGGAACTGCTATATCCCAAGGAGACACCTGTTTTTGACAAGTACGACGACCTTTTGCCCACGGAACTCACACGCAAGGGCTTTGCTTATGGCGTACTTGACGTAGACAAAATGAAGGAACGGGTGCGGCAGATGTGTGGGATAGAACCTACAGTTTGGTTGACGGCCAATGCTGATCCTACTCGTAACGCATGCTCTTTGCTGGGTGAATGTGAGAAATGAGATAGCTCGGGCCAATCAAAACAAACACGCTGACTAAGAGGGTAGCCACGTTGAGAAGCACTAACAACGGAATGTTGAACTCAATGGGAACCGTGCTGACGTAGTAAGTAGCAGGGTCAAGCTTCACGATTCCAAAGTATTTTTGTAAGGCGCAAGCACTAATGCCAATGACATTGCCAATGACCATTCCTCTGCCAATGATGAAAGTGGCAAACCAAAGAAAGAGATGCCGGATAGTCTTGTTGCGTGCGCCAAGTGCCTTGAGAATGCCAATCATTGTCGTGCGCTCAAGTATGATGATGAGTAAACCCGATATCATGGTCACGCCTGCCACGGCAGTCATCAGCGCAAGGATAATCCAGACGTTCATGTCCAGCAGGTCAAGCCAGCGGAAAATCTGTGGATTGATGTCCTTGATAGTCTGCGAGGTATAGGTTTCGCCGTAATGATCCTGTCGTTTGTTCACGTTTTTGATGAACTGCCGCTCCACATCATCCACATGGTTGAAGTCGTTGACAGTCACCTCTATTCCTGAAACCTGATCGGGATGCCACCCGTTAAGTCTCACGGTTGTGTAGAGATCCGTGAAGCACATGTAGGAATCGTATTGGCTTAAGTTTGTTTGGTAAATGCCTTGGATGGTGAATCGGCGGATACGTACACCACTATTGTTGATGAAATAAGTGAAAATACGCTGTCCTTGTTTCAGATTCAGCTTGTCAGCAATACTTTTCGAAATCAGAATTTTGTTGGACGAGGCACTGTCGGAGAAGTGTGGAATGCTTCCTGATACCATGTTCTGGTGGATAAAAGTAGAGTCCCATTCGCTTCCTACGCCTTTGAGAACGACACCCAAGAAGTTGCTGTCGGTTTTGAGAATGCCTTGCTGATAAGCAAATCTCTCAGCGTGCCTCACACCATTGATGGCTCGAATGGCACTCATCATGCTGTCGCTGGCGGCAATAGGATACTGCTCCGCTTCGGTCTGCGACACGAAGTTAGTCACTTGAATATGTGATCCGAAACCGATGACTTTGCCTTGAATGGTATGTTTGAAGCCAAGCACGACACAAACTGATACAATCATGACAGCCAATCCTATTGCCACACCTGCTGTGGCAATGGTGATGGCAGGGCGCGACACCTTGTGCTTGTCGCCGTGGTCACCGTAGATCCTTCTTGCTAAGAAAAGTGGGAGATTCATTATAATGTCTTTATTACAATGTCTTTCCTGGGTATGCTTCAAGTGCTTTGCTCAAAACGATGAGGGCCCTTCTGAGATCCTCTTTCTTCAGGACATAAGCAAGACGCACTTGATTGCAGCCAGCTCCCGGAGTAGTGTAAAAGCCTGATGCTGGAGCCATCATGATGGTCTCGCCCTCATAATTGAATGACTCGAGACACCAACGGCAGAACTTTTCGGAGTCGTCAACGGGCAGTTGGGCCACAGTATAGAAGGCTCCCATGGGGATGGGAGAATAGACTCCGGGAATGCGGTTAAGCCCGTCGATGAGACATTTCCGGCGCTCTACGTATTCATCATAAACGTTACGGTAATACTCTTCCGGCGCATCAAGAGAGGCTTCCGCTATGATTTGCCCAATAAGTGGCGGGGAGAGTCTTGCCTGACAAAACTTCATGACGGCCTTGCGCACCTCACTGTTATGTGTAATCAATGCGCCGACGCGGATACCGCATTCTGAATAGCGTTTTGATACAGAGTCAATGAGGATGACGTTGTTCTCTATTCCTGTAAGGTGCATGGCACTGATGTAAGGACTTCCCGTGTAGATGTATTCACGGTAGACCTCGTCGGAGAAAAGATAAAGGTCGTATTTCTTTACGAGATCGCGTATCTGGTTCATCTCGCGCCTTGTATAGAGGTATCCTGTAGGGTTGTTTGGGTTGCAGATCATGATAGCACGCGTCTTGCTGTTGATGAGTTTCTCAAACTTCTCCACTTTTGGCAGAGAGAATCCCTCTTCAATGGTGGTGGCGATGGTGCGTATTTTGGCTCCGGCAGAAATGGCAAAAGCCATGTAGTTGGCATATGCCGGCTCAGGAACAATAATCTCATCACCGGGATTCAGGCAGCTCATGAAAGCGAAAAGCACGGCCTCTGAGCCTCCTGAGGTAATGATGATTTCGTCAGGAGTGACGTTGATGTCGTATTTGGCATAATACTTGACAAGCTTCTCACGGTAAGAGAGATAGCCCTGAGAGGGAGAATACTCCAGCACTTTCCTGTCAATATGCTTCAAGGCATCAAGCCCACATTGCGGAGAAGGAAGGTCTGGTTGGCCTATATTGAGATGATAAACCTTGATGCCTCGCTCCTTAGCTTTTGCTGCCAAGGGAGCGAGTTTGCGTATAGGTGACTGTGGCATCTCAAGGCCACGAACTGAAATTTCAGGCATTATCTGTTGATATTTTCAAGGCGCAAAGATACCTTTTTTTATTGACATGGCAAACGTTTTGCCTTTTAACTTCTTACTTTTCAATTCCTTTTTCTTCCAAAGAAGTATTGTCCCTTATGTTTGGTTAACGATCCGTAGTCGATGGCGTGGTGTGGACAATGATGGTAGCAGGCAAAGCACGCAATGCACGAACCGTCGTGTTTCCACTTGGGTTCATAACCCAGTCCGCCAATTACATTCTTTGTTGGACAGACGTCAGCGCAGATACCGCATTTTACGCAGCGGCGGCTGTCAACTGCAAACTTCTTGTCGGTAATAAGGTGTCGGACAAAGAAACCGCCAAGTAAACGGGAGTTCAAGCGCGGCCAGTGGCCACAGACAAGGTGGCGCACTTCCCTTTTGTCGACGATCTCACGGAGATAACCATTCAATTCCTTCTCAGCTGTTTCCTGTTTGGCCCTTTCCTTGTTTGGGCTGTCTACATTGAAGAATGGAAGACCTAAATACGACTCAGGCATGATAAGTGAAAACGACGCATTGAGTCTTATTCCTTTTTCGCTCAAGTCCTTACTGAGGATATCCATTGTTTCACCAATGTTGTCACCGGCTGTACACAGTGCATAGACATAGTGCCCGTCCGTGTTGATGCGTAGCCGCTTGATGAATTCGCGTACAATCATCGGCGGTCGCCAACCATGCACGGGGAAGCACAGACCGAGGTTCTCGCCTCTCCTTAACTCAAAGGTGGTACTGCTGCTACGCAGTAGCTCTGGGATAAAGAGCAGCCTGTCGCTTGTTCTTTCTGCAATGGTCTTGGCTGCCCAGCCTGTGTTTCCAGTGTCGGAAAGATAAAAAATCATGGTGCTATTTTGTATAGAAGTCTATTACTCCTTGTAGCGCTTGCTTACAGGCAGGACAAAACTCAGGATTCTCGTTGGTGCGCATCCGGCAGTCGGGATAGGCACGGTAAACGCCTTTAGGACTGTAGCCAGCTCCTTCGTAGAATCCTGCTTTAGGGTCCTTTCCGATGAGGTTTTCCCATTTGCCTTTGAAGTTGACTTTTGTAGTGATGTTTTTCTCCCATGGCTCTACATCGTGGGGATACATGGGTACTTCCTCTGTGTCGTAGGCATATTCATCGGCAAGTCCTGCGAAGCTGTGGCCGAACTCATGCACGACAACAGGCCGGAACGTGGGGTGGTGAGCCGCACACAGGTCATAGCTATTGAGAATGCCGCCGCCGCCATAGCGGTTGGTATTGACGAGAACGATGATGTGCTCATAGGGAACGCCCGCCAGCCAGTCGTGGAGCTTCTTGAGATGCAGTGTGGTAAGGTAGCGGTCGCTATAGAAGGTGTCGTAGCTGGAGAGCAGGGCTGTCTTTTTCCAGATGCCTTTGTCAGGGATGCTGACACCGCTCTCCTCGGAAGGCGCCTCTACGGCTACGCAACTGAACTTGGTGCGTGAGCTCTGGAATGGTTCATAAGAGAAGATATAGCCCATGGCACGGCGGGCATCGGCCAGAAAAGTGGGCATCTCGGCCCTGGTATATCCTTCTGCAACAAAGGCGATGTGAATGCACCGTGTGGTGTCAGTTGCTTTCTGCAGGAAAATATAAGGCGTCAGTCCCCGCTCGCCGATATGCCGAATAAGAATATCATTGGGGTCTACCTCATGAGTGAGTGCCGCAGATACTTGCCGGCGGTTGTTGCGGAGTTCAAGCGTGACGTCGGCAGCGTGCTTAGGCATAGGCATCAAGAAGACATTCTCAAAACTTTTGTCGGTTTGTTTTGCCTCAGGATAAGACTGCCATTCCTGAAAGAGCGTGGAGAACGAGTTGCGGTAGATGACCTTTCCCGTAGCATGGTCGCGCACCGTTAACTGTCCGTTGCCCTCCATAGGTACCTCGTTGAGGTGCTGTCGTTTGCCATACCATCGCGGCGACTGGCAGAGCTCATCCACGGCAATGTGTTGCTGATGGTCGTTACCGGAGAAGATATAGTCGATACGAAGAGTCTTGTCTTGAAACCAGTCGTCAAAGTTCTGAGCATACATGCCCACTGCTGCCAAAACGGCAATAAGGAAGGAAAACAGTCTTTTCATGATTATCTGACTTTAAGTTGCTGCCCTACTACGATGGAGTCGTCGGGGCTCATGTGGTTCATTTTATAAAGGTCTTTCAGCCTGATACCATACAATTGAGCGATGGAATACATGCTTTCTCCGACCTTGACGATATGTGGCTTGCCCTTGAATACTTTTGAGGCCCTTTTCTGTTTTTTCTCTAAATAGATAATGTCTCCCGCATGCAACACGTCGTTTTTGTCCCGCTCGTTATATTTTGCAAGTTTACGTCTGGAGATATCTGTCTCTTTGGCGAGGCTGCGGAAGGTGTCACCATCCCGTGCCACAATGTAATAGTTTTTGTTGCATTTGGTAATAGGGTGGAAGCCGTTTGGCGAATAGTTGTGGCTGCGTGCGTTGTAGCGGTCGGCCATGAAATGGTCGTAGCCTTTGGCGTGGTCGTATTGGTAGAGGCGGTAAAGCTCGATGATGTTGATGAGATTGTCGGCATAGCGTGGGTTTGTGGCATAGCCGCAAGCCTTTAATCCCCTTGCCCATCCCTTATAGTCATTGGGACTGAGCTGGAAGAGCATGGCATAGCGCGGAGTGTTGCGGAGAAAGCGGCTGTGGTCCTCGTAGCTTTGCTTGGCGTTGTCGTATGCGCGGAAGCATTCGTCGGGCTCGTCATCGTCAGCGTTGATGGACCGTCCGTCCCATCCATGGCATTTGATGCCGAAATGGTTGTTGCCTACAGTGGCAAGACGGCTCTGCCCTGCGCAACTCTCAAAAAGTCCCTGGGCCAGCGTGATGCTTGCCGGTATGCGGTATCGCTCCATTTGCTCTATCGCCAGATCTTTGAACTGATCGATATATTGCAGGTAAGCCATGTTCTGCATTGACTGTGCCTGCGCGCAGGTGAGACCGAGGCTTATGGTGAAGAGTAATATGAAATATCTTATAGAATGCATGTATTCTGAAAACAAATGAATGCCATGTGCAAAGTTAGTAAAAATATATATTAGCGGGGAAGAAAGTTGGAATAAAAAAACTTCTACGTTGTAAAGGCATCGCCATCACGCTGTAGACGCATCGCCATTACACTGTAAAGGCATCGCCATTACACTGTAGACGCATTGCCATTACACTGTAAACGCATTGCCATTACACCGTAAACGCATTACCTTTGCATTGCCAAGAGAGGAGCGAGGCGGAGTTTACTTATATACAAAAAACCGCCTCAGGCAAAGCCTGAGGCGGAGTCTCTCAATCTTTTTTATTTCGTGCTAACGGAGATACCAACTTATTTAGCAGGAGTAGCAGCTGTATCAGCAGCAGCAGTGTCAACAGCAGCGGTGTCAGTTGTGTCAGCAACAGCTGTTGTGTCAGAATCAGAAGCAGGAGCTGCACTCTGGTTTTTGTTACCACATGATGCGAAAGAGATAGCTGCAATAGCCACGAACATTAAAACTAATTTCTTCATTTTCTTTGCTTTTTAAATCTGTAAAACAATCTTGTTCATTAACAACGCTGCAAAGGTAGGCATTTTTTTAATACGTTGTTCATTTTTTATCGACTTTTTTTAGGCTTCTATGTAACTTTTTTGCAATGCATTGGTAATCAGATAAATACATTAGGTAAACAAATGTTAAACATTTGCACAGCGATGAGAAAGGCTCTTGCTATGTGCCTTAACATGGATAAAAATGTACTATTATATAATGTGTAAGTCTTAAGAAAGCCGTACCTTTGCATGAAATTCAGAAAGAGATATGATAGACACATCAGCTTTCCAGGGCAAGAAAGCCGCTTTTTATACATTAGGATGCAAGCTTAACTTCTCCGAGACCTCGACTTTCGCCAAGATTCTTGGCGAAATGGGCGTTGTGGAAGTAAAGGCAGGGGAAACAGCAGACATCTGTTTGATCAATACCTGTTCGGTAACTGAGATGGCGGATCATAAGTGTCGGCAGGCCATCCATCGCATGGTGAGGGATAATCCAGGCGCTTTTGTCGTGGTGACAGGGTGCTATGCGCAGCTCGACTCCGAGAAGGTGAGTAAGATGGATGGTGTGGATCTGGTACTTGGATCAAACGAGAAAGCAGATCTTATTCAGTATCTCAACGACGCGTGGACCAACGCACAGCCGGAAAATGAGAGTATCGATGGACACCGGCATCTTTTTCACCACGTCAAGACAAAGGACATCAAGAAGTTTCAGCCTTCGTGCTCACGCGGTAACCGGACACGCTATTTCCTCAAGGTGCAGGATGGATGCAACTACTTCTGCACCTATTGTACCATTCCTTTCGCACGTGGTCTCTCGCGCAATCCTTCTGTCGCCTCACTTGTTGCCCAGGCTGAGCAGGCTGCGCAAGAGGGCGGAAAAGAAATCGTACTCACCGGAGTCAATATTGGCGACTTTGGAGAGACAACAGGTGAGAAGTTCATTGACCTGGTCAAAGCGCTTGACGGCGTGGAGGGCATCAGCCGTTTCCGCATCAGTTCCATCGAGCCCGATCTTATCAGTGATGAGTTGGTAGAGTACTGCGCGCGTAGCCGCGCCTTCATGCCGCATTTCCACATCCCCCTTCAAAGTGGAAGTGACGAGGTGTTGAGGCTCATGCACCGCCGCTATTCAAGGGATGTCTTCGCCCATAAAATTCGACTCATCAAGCAACTCATGCCCGATGCATTCATTGGAGTAGATGTGATGGTGGGATGCCGCGGCGAAACGCCCGAGTGTTTTGAGGACAGTTATCAGTTCATCAGTTCGCTTCCGGTCACCCAACTCCATGTTTTCCCTTACTCTGAGCGACCGGGTACCGCAGCCTTACACATTAATTATATAGTGCCTGACAGGGACAAGAAAAACCGTGTCCACCATTTACTGAAATTGTCGGATGAGAAAACGCTTGCTTTTTATGCTGCACATATTGGTCAGGAAGCTGAAGTGCTCTTTGAAAAAGCCGCCCACGGCAAGGCCATGCATGGATTTACGGACAACTATATCCGTGTAGAACTTCCGCCGTCGGACGATAACGACCGGCTTGACAATAAGATAGTGCGGGTGAGGTTAGGAGAATTCAATATTGATAAGAGTGCGCTCAAGGGGCAGTTACTATGAACACTGACAGAAGAATTGCGGTCGTCATTCTCAATTGGAATGGCAAGGCCATGCTGAAAAGCTATTTGTCCACGGTGGTCGAGTATTCTCAGGACGAGGCTGTGGTTTGGGTGGCCGACAATGCCTCTACTGACGGTTCGTTGGAGATGCTGGCAGAGGAATATCCGATGGTGAGAACTCTCCGTCTCGATTGTAACTATGGCTTTGCTGAGGGCTATAACCGTGCTTTAGCAAAGATTGATGCCGAATATTATGTGCTGCTCAACTCCGACGTGGAAGTTACTCATCATTGGCTCACGCCATTGCTGGAGTTGATGGATGCCCATGCTGACGTGGCAGCTTGCCAGCCCAAGTTGCTGTCGGAGTCAGATAAGGACAGTTTTGAATACGCTGGGGCATGCGGAGGTTTCCTTGACAGATATGGCTATCCTTTTTGCAGGGGAAGAATCTTCAACACCGTTGAGTGGGACAATGGTCAGTACGATTACCCTGCCGACGTACTTTGGGCTACGGGCGCCTGCCTTTTCATCCGCTCATCTGATTATTGGAAAGTTGGTGGGTTGGACGGCCGGTTCTTTGCCCATTGTGAGGAGATCGATCTCTGCTGGAGGTTGAGACAGTGTGGCCGGAGAATTATATGTTATCCGGAAAGCAAGGTTTACCATGTGGGCGGAGGCACGTTGCCAAAAGGCAATCCGATGAAAACCTTCCTCAACTTTCGCAATAACCTGACCATGCTTTATAAGAATTTGCCCGACAATGAGTTGCGTGGTGTAATGCGGATGAGGTTTTTCCTGGATTGGCTTGCCGCCTTTGAGATGCTCCTTCTCCAACGAAATTTTGGGGAGTTTAAGGCGGTGTTGCGCGGCCGACGGGCTTTCCGTCGTTGGAGACATGATTTTGATAATGACCGTCGCAAGATTGCTGCCACCCGAACGGTCAACCCTGTACCGGAGCGGAGTATGTTCTGCATTTTGTGGCAATACTATGTCAAAGGAAGGAAAAAGTACAGTCTGTTGAAACCGAAAGGGTAGAGTTGCTGCCATGTTTTCCTTTTCCCCAGAGTTCAAAAGGCAGAACCATAAAAACCCCGCCATCATTAATGATGACGGGGTTGAGCTTCTATAAATGCTTTTAGCGTATTACTTACGCAAGCCGAGAGCCTTGATGATCTCACGGTAGCGGTTAATGTCGCGCTCCTTGAGGTAGGTGAGCAGACGGCGGCGCTTGCCGACGAGCTGTGTCAGTGAGCGGGTGGTCACGAAATCTTTGTGGTTAGCCTTCACGTGCTCTGTCAGATGGGCGATGCGATAAGTGAACAGCGCAATCTGTGCCTCTGCAGAACCAGTGTCTGTTGTACCTTTGCCGTACTTGCTGAAGATCTCAGCCTTCTTCTCTTTGTCTAAATACATTGTGTAATGAATGGATTAATTTATTGGTGCATCAATGACATCCTTCTGCCGTTTGCAGGCCTTAATCACAACCTTGACAGCCTCGAATGCTCCGGCCTCTCCGGAAATGCGGATGCAAAGTTACTAAAAATTCGGCGACTAGCAATGATTTCCCAGTATTTTTTTGTAATTTTGCCACCGAATAAGAATAACAAGTGAAGAGAGAAGGGTGAAGAATCATAGTACTTACTGTCATCATAACTCTCCATCCTCAACTCTCAAATCTCAAAGGTAAAAGATGCAAGACATTCGTAACATTGCAGTGATTGCGCACGTTGACCATGGCAAGACCACATTGGTCGACAAGATGATGCTCGCCGGAAAGCTTTTCCGAGATGGAAAGGATGATAGTGGCGAGGTGCTCGACTCCAACGATCTGGAACGTGAGCGAGGGATAACGATTCTTTCTAAAAATGTCTCGATAAACTGGAAAGGAGTAAAGATTAACATTCTTGACACGCCGGGGCACTCCGATTTTGGTGGTGAAGTTGAGCGTGTGCTCAACATGGCCGACGGTTGTCTGCTTTTAGTTGATGCCTTTGAGGGCCCGATGCCGCAGACACGCTTTGTGTTGCAGAAAGCCCTGAAGATAGGCCTCAAGCCAATTGTTGTGGTGAATAAGGTGGACAAACCCAACTGCAGGCCCGAACAAGTCTATGAGATGGTGTTCGATCTCATGTGTGACCTCAACGCCTCTGAAGATCAGCTCGACTTCCCAGTCGTTTATGGTTCAGCCAAAAATGGATGGATGGGTTCCGACTATAAGACGCCGACCGGCAATATTGACTACCTTCTCGATAAGATCGTAGAGATTATTCCCGCGCCTAAGCACTTGGATGGGACCCCGCAGATGCTCATTACGTCTCTTGATTACAGCAACTATACGGGACGTATTGCCGTGGGTCGTGTGCATCGTGGCACATTGAAAGACGGTATGAACATTACGATCTGTCACCGCGATGGCACTCAGGAAAAGACCAAGATTAAGGAGCTTCACACCTTCGAAGGTATCACTCATAAGCGTGTGGAGTCGGTTGATAGTGGTGACATTTGCGCTGTCATCGGATTAGAACACTTCGAGATTGGCGACACCATCGCTGACTTTGAGAATCCAGAACCGCTGCCGCCCATCGCCGTGGATGAACCCACAATGTCAATGCTCTTCACGATCAACGACTCGCCGTTCTTTGGCCGTGAGGGCAAGTTCTGTACTTCGCGCCAGATCAACGACCGCCTGATGAAAGAATTGGAAAAGAATATTGCCTTACGTGTTGATATGGTAGAAGGCTACACCGACCGCTGGATCGTCAAGGGTCGTGGTGTGCTTCATCTCTCCGTACTCATCGAGACAATGCGTCGCGAGGGCTATGAGCTGCAAGTAGGACAGCCGCAAGTGATCTACAAGGAAATTAACGGGCAGAAGTGTGAGCCTGTCGAGGAACTTGACATCAATGTGCCGCAGGAGTATTCGTCAAAAATGGTGGATATGGTGACACGCCGTAAAGGTGACCTTACAGGTATGGATACCGAAGGCGACCGCGTGAACATCACCTTTGACATTCCCTCACGTGGCATCATCGGCTTGCGTACCAACGTGCTTACTGCCAGTCAGGGAGAGGCCATCATGGCGCACCGCTACAAGGAGTACCAGCCTTTCAAGGGTGAGATCGTGCGTCGCACAAATGGCTCCATGGTGTCTATGGATACGGGTACGGCCTATGCCTATGCCATCGATAAACTGCAGGATCGTGGCAAGTTCTTCATTGATCCGGGCGAAGAAGTGTATGCCGGTGAGGTTGTGGGCGAGCATGTACACGACAACGATCTCGTCGTCAATGTCTGCAAAGCTAAGCAGCTCACCAACGTGCGTGCCAGTGGATCCGACGATAAGGCACATATTGTGCCGAAGACCGTTATGAGCCTTGAGGAGTGTCTTGAGTATATCAAGGAAGACGAGTATGTCGAAGTTACGCCGAAGTCGATGCGCATGCGCAAGATCATCCTCGACCATTTGGAGCGGAAACGTGCAGGCAAAGACTGAGCACTGTCATCCTTCAAAAAAAGGCAAGCAAAGGGTGTGATAAAACGCCCATATGTGAGGTTCGGCCCTTGTGACCGCCCGTGAAGACATTGACAATCCATGTTGCCACGAGCAGTCGCAAGGGCCGAACTTTGCTATTTATAGATTGGGGGAGGGAATCGAAACAACAGTGTCATTTGGGAAGAGATATCGGAAGGGATATGGGATATTTCTCGCTTAACCGTCTAAGTCTTTCTTCCATCTTCAGCTCAAACAGCCGGTATTCCTCACTGTCAGGGTGCAGGGGCCTGTGGCCAAGCGCGGCGCGGATGGGCCTCCACTCCTTGAGAAAGGCGAAGGTGGCATCTGAGAAATAGGCTTCCGCCATGCGATCGTAGATGTAGTCTACTGCCTGGCTGCTGGGATGAAGCATATCGGGTTGATAGAAACGATAGTCGCGCAACTCATCGTCCAATATCTCATAGGAAGGGAAATAGCCCATAAGTCGAGAGTTGTCACTTTGAAGAAGTGTATCGATAGCAAGGAGGAGAGTGGCTTTTGAGAGTCGTGAGCCATGATAGCCGTACTTGCGGTAGCGGATGGGGGAAACGGTGAACAGAAAATGAACCTTAGGGAAGTGGCCTGTAATGAGGCTGACAGCGCGGTTGAGATAGTCGGCACACTCATTAATGGACAGCTTTTGCTCCAGAAAAAGGCTTTGCGGCCGCTTGTGGCAGTTGTCAACGATTTCTCCTGTTTCCTTGAGGATGTAGACGTGATTGGTGCCGAGGGTGAAGATGGCAGTGCCAGGTTCTCCCGACTGGAAAGGCATGGCATTGTCAGCAAGCAATCGCTCCACGGTGTGGAGAATGCTTGCAGGGTTGTACATCACACCGAAAGGGTTGACTACAACCCTGAACTGCTCTTCTGCAAACCGGCGGCCAATGTTGTCGGCAAAGCAAGAACCGACGAAGAGCATGCGCTCGCAAGGCCCAATCTTCCAAGGACTTGGGGGAATGTCAACAATAGTTCTGAACTCCATTGCCCTCATATAATTACTTTCATACCTTTTATATATAACGTCTCCTCACGTGGACTGTTCCTGTTTCTATTGTTCGTGTGAGGCATACCCATGTGGGCTTGTCCAAACAAAGTTACGGAAAAGTTTGGTCAATTGGCATAGAATCAGTAATTTTGTGAAATATGGAAAGGGAAATCATTACGAGCACGCAAAACCCGAAGATCAAGCGACTCGTACTGCTTCAGCAGAAATCGGCTTTCCGTCAGTCGGAAGGCTTATTCGTCGTCGAAGGAGCGCGCGAGGTGCTTCACTGCCTTCATTCGGGTTATGAGGTTGACACATTGTTTGTTTGTCCTGAGATTTTGCAGAGTTATGAGGGTGCGGCTGAGATCCTTACGATAGTTCATGAGGGGTGCGGCTATGCGGTCTCACCGAAGGTCTACGGCCGCATTGCCTACCGTGAAGGTACTGAGGGCGTGGTCGCGGAGATGAGATCCAAGAAGCTTACCCTTGATGACCTACGCCTTCCTCACAATCCCCTTGTGGTGGTACTGGAGCGCGTGGAGAAGCCTGGCAACCTTGGTGCGGTGCTTCGCTCAGCGGATGCCGCAGCGACTGATGCCGTTATCGTGTGCGATCCGCTGACTGATCTTTACAATCCAAACCTTATTCGGTCAAGCATTGGAGCCGTGTTTACGGTGCCGACGGTGGCATGTACCTCAGAGGAGTGTGTCGCTTTCCTGAAGAAAAACGCCATACAGATTCTTACGGCTCAATTGCAGGATTCCCGTCTCTATTACGATACTGACATGCAGTGTGGCACTGCCATCGTGATGGGTACGGAGTCGACAGGGCTGACCAACACTTGGCGCGAAGCTGCCGACGCGCATATCCGCATTCCGATGAGAGGGCAGCTCGACTCCCTTAACGTATCGGTCTCGGCCGCTATCCTGCTTTTCGAGGCTGTAAGGCAAAGGGCTCAGTCGGGCCAGTGATTGGTGAACTGGAAGCCTTTGAACCGCGAAGAGGGGAAAATGAAGATGTCATCGTCCGTGATGCCAGGATGGAAGTTAATGATTTTCACTGTCGTCCAGAAGAAAGCCACCTTCACTTTCAAGGCAATAGGATAATGGGTCTGACGGTCGAGCACAAGCTTAGCGTGCCTAATGCTACTTTTTACATTGTCTTTGGCGTCAAGACTGATAACATAGCCGTCCTTCTCATTGGCCCAGCCATAGTTATAGTCGTCGGGTGTAAAGGTGAATTTGGACAGGTATTTGTCTCGTTTGGGCGAGTCGGGGTTGTGGACATCCACCGTTTTCTTTTTCATGTCCACCTTATAGAAGTGTTTTGAGTCTGACCAACCCCAGTAACGTTTTTCCTGATAGTGTTGTCTCTTTCCTTTTACCCATATTGTACCGGCCGTTTTGTAGATACCGATGATGTTGACTGAGTAGCCAAGTGATACTCCGTTGGGCGATGTGTACATATCCCATACAGAATTGAACAGCGCACGCGCTTCTCTGGCATTATTAGCTGAAACGCTGCTAACTGGAAACAGAAGGAGCAGTAGCATGACTGCCATTGCTCCTTTCCATGAAGAGATCCTCATTGTTATTGTTGTTTCTTCTTTTTCTTCCACTCAGTGTAGATCCCTGCGATGATGAGAACAAAGAGGAGTAAGTAAGCTCCGTAGGCAACGGCTTCGGTGTTACGGATAGATGCAGGATGGAAGTCGAGCACTATCTCGTGTTTGCCTGGCACCACACGCAATGCGCGGAGAATATAGTTGGCACGACCGAGCTCTGCGCTTTTACCGTCAATGGTTGCAGTCCAGCCTGGATAATAGATTTCTGAGAAGACGAGCACGCCTCCCTTTGCGGAGTTAGCCTCATAAATAAGGTGATTGGGTTCATAGTCTTTCAGCGTCACCATGGATTCCCCGTCTTGTCTTGTAGCCTTACCCAGTGTTGACTCAAACTGCCGGTCAGCAACGGCTTCGTGTTTGAGGTTGATCTGGCCTACCTCGGCAATCTCCTCGTTAGCGTTAGCTGCATAGTAGACTTTGTCTACAAACCAGGCGTTGCCGTTCACATAGGGATTCTGCAAAGGTACTGTACGGTTGTTTTGCATTGGGAGAATGAAGTATTTGGCATTGAGCATATCCAGAACAGGGAAGATGGAGTCGCCGTTTACTTTCGTCATGTCTCCTTCAGCCTTAGCGATAGCAGGCATCATCTTCTGCATTTCCGGTACTATATAGGCGTCAATCATCTCTTGGTAGCGGCGTAACTTAGCTGCGTGGTAACCGCCGATACTCTTGTGGTAATAAGATGTCTCGTTCTCATTGAACGTATTGGATGCAAGATTGAGCACACGATAGTCGAGACCTTTGTCTCGTAGGATGAGCTTGTCAGTCTCCGTCATAGGTTGGGGGGTGTCGCGAACGCTCTTCTCTACGAACATGGCATCGTTGAGATAGCGCTTGTCCACCTGCCACATGTCTACAAGACAGAGCAACGCGATGCATACAACCGTGAACTTTGCGTTAAGCTTTTTCAGATAGAAAAGCAGTAATAACGCCATACCAATAGCAATGATGATGAATGACCGCAGTGCATCGGATGTGAAGATGTACTCACGTACAGTCGTGAGGTTAGCTTCCAGACCGCTGATGAACTGTGAGGCTTCCGCACCTTGTTGGGCGATTTGTCCAAACTGCTGCATCTCAGTTGCAGAGATGTAATTGGGGAAAAACAGTGTAGGGGCGAGCCAAAAGAGAAGCGAGACTCCGCCCGTGAGACCGAACGATGTCCACAACCATTTCTTATTTCTTTTGAGTGTGTCGGGCTCATCAATGATTTTCTTCAATGCCATCATCGCCAGCAAGGGAATGGTGAACTCAGCGATAACAAGAATGGAGGCCACCGTACGGAATTTGGCATATAGGGGCACGTAGTCGATGAAGAAGTTGGTGAAGCCCATGAAGTTGTGGCCCCATGAGAGAAGAATGGACAGAACGGTAGCTGCCAACAAGGCCCATTTAACGGGTCCTTTCACAATAAACAAGCCAAGGAAGAAGAGTAAGAGCACAAAGGCGCCTACATAAACCGGCCCACTTGTGCCTGGCTGGTCACCCCAGTATTGTCCGAGTTGCTGGTAGGCCTGCATGTATTGCGGGTCTGCTTTCTTCATCGCCTTGGCGTTAGCAGCCATGGGTACGCTGGCACCACCCTTGACATTAGGCACGAGGAGTGTCCACGTCTCGTCAATGCCATAGCTCCACTGCGTGATGTAGTCACGGTCGAGTCCACTTGAAGTCTGTTCGGTTGTATTTTTCTTCACCAGCTCACTCTTCCCGCGCATGCTTTCTTTCTGGTATTGCCAGGTGTGATAAAGATTGGGAAGGTTGATACAGATACCGATAATTGCCGCTGCAGCCACGACTCCCGAGGCTTTCCAGAAGCGGGGGAGCCAGTGCTGACGAATGGCAGCCACGAGCCATGCAATGACCAAAAAGAGGATGATGAACAGGTAATAATAGGTCATTTGCACATGGTTGGCGTTGATCTCGAACGCCGTGAAGATGGCAGTCACCGTGAAACCCCAGAGGTATTTGCCGCGATAAGCAAGCACCATGCCACCAATCATGGGCGGCAGATAGGCGAGTGCCATCACTTTCCATAAATGTCCGGCAGCAATGATGATCAGGAAATAGCTTGAGAATGCCCAAATAATGGAGCCGAGGACAGCGAGATATTGCTTGAAGTCAAAGGCTCGGAGAAGAATGTAAAAGCCTAAAAGATAGGCAAACAGGAACCATACGTAGTCGGGAAGCCAAAGATGATAGAACGATATGGCTTTGTTGAGAATCGTATTGCTACTGTAAGAGGGTGCTGTCTGATACGTAGGCATTCCGCCAAAAAGTGCGTTGGTCCACCTTGTTGTTTTGCCGGTCTTCTCATGATATTGCTGTGCCTCACGGCCTGCGCCGATTCCAGCTGCAGAATCATGCTGAAAAAGGATACGGCCTTCAAAGTCGGCGGGAGCAAAGTAAGCCACAGACAATACGATAAAAAGAATCACTGCCAAAATGTCTGGCAGGCATTTCTTCAATGTTTTCATAAGTTTTCTGTCTATTATGCGGCAAAGGTAGTGTTTTTTCTTAACTTTGCATGCAAATTTAGTAGATATTGTTATGAAAAAGTTAGGAGTTATTGTGGCGATGGAGAAGGAGCTGTCACAGCTCCGTTCATTGCTTGATGGTGCCTCTGCAGAGCGTCATCACCATAATGATTTTATTCTTGGCACTATGGGGTGCCATGAAATCGTATTGCAGCAATGCGGCATTGGTAAAGTGAACGCGGCCATTGGAGCTGTCGAGATGATAGACAATTATCACCCGGATCTCATTATCTCAACAGGATGTGCAGGCGGAGCCGACATCGCCTTGAATCCTTTGGATGTGGTGGTGGCTTCGGAGTGTGTCTATCATGATGTCTATTGTGGAGACAATGCTGACTTTGGGCAGGTAATAGGTATGCCGTCACGCTTCAAATCGGAAGCCGGACTTGTGGACAAGGCCTTGGCGGTGCGGGTGCCAGGAGACAGCAAAATCGTTAAGGGACTGACGGTGAGTGGGGATTGGTTTGTAGATTCGCAACAGAAAATGCGGGAAATTCTCTCTATGTTCCCAAAAGCGACGGCGGTTGATATGGAAAGTTGTTCCATTGCTCAGGCCTGCTATATTTACAAGACACCGTTCATTTCTTTCCGCGTCATCAGCGATGTGCCATTGAAAGACTCCAAAGCTTCTCAATACTTTGACTTTTGGAACCGCGCCGCTGAGGGCAGTTTTGAGGTAACACGGTTATTTATTGAGTCAATAGATTTATAATACACAACGATGAAAAAGATACCTTCTTTTACTATCAACCATGAGAAACTTCTCCGTGGCATTTATGTATCGCGTAAGGACGAGGTTGGAGGCGAGACCGTCACAACGTTTGACATCCGGATGAAAGAACCTAATCGTGAGCCGGTGGTGCATGCAGGAGCACTTCATACCATAGAACATCTTGCGGCAACATTCTTGAGAAATGATGCGGAATGGAAGGACAAGGTCATCTATTGGGGGCCTATGGGATGCCTGACAGGCAATTATCTTCTGCTCCGTGGCGACTTGGAACCGCAAGATATTGCTGATCTTATGCGCAGGACATTCAGGTATATCGCTGATTTTGAGGGAGACATTCCTGGAGCCGCTCCGCGCGACTGTGGCAACTGGCTGCTCCATGACCTGCCGATGGCAAAATGGGAAGCCCGGAAATTCCTTGATGAGGTGCTTGAGCATCTGCATCCTGAGAATATGACGTATCCGGAGTGACTTCCAATGCTTTTGTCGCTCCTGGGCTGAATGCCCTGATGGCAGGGCTCAAGGGTTGTTCTCAATCCGGCTTTCTGAAATAGATGGGCAGATGGTGGGTTCCTTGTTTCGTCAAGTGCCCGTCTTCTACCCATTTCGTAAGCCATTCCAGCGCCTTGTTCTTGCCCAGCACAAATTCCTCACGCATAATGCGGGTTGTAAGATACTGATGTGAAGACAGATAGCTCTCTACTTTCGGCCACAACTCTTCGGCAGTATAAGTTATAGATTTTGAAGGGCAGTCGCTTTTATGGAAGGACACTTGCTTCTTGATCGTGTTGAGCAACTTCTCTTCTGGCAGAAAGTTGATGCCTCGCAGATAGATGTCCTTTCCCGTGACGGTGGCCTCCTTACGCTCTTCGGGAAGTGCAAGACCGGCAGAGAGCGATAAGTAGCCGATGCCTTGGAGATGAAAACGGCGCCCTTCGCACAGGCTGTCAACGATGACACGTCGCAGCTCGGCAAGCACGCCACGCACATCGGCACGCGTCAAGGTGGTGGACTGCTCAATTCTGTTTTCTATTTCTTCCACCGTCAAGGCTCTGCGATGTCTGAGACGAACGAAGCGTTGAGGTTTACCGGAGCCTTGTGCGTTCTCAATGTTTTGTTCTTCGTAATTGATTTCCATGAGCTAAAAGATTTTCTGTAGATCATTGCAAAGTTAAGCAATCATCTGCAAACGGCCAAATGTAGACACTTCAAAGCCCGCTGTCGATTGTCACCCGAACGCATGACAATCATCATTTGTTCGTAGGACAATTGTCATTCGGCCGCATGACGATTGTCCTACGACCGATAGACAATGACATCCCACTTTCAGCATCTCCTTTCAGTCAGTATGAAGACGTATAAGAAGACATGTCCTTCCCGCTCATTCGTTGTTGATGATTTTCCGTTTGAGTTTCTTGATGCCGTTTTCCAGACTCTCTGTGGGTGCAATGATGTTGTAGTCCTTCCAGAATTCAGGGTCTCCGAAATATTCGGGATGGTCAAACAGTGACTCCCTCTCCTTGAACGAGTCCCTCGATTTGATGGCTTTGACGCCATCAGTGTGCTCGTCAGTCACTACCATCTCTGATGTCACACGGTAGGGTGCAGCGAACAGTTTTCTCTTCCATTCGCATGTGAAGCTCGTTTCAACTCGCAGGTAACTCAGCGTCAGTCTTCCTGTTGTGCCGGGCTTATAGGTAAGATACAAGGTCATACCCTTAGGTTTGAACTTTACGCCGAGGGGCTTGTGGTAAAGCATGGCATTCGTGGCCTTCGTCTTATTGCTGAGATCAAGGCTCATATCGATATGTGTGATGCCGATGGTGTTGGTAAGAATATAGATGTCACCATATAGCAGCGCATAAGGACATGCTATCGAAGCTCCTTTCTTTGGCCTTATGCTCACTTTCACTTGTCCGAGACCATCGGAGGTGGATGCGGGCAGCATGGAGAAATCATAATATTGCAGGTTGTCCTCATTGAGTAGAAAGTCAAGGTTCTTGACAGCGTCAAGGGTCAGTGGGGTTGTCGGTCCACCTATGAGTTTTGCTCCGAGCGTGTCCTTGGGACTCGCAGAGACGAGTCTCCGTGCCTTCACTATTGCCACGCGGTCGCCAGTAATGCCTTGAGAATAAGGAGTGCGGTACATGTCATTGATAGACTCTGCAACATAGATGAATCGTTTCCCTTTTTGTGTCGTCTCCCGATAGAAACATCTTTGGATGACCGGTACCGAGACATAGTTGTCGGCAATGCTTTTTATTGCGATTCTCACCACATCCTCAGGGCGTGCCGCAAGGATATTGTCAAGCATGATGGTCGTACGTTGTAGCCTGACGGCAATATGGTTTCTGTCTCCTGTAAGTTTCAACTTTCGCGTAGCATAGCCTATGTGCGACACTGTAAAGCTTTTACTGTCGGAAGGTAACCGAAGGATGAACTCGCCATCGGCATTGGATACGGTAGTGTAGTGCCCATCGCCGGCAGTCACCGATGCGTAAGCGATGGCCTCATGGGTTTCACTGTCCGTGACTTTGCCTGCAACGGAAGCCAGCTCCTGTGAGAACACTTTTGTTGAAAACATCAGTGCCAGTAATAAGGGTATAGTAGAAAACGGTCTCATAAGCTCAAGTCTTAAGGTTCCCAATGGCAAATTTAAATAAAAATCGGCGAATTATGGCTCTGTTTGGCATAAAAAATGAGGAGAATTTGTAACTTTTTGCTGATATTTGACAGTTTGCCGTATGTCCCTCATTTGCAGGAGATTATTATCTAAAAGAAAATAGCCGGAGCCCTCTTTAAAGGCGCCGGCTATTCAAAGAAGATGCAGGCCTCTCGGAGGCCTGCACTTAGAATTCGCTGGTGAAGTGGAACTTGATGTGCTTGAAGTCTTCCTCGGCCATGCCCAGCACATAACTTGAGTCAGCGAGAAAGACGTCACGGTTTTCAATGTCTTTGGCCATATACTGATATTTTCGCTTTTTGAAGTTCTCCAGTTCCTCTGCATCGTCACTTTCTATCCAGCAGGCTTTGTAGAGATGAACGGGCTCCCAACGGCATTTAGCGTTGTACTCATGTTCAAGACGGTACTGAATGACTTCAAATTGTAGTTGTCCGACAGTGCCGATGATACGGCGGTTGTTGAACTGATTGACAAACATCTGCGCCACACCCTCGTTCATGAGCTGCTCAATGCCTTTCTGGAATTGCTTCGATTTCATGGGATCGTCGTTCTCGATGTATTTGAATAGCTCGGGTGAGAAGGAGGGGAGGCCGCGGAAATGCAGCTTCTCTCCCTCGGTGAGCGTATCGCCTATCTTAAAGATACCATTGTCGGGGAGACCGACAATGTCGCCCGGCCATGCCTCGTCCACAGTGCTCTTGCGTTGTGCCATGAATTGTGTGGGGGAGGAAAACCGTAAACTTTTGTCGAGTCTTACGTGGTAGTAGGGCTGATTGCGGAGAAACTTGCCTGAGCATATTTTGCAGAAGGCAATGCATGAGCGATGATTCGGATCAATGTTTGCCGTGATCTTGAAAATAAATCCAGTGAACTTGGGCTCGTCCGGCTTTACCATCCTTTCCTCTGCCTTTGTAGGCTGAGGGTCGGGGGCTATCTGCACGAAGCAGTCAAGCAGTTCCTGTACACCGAAGTTGTTGAGGGCAGATCCAAAGAATACGGGTGCCACCTCTGCCTTCCGATAGTCTTCGACGTTGAATTCAGGATAAACTCCATCCACTAATTCAAGGTCCTCGCGTAGCCTTGTGGCAAAGTCCTCACCCACATGCTGTTCAAGGTCGGATGACTGTACATCGACTTCCACTTTCCGTGTTTTGCGCTGTTTGTCGGGGGTAAATAGGTTGAGGTTGTGCTCAAAAATGTTGTAGACACCTTTGAACTTCATTCCTTGGCCGATGGGCCACGAAAGAGGGCGCACGCGGATGTTGAGCTCCTGCTCCAGCTCGTCAAGCAAGTCAAAGGGATCGCGCCCCTCACGGTCCATCTTGTTGATGAAAATGATGACGGGTGTGTTGCGCATCCGGCATACTTCCATGAGCTTCCGGGTCTGCGCCTCCACACCTTTGGCGGAATCAACAACAATGATTGCGGAGTCGACGGCGGTGAGCGTGCGGTAGGTATCTTCCGCAAAGTCCTGGTGTCCAGGCGTATCGAGGATATTGACCTTATAGGGTTCTCCGCTCTGGCCTTCGGGGAGATAGTCGAACTCCATGACCGATGTGGAGACGGAAATGCCACGCTGCTTCTCAATGTCCATCCAGTCGCTGGTAGCCGTCTTGCGAATCTTGTTGTTCTTGACGGCTCCTGCGACTTGTATTTGTCCGCCAAAGAGCAAGAACTTCTCTGTTAGTGTTGTCTTGCCTGCATCAGGATGGGAAATGATGGCAAATGTTCGCCTTCTTTCGATTTGTTTATTCATTGTTGATATTGTTCATGCATTTCTTGAGGCTGTCGAGCCAATAGGGGATCTTTATACCGAAAGTTTCCTTGATTTTTGTTTTGTCGAGCACAGAATAGGCTGGGCGTGTCACGGGTGAAGGGTATTCGTCGCTGTGGCACGGTTCTATATTGCAGTTGTTGTTTCCAGCAATCAGGGCAATCATCTTTGTAAAGTCGTACCAACTACAGACACCCTCATTGCTGAAATGGTAGATGCCAGTCTTTCCTTCGAATAGACGATTCTCGATGATATGGAAGATTACATCAGCCAGATCGCCGGCGTATGTAGGTGTGCCCGTCTGATCGAAGACGACTTTCAGTTGTGGCTTGGTAGCGGTAAGATTCAGCATGGTCTTCACAAAGTTGTGGCCGAACTCTGAGTAGAGCCATGCCGTACGGAAAATGAGATATTTACATCCTGTGGCTGCGATTTTTTGTTCACCGTGAAGCTTGGTCAGTCCGTAGACTCCCGTAGGCGTTCCTTTCTGATTCTCGTTGCATGGCGTGTTATAGGGGTCGCCACCGAAAACGTAATCTGTGCTGATGTGAATGAGGAGGCCATTGTTTTCCTTCATTACTTTGGCAAGATTCTCTGGAGCAGTGGCATTAAGCGCTTCTACAATATCACCTGCAGTTTCTGCCTTATCCACATTGGTCCATGCTGCACAGTTGATGATGCAGCGTATGTCGTGCTCTTCAACGTAGCTGCGCACTTTGTCAATGGCTGTTATGTCGAGCTTTTCATATCCATCGCAGACATCTGTAAAGAAATAATTATCTTTGACAGCTTGCCTGCTTACAATTTGTACTTCGTTGCCAAGTTGTCCGTTGGCGCCTGTTACAAGAATGTTCATATGCTTAGTGCTTAATTATTGTCTCCGAAATCCAACCCCTCTTCTCTATCCTTTACATAGTAATCGCTGAGCATTCCGACAAAAGTAGCTATTTCGTTGAATGCATGTTCTGTCTCAGGAGAAATCTCTTTCTCTTGGATTTGCAACATCATTTTGCCGTATAGTGCATTAAAGCAGGTCTCAATCTCTTCAAACTGCTCATTGCCTTTTCTCCTTAACTCTACGATGAAAGGAAGAACTTTGTAATATTCTGCATTATAAAAAGGGAAGTGGTTGCTATCGAGAAGTTGTTGGTGCAAGTCGGTAAGATCTTGCAGAACAATGGCATTGATATTCAGATGGCCTCTGTCACGTTTTCCTTCCTCGTTCATCATGCGAATGAGATTGCCAAACCAGTCAGTCTCTTCCTCCTTTTGTTCGGCAGTGAGTTTGGCAAATTTACTGATGTATTCCTTCTTGATTTGGCTGAGCGAACAGCTGTAAGCACGGATGAGATCTTCTATCTGCCACATATAGAGCAGATATTCAGCGATATTTTTTTTTCTGAGTTGCTGTGCAATAAACATATGTTACCGTGGCATGTTTTATCCCATAACTGCAGGCTACTGTTGCAATTTCGGAAAGAGATAGATATTAAAAATAGTGCCGATGAGGCTTATTAAAGAGAAGAAGATGACACATCCTCCAATAATTCTATTGATGATGACCACTCCTGTCTGGTCAAATTTGCTGCGTATCTTGTCGATAACCCACGTGAGCCCATACCACCAAAGCAGGGCTCCGCCTATCATAGAGGCATACCCAACAGCCATAAGAACCGGTCGCTTGGGAATGATAAAGTTGAATTGGGCAAAGAGAGCGATGAAGAGCAGGATAATCAAAGGGTTGGAAAAGGTGATGAAGAACGCTGTCACTCCGTTGTGGAGCAATGTGCCTTTCTCTTTCTGTCCTCCACTGCGCGCATTTTTTAAAGGATTGCTGAAGAAACTAATCAGCCCAAAAGCCAACAACATTATTCCACCAGCAAGTTGAAGATAAAACTTGTAGACAGGATTGTTGATGAAATCGACGACAAACGACATACCTGCACCTGAAATCAAAGCATAGATCAAGTCGCTGACCGAGGCACCAACGCCTGTTGCAAAACCATACCAACGGCCTTTTTTTTGAGTGCGCTGAACACAGAGAATGCCAACAGGGCCCATGGGTGCAGATGCGGCCACACCAATGATGATTCCCTTAATGATCAGTTCTAAAATATCGATATGTATCGGGAAGGGCATAATGAGCTATCTATAAATCTCTGCAAAGTTACTCATTTTATTCTATGATAACAACATTTTTCCTTATTTATGCTACTCAGCAGAATAATCGGCAACCATTTTTCTATAAACCCGATAGAGTCTCATTCGTGAAATATACCCCATCAGATGATTGTTGATATCAACTACAGGCAGGGCCTCGGCATTGGTTCCGTCAAACTTTTTCATCACCTTTTCCATAGGCTCATTATTGTAGAGAAATGCGGGGACGGGAGTCATAAGTTGTGCCGCGGTATACTTTTGATAAAGCTCTGTTCTAAAGACAATGTGCCTTATTTTAAGAATATCGATCTCTCCAAGCAAGTGCCCATCATCGTCAACGACCGGCAAATAGTTGAAATCGTTGTTGGACAAGACGCTGACGAGTTTCCCTAAACGCAGTCCTGGCTTGACGGAAGTGATGTTTTTCTCAATCACAGAGTCCATGTTCATCAACGTCAGTATGCTTTTATCGGTGTGGTGGGTGAGCAGTTTTCCCTCACGTGCCAAGCGCATGGCATAAATGCTATGGGGCTCAAAGATGCTGATGACTATCACACTGACAACAGCCACAATAAGCAGTGGCACAAAGAGCTGGTAACCTCCGGTTATCTCCGCAATGAGGAAAATACCTGTCAGAGGTGCATGCATCACCCCTGCCATTACTCCAGCCATACCTAAGAGCACAAAGTTTTTCTCAGGGAGGTATGTGCCGATCATCTCCATGTTCCAGATACGTGAGAAGAAGAACCCTGCGAATCCTCCCACGAACAATGAAGGCGCAAAGGTTCCACCGCAACCTCCTGCACCGTTAGTAGAGGCTGTGGCTACAATCTTCGTAAGGATGACAAGGCCAATATACACGACGAGCAACTCAGAATGGCCATAGAACAAGGACCCGTTCATGATCTGGTCCCAATTGTCGGGCGTTTTCCCGCTCAACAAGATGGCCAATCCATTCCATCCCTCACCATAAAGCGATGGGAAAAAGAAAATGAGGATACTAAGGATCAGTCCCCCCGTGAAGAGCTTTTCATAAGGGTGCTTCCGCATTTTGCTGTATTGTGTTTCACACCAAGTCATACCCCTCATAAAGTAGAGGCTCACGAATCCGCAAAACACGCCAAAGAGAATGGTGCCCGGTACACGTTCTACACTCCATGCGCTGTCGAGCTGAAAGGTAAACATCGTGGCTGTACCAGCAAGTATGTAGCTCACGACGTCTGCGGTGATGGTCGAGATGAGAATCGGTACTATAGAGGCCATGTTCATGTCAATCATTAGCACCTCAAGTGTAAAGACCAATCCTGCGATAGGAGCTTTGTAAATGCCGGCGATAGCTGCGGCGGCTCCACATCCGACAAGAACCATCAGTTGTCGGTTGCTCATGTGGAAGATGCGTCCCAAATTGGAGCCAATGGCGGACCCCGTAAGCACGATAGGAGCCTCAGCTCCCACAGAACCACCGAAGCCAATGGTCAGTGCAGAAGCAACGAGCGAAGTCCAACAGTTGTGGGGCCTCAGCTTTGACTGCTTTGTGGAGATGGCATAGAGCACCCGTGTAATGCCGTGAGAGATATTGTCTCTTACAACATATTTAATAAAAAGCATGGTCAGCCAAATGCCTACGACAGGGAAGACGAGGTAGAGCCAGTTGGCGCGGTCGGCAACGAAGTCGTCGGTGAGGAAGTTCTGTATCAGGGCGATAAGCTTGTGCAAGAGAAAGGCGGCAAGCGAGGCCAGCACACCGATAGCAAATGCCAACAAGGACGTTGCCTGTCTGTTTGTGAGATGATGCTCTCTCCAAGCTATAACTTGGTCAATCTTCATGCTTTTTCTTTAGTCTTCATCATTCAATGCATATGCAAAGTTCATTTTCTAATGATTGTTACCTCGCCATTCGGTCTGAGTCTAATGATGGAGCTTGGCGTGTGTGGCTTATGCTCTTGCCGGCGCGACCAACATACATAGTCGACACTGTCGAGTAATTCCTGACTGATGTCCGCATAGTTTTGCGCGGCAGGTTCTCCGCTGATGTTGGCACTTGTTGAAACCAATGCTTTCTGAAATCGATAGCACAACTCGTGAGAAAAAGGCTCTTTGGTGATTCTCAAAGCAATGGAGCCGTCTTCAGCTATAAGATTGGATGCGAGGTTTACGGCACCGTCAAGGATGACAGTTGTAGGCTTGATCGCAGTATCAAGCAAATCCCATGCGACAGCCGGCACGTTGCGGACATATCGTTGCAATCGTGCATCGCTGTCAACCAGGCAGATGAGAGCCTTGGAGTCGTCGCGGTGCTTGATCTGATACACTTTGGCCACAGCCTCTGCATTCGTAGCATCGCAACCGATGCCCCATACAGTATCAGTAGGGTAAAGAATGACGCCGCCAGCTTTGAGAACTCGGACGGCATTCTTAATGTCTTCTTCTTGTGTCATGATGAATGATTCCTGATTTACACAAACTTAGCGCAAAGATACTAAATCTTTATTGGTTACACAAAATAAGACCCATTTTTTATAAAAAAAAGCTACATTTTCTTAGCTTTTCTCTAATGTTTTATTAACTTTGCATCGACAAGGCGACGATCTATGATTGCGCCGTTGTTAAAACCATGGAATAGAAACATTTGAGAATTCAGATACTCGGATATTAACAGACTAAAAACATAGTATTATGGAAGAACCCGTTATGAAGCCGTATGTCATTGGTCTTGACCTCGGCGGCACTAATTCAGTGTTTGGTATTGTCGACTCTCGTGGTGATATAAAAGCTACGACAGCCATTAAGACTCAAGTCTATGAAAAGGTCGAAGACTACGTGGAGGCAAGCGTAGAGGCTCTGCAGGCCATTATCGAGCAGGTCGGCGGCATTGGTACGATCAAATCGATGGGTATAGGAGCCCCCAATGGAAATTTCTATACTGGCACCATTGAGTTTGCACCAAATCTTGTCTGGGGACATGATGGTATTGTTCCCTTGGCGAGCATGTTCTCTGAGAAATTAGGAGTGCCTGTAGCTCTCACTAACGATGCCAATGCCGCAGCCTTGGGTGAGATGACTTATGGAGCCGCTCGCGGTATGAAAAACTTTATCGAGATCACATTGGGTACAGGAGTTGGCTCGGGTATCGTTATCAATGGCCAGCTCGTCTATGGCTGTGACGGATTTGCCGGTGAGTTGGGGCATATCACGATGGTCCGCGGCGAGCAGGGTCGTCCTTGCGGATGTGGCCGGACAGGATGTTTGGAGGCTTACTGTTCAGCTACGGGTGTGGCTCGTACGGCTCGTGAGATGTTGGAGAAGACGGATCGTCCTTCGCTGCTCCGTGACTTGGATTCTGAGAAAATCACTTCTTTGGATGTGAGTATTGCGGCAGAGAAAGGCGATCAGTTGGCTAAGGATATTTATGAATTCACCGGTCACATGCTCGGTGAGGCTTGCGCAGACTTTGCTGCCTTCTCTTCGCCGGAAGCATTCATTTTCTTTGGAGGCATGACAAAGGCCGGAGATCTGATCATGAAGCCTGTGAAGGAAGCCTTTGACGCGCACGTGCTGAAAATCTTCAAAGGTAAGGCGAAGTTCCTTATCAGCAGTCTGGACGGCAGTTCTGCCGCTGTTCTTGGCGCTTCTGCTGTGGGCTGGGATCTATAAAGGCATTTCTTAAGAAAATAATAACAGGTAATTTTAAGATTGGTGTTGGCTTTCTTCCAACAAGCTGTTATCTTAAAGTTACCTGTTATTTTTTGCATTGACAAGAAGATGAGTAGCACGTCTTGCCCTTTCCGCCATATCGCTTCTAAAAAGGACTACACCGTAATCGCAACGCCTCAACGCTGTAATCGCGTTGCCTTTACGGTGTAATCGGAATGCCTCTACGGTGTAAAGGCGTTGCGATTACACTGTAGAGGCAAATGGGTTGGAGCGTACTCCCCGATTTATTGGGTATACAGGAATCTTTTAATGGAGCGTTTCGGGGTTTTCTCGAACTCTTCTTCATGAATCCGAATCTCGGAAAGATGGCAGTAAGCCGGTTGTTCGGCATTGAGCGTCTTACGGTTCTGCTCCATGATATCCTTGATATCACTGTCGTTGAGTCCCATTCCCTTGGCTGCCTCGTAGTCGGGATGAACCAGTCCCACAAGCTTGTCGCCATCCTGGATAACTACACTCTCGTTGACAAGTGTCAGAGAGTTGAGCTTGTCTTCTATCTCTTCCGGATAGATATTCTGTCCGTTTGATCCGAGCAACATATTCTTAGACCGGCCTTTAATGAAGATGTTGCCTTCTGCATCCATCAGTCCGAGGTCGCCCGTGTGGAACCAACCGTTACTGTCGATAGCGTCGTGGGTTGCTTTCTCATTCTTGTAATAGCCAAGCATAACATTGGGGCCCTTGCAGAGTATTTCACCCGGCACGTGGGCTGGGTCAGTACTGTCGATTTTAACCTGCATATGGTAGGCGGCCTTGCCACATGAGAACGGCACAAAATGCGACCAGTCCTCATAACCAATGATAGGCGCGCACTCCGTTGCACCGTAGCCGACAGTATAGTGGAAGCCAATGCGGTGAAGGAACAGCTCCACTTCCTGAGAGAAAGCGGCTCCACCAATAATGACTTCATAGAAGTTGCCACCGAAGGCATTGGTTACCTGCTCATTGATGCGCTCAGAAATCTTTTTGTTGATTCCCGGCATTTTAAGCAGCAACCGCATGCGTGGATCCTGAAGTTTCGGGAAGACCTTCTTGCGAATGATCTTCTCAATGATGAGAGGCACAGAGATGATGATTCGCGGCCTCACGTCGGCAAACGCAGCGGCAATGATGGCTGGTGAGGGTATGCGTGTGAGATAGTAGATATGACACCCTTTGAGAAACTCGAATATGAATTCGAAGGCCATACCGTACATGTGTGCCATAGGCAGGATACTGATGACATTGTCGCCTGCCTTGAGGAGATTGCCAAGAACATGCTCCGCAAAATCGGCATTACTCCACATGGCACGATAGGGAATCATCACGCCTTTGGAGAAGCCTGTCGTGCCGCTGGTGTAGTTGATGAGAGCCATCTCGTCGGGGCTTTGCTCGATGTAGTAGTGAACGTGCTCCTTTCTGAAGTATTTAGGGAATTTGTGGCCAAACATCTCGTTGAGATGTTCACGAGCGTAAGTGAGCTTCTCAGTACGTGAGATAACGAGAGAGTAGTCAGGAATGTAGATAATGCCCTCCAATGCTGGCATTTTATCTGGACTTATCTGCGTTGCCACGACATCGCCCACGAAGAGAAGCTTCGCATCGGAGTGGTTGACAATGTTGTGGATTTGGTCGGGAGTAAACTCATGCAGAATGGGTACAGCTATGGCTCCATAGGTGAGCACTGCTAAGAGAGCAGCAGCCCATGCTGCGCTGTTACGGCCGCAAAGAGCAATCTTGTCGCCTTTCTCAACGCCAGAGCTTTCAAACATGATATGGAGCTTTTCTATTTTGCGCGCCACATCATGATACTGCAAAGTAGCACCCTTGTAATCGGTCAGTGCATCCCGATCCCAATTCTTAATAATGCTGTTTTGAATGAGCTGATTGAAACTTGGAATTTTTTCCATGGTGGTAAATATCTTCGTTATAAAAAAAGACTGTCTGAAAGAAAATGAAAAGCTGAGTTAATTGTTGGCTTCTGTGTACAAATATCTCTTGATGGATTTCTTAGGAGTTTTTTCAAATTCCTGATTGTACAATTGTATTTTGCTGATTTTGCAGAAAGAGGGCAGCTGCTTATTGAGTTCCAGGCGATTCTGCTCCATAATGGAACCGAGGTCGTCCACTTTGAACCCTAATTGTTCAGCGGTTTCAAGGTCGGGATGAACCAGTCCTACCAGTTGGTCGCCACGCTGGACGATCAGGCTTTCTCCAACCATGGCCATGGAGTTTAGTTTGTCCTCGATTTCTTCAGGATAGACATTTTGCCCGTTAGATCCAAGAAGCATGTTCTTGATACGCCCATGTAGGAACAAGTGTCCGTCAGGTGTGAGCCGCCCCACGTCACCCGTATGGAACCAACCATCGCTGTCGATGGCTGCCTGTGTGGCTTTCTCGTTCTTGTAGTATCCAGACATCACGTTGAGGCCGCGGGTGATGACTTCTCCTGGGATGTTGGCAGGATCGGAGCTGATAACCTTCAATTCCATATTCTCCGCCACTGTTCCACAGGAACCTGGTACGAAATCGTGCCAGTCGGAGTAGGAGATCAGCGGCCCTGTCTCTGTTGTCCCGTAGCCAATGGTGATAGGAAATCCTATATCGACAAGGAATGCCTCAATGTCCTTATTCAGTCCAGCTCCGCCGACAATCACTTCATAGGCATTTCCACCCATCTCTTCCCGCACAAGCTGGCAGATGTGTTCGCGTACCTTTCGGCCAATACCCGGTGTGTGCATCAGTACCCGCATCGGAGTCGTGATGAGCGGGAGAATCTTCTTACGAATGATTTTCTCAATGATAAGAGGAACGGAAATAATGACGCATGGATGTATTTCGGCAAGCGCAGCCTGTATGACAGTTGGGCTTGGTAAACGTGTCAGGAAATAAATATGGTTGCCAATGCAGAATTGCAACAAGAACTCGCAGCTCATCCCGTACATGTGGGCCATGGGAAGGATGGAGAGAGTGTCCGCATCCTTAGGGAGTTTACTTCCTAATATGTTTTTCAGGTAGTTGATGTTGCTCCAGAGTACACGGTAGGGGAGCATGACGCCCTTGGAAAAGCCAGTCGTACCACTGGTATAGTTGATTAAGGCCAGGTCTTCTGCGTCTCCATTATAATAATGTATGTGCTCCCTACGGAAATATTTCGGGTATTTCATGCCGAAGATCTCGTTGAGATGCTCTCTGGTATACGTGATTTTTTCAGATCGGCTCAACACGATGGAGTAGTCGGGAATGTAGATGATGCCGTCCAGATGGGGCATTTGCTCATAGTCGAGTTGTGTGGCCATGACATCGCCAACAAACAGCAATCGCGCATCGGAATGGTTCACTACATTGTAAACTTGGTCGGAAGTAAACTCATGCTGGATAGGCACAGCCACCGCGCCGTAAGTGAGTATTGCCAAGAATGCACAGGCCCACATGGAGCTGTTGCGTCCACAGAGAGCCACCTTGTCACCTTTCTGCAAACCTATACTCTCAAACATGATGTGGAGTTTCTCTATCTTCCTTGCCACGTCATGGTACTGGAGTGTTGCTCCTTTATAGTCGGTGAAAGCATCCTTATACCAGTTGTCGGTAATGGTTTCTTCAAGCAATTTATTGAAACTTGGCGTTTTTACCATTGCGCAAATCTCGAATTTTTGTGCAAAGTTAATATGTAAAATGCACATTTGCAAATAAAATGTGCATTATTTTGAATGAACTTTCACGATAAATTGAATATAGAAAAAAAGTCACTCGCCAACACTGACGAATGACTCTTTTGCGGTGCGTACGAGACTCGGACTCGTGACCTCCTGCGTGACAGGCAGGCATTCTAACCAACTGAACTAACGCACCAATCGAATGGCGCAAAAAGTGACGAGGTAAGCGGTGCGTACGAGACTCGGACTCGTGACCTCCTGCGTGACAGGCAGGCATTCTAACCAACTGAACTAACGCACCATTGGCCCGTTTTTATTTTGCGTGTGCAAAGGTAGATATATTTTATTTTCCTGCAAAATTTTTCGTAGCCTTTTTGCAAAAAAAATGCATCAGATACACGTTATGATACTTGTCGCCATCAAAAAGCCACTCTTTTAGCTCTGTGTCAAGAATGAATCCAGCTTTTTTGAAAAGCTTGACGCTGTATGTGTTTTCTACACTAACAAGGGCGTAGAGCTGGTGAACGTGAAGTACGGTGTGCGCATAATTGATGAGCTGAATCAATGCAGCTTTTCCATAGCCCTTGTCGCGGTATCTTCGCTGCACGACAATTCCAACTTCCGCTCGCTGGTGTTGTGGGTTGAAATTGCAAAGATCAATGATTCCAATAAACTCCTGCAGAGTGTTCGTGACGATAAGCCTGACCTGCTTGTCTGTATATATGTCGCCTGTAGAGGAAGCGATATATTCGTGTAGGGTGAAGCGAGAAAAGGGCATGTTGGTGCTGCTCACGCACCATATATCCTGATCGTTCTCGATATCATATATGATGTCAAGATCCTCAGGCTCCATAGCTCGTAAAATGACCTGCGGAAGTGATTGATTGGCGTTGTCCATAATATTAAGCGATTATGACTTCTTGGTCTGTAATGAGCATCTTGTTTTCAGGATGATAGATGGCAAGCGACGCCTGTCCCTGATAATGGCTGCTCATGATGTTGATCATTTGACCGTATGAGAAGATGCCACTGTCAAGGGCCACATAAACTTGCTGCTTTTTCATGGAGGGGATTATTGGTGCCAGGGTGCTGTCGTTCGCATCGTAGAACACGGCCCACAGACCCTTTTTGGCTACAAGTTGCTGACATTGTTTGGTGTGCTCAGACTTAACAATAAATATATAACAGCTGTCAACACTGTGGTGCCTGGTGAATCCCAAACTCTTTCTTGTCCTCTGGAAGGCAATGGAAAGAAGCGAGCACAATGCTTTGGTATCCACGGCAAGATGCACAGGCAGTAGCAGTAGTCTGCTGGGTCCATGGTAATGCTTCTTGAAGAAAATGAGCATGGCTTCATAGAAGACATGGACATAACGAAAGCTTGTTTTCTGAGTAGATTCGCCTTTATAGTGCAAAATAGGATAGGGAAGGTACCAGTTCTCCCAGCCACTCTTAAGTAGACGGTAGCTAAGGTCAATATCTTCACCATACATGAAGAAGTCTTCGTCTAAGGCCCATCCTTGCGGGAGTGCCTCGCGTCTCAACAGGAAGAAAGCTCCACTGATAATTTCTATTTTGGCTTCCTGATCCCATGACAGCCACCCCATATAGTATCTTCCTAAGCGCTTGTTGTGGGGGAAGTTGTTACATATTCCTGTAAATTTGCAGAAAGCAGTAAAAGGCGTCGGAATGCCGCGGCGTGACTCCTTTGCGTCAGTGCCGTCGGGATTCTTCATTCTCACGCCCGCACCTCCGGCTTTAGGATGTTGCTCCATGAATCTGACAGCTCTCTTTATCGTATCATCTGCTACGATTGTGTCAGGGTTGAGTAGGAGTATATATTTACCGCTGCTCTGGAGTATTGCCCTGTTGTTGGCTTTTGTGAAACCTAAATTGTGATCACAACTAATGAACTTTACTTCAGGGAAAAGATGCCGAAGGCTTTCCACGGATCCATCATGCGAATGATTGTCGAAGACAATCACCTCTGCATCAATGTCCCGTAATGCTTTTCTCAAAGACAGTAAGCATTGCTGAAGATAGAATCTGACATTGTAGTTGACTATAATGACCGATAGTTGCAATTTCTACTTCTTTTCTTGAGTGTCGTTTTTAGTTTCTTCAACGCACCGCATTTTAGACGGATATATAAAAATCATTGAAAGCAATCCGATAATCCCTAAATATCCAAAGGCTACATTCATGAACTGATAATAGAGCCCGCAATTGACGACCATGGGAAGGGCAAGCATCAGTATTCGCACTGATCCCCAACGTATCAGCGCATTTGCCTTCTCTTTCTCCAGTGCGCATTTGATGCTTTTAAATCTGAAGAGCCTCAATGAAACGGGAATGAAGCAAATCGTAATCAGCTCCATAGCAATGGCCAAGTGGTATTCTGTCATCGTGTCCCCCTGCAATCCTCCTGAGAGAATAAAATCATTCTCATAGAGAACGATCATGCAAAGACAAACAATGATAGGAATCCAGAACTCGATAAGTAGTATTCTATGTGACTTATCCATTTTGTATGCGTCAATCTATGGTTGTTCTGTTTACGATAGAACGCCCCAATGTCACCTCGTCCGTATATTCAAGTTCATTTCCCACACTAATGCCTCTGGCAATGACTGACAGCTTGACCCCGTAAAGCTTGAGCTGTCGGGAAATATAAAAGTTGGTGGTGTCTCCCTCCATCGTAGAGCTGAGTGCAAAGATGACTTCTTTGATTCCACCCGCTGCCACTCTTTTGACAAGTGAGTCAATCTCAAGGTCACCAGGGCCAATACCGTCCATCGGTGAAATGATGCCACCCAAGACATGGTAAAGGCCGTGGTAAGTCTGTGTGTTCTCAATGGCCATGACATCCTGCACGTTCTCAACAACACAGATGATAGTTCTGTCGCGCCGTTCGTCGGAGCATATGGGACAAATACTGGTGTCACTAATATTGTGGCAGACTTGGCAATATTTAATGTCATGCCTGAGTTTTACCACTGCATCGGCGAAGGAGTCAACTTCCGAAACAGGTTGCTTAAGCAAATGAAGTGCCAATCGCAATGCTGTTTTTGGACCCACACCAGGAAGCTTGCCAAGTTCGTTTGCAGCGCGTTCAAGCAAGATGGAGGGGTATTTCTCCATCAGTCTCCAAGATAAATGCCAAATCCAATGCGTAGCCCTATCGTAGAATAGTCTGAATGACGCTTGAAACTCTGTTGATAATAAAGACTCGGTTCAATAGTGACGGTGTGGCTAATGAAGAAAGCATAACCTATCTCTACACCTGGCATGAAGTCATTATAATTGCCTGAGGAATGGATGAATTTGGTGTTTGCACCCAGGAAAATACCGTTTTGTGTGATATAATAACGGCCTCCGACTCCTGCATAGAGAGTGTTATCAATGTCTTTTCCGGGGTGGTCAAAGCCCGCCTGTCCGTAGAGAAGAAGGTTGTCAGCTACAAACAGGCCAGCTGTGGCATTGACACCTAAACTGAGTTCTTTGCTGCCATTATAGCTTAGATTCAATCCAGAAAGAGAGGCTCCAATGTATTTCTTGCCTTCCTCAAACTGTGCATTGGCAGTGATTGTAGCAAGAAGAGCGAACATAATAATTAAAATCTTTTTCATGATAAATCTTTTGTTTATTATTTATGGGTAATTTGCAATTTAGATTGCCTGAGATACCAGCGGAAGAACCATATACCGGCAATGACCAATGAAAGGACGGAGCAACAATAGCTAACTGTTTTCGATAATCCAGCAGCCATGGGTGAGATAAAGAGAAATGTGGAGCAAACCACAGTCATGAATAACGCCGGAATGAGTGAGATGATAAATGGTTTTTTCCTTTGTACGAGATAAACTGTGATTGTCCAAAGAGTGAAGACAGCCAGCGTTTGATTGGACCATCCAAACCATTGCCAAATGGTGTTGAAGCCATCTGGATTTGCCATCTGCCATGCGAGTAGTGCTAATGCAGCGCAGAACATGGGTATGGCGACTAATAGACGCTTATGGATACTTCTCTGACTGAGGTGCAGGGCATCGGCAATGATGAGTCGAGCAGAGCGAAAGGCAGTGTCCCCACTTGTAATAGGGGCAGCTACTACTCCAAAGATTGCCAGGACACCGCCAAAGATGCCAAGCCAACCTGTACAAACCTTTTCTACAACATTGGGAGCTGTGAAATACTGTATAAGGGCCTTGCCTCCATTTGTCTGTTCGAGGAATGCGTGGATACT
The DNA here is from genome assembly GCF_000218235.1 of Hallella multisaccharivorax DSM 17128. Taxonomy (GTDB): domain Bacteria; phylum Bacteroidota; class Bacteroidia; order Bacteroidales; family Bacteroidaceae; genus Prevotella; species Prevotella multisaccharivorax. Next base: position 1,505,192 of record NZ_GL945017.1, on the reverse strand, counting down.
GTTGGTATCGACTACTTGTCTCCAACCGCTGTAATAGAAGAAATAAATAGAGACTGTCGCCCAAATTAATGCAACAATACCCTCTGTGATCATGGCACCATAGAATACTGGGCGTCCAAGTTTTTCACTGTTTAAGCAACGGGCCATAAGGGGACTCTGCGTACCATGGAAGCCACTGATGGCTCCACAGGCGATAGTAAGGAAAAGGCATGGGAAAAGTGGATTCTTTGCAAGATAAGATTGTGTGCCAAGCAAGGATTGTGGACGGTTAAGGTTACTTGCGTCAAGATTGCTCCAGACTTCTGGAAGGGCCGGAAGCTTCACATAGAGACAGATTACCAATGCGATGGCCATGAAAAGCATGGCAAAAGCAAAGATAGGATAGAGCTTGCCGATAATCTTGTCAATTGGAAGGAGCGTGGCGAGGACGTAATATGCGAAGATAGCGCACACCCAGCCAAATGTGGTCCATCCGAGATCCTTCAATACTAAGGCAGGGCTGTATACGAACACCACGCCAACCATCATAAGAAGAAATACAGAAAACACAAGCATGACGCCTTTGGTACGCTTGCCTAAATAATCGCCAACAAGCTCTGGAAGATTAGCCCCCTTGTGGCGTACCGACAGCATGCCGGAGAAGTAGTCGTGTACTGCTCCAGCAAAAATACAGCCAAACACAATCCATACGTAAGCAACAGGTCCATACCACGCACCCATGATGGCACCGAAAATAGGACCTGTTCCTGCGATATTCAGGAATTGGATCATGAATACTTTCCATGTTGGCATGGCAATATAGTCCACCCCGTCTGAGTTGACAACAGCCGGTGTCGGGCGATTATCCGGCTGAAAGACCCGCTCTACAAACTTCCCGTAGATCAGATAGCCTAATATTAATGCGATAAGAGCAATAGTAAATGATATCATCCCAAATGCATCTAAAATCTCAGCTCTTTAAGAATATCAGCCATTTTCTGTTTTGTCTCAATCTTTGTAGAAACGAGAGGCAATCTCAGGACATTCGATATAAAGCCCATATCGTTCAGCAATGCTTTCACTCCGGCTGGGTTACCATCAACAAAAAGCAGTTTGTAAAGCTCCGTAAACATATGATGGATCTTACGGGCTGGTTCGTATTCCCCATTGAACTCAAGCCGAATCATTCTGGAGAACTCTTTGGGGAGAGCGTTTCCTATAACAGAAATGACTCCAACCGCCCCACTGGCTATCATAGAGAAGGTGAGTGCGTCGTCACCGCTGATCACTTCAAAATTGTTAGGCTTATATTTTAGTATTTCGTCAATTTGGGAAAGACTACCGGAGGCCTCCTTTATTCCCACAATATTTGGGAAGTCTTGTGCAAGGCGGACGGTTGTCGTAGCTTGCATATTTACTCCCGTCCTTCCAGGCACGTTGTACATAACAATGGGAAGTGGAGCCTCTTGCACAATAGCCTTGAAATGCTGGTAAAGTCCTTCTTGGGATGGCTTGTTATAGAAAGGACAGATACTTAGTATGCCATCAATGCCACTCCAGTCAGTAGACTTCATCTCTTCGATAACGGCACGAGTATTGTTGCCTCCACAATACTTTAGCAGGGGGATGCGGCCTTTGTTCACATCTTTGATCACTTCCGTAATCTTGTCTTTTTCCTCACGTGTAAGACAGGGAGCCTCCGCAGTGGTTGCGAGAATACAGAGAAAGTCCGCGTTATTGTTGATTTGATAGTCAACGAGTCTTGCCAGAGAAGCATAATCTACACTTCCCTCTTCTGTAAAAGGTGTCACTAAGGCGATTCCTAATCCTCTGAAAATGTTCTGTGCCATAAAGAGATATAAAGCATTTAGACGTTCATAACGTCAGTTACGTTGCAAAGTTAATCTTTTTGTTTCTAATAGCAAAGGAAAATGACTATTTACTTCCAATAAATAGTAAGACCATTGATAAAAGCACAAATAGCAGATCGACGGCCTTGGCTTTGAGATTACGCTCGTGGAAGAAAACTGCCCCAAACAGAAAACTTACTACTACGCTACTGCGCCGAATCATCGAAACTATTGAAATCATGGCATCAGGAATGCTAAGTGCATAGAAATAAAGGAAGTCTGCGGCAGAGAGAAAGATACTGATACCGATAATAGACCAGTCCCAATGAAACATATCTTTTCTTTTTTGTGGATACCAGATAATAAGCAACATCAGCAGCATTATAGCAGTTTGATAAATGTTATACCAGGCTTGCACTGCCATTCGGTCAAGGCCTACGCCTCCATTTATAGGCGAGGCCATGAGATACTTATCATAGAGACCACTCACAGCGCCAAGTAACGCGGCGATGACAATGCACCCTATCCATTTATTATGCCCGAAATTGATGCCTTCTTGTTTTCCTGAACGGCTCAGCATAAAAAATGATGTGGCAGCTACAGCCACACCTGCCCATTGCCATCCGTTGAGACGTTCTCCAAACACAAGCATGGCACCAACGAGAACCATTACTGGCCGAGTGGCGTTAATGGGACCTACAATTGTTAAAGGCAGGTGTTTCATTCCGATGTATCCAGCAAGCCATGATGAAAGCACGATAACACTCTTTAGAATAATGTACTTGTGTATTACCCAACCACCATTCCCTACATGGAAGGGTGATCCGGAGGGGAGAATGCCCGCTGAGGAGAGTAAGATGAATGGAATGAAAATCAGCGAGCAAAATACAGTATTGAGAAACAATACAGGAATGACCGCATTGTGTTGCAGCGATTTCTTTTTAAAGGAATCGTAAAATCCCAACAGCGTCGCTGACATAAACGCTAAGAGTAACCACATGCTTGACTTACAATTCGGTTGTATATGTTGTATATTTAGATGTAATATTCCGCTGAGTCAACGAGTCCGGCACGTAGTGCGAACTTAGTGGCTTCGTGTAGGTTGTTGACACCCAACTTCCTGAAAATATTTTTTCGATGCGTATTGACAGTATGAAAACTTGAAAAACGCCTTTTCGCAATCTCTTTTGTTGTCATTCCTAAAGCAATATCTTTCAATATTTCCAGCTCTGTTTTTGTCAATTGGGGCAATTCATTTTGGCGGTTTGTCTCATTGTCGGGGGCAGTGAGAAGTAGCTCCGTGACTTGCTGACAGATAAATCTTTTCCCTCGATTTGCAAACGACACGGCCTCTCTGATCTCTTGCAGTGAACAGTCTTTCAGCACAATACCGCATCTTGGACATGTTATGACAATTTCATGTAAGAAATCTCTGCTAAGATCTTCGCTGAAAAGAATCCACTGTGCCTTGGAGAATCTCTCGCAGATGATATTCAGTTCTTCCACATCATTGATATCGAAGAGCGTATAGTCAAGGATGATAATAGCATGGCTGTCTTCTTTTAGCGCTTCTATGAGTCCTGTCTTGTCATTGATGCATTTGCTCTCGCTGTCGTTGCGTGATGCAATTAGGTAGAGGAGTCCTGCACGTGTGATATCTTGGTTGTCAGCAATATAGAATTTCATGTTAGAATGAAGCTTGAAAATCGAATCTGATACCCCACTTACTGATGCCAGGATAGTTATAGGTAAGACGGCGCACGTATCCAATACTGATGAGCTTGAAGATGTTGTGTATACCAGCTTCCACTTCCCAATAGGGTTTGTTGCTCATAATATGTGAGTCGGCAGGGAAACGGTAAATCATGTCGTCATTGGTATTCTTGGTAGGGTTGTTCTTGTCAGTAAGCCGTCCCCAGAAGCCTTTCACATCGACAAACTCTCTCCATTTCAGTCTTCTAATGAGTGGGATACGGTTAAGCAGCTTGCCGTTCATATCCCATTTCCAGCTCCAGAACACTTGGCGGTCGTTGAGAAATTCCCAGTCGCGAACAAGCGATACAGTATTCTCTGTCTCGACATAACTCAGGTTGACAGGTGGCTGGATGAGCAATGGAAAAGGCACCTTATTCCATTGGACCTTTCCTGTGACATGGAAGTCCATGAATCCCCAGGAGCCGAGCCATTGCCGTTGGTAAATACTCAACGTGGTAAGATTGCTTCGGAAGTCACCTCCCAATAGACCTTTGAACCCGATAGTATGACTCAGACTAATGTCTGGAGAATCCAGGTTGACAGGCAAGCGTGTGCGCTTCGTGTTGACGTAGGTCACACCAGGATTCCATGTAATCCCAGCTGTGGCGTCAGTGAGGCGTATTTTGTTGACTTCTTCTCCTGTGTTGACTTTGAAGAAGTGAAGCTGGCCGGCTGTCTCATTACTTTGTGTCTGGATGCGGGCATTATATCGCCAGCCAGCCTCTGTCTCATAGTTGAAAGTGAGTCGCTGACGATTGTAGAGATACATCTCTTTTTGGGAAGATGAACGTATGGTCATAAAGATGTTGTCCTTATTGTGGATGAGGTTGAGGTCGGAAGGGGACATGACATCTCGCGAAGTCTCGAAGACAAGGTTACGCTGTGGAAACTCGAAAGGACTAAGCTGTTTCTTGTTGAACGACCAGGTGAACTCGTCACCGTAATACCAGCGGCGGCTTTTTGTGCCGTATGCCGCATAACCGTTCCAGAAGAGATGGGGATTGAGTGCTGCCAGCGTGCGGCCGGCAAGGCGGAGACGTAAGCCATCTACATAGTTGGAACTGATGAATGTGTTGACAGGTCCAATGTCAAACTTGCTCTTTTTCTTTGGGTCAGAATTGGTTTCCACATAGTTCTCTACAAGAAGTTGCACTGTCTTGATGATATACTTCCACCCTTTGGAATTTTCCATGTTACTGATAAACTGTGACATTGACGATTCACTCTTCGTCAGTCCCGTCTGCCGGTAACTGTTCCAGAAAGCATCATTTCGGTTATAGGCATCACTATAGTGTTTCACTTTGGCACTACCTTGGAATAGTTGTTTTGGCAATTCGTTAAAAGCATACTCTGTCATTCGAGTGGTTCGTGTGACAAGTATGTCTTGCAAAAGCTTAGTTGCATGAATTTCCGCGGCCATGTCATCCTTGGACAGTACCCATTCTCCATTGTCGAGTTTTGTGTATTCCTGCTCAATGTGCATGTCGTCAATCCAGTTGACATCACTCTTTTTGGGCATATAGAGATTTACTTTCCTGACGTGGAGCGTAGAGTCAGAAAGTACATAGAGCTCTCCTCTGAAACCGAAGTCTTGTTGATTCGCAGGGATGAACTGTATATGATAGCACTTGTCTTTGTCTACATAAGTGGTGTCTTCGATATAAAAATGATAAAACGAAATGGCTGTATTGCCAATTGGAGAGACAAATGGATACTGCACCAGGCGGATATAGTCGTTGTAGATGTCTACATCGGTGAATACCTCTTTGAGCATCGTATTGATGATCTCTCCTGTTGAAAGCACTTGTCCGATGCCGTTAGATTGCTGGCCCATGATGATGTCCTTCTCCTTTTTCGGATTCTTCCGATAGATATGTTGTGTCACGGTCTCATCCACTTGGAGAGGGAGAATACGTTTGCCGTTGTAAGGTGACGTCTCTATCTGGTCACGGAGGTATGAACGCTTCTGAAAGAATTTGCCTTCCAGTTGCTTGTCAGAAATATCGTTCAGGGCTAACGTTATCTTTTGATACTTATCGTATTGATAATAAGGATGATTGCTTAGGTCTGTCCGCTTTTTCGCAGCAATGACTCTTCGCATCAGCTCCACCGCAGGATTATCCTTGCGGCGGTAGCGGGTACGTTTCTGCTTGACGACGACCTCGGATAATGAACGCATGTCTTCCCTGAGCACTATTTTGCCAAGGTCATCTGAGGCATTGTCCACCTTGACAGTTGTGCTTTTGAACCCGACACTCGTCACCGTGAGTGACCATCCCGGGTGTTTTGCTATAGAGAACTTACCTTCCATGTCGCTCGAAACTGCGATATGATGGCCCCGATAGGTAATACTGGCATAAGGAACGGCATAGCCGTCTTTATCAACAATTTGTCCTGTCACTTGTTGAGCCACAGCACTGATAATGCTTGTGAAGCACATTAGAATGACTATGGTAAAGCGATGATAATTCATAAAAATGTTATTGCCCTGTTCTTACAATCTTGTTCAAGGCCTTGAGAGAAAAGCCGTTGAGAATTATTTTGGTGTGCAAAGTTATATAATAAAGTGGAAAAAACGTTGGAAAACTTTTTGGTGACTTGAAGTTTTATATTAATTTTGCACTCATAAACGAATTCATCGATGATTGAGAACGGATGGCATGAACAATAAAGGTAATCTTACAGACGAGCATCCTCCCTTTCTTCCCTTGCTGATAGGAACGGGGTTAGGTAGCGGTTTTTGGCCATGGGGGCCTGGGACGGCAGGCAGTGTGCTGGCAGTCCTTTTGTGGATGTTGTTGGGAACTTGGCTCCAGGGGTGCAGTTTGGTCTTGGTCACCTTGGTTCTTGCAGTTCTCTTTACATTGTTGGGTTGGTGGGCGACAGCCCGACTGCAGCCTTATTGGGGCGAGGATCCCTCACGAGTCGTGGTTGACGAAATGGTGGGCATGTGGATTTCGCTTCTTGCTGTACGGTCCGGAGAATGGCAGTGGGCCTTGGTGGCCCTTGTGCTTTTCCGCTTTTTCGATATTGTGAAACCTTTGGGTATCCGTAAGCTTGATGCTATGAAAGGGGCTTTTTGGGTGATGGGCGACGATATTCTTGGCGGTGTTTATACACTTACAGTTTTAGTCTTATGCAAACTTATAACCGCCTGTATATAAATATTCTATGAAAAATATACGACGCGAGATATGGACATTTACCAAGGCGGAAATGAGCGCTTTTGCCGCCAGCTGTGTAGACTTCGGAATGGCAATACTCCTCACTTACTCTGGCGCGCTCAGCTATGGCTATGCCAATATTATTGGAGTGGTGTCCGGGGGGGCTGTCAATTTTACGCTTAACAGCCAGTATGTTTTCTCCAAGACCGGCCGTGCTAAGCAATTGTTAGCGATGCGATATTTGTTGGTGTGGTTAGGCAGCATGTTTCTCAATGGTTGTGGTACCAACCTGTTGACATGGCTTGTAGGTGGAAAAAGCTATTTCGTTTTTGTAAAGGCTCTCGTTGCCCTGTGTGTAGCATTTTGCTTCAACTATCCCTTGCAAAGAGGCTGGGTGTTCAGAAAGAGAGATATAGCGGACGTGGATTAATATGATTTTATAAAACAGAATATATTAGATCGGTATTAAGAAATTGACTAAATTAACAGACTATGTGGTATAGGGATTTTCTTCAGCAATTGATTTACAAAGTTATTAACCCACTCATCAAGGGACTGATCAAGGCAGGCATCACTCCTAACATGGTTACGACAATGGGGTTCATTGGTAATATCGTTGCTTCAGCATTCTTCATTTATGCTTCTCAGCAAACAGACCTTTCCTCCCAAGCCATTACCTTAGGATGGGGCGGTTTCATTATCATTGCCTCCGGATTGTTTGATATGATAGACGGTCGCCTTGCCCGTATGGGTAATATGAGCTCCTCGTTTGGTGCGATGTGGGATTCTACTCTGGACCGTTATAGCGAGCTGGTGTCTCTCTTTGGCATTGTGCTGGTGTTTCTTGAAGACAATGGCTGGTTTTGGATGGGTGTCGTTACGTTTGCAGCGATGGTAGGCAGTGTCATGGTGAGCTATGTCCGTGCAAGGGCTGAGGGACTTGGCATTGAATGTAAAGTGGGTTTCATGCAACGCCCCGAGCGCGTCGTGGTAACCGCTGTCACCGCGATCCTCACAGGTCTGACGGGCTCTTTGTGGTGGCTTGCAGGCGGAATGATTCTTATTGCTGTCCTCGCTAATATTACTGCCTTCTGGCGTGTGGCCTTCTGCTATAAGCAGCTGAACGAACGTGACGAGGTGAACAGTCAACGCAACCTTTAAGTTCATGGACTGCCTGCTGATCACTGTCTTGTTCGCTCTGCTCGCCATTGTGAAGCCTACGCGTAGGTTCGCCTTCGCCATGCTGCCATGGTTTCTGTTCGGATTCATCTACAGCAGTTTCAATTATTATCCCAATTACGAATTTCACAGCATTGATGTACGTGGCTTGTACGATACAGAGAAAAGCTTGTTCGGCATTAACACTGCTGCCGGACGGCTGATACCTGGCGAATGGTTTGCCATTCATCATTGGGCTGTGGCTGATTTCATGGCGGGATGCTTCTATCTCTGCTGGGTGCCGGTGCCCATTGCCTTTACGGTCTATCTTTACTTCTCACGCGACCGTGCCTGGGCCAACCGTTTTGCTTGGGCATTTCTTACGGTCAACCTCATTGGATTCATAGGCTATTACATCCATCCGGCGGCGCCTCCATGGTATGTCATGCGCTACGGCTTCACACCAGTGCTTCACACTCCCGGCTATGTGGCAGGACTTGGACGCTTTGACCAGTTGGTGGGCATCAACATCTTCCACGGCATCTATGGAAAAAACGCAAACGTATTTGCCGCAGTGCCAAGCTTGCATGCGTCCTATCTGCTGGTGACAACATTCTATTCATTAATGAGTCACAGACGGTGGTACACTTCGGCTGTTTTCGCTTTCATCTGTATGGGCATTTGGTTTGCGGCGGTGTACACGGGCCACCACTATGTCATCGATGTCTTGCTCGGCATTCTTACGGCCATTATCGGGACGATCCTTTTTGAGTTGATATGGAGAAAAGTGTTGAAGCGAAATTAGAATAAATTATGCGAAAGTTCAGCTTGTTTTTATTGCTTGTCCTATCATGCGTCTGCACTGTATTCGGTCAAGATTCGCAGCGGCCGCGTGTGGCTGTTGTCTTGTCGGGTGGCGGTGCAAAGGGAATGGCACATATTGGAGCGCTGAAAGTCATTGAAAAAGCGGGAATCCCTGTCGACATTGTTACGGGCACGTCTATGGGTAGCATCATCGGCGGACTGTATAGTTGCGGGTGGACCGCCCAGCGGCTCGACTCAATGGTGCGCAAACAGGACTGGACTCTCTTGCTTAGCGACCGTGGGGAATACTATGCACAGAACTTAGGCAATCGTGAGAAGCAGGCGACCTATGCTTTCAGCAAAACCTTTGCCCTCGGGCAGAAGGACAGGCTCGGCGACGCCGGACTCATTCAGGGGCGAAACCTCATGACGCTCTTTGACCGGCTCACCGCAGGCTACACCGACTCAATAAGCTTCGACTCCCTTCCCATTCCGTTTGCCTGCGTGGCTACCAACATTGTTGACAATACCGAGTACGACTTTCACAGTGGGCGTCTTGCCTTTGCCATGCGCTCCAGTATGTCTATTCCTGCCGCTTTCTCACCGATGAGATTAGGCGATAAAGTGCTTGTCGACGGCGGGTTGCGCAATAATTATCCGGCTGATGTCGCTAAGGCGATGGGAGCCGACTATATCATAGGAGTCACCGTTCAGGGACCGCCCCGGACCGCTGACGACATCAACTCCAGCAGCTTGGTAATGGGACAGATCATCAATGTCAATTGCAAGAATAAGTATGAAGCTAACCTCTCTATCACCGACATCCCAATCAGGGTAAATACGCAAGGTTACAGCGCTGCCAGTTTTACGCCTGCTGCCATTGACACACTGATAAGAAGAGGGGAGGAAGAGGCTATGCGTCACTGGGATGAGCTGATGGAGCTCAAGCGCAAGTTGGAACTACCTGACGATTACCGGCCAGCCCCACATGTTCTCAATCCTGCCGCACTGATTGCCCCAGACTATGCGGACACTAAACGGCAGCGGTCGGCCCATGATATGCTCCAGGGTAGTATCGGACTACGGTTTGATACAGAGGCCATGGTGGCGATGCAGCTTGACGGAGTTTACTCCATGGCAAACCGTCCGATAGATCTGGAAGCTACGATCAGGCTTGGGAAGCGGATGAGTTTTGCCATGAAAGGCGTTGTAAAACCTGGCAGAGTGGAGACCGGATTGCAATATGTATTTGAGCACAACGACCTTGACATATTTAGCGGGGGTAAAAAATCCTTTAATCTCACGATTAATCACCACAAGACCAGTTTGGGGCTGATGGATATTGGCGTGCGCAATCTCACCATGGACCTGTCAGCCAATTGGGACTATTACGACTTCCATCGCTTTATGGTCGACAGCCAAATCACCCACGAAGGGCTTGGCTTGAAAAATGAGCACCTCTTCAGTTATCATGCCTGTCTGCACTACGATTCTGAGAACAAGGGTGTATTCCCTTCCCGTGGATCGTCGTTTAGGGCTGAGTATGGGTATTTCACCGACAACTTCTACAGTTATAAAGGCCACCGTGGTTTTAGTGAGCTTAATGCGCGTTGGCGTACGTCCTTTCCGCTTAGCCATTTGCTTACGCTCCAGCCAACGCTCTACGGACGGATGCTCTTCGGTTCAGACATTCCCTTTATTCGCATGAACGGCATTGGCGGACCGTGGTTCGGACACTATCTGGATCAACAGATGCCATTTGACGGAATAGGTCATGTGGAGATGACGGATAAACAATTTGTTGCATGTCGGCTGAAATTACAGGCGCAGCTCTCCACCAACAACTTCGTTCTTATCTCAGTATCCGGAGCACAACCATCACACAGAGCTGCCAGGTTGCTGAAGTCTCACACACTGCTGGGTTGTCAGGCCGCTTACTACTATAGAACTATTTTTGGTCCATTGGGCGCTACATTGGGCTATTCCAACAAGACGAAACGCGTCAACCTCTTCATTAATCTGGGTTATGAGTTTTAAAGGGAAGATAAAGAAAAATAAAGAGGATGTGGCATAAATGCACCATATCCTTTACTCTGATCCACTTGCTCCAAATTATTATCGATTTTTCTACTCTTTTGGAGTGCAACCATGTTGCACATATTGTCTAATGCATCCGTGCATAGTATGATTTGCCTTTACAGTGTAGACGCATTGCCTTTACGCCGTAGACGCATTGCCTTTACAGTGTAGACGCATTGCCTTTACGCTGTAAAGGGGGAAGATTTTTTTGCCACTTTCAGAAAATGTGCTTACCTTTGCAGGAAAAAGAAGCATTAGCATGAAAACAGTTATCAATTCTTATGATGAGTTTGCCACTTATTTAGGCAAACCTCTGGGCACCTCTGAATGGCTGAAAGTAGATCAGGATCGTATCAACGCTTTTGCGGATGCCACACTTGACCACCAATGGATTCATGTGGATGTAGATCGTGCCAGGCAAGAAAGCCCTTATAAGAACACCATTGCCCACGGGTATCTAACATTGGCTTTGCTGCCACATCTCTGGGGGCAGATCGTTGAGGTGAACAACCTTAAGATGATGGTCAACTATGGTATGGACAAGATGCGCTTCGGGCAGCCTGTCATTACTGGCAGCCGCATCCGCATGACGGCCTCGCTGGCCAATATTGAGAACCTTCGCGGCATCTGCAAAGCCTACATCGACTTTGCCATTGAGATAGAGGGACAGCGCAAGCCTGCTCTCAAGGGAGAAGCACAGTTCCTGTACTATTTCAAATAAATTTAAAGTTAATAATCCATAAATCTCTCTTCTGCTTAGCTGTGAATGTGTAAGAACACGGTGAAAAGCAGTAACTTTGTATCCGATTCAGCGAAGGCACTTCGTATGCCCGAATATTTCACATAAAGTCTAACTTTATTAATTTTACAAACAATATTATTTATGTCTAATTACAACGACGTCAAGAACGTAAAGCCATTGGATGACTTCAACTGGGAAGAGTTTGAGAATGGCGCAAGCTCCAGTGTGAGCAAGGAAGACCAGGCTAAGGCCTACGACAACACCCTGAGCAAGATTCAGGACCATGAGGTTGTCGAGGGTACGGTCACCTCTATCGACAAAAAAGAAGTGGTGGTCAACATCGGCTACAAGAGTGATGGCATCATCTCCGCTTCTGAGTTCCGCTACAACCCTGATCTGAAGGTGGGCGACAAAGTAGAGGTTTATGTCGAGGATCAGGAAGACAAGCGCGGTCAGCTTGTTCTCTCTCACAAGAAAGCCCGTCTGGCCAAGAGCTGGGAAGATATCAACAGGGCTATGGAGAACGACGAAGTTATCCAGGGCTACATCAAGTGCCGCACGAAGGGCGGTATGATCGTAGACATTCTGGGGATTGAGGCCTTCCTGCCCGGCTCGCAGATTGACGTCCATCCTATACGCGACTACGATGTGTTCGTAGGCAAGACCATGGAGTTCAAGGTTGTGAAGATCAACCAGGAGTTCCGCAACGTGGTTGTTTCTCACAAGGCGCTCATCGAGGCCGAGCTGGAGGCACAGAAGAAAGAAATTATCTCTCACCTGGAGAAGGGTCAGGTGCTCGAGGGTACCGTCAAGAATATCACCTCTTACGGTGTGTTTGTCGACCTCGGTGGTGTGGACGGGCTCGTTCATATCACAGATCTCTCTTGGGGCCGCGTGAGCGATCCTCATGAGGTGGTTGCACTTGATCAGAAGATCAAGGTGGTGATCCTCGATTTCGACGAGGAAAAGAAGCGTATCGCTCTCGGCGTGAAGCAGCTTACTCCGCATCCATGGGATAGCCTCGATCCTGACTTGAAGGTGGGCGACCACGTGAAGGGTAAAGTTGTCGTTATCGCCGATTATGGTGCCTTCGTTGAAATCCAGCCTGGTGTTGAGGGTCTTATCCATGTCTCTGAGATGTCTTGGAGCCAGCATCTCCGCTCTGCGCAGGAGTTCCTGCATGTGGGCGATGAGGTTGAGGCTGTCATTCTGTCTCTCGACCGTCAGGAGCGCAAGATGTCTCTTGGCCTGAAGCAGCTCAAGGCTGATCCTTGGGAGCACATTGAGGAGAAATATCCAGTGGGCTCTGTTCACAAGGCTAAGGTTCGCAACTTCACCAACTTTGGTATCTTCACAGAGCTGGAGGAGGGTGTCGACGGCCTGATCCACATCTCTGATCTCTCTTGGACCAAAAAGGTGAAGCATCCTTCTGAGTTCACTACAATCGGTGCTGATATTGATGTGGTGGTTTTGGAGATCGACAAGGAGAACCGTCGTCTGAGCCTCGGCCACAAGCAGCTTGAGGAGAATCCTTGGGATAAGTATGAGGCTCTTTATCAGCAGGGATCTGTCCACAACGGCAAGATCACTGAGATGATGGACAAGGGTGCTGTCATCACGCTTGATGAGGGCGGTGAGGGCTTCGCTACTCCAAAGCATCTTACAAAGGAAGACGGCTCACAGGCTAAGCTTGGTGAGGAGCTTCCGTTCAAGGTGATTGAGTTCAACAAGGACTCTCACCGCATTATCCTCTCTCACAGCCGTACTTTTGAGGAGGGTCACGATGAGCCTCGTCAGCATCGTCATGCAAACAGTGGCGCACGCAAGCAGAATGACGCTCCCGTCATCAACAACGTGCAGGCCGGTACCTCTCTCGGAGACCTTGACGTGCTTGCCAAGCTCAGGGCTGACATGGAGAAGGGTAAGTAATCTCCAATCACACGATTATTACTTAAATAAGATAGGGCAGGGGATGGGCTGTGGGCTTGTCTCCTGCCTTTGTTTCATTCAATAATTTCTCAAATCCCTTTTATTGTTCATGAAAAGTCTATTTGGTATTTGCCTTGCATCATCGTTGTGTCTGTGCTTGATAACTACTGGCTGTGGTGAGAGTGGTCAGAATGATCCCCGTTCGGCTGTCGATTCTTTCTCGACGGCTTATTTCAATTGGCGCTTTAAAGACGCGGTACCATGTGTGACCCCTCAGTCCGAGAAATGGCTGCGGTTTGCGGCATCCCAAGTTGTTGAGGAAGACATTGACTCTTTGCGTGCCAAGAAATACGCAGCAGATATCACGGTGGATGATTTGAGCAATATTGACGATTCTACAGTTATTGCTACTCTGACAGTAAAAGATTATCTTGCCATGGACACGATAGGAGCGGCACCACACAGAGTCACCAAGCGTCAATTTCACATTCCTATCAGACTGATAGATGGCTACTGGCGGGTTCATCTCTCAAGGCTGCCTTAGAGTGGCTTTTTTAGTGATAATTTCATTCAAAAGATTTGTAGGAAAAGGAAAAATATCCTATCTTTGCCAAAGGATAATAATGATAGTTTCATGAAACAGACAAAAATAGTATGCTCCATCAGTGACCGTCGTTGTGATGTCGATTTCATTCGCGGATTGTTCAACGCAGGCATGAATGTAGTGAGAATGAACACAGCGCATGCCACGCCGGATGGCATCCGCACCATCATCGAAAACACTCGTGCCGTTTCGCCTCATATCGGTATCCTCATCGACACTAAGGGGCCTGAGGTAAGGACCACAGATGTCAAAGAACCTATACAATATAGAACAGGTGAGGCTGTGAAGATTTTCGGGCGTCCGGAGATGGAAACCACCCACGACATCATCAATGTGTCGTTTCCTGACTTCGCTAAGGATGTGAGAGTGGGTGACGTCATTCTCTTCGACGACGGCGCCATCGGCATGAAGGTGACGGGCATTGAGGGCCCTACAGTCTATGTTGAAGTACAAAATGACGGTGTGCTCGGTGCCCACAAGAGCGTCAATGTGCCGGGTGAGCACATTGATTTGCCTGCCCTGACCGAGAAGGATAAGCGGAATATTCAGTTGGCCATTGACGAAAACATCGACTTCATCGCCCATAGTTTTGTGCGGTCGGCAGATGATGTGCATGCCGTTCAGAGAATTCTTGATAAGCACCTTTCAGATATCAAGATTATTTCGAAGATCGAGAATCAGGAGGGTGTCGACAATATTGACGAGATCATCAAGGCAAGCTACGGTATCATGGTGGCGCGCGGCGATTTAGGCATTGAAGTGCCCGTGGAGAAAATCCCCGGCATTCAGCGGATGATCATCCGTAAGTGCGTAGAGCACCACAAACCGGTGATTGTGGCTACGCAGATGCTGCACACCATGATCAACAATCCTCGGCCAACGCGTGCAGAGGTCACAGATATTGCCAACGCCATCTATAGTAATACCGATGCCTTGATGCTCAGTGGAGAAACAGCAGCAGGTAAATACCCGCTCGAGGCCGTGGAGACCATGGCAACAGTTGCTGAACAGGCTGAGAACGACCGCCAAAACTTTGACTCTATTTATAATGTGCCGCTCAATGATCATTGCTCTCAACGCGAATTCTTGTCTCATGCTGCTATTGAGTCTACACGCCTGTTGGGGGTTGAAGGCATCATCACAGCCTCACGTTCGGGTTATACGGCCCGCTGTCTGGCATCGTACCGTGGCCCCAAGCCCATTCTTGCCATCTGTTATAATGACAAGCTGCAGCGCTGGCTGAACCTTTCTTATGGCGTGATTGCCGTCCGACAGAAAGAAGAGGCCTCGCACGACGACATCTTCAACGCCGCCATCCGTATGCTGAGACAAAAAGGCTATGTGACCAATGAGGACAAGGTGGCTTACCTGTCTGGTTCACTTGATAATCTTGAAGAGGGGACGGCTTATCTTGAAATTATCAAGGTAGGCGAGAGGATAGGTTGAGATAGTTGACGAGCCGGTCGGTGCGCTCTCCCTGACCACGGAAGTAGACAAGTAGTTGGTAGCTGTTTTCTGTTTGATAATAGTTACCTTGAGAAGGTAGGGGAACTGTGGTGCCGTCGGCACGCATCAAGAGATATTGGTAATTGTAATAGCCCTGTTTGAGGGGGACGACGGCTTCATAGAGGCCGTCGTTTTCATTCCAAGTCATCCGGTAGCGCTCATCAAAGTTATCTTGCGTCCATGCGCCATTCAGGTAAACATCGGCCGTTTGCCGTGAAGCTTTCAGCGTGAAATGGGTGAGAATGTAGTCACTTTGCGTATTATTGTTGACATTATCAGAATTCCGGATACAGAAGGCACCGTCGACATCCTCATCGTAAATATAGTTTGGGCGCGGCTCGTCCATGAACACCCATGCATTGTAGTGTTTTCCATCCCACCCAACACGCTCCAAGCCCATGGTGGTGTGGGTGGGGTCGAGGATCTCAAACTTGTGATACTCGTTTCCGGCGGGGAAAACGAGGCTGCGGTTATGGTCCCACGCCATGCCGTCTGCCCTGATATACTGTGGCTTCGGATTACAGACACAGTTGTCCCACCGGCCGTTCTGTAGCACGACGGTCTTGATCTGTGTTGACGGCGATGTGACACGGTTGGAGCCGAAATTGAGGCTGATGCTTAGTTGCTGATGACTGCCGTTGATGTCGATGTCCGTGTTCGCAGTCTGCTCCATCGCACTTTTCATGCTTTGTTCCGTCACCATGAGACAGGCCTTGAGCACGGGCGTGTTGCCGGTGTCCTCATCATGGACCGTGACGGTGTAGTTACCGCTTAGTTTTAGCCGGCAGCGGTCATTGGGGAGTGTCAGTTTGTAATGAGTGTATGGCGTGTTGGTGTTGACCGACTGTCCATAGTCGTCGATGGTGTTTCCTGAGGCGAAGCCGTCGACATAATCGCTTTCCAACAGTTCTTCGGATGGTGTCCAGTCAGCCTCACAGTGCTGCACGGTGTAAGTGTAGCGGTGATAGTCGTGAGAGAGCTCGTCAAAGGCAATGGTGACAAAACCCTCGCCGGCATTATTGGAATCATTGCCGTTATTGGCCGGTGACAAGCCGATCACAGGCAACGGCTCCATCCAGTTGTTCCCTGGAACGACCTGGAGAGAAGCAATGGTAGAAACAAAAATCTCACTGCGCTGTGCCTTTGCGGTGGCACAGAGCAATGAGATGAGAAGAATGATGATTCTGTGATTCAAGATCAGCCCTCAATAGCAGCCACGCCGGGGAGTACTTTGCCCTCGATGGCCTCGAGCATGGCACCGCCACCTGTAGAGACATAGCTCACCTTGTCGGCCAGACCGAACTTGTTGACAGCGGCAACAGAGTCGCCGCCGCCCACGAGCGAGTAAGCGCCGTTCTTCTGTGTGGCCTCTGCCACAGTCTTGGCGATCTCGCCGGTGCCGTGAGCGAAGTTCTCAAGCTCGAAAACGCCTACAGGGCCGTTCCACAGGATGGTCCTGGAAGAGAGGATAATCTTCTTCCAGTTGTCCAGACTCTCTTCGGAGGCGTCCATACCCTCCCATCCGTCAGGAATCTGATTGATAGGAAACACCTTACGCGGAGTGTCGTTCTTGAACTCCCTGCCGCAGACGGTGGCGACAGACAGAGAGAGGTTCACACCTTTCTCTCTGGCCGTCTTGATGACGTTCAGAGCCTCGGGCATGAGGTCGTCCTCGTGCAGAGAGTTGCCGATGTGGCCGCCCTGAGCTTTGACGAAGGTGTAACCCATACCCCCACCGATGATGAGGTTGTCGACCTTGTCGAGGAGGTTCTTGATGACGCCGAGCTTGGAGCTGACCTTGGAGCCACCGATGATGGCGGTGAAAGGATGCCGGGCGTTCTTCAGCACGTTGTCGATAGCCTTCACCTCTTTCTCCATGAGGTAGCCGAGCATCTTGTGGTCCTTGTCGAAATAATCGGCAATGACGGCTGTAGAGGCGTGCTTGCGGTGTGCGGTGCCGAAAGCGTCGTTGACATAAACCTCTGCGTAAGAAGCGAGCTTCTTGGCGAAGTCTTTCTGACGGTTCTTCATCTCTGCCTTGGCAGCGTCGTACTCAGGGGTACCTTTCTCTACGCCTACAGGCTTGCCCTCCTCTTCGGGATAGAAGCGGAGGTTCTCCAGCAGCAGTGCCTCACCGGGTTTCAGGGCGGCGGCCTCGGCGTCAGCCTTGCCGCAGTCGGGAGCGAACTTCACGTCAACACCAAGTGCCCTGCTCACGTCAGGAACGATCTGCCTCAGGCTCAGCTTGGCATTCACCTTGCCCTTAGGCTTGCCCATGTGGCTCATCATGATCAGAGCGCCGCCATCATTCAGGATCTTCTTCAGGGTGGGCAGAGCACCACGGATACGGGTGTCGTCCGTCACGTGGCCATTCTCATCCAATGGCACATTGAAATCTACGCGGACAATTGCCTTCTTATCGGCAAAATTAAACTCATCGATTGTCATAGCTCTTTAAAATTGTTCTAATAAATTAGTTATTATAATAAAAATCAGATTCAGCTTATGCTATTGCCCACAAAGGTACTAAAAAAGAAACGAACGGCTATGGATTTTATTTTTTTTATGATTGCACTGGGGGTGATGCTGTGACAACCCAAAAGCGTTGCAATGTTGCACGTCGCAATAAGGTGTTTTCCAGTCTCTGTGATGTTTATTGTCTCTTCGGGTTCTTCGGGAACCATCCTTTCTCCACGCGTTTCTTCTGCTCGAAGAGCTCTCCGATGGCCCAAAGACTGGAGGCGCCTGCCACGCCGGCGACGGCAGAGAGGAACGTGCTCTCAATACAGAGGGAGCCCGCCATACAGGCAATGCCTGTCAAAAGAAATATCCACCAGGGACGTGTGCCGAAGTAATATTCGGTCTTGATGACAATGGGGTGGAAGACACCAATTATAAAAAAAGTGCACAAGGCGATGGCTGTTCCAGAGAAATACATACTATCTTATCATGTTTGTTGAGTTACAACTGCAAATTTACAAAAATTAATTTGCATACTGTCTATTATTAGGAAAATAAATGCTATCTTTGCGACATAAAAATATGTAAAACACTTTTTAAACCCTATCAGTTATGGATAATAACAAAGAGCTTATTGCCCAGTGTGAGGCCAGGGCCAGACAGTGGCTTTCTCCTGCCTTTGATGAAGAGACGCGCGTTTCGGTCCAGGCTATGCTGGACAATTCCGACAAGACAGATCTCATTGAAAGTTTCTACAAGGATCTCGAGTTTGGTACGGGCGGCCTGCGCGGTATCATGGGCGCAGGCACGAACCGCATGAACATCTATACGGTAGGCATGGCAACCCAGGGCTTTGCCAACTACTTAAAGAAAAACTTTAAGGACCGCAAGGAGATATCTGCCGTTGTGTGTCATGACTGCCGTAACAACAGCCGTCTGTATGCCGAGACAGTGGCCAACATCTTCTCGGCCAACGGCATCAAGGCTTATCTCTTCGACGACCTCCGCCCGACGCCGGAGTGCTCTTTTGCCATCCGTTATCTCAAGGCCCAAGGCGGTGTAAACATCACAGCCAGCCACAATCCCCGTGAATATAACGGTTACAAGGCCTACTGGGAGGATGGAGCCCAAGTGCTTGCGCCGCACGACAAGGGCATCATTGACGAGGTGAGCAGGTGCGCCATTGCCGACGTGAAGTTCCGGGGCAACAAGGATCTTGTCCAGATTATCGGCGAGGATATCGACGAGCCGTATCTGCGCAGGATCCGTACTGTCAGCATCGACCCCGGGGTCATCAGGAAGCAGCATGACCTGAAGATTGTCTATACACCGCTGCATGGAGCCGGCCGCGTCATCATTCCGCGCTCTCTGGCTTATTGGGGCTTTGACAATGTTCACTGTGTCTTTGAGCAGATGATTAAAGACGGAAACTTCCCCACTGTGGACCGTCCCAACCCCGAGTTCGCCGAGGCGCTGACACTCGGTCTGCGCGATGCCAGGAAGCTCGATGCCGATATCCTCATGGCTTCTGACCCTGACGCTGACCGCGTGGGCATGGCCTGCAAGAACGACAAGGGCGAGTGGGTGCTCATCAACGGCAACCAGACTTGCATGATCTTCCTGTGGTACATCATCTCCAACCGTAAGGCTAAGGGGCTGCTGAAGCCGACTGACTTCATCGTCAAGACTATTGTGACGACGGAGCTCATCAAAAAGATTGCAGACAAGCAGGGTGTGGAGATGCGAGACTGCTACACGGGCTTTAAATGGATTGCCCGTGAAATCCGGCTTTCTGAAGGCAGGCAGCAGTATATCGGTGGCGGCGAGGAGAGCTACGGCTTTCTGGCTGAGGACTTTGTCCGCGATAAGGACGCTGTGTCGGCATGCTCACTGCTGGCTGAGATCTGCGCTTACGCCAAGGATAAGGGAAAGTCTCTCTATGACATCCTGATGGATATCTATAAGGAGTACGGCTTCTCCAAGGAGTTCACGGTCAATGTGGAGCGTCCGGGCAAGGCCGGTGCCGAGGAGATACAGAAGATGATGGCCGACTTCCGCGCCAATCCGCCGAAGGAGCTTGGCGGCTCTAAGGTCGTGCTGTGGAAAGACTACAAGACGCTTGAGGCTGTTGACGACAAGGGTAACAGGACGAAGCTCGTCATGCCTGAGACAAGCAATGTGCTGCAGTGGTTCTGCGGCGATGATACGAAAGTCAGCGTGCGCCCCTCAGGCACAGAGCCGAAGATTAAGTTCTATATCGAGGTCAAGGGCGTGATGCATGACGCTTCGGAGTATGAGGCTCTTGACAGGAAAGGAATGGAGAAGATTGAGGCTATCAAGAAGAGCCTCGGTCTGGCATAAGATATTTAGTGCAGTGGCCGGTCCCGTACCGGTCACTGCATTGGATGAGAATAACGATCGTAATTTAGCATGAGACAAATACGATGGGGATTCATCGGCTGCGGGGAGGTCACGGAGAAGAAATCAGGACCTGCTTTCAATGAGGTTGAGGGGTCCTGTGTCGTGGCTGTGATGAGCCGTAACGGAGAGCGTGTGAAGGCCTATGCGCAACGGCACAACATACCAAAATGGTATACCGATGCTCAGGAGCTCATCGACGACCCCGATGTCAATGCCGTCTACATCGCCACGCCGCCGTCCTCCCACGCTACATACGCCGTCATGTGCATGCGGTCCGGTAAACCGTGCTATGTGGAGAAACCATTGGCGGCCAACTATGAAGACTGTATCCGCGTCAACCGCATCAGCGAGCAGACAGGCGTACCCTGCTTCGTGGCTTACTACCGCCGCTATCTGCCTTATTTCAACAGGGTGCGGCACATTATCGCCTCTGACGGTATTGGCAAGGTGCTCACTGTGCAGCTGCAGTTTGCCGTGCCTCCACGTGACCTGGATTACAGTGCCTCGTCCTCAAAACCGTGGCGGTTACAGCCCGACATCTCCGGCGGCGGCTATTTCTATGACCTGGCACCCCATCAGCTCGATTTGCTCCAAGAACTCTTCGGAATCATTGTCCGAGCCCATGGCTATCCCACGAACCGCGAGCATCTCTATGAGGCAGAGGACACTATCTCGGCAGTGTTCATCTTTGACAGTGGCATCTCGGGCAGTGCGTCTTGGTGTTTCGTGGGACATGAGAGCGCCAAGGCCGACCGCATAACGGTGATAGGCGACAAGGGCATACTCTCTTTTAGTGTATATAACTATGACCCCATCCAGCTGGTCAATAACTCTGGGTCACGAAGCATTATTGTACCCAATCCCCCTTATTTGCAGTTGCCTATCATCACTTCCGTCATCCATCATTTGCAAGGCATAGATACCTGTACAGCCACATCAGTCAGTGCTACCCCGGTCAATTGGGTGATGGACCGTGTCCTGGGAAAGTTCTGACGCCATTGATGATGAATGACACGAATGAACGCGTCCGGACGGATGTGAGGGAGTGCAGGGTAGAGCCTTGCGCCCTATCTCAAATAATATTCCAACCAACATTCAATCTGTCGAACATTATTTTAGGTGGCCCACGGGGGGGCCACCCTGCACTAATTGTGAGGGAGAAGTGCAGCTATGAAGCTGGCGCTCTTCAGGGACGCGCTCGGTTTCATTTTTATCGTTGCTGCCAAGCAATAGGATATCATCGTTAAGTAATGGGACATCATCGTTAAGCAATAGGACATCGGCGTTAAGCATTAGACTATCGTTATTAAGCATTAGGGTATTACCGCCAAACAAATGGGGAAGAATAGAGCCAAAAAAATGTTATTCCTCTTTGTCATGATCGAAAATTATCGTAAGTTTGCAGCATAAAAGGTTGACAGGAAAGAATGCGCACACGGTTAATATGGCTATTGATTCTCCTCTCAGGGCTCTCTGGCGCTGCGTGTGCTGACAGCATTCCTGCTGCCACCCCAACGAAAAGGCTGTCGGGGTTTATGAGGATGGTACGCAATTTTTCACGGGTGGATACCAACTATATCGAGCCGCAGAAGTATAATTTCACGATCATGCTGCAAAACACTATCAGTTTTGAGGGCTACACACTCAAGACGCGCAATGGTCATGAGGTAGTGTTTTCACCCGAGCCTTCTTATAAGATAGGACCGTATTTTGGCTGGCGTCTTGTTTTTCTGGGCTACACTATTGACCTGCGGCAGTTGGGTAACGAAGCGCGTGAAGCGATTAATTTCAGTCTGTATGCCCCGCAGATAGGTGTGGACATCTTTTTCAGAAAGTCGGGCGACAACTATCGAATCGGCGGCATCAACTTCGGCGACAAATCTGTCGATAGAGCGATGAAACGGCAGAATTTCGATGGTTTTGAGACCTCTGAGCGGGGTATCAACGCTTACTACATCTTCAATCATCAAAGGTTCTCTTATCCGGCCGCCTACAGTCAGAGCACACAGCAGCGCCGCTCGACAGGCAGCGCACTCGCCGGCATGAGCTATTCCCGCCACAAGCTGAATGTAAACTGGGACAAGTTTCACCGGCTAATGGACCAAGTGGTAGGCAAGGGCACAGCAGAGACCGTGGGCGATACCGCCATACACTTTTCTAATATTGACTATACTGACTTCTCGCTCAGCGGCGGCTATGCTTACAATTGGGTCTTCGCCCGCAACTGGCTCTTCGACATCTCCCTGCAGGCAGCGTTGGGATACAAGCAGTTGAAAGGCAAGTCCAATGGTGAGAACAAGAATTTCTTCCGCAATTTTAATATCAGGGATATCATGCTCGACGGCGTGTCGAGACTGGGACTCGTGTGGAATGATACACGGTGGTATGCAGGCGCCAGCGCCGTCTTTCACACGTATAATTACCGAAAAGCCAATTTCTCAGCCAATACCACATTCGGTAATGTCTACATCTATTCAGGTTATAATTTCGGTTTAAAAAAACAATACAGAAAGAAATGAAGAGAATCATATTGGGTATACTTCCCCTTTTACTGGCACTTAGTCTCCAGGCTCAGGGCGTGGACTACACGAAGTCCGACTCCATGAAGGCGATGGGGCTACTGAGGGATGCGGGAAGGCTTAAGGACAAGTCGATGGGGTCCTACATGGTCTTTTTTGCCCGTTCGTTGAAGGGGCTGCCCTACGTGGCAAAGACATTGGAAAAGAATAAGACGGAAAGGCTCGTCGTCAACCTCCGCCAGCTTGACTGCACCACCTACGTGGAGACGGTTCTTGCCCTGTCAAGGTGTATGCGGCAGGGCAAGCCCACATTTGCCGCTTACTGTGCCAATCTGCGGCAGGTACGATATAAGGGAGGGGTGGTGTCGTATCCCACCCGCCAGCATTACTTCACTTACTGGATTCAGGAAAATGTCCACGAAGGTCTTGTGGCGGATATACAGTCGCCCAATCCGCCTTTCTCAGCCGTCCAGACAGTGAAGGCCGACTATATGACGACGCATTTAGAGAGCTACCCCATGCTAAGCAGAAGAGCTCAGTGGGTCCGCCAGATAGCGGAGATGGAGAAGTCTATCACCGGCACCCGCCAGCGCTATATACCGAAGAGCATGGTGAATGACAGCCGGCTGATGCGGAAGACCGTTCATAATGGCGACATTATCGCCATTGTGACCACTAAGAAGGGATTGGAAATCAGCCACCTCGGCATTGCCGTATGGCATAGCGACGGACTGCACATGCTCAATGCCTCGGCCATCTATCATCGAGTAGTGGAGGACAACAACTTGTTGAAGACATATCTTTATCACCAGAAATCAGCGTTGGGTATCCGCATTGTACGGCCCATCTAAAAGACCTCAAGAAGACTATGGAACCATTGGCAGAGCGCATGCGCCCGCGCACCCTTGACGACTATGTCGGCCAGCAGCATCTTGTTGGGCGTGGCGGTGTGGTGCGCAAAATGATTGAAAGCAGAAAGATCTCGTCGTTTATTCTGTGGGGGCCTCCAGGTGTGGGCAAGACCACACTGGCCGAGATAGTGGCTGCAGAGATGAAGGTACCCTTCTTTACGCTCAGCGCGGTCACCAGCGGAGTAAAGGATGTCAGGGAGGTTATCGAGCGTGCTAAGAACGGACGATTTTTCAACAATGCCTCGCCCATTCTTTTTATTGATGAGATCCACCGCTTCTCCAAGTCACAGCAAGACTCACTGCTTGGAGCTG
Source organism: Hallella multisaccharivorax DSM 17128 (assembly GCF_000218235.1). GTDB lineage: Bacteria > Bacteroidota > Bacteroidia > Bacteroidales > Bacteroidaceae > Prevotella > Prevotella multisaccharivorax. Next base: position 1,480,999 of record NZ_GL945017.1, on the reverse strand, counting down.
TGGAGCGTGGCGTGGTAACGCTCATTGGAGCCACGACGGAGAATCCTTCGTTCGAGGTCATCCGTCCGCTACTCTCTCGCTGCCAAGTCTATGTATTGAAATCGCTTGGCAAGGAGGATCTGCTGAAAATCATTAACAGAGCCATAGCGACAGACTCAGAACTGAAGAAAAAGCACATTGAGCTCAAGGAGACAGGCGCCATGATGCGTTACAGTGGCGGCGATGCCCGCAAACTGCTCAACATCCTTGAGCTGATAGTCGGCTCTGTCAACGGAGACGATGTGGTGATTACCGATGAGCGGGTGGAAGCGGAGTTGCAGACCAACCCCCTGGCCTACGACAAGCAGGGAGAGATGCACTACGACATCATCTCCGCCTTCATTAAGAGCATTCGCGGCTCTGATCCTGACGCGGCACTCTACTGGATGGCGAGGATGATCGAGGGAGGCGAGGACCCGCAGTTTATCGCGCGGCGGCTCGTCATCTCCGCAGCCGAAGATATCGGGCTCGCCAACCCTAATGCACTGCTACTGGCCAATGCCGCTTTCGATGCCGTCATGAAGATAGGATGGCCTGAAGGGCGCATTCCCTTGGCCGAGGCTGCCGTTTATCTGGCCACCAGTCCCAAAAGTAATTCGGCATACATGGGCATCAACACGGCCATTGAGGAAGTGAAGCAAAGCGGCAACCAGCCGGTGCCCCTGCCGCTTCGCAACGCCCCCACAAAGCTCATGGAGCAGTTGGGCTACCACGATGGCTATAAGTATCCACATGACTATCCAGGCAATTTCACACCACAGCAGTATCTTCCCGACGAGATGCGGCAGAAGCGTTTCTGGCACGCCCAGCACTCGCCGGCGGAAGAAAAGCTTTACCAGCGCATGCTGCAGTGCTGGGGTGACAGATATAAAATGTAGCGGCGCCATTATACACACCGTAGAGGCGATGCCATTACACCGTAGAGGCGATGCCATTACGCCGTAAAGGCGATGCCATTACACCGTAGAGGCGATGCCATTACACTGTAGAGGCGATGCCATTACACTGTAGAGGAAGAGAGAATACGGCTGACATTGATTTTTTACTATATAGCAACCTTATAAATTTTTAATTCGATATGATGAATATTGTAGTACTTGACGGCCACGCCGCCAATCCAGGCGATCTCTCCTGGGAGCCTCTGAAGGCCTTCGGCGCGTTGAAGGTCTATGAGCGGACAGCCCCTGACCAGGTCATCGTGCGCGCCAAAGACGCCGACATCGTGCTGATGAATAAGATCGACATGACCGATGAAGTTATCCGCCAACTGCCGAAACTCAAATATATCGGCATTCTGGCTACGGGCTATAACAACATTGACACTGAGTCGGCCCATCGTCATGGTGTAATAGTGTGCAATATCCCGTCCTATTCCACAGAGAGCGTGGTGCAGGCCACCTTCGCTCATATTCTCAATATCACCAATCAGGTAGCTCATTATGCCGACCAGAACCGTGCTGCTGACAAGGAAGGTGAAGGCCTGCGCTGGTCGCGCAATCCGGATTTCTGTTATTGGGATACACCACTGCCAGAGTTGTCTGGCAAGACGTTGGGCATTGTAGGACTTGGCCACATCGGGCAGCGTGTGGCTCAGGTGGCCCTCGCTTTCGGCATGCGTGTCTTCGCCTATACGTCGAAAGATCAGTCACAGCTCCCGGAAGGTGTCTATAAAGCCACGCTCGACGGACTGCTGCACTCCTCAGACATTGTGAGTCTCCATTGCCCGCTGACAAAGGATAACTTCCATTTCATCAATGCCGACAGTATCTCAAAGATGCGGCAGGGCACAATTCTCATCAATACTGCCCGCGGTGCGCTCGTCGATGAGCAGGCCATAGCCGACGCGCTCGCCGGAGGACAGTTAGGCGGCTATGGGGCCGATGTGATGGCCGAGGAGCCGCCGCGCCCTGACAATCCGCTATTCAGACAGCCGCATGCCTATATCACCCCGCATGTGGCTTGGGCCACACTGGAGGCACGCCGAAGACTGATGGATATTTGTATGGCCAACATCAAGGCCTTCCTTCAGGGAGAGCCCATCAATAAGGTTTAAGTATTGCCATGCAATTTGCTGATCCACAATTAGTTCACACTGTACAGACTATCATCGAGATTCTCGGCACCTTGGCTTTTGCCATCTCCGGTATCCGCCATGCTGCCGCCAAGCACTTCGACTGGTTCGGAGGATTTGTCTGCGGCTTTGCCGTGGCCATTGGGGGTGGAACCCTGCGCGATGTCATGTTGGGGCTTCCCCCATTTTGGATGACCTCGCCACTCTATATTATCTGTACGATCGTCGCCCAGATCTTCGTAATCTCGTTCTCAAAATTGCTTCGCCGCCTTGACAATGCCTGGTTCTTTTTCGACACATTGGGCCTTGCGTCATTCACAATTACGGGAATCCAAAAGACTCTCGAATGCGGTTTCCCCTTTTGGGTGGCCATCGTGATGGGCTGCATCACCGGATGCGCCGGCGGCGTAATCCGCGATGTGCTGCTCAATAAGACGCCCGTCGTCTTGCGCAAGGAGATCTATGCCATGGCCAGTGTCATAGGCGGACTGCTCTATTGGATGTTCAATGAACTGGAGGTGAACTTGCCGGTGACTGTGATCACTACTTTCCTATTCATTGTCGTCGTCCGCATCCTTGCGGTGAAATACCATCTGTCGCTTCCGGTACTCAAGGATGAGACCTGACGCACTCCCCCGTATTTTGCGGCATAAAGGAAAAAATCGCCAGTCAGTTTGCCTGGCTCATAGATTATTAGTAATTTTGCAGAAAATATCAATCTTAAAATGAAAATATCATATAAATGGCTTAAGGAATACGTTGACTTTGACCTTTCTCCCCAAGAGACTGCCGACGCGCTGACCTCTACGGGGTTGGAAGTGGATGCCCTTGATGAGGTGGAAGCCATCAAGGGTGGTCTGAAGGGGCTTTATGTGGGCAAGGTGCTCACGTGCGAGATGCACCCCAACAGCGACCATCTGCATGTCACCACTGTTGACCTGGGTAAAGGCGAGCCACAGCAAATCGTCTGTGGCGCACCCAATGTGGCAGCGGGGCAAAAAGTGATCGTTGCTGACTTGGACTGCAAGCTCTACGACGGCGATAAGGAGTTTGTCATCAAGAAAAGCCGCCTGCGCGGTGTCGACTCTTTCGGCATGATCTGTGCTGAGGATGAGATCGGCGTGGGCACGAGCCATGACGGCATCATCGTGCTCCCTGAGGAGGCCGTGGTGGGCACTCCCGCTGCGGAGTATTATCATCTCGATAGCGATTGGGTGATTGATATCGACATCACTGCCAACCGTGCTGACGCTCTCTCTCACTATGGTGTGGCCCGCGACCTCTACGCATGGCTCATACAGCGCGGATACAAGACAAGTCTCCATCGTCCCGACTGCACCAAGTTTCATGTTGACAACGAGTCGATGCCTATTGATGTGGAAATTGAAAACACGGAGGCTTGCAAGCGTTATGCCTGCCTGAGCATTACCGACTGTGAGGTAAAGGAAAGCCCTAAGTGGATGCAGGAAAAGCTCTCCACTATTGGCTTGAGACCTATCAACAACATCGTCGATATCACCAACTACATCATGATGGCTTACGGCCAGCCAATGCATTGCTTCGATGCTGACAAAGTGATCGGCCACAAGATCGTGGTGCGTACACAGCCCGAAGGCACGAAATTCGTGACTCTTGACGGCGAGGAACACATCTTGGGCGAACACGATCTGAGCATCTGTAATGCCAAAGAGCCCATGTGTATCGCGGGTATCTTTGGCGGCAAGGGCTCAGGCACATACGAGACGACTAAGAACGTGGTGCTGGAGTCAGCTTATTTCCACCCCACCTGGATCCGCAAGAGCGCGCGTCATCATGGCCTCTCCACTGATGCCAGCTTCCGCTTTGAGCGTGGCGTGGACCCCAATGGTACCATCTATGCCCTCAAGCAGGCGGCTATACTCTGCCAGGAGCTTGCAGGCGGAAAGGTGTCGATGCAGATCAAAGATGTGTATCCCCATCCATTACCCAATTTCGATGTGCGGCTCAACTATGAGTATGTTGACCGGCTGATTGGCAAAAAGCTTGGCGTCGATGCCATCAAGAGCATTGTGACCAGCCTGGAGATGAAGATCAACAAAGAGGACACGGAGGGTCTTGACCTGACGGTGCCCGCTTATCGGGTAGACGTGCGTCGTCCATGCGATGTGGTGGAAGACATCCTGCGCATTTATGGATATAATAATGTGGAGATCCCAACTCAGCTGAAGTCTTCTTTAACTATTCAGAATGAGGAGGATAAAGAGCATAAGCTTGAGAATATCATCTCTGAACAGCTTGTAGGCTGTGGCTTCAATGAGATTCTGAACAACTCTCTGACAAAAGAAGCTTACTACACGAAGGACGAGTTGAACGCTTATCCTTGGGCTAATACTGTCAAGGTGATGAACCCGCTCTCGGCGGACTTAGGTGTGATGCGTCAGACACTGGTCTTTGGAGGACTGGAGTCACTTGCGCGCAATATCAACCGTAAGCGCGAGAATCTTCGCTTCTTCGAGGTAGGCAATGTTTATCGCTATGATCCAGAGAAAGACGACCACATTACCCCCATCCCTGCCTATACTCAGCAGTATCATATCGCCTTGTGGTTGACAGGAAAGCGTGTGGAAGGATCATGGGCACATCCTGATGAGGATTCCTCTTTTTATGAGTTGAAGGCATACGTTAGCAATGTGCTGCAGCGAGCCGGTCTGGCACAAAGCCTCGCCATGGAGCAGGGGACCGACAATAATCTCTTTGCCTATGGGCTTTCACTGAAGACAAGACAAGGTTTAACTCTTGCTGAGTATGGAAAACTTTCAAAGAAGGTCGCCCATGAATGTGGTATAGACAAGGATGTCTTCTATGCGGAGCTCAATTGGAGTGCCATTGTGAAAGCTACCAAGAAGAATAAGATTGAGTTTAGAGAACTCTCTAAGTTCCCGTCAGTGAGTCGAGACCTCGCTCTGCTTGTCGACGACAATGTGGAGTTTGCACAGATAGAGCAGATCGCACGGAAGGCTGAGAAAAAGCTGCTGAAAAGCGTCACGCTCTTCGATGTCTATCAAGGCAAGAACCTGCCAGCCGGCAAGAAGAGCTATGCAGTTAACTTTGTGTTTGAAGATGAAGAGAAGACTCTGTCCGAGAAGCAGATAGAGTCTATGATGCAGAAGCTTATCACAAGTTTGAAGAAGCAGCTCAATGCAGAATTAAGATAAAACAGATAAAATGAACCAAACCAATGGGAAGAGCATTTGAATATCGTAAAGCTACAAAGCTGAAGAGGTGGGGTCATATGGCCCGTACATTTACGAAATTAGGTAAAGAGATTGCCATCGCTGTGAAAGCAGGTGGTCCAGAGCCTGAGAATAATCCGCGCCTGCGTGCTATCATCGCCACCTGCAAGCGCGAGAATATGCCGAAGGATAATATCCAGCGTGCCATCAAAAACGCTATGGGGAAGGACCAGAGCGAATATAAGGAGGTGACTTATGAAGGATATGGCCCTCACGGAGTGGCTATCCTCGTTGACACGCTAACCGATAATACAACACGCACAGTTGCAGATGTGAGATCAGTATTCAACAAGTTTAGTGGAAACCTCGGCACGACAGGATCATTATCTTTTCTTTTTGACCACAAGGCAGTATTCTCTTTCAAACCGAAGGCGGATACGGCGATGGACGAGCTGATCCTCGACTTGATTGACTATGGTGTCGAGGATGAGTATGATACCGATGAGGAGTCGGGTGAAGTAACGATCTATGGTGAGCCGACAAGTTTTGGTGATATTCAGAAGTATCTTGAGGACAATGGCTATGAGATCACTTCCGCTGAGTTTACTTATATCCCGAATGACCTTACGGATATCCCCGCTGACCAGCGCGAAACCATCGAGAAGATGGTTGAGAAGCTTGATGATTTTGATGACGTGCAGAATGTCTACACCAATCTCAAGCCTTCAGAAGACACTACTGAAGAATAACTCTTCTAAATAAAAATCGAGTAGGAGATAAGCAATCAGTGTTTACCTCCTACTTGATTTTTCTTAATATTCTATCTCCCAAAGGAAGAGCCCTTTAGCGGGCATAGACTCACCGGAGTCTGATCGGCTGCCATGGGCCACTACATCGGCGAAGTCTTCAAGGTTGATACGGTGACGCCCTACATCAAAAAGGGTACCGACAACAGCTCGAACCATATTTCTTAAGAATCGGTCTGCACTGATTTCAAAATACCACTCACTTGGTGATGTCTGAATCCACTGGGCACGGGTGACGTGGCAGGTCGTAGTTCGGCTGTCGTTGTCAGCTTTGCAAAAGGCTTTAAAGTCTGTGGTCTTCACTAACAGCTCTGCCGCATGATTCATCAGAGGGAAGTCGAGCTGATAATGAGTCTCCACCGAGAAATGGCGGTTGAAGGGATTCTTGTCGATGTGGATGAAATAACGGTAAGTACGCCGTGTAGCAGAAAAGCGCGCATGAAGCGTAGAAGGCACAGGAATGAGACGCTGGCAGGCAATATCCTTTGGGAGCAGTTGGTTGAGCCTGTAAATCATCTGTTTATCGTCGTACCCAGCCACATCGTCAAAGTGGCAGACCATGGTTTTCGCATGTACGCCAGCATCTGTCCTTCCCGCACCGGTCACTTCTATTTTATGCCGCAGTATTTTGGAGAGAGCATTTTGTAACTGCTCTTGTACGGATACCCCATTGGGTTGTATCTGCCATCCATGATACCCCGTGCCGTCGAAGCTCAACGTAAGGAAATAGCGTTGCTCATCAGCCGGAGAGAAGCGGACATAAGCACGGTCGTCAAAAGATACATTGCCTGTCATAAGCCCTTTGGTGGCCTTAAACGAGTGAATGTTGAAAGGATCTTCTTTCAGTTGTTTTCTTAGCTTCCGTTCACTCTTTTCCAAGGTCCTGCAGAGAAAAGGATAGCCATCAGTGGCCAATATGATATTCTTCCCTGCTTCTGAACCGTTGACATCAATCACTTTTATGCCATTCCTATAAATGGGATAGCCGTCAATGACGGCATAAGTTATGTTCTCTCCGTCCATAGACGAGATGAGGGCAGGAAGCACGGCATCGCGCGCATAATCGTGGACAATGTGTCCGTTGGAAATCATGTCAGGGTGGCTTGTGACCTGCGTTGCGAAGATCTCGGCACGCTCAGCTGCAATCTCAGCTTCTGACGGTTTACTGTTTGTGAACAGTTCGCCATCGACCATGCACTGACAGTCTCCAATCATCCAGATTTCCTTCCGATGATGACTGTAGATAACCGCAGAAGCACATAACCGGTCAATCGGGGCAATGGACCTTTGGAGAGAGGAATCAAGGACCCCGCTCTTTTCATAAATAGCATGAATAGTGGCGGTGATGCCTTCGCAAAATTGAGCAAGACTGATTGTTGCAGACATTTGTTGAATATAATGAGCGACGGCTAACATACAATATCTGCCATTGCTCATATTGGGATCCATCCGCTTGAGACCTTTACTTGTGCTCCCGTCGATGACTGCCACGAAATCCTTGTTGATTACGATTCCGTCTTCACAACTCTCTGCATCATGCTTACCTTGAATAAACTGCTCTGCGATAATCATCTTCTTTTCTTATTCTCTGGGTAGAAATTAGAATTGAAAGAGGTGTGTTTCTTTCTCTTTGGAATGTCCGGCGAACTACCAACCGCTTTGCTATCATACTTCACGCGTCCTTGATGGGGGCGTCCGTCATAGAGTTTGTTGATGAGATCAGGTCTTCCAATACGACGTAGCTCTCGCTCGATAGCCTGCCTCTCCTCGGGCTTATACCAGAAGAAAAACATGCGTTGCGCCAATTTCTCCTTTTGCGTCTTCGCACAGAAGACAGACTCCAACGTGTAGGGATCATAACCTGTATAGAAAGCGGTGGTAGAGACTGTCATCGGAGTCGGTGTAAAATCCTGAACCTGCTCCAAATGGAAGTCAAGCCCTTTTGTGATCACTGCAAGTTCCGCCATGTCCTCCTCCCTGCATGCAGGGTGAGAGCTGATAAAGTAAGGAATGATTTGCTGATGCAATCCTGCTTCCTTATTTATCTTGTCAAACAACTGTTTAAAGTCATAAAAGAGTTTGAACGACGGCTTTCTCATGAACTTGAGTACACGGTCCGATGTATTTTCCGGAGCCACTTTCAGCCGTCCACTAACATGCTTTATAATCAGCTCTCGCGCGTATTGTATTGCAGCCTTATTTGATTTTTCGTCTCTCGACTTGTGCAAAATAAGGTCGTAGCGCACACCGCTACCCACAAAACTTTTCTTTACTCCAGGCAGAGCATCAACGGCATGGTAGATCTCTAATAGTTTGGAATGGTCCGTGAAAAGATTAGGGCATACTTCAGGGTTGACACACGATGGACGCCGACAATACTCGCAGGCCTTCAGATTGCGCCCATGCATGCCATACATATTGGCAGACGGGCCACCTAAATCTGAAATATAACCTTTAAAGTCGGGCATAGCAATGATTTTCTTTGCTTCTTTGAGGATGCTTTCTTTGGAACGGCATACTACAAACTTGCCTTGATGAGCGGAGATCGTACAGAAGGCACACCCACCAAAACACCCTCGGTGCATGTTGATGGAGAACTTGATCATCTCATACGCCGGTATGGTCTTGCCTCTGTATTTGGGATGTGGCAGCCTCGTATATGGCAAATCAAAGGCAGCATCCAACTCTTCGGTTGTTAAAGGCGGATACATAGGGTTTTGCACGACATATTCGTTTCCAACCTTCTGTAGCATGCGCTGACCGTGCATGCGGTTGCACTCTTCCTCAATATGCCGGAAATTCTCCGCATGTGCCTTTTTGTCCCGCAGACATTCCTCATAAGAATGAAGCATAATATCATCTTCATGAATGCCTCCAGGAATCTCATCTTCTTTGCGCATAAAGGATGTTTGTGGGATGTCGCCAATCTCACAAATCTTTTTCCCGGCTGCCATCTCATTACAGAGTGCCACCGTGTTTTTTTCACCCATACCATATAGCAAGAAATCGGCCCCGCTAAGACAGAGAATTGGCTTGAGTAGTTTGTCTTGCCAATAGTCGTAATGTGTGAAACGCCTCATAGAAGCTTCAATGCCACCCAGCACCACTGGGATATCTGGAAAGAGCTGCTTGAGGATTTTAGTATAGACAACACTTGGATAATCGGGCCGCATATCGTGGCGCGAGTCTGGACTGTAGGCATCGTCATGACGCATACGGCGATTGGCAGTATAGCGATTGACCATACTGTCCATATTACCTGGCGATATGGCGAAAAAAAGTCTTGGTCGCCCAAGTTTCTTGAAGTCGCGATAATCGCCATGCCAGTCAGGCTGAGGTACAATAGCCACCTTATAACCGGCAGCCTCCATGATACGACCAATAACTGCAGCTCCAAAAGCCGGATGGTCTACATAAGCATCACCTGAAAAGATGATGACATCAAGCTGTATCCAACCTCGAAGCTCGCACTCTTTCTTCGTTGTCGGAAGGAAATCAGTAAGTATGGGTTGGGAATGTGGGTATGGATGCTGCATCATAATTAGTCGGTCACTTCGCCTGGATCATCGTTTTCTCTGGCTTTGGGTTGGATGGAATTCTTCCACTTAATGTAAAGCAGTACGAGCTCATGCAAACCAAATGCCTTCATATTGTTGTTGTAAACCACATCAAGGCACAGGTCGAGAAGGTCACGGTCAGATCCGGCTGTACCTTCCAGTAGCGAACGGACATTAAACTTGAGTTTGTCAAGCACCGCCTCGTCAATGATGCCATTGCTGTCGATAAGATTGCGAAGAAGAGAATATTTATCGATAGTTGCAAGGTGCTTCTCTGTTACTTCGATGCTTCTCGTTCCGGATGGATTGGCTTGAATTTTCATAGTATTTGAAGTTAATCGTTATTTGTAAATGAAGTTATTATTATCGGATGATGGAAGAGTAATTCTCAATTTCGGATAGCCTGGTAGTTTCGCTTTACCACTAATTACGAAAAAGGAAAGCAAGGATTCCTTTCATGATGACTGCACGAATTGGCTTATCCATGATACTTTCGAAAGGGAATCCCATCACGAAAGTTCGCGAGACTTGTCTTGATGCCCTTGATGTCTGATGTCCATCAAAAGCAACGGCAGCTGGACTGCCATCACCGTATTGCATTGCGCAGAAAGCATCAGAGGTAGGGGAGAGCTTATCCGCAAACTGCACACAATAGTGGTCAGCATTGGGTGTCTTATATATATGTAAGTTATCCAGCCCAAGTCCATTGATATCTTGAATAGTGTCTGTCTTAATAGTCCCACTCCAACTGACGTGCAGGGTCTGACTGAGCCATTGACTGTTATCAGATCGAGGCTTTGTGGTACCTTCCTCGTCATCCATTGAAGGAAGAATGCAATTATCTGATCCGATGTAGGCGCCACTGACAAGCAACTTTCCACCCTTTGCAGTATATTCCGTCAACTTTTGCATCATCTCTGGTGGGAATGTCTTGTAATATCGTGTCTGATTTGGAGTAAACTTTTCTAAACCTAAGATGAGATCGACAGCATCGTAATTGTTGAGATTGACAATACCTGTCTCAACAGCTTTAGACGAACAACTAACTACATTATATTGGTGGGCAGAAGCGATAGCTTCACAATGATCAATGATATAGTTAAAATCATTGCCAGCAACAAAGTGCCCGGCAAGCTCGTTTCCACTGTAGCCAAGACCGGAACTCGTTTCTTTGCCCATCTGCGTCATGTCAAATGAATATTGCTTGCTGCTCCATCCTGCTGTCAGCCCATAAGAAACACCTATGTCTGAATCCAAATCGAATCCCTGTTGTTTTCCATCATTAATAACGGCGGGTGCTGACAATCGATGGAAACCGTTGATGACCAATATCGTTTTTAAGGCTTTTGGCTCATATACGGCCGATACTGTCTCTGATGGGAAGCTCTCCCCGCCTCGGTTTCCTGCCGTGACTTTAAAATGATAGGGAATGCCGGGCTCAAGATCTATATGAAAGGTAGTACGATTGGTTTTAACACCATTATCAAAGCCACCATTACCTACTGCCGTATACACAATAAAGTATGTAGGGGTTGCAGTGGACTCCTGTGAGTCTTTTTGAGGAGACCAACTTAATGTGGCTTGGTCGCCTTTGAGGCTGATGGCCACATTCAGAGGCTGTAAAGGCTCAATAACAGTAGGATGACCATGCATGCCGTTAATAAAACGCGCTATGGTTTTGTAGAGCGAACGAGCAAAGTCAAACTTGAAATTGGGATCTTGTCCCAATAGCATATCTGGGAAATTCTGATGCGACATTGTCTCGATAATAGCAGAAGGAAAACCAGGGAGACGTGTCTCAGAATAGTTACGATCCCACAAATACCTTTTTGGCCATACGTCATATTTATTACTCAAATCTCTGACGGCGTTATTGAGAAGATTACCGGCAAATATCTTTGAAGCTTGCCGTGTGACACCACTTGCGAGTTGCCCATCATTGAAGTCGGTGGTGCAAATGGCCAGACTGCCCCAACGTGTTTTTCCATCTGAAGCATAGCCTGCATCACTGTGGACAGCGAGAGATAGTTCAATAGGAACACCTTTACCATCTTGCACGGGGTTATATACGGAGCCTCCCGACAACCAGTTAGACATCAAAGAGCGCGTATTGATGTCGTCTGAGTAATCATCTAACCCCTTCTTTCCTCCATAAATATCATAAGGAGCTCCAGCCCATTGCGCTGCGTATCTTGCACCCTCCAGCGTACGTGGATATCCGCTTATAGAGCCGCCCCTCTCAATATTTCCCATTCCACCGCCAAAGCGTACAGCATCCGCTGTAACGATGCCTTTAGTATGACTTTGGTTGGTCAACATGACACAGTTGTCAATACTGCTCCCTGCATCGAATGTAAATGTTCCAAGGTAGACCCAGGTACTTCCACCCATACGCTGATTAACTCTGAACTCTGTTGCGATCCCCTGATGAAACACGGTGTAATGGGCATCATCAATACTGTTGTCAAGTGTCGTGTAACTTACATAAACAGCATAGTTGCCACGCTTAATGAAATAAGGTTGCCATTTAATAAACGCTTTACCTGCTTTCTTTGTAGTTTTTATTTGTTTTGAGGAACCTGCAGCAAAAGGGTTCTCATTATCTTGATACGGACCATTGTGCGCTGCGAAACCTTGCTGTTGGGTCGACTCCCATTTGTTTATCCTGGAATATTCGCTGTAGCATGAGTTGGAAGTATTAAGTCCTCCATCCGGATCAACAATATATTCCATCTCCTGCCAGTCTCGTTCCCGTGGAGTGAAGACAACGGCTCCTGCATTTTGAAGCATAGGAATGAGATACGGGATAACAATAGTCTGCGTAAAGAGATCCTCTGTAGTACAGAAAAGGAAGGGACGTTGCCATTTCCACAGTTTGTGCTCGTTGTCGTAATATCTGCCATGAGAAGCCCATAATGAGATATGTCGCCCTCGCAAACCTTTGGAAGTATTAGCAGGAGAAGATATGTTAGCAGCCCATGGAGCGCCTTTATAATCAAGAGCTCCCCATAGATTCCAACTTTCATTTGGACTTAGCTTTGAGTCAGGAACATATTGCTCAAGCTGAATTCCATTAATGAATATACTGATCTTGAATTTATTAAGTGGCCGAGGGAGGACCTTCTGCACTCTATTATAGACTTTCCTCACGAGACTTGAGGTGAAGTCTTGTTGCGCAAAACTACTGGAGGCCGTAATGGTAACAGATTGACTATTGGTGTCAATAAATAGTTTTTCAAGTCTGGGTGGCTGAGACATACTTTCAATATGGGGATAAGTTGCAAAATACGCGTCCATCGCGTTTTTGGCCCTTGCCTCCAGGCTCGTCTTTTGTGCCTGCAAACCTTCTAAAGACAGAAAGAAACAGGTGCATATAGCAATAAAGTATCTCATTCGCTCACGAATTCTTGAGTCCAGCAGCTCATAGTTAAAAATTATTTTAGTCACACCTCACCAATTGTAAATTTCTCGGGGTGCTTTCCCTTGAAATCCTTGAAATAGAGTTTTACATCTTTCATTTCCCTATCAATGTCTCCGGTCGGGATGAAGCTCTTGGTACATTGAATGAGCTTCTTTTCGTAATCGATCCCATACAGAAGAATGGGGATGTTAGCCTTAAGAGCTATATAGTAAAAGCCATGTTTCCAGTCCGGATTAATTGATCTTGTGCCTTCTGGTGTGATACACAGACGAAACGCATCGTGCGAGCGCGCCTCTTCTGTCAAAAGATCTGTCAGGCTTGAATGCCTCGACCTGATGACAGGAATACCACCCAATCTGGTGAAAAGTGGATTCAATGGCCCGCAAAACCACTCTTTCTTCATTAAAAAGTTTATCTTGATTCCTTGAGAATACATATAGAGTACTCCCAGCACAAAATCCCAATTGCTGGTGTGTGGAGCAAGAGCAATGATAAACTTTTCTGGAAAGCCTACAGTGACATTGAGCTTCCATCCAAATAGTTTGAATAGAAGCCAACTGCAAATCTTTTTTATCATGCTAAGAATGTTAACCTAAATTATTGATTCTATCGATGATTTCCGACATGCTATTATTAAAGTCCTTAATGAGGGTCTTGAAATATTTATTGGGTGCCAAGCCTGGCTCAGGGTGTGAGACACGCTTAATAAAGTCATCGCGTGTAAGGATGATAGAAGCCAGAAGGTTATCTCCTGCCTCTTTATTGGTCTTGTCATTGTAAATCACAGCAGCCATTGTCTCTGCGAAAAGCTCACTGGTTATGTAATTAATAGTGCGCTTTAGATATCTTTTATTTGCCATAATTGAAAAGGTGGTGATTAATGTACTTTTATCAAGCCCAAAGATAGATAAAAAAAACGTAACCACAATGCGATGGGCTCTAAAAAAGATAAAAATAATGTTTTATTGCCTATTTCTTTTCTTATCTCATCAGAAAACGTTACTTTTGCAACATAGATTCATTCATTACATTCAATTTCAAATCAATGAAAACAAGTCTTTTGCAGAAAGCACGTGCACAGTACCAACCCAAACTCCCCAAGGGACTGCAGAGTGCCGTTAAAGTCAAGGAAGGCGAGCCTACTCAGAGTGTAGGAGACCAGGAGAAAATCAAGAAGCTTTTCCCCAATACGTATGGGATGCCGTTGATAGAGTTCGTGCCTGGTGACAAGAAAGCTAAAAATGAAATGAACGTCGGTATTATTCTTTCTGGCGGACAAGCTCCTGGCGGACACAACGTTATCTGCGGTATCTTTGATGCCGTAAGAAAGATGAATTCCAACAACAAAGTCTATGGGTTCTTGATGGGTCCGGGCGGACTTGTTGACCATAACTATATGGAGCTGACAGAGGACTTCGTGGATCAATACCGTAACACGGGCGGCTTTGATATGATTGGCTCAGGCCGTACCAAGTTGGAGAAGGAAGATCAGTTCGAAAAAGGATTGGAGATCATTCGCCAGCTTAACATCAAGGCTATCGTCATTATTGGTGGAGATGATTCCAATACGAATGCATGCGTTCTGGCCGAGTACTATGCAGCCAAGAACTATGGCGTTCAGGTCATTGGCTGTCCCAAGACCATTGATGGTGACCTCAAGAATGACCAGATTGAGACCAGCTTTGGTTTCGATACAGCTACCAAGGTCTATTCAGAGCTTATCGGTAACATTGAGCGTGATGCCAACTCTGCCCGTAAGTACTGGCACTTTATCAAGCTCATGGGACGCTCAGCATCACATATCGCTTTGGAATGTGCTCTTCAGACACAACCCAATATCTGTCTCATCTCAGAGGAAATCCAAGCAAAGGACATGACTCTCAATCAGATAATAGAACAAATTGCCTCTGCGGTTGCAAAACGTGCAGAAGACGGAAACAACTTTGGCGTGGTCCTTATACCTGAGGGTCTCATTGAGTTTATTCCTGCTATTGGTCGCTTAATAGATGAGCTCAACGACCTGCTTGCTGCTCATGGCAATGACTATAAGAATTTGGATAAGGACGCTCAGCGTGAATATATTCTTGCTCATCTCAGCAAGAAAAACGCAGAGACCTTCTCTACACTTCCTGAAGGTGTCGCCCGTCAGCTTTCCCTTGATCGTGATCCTCATGGAAACGTTCAGGTATCGCTTATTGAGACTGAAAAGCTGATCTCAGATATGGTTGGTACCAAGCTTGATGAATGGAAGAAGGCAGGCAAATACAATGGTAAGTTCGCCGCACAACACCATTTCTTTGGCTATGAGGGCCGCTGTGCGGCTCCTTCCAACTTTGATGCAGACTATTGCTATGCGCTTGGTGTGAGTGCTGCCAACCTGATTGCCAATGGTAAAACAGGCTATATGGCCATTGTTAAGAATCTGTCCGCTCCAACAGACGAGTGGAAGGCGGGTGGCGTGCCTATCACTATGATGATGAACATGGAACGCCGCAATGGTGAGATGAAGCCGGTGATCCGTAAGGCTCTTGTTGAGCTTAATGGAGCTCCATTCCAGGCCTTCGAAGCACATCGTGACGAATGGGCAAACAAGACCTGCTTTGTTTATCCAGGTCCTATCCAGTATTGGGGACCTGCAGAGGTTTGTGATCGTGATACCAGGACCCTATCTTTGGAAAATAAGACTAAGAAATAAGAGTATTAATGCGTAAAAAGAAGCCAGTACGTAGGCGAGCTGTATCTTCTCGACAGGTTCATAGAAGAGGCGGCTATCACCGGCACGGACTGGCTTCTCTTCAGTTTATCAAGAAGAAATACGGTAAGGCCTGGATTTTCGGCGGCATTACGGTGACAGTCCTCTATATATGGGCTTTTTGGTATTTCTTCGTAGGCCCCACTGGATTTCGGTGGCGTGCTTTTTATGGTGATGTCAAGTACCCAGAAGGATATGAGATACATGGGATTGACATTTCAAGGTATCAGGGGAAAATTGATTGGGACAGATTACGTTCCAATGCTCTGATAGACGGTTGTCCACTCCGGTTCATTATTATCAAGGCGACAGAAGGCTCTTCGAAGGTCGATCCTAATTTCAATGATAACTTTTATCAAGCACGCGAATATGGCTTTGTGCGGGGAGCATACCATTTCTGGAGTACGAAATCTCCGGCTCGGTCTCAGGCATATTTCTTCTTGAAAGAGGTACACCTTAAAGATGGGGATCTGCCACCAGTACTTGACATTGAGCATAAGCCCTCCGATCAAAGTATAGAAGATTTCCAAACCGATGTGCTTTCATGGCTCCACATTGTTGAAGACAAATATCATGTTAAGCCAATTATCTACACCTATCATAATTTCAAGGAAAAATATCTGTCAGATCCTGTCTTTGATGACTATCCTTATTGGATTGCTCACTATTATGTTGATAAAGTAGAGTATAAAGGCAAATGGAAATTCTGGCAACACACTGATACAGGTGTGCTGCCAGGAATCAATGGGCATGTTGACCTGAATATCTACAATGGCTCTTATTATGATTTATTACAATTGACTATTGGCCACGATGAGGAAGAATAGCTTCAAAGGAAGATTTCCCTTACAACATACCCTTTGATGAGGGTAAGTAAAAGTGATTGATGTCCCGTCTGACTGCCATTTTCAAACTATGTGCCAATGCCTTAAAGATACCTTCAATCTTATGATGTTCATTGGTCCCTTCAGCCTTGATATTAAGATTCATCTTCGCAGCATCACTCAGGCTCTTGAAGAAATGAAAGAACATCTCGGTGGGCATTTCTCCTATCTTCTCTCGTTTGAACTCTGCATCCCATACGAGCCATGGACGGCCACCAAAGTCCAATGCAATCCGGCAAAGGCAATCGTCCATTGGAAGACAAAAGCCATACCGTTCGATACCGCGCTTGTCTCCAAGCGCTTTAAGAATGCATTCGCCTAAAGCAAGTCCGGTGTCTTCTATGGTATGGTGCTCGTCCACATACAAATCACCTTTTGTGTGAACAGTGATGTCAATCATTCCATGATGGCCTATCTGCTCCAGCATGTGGTCAAAGAAACCGATCCCCGTAGAAACATCACTTTTCCCAGAGCCGTCAAGATTAAGTCGCACATAAACATCCGTTTCTTTTGTCGTTCTGCGAATTTCTGCAATGCGTTCGCCAGCAAATAGAATCTCTGCAATTTTGTCCCATGTCATGCCGTCCTTTCTTAGGATAAGTGACTTACACCCCATATTATTCGCAAGTTGCGCGTCGCTCTCCCTGTCTCCGATAACATAGCTATGAGCCATGTCGACAGCCGCATCTTTTATATATTTCTCCACCATTCCCGTTTCTGGCTTACGCATAGGCGAACCGTCTCTTGGGAAGTGACGGTCGATAAGGATATCGTCAAAAGCGATGCCTTCACCCTTCAGGGTTTCAATGACAAAATTTTGAACTGGCCAGAAATGTTCCTCGGGGAATGCTGAAGTCCCCAAGCCATCTTGATTGGATACCATAACAAGCTTAAAGTCGAGATGACGCTGAATGAAGCTTAAGTTGCGGAAGACAGAAGGCACAAACCTCAGCTTGGCAAAACTATCTATTTGCTCATCGAGAGGCTCCTCTATAAGGGTTCCGTCACGGTCAATAAAAAGGTATCGCTGTTTCATGTACAAAGGGCTATTGTTCTTTCCTTATTATCTTACTTCCTCGAAATCTACGTTATCCACCTGGAGAATCTTCGTCTCCTTTTGTTTTTTTCTTGCTTTCTCCTTTTCCTCTATACAGCCATAGGCATAATAGTATGAGAATAGCATCCAAGGCCTGACGAAGAGAGATAAAAACATACTGCCTGTACCGATGATAAAGGCGAGGATGCCAAGAGCTCCGGGCAATCCAGACGGATCACCTATTGCGATGCCACTGTCATTGAGAAAGTAGCAGAGAAAAATAATGCAGAGTGGCAGATAGAAGAACATGTTGAAAACCATGGCAATAAGTTCTGTCAGCAACACAATGAGAAAAAGGAATCCCCAATGACGAAAACCAACAATATATGGTCGCTTAAATATGGAAGCCACTTTTCTATCAGGCTCGATGCAATATTTCATACTGGAGAAGACAAGAGGCAGAAACGCCACTATGATCACAATAGTGAAAAGAGCAGAACTGAGCAGCAACTTCATGTTGGCATTCTTTAATTGCTCAGGTCCCTTAATGCTTGAATAATTAGCATAGATGCCCAACCCTGAAAGCACACAAACGACTACCGCAACACCTATCAGCAATAGAAAAAGCCGTGCTATACGTGGAAGGTTTACCTTCATGCTTTTTCCATTGAGTAAGCTGACAATAATTGAGACGATCCAAATACTGACAGCTATAGACGCAATGTAAAATACAAACGAAAATAAGGATGTCCCCCAAGAAATACTCAGATTTGAAGGGGATGACATATTCGGATGAGACAGTTCTATCATCATGACAGAGGAAAGAAGCAGGGACATCACAAGCACAGGCAACCATAACCTACGGAAGATAGTCCTGAAATTAGTTCTGTATAGGTCGAGGGCATCTTTAAGGCAACTGCCCAAACTGCGGTTATGAAACAGCTCTGAATCCATATGCTAAGGTTTATGATTGTACATCTTATTATTAATATGACGCGGTACAGGAAATCCCTGCATCGATGACAAGAGCCTTGATGCGGTCAAGCTCCTCGTGCGAGGCTTTGAGCAACTTTCGGTCTGGTGTCTCACGGTCAATCGTATAGACCATTACTTCCTGTGGCTTGATAGCTTTAACAGCCTCCAGCCATGGTAAAACATATTCGTCGCCGGTATTGTCTGTGCCGTCACCCTTCATGAACATGGTCTGGATGATGATATGACCATTGAACCACTTCATGTTCTCTATGATTTTATGCACGTCGTAGGTAGGCTGAGTAGGACGATCCACCCTTCGGATGTATTCGGCATTGACAGTGTCAAGCTTTAGAATGTTATTGTCCACCTTCATCAATGCCTGTCTTACCTTCTCACGTCCAATAAATGTAGAATTACTAAGTACACTGATTTTTGCCTGTGGACACCACTTGTCACGTAAGCGGACAGTATCATCAATGATTTCAGGGAAATAAGGGTTTCCCGTAGGCTCACCATTACCCGCGAAGGTGAGCACGTCAGGATGCTCATTGTTATTGTGCATCTTGATCAGTTGATATTCCAATGCCTCTGTAACGGCTTCACGAGTCGGATAGGCGCTGTGCGTGCGGCGGTCGGCATTAAAGCCACATTCACAATAGAGGCAATCAAACGTACAAATCTTACCATCTGCCGGCATAAGATTGATGCCAAGGCTCAAGCCTAAACGCCGACTGTGCACAGGACCATAAATAGGACTTGGATATATCACGGTACTCATAAAAATGTATTCGATTTACTTTTCTGCAAAGTTAAGGTGTTTCGTAGAATATCGATAATAAAAATCGCAAAAAGGTATCAATAAAGGCTTACATTCATTGAAATGCAAGCCTTCTTGTAGTCTATTTGCTTTTTTTCAATGTTTTCCATAATTGATGGAAGCTCTTCTCGGCGAACTCTGGTTTAGTGTGCCCTATTCCCCATGGATTGAGATTTGAGAAGTGGGTCATTGCGTCAGGAACATAATTGGCAAGTGGCGCAAACCATACAGCTGTATTATAGAGAGGAGGATGGCTGAACAGCAGGCTCATGCCTTCCGACATTGCTTTTTTGAGCTTATCAGCTTTGCCTAAGTTGTCAAGCTGTTGCCGCCACAGATAGATTTGTGAGCCTGGCGCAACCTCTGCAGGACACACGTTGTCGCAGCTCATGCAAAGCGAGCACGCGGAGACATTGTCGGAATACCGCCGTGGATTATTGAGCATGCCAAGGTCTATACCAATGGGACCGGGGATAAAATAAGTGTAACTTGCACCTGTGGAGCGGCGGTAGACAGGACAAGTGTTCATACAGGCGCCGCAGCGGATACATTTAAGTGTCTGCCAGTGTTCTGGATCGGCGAGGGCGTCACTTCTCCATCCATCGAGCAGCACGACATGCATTTCGCCTCCCGGACGTGCCTGACGGAAATGGGATGTAAAGGATGTGGTAGGCTGTCCCGTGCCACAACGGCATAGTAATCGCTGGAAGACGGCAAGTGAGTCATAGTCAGGCACCAGTTTCTCAATGCCCATGGTGACAATGTGCAACTTTGGCATTGAGGTGGTCATGTCTGCGTTACCCTCATTAGTGCATACCACGATGTCGCCTGTTTTCGCCACACCGAAGTTACATCCAGTGAGGCCAGCTTGTGCTTCATCAAACTCGTGGCGAAGGCTCTTACGTGCGCAGTAAGTGAGATAAGTCGGATCTGTGTTGCCCTTGTCTGCGCTGATGCCTTTCTCCTCGAAACATACCGCCACCTCCTCTTTGGTGATGTGGCAGGCTGGCACAACGATATGGGCCGGTTTGCGGTCCATCAGCTGAAGTATGCGCTCGCCAAGGTCGGTTTCCACAACATCAATGCCATGGCTTAAAAGGTAGTTATTGAGACCGCATTCCTCGGTGAGCATTGACTTCGACTTCACCATCTTTTTGACTTTATGGCTGTCAAGGATGCCGTAGACAGTCTCATTAAGTTCCTGTGCATCTTTAGCCCAATGCACGATGACCCCACGACTTTCCAACTGGGCAGTAAACGCCTCAAGATAGTCTGCGAGGTGGGTGATGGTATGCCGCTTGATTTGTGAAGCATGGTCACGCAATTGTTCCCACTCAGGCAAGCTATGCATCATGTTGTCGTGCCCTTGGCGGATGCCCCAGAAGGTTTGGTCGTGGCGCGTTACCTTGTCACGGCTTTTCAGTATTTCTTTTGCTCTTCTTGAATGCTCTGTACTCATAGTCCTGCTGCTAAAATTTCTGCTACGTGAATAAACTTGATATTCTTGTGCTCTTTTCTGGCTATGCCCTGCATGTGCATCAGGCAGGAAGAATCGGGGCCGGTGATGTATTCAGCTCCCGTAGCCATATGCCGCATGATCTTGTCCTCACCCATACGGATAGAGACATCGGGTTCCTCGACAGCAAACATACCTCCGAAGCCGCAGCATTCATCTTTCCGCTCCGGCTCAAAGACCTTAATGCCATCCTTAAGCTGCAGCAAGTCGATGATCTTATTATAAGAAGGGATATTCCTCTCCGAGGGTGCTGACAGTCCCAACTCGCGCACACCATGACAACTGTTGTGCACACTGACAGCATGTGGAAAGGCACCTGGCAGCTCCTTGACTTTAAGGATATCATGAAGAAACTCCACAATGTCTACGGTCCTTCCAGCCACAGTACAGGGATGGTTATCGCCCTTCAGCAAGCGTGGATAGTAAAAACGTACGTAAGCAGCACACGATGCTGACGGCGCGACAACATAATCGAAACCCTTGAACAGTGTCTCAAACTTGTC
Source organism: Hallella multisaccharivorax DSM 17128 (assembly GCF_000218235.1). Lineage (GTDB taxonomy): Bacteria > Bacteroidota > Bacteroidia > Bacteroidales > Bacteroidaceae > Prevotella > Prevotella multisaccharivorax. The sequence goes on along the minus strand of NZ_GL945017.1, from coordinate 1,459,410 downwards.
AGCGAGGGGTATCGCCATATTCTCGAAGCCCGCATTGCCCATCGGCTGTCCACAGCAGGTTTGCTTTTCCGGGTAGTCAATGTCGAGGCCGAAATGCTTTAACAACTTATATGTTGCCATGCCAACCTCTGGATAGAGAGCATCTACATAGCAAGGTATGAAAAGACCAACTTTCATAAATATACATGTGTTTCTTTTGCCAACAAAGTTACAAAAAATGTCAATATGAGGGCACTATTTCGCGATGTTTTTCTCAAAAATCGTTTTTTGTGCAATTTTGCCCGATAAATTGGGTAACTTTGCACAAAAGGAGACATCAAGCATGATAGTTTGCATAGCGGAAAAACCCAGTGTGGCACGTGACATAGCTCGCATCCTTGGTGCCACGTCGGCACGCGATGGCTACATGGAAGGCAACGGCTACCAGGTGACCTGGACGTTTGGCCATCTGTGTGAATTGAAGGAGCCTAACGATTATGAACAGAATTGGCGCTACTGGACGCTGGCTGCTCTGCCGATGGTGCCTCGCCGCTTCGGCTTAAAACTTATCCCTGACCGTGGAATTGAGAAACAGTTTCAGACGATAGCCTCGCTTTATGCAAGCGCTGACGAGATTATCAATTGTGGCGATGCTGGGCAGGAAGGAGAGTTGATACAGCGTTGGGTCATGCAGATGGCCCACGTCAAGTGTCCCGTCAAACGGCTGTGGATATCGTCGATGACGGATGAAGCCATCCGTGAGGGTTTTGCTAATCTCAAGGAGGAGAAGCAATATGAGCGGCTCTATCTCGCGGGACTAAGCCGTGCTATAGGCGACTGGCTTCTCGGAATGAACTGTACACGCCTCTATACACTTATGTATCGGCAGCAGCGAGGACAGGTGCTCTCAATTGGCAGGGTGCAAACCCCAACATTGGCACTGCTCGTCAAGCGACAGAAGGAAATAGACAACTTCAAACCGGAACCATATTGGATGCTTTCCACCATCTATCGCGACACGCTTTTTACAGCTACTTCGGGGAAGTTCACATCGAAAGAGGAAGGAGAGAAAGCCTTTACACTGATTGAGGGTAAGCCATTTGAAATTGTTTCCGTACAGAAGAAGCAAGGTCGGGAACCAGCTAAGCAGCTTTACGACCTCACATCGATGCAGGTGGACCTCAACCGCAAATACGGATTTTCAGCCGAAATGTCGCTTAACCTCATACAAAGCCTTTATGAGAAGAAGCTGACTACTTATCCGCGTGTAGACACCCAGTATCTTTCCGACGACATCTATCCCAAATGTCCTGCTATCCTTAATGGTGTAAGCCAATATGCCGTGACAGGACACAAACCTTACCTGGGCATGATTAAAGATCTGGCAGCTCTTGGCAAGACGCTGCCGAAATCGAAGCGCGTGTTCGACACTTCGAAAGTGACTGACCACCATGCTATCATACCTACCGGGCAGGTACCTGTCGGGTTGACAGATGTGGAAAAGAAAGTCTACGACTTGATTGCCCGCCGGTTTATTGCCGTGTTTTATCCTGACTGCAAGTTCTCCACCACTTCGGTCACAGGAAAGGTAGGCAAGGTAGAGTTTAAGGCTTCCGGCAAGGAGATTCTGTCGCCAGGTTGGCGCGCAGTATATTCTAAGGAGGAGCAACGGGCAGATGAAGGAAAGAGCTCTGCTGACGACAAGCTATTGCCGACTTTTGTAAAAGGAGAGTCGGGTACACACAAACCCACTCTCGCTGAGAAAATGACAATGCCTCCAAAGCACTACACAGAGGCATCGCTGCTTCGCGCCATGGAGACGGCAGGAAAACTCGTAGACGATGAGGAGCTGTCGGCTGCTATGAAGGAAAACGGTATTGGGCGCCCTTCGTCACGCGCAGGCATCATAGAGACTCTCTTTAAACGGCACTATATCAGAAGGGAGAAAAAGAATCTTGTAGCTACGCCAACAGGTATTCAACTGATCGACACAATACATGAAAGGCTACTCACAAGTGTAGAGCTGACAGGCATTTGGGAGAAGAAGCTTCGAGAGATTGAGCAGGGTAAGTATGACGCCGCGACATTCATCAATGAATTAAAAGAACAGGTGGCGAGAATCGTGAACGATGTGCTGCACGATAACTCAGGCCGGAGTATTGTTCTGAGTGATGCCAAAGCTCCCAAGAGAGAGTCAGGGAGGGCGAAGACGTTGCAGAAAGTGAAAGCGGGCGACGTCTGTCCTAAATGTCAACAAGGGCATATTATCAAGGGGAAGACGGCTTATGGATGCTCCCGATGGAAAGAAGGTTGCGATTTCCGTGCACCGCTTTGATCATACTGCACTGCAATCATATTGCCTTTACGGCGTAATCGCATTGCCTTTACAGCGTAGACGCATTGCCTTTACACCGTAGACGCGTTGCCTTTACGGCGTAATCGCATTGCCTTTACGGCGTAGACGTAATGGCTTTCTGAACAGTAAAATGAGATGATGGGGCACTAATTAATAATCAAGAATGCATTTATTCAAGGATTTCTTAATCGTAGGACTTGGCAGTTTTCTCGGTGGAGGAAGCCGTTTCCTGTTTTCAAAACTTGCGGGTGTACTGTTTATCTCTACGTTTCCACTCGGTACTTTTTTCGTGAACCTGTTAGGTTGCTTTCTGATAGGTTTCTTCTCAGGTTTGTCCTCCGTGCGTCTCGCGCTGTCACCTCAGACAAAACTCTTCCTTACCACAGGATTCTGCGGGGGACTTACCACATTCTCTACGTTTATGAACGAGAGTCTCTCTCTGGCAAAAAACAGCAACAGCGTGCTCTATCTATATCTGATAGGAAGCTTTGCCCTCGGTCTCTTATTCGTTTGGGCAGGTGGAGCCCTTGCCAAGACGGTGACAGTGTAATGGACGCAAATTAAGCTGAGGGCAGGGCTGCAGACTCTGTATTCTGTGATGTTTCCCTATCTTTAGTCTCCTCCATTCGTTTCAGTCTTGCGCGGGCACGCTTATGTGAGAGGATTATCTGATAGCGATAGACAAGGCATGCCGTAAAGAAATAGACAAGGGCCTGTATCCATAGTGCTTGGTACTCTATCTGAATATCCGGCAATGTGGCGCCCATGGAGGAGATGCGCAGGAAGCCTCGTATGCCAAAAGTAGAAGGGAAAAAATATGAGAATACTTCCCAGAACCATGGAATATTTGTTTGAGGCCAACTGATGCCTGTCATAAAAAGCAGTGGCACAGACGTAAAGACAACGAGCAGCATCACATTCTCACGATAGCGAACAAAGCATGATAAGGTCATACCAAAGAAAATGACAGCAAGCAGATAGGGAATCATCAGACCGATGAGTGTCTGTGCGGTTACCAGCGAGACAAAGTGGAACATACGTGGCACGCAAAGCGTGATGTAAGTGCCCATGACCATGTAAAGTGCGAAATAGGCGGAGCTCTTGCCCAAAACGATACGGAAGATGCCGTTGTAATGTTTCTCTATCGGCACCAAGTTTTGAAATTTATTCTTTTCGCGCGCTGTACCTGCGGAAAGACCAATACCCAAAAGTAAAGTCTGCTGAAGGATAAGAATCAGTACGCCCGGAAGAATGGCGTTGCCATAACCGACAGGGGTATTGAAAATAGGAACCTCATCAAAGTCGAGAGGCTTTGCTGTTATCTCATCATCACGGTCGGTAAAGCCATTCCCCTTACTGATCTGAATGCCTGAACTCATTTTTAAGGCGACTGCTTGAGCTGTCTGATAGATAGCCTTATAGGTAAGCATCAGACTCATGTCACAGTAAACACTAACAGTGGCCTGCTCACCTCGTCCAAGACGTTCATCGAAGTCCTTTGGAAAGAAGAGAGTGCCATGAACCTGCTGCTTTCCCGTAAGTTCTTTGGCCTCATCGAGGGATGTACAATAGTAGGCAACCTTTGTGTCAGCGCTGCCATCGAACATCCGAATAAACTCGCGGGAAGAATGGCTATGACTCATATCAATAACGGCTACAGGAACATCCCGAACTACTTCATTATTATATATCCATGAATAGAGGAGAGGATAGAACAGGGGTACCAGCACGCAAAAAATGAGTAGACCCTCATCGCGAAACTCGTTCTTCACCTCTTCCACCATGATATAGCAGGTGTCACAGATGCCTTCGTGTATTCTAAAAAGGAGACCGTCTCTCTTCATGTCTTAGGGAATATATACGTAGAGGAGCATGGCTTTCTTGATATTCCGGATGGAAAATATCGGAAGGAAAGCAAAGATAAGCAACGCCATGAAGTTGAACCATGCATAACTCATCGGATAACCGTTGAAAATACACATCTGGTAGATCATGTAATAGTGGCGCAAAGGAAAGAGCTGTGCTAAAGACTGGATCATCGGGTCCATGGCGAAAACGGGGAATGTGGCTCCGCAGGTTGAGAAGCTGACTACTGACCACAGTGAGCATACGGACATGGACATTCGGAGAGAAGGCATGAGCCCAAAAATGAAAATGCCAAAGCATTGACAGGCAAAGACAGAGAGGAAGCCCAATAACAGGATGGGAACCACACCACCAGGATGAGGGAAGTTGAGCCCATAAAAAATATAAAACTCAAAGCACCACATCACCAATGTGAAAAAAATGGTTTGTGGCAGTATTTTTCCCGCAATGGCTATATGAATATTGTTGTTGGCCAGCTTCATCCATTGTTTGGAGCGATGAAATTTCAGCTCAGTGCCGATAGAGTAGGGGGTAAGCAGAAATACGAAAATCATCAAGACTCCAGGCACCATTGCAGTGCTGAGATAGACATTGTAGTTAGACCATGGATTACCTATCATGTGCAAGTCTATATTGATAGGCTGCAGGAAGGAGCTTATCTCCTTTGAGGTCTTGCCAAGCGCAGACAACTTTGCTGCACCGACGGCTGCAGATCCTAAGGTTGAAACCGTCTTTAGATCACGGAAAAGCAATGAGCCGGCCAAGAGCGTGACATTGCTATAGTAAAATGAGATTTTGGGCTGATCAGAGCTGAGTAGCTTATCAGTTGTGCCTTTAGGTATGAGCAGGAAGGCGTAGATCTTGTTTTTTTGAATGGCTTCGCGTGCGTCATTCATATTGGCGTAATGACCGACTACATCCGTTGTCTGGAAGCTGTCAAGTTGCCGGATAATAGATCGGCTCACATGAGTATTGTCCTGATCAACAACACCCACAGGCATTTCCACCGGTTCGCCGCCGTTCATCAGCGTCGTAAAGAACGTTACAACCATCAGTGGAAACACTATAGTGCAGAAGCCGAAGATGGGATTCCGCCACATAATGACCAACTCACGGACGAAAATGTGGTAAGTACGTTGTATGATTTCCGTCAGATTCACTTCTTTTTGACTATCAATGACATTCCAGGTCTCAGTCCTTCAAATGGGTTGATGGGACGTGCTTTGACTTCAAAAGTCTTGAGGTCATACTGACCATTGGTCTTTGTGGCTTTCCAAGCAGCATAAGAACCTTCATCTTTGATCTCGTAGACTTTCATCTTCAACGTCTTGTTGAATGCAGGCGAGAAGGCTGTAAAGGTATCACCGATCTTCAGACCATTAAGCTGATCCTCTCGGACATTGAAGGTGCCCCACATGTCCTGCATCATAGAAATGCTCATAATGGGAGAGCCCATGCCCACAAGTTCACCTTCTTTCGGATAGATATCGCTTATCTCGCCGTCGACAGCAGCCACTTGCACCGTCTCCTTAAGCACAGAACGCACTACGTCTACAGCATGTTTGGCAGCATTGGCTTGATTCTGCGAGATCTCTTTCTGTTTCTCTCTTGCGCCATTCTTTGCCATCTCATACTGGCTCTTCATGGCGTTCTCGTGTGCCTGCGCCACTTCCCATGCGGCCTTCGCCTCATCACGCTTCTGCTGACTCATTACTCCCTCAGTGAATAAGTTCTGCATGCGGTCATAAGTCTTCTTCGCTACGTCGGTTGCAGCTTGGGCTTGAATGACCAATTGATAAGCGCTTTGGATGGCTTCGCGGCGAGTACCTTCCTCGGTGAGATCGCTTAAAGCCTGCGTGGCAGCCTCTGTTGACTGTGCAACCTTTTCTTGAGCGTTTATTTCAGGAATCTCTAAGATGGCAAGAGTATCTCCTTTATGGACAAAATCACCTTCTTTGACACGTATCTCAACTACGCGCGCAGGCAGTTTGCAACTGACCCTGTATTCGCCGACTTCCACTTCTCCCTGGATGATTTCATCGGTCTTTCCTAATGTAAAGAAACCTATTATAGCTACGATGAATACGGCAATGGCAAATCCCAAAACCGCAAGCAATATGTTTTGATGCTGACTCTTTGCGCTCATTTCTAAGTGTTGTATTAACGTTATTACGTATTAAATAAACGTTTCTTGAAATATATTATTGCAAAATACCCAATGCTTTCTCAAGGTTTACTTGCGCGAGTTTCACCTCCACTTGTGCATCGATCTTTTGGCTTTGTGCCTTTTCCCAGGCTGTTTGTGCAGCGAGTACATCGGTTGACTCCATCACACCTTCCTTGAAACCGACTTGGGCACAGCGGAGGTTTTCTTCGGCACTTGCAATATTCTTCTCAGCCATAGCGAGGCGTTTGCGCGCTTCCTTCACCTTGAAACGGCTCTGGGTGATTTGGAGATTTATTTTCTCCTGTGCGTCGGCAAGCTCAAGGCGTGCCATCCCAGTGGCAGCCTCAGAAGCCCGCACTTTGTAGCGTGCCTCAAACCAATTCCAAACAGGCACTTGAAGCATCACCCCTACATTCCATACGCCAGAGAAAGTCTTTTGGAAACCATTGAAGACGTTGGGGTTGGCGATAGAGTAGCCTCCCGTAAGCGCCAGATGGGGCAGAAATGCAGACCGCACGAGTTTGGTGTTTTGTTCGCCCAATGCTACCGATTGCTGCAACAGCCTCACTTCCGGACGACTGCTGACATCTTTGTCAGGAGTATAATTCTCTGCGGTAACAGATTCATCAATGTCAATTTGGCTTTTGTTTTCATCAGCAAGCGTAATGTTGTCGTCCATCGGTAATCCGCACAGTTGGCAGAGAAGCATCTTTGAGAGTACCAGTCCATCATCGACCTGCGTGATCTGCATATCGGCCTCATTGACACGCACTTGTACTTTCAGTCCGTCAGCACGTGTTGCCACCCCTTGCCTGATCATCTTTTGCACGTCGTCATCGAGCTTCTTCACCAAGTCGCGGAAGCTATAGGCAAGCTTCTGCTTCTGTCTGAGAGAAACGACCATCCAATAGGCTTGGTCTATATTAAACAAGGTGGACTGATCCTTCAATGTAATATTGTCGTCAGCCATCTGTGTAGCAATGTCAGCCATACGGTTGGCAGCGGTGATGGCACCACCCATAAAGATTGGCTGGCGTACGAAAATGGAGCCAGCAAAAATATTGTGCGTGTCGGTACGAAAAGCATCTACAACTTTCTTACCGATGGTATTGCCGAGTCCTTCCACATATTGCGTGACAGGACCATTAGCAAACTGCTGCATCAGCCCACCGACCTGCTGAGCTTGTTGTGGCGTGATGAGCCCTTGCTTAACCATATTGGTAAGATGATTACCAATGTCAGCAGAAAGGTCACTATTGAGTTGGCTCACCCCTGTTGTGCCTATATTGCTCAGAGCATTCTTTTGGCCTTTACTCAACAAGCTGATTTCACGGCTAAAATATGAGTAACCCGCCATGGCGTCAACTTTTGGCAAGTACTGTGTCCTGGCCGATTTCCTCGCATACTCCGTCATTTCCCTGTTGATGCGCGACACTTGGAGCTGCTTGTTGTTTCTCAACGCCAAAGCGCGGCAACTGTCAAGCGTGAGCACCTGCTGAGCAATGGCTGGCGGAAAGTAGCCTGAGAAGCAGACAAAAAGTATGGCTATCGTTGATTTCCTCATTTCTATTAATATTTGTTTGACAGCAGTCCTTTCAATTGAATGAGAAGCTGCGGCTGCCAATCATATTGCCATCTGCAAAGACACTGACATTAAAAGTTCCTCCTTCAAGCGACTGGTCAATATCGAGGTAAAGGCTCATTGGGGTTTCATTGCCTGTATATTCCACTGAGCGTTTAGCGGAGCAGGTCAGCGAGCGGTTCTCATAGTTGAAGTTGCCTGCGCCACCAAGAAGTGCACCCGTAGGAGTCGTCACCCTAATATAGATTGTCTTCATGCCACTCTGTGCAGTTACATTACGTGCAATGGCAAAACTTACCATGAAGCGTTTAGCCTTTTTCAACTTGTCCGTACTCTTGCCCCGCTTGTTGAGTGCGGTCATTTGAATACCGGTGGCATCGAGTTGGGCAGCAATTGCTACTTTTTCCGACAGACTTGCCCTTTCAGTATTCAGCCCTTCAATCTGCCGGTTAGCCTCTGCATATTGTCCACGAATGCGGGAGTTCTCTGCTGTAAGGTGTTGATTGGCGCGGTTCAGTGAGTCAATCTGAATGACATAGCTTCGCAGCACCGCTCTGACAGTAGTGAGCTCTCTCCTCAGACGGGCTATTTCTCTGGCATCAGTACTTTTAGTGTTCCGGAGTTCAGACAGCAGACGTTGTGTCTTCTTCTGTTCTGCAGTGAGTTGAGCCACGATGGAGTCATTGTTGATCTGTGTCTTCATCTCGCTGTATTGGTTGGCAAACTGCTGATACTCATTCTCCATCTCTTTCTTGTCGAGGGCGGCAAGCTGCTCCATATCAGCATTTTCCTTACGCTGTTGATGCAGGCTATGGTAAAGTAATCCAATACCGCCTAAAAGCAGGACGATGGCGACAATCAATGGAATCAGAATTTTTTTATTCATCTTTTGTATAGTTCGTTTTTGAATAATCCGTTTTTAAAAGCCTAAGTAACACAAGTCCCAGACGATAATTACTGCAAAAGTAATCAATTTTTCTTATACCGCCATAACTTTATACTTACGTAAAACTTATTAATATTTAAATTAACTACTTTTGGGAATAAAAAGAGCAGTACTTTAATGAATAATTAGTAACTTTGGCATGCCATGAAAAAGTATATTCTGTTTTTTTTAGGCATGATTGCCCAGCTGTCCTATGCCGCTACTCAGGATTTCCTGGTTGTCAAAACCGATTCTTCAGCCGTGCGTCATCAGGTACTTCTGCAAACCACTATGGGTGACATCACTGTTGAGCTCTATAATGAGACTCCCCGCCACCGTGATAACTTCCTTAAATTGGTGCGACAGGGCTATTATGACGGCAATCTGTGGCACCGTGTCATCAGCGATTTCATGATCCAAACTGGCGATTCCACGACACGCCATTCCGTTGCAGGCTCAGCTGTGGGTGAGTATGATCCAGGCTATCGCATTCCCGCAGAGATTCATTTCCCCAAGTACTTTCATAAGCGTGGAGCGTTAGGAGCCGCGCGTGAGGGAGACGCTGAAAATCCCAAGCACGAGTCATCGGCGTCACAGTTTTACATTGTTTGGGGTTTCCCTTATGGTCCCAAAAGCATGGCAAAATTTCAGTCCAGACTTGACTCCGCAACTCATGGAACCGTGAAGTATCCACCCGAGATGTGTGATTATTACTGGTCTCATGGAGGCACTCCATGGTTAGACGGACAATACACTGTCTTCGGTGAGGTTGTGAAAGGACTGTCTGTTGTCGGCGACATTGATGCTGTGGCAACAGATGATCACGCACGCCCGTTGAAAGATGTGCGCATCATCAAGGCCATTGTCATTAAATAGCCTTATGTCAGCCTTATAGTCCATGAAAGCAAGAAGCTCCATTCGGCAATGGTTGTTGCTGCTCATAATGTGTGCCGCAACACTCTGTCTGCAGGCCAAAACCTGGTCGGCCGATGATATTCCCATGGTGCATCTGCAAGACCGTAACCGGTACGTGTGCGATCCTGAGAATCTCATCAGTCCTGCCGATCTCGACTCAGCGGATGCCGGTCTGCGCCGACTTCAAACAGAGTGTGGCATACAGACAGTGTTCGTGGTGGTGAGTCATGTCAAGAATGGAGATTGTTTCAGAGTAGCTGAGGATATTGGCAACAAATACGGTGTAGGTGACAAAAAGACTCGAAGAGGGCTTGTCATCGTTATCGCTGTAGAGGACCGTAAGTATTTCATTGCGCCAGGCAAAGGGTTGGAAGGTGACCTTACCGATGTAGAATGCGATGACATCGCCCGCACGTGTATCGTGCGCAACATGAAAGAAAACAATCTTGATGCGGCAGTGCTGTACACTGTCAGAGCGCTATACAGTAAGTTCAAGACAGGGCATGCTACCGTAAACGGTGAGGAAATTGACACAGAAGGCGACGATGCAGGATCCTTGATAATGGGGATTGCAATACTCCTTTTTTGTTTTGGCTATCCTGTCTGGCGATTACTGTTGGCAATTCTCTCAAAGTTAGGTCTTTACCATGCCAAGCCGACATCCAGGCGCAAGCGTCGCAACGATGATGATTGGTTTCCGCCATTCATCTTTGGTGGTGGCGGTGGATTTGGGTCTTCCGGTGGCGGATTCAGCGGCGGCAGCTTTGGAGGTGGTAGTTTTGGCGGTGGCGGCGCCGGAGGAGGATGGTGATGAATGAATAAAGAGATAGGAAAAATGATATAACATGTTAAGAAAACTCCATTTTCACTTATGAAGAAAAGCAACATTATTATTTTGGCCGCCGTTGTAGTCGTCGTTCTCGCCTGCTTTGGTGGATGCAGTGCCTACAATGGGATGGTTGACAAGCAAGAGGCCGCTACGACAGCCCTCGCTGATGTACAGGCAACTTACCAGCGTCGTGCCGACCTTATCCCCAATCTTGCCAAGACCGTACAGGCTTATGCTAAACATGAGAAAGAGACCTTTGAGGCGGTGACTAAAGCGCGTGCATCGGTAGGACAAATCAAGCTTGATGCGGGAAACCTCACTCCTGAAAAGCTGCATCAGTATGAGGCCGCACAGGGAGAACTGTCTGCTGCATTAGGTAAGCTTATGGTTGTGGCAGAGCGCTATCCTGAATTAAAAGCGAATGAAAATTTCCACAGCCTGCAGATTCAGCTTGAAGGTACCGAAAACCGTATCAATGAGGCTCGGCAGAATTACAATGCAGCCGTACAGGATTACAACCAAACAGTACGCCGGTTCCCCAATGTCCTTTTCTCGGGAATGTTTGGTTTTGATCGAATGGAAAAGTTCGAGGCAGCAACCGGGGCCGAGAAAGCTCCAGCGCTGAATTTCAACGAATAATACCTGTCTTAGAAGACGCATCACGTTTACAGTGTAAAGGCGATACGTTTACAGTGTAGAGGCGTTGCCTTTACAGTGTAAAGGCGATGCGTTTACAGTGTAGAGGCGATACGCTTACAGCGTTAAGTGACTTAAGGGCGACCATACGGCCACCCTTAAGTCTTATGTAATAGTTAATAAGAGGCATCAATATTCTCCCCAAGCCTTAATATCAATGTCGGCAGGCTTAAGCGTGGTGAAGGAATTGATGAACGCTGAAGCAAGACGGCTATTGGTGATCAGCGGCACATTGAGGTCAATGGCAGCACGGCGAATCTTATAACCGTTGGTAAGCTCACCGGCTGTAAGGTCCTTAGGAATGTTAACCACCATATCAATTTTTCTCTCATGCAGTAAGTTCAGAGCCTGTGGTTTCTTCTCTGGTTCCGATGGCCAGTTGACAAGTGTGTTGGCCACACCGTTCTCAGTGAGGTAGCGTGAGGTGCCTGGCGTAGCATAGAGTTCATACCCATGCTCCACAAGCCTGCGTGCGGAATCGAGCATGTCAGCTTTCTGCTTGGCTCCACCCGTAGAGAGCAGCACGGTGTGCTTGGGAATGCGCTGGCCCACAGCAAGCTCCGCTTTGAGCAGTGCCTGATTGGTGTCATCGCCTAAGCATCCTACCTCTCCAGTGGAACTCATATCCACGCCGAGCACAGGATCGGCCTTCTGTAAGCGGTTGAACGAGAACTGCGAGGCCTTGATACCCACATAGTCGAGGTCAAAAAGACTCTTAGCCGGCTTCTCTACTGGCACTCCAAGCATAATCTTTGTAGCGAGCTCAATAAAGTTGAGCTTAAGCACTTTGCTCACAAAGGGGAAAGAGCGGGAACTGCGCAGGTTGCACTCGATGACAAGAATATCATTTTCCCGCGCCATGTACTGGATGTTAAAAGGACCGTTAATGTGCAGTGCCGCAGCGATTTTGCGACTGATGCGTTTGATACGTCGCACGGTCTCAACGTATAGTTTCTGAGGTGGCAGCTGCAACGTAGCATCGCCGGAGTGCACACCAGCAAACTCAATGTGCTCAGAGATAGCATAAGCCGTAACCTCGCCATTGCGTGCGACAGCGTCAAAGTCAATCTCCTTGGCATGCTCAATGAATTTTGATACGACCACAGGATGATCCTCGCTCACGTTAGCAGCCAGTTGCAGGAAACGGTGTAGTTCATCGTCATTGGAGCACACATTCATTGCTGCGCCAGAGAGCACGTAAGATGGCCTGACAAGTACGGGAAAGCCAACTCGACGCACAAAGTCGTCAATGTCGTCCATGGTCTTCAACGCACTCCATTCAGGCTGGTTGATACCCAACTCGTTAAGCATTTGTGAGAACTTGGCACGGTCTTCTGCGCGGTCAATGTCTTTTGCCTGAGTACCGAGAATAGGCACATTCTGCTCATCGAGATACATGGCAAGATTATTGGGTATCTGGCCGCCCGTGGACACGATGACACCATAAGGCTGCTCCGTATCAATGACATCCATTACGCGCTCAAAAGTGAGTTCATCGAAATAGAGGCGGTCACACATATCGTAGTCAGTCGATACGGTCTCTGGATTATAATTGATCATAATGGACCGATATCCTTGCTTGCGAATTGTTTGCAATGCCTGAACTCCACACCAGTCGAACTCCACCGAGGAGCCGATGCGATAGGCACCTGAACCCAACACAATGACCGAACGGTGATCACGCGCAAAATCAATGTCACTTTGCACTCCGGCATAAGTGATATAGAGGTAGTTGGTCTGTGCGGGATATTCTGCTGCAAGCGTATCTATCTGTTTCACTACTGGCACGATACCGTAGTTCTTGCGGAGACTCCGTATCACGAGCATGGCTTTGTGCATGTTGTCAATTTCCTTCTCCAGGCCAACGGCGCGTGCTATCTGGAAGTCAGTGAATCCGTAGACTTTCGCCTCACGCAACAATGCCTTGTCAAGAGTGTTGACATTGCATTTCTTCAGCCGCTCATCAATGTCGATGATGTGCTTGAGTTTATAGAGGAACCACCGGTCAATCTTTGTCAGATCGTGAATCTCGTCGACGGTGTAGCCTTTATGCATGGCCTTGGAAATGACAAATACGCGCTTGTCGGTGGGTTCCCTGAGTGATTTATCGATGTCTGGAATTTCCAATTCCTTGTTTTCCACAAAGCCATGCATGCCCTGTCCGATCATACGAAGACCTTTCTGAATGGCCTCTTCAAAGTTACGGCCAATGGCCATTACCTCACCTACAGATTTCATGCTGGAACCAAGCTCCTTGTCTACGCCACGGAATTTGCTCAGATCCCAACGCGGTATTTTACAGACCACATAGTCGAGAGCAGGCTCAAAAAATGCAGAAGTAGTCTTGGTGACCGAGTTTTTCAGCTCGAAAAGACCGTAACCCAGACCAAGCTTGGCGGCAACGAAGGCGAGAGGATAGCCTGTAGCCTTGGAGGCAAGGGCAGAAGAGCGCGAGAGACGCGCATTAACTTCGATGACACGATAGTCTTCAGAATTAGGATCGAAAGCGTATTGCACGTTGCATTCGCCGACAATACCAATATGTCGTACAATCTTGATGGACAGTGCACGGAGCTTATGATATTCGGAGTTGGTAAGTGTCTGCGAAGGCGCAATAACGATGCTCTCGCCAGTGTGAATGCCGAGAGGATCAAAATTCTCCATGTTGCAGACAGTGATGCAGTTGTCGTATCTGTCACGCACAACTTCGTATTCTATCTCTTTCCAACCTTTAAGGCTTTTCTCCACAAGCACTTGCGGGGAAAAAGAGAAAGCTTTCTCGCAGATCTTTCTAAGCTCGTCATCGTTATTGGCAAAGCCTGATCCCAGTCCGCCAAGCGCATAGGCGGCACGGATGATGACAGGGTAACCCAAGTCCTTGGCAGCCGTGAGAGCTTGCTCCATGCTCTTGCATGCCTCGCTCTTGATGGTCTTTACGCTGATTTCATCGAGTTTCACCACGAAGCGTTCGCGGTCTTCAGTGTCCATAATGGCACGCACGGGAGTGCCAAGTACCTTTACTTTGTACTTCTTGAGTACACCGCTCTCTTCGAGTTCTACGCCACAGTTGAGCGCCGTCTGTCCACCAAAAGAGAGCAGAATGCCATCGGGATGCTCCTTGGCAATGACCCGCTCCACGAAATAAGGTTGTATGGGAAGAAAATATATTTGGTCTGCTACACCCTCCGATGTCTGCACCGTAGCAATGTTAGGGTTGATGAGGACAGTCTTGATCCCTTCTTCACGAAGTGCCTTAAGTGCCTGTGAACCGGAGTAGTCAAATTCTCCGGCTTCTCCAATCTTCAGTGCTCCGGAACCTAACAGAAGGACTTTCTTGATATCTTGATTTTTCATTTTATCAACCTTTCAATGTTTCAATGAATTTGTCAAACATAAACTCTGTGTCCACTGGGCCGGAACAGGCCTCAGGATGGAATTGGGAGGAAAACCAAGGATTGGTCTTGTGGCGGATACCTTCATTGGAACCATCATTCATATTGACAAAGAGCTCTTCCCAATCATTGCTCAATGTGGTCGCGTCAACCGCATAACCGTGATTCTGTGAAGTGATGTAGCAGTGGTTGGTGCCCACAAGGCGTACTGGCTGGTTATGGGAGCGATGACCATACTTAAGTTTATAGATGGTGGCTCCTGCCGCTTTACCAAGAAGCTGGTTGCCCATACAGATGCCACAGATAGGCTTGCGGCTTGTGCTGATTTGCTTCTTGATAACGTCCACTGCGGCTTGACAAGTATCAGGATCGCCAGGTCCGTTGGCGAGGAAAAGGCCATCAAAATCCATCGAGGTGTAGTCATAGTCCCAAGGCACTCGGATGACTTCAACACCTCTGTGAATAAGGCACCGGATGATGTTAGCTTTCACGCCGCAGTCCACAAGCACGACTTTCTTGCCTGCACCCTCATGATAACGGATAATCTCCTTGCATGAGACTTTATCCACGAAGTTCACGCCAGAATAGTCAGCATGAGTGATCTTATCCGGCTCATCATCGAAAACAATAGACCCCATCATCACGCCATGTTCGCGCAACACCTTTGTCAGCTGCCGCGTATCGATGCCTGTGATCCCGGGAATGTGCTCTCGTTGAAGCCATGAAGCCAGCGATTCAGTTGCGTTCCAGTGGCTGTATTGCTCGCTGTAATCGGAGCAGATCATGGCAGCAACATAGATCTTACCACTCTCCATGAAAGTCGGAAGACCATTAGGCTCCATAGTAAATGGGGGAACGCCGTAGTTGCCTATGAGTGGATAGGTAAACGTTAATATTTGTCCGGCATAGGAGGGATCGGTCAGTGACTCAGGATAGCCCATCATAGCTGTGTTGAAAACAACCTCGCCGGCTACTGGCGCCTCATAACCGAAAGAACGGCCATGAAACTTAGAACCATCGGATAATATCAAGGTAACATTCTTCATCTGATGCTGTTTTTAGATGCCTAAATTCATTTTCCCATAGACGTTTTCATAATAGTTAATGAACGCCTGAATACACATTTTCTTACCACCTGGAGTGGGGTAGTGTCCGGAGAAATACCAATCGCCACGGTTCTCAGGTATAGCGCGATGCAGTCCGTCAAGGGACTGGAAGACAATGTTCACGGGCGTAGTCATGTCTTTGGGCTTTAACATCTCTACGATTTTACAGTTGATCTCGTCCACCGTAAAAGGTTGGTAGATATCGCGTACACGATTGTGCATATCCTCAGCAGGTTTTCTCAACTCTTCTTTACAAGCTTTGTAGATGTCGTGGATTAGATACTCCTTTCCCTTCTCGCGTATGAGAGCTATCGTCGCCCTGAACGCACAAAACTCCTCCAGGCTTGGCATGTCAATGCCATAGTAGTCTGGGTAGCGTATCTGGGGTGCAGAGCTTACAATGACAATCTTCTTCGGATGGAGCCGGTCAAGGATGTGCAGGATACTCTCTTTGAGTGTGGTGCCGCGGACAATGCTGTCATCAATGATGACAAGGTTGTCCTTGTAGGGCTCAATGGAGCCATAAGTGACATCATAAACATGCGCGGCGAGGTCATTGCGCGCCTTGCCCTCAGTGATGAAGGTGCGCAGTTTGATGTCTTTCCAAGCCACTTTCTCTGACCTAACGTCCCTGTTCAGAACGGCTTTCACTTCATCGTAAGACGGCTTGTGATCTAATCCTATCAGGTCTCTGATATTCTGCTCCCGTTGATAGCCCTTAAAGCCATCAAGCAGCCCGTAATATGCTACTTCCGCAGTATTGGGAATGAAAGAGATGACCGTGTGCTCCGTGTCACCACCAACTGATTCAAGAACTTGAGGAGTGAGTTGCTCTCCGAGTTTTTTGCGCTCACGATAGATATCTCTGTCAGAACCGCGTGAGAAATAGATATGCTCGAAAGAGCACTTGAAATTCTCTTCCTCTGGCAAGATCTGCTTTTCGAGTGTCTCACCATCGGCCCTGACAAGAAGTGCCGCTCCTGGCGTCAGTTCATGGATGTCATCATACTCTAAATCAAATGTGGTCTGCAGGACGGGACGCTCCGAGGCGAGC
Organism: Hallella multisaccharivorax DSM 17128; assembly: GCF_000218235.1. GTDB lineage: Bacteria > Bacteroidota > Bacteroidia > Bacteroidales > Bacteroidaceae > Prevotella > Prevotella multisaccharivorax. The sequence goes on along the minus strand of NZ_GL945017.1, from coordinate 1,442,543 downwards.
ACTACGACCTCATCATTCTTATACCAAAAAGCGGGACGAATGCCATGGGTGTCTCTCATAGCAAACATCTCGCCGCTTCCAGTAATGCCACACATGACATATCCTCCGTCGAAATGACTCATTGTAGTCTTGAGGACATGCTCCATGCGCACATGACTATCGATATATTTAGTGATTTCCGTATCTTGGAGACCTCGCTTTTGTGCCTCAGCAAAGTTGCGTTCAACTTCGCGATCCAACCGATGCCCCATCAGCTCAAGGGTGATATAGGTATCGCTGTAGATGCGTGGACACTGTCCTTGGGTGGTTAATGCTTTGAAAACCTCCTCAACATTCGTCATATTGAAATTACCGCAAATGCAAAGGTTTTTTGCTTTCCAGTTGTTTCGTCTGAGGAAGGGGTGAACATATTTCACACCGCTCTTCCCTGTTGTGGAGTAACGTAGATGCCCCATATAGAGTTCACCGGCAAAAGGCAACTCATCATAAGACTCTGTGTTCACATCCTCTTCTTTCATCACTTGCTTAATCTGCCGGTGTGCCTCACCGAAGATTCCAGTGATGGCATTGGCTCCTTCTGCCCTTTCCCTGAACATATACTCGTGGCCAGGTTTGCTATTGAGCTTTACCGATGCGATGCCCGCGCCTTCCTGGCCGCGATTGTGCTCTTTCTCCATCATCAGGTAAAGCTTGCCTAACCCCCATTTCCAGGAACCGTATTTCTTCTGGTAATAACTCAAGGGCTTCAGCAGACGTACCAATGCCACACCGCAGTCCTCGTGGATGCTGTTTTCCATTTATAATATTGTTAAACTTCGCCTAAGAATAAAGATCCGTGATACCTTATTTTAAGATCGTCAAAACCAGGGAAGCAACCGACGTGACCCAACCCAATACGGTCACCCAAAGCGTGGTCCATGAGCCTGTAGAGGCCTGAACAGTCTTCTGCTTAGTAGGCTGGACATAGACAATGTCATTTTGCTTGAGGTAATAATAGGGATCATTGAAGATATTTGCGTCGTTCATATTATAACGGTGAGTGTGCTTTTCACCCGTGGAATCTTCGCGTACAAGAAGGACATTGGTGCGCTTGCCATACATTGACATATCACCCGCCTGAGCCAACGCCTCTATAATGTTAATTTTTTCATTAGGTACATCGATGACTTTTGATCCTAACTCACCAATCATTGTAACCCGAAAGCTCTTCAAACGGCAGATCACAACAGGTTTCTCATTCTGTGCAAGATAAGGCTTCAGCTTCTTGGTAATAGTGTCCTCCACTTCTGGTCGGGTAAGGCCACCCACATGGATCCGTCCCAAGACAGGAAAATTGATGGCGCCTTCATTGTCAACGAGATATCCACGCACATTTTCATACCCATTGTTATATCCACTTTTGGTACCGAAGAGATTGAAAGGCTCTGACGCATCTGGATTCGTGGTCTTTACAATGATAGTGAGTTCATCATTGGGCATCACCTTCGTTTCAGGAAGACCCTTTGACGGTGACAGATCAACAGAGTCGATGTTCTGGAAATAGGTGAAATGTCGCATACTCGTGCAACTCCCAATAAGCAAAAGAATCGCACACACAAACGGGAAAAAGAGGATTTTTTTCATCTCTTAAGATAATGATACTTTATATTTGCAAAGGTAAGACTTATTTTTCAAAGTATAAAGGATTCAATGAAAAATAATTGCCTCTCAAGCTAAAATGGTCATAGAAAATAACTAATTTTGCACGGAAGAACTGACATTCGTACATCGATACTCATCATTTTAAATGATTTTTCAACGATGACATTCAAGGAGCATTGGCTGATGGTGTGGCACGGATACATGTCCTATCTTGAAGAGCATAAACGATGCCTATCCAAATGTCACCTTGATAACAAGGAACTGGTCAAACTGGTTGAAGTACAATCAGAAGTTGGCCAACAAAGGGAAACTCTGTGCTGAAAGAGCTGAGAAACTACACTTCCTTCTCCTTGAGACAGAAAAATATAGGCGTAAAAACCAACACATGTATTTCTATTTAAAGCAAAGCTCTGAGCATGAATAAAGTATTATTGATCTATACCGGAGGCACCATCGGGATGGGGCAGAATCCTCAGACGGGGACTTTGGAGCCACTCAACTTCAACCACCTCGAAGACTCTATGCCGGAGTTTAATTTGATACGTGCCAATGTAGACGTGGACGTATACCAGTTTACGCCTCCTATTGATTCCAGTGACATGATACCGAAAAACTGGGCACAAATTGTACGTATCATTGCACGCAACTATGACCAGTACGACGGCTTCGTTATCCTCCATGGTACCGATACCATGGCCTATACGGCCTCTGCTTTGTCGTTTATGTTGGAGAATCTTACGAAGCCTGTTATCTTAACGGGATCGCAACTGCCTATTGGCCAGCTCCGTACCGATGGTAAGGAAAACCTCATCACGAGCATTGAACTGGCGGCGATGAAAGATGAGAACGGGCATGCACATGTGCCGGAGGTCTGTATCTACTTTAGCGGCAGGCTGCTGCGCGGTAACCGTTCAACGAAGATCAATGCTGATGGCTTTTATGCGTTCGATAGTTTCAACTATCCGCATCTGTGCGATGCTGGAGTGAACTTCACGTTTGCCGACCATCATATTCTGAAGCCCGACTTTTCCAAACGCATGATGCCACACTATGCCATGGACGAAAACGTATTAGTGTTCAGCATCTTCCCCGGCATTCAGGAACGTATCTTCAGAAACATTTTGAGTTCGAATGCTTTGCGTGGCATCGTTATGCGTACATATGGAAGTGGTAACGCGCCTCATATCCACTGGCTCATGCCGCTGCTTAAAGAGGCTGCACAACGGGGTGTCGTCATCGTGAATATTTCTCAGTGTGTGGCAGGCAGTGTGGTGATGAACCGCTACGACACCGGGTATCAGTTGATGGATATTGGGGTAGTATCAGGCCATGACGGTACGGTGGAGTCAGCCATCACCAAGCTCATGTTCCTGCAAGGGATGTATTCGGATGCGAATATTATCCGTGGACTGATGAACCAGTCTTTGGCTGGAGAGATCTCTTGAAGGAAATCGTTGCTGATTTAAGGCTATTTTGTCTTTGGGAGAACCTTCACATCTTTGTTAGATACAAAGACGTGGGGGAGCTCAATGCTCGTTGTCGCGTTGCCGGCTAAATCACTCGTTTTATACTCTAGAATACAGTGTCGAGAAGGTGCTTTTTTATGCTATAAAAGTTTACAAATCCGCATCATGAACTTTGCCTCACATGGTATTGCACTCTCCCGTATGTCCGTGGGGAAAGTTGGGGATGAAAAAAAAACGATTGCTCCCGTTGAGATAGAACATAAAGCCGTGAGTTTTTCGGCACAGGTCGCAAACACACGGCAAGTAAAAATATGGCCTAAATATGGGAAGGTTACGCAAACTCTTGTGATACATCCTTGACAGGGGTTAGGGACTTATCTGCTAACTTAATCTTTCTCCCCCCTGAGTATCCTAAGCATACGCTCGGCACTGCGTCCGTCCCATCGGTCGGGGAGTGCTCCTTCTTTCCAGTTGCCGACAACAACATCAGCCACTGCCTTGCCTAACAACTGTGCGTCTTCACCTACGAGGATATTGGTACCGATCTTTATGGTCTCGATGTGCTCCGTATAAGAATTGAGCGTGATGCAAGGCACATGGTTGAATGTCGCTTCCTCAGCTACGTTTCCCGAATCGGTGATAATAGCTTTCGCATTTGCCGTAAGCCATGAAAAGCTCAGATAGGGCAGGGAGTCCACGACAAGAAATGTCTTCAGATGGTCTTCGTTCAGACATTCGCTGACTACCTGTGAAGCCGACTGACGCAAAGGTGCGATGACAGGAATGGGCCCTGCGTTGCTAATGATGGCTCGTATCATACGGCTCAGGTTCTCTTTGTTTGCGATGAGCTTCCTGCGATTCAGTGTGAAAACGATATAATCGTTGCCTTTGAGACCTGATTTCTCAATGATTGCCGGCTTTTGCAACTTATCGTGAATGAACCTTAGGTTGTCCATGAGGATATTTCCTACCATATAGATCTTGGAAAGCTCGGCTCCCTCGCGGTTCGCGATGGAGCTGTTGCTTGCTCCGGCAGTGAAGAGTATGTCCGACAGTCCATCGATAACGAGGCGATTCACTTCTTTAGGCATATTGATGTCGAACGACCGTGTCCCTGCTGCGATGTGAGCGAGCCTGATGCCATGCTTCTTCGTCACGATAGCCACAGCCATTGTTGAAGCGAGGTCGTCCACAACCACCACTGTATCAACCGGATGCTGTTGGAGATAGATCTCAAACTTTTGCATCACCTGACCTGTAATATCACTGAGGTTGGTTGCTGTAACCCCAAGAAACGTGTCGGGATGGGGAATATCCAGATCCCTAAAAAGTGTCTTGTCAAGAGTGGGGTCGTCTTCCGCACCTGTGTAAACGAACTGCATGTCAACTGCCGTCTCAGCAGATGGTTGGCACTCCTTATCGGTCTTGATAGCTCTGATAAGCGGTGCCACCTTGATGAAGTTGGGGCGTGCACCACATACAATACATAATTCCATTCTTTTCTTCTATTTGAACAGCTCTCTTATTCCTCCCAGGCTCCCCATGAGGTTGCTTGCTTCGTAAGGCAGGAAAACCGTCTTCGATTTGTCACCCGAAGCCACTTGCTGGAGCATCTGGATGTAGTTTTTGGCGAGTAGATAATTGGCAGGATTTGTCGATTGTCCCACTGCCTGTGTAATCTTCTCGATAGCTGTTGCCTCCGCCTCCGCTTTGCGGATACGTGCCGTGGCTTCACCCTCAGCTCGAAGAATTGCCTGCTGCTTGTCGGCTTCGGCACGGTTGATCGTCGCGGCTTTCTCACCTTCCGACTGCAGAATCTGGGCTTGCTTCTGACCTTCAGAGGTGAGGATGGTGGCACGTTTGTCACGCTCAGCCTGCATCTGTTTCTCCATGGCCTGAAGCACACTCTGCGGAGGAGTAATATCTTGAAGCTCTACTCGGTTCACTTTGATACCCCATTTGTTGGTGGCATCGTCAAGCACACCGCGCAGCTTGGTGTTGATGACGTCACGTGAGGTGAGCGTCTGGTCAAGCTCCATTTCGCCGATAATGTTTCGCAGTGTAGTCTGGGTCAGCTTCTCAATGGCATTGGGAAGATTATTGATTTCATAGACAGCCTTGAATGGATCCACGATCTGAAAGTAGAGCAGGGCGTTGATCTGCATCTGGATATTATCCTTTGTGATGACATTCTGCTTGTCAAAGTCATACACTTGTTCTCTCAGGTCGATATGGTTACTGTAGGTATAGCGTCCACGTTGGTAGGTGACGATAACCTTAGCCCTGTCGATAAAGGGGATAATGATGTTGATGCCAGGCTTAAGTGTTGCATAATACTTGCCGAGTCGTTCAATGATTCGGGTCTCACTCTGAGGGATAATGACAATGGCCATCTTAGCAAAGAGGAGCACGAGGACAACGATAAACGTCAATACATAGAATCCAATCATATGTGTCTGGGTTTGAATGTGAAAAGATGTTTCTTTAATTTTATGGCATGAGTCAAGAGAGGCTTCGATAGTTCTTTAAGCTTTAACCACTCTCATGATGATACTCTCCCGCGAAATAATGCGCACCTCAGTACCAACGGCAACAGGCTCGTCAGATATCGCCTTCCATTCGTCACCGTCAACTTTCACGTATCCCGGCTTTCCTGGAGCTATTGCCTCAATGACGACCCCCTTGCGTCCAATGAGCGCATCAGCATTACTTGGGCGGTCGTCATGATGCGAATGCAGGTATCTGACTGCAAACGGACGAACGCAGAACACACAGACAGCTGATATACCGGCAAAGACTAAGACTTGCAGCCAAAGGGGAGTGCCAAAGAGCGAGACGACGATAGAGGCTGCTGCACCCAATGCAAAACACATCAGGTAAAAAGTGCCTGAAGACACTTCAAGAATCAAGGCCAGTACACAAACTGCCGTCCAAACAAGCCAAAGGTTGGAGGAAAAATATTCAATCATTGAGTCAAAGGCGTATAATAAATTGATGAACTGCGAGTTGGAAGGTAGAAGGCAAACCACACGGGGCTACATATCACGAGCCTTCCGTGTGGTTGTTGTTCTCAATAGGAGAGCCGTGGGGTTACTTCCTGCGCTTGGTGGACGTGCGTTTCGTTGATGTCCGCTTTGTAATGGTCTTGCTGCTCATCGTCTTAGGAGCGTAGCCGGAAGCCTCGTAGTATTTCATAGCTTCTGGAATTTCCTTCCGCAAGGCAGCAATGCGTTTGGCATCGGAAGGGTGGTCGGAGAGGAAATCACTCTGGTTACTGTTGCTCTGCGACATACGCTGCCAGAAAGGTATGGCGGCTTCCGGATTGTAACCTGCCATAGCTGCAAAGATCAGTCCCATGTGATCGGCCTCGCTCTCATCGTTACGGCTGTACTTTAGGTTTGCAAGACTGAAGCCGGTCTGTGCTATCTGCGTGGCGATAGATGCTGCGTTACTGCCAACGACCTGTCCCAAGAGCGCGCCGCCGATTTGTGTACCATATTGCTGACGGATCTTTTTCGATATCTGCTCTGCTGAATGCTTTGCAACAGCATGAGCTATCTCATGACCAAGAACGATAGCAAGCGATGCTTCGTCTTTCGTGATAGGCAGCAAGCCCTCATAGACCACAATCTTACCGCCGGGCATGCAGAAGGCATTAGCCTCCTGGTTTTGTATAAGGTTGAACTCCCATGCGTAGTTCCGGATCTCAGAGGACATGCCGTTATTCCTCAAGAAGGTCTCTACAGCATTGGCAAGCCGTTGCCCTACACGCTTTACCATAGCCGTGTTTTGGGCATTGGTGGATACCTTAGCCGACTTCATGAATTCCGAGTACTGCTGATTACTCAGACTGAGTACTTCTGCATCAGATAGGAGAAGAGTGTGCTTGCGTCCTGTAATAGGTACTGTCGATGTTGTACCGCATGCTGCAAACAACAGGGCGGTAACGGCTGACATAAGAATTAACTTGAGATGTCTCATTTCCTTTAATCTATATATTACTTAAATCTTTTGCAAAGATAGAGAATAAAGACATTCCATCATACTGTTTTAGTGTTTTTAACGCATATAAATGATGCGGGCAATTGGCACTGAAAGCATCATCCACACACGCTTCAGCCTGTTGGCTGGGCGCGTGTGGATGAATCGGGTCCATCAGAAGACTGGCTGTCGAGAGTGTGGCAAGAAGCATTAGCTGTCTTGCCTCTGTGCGGCATGGCCGATTTATTCGTATCGAATGGCCTCTATCGGGTCGAGCATGGCTGCTTTCTTTGCAGGATACCATCCAAAGAAGACTCCAGTAAAGGTGCAGACCGCAAACGACATGAGGATCGTCCAAGGCTCAATATAGATAGGCCACCCTGCAATGAACCTCACGACATAGCTTGAGCCAATGCCGATGAGAATGCCGATGAGGCCACCTGTAACCGACATCATGATGGCCTCAATGAGGAACTGATTAAGAATGTCAACTCCACGTGCGCCGACACTCATGCGCAAACCTATCTCACGTGTGCGCTCCGTGACACTGACATACATGATATTCATAATTCCGATACCACCGACGACAAGCGAGATGCCAGCCACACAACCGAGCAGGATGGTCAGCATATTGGTGGTGGAGTTCATCATCGTGGACAGTTCTTCCTGAGACCGGATGTTGAAGTCATCGTCATCAGCCTGTTGGGTGTCGGTGGAATCCTTTAGCTTGTGGGTGCGGCGGAGGATGGAGGTCATCTCATCCACAGCCTGATCTGTCACTCCCTCGGTGATGGCTGAAGCTTGAATCTCGGAGAGATAAGTCTGGGCAAGGATACGCTTCATCACCGTGGTATAAGGGGCGAGCACAAGGTTGTCCTGGTCCATACCCATGGAGTTGTAACCTTTTTTCTTTAATACACCCACGACACGGAAAGGTGTGGAGTTGAACCTGATAACTTTCCCGATAGGGTCGCCCCCATTGGGGAAGAGGTAGTCAACGACGGTCTGTCCAAGGATGCAGACTTTGGCGTTCGCCTTGATGTCCTGGTCGGTGAAGCACTCGCCATCGGAGACTGAGAGCTGGCGGATGTCGAGATACTCACGGTTGACACCGTAGATAGTCGACTGTGTGTTGTTGTTCCCGTAGATAAACTGTCCCGAACTGCTCACCACGGGAGAGATGCCTTTGATGTAGCTGCACTCGTTTTTCAACGTCTCATAGTCGGAGAGTTTGAGCGTCTCCATTGAGGAAGCGTCTTGACGTACTCCGCCTCGCATGTCCTGACCCGGATGGATCATGATCATGTTGGAACCCATCTCTGCGATGTTCGCCTGGATGCTTCGCTTAGAGCCTTGACCGATGGCGAGCATTGTGATGATGGAGGCCACACCGATGATGATGCCGAGGGCCGTAAGGAACGACCGCATCTTGTTGGCACCGATGGCGCGAAGGGCTATCTTGAATAAGTTTGTATAGTTCATGAAAATAATCTAATATGTGTCATTCATCCGTGTCGGCAGGCAATTCAGCAAGAGCTTTTGCCGCATCCTTGATGTTGTCGTTGTAGTCGTTGCTGATAACTCTTCCGTCACGAATCTCGATGTTGCGTGAGGAGTAGTTGGCGATGTCGGGGTTGTGGGTGACGAAGATGATGGTGTGCCCTTCAGCATAGAGCTTTTGGAAAAGTACGAGGATCTGGAAGCTCGTGCGGGTGTCAAGGTTACCCGTGGCCTCATCAGCGAGAATGACGGCTGGGTCGTTGACCAAGGCACGTGCTATGGCGACGCGTTGCATCTGTCCACCCGACATCTGGTTCGACTTATGGTAGAGCCGGTCGCCAAGCCCCACAGCCTCCAACGCGTCGATAGCGCGCTGGTGCCGCTCCTTGGCTGACACGTCCGGGTTGTACATCAGGGGAAGTTCTACGTTCTCTACGGCAGTGGTCTTCGGCAGAAGGTTGTAGTTCTGGAAGATGAAACCTATCTTACGGTTGCGGAGAATGGCACGCTGTGAGTGTGTCATCTCTCTGACAGGCACCCCATCGAGAAAATACTCGCCGCTCGTTGGTGTATCGAGACATCCAAGCTGGTTGAGGAGCGTTGACTTGCCGGAACCGGACTTTCCCATGATGGTTACGAACTCACCCTCAAATATCTTGAAGGAGACTCCGTGCAGGGCATGCACTGTCTCGTCACCAACCTGGAAATCGCGCTTGATATCCTGGAGTTCGATAACGACTTTCTTGTCCTTATCCATAGTCTTTACTTCTTTTTGTTGTTTCCCTTCGGTCCAGGTGCAAACGGGCTTTGCTCGTTGTCCGAAGAATTGTTTGCATCGGTGTCATCCGTCACGGGCGTAGCAATGCCTGTGATCACTTTCTGACCTTTCTTGATACCGCTGAAAATTTGTGTATGAGTGCCGTCGGTAGAGCCAATCGTCACCCTGTGAGCTACAAGCGTGTTGCCTTCCAGCGTCCATACCTTGTTCTTGGCATTAGAGATGTCCTTGATCTTCCTTCCTCCAACAGCATCCTTCTCTGGTGTGAAACGCAGTGCCTTGGAAGGAACGCTCAGCACACCTTTTGTCTCTTGCGTATAGATGTTGACGTTGGCAGTGAGGCCTGGCTTCAGTTTCAGGTCCTGATTTGGAGCGCTGATCACCACCTCATAGGTCACAACATTGTTTGTGGTCGTAGCCTCTTGGCGTACCTGCGTGACCGATCCCTCAAAGGTGTCATCAGGATAGGCATCAACCGTGAAGGTCACGCGTTGTCCCACTTTCACACCGCCGATGTCAGCCTCGTCCACATCCGCAATGACACGCATGTCTTTCAAGTCTTTAGCGATGGTGAAAAGGGTAGGAGTAGAATAGCTTGCCGCTACGGTCTGTCCCTCCTCAACGCTCTTGGAGATGACGATGCCATCAATAGGCGACGTAATGACGGCATAGCTGAGGTTCGTCTGAGCACGGTTGACCTCTTCCTTGGCAGAAGCTTTGGTATCACGACGCTGAGCCACAGTGGCAACAGCCGTCTGCCAGTTCAGGCGTGCCTGTTCATAGTCGTTGGCAGAGATCAAGCCTTTGTTGTAGAGCGTTCTGTAGCGCTGGTAGTTGGCTTTCTGATAGGCAAGGTCACTGAGCGCGCTTGCCAATGCAGCCTGTGCCTGTGAAAGGGTAGCCTTGGCGGAGTTGAGCTGACTCTGGAGGTTCTGCTTGTCGAGCTCCGCGATGACCTGACCTTTCTTCACAACACTATTGTAGTCGACGTAGAGCTTGTCAATGATACCGGAGACCTGGGTGCCCACAGTGACAGTCTTCACAGCTTCGATTGTACCTGTAGCTGTGACACTGTTTTCAATATTGGCGGGAGCCGCAGCTTCTGTGGTGAAGTTGACGGTGTCGTTCTTCTTACTGCGTGAAAGCAACCATGCTATCACGGTGATGGCGACAACCACTCCGACGATAATCCAAACCCCGCTAATTTTTCTCTTCTTCATTGTATATATTATTTCTCTGTTTCTTATTTTTTGAGTGTGCCATCCTTGTAGAAGTTCAGCAGGTCGATGTTGAGGATAGCGAGATACTTAGCTTGAAGCTCACTCTGCTTGGCTTTGAGGAGCTGGTCCTTTCCATTGAGCAGTTCGATGACGTTCTTCAGATTCTGTTTGAACTGTTCCTGCAAGAGGCCATAGCTCTCCTGAGCACTCGCCGTAGTGACCTTCGCGCTCTTGTATTGAGCCTGATTGTTATAAGCCTGCAACCAATAGTTCTCAATAGTAGAATAAAGTTGCGTCTGTTTGTCTTTTAAATCAAGCTGATAGCTCTGTTTTGAGAGGACAGCCTTGTTAATGGCCGTCTTAGCTTGGCGGTTATCAAAAATAGGAATACTCACCGTAAAGCCTGCACCACCGATAAGATTGTTTTTCATCTGCAATGACCAGGCATTGTTATTCATGGAGGTGGTGTTCGTACTGATACTTGCGTTCAGGCCAATGGTCGGCATGCGCTGACCTTTGGCAATCTTGATCTGTACATCGCTGCTCTGAATACCCAACATCGCGTTCTTGATCTCAGGGCGATACTGAAGGGCGGAGTCGTAGACGGAAGTGACAGAAGGTATAGAGGCTGTTGCCATGACATCTGTCGGCTCATCAGCGGTCACATCAAACTCCTCCTGATCAGTGATCTGAAGCAGTTGTTTCAACTGACGCTTATATTCTGCAAGCGAGCTTTGTGCCGACACGACACTGTATTCGTCCTGTGCCCGCTGAGCTGTGAGCTGTGCGAGTTCAGCCTTGCTCATGGGGCCAACTTCCATAAACTCTTTGCCGCGCTCTTCTGTCTTCCTGGAAGTCGTGAGTGTCTCCTCGTTGACCTTTACAGCTTCCTTGGAATAAAGGATCTGCACGAAGAGCTGGGCTATCTGCTCCTGGAGCGTGTTTGCGGTCTGTGCTGAGTCGAGTGCGGCCTGCTCTACAGTGAGCTTGTTGAGCGCGATCTTGTTGTGGTTCTGATTGCCGTTCCACACCGTCCAGTTGGCATTAATGCCATAGGAGCCATTGTAGTAGGTCTTATCCACTTGGGTCTGAACCCGTGAGCCTTGCACGGAGTAAGTGCCTTGCTCAGGCCATGGGTTGTAAGCGACATTCTGCGAAGTGGAAGCAGAGAGAGTAGGCAGTAAAGCGGCCTGGCTCTGCTTGATGTCCTCAACAGCGGTGAGTTTGGAAATACGGTTCTTCTGAAGTGTGATGTTGTTGGCCAGCGCATAATCGATGCATTCCTGCAAGGTCCATTGCCGGGCAGAGGCATGCAGGGAGAACAATGCGAGGCTTGCCACAATGAGGGTGGCAGATGCTTTGTTCGTCATAAACACTTGTATAAACTAATTTATTTCTCGTTTTATCTACGTTTAGTGATTTGATGAAAGAATGAACAAAAGGTTTATCCAGACTTCAGATTGTTAACAATAATTGACTGCAACTTTGCAATTAATTACAAAAAGAGGCAATCCACTTACGGATTGCCATCATAACTGTTTAGCCATAAAGGAAGCAGACAAACTTTAACAAATCTCTAACTGTCCCAACTAATTATCAAAATGTCTGAGTCGCGCGATATATTTTCCAAGGATATCAAACTCGATGTTGACCTTTGAACCAATTGTGATGTCGTGGAAGTTGGTATGCTCGCGTGTGTAAGGAATAATGGCAACCGTGAAGGAGTCATCGGTCGGAGAAATGACGGTGAGTGATACACCATTGACTGTCACCGACCCTTTGTCAACACAGAAATACCCCCTGCGAGCCATCTCTTTATCGGTACGGTAGCGGAATGTAAAGTAGGTGCTTCCATCGGCGTCTTTCATGTCCACACATTCTGCGGTTTCATCGATGTGTCCCTGTACGATATGTCCATCGAGCCTGCCGTTCATCAGTATGGACCGCTCCACATTGACCTTATCGCCTACAATGAGCATGCCGAGGTTAGAGCGGTCGAGAGTCTCTTCCATGGCCGTGACCGTATAGCAATCCTCGTCAATACTGACAACAGTGAGACATACACCATTGTGACTGATGCTCTGGTCTATTTTCAACTCCCCTGTAAAAGAGCAAGTGAGCGTAAAGTCCATATTACCACCATACTGCTTCACAGCAACAACTGTCGCCATATCTTCAACAATTCCGCTAAACATAATATCAATGAAAAGAATGAAAAGAAAGGGGTTGCCCTGAGGATGTGATGAAAACTCCAGCTATAAAAGTTGTGAGCGCTCTCCGTCTTTGTAATCCACCGGCCTTACGGCTTAGGCTGCTTTCGCAGGCTTATGTGGCCCGCCATTGGCAAGAGAAGCTACTCGGTTTTCAACGTAATTTGATGAGTATCCCGATCGAATCAGGACAACCCCCGATATTTACTCTCCTTTATATTTGCAAAAATACGATGTTTTCATGAGTCCACAAAATATTTTGCGAATAATTTACAGGAAAAGACATCCAATTTGAAATACGACCGCAGAGACGATCCATGCCAACACTGTTGTGTAGCCTGCGGCGAAGAGTGCCCATTTCCAGGAACCTGTCTCACCCTTGATGGCTGCGATTGTAGCGATGCAAGGGAAGTAGAGCAACACGAAGAGCAGGTAACTATAGGCTGTGAGATTGGCTGTCGGTCCAATCTCACTCACTGGCTTCTGATGCAGCTCGGCAAAATCCTGACACATGTCGTTGTGTATGCGTTCGTATTTGCCGCCCTCATCATTGTACCCTGTATCATCGCCGAAGCTGTCGTCACCCGAATAGAGGATACCCATTGTGGAGGCCACGATCTCTTTGGCACCTACACCGGCGATAAGACCTACGTCAAGTTTCCAGGTGAAGCCTTGCGGATAGAACACAGGTTCCACGGTCTTACCGATAGTAGCGAGATAGCTCTGCTGCTGTTGCTCCTGCTGGGCCATGCCCTGCGGATGGGGGAAGTAGCTCAGCGCCCACACAATGATGGAAGCCACGAGGATGATACCACCCATTTTCTTCAGATACATCTTACCTTTCTCCCATGTATGACGGCCCAGCGCCTTGGCTGTCGGGAAACGGTAAGGTGGAAGCTCCATTACGAACGGTGTGTCTTCGCCTTTGAATAGTGTCTTGGTGAAGATACGGCTGATGATGACTGCGAGGAACATACCGATGAAATAAAGTGACATCATGATGAACGGCGCCGCATTGCGGGAGAAGAACGTCGCGATGATCATAATATAAATAGGTATACGTGCCTCACAACTCATGAGCGGGATGATAAGCATCGTCACGATGCGGGAGCGACGGCTCTCAATGGTACGTGTTGACATCACGGCAGGCACGTTACAGCCGAAGCCCATGATGAGTGGGATGAACGACTTACCGTGGAGACCCATCATGTGCATGATCTTATCCATGATGAATGCGGCACGTGCCATATAGCCTGAATCCTCCATGAATGAGATGAAGAGATAGAGGATCAGAATCTGCGGGAGGAACGAAGCTACACTGCCCACACCTCCGATGACACCATCCACAAGCATGGCTTTCACGGGTCCGTCGGGGAGCGTATTGCCAATGATGTTACCAAGCCAGCCGAAGAACGCATCGAGCCAGTCCTGGGGATAAGCTCCAAGCCAGAACGTTGCCATGAACATGATGGCAAGGACAAGAATAAAAATGGGGAAGCCGACAAAGCGGTTGGTAAGAATCTTATCAAGCAGATGCGTGATCTGATAGGTGTCCTCCTTGTTGCCTTCTTTGTATTCAGCTTCTTTGAGTGCACCGTGGATGAATCCATATTTGGCATCCATGATAGCGGTCTCGGAATCGACCTTCGTCTCTTCCATCACACGCTTTGCAGCCTCGTCACGGTGCTTGAAAATCTCATCGGCATCGGGGAGCTGACGGATATAGTTCTCCACTTCTTTATCACGCTCCAGAAGTTTAATAGCGAGATAACGGGTGGAGAAACGCTCGCGCAGAGCGGGCTCTTTCTTCAAGTGCTCCTGAATCTCCTTGATGCCATGCTCCAGTTCATGTCCATGGTTGATATGGATATGCCGGTAGTGGGAATCGGAGTCCTCTGTGCCTTCATAAATCTCAATGACTTTATCGTAGAGGTCATTCACACCTTTACCCGACTTGAAGACTGTTGGTACCATCGGGAGACCGAAGAGCTCTGAGAGCTTGTCGATATCCACATTGTCGCCGCGTTTTACCGTCTCGTCGAACATATTGAGAGCTACGACGACACGGAGGTGCATGTCGATGAGCTGTGTCGTCAGGTAGAGGTTACGCTCGAGGTTACTGGTATCAATGACATTGATGACCACATCCGGAGTCTTCTCCACGAGTTGTTTGCGCACATAGAGCTCTTCGGGAGAATAAGCTGAGAGTGAATAGGTACCCGGGAGGTCAACAAGGTTGAAAGTGTAACCTTTGTACTGTGCGTGTCCTTCCTTGGCATCTACCGTCACGCCGGAGTAGTTGCCAACACGTTCGTGAGAGCCGGAGGCAAAGTTGAAGAATGAGGTCTTGCCACAGTTAGGGTTACCTACGAGAGCCACATTGATAACTTTACGCTTCTCTTCAGCAGCCTCTTTCAGCTGTTCATCCGAGATACGGGGCAACGGCTGATCGTCGGAATCTTTCGATTCGATGGTCTTGCCCGCAGGTTCAGCCTCATTTGGTTGCTTTTCTGCTTCTTGTGCTTTTTGCGCAGCATTTTCTTCTCTTAATTGTCTTGCCTCTTCCTCTGTCACGACCTCAATCATGTCAGCTTCTGAGTGCCGGAGGCTCACCTCGTAGCCCATGACACGGTATTTCACGGGGTCTTTGAGCGGAGCGTTGAGCATGACCTCCACTTTCTGTCCTTTGATAAAGCCCATCTCAATGATACGCTTGCGGAATCCGCCATGGCCAGTTACCTTGACGATGACACCACTCTCACCGGTATGCAGTTCTGATAACTTCATCTTTACAATCTTTGTGTTTTTCACGTGCAAAGGTACAAAAAATCCTTTGCAATGAGATTGCAAAGGATTCATATCTTAAGAATATACCTACAAATAGGGATAGCAGTGGACAGTCCAGGAGGCTGTCCCTGCAGCAGGTGCCTTATTCTCCGACCTTGATAGCCTTGTAGTCAGTCTTTCCAGATGGCCAGACACCTGTGATAAAGAGCACAGGGTTCTTGCTCAGTGAAGCCTCCTTAACAGCCTCCTGCAGATCAGAGATGGTCTTCATGGGTTTGTCATTGGCGGTAATGATGATGAAGCCATCCTCAATACCACCATCCTTGAAGGCACCCTTCTTGACGTTCTTCACCTGCAAGCCATAACTGATACCGAGCTGTTTCTTCAAACTCTCGCTCACCGGCAATACGTTAGCTCCGAGCACCGCGAAATCGGCCGTCTTCATGAGTTTGGTGTTGCCCTGCTTGTTTTTCAACTCTACGGTCTTGGTCATCTCTCTCTTGTTACGTAACCACGTGATAGTGGTTTTGTCGCCAGGTTTCTTATTATTGATAATCTCTTGAAGTTCAGCCATCTTTGAGATGCCTCTGCCGTCAATCTTCGTGATAACGTCGCCTTCTTTTAGTCCTGCTGCTGCAGCAGCTCCATCATCTTCAACCGAAGCGACATACACACCGGTGTTGGTACCATAATCAGGTACATCTTTATTTTGCTCCTTCAGATTATCAATTTGATTATGAAGATCTGTGCCGCGGATACCGATGTATGCGCGCTGCACGGTACCGTATTTCTTCAGGTCGCTGATTACTTTATTCATAATGGCCGTAGGAATAGCGAAGCCATAACCGGCATAGGAACCTGTTTCGGAATAAAGCATGGCATTAATACCCACAAGCTCTCCGTCTGCAGTTACCAGGGCACCACCTGAATTACCGCGGTTGATAGCAGCATCCGTCTGGATAAAGCTCTCCACGCCATTAGCTCCCATAGAACGTGCCTTGGCTGAGACGATACCGGCTGTCACCGTATTGTTAAGGCCGAAAGGGTTACCTACGGCAATGACCCATTGACCCACTTTCAACTTGTCGGAATCGCCGATAGGAAGGGTAGGGAAGTCCTTGCCCTCGATTTTGATGAGTGCCAGATCAGTAGTAGGATCGGTCCCGATGAGCTTGGCATTAAACTCGCGATTGTCCTCTAGGGTAACTGTCAATTCGTCAGCGCCCTGCACCACATGATTGTTAGTTACGATATATCCATCGGGGCTGATGATGACTCCCGATCCTAAACCCTCCTGCTTAGGGGTGCGCACCTGTCGTTTCTGCTTCCCACCATTGTCCTGTCCCGGATTGCCGAAGAAACCAAAAGGGTCAGAGAAGAAATCATCAAAAGGGCTGCTGTCCACCTCCACAGTCTTTGTCTTTGAATTTTGGACAGTTTTCACACTAACTACTGCAGCTAATGCCTTCTTAGAAGCGTAAGTCAAGTCAACAGGCTGACCAGCCTGCTCGACAGCCGCGCTGGTAGCCGCATTAACTTTCATTAGGGATCCCGCGGAAAAGGTCAGAGACACAATGCAAAGACCTCCCATAACATAAGAAGAGATTTTTTTCATGATCTTAATATTTAGTTATAATTCAATTCTCAATCTATCAGAGTTTTTCTTTCTTTTCTGCAAATATAGGAGCTTAATTTGTAATGTTGTCATTCTGTCAGTGATGTTTATTCGATTTTAACACTTTGATTTTAACACTTAACGCTTCTTTAGTAGGTGTGGATGATAATTTGCATTCGTTTAAAAACTTGCAAAAACTTAAGCGATTCTCTTGTTTGATAATTGTTTTTATTAATTTTGCGGAGAAATAATACATTAGCTCATATTGTAAGACAGTGCCCCGGCCTGTCGCTGGCATCCGCAAGAGTGCAAGAGGAAAGTCCGGGCAGCGCAAGGCGCTCCACTTCTGAAAATGGAAGCTGCCGGTAACGGTAGGTGAAGGTAGAAGAAAACAACCGCCATTCTGTGAAACTGCAGGCATCCTATGATCCTGTAAGTCGGAAGAGGCAAGGGTGAGAAGGTGGTGCAAGAGACCACCAGCCGGCGGGTGACCGCCGTGGCTGTACCGTCTGGAGGCTGCAAGTTCGCGTAAACCATCGTCATGTCCAGGGCCGCCTGCCCGATGCTTCCTCGAAAGCAACGATGGAGGGTAGAATGCTGAAGCTGTAGGGTGACTTACAGATTAGATAAATGACAAGGCTCCTCACCATAGTGAGGGTACAGAACCCGGCTTATCAGGGCACTGTCTTACTTTTCTATATTATAAGGATCTCACACCGCAGATTGCCATTATGAAAGATTTAAAGCCGAATATTCTCAACGACTATGAGCACCTCATCACTCGAACTATTGAGCAGTGGGGAGATAACCCCGACTTCCCCAAAATGATGAGCCTTGACTGCAAAGACTTAGAAGATTATCTCTTCGAATACCAAAGTATTCTCGACAGCGAGGGCAGCCAGAAGGCTCAGCTTACCAAGTACGGCATTATCGCCGTTATACCCGTCATCATCCTCAGTGCCTTCCCCGAGACAATGCTTCCCTGGGGCAAGTGGTCACTCATCGCCGGCGTGGTGCTGGGGGTGCTGACCGCACTCCTGCTGAAAGGCCTCATGATGCTGGGGGTGAAGTCAAGAATCAGTCATCTCAAAAGCAACAATCCTCAAATAGCGGCTTTTACCGACAAAGTAAAGTCTTATCATGAGGCTAAGAAAAAAGTTTGATATGGAAAACAGCTCATTACCCGATTTCATGAAGTATAAGGACGACTATTCGTCGCAAGGCTTCATCGACAAGATTTCGCACATTGCCAAGCGCGCAGGTGCAAAACTTGTCTATGTGGCCCTTATCCTTTATTACACCCTCCAGAGCAGTGACGTCTCCGTAAAAGACAAGGCTATCATCATCGGAGCCTTGGGCTATCTCATCAGCCCACTCGACATCATTCCCGATGCCATTCCCATTGCAGGGCTGGGCGACGACCTCGCCGTGCTGCTCTTTGTGCTGAAAAAGGTATGGGGGGATGTGCCCGACGCTGTCAGGGAGAAAGCCCACGCCAAGTTGTCGAAATGGTTTGATGAAGACGAGATCACCGAGGCTGACGACGTCTTTGCTGACAACAATGCCTGATTTACGGAAAATCATTCACGTGGATATGGATGCCTTTTTTGCGTCCGTAGAACAACGCGACCGCCCCGAGCTCAAAGGCAGACCTATTGCGGTGGGCTATGATGGCCCGCGGGGAGTAGTGTCTACGGCAAGCTATGAGGCCAGACAGTTCGGCGTGCACTCGGCAATGTCCATGGTAACTGCCAAGCGACTTTGTCCACAGCTTATTGTAGTGGAAGGCAACCACCATCATTATAAAGAGGTCTCCGCCCAGGTACACGCCATTTTTCAAGATTATACCGATCTCATAGAACCAATCTCTATTGATGAGGCCTTCCTCGACGTCACCGTCAACAAACAGAAGATAGACTTCCCTGCTGACATAGCCCTCGAAATAAGATCACGGATTCGCGAGGAGCTACATCTCACAGCCTCGGCCGGCATCTCCTACAACAAGTTCTTGGCCAAGATAGCCAGCGACTGCCATAAGCCCGATGGACAGCTTGAGATCCGATACAACGACGCTCTCGAGTTCATCGCCAAGCTCCCCGTAGAGAGATTTTGGGGAGTGGGCCCGAAGACCATGGAGCGGATGCACAAAATCGGTATCTTCACCGGCCGGGATCTGCGGACAGTATCGCTCAATCATCTCAAAGAGGTGTTCGGCAAGGCCGGAGAAATATACTTCAACTTTGCCCGCGGCATTGACAACCGTCCTGTAGAGCCCTCGGAACAACGAAAATCCGTTGGATGTGAGGAAACCATGGAAAAGGACATCACTATGCGCTCACAGATGATCATCGAGCTCTACCACCTCGTGCTAGAGTTGGAGAGACGCATCACTAAAGCCCGATTCGAGGGTAGGACACTTACCTTAAAAGTGAAATACTCCGACTTCTCGGTCATCAGCCGGTCACTGACATCCCACAAAATGGTGACAAAGAAAGAAGACATCCTCGCCCTGGCCAAGCAGCTCTTAACCAAAGTGGATTGCTCTGCCACAGATTCCGTAAGACTGATGGGACTGTCGGTCAGCAACCCGCCAATCGAAGGCAACCTGAAGCCGCGCTGGATACAAGGCCGGCTCGATTTTGGCGACGATTTCTGGGGGAGCAACGCAGAAACACAACCATATAAACATATTTTTAACAATATTATATCCTAATGTTTTACTATACTTACGCCTATGAATAAATTATTTGCCATTTGTATGTCAATGCTTTTATCAACAAGCACTTTGACAGCTTCCGAACCACTCAGCCTTAAACAGGTGGCTTCGAGCGAGTTTGCCGGAGAGCGGGTCTCAGGTATCAACCCACTCAAGGGCACCGATCAGTATGCCCGTATCTCCGCTGACGGAAAACGAATCGAACAATATTCGTTCAAAACCGGAAAGCTTACCGATGTGCTCTTCGACGCGGACAAGACCCAGGGAGAGCACATCGATGCCTTCGACGGCTATATCATGTCGCCCGACGACACACACATGCTCATCTCCACCAAACGCCAGTCCGTTTACCGACGCTCCTACAAGGCTGTGTTCTACATCTACACCATCAAAAGCCGAAAGTTGGAGAAACTCTCCGACAGCGGGCCGCAGCAATGCCCCGTCTGGTCACCTGACGGACAGCAAATCGCTTTCGTCCGAGACAACAACATCTTTCTTGTCAAACTGCTCTACGACAACAGTGAGAGCCAGATAACCAAAGACGGAAAGTTCAACGAGGTCATCAACGGCATCCCTGACTGGGTCAACGAAGAGGAGTTCGAATTCAATAAGGCACTCACCTTCAACGTCGATGGTACCATGCTTTGTTGGATCAAGTACAACGAGAAAGCTGTCAAGGAGTATTCGCTACAGCTCTACAAAGGAAGCCATCCCGAACACAACGACTATGCAGTCTATCCGGGCTACTACAGCTACAAATACCCAAAGGCAGGGCAAGACAACTCGAAAGTAACCGCGTGGAGCTACGACATCAAGAGTCACCGCACACAGCAGCTGCAGATTCCCCTCGATGCCGATGGATACATGCCCAGAATCCTGCCAACACCCGATGCCAACAAAATTCTCATCTACACCATGAACCGCCATCAAGACGCACTCAACCTCTACACCGTCAACCCGCGTAGCACCGTAGCGCACCTGCTGCTCAAGGAAAGCGTTGGTAAGTACGTCAAAGAGAACGCCATGGCCAACATTAAGATGGGCAGCAACTATCTCATCGTGCCTTCCGACAGAGATGGATTTCTGCATCTCTACGTCTACAACCACAACGGACAACTCCTAAGAAAAGTAGCTCCGGGCAACTACGACATCACCGAGGTCTACGGCATGGACGAGACCACCGGTGATATCTACTACCAAGCCGCGGCCCTCAATCCGCACGACCGGCAAATCTTCGTCATCCACAAAAACGGAAAGACCGAGCGACTCACCTCGCAGGAAGGATGGAATACAGCCGTCTTCTCAGGTGACTATAGATACTTCATCAATGCCTGGAGTGACTACAACACCCCATTTGTTTACACCACGCGTAGCAACAACGGAGCAGTCATCTTCACCAACGTGGACAACAAAGCCCTCAAAGACAAGACTGTACAATACGGCTGGGTGAAGAAAGAGCCCTTCTCCTTCACCACCTCTGAGGGCGTAAAACTTGACGGATGGATGATGAAACCCGCCAACTTTGACCCTACTAAAAAATATCCGATCATCATGTTTCAGTACAGTGGTCCGGGTAGCCAGCAAGTCGTCAACTCCTGGAATGCAGGCTCCATGGGACAGGGCGGCGCCTTTGACGAATACCTCACACAGCAGGGTTTCATCGTAGCGTGTGTGGACGGACGTGGCACCGGCGGACGTGGTGCCGACTTTGAGAAATGCACCTATCTCAAATTGGGCAACCTCGAAGCTAAAGACCAGGTTGAGACAGCACTTTATCTGAGCTCCCTATCTTTTGTCGACAAAGACAACATCGGCATCTGGGGCTGGAGCTATGGAGGCTTCTGCACACTGATGAGCATGAGCGAGGGGCGGCCCATCTTCAAAGCCGGTGTGGCCGTGGCTCCACCGACAAGTTACCGCTATTATGATACCGTCTATACCGAGCGATATATGCGCACGCCACAAGAGAATCCCACCGGCTACGATGACTGTCCCATCTCACGCGCCTCGAAGCTGAGCGGAGCCCTGCTTATCTGCCACGGATCAGCTGATGACAACGTCCACCCGCAAAACACGTTTGAGTATACCGAGGCACTCGTGCAAGCCGACAAGGACTTCAAGGAAAACATCTATACCAACCGTAACCACAGTATCTTCGGTGGCAACACCCGTAACCATCTACTCCGGCAGATCACCCAATGGTTTGAGGAGCACCTGAAATAATGTTCGACAGATAAACTTCGGTTGGGACGTTGTTTTAAGGTGGGGGGGCACACAAGACATTCACGCCATCGATGGACATCCCATCGATGGCATATTGTCTTACTCCGTGACAATGCCGGCCTTGATCCACTGCTTCGCTACTTCCTCGGCATCCGCCAAGGCCTGTTCCATAGGCAAAGGAGCGTGGTCGTCCAACTCATAGTTAGATACCAACAGGCCAGCAAGA
Organism: Hallella multisaccharivorax DSM 17128; assembly: GCF_000218235.1. Classification (GTDB taxonomy): domain Bacteria; phylum Bacteroidota; class Bacteroidia; order Bacteroidales; family Bacteroidaceae; genus Prevotella; species Prevotella multisaccharivorax. The sequence continues at coordinate 1,420,180 of NZ_GL945017.1, read as the reverse complement.
TCCTCAACGGTGAAGTCTTTGCCTTGAATGCTGTTCCATAGCAGTAAAGCGCTGTCGTTCAGGCTGATAATATTGCTGAAATCAATATTTTCTTTACCCGAAGCCACGATGATATGCGACCCACAGACATCGGTCACGCTGAATCCAGTTTTTGCTTTCATAGGATACGCAAAATGATATATGATATATGATGTATAATGTTTTTCGCTCAAAGACTTCCGAACAGAGGGATCCATATCTTTCGGTAAAATGCTAACAACCAGCGTCTTACGGGGAGAAGCTGCATCCATAGGGCGGAGTAGACCTTCCACTTCCGCCCGTCGACAGCATCGAGACGGGTGCGCCCCTTCCTGTAGAATCCAACAACGGATGCCACGACGTCCTTCATGCGACAGTGCTCTGTGGAGAGGTTACCATCACCCAATAGCGTAAGACAATCACCGTCTATCCGCACAATGCGATGCAGGACGTATCGTTGATGGTCAACTTTCGCCAGAACAGGGTCTCCCACATGGAGCTTGCCCACCTGGCACAGCAAGGCCTTGTCGCGCGCATTTTCGAGAAAAGGCCTCATGGAAAAGCCTTTCAAGGGAATCGTTACCGTGTGCCCCTCGTTGACAAGTTTGACGACAGCGGGAATGAAGACCGAATTTTGTACAGATATCTCTTTCATTGTTCTGATGAGATAGACTTTCGGATTACCCGATTGCACACAATTGCCGACTCTTTGTCAGGCAGACAATGGAGTGTAAAGATATTGGTGTGTTCGACGATTTTCGTCACTGTCTTACAAATTGTCTCATAAAGTGAATCCTCCCATTTCATCGAGGAGACGGAAGGCAGCAGAGAAGTGAAGGCCTCCACAGGAGACACCTTCTCCACAGCGTTTTCGTGCGCGCGATCTATTCGGGTCACAGCGCCTAAGGGGGCTTTCACATTTCGATAACACGGCGTCTTTCCGCTCCATGGGCTCCCATAAATGTAGCATATCTCGTCAATCACTCTGACTACCGGATTATCATCGTTCATTAAGTCGCATCCACGCAGATACTTCAGCCAGTTGCTCACCTGCGTTGACTTTCCCGTTCCACTTTTGGCAATGAAGGCATAACCGTAGCCATCCTGCCTCACCACGGACGCATGTATGAGTACTGTGCTGCGCCACGCCGCCGCGAAAGCATAGACGAGCATGAGTGCGTTGTTTAGGCCAAACGACCGCATCAGAAGATCGCCATTGAGCGCACAGCGGCAAATCGTGAAGCGGCTATCGGTAATTAGCAGACAGCACTGGCCGCCGCCTACGTCCTTGATGATATACTGGTATCCGCCGTCTTCGAGCCTGTCAACGATAGTGATGCCATTGCCGGTGTCGAACTCGCGGATGCGCTCACGTTGATTTTTCGGCATTGGACGTAAGCTGTCGTCCACCGTCAGCGTGAACATAAGCGGCTCGCAGGGCTTGTCGCCAGTCCGGAAAGGCAGGAAAGAGGGCAGCAGCTGGAAGCCATTCTCATAGCCAACGAATGAGATGGCGAAGGGTAACTCCGCTACCCGAAAGAAACGCTTATCGACGTGCATGATGGAATCGCTGTACACAACAGGCCTCACACTTTACTCCTCGGGCCTGATGACCTGGAAATGAAACTGTGGTGCCTTGACCTCTTTCACGATGAACTTGCCATTAGCATATTTTTTCCTCAAACGGGCGTACTTTTCCTCCACAACCTTGCGTTTAAGCGCAAAGCAGGTGATGCAAGTCGGCGTGTTGAATCCCAGCCCTGTAAGATGGTTACGCAGCTGGTAGGAATAGTTTTCGCGGCCGTAGAGGAACTTCGTCTTTGAGTCTATATAAGCCGAATCCACCTCCTGTATCTCAGTGAAACACACCGTGGAGTCGTTGAACGAGGCCGCGAATCCAAACATGTAGACCTTCGCCGGCTGGTTGGCTGACCAACCGCATAGGCTGACCACGGCCAACACGCAAAAAAGAAAGTATTTCTTAATCATTGTTTTTCTTTATTTATCATATCGATGGATGGAAAACGGTACAAAATTATAAAATAAATGTCGCTTTTCGAACGAAATGTTCATTTTTATCTTTATTCACCCAAAAAAAGTTGGGCTTTTGCGACTTCCCCCTGATATTTTTAGTAAATTTGCATGATGAATAAGCTTATCAGAGGTTATGAATGTATCCATCATCCAATATAATGCCGGCAATATCTTTTCTGTCGCCAACGCTTTCCGACGCATTGGCGTGGAACCAGTCATCACCGACAAGGCTTCGGTCTTAGCGAGCTCTGACTGCGTTGTTTTTCCCGGGCAAGGTAGTGCCCACACGACGATGGAGTATCTGCGGGAGCATAGTCTTGACCGCGTCATTCGTTCGCTTCGCCAGCCCATTCTTGGTATATGCGTCGGTCAGCAGCTTCTCTGTGCCCACTCCGAAGAAGGCGACGTGGATTGTGTCGGAGTCTTTCCAGAGAGCGTCAGGAAGTTCTCGCCAAAGAGTCACGAGCTCAAAGTGCCCGAAATGGGATGGAACTCATTGCACGACATCTCTTCTCCGTTGTTCAAAGGGGTGGACGATAATGATTTCGTGTATTTTGTCCACAGTTACTACGTGCCGGTCTGCCCGTACACGATAGCCACAGCCAACTATGGCTTGTCCTATTCGGCAGCCCTCCACAAGGATAATTTCTGGACCGTTCAGTTTCATCCAGAGAAGAGTGGGAGAGTAGGAGAGCGGATTCTTGAGAACTTTCTGAATATCAGTCCCACTGAAAAACTTACCCTATGAAAATAGAATTGATACCAGCCATAGACATCATCGGCGGCAAGTGCGTCAGACTGACAAATGGCGACTATGGTCTCAAGACGGTTTACAATGACGATCCCGTGGCTCAAGCGCGGGGATTTGAGCGATTGGGATTCAAGCGCCTGCATATAGTTGACCTTGATGGGGCCAAAGCCAAGCACATCGTCAATGCAGAGACGCTGGAGAGAATCGCCCGGGAGACGAGTCTGGTCATTGATTTCGGCGGCGGCATCAAAAGCGAGAAGGACCTACAGAAGGCTTTTTCAGCAGGCGCGGACATGGTGACAGTGGGCAGTATTGCCGTCAGTCAGCCACGAACATTTCTGGACTGGCTGGGGGCTTACGGCCCCGGAAAACTCATCTTGGGTGCCGACGTGCGGAATGGATTTGTGAGCATCAACGGATGGAAAGAGGACTCCCAAGAGGCTTTACTGCCCTTCCTCTCCAAATACATCGATGCTGGTGTCATCAACGTATTGTGCACGGATATTTCAAAGGACGGCACCCTGGCGGGTCCCGCCGTCGACTTATACAGTAAGGTGATGGGCGCTTTCCCCCACATTCACCTCATCGCCAGTGGGGGCGTCAGCGGCAATGAAGACATCATGAGGCTGGAGGAGGCGGGCATCCCCGCCGTTGTCTTTGGCAAGGCATGGTATGAGGGAAAGATAGACATAGAGAAATTGAACAAATGGAGAACAACGGATTAGCAAAACGCATCATACCGTGTTTGGACGTCAAAGACGGGCAGACAGTAAAAGGTACCCATTTCGTGCGCCTGCGGCAGGCCGGCGATCCTGTGGAGCTTGGCAAGGCCTACAGCGACGCGGGCGCCGACGAGCTGGTTTTTCTCGACATCACGGCAACGATCGACGGTCGGAAGACTTTCACCGAGATGGTAAGCAGAGTGGCGCGGGAGATTAACATTCCCTTCACCGTGGGTGGAGGCATCGATGCCATTGAGGATGTGGACCGGCTGTTAGATGCAGGCGCCGACAAAATCAGCATCAACTCCGCGGCTATCGGTCATCCCGAGCTCATCGATGAGATAGCAGCCAAATACGGCTCTCAGGTGTGTGTCTGCGCCATCGACGCCCGCAACGACACCGACGGATGGCACTGCTATATAAAAGGTGGAAGAGAGCGCACCGAGCGCCGCTTGATGGACTGGGCGCTGGAAGCGGCCGATCGCGGCGCGGGCGAGATTCTGTTTACAAGCATGGATCACGACGGAGTGAAGCACGGCTTTGCCTACGAGGCTCTGGCCGAGATGGCCGACGTGGTGCCGGTGCCTGTCATCGCCAGTGGCGGTGCGGGGAAGATGGTCGATTTTTATGATGCCTTCACTTTGGGAAAAGCCGATGCCGCGCTGGCCGCAAGTGTCTTCCACTTCGGTGAGATTCAGATTCCCAAGCTCAAGCACTATCTGAAAGACAAAAAGGTAAACGTCAGATTATGAATATAGATTTCAAGAAAATGGGCGGGCTGGTGCCTGTCATCATACAAGATGCAGTCACGGCCAAGGTCTTGATGCTGGGCTTTATGAATGAAGAAGCCTACGAGAAAACAATGGAGACGAAGCTCGTCACCTTCTGGAGCCGTACACGACAATGCCTCTGGACCAAGGGCGAGACATCAGGCAATTATCTCCACCTGGTCTCCATTAAAGAGGATTGCGATCACGACACGCTGCTCATCCAAGCTCACCCTGACGGTCCTGTGTGCCACCTTGGTACCGACACGTGCTGGGGCGAGGAGAATGATGTTAACCCTATCCTCTTCCTGACAGAGCTGCAAGACTTTATCAACGTGCGCCACAAAGAGATGCCTGAAGGCAGCTACACCACAAGTCTTTTCCGGAAGGGAGTCAACAAGATAGCCCAGAAAGTAGGGGAGGAAGCCGTCGAGACCGTGATCGAGGCCACCAACGGTACCGGAGAAAAACTCATTTACGAGGCCTCCGACCTGCTTTATCATCTCATAGTGCTACTGACCTCAAAAGGGCTACGCATCGAGGACATCGCCTCGGAGCTTATCAAGCGCCACAATCCGGACTGGGATAAGGCGCGGAGGATAAAGAAAAGTAAAGAGTAATCAAAAAAGGTGTTCATTCTTAGATCAATCTCAATATGCTCATAGATTATCATCACGTAAAAGTTTACCAGCAAGATACCCTGATTCTGGACGACGTCAGCTTTCACGCCAACGAGGGGGAGTTCATCTATTTGATAGGAAAGGTGGGATCCGGTAAGAGCAGTCTGCTGAAGACCTTCTATTGCGAGCTGGATCTGTTTCCGGAAGAGTCGGAAACAGCCGAGGTGCTTGGCAGAGATCTGCTGACACTCAAACGCCGTGACATACCCGCGCTCAGAAGAGAGATGGGAATCATCTTTCAGGACTTTCAGCTTCTGCGCGACTGCGATGTGTGGCAGAATCTTTGCTTCGTGCTTCGTGCCACGGGATGGAAAGACCGCAAGAAGATCGACGAGCGTATCAATGAGGTGCTGTCAGCCGTTGAAATGACGAACAAGGTCCACTCCATGCCCCATGAACTTTCAGGCGGAGAACAGCAGCGCATCTCCATCGCACGCGCATTGCTCAACAACCCCAAGGTGGTCATAGCCGATGAGCCGACGGGCAACCTCGATCCGGAGACGGCCGACAACATTGTGCGACTGCTGAAAGAAATCACCGCACAGGGCACCGCCGTCATCATGTCCACCCACAACATTTCCATGATCGACCGTTATCCAGGATTCGTGTATCGATGCGAGGACGGCAAAGTAATTGAAATAAAAAACAAAGAGTAAGACCAACAATACATTCATATGAACGTAATGAAATTTGGAGGCACTTCCGTTGGAAGTGCCGAGCGCATGAAAGGCGTTGCCCAACTTATCACACGATCCGGCGAGCCCACCTTCGTAGTGCTCTCAGCAATGAGTGGCACGACCAACAGTCTTGTGGAAATCTGCAATTATCTCTACAAGAAGAATCCCGATGGCGCCAACGAGGTCATCAACAACCTTGAGGCCAAATACATGGAGCACGTAGCAGAGCTTTACTCGAATGAAGACTGTAAGAAAAAGACATGCGATTTTCTGCGCGACAGATTCAGCTATATGCGCACATTCACCAAAGGTATTTTCACGAGCTTTGAGGAGAAAATCATTGTCTCGCAAGGTGAGATCATGTCAACCAACATGGTGAACAATTACCTCAGGGAGCAAGGCATCAAGAGCGTACTCATAGACGCGCTTAGTTTCATGCGTACAAACAAGAATTCAGAACCCGATCTGCCATACATCAAAGAGCACTTACACGATGTCATGGACCGAAATCAAGGTTATCAGATTTATATCACTCAGGGCTTCATCTGTCGCAATGCCTACGGGGAAGTCGACAATCTGCTGCGTGGCGGATCAGACTATACGGCTTCTCTTGTCGGAGCCGCATTGCCCGCTGACGAGATACAGATCTGGACCGACATCGATGGTATGCATAACAATGATCCCCGGTTCGTTGAGCACACCTCGGCTGTTCACCAACTCAACTTTGAGGAGGCTGCCGAGTTAGCCTATTTTGGCGCAAAGATTCTCCATCCCACCTGCGTACAGCCAGCTAAGTTCGCGGGGATACCCGTGAGACTGAAAAACACAATGGAGCCCGACACCCAAGGCACTATCATCAACAATGAACTCGCCCACGGCACCATCAAAGCCGTGGCGGCAAAAGACAACATCACCGCCATAAAGATCAAATCCTCGCGTATGCTACTGGCCACCGGCTTCCTGCGCAAAGTGTTTGAAATCTTCGAAAGCTACCAGACACCCATCGACATGATTACCACGTCGGAGGTCGGCGTGTCCATGAGCATTGACAACAATGCCCATCTCGACGAGATCGTTGACGAGCTGAAGAAATATGGCACGGTTACCGTGGACACCGATATGTGCATTGTCTGCGTGGTGGGCGATCTCGACTGGCGAAACATCGGATTCGAGACCATTGCTTCTGAAGCTATGAAGAACATCCCCATACGTATGATCAGCTATGGGGGCTCCAACTATAATATTTCTTTCCTCATCCGTGAGGCTGACAAGAAGAAAGCGCTGCAATCACTCAGCGACACATTATTTAAATAGCAGCATTCTAAAGATAGCGAAAGATTAGAATATTGATGAAGACCATGAATACGTCTTTTCCAATTGATAAGTTACGTGCTACGCGCACGCCCTTCTACTTTTATGACTCCGGTCTCCTGAGAAGGACCTTGAAGGAGGTTTCAGCTGCGGCGGCAGCTTACAAGGATTTTATCGTACACTATGCCGTCAAGGCCAACGCCAACCCTAAGGTCTTGAGAATTGTCTCAGAGGCGGGGCTGGGAGCCGACTGTGTAAGCGGCGGAGAAATTGAAGCCGCCCTGCAATCAGGTTTCAACCCCACAAGCATTGTGTTTGCCGGGGTAGGGAAGGCTGATTGGGAGATCAACGCTGCGCTTGATACCGGCATTTTCTGCTTCAATGTTGAGAGTGTGCCGGAGCTGGAAATCATCAACCAACTTGCCGAAGCCAGAGGTATGACAGCCAGTGTTTGCTTTCGGATTAATCCCGAAGTGGGTGCGCATACGCATGCCAATATCACCACAGGCCTTGCTGAGAATAAGTTCGGCATTGCCATGAGTGACATGGTCCCAATCATCGAAGAGACCAGCCGACTGAAGAACGTGAAGTTCATAGGCCTGCACTTTCACATTGGCAGCCAGATCCTTGACATGGACGATTTCCGGCTTCTGTGCTTGCGCATCAACGAATTGCAGGAAGCGCTTAGTGCCAGACATATCGAGGTTGAGAATATCAATGTAGGAGGAGGTCTGGGCATTGACTATGACGATCCCGATAAGAACCCGATACCCAACTTTAAGTCCTACTTCAAGGTCTTTGCTGAAGGACTTAGACTAAAGCCCGACCAGAAAGTTCACTTTGAACTTGGACGGTCTATCGTCGGACAGATGGGCAGTCTCATCACGAAGGTACTCTATGTCAAACAAGGCGTGAACAAGCAGTTCTGCATTGTCGACGCAGGAATGACCGACTTGATACGTCCGGCTCTTTACCATGCTCACCATTATATTGAAAACCTCACGGGCCATGGCGAGCCCGTAGCTTATGATATAGTGGGCCCAATATGCGAGTCAAGCGATGTCTTTGCCAAAGACACGAAGATAGCCCAATGCAAACGCGGTGACCTACTTGCAATTCGTTCAGCGGGGGCCTATGGCGAAATTATGGCCAGTCAGTACAATTGCCGGCCTTTGCCAAAAGGATTGTTAAGTCAAGAGCTCTGATATAGACAACCGTAAAAGGTTTTTACTCAAGATGATTAATTTGCCTCATATTGATGACCTGACCATTATCAGCTGTGCCGTATTGCTGGTGATTGTGATAGTTTCTTCATTGATCAGTCCCTTTCTGAGATTCAAAAAGAGGAAATGGGAAGAGCGGGAGAGGGATGTCGCTGATCCTCTTCCCACGCTCTCCATCATTCTCACTCCACATGACGAGGCAGAAGCCTTGGAAAAGAATTTGTCAAGCCTGATGGGACAGAAGTACCCGTCTGGATTTCAAGTGATTGTGGTCATTGAGAGGGGGGAGAATGAAACCGAGGAAGTGCTCCAGCGCTTTCAGAAGACGTTGGAGGGCCAGACGGTTGACGGTAGTCTTTACTTCACGTATATCCCTGAGACATCACGTTATGTGAGCCGTAAGAAGCTTGCAATGACCTTAGGCGTCAAAGCCGCCAGGACTGAATGGCTCCTCTTCACAGAGCCCACTTCAAGACCTGCATCCGACACATGGCTTCAGACCATGGCAGAGAACTGTGTCGATGCCAACAGCCTTGTCATGGGATATGGATGCTACGCAGGTGGAGTGTCCTCCTTCAAGCGCTTTGAACGGCTCTGCTTTTCTTATTATCTCATGCGTGAGGCTGCACGAGGCACAGCTTATGCCACTGTCAGTCCAAACATCATGATAAGAAAAACAGAGTTTATGAAGCAGGAGGGCTTCCGGGGCAACCTCCATCTGATTCATGGAGAGTACGACTTTCTCATCAACAAATATGCTGTCAAGGGGAGAGTCGCACTGGAGACAAGAAACGAGGCGTGGATCATCGACGATGCACCTTCGCACAGGGAATGGATGGCACAGCACGTTGTTTACCAGGAAACGAGGAAGTGGCTTAAAAGAAGCTTCAGCCATAGGCTCTGGTTCAATCTTGACCAGATAGCATTGCACTTTCCACTCTTGCTCGTCATTGTCGCTATTTTTTGGGGCGCATTGACAACCAACCTCATTGTTCTGGCGGTCTCTGGCGTGTCACTTATCACCCTTTACCTAATCCATACCCTCATAGGCTGCAAGGCGATATCCGCATTTCAGGAGCAGGTCCCCACAATGCTGATTTATCCTTATCAGCTGTTAATGATCTGGCGGAAGCTCTTCTACTGGCTACGCTACAAGGCTTCTGACAAACTTGACTTCACCACACACAAGCTATAAATTAGACCACAACCGGTTATCATGCTGAAGATATTGCTATACGTACCTCATTCCGTCAATGTTGTCGGTATTCATCACGACCTTGTACAAGGGCTTGCCAACAACTTCTCGACAGACGTCAACATCAAGTTAGGTGTAGACGGTGCCCGTCATGCTATGGCTGATATAGCGGATTATGACCTGATTCATTTTTTCGGCTGTTGGAATCACAACTCTTGCCAAGTGGCTTCAAAGGCTTATGCCCACGGCATACCTTATGTTTTGACACCACTTGGAGGGCTACAGCCTTGGGAAGCGCAGCGCCATCAGCACTCCATCCTCTTTACATTGCAGCATCAAATGGTAGAGCGCGCCGCCGCGGTGCATGTCTGTGGCACTCTCGAAAAGACTAATCTCGCAGATCTCAACTGGAATAAGCGGGTAGCTCTGGTGAAGAATCCAGTGCTGACAAGTCAGCTTTCATTTGCCACGGCTGCTGCCATGATAGAGAAACTCTACAGAAAAGTCATTGATTCAAACAGCCAACTGTTTTTCTCTGCAAAGATTCAGGAGACCATAGGTGTCCTTCTGCAAACCGGAATAGACCCGCAAGTAGCCAGCATGAATAATGAGCAGCAAAACAAAATCATCGCGGAAGTATCCCAGACCCTTGCCGGTTTTACCGAAGAAGACTGGAGACGCATTCTCCTTTATGCTGAACAAGAGCTGATTGTGGCACCACTCCACCAAGCCTTTGACGCGTTGCAAGCCTCTTGCCCGAATCTGGATGCCTCCGCCATTGAGCGCTTTGAGAGCAAACGCAAATACACGAAAGAAGAACTCGCCACAGAGACACTGCTCTCAAAGAATCTGCTGCTCCGTAATAAGGTCAAAGAAGTGTTTGCTGACAATGGCAAGGCAGAGCAACGTTTCTGCCTGGCATTGCTCAATCTCCACTATGAATTGTCTCGACAGACTATGCCATTGGCTCATCTTGCTGACATATACAAGATGATGAGATTCACCGACGTCGATGAGGATCTGATCAGGGACATGATTAAACGACTGGGCCTCGATGACTTTGCCTCAAGGCTTACCGATGTATTGTTCAATTTCCTTGGTCTGCCAGAAGGCTTCTGGATCTTTACCCCGAAAGACGGTAAGAAAACAAGGAAAATGCTGACAGCCATAACTAAATTTGGTTTGTATAACTATTAATTCTACCCAATCATGAGCACAACCAATAATTACGACATTAAGAAAGACATGCGTTATCTTCAGCTTCTATCGAAGTCTTTTCCGACTATAGCTGATGCGAGCACCGAGATTATCAATCTTCAGGCGATACTCAATTTACCGAAGGCTACAGAACATTTTGTCGCCGATCTGCATGGTGAGTACGAGGCTTTCCAGCACATACTCAAAAACGCTTCTGGAAATATCAAGCGCAAGGTCAACGATCTTTTCGGCAACACCTTGCGGGAAACGGAGAAGCGTGAATTGTGCACGCTCATCTATTATCCAGAGCAGAAGCTTGAACTTGTCAAAGCTTCGGAGGCAGACATCAACGACTGGTATCACATCACACTGCATCATTTGGTGGCAGTCTGCCGCGATGTATCGAGCAAATACACCCGCTCAAAGGTACGCAAGTCGCTCCCGCACGATTTCTCGTACATCATTCAGGAACTTCTGCATGAGCGGCCGGAAGACAAGAATAAGGCGGATTATGTCAATGTCATCATTGACACGATCATCTCCACAGGCCGCGCTGACGACTTCATCGTGGCTATCTCCAATGTCATTCAACGCCTCGCTATTGACCAGCTGCATATCTTGGGAGATATCTACGACCGCGGTCCTGGGAGCCATCGCATTATGGACCTCCTTGACAGCTACCATTCGTGGGATATTACATGGGGCAACCACGATATTCTTTGGATGGGAGCTGCCGCGGGCAACGATGCCTGCATGTGCTCGGTCATCAGGCTCTCTCTGCGCTATGCCAACCTAATTACCCTTGAAGACGGCTACGGCATCAATCTGGTGCCGCTGGCTACTTTCGCCATGGAGGCCTATGGAGATGATCCTTGTACAGAGTTCCTGCCAAAGACCGATGGAGGTACAGGAGCAATAGATGAGAAAACCCGACAGCTGATCGCCAAAGAGCATAAGGCCATTGCCGTGTTGCAATTCAAACTGGAGAGCCAGCTCTATCAGAAACATCCTGAATGGAAGATGCAGGACCGCTGTCTTTTCAACTTCATCGACTACGACAAAGGGACCATCAAACTGGACGGTAAAACATATCCGCTGACAAGTTGCAGCTTCCCGACCGTTGACCCCAAGCATCCCGACCAGCTCACGAAGGAAGAGGCCGGCTTAGTGGCGAAACTACACCACAGCTTTGAAGTGAGCGAAAAACTGCATAAGCATATCAAGCTCATGCTCTCGCATGGCTGCATGTTTGCCATTTGGAATAACAACCTGCTTTTCCACGCGTCTATTCCGCTCAATGAGGACGGTTCACTGAAAAACGTTGAGATCTATCCAGGCCATTCCAGCAATGGGCAGCAGCTCCTTACAGATATCGGTATGCTCATTCGCTGCGCCTTCCAGAACGATTCGACAATAGAGATGCGAAATTATGCCATCGACTATTTCATGTATCTCTGGTGCGGACCTGACAGCCCCCTCTTCGACAAGTCGAAGATGGCAACCTTTGAGCGATATTTCATTCAGGAGAAAGAGACCCATGAAGAGAAGAAGGGCTGCTACTTTGTTCTGCGAGACAACGAGGCCATCTGTGATGCCATACTCAAGGCTTTCAACATCACCGACCCCAACAGGCATATCATCAACGGGCACGTACCCGTGAGGGCCATCAAGGGGGAAAGCCCCATCAAGGCCATTGGCAAGCTGATGGTCATCGACGGAGGCTTTTCACAGGCCTATCATCGGGAGACAGGTATTGCCGGCTACACTTTAGTCTACCACAGCCGCGGATTCCAACTCGTGCAGCATGAGCCTTTCACCAGCACTGAGGACGCCATACTCAGGGGTACCGACATCAAATCGACAACCCAAATCGTGGAGATGTCATCGCGCAGAATGCTCGTCGCCGACACTGACAAGGGAATAGAACTGAACGCTCAAATAGCTGATTTAGAGGAACTTTTATATGCCTACAGACATGGTTTCATCAGCGAGAAAGACACAAACGGCAAGTAGTCCCATCCCTTAACGCTATGACGGCATTGCCTATACGCCGTAAACGCATTGCCATTACACCGTAAACGCATTGCCATTACACCGTAAACGCATTGCCATTACACCGTAAACGCATTGCCATTACACCGTAAACGCATTGCCATTACAGTGTATAGGCAGCGGGGGAGTAATAGCCTATCATGTTAATGCCAGTTAATCATTCGCACGTTCAGTCTACATTTTGTAATTTTGCAGCAAAACTGGATATATATCGCTGATTCGATAATGAAGAAAAAACATGTTAAGAGCACCAGGCGCACAGGCCGCCTCCAATCCGTGACACTTTGCATCAGTACGGCATTGGTGCTCATCCTCCTCGGTTTAGTAGCGTTTTCCACACTCGGCGGCCGCAATCTTTCTGCCCTGGTGAAGGAAAATCTGAGGGTCACCATGATGCTCGAACAAGACATGGCTGACAATGAGGCGCAAACCATCACCCGCAGTCTGGCTCGTCGTCCATACATCAAGACCATCCATTTCATCAGCAAGGAATCCGCCCTGCACGACGCTGCTAAGCAGATGGGGACCGATCCTTCGACATTTACTGATGGCGTGAATCCATTTTCCTCATCTATCGAGCTCACGTTGAAAAGTGACTATGCCAATAACGACTCACTGGCATGGATCACGAAAGAGCTAAAAAAATATCCGAAGGTCTCAGACATCACCTATCAGAAGGACCTCATCGACGCAGTCAACCGCAATCTTGCCAAGATCGGCGTAGCCATGATCGTGCTCGCTATACTTCTTACATTCGTCTCTTTCTCACTGATCAACAACACGGTGAAGCTTGGCATCTATGCCCGCCGCTTCTCCATTCATACGATGAAGCTTGTGGGAGCCTCATGGGGATTCATCCGCCGCCCGTTTGTTTGGAACGCGGTCCTCATCGGCATCATCGCAGCAGCCCTGGCCTGCACTGCCTTAGGGTTTGGCATGTATGCGCTCTATCGCTATGAGCCAGAGATACTCACGGTTATCACCTGGCGCGAGATGGCGATTACAGGAGCCTCTGTATTTTTCTTTGGCATTGTGATTACTGTCATCTGCGCTAATATCTCCGTCAACCGATTCCTGCGGATGAAGGCCGGAGACTTGTATAAAATCTGATAATAACATTATTAATCATCTGATAATATGTCAATTAACAATCAATCAAAGCAGGTTCCCGATACCCAAGGAAAACAAATTGGGGGAGGCCGAAACTATGCATTCGACCGCACAAACTTTATCCTGCTTGCCATCGGGTTCGCCATTGTCATCCTTGGCTTTGTGCTGATGAGCGGTTCAAGCTCTACCGAACAGGCATTCAACCCTGATATATTTAGCGCCCGTCGAATCAAGGTAGCGCCCGTAGTATGCTTTCTGGGCTTTATCTCCTTGATATACGCCATCATCCGTAAACCCAAAGACTGATGACGCTTCTACAGACCATTATCATTGCTATTGTTGAGGGGCTCACCGAGTTTCTCCCCGTATCGTCTACGGGACATATGCTCATCGTAGAGAATCTCTTGGGAGTGGAGGATTCTGACTTTGTTAAAGCCTTCACCATTATTATCCAGTTTGGTGCCATTCTGTCTGTCGTTGTGCTTTATTGGAGTCGTTTCTTCCGACTCGACCACACACCGGCACCAGCAGGAAGCAATACGTGGCAGAAAATCAAGCATAAGTGGTATTTCTACTGGCTGTTGCTGGTAGCTTTCATTCCTACTGGCGTCATCGGCTTGATAGTGAAGAAAAGTGGAATGCTCGATTTCATGCTGACGCCTTCCAATGCCATTTGGATCGTACCTGTCATGCTCGTGGTGGGCGGTATTTTCATGCTCTTCTGCGATCGCATTTTTAATAAAGGCACCGAAGCCAACAAGGTGACGGAGCGCCGTGCTTTCTGGATCGGCGTGATTCAGTGCTTCTCTCTGATTCCGGGTACTAGCCGATCGATGACCACTATTGTGGGAGGCATGAGCCAAAAGTTGACTCGTCGCCGTGCGGCTGAGTTTTCTTTCTTCCTTGCGGTGCCAACCATGGCTGTGGCTACTGGCCTGGATGTTCACGAATTGTTTGTCGGGCACGATGTTGTCGGCACAGGTTGGGATATATCCCACAATCTCATCATGCTTCTCGTAGGTTGTGTGGTGGCATTCATCGTAGCACTGTTGGCAATGAAATGGTTTGTGAGCTTTCTCTCCAAATACGGATTCAAGTGGTTTGGATGGTATCGCATCTTAGTGGGTGCCTTTATCCTCGCTTGGATGCTCAGTGGCCATAGCATGGTGATGTTTGATTAACCCACGCGATAAATGGACTTCATCAAGGGAGAAATAATCGCTATAGACAAGCCTTACCGAATGAGCAGCTTCGGCGCACTGGCTCATTGCCGCTATCTCTTGTCACAGGCTGTGGGGCAGAAAGTGAAAGTTGGACATGCCGGCACCCTTGACCCTCTGGCAACAGGAGTGCTGGTTCTTTGCACAGGACATTGCACCAAGCAGATAGAGCAGCTCCAGAGCCATATGAAAGAGTATACTGCAATCTTGCAGTTAGGCGCCACAACCGCCAGCTATGATCTCGAGCATGAGATCAATCAGACTTATCCCTGGAAGCACATCACACGTGAGATGATCTTAGAGATTCTGAAGAAGTTTACCGGCGACATCGAGCAGATTCCTCCTACCTACAGCGCCGTTAAGATAAGTGGCGACAGAGCCTACAAATTGCGACGTCAGGGCGAGGAGGTGAAGCTGAAGCCTAAGCACATCCATATTGATGAGATAGAGCTAACCAGCTTCAATGAGGATAATGGCCAGCTGTCCATCCGCGTGGTGTGCGGCAAAGGCACTTACATCCGGGCACTTGCCAGAGACCTTGGAAGAGCATTGGGAAGTGGAGCCTATCTGACAGCTCTGAGGCGTACTCGTGTAGGAGACATCACTGTAAACAAATGTATAGATTTCGACCACTTTGATGAGTGGTTAAAAGATAAGATATGAAGTTATCACAATTCAATTTCAATCTGCCGCAAGATCTTGTGGCATTATATCCTCACAGCATCGAGCGTGAGTTTGTGAACGATGAGGGCGCCAAGGAGTCTTTTCGTGTCTTCCGCCGTGATGAATCTCGACTGATGGTGCTCCATCGTACGACAGGAGAGATAGAGCTTTTCAAGAAAGATACCAAGGGGCAGCCGGTTGAAGGTGATTACCTCGACTTCCGTAATGTGCTCGATTATTTTGGTGAAGACGACACGTTTGTGCTCAATGACACCAAGGTTTTCCCTGCGCGGCTCTATGGGACAAAGGAAAAGACGGATGCAAAGATTGAGGTATTCATTCTTCGGGAACTCAACGAAGAGACTCATTTGTGGGATGTGCTTGTAGAACCGGCCCGAAAAATTCGTATTGGAAACAAACTCTTCTTTGATGATGCCGGTGTTATGGTAGCTGAGGTCTATGACAATACAACAAGCCGTGGGCGGTCGCTTCGCTTCCTATACGATTGTCCACACGACCAATTCGTACACGACCTCTATGCCTTGGGCGAGTGCCCACTTCCTACTTATATCCTTAATAATAGGCCAGTAGAGCCTGGCATGGAGAACATGCATGTCCACTCACATGCAACAAAAGAAGATATGGAAAATTTCCAGACCATCTATGCCAGGAATGTGGGAGCGGTAACGGCTCCGGCAACAGGCTTGCACTTTAGTCGCGAGCTCATGAAACGTATGGAAATCAAGGGAATCAATACGGCCTTTATCACTTTGCATTGTAGTCTGAGTAATTTCTCAAAGATCGAAGTGGAGGATTTGTCAAAACATAAAATGGATTCAGAAGCGATGATCGTCAACAAGGAATGCTGTGATATTGTAAATAAGACCAAAGACGCAGGGCACCATATCTGCGCAGTTGGATGCAGCGTAGCAAAAGCTACAGAAACTGCCACCGGTACGGACGGCTACTTAAAGGAATATGATGGCTGGACCTCAAAGTTTATTTTTCCGCCTTATGACTATCAATTGGCAGATACCATGATCGCCAATTTCTATCATCCGGAATCCACCTTGGTGATGGCAACAGCTGCTTTCGGCGGCTATGAAAATGTGATGGAATGCTATCGTCTGGCCGTTAAACACGGATATAAGTTTGGTTGTTTCGGCGACAGCCTTCTCATTGTCGACTAAGATTAAAACAGACTCATGCATTCAGTGTATTTAAGCTTAGGATCGAATATCGGCAACAGAAAACGGCTCATTAGGGACGCTGTCGACTTGATTGACGAAAGAGTAGGGCACGTCGTAAAGAAATCCTCGCTTTATGAAACCACTCCCTGGGGGTTTTCCTCACCCAACAAATTTATCAATGCCTGCGTTTGCTGTGAGACTATGTTCTCGCCACGAGAATTGCTTACAGCAACGCAAATCATTGAGAAAATACTTGGACGTACAGGAAAAAGCATTGATGGTTGCTATAACGACAGGGTAATCGACATCGACATTTTGCTCTATGATGACCTCCATGTAGATGATTCAGACTTGAAAATTCCCCATCCATTGATGGAGCAACGTGACTTTGTGATGAAACCTCTAAGCGAGATCTTGAATAAATAGTCGTCGGAAAGAGCGCTGAAGACAATTGTAGCCAGCATTATTTATCATAAGCGCGCTAATTCTATAAAAGCCATTGCTTTAGGGAGCTACCTCGAAGTCAGTGGCAACCATATCGTTAATAAGGAATCTACTGTTCGAGAAAACTCTTGATTCGTTGCTCTTCAGAAAGGCGACATACCAAAAGTCTGTTATCATGCTCCGCAACAATACAATCGGATAAGCCCTGAATGACAACCTGACGCTCTTGAGTAGTATGAATAATACATCCATGAGTGTCATAGGTTTTAATATCACTGCCTATGCAGGCATTCCCATTCAGATCATGCTTAGTCTGAGTAAGCAATGAACCCCATGTGCCCAAATCACTCCATCCGAAGTCGGCAGGAAATACAAAAATTTCCTCAGCCTTTTCCATAACTGCATAGTCGATGGAAATATTTTCACAGTCAGGATAGCAACAGTCTATCGCTGATTGCTCTTGAGGAGTACCATATATACTTTGCAAACGCTCAAAGATATTGTTGATGCGTGGAGCATAAATACGAAGAGCATTAACGATAGTCTCAACATTCCAAATGAAAATACCCGAATTCCAATAGTAATTGCTCATGCCCATATAGCGAGTAGCTTTTGCAAGGTCTGGCTTCTCATGGAATGTATCAACACGGTATATCTCCTTATTTCTCAATGTTTTAGAAGATAAATCAGCCTCAATGTATCCGTACCCTGTTTCTGGACGAGTAACTCTCATACCTAAAGTTACGATAGAGTCGGACTCCTGGGTAAAGCTTAGACTCTCGACAATTACTCGTCTGAACTCTTCCGTATTCATTACGATGTGGTCGCTCGGAGACACCACGATATTGGCATGTGGGTCGGTAACCTTGATACGCCAACTGACATAAGCGATGCAAGGCGCTGTGTTGCGGCGACACGGCTCCGTCAAAATATGACTTTGAGGGACATCAGGCAACTGCTCATGGACAAGAAGAGCATATTTTTTATTGGTAACAATCCATACATTCTCGTCAGGACAGATATCGTGAAAACGGTCATAAGTCATCTGAATCAATGTACGTCCTACCCCCAAAACATCAATAAATTGCTTCGGCTTCTCCTCGGTACTCATTGGCCAAAAACGGCTCCCTATTCCACCTGCCATAATGACTAAATGATTGTGTTGGTGTGTCATAAACAGTTGTCTTTATAAATCTCTTAAGTTGCAAAAATAAGAAAAGAATACCGAACAAACGAATAAAAAAGCAAAATATTTGTTTTTGGCATGATTTTAGTGGTCAATAGATATGGATTACTTTACATTTAATCATATCTCGTATAACATGCACATTCAATATATTATTATCGCCGCGATCCTCATTTCATGTATAATATATGCTGCTATAAGGGTTAAAAAGGTCTTAGGCGTGAAAACTGGGGACCCATGTTATGGATGCGCTTTAAAGCAAGTTTGTAAAAAACAACAGCGCCAGGAGTCGAGAAAGAGGTCGTCTTGTAAGACTACCTCCGCATCATCTTCTTGAAAATCTGACGATGGAAACGCTCATCTGCTTTTATTACGCGGAGTACCTTGCTGGCCGGCAGCACTTTACAGAATTTCATGTGATACTGACTTTGAAGTCTTTTTATCTCAATATCTATATTGTCCATAGCCCTAATAGCTTCTAAACAGGCATGATCGTCCTGCGTATTCGTATGCATATACGTGCGAAACTTGTCAAATAGTGGACGTTGCTTAGCATGCATTTCATCAAACAGCGGAAAGAAGACGGCGGCTTCTCCCGGTGTTAATCCTGCGTCAGAAGCTATAAACTGATGCAGCTCCTTTTCAAACTGTTCCGGATTAAACTTATTAGGACCTTGCGCCATTACTCCCAAAGAGAGGAAAAACACGCAGAATACAAGAAGTACCTTTTTCATTGAAACACCATTTTATTCAGAATCCGACATATAAGAGTACATATCGCCGGTATCCATCATGGAATAGTTCATCACATCGTCCATCGACATAGAACTGACAAAGTGGCTCACACTTGTATTTGTTAAAGCCTCGCCACTTGAAGACACCGATAAATGCTTATGTGACAATGAACCAAATACTAAGACCCCAACCAATAAGCAAGCAGCTACGGAAGAGATGCCTGCTGCACGATAGCGATACCAAATTGAATGAAAATGGGCCTGGAAGCCACTTGCCTCATAGGATGAACGAATTGAAAATTTATCAAAATAGCCCTTGGGGACAAGGAAATGCTCCTTATTCCCAAATTTCTTCTTGATGAACCTTTCGTCTTTAAAAGTCGAAAATGCCATTGCTTTTGCTTTTCATATTCTTTGTTCTATAACATTAGACGAAACTATGATTTATTGGTTTAAAGGGGGAATAAAAAACAGCCCAATAATTAATTCATTGAGCTGCATTTATAAAGATAATGAGTTTTTCCTAAGAGGTGCAGAAAATATTAAGCGAGAACGACCTTTCCGCCTTCTCCCTTCAGCTTGCCTTCTTTAAGAAGCCAACCTATGCCCAAGAGTACCTCAACAGTAGTCTTGCCTGTCAACTTAACAAGCTCTGCAACGGACTTAGCCCCCTCGTTATCATGCAGTGCATTGTAAACATCGCCAGCACGAAAACCAGCATTCTCTGCATCAACGAAAATTTCTTCTTTCTTTGAAGCCTTTTTCTCTGTCGTCTTCTTAGGAGCGACTGCCTTCACTGCGGCCTTCTCTTCTGTAGCTTTCTTCCTTGCCATAATTTAGTAATTTTTGTTGAAAATAAATGAACTTAAACTTCTTCTCTATTCTGGCTGCAAATGTAACAAATTAATTTTAAAGGAGATAGATAAATGCAAGAGAAAAGTCATTAAAAAATGAGAATAAGCCACATTTTCTCATTTTATTGATTTATATCAATTCTATAAGTGCTTTTATTTGATATAAATCAAGAATAGAGGTTTGGATATTTGTTCCTAACATCCAAGCCTCAATCTAATGTATCAACTGTTTGTCTTTACCGGATTCACCGCCAAATGAAGCTCATCCAACTGTTTCTGATCCAACTCTGACGGAGCATCAAGCATCACATCACGTCCACTGTTATTTTTCGGGAAAGCAATGCAATCGCGAATGGAATCGAGACCGGCGAGAATGCTCACAAAACGATCGAGACCGAAGGCAAGGCCAGCATGAGGTGGAGCGCCATACTTAAATGCATTCATTAGGAAGCCGAACTGGGCTTCAGCCCGCTCTTTGGTGAAACCAAGTACCTCAAACATCTTTTCCTGAAGATTGGTATCATGGATTCTCAAAGATCCGCCACCTACTTCTATGCCATTACAAACAAAGTCATAAGCCTTGGCGCGTACTTTTTCCGGATGTTCATCCAAAAAAGGTATATCATCAGGGTTTGGCATCGTAAATGGATGGTGTGTAGCCATAAGCCGTTGTTCCTCATCACTCCATTCAAAGAGCGGGAAATCTATAATCCATAGGCACTTAAAGACATTCTTATCACGAAGTCCAAGTCGGTCACCCATTTCCAAGCGTAGTGAGCAAAGCTGAATGCGGGTCTTGTTTGCATTGTCTCCGCTTAAAATCAAGACCAGATCACCATCCTTTGCACCTGTCGTCGTCTTTACTTTCATCAGTTGCTCTTGGGTATAAAATTTGTCGATTGAGCTCTTGACCGTGCTATCATTATTAAATTTAATATAGACCAAACCCTTGGCGCCTATCTGTGGTTTCTTAACAAAGTCGGTGAGCTCATTAAGTTGTTTGCGGCTGTAGTCAGCACAACCAGGAACAACTATTCCCCCAATGTAAGTAGCTTCATTGAATACCGAGAAAGAACCTGTTTCTTTTAAGTCATCCATTAACTCAACGAATTCCATGCCGAACCTCAGGTCAGGCTTATCAGAACCAAAGCGTTTCATAGCTTCCTTCCAAGTCATTTGTTGTAATGGCTGAGGAAGCTCTACCCCACGGATTTCTTTAAAAAGCATACGGCACATGCCCTCAAACAGATTGATAACATCGTCTTGATCAACGAAACTCATCTCACAGTCCACCTGAGTAAACTCTGGCTGACGATCTGCACGCAGATCCTCATCACGGAAACATTTCACTATCTGAAAATAGCGGTCCATGCCAGCTACCATCAAAAGTTGTTTCAAGGTCTGCGGGCTTTGCGGAAGCGCATAAAACTGCCCGGGATTCATGCGTGAGGGAACGACAAAGTCACGCGCGCCCTCCGGAGTAGAGCCTATCAACATGGGAGTCTCTATTTCCATGAACTGACGTGCATCCAAGAAATTACGGATGAGAATTGTCATGCGATGACGCAGCTCAAGGTTTTTACGTACACATGAACGTCGAAGGTCAAGATAACGATATTTCATACGGAGATCGTCACCACCATCCGTGTTATCTTCAATGGTAAAAGGAGGAGTGAGTGAAGGACTAAGAATCATTAATTTACTAACGATAATCTCGATGTCACCCGTACTCATTTTGTCATTTTTGCTCTGACGCTCGGAAACGACGCCCTTTACCTGTATACAGTATTCCCGCCCAAGCCTGTTTGCCTGCTCCCACAAATTCTTACCGGCTGCCTCATTGAAAACTAACTGCGTGATACCAAATCGATCACGAAGATCGACAAATGTCATTCCTCCCATTTTACGGGTACGCTGCACCCAACCTGCAAGTGTAACCTCGCGGCCAGTGTCGGAGAGGCGAAGCTCTCCGCAAGTATTGGTTCTATACATAATAAATATAGTAAGTCTTTCTTGGACGCAAAATTACAACAAAAAAATTGAAAAGAATCATGTCACGATAAGAAGCAGTAAAAATAATGTTAAAAGACATTCTTTTCATAACAAACATATAAAAGTTTTCTTATTTTTGCAGTGTTTAAAGATGAAAAAGAGAAAATAAAATAACAAATGAATCTCTAAAATGAAAAGATTTCTTTTAACTACACTTATGTTTGTAGCCGGTCTTACGCTGACTTTTGCGCAAGCAAAAATCACGTTTGACAAGCTCTCGAGCGACCTGGGGACATTCTCTGAGAATGACCCTGTACAGCAATGCACATTTACTTTCACAAACACTGGCGACAAGCCGCTTATCATCAATCAGGCAGTGGCAAGCTGTGGATGCACAGTACCAAAGTACACGAAGACACCCGTCAAACCAGGAGAGAAAGGAACCATTACTATTACCTACAACGGTAAAGGAAAGTTTCCCGGTCACTTCAAGAAAACCGTAACGGTGAGAACCAATGGCATTCCGGAAATGACCCGTCTCTATATTGAAGGAGTCATGACCGAAGCTAAAGATTCAAAGTAGTCTCTTCTGCTTCTTCTCCAACTGTTTCATCCTAAAAACTAACTTTTTACCAAAATATTATTATACCTATGCAAGAGACAGTCAAAAACGCCTTGACCGGACATTTTAACAAGAAAAAAGCCTTTTGGTTTTTCCTGACCGCATTGGTGACACTCATCGTTTGGAATCTGCCATCAGGTGTTTTCGGAATCGAAGGCCTTACAATAGTACAACAGCGTGTCATTGCAATTTTTGTCATGGCTGTTATGCTATGGCTCACAGAAGCTATTCCGGCATGGGCTACATCTGTCACAATTATATTTGTCCTCCTTTTCTTTGTCAGCAACTCTTCGTTCAAGTTCATGCAGGGATCAGAGGGTAAATATGGCCAGTTTCTCGATTCAGTGGGCATCATGGCTTGCTTCGCAGACCCCACAATTATTCTGTTTCTTGGTGGTTTTATTCTTGCGATAGCAGCCACCAAATCTGGTTTAGATGTTTGGATGGCCAAAACAATGATTAAACCTTTCGGAAAAAGAAGCGAGAATGTTCTTTTAGGGTTTCTGCTCATTACTGGAATCTTTTCCATGTTCATTTCCAATACTGCCACCGCAGCCATGATGCTAACCTTCCTTACCCCCGTTTTCAAGGCTTTGCCAGCTAACGGAAAAGGACGCATAGCCTTAACGATGGCTATTCCAATAGGAGCCAATCTCGGTGGTATGGGAACTCCTATAGGCACTCCTCCAAATGCCTTTGCTTACAAGGTATTGAACGATCCTACAGGCATGAATATGGATATCAGCTTTGGACAATGGATGGCAGTAATGGCCCCGTTGGTGATCATTTTACTGATTATTGCATGGTTTCTGCTTCGCAAGCTTTTCCCTTTCTCTCAGAAGACGATTGAATTGAAGATTGAAGGCGACATGCAACATAATTGGCGCACGGTAGTTGTAGGCATCACATTCATACTGACTATTCTCCTTTGGATTTTCGGTAAGAAAATCGGTGTCAATGCCAATACCACTGCCATGCTTCCCATCGCCGTGTTTGCATTCACTGGTGTTATCACCGCCAAAGATCTGCAAGCAATTGATTGGGGTGTCATCTGGATGGTTGCAGGAGGCTTTGCCTTAGGTTTGGCCATGAACGGAACCGGCCTGGCTAAAGCAGCAGTAGAATCAATACCTTTCGGAGAGTGGAGTCCAATTGTCATCCTGATGATCGCAGGACTCGTTTGCTACTTCCTCTCTAATTTTATCAGCAACACGGCTACAGCAGCCTTACTCATCCCTATTCTTTCTGTCGTATGTGATGGAATGGGTAATAAACTGAGCTTAATCGGGGGCAGCTCAACCATCCTGATAGGAATAGCCGTTGCTGCATCGGCTGCCATGTGTCTTCCCATTTCCACACCACCTAATGCCATCGCCTATTCAACGGGACTTATCCAGCAAAAGGATATGGCAAAATCTGGAATACTGATTGGTGTCATTACACTCATCTTAGGATTCAGTTTGCTAATCGTCGCTGGAAAAGCAGGAATACTTTAAGGCTATATATAATAAAGGTATAATAAAGGGAGGGAAAGGAAATGCTATTATTGTGTATCCCTACCCTCTTTTTAGAATTTCATTCTGAGTACAGAATTCTTCTCCAAGTTTGAAACCTTCCTCATAAAGATGCTCAAGCTTAACAGTATCCTTTTCTATTCGATGAACTTCCATGGGATTCATTGGGCGGATCACAGTTATCAGTCCGTCACGCTCCATATCTTCAACCATCTGAAGCTGTTTGTTATAGGCTTCTATCCGATGGCTCAAAGCTACACGTAAGCGCGGATAACTACGATAGATGAAAGGAGGCTGTTTACGGTCTCTCCCTGATTCCCTGAAGCCGTAATTTCGTGTGGTGACAACTACATTGAAGGCATGTCCTGTCTCCTGCGCTCTCTTTATGGGGATAGAGTCAATGATACCTCCATCCAGCATCGGCCGTCCGTCAATCCATGTCACTTTACTCACATAAGGCAGAGAGCTGGATGCTCGCGCAAGGTCACAGGTGCGTTGGCGGTCATGAGTTTCAGTAAGATATTCACTACGTCCAGTAATACAATTTGTTGTAACCACCTCAAATCCAGCAGAATGCTTGAAGAACTCGTCGTAATCGAATGGGATAAGCTCGTTGGGGAAACGGTCATACAAAAGTCTCTGGTCAAAGATACAACCCTGAGTCACAAGATGACGCAAGCCGATGTAATCGTATTTGGCAAGAAAATCTATGTTTGATAGCCGTGCTCGTCGAGGTTGATGAGAGACATAGCTCATACCATTGCATGCACCTGCCGAAACGGCAACAATATAGTCAAAGTACACACCGTGTTTCATAAAGGCGTCCAGTACTCCACTGGTGAATACACCACGCATGCCGCCACCTTCAAGCACCAAGCCCATAGAATGAGGATCAATCTGCATATAAAAAGTGTTATTTTGTTTGCAAAGTTAAGACTTTTCTATTGAAGTTTCGTAACTTTGCCACGAAAACTATTAATAAAAGCATTCATATTATGTTCAGCAAAGAAACCTACATCAATCGCCGCGCAAAGCTGAAGAAGCTTGTTGGCAATGGCGTAATCCTTCTTTTTGGTAATAACGGAGCTCCTGCCAACTTCCCCCACAACACATATTATCCCTTTCGTCAGGACTCCTCATTCCTTTACTATTTCGGTCAGCAGCGAGACGGCCTGGTCGGAGTAATCGATGTCGATAATGATATTGAGACTCTCGTTGGCGATGACATCAGTATTGACGACATCGTATGGTATGGTTCGGTGGACAGCGTTCACGACATGGCAGAACAAGTTGGCGTAAAGAACTCTGTCCCCATGAAAACACTGAAGACTCTCTGTAACGATGCCATGCGTCTTCACAGAAAGATTCATTTTCTCCCACCCTACCGCGCTGACATCAAGATCCAAATCTTCGACTTGCTTGGTATCCATCCTAACCAACAGAAGGAAAGTGCTTCTATGGACCTTATCAAAGCCGTCGTTAAGATGCGTTCCACAAAGACCCAAGAAGAGATTGACGAACTTGAGAGAGCTGCCATCATTGGGTACAAAATGCATACCACAGCTATGAAAATGTGCCGTCCGGGAGTCGTGGAGAAGGAAATAGCCGGTGCCTTAGATGGGATTGCCAACAGTATGGGATCTATGGTTAGCTTCCCCACCATTCTTTCACAACATGGTGAGATTCAGCACGGAGCTCCGTCCATGAGCAAGCTGCAGGCAGGAAAACTAATGCTGTGCGATGCCGGTGCCGAAACCATGGATCACTACTGTTCTGACAATACACGTACAACACCTGTCAGTGGTCATTTTGACCAAAGACAACTTGAGATCTACTCCATCGTTGAGGCTGCTCACGATTATGCACTCTCTGTTGCAAAGCCAGGTGTCAAATGGTGGGATGTGCATTTCGGTGTTTGCCGACTGATCACAGATCGCCTCAAAGAGATCGGACTGATGAAGGGCGATACAGAAGAAGCAGTAGCAGCCGGTGCTCACGCCATGTTTATGGTACACGGTTTAGGACACATGATGGGAATGGATGTTCACGACATGGAGTCGTTCGACCAAATCAATGTAGGTTTTGACGATGAGGTCCGCCCCAACCTCGAGCAATTTGGTACTAACTGCCTGCGTATGGGTCGCCGCCTGCAAGAGGGCTTCGTCGTGACTGATGAGCCAGGGATCTATTTCATACCTGCACTCATTGACGATTGGAAGGCCTCCGGGCATTGTAAGGAGTTTATCAACTTCGACAAGCTCGAGACTTATAAAGACTTTGGTGGTATCCGCTTGGAGGACGACCTGCTTATCACTAAGGATGGATGCAGATTTATTGGAAAGGATCGTATCCCCTATCATCCAAAGGATGTAGAGGAGTTCATCGCCCAATATAGATAAACCATAATATTCGGGAGCCGGTTGGTTTAATCCATCCGGCTCTTATAGTCTTCATAGGTATACTGACGGAGAAGGCTAAGGCTTCCGTCAGCCTTAGCCAACATAATGGATGGATGTGAAATACCATTAAACATATTCGTCTTCACGGTAGTATAGTGGAGCATATCCTCAAAAATGATATTCTCCCCAATCTCCAACTCATGATCAAATTGCCAGTAGCCCATGAAATCACCGCTAAGGCATGAGTTTCCACCTAATCTATACACATGCTCGCCAATGTTTTCATCTATAGTTTTGGCAAACCTCACAGTAGGTTTGTACGGCATCTCAAGACAGTCTGGCATATGGCAAGTAAAACTGACATTGAGAATAGCTGTCCTTATCCCTTTATCCTCAACGATATCAACAACTTGGCTCACTAATGATCCAGCCTGCCAACCGAAAGCACTACCCGGCTCCAGTATGACCTTCAACCAAGGATACCGTTTGTGAAAACCATGAAGCGTATCGACGAGCAGTCTGGGGGCGTAATCATGTCTTGTCATGAGATGCCCTCCTCCAAAATTTATCCATTCCAGTTGGCAGAACCACTTTGAGAAAATTAGCTCGATATGATTGAGTGTCCGTGCGAAGACGTCAGCTCCACTTTCACAATGACAATGACAATGGAATCCTTTTATACAGCTTGGCAGACGTAGCGGAAGCTTGTCGGCAGTAATGCCAAAGCGGGTACCCGGGGCACAAGGATTATAAATAGCTGTCCCCACCTCACTATATTCAGGATTGACTCTAAGGCCAAGACTCAATGAGGGATTAGCGTTTAGTGCCTTTTCGACATAACGCTCCATTTGCGTCAAAGAGTTGAAGGTCATATGACTGGAGCACCGCGCTATCTCTGCTACCTCATAGTCAGTATAAGCAGGGGAAAAAGTATGAGTAGGACTTCCGAATTCTTCCCGTCCGAGCCGTGCCTCATAAAGAGAGCTTGCAGTCGTTGCATCAATATATTCCCGAAAGATAGGGAAAGTCTTCCACAACGCATATGCCTTAAAAGCAAGGATGATTTCTACGTCAGCGGCCTGTGCAACACTGTGAATCAGTCTCAAATTTTTTCTTAATCTGCTTTCTTCTAAAATGTAAGCAGGAAATGACAATCCTTTAAAAGTATTCAAGTCAAAGTTCATATATTCTATACCATCATCCGTTTTTTGTGCAAAGATAATTTTTATTTTCCTATTTTATTGCTAATTTGGTGAAAAATTAATACTTTTGCAGCACACTTCTATTATAATACCACAACAATGAGTGAAGAAAAAAACTCTTTCCTAGTGTTCTCCGGCACTAACACCCGTTATTTGGCAGAAAAGATATGCCAAGAGTTAGGATGTCCTCTGGGAAATCTTGTCGTAACCAGGTTTTCTGACGGAGAGTTTGCAGTTTCGTACGAGGAGTCTATTCGTGGAAAAGATGTATTCCTTGTACAGAGCACATTTCCTAATTCCGATAACCTCATGGAGCTACTTCTGATGATCGATGCTGCCAAGCGGGCTTCTGCAAATCATGTTATTGCCGTCATCCCTTATTTTGGATGGGCACGGCAGGATCGGAAAGATAAGCCTCGTGTAAGTATCGGCGCTAAACTCGTTGCCGACATGCTGTCAGCCGCAGGGATTGACCGATTGATTACCATGGATCTCCACGCAGATCAGATTCAAGGCTTTTTCAATGTACCTGTAGATCATCTCTATGCAAGCAACATTCTGCTCCCATACGTGCAGAGCCTTCACCTTGAAGATCTTGTGATAGCATCTCCCGACGTAGGCGGTTCGAAGCGTGCCAACACATATGCCAAGTATTTAGGCTGCTCACTTGTTTTGTGTAACAAGACACGCGCACGCGCCAATGTGGTAGAGAGCATGCAGATCATTGGTGATGTAAAAGGTAAAAATGTAGTTATCGTGGACGATATGGTCGATACTGCCGGCACCATAACCAAAGCCGCGAATATCATGTTGGAAGGTGGCGCAAAGAGTGTGAGGGCATGTGCCTCACACTGCGTAATGAGTGGTCCGGCCTCCGAACGCGTTCAGAACTCTGCGTTGGAAGAAATCGTGTTTACTGATTCCATCCCTTACACACAACGCTGCTCTAAAGTCAAGCAACTCAGTGTTGCAGGGCTTTTCGCTGAGACCATTCGCAGAGTTGTAGACAAGAAGAGTATCAGCTCACAATATTTAGTATAACATATTCCACCACTATTTGTCAAGAAGCCACAGTTATCCTTAACTATGGCTTCTCGCATTTCAAGAATCTTCAATCATACTTCTGATTTTTTTCATGGCAAGATGATAGCTCGCTTTTAAGGCACCCTCTGATGTGCCGAGTATTTTACTGATTTCTGAATACTTCATCTCATCATAATATCTCATTGTGAAAACAGCGCGCTGCACTTCCGGCAGACGGGCAATAGCCTCTTGAAGACGTGCTTGTGCTTCGTCGCCGTCAAAATACTCATCGGCCATAAGCTGGTGGGCAACATGACTGGCCTGTGGAGAATCCAGGGGATCCGTACTTCTCGAACGCCTCAGGAAATCAATGGCTTGATTGACGGCTATACGGTATATCCACGTTGAGAACTTTGCTTTCCCCTCATATTTATCAAGATTGGTCCAGGCCTTTACCAGCGTCTCCTGCAGGATATCGTCAGCATCCTCATGAGACAAGACTATATGCCGAATTTTCCAGTAGAGAGATTCCACTATGCCCCCTACTAAACTTGAGAATGCCCGCTCCCGCATTTTGGGATCTGAAAGCAGACTTATTAACCGCTTGTCTTCATTTTTCTCCACGTGCGCTGAGCCCAAATACTATAAATAGTTCTTCAAGTAATTATAGATGATGGCATCATAGCTGTAAATGTCCTTATACGAATGCAGAACACCATCAAGATCTGGATAAAGCGTATAATACCAAAGATAGACCGGAACCGCTGGCTCAACTTTAATATTTCCGATGAGCATACCACGCTTTAGCGTATCAGAGACCTGTCGCTGATGTGGCGACAAGTCACCTTTCTGCTTACCCAAAGGCGACACATCAGCATTCATCGAATACCAAATCCGACTCTTAATCTTACTGTTACCCTCCGTTAAAAGAAAGACGGCAAGCTCATAAGGCTTCTCAACCCTAACGCAGCCATGACTGACATCCCTGTCATCTTGCCCAAAAATCGCTTTTGAAGAAGTGTCATGGAGATAAATCGATAAACCATTATTGAAACGGAAAATGATTCTTCCAAGGGCATTGCCTTCTCCACCTTCCTGGATAGCAAGCAACCTGCCACTCAACAATTCGTCAGCCGACGCATTCGCCGGACTCACATTCTTCCCTGTGGCACGATCCCGAATAAAATAGTGGCGCGAGGCAAACCATCCTACGTTACCAAGATGGGGTACGATGGCCTTCCTCACGATGCTTTTGGGCATCACCCATTGAGGATTAATATCCATTCTGGCAATAAAACTGGAGAGCAGTGGCGTCTTTGTTTTAACGGCTCCACATCCTATCCGCATGGACAGGGCACGATCCTTATCGACTGCAGTAAGATGGAGAGAGGGCAGATTAACGAGCACATATTTGTCATGTTGCCAAGGATAATCATGAAGGCGCCACCGGCTCCGTTCAAGATTCACAAGCAATAATCGATTTCCGATAACGCGGGCAGAATCATTGTTAAGTGTTTTCTTGAACTTCTCATAAAGCACCGATTGAGGCTCACAAGCGTTGAGAAATTCGGAAAGATTCTCATTACGAACCTGATACAGAGCCTTACGAAAAAAGCGTGATTCCGGCCTCGGACTCTCAAGTGCATAAAGTTGATGAAAGGAACCGGCAGACTCGGCTGTTTCTTCAATCGGATCAAGCCGATTGAGAAGATTGTTAGGATTTGTATATCCAAACCGCTGACCGGCAGCAAAGCGAAATAGTGCCTTTGTGAGATTATATTCCAACCGTGCATAGACCTTACTCGAAGGGTTCTCCTTGTCAAAAGAGAGCCTATGAACCCGCTCTAAATCATGTTCTATCTCCGGAATCCGGAACTTCTTCGGGTTGAATCCAATGCTCTTGATTTCCTGCAGCCTGACGAACAGGCTGTCTGCTTCATTACTGACCCCTCTACGGCTAATCCATACAAAAGCCCCGTGCCCATCGTAATACTTCCTTGCATAAAAGTCGCTTAAAGTACTGTCGCTGTCATTGCCCACCATTGTCTGCACTTCCCGCTTGATCTTGGTATAAGACAATCGAGAATAAGGGACAGACAATGAATCATAATAAGAAAGTGATAGTTTTTTGTTTGGATTATGTAGCCTGTCATGACAGGACGACAAGCAGACTGCCACCATCAGTCCTACTGTAGTAGCCAACAATCCGTCACGCCACAGCGATTTTCCTGACCACATTACCCACTTTTATAATATAGCAACCATGCAGGAGATTTAAATTCCAACTTTTATCATCACTGTCAATCTTTTGGCACATCACCCTTACTCCTGTGATGCTATATACGGACAGCGTGAGACCTGCGCCTCCCGTTACCTTAAGTGTTGAGCCAGAAAAATAGACGTTGACAACAGAAGCCGTGCTTTCTATCGACTGGAGATTGAACATTGTCTCGGCCTTCACTCCACAAGGCATCAGAATCAATCCCAACAGAATTATTATCAGTAAATGTTTTTTCATAAGCATTCATTTTTAATTGACTTACTTCAAGGAAATCTTCAAATGTCCATTATATGTAACCATGACATCAACCTGATAACTACCCATGCTATCTTCCGGTTTGATCAACGAGGCGGTGTAATGAATACCTTTTTCATCACAACGGTCAAATGTCATGTCACTCAAAATGCTTTCTTTGAGAAACTGAGGTGGAACCCATTTAGAGAACTGCCGTTTGTTGAAATCGCCTCCAAACAATTTTGTAGCATTATGGTACACATTTAAATTGATGATATTGTCGTAATAAATATTGTCCACCTCTACCCCATCATCATTATAAGTTGGACTGATCACTTTATAAGTCGTAGGGTTCACTTGAACATAACAGTGATAGCGCTCACCATTTTCTATAACAACGGTATCCCGTTTGATGAGTTGGTTTTGATTGATTGGCAACGGGCGCTTCGCCGAGAAGGAAGAGGCATCATCGGGATCATCACTCAAGACGCACCTTACCTCATCACCATTCTGGTTCTTAAAAATAAAGAGATGACGTGTCTGTTTGACAATAGGATATTTTGCCAAGTTGGCACCATGCATAACCAAGGTGTCATTTATAATTTGGAAATAAACCGGCTGAGAAGTGGAATCTGGATAAAAGATCGTATCGCCCTGGGCTTTGAATGCCACATCTTGTTCATCCTCATCCACCCAAATGCCTTGAAGCATTTTCTTGGCGGCAAAATCTTCTTCTACCGTCTCTGGCTTTCCACCACCCTTTCGACAGGACGCCATCCCCAGCACACAAAGCATTGATATCAGTATCAATCCGGAATATCTCATAGCTTCTTATCTACCGCGTTTATTCAAAGATATCAGCATCGGAAAAGCTTTTGCCCCTCAGGTCCTTCTCACTGGTAACGACATCCTTAGGGGCTATGGGCCAATCAATTCCCACCGTCTCGTCGTTCCACCTGATGCTTGCCTCATACTGAGGAGCATACACATTGTCAACCTTATACGTGAAAATAGCCTCTGAACTCAAGACAAGGAAGCCATGGGCAAACCCTCGGGGAATAAACAGCTGCCGCTTGTTCTCTTCAGACAGCTCAACCATCACATACTTACCGAATGTCGGTGATGACTTTCTTAAATCCACAGCCACATCCAGCACACGACCTTTTATCACACGGACAAGCTTGGCTTGAGAAAACTCGCCTTTCTGATAATGAAGTCCTCTGAGTACGCCATAGGATGACTTTGATTCATTGTCCTGGATAAACTCCACATGATAGCCTATATGGGCGTCAAAGTCGGCTTGTTTCCACACTTCAAAGAAGTAACCCCGCGCATCGTCAAAGACCTTTGGACTGACAGTCCAAACTCCCTCTATTTCAGTCTCCTCGTAAATCATCTATTATAAAAATACTCTCAGTCTTTTAGAATTGGTACAAAGATAACAAACTATTTCCTAACTAACAACTCTTGACGATATTATTTTTTTTTTAATAAAAATGGCATCTTTTTTTTGGATGTTATGCCTCTTTTCCCTAATTTTGCAACAGTGAATGAGATTAGCAGACATATTGAAATATTGCTTTTGAGCAACGATTGTGTCATTGTACCCGGCTTTGGCGGGTTCATGGCTTATGATGTCGATGCGCGGAAAGATTCGTCGGACGGAAGCATTCTTCCGCCTATACGGAGCATTGGTTTCAATCCCAAAGTTACGTTTAACGACTCTCTTCTGGCCCAGTCATATGTGGAAGCCTATGATATCAGCTATCCAGAAGCCGTAAAGCTGCTCGAACATGATACCGACGAGCTTAAGCAACTCATTTCCAAAAACGGTTCTTTTGAATTCAATGGCATTGGCATCGTCAGCTTAAACGCTGACGGAAACTATGAGTTCGCACCATGCGAAGCCGGACTGCTTACACCACAGCTTTACGGACTCGGAAGTTTCAAGATCAAGACGCTTGAGAAAATAAAGACCATGTCAACGGAATCCAAAGCAGGATTCTCCCTACCTGGGAAAGCATTGCCTTCAGATCTTGACAAGGAAGAAGAGAAAAACGAAGACAACATACAACATAGTGCACGCCTTGTCGCTCTGTGGAGAAATATAGCCGTGGCATGCATTGCTGCCATGCTTTTTATTCTCATTCCCTCGCCTCTCGTCAACAATGCACAATTAGCGGAAAATCACATCGACTACCAGTTGCTTGATAAAGTAATGCCCCAAGAAATGACAGAAGGGCATGCCGCTGTCAAAGAAGCCATAGAGAGTAAATCAGAGAAAAGCAAGATAGCTGCTCGTCAGACGGAAGAGGACAGCCTACAGGTCAAACAGCATAGCACTTCTTCCTCAAGCAAAGGCAGATTTTCAATCGTCGTAGCAAGCCATGTGACACGACTCAATGCAACATCTTATCAATCAAATCTTTCCAAGCGTGGCTTTAAGGATGTCTTTATACATCGTGGAGCTCATTTGAAAGTACTGATGGGACACTACATTTCACGTGAAGCGGCAATAAAAGCCCTCAATAAGCTCAATGATAAAGAGGAGTTTGCGGGTGCATGGGTGATTGAATTAAATAGTTGAGCCTTGCTCATTTCCATATAATTAGTTGATAATGAAACGCGTGCGATGCCCCAAGTGTGATGAATTCATCACATTTGATGAAACGAAATACAACAGTACGTCAACACTCATTTTTACTTGTCCCTATTGTGGTAAGCAATTCGGCATACGCCTGGGCTCATCAAAAGTGCGCCCGCGGCAAGATGATGAGAACCCTGAAGAAACAGCCAAAGCCAATGGTACAGGTTGCGGAAGTATCACGGTTATCGAAAATGATTACTGCTACAAACAGATCCTTCCACTTAAAATGGGAGACAACACTATAGGGCGATACATGAAAGGCAACAACATCAGCATACCCATAGAGACCGGTGACCTCACCATGGACATGCTTCACTGTATCATTAATGTATCTCGCAACAAACGGGGAAAACTGATATACGTGTTGCGTGACGGGCCTTCCAATCATGGTACTTTTCTCAACGGTGAGCGCATCGCCCCGAAGGAAAGACGGACCTTGGACAATGGTGCCATTTTCAATATCGGTGTTACCACCATCATTTTGAATACAGAGCAGAAAGAAGATTAATATATGATCTCAACCATCTATGTGAAAAACATGGTCTGCGACCGGTGTATCATGGCTGTGGACAAGACACTCAGAAAGCTGGGATTGGATCCGGTCGATGTCAGGCTTGGCAGTGCAGATATCAACGGCTCATTGAGCGATGAGCAACGGGAACAGCTCAAGAAAGGCCTGCAAGCTATAGGGTTTGAATTGCTTGACGACCAAAACAAGCGCACGATAGAGCTGATAAAAAAGGCAATCATTGAGCTTGTACACTACAATGACAATTATTCCACCGTCAATATCTCCGATTTCATTTCCGACAAGTTAAGGCAAGACTATTCCTCTCTATCCAAGCTTTTTTCCGAATACGCTTCCAAAACGATTGAAAGATACTACATGGAGATAAGAATAGAGCGGGTCAAGGAATTGCTGACCTACAGAGAGCTCACTCTGTCACAGATCGCGCTGAAACTGAATTATTCAAGTGTAGCTTATCTTTCAAGCCAGTTCAAGGCTGTCACTGGGATGACCACCAGTCAGTTTAAGAAGCTTCAGGGCGACAAAAGAAAGAAACTCGATGAAATCTGATTTATGATAGCCGCAATACCTTTACGGTACAGGCACGGTGTGTCTACGGTGTAAGGGTAACGCGATTACAGTGTAAAGGCAATGCGATTACAGTGTAAAGGCAATGCGATTACAGTGTAAAGGCAATGCGATTACGGCTCAACTTGCAAATCTTCGTCTACGAACGACAGGGGCAGTAAGTCTCTGATCGATTCAAAACGATAAATACGACTGGTCCCCGAAAGCAGGATTTCAACCGGTTGGTGGTATCGAGACTCTATCTGCAGAATGACCTGGCGGCAGGAGCCACACGGCGAAACAGGCATCTCACGCAGTCCCTTGGCATCGCTTGCTGCAATGGCGAGCATCACGATAGGCTGATCAGGGTAATTGGCCTGAGCCGCAAACACTGCCGTGCGTTCAGCGCAAAGCCCTGAAGGAAAGGCGGCATTCTCCTGATTGGCACCGACAACCACCTGTCCGTTCTTCAATAAGACCGCTGCCCCCACATGGAAATTGCTATAAGGCGCATAAGAGTTTCGGGTAGCCACGCGCGCTTTTTCTACAAGAAGCTTTTCATTGTCTGTAAGCTCATCAAACGAGCAAGAGTCATAGCTGCTCTCAAAATGTAATCTGTTCATTTGGCCTTGTGTTTATCGGTTTCGTATGCACCAATATCCGGCTTATCATCTCTTACGTTCCCGTCATGGTCATCGACTGGAGAGGTGGAAGCGTCTGCCTTGTCGACAGCCGCCGATGTCTCTTTCAGATGAAAGTCATATATCAGTTTGTCTATATTTATCAGTTTAAACTGGCTCTTCCCCATCGTGGTCGTATCCTTAAGGTTTTCAAACACAACATCCACGAATCTTGTACTATCGGCCAATACCGGCTCCTGCATCCGCAATATACTGTGACTGAACCGCCAGTCAGCAAGTGAATCGCTGATAGTCAAGTCAACAACTCGATCCGCATAACCCGTGATGAGAGAATTGTTGACGTGAAGTCTTCTCAGATCTTTGCTGACATCGGCATAGAAGGCAACTCCCCGTCCGCTGTCAAAGGGATAAAATTGTGCAATGGTAGAACTGTTGATATCTACAATGCCACCATCAATACTGACACAATCACCCAGCGTATTCGTTATCTGAGAGTTAATAATTGATGCATCTGCGTGAGACACCTTCAGCCCTACTCCCTGACAATTATGGATGGTCGAATGGCTGATGAGAATCTTCTCTTTGTCAAGATCAGAAGAATCAGCCACCACACCATTGAAGGTGCCGTGAATGTCAGCATGCAACAGTCGATTGCCAAACGATGAAGGGAAGAATCGGATGCCCTGCCATTGTCCAGGGGTACGGTCGTAAGGCAGGTCACCAAGCATACGGTCAATGCGATCCCCCCGCATGACGACATTATTTCCCGCGACTCCCTGACAGAGCAACCGACCATAAACAGAAACACCGGCATTGTTATGGAAATAGAGCGTGGTGCCTGCTGCTATTGAGAGCACTGCGCCGCTATCCACTTTCAATCCATCATAGATGACAATGGGCGTAGCACTGCTGATCGTAGTGTCTTTAGTAACTGTGAGACCATGCAGCAGTTCGGCATTCCATGCCCACGCGTTAAGACATATCTTCTGCTCCGTTCCATTCTGCAAAGTAAAGGTGAGAAAATCCTCTTTCTGTTGAGGAGCAGATTGCGAAGCTGTTGGCAAGGTTACCTCTACATAGATTCTCAAGCTATCCTTATTCCTCAATTCCAGTTGGGATACCTGCCATTGATTTGCCTCACCGAGGTAGATGCCATCGACATTCACCCTGAATCCAGATGTGCCTCCATTCTCCTGCCTGACATCACAAAGAAGTCCATTGCCCGACTTGTTATAGATCCACATAGACCTCGCCGACGACGGGACATTACTAAACACCGTGTCAAGCTTCAGTGTATCGGTGGAAAAAGAGAGTTGGTCTGTCTTAGAAGCCGTAAAAACACTGTCGTCGGCACAGCCATACAACAAGGCGACGACAAGAGACGACAACAAAAGATGGATGGTTTTTCTCATAATCAGGTCAACTGGTCCTTAAGAAGATTCTTCTCGAAAGTCATATCAGAGAACGAAAAGAGAGCTCATTTTATTGTATCTTTCTTGAGCTGTCTTGTTTTCAGAAGGCAAATAGTCGCGGACCACGATGTCAGCATATTTGGCTACGACCTCTTCAGAATTAGTCGTGGCAAGTCCTACACAGTACAATCCGGCACGCCTAACGGCTTTCAACCCATTGATGCTATCCTCGAAACCAACACACTGATTCGGCTGTAAGCCAAATCGTTCCGCAGCCTTCAGATAACAATCCGGGTCTGGTTTACTGCGCTCGAAATCCTCACTCGTCAAGATAACGTTGAAAAAGTCTTTAAATTCAGGATGTACTTTATAGACATTTTCCATTTTCTGCATATTACTGCTCGTCACCACTGCGGTCTTCACACCGGCTGTCTTCAGCTTACTGACAAAAGTTGTGATCCCGGGCACATAGTCGTAAGTCATGGCACTTTCAAAGTCATTCAGCGCTGCTGTAATGACTGATTGCGTCTCAACCTGGTTTGAAAAATATTTGTCATAGATTTGAACAAGGGTGGAGCCTTTAATCTCATCCGCGAAGTGAGGATGAGATGGAAAATAACGCTTCCCCACTCGCCCCCAAAAGACCGTGTATTGAGCCTCGGTATTGACTACCACTCCATCCAAATCAAACAATGCTGCTTGATACATATTATTATAGATGCTTTTTTCTTTCGATGCTTACAAAATCAACCTTTCGCTGCAAAGTTACGATAAAAAATAGTAACTTTGCATCAATAAGCAGAAAAACAACCCTCAGGTTATGGATTTAATCACAAAATATTTTTCCAGGCTCAGTGAGGAGCAACAATGGCAGATAGACGCTTTAGACAAACTTTACCGTGACTGGAATGCGAAGATCAATGTCATTTCCAGAAAGGATATCGATAACCTTTACCTCCACCATGTCCTCCACTCCCTTGCTATCGCCGAAGTCATCCGCTTTCGTCCCGGCACACACATCCTTGACTTCGGATGCGGAGGCGGTTTTCCTGGGATTCCACTCGCTATTCTTTTCCCGGACTGCTCGTTCAGGTTAATCGATGGAACCGGCAAAAAAATCACTGTGGCAACAGAGGTCGTCAAGGCTATCGGCCTGAAGAATGTAAGCGTTGTCCACCGCCGCGGTGAGGACGAGAAAGACGATTTCGACTTTGTTGTCTCCAGAGCTGTCATGACCTTACCTGAAATGGTGAAGATAGTAAGGAAGAATATTTCCAAAAAAAATCAGCATAATGCCCTGCCTAATGGTATCATTACTCTAAAAGGTGGACAATTGGACAATGAATTGAAACCTTTCCGCAAGATCGTGCAGGTAACACCCATCTCTGACTTCTTCGAAGAGGACTGGTTCAAGGAGAAGAACATAGTCTATCTGCCAGTGTACTGACCTTTCTGCCAAAATAATAAGAAGATGCTAAATATCCAAAGATTTATCTGCAATCCGCTGCGCGAGAATACCTATATAGTTAGTGACGAGAGCAAGGAGTGTGTCATCATTGATTGTGGAGCATATTATGAGCCTGAAAAAGAGGCTATAAGAGAGTATATAAAAAGTAATGGTTTAATGCCGAAGCACAATATCGCCACCCACGGACATGTCGATCACCATTTAGGCGACAAGTTCATTTTCGACACATGGGGTCTGAAGCCTGAGGTAGCTACTGCCGATCAGACCTTCATCAAGCGGATGCCTGAGCAGGCTCAAGCCATCTGCGGATTGGAGGGACTGACCGACGACGACTTCGTCTCGGTGGGCAGATGCCTGGACGGAAGCGACACCATAGACTACGGGAACCATTCATTCACTATCTTAGAAACCCCTGGTCATTCCCCTGGAGGACTCACTTTCTATTGTGAAAATGAGAAAGTGGCATTTACCGGCGACACTCTTTTTCGCGGCTCCATCGGCCGTACTGATTTTGAGGGCGGATCAATGTTCCTGATGGTGATGAGTCTGCGCATGCTTTCCCAGCTCCCCGACAATGTTCGTGTTCTCCCCGGTCATGGACCGGAGACGACTATAGGCCTCGAAGTGGCGGGCAATCCTTATCTGGACAGATAACTTATCCACAAATTAGGCAACACATTCATGAAGAGGGAAAAATTGTGAATAACATTCGTGGTGAGAAAATCATATTAGGCATTGATCCTGGTACCAATGTAATGGGTTACGGTCTGTTGAGAGTCCTGGGAAACAAAGCTGCCCTCATGGCCATGGGGGTCATCGACATGAGACGGGAACGCGACCCTTATCTGCGACTGGGAAAGATTTTTGAGCGGGTAACCGGAATCATTGACGAGTACTTACCTGACGAAATGGCGATCGAAGCTCCATTCTTTGGAAAAAACGTGCAGTCGATGCTTAAACTGGGTCGTGCACAGGGAGTAGCTATCGCGGCGGCTATCCACCATGACATACCCATTCATGAATATGCGCCGCTTAAAATTAAAATGGCGATTACTGGTCAGGGACAGGCCTCCAAAGAGCAGGTGGCAGGAATGT
The DNA here is from genome assembly GCF_000218235.1 of Hallella multisaccharivorax DSM 17128. Classification (GTDB taxonomy): domain Bacteria; phylum Bacteroidota; class Bacteroidia; order Bacteroidales; family Bacteroidaceae; genus Prevotella; species Prevotella multisaccharivorax. Next base: position 1,380,547 of record NZ_GL945017.1, on the reverse strand, counting down.
TACAACGACTGTTACAGATCAAGAAGGAGGAAATGCCGAAATTTATGGATGCTACCGACGCACTCGGCGCAGCTTACTGTCACTTTCTACAATTGTCCTCTCCGGAGACCTCCGCAATGCATTACGGATCGTGGAAAGACTATGTGAGAAAAAATAGAGAGCGGCTATCATCAAAGAATATTATAACAACTTCAGAATGACATGTGACGGTCTCTTCTTGATAAAATAATTTTTGAATAATGTGCAGATCTATTATCCAGATTAAGGATGGTGTAGTTCGTATGCCTGCATGGCGCATGGCCGAGCCCGTGAACTTCACGACAAATGCCGGTGAACACATAGCTATCGTAGGACCCAATGGTGGTGGAAAGACTATGTTGGTCAATATTCTCACAGGAAGTCACCCGCTGCTGATGCAGGACCCCGTTTATGATTTCACGCCAAGCTCCAAGAAAAGCGTGGCAGACAATATCAAATACATTACTTTCCGCGATGCCTATGGCGGAGACAATGACCGTGCATATTATCTTCAACAACGATGGAATCAAACCGAAATTGATGATCAAACTCCAACCGTTGAAGACAAGCTTGATGCAGCCTACACCATGACAGGCGAAGACAACAGCAGCCGACAGGCACTCAAAGAAAAACTTTATGACACGTTTCAAATGCGCCCATTGCTTGACAAGCACATCATATTACTGTCAAGTGGAGAGTTGCGGAAGTTAAAGCTTACGGAGACACTTCTTTCCCAGCCACGCGTACTTATCATGGACAATCCTTTCATCGGTCTTGACGCAAGTACGCGCGAACAATTGAAGCAACTCTTCGCCAATATCGCCAAGGAAAATAAGATACAGATCATTCTTGTCCTTTCTAAAACGGACGACATTCCACAATTCATCACGCACGTTGTGGAGGTGAGAGATATGAAGGTAGGCCGGAAAATGCCACGTGACCTCTACATCGCCTCACAGCCATCCATCCCCCCATTCATACTCAGTGAAGGAAAGGCCAAAGCCATTATCAACCTACCCTATAATAATCATGAATATCACACCTGCGAAGTGGCAAAGCTACACCATGTCTGTATCAGTTATGGCAACCGTACCATTTTGAAAGACCTTGACTGGACGGTACTCAATGGTGAGCGATGGGCACTCAGTGGGAAAAATGGCACTGGCAAATCAACACTCTTGAGCCTTATTTGTGCAGACAATCCTCAGAGCTATGCCTGTGACATCTCCCTTTTTGGTATTCCCCGAGGGACAGGAGAAAGTATCTGGGATATCAAGAAACACATTGGCTACGTCTCCCCCGAGATGCACAGAGCGTACCAGAAAGACCTTTCTGCCATACGAATCGTGGTAAGTGGGTTGAAAGATTCTGTCGGACTCTACACCAAGCCCACCAAGGATGACATTTCTATATGTCAATTCTGGATGAATATCTTCGGACTGGAAGGCAAAGAAGAAACTTCTTTCCTAAAACTTTCAAGTGGAGAGCAACGCCTTGTGCTGCTGGCCCGCGCATTTGTCAAGGACCCCGAGCTGCTGATTCTCGACGAGCCTCTGCACGGACTTGACAACAGCAACCGAGTACTTGTAAAAAATGTCATAGATACTTTCATGCAGCGGCAAAACAAGACACTTATCATGGTGACTCATTACGAAGAGGAACTGCCTACTTGCATTGACCATCGAATTAAACTGATCCGACATTAATTCATCAAGAAGCATTATAAAATGAAGAAACTTATCTTTTCACTCTTGCTTTTCTCAGCAGCTTTCTGCTCTGCTAAACCGAAAACTCTCAAGCTACGCATTATTCAGACAAGTGATGTGCATGGATCTTTCTTCCCTTATGACTGGCTTGAGCGCAGGCCAAAGGCTGGCAGCATGGCAAGGGTGTCAACCTATGTAAATCAGTTACGAAAGCAATACGGGAAAAACATCATTCTCCTTGACAACGGAGACATCTTGCAGGGTCAGCCTGTAAGTTATTTCTCCAATTATATTGATACTACCGATATGAACATCGCGTCCCAGGTGGTCAATTACCTCCATTATGATGCCGTGACCATTGGCAATCATGACGTGGAGCCTGGACACAAAGTCTACGACAAGTGGATATCTGAGCTCAATATGCCAGTGCTTGGTGCCAATGTAGTCAATACCGCTACAGACCAACCTTATCTGAGGCCCTATACGATCATCAAGCGACAAGGTTGCAAGATAGCAGTCATGGGATTGCTAACTCCAGCTATTCCCAATTGGCTGTCAGAAAATATATGGAGTGGTTTACGCTTTGACAATATGGTGACTACGGCAAAACACTGGATGAAGGTCATCAAGGAAAAAGAGAAAGCAGATATTGTAGTCGGCCTTTTCCATTCCGGAAAGTCTGGAGGAATCACTACACCGACTTATGAGGAAGATGCCTCTGAGAGAGTGGCAAAAGAAGTCGCGGGCTTCGATCTTGTGCTCTTCGGGCATGACCATACTCGTCATCTTGATCGCGTCGTGAATGTGGCCGGAGACACCGTACTCTGCATAGATCCTGCAAATAACGCCATCACGGTAGCCGACGTCAACGTCACACTGGAAAAGGTAAAGGGTACGTGGAAGATTATCCGCAAGGACGGTCAACTGAAAGATATTACCAAGGAGCCTATAGACAAAGACTTCATCTCACACTTCCAGCCATATATCGAAAAAGTAAACAGCTTCACGAGCGAGAAAATTGGAGAATTCAAGCATACTATCACAACAGCTGACAGCTATTTCGGGAACTCTGCGTTCAACGATCTCATCCTCAATCTTGAGCTTCAAGTCACCCAGGCAGACATAGCCTTTAACGCTCCCCTCTCTTTCGACGCCACAATCCACTCTGGGCCAGTATATATGAGTGACCTGTTTAAGCTTTATAAATATGAGAACCTGCTCTATGTCATGCGCCTCCAAGGAAAGGAAATCAACAAGTACTTGGAAATGAGCTATGACTTATGGATGAATACTATGAAAAAACCTGACGACCATCTCTTACTTCTCGACAGTACCACTAACGGTGATGCCCAAAGAATGGGATTTAAAAATTTATCATTCAATTTCGACTCTGCAGCTGGTATTGATTATACAGTAGACGTGAGTAGACCCAATGGGCAAAAAGTCAAGATACTTAAGATGAGTAACGGTGAGCCTTTTGACCCTAACAAATGGTACAGAGTCGCAGTCAATAGCTACCGTGCCAATGGAGGTGGCGAATTACTGACCAAAGGGGCCGGAATTCCAAAAGATTCATTAAATAGCCGGATCATCTGGCGGTCAAGCCACGACCAGCGATATTACATCATGCAAGAAATAAAGCGGCTCAAAGTGCTTGACCCACAGCCTAACCACAACTGGAAAATCATACCCGAGGAATGGTCGCGCGTAGCAGCTGCGAGAGATAGGCAATTGCTTTTCGGGAACAAACACTTTTAATCCATGACCTATTATTTTATTTTCTCTAAGACCGCCCTACTCCTCGAGCGACAGGCTGACGGCAGTTACACCATTCCCTGCACTGAGGATATACCTGTCAAGACGCAGCCTTGGCCTCACATCTTGACTGTCAGTCCCATGGAAGATGGAACGGAGGTCAAGACTTTCAATGTCAATGACCTTGAGCATTTAGTGATAATCTCCGAAAGCTTGAGAAATGATGGTTATGATTTCATAGGCTTGCGCGAATCATTCTACCTCATCCCCACAGAACTTTATCTCAAGGCTGGCAAATGTCAGGAACTGCTATATTGGGATTACAACACACAGTTTTGCGGCGTTTGTGGTGCACCTATGAAAATGCACACCGACATATCCAAACGATGTACACAATGCGGTAAAGAAATTTGGCCACAACTTGCCACAGCCATCATTGTATTGATCCATAAAGATAATAAGGTATTGCTTGTTCATGCCAAGAATTTCAAAAGCGACTTTTATGGATTAGTGGCAGGCTTTGTAGAGACAGGGGAGACGTTGGAGCAGGCTGTTAAGCGAGAGGTAATGGAGGAAACTCAACTTACCATAAAGAATCTTACCTATTTCGGCTCGCAGCCCTGGCCTTATCCCTGCGGCTTAATGGTGGGCTTTATGGCTGAATATGCTTCGGGAAATATCAGACTGCAACACTCAGAGCTCTCAACTGGCGCATGGTTTCGTTATGACCAACTGCCGAAAATACCACAGAAACTGAGCATTGCACGGCGAATCATCGATAAGTGGCTTGAACAATATGGAGTAAAAAGCTCTCAGCCTTAAGAAAAAGAACCATTTTCAACGATGGTTACGATAAAAAGGAGTAACTTCGCACTAACTTTTATCAAGCTTGTTTCATCTTTATCCAAAAACAAATCATCAATTGATATTATTTTTCTATTTTATAAGACATGGACTGGTTTATCAATCTTTTCACGACACAGGACACTGTCGCTCACATTGTGTTGCTGTATGGCATCGTAATAGCATGCGGAGTGTTGCTTGGAAAACTAAAAATCGGAGGCATCTCTCTCGGTGTGACCTTCGTCTTGTTCTGTGGCATTTTGGCAGGGCATGTAGGTTTCACCGGACCGACATCTATCCTTAACTTTCTGCAAGATTTCGGACTTATCCTGTTCGTCTTCTGCATCGGCTTACAAGTTGGTCCTGGATTCTTCGAGAGTTTCAAAAAGGGAGGCATAGCACTCAATGGATTGTCTACGGTGATAATCCTCCTTAATATCCTCGTGATGTTTGCGTGCTATTACATTTTCTTCGACACGTCCAACAAGATGAACCTTCCCATGATGATTGGCGTACTCTTCGGTGCCGTAACCAATACGCCAGGTCTCGGTGCTGCTAATGAGGCTCTCAATTCAGTATTCACCAACGGGCAGGTCCCCCAAATAGCCAATGGTTATGCCTGTGCTTATCCTCTCGGTGTCCTTGGCATCATCGGTGCCACCATTCTTATCCGCTACATTACAAAGACGGACATCAAGAAAGAGGAAGAAGAGCTTGAAGCAGAAGAAGCCGCCAATCCTCACGCTAAACCAAAAGTTCTTACACTTGAGGTTAGCAATACATACCTTGCCGGCCGCACACTCATGCAAGTTTGCGAATTCCTTGGCCGCGATATCGTCTGTACCCGATTACTCCACAATGGCAATATAACTATTCCCAACAAGAATACGACGTTTGAAGTTGGCGATAAGGTTCATATCGTGTGCGCTGAGGCCGATACAGAAGCCATCAAAGCTTTTATAGGTCCAGAGACAGATTTTGAATGGGATAGTGCAAAAGACACACAACCGATGATCTCTAAACGTATCATTGTCACGAATCCAAAGATGAATGGAAAGACGCTTGGCAAAATGCACTTCTCTTCTGTTTATGGAGTCAACATCACGCGCATCACCCGACAAGGAATGGATCTTTTTGCCTCTCGCAATCACCACTTCCATATCGGAGACCGCATCATGGTAGTAGGCCGGGAGGAAAATGTGAACCGAGTAGCGGAGCTCATGGGAAACTCTGCCAGAAGGCTCAACGTACCAAATATCGCCACCATCTTTATTGGTATCGTCATAGGCATTCTCTTTGGTAGCATTCCTATCGCTATACCGGGGGTGCCTGTGCCTTTGAAGCTCGGTCTTGCTGGCGGTCCTTTAATTATCGCCATACTCATTGGCAGGTTCGGTTATCGCATCAAACTCGTCACTTATACAACAACTTCCGCCAATATGATGCTACGTGAGATGGGACTGGCTCTCTTCCTTGCCAGCGTTGGTATCAAGGCTGGAGCCGGATTCGTAAATACAGTTGTACAGGGAGACGGACTTCTTTATGTACTCACGGGCTTCCTCATAACCATTATCCCCATTCTGATCATTGGTCCGATCGCAAGATGGAAATTTAAGTTTAACTACTTTACTATCATGGGAATGATAGCCGGCACTTACACTGATCCCCCTGCATTAGCATACGCCAACGCAAGTTGCTCTAAAGAGGCCCCTGCTATCGGCTACTCTACTGTTTACCCGTTATCAATGTTCCTACGCATCTTTACCGCTCAGATTTGCGTACTGTTCTTCTGCGGATAACTTAGCAGCACGATCCTAAATTCAATAAATAGACAGGCACAATCATCAAAGATGTGTCTGTCCATTTATGATTAACATTCTTGCACTACCCCGTTGTAGCCTCTGAATCTTCCTTATAACTTTGCACACCAAAATGCAAAATATGAGGATTACTCCGTTTGTTATTGCATGACCACGCCTTGGTCACTTGATGACCACGCCGTGGTCATACCTTGACCAAAGCGTGGTCACGTTACCAATCTTACGTGTACTGGTTTAGTTGATATCAGTCTGACTGACTCAACCGGTAGTTTTGCCCACGTCCAGACGCTATTTTCAGTTTCCCCTGCTCTTCAATGATGGGTCTTAGTCTTTTGATGAGCGTGTAGAGCGTTGCGCTGGCGTCTGGTTTCTTCGGCCAGAGACAGTCGCAAATCTCCTGCTTCGTCAGTTCATGGGTCTCAGAACGGAAGAACATCTGCATGAGTTGGTTCTGCATGGGAGTGAGCCGTATGGCGTCATGCCTCAGTGTGTAGAAGCGCTTGTCGTCCTCGCACAGCATCATCTCGCCAAGCACCACCTTCCCTCTTCTCTGCCGCATGAAGAGAAAGACAGAGAACAGTCCCCAGACTACAGCCAACAAGGACAAAGCTGCGGACAGGCGCTGGTCTGACAGCAAGAGGACCGACGCAAAAGAGACATGGGCATAACCCTGCACGTTGAAATCGTTATGCCGCCATCTCATCTTACAGCTGCGCAGTCCGTTCCCCTGATCCTCCACTGCATAATATTGGACGGTGGCGTAGGGTCGTAAGGCAGCCATGGTCAGGTTGCGGCGATAATCCCTGATAGTGTCGGGCGTGATCCATTCTTCTTGGCATTGCGCCACGGTCTTGCTCAACGCACGGTTCATGTCGGCAACAATGGCATCCTCTGCACGACGATAGTTATAGTGCCCGCTCATGATAGCACCTGCGACAATTGCCATAAACAGCAATATGGAATGGTATGGCTTCATATTAGTTCCTCTTCGTTTTCTTTTGTGGCAAAATGAAATAAAAATTGCTATGACCGCCCAGAGACAGATATACAATAGAGAGGCGTACGAATGTTTACATTACTTTTTTATGGTTACTCTTCTATCTCCTGTAACGAACGGGCAAAGTTGCTGAAATAATTACTTACGGTTTCAATGGGAGCGTATACAAGATACCTTAGACTACGCCGAAGACTGCGCCGTAAAAGCTGTGAGTTATTCGTAACAAATCCCGTTCTGCTCTGACGGAAATGCCATTCCTCAGCAGTATCACTCGCCGTATGATAGACAGACCGCAAAACCAGTTTGTAAGCAGAAGTCTCAAAATGCTGGACGAACGGTATTTCGTCTGCCTCAAAATGGAAAACCGCAACAAGCATACTCCCCTGCAGCTGTGCCATTCGTCGCAGGTGAAGCTTTGAAAGCCAAGCATCCAATTTCACGAAATCCACTTGGTCCCCTTTAGTGCGAAGATAGCAACCCAAATCGATGACACCTTTCATCATGATGCCCCTATTGAGCATCGTCGAAACTGTGCCAACAATAATTTTCAAAAGATCAAGAGAGGCTACATTGGTGTCAATGGCATGAAGCTCATGATTGACGATATGATGATAACGAGCATTCAGGAAGCGATTGCTCAGTTGAAGATCAAACGGGGCACCGGTATCCTCCCTCAAATAATCAGTCATGAAGCTTTCCGGAAGATTTGTCCACACGGCACCTCCTACCCGATTAAGCCCTGTTCTGACTATACTCTCCACTCGTTGTACATGAATCATCTGTCCGAGCCTTTCCCACTTAAAATGAGACATTGGCTCAAGACTTTCATCCTCTTGCAAAGCACCCGATCGCAACAGTCTGAGAAAATTACGTGTGATGATGTCTATCTCCTGCATATACTTTAGCTATTATCAGGAATATCTCTTCGGGTAGCGCAACCATATTGAAAACGATGCTGCAATGCCGAGAGCAAATGGATAGTATAGGAAAGGAACGATGTCAACCGGCTCAACATGAGCAAGACCTGCTGCAAGCAGCATCTGTACACCATAAGGAATAATTCCTTGTACCGCACAAGAGAAAGTATCAAGAATACTTGCCGTCTTGCGGGGATCAACTCCATATTTCTCACCGATTTGCTTTGCGATATTACCCACTGTAAGGATAGCGACCGTGTTATTAGCCGTGCAAACATCAACAAGACTAACAAGAGCTGCCACAGAAAACTGCGCACCACGTTTCCCATGTACTCTTGCTGAAAGTTTCTCTATAATATAGTCAATACCTCCATTAACACGAATTATCTCCAACATTCCTCCTGCCATCATCGCAATGATGATGAGTTCACCCATACCGATAATACCACTGCCCATAGCATTGAGCCAACTAAAGAAGTTGTAGGAGCCACAGACAATGCCAATGGCCCCACAGAGTAGAACTCCCAAAGCAAGCACAGCCATGACATTAAGTCCAACCACGGCCATTACAAGTACAGCAATATATGGAATGACTTTTAGAAAATCCGTCTGGCCAACGTGAGCAGGAGCCTGCATGCCATAACCCATATATGCATAAATAGCAAGTACTATGATGACAGCAGGGGCAACAATAAAAGAGTTGACCTTGAACTTGTCTTTCATACTCACCTCCAAGGTTTGTGTCGCTACCACTGTAGTATCGGATATAAATGACAAATTGTCGCCAAAATAAGCGCCACCCACAATAACAGCAGTCATCAAAGCCACATTGCTTCCCGTCTGTGAAGCAATTCCTGCAGCTATAGGTACCAGAGTTACGACCGTACCAACACTCGTTCCAATCGATATAGAAATAAAACATGCCGCAATGAAAAGCCCTGGCAGAATCATACTGGGGGGAAGTATGCCCAAAGCAAGATTTACAGTGGCATCAATAGACCCCATTCCTTTTGCCGATTGTGCAAAAGCACCCGCCAATACGTAGATCCACAACATCAAAAGCAGGTTTGGCGTGGAAGCTCCCTGACCGTAAATGTCAATACGCTCTTTGAGTGAGAACTTCGTAGAAGTAGCCACAGCATAGATGCTCGCAAAGAGAAAGACCACCGTCATCGGAACGCGACTGAAATCTCCAGCTAAGAGACTGAGCAAGAGATAAAGCGAAATAAAAACGATGAGCGGAGAAAGTGCAAGAAAACCTTTATTCATATCTGCAAACGACGATAAAAGTCCACATTCTCTGGTGTCAACAACTCAATAGGCATATAATTGACAGCCTGAACATTAGTCTTAAGAACAACTGCTTTAAAGAGTGCGTCAATACAGAAATAGCCCTGTTGATAAGCATGTTGCGCGATTAGAAAAGAGATACTTCCCTTCCTGAGACATTCCACATTTTTCTCTACCATGTCGTAACCCATAATCTGAACATCACGACGGTTAGTACGCAACAAGAAGTCGCCCAATACGTGCGCCTTAGAGCCCATAGTGATACAATGGTGAATCATCGGCTTCATCTTAAAGAAATCCTCGAAGATTGCATCATATTGTACTTTATTGCCATAGAAAGGCAGTTCTAAGGTACACATCTTTGTTTTAGGGAAGTGATCGTGCATATAATGCCGGAAACCCACCTCACGGTTCTCTTGCTGTTTACTAACTATTCGGCCGCCTTTCGTCATTTTCATCAGCATGATCTCCGACTCATTCCTTGCCAAAAGCATCAACATGCGTGCGGCAAAATAGCCACTGGCAAAAGAATCTTGACCAAAGAATGCAAGTGGGTGTAAATCCGGCATATAGGAATCGAGCAAGACAAAAGGAATGCTCTCACCGTGCAATCGGTCCGTCACCTGCTTTGTGAGCTCCAGTGTTACAGGCACAATCACCATTCCATCAGTCTTCCCGTCAATACAAGCCATTGCCTCAACAAGGAATTTGTCATCGTCAAATCGATCATAATAACAAACGCTCACCGAGACATTAAAATCCTTACGCACTTCTACAGCTTTCTTCACACCCAACTCCACTTCCTCCCAATAGGCTACTTGGTCATGACGGGGAATGAGAACATGGAAATGGTATGATTTATTATACGCCAAAGCGGAGGCATAAATATTGGGCTCATAATTCTGCTCCCTAAGTACTTGCTCAACTTTACTTCTGGCTTCCTCCGACACATTCGGCCTTTTGTGAAGGACCCTGTCCACAGTGCCTACCGATACTCCTGCTTTCAGTGCGATGTCCTTTATCCTTATTCTTTCTGGCATATCATGACTGACTTATAATGAATGCTAAACTGATGGCAAAGATATTAAAAATACCCAACATACCCAAGAAAAAAGATTAAAAAGGCATTCCAACTGCAAAATGGAAGTTGAAATCACGGCTAAAGTCAGGATGGAGAATTGCATAATGCTCCTCACGATTGCTATATGCAGGGTTAATAGCTTTCATACCCATATCGAAACGGAGAATGAAATATCCGAAATTAAGTCTAAGGCCCAAACCATAAGACACTGCTATCTGCTTAAAAAAGGTCTGCCATTTAAACTGACCGCCCGGCTGATCAGGATAATCACGCAATGTCCAAATATTGCCAGCATCAATAAACGCGGCACCATTTAACTTCCAAAAAAGATAGCTTCGATACTCCGCATTGAAGTCAATCTTCATATCGCCTGTCTGATTAATAAAATCAATGCGTCCACCTTTCCCCTTAAACGATCCCGGTCCTAACTCTCTAACACTCCATCCACGCACACTGTTGGCACCCCCAGAGAAATATCTCTTTTCAAAGGGAAGTATCTTGCTGTTCCCATAAGGATAGGCAATGCCAAAATCTGTATGCAGAGCAAGGGAATTGTGAGAATCAAATGTGATAAGGCGTGTATAGTCAAAGTCAAACTTGGCGTACTGGGCATAAGCAATTCCAAAGAGCGTATGCTGTCCATTGTCATTTCTATTAAAGCGCAGCCCATCCGACAAGGCATTGAGAAGATTTCCGGCTGTTTCCACATTGAAACGGAATGCATCGACTCCATTATTGAAAGTAAGACCAAATCCCACCTTCATAATCAAAAGATCTTCATAGTTGTAGCGAAGGATGGCATTCCGATTACTGACACTATCAAGGTAGTCATGTTTAAATGTCTCACTTATCCAAGGCATGTATACATAGTTAAGGTCTGGCACATCAAGACGATAACTGGTGCGGCGGTCTGATGATGTCCAGCGATAGCGCCATGCTGCAGAAAAGACTCGACGGTGAAATTCCGGCCGGTTCTGCATATCCCAGGATAGTGACATCTCAGAGGTAGCCGTGCTCCGGCGCCGAAAAGCCTTGGAAACGAAAGGGGCTATAAATCGAGGAAATTGCAGCTTTGTTTCTGCACTCCACTCCATAAAATTCTCATCTCTATAACCTTCCAAACCTGTGATGGCCTCAAAGGCACCGCGAAGTTCAGTACTGAAAAGCTCGGATCCATGAAATAAATTCCTATTTTGATAAGTCACCGACATAGCAGCTCCCAAATCACCAGCTGTGTTGGTTCCTTCTGGCTGAAGCGCAATTGTAGAAGGTTTACTCGTATCCAGCAAAATGTCACAGTCAAGGAGTGCCGTATCAGGCCTCTCGTGAAGCTGAATGCTGGTATATCTGACTGCTGATAGACGCCCTAAGTTCCGATAAGTGTTTTCCAATGCGGAAGAACTATAATAGCATCCCTCTCTTAGTTGTGTTGCAGAGTTAAGCACACTATTGCTCAAATGAAGTTTACCTGCTTCCCTAGAGTAATTAATTGAGCCAATTTTATAGCGTGGGTGCGAGACTTCAGAAGAATTGTCATTTGCTCTGTACCGCAGCAAATGAAGAGTTATGTCAACATCATTTTTTTCTGAAGCTGTATCCGCGTCAATCTGAATGAAGTCCTTATGGAATTTATAATATCCTGAATCGAGGAGTATCTCTGTAATGCGTTTTCTTTCATTCTCAAGCGACTGAACCGTAAAGGCCTCTCCAGAAACAAGAAAATTCTTTCTGTCTTGTTTTTTTAGATGTTGATTATTGTAGCTTTCAAGTACTTTCTCGATCTCTTTATCCTGGATATCATATGTGATGTTGCGCAGATAGTAAAGATTCCCAGGATGTAAAGTATAGATAGCTGTCAGCTTTTTGCCTTTCTTCTTTGTGGAAAAACTGACAGTAGCATGCATGTACCCCATGTTCTTCATGGCATTGCAAAGGTCGTTCACAGAGAGACGAGCCTGGACACTATCGAAAATCACAGGAGCCTCACCTATTTTTTTCAATGTCCGGTTAATCCACCGTGTACTGTCACGACCTGAAATGGAATAGGTCCCCAATGGGATCTTGAAAAGCGAAAACCATTTGGAGTTAGCTTTCTGCCTTACATAAGGAATAAAACCGGATACATCAAAATTTGTCGTGTCAGCATGTATCTCCACTCCCTCTAACAAGTACCTGTTCTCAGGTACATATTTAGACGCGCTACAACCCGCGATAAGCAAGAGTATCATCGCAAGGGCAAAAAGTCTAATTCTACTTCTCAATGGCTTACTTATTTGCCTGCAAAGTTAAACAAAATACCTAAATAAAAAAGGCTGCACCAAGAAAAACTTGTGCAGCCCTCAATCGTTGATTGCCTCCAAAGTGGGCAACTCATAAACTTTACTGTGATTACTCATACCAAACTTCTCCACCTAATTTATGTTCAACTGGATGTGGATCGTCACTGATCTTCTGGAATTCTTCCTGAAAGATACCTGCCAGATTCTTTAAAGATTCTACACTGTTCATAATGAATACGGTTTAAGAATTATACTTTTGTTCACGTGGCAAATATAAGAAAAATATTTGAAAGTTGCAACTTTTCCCCTGGCTTTTTTTGATAATTTAATAATATAGTATTAACTTTGCAATGAAAATGCAATTAGGAACTGATAATATGACAAAAGCTATCATTACTGTAGTAGGAAAAGACACTGTGGGCATCATTGCCCATATTTGTACCTACCTTGCCAGCAGCAACATTAACATTCTCAACATCACGCAGAACATCGTCAATAACTACTTCAACATGATGATGATCGTTGACCTCACACAAACAGAGAAGACTTTTGAGACCATCAGCACTGAGCTCGAAGATGAAGGGAAATCCAAAGGCGTACAAGCTAAAATTCAACTCGAAGAAATCTTTAATAAGATGTATAGAATCTAAAGAGGTGCATCCTGTCAAACTTTAACGATTATTATTGAGTATGATTACAGCATCTGAAGTTCTTGAGACTAAAAGAATGGTGGAACAGGACAACCTTGATGTCAGAACCATTACCATGGGCATTAGTCTGCTCGATTGTGCCTGTTCTGGTCTCAAGGAAACCCGTGAAAAAATCTATAAGAAAATAACCACCTTGGCAAAAGACCTTGTCAAGACGGGCGAGTCCATCTCACGTGAGATCGGCATTCCTATTGTGCACAAGCGCGTCAGTGTGACACCCATTTCCCTGATTGGAGCTGCCTGCTGCAAAACGACCGATGATTATGTTGCCATTGCCAAAACGCTTGATGATGCCGCAAAAAAAATTGGTGTCAATTTTTTAGGTGGCTATTCGGCCATTGTCAGTAAAGGTATGACCCACAGCGAAGAGCTTCTAATAAGGTCAATCCCCAAGGCTCTCGCTACGACCGATGTGGTATGTTCCAGCGTAAACGTAGGATCTACAAAAACGGGCATCAACATGGATGCAGTGCGACTGATGGGGGATATCGTCAAGTCTTGTGCCGAAGAAACGAAGGAAAAGGATTGTATTGGACCAGCGAAACTTGTGGTTTTCTGTAATGCGCCAGATGATAATCCCTTCATGGCAGGCGCCTTTCATGGTGTGAGTGAAGCTGATGCCATCATCAATGTCGGTGTTTCAGGCCCAGGTGTCGTTAAAGCGGCTCTGCAACAAATGGACATCGATTGTCAAAAAGCGAAGAGTGACAACAGCGCCACCGCCAACTTCGAAACGCTTTGCGAAACCATTAAGCGTACCGCCTTCAAAATCACACGCGTTGGACAATTCGTTGCACAAGAAGCCAGCCGCCGCCTCAATGTGCCATTCGGAATCATTGACCTCTCCCTTGCCCCCACCCCAGCTGTAGGTGACTCGGTTGCCGACATTCTCAAATGCATCGGAGTGGAACAGCCTGGTGCTCCCGGCACGACCGCAGCACTTGCCTTGCTCAACGACCAGGTGAAAAAAGGAGGCATCATGGCCAGTTCATACGTCGGCGGTTTATCCGGAGCCTTTATCCCTGTCAGTGAGGATCAAGGTATGATCGACGCCGTCAATGCCGGCGCATTGACTATAGAAAAATTGGAAGCCATGACGTGCGTTTGCTCAGTAGGCCTCGACATGATTGCTATACCTGGTGACACTCCTGCAACAACAATCGCCGGTATCATTGCAGACGAATCAGCCATAGGGATGGTCAACCAAAAGACAACTGCCGTGCGCATTATCCCTATCATCGGGAAGCACGTAGGCGAAACCATTGAATGGGGCGGTCTGCTTGGACATGCTCCCATAATGCCCGTCAACAGCTTCTCAAGCCAAAGACTTGTGGACAGAAGAGGACGTATCCCTGCCCCCATCCATTCTTTCAAGAATTGAGAAGCCGGGCAGACAGTTCAGTGCACGCGGACATCTGAGATTACCATTCCTCCCACTGCCTCATTGAGGCGTCGTGTAAGTTGGGACCTCATCATACTTAAATCCTGCCTTAAAGCAGGATTTGTTATTTTCACATGTAATACCTGATTCTTTATGTGCTTTTCTTCCGTATAATCCGCAACCATCTTGCCGGTCACTTGCTCCCAAGCATCCATAATGCGTTTTTGAAGAAGCGGCGTCTCCAGACCTTCATCACGGATGAATTGTTGTAATAAATCATCCAAAGACCTCACATTGCGTCTAAACATAACTCCGTCATTTAGTTCCTTTCTGTTACCTCTCCCTCATTCACATCAAACACTTTATATTCGTTCGCAGAATGACTCAATATCTTGTCCAGATGCTCTCGGTTGGTATCTGTAATGAAAATCTGCCCGAAGCCCTTGTCTGCCACGAGGCGGATGATCTGCTCTACCCGCTCAACATCTAATTTGTCAAAAATATCATCTAAGAGCAAAAGTGGAGTTTTCTCACTGAATGTGCGGCGCAGGAAGGTAAACACCGCAAGTTTCAACGCAAGAACATAAGTCTTTGTCTGTCCCTGGCTTCCCTCTCTCCGAATGGGATAACCATCTATCAGCATCTCAAGATCGTCACGATGAACGCCATGCAGACTATATCCCACTGCCACATCCTTCGCTCTGTCATGCTGAATGACTTCAAGCAATGGACCACGTTGACAATGAGAGACATACTTCAAAGACACCTGTTCACGGCCGCCGGATATACGGGTATATACATTTTGGAAATCCGGCACAACGTTTTCTATCAGCTCATTTCGTTTTCCGAACACGATTTCGCCCTGGCATGCCATTTCCTCCTCTAAAAGCTGCATGAGAGTTAAGTCAAACCCTTGCTCCGCTTTCAGGAGAGCGTTTCGCTGCTGCAAGGCCTTGTTGTATCGATTCAATGCCTCAATGTAAGTGGGATCAAGTTGTGAAATCACCACATCCAGCAAGCGTCTCCGCTCATCTCCTCCACCGGTCACCAAGGTGTTGTCTGAGGGTGAGACAAAAACAAGCGGAATCAAGCCGATATGCTGAGACAATTTCTTATACTCCTTGCCATTCCGTCGGAAATGCTTATGCCGTCCACGCTTCATTCCTGCATAGACATGCTCCGCGGCCCCTGATTCCGTAAGGTATTTGCCTTCTATAACGAAGAAGTCCCGTTCATGATTGATCACCATACTGTCGAGATTGGAAAAACAACTGTGGCAAAACGACAAATAATAAACGGCATCCAGGAGATTGGTCTTCCCCTCTCCATTGCTGCCGACGAAACAATTCAGTTTTCGTGAAAGCTCAATGTCTGCCTGACGAATGTTTTTATAATTGATGATTGAAAGTCTCTGTAGTATCATAACTGTCGACAAAGTTAGCGCAAATAGTCGGAAAAACCTTACCTTTTATATGGCAAAATGAAAAAAAGAATCTTATAAATTTCAATGTTTGAACAAAAATGACTAATTTTGCCACGCAATATGCAATAGCGGCAAATTACCGAAAAGGAGAGTGCAGAAACAAGAACATAACACGAAAAACAACAAGTAAACAATAATGGCAAACAACAACGAAAAGGAGACTTTTGATGCAGCCGTGAAATCGGAAGCATTTTTCGAGAGAAACAAAAAGATGATCAGTGGCGTTATTATCGCCATCATTGTCGTCGTGGCAGGCGTGCTCTGCTATCAGCAATTCATCGGCCGGCCACGTCAAGAAAAGGCAAGTACGGCTTTGGCACGTGGTCAGGAGTATTTCAACGCCGACCAGTTTGACAAGGCTCTCAATGGCGATGGCGCAGGCTATACAGGGTTCGTGAAGATCGCCGACGATTATAGCAGTACGGATGCCGGAAATCTTGCCAATCTCTATGCAGGCCTCTGTTATGCTAATCTTGGCAAATGGCAGGATGCTGTCAAATACCTTGAGAGCTATTCTCCTAAAGGCGATGCCATGGTAAGCCCTGCCGCTATCGAGGCTTTAGGCAATGCCTATGCCCATGTGGGCCAGATTGACAAAGCCATCAGCACCTTGAAGAATGCTGCAAGCAAGGCAGACAGCAAGGCAGACAACAGTACCAACAACAGTCTCTCACCCACTTTCCTGCTTCAGGCCGGTGAGCTTCTTGAGTCTCAAAACAAGACCGACGAGGCCAATAAGATCTATCAAGACATCAAGAAGAAGTACGTCAACTCTGCTTTAGTTCAGAGCAATGACATTGACAAGTACATTGAGAGGACAACAAAATAAATATGGCAACAGCTCTTCATCTTGCAGACTTCCATCCCGTCGATATTCCTGACGCAAGCAACATGAACTTTGGGATTGTGGTCTCCGACTGGAACCACGAAATCACCGGATCGCTTCTTAAGGGTGCTGTCGACACTCTTGAGAAGCACGGCGCTCTTCCCGAAAACATCCATATCAAGCATGTGCCGGGAAGCTTCGAGCTGATTTATGGTGCCCAGCAAATGTCAAAGAACGATGGATTTGATGCTATCATCATCTTGGGAAGCGTCATCCGCGGAGAAACACCCCACTTTGATTACATCTGCCAAGGAGTCACCTACGGCATTGCTCATCTCAATGCCACACAAAACATCCCCGTCATCTACGGTTTACTTACTACCGATAACCAGCAACAGGCTGAAGACAGAAGCGGAGGCAAATTAGGCAATAAAGGGGAAGAGTGCGCTGCTGACGCCATCATGATGGCAAAGTTTTAGGTTAACTTTATTATCAGATCATATGCGGCTTTACGATTTGCTCCAAGCCTATGAGTTTGATGAGATTATGCCCGTCGTTGTCGACATGTTTCCCGGTACGGGGAAATTTCGCCCGCAACTGCGTAAGGCTTGGGACATGCTTTTGGAAATGACACCGGTACCATCCAAGAAGGGCATTAAATACAAACTGATGAAAGGCTCTTCTGAAAACGAACAATATGTAGGTGCAGAAGACCGCGATTTTGATGCCTCATGGGATGTGATTATAGGTAAGAACTTAAGTCGCGACAGAGGTGTGGACCTCAATGACGCAGAAATGCTTGCCAACTGTCTGGTCAATATTTGCCTCATAGGCAAGCATCCCAAGAGCTTTGAGAAAGCATATCAGATTCTATCCTTTCCCGACAGATAACGGATATGGACAATGAGATCACTCGTTGTCCATATCCGAACTTTTTTGTATAGACAATCCGCCTAAATGGCTGACGACAATTTCCAAAGGAACAAACTCGTCGCTGGACCTGTCTGGATTGCCAATGCTTGCAGCAAATTTCAGTGACTCGCCTTCAACCTTGTTGAAGACGATCCCCAACAAAGCACCGTCCTCAAAATAAGCCTTGTCAACATATCCACTAAAGTCCGACTTTGTAAATGTCCGGTCAAAGAATGATGAACCGTCTGAACGGCTGATATGGATGTTGACTCGGTTGTCGTAGTACTTGGTATCTCCATCGGAAGCCAGAGGAAGGGACGTATCGCACCTGACGGTAACTCGTACCGTGTACGTGCCTCCCACCCAATTGATACGGGTGTTTCTCACCGCATCACCTATCACCTGCGGTCTGCTCTTCTTAATGACCACCGGCTTACGTGCGATGATGATATCACTCTGTCTCTTCTCCTTACACGACGTAGCTCCAATAAAAAGCATTGGCAACAGACTATACAGTAAGACTTTCTTCATCGGCTCTTTTCGGATTCAGTATAAATAAATTATTCGCAAAGGTAATAAAAATGTAGATTATTTTTTAACTTTGCGGTAATAATATTACAAAAAAACATGAAGAACTCGATCAGACAAGCCCTGTGTCTCTGCCTGCCACTGTTAGCCATGATTGCCTCATGCAACAGAAATCATTTGTCCGGCACACGAAGAGAGACTCAGACTGACTCCATCCAACTGCTGGTAACAAGCATTTCAGCTTGCTCTAAACTGTACACTTCACAGTATGAGCTGCGGAAAATCCTGGTTTACAACGATACCACGACTATCGATGGTCATTTTCTGAACCACCACATACGCTTTGCCATGCCTCTGAGCGACAGACGCATTGCCATCCCTGTTTCCGCCACGGCAAAGGCCTGTATCGACTTATCCAAAATAAAGCCATCAGACATCAAAAGGCAGGGGGAACAGATCGAAATTGTCCTTCCTGACCCCGAGATAACTCTCACGGCAACAGAAATTGACCACAAAGGCGTAAAGCAGAAAGTGGGGCTGCTGAGACACGATTTCACCGACAACGAGATCACCGCTATTCAGCAACAAGGACGAAGAAGCATTCTCTCAAGTCTCTCACATACCGGAATCATCAAGGATGCACAGGCCAGTGCAACAAGACTCATTGTACCGGCAGCAGAGAAACTGGGCTTTAACGAAAGCCAGATCACTGTCACCTTCCGCAAAGATTTCACCCAACAAGACTACAACTCGCTTATCCGACAACTCAATTAATAAAGCATGAGGAAAAAAAGTATCGTGGCGACAACCGCCATCGTTTCTGCCGTCTTAGTCCTCGTGTTGATCCTTGCGTTCTTTCTTCACAGGAAACCATTGATCAGCATAGGCAACAGCGGGCAGATCAGTCCTACTCCCGTTGAGATTGTACACATCAAAGATATTGGTCAATGGGAGTTCTTGACCATCAGTGACGAGGAGATTGTCGATACTGTCCGCCATGGACTGTTCGGAGACTATGAACTCTCACGCATCTATTACGGCACTCTCCGACTCGGCGCTGACCTAAGCAGAGCCAAGAAGGACTTCATCACGACAGACCACGACACCATCATCGTCAAGCTTCCACCCATTCAGCTCCTTGATGAGCGTTTTATCGACGAAGCGCGCACACGATCCTTTATTGAGGACGGCTCATGGACAGAGGCCGACAGAGCCGCACTCACAAGAAAGGCTATCAGACGCATGAGACAACGCTGTCTAACAACAGACAATATCAGGAAGGCAGAGACAAACGCGCAGCAACAGGTGTCAACACTTCTTCATACGATGGGCTATCAGCACGTGAAGGTCATCGTCAAATAAGGTTGTAGTGTATTCACCCGGAGAGTAAAGTGTAACCGCATTGCCTTTACAGTGTAATCGCATTGCCTTTACGGTGTAATCGCATTGCCTTTATGGTGTAATCGCATTGCCTTTATGGTGTAGACGCATTGAATGAAAGGAGAAATGAGAATAACTTCCTATTACCAACTACTAACTCAGAAAGCTGAGTGCAAAAGCCAGTATAGCAAGTACTCCCTGTATGAAGAGAATGGACAGATTGCTGGTAAAGACTCCATCAAGAGCTGCGAGGATCACGGAGCCCGACTGTGTGCGTATCCATAAGACATCCTGACAGGCAACACAGCCTGACTTCAGTCTCAAATAAACTTCACACAGACAGGCTTGCCCAAGTGTATATCTTTATGCATATCCGTAAGTAAGCCCGTGTTGGAGTCTATTGCGAACACTTGAATGAGATTACTGTCACGGCACGCCACGAGCAAGAACCGCCCGTTTGGAGTGATATTAAAGTTTCGGGGATGGATACCTGTTGGCTGATAACCTGTCCGTGTCAATGTCCCGTCCTTAGAATTCACCTTAAAGATTGTGATACCATCAGCCTTTAATCGGTTACTGGAATAGAGGTAACGGCCATCAGGTGACAGGTGGATATCGGCAGCTCCACGCGCGCCCACTGTATCAGAAGCTATCACCTGCCGCTTCGTCAGCTTTCCCTTCCGACAATGGAAAACAGTGACATTGCCAGACAGCTCGCTGATGAGATAAACAAAGCGTCCATCATGAGAGAACTCTAAATGACGTGAACCCGAATCACGGTCGGCTTTACCAATCACGCCCAAAGGGATGAGCTTAGTCCCAATACGTTTGAAACCCAATATTTGATCAGCGCTGAAGTCTGTTACGAAAACATTGTCTTTGCCAAAGAATCTGATACAATGGACATGAGCCGTTGCCTGTCTGTTTTTGTCAGGGCCGCCTACATGACCACGGAAAAGCTGTGTGCGGGCTCCAAGTCGCCCATTGGCAAGAATCGGGAACACACTCATGCTCCCACCTGAATAGTTAGCTGTCAATGCCAATTGTCCATTGACATCTACATAGCAAGGATCCTCGCCGCCGGTGAGTTGTGAATTGAGCAGAGTCATTCCACCAGTAGCCTTATCGAACTGAATAGCACTCAGTGCCGCCGTATTGTCATTATTTTCAGAGACAACATAAATGAACCGGCCATCTCTGGAAGGTGTGAGATATGAAGGATTGGTAAGTGCCAAGGAATCGAGCGGTACGGCGTCTCCGGTGGATTGGTTAAAAGAATAGGAATAGATACCCTTGCTCCCACTGCCTGTATAAGTGCCGACAACGAGACGAATCTCATCAGAAGCAGACGCGTGGATTCCAATGAGCATCATAAAAAAGAGAAACAATAGGTGTTTGTCCATGTTATAAAGATGATTTGATAATATGTGGGATCAGTTATATATTAGTAACAGGAGCGCAGTGATTACAATATATAGACTTCGCTGGGCGTCTTTCGTTTCAACACGTCAAGAGCGAAATCGGCCCCCGAATCATCACCGGCGACAATGCCATGCCCCCGCAAGATTTGCTTTACCGATTTCTCGGCAAGGTCCGGATGGTTGTTCTCATCGCTCAGATGACACAACCACACATGCCTCAATGAAGGAGTCGCGCACTCCACCAACGCCTCAGCACATTCTGTATTGCTCTGATGGCCGTAAGGACCGGCAATCCTTTCTTTCAGATGTTGAGGATAAGGACCCGCCTCAAGCATTTGCTGCTCGTAGTCAGCCTCAATAACAAGGTAGTTGGCGTGCGAGATATATTTCTTCATCTCATCAGTTAGATGCCCAATATCAGTCATCATCACAAACGAGATGTCATTATAATGGATTTCATACCCTACACAGTCAGTACTGTCATGGGGCACCCCGAACGCAGTAATAAGGAAGCCACCCATCCGAAAAGGCTGGTCTTTCATGATAACGCGCTTTAAATCGGGAGAGATCTTCTTCCTTACACTCCAGTTTCTACCTATACCTTCATGTACCCTCAATGTGGCAAAAACAGGTAAATTAAAATCCTGACTCAGGCAACCCACCGACCTCACATGATCGGCATGATCATGGGTAATGATGATGCCAACTGCACTAAACAAAGAGAGGCCATAACTCTTGAGATACTTTTTAAGCGTCCTTACCCCTACTCCAGCATCTATCACCACTGCTTCTGTATCAGTGAATAGCATACTGCAATTACCGCTGCTTCCACTGCCAAAAGATACGAAATGTAGCATTACTTGTTATTATTTTACTACAAAGTTAGCCAAAACATCTCGAAACTTTTCATATTGATAGTACAAAAAAAATTAAGAACGCAGCCTCAAAGCTTATCTTTCAAGTATCGGCCAGTGATGCTTTCCCCTTTCTTTACGATGTCTTCCGGGGTACCTTCTGCCACGATCCTGCCACCGGCGTTACCTCCATCGGGGCCTAAATCAATGACCCAGTCAGCATTCTTGATCACTTCAAGATTGTGTTCTATCACCAAGACCGTGTGTCCACGTTCGATAAGCTGATTGAAAGCATTAAGGAGCTTCTCAATATCATGGAAATGCAGGCCTGTTGTCGGCTCATCAAAAATAAATAAGGTAGGTTCCTGCTTCTCCTGACCGATGAAATAGGCAAGCTTAACACGCTGGTTCTCACCCCCGGAGAGTGTTGAGGAGCTCTGTCCAAGTTGAATATAACCTATTCCCACCCGCTGCAAAGGAAGCAAACGACTTACAACCGTTTTCTCTTTGTATTTTGAAAAGAATTCAATAGCCTCGTCTACGGTCATGTTCAACACATCATCAATATTCTTTCCATGATACAACACGTCAAGTATTTCTTTCTTGAACCGCTTGCCATGACATGCCTCACAGGTTAACGTGAGGTCGGCCATGAACTGCATCTCAACCGTTATGACACCGGCACCTTTACACTCTTCGCATCTCCCACCTTCCGCATTAAATGAGAAATACTGTGGAGTGAATCCCATCTGCTTGGCAAGTGGCTGATCTGCAAAGACCTGACGGATAGCGTCATAAGCCTTTAAATAAGTTGCCGGATTAGACCTTGTGCTCTTGCCTATAGGGTTTTGGTCTACAAACTCCACATGCCTCACGGCATTCCAATCGCCTTCCATTGTAGAATACTCGCCTGGCTGATCAGCCACTTCATTAAGCCTACGTTTCAAAGCTGGATAGAGAATACCCTTCACCAAACTTGACTTTCCTGAGCCCGATACACCAGTGACAGCTGTGAGCACATTGAGCGGGAAGCTGGCATCCACTCCTTTAAGGTTGTTCATACGACAGCCTTTTAACAGAATGCTTTGATTCCAACGCCGACGAGATGAGGGAACAGCAATTTGCTCTTCCCCTGCAAGATACTTTACTGTATAGCTTTTGGGAAATTCCCGTACAGCATTATCCCAGAAGCTCTTTTCCGAAGAAGCTGATTCGGCTTGCGGATGTGGAATCATACTACATACGATTTCACCGCCATTTCTGCCCGCATCAGGTCCAATGTCAATGAGCCAGTCGGCCGAACGCATCACTTCCTCGTCATGTTCTACTACAATCACGGTGTTTCCTTCTTGCTGTAACTCCCGAAGTACATGAATCAATCTGTCAGTATCTCGGCTGTGGAGGCCGATGCTTGGCTCATCTAAAATATAAAGGGAACCCACAAGTGGAGAGCCAAGCGATGTAGTTAGACGTGCTCTCTGGCTTTCACCACCCGAAAGGGTACTCGCTCTACGCCCAAGAGTAAGATAGCCCAACCCCACTTCGACGAGGAATGTCAATCGCGACCGTATCTCTGCCATCAGGCGTTTTGATACTTGCTGTTCGTGCTCTGTAAGAGTAAGCTGATCAAACCACTCCTTCAGCCTATTGATTGGCATTTCTACGAGATCGGTAATGGCCTTTCCATTGATTTTCACCCACGTAGCCTCCTTTCTCAATCGTGTACCATGACAAACAGGGCACACGGTTTTTCCACGATAGCGGCTCATCAGCACACGATACTGAATCTTATATTGATTTTCTTTCACCATTTGAAAGAAAGCATCGATGCACACGGCACTTGCCTTCAGACTGCCGTTAGCATTCACATCTCCTGGCAGGCCATGCCACAGCATGTCTTTTTGCTTTCGAGAGAGCTCATAGTATGGTGTAAATATGGGGAAATCAACTGCTTTTGCCCGCCGACAGAACTCTTCTTGCCATTCTTTCATCTTTTCTCCATGCCAGCATTGCACGCAACCATCGTATACAGAGAGGGATGAATTAGGGATAACAAGTCGTTCATCAATACCAATGACACTGCCAAATCCCTCACACATAGAACAAGCGCCTGCCGGTGAATTGAATGAGAACATATTGTCGTTTGGTACCTCAAATGTGATGCCGTCCGCCTCAAATCTCGAAGAAAAATCATAACTGATATTCGACGGAACTATCACTATACGGCATGCTCCATGACCTTCATACATCGCCGTCTCCACAGAGTCCGTAAGACGTGAAACGACATCTTTAGCCGAAGAAACACCCAAACGGTCTATCACCAGATAAACATCCTCATCGGATACCGTCGACATATCATCCAGCAAATACTCGATTCGCTGAACCTCACCCTTTTCCAGGACCCGCGTATAGCCTTCCCTCTGATAGGTCTGTAACTGTTGTGTGAGCGAACGATCTGGCGTAGGTGAGATAGGAGCAACAACCATGATCTTTGTACCCTCCGACATTGTCAGCACCTTGTCAACAACATCCTGGGCCGTATCTTTCTTTACCTCTTGCCCACTAACAGGAGAGATAGTGCGTCCTATACGTGCATAAAGCAAGCGAAGGTATTCATAAATCTCCGTCGAAGTCCCCAAAGTAGATCTCGGATTGCGTGCAGCGACCTTCTGCTCAATGGCAATAGCAGGTGGCAATCCCTTGATGTAATCGCATTCCGGCTTCTTCATCCGGCCCAGAAATTGACGGGCATAAGAAGATAGACTTTCAACATACCGCCGTTGTCCCTCAGCGTAAAGTGTATCAAAGGCTAAACTTGACTTGCCAGAGCCTGACACTCCCGTCATGACGACCAACTTGTTCCGTGGAATACGCAAGCTAATGTTCTTCAGGTTATTAACCCTGGCTCCCTTTATTTCGATAAAATCTTCTTTGATCATTTCATCCATCCTTTTATTTTTCCATGCAAAGGTAATAAAAGATTCGAGAAACAAGCTGGAACTCCACTCTTATATTCAAAAAAACAGAGAAAGATATTCGCTCTATTCGAAATAGTTTTCGTATCTTTGCAATATGAAACGCATCATTCTGACAGTTATATGCATGGCTCTCTATACGGTCACCTTCGCACAAGACGCACGTGTAGAGTGTGAGGACACTTGCAGACATATACACGGCATTGACCTGAGCCATTATCAGGGCAATGTGTTTTGGGAAACGATTGGCAAGAGTAAGATGGCCTATGTCTATCTCAAAGCTACAGAAGGGGGGACGAAAATAGACGGAAAATACAAACAAAATATTGATCTCGCACACAGCTATGGCCTGAAAGTAGGCTCTTACCACTTCTATCGCCCAAATAATTCACAGGAAGAACAGTTACGCAACTTTATGGCACAGTGCCGGCCAGGTGACCAGGATCTTTTGCCCATGATAGACGTAGAGGCTCGCAGCGGGCTTTCAAGGGAAGCCTTTCGTGATTCGTTGTCCCGTTTTCTCACGCTTGTTGAAAAGGCTTACCGACAGCGTCCGCTTGTTTATACAGGCACCAATTTTTACAATGCCAACTTGCAAGGCTTGCTTGATGACTACAAACTGATGATAGCTCAATACTCCTCACAACCGCCAATATTAACAGATGGGAAAGACTATCTGCTATGGCAATATACTGGAAAAGGACATCTCGACGGAATCAACGGATATGTTGACAAGAGCCGTTTCATGGGAAAACACAAGCTAAGAGAGATTCGCTTCAGGCACCGATGAGACCTTCTTGTCATCATTGACTGTCTTAACCCCAGGCAGCAGAAAAATCAAGAATAAATAAATTCATACAAGCATTTCATAACGTTATGGCAATAATCAAATGCCCCGAATGTGGGCGGCAGATAAGCGACAAGGCTCCTTTTTGTCCGAATTGTGGTGTAGCAATAGCCGGAAAAATCATCAGATGTCCCCAATGTGGTGAATTCTACTTTAAAGATCAAGAGATGTGTCCCAATTGCCATCACCTCACAAGGCTTTCTGAACGTACAGACAACACATTAGCAGCTCAGGGTACTTCCACCATCCCGACCTCAGATGTCTTCTCAGAACAAACAGCACAACAGGCTCAACCGGATTCTCCCCAAATAGGGCAGAATCCGCCTCATAGACAGAATCCACCCTCTGGAAACGGTTCTCATAACAACTCCCAAACGCCGCCCCCCATTCCAACGAAGAAGAAGAACAATCATGGTGCGCTTATCGCTGCCTGCATTCTCGTCGTGATTCTGTGCGCAGTCTGCTTCTATTTTTACAACAATGCTAAGACCTCGAAAGAAGAGGATGCTTACGAATATGCCATGAAGAGTGATGATCCACTCGTCTTGCAGACCTATCTCGACAACTATAAGGACGCCCCCGAGGAGCATATCGATTCCATTCAGGCACATCTGCAGGCTTTAAAACAGAATGATACAGACTGGACCAATGCTGTGGTGAACGGATCCAAGCAGGCCCTGCTTGACTACTTGAACAGGCATCCTGATTCAGAGCATAAAGCTGAGGCACAGCATAAGATTGACTCTATCGACTGGGCTTTCGCTTCCAAGAGCAATACGCTTGACGAGCTGCAAGCCTATCTTGACGAGCACGCCAACGGTGAACACGTGGACGATGCCAATGCAGCTATCCGGAAACTTAAGGCAAGCACTGTTCAACCTGATGAGAAAGTGATGGTCACGGCTGCACTGAGGCACTTCTTCCAGGCAGTAAACGCCAACGACGATGCCTCGCTGCAGGCCTCTGTCGCCCCTGTCATGTCCAACTTCCTTGGCAAAGCCGATGCCACAAAGGCTGATGCCACCGTCTTCCTACAAAAAATATACAAAGACGACATCACCGGGATGACCTGGCGCTTGGGCAACGATATGAAAGTTGACAAGCGAGAGGTTGGGCAGGAGGAATACGAATACACTGTTTCCATCTCAGTCACACAGGACATTCAGCGCACGGACCCCACAAAAGAGAAACACGCCACCTACAAAATCAAGGCTACCGTCAACCCCGACGGCCTCATCTCATCCCTGGCTATGACGAAAATTATACAATGATAGTAGGCAAAACATACATATAACTATTATTAAACCTCTGATTGAAATGGAAATAAAGACCATTGGGCTCGCTTCCGACCACGCCGGTTTCAAGCTCAAGCAATTTGTCAAGCAATATCTTGACGCGAGACACATCGCTTACAAAGACTATGGTACCTATAGCGAGCAGAGCTGCAACTACGCTGACTATGGCCACGCCTTGGCTCGAGGCATTGAGCAGGGCGAGGTCTACCCTGGCATTGGCATCTGCGGCTCAGGAGAAGGCATGGCCATGACCCTCAACAAGCACCAGACTATCCGCGCCGGACTTGCCTGGATTCCAGAGATCGCGCATCTTATCCGGCAACATAACGATGCCAATGTTCTTGTCATGCCTGGAAGATTTATTGATAACGGTATGGCAACGAAGATCCTGGACGAATTTCTCTCCACCGACTTTGAAGGCGGCCGCCATCTCGACCGTATACGGAAGATGCCCCTTGCAGAAAAGGAGTAAAAACTAAATATCCAATATTTGGGCTGGGGTCTCTACAAGGGTCGTAGCTCCATGGGCCAACAGAAAGTCACGGTCGCGGAAGCCCCAGAGCACACTGATACACGGCATGCCACTGTTGCGTGCCGTTTCTACATCTACATCGCTATCGCCAATATAGACAGCAGAAGAGCGGGGCATGTCCATTTGGCGCAGGGCCTCGTTCACTGTATCTGGAGCCGGTTTCTTGTGAATATCAGGGCGTTCCCCTATGGCCACCTTTATTTCCTCCCCAAAGAAATGACGCACCAGGACCTGCGTGGCCTCATAAAACTTATTACTTACAACCGCAATCCGCTTGCCTTGGGCGTTAAGTGCTGCTATCATCTCCATGATACCCGGATAAGGTGCGGTAGTATCGAGATTGTGATGAAGATAATGCTGCCGGAAACACGCATAGCATTCCTCAAACCTGGAATAGCTTTCACCGCCGGGGATAGCGCGCGTCATCAGAAGGCGCACACCATTGCCCACGAAGCGCCGCACATCATCAATGCTGTGCTCAGGCAACCCGAAAGTGCGTAAGGCATAGTTGCAGCTTCCAGCAAGGTCATCAAGCGTATTGAGAAGGGTGCCATCCAAATCGAAAATATAACTGTCGTATCTCATTTCTACTAAGATTTTGCACTGCAAAGTTACACATTATATTATAGTTCCTCATGCAAGAAAAGAAAAAACACAATTATTTTGCCATATCCTTGATTTGAAGTAACTTTGCACATGAAAAAGATTCAACAAGCAAAAGACAATGACACATCAGTTAGGCAAGAGGCATCTTATCCTTGCAACAGTGTGTGTACTGGCCCTGATCGGCCTGACATACTTTTATTTTTTCACTTCATTTACCGGCAAGAGCGCTACAGAATATGTCTATGTGGACAAAGACGACAACTTTGATTCACTGTCCGCAAAGCTCAAGCCCATTTCTGAAACGCATTGCTTTCAGGCATTCAACATTCTCGCACGCCATAGCAACCTCATTCACCATGTGCGAACCGGCCGCTATGCGCTGAAACCGTCAATGGGTGCCTTCGTGGTTTTCCGCCACCTTAAAAATGGTATGCAGGACCCTCTCAACCTCGTTGTACCAAGCGTGCGCACTATGCAGGATATGGCAGGGGCACTGGGCAAAAAGCTCATGATCGACAGCATCCAGATCGAAAAGGCGCTGACCGATGAGGCTGAATGCCAGAAATACGGCTACGACACAGCGACCATCGCGGCAATGTTCGTACCCAATACCTATGACATCTATTGGGATACTACCACCGACGGGCTGCTTCAACGCATCAAAAAAGAATGCGACAAATTCTGGGATGAGGAAAGGCTGAAGAAAGCAAAGAGCCTGAATCTCAATCCCTTGCAGGTCTGCACGCTGGCAAGTATCGTCGACGAAGAGACCGCCAATGACGCGGAGAAGCCCATGATTGCCGGCATGTACTATAACCGCCTCATGTTGCGTGATAAGAAATATCCACAAGGCATGCCCCTGCAAGCAGACCCAACCATCAAATTCGCACTGAAAGATTTTGCCTTAAAGCGCATCTATCAGAATATGCTTTTCATCAAGAGTCCCTACAACACTTACACCAATCCGGGCCTGCCTCCAGGGCCTATCCGAGTGGCATCAATCGCGGGAATAGATGCCGTCCTCAACATGGTACACCATCATTATCTTTATATGTGCGCAAAGCCAGACTTTAGTGGCACCCACGATTTTGCAGTAACCTATGAAGAGCACATGGCAAACGCGAAAAGGTATGCAGTAGCCCTTAATCAAAGAGGCATAAAATAAAATACGAGAAAAACACGATCAATGCCGCGGTCAACCAATGTCCGCGGCATTTCTTATTAGTGCTGTCTTGCGTCTACACCGTAAAGGCAACGCGATTACACTGTAAAGGCAACGCGATTACACTGTAAAGGCAATGCGATTACACCGTAAAGGCAATGCGTATACGCCGTAGACGCAGTACCATTCCATCGTGGGGGAATGGCAATGTGATACAGGAAATCAGAAAATTCATTTTGAGGGAAAATTCATCAGGCATCGGAGGAGACTTCAAGATGCCAGAAAAATGAAATGGCGGCTGCTTCACAGCAGGCGCCATTTCCTTCAATAGGTATTAGTCTTCTTAAGGTAAAAAGATTGTATTCAGGATAACATTGGCAAAGTTAACATATTCTTCCGAAATGTGCAATAGTTTAAGCCAATATTTTTTAAGATTTCTTCTACATCGATTAATAATGTAGGGGAAAATGACTAACTTTGCAGCATAGATAAAGTAAACAAGACAATGGTGATAATAAAAGAAGAGAACGAGAAAGAAGAGAAGCGCAGCATGAGTTTCGTTGAAGAGCTTATCAACAAAGATCTTCAGGAAGGCAAGAACCACGGACACATACAGACACGTTTCCCACCCGAGCCCAACGGTTATCTTCATATCGGTCACGCCAAGGCCATCTGTATGGACTTTGGGGCTGCAGAGGAGTTCGGCGGAGTATGCAACTTGCGATTTGACGATACCAATCCTTCCAAGGAGAATACCGAATATGTTGAAAACATCCTCAACGACATACAGTGGTTAGGATTCAAGTGGGGACACATCTATTATGCTTCCGACTATTTCCAGAAACTTTGGGACTTTGCCATTTGGATGATCCAGCAAGGCCATGCCTACGTTGACGAGCAGACCTCAGAACAGATTGCCGCGCAGAAGGGCACACCCACCACTCCCGGCACACCCAGTCCTTACAGGGACCGTCCCGTAGAGGAAAGCCTCCGGCTTTTCAATCACATGAACACTGCCAAAGCCGTGGAAGGCTCCATGGTGCTCCGCGCTAAGCTCGACATGGCCAATCCCAACATGCACCTCCGCGACCCCGTGATCTACCGCATTATCCAGACACCTCATCACCGCACAGGAACCCAGTGGCACTGCTACCCCATGTATGACTTTGCGCACGGACAGAGCGACTACTTCGAAGGCGTGACCCACTCCATCTGCACGCTGGAATTTGTGCCGCACCGCCCGCTTTACAATAAGTTCATTGACTACCTGAAAGAGTATGACGGCACGGCCGCAGAGGCTCTTGACGACAACCGTCCAAGACAGATCGAGTTCAATCGTCTTAACCTTACCTACACGGTAATGTCGAAACGAAAGCTGCACACGCTTGTCGACGAGCATCTTGTCAACGGCTGGGACGATCCCCGCATGCCTACCCTTTGCGGTATGCGCCGCCGGGGCTATTCGCCAGAATCCATCAAGGCCTTCATCCAGTCCATTGGCTATACCAAGTTTGACGCACTCAACGATATGGCTCTCTTAGAGGCCGCCGTGCGTGAGGATCTCAATAAGAGAGCTACGCGTGTCTCAGCTGTCATCGATCCCATCAAACTCATTTTGACCAACTATCCCGAAGGGCGGACCGAAGAGATGGTGGCCATCAATAACCCCGAAGATGAGACTGCGGGAAGCCATACCATTTCTTTCTCACGCAACCTATGGATTGAGCGAGCTGACTTCATGGAAGATGCACCGAAGAAGTTCTTCCGCATGACACCCGGAAAGGAAGTACGCCTGAAAAATGCCTATATCGTGAGATGTGCAGGCTGTACGAAAGCTGCTGATGGCAACATCATTGAGATCCAGGCCGAGTATGATCCTGACAGCAAGAGTGGCATGCCGGGAGCCAACCGGAAGGTCAAAGGCACGCTGCACTGGGTGAATGCCGATGACTGCGTCAAGGCAGAGGTGAGAGAATACGACAGGCTCTTCAACGTGGAAAACCCGTCAGCCGACGACCGTGACTTCCGCGAATTGCTCAATCCCAACTCGCTGCATGTATATAAAGACTGCTATGTGGAGCGCTTTGCAGCTACCATGAAACCAGGACAGTATCTTCAGTTCCAACGGACTGGTTATTTCATGGCAGACCCAGACACCACAGATGACGCACCGGTGTTCAACAAGACCGTGGGCTTAAAAGACATCTGGGCAAAACAAATCAAAAAATAATATAGTTTGAGCGACAACATCTTTTTCACAAAAGAGTTTAAAGACAATCTCCGCAAATACGAGGAGGCACGTGAAGCACACACTTCCGTGTATCTTGAGCCAGAGGATTTCACCGACATAGCAGAGTATTACCATCTGCACGGCGACCTCCCCGGGGCTTTGGAAGCCATTAAAGCAGCCCTCTGCATCTTTCCGGGGGCCACGGAGCCGCTTGCCTTTAAAGCCAGAGTATCGATACTCATCTATCACGATGTCAACGAGGCGATGCGCTATGCCGAGATGATTGACGATAAAAATGACCTCGAATACTTCTACATCATTGCCGAGATAATGATCGCTGACAATCGTTTAGACGATGCGGAGGCTTATCTCACGGCAAGAGAAAAGATCCTTGATGAGGATGACACCGAGGACTACTGTCTTGATGTTGCTACGCTCTTTGCCGATTACGAGGCATATGACCTCGCCGCAGAGTGGCTTAGGAAATGCGAGGATACCGATTGCAACGACTACATTGAGCTCAAAGGCAGAATCTCTATGAACAATGGCAAGCTGCAGGAAAGCCTGCGGATCTTCAATGAGCTCATCGACAGAGTGCCTTTCAACAATGGCTATTGGAACCTTCTTGCCTCAGCCCAATATCTCTCCAATGACCTTAGTGGCAGCCTCGAGAGCAGCGACTATGCCCTTGCCATCGATCCTGACGACGCTGATGCTATCCTCAACAAAGCCAACTGCCTGATGATGTTAGGCAACAGCAAAGACGCTGAGAAATGTTATGAGCACTATCAACGCCTGCAACCGCAAAGTGAGATAGCTGACATGGGCATTGCTGCCGTCAATATGAACGAAAATCAGCTGGAAGTAGCACTCTCACATTGGAAGAGGGCTGCTCGCCTGTGCTCGACCCAATCGGCCAACAAACTGGAAATATACAGAAACATGTGCCTCGTATTCGCATCACTCTCACAGTATAAAAAATCGTTTCAGATAGTCGATGAACTGGAGAAAATCACCGGCGGGGCAACAGTAGACTCACTCATCCTCAAAGGATATATATACCTTCTTACCCAAGATACGCAAACAGCAAGTTCTTGTTTTGAGAAAGCTCTTGAGATGACCAGCAACAGCGAAAAGGACAATACGCTCTATTACATCGCATATTGCTTCTTCGATTGCAATGACATGCAAACAGCACACGACATTCTGCGAAAGCTCGCCGCCTCATCCAAAAGCAGGGATTTTACAGACTTCTGGGCATATCTTGTCCGCACCGACTATGAACTCGGCTTGCAGGAAGAGTTCCTTGCTGATCTCAAGAAGGCTACAGAGCGCAATCCCATAGGCATTCAGCGGGAACTATCAGATGTATTCCCAAACGGCATGCCCGTGAGAGAGTTTTATAATTATGCGGTCCATCATCCGTTTGGTAAGCGGGGGCGACTATCAGACAACAATTAAATCATCAGGACCAATCATTAGTTTAAAGATTACGTATGGATATTATATCGACATTACTTAGCAACCTGAATTATGGCACCGTTTTCATCCTCATGTTGCTGGAGAGTACCGTGATACCCGTACCGTCGGAGCTGGTGGTGGCGCCGGCAGCCTATCATGCCGCTGGCGGCAACCTTGACATCTTTCTCGTCATTCTCTTTGCGACGCTGGGTGCCGACGTCGGCGCTACGATCAACTACCTTGCCGGTTATTTCCTTGGCAGGCCCGTTATCTATCGGTTTGCCAACAGTCGTTTCGGACACCTATGTATGCTCAATCAAAAAAAAGTGGAAAACAGCGAGGCCTATTTCAACAAACACGGTATGGTGGCAACCATTACGGGGCGCCTCGTCCCCGGCATCAGGCATCTCATTTCCATTCCTGCCGGTCTTTCCAAGATGACCTATTGGAAGTTTCTGCTCTATACAACCATTGGCGCGGGATGCTGGAACCTTGTCCTCGCCACATTGGGATGGTATCTCCACTCCATTGTGCCTCAAGAACAACTCAATGACAAAATTCTTGAATATGGCGAATACATCAAGGCGGTCATCATGACATTATGTGCAATCGCACTGATCTATTTTCTTGCCAAGAGACTCACCAATAGGAAGAAAAACATAGATTCCTATCAATAAAAGCCAGATTTTGTTTGGAGGTATTGATATTTTTTTTAATTTTGCGGTATCAATAACCTCTAACAAAACAGCTAAATTGTTTAAACACCTATTCCTTACTGCCGTAGCAATACTTCTCCCTTCACTACTGCCGGCTCAGAGTCACTCGACATGGGAAAACTATCTCGAAAGAATGGCTGAGACCGAAAACATCGATGACGGGAGCCTTGAACAGATTTATGAAGAGCTCTCTGACCTGTCCGAGAACAAGCTTGACATTAACAATTGTACACGAGAGCAACTCGAACAACTCCCTTTCCTTTCCGCCCAACAGGCCATGGACCTATTAGAATACCGTGACAAGGTCAGAAGAATTGAGAGCACCATGGAACTCAATCTGATAGAATCGCTCGACCGGCAGACCATCACACTTTTGAAGCAATTCATCATTATCAATCCGTCAGCTCCTGCCGACTCCATCCCCAGCCTGAATAGAATTCTAAAATATGGCAAAAGCACTCTCTTGGCAGACTTAGCCATACCTTTCTATACCCGCAAAGGCTTTGGGGAGGGCTACCTTGGCTCCAAATACAAGCATTGGCTGAGATATACTTTCAACTATGGGTCTCACTTTAAACTTGGGCTGACCGCTTCACAAGATGCAGGTGAACCTTTCTTCAAGGGGAACAACAAATATGGCTACGATTTTTACAGCTATTATCTGCTGTTAAGAGACATCCGACGGCTAAAGGCGCTCGCTGTAGGCAGATACCGTCTTCGCTTCGGCATGGGACTCATTCTCAACAATGGCTACGGATTCGGGAAACTTGCCACCATGTCCACTCTAATGAGCTCTACAAGCCATATCTTCGCTCACAGCAGTCGAACTGAGAGTAACTACTTACAAGGAGCTGCCGCAACTTTTAAAATAGCCAAAGGACTTGATCTAACCGCTTTTGCCTCATACCGCAAAATAGACGCGACTCTAAATAAGGACTCATCATCGGTAGTGACTATTTTGAAATCGGGGTATCATCGCACAGTCAGTGAGATGAATCGGAGAAAAAATACCGCAGAAACACTCATTGGAGGTAATATCAACTGGATGGTCAATGGTTTTCACGCAGGCATCACAGGTCTGTACGCTTCATTCAATCGAAAGCTGCAGATGTGTAATGGCCAGAAATACAGACAATGGTTTCCTGAGGGCTATGACTTCTATAATGTGAGCATTGATTATGGCTATCTAAGCAATAGACTGATAATCAGTGGAGAGACAGCTATAGACAAAAACTCGCAAATAGCTACGGTCAACCTGTTAAGCTATGAATTATCTCCACGCCTGACTCTATCCACACTCCAGCGCTATTATCCTTACAAATATCAGGCACTGCACGCCAACAGTGTCAATGAAGGGGGCATCGTCAATGATGAGAGCGGCATCTTTCTTGGCGGGAAATGGCTTCCCTGGAATGGGGCCGAGTTATCTTTCTACACCGATGTTGCCTACTTTGCATGGCCAAAGTATCAAACAGCTGGTTCAACCCACAGATGGGACAACTTCTTACAGTTGGACGCCTCAAAAGGATGTTGGGAATTCCTGCTTAGATATCGGATGAAAATGAAAGAGTTGCAAAGTAAGGACGATAAATATCTGACGAGGAAGTTTGATAACCGAGCAAGAGTAAGCGTCATTTATTCTCATCGGGGACTAACGCTGAACACTCAAGTCGATATGTCCATATGCCACCAAGGCAACAAGAGCCAGGGCATGATGGCATCTGAAAGCATCAAATGGCAGCTTAAATGGCTAAGGATCACGGGAATGGCAGGCTATTTTAACACTGACGACTACAATTCGCGGATTTACATACATGAACCTGGTCTATTGTACACGCTTTCATTCCCGTCCTTCTATGGAAGAGGTCTAAGGCTTGCGCTCAATCTGAGAGCGGACATCTGCCAAGATCTGACTCTCATCTGCAAATGCAGTAGTACACACTACTTCAATCGGGCTGTCATCTCCTCTGGCTTACAAGAGATTGACAGATCTACTATGACTGATGCAGAAATACAGGTAAAATGGAAGTTTTAATACAATTCTAACTTATATTTACCGCCACTATATATCATCCGCATCAATTTCCGTTGTCTCTGCTCCACCTGAGAGAGATGCAATGCCACGTGGCCCATGGTCATCCGAAGATTGAGCTCTACACAAGGATGTAACACAATGGTGCCATCTTTGTTTACCAACATCATGTCTATGCCAAACGGACCTTCGTATTTTTGACCGAGCTCAACCGATAGCAGCTTGATGATGTCTTGCCGAACTGCTTCCAGAACAGACAAGGATATGTATTTCCTCAGTTCTTGTTCTTTAGCCGGTTCATCCTCAATCATATTGCCCGCATAGAAACCGTTGATCGTCTTAAAGACCGACAGACCACAGTATCTGACATGACCATGACCATCGCTGAAAAATTCCATACCAAAGTCAGACACCTTATTATAATATGGCTCCATCATAATACAGCCTTGCTGAGCGAGAACATTGTTAACCCATCCTTCCATCTGCTTTGTCAAGCCAAAAGAAGACACGAAGCCATTATCAAAACCATCTGACACATATCTTATCCCCCTTCCACTGCAACTCCATGGCGCTTTAAGTACCATCTGATGATGGACAGCCAGGAATCGCCTTACCTCCGCCATGGAATGTGCTGTTTCGGATAAACCAACTGAATTGACCATTTGTCTAAGAGGTCTGAGCAGATGCTCCGCAGCCCATGCCCGATGACTTGTCTGCCGTATCATATTCAGATGCGTATCGTCAGGCAGCAAAGAGGATTGCACTCCCGCTTGAATTAGATTTTTTCTTATTGCTGAATCCCAACCCCAAGGTTCAAAAACAATTAAAGAATTAGACGAAGAAATAGTATTCAACTCACTTGTAACTATAAAATTACAATTCTTTATTATACCTGTTTTTCTAAATCCATTCCAAGCTGCGTCCACATCATCTACGAGTACATAATCGTTTTCACCCGCCCACAGGGCAGGCAAAAA
The DNA here is from genome assembly GCF_000218235.1 of Hallella multisaccharivorax DSM 17128. GTDB lineage: Bacteria > Bacteroidota > Bacteroidia > Bacteroidales > Bacteroidaceae > Prevotella > Prevotella multisaccharivorax. Next base: position 1,343,513 of record NZ_GL945017.1, on the reverse strand, counting down.
CGACAGGTCACGACGCAGATTGCGAGCGGCATGTGGCGGTGTGAAATGGTCCAAATTGGAAGCCAAAGCAATGTCATGCTCCGGATTAAAAACAAGAATCCTCATCAATACTTTTTTCTGACAACTATAGAAGGCTGAGAAAAAAGCCTGAGGCCTTACCAGCTTTCATTTGGCAAAATTAGCAATAAACTTTTAAACCATGTAGAAAGCTTGAAATAATCGAAGAAAAAGCTTCATTAAAAAAGACTAAAAAAGGAAACTTTTGTAATGTGGACTTTGCAAACCTAAAATTACTTTGTATCTTTGCAAACACAAATCACGCATATGGAGTTGATGGAATCATTCTTTAAAACCCACGCCTACCTCGTTGAACATACTAACGCGGCGGTACGTCGTGGACTTATGGACGAGATTGACTGGAGCCATCGGCTTATCGGTATCAAAGGTACGAGAGGCGTTGGAAAGACCACTTTCCTTCTTGAATATGCCAAAGAGAAGTTTGGAAAAGATGACCGCCACTGTCTGTACGTAAACATGAACAACTTCTACTTTCAGGGAAATGGCATTGCCGATTTTGCAGGAAGATTCGTTCAGCAAGGTGGAAAGGTGTTGCTCCTTGACCAAATTTTCAAGCAACCAAATTGGAGTCAGGAGTTGCGTAAATGTTACGATCTCTATCCAGAATTAAGGATTGTGTTCACAGGCTCCAGCGTAATGCGTCTAAAAACGGATTATCCTTCCATTAAAGATATTCTGAAATTTTATTATCTCAGAGGACTCTCCTTTCGTGAATTTCTTAATCTTACAGCCGGCACGCACTTTCTCCCTTACTCTCTTGATGAAATACTTGGCAATCACGAGCGTATCGCAAAGAAAATACTTCCTGTGGTCAGTCCATTAAAATATTTCGCTGACTATTTACACCATGGGTTCTATCCGTTCTTCCTTGAGCATCGTAACTTTGGTGAGAACCTGCTCAAGACCATGAATATGATGACGGAGGTAGACATTCTGCTTATCAAGCAGATAGAGCTTAAATATCTTGCTAAAATCAAAAAGCTCTTTTATCTTCTCGCCTTGGAAGGACCCGTCACGCCTAATGTCAGCCAACTCGCTCAGCAGATCACCACAAGCCGCGCCACCGTGATGAATTATATCAAGTATCTCACTGATGCCCGATTGCTTAACATGATCTACTATCCAAATATGGACTTCCCCAAAAAGCCCGCAAAAGTGATGATGCATAATCCTAATCTTCTTTATGCCATTTACCCTATCACGGTTGTCCAGCAAGAACTGATGGAGACATTTTTTGTCAACACTATGTGGAAAGACCACATTGTCAACCAAAGCGCCAAACCACAATGCTATCTCATTGACGGGAAGAAGAAATTTAAGATATGTGATGCAAAATCAACGCTCAAGACTCGTTTCAATAAAGATACTTACTACGCACGATACAATACAGAGATTGGACACGACAATCAAGTTCCACTGTGGTTGTTCGGTTTCCTCTATTAAATACAATAAAGCTGTTAAGCGAAAACAAAAGTAATAATACAACAACATTAATTTCTATTTTAAGTAAAATGGCAAAAGAAAAGAAATTTGTGACGGTCGACGGTAATACCGCCGCCGCCCATGTGAGCTACATGTTCACTGAGGTTGCAGCCATTTACCCCATCACTCCGTCATCTCCTATGGCAGAGCATGTGGATGAGTGGGCTGCAAAGGGGCGCAAAAACCTCTTTGGCCAGACAGTTTCTGTGCAGGAGATGGAATCGGAAGGCGGTGCTGCCGGTGCCGTCCACGGTTCTCTGCAAGCCGGTGCGCTGACTTCTACCTATACTGCTTCTCAGGGTCTCCTTTTGATGATCCCGAATATGTACAAGATCGCCGGTGAGCTCCTGCCGTGTGTATTCAATGTCTCTGCACGTACACTAGCTTCGCACGCTCTCTGTATCTTCGGTGACCACCAGGATGTGATGGCATGCCGCCAGACCGGCTTCGCTATGTTCTGCTCCGGTTCAGTACAGGAGGTGATGGACCTCTCTGCAGTGCCTTATCTCTCTACACTTGAGAGTTCGGTTCCTTTCATCAATTTCTTCGACGGCTTCCGTACTTCTCACGAGTATCACAAGGTAGAGGAGATGGATATGGAGGATATCCGCCCGCTGGTGAACCCTGAGTGGATCCAGCGCTTCCGTGACCGTGCCATGAGCCCCGAACGCCCTGACACACGCGGTACCGCTGAGAACCCTGAGACATTCTTCACACACCGTGAGGCTTGCAACGCTTATTACGACAAGGTGCCTGAGATTGTGGAGAAGCACCTCGCTGAGGTCAGCAAGATTACCGGTCGCGAATATCACCTGTTCAACTACTATGGCGCTAAGGATGCTGAGAATGTCATTGTTTTGATGGGCTCGGCTACTGAAGCTGCACGTGAGGCTATCGACTACCTGACAAAGCAGGGCAAGAAAGTCGGTATGGTGGCTGTACACCTCTATCGACCATTCTCTGTCGGGGCTATCCGCAAGGCACTGCCTGAGACAGTGAAACGCATCGCTGTGCTTGACCGTACCAAGGAGCCGGGAGCTGAGGGCGAGCCTTTGTATCTCGACGTCAAGAGCGCTCTCTATGAGGATCCGCGCAAGCCGCTCATCGTGGGTGGACGTTATGGTCTCGGTTCTTCTGATACCACTCCGGCTAAGATCATCTCTGTGTTCAATAACCTCGAGCTCAACGTGCCAAAGAACCACTTCACCGTGGGTATCATCGACGACGTGACATTCACTTCCTTGCCTGAGGTTCCAGAGATTCCCATGGGCGGCGAAGGCCTCTTCGAGGCTAAGTTCTACGGCTTGGGATCTGACGGTACCGTGGGTGCCAACAAGAACTCTGTGCAGATCATTGGTAACAACACGAACAAATACTGCCAGGCTTACTTCTCTTACGATTCTAAGAAGTCGGGGGGCTTCACCTGCTCCCACCTCCGTTTCGGCGACGAGCCTATCCACTCTACTTATTCAGTAAATACTCCTAACTTTGTAGCTTGCCACGTACAGGCTTACCTACACATGTACGACATGACCCGTGGTCTGCGCGACAATGGTACTTTTCTGCTCAACACTATCTTTGATGGAGAGGAGCTCGTCAACTTCATCCCTAACAAGGTGAAGAAGTACTTTGCTAAGCACAACATTAAGGTTTACTATATCAACGCTACGAAGATCGGCCAGGAGATTGGCTTGGGTAATCGCACCAATACCATCCTGCAGTCTGCCTTCTTCCGCATCACAGAAGTCATTCCTATCGATCTCGCCGTGGAGCAGATGAAAGCCTTCATCGTGAAGTCTTATGGCAAGAAAGGTCAGGATGTCGTCGATAAGAACTATGCTGCCGTAGACCGCGGCGGTGAGTACAAGGAGCTGACTGTTGATCCCGCATGGGCTAACCTGCCGGACGACACAGCTGCCAAAGACGACGCGCCTGCATTTGTCAACGAGCTCGTACGCCCGATGAACGCACAGGCCGGTGACTTATTGAAAGTCTCTGACTTCGTGAAGAACGATACCACAGACGGTCGCTGGGAGGTAGGTACTGCTGCTTATGACAAGCGCGGCGTCGAGGCTTTCGTGCCTGACTGGAATCCAGACAACTGTATCCAATGTAACAAGTGTTCATTCGTTTGTCCTCACGCTTGTATCCGTCCGTTCGTCATGGACGACAAGGAGGCTGCTGGCTTCGACGGAAAGACCATTGACGTCCTCGCTCCGAAGCAGCTCAAGGGTATGCAATTCCGTATTGAGATTTCTGTCCTCGACTGCCTCGGCTGCGGCAACTGTGCCGATGTCTGCCCAGGTAAGAAGGGTGAAAAAGCCTTGAAGATGGTGCCATTCGATCCAGATTCAGCAGAGATGAAGAAGGAAGCTGCTAACTGGCAGTACCTCGTTAAGAGCGTGAAATCTAAGCAGGATCTCGTAGACGTCAGGCAGAATCCCAAGAACTCTCAGTTTGCTACTCCGCTCTTCGAGTTCTCCGGTGCTTGTGCAGGCTGCGGTGAGACCCCATATGTGAAGCTCATCTCTCAGCTTTTCGGTGACCGTGAGATGATCGCCAACGCTACCGGTTGCTCGTCTATCTACTCTGCTTCTGTTCCTTCTATGCCTTACTGCAAGAACGAAAAGGGGCAGGGACCGGCCTTCAACAATTCACTGTTCGAGGACTTCTGCGAGTTCGGTCTCGGTATGGCGCTTGCCAACAAGAAGATGCGCACCCGTATCGAGCTGCTGCTGAACCATAAAATTGAGAGTGAGAAGACCTCCGAGGAATTCAAGGCTGCTGCCAAGCAGTGGATTGAGAACAAGGACGACGCTGACGGCTCTAAGGCTGCTGCTGCCGTTTTGAAGCCGCTCATTGAGAAGGATGCCGAGGCCGGCTGCGAGTGCGCTAAGGAGCTGAAGACGCTCGACCACTACCTCGTAAAGCGTTCTCAATGGATCATCGGTGGTGACGGTGCTTCCTATGATATCGGCTACGGCGGTCTCGACCATGTATTGGCCCAAGGTCAGGATGTCAATATCCTTGTGCTCGATACTGAGGTCTACTCTAACACGGGTGGTCAGAGCTCTAAGGCTACACCTCTGGGTGCCATCGCTCAGTTTGCCGCCAGCGGTAAGCGCGTGAGCAAGAAGGATCTCGGTCTGATGGAGACAACCTACGGCTACGTTTACGTTGCACAGGTAGCTATGGGTGCCGACAATGCACAGACGCTGAAGGCTATCCGTGAAGCTGAGGCTTATCCAGGCCCATCACTCGTCATCGCTTATGCTCCATGTATCAACCACGGTATCAAGGGTTCTAAGGAAGATAGACGCAGCATGGGACGTTCACAGCATGAGGAAGCTCTCGCTGTTGAGTGTGGTTACTGGCATCTGTGGCGTTTCAACCCTGAACTCGCCAAGGAAGGCAAGAACCCGTTCCAGCTCGATTCCAAGGCACCAGATTGGGATAAGTTCCACGATTACCTCATGGGGGAGGTTCGCTTCTCTTCTCTGAAGAAGGTATTCATGACCCAGGCTGAGGAACTCTTCGATGAGACAAAGAAGAGCGCACAGCGCCGCTACCAGTCATACATTCGTAAGGCTGCAGAGGATTGGAGTGAAGTCATCTAAATGTCGAAACTCAACATTCTATAGAAAGAGGTTGCTCTATGGCAGCCTCTTTTTTATTAAAAATATTCGAAAACTTTTGGCGGTTGATTAAAATATCCTTACCTTTGCACTCGGAAATCAGAAACGGTGCGTTGTCCGAACGGTTAGGTACTGGTCTGCAAAACCACTCAAGGCGGTTCGACTCCGCCACGCACCTCTTAAGCGAGTAAAAATTATTAGTATTCCTCCTCCTCACCTTTTTATTGGTAGTGTCCCCAAAAGTGTGTAAGCCCATCTGTGTCTTATTCGTTTTTGTTCCATTTCTTAATCTCATCTGTGCGAACACTCCCAAATCTTCAGGCATAGGTCGTGCTTGTCTTCTCGAAGGCTACCCGATCCTAAGACAACGATTGTGACTTTGGATGAGGGCATCGAGGCCCTCATCTTCAGCATCCGCTTGTAACATCGGTTCAGACGATCTATCCAGTTCGTCGTGTAGATCATCCTGCAGTACTATGTGGGACGGAATAAATAGGTGAAGTAGGCTGTGTTACGCTCATGCCCAGAAGCTTGAGACCCGAATAGCGACTTCCCCCAAAAACGCTCGGCAGAGATAGTCAATTTCTCGTAACCCTACGCACTTGTGAAGGAAGAATTTTTCCCAAGACATTTTGCATCATTATGCTGGTATCCATGTTCTCGGAATTTGGTCACTACAAAGATACATAATACCAAATACCAACTCCTTTAATATATATCAACAAACTATCTACGCATTTAACGGAAGAACAAAAAAAACTTGCAGAAATTATCTGCCATACAAGAAATTTTGGTAACTTTGTCCCAGTGATCATAGCAACTTTTGTTTGTAATCTTTTGTAATCCAGTACTGTAAAGTTACAACAAATTTCGCTAATCACCAAATTTATAGATACTTATAATTCATCGGACTCACATTAGTCTATAACAACAGCAAAACAACAGAGGCTTATGAAGATTGCATTTTTCGATACCCATTCTTATGATCAAAAGTCGTTCAATGAATGGAATAAAGATTTTGGTTTTGACATCCATTATTATAAGGAGCGTCTGACACTGGATACTGTAGAGCTTGCCAAGGATAAGGAAGCTGTGTGCGTATTCGTCAACGATGAATTGACAGCTCCTGTCATTGAGCAGCTAGCGGCTATCGGAGTGAAAGTTATCGCTCTTCGCTGCGCCGGTTTCAATAATGTTGATCTGAATGCAGTTGTTAACAATAAGATAAAGGTTGTCAGAGTGCCGGCTTATTCTCCTCATGCAGTGGCAGAATATGCAGTAACGCTCATGCTGGCATTGAATCGGAAGGTGTATCGTTCTACACAGCGTACACGTGAGGGCAACTTTCGATTGTCGGGACTTCTTGGATTCGATATGTATGGCAAGACGGCCGGTATCATCGGCCTTGGGAGAATAGCCAAAGAACTGGTGAAGATACTTCATGGTTTCGGCATGAATGTACTGGCCTACGATAAGTACCCTGATAAGGAATTCGCCAAGAAATATGATGTGAAGCTGGTGGAACTGCAGGAACTCTACGAAAACAGTGATATCATATCACTGCATTGCCCGCTCACTCTGGAAACAAAGCACATGATCGACCGGGATTCCATCGAGATGATGAAGCCAGACGTGATGATTATCAATACAGGACGAGGAAAACTCATTCGCACAGAGGACCTTGTTGAAGGACTTCGCTCACGGAAGGTAGGTGCAGCCGGGCTGGATGTCTATGAAGAAGAAGCAAAATTCTTCTATGAGGATCACAGTGATCGCATGATTAATGACGACCAACTAGCCTTATTGCTGATGATGCCCAACGTGATCATTACTTCGCATCAAGCTTTCTTTACCAAAGAAGCTCTACATAATATTGCTGTCACTACTTTACAGAATATCAAAGATTTCTTTGAAGGCAAGGAACTTGTTAATGAGGTAAAACAGAATAAGTAGAATAACAAAAGTGACCGATGTAATGTTGTGGCGCCGAGTTCGATAATACTTGTTACCCCCATTCAAACGTAGAGAGGTAACAAATGTGAATGTGGCATGGGCTAGAATGGTTTTAATGAATATCCGCAATCATCCAAATCAGTAGATTCTATACTTGAAACTCGTTCTATAAGTGCATGCGCAAAGCTCAAGCCTGTCGAACAGGTGAAATCCGAAATATCTTCGGTTGAACTTATAGCTGAACTCGTTGAGGTAGAGCTGCAGGAAATCTGCTTTGACATCGTGATACGTGTCAAGGATACTCCTCTTTGCACATTGCTTATGGATATATGTACCCATGGAAGCACCTTGCCGACCATCATCTTATCCCTCATCTTATTATATGCTTTATGCTTAGCGACAATTTTGTTCGCTGTAAGTGCCGCGTAAGACTTCGTGGCATCTGTGGTGGCATCAGCTCCGGCATCTATAGAGAATTCTTCATTTCGTTTTTCTTTATTTTGTTTTCCTCTGTAGCCGTCTTCAAGTCCGGTATGACTTCCATCTTGATATGACCGCCCGTTTCCCAGTGCTGTACTTCTTCATTGGTGTGTTTGTAGGAACAGAACTTTCCGCCATGACAAGCACGGCCGTCTTCCGTTGGCTCCCATGTCCACGCTTGAGAGAATGCCATTTTTCACTGTCAGGCGTCTCCGTGGAGAAGAATCCTTCATCAAGTTCCACTTGGTCAAACAGCCTGTAGAGACTGCCACGCTTACCCATCACGTCACGCAGCTTATGCCTACAATTTTATACTTTATACCAAGGATTGTCCAGGCCGTATAAACTTTACTAATTTGGATGATTACGGATATTCATTTATTTTTTTATTACCTTTGTAGATGTAATGAGGACAATCTCAGATGGAGACAGGAATACACTCCACCGATACCCGGGGGAATAAGGGAGAAACTTGACCGATTTCTCTCACTCCCCCAGGAAAAGCTTCCACCCAAAGACGACCTTTATAAAGCCATTATCTGGATAGCGAATGGAAGGCTATGGAAGGCATTTTCACTCGTGGAGACACTGCCCTGGACAATAATCTCTGTGAGCAGCAGAACAGGTATGTCTCAAAGTCAAGGCGCAACTCCCTGTTTCTTTATTACTAACGAGAGTGCAGAGCGGGGAGCCATGTTCTACTCGCTAACTTTGTCATGTCTGCTAAACGGCATTGACACCTCCGAGTATTTTGCTGACGTTATTGACAGAATAGCCCAGATGAAACCGAAAACACCAATAGAACAATACAGAGAGACCTGTCGTCTGACAAATGGAAGAAGAAAAGTTAAATAGTAAGCCCATGATTAATAGTCACGGGCTTTAGTTTTTACAGCCTTACGCACACGCGGAGACGCTTACACTTATCAATGTTACGGTTAAGAGAACATACCGTATCATGCTACGAATCGATGGTTTTCTGCATGTCTGCCATGTCCATAACTATCTGTTTCACAGATACAAAGGCACGAAAAATATCTGATATAAGCAAGCCTTCTAGACGTGATATCTATCCGAAAAGGGAATGGACGGGTATTCGCTAAATAGTTACCTTTGGCCTACTTCGCTTATCGATTTCTCGATTAAAAGTTCACCCTGGAAAGATAGCTGCTATTCCACACCCACCACTTTGCCTTCCGACGCAAGGACCGAATTAGAAAAGACTGCTCTCGCCTCTTTTAGGATCGTTTCCTCATTGTCGTACCTGGCACTAAAATGCCCGAGAAGAAGCTTCCCCACATGTGCGTCTTGTGCCACCTTGGCCGCCTGTTGGGATGTAGAATGATAATATATCTTTGCCCTGTCGGCACAAGAACTATCATAAGTAGAATCATGATAAAGCAGGTTAACTCCCTCTACAAGCTGATAAAGATCCGGCATATAGCGCGTGTCGCAGCAGTAAGCATACGACCGTGGCGCATCTGCGGGCAGAGTGAGACGACTATTTGGAATCACGGTCCCGTCGGCTGTTGTCCAGTCAGCACCCATCTTAATATTGTTGATTTGCGAGACTGGAATATTAAAACAATCGATCATATCGCGACGGATGTGCGGCAACGTTGGGCGTTCACGAAAAAGATAACCAGCACACGGTACACGATGTGCGAGAGGAAGAGTCTCGACCGTGAGACTTCCGTCTTCATAGACGGCTTTATGCTTTGACGTGTCAACAGCATGGAAAACAACGTCATAGCTAAGCCTATTGCAGAAAAGCTTCAACTGATCATCAAGCAATGGCTTAAGTGCGGCAGGTGCATAAACGTGCAACGGCGCGATACGTCCTAACATGCCGAATGTAGAGATGAGACCTATCAGTCCAAAGCAGTGATCGCCATGAAGATGGGATATAAAAACAGCCTGTATCTTCATAAAGCCCACGTGGGAGCGGCGCAACTGTGTCTGTGTGCCCTCACCACAATCAATCATGAAGAACTTGCCGCGTATCTCAACGACTTGTGACGAGGCCGCATGCTTCAGAGTAGGAAGTGCACTACCACAGCCTAATATATGAATATTGAACGGCTCCACGCAATCATCAATCTATTTGGCTCTCTTATAGACAAAGATACCTGCATGGTTTTCTAAATAGAGGGAGTCGCTTCCGAGCTCATCAATGTTAAACGTATCGCGGTTGAGCAACAGTTTGCCATTGAATATCTTCCATGAAGTCCAAGGATTCTTTTCGGCCTCGATATTCGACTTTACCTCACCACCTTCAAGAATCTCGAAGTTTTTATCAAGACTTATCCATTTCCCCTGTAATGTGGTGAGATTAATGACTTTTCTCGCCGTTCTTTCTCCATCGAGAGGTCGTCCTCCCACGACGGCAAGGCGGTCACCTGCCAGCAGTCCACCAACGACAGGCTGCGAGCCATCCTCTGTGTCGGGAAGGGCATAGGTCATGGTATCGCCTGCATCAGTGATCAGCTGAAGCGTATGCATCATGGTCCCATCGCCACAAACCCCATAGACGGTTGAATCGGGTGTAGTGGTCTGCTCCTGGCGGCTTTCCATTTTAATCGGCTTCTGCTGCGGTTTGTTGCGACAGCTTACCATTAACAGTGCCAACGCAAACATCATTGACAACGATGCCGAATATACTGTACGTCTTTTCATAGCGTGAAGATGATTACTGTTCGTTTAGTTTTACCTCATTCCAATATTTATCCATTTCATTGAGACTAAGGTCTTTGATGTCTTTTCCTTGTTCCTTGGCTTTGCGCTCAATATATGTGAAACGTGAGATAAACTTACGGTTGGCATGCTCTAGAGCATTGTCCGGATTGAGACGGTATAGTCGTGCTGCATTGATGATGCTGAAGATAAAATCGCCCAATTCCTCTGTCGAATGGTCTTTATCGCCCCTGTTGAGTTCCACCTCAAGCTCACCCAACTCCTCGCGCACCTTCTCCCATACGTTCTGTGGCCTTTTCCAATCGAAGCCCACATTTCTTGCCTTATCCTGAATACGGTAGGCCTTGATAATAGATGGAAGCGCATCAGGCACACCACTGAGCACAGTCTTGTTGCCGTCACGCTCTAATTGCTTGCGCTGCTCCCATGATGTTTCCACCTGAAAAGTAGACTTTGGTGAGTCTTCTGAAGACGTGTCGGCATGCGTACTGGTGATTTTGTAATCGACATGACCATAGGTATCAACCGTCATATTCGGATTACTGACATACCATCCTCTCCAATCAATGAAGTCGTGACGAAACATCAGTTTATCGGCCTGATGATTACAGACATCGGCAATGTCAAAGTCACCGGTCTCTGAACCCATAACAGAATACAGAATGACATGCTCCATCACGTCGCCTAACTCTTTGCAGACCTCAGGACGGTCATCCTTCATCAAGGCATCGCACAACTCGAAAGTCTCCTCGATGGTGTTTGGGCGAAGGCTTTCGAAAGTCTGTGCCCTGTCCCATGGACATTCCTTGCGCAGTCGCTCCTGAACGTCTAACAAGCGTTCAAAGGCCTTGAGCTTTTCTTCTTTGGTATGCATCACTCTTTACTTTATTTTTGTGCAAAGTTAGTGGTTTTATATTGAAAATTAGTAATTTTGCACTGATATTATTAAGATAACGCAAAGAAATAACAGATACATGGAATTAGCAAGTAAATACGACCCTCATCACGTAGAGTCGAAATGGTATCAGTACTGGCTTGACAACAAGCTTTTCTCTTCTCATCCTGATGGACGCGAGCCCTACACGGTGGTTATTCCCCCGCCCAATGTAACTGGTGTGCTCCACATGGGCCATATGCTCAACAACACCATTCAAGATATCCTCGTGCGCCGTGCCCGTATGGAAGGAAAAAATGCTTGCTGGGTACCAGGTACTGACCACGCATCTATTGCTACTGAAGCAAAGGTCGTCGGCAAACTTGCTGAACAAGGTATCAAGAAAACCGATCTCACACGTGAGCAGTTTCTGGAGCATGCCTGGGACTGGACACATGAACATGGCGGAATTATCCTTAAACAGTTACGCAAGCTTGGCTGCTCATGCGACTGGGACCGTACCTCTTTTACAATGGACGAGACGCGCTCAAAAAGTGTGATCCATGTCTTCGTGGATCTCTACCGTAAGGGGCTTATCTACCGCGGCGTACGCATGGTGAACTGGGATCCTAAAGCCAAAACGGCACTTTCCGATGAGGAGGTTATTTACAAAGACGAGCACTCCAAGCTCTATTATCTGAAATACTATGTAGCTCCTGGCGAACAGACCAAGGTGGCACGAAAGGCTGAAAGCAACGTGATGCACCAAGATGCCAAAGGCTATTATGCCGTCGTGGCCACCACGCGCCCCGAGACTATCATGGGCGACTCAGCCATGTGCATCAACCCCGAGGACAAGAAAAACACATGGCTCAAAGGCCTCCATGTCATTGTGCCGTTGGTGAACCGCGAGATTCCGGTCATTGAGGACTCATATGTCGATATCCAGTTTGGTACCGGCTGTTTAAAAGTGACGCCTGCACACGATGTCAATGACCATATGCTTGGACTAAAACACCACTTGGAAACCATCGACATCTTCAACAATGACGGTACCATTTCCGAGGCCGCCGGGCTGTATGTAGGCCAGGATCGCATGGATGTGCGAAAACAGATTGCCATTGATCTGGAAAAGGCGGGACTCATGGAAAAAGTAGAGGACTATGACAATAAGGTCGGTTTCTCTGAGCGCACCAATGTGCCCATCGAGCCGAAGCTCTCTACACAGTGGTTCCTTAAGATGCAGCACTTTGCTGACCTTGCACTGCCTCCGGTGATGAATGATGAGATTGAGTTCTTCCCAAAGAAGTATAAGAACACCTATAAATATTGGCTAGAGAATATCAAGGACTGGTGCATCAGCCGTCAGCTATGGTGGGGGCACCGCATTCCAGCCTATTATTTTACCACGGAGGACGGAAAGCGTGACTTCATAGTAGCAGAATCGGCTGAGGAAGCCCTAAGGCTCGCCCAAGAGAAGAATCCGTCACTCACTGCCGCCGACCTGGAACAGGAAAGTGACTGCCTCGACACTTGGTTCTCAAGCTGGTTATGGCCTATCTCACTTTTCAACGGCATACTTGATCCTGAAAATAAAGAAATCAACTATTATTATCCCACGAGCGACCTTGTGACTGGGCCCGACATTATCTTCTTTTGGGTAGCACGCATGATTATGGCAGGCTATGAGTACAAGGGGAAGATGCCATTCCGCCACGTCTATTTCACCGGTATCGTGCGCGACAAATTTGGCCGCAAGATGTCGAAAAGCCTTGGCAACTCGCCTGACCCCATTGCGCTCATGGACAAGTACGGTGCAGACGGCGTGCGCATGGGCATGATGCTCTCGGCTCCTGCAGGCAACGATATTCTTTTCGATGAGACTCTTTGCGAGCAGGGACGCAACTTCAACAATAAGATTTGGAATGCCTTCCGCCTCGTCAAGGGCTGGGAGACAGCAGATATCACTCAGCCGGAGAACTGCCGTCTCTCGGTGGAATGGTTTGACGCAAAACTCAAAGAGGTCAATGCGGTGATGGACGAGCAGTTCAAGACCTACCGCATCTCCGAGGCTCTGATGAGCGTTTACCGCTTGTTCTGGGACGAGTTCTCTGCCTGGTATCTGGAACTTGTCAAGCCTGCCTATGTCGATGGCAAGCAACAGCCGATAGATAAGACCACGATGGCGGCGACGTTGCGCTTTTTCGAGACGTTGATGCAGATGCTACATCCTTTCATGCCTTTTATCACGGAAGAACTGTGGCAGCACGCCAGTGACCGCAAGGACGGCGATAGCATTATGGTATCTCGCCTGAACGTCGCCCCTCTCAATGATGAGGATCGCAAGATGTGTGCCGACATGGAGCTCGTGAAGCAAATCGTTGCCGGTGTGCGAGCCATCCGCAACGAGAAAAATATTGCTCCAAAAAAGGAATTGGTGCTTCAGGCCATAGGAAAGAATAACTACGCTGCTTTCGTTAGCATCATTACCAAGATGGCCAATCTCAAGAGCATAGTAGTTGTGAACGACAAGAACGCAGACGCCTCTGCCTTTATGGTAGGCACTGATGAATTTGCCGTACCTGTAGGCGATCTCATTGACGTAGGCGCCGAGATAGAGAAGCAAGAGAAAGAGCTTCAGCACTTGCAAGGCTTCTTGGCCGGCGTCAAGAAAAAACTTGCCAACGAGAACTTCGTAGTCCACGCTCCTGAGGCTGTCGTCGAAAAAGAGCGTAAGAAACAGAGCGACACTGAAGAGAAAATCGCAAGTATTGAGGAAAGCCTCAAAGCCCTCAAAGCAAAGAAGTAATTCTCATTCATAGCTTTTAAATGTAAACAATCATGAAGCGTGTTCTGTATTTGCTCGTTCTGGTGATTGCTACCGTATCGTTCTCCGCTTGCAACAGCGAGTCGGAAGCCCCTGACAACTACAACAAACAGACAACAATTGTATTCATGCCATGGTCGGGATCCGCCAACGGCTATCAAGGTCTTTACTCTTATTTCATGCAAAACCTCGATAGCATTGAGGGAGCCATCCTTAAAGCTGGGCGGATGAATGGTCGAGTGCTTGTTTTCTTCAGTACTTCTGCAGAGTCTTCGTCATTGTATGAGATAACCTTAGAAAACAAACAGATACACCATAAGACTATCAAGAGCTACACGGGTAACCTCTATACTACGGCAAACGGTATTGCAGAGATCCTCAGCGATGTGAAAAGCAATGCCTTCGCGCTCAATTATGCCATGGTCATCGGGTGCCACGGTATGGGATGGACCTTTAAAAATGACTGGACCGACTATCCATACGCTGCCAAGCAAAGAAGGGATGCCTCTTCCATTACGAAAAAGGGAAGCACCAATCTTTGGCACCCCACCCGATTCTATGGCAGCGTGGACGATCTGAATAGCTATGCAACTGATATAGAAACTCTAGATGCAGGCATCCGTGAAGCAGGATTAAAGATGCAGTATATCCTCTTTGATGACTGTTATATGGCCAATGTGGAAACAGCCTATCAACTCAAAGATGTGACCAACTTCCTTGTTGGCTCCACATCAGAAATTATGGCGGAGGGTATGCCCTATCAGTCTATGTGGACATCGCTTGCCTCTCCCACTCCTGCCTATGAGACTATCACGGCGGCTTTTCATCAGTTCTACTCCAAATTCAATCCTCCTTGCGGCACGCTGTCAGTAATTGATTGTCGTAAGTTGGATCGCTTAGCAGCACAGATGAAGCTGATTAATGAGAAGTATCAGTTTGACAGCAATGATCTGGACAGTCTTCAAACCCTTGACGGTTTTGATCAAAGCATTTTCTTTGACATGAAAGATTACGTGGAACACCTCTGCAAAGACAACGATATGCTGAACGACTTCAACGCTCTCCTTACGCAAACCGTGAAATCGACAGTGCATACTGATTCCATCTACTCTGCTATTTATCCTTTTAGAGGTGGACTGTTCATCAAAATCAACCGTTTTTCGGGAATTACAATTTCTGATCCAAGCATAAACAGAGTTGCATTGAAAGGAAAAGAAAAAACATCTTGGTGGAAAGCCTCACACTAATTTCAAAAACTGAACCGTGAGCTTAAAGAACAGACAAGTACATCACAGAGCAATCTCCTCTACGCAACAGACTGAGGTACGCGCTCAATGAAAAGGCTTTCAACAACGAATAAAACTTTTTTGGGGGGCATTATTATAGATGCAAGCTCAAGATAAGATTACCATGCAAAGAGCTCTGATTGTCTTGACTTCTCCACATGCACAAGCAGTGCCTCCAGCTTGTTGTCAAAGAAAGCAGTACGTTGTATCCCAAACTCGCATACTTCTCTATTGAACTTACACACTTCTGCCTCCTATCCCATCATAATGGCTGGACAGCATTTTCATGTGACAGGATGAGTGCTAAAGGGAAGGAAGAATGGATTAAATATTGTTAATCCATCAAGGGACATAAGTATTCCGGCATTTTTTGTGTAATTTTGTACCGCAGTTTTAGGAAGGTTGGCAGAGTGACCGAATGCGCTAGACTCGAAATCTGGTATACCCATTACGTGGTATCGGGGGTTTGAATCCCTCACCTTCCGCTTTTTGTACGCAATAGGAATCGAATAGATTCCCATTTTTTTAATTAAGAGTCAATGTATTACCACAGCTAATCATTACAAGCAGCAAAATTTGATTAGGTGAGGTGAAAGGAAAAAACAAGGCTGAGCCCCCATGTCATCATCTTCTCACTGCACCACCATTTTTCTTGCTTTAGAGAAGAATGCCATCATGTGACAATTGTCGAACGATCGTGCGGCAATTGTTTGACGATCGTGCGGCAACTGTTTGACGATCGTGCGGCAACTGTCACACGACGGCATACATGTCCGAAGGCTCAAAGTAAGGGTATTAAATAATATAAAAACAAAACACAATACATACTTTTTTTTGTAACTTTGCAAGTAATTTTATTGACTAATAGAGCTTTACCACATATGAAAAAGGCATACAGAGCGGGTCTTGATGTCGGTTCCACCACCGCCAAAATAGTTCTAATCGACCCTAAAGGCGAAATAGTCTTCTCAAGATATGAGCGTCACAACGCCAAGGTTAAAGAGCTTGTCGGCACTTATCTTAATGAAATAAGACAACGTTTCCCTGACATCGAACTGTGCCTCTGTGTCACTGGGTCGGTAGGCATGTCTACCGCCGAGAGTCTCAATGCCGAATTCGTACAAGAGGTTGTCGCAGCTACTGTGTTTGCACACAATCGTTACCCACAGGCCAAAGCTCTGATAGATATTGGTGGCGAGGACGCCAAGGTCGTCTTTTTCAATGGCAACAGCACAGAACTACGCATGAACGGCAACTGTGCGGGCGGCACTGGCGCATTCATCGACCAAATGTCGGTACTGATGGGATGCGATAACCAGCGCATGAACGACCTGGCTCTGCAATCAACCCATCTCTATCCTATGGCAGCGCGCTGTGGCGTCTTCGCCAAGACCGACATACAAAACCTCATGGCGCGTAACCTTCCCGAGACAGACATCGCGGCAAGTATCTTCCACAGCATCGCCGTGCAGACTGTTACCACGCTCAGTCACGGCTGCGACTTCTCTGCACCCATTCTCTTATGCGGAGGCCCCCTGACCTTTCTGCCGGCTCTTCGCAAAGCCTTTGCCGACTATCTGCACCTGTCCCTGTCTGACTTTATCGTTCTTAAGGAAGGCAACCTGATACCCGCCTTGGGTTGTGCGCTACGGGCTGGGAACGTCACTCCTGTCAGTATAGAAACGCTTTTGGCACATCTCAACACTCGGGCAGATGCCAATGTATTCACCAGGACCAATCAGCCAAAAGTCGACGTAGAAGAGAAACTCAACCCATTATTTCCCTCTACTGAAGCACACAACACCTGGCTGAAAAGCAAAGAAAAGTACAGCACCAGAATCTATCCCATGCGCGAAGGCGACGAACAGGTCGTCATTGGCATCGATTCCGGTTCAACGACTACTAAGATCATTGCCGTGAGGGCTCAAGGCAAGGAAGCCGGAGAGATCGTCTTCTCTGATTACTCGATGAACCTTGGTAACCCCATTAAAGCCGTCAAAGACGGCCTGACGAGGCTCCAAGACAAAGCTACAGAAAGTAAAACCCATCTACATATCGTCGGTTCCTGCTCTACAGGCTATGGGGAAGAACTGATCAAAGCAGCTTTCAACCTTGACACCAGTATCATCGAGACCATGGCACATTACCGTGCAGCAGAACACTTAATGCCTGACGTGAGCTTCATCCTTGACATTGGCGGACAAGATATGAAAGCCATCTTTGTGGACAACGGTGCCGTGACACGCATGGAGCTCAACGAAGCCTGCTCATCGGGATGCGGCACCTTCATTCAGACATTTGCCAAAGGCCTTGGCTATCAGGTGGAAGACTTCGCCGACGCAGCATGCCGCGCGTCTGATCCCTGTGACCTGGGTACGCGCTGCACGGTGTTTATGAACTCAAAAGTAAAACAAGTGATGCGCGAAGGAGCCAGCGTGGAGGACATTGCCGCCGGACTGAGCTATTCCGTGGTGCGCAACTGCTTGTTTAAAGTGCTCAAATTGCGGGGTAACGATCCTTTGGGCGACCACATCGTCGTACAGGGCGGCACCATGAAGAACGACTCTGTGGTCAGAGCATTCGAACTTCTTACCGGCAGGGAAGTGGCAAGGAGCAACATGCCGGAAATGATGGGTGCTTACGGGTGCTCCCTGCACGCCATCGCACAATTGGCTGACAAGAATGCCGAAGAAGGTCGTGAAGTAGACGATTTACTCAACATGTCGTCCTACAGTACAAAGCTTCTCAACTGCAAAGGTTGCGAAAACCATTGTTTTGTCACTATGTATCAGTTTGCCGGTGGCCGAAAATTCTATTCAGGTAACAAGTGTGAGCGGGTGTTCAACAACAAAGGGAAGCATGAAATCAAAGGCGAGAATATCTATACCTACAAATATCACCTGCTTTTCGACCGATGCTCTTCCGGCTCCAATGGCCAACGGCAGAAGGGTAAATCTGTCGTGGCAATACCTCGGATACTGAACATGTACGAGGACTTTCCTTTCTGGTATGCACTTTTCACCACGGCCGGGTTTGAGGTCATACTGAGTTCAGAGAGTAATTTCCAACGCTACGAAAGTGCACTCAGCACCGTGATGAGTGACAACATTTGTTTCCCTGCCAAGCTCGTACATTCACATGTCAAGGAGCTTGACGAACAACTTGCGCGGATGCCGCAGGAGCAACAGAAGTTCATCTTCATGCCTTATGTGATATTTGAGCAGCAGGACGACAGCCGCAACATCAACAGCTACAACTGCCCTATTGTCTCGGCCTACTCTGATGTCATCCGCTCTGCAATGAACCTGCACAACGAGGTGGTGTCACCCGTGATCAACTTCCGTGATGAGAAGCTTCTCAGCAAGCAGATAGACGATTTCTTGAAAGGCTACGGTATCGCCCCAAAGATTCGGAAAAACGCACTCAACGCCGCTACCAAAGCCCAATGCGACTATGTTCAGGCAATCCACAGCAAAGCTGAAGAGATACTGACTGAGAGCAGACACAGCCACCGGCTTACCATCCTGCTCGTAGGACGTCCTTACCACACCGACCCACTCATCCAACACAAGCTGTCAGAAATGATTGCCTCACTTGGAGTGAATGTCATCTCTGAAGATATTGTGCGCGGTAACATGCAGGCAGGTACAGGAGAGACCTATCTTGTGAGGCAATGGGCGTATATGAACCGCATCATCAAGGCGGGGCAATGGTGTGCAGAGCAAGCTGACGACGTGCATTTCATCCAGATGACATCCTTTGGATGTGGGCCCGACTCATTCATCCAAGATGAAATACGCGACATCCTGAAGCGTCATGGCAAACCTTTTACACTGCTAAAGATAGACGACGTGAGCAATGTGGGCTCACTGAAACTAAGAGTAAGGTCACTGATAGAAAGCCTGAACGGGAAATCAGATCGTAACGTCACGGCCTCCCGCGACAATGACAACAACACTCGGGAGGCTGTCACAAGATCGAGAGGTGCCAGACCACAACAGAAGAAAATCCTTGCACCGTACTTTACGGAATATCTGACTCCGCTCCTCCCGCCACTTTGCAAGCTCTTAGGCTGGGATGTGGAAATACTTCCGCCCAGCGACATCACCAGCGCAGAGCAAGGGCTCAAGTATGCCAATAATGAGGTTTGCTATCCTGCAACACTCATCGTAGGCGATTTTGTCAAGGCATTGAAATCAGGGAAGTATAATCCACAGGAAGTTTCTGCCGTCATGACCCAGACAGGAGGACAGTGCCGTGCCACCAACTACGCTGCTCTTATACGCCGCGCCATGAATGCTAATGGATTTACAGACGTGCCACTCATCACCTTGGGCGTGTCCACCAGCGCCTCTGATGACAAAGAGCAAGACGGCGAACTCAATGTGCCATGGATGAGCATGGCACCCATTATCGTCACCACCTTTCTCTATAGCGACACCATCTCGAAACTCTATCACGGCTCTGTGAGCAGATTAAAAAAAGACGCTTACATCGTCGACGGACAATTCAGTAACCAGGCAGAGCAACTAAGGCACAAATATCTCAGTGCAGCTGCCAAGCCCATTTTGGACAATGATCCCAAAACGCTGATGGAGCTGATCTCAGAGGCAGCCGAAGATTTTGATGATATTACAGAGGACAAAGAGGTGCCGGCTGTTGGCATTGTCGGGGAGATCTTCCTGAAGTTCAATCCCTTTGCACATCAATTTCTTGAGCGTCGCATCATAGCGAAAGGTTGCGAGGTAGTACCGCCCCTGCTTTCTCCATTCTTCCTTCAGGAGTTTGTCAATGCCATTGTACAAAAACATATGGGCTTGAAATGCAGCCACGTACCCGACTTCCTCGTCAAGAGTGTTTACAGCCTTATCTGGAGAAGAGAGAAGAAGATCAATACGCTTGCGTCACGCTTCCGCTTCTTCCGTCCTTTCACCAACATTTTCGAAGATGCCAAAGATGTCAACGGAGTGGTGTCACTTGCCGCCCAGTTTGGAGAGGGTTGGCTGTTGCCGAGTGATATCGTTAGTCTGGTCAAACAAGGAGTCTACAATGTGGCAAGCCTGCAGCCCTTCGGCTGCATCGCCAACCATATCGTCTCCAAAGGTATTGAAAAGAAGCTGAAAGCAATGTATCCGCAACTGAATCTCGTATCGCTCGACTTCGACAGCGGGGTGTCTGCCGTCAATGTTACCAATAGACTGCTGCTGTTCCTCGACAACATTGCATAAGACCATCAATCGAGTAGGAGGAAAACGAAGTAGTTTTCTTCCTACTTTCGTTTTCCGACCTCTCACACCACCGTACATGCGGTCCCGCATACGGCGGTTCCTATTTTGGGGTGCCATTCGAGATACGTCCCCATTAAAGTAGCATACCCTGCTGCACGTAGATTGTTGTTACTTATTGCAGTTGCTAAAATAGGACTATTAGCTATATGCCAATAACCCTTACGAGTATTACCCCATTCGTATGCTTGGTATTTATTAATACCACATCTAATGAGGTTTGCCACTTTTGTCTTGACTTTCTTCCAAGCTTTCCATATACACATGCGTATTCTACGTCTTAACCATTCGTCTGTTTCAAGCAAGAGACGCTTCATATTGGCAAGATGATAATAGCCAACCCACCCTCTTATGTATTCTTTCAGCTTTTGCTTTCTCTTGGCATATCCCCATCCATTGCTGCGACTTGTCAGTTCTTTCAACCTTGACTTCATCTTGGCTTTGGATTTTGGGTGCACAGTGAGTTGGCATTTGCCTTTCATCACATAAAAGGAGTAGCCCAGATATTTCACTCCACGTACATACGACACTACGGTCTTTTCCTTGTTGACTCTGAGATATAGAACATTTTCTATAAATCGGGTTATAGACTCCTTCACTCGCATTGCAGCCCTTTTGGACTTACAGAATATCATCCAGTCATCGGCATAGCGTACAAAGGGAAGCCCTCTGCGTTCAAGTTCTTTGTCCAATTCGTTGAGTATGATGTTACTCAACAACGGACTTAGCGGTCCTCCTTGGGGAGTTCCCTCTTCGCTCGCTTCAAACAAGCCTTTGTTCATTACACCACCTCGGAGATATTTGTGTATAAGACTGACCACTCTGCCGTCTTTTATCGTACGGCTGAGAATTTCTATGAGTTTGCTATGGCTCACGGTATCGAAGAAGCGTTCAAGGTCAAGGTCTACTACATATATGTAGCCTTCATTAATTATACTTTGCGCTCCTCGTATTGCGTCATGGCATCCTCTTCTCGGACGGAAGCCGTAGCTCGTCTTGGAAAATTGGTTCTCATAGATGGGGGTCAATACTTGGTTTATGGCTTGTTGCACCAAACGGTCTACTACTGTAGGTATTCCCAACAGGCGCATCTTGCCATTGTCTTTGGGTATTTCTACCCTTTTCACTGGGTTTGGACGGTAAGAGCCGTCCATCAAGGAACGGATGAGCAAGTCCTTATTGGTCAATAGCCATGGGAGCAACTGCTCACACGACATCTTGTCGATACCACCACAGCCTTTGTTTCTCATAACTGCCTTGTAGGCTCGGTTGAGATTTGAAGGGCTAAGGATTTGCTCGAAAAGGTGTTCCTTGTCGAATGGTACTTCCACGATGTTGTCTTCACACATCCACATGTAGGTCTGCACTCCCCCATACCATTCGGTTTCCGACCTATCTCTTTGGGGGCAGCCATTAACTTGGGATAATGTTTTCTGCATTCTTTCCTTCATGAGGTATGTTTCAATTACTATCGCTTGATTGTTAGGTTCAGCCCTTCATGCAACGTTATCGAGTATTGCACTACTATGGCGTCTGCTGACTTCTCACGGCAAGCTTTACTCCACTTCTTTCGTAAAAAAAAACTATTTGAAGTGTCCGTGAGACCTCCTCGGATAAGGGCATTGTCTTTCCATCTTATACCCACTTCATTTACACCAACCGTTCCGAATAGCTATAGGGCTTTGATTTGTTTAGCAACCTTACCCACGGTCATATGCCTTGTATGAAGTTTCTGTTCGTTAGGTCAGATGTTTGCCGCCGGCTTCTTTCAGATTCCACCTCACGATGGACACCCTTGCCTTTGGCTATGTAATTCCCGCTATTAAGGCTTACTCGGGACTTGCACCCGTTAGACAATACTCATGCCGAGCATACTAAGAACGGGAGACTTAAAAGGACAAAACCTTTTAAGTCTCCCGTTTGCTTAGAAACTGTGCTGAAAAGCCTTATGCCTCAATAAGCTTATCAAACTTTTCCTGAAGCTTGCTCTTAGCTGCGGCGCCAACAAACTTATCAACGAGCTGGCCATTCTTAAAGAAGAGAATAGTAGGAATGTTACGAACGCCATACTGCATGGGGATGTCCTCATTCTCTTCGATATCACACTTGCCAACGACAACCTTACCCTCGTATTCGTTGGAGAGCTCTTCTATGATAGGTCCTACCATGCGGCACGGACCGCACCACGTCGCCCACAAATCTACGACCAAAGGGAGGTCGCCATTTTTCAGCTTCTCGAAATTATCAGCTGTTACTTCTACTGTCATGATTTGTTCCTTTCTTTAATGTCTGTAAAGTAATGTATTTGCAAAATTAAACAATTACACTCAACTGCACAAACTTTATGTCATAAAAAACGCAGATTTAGAACTCCACTTCCCTGCTGCCGTCTTCAAGCTGTGTGATTGTGACTTTAATGGAATCTCCAGGGAGAATCTCCTCTATGAGTTCCGGCCATTCTATAAAGCACAGACTGCCGCTGTAGAAATAATCCTCGTAACCCATATCGAAGACTTCTTCCAGCTTCTTGATTCGATAGAAATCAAAATGGTAGATGTGTTGGTCATCTTCTGCGGTATAGTCATTGACAATAGCGAATGTAGGAGATGTGATCACATCATCTACGCCCAACTCTTCACACAACGCCTTAATAAAAGTCGTCTTCCCCGCACCCATCTTGCCATAGAACGCAAACACATGGCTTTCCCCCATGTTATGGACAAACTCTCGGGCAGCTTCACGGATGTTGTCAAGGGATTTGATGATAATCTTCATTTACTTCTATTTTATTACTTCTTTATCTGATTTTAATTGACATGATAGCTCATCTCCGATCTTCCATCAATGTATTGGACGAGCTCTTTCCCCACCTCTATTTGCTGTTTTTGTGAACGTAAGAGCACATTAACATGGTTTTCCTCATCAATAATGTTGAAAAACAATTCCGTATGTCCAGGGCTGTCAGTAACTATGGACATCACGTCATTGACCGTAGTCTCATCAATGGCTTTACTGGGCACATTGATCGTGAACCGTTCGATACGCTCATCCTTCACCGTTTGAAGGTACTCAATATTCTGGATCGCCAACGAATAAGATTGACTGGTGGGAAAGAGCTTGACATACTTTGCCTTAATGAATACCGAACAACCCATGGCAAGTTTCCCATTCCATTTGCCCCATTCCTCACCAAACAAGGCTATCTCTCCAGAACCGCTGAAGTCTTCTATCGTCACCAGACCGAAGGGACTGCCACGCTTGGTGAATCTCTGAGATACTTTCGTGACGATTCCACCAAAGGTAATGTCCTCGCGCTGTGAAAGCTCTTCCTGCCTGCTACGGTCACCGACCTCGATGCATGTGGTATTACACATATTATTAAGTATGAGAGCGAAGTCGTCAAGTGGGTGCGCTGACAGGTAAATGCCCACCAAGTCTTTTTCTCTACTCAGTTTTTCAATACTACTCCATTCTTCGGCCTTGGGAGCTGGAGGCAATGCTACAGCCACCTCCGCACTCATGACACCGAAGAGAGAGTTAGCTGCGTCTTTCTTATCCTGCTGGTACTGCTGACCAAATCTTACGAGACTATCAAGAAAGGCCTCACCTTTTGCATTGGTAGCAAGATATTGCTCACGCATCAAACCAAAACAATCGAAGCCTCCACTCAATGCCAAGCTCTCAAAAGCCTTGCGATTGACATCTTTCAAGCTGACACGTTCAGCAAAGTCATAAATATCTTTGTAAGGTCCGTGCGCCTTGCGTTCACTTACTATAGCAGACGCGGCAGCAGAACCCATTCCCTTGATAGCTGACAAACCAAAACGTATCTCACCTTTATCGTTAACACCAAACTTTGAATAGCTCTCATTGACACTCGGCCCAAGGGTGGGTATCCCCATTACCTTACACTCTTCCATGAGCTTTGTAATCTCGCCAATGTCGAAGAAACGGCGGGTCATCAGTGCCGCCATATACTCGGCTGGATAGTGAGCCTTCAGATATGCTGTCTGATAAGCAACCCACGAATAGCAAGTGGCATGGGACTTATTGAAGGCATAGGATGCAAACTTCTCCCAATCGCCCCATATCTTCTCAAGAATCTTTGGGTCGTGGCCATTCTCCGCACCTTGTTTCAGAAACTTCGGCTTCATCGCATCAACGATAGCCTTCTTCTTCTTACCCATAGCCTTACGCAAGGCATCACTTTCACCGCGCGTGAAGTTGGCAAGTTGTCTTGACAGAAGCATCACCTGCTCCTGATAGACGGTGATACCATAAGTATCCTTTAGGTACTTCTCCATGCAGGGAATATCGTACTTGATACGCGAGGGGTCTTTCTTACGCGCGATAAACTCGGGAATATAGTCCATAGGCCCCGGCCGATAAAGCGCATTCATAGCTATCAGATCCTCAAAGACAGTAGGATGCAACTCTTTAAGATACTTCTGCATACCAGGGGATTCAAACTGAAAGGTTCCTATCGTCCGACCCTCCTGATAAAGCTTATAGGTCAATTCATCATCAATGGGTATAGTATCAAGGTCCACATCCTCTCCCGTAGTTTGCTTGACAACCTTTACAGCTTCCTTAAGTTCGGAGAGTGTCTTCAAACCAAGGAAGTCCATTTTGATGAGACCCGTTGATTCAATCACATGTCCGTCATACTGTGTTACATCACATTTACGATCGGGGAAATCAGGGTCGTCGGCAGTGGACACGGGCACCCAATCACTGATTGGATCACGACATATAATGAATCCACAGGCATGGATTCCGGTACCACGGATAGTACCCTCCAGCATTTTAGCGTATTTGATAGTGTTGCGCTCCCTCGGATCTACTGAGCTCTCGGCCTCACGCAACTCCGGGGTACACTTGATGGCATTGGCGAGATTCATCTTCAAACCATCTGGCAAGCGGTCCGGAATCGCTTTTTTCAAAGCGTTGGCACGCTCCAATGGCAATTTCTCCACACGCGCTACATCAGCAATCGAGTTCTTAGTAGCCATGCTCGAATAAGTAATGATATGCGCGCAATTTTCCTTCCCATACTTATCCATCACCCATTGCAGCACTTTCCCGCGGCCGTCATCATCGAAATCAGTATCAATATCCGGCAGATTGACACGGTCAGGATTGAGGAAACGCTCAAACAGAAGATCGTATTTCAAAGGATCTATCTTTGTAATTCCTAAACAATAAGCCACCACAGAACCAGCAGCCGACCCACGTCCAGGACCGACCCAAACGCCTAACTGATCGCGGGCTGCATTGATAAAGTCCTGCACAATAAGGAAATATCCTGGAAAACCCATGGTTTTCATTACATGAAGCTCAAACTTCACGTGCTCCTCAACCTCTTCTGGAATTGGGTCACCATACCGTTTTTTAGCACCGTCGTAAGCGAGTTTAGCCAAATAGTCTGCCTCAAACTTGATGCGGTAGACCTTATCATATCCGCCCAGGCGCTTTATCACCGCATCTGCCTTATCTTTAGGCAAGGAGTTCTCGCCATTCTCATCAGAGGTAAACTCTTTATAGAGCTGTTCTTCTGTAAACTTCTTATGCCATTCCTCCTCTGTACCGAAACTCTCAGGAATAGGAAAGAAAGGCATAATGGGACCATGGTCAATGCTGTAGGTCTCAACTTTATCGAGAATTTCTAATGTATTGCTCAAGGCCTCGGGAACATCAGAGAAAATAGCGTTCATCTCAGCACGCGTCTTAAACCATTCCTGCTTGGTATAGACCATACGTGTGGGATCGTCCAAATCCTTACTCGTTGACAAACAGAGCAAATGGTCATGAGCTTCTGCAGTCTCTTTGTCTTCGAAATGACAATCGTTGGTACAGATCAGCTTGATACCGTATTCCTTGGCAAATTGCATTAAAACACGGTTGACTTTCTGCTGCAAAGGATATGTCTCACGGTTGGCATGCAAGGAGGGATCCGTCACCTGATGACGCTGAAGCTCAAGATAGAAGTCATCGCCAAACACATGGTGATACCATTCCACAGCTTCTCTGGCTCCTTTTATGTCACCTGACATTATCTTTTGAGGAATCTCTCCTCCCAGACACGCTGAACTCACAATCAAGTCCTCGTGATATTTCTCAAGATCATAACGGTCAGTTCTTGGACGATAGTAATACCCATCAATCCATGAACGGCTCACCAATTTAATGAGATTCTTATAACCATGATAGTTCTTGGCTAACACGATTAAATGGTATCCCGAGCCATCGCCTGCCGCTTTATCCTTGTCTTCCTTATGATGGTGCGCCACATACATCTCACAGCCAAAGATAGGCTTGAAAAGCTCTTTCCCCTCAGCCTTACGTTTCTTATTGACTGAGGCACAATAATCTGAGAACTCTTTGATGCCATACATAACACCATGATCCGTGATGGCCATGCCCTTCATACCATCACCGATAGCCTTATCAACAAGGTGTGTGACTTTAGACTGCCCGTCAAGAATGCTATAATGAGTATGTACGTGTAAATGAATAAAATCTTCCATGAAAATGACTTTACGAGTGTAAAGTTACATTTAAAAAACGACATGTCCAAAAGAAGAACCTAAAATATTTGTGTGTTTAATATAAAATATTTACCTTTGCAGTGAAAAGGAAACACTTATTCGACCCTGCATTTTTACAGTCAGGTTACAAGTCATGGGCAAAAGAATTAAGAAGCTTAAGAAGATACGTATACATAGAGAGGGCATTGACCAATTGGTTGGTGGCTTCGTCTTTATTGCTATTATGGGTTTTATCCTCTGGCACTATGTAGCCGCAGCATGGCCTTTTTGGACTTTCATCATTGCTTTCGGTATTGTTTATGCCATTGCTGTCAATTTCTACCAGTGTCCTATACGCTATCTGAACTTAGAGGATACGAACGGCATAGTGGTAGCGCCAGCTGACGGAAAGATCGTCGTCATAGAAGAAGTGAATGAAAACATCTACTTCCACGACCGCCGCATCCAGATCTCCATCTTCATGGGCATTACCAATGTTCATGCAAACTGGTTTCCCGTTGACGGGTGCGTAAAGTTTGTGAAACACTTTAACGGCAACTATCATAAGGCTTGGCTCCCCAAGGCAAGCATGGAAAACGAGCACGCCGACACTATGATTACCACCGACGATGGCACAGACATTTTATGCCGTCAGATTGCCGGGGCTGTCGCACGTCGTATCATCACTTACGCCAAAGAGGGAGAGGAATGCTTCATTGACGAGCACCTGGGCTTTATCAAGTTGGGGTCACGCGTAGATATTTTCCTGCCTCTGAATTCAGAGATATGTGTCAAGATGAATCAGAAAACTGTAGGAGATCAGACAATTATAGCAAAATTAAAGAGATGAAACTCATTAATTTCCCAAATATTTTGACTTGTTGCAATCTCATCTCAGGTTGCATCGCCACGTGCTTTGCTTTTTTTGCCAGCCCTGATTTAGCACTGTTATGGATTATCATCGGTGCGATATTCGACTTTTTCGATGGCATGAGTGCAAGGGCATTCCATATATCTTCCCCCATTGGGAAAGAGCTTGATTCCCTTGCCGATGATGTTACATTTGGCGTAGCGCCCTCCACTATCATTTTTTCACAATTGGTTGTAATGCCGTTTCCTTCTGCATTAGGTAGAGCTGCCGACTATATTCCTTTCATTGCCTACATTATGGCGGCCTTTTCAGCACTCCGTCTTGCCAAGTTCAATCTTGACACACGACAGTCCATGGGCTTTATCGGACTGCCCACCCCTGCCAATGCCTTGTTTTGGGGGTCACTGATTCTCTCTCTTGGCAGTTGGTTCGAAACGCTGACAGCCGGTGCATGGATAATAATCGCCTTGATGCTCCTGAGCTCTTGGCTGCTCATTTCTGAAATACCCATGTTTGCCTTGAAGTTCAAGCATTGGAATTGGAAAGGCAATGAACTTCGCTATTCTTTCATTGCATCTACAGCTATTATTATCCTGGCGTCCACCATCTTTTACGGTATCAAAGGGCACGGCTTTCTTGCTGGCTTCCTGTGCTCATGGTGGATTGTAATCTTGATCTATATATTCACTTCTATTATCAATGACAAACTGACCCCTACACGCTCCTAACAGGATGTGTGGCAGCATGAGTCAAATAGTAGAACCAATAAGTAGTGCCGAAGTTGTCTTTTACATTTGATATTCTGGCAGTAGGATCAGAAGACAAATAATAAGCCTTCTTGAAGTCCTCATAGTCTGCGTCCATTGTCGATTCCCGATAGATGATTTTCGGCTTCTTTCTCAAATGGTTGTACAGTACCAGTGCTTCTCGAAAAGCTTTGGGCAAAGGTTGAGTGACTTGATAATAGCTCGGCAAAGTCTTGACGAATTGATCGAGATTACAATCAAGCAAATAAGCGCAAAGTAACCAATCCTTTGAGACCTTATTAGTGTACTTGCTTTTGTTGACAAATTGAAGATAGGTCAAAGGCCTCAGTTTCTCCTTAAACACCACACCAAAGTTAGCATAGATACTGTCTTCTGGCAGCATCATTACCTTCACGGAAGTGCCATTCGGAAACATAGCATCAGATCCACCAGTCAAAGGATACTCAAACAGCCGTTCGCAAAGGCTGTTTGTCTTGGTCAATGCCAATATACGGAGCATTGTCAAACTGCTGTCCGTCTCTTCCACATGCTTGCCAACCCGTGCGGCTGCCACATAATCTCCTTTCAGTAAATCACTCTCCATGCGCATACGACAATGAAATACCGTATCAGAACAGCCTATTCCACAAACAACAAGAGCCATGATCAACATCTGCAAAAGATTCACCCATGTCAAGCGCGAAAAGAGACCAAACGACAAAGAAACCGGTTCCATAGACTCCAGCTGCTTGAAGAACCACACCACACCCACATAGAGAACCATCAGCAAAGGGAACAGCCAAAGCCAGACACCCAAATAATTACCAATGGCCAAATGGGGAGAGACATCGGTCAAGACTGCCAATAACAACAACGACGGAATATAGGTCAAGGCATGCGCACGGTGGTTAAGCTTCGAAGCAGCATGAACAGCTATCTGTACCAACCACAAAGACAACGTGATGAGGATTGTTCCTATCACCTTATTATAATGTGTGGCACCATTTGACAGCACATGTTGGGTAACAGCCAGAATGTCTGACTGATACTTGTAAAGATAGAGAGAAGTGAAAACCAAGAAAAAGATGGCACAGATAATTCTCATGCTCATCGTGCCATCTTTGCGTTGCATTGACATCCTATTTCTTCTTTCTTAACACTACTGCCGTGCGGGCAGGGATATAAAGCTTCAGCCAGCCCTTGTCATCCTTCTCATAGAGAGGATCAAAGTTGGTAAAGTGAGCCACAGTGTCGTCGGCGAGTCCGTTTCCACCGAACACCTTCGCGTCGGTGTTGAGAACCACCTGGTATTCGCCATTCCTCACCAGGAAGCCATAATCTGCGAAGCTTCTCACTGGAGAAAAATTGAAGACAAACACCAGCTCTCCCCGCTCAAAAGCGAGAATCTGATCACCGTCATTGTGCCATATCTCCTGTACGGGGGTGAGATTAAAGTTCTTCTCACTTTTAATGACAGCAAGCATGGCTTTGTCGAAATCACCGAGATAATGGTAGTCAAGGTCAGGATTATCAACCAGGTTCCACTGACGCCGAGCGTACTTGTAACTCCAGCCATTACCTTCCCGCGGGAAGTCAATCCATTCGGGATGTCCAAACTCATTGCCCATGAAATTAAGGTATCCGCCATTCATGGCAGACGCTGTCACCAGCCTGATCATCTTATGCAAGGCAATGCCCCTGCGCACGAGATCGGTTTCATCGCCATGTTTAAAATGCCAGTACATATCAGCGTCTATCAGTCTGAAGATAATGGTCTTGTCTCCCACCAATGCCTGGTCGTGACTTTCACAGTAAGAGATCGTCTCCTCGTCAGCACGACGGTTCTTCACTTCCCAGAAGATGCTGCTGGGTTTCCAGTCCTCATCTTTCTGCTCCTTGATGGTCTTGATCCAATAGTCAGGTATATTCATGGCCAGACGGTAATCAAAACCATAGCCACCATCCTCATACTTAGCAGCAAGGCCCGGCATGCCACTCACCTCCTCGGCAATTGTGATGGCATTAGGATTCACTTCATGGATGAGCTTATTGGCCATCGTGAGATAACAAATGGCATTGTCGTCCTCATGTCCATTGAAATAGTCACCATAGTTGGTGAAAGCCTCGCCCAAGCCATGGCTGTAATAGAGCATTGAAGTCACGCCATCAAAGCGGAAACCATCAAAATGGTATTCATCCAACCAATACTTACAGTTAGACAACAAGAAATGAATGACGTCATCCTTACCATAGTCGAAACAGAGACTGTCCCAAGCAGGATGCTCATGCCGCTCGCCTGGATAGAAATACTGATTGGGATCACCCGCAAAGTTACCCAATCCCTCCACTTCATTCTTCACGGCATGCGAATGCACGATATCCATGATGACGGCGATACCCTGCTCATGGGCGGCATCAATCAGTGCCTTCAGCTCCTCGGGAGTACCAAAACGGCTCGACGGAGCAAAGAAGGAACTCACATGATAGCCGAAACTGCCATAATAGGGATGCTCCTGAATGGCCATGATCTGCATGGCGTTATATCCGTCCTTCACGATTCTTGGGAGGACGTTGTCTTTAAACTCTGTGTAGGAACCCACTTTCTCAGCATCCTGCGCCATTCCGATGTGGCACTCATAGATGAGCAATGGATTACGGGAAGGCTTGAACCTATTCTTCTTCCAATGGTATTTTCTGGGAGCCCAAACCTGTGCTGAGAAAATCTTTGTCTGATCATCCTGTACGACACGTGTTGCCCATGCGGGGATACGTTCGCCCGCTCCCCCGTTCCACTTGACATGCATCTTAAACAGGTCACCATGCTTTAAGGCCTTAGTGGGAAGCGTGAGCTCCCAGTTACCCGTACCCACTATCCTTCTACAACGATAGGCTTCCTGTTCGGTCCAATCATTAAAGTCGCCGACAAGATAAATATCAGTTGCATTAGGTGCCCACTCTCGGAAAACCCAGCCCCCGCGTACTTTATGCAAACCGTAATAATCGTAACCGTTAGCAAAATCAGACAGGGTCAGTTTGCCATTTTGAGTGAGCTGGCTGATTTTCCATACAGCATGATCATGACGCCCTTTTATGGCATCCTCAAAGGGCTCAAGATATGGATCGTGAGCCACAATACCGATATGTTTCTCTTTTACCATAGTATGAATTGGGTTTATGAAATTTATGAATTGATGAGTTTGCGCATTATTGATCGTTGAACCGTTTGCCGTTTTCATAATGACCGGTACAAGTGACTCTCCCATTGCCGTCTTTCTCCACGAACCGGCCGTCACGCACATCATTGACATAAGAGCCTTCAAAACGCTTGCCGTCTTTCGTTTCCTCTATGCATTTGCCGTTTCGCTTGCCGTTTTTGTAGGTTCCCTTAAATCGTGAGCCATTACCATAATGAATCACGACTTCTCCCTCAATCTTTCCGTTTTTGAAATATCCCTCAAAGACATCGCCATCTTTCTTGGTCAGTTTGCCATGCCCGCTAAGCTGGTCATTCTTCCACTGGCCTTCGTACTTGTCTCCGTTGGCCCAAACGAATGTGCCCACTCCATCACGGTCTCCCTCATTGAAATGTCCGGTATAGCGGTCACCATTGGCATATCGGAATATTCCCTCGCCAGTGCGCTCGCCCTGATCATAATCGCCTTCATACTGGTCACCATTCTGGAAAAGGTAGATTCCGCGTCCCTGCTGGATATCATCTTTCCACATGCCCTTATACACATCTCCGTCTGCATACTTGTTCACCCCGTAGCCAGAACGCTGGTTGTCAGCCCAGTTACCTCTGTATGTAGTGCCATCACCCCAGTCGAAGAAGCCTTTTCCCTCTTTCTTGTCATTCTTCCACTGTCCATCATAATAGGCGCCCGTGGAAAAAGTGTACTTACCCCTGCCCTGCCTCATGTCGCGGAACCAATCGCCATCGTAGACATCGCCATTGAAATAATACATCACGCCATGTCCCTGCTGATAGTCACGAAACCAAAGGCCCACATATTTATTGTTGTTGCTGAAATAATAGGTTCCTCTCCCATGCTGTTGGTTGAGGACCCATTGCCCGTCGTACCTCTCGCCGTCAGCAAAGGTGTACACACCATGCCCCTGGCGTTTACCTTTCACGAAATCGCCGTCATAGGTATTGCCGTTCTCAAAGACAACACTACCCTTCCCATCGGGCTTACCCGAAGACATTTCGCCTTTATAAGTGCCCTTAACGCCTAACTCGTCTATCTCGCAAGTCCCTATCGTAATCTTTTGAGCAGAGACGAAGAGTGGCAACATCAGAAAGTAGATAAATAATATATAATTTCTCACGCTTCAAGTTCTTATGTCAATATTGCTTCAAAGATAGGCATAAAATATGAAAGAAGACAAACGGAGCATTCTTATTTATGACATTATGGTAAGAATTTAACAATATTAATCATTTTTGCGCATTTGATTTTGTAATTTTGCAGCATATTAGTACTTTACATTCACCATGAATATCATAGCCATTATCCCCGCGCGCTTTGCCTCTACCCGCTTTCCAGGCAAGCCGCTTGCCATGCTCGCTGGCAAGCCCGTCATTGAACATGTGTATGAACAAGTAAGTCAGGTGCTTTCCGAAGTATGGGTTGCCACCGACAACAGCCGCATTTACGATGCCGTCATCGCCTTTGGCGGAAAGGCCGTCATGACCAGGGCCGACCACAAGAGCGGCACCGACAGAATAGAAGAGGCCGCCGAGAAAATAAATTCCAAGGCGGATGTCATTGTCAATGTGCAAGGTGACGAGCCCTTTATCCAGCCCTCACAGATTGAGACACTGTGCGGACTCTTCGACAACCCCACTACACAGATCGCCACTTTAGGCAAGCCTTTCGATTCGATGGATGCAGTAAGAAACTCGAATTCACCAAAAATAGTGACAGATAACAACGGCTTCGCACTCTATTTCTCACGGTCGGTCATTCCCTTTGTACGTGGAAAAGAGCCAGATACATGGCTCACACAGTTTCCGTTCCTCAAGCACTTAGGCATCTATGCCTACCGTAGAGAGGTCTTGCGTGAGGTGACAAGTCTGCCCATGTCGACCTTGGAGAAAGCTGAAAGCCTTGAGCAACTGCGATGGCTACAAAACGGTTACCGCATCCGCGTGGGTATCACCAACGTCGAGACCGTCGGCATTGACACGCCCGAAGACCTGAAACGGGCAGAAGAATTCTTGATTAACCAGGAGAAGCAATAACGGTGCTATCGCCTTTACACCGTAGACGCATCGCCTCTACGCCGTAAACGCATCGCCTCTACGCCGTAAACGCATCGCCTCTACGCCGTAAACGCATCGCCTCTACGCCGTTAACATAAAGCTCTAAAGTAACCAAAGGAGAATAAGAGAGGTTGGAACGTAAACAATTGGGAATGAGTAGATTTGCACAATGTTGCCGAATCGGCATAAAGCAAGCGAGTGAGGAATATTGAAGTAGTTCAGTTACCAAATCGTGAGCCATAGTTACCTATGCAGAACTGGTAACAATGCAGAAAGGCAACTTTGTGCATCAACGGATTTTATTGCGCAGATTCTCAATGTTTTGCATATCAAGGAACGCTTACAAAATGACAAAAAGTTTTATTTTCGTTTCATTATGCAAAGTATAACCACGTACAACTTAGTTTAATGTAGTTTAAATATTCTTCAAAAATTACTTTGTTTCAAAAAGTATTTATACCTTTACATTTGGAATACAAAATGAGACAAATAATTGCAGTTTGCCTTCGTTTTGGTGCAATTATTCCGATAACCTTTGCGCAAGGTTGATACAGCCCCGTCTGGGTAAAAAGGCGTATACTTTCCAAGAAACGTTAGATTCCAAGATTTAAAACATTCGTTGAATTTTTTTAGAAAGGAAACAGACAATGAAAAGAGATTTTAAGTTTGAAACCCTTAATGGAGAATCCTTGTCCAATGTAAAAGGAGGAAGCGAGGCAACAAAACACACTCACATGTCACAGTCTACGGATCATGCGTGTGGAAGTCATGGTTGCCAATTTTCGTCAGGGCTGCTCATCTATAGAGGCTAGTCTTAGAATAGTTGCGAATCAGATAGTATAACAACTTTCTAAAATGTATAATGGGTGTGCTACTAATGCTTTAGCACACCCTTAATATATAAACAAAATGACAAGTGTTTGCAAAAAACAAGATTTGAAAGAATTTGATTTAAATAATCAAATATACATATTAGATCCACTAGATTTGGAATTGTATCATATATTTTCTCCGTTAGACATAGAGAGTTTATATGAAAGAGTCATTATACCCAAAAGAAATAGTGTAAAAATATCTCCAAATTATAACTTTGACAAATCAAGTAGAAAGATAGATGTTGTTAGTTTGGACATTTCTCACGGATGCACTTTGAAATGTTCTTATTGTTATTTATCAGCAGGGTATCATAAAAAAGAGATGATGTCTAAAGGGCAATTTTTAGAGATACTAAAATTCCTTGCTAAAAATAATTCCAATAATGTTACCTTTTATTTTGCAGGAGAGGGAGAGCCAACTTTAAATTTCAATTTGTTAAAACAAATTCCAAAGTTATGCAAGGAATTTGGATTTGAAAATAGTCATTTTGAAATAACGACAAATGGCACATTATTGTCTTCTTCTGTTATTAAATTTTTAGAAGAGGAGAAATTTACTGTAGCTATTAGCCTTGATGGAGATAAGGAAAATGATAGCAAACGAGTATTTCTAAATAACACACCAAGTTTTCCCTTAGTCATCAGAAATATTCTTACCCTTAAGAAAACTAGAATAAAATTTGCGTGTAAAGCAACAATTATGCCAGAGAATAAGCATATTGTACAAATGTTCCATTTCTTTGAAGATAACGAAATCCCTTTCTATCATGGGTTCGCCACAAGAGCATTTAATGGCAGTTATTTACCTCAAATAGAAGATGTAAATAATAATCTTAAGCAACAATTTAGTTTTTTAGTTGATTATTATGTATCTAGGATAAAGAACAATAAGTATGTTTACGCTCGCAAACTTATAGAAGACGTAAGAAGAATCCAATGTAAGACAACGAGCTATACTGGATGTAGTGCTGGAATCAATTCCTTTTATTTCAATCTAAAAGGGGATGTTTATGTTTGTTCTAGCCATAATAGTTGTAAAGAATTATGTGTTGGCAATATTCATGATGGTATTGATTACGAAAAAATAGATAAACATAATTTTTACCCAAAAGAAGTTGACAGGTATGAAAAATGTAAAGGATGTTGGCTAAGACATCTTTGCTCTGGTTCATGTATTGCAGCAAAATGGCTTGAATCTAAGGATACGACTATACCATCAGCATATCATTGTGCATTAAACAAGATGTATTGGGAAGCAATTATTAGAATTTTCATACAGATACAACCATATATTAAGAATAATGTAAACTTCAGAGGTTAGCTATAATGAACAAAATATTATTTTTCATAATTACGATGCTTTTTGCAAATTTGTCAATAGATGCACAGTCTTACAAACTACATGGACATGTGTATTTTCATGACAAATTGCAACCTCTTTCGTACGCATCTGTCAAAAATTGTAATACACAACAAGTCGTATTGTCGGATTCCGTTGGATATTTTGAAATCCAAGTGAACAAAAATGACAGCCTTGTTTGCAGTTATATTGGATATGCAGATAAAGTTGCATTCATCTCGGGTGAAAAAACAATAGATTTTTGCCTAAATGACAATGCGCAAAATCTTAATGAAGTTAAAGTAATTGGTAGAAGAAAGGCTATCCAAATGTCACATGATGGTTTTATTATCAACATGGATGTGATTAACAAAAATGGGAAATTGTTTTCTGATATATTGCCACAAATACCCTTGATTAATATTAAAGGTAGTATCATATCTATGGTAGGTAAAAATGAAGTCCTTGTTTTCTTGAATAATCACCAACTTTATTTAAAAGGTGATGAATTAATGGCTTATTTGAATTCTTTAGGAACAGAAAATATACAAAAAATTCAAGTACTATCAACTCCACCAGCAAAATACGAAGCCAACGAAAATATTGGCATTTTAAAAATTGAAACACAGAAAAAAATAAACCCAGGATTACAAGCTAATTTACTGGGGAAAGGGAGTATTGCCCACTATTTATCTTATGGCACTTCTGCAAAAATTCTCTATTCAAGTAAAAAGTTTAGTGTAGAGACTGCGGTATTAGGTAGTTACGAAAAACTATTCACGCATAGTCAATATAGTAATATATTTAAAAATTATATAGTATCTACAAACAGTCCTAAAAAAAGCGAGGAAGATTTTGCTGGAATACTAACAAATTTAAATTTAATTTTAGGCCAACATGATAATATATCAACAATGTTACAGTTGCCGTTACTTAGTAAGATTAATAATCGAGACATTGCTAATGACACGAAATATTTTACTATAAACAATATACAGGAAGATTCCCTAATGTCATCTAAAGGATATGGGAAATCAGCAAATTATCAAACGAATTTAGAAATAAATTATGCTCATTCTTTCAATGACAAATCTAATCTTAATATAACACTTGGCTACATTAACAGCTATGAAAGAAACTATAGGAATTGGCTTTCACTTACAAGAACGGCATTAACAACATTAGATGAAAATTTTTATAGCGCAGGTCACCAAAAGAATGATATATATACCTTCAAAATGGATTTCGACAATTCGTTTAAGAATTGGAAAATTAGTGAAGGATATAAATTCTCTTATATCAACACAAAGTCGTATAATGAAGAGGATGAAAAATTGGTTTATTCTACTTCACACAACTTGTTTGGATATAGAGAAGCTAACAATGCTCTATATGTAAATGCAGAGAGTTCAATAAAGTCAATTCAACTTAGTTTGGGCTTGAGAGCAGAATTTACTTATACAAAAGGACTCTCTTATACTTTAAACACTATCAATAACAACCATTATTTAAGACTATTTCCTGTTGTAGGTATAGAATACTTAATAAATAATAGTAATACTATAAGCATTGATTATTCTGGAAGAATTAAGAGACCAAATTTTCAACTATTAGACCCTTTTAGATGGTATACAAGTAAATATGATTACTCTGAGGGAAATCCGTTCATGAAACCGTCTTATATACATAATGTAAGCTTGTCTTATATGTGCAACAATTCATTTTATACAAAAATGTATTTTACTAAGACCAACAAAGATTTTGGAAAAATGGTATTTTTGGATTCAGAAAATATTCAAAATCAAGTAGAGCGAGCAGGAAACTTCTTTGACATATCTGCTTTTGGAATTAATGTTGAATATAATTTTCAGTTAGGTTCTTGGTTAGAAACTAATTTGACAGGAGATATTACATATTCAAGCTATATTTCAAATCAGACATCCTTTAAGAATGTAAAAGGTTGGGGAAGTGATTTTTCGTTGAACAATACATTTTTTTTAGGTAAGAGGTTGTCTTGTTTTTTGTACGTTGAAGATGACATACCTGGATATTATAATTATAGAAAGACAAAAAATACCGTTCTTTTAAACTTAGGGCTGTCATATACAAACAAAAATAAGACTATGATTGTTAGCATTAAAGCAGAAGATTTATCCAAAACGTCGAATCCAAAATACTCTTATTATTCCAATGGGATTAAACAAGAGTTTAACAACTATTATGATAGTCAACATTTGGAAATAACTTTAATAAAAAAAATTGGAAATATTTTTAACAAAGCAAAACAAACTTTTCAGTCATCAAATTCTGAAGAAAGAAATCGTTTATAAATTCTATCAGAAAAATAGTGCGGTAATGTAGATTTCAAAATAACAAATGAAGAATCATTTTCCTATAGAATATCAGCATGATAGCATGCAATGTGGCATAGCTAGTTTGCAGATGGTATGCAAATATTTCGGCAGAGAATATTCTTCTTATTCTCTGTCGAAAATATGTTTTGCTACAACGGAAGGTGTTTCAATGTTAGGTATCAATGAGGCGGCTAATACTCTTGGATTACATACAGCATGTGCAAAAACTTCTATCGCCACGTTGAACGAAGCACCCTTGCCCTGTATTCTCCATTGGAATCAAAATCATTTTGTAGTTTTATACAAGGTGAAGAAAGGGAAGATATTCTATGTAGCAGACCCAGGAAAAGGATTGGGGACTTATAATCTTGATGAATTCAAGAAGCATTGGATTAGCACAAGGACCAATGATGAGGACAAGGGCATTGTTATGTTTTTGGAATATGAATATCCGCAATCATCCAAATCAGTAAATCCGATGCTTGAAACTCGTCCTATAAGTGCATGCGCAAAGCTCAAGCCTGTCGAACAGATGAAATCCGAAATATCTTCGGTTGAACTTATAGCAGAACTCGTTGAGGTAGAGCTGCAGAAAGTCCTCCTTGATGTCATGGTACGTGTCAAGAATACTCCTCTTTGCATTGCTGATGGATATGTGTACCCATGGAAGCACCTTGCCGACCATCATCTTGTCCCTTATCTTATATGCTTTATGCTTAGCGACAATTTTGTTCGCTGTAAGTACCGCGTAAGACTTCGTGGCATCTATGGTGGCATCAGCTCCGGCATCTATGGAATTCTTTATTTTGTCTTCCTCCGTAGCCGCCTTCAAGTCCGGTATGACTTCCATCTTGATATGATCGACCCGTTTCCCAGTGCTGTACTTTTTCATTGGTGTGTTTGTAGGAACAGAACTTTCCGCCATGACAAGCACGGCCGTCTTCCGTTGGCTTCCATGTCCACGCTTGAGAGAATGCCATTTTTCACTGTCAGGCGTCTCCGTGGAGAAGAATCCTTCATCAAGTTCCACTTGGTCAAACAGCCTGTAGAGGCTGTCACGCTTACCCATCACGTCACGCAGCTTATGTATCATTTCCCAGACGGGTTGGTAGCGTTTCCTTCCAAGCTGGCGCTGTACCTCCAAGGCGGATATGGCCCGCTTCGTACTTACTATCAGAAACATTGCCACGAACCAATCGAAAATCGGCAGATTACTGCCTTGCATCACTGTGCCGGAACGGAGGGTAACCTCATGACCGCAATCCATACATGTCCAAGACTTATGACTCGGATTCCAACTGAGGTGCAAACCGCCACATTCCGGACAATAAAGAGTATGGCATT
>NZ_GL945017.1:1301031-1303547 GCF_000218235.1 Hallella multisaccharivorax DSM 17128 | reverse complement strand
CATCATCATTTCCCACATGGGTTGGTAGCGTTTCCTTCCAAGCTGGCGCTGTACCTCCAAGGCGGATATGGCCCACTTCGTACTTACTATCAGAAACATTGCCACGAACCAATCGAAAATTGGCAGTTTACTGCCTTGCATCACTGTGCCAGAACGGAGGGTAACCTCATGACCGCAATCCATACATGTCCAAGACTTATGGCTCGGATTCCAACTGAGGTGCAAACCGCCACATTCCGGACAATAAAGAGTATGGCATTCACGAAATTCCTTAAGAGCATGCTCGCAAGCTTCCTCGTTAGGATAAACTTCATAGAAATCAGTCAAATTCATAATCATTCCTTTCCAATAGTCAAACATAAGCCCGCAATTTTTATACCAAGGATTGTCCAGGCTGTATAAACTTTGCTAATTTGGATGATCGCGGATATTCATTTAATTTTAAAACAGAAAATTATGGACAAAGGAAAAGAACTTCTTTCTAAAGAAGAGCTCGCTTTGATGCGAGGGGGCTTTGGCATCGAGGATGTCACAGTTTATGCACTTGGAGTACAAGGTGTAAACAATTGTTGTAACACAACAAATAACGGAGGAACAACTTCTCCTTCTAAGCCAACGACTTCAACAACAACTACCGACACTACGTTGAAGCCATAAGGTAGTTAACGGATACACTTGCATTCAATAGTTTTATGGTCAAGAGAGTTTATTTTAATTCTCTTGACCATTTTATCAAAAGTAATAAATATGGACAATAGAGCTTTGTACACAATATCAAATAAATGGATAATGAGGCATGATGAATATTATGGTAACTCATATGCCTTGTACAACATTGAAACACGAAAATTAGCAAGATTAACAGCTTCGCTTTATACACTTTTGCATCTCTTCTACACAAATGCCAGAGCATACGAAGATGTGAAAAATAGTCTTGCAGAACAAGGCGTAAACTTGAAATGGGACAATGTTAGTCAAATAGAAAAAGAGTTTGGGTTCAAGCAGCTGTTTGTCCAAAGTAAAATCTCATATCATTCAACGAATCGTTTTTCGAACATTCATGCTATTGAGCAAATTCCTATAACATCCTCACCTATGGATGTTGAACTTCTATTGACACACAATTGTAATTTAAAATGTAAGCATTGTTTTCAGTCATCAGAATTACATAGTGATAAAAGAACTCACTTGTCTACGCATGAATGGGAAAAAATCTTCATAGAATTAGAAAAAGCCAATATTTATAATGTCATTATTAGTGGTGGGGAGCCTATGATGTATCCTCATTTCGAACAGTTGCTAAGAAAAGTAACAGATTTACGTATGAGTTTTTCTATTCTTACTAATGGTATGCTGATTTCTGAGAAAAATTTGGATATTTTCAAGAAGAAAAATGTATCTGTAACAATTTCGTTGGATGGATGTACAGCAGAACAACATGAGTTCCTTAGAGGGAAAAATACATTTGAGCATATAGTCCATACAATTGATCTAATGGTGAAGAATGGTGTAAACCTCAATATTGCACATGTTGTAAATGCCCACAACAAGGAGCATTTGGAAGAGTTGATACTTTTTTTAATAAACAAGGGCGTACATCATTTGTCTATTAATTTAGTAGAGCCAGAAGGAAGGGCGTTTTCAAACGATTTTTTACTTTTGAGCCCAAAAGAAGAAAGTCTAATGCGCAAAAAGATTACTCAACTTCAAACCAACTACTCTGATAGAATTACAATAGACTTTCCTAATCTCTCATATAAAGAAAACATAGATGGCTATAGTAAGGATGAAAAGGTCTTTTGTGCAGCAGGGACAAAACGTGTCGCTATAAGTTCCGATGGTTGTGTATATCCATGCGTTTATGCCTTTAATCTTCCTTTTCTGAAGATAGGAGATTTAAAGACAGAAACTTTGCAAGACATTTGGGAGAAAGAATCGGCGTGGCAATTGATGCGAGGTGGTATAACAATTTCGCAAATAGACACTTGTAATTCATGCAAGTTACATAGCTTTTGTAGCATGAGAAACTGTAGGATAAAGTCTTATTCTCAGAAATTAGGACTTTTTGCCAAGCCTGATAATTGTCTTATAGATAAAGTAGAATAATATGAGAAAGTATTTTGAATTACTAATAATGTTCTTAGGGTTATGCCCAATGCTGATGGCACAGAACATTCAAGGGGTTGTGACAGACACAAAAGGTATGCCAATTTCATTTGCCAATGTTGTGGAACTGTTACAAGCAGACTCTTCTTTCGTTAAAGGAACGGTTAGCAAGGAAGATGGAACTTTCATGCTTGAAGATATAAAAACTGGCAATATCATTCAAGTTTCTCTCATCGGTTATGAAACACAATATATAAATTATACGGGGCAAACTACCGTCACCTTAAAACTTAAGGAAAGCACCAATATGCTTGGCGAGGTTGTTGTCAAAAAGTTCGTTGCCAAAGACCATGCTGCGAGGAGAGGGAATGATAACAAATATAGAAGGCAGTGTATTGGAGAAAACTTCC
>NZ_GL945017.1:275296-1300981 GCF_000218235.1 Hallella multisaccharivorax DSM 17128 | reverse complement strand
CATAGAGAAGATGGCAACTATTTTATGGCTATAGCCACAATGTGTACACAAG
Source organism: Hallella multisaccharivorax DSM 17128 (assembly GCF_000218235.1). Classification (GTDB taxonomy): domain Bacteria; phylum Bacteroidota; class Bacteroidia; order Bacteroidales; family Bacteroidaceae; genus Prevotella; species Prevotella multisaccharivorax. The sequence continues at coordinate 1,300,929 of NZ_GL945017.1, read as the reverse complement.
GACCAAATACCTTTGTGTTGCAAAAGTACATGAAAACCGATGTCAGAATCATCGTCAGCGACAAACGTTATGGCAGCAGGTATTCGGATAAGCTATATCTAAATACAGCTGTTTATTTTTGGATGCATATATTGTGTTAGTAAGTATCAGATTTTACGCAAAAAGTTCTAAATTCCATAAGTTTCTCCTAGCTAATTATGGGATATTTAGAAAAATATCGTATTTTTGTCCCCGAATTGAGGCGTTCTTTGTATATTGCAAAATACAGAAACGAGCAGAAGTCCGCTCGTTTCCATATTGTTACTTTATATTATTTAGGCAAACGCCCAACTTCCTGATATTCAATTAAAGTCCAATTTTGAGTGAGTTAACACCGTAAACGCATCGCCTTTACAGTGTAGAGGGAGACCAACAAAAAAGGATTTAAAAGGTTGCCCCTGCAAAGCCTTTTCATAAGAACAATAGTTTGATCCGTTTGATAAACGGATGTCTGCCACTCTCAAAATAATCTTTATTTGATGATTCCCTGATCCACGAAGATCTTCTTCAGAGCCACCACACCGCGCTCAACCTGCTCTTTGGTATGGGTAGCCATCAAAGCGAAACGCACAAGTGTGTCTTGAGGCGCACATGCAGGCGGAATGACAGGGTTGATGAACACTCCTGCATCAAAAGCTAACTTGGTGACGAGGAAGGTCTTCTTGTCATCGCGTACATAAAGCGGAATGATAGGGCTCTCCGTCTCGCCTATCTCGAAGCCCTCTTCACGGAAGCGCTTCAAGGCATAATTGGTCACATCCCACAGGCGCTGACGACGCTCAGGCTCGTTCTGAATGATGTGCAAGGCCTCCAGAGCGCATGCCGTGGCGGCAGGAGTGTCGCTGGCAGAGAAGATATAGGTACGCGAAGTATGGCGTAGATAGTTAATAGTGTCCCAGTCGGAAGCAATGAAGCCACCAATGGAAGCCAGACTCTTAGAGAAGGTTCCCATGATGAGGTCGATGTCGTCCTGCAGGCCAAAATGATGGCAAACGCCACGTCCCTGATCGCCGAAGACGCCTAAACCATGAGCCTCGTCGACCATGATAGAGCAGTTATATTTATGCTTCAGCTCCACGATCTCGGGGAGCTTCGCGAGATCGCCCTCCATAGAGAACACGCCGTCTACCACAATCAGCTTGATGGCATCGTGCGGAAGCTTCTCCAGAATGCGCTCCAGGTCGGCCATGTCGTTATGCTTATAATGCAACTGTGTGGCAAAACTCAGCCGGCGTCCGTCCACGATAGAAGCGTGGTCACGGTCATCACAGATGAGGTAGTCGCCGCGCCCGACGACAGAAGGTATCACACCGGAATTGACCGAAAATCCTGTAGAGAAGCACAGAGCGGCATCCTTATGCTCATATTCAGCTAACTCTTTTTCAAGCTGCACATGAATATCAAGGGTACCATTGAGAAAACGGCTACCTGCACAGCCAGAGCCGTACTTGTCGAGAGCTGCCTTACCGGCGTCAATAATTCTCTGGTCTCCTGTGAGACCTGTATAAGCGTTGCTCCCGAACATCAGGATCTTGCGGCCGGCCATAATGACCTCCGGGCCCTGCTTGCTCGTAATCTCCCTGAAATAAGGGTAAACCCCCTCTTCCATGTACTGCTGTGGCACACGATAATGTTTGTATCTTTCTGTTAACTGTCCCATTTTATAATAGGTGAAGAAATTGCTTTGTATTTGTAATGAACAGGTTGCAAAGTTACAAAAAAGTCCTATTAAACCATAAGAAAAGACCAATAAAACACTAAATTAACAAAAAAAATCGGATGAGAAGTCCCCATTGAATGAAGAAAATAGTATATTTGCTCCTCAAACGACAAAGCAATGATTAGCATCAAATTTATCATTAATCCTATCTCTGGCACTGTTGGGAAATCCGGCATTCCTGATTATATCAACAAATACCTCGATAAGTCGAAATTCAGCTACGAGATTATTGAGACTCAATATGCTGGACATGCCGCCGAGCTCTCCCATGAAGCCGCACAGCATGGCATTGATGTCGTGGTGGCCGTCGGCGGTGATGGCACGGTCAACGAAGTGGCAAGAGGCATCACAAACACAAATACTGCCCTGGCCATCATTCCTTGCGGATCGGGTAACGGATTGGCCCGCCACCTCCTGATACCTATCAACATCAGGAAAAGCATCGAGATCATCAACCAATGCAAGATCCACGACCTTGACTACTGTATCATCAACGGCCACAAATTCTTTTGTACTTGCGGCATGGGCTTTGACGCATTCATCAGTTTCAAGTTTGCTGAAGCCGGAAAGCGTGGTCCCATCACATACGTGCAACAAGTACTGGAGACTGGGCTCAAGTACAAGCCGCAGACCTATGAAATATCGACCGACGAGGACACCGTCAAGTACAAAGCCCTCCTCGTCACCTGCGCCAATGCCTCGCAATATGGCAACAACGCGTACATTGCGCCTCAAGCCAGCATGAGCGACGGACTGATGGATGTGGTGATCATGGAGCCGTTTGACATTCTTGAGGCACCACAAATCGCCATCGACATGTTCAGCAAGACACTCGACAAGAGCTCACGCATCAAGACCTTCCGCACGCGGCACCTGCACATCCACCGGTCGTCAGAAGGGCCCATCCATTTCGACGGCGAACCAGTAATGACGGGTCCCGACATTGACATCAGCGTCGTGCCAAAAGGCATCAAAGTAGTGGTCAACCCTTCCGGAGACAAAAGCCAACGCAAGCCCAACACCTTCCAGACCGTCGCCTGCGAAATGTTCAATGACCTCAATGCAATCCATGACGATATAATCCAACACACCAGGAGAGGAATCATTCTCTCTAAGTTCTTACAAAGAAAGATAGGTAAGAACCTGCCAAACATATAAAAAAAGAAAAAACAGCCCGCAACTTTTCGTTATCACCAAGATAATTAGTAATTTTGCAAACTCGAAAATACGTGTTGACAGCAGATTGAATATAAACAAGATATAAATCAGATATTTACCAAGATGACAAAAGCAGATATCATCAACGAGATTACTGAACAGACAGGCTTGCAACGGAAGGAAGTTTCCGTAGTGGTGGAAGCTTTCATGGAGACCGTTAAGCACTCCATGCTCGAGAAGAAAGAAAACGTTTATCTCCGCGGGTTCGGCAGTTTCATCATCAAGCATCGCGCTTCAAAGACTGCACGCGATATTGGCAAGGATATGACCATCACCATTGCCGCCCACGACATCCCCGCCTTCAAGCCGGCTAAAATATTCGTGGATGAGATGAAAGGTGAGCAATCATAAAAAGAGCATTTTTTATCACAACATTATTTTAATTTTATAATTATGCCAAACGGTAAAAAGAAAAAGGGCCACAAGATGGCTACTCATAAGCGCAAAAAGAGATTGCGCAAGAACCGTCATAAGAGCAAGTAAGCCCAAGCGACAGTTCCAGGAAGGGGCATGCCCTAAGGGGGTTGCCCTTTTTTAATTGAAAGAGAACGTTGTCGGAGAGACAACAAAGAGAAAAAACACCATCAGAAATGACAAGTGAAGTAATTATCGATGTCAAGCCCAAAGAGATCTCCATCGCTCTGTTGGAGGACAAACGGCTGGTGGAATACCAGAATGAATCTCGCTCAGCCAATTACTCGGTAGGCAACATCTACGTAGCCAAAGTGAAGAAACTCATGCCGGGGCTCAACGCATGCTTTGTGGATGTGGGGTATGAACGAGATGCTTTCTTGCATTATCTTGATCTGGGTAGTCAATTTAACTCCTACGCAAAGTATATCAAGCAAGTAGAAAGCGACAGAAAACACCCCGTACCCTTCGCGAAGGCAACACGCCTGCCAGAACTGCAAAAAGACGGAAGCGTGCAGCAAACGCTGAAAGTAGGACAGGAAGTGCTTGTGCAAATTGTGAAAGAACCCATCTCGACAAAAGGTCCAAGACTGACTTCAGAGTTGAGCTTTGCCGGACGCTTCCTTGTGCTTATTCCCTTTGGAGATAAGGTGTCGGTTTCGTCAAAGATTAAGAGCGGAGAGGAGAAATCAAGACTGAAACAGCTCATCCAGAGCATCAAGCCAAAGAATTGCGGCGTTATTGTCCGCACAGTGGCGGAAGGAAAAAGAGTGGCAGAGCTCGACGCCGAACTGAAAGTACTCACCAGCAGATGGCAGAGCGCCATTGAGAAAGTGCAGAAGACGCAGCAACGGCCACAGTTGATCTACGAAGAGACAGGCAGAGCAGTGGCTATGCTTCGTGATCTTTTCAATCCGACTTACGAGAATATCTACGTCAACAACGAAGAGATATGTAAAGAGGTCAAGGATTATGTGACGCTGATTGCCCCTGAAAAGGCAAACATCGTTAAGACTTACACTGGAAAGGTGCCTATCTTCGATAATTTTAATGTTACCAAGCAGATTAAGTCCAGCTTTGGCAAGACCGTCAACTATGCCCATGGCGCCTACCTCATCATTGAGCACACCGAAGCCATGCATGTGGTAGATGTCAACAGTGGCAACAGGTCGAAGAATCAAAACGGACAGGAAGGCACGGCTCTTGACACCAACCTCGGTGCAGCCGATGAGCTCGCCCGACAGTTAAGACTACGTGATATGGGAGGTATCATCGTAGTGGACTTTATCGACATGAACCTTGCCGAGGACCGTCAGATGCTCTATGAGCGTATGTGCAAGGATATGCAGAAAGATCGTGCACGCCACAACATCTTGCCACTGAGTAAGTTTGGACTGATGCAGATCACCCGACAACGCGTAAGACCGGCGATGGATGTCAATGTGGAGGAGGAATGTCCTACATGTGGTGGCACAGGAAAGATCCGCTCAAGTTTTCTGTTCACGGATCAATTAGAGAGAAAAATTGACCAGCTCGTCAACAAGATAGGCATCAAGAAGTTCTATCTCTATGTTCACCCCTACGTTGCGGCTTATATCAATCAAGGTATTGTGAGTCTCAAGCGCAAGTGGCAGATGAAGTATGGATTTGGAGTACATGTCTACTCTTCTCAGAAACTCGCTTTCCTTCAATACGAGTTCTATGACGACCAAGGTGAGTTCATAGACATGAAGGAAGAGAACGAAGCAAAATAAAAGAAAAGCCGTAGTGCACTTAGCATTTTACGGCTTTTCTTTTTCTATTATTCCAGCTAATACCTATTATTTCCCGTTCTTCTTATAGCTTAATACTGCCCACGTATCCATGCCAATAGCAAAGACAGAAAGAATGAGCACTTGTTGACGGATGGATGAGAAGTCTCCTCCTCTCACATAAACTGTACGGATGGCATCCATGAAGCATCGCATAGGATTGATAATCGTGATGTGCTGAGCCCAGTCGGGCATACTACGTACCGGTGTAAACAAGCCGCTCAGTAGGTTGAAACAGACCACGATGAACCACATGATGAAGATGGCCTGCTGCATCGTATCGTTGTAATTGGACACTATCAAGCCTATACCACTGAAGATAAAAGCAAGCAGAACAGCTAACAGATAGACCCATCCGACAGAACCAGCAGACATGAAGCCATACGTCGCCCAGGCAACAAACAGACAGACTGTCATCACCAACAGTCCAATGACCCAGTAAGGAATGAGTTTGGCAAGGATGAAGTCCATCTTACTCACAGGTGTGACATTTATCTGCTCTATCGTCCCTGCTTCCTTCTCTCCCACAATATTCAATGCCGGGAGAAAGCCGCAAAGCATCATCATCACCATGCCTATCAATGCAGGAACCATAAAGAGTTTATAGTCCAGTCGTTTGTTGTAAAGATAGAGTTCGGATACCTGTCGGGAAGAGGCCTTGAACGCATTGATGACAGATTCGCTAGTGGAAGCATCCGAAAGATTTGCCGCTACAATATTGGAGAGATAGGAAGAACCGAGCCCCCCCTTCTGTCCATTGACAGCATTGGCTGCAATCAGCACGCTCGCTTTCTGTCCCAATACAAGATTCTTCGCATAATGGGGCGGTATCACAGTTATTACATCAGCGTCACTACACTCAATATCTTTCAGTGCTTCATCATAACTCGCCTTCTGACCACCAAAATGAAAATAAGGCGAGTGTTCGATATGATGGACAAGACGCTGCGACTCTACCGAACGGTCATTGTCAACGACATCCACCTTGATATTCTTCACCTCCATGTTCATCACCCAAGGCATCACGCACGTGATGATTATAGGGTATACCACGATTAATCGCGGCAAAAACGAATTGCGCCTGATCTGTGTGAACTCTTTACGCAAAAGATATTTCAGTATCATAATTCTTTCGTTTTAACGACTATTCCAGTCTTGTCTTGAAATTGGTGAGCGCAACACCTAAAAGTACGACGGTCATCACTGTGAGAATGACAAGTTCATGCATCACTTGCTGCAGTCCCACACCCATGATCATTAGCTTCCGCATAGCACTGACATAGTAGCGCGGTGGCATCACAGCACAGATCCACTGCAGGATCTCCGGCATACTCTCTATAGGGAATATCATTCCCGAGAGCATCAGACAAGGCATGAGCAACATCATTGCAGACATGAGCAATGCTACCAACTGTGTCTTGGCAACCGTAGAGATAAGTAATCCGAGGCTCAAGGCAAGGAAAATATACATCAGGGATACAAGATAAATCCACACGATACTTCCCGACAACGGCACCATCAGCACATAACGCGACAAGAGAAGGATTGATGTCAGGATAACAAGGGATAATACGATATAAGGCACAGCCTTGGCAATGATAATCATCAACGGGCGCACCGGACTGACAAGCAGAACCTCCATAGTCCCCCGTTCCTTCTCTCGCACAATGCTGATCGATGTCATCATGGCACCAATGAGGAACAGCAACATACCCATGATGCCCGGCACAAAGTTGTAAGCGCTCTTCATCTGCGGGTTATAGAGCAGCTTGATGGAGACCAATGAGGGCGTGCTGACTCCGAGATCACTCATCAGATGCTGCGTGATAATCTGTCGGGCATAGCTCACATACTGCTGCGCCATATTCGGGTCACTGCCGTCGGTGATAAGCTGAACAGAAGCGCTTCGGTCCGGGATATGACTGGCAAAGTCGGGTGAGAAAGCCACGATGAGGTCAGCTTTCTGATCACGCATAAGTCGCTCTGCAGCAACTGTAGATGGTGCAGTAGCCTCAATCTCAAAATATTGTGAAGCCTCAATGGCATGGACCAATGGGCGCGTGGCATTGTCCATAGACGCAGTCACCACTACCGTCCGCACATTGCGCACATCATTACTGATGGCAAAGCCGAAAAGCAAAATCATCACTATCGGCATGCCGAAGAGAATGAGCAACGTACGGCGGTCGCGGAGAATATGCCGTGTCTCCTTTATTATAAAAGCGATAAATGTCTTCATGTCTTTAATTCGTTAACCGTTTCTCTTTCCCTGACGGGCGAGATACGTAAACACCTGGTCCATATCGGACATATGGAACTGCTCTTTGAGACGGGCGGGCGTACCGATAGCTTTAATCTTACCATCCACCATGATAGAGATACGGTCACAGTATTCAGCCTCGTCCATATAATGAGTCGTGACGAAAACAGTAATCCCCTCATTTGCCGCCTCATAGATAAGATCCCAGAACTGCCGTCGTGTTGCAGGGTCCACACCGCCTGTAGGCTCATCAAGAAAGACGAGTTTCGGATGATGGAAGATACTCACCGAGAAGGCAAGTTTCTGCTTCCAACCCAGCGGCAGAGAGCCCACGAGATCATTGGCATGCTCTTCAAAGTGCAGCCGCGACAAGAGTTTTGTAGTCTCTTCTTTTATCTGCTTATCGCTCATGCCATAGATACCTCCGAAAAGCTGCAGGTTTTCCTTGACGGTCAGGTCATTGTATAACGAGAACTTCTGACACATATAGCCAATATTTCGTTTTATCTGCTCATACTGCGTTGAGATATCGAAGCCCGCGACCTTTCCATGACCGCTCGTAGGCTGGTTCAATCCTGTCAGTATGTGCATGGCTGTCGTCTTTCCGGCACCATTGGCTCCGAGGAAGCCAAAGATCTCACCGGGCATCACCTCGAAAGAGATGTCATCGACGGCATGGAAACTACCGAAGGCTTTCACTAAATGGCTCACTTCGATAACGGGCTCTGCCCTACTCTCCTGTGTTTTCCTATTGTGTGGCAGTCCTTGTGGACAGAAGATATCCTTGAACTCATCGAGGATCGCATCCGCACTTCCTATACCTTTTACCTCACTTTGCGAAAGGAAAGCCACACGGTCACACCGCCGTATCTCATCGAGATAGGGGGTAGCTGCTATGACCGTTATTCCTTTCTCACGAAGTGAAGAGAGCATCGTCCACAACTCTTTGCGCGACACAGGGTCGACACCTGTCGTCGGCTCATCGAGCAGCAACAGCTTAGGACGGTGAACTAAAGCACAGGAGAGTGCAAGTTTCTGTTTCATGCCACCTGACAGTGCTCCCGCCTTACGGGTTTTGAAAGGCTCTATCTGACTGTATATGTCTTTGATATTGTCGTACTCTGCTTCCACTGTCGTACCGAAGAGTGTAGCAAAGAAGTTCAGGTTCTCCTCCACTGTAAGGTCTTGATACAACGAGAACTTTCCCGGCATATAACCGGTCATATTACGGATCGCCGTCATCTCATGTACCGTGTCGTAGCCACTAACAGTCACCGTACCTTTATTAGGCTTGAGTAATGTAGCGATGATACGAAATAGTGAGGTCTTGCCGGCACCATCCGGACCTATGAGACCGAAGATCTCTCCCTCTCCTATCTGCAACGACACATGGCTCAAAGCCTGCACCTTACCATAGCGCTTGGAGACATCATTGATATCTACAAGAATGTTCTTGCTCATAACTTCACTTCGCCATACATGCCCAACCTGATATAACCATCATTCTTCACGGCAATCTTCACAGCATAGACCAGATCGGCACGCTCATCATCGGTAAGTATCGTCTTAGGCGTAAACTCTGACGACTCAGAGATCCACACGATCTGTCCTTTATATTTACGTCGCTGACCATTGCCATAATCAGTATAGACAATGACTTGTTGACCAAGTTTGACATCCTTCAACTGAAATGAAGTGAGATAAGCACGGAGAAAGACACGATCCATGTCAGCCATCTTGAACAGAGGCCTGCCCACCGTAGCATATTCGCCTGACTCCACATAGTTCTCCAACACGGTTCCACTAATGGGAGACATGACATGACATTTGCGCAGCTGATCGGCTACAATATATTTCTCAGCATCCGCCGTACCAACTTGTGCATCAATGGTACGGCTACTGTTGCCTAAGGTCGACTGCTGAGCAGCCAACTGCCGTTTGAGCACCAACACTTGTGAACGGGCATCATCCAGTAACTTCCGGTTTGCAGCCCCATCGCGCACAAGCGCAGCATATCGAGCTTCGTCCTGCTCTGCCTTACGCAGCTGTTGCTGAATGACAGCCACCTGCGCGGAGATATCCGGGCGCTGAGCCGTATAGACGAGCCTTGTAGCTCCTATCTGGCGAGCCTTCAATGCCAACTGGACAGTATCGATCAATCCCACCTGAGTACCAGCTGTCAACCGGGATCCGTCTTCTACATTCCATTGTAACAACCGGCCATTCTGCTCTGCCGACACTGTTACCTCCGTAGCCTCGAAAGTACCCGTTGCATCCTCTGTTGATTGATCACTGCCGCACGCGCAGAGCGTGAGAACAACAGTCATAATTGTAATGATATCTTTCATATTCCTCTATGCTATTTTCCTAAATTGTTTTCCTTCTCATATATCACTTGAAGCAACTGAAGCTCATGCAAGGCTTTCTGTTGACGTGCCGTGCTCACGGCATTGACATCACGGAGCATCTCATTGATGCTCTCTGTACCGAGTTGTACCTTCTTCTCGCTCTTGCTCCGAATGCTCTCACGTAGTCTGACGATCTCATCGTCCTGTGTGATCTGTTTTCGCAGACTGCTGACAGAGCCATCTGCCTGTTGGTCCTGCAAATGAAGATTATACAGGAAGGTGGCACGCTCAGCCTCTATCTGCTGTCGCTGGTTATCAAGTTGTGCCAGGTCATTTTTGCGGGTATAGAGTGCTCCGATATTCCATGACACCGTAAGACCGCCCAAAAGCATGCCATTATGTATCAGGTCACTCATCCTCGTATGATATATCCCCATGCCAAAAGCACTCACCTGTGGTTTCAGCCGGGCATCGAGTTGCTTACGCTGAGCATCCAGTACGTTTCTACGAGCTTCATAAAGGGAGAGCTCAGGCCGCTGCACATTCTGTTCATTCCATGTTTCGGTTGTCAATGAGGCAGGACGCACAAAAGTCGTGCTACTGTTTAATGTACGGCCAACAAATGTTGAGAGCATGTTCAGATAGGCCATACGGGAAGAATTCATAGCCTCCTGCTGTTGCCGGGCCTTCACTTCCTCCACAAGCACAGCATCGAGATCCGTGGGATTAGCTGTTCCCGTACGAAGCATGCTTCTCACCGTTTTCTCACTAATAGAAAGATCCTGCTGTAGCAGACTGTTCTGGCGCAACTGTTCTTCCATGGTGAGGACGCCGAAGTAGAGTTGTTCTACACGCTGATTGATATCATACATGGTGACATCCAACTGACGCGCTTGTACGTCTGCCTGAGCTTGGGTAAGACACTGCTGCGCTTTCGTGCTGCCTCCGTCATAGACACGTTGTTGAACATTGACAACACCCGCAGCCGTCGCGTTTTTCAGATTGGCATCCATACCCGCAGCCTTCAGCTGAGAAGGCAAAGACAGGATATCCGTCATTGCTATACCTGAAGCAGTAGCACTGACCTGTGGCAACCAATTTTTCCGGGCATTATCCACCGTATAGTCACGGCCCGCCTCGATCAGACGATATTGTTTAATAGCCGGATAGTTATCGTGGGCCCATTGCTTGCAACTGTCGAGGGTCACGCTTTGTGCTGAAACCTCAGTGCTGATGCCAATCAAAACGAAAAATAATAGTTTTTTGAACAGCATATTATCGATATGTATTTAATGTTCTAAATTTCACGTGCAAAATTACGAGGAAAACTGCTTTTACTTATTATGCTTCTATCCGATGATATATTCGATTCTTCATATTTTTGAGGATAATAGCATATTTCACAGCCAAATCCATTACTTTTGCATTCAATTATAGAATATAAGTGATGGAAAAGAAGCACAAAAGACCCCAGCAATTGACCTTCTTGGTCATGATGGATCTTATCAAGAATGGAAAGATCAATGAGAGATCAACCGTCTCTGATAATTTTGCCATGGTATATGCCATCCCTGATTTGTTTGACGTCTTAGGTAAGCGACAACAGCCCTACCTTATCGGAGATTATCGTTTTGGATGGATTATAGAAGGTCAACTGACAGGAAACGTAAATCTGATAGAGCATTGCATCACAAAGAATCAAATAACTTTCATCACACCGGGTACAATTGTCCGACCGAAGTCAAACAATCAACAAACGGTTATTACGGGAATGGCAGTCTCACGAGAGATGATGTATGAGATATTCGGGAAGCATCTTCCCGAATTCCTCGATGGAACACAGATGGACGGTATAACGGATTTAACGGATGACAAAATAGAACTGCTTCGACAACTCTTCGACTTGCTTTGGCAAACATCCAAGGAGAAAGAGTTAATAGGTGTTTGCAACTGTCTGATAAAGGCTGTGATAAAAGTGTATGAACAGCAGTTCAAATCGACGACAACGCAAAGGCCTACTCATCTCAGCCACAAACAGATTATCTACAACAACTTTATCCAGTTAGTCAATAAGCATTGCAGGCAGGAGCACATGCTTGACTTCTATGCTTCAAAACTCTGCATTACAGACCGCTATCTTTGTTCAGTAGTGAAGGAAGTGAGTGGGATAACGGCTAAACAATGGATAGACAAGGCGTTAGTGATTACGGCTAAGATCATGCTGCGGCATGAAGACAAGACGGTAGCCCAGATAGCTGATGCTCTACATTTCCCCAATGTCAGTTTCTTTTGCCAATATTTCAAAAGAAACACGGGGATGACGCCTAACAGTTACAGAGAAGAATAAAGTGCAGTGGCCGGTCTTGTACCGGCCACCCACACTGTATATTATGGTATAACTTTGAACCGTATACGGAACGTATGCGTAGGCTCATCCCAGTTGGTACCAAGGAGCACGAACTTACCAATCTGCGAGGTGGAGCGCACATGCTTGCCGATACACGGACAGACATCGTAGTCTCCAATCCGCACAATGCGGATAGACTCGGATGCATCCTTAGGCAAGCGGTCAAGCGAGATTCCCTCCGGCAAATGCTGACGATCTACCGTTTCATAAGTCACAGGCATGTCCGCACTGATCAAGCGATTCATCTCATCCTCAATGGCCTTCTCTTCCTGACGTGACGGTTTATGGTCAAGCACATAGCTTATCTTGCTCTTCTTTCGCTCAATATGGGCATTGCGTGAACGCTCACAGCCAAACATACGGATCATCAACTGATTAAGCAGGTGTTCAGCGGTATGGGCAGGCGGGAACTCATTCTTCGCATGCTCGTTGAGGGCATAAGCGTCATCTTTCATCTTTATGTTGAATTTAAGAATCTTTGCTCCATAAGGCAACAATGTCATGGCTACAGCCCCGTCTCTCTTTAAAGACAGCTCCACTTTCTCGCCAGTGAGCAGGTCGGAAGCCACAACATCACGTTCAGGCAGGCCAAGGAAATCAAAGGCGTGAGTGGGGATCACTACAGATATATGCACCTCCGGACGGGAGAAATTGACGACTATCAGGAGTACTTCATCGTCTTTCTTACGGATGAAAGCATACTGCGATCGGGGATTAAACTGCCACGTATGCGTGTTGACGTACATCAGATCGAAGCAATCGCCCTCCCTTACGGCCTTCTCATGGTTGGCTATTCGCAGCACTTCGCGGTAAGTTTTCTGCAGACTCCTTTCTTTATCAGTAAGACCATTAGGCGTAAAGAAAGCGCGCCTCACCGAATCGACCGTCCAATAATCGAAGATAGTGGTACGGCCGTCGACACCTGAGAATCCTTCAGCATCCATACCGCGCTCGCCCAACTCCTGTCCAAAATAGACCATGAAGGGGTTCTTCTGCAGCAATGCTGCTACGACAAGGGCAGGGACTGCCTTTGCTCCGTCTCCACAATAGAAATCGCTGGCAATGCGTTGTTCATCATGGTTCTCAAGGAAATAAAGCATATGGTCCTTGATGCCGTCTGTGCTTTGCCAACACCATGTAATGCTGTTGGCCGGACGACGCTCACAAACCACATCATGGAGGCAATCGTACATACCCACCTTGTCATATAGATAGTCGAAGCCTGATTCCACGTAAGTACGGTACTGACAAGTGTCATACACCTCACCGATAAAGATGATATGTGGGAAACGCTCTTTGACGATGGCCGTCGCATAAGCCCAGAAAGCGGAAGGCACCATCTCTGCCATGTCGCAACGGAAACCGTCGATACCCTTCGAAGCCCAAAAGAGCAGGATATCGGTCATTTTCTTCCATGTATTAGGAATGGGATTGAAGTGGTAACTCCGTCCTCCGGCATCGCAATAGTCGACACCGTAGTTCAGTTTCACGGTCTCGTACCAGTCATAAACCCCCGGCTCAGCATTGAACTTGTCATTGCCCGTGCACTTTGCCGGATTCTCTATATAGGGCTCCTCCCCTTGCTGTGCCTCCACCGGACTCACAAATGGATGCCCAGGACAGTAATAGAAATTGTTTTGGGAATCGAAATGTTTGTTCGTATCATCGTCGGCTCCCAAATCACGTATGCCTTCCGGCAGATGGATGCTGTGGTATTCGCGCGCCACATGGTTAGGCACAAAGTCGATTATAACTTTCATGCCGGCCAAATGTGTGCGGTCCACCAGCTCGTCAAACTCCAGCATGCGGTCGGGTACATTGACCGCGATGTCCGGGTCAATATCATAATAGTCAGTTATCGCATAGGGAGAGCCCGCCTTTCCCTTGACCACACACGGATGCTGACGGGGAATGCCGTATTGGGAATAGTCCGTCGTCGTGGCATGGCGAATCACGCCCGTAAACCACACGTGCGTAAAACCCATGTCATGAATCTTTCTTAGGCGGACAATATCAAAGTCGTTCATCTTCCCCACTCCGTTTTCAGCCAGCGTACCATTTTTCTTACAAATAGAATTACGATTGCCAAAAAGGCGTGTGAAGACTTGGTAAATGACGATTTTCTTATTCATGTTCTTTTTCAGAAGATCAGAACTATTACCTCCTGAATTTCTCAAAAAGAATTATTCTATTCCGTGAGCGGCGACAGCCTTGTCGATGCGACGGATCATACCCTGCAGTGCCTTGCCAGGTCCGCACTCTGTGAAGTCGTCAGCGCCGTCAGCAATCATGTTCTGCACGCTCTTTGTCCAGCGTACGGGACTTGTGAGCTGCGCAATGAGGTTGGCCTTAATTTCCTCGGCATCAGTATGCGGCTTGGCATCGACATTCTGATAGACAGGGCACTTAGGCGCTGCAAACTGCGTTTTCTCGATGGCTTCCTGCAGCTCTTCCTTGGCAGGCTGCATGAGCGGAGAGTGGAATGCACCGCCTACAGCCAGCGGCAGCGCACGCTTGGCACCAGCAGCTTTCAGCCTCTCACAGGCCTCAGCAATGGCCTCCTTGTCGCCAGAAATGACGAGCTGACCAGGACAGTTATAGTTTGCTGCCACCACGGTCTTACCTTCCTTGCTCACCTCAGCGCAGATCTCCTCAACGGTCTCGTCGGGCAACGCGATAATGGCAGCCATCGTACCGGGGTTCTTCTCGCAGGCCTTCTGCATGGCATTGGCACGCGCTGCGACAAGCCGCAGACCATCCTTAAAGCTCAATGCGCCGCTGGCCACAAGAGCAGAAAACTCGCCAAGCGAGTGACCTGCCACCATAGAGGGCTGAAAACCATCGCCCAGGCAAAGGGCAGAGATGACACTGTGAAGGAAGACGGCAGGCTGAGTTACCTTCGTTTCCTTGAGCTGCTCATCGGTACCGGCGAACATGATATCCGTAATCTTAAAACCGAGTATCTCATTGGCCTTGTCAAAGAGCTCCTTTGCCAAAGCGTTGTTCTCATACAAATCTTTGCCCATACCCACAAACTGTGAGCCTTGTCCGGGGAATACAAATGCTTTCATGTTAATAATTGTCTTCTTAAAAATTGTTTTTTATATCTTGCAAAGTTAACAAAAAATATCGAGACATCTGCCCCTTTTCATGCAAAACAAACATAAAAAATCCCATCCACCTTGCAGCGAATGGGACCTCGTATTGTTGATGCTTTACAGTGCAAGAATAATATGCTTCTTACTCAGCAGTAGGAGCCACTTCCTCAGCCTTTGCCTCCTCTACGGGAGCCTTAGCCTCAGCAGCCTCTTCAACCTTGGGAGCCTCAGCCGTCTTAGGAGCAGGCTGGTTCTCAGCCACGACCTTTACGGGCACCTTCACTTCCACGTCCTTGTAGAAGTGAACTGTAGCCTCAAACTCTCCCACCTTGCGTACCTCACGCATGGTGATGATCTTACGGTCAATCTCAATACCGAGTTTGGCCAACTCTTCAGCCACCTTAGCAGGACCTACAGAGCCATAGAGATGACCAGTAACAGCCACCTTGGCAGTGACAGTCACGGCGACATCCTTCAGCTGCTCGGCGCGCTTCTCAGCCTCGGCCTTCTGTGTGGCGAGCTTGCTGGCCTGCTGCCTCAGGTCTTCAGCCAGCATCTTCTTGGCACTCTCAGAAGCAATGACGCCCTTGCCGGTGGGGATGAGATAGTTGCGGCCATAGCCGCTCTTGACGTTCACAATCTCGTTCTTGTATCCAAGACCAATGATATCTTCTTTCAGTATAATTTCCATGTCTTAGCCTCCTTCTAATTACTTCAACAGATCGGTTACGAATGGAAGCAGTGCAATCTGACGGGCACGCTTCACAGCCTGTGCCACGCGACGCTGATACTTCAGTGAAGTGCCTGTGATGCGGCGGGGAAGAATCTTACCCTGCTCGTTGAGGAACTTCTTGAGGAACTCAGGATCCTTGTAGTCAATGTACTTGATGCCGCTCTTCTTGAAACGGCAATACTTCTTCTTCCTTGTATCAATGGAAGGTGCGGTGAGATAACGAATCTCACTGTTGTTTGCACGTGTATTCTTCTGCTCTGCCATGATTATGCCTCCAACTTTTTAGCCCATTTAGCGCGACGCTTCTCTGCATAAGCAGCAGCATACTTGTCGAGCTTAACGGTCATGAAACGGATTACCTTCTCGTCGCGGCGGAAGCCGGTCTCAAGGGTGTCGATTACTGTGGGCTCTACCTTGTACTCAAGCAGGCAGTAGAAGCCTGTCGATTTCTTCTCAATGGCATAAGCCATCTTCTTCAGTCCCCAGGCCTCTTCATTCAGAATCTCAGCACCATTGTCGGTGAGCAGTTTCTTGAACTTAGCGGCCGTTTCCTTCATCTGTTCATCAGACAAAACGGGAGTCAAAATGAAAACGGTCTCGTATTGATTCATACTACTTTGAAATGAATAAATAAATGTTATTTTGCAAAAATGCGGGTGCAAAGGTACGCTTTTTTATCTGTAAACCAATGCCCTACTCTTTCTTTTCCTCTATTTTTAACATTCATTGTTGCCTCAGACACGCTTTTCTTTGTACTTTTCCTCTAAAGAAAAAACCATTTTCTTTATCCAACCGGTGTATAATTGGAAAATTTTATGTAAGTTTGCACCCGCAACACCGAAAGTATCATCATCATGCGCAAGCTATACAACTATTTGAGAATGTCATGGGCAACCATCCGGCGCCTTACTGACAAAGCAAGTCAGCACATGGGCCTGCCCCTCGTCTATGGCGGCGTATTGCTGCTTGCGATCTTCTATTTTACGAATCTGACACGATACAACTGGCTCACCCTACTGTCTGTCATTGCTATCCTTCTCGGCATCGTGGGCTACGTGAGAGGTGAAAAGCGGAAGAGCTTATACTAATCCTGACACCCTCAGTTTACATGGCATAGGCAAGACCTCATATTGCGAACTGTCAAAAAATATTTCCAGAATTTAACATTTCTGCACCCTCTCTTTTAGGGTTTAAGAATGGCACATTGACACCTCTCCGAACCACTACTACTCCCTCTTCACATCGTTTTTCTCCTCTTTCCGCCGTCAACACAACGCGACAAAAATGTTATCGAATCGCCTCCACGACGCAATCGCGCTGCCATTAAAGCGTTATCGCAGTGCCATTAAAGCGTTATCGCGCTGCAAGAACGAGTCGACCGAGCAAGCTATCTATGCCAACAACCTGATAATGAGGCAACAACACATAAGCCTAAAAACCGCTTAATTACGACCATCACACACACCTGACAAAAAGAAGCACTCTTTATCAAGCCTTTTGTAAAATATAATTTCAGTTCTTTATGCTGGATATTTGGTAATGCGGATAACTGATAGTGAAGCAAATCGTCTGAGGAATCAACATGTTCCTTTTATTAGAAACGGATGTATGGGATTGTGCTTATTTCTATTTAACATGTACAAATTGACAGCAAATATAAATTATTACGAGAAAATACCCTAAAAAACGAAGTATTGCCGTTCACTCCGTCCATTAACAAGGTGATGGAGGACATGGCCAACCACTACGGCACGGTGGTAATCCCGACGCGGCCGGTACATCCAAAGGACAAGCCGAACGCCGAGGGGCTGGTCAAGATTGCCTGCAGTTCCTTGCCATAGAGAAGTCCAACCTGCTGCCACTGCCCCCCCTACGGACTTCGAGACAAAGTATTACACGAATCTGAAAGTCGCCCAGAACTGCTGCATCTATCTCGGTCGTGACAAGCAATATTACTCCGTACCATACCAATGTATCGGGCTGGAGGCACATGTCATATACACACGCACACTCGTAAAGGTTTTTGTTGACGGAAAGTCAGTCTGCACACACAAACGTGACCGCCGTCCGGGACAATACACCCTTGTCAAGGAGCATCTTGCCAGCAACTCACAGGCATACCGTGACCGGTCGCCGCAGTACTACATGGACGGCAAGAGCTGGCTTGGGACAGCTCTCGGCTACCAGGCGTGCCTGAACGGTTACAAAGTACTCTACTTCAACGTAATGAAGCTCTTCGAGGAGACAGCGCTGGCGAGAATATCAAGCTCACTGCACAAGTTTTTTGCCAGACTGGCCCAGGCAGACCTGCTTATCATCGATGACTTTGGCGTGAAGGTCCTTGACGGACAACAGCTACTTGATCTCATGGAGATCATAGAGGACCGTCACGGCCGCAAGGCTATATACATCATCTCACAGTTACCTGTTGCCGACTGGTACGGTGTCCTGACCGGGAACACAACAGCTGCGGACGCAATCTTGGACAGAATCGTCCACTCGGGAGTAAGATTTGAGCTGAAAGGCTCCTCATTACGAAATAAATGACTATTTTTGCACCGCCATTAGGCTAACGAGACAAAAAGTGAACGGATATCCCCGTTTTTAGTGGGTGGATATCAACAGTTTTTTCCAGATGAGGTAAATTAACAGTTTTTTTTTGACGGTTCAAAATAAATTTGCTATATTTGCAGCACATCCGAAAACGCAAGTTCTATGGACCACACCATTGCTATGCTACCGCAAACCTAACCATCAAACAAAAGAGGTCTTCGTGTTGGTCTGGAGGAATGGAAGGCTAATATTGGGATCGGGTTGTACGGTAGGAAGACTAATCTATGGGGATTAACCCTATCGGGGGCTACTCATCTATGCCGTCAATTCAGCATATTATGTGTAAAAAGGGGATTACGGCATGACAAACGTGCCATGCCGGCTTCGATCTGCACTAATATACACAGAAAGAACAAAATAACAAATAATAGACAATCACTATTGGCGGAAGGCCTTAGCGGAAATTAATACAACGAATATGAAACCAAAACTTCTAACTATGTTTTTCGCGCTCTTGACCCTGACTCTGGCAACAGGCTGTAGCGACGAAAAGGAAAACCTTGACGTATATACGGCAAAGATTGCCCAAGTTGATCAATCTGACGGAGTAGTTGCGGTATTGCTCACAATTCCCAGCAATGCGCCTAAAGAAATTGTTGAAGGCTTGGAAACAAGAGCAGGATTGGCAATGCTGTTTAGCAAAAAGGCACTGAAGGGGGCAGAAATAAACCGAGGTGATGTCATTACCTTTAAGATTCTGGCTGCATATCCCAGAACAGGCATTCAGATTGGAGTATGGGCATTCGATGCAGACATTTTCCTAATATCCATCAATAGATAAGTATTGATAAGCTATGAAGAGATTCATGATTACGTTGTTGAGCCTGCTGCCTTTATTTGCGGCGGCTCAACGAGGCTTCAAATTTGCGTCCGAGATGGTGATATTCAGCATGGACAGCACAAGTGATGTGCTCATTCAGATAAATGCCAAACAAGCACCAGACACGAGAAGCAGAGCCGTGGCAAGAATTGCCAGCTTGAATCCCAAAGTACTGTCGGGCAACCGCTACTTAGTACCGTCCTCCAAACTTGCCAAGAATGAGATAGAATATACATCCCAGCTGTATACCGACAATCATGGAGGGAAAACCTATGTGCTGCCCAGAATCATTGCATCAGTAAAGCCGGATACAGACGTTATAGCGCTGCTCAGGTCATTACCAATGGGGAATACGTAACTGTGGCGGTAATAGACCAGGGAGTAGACCGAGACCACGAGGACATGGGCGGAAGGGTGCTCGAAGGGTATACCGTGGGGGATCCTGCTGGTAAGGGCACACCGCAAAATCCGAACAAATATAAACTTTAGTTATTATTAAAAGTCTGCAAGACAAATCAATTGCCTAACTATGAGCTTTTTATGATGTGAGAGGAATAGCTGAAGTAACGAAATAGTAACAAAAAGTCGATTTTCCTATATCTTCCTTTGGCTTGGCTTTCGCCTTCCTCACTCGCGACTCGACCATTCAAGTAGACTTGATGGCGCTCGCTGCTCATTCGGTTCCTGTCTTTGACTACAAAGGTACGATAAAGATTCAACATAAGCAAAAAATTAGGAAGAAATTTATTCGCAAATTTGTGAATATTGAAAAATAACCTTATCTTTGCAACAAAGATCTTGATATGCAAGTAACATTTAGGCAAGAGTACCTTAGGGAATTCTATGAAAGAGGTCAATCGAGCGACAAGAAACATCGACTCCAACCTGCTATAATAAAAAAGTACGGTCGAATCGTAAATTTGATGATTTCAGAGGATAATGTGCTTGGCCTTATGAAATATGGTTCACTTCATTATGAGCACCTTCATGGAAACAAGGAAGGGCTCTCCTCTGTCAGAGTCAATGACCAATATAGAATTGAATTTGAGGAGTTCGTTAAAGATGGGGAGACTATTGCCTCTATATGTGAAATAACTGAGTTAAGTAACCATTATAAATAAAATAGATATGATTCACATTGACGGAATAAAAGACAATATGATAGCCAATAATCTTGAGCCGTTTGAGCCAACGCATCCAGGGGAGGTCATTAAGGATGAGATCGAATATCGTGGCATTCCACAACGGAAACTTGCCACTGAGATAGGTGTATCATATAGTCAACTTAACGAGGTGCTTAATGGCAAGCGACCTTTAAATACGGAGATGGCTCTTCTTATTTCAAAGGCACTTGATATTGATGCAGAGCCTCTTCTGAGGCTTCAGGCGCAATACGATATGTTAGTGGCTAAACGAAATAAGTCTTTCATTAAACGCTTAGAGGGGATAAGAAAAATAGCAGCTGTATGATAGCTATATTTGTGCAAGATGTGTAAATGTCAGACAAAACGCGTTGTCTTGTCTTACATTTACACCTTTTCATGGGGATATCCCAATACCCAAGAATACCATCCCATCGGAACTCTTTCTTTAATATAAGTTCCGATTGTCCCTTACTTATACTTGATTGTTGTGGATATAGAGTTTGATGTTCTAACATCCCGTTTTCCACCAAAGAAAGTAGCGAGGACCTGAGCAAAGATATCATTCGGAGAGACAGCATCGAAGAGGGTCATAGATGAGCAAAGTTTTATGCCATCAATTCCACTTCCCATGATCTGATAGATATCCTCTCCGTGATGAGACAATACCGCAATCGTTATCTCGCGTAACCGTTTACCGAGAACTGGATGATCCAGATAAGCCTTTGCTTCTTCAGCATCAGCGATACCGTAGATCCAGGAATTGCTACTGTGACCGAGACCACGCAACTGGGGGAAGATATACACCAAATCCAATGGCTTTCTTTATGCCCGCGTTTCATTTCTTCCAGTGCAGTTGCATAGTCATATTCCTGCATCTTTACAAATCGCTCAAGATTGAAAGGATCTTTTGTTTCCATATTTATCAATTTTTCATAGTCATCAAGAATATGCTGAAGCTCTGGTGTCAGTAATCCATAGCAATAAGCCTGATAGAGCTTTCGGGAGTCCATAAGTAGCTTGCGCAATTCCTCCTGCCATAGCAGCAATCGTATCGCTGTCACCACCGATAGAGACAGCATTTCGGATACAACTCTCGAAATCATGGCTATTAAAGTTATAATCAACCGTAAATCTTTGGCTCAGGAGATATTGCTTTCTCTCAGTCAGTGGCTGCAAAGCTAACCATTTCTGGTATAACTGGTCTAGTTTCCTCATTTTCTATCAGCTTTTTTGTTTTCAAAGGTGGCCAATAGCCATCTTTAGATATATTTTAAACGTAGAATTGTTGTTTTTATTTTGCTTTAGCAAGTAATTTCTGCAATTCTTCTGCCGACATTGATGACAGTTGCTCCATCAGTAGTTCCTTCCGTGATCTCTTCTTGTCGCCGACATTCAGTAGCAAGGAGTTATATTCCATCTGCTTCTCTAAGGGATAGTACTCTATATAGAGTTCAGTCACAGAGTTGTTATTCGAGGCATGCCCCATGCTCTCAGAAATGTAGTTGATGTCTACACCAGCATTGTGGAGATTGGTGGCAAAAGAGTGACGGCACCATGTTCCAGAAGGACGCACTTCCCATTTCAGTACATCTTCGCAGATACGAATCACACGGTCTTGGATGTTGGAGTTCTCTGCCGAAGTCCGTACACGCTTCTCAACCTTCGTTGTCACTCCATCCAAGATCTTGGGGAAAACGAGAGTATCCCGTTTGGGCTCTGCCACTATCTCATCCAATATCTGTTGTAAAGGAGGAATGATAGGAATGATTACCTCCGATCCGCCCTCGCTCCGATCAGTGGTTTTGATGCGACGAAACTTGAAAGTAGGGTGTCAAGTTTGTTCATAACTTCATAACCGTTTTAAGGGGCTTATTTATGGTGTGTTGCGCATTATGATATATTATCAATAAGTAAATATATATTATATTGTTGCTTATCTCACTGATATTCAGTATCTTTATAGTATTAATTCAATATATAACTGTAAGGGAATGACTGCAAGGAAAAGCGAAAAAGATAGGGAAATTGCCAAACTGGAACGTGAGCTTAACAAGGCTAATAACGACTTAGCTGAAGCGAATGAGAAATTGAAATCAACCAGATCGGAGCTTAGAAGTCCCAAATCGGAGAAGAATAAAAAAAGAGCAAACTGTAAGACTGACAGAGGAACAAAACAAATTGCTTTCCGAACTACTTGGGGATGCAAGTATAACGAACTTGTGATTAAGCTTGCAGTTCTGCTGAGATCTCGTTTGCCACCGACAGATCGTATCTAAAACACAAGTAAGCGATTGGAACCCAACCGCTTACTTCACTAAAAGTCGGGATTACTGGACTCGAACCAGCGACCTCGCGCCCCCCAGACGTGTGCGCTACCAACTGCGCTAAATCCCGCTCTTTAAATGTAACTGCAAAGGTACAACGATTATTTGAAACCGCCAAATTTCTCCGATACTTTTTTTGTTTGCTTACTCTAAGTATAATAATCGTACTTCAGAACGCATTTCTATCATCCTACACTTCCCTGCCAAAGTATTCATATCACATTTGCAGACAAGCCGTGCCGTAACGCATATGGGGCCGTGTTGAATTTGTACTTCACTGTCAACTCTACTGAACAGGGGGAAAACCTCCGGCATACCTGTCGCATCCCTGTCTTTAGACATAAGTCCGATCAGAATCCCATGAATTATAAACAAGTCATTGCCTTTTATCTCCGCCGACATCTTTGCCTTCCAAAAAAGAACTTTTGTATAATGCGTTAAAAAATACACTCCAAATAAAAAATATCAAGTCCCATTAAAATGGTTAGAGAATGTTGGTGTACACTTCAACTTTTGGATTAGTGTCTGCCCCCCCCCTAAAAAAGTTGGCACTTCGTGGACAGAACTTGGAAAATAACGCAAAGAGGAAAACATCTTTGTACACGTTGAAATCACGTCCTTTTCCCATAGTTGAAGCGGAAAGTTGCGAGGTGCCCACATTTTTTTTATCTAACTGATGTAAAATCCACAAATTTTATGTAAGTTTGCAAGTCCAAGAAGACATGATAATGAGTAAATACACCATACTACTTCTCTTTACGGTCCTTCTGTGGGCCGCATGCTCCAGCTCGGAAGAGATAGCCAATGGTTCCAAGGCGACAAACACCACAAAGGAAGTTGACACCACGGAGCTGAATGACAGCTACATCTATGAGCTGCCTGTCATCTTCCACGTGCTCTACAACAACGAAAACGACCCCAGCCAGTATATTCCCTATCAGCGGCTGAGCAATCTACTGCAATATATCAATGAAGTCTACCAGGGCGGCATCTACGGACAAAGCGAGAACGTGAACATCAAGTTTGTGCTTGCTACCACAGATGAGAGCGGCAGGCGCCTTGCCCATCCCGGGGTGGACTATGTAAAATACACCGACGAATATCCGATCGACGTGCAGAAATTCATGACCGACAATACAGGTACCAACGTAAAATACATATGGGAGCCCAACAACTACATCAATATAATGATGTTTAATTTCAAGGCCACCCACAACGGTCAAACCACCTTAGGCATCTCTCACATGCCCCAGTCGGTCAAGGGAGACCATGAGCTGGAAGGCCTGGAGACCTTGTCCACGTCCAACGTGAAGAAAACAAACCTGCGGTTTGCCTACTGCTCGGCTATCAACAGCCTCTATGCCAACACCGCGCCTGGGGGCGGCTACTACCAGAGCGACCGCTATACCAGCCCTACACACACAATGCAGACCTATACGAGTACCGACATCGTGATAACTTTGGCTCATGAGTTGGGACATTACCTCGGACTCTTTCACGTGTTCACCGAGAGACGGGGCGGAAACGGCAACGACAGTGTGGAGCCCGTTGACTCGTGTGCCGACACTGACTACTGCGCCGACACTCACTCCTACAACCGATATGAATATGAGGAGTATTTAAAATACGAAATACAAAATCAGCAAAAATATCTTGAGCCCCTGCTCAAGCGCAATGCATGCGACAGCGCCCAGTATCAGGCAGAAGACATCATGGACTACAGCGTCAGCCTGGGTTTCAAAATCACACCCCAGCAAAAGCAGCGCATCCGCCACGTACTCTACTACTCACCCCTTATCCCAGGGCCGAAGAAGTACCGCACGACAAGAGCCGGCACGATCAACGGACCGGTAGACATCAAGATAACGACTATCAAATAACCACAAATCAAAGACAGACAGGTCATGACTACATACGAAATTACCCCTCCCGCGAACCTTGAGGCACACATCAACCTGCCAGCCTCGAAAAGTATCAGCAACCGCGCACTCATCATCCATGCTCTTGGCGGCGGAGAGTTGCCCGTCAACCTCTCCGACTGTGACGACACGCGTGCCGTCATCAATGCTCTGAGCGATATGCCTGATACCATCGACGTGGGAGCTGCAGGCACCGCCATGCGCTTCCTGACCGCTTATCTTTCTGTCATTCAGGGAGAGCACACCATTACTGGCTCTGAACGAATGCTCCGCCGCCCCATCGGCGCCTTGGTGGACGCTCTTCGCATGCTGGGAGCCACAATAGACTATGTCGGAGAAGAGGGCTTCCCGCCACTCCGCATCAGTGGGCACCCGTTACTCGGAGGAAGACTGGAGATACCCGGAAATGTAAGCTCACAGTTCATCTCCGCCCTACTACTCATCGCCCCCGTGACCCTACAAGGACTGACCCTGCACCTGACAGGTGAAATCGTCTCACGACCTTATATCGACCTCACCATCCACGTGATGCACGGCTTCGGAGCCGATGTGGATTGGGCCAGTCCCAACATCATCGAGGTGAAACCCAAACCATACAGCGGACCCGCTTACCTCATCGAAAACGACTGGAGTGCAAGCTCTTACTGGTATGAAATGGCCTCGTTCTACCCAATCGGTAAAGTTCACGTGAGCATGGATGGGCTGGAGGACAGCTCACGGCAGGGCGACTCCGTGGTGAAATACATTTTCTCGCTGCTCGGTGTAAGGACAACATTTGCAAAGACACACTCGGGTAAACTTACCACCGTGAATCTTTCGCGACATTTTGAACCCGTTTTGCAATTGACTTACGACTTCATCAACTGCCCTGATCTGGCCCAAACCGTCATCGCCACCTGCTGCGGCCTCGGCGTACCCTTCCACTTCACGGGGCTTGCCAGTCTACGTATCAAGGAGACCGACCGGCTGGCTGCCATGCGCAGAGAACTACACAAATTGGGATTCAATATCCAGATCATCAATGACACCGAGATGCAGTGGGACGGCAAACAGCATGAGGCCACCATGGAGCCTATCGACACCTATGAAGACCACCGCATGGCCATGGCCATGGCACCTTTGGCCATCAATATTCCCGGACTAAGAATTAATCATCCCGAAGTAGTTTCCAAGTCGTATCCCACCTTTTGGAAAGATCTAAGAGAAGTGGGATTCAAGATTAAGGAAGTGTGAAGTGCATAATGGGACAAATAGTCATTCTCCGTGAGCAACAGACATGGAGAAATGTATTTCACACAAGCTAATAAGAATAATCAATAACTCTATATTTAGAAATACAATAATGTGGTATCTGCTTCTATCCCTCATAGTGCTGGGACTTTTCTGCGCCCTGCTAGGTTATCGCTCTTACCGACGGGGTGAGAGCCAGGAGATCGTTATCGGCGAGAGCGACTGCAGCCGCTGTACACCCGATAACATGATGTGTGAGCAGGAATGCATGATGAAGGCAGCCACTGAGCCCGTGGAATACTTCGACGACGACGAGCTCGACACCTTCAAGGGAAGAGCCTCCGACAGCTTCAATGAGGAAGAAACCACACTGTTTGCCGAAGTGCTGGAGACACTACGCCCCGAGGAAGTGAAAGCGTGGAACCGAAGTCTTATTCTCAGGGGCATCAATATGCCCGACAGTATCAAAGATGAATATGTTTCGCTCGCCTCTTCATAAGATAACCCTCCTTCTCATAGCGGCAACCGGCATCATCGTGATGGCGGGTTGCTCCTCGGCGAAAAACACCGCCTCTACCCGATGGTGGAAGGCCTTCAACGCACGCTACAATACCTATTATAATGGCGCCATGGCCTACGTCGACGGATCGATGGAGAAAGAAAACGGAAACAAAGACAACTATACAGCCATGATCCCGCTCTATACTGTGGGAAACAAAGGTAGCCGTGAGCTGGGTAAGGCCAACTTTGACCGTGCCATCCTCAAGGCAGAGAAAGCTATTGACCGCTTCAGTATCAAACAGCGGCCCCAATGGAATAGCAACCGGCAAAAGACAGACCGCGACCGTGAGTGGCTCGCAAGGCGTGAGTATAATCCCTTTCTTTGGAAAGCCTGGATGCTCATGGGCCGTTCACAGTTTCATGAGGGGAGCTTTGACAACGCCATCTCCACCTTTGCCTATATGAGCATGCTCTACCGCACACAGCCCGCCATCTTTTCAAAAGCACAGGCCTGGCTGGCTAAGAGCTATATAGAAAATGGTCAAGCTTACGATGCGGAGGACGTCATCCGCAACAGCCGTAGAGACTCCATTCCCTGGCAGGCAAGCAAGGACTGGAACTATACACTGGCCGACTACTGTCTGCTCACCGGCGACTATCAAGGAGCCATCCCTCATCTGAGAAATGTCATCCGGTATGAAATGAGGCGAAAACAGAAGGCACGCGAAGAGTTTCTCATGGGACAGGTATGTCAGGCCGTAGGAAGAGACAAAGAAGCCTATAGAGCCTACACAAAGGTAATAGGCATGAATCCTCCTTATGAGCTGGAGTTTAACGCACGCATCGCACGTACAGAGGTGATGGGTATTACGAAATCGGACCGAATGATAGCCAAGCTCAAGAGAATGACAAAGTCAGACAAGAATAAGGACTTTCTTGACCAGGTATATTTTGCCATTGGCAACATCTGTTTGACAAGGAAAGACACTCTCAAAGCCATTGTCGCCTACGAGAAGGGCAATGAGAAGGCAACCCGATCGGGCGCTGAGCGCAGCACTCTGCTCCTGAAACTCGGAAACCTCTATTGGGAGAAAGAGCACTATGCAGATGCCCGACGGTGCTACAACGCAGCCTTGGGCATGACTGATCAAGACAATAAAGCCTACCGTCAGCTCTCCGAACGCTCCACCGTGCTCGATGAGCTGGTACCCTACACTGATGCCATCCATCTACAAGATTCTTTGCAAAGCCTCGCAAGAATGGACGAGAGACAACGCGATATGGCCATCGACCGCATCATTGAAGCCTTGAAAAAGAAAGAGAGAGAGGAGAAAAGAGCCCTGCAGGAGCAAACCGCAGCCCAAGCACAGCAAAACGGCGAAAACGACCCCGACATGGAGACATCAGGTCAAAACCGCTCCACTGTGCAAAGACCAGCCAGCAACAGCCAGCAATCTGCTGAGTGGTACTTCTACAACTCTGCGGCAGTAACTCAAGGTAAACTGCAATTCCAAAGACTGTGGGGTAAGCGTGAAAACGTGGACAACTGGCAACGAATTAACAAGTCGATCGTCAAACAGGCCTCCAACGACATGACTGAGATGATCGACACGCAGCGTGACTCGCTGTTCAATGCACAAGTACAGAGCGACTCGGTAAAACGCATCTCCGGCAAAGCCATCGACGACCCACACCAACGCGCCTATTATCTGGCACAGATCCCTCTCACCCCAGAGCAACTTAAGTCCAGCAACGATGCCCTGGCCGATGCACTCTTCAACAGCGGCGTCATTTTCAAGGACAAGCTCGACAACCTGTCGTTGAGCGAAAAAGCTCTGAGACGCCTCGTTAGGCAATTTCCGAACTATGAGCATAAGGACAACGCTTTCTACCACCTCTTCCTGCTTTATTCGAGAAAAGGACAAAGTACACGGGCCGAGACCTATGTGGACAGTCTGAAAGCCGAATATCCCAACAGTGAGTGGACCGCGCTGCTCTCCGATCCCAACTATGCGTCCAACGCACGCTATGGCGCTCATATTGAAGACTCCATCTATGCGGCGACCTACGACGCTTTCAAGGCTGACCGATATCGCGAAGTGGATGCCAACGTGACACTCTCGGAGAAACGCTTCCCAGAAGGTGCCAATCGAGATAAATTTCTTTTTGTTGGTGCCCTCGGACGACTCAACGAAGGAGACGAAGAGAGCTGCATGAGAGGCCTTAACACACTCGTGGAGAAATATCCTGGGAGCGAAGTCTCAAAGATCGCAGGCATGATTATCAATGGAGTGAAGAGCGGCAAGCGGCTGCGCGGCGCACGTTTCGATATCGGCAACATATGGGCCATACGCAATAAGACACTCAGCGACAGTGCTCAGCTCAAGGCCAAACCTCTTAGCCCTGAGCGAAATACGCAGTTCGTATTCATGCTCGCCTATCAGCCGGGCTCCGTCAACGAAAACAAGCTACTCTACCAAGTAGCAAAATACAACTTCACCAGCTATCTGGTGCGAGACTTCGACATCGCTATCGATGACGACAACTACTTGCATCGCCTGCGTGTCTCCGGTTTCAGAAACTATGACGAGGCACTGCTATACTCACGCGGGCTCCTCGCACAAACACCGATACTGAAACTTATGGGCAAAGCACGGCCATTCATTATCAGCACGGAAAACTTACCGCTCATCGGAGTGGCATACAGCTATGAGGACTACAAAAAATTCTACGACGTACACTTTGCACCCATCAAGCCCTCAACTCTTCAATTGCTCAACGAACCCGAAAGCTTGATGACAGAGCCACAAGAGCCCGATAGCTTGCAAGACGACGGCCTACGAAACCTCCAACAGTCCGAAGAATATGAAATGCCGATCCATACAGAAGCACAGCCACAGGGTATGAACCCATCCATACCACAGCAGAAGACAACGACTCCACAAACCAAGAAACCTGCTCAGCAGGAAAAGAAGACCCAGCCGGAGAAAAAGAAGACGTTCAATATCGAAAGCGAGGATTATGAGCTTGAGGGCTTTTAAAAACAGCTTGAGAACTTATAAGGAATGAGTTCTTTATAGATAAACAAGACCATGAATAACGGAAAAATACTTTGGGCAGACGATGAGATTGACCTTCTCAGAGGCCATATCATCTTCATGCAGCGAAAAGGCTATGAAGTGATCACAGTGACCAATGGCACCGACGCTATTGAGGAATGCCGCCGACAATCGTTCGACCTCATCATGCTCGACGAGATGATGCCAGGACTCACCGGCCTGGAGACCTTGCAGCAAATCAAAGAGATACAGCCTCAGACGCCTGTAGTGATAGTCACCAAGAGTGAGGAGGAGAATATCATGGACCAGGCCATCGGCTCGAAAATAGCCGATTACCTTATCAAACCCGTCAATCCTCATCAAATACTGCTGTCGCTCAAGAAAAACATCCATCGAAAGGAGATCGAAAGTGAAGTAACGCAAAACTCCTATCGAAACGACTATCAGAAGATAGCCACGCAGATTGACAGTTGCCGAGATTGGGAGGACTGGATGAAAATCTACCGGACGCTTACGCGGTGGGAAGTAGAACTGGGGCAGACCGACAAAGGCATGGAGGAGATGCTCACCATGCAGAAGGAGGAGGCCGACAACGCCTTTGCCAAGTATGTCAAAGCGAACTACATGGAATGGATGGCGTCGCTTATGGCAAGAATCTCCGGTAAAAACGCCAACAACAACTATCCGCTCATGAGCCCTGACGTTTTTAAAACGAAAGTCTTCCCGCTTCTTGATAAGGGTGAAAAAGTCTTCCTTATCGTCATTGATAACTTCAGGTGGGATCAGTGGCTTATGCTGGCCAAGGAGATTGGAAACCTGTACACTATCCAGGAAGACATGTACATGAGTATTCTGCCCACAGCCACGCAATACTCACGAAATGCGATTTTCTCCGGACTCATGCCCGAGAAGATCGCGCAAATGTTTCCCGACCTGTGGGTTGATGAGGATGAGGAAGAGGGAAAGAACCTCAACGAAGAGCCGCTCATCCGCACGCAGATAGAGCGATACCGTCGACACGACAAGTTCAGCTATAACAAACTCAACGACTCCGAGGCCGCCACGAAACTGCTACAGCAATACAACACTCTAAGAAACAATGATTTGAATGTAGTGGTGGTCAACTTCATCGACATGCTCTCTCACGCACGTACAGAGTCGAAAATGGTGCGAGAACTGGCCAACGACGAGAGCGCCTATCGCTCGATCACGCTCTCATGGCTACGCCACTCGGCAATCGCTGACCTTTTCCGACTCCTGACAGAGAGCGACTACACCGTCGTGCTAACTACCGACCACGGTTCCATCCGCTGTACAAAGCCAGTGAAGATCATCGGTGACCGAGACACTAACACCAACTTGCGCTACAAACTCGGTCGAAACCTGGCCTACAGCGCAAAAGACGTGTTCACCATCAAGGAGCCCCACAGAGCTTTTCTCCCCACGCCAAACATCAGCACGACTTATGCCTTTGCTACGGGCAACAGTTTCTTCGCCTACCCCAACAACTACAACTATTATGTGTCGTACTATAAGGATACCTTCCAACACGGCGGCATATCCATGGAAGAGATGCTGGTGCCACTTATCACGATGAAGGCAAAAAAATAGAGAAGAAGCCCCTCTCCTACTTCCTCAGCTCATCAGCATAGTACTCGAAGGCCTTCCTGGCGATCTGTACAGCCTCCTCAATGCTACAGTCGAGCTTTCCGCCACTGGCATTGAGATGGCCACCGCCATTGAAAAAGCGCTTGGCCATGTCCTCCACTGAGAAGTCGTCGACAGAGCGCAGACTTACCCACACGCGGTTATCCTGACGGTCGTCCTCACGCAGAGAGACACTGCACTTCATGCCTTTGATCTGCAGCGGCACATTAACCAGGCCCTCGGCATCACCACGCACGAAATGATAATTCAACATATCTTCGCGAGTGATGGCATAGTAGCTCGCATGAAGATCATCGAAGACATTGAGCTTCTGCGCCATGATATAGCCACGCAGACGGATAGCCCACGAAGAGTAGTTATTGAAAACATTGCGATAGATCTTATCCTTGTCGATGCCCTTGGTGAGAAGTTGGCAAATGATGAAAAAAATCTCGGGGCGCGTAGAGTTGAAAGTGAATCCACCGGTATCAGTCATCATGCCACAGTAAATGGGCACGGCGAACTTCTGTGAAAGTTCCTCGAAACCACCCAGCTGCCACACCACGCGGAAGACAATCTCGCACGTGGAGCTCAAATCAGGGTAAGATACAGGCACCAGCGAATCGATGTCGAAGCCTAAATGATGATCAATCATGATCTTCTCAGCCTTGGCGTCTTTCAGTACATCAGTCATCTCATCAACCCGCGAATACATGTTGAAGTCGAGACAGAAAATAAGGTCGGCCTGTGCAAAAAGCGCTTTCACCTCCACGGGATGCTTATCAAAGCGAACGATCCGCTCTCGGCCGGGGAGCCAATGGAGAAAATCGGGGAAAGCATTGGGCACGACGACAGAGGCTGATTTTCCGTAACGCTCTGAGAGATAGGCCGTCCATCCAAGGCACGCCCCGACAGCATCGCCGTCGGGATGGGAGTGACCCACAAGGACTATGTGGTCGGCAGCCAATAGCTTAGAATGCAACAAAGCGGCATTGTCTGCCGACAATAAGTTTAAATTCATCTTTCAAAAAAAGTAGTTTTGATGGTAATTTGATGGTGATAAATAATTATACCATTACTTCATCCATGAGTATATCATTCTCATCTACAGGAACATCTTCCACCAATTGAAAAGGGAAGCAGAGCCCTATCTTGCATACCGAAGGCATCTCAGCCAACAGCCGGTCGTAATAGCCTTTCCCCCTTCCGAGACGTTTGCCGTCACAAGTGAACGCCATGCCAGGGATGATGGCCAAGTCGATGGACCGGTAATCGGTGAAAGGCTCACCCTGCGGCTCAAGGATATTGAATTTTTCCGCCGGACGCAAGTCCATCATGCCTCTGAACTCCACAAGTTCGAGACTCTGTTCGTCTTTCATTCTAGGAAGCAGCACTTTACGACCCTGCCGGTGAAGGGAAGCCACCAAACCATGTGTGTCCACCTCGTCGTCCATGCTGTAATAGAGCAGGACCGTGTGGGCGAACCGGTAAAGACGTTGAGCCTCGAGGCGCTCCGTGACATCGAGCGACATTCTGATGAGGTCGGCGACATCGTACATACCTTTTCGCTCTCGGATGATGTATCTGAGCATCTGTTTATCCATAGTATCAAGGTTTTTTATGTGTTTGTCTGACCGGCTTCTGCGGGAAGGCCGCGTGGCGGGCAAAGACCCGCAAGGCCGTTAGTATGACCGGATCATCCTGATTGAGGTATTGGTTGAGCGCTTGCTCATCGAGCATATTGTAAATGATTCTGCCGTCAATGTATTGCTCCAGGAGAGCATGGCTGCGTTTGATGAGGAGGTTGCGTCGCTGAAGGCCATGCTTGTCGGCATAGTTAGCGAACTGTGCTACGGTGTTTTGCTCCTTCAGGTATTTAGCGAGCTGGAGCATCTCCTTGAAATCCTTCATTTTCTGCCGGTTATTGTCAGTATAGGTGAAGGCAAACTGCAGAATGAGCCCGCTCATGGCCGCCTCTTTATAATAGGAAGTCACGCCGGTGGTGTCCTCGGGCACGAAGATGTCGGGCGTGATGCCTCCGCCGCCGTAGACCACACGCCCTATGCGTGTATGGTAGGTGGGGCCGGTGTGCTTGATGCTGTCGCGCGAGAAATACTCTCCGTGCTCATAACGCTCGATGAGGTCCTGAGCGTAGTCCTGGTCGTCACCGTCGACATAAGGTTTCTGTATGCAACGGCCCGAAGGCGTATAGTAGCGTGCGATGGTAAGGCGGATGAGTGAGCCATCGGAGAAGGGTATCTGCTGCTGCACGAGCCCCTTTCCGAAAGAGCGTCGCCCGATAACGGTGGCACGGTCATTGTCCTGCATGGCCCCTGTGAAGATCTCTGATGCCGACGCCGACCCCTCATTGATGAGCACTACCAGTGGGATGCTCTGATAAGCGCCGTGGCCGTCGGAGGTATAGTCCTGCCTCGGTGACTTGCGACCCTGTGTATAGACGATGAGGCGTTTGGCAGGAAGGAACTCGTTAGCCATCTGCACGGCGCTCTGCAAGTAGCCGCCGGGGTTGTCGCGCAGGTCGATGACAAGATTCTTGAATCCGTGCTGCTGCAGGGACGCCAAGGCTACGAGAAGTTCGGGATAAGTCTTCTCGCCGAAATTCTTCACCTTGATGTAGCCCGTATTGTTGTCGAGCATATAGGCGGCAGTGATGGTCTTGGTGGGTATCTCAGCGCGGGTAACGGTATAGGTGAGCACGCCTCTATGGCCATACCTCAGTACACCTACGCGCACCTTAGAGCCTGAAGGGCCCTTGAGGCGATGCATGGCCTCTTGATCGGTGACCTGCTTGCCTACGAATGTCTTGCCGTCTACGGTCACGATCTTGTCTCCAGCGATGATGCCGGCCCTTTCAGCAGGTCCATTCTTGATGACATTCTGCACGCGGATGGTATCCTGGCGGATGGTGAACTCTACGCCTACGCCCGAGAAACTGCCATTGAGATCATCGGCTGCTTTCTGCGCATCTTTTGCCGAGATATAGACTGAGTGGGGGTCAAGCTCGGCAAGAATGGCAGGGATAGCTTTTTCGACAAGGGAGTCGATGTCCACCTTGTCGACATATTGGTCGTCGATGATACGTAGCAGGTTATTGAGTCTGCTCGAGCCATTGTTGACAATAGTCAGCCTGTTGCCGGAGAAATGATTGGCATAGAAGGAGCCAATCATAATGCCCAGCACTACACAGAGCGCCATGAGCAGGGGCATGAAACGGTATTTATTTTCTTTCTTCATTGTTTTTCCTCACAATTGTTATCTGCGTGGGTTGGCTCCGACTGCAGCGCTTCGAGGAGCTCGGTCTCAACGCCAGCCCGTCTCAGGAGCCGGATACCATCGTCGAGGCGGTATTTCTCACCGTAGACTACACGGCAGATGCCTGCCTGGATGATGAGCTTGGCGCACTCGATGCAGGGCGATGCGGTGACATAGAGGGTAGCTCCCTCGCCGCTGTTGGTGCTACGCGCAAGCTTGGTGATAGCATTAGCCTCGGCGTGGAGCACGTAGGACTTAGTGAGGCCATCGGCGTCCTCACACACGTTTTCGAAGCCGCTAGGAGTACCGTTGTAGCCATCGCTGATGATGGTCTTTTCCTTCACTACGAGAGCTCCCACTTTGCGGCGGCGGCAATAGGAGTTTTCCGCCCAAATGTGGGCCATACGCAGATAGCGCTGATCGAGCTGGCATTTCTTGTCTTTGTCTTTCTCTTCCTTCATTGTAAATATATGGGTTAATGGCCGTTCATTTTCTGATGCCGTTGCGTTGAAGCAAGGCTTCAATGGTGGGTTCCTGCCCGCGAAAACGCTTGAAAAGTGTCATGGGGTGTTCGGTGCCGCCCCGCGAGAGGATGCAGTCACGGAAGCGCTGGGCAGTGGCGCGGTTGAAGATACCCTCCCGCTTGAACACGGAGAAAGCATCGGCGTCAAGCACCTCGGCCCACTTATAGCTGTAATAGCCGGCAGCGTACCCTCCAGCCATGATGTGCGAGAACTGCGCCGTCATGCACGTGTCCGGGAGCTGCGGGGTAACCATGGCTTCCTTCCAAGCCTGTTTCTCAAAAGGGATGATGTCCTGCGTGAACGGCTCACGCTGGGTGTAGTAGGCCATATCGAGCAGGCAGAAGCTCACCTGACGCATGCAAGCGTAGGCCACATTGAAGTTACGGCTTCTAACAATGCGACTGATGAGCTCGTCGGGAATGGGTTCGCCTGTCTGATAGTGGAAGGCGAAGGTGTGAAGAAAGTCGGGCTCCACAGCGTAGTTCTCCATGAACTGCGAAGGCATCTCCACAAAGTCCCACCAAACATTAGTACCGGAGAGGCTCTCGAAGCGTGTGTTGGCAAACATGCCGTGAAGTGAGTGGCCGAACTCATGGAGAAAGGTTTCCACCTCACCTAAGGAGAGTAGCGCGGGTTTGGTGGCCGTGGGCTTGGTGAAATTGGTCACCACACTGACATGCGGCCTGACATTCTTGCCCTTCTTCGTGATCCACTGCCCCTGGAACTCAGTCATCCACGCGCCGCCCTGCTTGCCTTCACGCGGATAGAAGTCGGCGTAGAAGACGGCGAGATAGCTGCCATCCTTGTCGAAGACCTCGTAGGCCTTCACGTCGGGATGATAGACGGGAATCTGCTTGTTTTCCTTGAAGGTAATACCATAGAGACGGTTGGCGAGTCCGAAGACGCCTTTTACCACATTGTCGAGCTGGAAGTAGGGGCGCAGCATCTCCGCGTCAAGGTTATATTTCTCCATCTGCAGCTTATGCGAGTAGAAGGAGAAGTCCCACGGCTCCAACTTGAAATCAGGGCCTTCGGCGCGGCGCGCTCCTTCCTCAACGGCCTTTACCTCCTCGATAGCGGCGGGCTTGTAGGCGTTGATGAGATCGTGGATGAGCTTGTAGACATTCTCCACATTGCTGGCCATGCGGTGCTTGAGCACGTAGTCGGCAAAAGTGTCGTAGCCGAGCATCTGGGCAATTTCGCGGCGCACATTGACCAGACGGCGGCAGATGTCGAGGTTATTGGCGTCATTGTCGTGGGTGCATTCCGTGCTTCGAGCCATGTAGATCTGCTTCCTAAGGTCGCGCTGCGTGGAATAGGTCATAAACGGCGAGTAGCTGGGGAAGTCAAGCGTAAACACCCAGCCTTCGAGCCCCTTCTCTTTGGCGGCCATCGCCGCAGCGTCAACGGCGGTATCGGGCAGCCCGTCAAGCTGCCGGCGATCAGTGAGGTGAAGAATGTAGGCCTTGTTTTCCTTGAGCAGGTTTTGCGAAAACTGCAACGCGAGCATGGAGGCTTCCTCGGTAAGCTTTCGTAGGCGGTCCTTGCCGGCCTCGTCGAGCAGGGCACCGCTGCGCACAAAAGCATCATACTCTTTGTCAAGTAGCATTTGCTCCTCTGCCGTGAGTTTCCGGTGATGCTCATACACTTGCTTAATGCGCGCAAAGAGTCTGGGATTGAGGGTTACATCGTTCTCGTGCTTCGTCAGCACGGGGCTGAGCTTCTGCGCCAATGCCTCCATCTGTGGATTGGTCTCAGCATTCATGAGGCAGGAAAAAGTGTTGGACACGCGGTCAAGCAGGTCGTAATAATGTTCACCCTTACTATCATCGGTCCAAGCAATGGTGTTGTCGAAGGTGGGTGCCTCAAAGTTATCGACGATCCGTAAAATGGCCTCATTGTCACGGCGGATACCCTCTAAAAAGGCGGGCTCAAAATCCTCGAACTGTATCTTGTCAAACGGCACCGTATCGTGGAGCGTGCCGTAGGACTCCATAAACGGGTTAGTTCTGGTGGGGATACTGGTGCGATTATCGCTATTATTCTTGCTTTCCATATCAACGACAAAGGTATATTTTTTTTTTGAAACGACCAAATATCTGATATTTTTTAATGTATCGACAAGCAATATTCCACTATACCTATATGGCGGTGTTGCACACAATCGATAAGCCAGTGGGCAGGTGGGGTTAGGCGATGAGGAGAGAGTGACGGGCATTTTATTGATGACTACCGCAAAGTTACGAATTATCCGTTTACGGTATGTCAATTTTTTGGAAGACCTAATGTTCGGTTACGGGCGCCCCCTAACCATCCCTATCGTGAAACAATACTATTGGTGTGTATTGGGTGTTGGTGCGTTTATGGTGTGCAGTGGACATTGGTGTTACGGTGCAGGGGCCGGTCTTGTACCGGTCCTCAAATAACGTCCGACCGATTTAAACCGAAGATCCCAAGGCGCATATGCAAAGTTCAAGACCCTGTTTCGTCTTGTGTCGGACATGGCACCCAAGGATGATTTTATCGGAAAGCTCATATCTGAAAACGACTAACATTTGGCCGTTCCGAAACATCATGTCAAAAAGACTGAGTTGTCACGGAAGCGCAGAGAGACTACTCCCCTGCCAGCTGAATAGTTACTCGCGATATTCCTTGAGAGCACGCTCGCAGGCCTCCTCGTCCAGATAAGTCTTGTAGAAATCAGTCAAATTCATAGTAATTCCTTTCTGTTAGTCAATCATACAGCTACAGAGTTTGCGCCAAGCACAATGATGGCAGTATAAACTCTGTTAATTTGGATGATTGCGGATATTCATTTTTTGTTCTTTCTGTCTTTCTGTCTTAAAGTCAGCCGGCTTTGTATCCTCCGTGTCTTTCATGGACAGAAGAGTATGTCTGCAACCACCTTAATGAGACTTGAGATTCTAAGATTTTCCCAGTTGGAGTATAGTTTTGTGTATTTTTGCTGTTGTAAAGATACAAAAAATGCCCGATAGACCGATCTGGAGATTAATTCTCACTTGACACATCCAATGATCTCATTCACACTCCGGCAACCATGCCGCTCAAGCCAATCTGTCATACCACGCTTGACTTTCATCGTCACCTGTGGATCAATGAAGTTAGCCGTACCAATCTCTATTGCTGTGGCTCCAGCCATGAGAAACTCGATGGCGTCTTCGGCTGTCATGATGCCGCCCAGCCCCACCACGGGGATGTGTACAGCCTTTGCCACCTCATGCACCATGTACACGGCAACAGGTTTCACCGCGGGACCACTAAGCCCACCCGTACCAATAGAGAGACGAGGCCGGCGGCCCTCAATGTCAATGGACATACCCATGAGAGTATTGATAAGCGAGACGGCATCAGCACCCTCAGCCTCGCACGCACAGGCTATTTCTGCGATATCGGTGACGTTGGGCGAAAGCTTCACGATGAGTGTCCGGTGATAACACGTGCGCACCGCCCTAACCACGCTGGCGGCTCCCGCACAGGACACGCCGAAGGCCATACCTCCATGTTTCACATTGGGGCAGGAGATATTCAGCTCGATGGCAGGTATCTTCTCCAAGGCATCAATTCGCGCAGCGCATTCAGCATAAGTTTCGGGCGAATTGCCGCTCACATTGACAATGAAATGTGTGTCAACATCCTTGATTTGAGGATAGATATTTTGGCAGAAATAGTCCACCCCTTTATTCTGAAGGCCCACACAATTGAGCATGCCCGAGGGCGTCTCGGCCATACGCGGGTAGTCGTTTCCCTCGCGTCTCTCAAGCGTAGTGCCTTTGACGATGACGCCGCCCAACTCTTCCAAAGGCACAAGGTCTTGAAATTCCAATCCATAGCCGAAAGTGCCACTGGCAGTCAGAATAGGATTACGAAGCGAAAAATTATTTATCTTTACATTTAAGTCAATCATAATAGGTATTTTATTTTTACATTTATAAGTTTTAGAAGCGAGAGAAGTCAGAGACATTCTTCGTCATATTGAGAGAAGATTGTGTGTTTGATGTCCTTATCTTCTATTATTTATTCCTAAGGTTCAGAACCCCAAAAGAGACTTTATCATATGACCGAACTCCTTGGATCTTCTGATTCCCTGGACTCACGGAGTCTTCTCCCACTACCACAGCAGCCGGCGCGTGTTGAAGACAGGACCATCCTCGCACACTCTAAGATTACCCTCCGTGGTTTTCTCCACGCAGCACAGACAGGCGCCCAGTCCACACGCCATCAGGTTCTCCAGAGAAGCCTCGCAATCAATACCGCGCTCACGCGCATAACTCGCCACAGCCATCATCATCGGTTTTGGCCCGCAGGTCTGGATCAAGTCGAAACGCTGACGCCGGAGTATGGAGTGATTAGTCACGAAACCCTTCTCACCCACTGTATCATCCTCGGTAGTGAGATAGACAGCTCCTACCTGCTGAAAATGATTCAACTCCAGCAAATCGCCTGCGGACCGTGCGCCCAAAAGGAAAGAAGGCTCATGACCGCCTTCACGCAGCTTAATGCCTTGCCAGAGCAACGGAGCCACACCTACGCCGCCTCCTACCAAGAGCACTTTGCTGCCGTCAGGAAGAGATGAGGATTGGCTGAAGCCATGGCCAAGAGGCAGTAGACAGTTGACAGAGTCACCCTCGCAGAGAAGACACAGGCGACGGGTACCAGCGCCTATACCCGCTATGAGAAGCCACAGCTCATTACGCTTCACGTCTACATAATTGATAGAAATAGGCCGACGGAGAAAAGTGGAAGGTGAATGGTCGACACGTACCTCCACAAACTGCCCGGGAAGCATCGGAGGCAAGACATCATCGTGAGTCAGCTTCAGCAAGACGTGATGAGCGGTCAGGCGCTGGCTGGAAACTACACGGAGATCTAAACAATATTTTTTCATGATTGCAGTCTTAAAATGATAGCCGAATATACCATTTCATTGGTAATGTTGAACGTTTGCAACCACAAAGATAAGCGTTTAATCGCTACATGCCAAACAAGTTGGAGAAAAACTGGCTGACTTTTATTTCTTGGGCACAAACGACTCCCAGGTCTGATCGTCAAAAAAAACACGGATCTCAGTGATTCTCCGCTGTGGTTTGTCAACTATTTTAACTGCTATTTTTTCATTGTATCCAGCCTTGTCAATACTCTGCGAGCGGTTGGTATCAAAGAGCGAAGGAGTAGAGGAGGAAGGGAAGGAAGTCGCCTGAGACACTTCGGATAATGACTCGTGAACAGCGGCCGACTGTTCCTCTCCAGAAGGATACATAGAACCCTTGCCATCAAAAAGCCATTCCATCGTGATGTCAGGGAAGCGAGTATGAATGGCTTCGTAATGTTTCAAGGTGGGTTGAGTTTTGCCGCGGAGAAGCAAACTCAGCGTACCTTCATTGATGCCGGTCTCGGTAGCAAACACTTTATTATTCATGTGCTTGCTATCCATGATGGCTTTGATTCTGTCCTTTAAATGATCGTTTTCCATGTGTTCAGTCTCTAAGAGGGCACAAAATGGCCTCGAATGATTATATTTGCAAAGTTAAACTATTTCCCCGACATCCACAACTTTATAAAGGATAATTTCGAATATAAAACTTTGGTTTTGTAAACCAATAACTTTACAGTTCGATATTTAAAACTTAAAAGCACAATCCTTAAATTTACAAACATAAATAACTTACTATAAAACAATACAAACATTTAATTCATAGATATTTAGTAACTTACTGACTCTATTTTGAATGGCAAATTCAGTTCGTTCCGTTTTTCCTCCATATTTATCTTATCCAACTTTTAAACCGGATATGAATAGATATAATTTTTGAGATAAATCACTTAAATATATGATTATCATATAATTATATCCTTATTAAGTGTTTGAATATTTATAAGTTTATATTTATAATCTTAAATATTTAGATCTACACAGAGATGTGGCATAAAGTCTCGATAGTTTCATATATTCAAATTTATATTTTAATTTATAAACTTCTCCACCCTATGATTTATATTTAGACAAATAAAAATTCAGTCTATTCAACCTTAATGATTCTTAATCGTAAATTTCAAGCACTACAAGAAGGCAATTTAGAGCATGAAGACGCCCTTTCCGAACAACAGATACGGATGGCTGGAAATACACGATTCTCAAATGCATTTTTTGGTGTTAACTCCCCTATTATCACCT
Organism: Hallella multisaccharivorax DSM 17128; assembly: GCF_000218235.1. Classification (GTDB taxonomy): domain Bacteria; phylum Bacteroidota; class Bacteroidia; order Bacteroidales; family Bacteroidaceae; genus Prevotella; species Prevotella multisaccharivorax. The sequence continues at coordinate 1,259,636 of NZ_GL945017.1, read as the reverse complement.
TTTTAAGCATAAAAAAAAGCATCCTCTCGGACGCTTATTTTAGAAGAGATTAGTCTCAAAATAGCTTGAAAAGGACTCAAAAAAGGCACTTTCAGTGCAAAATAAAGAAGATAAGTTCCTTCATCAGGTCGCCAGAGGAGGTGAAAGGATTGTCCAAACCCTTGCTCTTGGCATCAATCTCGCGCAGCTTCTGTAGAATCTGCATCGTCTTTCGGCCCGTATAGTTTCTCATGCCTGTGAGATAGTCCTTCACTCCCCACACGCTCCTCACGTCAAGGTAAGCAGCCAAGGCATTCTGGTCGGTGCGGTTGGGAGCATAGTAGGCCAGCATCATGTTTTGGAAGAATCCGAAAAGCAGAGGAAGAAAGCTGTAAAGAGATCCTACCTTAGGATTATTGTCAAAATATTTGATGATTCTATTAGCCTTCAAGACATCGCGATTGACGATGGCATCTCGGAGCTCGAAGGAGTTGAAATCCTTGTTCACGCCGATATGCTTCTCTACCATCTCAGGAGTAACTCTCCGGTCACTGTCGGGCAAGGCAATGATGAGCTTGTCAAGCTCAGAGTAGAGTCTGCTGAGGTCGGCACCCACATTGTCAGCGATCATGGCGGCGCTCTTGTCGTCAATACTCACCTTGCGAGTGGTGAGATAAGATCGAATATGGCCGGGCAACTGCCAGTTGCGCAACTTCTTGCTCTCAAATACCACGCCAATCTTTTCCGCTGCGGCCACAAGCTTGGACCGGCGGCTCATTGCACCATTTTTATAGCAGACCACAAGCAACGTCTTAGGCTGTGGCTTGAGGGCATAGCGCTCAAGCTTATCGAGCGAACGCATGGCCTGCGCCTCCTTCACAATAATGACACGGCGTGGCGCCATCATGGGGAACTGCATGGCAAGATCAGCTATCTGGGCACCACTGACGTCAGCGCCGAAAACCACTGTCTGGTCAAACGCCTGCTGATCGACGGAAAGTACATGATGCTGAATGTAGTTGCTGATCTGGTCAATGTAGTAACCCTCCTCGCCCATCAATATATATATAGGTGAGAAGATGTTGTTTTTCAGGTTATGCATGATGCCGTCAAAGGTTGGCACTGTTTTTTTGTCTGCCATGAGCTTTTCTCTTCAAAAAAATCGTTATCTTTGCAAAGTTAATAAAATGATTCGACTTAGCCTTCCATCCTACGACATAAAATTGCGCGGCATCGACAGGCGACCTCAAGTGCTCGATTCTTTGCGCCGACGTTGGGTAGCCCTGACGCCGGAAGAATGGGTGCGCCAGCATTTCATTCACTGGCTCACAGTCGATCTCGGCTACCCTGCAGCCCTACTGGCCAACGAGGTGCAGTTGCATATTGGACATAAAACGCTCAGGGCGGATAGCGTGCTTTATGATCGGCAGTTACAACCGAGAATGATCATTGAGTATAAGGCTCCCCATGTAGAAATCACCCAGCAGGTCTTCGATCAAGTTCTGACTTATAACCTTCAGTTGCAGGCTCCATACCTCGTGGTGTCAAACGGTATCCACCATTACTGTTGCCGATGGGATCTTAATGGTAAAAAATATTTATTCTTAGATCAAATCCCCTATTACGAAGATCTTTGACACAAAGGTCATTTTAGTTTCACTCTCCATCACTTTCTCTTCTTTATATTTTCCGAGTCCATCAGTTTTTTGTATCTTTGCAAGCAGATATACGATTGATAGGTTGCGCACAATTACGCAAGCTATATTACGCACAAACAAGCAAGAAACTATTGCGTTCAAATACGCAAGAATAATTGCGTGCAAATGCACAAGCAAACAAATGCAACTGTGCGCTATGGACTAAGAAGGGTTGCGCGCAATGAAACAAGAACGATTGCATGCAAAGAGACAATAAGACAATAATCCAAAAATACAATCATACCATGGAAGAAATAACAAGCCACCAGCTCACAGACGTGGTCTCGGTCACCAACTTCAAAGGAGGCGTAGGAAAGACGACGACCGTACAGACACTTGCCGCATGTCTGCACAAGATACACCCTGGAAAGAGAGTTGTCGTCATGGATCTCGACCCACAATGCAACCTCTCCTTTCTGCTTGGGTGGAATGATCTCAGGAAGACGCTCCCCGAATACGCGCGCATGACTATCTATGACGCTATGACTAAGGTGACTAAAATTCCCATCTACTCATCGCCGGAGGGCATTTTCTACGTGCCAGGATCAGCTGAGATGCAAAATATCGACGTCTCACTCTTCGGCCAGAATATTCCCCGCCTGGTGCTCGCCAAATGTGTCATGCAGGGCTATTTTAATATGACACAGGGCGATATTGATGAGAAGGAGGCTACCGGCAACGTCTTTGACGACTTCGACTACATGCTCATCGACTGCCCGCCATCGCTCTCGCAGAGCACCTGCAACGCCATGGCCATGGCGACTACCCTTCTCGTGCCCATACAGATGGAAGGACTCAGCGTCACCGGCGTAGGAAGCATCCTTGAGCAGGCACGGCAGATTCAGAAAGAGCTGAATCCTAATCTCGCCAACATGCTCCTGCTGCCAACAATGGTCAACAGCCAGCTCATCATCACCAATGAGTTGCAGGACTTCCTTGAAAACAATTTCGAAGACTCACTCATCCCCACGCCCATCCACCGCTCCGTAAAAGTGGCAGAAGCACAGACAAGAATGACCAATGTCATCAACTATGCCCCCAACTGTCGCGCCGCAGAGGACTACATGAAGGTGGCTAAGACCATCTTCGGAGAAGAATAATGGACTCTGACATTATCCACACTAATCAAATCACGAACATGAAGATCACAAGAAATAAGAGCAGCCTGCAGAATCAACTCGCAAAAATGCTGCAGGCAGGCAAGGAGAATATAGACAACTCGACTGATAATGAGAAAGTTAATCAGGATAAAACCGTTGAACAATTGTACGCAAACGCGCAAGAAGACAATGCGTCAGCACAAGAAAATGGACCAGTGAAAGAGGCCGAGCCAAAGATAAAAGCTACAGCGGAAACAGCAACCGAACTACAGGCAGAACCGGTGTCTGAGGCAAGACAGCAGCCTAAGAGCTACCGATCCAAGGCCGCCATATCGGCCCGAGCACGATCGAGAAAAGCCGAGGAAGAGGCTCCGCGCCTCAATGCTGCACAGCGGCATGAGGTGCCCGACCGCAATGCCAAATACGCCGGAGAACCCATCAAGAGCGTAGGATGCCGCATGCCGCAGTCACTCTACGCGCGAATGCTCCAATACAAAGCCCTCAACGATACACAACTCAACCGCATAACGCTCAACGACGTCATCATTGAGGCTGTCGACAAATTCCTCAGCAAGATGAAATAATTGCCATTCGCTCAGCCTCGCTCCTTGCTGGCTTGCCCGTCCCCGTCATCGGGAGACGGGCTATTTTTATATACCTTTTAGGTATCCAAAAAGCCGGTAGAGACTGTTTGCAGAGTGTCTTCATATAGACCTCTGAGTACTCTCCCTCATACAGTAACACCACCACTTCTCCAAACTTTCTGTCAGGTGCTTTCGTGATCATGAAGGGAGCACGAAGATAGGGTTGTAGCCTCTGCTCTACCTCCTCAATTTGTATTTTGATGCCACCTGAATCTATAACATTATCTTTACGTCCAAGGATTCTAAACTGTCGGATACCCGTCTGCTCATCCACGCGAATCTCCACACGGTCATTGGTCTTCAATATGCCTTTATGAACCAGTGGAGCATCAATCATCAAGCAACTATCATCATCGTGGTCAATCCTGACGCTGTCGAAAGGCGTATACCAATCGCTTGCTGCCTCACCGTTGAGCCGCCTCAAGGCAATGTGCGAGAGTGTTTCCGTCATGCCGTAAGTGCTCCACACGCAGTTGGGAAAAGTTCGAAGTGCCGCAGCCAGATCGTCGTCAATAGCACCTCCGCCAATGATAAGATGGCGGACAGCCTTCAATCTTACTTTCTCTTCTGGCACCTGTAGTGAATTGTACACCTGCAGGGGCACCATGGCAGCAAAGGTCGTGGGCTCAGCCAAAGCCATAGGATGCCCACACGGTTTCACGCTGATGAGCTTCAACTGCCGCTCTATGGCCCGAACCACCACCATCTTGCCGGCGATGAAATCAAGCGGCATGCAAAGCAATGCCGTGTCGCCAGGCTTTAGTCCAAGGAAATCGCAGGTAATGCGCGCAGAGTTCAACATCCGTGCCTTCTCCACCCATATCGGCCTTGGCTTGCCCGTGGAGCCGCTGGTATGCACCAGCATCGTAGGCTTATCGTTATTCCACTCGGCTAAGAATTCTTCAAGAACCATAATTGATCTCTTACTATCTTCAACGGCATTACCACATTATCTATATACAGCTGTCCTGTGCCCAGTCCCTGCGGCATAGTGATGTGTGGCCCATAGACCTCCGCACAGAGATGCGCGATGGCATTGAGCCCCACATTGCTCTCCAGAGCCGATGTGATCCACGAGCCAACGCCACGCTCCCTGGCCAGCCGGATCCATTCGCGGCAACCCCTCATACCGCCATGCAGACTTGGCTTGAGCACGATAAAGGCCGGATGGATAGCATCGAGCAACCGGGCTTTTTGTTCAGGCTGGTTCACACCGATGAGCTCTTCATCGAGTGCGATAGGTAAGGGCGATCGCAAGCATAGCTGTGCCATCTCACGCCATTGACGCTGCCGGATGGGTTGCTCAATGGAGTGAATGCCGTAGTCGGCAAGCGCTGTAAGCCGCTCCAAGGCGTTGTCGGGCGCGAAGCCGCCATTGGCATCCACGCGCAGCTCTACCTGTTCACAGGTAAAACGCTCACGGATATAGCGCACAAGGTCCAACTCATGTCCGAAATCGATGGCGCCAACCTTCAGTTTCACGCAGTGGAAGCCCTTCCGCAACTTCTCCTCGAGGCGCGCGGCCATTTCCTCGAAAGTGCCCATCCATACCAGTCCGTTGATGGTGATACCCTCTTCGCCCCGTGCAAACGGTGTTTGCGACAAAGCCTCGGAGCCGCCGGCATCGAGCTGAGCAAAGGCCGTCTCCAAGCCAAAGAGAATGGACGGGTAAGGCCGCAGCAACTCATAGGGTATACCACCCGTTCGCTCCACCCACGTGCAGGCTTTCCTCAACACCGCCTCATATCGCTCACGCGGCAGGGCATCACAGCTGAGGTCAGGCAACACCGAGCACTCCCCCACTCCCCTCACGCCATCTTTCTCGACGGTCACATAGTAAGACAGATGCGTGGTGTACATCCCGCGCGATGTCCCAGCCGGCTGCTTGAAGTGCAGAAGCCGAGAAGAAATTGTCGTCTTCATCACTTCCTTATTGTTTTATTAGGTCTGACGATTGCGCGGGTATACTCATAATCATCAATATAAATAGTGTTGTCGCACTTCATTAGTTCAACTTCTCTCCGGTATTTGCTTTTAGTTGATTTCATCTCTTCACAAATCTGAATGAAGAACCAAAGCGCCCACTTAACTCGGTATTTTTTCCCGTCTTTATGGAAACTGTGGGTATTTATCGAAGTCAGGCTTGCGCTTTTCTAAGAATGCGTGGCCGCCTTCCTGTGCCTCATCAAGCGTATAGTAGAGCATTGTGGCGTCGCCGGCAAGTTCCTGAATGCCAGCCTGTCCGTCGAGCTCCGCATTGAAGCCCGCCTTCATCATGCGCAGGGCCAATGGCGACCGCTCCATCATGGTCTCAGCCCACTCCACCGTGGTATCCTCTAACTCTTCAAGGGGCACCACCTTGTTGACAAGCCCCATCTGCAGGGCTTCCTCTGCCGAGTACTGCTTGCAGAGGAACCACATCTCCCTCGCTTTCTTCTGCCCGATGATACGTGCCAAGTACGAGGCGCCGAGACCGGCATCAAACGAGCCAACTTTCGGTCCCGTCTGCCCGAAGCGTGCGTTGTCAGAGGCGATGGTCAAGTCACACACCACATGCAGCACGTGCCCGCCGCCGATAGCATAACCATTGACCATGGCGATAACGGGCTTCGGCAAACGGCGGATCTGCATCTGCACGTCGAGCACATTGAGGCGCGGCACTCCGTCGTCGCCCACATAGCCGCCACGACCTTTCACGTGCATATCGCCGCCCGAACAAAAAGCCTTGTCGCCAGCACCCGTAAGGATGACTACGCGAATGTCAAGCCGGTCACGGCACCAGGTGAAGGCCTGGCTCATCTCCCACACCGTCAGTGGTGTGAAAGCGTTGCGATAGCGCGGGCGGTTAATTGTGATCTTCGCAATATGATTGTATTCTTCGAAAAGGATTTCTTTGAAGTTGAAACCCTCAATCGACTTCCATTCTCTATCCTCCATGATTATTAATAAGTTTATTATTGAAGATACCGTTGTAATTCTCTTGCGTCCGCTTCAGCGTCAGTGAAGACTTCCAACAGCATCGGTCCCACAGCTAAATCACAAGTCAGCCAACTGATGCCGTCAGCGAGTGTACGCGCATCTTTCACCAACCGGTAAGCTACACCTGTGGCCTCGCAGATGCCTTTGGCAGAAGCATGGTGGCCGGCGGAAACATAGTCGTCTCTGTAAGGACTCTTTTCAAGCCCCGCCAGCTGGTGGAATATACCGCCACAACTATTGTTGAGTAGCAGGATGCGCAGCTGTCGCTTGTCAACCCCATTCCACAGCGCATTCTGGTCGTAGAAAAAGCTCAAGTCCCCGATAACACAATACACTGGCCTACAGACAGATGAGGCGAAGCCCACGGCCGTGGACAGACTGCCTTCGATACCGTTGACCCCGCGGTTCACAAACAGATAATGACTGGCGTAGAGCTGTCCCAGGCGTATGACGGTGCTGTTGGCGAACTGCAGGCTGCATGACTGATTGTTCACAACCTTACACAGCCTTCTCACCGCCATCATCTGTGAATAAGCGGGTGAGAACTGCCGGCAGAAGGCCGTCTGCTTGTCGAGTACGGTTGCCCATCGCTCATAGAAAGCACGGGGCTCACCTACGCTAAACACATCTTCTTTTTTTATAGCATGGCAGAGGCTGTCAATGACTTCTTCCGCACGACCTACCACCACATCGGTGGCATGCATGGTCACGTCGGTCAGCTCACCCGAAGCGTTCACCACCACACATCGCCGGAGCCGACATCGCTGCAGGAAGTGCTTGGCACGCTTGCTGACGAGCGTTTGGCCGAGATAAATGACGAAATCGGGCTCATAAGTCTCCTGTCCGGCTATCTCTTTCAGCACCTCATCAAAATGGCAGGGAGCCCCTTGAGCGTTGGACAACTGTTCCTGCAGCACCACTATCTTCCCACGCAACTTGTCAAGTCCATCGACAACCCGCCGCGCCACGCTGAACGACAACTGCCCGATGACCAGCATCGGGCGTACACTTTGGCAAAAAGCCCTGGTCAGTGTCGCAGGCCACAGGCTCATATTCGTCAGACGTATCACGCGTTCACAGGGGAGCTCAGGCGTAGTAAAGTTGAAAAGTGGCTCACTGACAGGAACATTGATATGCACGGGGCGTTTATCGCATTGACTCATTGCACACAATGCTTCATTCACAAGGCGGTTACAATACCACCGTTCTACCTCATCGTGAGGCTCCGGCAGGCTCACTTCCTTCGCCCAGAAAGTTGTCAGCGTGGGCTGCTGCGGCAGGGTCTGGCCCTGAAGTTGTCCTATCATCGCCGCAGGCCTGTCAGCAGAAATGACAACGAGAGGCACATGCTGATACCAAGCCTCCGCCACCGCGGGAAGCGTGTTGAGTAATGCCGATCCCGAAGTGACGCACACTGCCACCGGCTCGTCCAGGGCCTGCGCCTTGCCCAAGGCAACGAATGCCGCCGACCGCTCGTCGGTCACCGACTCACAGCCACTGCCCAGTGCCTCACAAAGGTTATGGGTGAGGGGCGCATTGCGCGAGCCAGGGCACACCACAGCATGCCGGATGCCGTGGGCCAAGAGTAAAGACGTCAATATATTGATGTTTTCCTTATCGGAATACATGGTTGTTCAAACTTTGCCAGAATACATTGGAAGTCAAAATCAGAGCAGAGCCTTCATGGTCTGCAGCTTCTTCTCTGTTTCCTCCCATTCAGTGTCCTCATCGCTCACATCGAGCAGCCCGCCACCGGCATAAAGATGAAGCCGCATGCCGTCCATCTCCATACAACGCAAGGAAACATAAAGAGCCGTGGCCGTGTTGCAGGCATTGCCAGAGCCGTCGGAGTTGCCGGGCTCGCCGGCAGCAGTCTTGTCCACCGGCAGATTCCACAAGCCACAGAAACCACTGTAATATTTGCGGTCTAAACCCTCCTCGCTGAGGATGGCCTCTAAGGCGCGCTGCTTGGTCATGCCGCACACGGCAGGTGTCGGGAAAAGGTCGGCCAATACCTTCACAATGTCGGCATCATCGTTGAGATGGAACTCGAAGTCGGTCTGCAGATGATAGAGCCGTGCGGCCATGACTGTACGCGGCGGTATCTGCCTGACCATGTACGAGTGGCGCAGCAGGCGCTCGCGGATATACGTAGTGACGATATACTGCTCCCGAAGATTCTTGTCACTCCACGGGCCAGGTGTCGTCATGGTGCCTGCCAACGCCATGGTCGCCCAACAATTGTCTTTCCGCTCCAAGAGCAGTTCAGGTGTGGCCATGAGCCAGGTACCCGTCAGTTCCGTCGAGACCAACACGATCATCTGATGAGGATACAGCCGACAAGCCTTGAAGAAGACTTCGCAGGCATCCACCGGCGAGGCCACCTCAATGTCAGCGCGGCGCGAGAGCACCACTTTTCCCAAATCACGGTCATCTATTGCCCCATGCAACCGGGCAAAGGCCTCGTGGTAAGCCTCCCTATGGCTTTCCTCTGAGAAAGCCACCGCTGAGGAAACAGCGCTTGTTGGCACTTCTGCCGACTCTGGATGCACGGCACTGAGCAGCACGATGGAACTGTTGGCATCCGCATGAAACGGAGCGAAAACAAAACCACTACGGCCCTGCAAGTCGCCAATGCCGTCAAGTTTTACAGCCTTGCCACTCAAATAATGGTATGCCGTAGTCTCTGGAAGTCTGTAAAATACTTCATCCATTCTTCCTCGGCGAAATAAGGTAGTTGGTTACATGTACGGTAGAGATAAGGTTGCCCTCCGAGTTTTTGATATCTATCTGCCACTCGTGCAGGGTGTTTCCTTTCGATTGTAATCTGCCATAAGCAGTGACCGTGTCACCCTCCCTAACGGCGAGCACATGGTTGCCGCTAACGTTGATGCCCACGGGAATCTTCTTCGGACAGAGCGCCATGGAACCCACACCGGCGAGGTTCTCGGCCAAAGCCAGCGAGGCACCGCCTGAAAGGAATCCGAAAGGCTGGCGATTACGGCCGTCCACTTTCATTCGCGCCATACAGGTGTCTTCCTCAGGCGTGGAAAGAAACTCCATGCCCAAGGTGCGGCTCAACCCTTCTTGGCTTTCTATAATTTTCTTTTCTTCTTTGATGTCCATAGAGCTTTTATTATTGTTTTGCAAACTTACAATCTTTTCCCGACATTTCAAAGATAAAAAGCGTTAATTCATCTCATCGCCTTTACGCCGTTGACGCATTGCCTTTACACTGTAGACGCATTGCCTTTACACTGTAGACGCATCGCCTTTACACTGTAGACGCATTGCCTTTACACTGTAGACGCATTGCCTTTACGCCGTTGACGCAATGACACTGCACGATGAGCACAATGTGGCAGAGGTCAGAATCCGCCAAAACCGCTTCCACGCGGCGGACGACCACCACCCATAGGCGGGCGACCACCCATAGGCGGACGACCACCACGACGGAAACCTGGACCATCAGCTCCATGAGGACGGTTATTCTTTCCGCCAAAGAGGTTGAGTCGATAATTGACGTGGAGCATTACATAGCTGTTGATAGCGTTGTACTCAGTATCCGAACGTATGGAGGCAGTGATGGCGCGGCTGAGGTTGCTCTGCTGGTGCAGAATATCGTAGAACTGCAGCATAACTGTGAGCGGCTTGCCTTTGAGGAAGCTCTGTGAAAGCTGCGCGTTCCATACCAGTTCGTTGGTATTTAATGAGTTGTCAGTGTATCCGCGGCGTGAATTCATGTCGATGTCGGTGGAAAGAGTGGTACCCCAAGGTGCTGTGGCACTGATACTTCCACCATAACTGTACCGCCACACGTTGGAGTTGGAGGCTGGTTGCAGCTTGTTGTTGGAATGGCGATAGCTGAACGCTCCATTGAGCTCTACCTCCAGCCACTCGTTGCGGTAACTTCCCGCAAGGCGGTCGCCAACAGTCATGTCGCGCGTGGTGTTCTTGATAGAATTGGCATTGCGTTGGAGGGCGATATAGCCCACGTTGTTGGCATAACTGATATTGGCGAAGGTATTGATATTCCAGAATCCGGCGGAATCAAGGGGTGTGTTGAACATCAGCGCCCCGTTGACATTCCAGTTGCCGTTGATATTCTCTGGGCGTGTAAGCCTTCCACCAGTCTTCTCGTTATAGGTCACCTTATTGCTGATGCTGTTATGCGCGTTGTTGTAATCAACGAAAGTCATGACAGACTGCTTCGTCTTCTCGAAATAACTGTTGTAGAAGAGCCTGAAGTTCTGATTGAACGATGGTTTCAATCCAGGATTACCGGTTGAGATGTTAAGCGGGTCGGAATCGTCGTAGATGTCGAGAAGCTGTGTGATGCTGGGCTGCGAGGTAGAGGCCCTGTAGTTGACGCGCAGATTGCTGAGTTTGTTGAATCGATAGCGGAAATCTAAGGTCGGGGTGAAGTTGGTCACGGTGCGTGTGGTGTCAACCGATACCCCCTGGTAGTTCTGAATATAATGCGACTTCTGCGGCTGTACCATCACTCCGGCATTGAGCTGCCATTTGGTACGGATCATGCGAAACGTCAGCTCAATGTTATGAGTGTAGTTTTTATACTCTGAATAACGGCTGAGGTTCTTGTCAAGATAGTCGGTGTAGGGATGTTCAAGCCTGTCGAGATAGCCTCCCCAGCTGCGGTAGGCAGGGGTGAGCCCGCTGAAAAAGTCCTCGCCGAGGTTGGAGAAGTCATAGGTGGAGCGGTCGCTCTTGCTATAGCTGTACTTGAACTGATAGCGCATCTGCAGGAAAGTAGCCTTCCACAGCGGTTCACTGTAGGTGGTTTGCAGAGTATAGCTCCAGTTTTTAGAAGGCGATAGGTTGTAACGGTTGGTCTGATAGGTAGAGTCCTGCCCTAAGGCAGTCTGGATTTGATAGAGATGAACATTGTTGGTAGAAAGTGAATTTGATTTGGAGTCGGTGTAGCTCACGTCCGCACGCAGGGTGATATTTCTGCCACGGTTGTTAAGCTTACGGTTGAGCTGCAGCATCGCCCCGATGCTGTTGCTCTTGGAATAGGAAATACTGTTGGAGGCATTGGAGTTGACGGCAATGCTGTCTGCACCTAAAGTCTTCATTGCCTCAGCAATGAGCGGGTCCTCCACATATTTATAAGGATCTTCGTTGAACGATGCCGACCTACCTGATGACAGTCCGTCGCTGGTGCTCAGCGAGATGTTAGGACGAAACATGATGTTAGTCATGGAGTCAGGAGTCCATTCCACACGTGCCTGTGCGTTGAAACTGTTTCCACGTGAAAACGACTGGTTGAGACTGTTGGAAAAAGAGCCAACCGTGCTGACATAGTTCTCTGAGCTCGACTTGCTCCACGTATCGCCGTCGCTATGGTTCCAGCGCACGCTTCCGTCCACTCTGAGCGTATCCTTTTTCTCATAGTTGACATTCATACCCGCCATCTTCGTGGCATTGAGCCCGTTGCGTCCGCCGCCGAAAAAGCCACCGCGCCCGCCGAAGCCCATGTCATTGACATTGTTGGCATTGCCCATACCGAAGATCTTAAGGTTATCTTTCATATATCCTCCGAAAGCGCGGGCGCTATAGCGGTCCTTGGTGCCTACGGCGGCATCGGCATTGACCATCATGCCTTTGTTCATTCCAGGCTTCACGCCGAAGTCGAGTACCGTCTGCTCATTGCCATCGTCGATGCCTGTGACTCTGGAGAGATCGCTTCTCTGATCGTATGCCTTCACTTTATTGATGATGGAGGTAGGGATGTTTTTCATCGCCGTCTTAGTGTCTCCAGTCATAAACTCCTTACCGTCGATGAGGATTTTCTTCACTTCTTTGCCATTGATAGTGATCTTTCCATCGTCGCCGACCTGCGCGCCAGGCAACCGTTTAACGAGCTCCTCAATGGTGGAGCCCTCTGGCGTGCGATAAGCGTTGGCGTTATACTCAAAGGTGTCTTCCTTGACCACCACCTTCTGTGCCTGCGCCGTCACCGTGGCTTCTTTGAGCATAATGGCATCGGGCGCAAGGTTCAGTTGCCCCAACTTCACGTCGGCATTCTGTTGGATCGTAATGGGGCGAGTGAGCGTCTTGTAGCCTACACTCGAAAGCTTGAGGATGTACTGCCCATTGGAAGGAGCCTTGATGGAAAACCGGCCCTTATCGTCAGACAGCGAGCCGCCAACGAACGTGGAATCTCGTTTGAGCAGTTGAACCGTTACCATGGTCACAGCGTCCTTGCTCTGACGGTCAAGAATAGTACCGGAGATTTCCCGCTTCTGACCCATAGCACAGATGACTGCCACGGTCATAAAGGCGAGCATTAAAAATCTTTTCATGTCTGATTATTATTTGTCTCTTACGATGAATGTCAATATGTAGACGCATACAACATCAAAAACGTTTAATCAGAAGGAATACGAACAAGGCAGTTTATCCTGCACATAACAGGGATGAAATGCGCAATAGGCTGCGTACTTATATTAAAAAATGATAATTTATCAAGACAAAATGCTATGATGTAATCCATTTATACGTATATTTGCAATTGAACGTTAAGTATGCGTATGATGAAACAAAGAGTGTTAATTACACACCAACTTGCCACCAACTTGGCAATGGCGATCTCCGAATGTGAGCACGATAACCTCTTCGTGCTCACTGACGACACCACGCGGGAGCACTGCTGGCCGCTAATAGAAACATTTATCAGCATGCGCGAGGCGCATGTCATCACCATAGCTCCAGGCGACATTCACAAGAATGTTGAGTCGCTGGTATATGTATGGCGCGAACTGGAGCGCGGCAGAGCCACACGCCACTCCCTCTTAGTCAACCTCGGCGGCGGCATGGTGACCGATCTCGGCGGCTTTGCTGCTTCCACGTTCAAGCGAGGAATCGACTTTATCAACATTCCCACCACACTGCTGTCCATGGTCGATGCCTCCGTCGGAGGAAAGACAGGTATCAATCTTGACAGCTTCAAGAATGAGGTAGGCGTATTCAACGACGCACGCTTTGTGTTGCTTGATACCGAATTTCTGCGTACCCTCGACGACAAGAACTTGCGGTCAGGCTATGCTGAGATGCTCAAGCACGGGCTTATATCCAACAGCCGGACATGGGCTGAGCTGCTCAAATACGACCTTGCCACCCCCGATTTACGCCATCTGCTCACCATGCTCGGTACTTCGGTGAGCGTGAAAGAGCGCATTGTGGAAAAAGATCCCAAGGAGAAGGGCATACGCAAGGCGCTGAATTTCGGCCATACCTTTGGCCATGCTTTCGAGAGCCTATCGCTCCTGCGGTATAAAGACAACGGCACGGAGCCCATCTTACACGGCTATGCCGTGGCCTACGGACTCATTTGCGAACTGTGGCTCTCGGCTTTAAAGTTAGGCTTCCCCACAGAGAGAATGCACCAGACTGTACAGTATATCCGACAATATTACGGGCAAATGAACATTTCGTGCGACGACTACGACGCGCTCATCAACCTTATGCGCCACGACAAGAAAAACACTTCGGGCATTATCAACTTCACTCTTCTCTCCGATGTGGGTGAAATCCATATTGACCAGACGGCGTCCGACGAAGAGTTAAAGCAGTGTCTCGACTTCTTCCGTGAAGGATAATCAACCATACAGGGACAGTTCCAATGAACGTCCTCAACTTAAGACACTCTACCATCCGACGTTTATGAGACAGGTCAGACCAAAGAAAAACCTCGGTCAGCACTTCCTGACCGACCTCAATATCGCAAGACGCATCGCTGACACCGTAGACGCATGCCCTGACATTCCCGTGCTGGAGATAGGTCCAGGCATGGGCGTGCTGACACAATATCTTGTGGAGAAACCCCGCGAGGTGAAGGCGGTGGAGATAGATGATGAGAGCGTGAGATACCTCAATGATAAATTCCCGAAGCTGCACGACAAGATTCTCGGCGAAGACTTCTTGCGCATGGACCTGTGGCAGGTGTTCGACGGCAAGCCTTTCGTGCTTACAGGCAACTATCCCTACGACATCTCCTCACAGATCTTCTTCAAGATGCTCGACAACAAAGACCTGATCCCCTGCTGTACGGGAATGATCCAACGCGAGGTAGCCTTGCGCATCGCCTCTAACCCCGGCTCAAAGCAGTATGGCATCCTCAGCGTAATGATACAGGCATGGTATGACACAGAGTACCTTTTCACTGTCGACGAGGACGTGTTCAACCCGCCACCCAAAGTCAAGAGTGCCGTCATCCGCATGAAACGCAACAGTGTCACCAACTTGGGCTGCAACGAAGCACTTTTCAAACGCGTGGTAAAAACAGCGTTCAACCAACGCCGTAAAATGCTCCGCGTATCACTCAAGCCTCTCTTCAGCAAGGATAGCATGCCGCCTACTGATTTCTTTGCCGGTGAGATGATGACCCAGCGCCCTGAGCAACTATCTGTTGCTGACTTCGTGGCACTGACTAATCGCATAGAAGAAGTAATTCAATAGCCTTGCACAACAACCAAGTATCTCTTTTTGCCAAATCTCTAAAAATTCCCAATAAAAAGCCTTTTCTTTTGAGAAAAAGTCGGTAAATTTGTAATCGATATTGAATTTTAAACCTTTATCTTATGATAGACGTAAAAGAAACTTTGAAGAGCGCCGAGGATAAAATGAAGAAAAGCGCCACTTTCCTTGAGGAAGAACTGTCCCGCATCCGCGCGGGTCGTGCTAACATCGCTATACTTGACTCCGTACGCGTCATGTCGTATGGCCAGGCTGTACCTCTGAACCAAGTGGCTGCTCTACAGGTGCCCGATGCCCGCACCATTACCATTCGCCCTTGGGAGCGTAAGGCTATCAAGGACATTGAGAAGGGCATCATGGACTCTGATGTCGGCATTACGCCTGAAAACAACGGCGAGATGGTTATTATCCGCATTCCTCAGCCCACCGAACAACGCCGTAAGGAGCTCGTAAAACAGTGCAATAAGATCGGAGAACAGACAAAGGTGCAGGTACGCAACGTGCGTGCTGACTATAAGGAAAAGCTTAAGAAAGCCATTAAGGACGGTCTCTCAGAAGATATAGAGAAGGACGCAGAGGACAGTTTGCAGAAACTTCACGACAAATTCATCAAGCAGATTGACGCCACACTGGCGGCCAAGCAGAAAGAGATCATGACGATTTAATTCAGAAGCTGAGAAGTTCAGGAGTTTCCGCCATTATCATGTCAATGAATGCAAGATAAGTAATCATTGAGGCCCGACAAAGCTCAATCATTCAACAGTCTCCTGAACTTTTGGTTTTCTGAACTTCTTATTATCTGATCTCTCAAATCAAATTATGCATGGTTTAGTCATCAAAAATACCGGATTTTGGTACACGGTGTTGACCGATGAAAAGCAAACGGTTGAAAGCAAAGTGAAGGGCAACTTCCGGCTCAAAGGCATCCGTTCAACCAATCCTGTGGCCGTGGGCGACGGCGTAGACATCGTTATCAATGATGAAGGACAAGGCCTTATCACTGCCATCGATGACCGAAAGAACTACATTATCCGCCGAGCTACCAACCTCTCAAAGCAGAGTAGCATCATCGCCTGCAATCTGGACCAAGTGCTTCTCGTTGTCACCGTGGCTCATCCTGAGACCTCAACGACATTCATTGATCGTTTTCTCGCTTCAGCTGAAGCCTACTCAGTTCCTGTGACACTTATATTCAACAAGACCGACCTCCTCAACGAGGATGAACGGCACTACCAGCAGATGGCTGTTGACCTCTATCGCACCATCGGCTATACTTGCCATGAGGTCTCCGCACATACAGGAGAAGGCACCGAACCTCTAAAAGTATCATTGAAAGACAAAGTAACATTGCTCAGCGGCAACAGCGGCGTAGGCAAGTCAACACTGCTCAACCTCCTTGTGCCGGGGGCTGAAGCTCGAGTAGCCGACATCAGCGATGCACACGACACAGGCATGCACACCACCACTTTCTCCGAAATGGTACCCGTCGAGGGTGGCGGATGGCTCGTCGACACGCCGGGCATCAAAGGCTTCGGTACTTTCGACATGGAGCCCGAAGAAATAGGAAGCTATTTCAAGGAGATATTTAAGTTCTCTAAAGACTGCCGTTTCTCCAACTGCACACATACTCACGAACCGGGCTGCGCTGTGCGTAAGGCCGTAGAAGAGCATTATATTGCAGAGAGCCGATACAATAGCTACCTCTCCATGCTGCAGGACAAGGACGAGAACAAGTACCGCGAAGCATATTGAGGGAATGTGCAGACCATTCAGAAGCACACACCTATTGAGATAAAGAGCGTGGAGGTATCGTCTTGGCCACGGTTAAAAATCTTCTTGCCGCGATAGACCATATTGTTACGGCACGAATAGAGATTGTAGTTGGAGAAGCTGTAGCCAATGGAGATCATACCGAACTCATTGTAAAACGACAAAGCCGAGCGCACACGCCATGAGAGCCATTTGCCTCCGTGGTTGCTCACCTTTACATTACCTTCCCTGTAATTGTCTGTCCCCGGAAAAGGCTCAGGAGTGATCCACATATGATCGTTGGTGGGTACCGACAGCATGATCATCGGGTCACAGCGGAGCATCATTCCCCATGAACGGTCGTAACTGAACCACACGGACGGCGTGCGAAAGGAGAGCATCGGCAGAAAGTTGAGGCGCACCACGGCGTCCTTGTCGTAGGAATAGCCCCAACCGTTTTTCTCATCTCTTGACTGCTGGTCAACGACATCATTCTTGTCATACTCTACGCCTATTCCGATACCCATGTATTTCAGTGGGTACCATTGATAGTCAAGCTCGTGCGAAAACGTGACATCGTAGCCTGTGTTGATGTTGAAGCAGTAAGTGACCATCTGACGTGGAAGCTGGTGCGTTTCCTTGCGCTGGGCATTCATCAAGGAGTCAACATTGATGGACGCGGCATGAAGGGCGAGCGATCCAACGAGCAGTAGCAGGAGAAACAGTTTTCTCATTTTGTCTCTTATCGTGAAATATAGGGTTCATCCACATTTTCATACCCTTTGTGAGTTTTATGGATAATTCCACATATTTTTATATCTGCAAAATTACCAATAATCTTTAAAATAGTCGTAACTTTGCAGTGTCTTTCTATATATCAGCATTTTTCAAATCTTAGCAATGGATTTTATCAGGACATTGTTTGAGGGCTCGCAAGCCTATTGGGCAGGTGGCGTCTCCCATTCCATCTTTATCCTTGCCTTGGTCATCACCCTTGGCCTGCTGTTGGGCAGGATAAAAGTAAAAAACGTTTCTCTTGGGCTCACGTGGGTTCTTATTGTGGGCATTGTTTTCGGTTATTTCAACCTCAATCTCAACGTAGAACTGCTTCACTTCCTTCGTGAGTTCGGACTGGTGCTCTTTGTCTATGCATTAGGCTTACAGGTGGGACCGGGCTTCTTCGCATCATTCAAGAAAGGTGGGCTTCAGCTCAACATGCTGGTGCTGATCACCATCTTTATCAGCATCTTCACTGCCGTGGGAATCTACTATACCACAGGCACTCCCATCACCGCACTGGCCGGCATTCTTTCAGGTGCCGTTACGAACACGCCTGGACTGGGCGCGGCACAGCAGGCTTATTTTAGTCTGAAAGGTGTGGAGAGCCCCGACATCGCCACGGGATATGCCTTAGCTTACCCCATGGGTGTCATCGGCGTCATTCTGGCCTTCATCATCCTACGTTATGTCTTGCGCATCAAGCCTGGCGAGGAAGAGAAGCAAGCCGAGACAGGCGAGGGCCAGCCCGAGCTGTTAGCCGTGCGGTCAATTACCTTAGAAGTGACCAACGAGCGCATCGACAATATCAGCGTGGCAGAGGTGAAGCACATCATCGGCCGGCATTTCATGATCTCGCGTATTGTGGACCACGCCAATACGGCTCATAACGCCATTGTCAACGGCCAAACACGGCTGCGGCTCCACGACAAGCTCCTTCTTGTTGTCGCCCCGCAGGACATCGATGCCGTTACCGCCCTCATCGGTCAGCCAGCTGAGATGGACTGGAGCCAGTTTGAAAAGGAACTCATCTCGCGGCGCATTATCGTCACACGGCCCGAGCTGCAGGGCAAGACCCTCGTTTCGCTCAACATCAACGGCAACTTCCAGGCTACGGTGACGCGCGTCAACCGAAATGGCGTAGACCTCGTGGCACACCCGCACCTGCGTCTCCAGCTCGGCGACCGGCTCACCGTTGTGGGCTCAGAGCTCGCCCTAAGCAAGGTCGACAAAGTGCTTGGCAATCAAATGAAGCGACTCAACTATCCCAACCTTATCCCCATCTTCCTCGGCATCGCCTTAGGCTGTCTGCTTGCCACCCTGCCCATACCACTCCCAGGCTTCCCCACGCCAATACGACTCGGCCTGGCCGGTGGCCCGTTCATCATTGCCATCCTGATGGGATACTTTGGTCCACGATACCACCTCGTAACCTACAACACTATCTCCGCCAACATGATGCTGCGCGAGATGGGCATCAATATCTTCCTGGCCTGTGTAGGCCTGGGTGCAGGCCAGAACTTCTTCCACACGCTAATCAATGAGCAAGGCCTGCAGTGGATTGGTTATGGCGCCATCCTCACCATGCTGCCTGTGCTCATCGGCGGCATCATCGGCAGGTTCGCTTTCCACATCAATTACTACACGCTCATCGGTGTGCTCTCGGGTGGCAATACTAATCCGCCGGCCTTGGCCTATGCCAACGACCGCACTTCTTCAGATACGCCTTCTGTGGGCTATGCTACGGTCTATCCTTTCGCCATGCTGCTGCGAATCATCTCCATACAGATACTAATGATGATTTTCCTCTCATAAGCATGATTCCTCGTGCAACAGAGACAGGGCGACGCAGTACCGTCCCCGCCCCATTCCAGTACGAAAACCTATTCAACAAAAGATTGTCATTTATGGATACAAAAGAAGATATTATAGGATTCTTGAAAGGTGATCGACATCGTCATGAGGAGCATGAAGAGCGCATTGCTAACCTTGAGGAGCGGGTCCTCGACCACGAGACCAGGCGTGACGAGGACTCCAACTCGGTGCAGCTTCTCCGCCGCAAGCTCGACCTGCTTGTGCGTACCGGTGCCATGCTCATGGCCAGCAACGCCGACTGCTCCCGCATCATGCGTAACATGAAGCGATGCGAAGCCTATCTCGGACTGCCCGAAGAGTACATTCATATCCACCTTGGATACAACATCATCATGGTGAACCTCTCCGACAAGACCCATTCCTTCTCTAAATACCAGCGGGTCGACAGTCACAGTGTGGAGTTTACTGTCATCTCTAAGATCAGCAAACTGCTCTGGGCGGCCATTCGTGAGGACATGAGCCTCAATCGCTACGAGGAAGAGCTGGAGGCCCTAAAACACGTTCACAAGCAGTATTCGCCATGGATGATCGCCCTGTGTGCGGGCTTTGCCTGTGGCGGCTTCTGTGTGCAGTTCGGTTGCGACTGGCCCGCGTTCTTCTATGCCTCCATTCCTGCCATCCTCGGCTTCCGCCTAAAGATGTATCTAAGCCATCTCCACTGGAACGGCTATGTGGGTATTGCCATCAGTGCTTTCGTGGCCACCCTCCTCTGCTGGCTCACCACCTTTATCAGTCTCAATCCTACGGTCAGCGCTGCCTTGCCCGCATTCCTCCACTCTGATACGCCCTACCATCCGCTCATGGCCTGCACACTGTTCATCGTGCCCGGCGTACCGCTTATCAACTTCGTCACCGACATGGTATCCGACTATGTACAAGTGGGCATTACAAGAGCTATCATCACCCTGATGATTATCGCAGCCATGTCCTTTGGCATCGTCTTCGCCATTCAGGTCTGCGGCATCGACAACTTCGTTAAGGACTTATCGATGACACCCCACAACACTTTCCTTGACTATGCCATCGCGGCCGCGATCTCAGCCATGGGCTTCGCCACCATCTACAACACGCCCCGACGCATCATGCCTGTGCTTGCTTTGACCGGCATTATCGCCGTCTGCACACGCAACTTTGTCAATCTCGGACCTTCCAATGGCAACATAGGCCTTGACCAGGGCATCATCATCGGGTCGTTCGTAGGTTCGGCAGTGGCCAGCCTCATCGCTACTAAGTCACAGCATATCCATCACATCCCGCATCAGATCATTGCCATCCCCTCTGTCATCCCCATGATCCCCGGCGTGATGATGTATCGCTCACTCTTCGGTTTCATTCAGATGGACGGAGTCATCGGTGAGCTCACCTTTGCCTTCAACTGGGCTATCAAGGCCTCGCTCACCATTCTCTTCATCGCTCTCGGCGTGGCCATCCCCAACATCTTCGTGAGGAGACTCATCCAGCCCAAGCGTAAAGAGAAGTTACTGCGGCTTGTCAAGGAGCGCCACGAAAAGCATCACGACATGGTGGATCTCTCTGAAATCGATGACCGACACCTGTAAAATGTCACCTAAATGAGTATTTTAAATTGACGGTTGAACCCTGGGCAGATGTCTCTGCCCAGGGTTCACTGTACTTGCTACCACCACCTACCCGACGGCCGAACGATTGATGACAAGACTCAATAACTGTATAAAAAATTGTCTGTTTTTTAACATTCCCAAACCGTTAAAAGAGAAAATCCCCATAGGTATAATCCTGATAGAAAGACCTTCCCGCAAGGATCCGTACCCTCCATTACTGGCCGAAAGGCGCAATCACATTCTCTTGTAGCGTCTTTCCTATTAGTTCTCATAAGCCTTTACGCCGTTATCGCATTGCCTCTACGCCGTTATCGCATTGCCTTTACGCCGTTATCGCATTGCCTTTACGCCGTTATCGCATTGCCTTTACGCTTGCCATTGAGGAAAACTCTAATGAGACCGGTCCTATTTTTCTATTAAACTACTGGTTATCAGAGTAGTGCATACAAAGACCGAAAATCACCTTTCCTTTACCTAAAGTGTGGTTAGCTAAGAAAACTGCCACTTTATTGAGATAAGTGTAAATATTTCTTTCGCTCTTAACGAATTGCCCTGCCTGACAGAGATACCCGGTGCTTCTAATACATTAATTATTTTGAACGAAATAGTTTATGCTTATACTCGTTACCTATGATGTATTCACAGCACATCGCAGCAAACTGATATACATAAGGCCTCCTAATGATACCTATCCTTATTTAAACACACAAGAAAGATGGACAACATAAAGGGCGACTTTGATGGCCGCCCTCACTATTAAATCTTAATATACTCTCATTGCCTTAGAAGAACAGATAGCGGTTATCCACCACCTTAGCTTTGATATAAAGCTCGTTCATGAAATTGCTGGCATTGCGCATGGCATTCTGACGAAGAGTTGCCTCTTCCTGCTTCTCATTGAACTTCGTCCCATTCTTTGATCGGTTGATAACCTGGAATTGAAAGACACCACCCAAGCCCTTAACAGGACGGGTGAAGAACTGACCCACCTTAGCTGCATACACTGCACCACAAAGAGCCGGCTCACTGGTCCCCGTAGAGGCAACAAACACCGGTGCTGAGAAGGTGACCTGATTGACAGGTGTCACCATGGCTCCCTTGGCCTTAGCAGCTGCAATACTGCTCACTCCCTTGATCTTGGCCATAAGCATCTCGGCTTTCTTGTCACGCAGTACTTCGGCCTTCACCATCTCTTTGACCTGCGGATCATTGAGGTCACGATAACCTATAGGATGTACAGCAGTACATACTACCAACAGCAGATTGTCACCGTTCTCACCACATTCATACATTGGAGAGACATCACCCGGCTTGGCCTCAAAGAGCCATTTCATTGCGTCGCGAGTGGAATGTATTCCGGCAAGGTAATGCTGAGACGTGGTCACGTCGTGGGCCTCCTGCACTCTATAACCACTCTTGGCTGAGTTTTTCTCAAGGGCGTCAAGCGTCGTGTTAGCACTGACAAAGGAGCTGAACTTATTGAAAATAGCACTACGTGTGTCCTTCGAATAATCGATAGGCTTCTTGATGACTGCGGCCGTAAACTTTTCAATCATATTCTTGCGGTCGAGCACCTCTACAATGACATTGCCCTGAGTGGTGACAATATTCTTCAACTCCTTGGGAGCCGCTGTTAGCAAGGTGTTCAGATAGTTCTTCGTATCATTGTCCATAGAGTTGGTGTACTCATACTGACGGGTTGTGAGCCACTGCTCCGTGCCTTCCTGACCATATTTCTTGGCTAATGTAGCGAAGTCAGCTCCTGCTGAGAGTGTCTTGTAAACAGAATCGGCACGCTGGTGAGCCTCATCAGGCGTGGTTCCACCAATCTGAATAGCACGGAACTGTACTGAGTCAGGTAACTCCTGCTTAGCCACGAGTTTCACGATATTAAACGTATTGTCAGCCTTCGACTCCACGGGACCGAGTGTCTGTCCTACGCTCATTGAGTCGAGCTTGGCAGCGATGTCAGTGGGGAAAGCCTCTTTGCCTACAGGAATACCAAGATAAGGCACCGTGGATGTGCTCTTACGCACCACGTCTGTAGGATCAGCCATCTCGGCCAAGCTCTTTGCATAGCCATTGAACTGCTTCTTCAGAGCAGCGCGGTCGGCTGCAGAAGCTGTTATTTTAACATCAATATACTTGATGTCACGGCTCTCGACAAACTGCTGGAAACGGGGCTTCAGCTCATCATACTTAGCCTTGAGATCGCTGTCGGCAATCTTCACCTTTGCGTCCTGAATGCTACTATAAGGGTAAGCGGCAAGCTGAATATTGCTCTCCTCACTCGACTCCTTATAAGCCATCTTTGCCTCGATGGGGTTGGACAAGAAACAGTGGGAAAGCAGTCCATTATATTTCTGGATAAGAAGCTGCTGGCGTAGACTCTTTTCTACGTAGTTCCAGTATTTGTAAATAGCGTCGTACTGCTCGGCAGCCTGCGGATTGGAGCTTTTCACCTGATTGTACTGTGCCAGGAACTGCTTAAGCTGGTTGGCGTCAAAACGACCCGTCTGGCGATTGACAAAAGGTGTAGAGAGCAGCATCTGATTGGTACCCTCGTTCAGTACATTCTGCATTTCGTCATCGGTCACTGTGAGTCCGAGCTTATCACATTCTTTCTCTATGATCTTGTATTGTACAAGACTCTGCCATACTTGATCCCGAAGCTGGTTGAGCTGGTCGTCGTTGAGGTTTTCCTGCCCCATGACCTTCATAGCATCTTGAGCCTCATCCACCAACTTGGCAAACTCTTCATAGCTGATTTTTTCTCCTAAGATCTCGCCAATCTGCTGCCGCGCGTTGTTGCGCGAAGATTCGCAGGAGCGAAACGCCTCCTCGGCAATGAAGGCAAAGAGACCGATACCGATGATCACGATCAGTGTCACACCTCTACTTCTGATTTTTCCTAATGCTGCCATTCTTGTTTTTACGTTTTATTTTTATTTTATTCTTCTTATCCAATTAGACTGCAAATTTACTAATTATTGCACAATTACAACCACTTTACTGACAGAAAATTTCATTCAGTCTTCGTTTTGTACCGTCAGTTTGACAAGCTCAATCTTTGTAGCGGTCGATTTGAGTATTTTAAACGAATATCGGCCTACCTTTATCACCTCATTGAGCTTAGGAAAACTCTGGTATTCGTGCAGGATAAGTCCGCTGATGGTCATATATTCGTCGCTTTCAGGCAAATCGAGACCAAATCTATCATTTGCCGTGTCTATTTCAATGCGTCCGGAAAAGACATACTCGTTGTCGCCTACCTTTTTAGCCACAAGATTGTCGCTATCGTGCTCATCCTGGATATCCCCGAAAATCTCTTCCACAATGTCTTCAAGCGAAACCAGTCCGCTGGTACCACCAAACTCATCGACGACCACACCGAGGCTTTTCTTCTGCTGCAGAAAGATACGCATGAGCTTCTGCGCAGCCATTGTCTCGGGCACGAATGGCATCTTGCGAATAGAATTCTGCCAACGGGATGGTTCCCTGAACATTTCTGAACTATGGATATAACCTACAACATGATCAATATCACCTTTATAAACGACGATCTTGGAATTACCGCTCTCAATGAACGTCTGCATGAGCTTCTCCATATTACAGTCGTCCATATCGACGGCATTGATTTCCGTCCGGGGAATCATGCAGTCGCGCACCTTGATATCAGGGAAGTCGAGGGCATTCTGGAAAATCTTCACTTCATCATCCACCTCACTGCCTTTCGGCGCGTTGACTATTGATGATTGCAGCAGATAGTCGAGGTCGACCTTCGTAAAGCTCTTTTCCGACTCTTCCTTGTCGATTCTTATGCCCACAGCTCTGAGCATGACACGCGACAGAAATGTAGCGAACTTACTGATTGGCCATAAGATCACATAAAATACCGCAGCTATAGGCGCAAAGAAAGACAAGAGCCGGTTAGGGCTGCTCTTAAAGAAAGCTTTGGGTAAGAACTCTCCCGTGAAGAGCATGACCAAAGTAGAGAGAATCGTATCCAGCATGACCCGCACACCAGCGTCCATACCAGAAAAAAGCGTGGTATCAAAGATACGGGCGAAGAGAATGCCATAAATCACCAGCACAATATTGTTGCCCACCAACATCGTCGATACGAAGCCATTGGGATGGCGATAAAAAAAGGCAATGAATCTTTGAGAAAAGCCATGCTTCTTCTCTTTATCCATCTCTGCCAGCATACGGTTGCTGGACACAAAGGCTATCTCCATCCCTGAAAAAAAAGCGGAGAGCACCATCGTGGTGAGAATCTCTATAATCGATGACAATTCAACTTCCAATGTCTTATGTCTTAACCTGTATTATGAACTAATTGTTTTCCGACCGCACGGGCGTTGCCTTCGACCGTTGGTTCATGAGCATACTGTCTTGTACAGCTTTTGCCGAATCAGAGCCGCTCGTCGACATGCCGAAATCAGCACTTTGGAAAGAGCCACGAGAGTTGGTAACGATATACTTTGTCATCCGCTCATCTGACCGGAAATAGGTGCCCTGCAATGTGCGCTCAGGCGTAACCAAACGCGAAAAAGTATAGGAATACAGCTCATGCTTCTGCTCATCCCAGAAAAGCTGCTGAGAAGAGAAACGCAGGCCGTCCTTTGTGAGCACCCTGACACGTGAGCGCAGCTCCCACAAGTGTAGCTGGTCGAAATAGTAAGCTGTATCGCACTGGATATAGGCCTGTATATGAAACTTCTCATCAAACTGTTCAAGGAAAAGTCCCTTGTCGAACGTCCAGCGTGAGGGATGGCGCACAGTGTTGACATCCCACCGCTCGGTCACGATGCGGTACTTGATGACGCCCGAGTCAGATATGAGCGTATTCACACCCAACGATGTCATCACCGAGACCGAATCGCGGTCGTGGATGGCAGGTGCCGTGTGCTCCACCGCTTCCTGACAAGCAGAAACAACAAAAGCGAGCACTACACATATTATTATAATATGCATACTGTCGCTCTTCTGTCTTTTACTATAACCCGCTGCGCAGTCTTTCATGCTTTACTGTACTTTCCACTTGGCGAACCAGCGCTCGTTGAATGTCAGTCCGATGTTGATACGGAAGCTATTCTCCGTAATGAAGTCAGCCGCCTTGCGCTGCACCCATTGCCCGCTGATATTAAGGATGGAGCGATTATTCCAACTGTTCATGATAGGGATGCCGAAACCAATGCTTGCACTTATCTCCTTTGGGCCATCCTTCCCATTGATATAATAATAAGGAGTGGCATAAGAAACCCCTGCACGATAGCGTACGCGGTTGAAGAAATGCCTGTTGTACTCGCCCGGACAATACTCCAAGCCGACTGTAGCCTTGTGGCGATCCTGGTACATACCTGACCGCAAGGCATAAGACACCTCCCCGTTCCGCGAGCTATAGACAGGCTCCTCCACCTTAGCCCACTTCTGAAGAGAGTAGTCAGCACCTATCTTCAACACATTATTATGATTGTACAATAGTCCCATGCCGATGGTTGAAGGCATCTCCAAACGCAGTTTCCCATTTCCCGTGCCCGGATAGGTCGTGGTGTCGGCTACGCTGGTCTGTGAGTTGCTGGAAATAACGCTAAGCTGCGGATTCCCGCCAATCTTGTGTCCCAATGTGTAGGTAGCGCCCAGCGTCACCTCGTCTTTCTTTGTGATGCGGGCGGTATACTGCGCACCAAAGTCAAGTCTATAGCTTTCCACATCAGCCGAAGCGATCTTCCGGATCGTATTGACATAGCTATTGCTGAAACTGTTGGTCAATGCCTTCGTGTAGCTGCCATAGAGATAGCTGCCGTTAACACCAAGGGCAAAGCCCTTGAAAGGCGAGACTCCCACACCGAGGTACACCTGCCTCAGGCCACCGGTGCCGGTGTAGGTGTCCGTTGATGTCGTGGCAGAGCCATCATTCAGTGTACGGGCCGACGTATAGGAATAGCCCACATTGGTATAGGGCAGCAAACCGAAGCTCAAACCCACATGGCGAAAAACGCGGAAGCCTGCCACCAGATATTCAAAGTCAGCGTTGTTGGCATTCTTCTTCACGCCCTTTTCCTTGAAATTGGTGATTTGCCCCGACAGGCCGACATCGAAGATAAACGTCAGGCTGTCAAGCGATGCATAGGATGCAGGATTCAAATAGTTGACCTGATTATGATCGTGGAAGCCCAATGCCAACCCATCTGTGCCTCTGTTAAAACCCGACGCCTGATCGGAAAGCATACCCAGACCAAACTGGCTGTATGGGGAATTGGTACCGCTCTGAGCCATAACCGACTGAGCCGAAGCAATGAGCAGGATACCCGCCATGATATGTAATCTCATCTTCTCCAATGTATTTCGTTGATACTAAACTTACGCTTGAAAATTAAAAACCAAGTGCAAAAGTATTGAAAAAAAACAAGATAAATGCATGATAAGTTGAAATAATAAGGTATTTTTGCACTGTGAAAATGATTATGAGATATTTTAAGCAAGTCTATTTGATACTTGTGCTGCTTCTTTTCCCTGCCGTAAGCGCGACGACCCAAGCGCAGGAGTCAGTGCTCGCCCAGATGGACAGCGTCGATATAAGCCTGCTTACCTGCTCACCCGGAAACGAGGCGTGGAGTCTTTACGGCCACAGTGCCATCCGCCTTGAAGACCACTTACGGCATACTGACTATGCCATTAACTATGGTCTGTTCGACCTCAGCCAGCATTTCTTTATTCTCCGATTTATCTTTGGTCTGACAGACTACCAGATGGGTCTTGAGGACTTTGACTCTTTTTTGGCCGAATATTCAGAGGAAGGACGCGGTGTCGTACAGCAAAAACTCAATCTCTCACGCCAGGAGAAACTTGCCATCGTGAAAGCCATTAAGGCCAATTATGAGCCCACAGAGCGCACTTACCGATACAATTTCTTCTACGACAACTGCACCACGCGGGCCCGCGACATCATTGTCAAGCACATCAACGGCAAAGTGAGATACCATGCTAACCCCACCATTCAATCCTCTTACCGGCAAATGGTTCACCAATGGAATCACCATCACCGTTGGATGTCCTTCGGATGTGACCTGCTTTTAGGTGTGGGCGCTGACCGCAAGACCAACTTTGAACAACAGCAGTTTCTCCCCGATTCTTTGAGGAAAGACTTTGCCAATGCTACTGTCATTGAATCCTCCGGCCAGTATCCGTTGGTGAAAGAGACCTCGACCGTGCTCATGCAAGGCTCGCAAATTGAGAGCAGCGATATATGGGACACCCTGTCTCCCACCGTTGTCTTCGCGCTGCTGTTGGTACTGACACTCGTTATTGCCGTATTCGAATACAAGCGTCACCGCGTGCTATGGCTCTACGACAGCCTGCTGCTAACACTCTCCGGTCTCGCGGGAATCATCCTGTTCGCCATGGTTTTCTCACAGCACCCCACAGTCAGGGTCAACCTCCAGATACTGTTGCTCAACCCGTTATCACTCGTTTTCGTCTGGGGTGTGAGTAAGCGCGCACGAAGAGGCAACTTCCATTATTATTGGAAAATACTTTTCACCTGTCTCATACTATTCTTCCTCGGGGGACTGTTTTTGCAAAAATATGCAGCGGGAATGTGGCTTTTGGCATGCACTTTGCTTGTAAGGACCATTATCAACCGATGGCTTTGCTCATCTCGAACAACAGGGAACAGACACTCATGCGGTATTTAGCACTTTTAGTAGCGGCACTGACTTCAACCGAGATGCAGGCTTTCGAGCTTGCACCACGCCTCGTAGTCAATGTCACCATTGACCAGTTACGCTCCGACTATGTCGATGCGTTCAGTGATTTCTATTCCCGTTACGGTATTAAGCGGCTTTTGGGCGAGGGCCTCGTCTACGACGGTGCCACCTATCCCTTCTTTCCCGTTGACCAGTCATCGGCTACAGCCGCTATTTCCACTGGCACATCTCCGTTTTTCAATGGCATCATCGGCGACACGTGGCTTGACCGCAAGTCTCTCCAACCCGAGGGCAGCGTCGACGACGGCCGAGGCTATTACTCTGCCGAAAAGGTGCGCACAAGCACCATCGGCGACGAACTGAAGGTAAGCTCCAACGGCAAAGCCCTTGTCTACTCATTCGCAGCCGACAGCAAATCGGCCATTCTCCTGGCCGGACACGCCGCCGACGGGTGCTACTGGCTTGACAAAAACGGGATATGGACCTCCTCTTCTTACTATGAGAAAGCGCTGCCGCGTTGGGTCAAAAGCTACAACGAGAGCTTCGGCGAGCAATACCGGAAGCAGAATGGCCGACAAGATAACGACAACGTCGTAGACCTCGCACTGGCGGCTATGTCATCGACCGACATCGGTAAAGACGACATCTCCGACATCCTTAATATCACACTCTCAGCCACCAAGACTGACGGCAAGCCCGTACACAACTGGCGGGAAGAAATGCAAAGCATCTATCAGCAGCTTGACTACACGCTTGGACGATTGGTCAACGCCATCGAGAAACGGTTCAGTCTGCAGCAGGTCCTCTTCGTCGTCACATCCACAGGCTACAACGAAGAAAGGCCTTCCGACCTTTCGCAATACCGCATCCCCACAGGCACTTTCTATATCAACCGCACAGCAAGCCTGCTCAATATGTATCTCGGAGCCATCTATGGATCAGGCAGATACGTTGAACAGGAATACGGCAACGAGATTTATCTTAACCACCGGCTCATCGAACAGAAACGCATCTCCATGCCGGAGCTGCTCGCCCGTTCGCAAGCTTTCCTCATGCAAAGCGCCGGTGTGGCCGATGTCTACACCAGCGAGCGGTTGCTGATGGGCAACGACGACATCCAGAAAATCCGCGCAGGATACAATCCTATCCTCAGCGGAGACATCATCATCAACGTGGCACCAGGATGGCGACTACTCAACGAGAACACCCAGCAAACCTCGATGAGCCGTGCCGGTGTAACACCCTTCCCCATCATATTCTTTGGATACGGCATCCGCCACGAACGGATATCCGACCCTGTCACCGTCGACCGCATTGCGCCGACCATTGCCAAGACCATCCGTATCCGCGCACCTAATGCATGCAGAGTGGCCCCATTGTTCTAACAGGCTTTTAGACACCATTCGCCTCTACGCCGTAATGGCAACGCCTTTACGCTGTAATGGCATCGTCTCTACAGTGTAATGGCATTGCCTTTACGGTGTAAAGGCAATGCCTCCGCAGCGTAGAGGCAATCCAATGATGAAACAATGGAGCCCCGTCCGTATTTTTAGCTTTCAAAAAAGCTGATTACCAAATAGTTTTATTAACTTTGCATCCAAATAGGAAAAAGAATAACAAGATATGAGCTTCAACAAGTTTTTGAAATCCCTTTTCGGCGACAAGTCAAAGCGTGACATGCGCCTCATCCAGCCCCTCGTGGAGAAAGTCAAGGAGGCCTATCCTGAAATCGAGAAGCTGTCCAACGACGAGCTCCGCGCCAAGAGCAAGGAAATCCAGGCCTACGTGCAAGATGCTGCCAAGCCCTATAAGGAGAAGATCGCAGAGCTCCGCGCCAAGATTGAGGACACCCCCATCGACGAGCGCGAGCCCATCTTCAATGAGATTGACAAGCAAGACAAGGAAATGCTCGAAGCACTGGAGAAAGCTCTCAACGACGTTATGCCCGTAGCCTTCAGCATTGTCAAGGACACCGCCCGCCGCTTCACGCAGAATGCCGACACCGTGGTGACTGCTACCGACTTCGACCGTGAGCTGGCTGCCAACCCGAAAAACGACTTCATCACTATCGATGGCGACAAGGCCATCTACCATAACGAGTGGACTGCCGGAGGAAACAAGATCCACTGGGACATGATACACTACGATGTGCAGCTCTTCGGAGGTATTGCTCTGCACCAGGGAAAGATTGCAGAGATGGCCACCGGTGAGGGAAAGACCCTCGTCGCCACCCTCCCCGTCTTCCTCAACGCCCTCACAGGCAACGGTGTGCACATGGTGACCGTCAACGACTATCTCGCCAAACGTGACTCTGAGTGGATGGGGCCCCTCTATGAGTTCCACGGACTCTCCGTCGACTGTATCGACAAGCACCAGCCAAACTCACAGGAGCGCCGCAAAGCCTACCAGGCTGACATCACCTTCGGTACCAACAACGAGTTCGGTTTCGACTATTTGCGTGACAATATGGCTCTCTCACCCGACGACCTCGTGCAGCGCCGCCACAACTTTGCCATTGTCGACGAGGTCGACTCCGTGCTCATCGACGATGCACGTACACCTCTTATCATTTCAGGTCCCGTGCCCAAAGGCGAGAACCAGATGTACGAGGAGTATCAGCCCCTCGTGGAGAAGCTCTACGAAGTGCAGCGCAAGCAGGCTACCGAACTGCTGGCCGATGCCCGCCAGAAAATCAATGCCGGACGGCAGGAAACCGACAAGAACAAAGCGCAGCAGCTACTTGAAGAGGGCTTTCTCAGCCTCTACCGTTCCTTCAAGGCACTGCCTAAGAACAAGGCTCTCATCAAATACCTCTCCGAGGAAGGCATCAAAAGCGGCATGCAGAAGACCGAGGAGATCTACATGGAAAACAACAACCGCCGCATGCCCGAAGCTGTGGCACCCCTCTACTTCGTCGTCGACGAGAAGCTCAACTCCGCTGACCTCACCGACAAGGGCGTGGACTGGCTCGCCAACGAGGTACACGATAAGGATCTCTTCGTGCTGCCCGACATCGCCTCGCAGCTCTCTTCTCTGGAAAATGAGAAAAGCCTCAGTGATCAGGAACGCCTTGACAAGAAGGACGACCTGCTCAGCCACTATGCCGTACAGAGCGACCGCGTGCACACCCTGCAGCAACTGCTTAAGGCCTACACCATGTTCAACAAGGATGACGAGTATGTCGTCATCGACGGTGAAGTGAAAATCGTAGACGAGCAGACAGGCCGTATCATGGAAGGCCGACGCTGGAGCGACGGACTGCACCAAGCCATCGAGGCCAAGGAGCACGTCAAGGTCGAGGCTGCCACTCAGACTTTCGCCACCATCACTCTGCAGAACTATTTCCGCATGTACCATAAGTTAGCCGGTATGACAGGTACCGCATCGACTGAGGCCGGTGAGTTCTGGGACATCTACAAGCTTGACGTGGTCGAGATACCCACCAATCGTCCCATCGCCCGTAAGGACTTGGAGGACCGTGTCTACAAGACTCAACGCGAGAAATACGCCGCCGTCATTGAAGAGGTGGAAGAGATGCGCGTGGCAGGCCGCCCGTGCCTCGTGGGTACGACATCGGTGGAAATCTCCGAGCTGCTCTCACGTATGCTCACCATGCGCAAGATTCCACACCACGTGCTCAATGCCAAGCTGCACCAGAAAGAAGCCATGATCGTGGCCGAGGCCGGCAAAAGCACCATGGGACAGGTTTACATCACCTCCGACGGCAAAGCCTTTACCGACAAGCCTTCCGCCGTGCGCTATCAGGACGCACTCATCAAGGCCGCCGACGAGAACAAGAAGGGATCTGACCACGCGCTGGCCGGAAAGAGTGCCGAGAGCCTCATCCATAACGAGGAAAGGCTGCTCGGTGCCGTTACCATCGCCACCAACATGGCCGGACGTGGTACCGATATCAAGCTCACTCCCGACGTGAAGACTGCCGGCGGACTTGCCATCATCGGTACTACCCGCCATGAGAGCCGTCGCGTGGACCGCCAGCTTCGCGGACGTGCCGGACGTCAAGGCGACCCAGGATCGTCTGTCTTCTATGTTTCACTGGAAGACGAGCTCATGCGTAAATTCGGATCCGAACGCATCGCAAGAGTAATGGACCGCCTCGGCTTCGAGGACGGTGAACGCATTGAGAGCCCTATGATCTCAAAGAGCATTGAGCGCGCGCAGAAGAAGGTAGAAGAGAACAACTTCGGTATCCGTAAGAATCTTCTCGAATACGACGACGTGATGAATAAGCAGCGTACCGTTATCTACGAGAAACGGCGCCACGCCCTCATGGGTGAGCGTATCGGTATGGATATCGCCAACATCATCTGGGACCGCGTATTGAGCATCATCGAGAAGAACGATTTTGAGGGCTGTAAGGAATCCTTCCTGCAGGTGCTCTCCATGGAAGTTCCCTTCACCGAAGAGGAGTTTGAGAACTCTGATCGCGGCGAGCTTGAGGAACGCGCCTTTCAGGATGCCATGGCTGCCTTCAAGCGCAAGACCGATCGTATTCAGAGCGAAGCCTTCCCTGTCATTAAGGATGTCTATGAAAACCAGGGCAGCATCTATCAGTTCATCCTCATTCCCATCACTGATGGGCGCCACGTCGTGCAGCTCCGAGTGAACCTTAAAGAGGCTTACGAGACCGAGGCAAAGAACATCGTCAAGGAGTTTGAGAAGTTTGTCGTGCTGCATATCATCGACGACGACTGGAAAGAGAATCTCCGCCAGCTCGACGAGTTGCGCCACTCTGTGCAGAATGCTTCCTACGAGCAGAAAGACCCACTGTTGGTCTTCAAGCTGGAGAGTGCCAAGCTGTGGGATTCAATGATTGACGACATGAACGATCGCATCGCATCCTTCCTCATGCGCGGACAGATCCCCGTACAGCAGCAACAGGCTCCTGTACAGGAAGCTGCGCCGGTGGAGCACCAGCAACGCTACAACGAGCAGAAGGTCAACTTTGACGAGATGGAAAAGACACAGCGGCGCGCCGCCATGCAGGACACCCGCGAAGGCGCACAGCAGCAAAAGCACATGCCCATCATCAGGGAGAAAATGCCACGCCCCAACGATCCATGCCCCTGCGGAAGCGGCAAGAAATTCAAAAACTGCCATGGAAGAGGACTGAGATAATCCTTTCCGGCCTGTAATCATTACACGGGCCTTGTCAGAAAAACTGGCAAGGTCCGTATTTTTTTGTATTTGTTACGCTGAAAAACACAAATATATCAAGGAAAAACAGTAAATTTGCACCAAATAACAAACGCATAATCAATCACACATTTGATAGAGAAACACATCGTACTTGAAGACATCGATCCCGTAACATTCTACGGTGTCAACAACGGGCATCTACAGATGATTAAGTCGCTATACCCCAAGACACGCATCGTGGCAAGAGGCAACGTGCTGCGCGTACTTGGTGACGAAGAGGAGATGTCCAAAGTGGAGGAAGAAATAGAGACTATGCGCAAGCATATCCTCAAATACAACACACTCACCGAAGAAGACATCCTCGACATTGTCAAAGGCCACAAGACCAAGGCAGACGCTGCAAAGGACGTATTGGTCTACAGCATTTCAGGCAGACCCATCAAAGGCCGATCAGAGAACCAGCAGAAACTCATTGACGCCTTCGCCATAAACGACATGGTATTCGCCGTAGGGCCTGCAGGCACCGGAAAGACATATCTCAGTATCGCACTCGCCGTCAAAGCTCTGAAAGAGAAAGATATCAAGAAAATCATCCTCAGCCGTCCTGCTGTGGAAGCGGGTGAGAAACTCGGATTCCTGCCAGGCGACATGAAAGACAAGATCGACCCCTACCTGCAACCGCTGTACGACGCCCTTGAAGACATGATACCGGCCGTGAAACTGCAGGACATGATGGAGAAACACGTCATACAGATTGCCCCACTGGCCTTCATGCGTGGACGCACGCTCTCCGATGCTGTCGTCATCCTCGATGAAGCACAGAACACTACACCCGCGCAAATCAGAATGTTCCTCACCAGAATGGGATGGAATACAAAAATGATCATCACAGGCGACATGACACAGATAGACCTGCCGCGACAGCAGAAGAGCGGCCTGCGGGAAGCCTTAGAGATACTTGGTGGCATTGAGGGAATCGCTGTCGTCAACCTTACACAGAAAGACATCGTTCGGCACAAGCTTGTCACGAGAATCGTGAACGCCTACGATGCCTATGACAGAAAGATAGCTTCGCTAAAATCAAATAATACGCAAAATGAAAGCATTGACAAGGACTGAGTTCCATTTCGATGGACAAAAGAGTGTTTACCACGGTAAAGTACGTGACGTTTACGACATCAATGATGATCTCATCGTAATGGTGGCTACTGACCGCATCTCCGCCTTTGATGTGGTATTGCCCAAGGGCATTCCCTTCAAGGGCCAGGTGCTCAACCAGATAGCCTCTAAGTTTCTTGACCTCACCAGCGACATTTGCCCTAACTGGAAACTCGCCACGCCAGACCCGATGGTAACCGTAGGCCTGAAGTGCGAGGGGTTCCGTGTGGAGATGATTATCCGCGGCATCCTCACTGGCTCAGCTTGGCGCGAGTACAAGAACGGCTGCCGTGAGCTCTGCGGCGCGAAGCTGCCTGAAGGCATGCGCGAGAACGAGCGATTCCCCGAGCCTATCATTACTCCTACGACGAAAGCCGACGAGGGGCACGACATGAATATCTCCAAAGAAGAGATCATCAAGCAAGACATCGTGTCGGCCGAGGACTATGCTGTCATTGAGGACTGGACGCGCAAGCTCTTCGCTCGCGGACAGGAAATCGCCGCCAAGCACGGCCTTATTCTTGTCGATACGAAATACGAGTTTGGCAAGCGCGACGGCAAACTCTATCTTATCGACGAAATCCATACGCCCGATTCCAGCCGCTATTTCTATGCTGACGGCTATGAGGAGCGCTTTGCAAAGGGCGAGCCGCAGAAGCAACTCTCGAAAGAGTTTGTACGCCAGTGGCTCATTGAGCACAACTTCATGAACCAGCCCGGACAGACTATGCCGGAGATTACCGACACTTATGCCGAGAGCGTCTCAGACAGATATATTGAGCTTTACGAGCATATCACTGGTGAGAAATTTGACAAAGCCGCTGAAGAAGGCGATATTGCCGGAAGAATCGAGAAGAACGTCAAGGCTTGGCTTGCCAAAAGAAAGTAATGTACGAGCAAGAAAAGATCAATCCATACGGCAAGCAGGGGGAAAAAGGGCAGTTGGTGGAGACGATGTTTGATAACATCGCTCCCACCTATGACACCCTGAACCACCGGCTGTCGTGGGATATTGACAAAGGATGGCGAAAGAAAGCCATTAAGTTGCTGGAGCCCTACCACCCCAAGTCCATTCTCGACATTGCCACGGGTACGGGCGACTTCGCTATCCTCGCAGCACAGAAGCTGACCCCTGACAAGCTCATCGGGGCTGACATCTCAGAAGGGATGATGGAGATCGGATGGCAGAAGGTGAAACGGCTTGGGCTGGACGACGTGGTGTCGTTTCAGAAAGAGGACTGTATGGCCATGTCGTTTTCCGACGAGACCTTTGACGCGGTGACCGCAGCGTTCGGTATTCGCAACTTCCAGAATTTGGACCAAGGACTCCGAGAGATGTGCAGAGTACTTAAGAGGGGGGGACATTTAAGCATCGCAGAGCTCACCACACCCGTTTCTTTCCCCATGAGGCAGCTGTTTCGCGTTTATTCTCACACATTTCTACCTCTCTACGGAAGGCTCATCAGCAAGGACCAAAGCGCTTACAGTTATCTCACAGCAACCATCGAGGCCTTCCCGCAAGGTGAGAAGATGATGGAAATACTCAGAGAAGCGGGATTCTCAAAAGTGAGTTTCAAGCGACTAACATTTGGTATCTGCACTATCTATTTTGCAGAGAAATAAGAAAATATTCTTCACGATAAATACACTTCACGAAATGGACAAATACGGACTGATAGGCTACCCGCTGGAGCACTCGTTCTCCATCAGCTTTTTCAATGAGAAATTCCGAAACGAAGGAATTAACGCCGTGTATGAGAACTATGAGTTACCGACCATTGATCAACTGCCCGAAGTGCTTGACACCAATCCCGAGCTGCGCGGACTTAACGTCACCATTCCCTATAAGGAAAAAGTCATCAGTTTTCTTGATGGACTCAGTCCGGAAGCCAGCGAGATCGGCGCGGTCAATGTCATCAAAATAGAGCACAAAGGAAAAAAGACAGTACTCAAAGGCTACAATAGCGATGTGATAGGGTTTACCCGAAGCATAGAGCCCTTGATTGAGCCTTTCCACAAAAAAGCGCTCATCTTAGGAACCGGTGGCGCTTCGAAAGCCATTGAGTTTGGTTTACATTCATTGAAATTAGAAACCCTCAAAGTTAGTCGGTCGGGCAAAGACGGAGCCATCAAATATGAGGATGTGTCTCCGGAGACGATCAAAGAATACAATGTCATCGTCAACTGTACCCCTTGTGGCATGTTCCCACACGCTGACGAGTGTCCGAAACTTCCCTATGAGGCCATGGACAACCACACTCTGCTCTACGATCTTATCTATAATCCCGATGAGACTCTGTTCCTAAGCAAAGGCAAAAAATATGGAGCAAATGTCAAGAACGGCCTTGAGATGTTATTGCTACAGGCTTTCGCAAGTTGGGAATATTGGAATAAATAACAAAACATATGAACAACAGATACATGATGCGCGGTGTCTCAGCCGCAAAAGAGGATGTGCACAATGCTATCAAGAACATCGACAAAGGCATTTTCCCACAGGCTTTCTGCAAGATTATTCCCGATATACTGGGCGGTGACCCTGACTATTGCAATATCATGCATGCTGACGGAGCAGGAACAAAGTCGTCGCTGGCCTATATGTACTGGAAAGAAACCGGTGATCTGAGCGTGTGGAAGGGTATTGCACAGGATGCCATAGTAATGAATACTGACGACCTGCTCTGCGTGGGAGCCGTAGATAACATCTTAGTATCCTCAACGATAGGAAGAAACAAGATGCTCATACCCGGAGAGGTCATCTCCACTATCATCAACGGTACCGACGAGTTCCTTGCCCAACTACGTGAGATGGATATTGGAATTTGGCCTACCGGCGGCGAAACGGCTGATGTGGGCGACCTTGTCAGAACCATAATTGTAGACTCCACAGTTACCTGCCGCATGAGGCGTAGCGATGTTATCAACAACGCCAACATCCGTCCGGGTGATGTCATTGTAGGCCTGAGCTCTACAGGCAAGGCTACTTATGAAGACCACTACAATGGAGGAATGGGCAGCAATGGGTTAACGAGTGCCCGCCACGATGTGTTTGCCAAATATCTTGCAGAGAAATTCCCGGAAAGCTACGACCACGCTGTGCCCAATGGACTGGTATACAGCGGCAAATACCATCTCACCGACAAGATTGAAGACCTTGACGTAGACGCCGGCCAACTCGTACTCTCCCCCACTCGCACCTACGCACCAGTCATCAGACGGCTCATCGATGAGTTGCACCAGGAAATCCATGGCATGGTGCACTGCACAGGTGGAGCGCAGACCAAGGTGCTGCACTTCGTGAGTGACAATTGCCGCGTAGTGAAAGACAATATGTTCCCCATCCCACCACTGTTCAAAATCATTCACGACTGCTCGGGCACCGATTGGAAAGAAATGTACCAGGTGTTCAACATGGGTCACAGAATGGAGATCTATGTGCGTCCGGAGGTTGCCGATAAAGTCATTGACGTGAGCAGGAGCTTCAACATCGACGCTCAGATCATCGGACATATTGAGGAGGGCAAACGTTCTCTGACGATCCACTCGAAGTACGGGGAATTCAACTATTGATAGAAGAAAGAACGCACAGGAATGGCTGAAGAAAAGAATACTATTTTACAGAAACTTGACGGCCTTGAGGCACGTTATGAGGAAGTATCGACACTGATTACCGACCCAGAGGTTATTGCCGACCAAGGCCGTTATGTCAAACTGGCAAGGGAATATAAAGAGCTCGGAGACATCATGGATGCCCGTAAACGCTATACTGCCTGTCTCAATGCTATCAAAGAGTCCAAGGACATCATTGTGAATGAAAGCGATCCTGATATGAAGGCTATGGCCCGGGAAGAACTGCAAGATAATGAGGCTTTGCAACCTAAGCTCGAAGAAGAAATCAAACTGTTGCTGGTACCCAAAGACCCTGAAGATGCAAAGAACGTGCAGATGGAGATACGCGCGGGGACGGGTGGCGATGAAGCCGCGCTCTTTGCCGGTGATCTCTTCAATATGTATAAGCGTTATTGCGATATCAAAGGTTGGAATGTCAGCGTGACATCGTTCAACGAAGGCGCTGTCGGTGGTTACAAGGAAATTGACTTTGCCGTGAGCGGAGACAATGTATATGGTACATTAAAATATGAGTCTGGTGTTCACCGCGTGCAGCGTGTACCGGCCACTGAAACGCAAGGGCGCATGCACACAAGTGCCGCCACCGTAGCTGTTCTGCCAGAAGCCGATAAGTTTGAAGTGCACATCGATGAAAGCAAAATCAAATGGGACACCTTCCGATCCAGTGGTGCCGGTGGCCAGAATGTCAACAAGGTGAGCTCAGGCGTGCGCTTGCGATATCCCTGGAAGAACCCAGAAACTGGCGAAGAGGAGGAAATTCTCATTGAGTGTACCGAGACGCGTGACCAGCCGAAGAACAAGGAGCGTGCCTTGAGCCGCCTCTATACTTTTGTCTATGACCGTGAGCACGCTAAATACGTGGGAGACATCCAAAGCAGACGCAAGTCGCTCGTCTCTACCGGAGACCGCTCGGCAAAGATCCGCACCTACAACTATCCCCAAGGTAGGGTGACCGATCATCGTATCGGATATACCATTCACGACCTGCAGGGCTTCATGAATGGAAATATCCAAGACATGATTGATCATCTCACCGTGGCCGAGAACGCAGAGAAACTCAAAGATAACGAGTTGTAAGGTTATGGCAAGATTCTGGACACGAAAAAACGAGGATCACAGTAAGGAAGAGGAAACTATGCAATCCGATGATTTCCTTGTTAGACTCTACAAAAAGAAAAACGATAAAGCCTTAGAAAAGCCAAAAATAGAAAATACCAAATAATCATGAACAGACAACAACTTGTCAAGGAGATTTTTACGAAGAAGTCATTTCTCTGTGTTGGCCTGGATACAGACATTAACAAAATACCGACCTTCCTTAAAGATGACAAGGATGCTATCTTCGAGTTCAACAAGGCTATTGTTGATGTCACAGCTCCCTATTGCGTAGCCTATAAGCCCAACCTGGCTTTCTATGAGTGCTATGGCATCGAAGGAATACGGGCACTCGAGAAAACCGTCAACTATATACGCGGAGCCTATCCCAGTCACCTCATCATTGC
The DNA here is from genome assembly GCF_000218235.1 of Hallella multisaccharivorax DSM 17128. GTDB lineage: Bacteria > Bacteroidota > Bacteroidia > Bacteroidales > Bacteroidaceae > Prevotella > Prevotella multisaccharivorax. The sequence goes on along the minus strand of NZ_GL945017.1, from coordinate 1,219,595 downwards.
GGATGCCAAGCGCGGGGATATTGGTAACACCTCGGCGATGTATGCCAAGTCTTTCTTCGAGGAGCTCAACGTTGATGCACTCACCGTGGCTCCCTACATGGGCGAAGACAGCCTGACGCCATTCCTCGAATACAAGGACAAGTGGATTATCGTACTCGCGCTGACCAGCAATAGGGGTAGTCACGACTTTCAGTTGACGACAGACAACGACGGCGAGCGCCTCTTTGAAAAAGTGATTCGCAAGACACAACAATGGAGTACTGAGGAGAATATGATGTATGTCGTCGGCGCCACACAAGGCAAGATGTTTAAGGACATCCGTCGTGTGGCCCCACACCACTTTCTCCTTGTCCCAGGTGTGGGAGCGCAAGGCGGTAGCCTGCAGGAGGTCTGTAAATACGGTATGACTAAAGACTGCGGACTGCTTGTCAACTCCAGTCGAGGTATCATCTATGCAGGACATGACGAACATTTTGCCGAGGCTGCCAAGGAAAAGGCAAAAGAGCTACAACAGCAGATGCAAACAGAGTTGGAAGCGCTCTGAATATTTCACAAATGACGCATAAGTGTGCAACTACACGCCGTTTGCCTGATAAAATTCCCAAATAATCCGAACAGAATCCCATTGTTCGGAAATAATTCATTATTTTTGCAGAAATATTTCAAAACAGAGACATCATGGAATTTTCTGCCAAACAGATAGCCCAGTTTATTCAGGGAAGAGTGGAAGGAGACGAAAACACCACGGTACACACTTTCGCCAAGATAGAAGAAGGCGTGCCTGGCTCCATCTCTTTCCTTGCCAACCCAAAATACATCCACTATATCTACGACACGATGTCGAGTATTGTCCTTGTGGATGATAGTTTGGATTTCGAACACCCTGTTAAGACTACGCTCATTCGTGTGAAGAATGCCCGCGACTGCGTGGCTAAGCTCTTGCAGCTCTATGCGGCAAGCACACCGAAGAAGAAGGGCATTGACCCATTGGCATTTATTTCACCCAACGCCAAAATCGGTACAGACTGCTATGTCGGTGCATTCTCGTACATAGGTGACGGCGTGGAGATTGACAACGGTTGTCAAATCTATCCCAACGTGACCATCATGGAGAATGTCAAGATGGGAGCGGGGTGTATCATCTATCCTCATGTAAGCATCTACCAAGGATGCCGTATTGGCAATTCCGTTGTGCTGCATTCAGGTTCCGTTATCGGTGCAGACGGCTTTGGATTTGCGCCAAATCCGGAGACCAACCAATACGACAAGATACCTCAGATTGGAATCGTAACGATCGAAGACAATGTTGAGATTGGTGCTAACACATGTGTAGATCGCTCTACGATGGGTTCCACCATCGTGCGCAAAGGCGTGAAGCTTGACAACCTCGTACAGATAGCTCACAACACTGATATCGGCGAGAATACGGTGATGTCGGCCCAAGTGGGTGTTGCCGGCTCGACAAAAGTGGGACAGTGGTGTATGTTCGGTGGCCAAGCAGGCGTCTCTGGGCACATCACCATCGGTGACCGTGTGTTGCTCGGTGCACAATCAGGTGCTCCATCGTCACTTAAGAGCAACCAAACATTAATTGGTACGCCTCCCGTCGGAAAAATGACATTCTTCAGAAGTCATGCCTTGGTCAACAAGCTACCAGATCTTTACAAACAACTCAACGAACTACAGAGAGAGGTTGCTGAACTCAAAAAGAATAAAGAATAACACAGATATGAACGCTGAAAAACAAAAGACGCTGGGTGGCAGTTTCTCCCTCTCGGGGAAGGGCCTGCATACAGGGCTTAACCTCACTGTTACCTTTAATCCTGCACCCGAGAACACTGGCTATAAGATACAACGCATCGACCTGGAAGGGCAACCCGTCATTGAGGCCATCGCCGAAAATGTCGTCGACACGCATCGTGGAACTGTACTTCAAAAGGGAGAGGCACGCGTTTCCACTGTTGAGCATGGCATGTCCGCCCTCTACGCCTCGGGCATCGACAACTGCCTCATTCAGGTTAATGGACCAGAATTCCCTATTCTTGATGGAGCCGCTGACATATATGTAGAGCAAATCAAGAAGGTGGGCATCGTGGATCAAAATGCGCCAAAAGACTATTATATCATCCGAAAGAAAATTGAAGTGAGAGACGACGAGAGTAAATCTGTGATTACGATTCTTCCCGACAAAGATTTCTCCATTACGGCCATGTGCTCGTTCAATTCTAAGTTTATCAGCTCACAGTTCGCCACCCTTGATAGCATAGACAAATACTCCACTGATATAGCGCCAGCACGCACATTCGTTTTTGTGCGGGATATTGTGCCCCTACTTGAGGCTAATCTTATAAAAGGTGGTGATCTCGATAATGCCATTGTGATCTATGAGCAACAGGTTGAGCAAGAAAAACTCGATAAACTGGCAGACCTACTTCATGTGCCGCATATCGACGCCACCAAGATTGGTTATATCCAACACCACCCGTTGCGGTGGGACAACGAGTGCACCCGACATAAGCTCCTTGACATCATCGGCGACATGGCCTTGATCGGCAAGCCTATTAAAGGCCGCATCATTGCCACACGCCCCGGACACACAATTAATAACAAATTTGCACGCCTTATGCGTAAGGAGATTCGCAAGCATGAGGTACAGGCTCCAATCTATGATCCCAATGATGAGCCACTAATGGACAACATCCGCATCCGCCAGCTGCTTCCTCACCGCTATCCTATGCAGCTCGTGGACAAGATAGTCGCCATGGGTGCCACTACCATCGTTGGCGTAAAAAATGTCACAGCCAATGAGCCCTTCTTCCAGGGGCACTTCCCACAGGAGCCCGTTATGCCAGGCGTACTGCAGATTGAGGCCATGGCACAATGCGGCGGACTACTTGTACTCAGCCAGCTGCATGAACCCGAGAAATGGTCCACCTATTTTCTGAAGATTGACAATGTAAAGTTCCGACATAAGGTCGTACCAGGCGATACTCTGCTCTTCCGCGTCGAGTTAATCAGCCCCGTACGCCATGGCATCAGCTCTATGAAAGGCTATATGTTCGTCGGCGACCACGTCGTCTCTGAAGCTACCTTCACTGCACAAATTGTCAAGAACGAAGAGTGAAAAGAAAAAATGATAGCAAAGAAGAAGTTCACAAAATAATCAGTAATAATCATTTATGAATCAGATAAGCCCACTGGCATTCGTTGACCCCGACGCAAAACTCGGCGACAACAACATCATCGGCCCCTTCTGCTTTATTGATAAGAATACTATCATTGGCAACAATAATGTGCTGCACAACAGCGTTACCCTGAACTATGGCACACGTATGGGTAGTAATAACGAGGTGTTCCCGGGGGCAAGCCTCTCCACAAAGCCACAGGACCTAAAGTTCAAAGGCGAAGACACTCAATGTCTTATCGGTGACGGCAACAGCATCCGTGAAAATGTCACCATTTCGCGTGGTACTGCGTCGAAAGGCGAAACCATTGTCGGTAACAATAACCTACTCATGGAGAATATGCATGTGGCACACGACTGTGTATTAGGCAACAACTGCATCATCGGCAATTCTACGAAATTCGGCGGTGAGGTCACCATTGACGACAATGCCGTTATTTCTGCCACCGTCCTTACTCACCAATTCTGCAAGATTGGCGGTTATGTAATGATTCAAGGTGGTTGTCGCTTCAGTCAAGATATACCCCCATACATTATTGCCGGCAAGGAGCCTACCCGCTATTGTGGCATCAACCTTGTAGGGTTGCGTCGCCACGGCTTTAGCAACGATCTCATCGAACTCATCCACAATGCTTACCGTCTCATCTATAGCGAGGGCATCATCGCCGACGGCCTGAAGAAGATCCAGAGCGAGTTACAGGTGACACCGGAAATTCAATATATCATCGACTTCATCTCAACCTCCAAACGGGGTATTATCCGTTAGACTTGAATACGCTCTTCATGCTTCTTGGTCCCACGGGTGTTGGTAAGAGCGAGGCGGCTCTGACCATTGCCAGGTATCTCGGCTCACCTATCATCAATGCTGATTCACGGCAAATCTACGCGGAGATACCTATTGGCACTGCTGCCCCTACCCCTCTGCAGCAAGAGAAAGTGCGTCATTACTTCGTCGGTAATCATTCCATTGACGATTACTACAGTGCGTCGCTCTATGAGGAAGACTGTCTCTCCCTCATAGAGCGGCTTTTCCATGGTACCGAAGACGGCACCCTACATCAGAGTTTGCTGCTCACCGGCGGTAGTATGATGTATATAGATGCCGTATGTAAAGGCATCGATGACATCCCTACTATAAACGAAGAGACACGCCAATGGATGAAGCAAAGGCTCGAAAGCGAAGGTTTGGAAAAACTTGTCGAAGAACTTCATCGAATGGATCCCGACTATTGGGCAATTGTCGACAAAAACAATCCACGCCGTGTAATCCACGCTTTAGAGATCTGTCATCAGTCGAGGCATACATATTCTTATTATAGAAAGGGATCTGTCAAGCGGCGTCCTTTCCACATTGTCAAGATAGGGTTGAACCGTCCCCGTGGAGAGATGTACGAACGCATCAACAACCGCGTAGTCAAAATGGTTGACGACGGACTTGTTAACGAGGCTCTTTCCGTTTATGACAGGCGGGAACTCAATGCGCTCAACACGGTCGGCTACAAAGAAATGTTCGACTACCTCGATGGCCTCATCTCTCTTCATGAAGCTATTCGGCAAATACAGTCAAACACCCGCCGCTATATGCGCAAGCAGCTCACATGGTTCAAAAAAGATGTTGACATACAATGGTTCAATCCTGATCATCTCAAAGACATCATACAGTTAATAACAAACCATAACCAAAACGCATTATGAAGAAATCAATCTTAACGCTCCTGCTGGCTCTCGTCACTATAATGGTGGGCGCACAGTCAACATTAAAAAAAGTGTACGACGAGTCCATCAATCCGATGGAGCAAATAGACCAGGCTCTCGTCCAAATAAAGTCCGCAAGTCCAAGTAAGTTTATCATCTGCCAAGTTGGCGGAAATTGGTGTCCATGGTGCCTAAGGTTTGCCGATTTCATCAGTAAGGATTCCGACATTACGAAGGTGATTACCGACAATTATCTGTACCTCCACGTCAACTACAATCCTCGCAAAGCCAACAATACAGCAGCCGAGACCTTGATGAAGCGGTTAGATAACCCGCAGCGTTTTGGTTTTCCTGTCTTTGTCGTCCTCAATGCCAATGGAAAGGTACTGCATATTCAGGATTCCAGTTTCCTTGAGGAAGGGAAAGGCTATAATAAGGAAAAGGTGCTCCGTTTCCTGAACGCATGGACGCCTAAGGCCGTGAAGCAATGACCCAAAAAGAGAACAGTATGGAATTCAAGGAGCTCTCTACTCTGCGTTTCTCAACACGTAAATTTACTGAGGAACGGGTCAGCAAGGCTGACATTGACTATATCATGGAATGTGTGCGTCTGGCTCCATCGGCCTGCAACAAGCAGCCCTGGAAGTTCTTGCTCTTGACCTCTGATGAGGCTAAGGCCAGCATCCGAAAATGCTACGACCGCCCTTGGTTCACCACCGCACCGATGTACGTGCTATGTTTAAAGAATACCAAAGGCTGCTGGGTGCGCCAAGGAGATGGCAAAGCCCACGGTGACATCGATCTCGGCATAGCTGTAGAGCATCTCTGCCTGGCGGCAGCTGACAGAGGATTAGGCACATGTTGGGTGTGCAACTACGATGTCTCGGCCGTCAACCAGCTTTTTCACATAGAGGGCTTTGAGGCTGTTGCCATTATCCCCGTAGGACACATTGCTGAAGATTGTCCCCATACAGAGAAAAAGCGCAAAGAGCTCGCAGAGATTGTGGAAGTGAGATGAAATGCGATCCCATGTTGCATTTTATCCTTTGAAATATTGTAGATGGTTCATTGCGTGCCCACCCCACATCGTCGCATTGACAAACTCGAAACCAATGGCACGGTAGAGCCGTTCAGCCCATGGGTGTGTATGGTCCACCAACAAGCCCACGGGCTGACTACCGTACCGCCTGATAGCTTCTCCGATCAACCGCGTAGCGATACCGTGTTTACGGAAAGCTGACTTCACACACAACGAGTCAAGATAATACTCGCCCTCAGTCGTTTCATCTTTCATTCCAGAGAAGTCCCGCCCAAAATATTCCTGCATTTTTTCCACAAAGCGCACGCGCAACTTCCTCAGTTCTTTACCGTCGTATCCCACCAATATTCCCGCTATCTCCCCTCCCGTCATAGCAACCAAAGTGTTACGATAAGAATACTGACTGTCGTCCATTCTGACAAGATCTGTCATCATGCGATGGAAATCGTCCAGCGAATGCTCAGGGCCGGCAAAATGTAGACAGCAGTCATAGTCCATCGCTTCCATGATCAATGAGGCTATTTCTGCAGCCTGATCCTTCGTACCGCCGACAATACGAACCTCCTCGTCACACATACCGTTTACAATTTCACCGTCTTATTCAACAAATAGCTATCAAGAATCACCATTGAAGCCATGCTCTCAACGATGGGCACCGCTCTCGGCACCACGCAAGGGTCATGACGTCCACGCACGTTCACGGTCGTGGCATTGCCATCGATGTCTATCGTCGGCTGGGACATGAGGAGCGTGGCCACTGGCTTAAACGCCACACGAAAGAATATGTCAGCACCATTGGAGATCCCACCTTGAATCCCACCGGAGTGGTTGGAACGCAGGCCGTCGGTCGTAAGAATATCGTTCACCTCAGAGCCATAGTGCGGTACGATATCGAATCCATCGCCGATTTCAAAGCCCTTTACCGCATTGATCGAGAGCATTGCCGCACCTAACTGTGCATGGAGCTTGCCAAACTCTGGCTCACCCAGTCCCGCAGGGCATCCCCGAATGACACATGTCACCACTCCACCGACAGTATCACCCTTCCCTTTGACCTCAAGAATGAGGCGTTCCATCTCCTTCGCCTTCATCTCATCAGGACAACGCACCACATTCTCCTCGGCCTTTGAAAGGTCATAACGATGATAGTCACGGTCGAGCGCAACAGCACCCACCTGAGAGACATAGGCCTGAACGCTTACGCCGAGTTGACGTAGAGCCAATTTCGCTAACGCGCCACCCACACATCGGGCAATCGTAATGCGTGCCGATGAGCGGCCACCACCTCTGTAGTCGCGGATACCATACTTAGAATAATACGTAAAGTCAGCATGTGAGGGACGGAACAGCCGACGGATGTTATCGTAGTCCTTGGAATGCTGGTTGGTATTGCGTACCATAAAGCCTATCGGTGCACCCGTCGATTTTCCCTCAAATACCCCACTGAGCAGCTCCACCTGATCCAGTTCACTGCGTGAGGTGGTCACCTTGCTTTGCCCCGGCCGGCGCCGTGAAAGCTCGTACTGAATGAAGTCAAGGTCTATATCTATTCCTGCCGGCATGCCGTCGACGACACCACCCACAGCCACACCGTGGCTCTCACCATAAGAGGTAAGGGTGAACACATTGCCAAAAATATTTCGCGTCATTGTCTTTTTCTAATGGTTTGTGTCACAAAGGTACGCTTTTTGCTTTTATTTCTGTACCAAAGTATGAGGTTTTTATCAGAATCATCATTTTTAGGTATTGTGGCAATAATAGAAATAAAGTAATTTTGCCATCAGAATAATAAAATCAAATAAAAAAACAACATCACTATGAGCAAGACAATTGTAGTTTACGGATCATCGACCGGTACCTGCGAAGCCATCGCCAAGACCCTCGGCCAAAAACTGGGCGCAAATGTTATCGAAGTGTCATCTCTCACTGACACGGATGTCAAGAATGCCGATAACCTCGTTCTCGGTACTTCTACATGGGGCGCTGGCGAGATGCAAGACGACTGGTATGACGGTGTGAAAGTATTGAAATCCGTTGGACTCAGCGGAAAGAAGGTCGCCATTTTCGGCTGTGGCGACAGCGAGTCGTATAGCGACACTTTCTGTGGCGGCATGAAAGAGCTGTATGATGCTGCCAAGGCAGCGGGAGCCACAATGGTTGGCGACAATGTCTCTACCGACGGTTACACCTACGACGACAGCGACTCCGTGGTTAACGGCCACTTCATCGGCCTTGCCCTCGACGATGTCAACGAGGATAACAAGACTGAGGAGCGCATTGATGCCTGGCTCCCCACATTGGGATTTTAAAGCTGTTCCAAAGGCTTAGCGCACAATCCATCATAATGTTTTTGTATATTACGTAGAGGGCTCGCCGTGAGGCGGGCCTTTTATAATAGAATGAAACGGGCCCTTCCCCTATATCCTTATTTTATCTCCATCCACTGTCACCTTCTCTTCGCTCACCAGAAAACGCAAGGCACTGTCAATCTCCTCACTGGGCGCATCCAGCGCTGTCACCTCCGCCAATTCGTGCGGTAGCTTGTCGGCAAGCAGAGCAAGTATCTTCTTCACAGTAGTATCACTCATGGTCACCGGCCTCCGCTTTTCAGAGAGACATACATCGCAATGACTGCAAGGAGCTACGTCAGTTTCTCCAAAATAGCGCAACAACTGCTGGCTTCGGCAAATATTGTCATTCTCAGCATAGGCAATGATAGCCTCTATTCGCTTAGTGTACTGCTCTTTCCGATTCTCATAGACCGTCTCCGGAAGGAACACCTCTTCCTCACGGTCGCGAAGATAAGAGATGTAAGGCATCTTACGCTGGGGTATGAAACTGATGATATTGCGCTTGCTCAGTCCTTTAAGCACTTGATAACACTGGTCACGGGTGAGCTGCGCCTGCATGGCGATGAGTGCGCCGTCAATATACTGATAGTCAGTGAACAACCCCCCATAACACCGCAAGAGAGCCGTTATCACAGCATCCTCATGTGCCGAGAGTGTGTCAAGCTGATAAAGGTCATTGCGCCTCAAGAGGATATGCACGCGAGCCGCCGAGTCAGGATCCGTCTCATAGTGCAGATAGCCGGCATTCTCCAACAGATGGAGCGAGGCGTCTACTTGAACGGGAAATAGATGATAAGTGAAACTAAACTTTCCTATATCAAAAGTGAAAACATGCCCCATGCCACTTCCTACACCCACTCCATAAAAATAGGCGAGGTGTGCATACACATTATTTATATAGTCCTTGGGCGGATAATTTTCTTCAATGCGCCGATTCAGTTTTCTCTCATCTCCTTCATTCCACAGCAACACGGCATAGGCCCGCTTACCGTCGCGCCCTGCCCTGCCTGCCTCCTGAAAATAAGCCTCGATAGAGTCAGGACAGTCAAAATGTATGACCGTCCGCACATCAGGCTTGTCGATGCCCATACCAAAGGCATTGGTTGCAACCATGACACGTTTCTCGTCACTTTGCCACTGGTGTTGCCGCTCATCGCGTGTCGCATGCTCTAATCCGGCATGATAGAAAGTCGCGCTGATGCCAGCTCCTCCCAAAAACTCTGCGATGTCCTTGCAATGCCGGCGACTCCTGACGTAAACAATGGCCGAGCCTTCGACACGCCGCAGAATATGAACCAGTTCCGAAGGCTTATCCTCTGCGCGACGCACGACATAAAAGAGATTCTTACGTTCAAAACTCATGCGGAAGACATTCTTCTTCCTAAAGCCGAGCCGATCCTGAATGTCGTCAATTACTTGTGGTGTGGCGGTGGCGGTGAGTGCCAGCACCGGAGCATCTGGTTTCAGCTTCCGAAGCTTGCCAATCTCCAAATAAGCCGGACGGAAATCATAGCCCCACTGAGAGATGCAATGGGCCTCATCCACGGTGATGAAGCTCACCGGCATATGACGGAGCTTCACTTGAAAAATGTCGGAAGAGAGACGCTCTGGTGAGACATAGAGCAGTTTGACACCACCGAAGATACAATTCTCCAGTGTTTTTACGATCTCGCTCCGTTTCATACCTGAGAAGATGGCAGCTGCCTTGATGCCTTTCGCCCTAAGATGCTGCACCTGATCCTTCATCAAGGCGATGAGCGGAGTGATGACAATACATGTACCCTCCTTGCAGAGTGCAGGCACCTGAAAGGTGATGCTCTTGCCACCACCCGTGGGCATCAGGCCGAGGGTGTCGTTGTCTGCTCCAATGCTCTCGATGATTTCCCGCTGAACGCCACGGAAATCGTCGTAGCCCCAGTATTCCTTGAGAATCTCACGATAGATATCTTGCTTTCCTGATTCCATCGCTCCATCGTTGTTTTTCAGTTAATCGCCCACCTCCTTGGTTGGTCGAATATCTTCAATCTGCAACTGCACCTGATTGCGCTTAAACACGTTGGCCTCGAGAGTATAAGCGATGTCAAACGAACGCTTCGACTTGATATACCTCGCTGAGGCGCTCTGCCCGAAGGCGATGCCGTTGACGACGGTTCCCGATTTTGAGTCGACAAGCTCCAACTTGATATGCTCCTGCGACCGACCCACGACCTTACTTGTGCCATAGTCGTAGACCCCTTTGGTACAAAACATCGGCTTTTCGTTGCCCGGGCCAAAGGGTGCAAAGCGCTTGAGGTCATTGTAAAGCCGCTTGGTGATGTCCTTGAAGTCAAGTACAATATCGATACGCAGCATGGCCTCTGTCTGTTCAGGGTGGATATGCTCATCGACATAATGCTGAAAGCGCCGGCGAAATTCGGGCACATCGTTCCACCTGAGTGTCAGGCCCGCTGCGTAGGTGTGTCCGCCAAAGTTGAGCAACAGGTCGCGACAGCTCTTGATGGCAGAATAGATGTCGAAGCCCATCACCGAGCGGGCCGACCCTGTGGCCAAATTTCCGTCGCGCGTCAATACCACTGTGGGGCGAAAATAGAGTTCCGTGATACGTGAGGCCACAATGCCAATGACACCTTTCTTCCAATGCTCATCGTAAAGAACAATAGAGGTGTTATGGCGCTGTGCATCAATACGCGACACTATCTGGTTAGCCTCCTCTGTCATCTGCTTGTCAATATCCTTGCGCTGCTCGTTGTATTCGTCTATGTGACGCGCCTCGCTCACGGCAGTATTGAAGTCCTTCTCCACCAAAAGATCCACGCTTTCCTTACCATTCTCCATTCTTCCCGACGCGTTGATGCGGGGACCGATCTTGAAGATGATGTCGCTCATGGAGATCTCGCGGCCACTGAGACCACAGATGTCGATGATGGCCTTCAGTCCAACCGACGGGTTCTGGTTGAGTTGTTTCAGGCCGTGATAGGCCAGAATACGGTTCTCGTCGATAACGGGCACAAGATCTGCTGCGATGCTCACAGCACAGAAGTCGAGCAGAGGGATGAGCCGTGAGAAAGGGATGCCGTTGTTCTTGGAGAAAGCCTGCATGAATTTGAAACCCACACCGCAACCGCAGAGGTGCTTGAAGGGGTAACTGTCGTCAGGCCGTTTGGGGTTGAGGATGGCCACGGCCTCAGGCAGTGTGTCATCGGGCATATGATGATCGCAGATGATGAAGTCGATGCCAAGGCTCTTGGCATAGGCAATCATGTCGTTGGCTTTGATGCCACAGTCGAGAATGATGATGAGCTTGACGCCGGTGTCATGGGCATAGTCGATGCCTTTCTTGCTTACGCCATAGCCCTCGTCGTAGCGGTCAGGAATGTAATAGTCAATATTTGAATAGAACTGTTGCAAAAACTTATACACCAGCGCCACGGCCGTGCAGCCGTCCACGTCGTAGTCGCCATAGACAAGCACACGCTCTTTTCTCCCCATGGCATCGTTGAGCCTATCCACGGCCACGTCCATGTCTTTCATCAGAAACGGATTGATGAGGTCAGACAACTGCGGACGGAAGAAACGCTTGGCCGCGCTCTCTGTAGTGATGCCGCGACGGATGAGCAGGCCCGTGAGGATGGTGCTCATGCCGAGCTTCTCACTCAACTCCTGAGCCTGGTGTACTTCCTCAGGTGTGGGTGGGTCATACTTCCATTTGAAATGCATTTTATGTCTTTTTTATTTCTGCAACAAAGATACAAAGAATTAGACACAAATGGAAGTATTATAAGTACAAAAAGCATAAAAAAAAGGAAAAGCCCGCCATAAAGGCGAGCTTTTGTATTTCTTTTATTGTGGTGGGAGACTATGTCTCCGTGTACACGACTAAAAGCCACACTTCTTACGGATGTCCTTGGGCACGGCATTCTTGTTGACCATGAAGTCCATGGTGTTGGCAATGATAAAGTTCTTAGTCATGTACCAAATACCCTTGTAGTCACCGGTCTCACCCCAGGAGTTCTTCACCATGTAGTACTCCTTGCCGTTCTGATCCTTGGCAATGCCGTAGATGAGCATGCCGTGGTCGTCGGTAAGCTCCCAGTTGTCGAAACGCTCCTGACGCATTTTCTGCGTGGGCACTTCCTCGGGGACGTTCACTCCAAGCGAGTCGATGACATTCTTTTTCTTCGAAGACGTGAGCTTGAGCCAGCGAGCCATATCAGAGCCTTCCAAATTGGCAATCTTTTTAGCGTCATACATATAAGCCAATCCCGAGCGAGTGAAGCCATCTTCAGACACATCACCGCCCCACGCAACAGTGTAACCGTTCATGATGGCATTGTCGATGATCTTGCCCAAATCGTTGATGGGCACATTCCATGAGAGCGGATTGCGCCAGTTGTCCTGCACCTCCACGGCAAAAGCCGTCCAGAAAGGATGATGGGTATAGCTGGTAAAGCTCACATAGTTGTTACATGCGGCGCTGTCAAGGCCGATGCTGGCGGCAAAGCTCCTCGGAGTATAGCTCTTACCCTGATAAGTGAACTGTGTGGGGCACTTGCCGAGATATGAGTCGAGAATGCCTTGCAGGCCATTCTTCCACGCGGGCGACAACTTCTTGACATCGCTCTTAGCTACCGCCTCCACATAGGGAGTCATCACCTTGAAGAACTCGTTGAAGTTGAACAGCGAGTCACCATACTGACTTCCGGTCTTCGCCATGGCAGTCTCTGGGACAATGCCGTAATGCTGGATGCAATACAAAGGATCGTAGCAGCTGCCGCCTTCGGCGAACTGGCAGTCACCATGCAGGCGGACCACCTGAGTGGCACGGTCAAGATAGGTCTTGTTGGCTACGAAGGCCTCGGCAAGGTCGAAAGTCTTGCCGGTGTTCTTCAAAATCTCGGCCTCAAAGAATGAGAGCGTGGAGTAATCCCAACACGTGCCTGAACGGTTCTGGTTCTTAATGCTTGTAATGGGGTTTGCCTTGACTACGGTAAAGACCGGTTTATTGGGATTGACACTGTCTTTTTTTTCAGCTGCCCCTGCACTAAGAGTCAGCATCACGACCATAGCGGCCAAAATGGTTTTCTTCATCAGTCTGTATAGTTTTCTTACAATTTGATTGCAAAATTACACATTTTTATTCAGACTGCGAAATATATCCATTCCTTTTTTAGGTTTTTGTGTGGCTCTGTACCTTAATTCAAGGCAAACCACATCCTATGGACCCTTGATGCGTCTACAGTGTAAAGGCGATGCCATTACGGCGTAGAGGTGATGCCATTACAGTGTAGAGGCGATGCCATTACAGTGTAGAGGCGATGCGACTACGACGTGAATGCAAGAGAGGGAGGGCGCTGCAAAATTGTCATACCACCGACTGACACTTCTGTCACCTATTTCGCGTCATGACGGTTTGGCACAGTTTTCGCAGGAAAGGGCATGAACGAATAAAATCAACGATATATTTATTGCTTAAAATAAAATGACTATGAAGATTAAACCATTAGCAGACAGAGTGCTGGTACTTCCCGCACCAGCTGAGGAAAAAGTAGGTGGAATCATCATTCCTGACACAGCAAAGGAGAAACCACAGCGCGGCAAGGTCGTGGCTGTAGGGGGTGGCACCAAGGACGACCCCATGGTGCTCAAGGAGAATGACAACGTACTCTATGGCAAATACAGTGGCACAGAGCTGGAATGCGAGGGAGAGAAATTTCTCATGATGCGCCAGAGCGACGTGTTGGCTGTCGTGGAGGATTAATCCACGCCGCGAGAAAAAAAGGAAGTTCAAGAGATCAAAGATAACAATTCCGTATAAATCGGTATAACGTATACATTATATACACTATACAACATACAACAATGGCAAAGATTATCAAATATGATACAGAAGCCCGTAAGCTTCTGAAAGACGGTGTAGACCAGTTGGCCAATGCCGTGAAGGTGACACTTGGTCCTAAGGGCCGTAACGTGGTGATTGAAAAAAAGTTCGGTACTCCACAGATCACAAAGGACGGCGTAACGGTTGCTAAAGAGGTAGAACTCGAGGACCGCTTCGAGAACACAGGCGCACAGCTCGTCAAGAGCGTGGCTTCAAAGACTGGTGATGATGCCGGTGACGGTACGACAACGGCTACCATCCTGACACAGGCCATCGTCAACGAGGGCTTGAAAAATGTCACTGCAGGTGCCAACCCCATGGATCTGAAGCGTGGTATCGACAAGGCTGTAGCAAAGGTCGTAGAGTATATCAAGGCCAATGCGGAAATCGTGGGCGATAACTACGACAAGATCGAACAGGTGGCTACCGTATCAGCCAACAACGATCCCGAGATCGGTAAGCTCCTGGCGGATGCCATGCGCAAGGTGTCAAAGGACGGCGTCATCACCGTAGAAGACAGCAAGACGCGCGACACATCCATCGGCGTGACTGAAGGCATGCAGTTCGACCGCGGCTATCTCTCCGGCTACTTCGTGACTGACACCGACAAGATGGAGTGTGTAATGGACGATCCTTACATCCTCATCTACGACAAGAAGATCAGTAATCTCAAGGAGTTCCTGCCTATCCTGCAGCCTGCTGCAGAGAGCGGCCGTCCTTTGCTCGTTATCGCTGAGGATGTCGATTCTGAAGCACTCACCACGCTTGTGGTCAACCGTCTGCGTGGCAGCTTGAAGATTTGCGCCGTGAAAGCTCCCGGCTTCGGCGATCGCCGTAAAGCTATGCTCGAGGATATCGCCGTACTGACCGGTGGCGTCGTCATCAGCGAAGAAAAGGGTCTGAAGCTTGAACAGGCTACCTTAGAGATGCTTGGTTCTGCCAAAAAGGTAACTGTGACCAAGGACAACACAACGATTGTCGGTGGCAAAGGTACCAAGGAGAATATCAACGATCGCGTCAACCAAATCAAGAACGAGATTGCCAACACCAAGAGTAGCTACGACAAGGAGAAACTTCAGGAACGTTTAGCCAAGCTCGCAGGCGGCGTAGCCGTACTCTATGTCGGCGCCAACTCCGAGGTGGAGATGAAAGAAAAGAAAGACCGTGTGGACGACGCTCTCTGCGCTACGCGTGCAGCAACGGAGGAGGGTGTTGTCGTCGGTGGAGGCACAACTTACATCCGTGCTCAAGAGGCTCTTGAAGGCCTGAAGGGCGACAATGCCGATGAGCAGACGGGTATTAACATCGTCTGCCGCGCCATCGAGGAGCCTCTGCGCCAGATCGTCATGAATGCCGGCGGTGAGGGTGCCGTGGTTGTCGACAAAGTGCGTCAGGGCAAGGGAGACTTCGGCTACAACGCCCGCGAGGATAAGTATGAAGACCTGCGCAAAGCCGGCGTCATCGATCCTGCCAAAGTGGAGCGTGTGGCTCTGGAGAATGCAGCTTCCATCGCTGGCATGTTCCTCACCACTGAATGCCTCATTGTGGACAAACCCGAGGAGAAGGCTCCCATGGCCGCTCCACAGCCCGGCATGATGTAATCAGCAATTAAGATTGAACCACATAAATTGAAAGAGGTGCAGGTCGAAGAAAGGCCCGCACCTCTTTTTTGCATGCCTTTGCTTGGCGTTTCCATCCGTTTTTTATAACTTTGTTTTCTGTAATCAATAACCGAAAACTATGAAATACCTATTGATCCCCGATATAGAGCCAAGCAGAAAGACACCGGCTTTCTACTTTGCCGTAGAGGAATATGTCACCACTCATTTCGATGACGACGAATATTTCTTCATCTGGAGCGTGCAGCCTTGTCTGATGGTGGGGCGTAATCAGCTCATCGAGAACGAGATAAATGAGGTCTACTGCCGCGAGCACAGCGTGGGCATCTTCAGGCGCAAGAGCGGCGGCGGATGCGTTTATGCCGACATGGGCTGCTTGCAGTTCTCGTATGTCGTGAACCGGCAGAATGTAGAAGAGACTTTCAAGAAATGTATAGGACTCACCGCATCGGCACTTCGGGCCGCCGGCATCCCAGCAGAGACAACCGGACGCAACGACATCCTCGTGGACGGAAAGAAAGTAGCTGGTGCCGCCTTCTATACCTCGCCGGTAAGAAACGTCATGCACAACACCTTATTATATAACGGCGACCTCAATATTCTACAACACTGCATCACCACCGATAAGAAGAAATTCACCTCGAAAGGTGTACCCTCCCTCGGCGCAAAAGTCACCAATGTGAAAGGCTATACCCCGCTGCCGATAGACGAGGTGGCAGAAGTGGCTCGGCGTGAGGTGTGCGGCAACGCCTGCCGCAGGCTCACAGTCACAGACATGGCCCATATCTCAGAGTTGGAAAAGAATTGGCTGTCGGAGGCTTTCATCCGTGGCAAGAACCCACCCTACACACTGGCATGCAAGCACCGTTTCCCCGATGTAGGTGTCGTGGAAGCGTATGTAAGCATTCGAAACTTCAAGATTGAGGACATCCGTTTCGGCGGCGACTTCTTCCCTCTAAGCAGTCTGGAGCCGCTCTGCGAGGCCCTGCATGAGGTGGAGTTCAGCCGTGAGGCCGTGGAAAAAACGCTGGCCGCCACGGATGTGAGCACGCTCATACGCGGCTTGGACAACGCCCAACTCGTGCGCCTACTCTTCGGACGTGAGCCGCATGTGGCTAAACCCGAATGGCTGCGCACCAGTATGCTCACTAACCGGCATTTTGGCGACACGCAGGCAATCATTCACGAGCATCGCCTCCACACCATCTGCGAAAGCGGACTGTGCCCTAACCGTAACGAGTGTTGGCGCAACGGAACGGCAACCTTCATGATTGGGGGTGACGTGTGCACGCGTTGCTGCCGCTTCTGCAACACAAAGTCGGGACATCCCCTGCCCCTTGATAAGGAAGAACCATTAAAAGTAGCCCAATCTATTCAGAAGATGTACTTGCGCTACGCCGTCATCACCTCCGTAGACCGTGACGATCTACCCGACTACGGTGCACGCCACTGGGCTGAGACCGTGAGAGAGTGCCGCCGCCTCAATCCCGAAACAGGGTTGGAGCTGCTCATTCCCGACTTCCGCGGCCACATGGATCTCATAGAGCAGATACTTGACACAAAGCCCGATGTGGTGGGCCACAACATGGAAACCGTGCGAAGACTTACGCCCTCCGTGCGCTCGGTGGCCACCTATGACGGCAGCCTCGACGTGCTGCGCATTATAGCTAAAGCTGGAATAAAGTGCAAGACCGGCATGATGTTGGGACTGGGTGAGACCCGCAAGGAAGTGTTAGAAGCCATGGACGACATTCTTGCCACAGGCTGTAGCATCCTTACACTGGGCCAGTATCTGCAACCCACGGCAAGGCATCTGCCTGTAAAAGCATACATCACACCACAGGAGTTTGAAGAACTGCGAAGCATCGCGCGCAGTAAAGGATTTGCCTTCGTGGAGAGTGCTCCCTTAGTACGTTCCTCCTATCACGCTGAACAGGTAATAAAAGGAAATGACCAACTATCGGCTAAAAAACTCAGCAACTTCTCCTCTTAAAACTTCAAAAATGCTTATCTTTGCCACATGAAAATGAAATTGCACCTCAACTGGCAGAAGATAGCACTCTTTCTGCTCATATGCGCAGGACTCATCTTCCTGACACATTCGTTTTGGATGTCGTTGGGTATTATGATGCTGCTCTTTGTCACCGATGCCCTGATCGCCAATTATGAATACCGCCGTAAGACTAAGAAATTCTTCGATGAACTGAGGCAAGAACACGAACAGGATGCAACAACTCACTGAGCTTTACAAACAATGGTCAGGTCATGAGCCCACCAGCATTGAGCGGTTGGCGGGAGCCGGCAGCAACCGCCAGTACTTCCGTCTGACGGGAGCTGACGGGAGCACCGTCATAGGCGTGATTGGCACAAGCCGCGAGGAGGATCACGCTTTCATCACCATCGATCGACAGTTTGTGGAGCAGAAGCTCCCAGTACCGGAAGTGCTTGCCGTGAGCGATAACGAGATGCGGTATTTGCAGACAGACCTGGGCTTCACCTCGCTTTTCGACGCTATCCGCGGTGGGCGCGAGGCCGAAGGGCGCTACAATCTGGCCGAGCAAGAACTGCTGAAGAAGACCATCCGCGCCCTGCCCAACCTACAGATTCGGGGAGCAAGAGGCATGGATTGGAATGCATGCTATCCCCAACCAGAGTTCAATGAGGAAGGTGTGCTGTTCGATCTCAATTATTTCAAATACTGTTTTCTCAAGCCTACAGAGCTCGATTTCAACGAGGTACACCTTGAGGCGAACTTCCGTCGTATGGCGAAAGATCTGACCTCAGAGCCCGCAGAAAGCTTCCTCTACCGCGACTTCCAAGCTCGGAACGTCATGCTTGACAAAGACGGCAATCCCTATTTCATTGACTTTCAAGGCGGGAGGAAAGGACCCTATTATTATGATTTGGCCTCGTTCTTATGGCAAGCCTCAGCCAAATACCCTTTTAAGCTGCGCCGTAACCTGATTGCCGAGTACTATGAAGCACTCAAGCAGTACACCGAAGTGCCCAGCGTACGCCATTTTGCCGAGCGACTCACGCTCTTTGTACTCTTCCGCACGATGCAAGTCTTAGGTGCTTACGGCTTCCGTGGCTATTTCGAGCACAAGCAACACTTTATTGACAGCATTCCCCCCGCCATGGACAACTTGCGTGATCTGCTTGCCTTACGTGAAGAAGTACTGCCCTACCCCTATCTGCGCGACGTACTGACCAGACTGACCCAGCTCCCACAATTTGCCCACAAGAAGCCGGAGGTACAACCGCGTAAAGACGGTTTCAAAACCTCTGAGAGCAACATCTACCCGCAACATCCACAGGACGGGCTGCCCACTTTCTCCAAGTATGACGGCAAAGGGCCATTGGTGGTGGATGTCTACAGCTTCTCTTTTAAGAAAGGAATTCCAGAAGACAACACGGGCAACGGTGGTGGCTACGTCTTCGACTGCCGTTCCACCCACAACCCCGGGCGATATGAGCCGTACAAGAAACTCACCGGTCTCGACGAGCCCGTCATCCGCTTTCTTGAAGACGACGGAGAGATCTTGGAGTTTCTCGAGCACGTTTATGCCCTCGCCGACAAGCATGTGGCCCGCTACATCCAGCGCGGCTTCACTCATCTGATGTTCAGCTTCGGATGCACAGGAGGGCAGCATCGCTCCGTCTACAGTGCACAGCATCTGGCCGAGCACATCCACGAGAAGTTCAGCATCGAGGTGAGAGTGACGCACCGAGAGCAAAACATCCAACAGATCTTGCCGGCAAGGAAGAAATAAAACACATTGTGCATCACAATGAAACAAGCAATGATTTTCGCCGCAGGTCTTGGCACCCGCCTCAAGCCTCTTACTGATACCATGCCCAAGGCCATGGTGCCGGTAGGAGGCAAGCCGCTTATAGAAAGGGTCATCAACAAGCTCCAGGATGCAGGTTTTGATCATCTCGTTGTCAATGTACATCATTTCCCAGAGCAGATTATCGACTTTCTGAAAGCCAACGACAACTTCGGGCTTGACATTCAAGTCAGCAATGAGACCGACCGACTGCTTGACACCGGCGGCGGCCTGCGCAAAGCCGCGCACCTTTTCCACTCCAACATACCCATCCTCATCCACAACGTCGACATCCTGAGCAACGTCGACCTGCACCGTTTCTATACGCTCGACCCAAAAGTTATGTGCGCTGAATGCGGCATCCCTCATCAGATGGCCGGCGCGCAACTGTTGGTGAGCTGGCGCAAGACCAAGCGATACCTCGTCTTCAACGGCAACATGATGCTCGTAGGATGGGTCAATATCGAGACGGGCGAAGTGCGATCACCGTGGGAGGATGTCAAAGCCGCCTTGGAGAAAGAGCATTATCCACTCATAGCCACGGATGAGCCGTTGCAAATAGCAGGCTTGAGGCTTTATGCCTTCAGCGGTGTTCATCTGTTCTATCCACGTTTATTTACCTACATGGTCGGCGCTCCCGACAAGTTTCCCATCATGGATTTCTATCTCGCCATCTGCCGCCGCATGCCTATCAAAGGCTATTTCAAGCCTGACCTCAAGCTTATGGACGTGGGCAAACTCAACACGCTGCATGAGGCAGAGAACTTTCTTGAGGAGTTAGGAGATAATAAATAGAAGCCCAAGCCAATTAAAGTCCATCCAACATTATTCATATATGCAACAGAAAATCATTATCCTCGATTTCGGTTCGCAGACCACACAGCTCATCGGGCGGCGTGTACGCGAGTTGGACACCTTCTGTGAGATTCTGCCTTACAACAAGTTCCCAAAAGACGATTCCTCGGTCATCGGAGTCATCCTCAGCGGCAGCCCTTATTCTGTCCACGACAAGCAAGCCTTTAAGGTAGACCTCGCCGAGATCATCGGGCATTACCCTGTGCTTGGTATCTGTTACGGTGCCCAGTTCATCAGCTATACGCTCGGAGGCAGTGTCGAACAGACAGGCACCCGCGAATATGGCCGTGCCAACTTAGAGACCATCGACACACAGTCGCCCATCTTCCACGGTTTCGAGAAAGGCTCGCAGGTGTGGATGAGCCATGGCGACACCATCACTCACATCCCTGAGAGCTATCATGTCATCGGGTCAACGGCCGACGTGAAATACGCCGCTTTTGCCAACGATCGCGACCGCGTATGGTGCGTGCAGTTCCATCCCGAGGTCTATCACACGCTGCAAGGCAGGCAACTGCTCAAAAACTTTGTCGTCGATATTTGCGGCAGCCGTCAGGAGTGGAGCCCCGCCTCGTTTGTGAAAAGCACCGTCAGGGAGCTGCGCGAGCAGGTAGGCAACGGCCGCGTCATCCTTGGGCTCTCAGGCGGCGTCGATTCCTCCGTCTGCGCCACGCTGCTCCACCGTGCCATCGGTAAGAACCTCACGTGTATCTTCGTCGACCACGGTATGCTGCGCAAAAACGAGTTCAACAAGGTAATGGAAGCTTACAATGGGCTTGGACTTAACGTTATCGGCGTGGATGCCAGCGAGAAGTTCTTCAAAGACTTAGAGGGCGTCTCCGACCCCGAACAAAAGCGCAAGATCATCGGTCGCGACTTTGTAGAGGTGTTCAACGCGGAAGCCAAGAAGATCACCGATGCCAAATGGTTAGCCCAGGGCACCATCTATCCCGACCGCATCGAGAGCCTCAGCATCACGGGCATGACCATCAAGAGCCACCACAATGTCGGCGGACTGCCCAAAGAGATGAAGCTACAGCTCTGCGAGCCACTGAAATGGCTCTTCAAAGACGAAGTGCGCCGCGTAGGCTATGAGCTGAAAATGCCTGAGCGACTCATCAAGCGCCACCCCTTCCCTGGTCCGGGCCTCGCCGTACGCATCCTCGGAGACATCACCCGCGAAAAGGTGCGCATCCTGCAGGACGCCGATGACATATACATAGAGAAGATGCACGACTACACCATGCCCGATGGCACCTCACTCTACGACCACGTCTGGCAGGCCGGTACCGTGCTGCTCTCCACCATCCGCTCAGTGGGAGTGATGGGCGATGAGCGCACCTACGAGCACCCCGTGGCACTGCGTGCCGTCACTTCGATGGATGCCATGACAGCCGACTGGGCACATCTGCCCTACGACTTCCTGGCTGATGTCTCCAACGAGATCATCCGCAAAGTCAAGGGAGTGAACCGCGTATGCTACGACATCTCCTCAAAACCGCCATCGACCATCGAATGGGAGTAAGCCATGAACAAAGTCTTCACTTCCTTCGACAGCGACAATGCCGCCCGACGCGATGAGCTGATCCGCACCATTGAGCACAGCATAGAGAAGCTCACTCTCGGCGAACTGGAATCGCTCTATTACGATCTGGTATCAAAAGACTATATCCGCAAATAATCCCTTTCAAAAATAGGGAAAGACAAACAAAACTCTGTCTTTCCCTATTTTTCATTATCTACGCAATGCCATTACACCGTTAACGCATTGCCTTTACACTGTTGACGCGATGCCTTTACACCGTTGACGCGATGCCTTTACACCGTTGACGCGATGCCTTTACACCGTTGACGCGATGCCTTTACACCGTTGACGCGATGCCGGGACATTATGGGATAGCATTGATGAAACCACTATCCATCATTTATTATTATTTTTCTTTCAGCAGATCGCGTATCTCAGTGAGCAGCACCTCCTCCCTAGAGGGCGCGGGTGGAGCAGCAGGAGCTTCCTCCTTTTTGCGCGACAACTTGCCGATGGCCTTGACCAACAGAAAGACACAGAAAGCAATGATGATAAAATCAATCAGCGTCTGGATGAAGTTTCCGTAGTTGATGGTGGCCGCAGTCATCTTCTCCACACCCGGAATATCAACTGCCGGCAGCGTAACCTTAAGATCAGAGAAATTCACGCCACCGATGAGCCAACCGATGGGTGGCATGATGATGTCGTCTACGATACTGCTTACAATTTTCCCGAAAGCACCGCCGATGATCACACCGACAGCCATGTCAACAGCATTGCCTTTCACGGCAAACGCCTTGAAATCCTCTAAAAATTTACTCATAGATATTATATTGATTAATGTAATGCTTACACACCCAATTGCAAAGTAGATATTGCACACACGAACCCACCATCGCCAGCAAAGCACACTTATGGGCAGGTAATCTGTTTTTTTATATTATTTAATACTCATACCAACTGCAAAATTAGAAAATATATTGTATCTTTGCAACCGGAAGAGAAGAAAAGTTCATACGAATATATTTTATAACCCTTTATAAACAATAAGTAAAATGGCAAACGTAAAAGTAGCTATCAATGGTTTCGGTCGTATCGGCCGTCTTGCTTTCCGCCAGATGTTCGCAGCTCCTGGCTATGAAGTCGTTGCTATCAACGACCTGACCAGCCCGAAGATGCTGGCTCAGCTCCTGAAGTATGACACCACACACGGTGGATATCAAGGCATCATCGGTGGCGAGAAGAAGCACACTGTAGAGGCCACAGAGAACTCTATCATCGTCGATGGCAAAGAGATCAAGATCTCTGCCGAGAAGGATGCTGCCAACTGCCCTTGGGCTGCCAACAACGTGGATGTTGTCCTCGAGTGCACAGGCTTCTACACATCCAAGGAAAAGGCTTCTGCTCACCTGAAGGCCGGTGCCAAGAAAGTTGTCATCTCTGCTCCCGCAGGTAACGACCTGAAGACCATCGTCTTCAACGTTAACAACGATACGCTGACAAAGGACGACCAGATTATCTCCGCCGCTTCCTGCACAACCAACTGCCTTGCTCCTATGGCTAAGGCTCTGAACGACAAGTATCCCATCCAGGCTGGTATCATGCAGACCATCCACGCTTACACAGGCGACCAGATGATTCTCGACGGTCCTCAGCGCAAGGGCAACCTTCGTCGCAGCCGTGCAGGTGCTTGCAACATCACTCCTGCTTCTTCCGGTGCTGCCAAGGCCATCGGTCTCGTTCTTCCTGAGCTGAACGGTAAGCTCATCGGTGCCGCACAACGCGTGCCTGTGCCAGACGGTTCTACCACCCTGCTCTACGCTATCGTTAAGGGTAAGAACGTCACTGTTGAGAGTGTCAACGCTGCCATGAAGGCTGAGGCTAACGAGAGCTTCGGTTACAACGAAGAGGAAATCGTTTCTTCTGATATCCTCGGCATGCGCTACGGTTCTCTCTTCGACGCTACTCAGACAATGGTTGTCAAGGTAGACGACGATACTTACGAGGTGCAGGTAGTCAGCTGGTACGACAATGAGAACTCTTACACTTCTCAGATGGTCCGTACTATCAAGTTCTTCGCTGAGCTGAAGTAATGCCACTGCTTACACATCTATTAAAAAAAGATATGTGGAGCCGTCCGGTCGTGTACCGGACGGCTTTTTTTAGCATTGTGCCAGCCTGCTTTAAGCCTGTCAGCTTTCCAGCATACAGACTTCTGTTCACTCATCGAATAAACAGATCCTTAAGCAATCGAAAAAAAACTCCCCCGCCAGTGCAATATTCAGCGACTTATTGCATTTTAATAATAAAGTGAATGAAGAGTCATGCAGGAAATTCTGTATTATGTAGGAACTATGCTAATCAGCATGATATGCGGTTTTATCGCTATACCGCTCATCATCAAGTTCTGCCTGAAAAAGAATCTATACGATTTTCCCAATAGCAGGAAGCTACATCATAACCCCACACCAAGGCTTGGTGGCATTTCTTTTGTACCGGTGATGCTGCTCGTTTTCGTCTTTGTGCTGTTCTTGATAAACTCAGGAAGTAATAGGGAAATCCACATCAGTCTATGGTCTGTCTATTTCTGCATTGCACTATTTGTCATTTACTTTACAGGATTTGTTGATGATCTGATTGGGCTCAACGCTACCACCAAGTTCGTCATTGAGACACTTGCCATAATATTAATTCCAGCGTCCAACCTCTACATCAACAATCTTTATGGGCTGTTCGGTATTTACACCATCCCCTACTCGGCAGGTGCGCCTCTCACGGTGCTGGTACTCGTATTTTGCTGCAATGCCATCAACCTTATTGATGGCATTGACGGACTGTCCGGCTCACTTTCCTGCATAGCCCTGACTGGCTACTTGATCTGTTTCCATATCGAACATCTTACTTTTTACTGCGTGATGATTGCCGCATTGGCCGGAGTACTGATCTCTTATCTTTACTTCAATATCTTCGGCAGCGTAGCAAAACAGCATAAGATTTTTATGGGCGATTCTGGTAGTCTCAGCTTAGGGTTCATTCTTGGTTTCCTTGCCGTCAAGCTCTCCATGAACACGCCACGAATGCCTTATAACCCCGACCGGATGGTGTTGGCATGGACATTGTTGGCCTTACCCTGTCTTGATGTAGTGCGTGTATTTTTCTTTCGTATTCTCCAGGGGCGCTCTCCATTCAGTCCCGACAAGAAGCATATCCACCACAAACTCATTGCATGCGGATTGAGCCAGCATCAGGCCCTCGTCTGCCTCATTGCTCTCCAACTCCTCTTCATAGCCACGAATGTTATCCTGACAGATATGGTTGACCCCACCATCACCTTATTAGTCGACATCTCCATGTACGCTGTGTTCAACACCGTGATCAACCTTGCCACCTCCCACAGAAAGGCTGACGCCGCCAACCCACAGCAAACAGCATGAAACGCGTCGCCGACTTCATATTGGCTCTCTTCAGCCTTGTCTTGTTTTCCCCGCTGATGGCTCTATGCGCCTTTGCCATCCGTAGGGAGGACGGTCTGCCTGTCATCTACCGTCAGGAGCGTATAGGCCGTTATGGGAACCCCTTTCAAATCTATAAATTCCGGACCATGAAGAATGATGCGGAAGATGGTGGCATCCCCCAATTAGTGGAAAGGCCCAACGACCCAAGATTAACAAGGATTGGCGCAATGCTGCGAAAGCACCATCTTGATGAATTGCCACAACTGTGGAATGTATTGAAAGGTGACATGGCGTTTGTCGGGCCGAGACCAGAACGAAGATATTATATAGACAAAATCAGCCAATACGATGCAAGGTATTCAGAACTTTACCAGCTGCGTCCCGGAGTGACAAGCTATGCCACATTGAAAAATGGATATGCCGATACGATGGAGAAAATGCTCTGCCGTCTCAATTTCGACCTTCATTATCTGCATCATCATTCCCTGTGGATGGACTGTAAGATTCTTTTCACGACGTTCACCAATATCATATCAGGCAAAGTGTTCTAATAACCGGCCATAAATAACAAATCGATAGAAGAACACCAATTAACAGCTTTCATACCACTATTTTCTACATAGATTCACTTTCAAATTATCACTGAAGTGTTAAAATATGGATAAGGGGTAAATAAAATAGCGGTATTATTTTACATTTAGTGTATATTTGCTTAATTTTGCAAACGAATTGATAGGTAAAATACAAAAACAATAGCAAATGCAAACAAATGGGCTGTACAACAGTTCCTACGAACATGACGCTTGTGGCGTAGGAATGGTAGTGAACATCCATGGTGGTAAAAGTCACCAGCTGGTAGACGATGCCCTCAAGGTCTTAGAGAACCTGCGTCACCGCGGTGCCGAGGGTGCCGATGGCAAGACTGGTGATGGTGCCGGCATCCTGCTGCAAATTCCCCATGAGTTTATTCTTTTACAAGGTATCCCTGTTCCTGAGAAGGGAAAATACGGCACCGGACTCATATTCCTGCCTAAAGATGAGAAGCGGCAGCAGGAGATACTCTCTATTATGATCGAGGAGATAGAGCGCGAGGGACTGCAGTTGATGCACCTGCGCACAGTCCCGACGAATCCCGACTGCCTTGGCGAGGCAGCCGCAGAGTCAGAACCGGCTATCAAGCAAGTATTTATTACGGGGGTGCCCGATGACAAAGTGCCCATCTTCGATCGCATGCTTTATCTCATCAGAAAGAGAATCGAGCGCCGCATACAAGACAAGGACTTCTACATTTGCTCACTGTCAAGTAAGAACATTGTATATAAGGGCATGCTGTCAAGTCTGCAGCTTCGCCAATACTACCCCGACCTCACCAACAGTTACTTCACAAGCGGGCTTGCCTTGGTACACAGCCGCTTCTCTACAAACACGTTCCCCACATGGTCGCTGGCACAGCCTTTCCGCTTGTTGGCGCATAATGGTGAAATCAACACCATTCGTGGCAACCGCTCTTGGATGAAAGCACGTGAAGCCGTCCTCTCATCGGAGGCCTTGGGCGACATTCACGACATCTCGCCCATCATCCAACCCAACATGAGCGACTCAGCAAGCTTGGACAATGTGTTCGAATTCTTTGTCATGAATGGCATGTCACTGCCAAAAGCCCTGAGCATCATGGTGCCGGAGAGTTTCAACGACAAGAATCCCATCTCTGAGGACATCAAGGCATTCTATGAATACCATTCCATCCTCATGGAGCCATGGGACGGTCCTGCAGCCCTACTCTTCTCTGACGGTCGCTTTGCCGGTGGCATGCTCGACCGCAACGGTCTGCGACCAGCGCGATACACCATCACGAAGACTGGCACAATGGTCGTGGCTTCAGAGGTTGGCGTCATGGACTTCGATCCCACTGTAATTGCCGAAAAGGGAAGGCTCCAGCCTGGAAAGATACTGCTGATCGACACTAAAGAAGGCAAAATCTACTACGATGGAGAGATCAAGGACCAGCTGGCACATGAGCATCCTTATCATCAATGGCTCAACACCAACCGCATTCAGTTGGAGAAGATCCACACCGGACGCAAGGTTAGCAACGCCGTAGAGGACCTTGAAGCGAAAGAAATGGGATTCGGATTCGGCGAGGAAGACATCAGCGACACACTGATTCCGATGGCTATCAAAGGACAGGAGCCAACGGCATCAATGGGCAACGACACTCCTTTGGCAGTACTCTCTGACCAGCCGCAAATCTTCTTCAACTATTTCCGCCAGCAGTTTGCTCAAGTCACCAACCCGGCCATTGACTCCATTCGTGAGCAGCTCGTCATGAGCTTGGCAGAGTATATTGGACGTGTAGGGACAGGTATTCTCAATCCCAACGAGACCAACTGCAAAATGGTACGCTTGCCTCACCCTATCCTGACAAACAGCCAGCTCGACATTCTACAAAATATCCGCTACAAAGGTTTCAATACACGCAAGCTAAGTATTACTTTCAAGCCTGCCGCTGCAGATGCGGAACATCCGGGTGAAGCGCTGCGTGAGGCCATTGACAAGCTCTGCCACGACGCTGAGCAAAGTGTCGATGATGGGTTTAACTATATCATTCTTTCCGACCGTGACGTCGACAATGACCATGTGGCCATACCGTCACTCCTTGCTGTCAGTGCCGTTCACCATTACCTTATCAATGTAGGAAAACGCGTACAGACTGCTCTGATCGTTGAGAGTGGTGAGATTCGTGAGGTGATGCATGCCGCATTATTACTCGGATACGGAGCTTCTGCCCTCTGTCCATACATGGTCTATGCCATTCTCGACGACCTGGTGAAAAAAAGGAAGATACAAGAAAACTACGCTACCGCTGAAGCCAACTACATCAACGCAGTCAAGAAAGGACTGTTGAAAATTATGGCAAAGATGGGCATTTCTACCATCCGCTCCTATCGTGGCGCCCAGATTTTCGAGGCTATCGGTCTATCCGAGGGATTACTTCGTACCTATTTCGGCACAGAGACCAGTACCGTCGGCGGAATCGGCCTGGACACTATTGCCCGCGATGCTGAAGCCTACCACAAGCGAGCCATCAAGAAAGAGCACTCCAACGTAGAGTCTCCGCTGCCCAACCTTGGACAATTCCATTGGCGCTACAATGGCATCAAGCATGCATGGAACCCTGAAACCATTGCGACGTTACAATTGGCCACTCGTACCGGCAACTACGAAACCTTCAAAAAGTTTGAGAATCTTGTTGACAACAAACCGGAACCACTCTTCCTCCGCGACTTCCTTGACTGGAAACGTAGCCCTATAGACATTGAGAAAGTAGAGCCGGTGGAAAAGATCGTCAAGCATTTCGTCACTGGTGCCATGTCGTTCGGCGCTCTCTCAGCTGAAGCTCACGAGGCTCTTTGCCTTGCCATGAATGCCTTGGGTACACGCTCCAACACCGGTGAGGGTGGCGAAGACAACTCTCGTTATCATACGGAGGTGGATGGCATCAGCCTTTCCTCAAAGACCAAACAGGTGGCATCGGGACGTTTCGGCGTCACAACAGAATACCTTGTCAACGCAGAAGAAATACAAATTAAGGTCGCACAAGGTGCTAAGCCCGGCGAGGGTGGGCAGCTTCCAGGCTTCAAAGTCAACGAAATCATCGCCAAGACCCGCAACTCTATTCCTGGAATCTCACTCATCTCGCCTCCGCCTCATCATGACATCTATTCTATTGAAGATCTGAAACAGCTTATCTTCGATCTGAAGAACGTAAACCCCAAGGCTGCCATCAGCGTCAAGCTCGTCGCTGAAAGCGGCGTGGGCACCATTGCAGCCGGCGTTGTCAAAGCGAAAGCCGACCTTGTTGTCATCTCCGGTGCTGAAGGTGGTACGGGGGCCAGTCCTGCTTCATCCATGCGCTTCGCCGGAATATCACCTGAGATTGGCGTGGCCGAGACACAACAGACGCTTGTTAAGAATGGGCTGCGATCGCTTACACGGCTACAAGTTGACGGACAGATGAAGTCAGCACGTGATGTCATCATCATGGCACTGCTTGGCGCTGAGGAGTTTGGATTCGGCACGGCACCTCTTATTACCCTCGGTTGCGTTATGATGCGCAAATGCTCCTCCAACACTTGCCCCATGGGCGTGGCAACACAAGACGAGCGATTGCGCAAGCATTTCCGCGGAGACTACCATTACGTCATCAACTACTTCACCTTTCTGGCACAGCATGTCCGCGAGTACCTTGCCGAAATGGGATTCACTACTCTCAATGATATAGTAGGTCATACCGAGCTGCTCATTAAACGTGACACCTCGAAGATTTGGGCACCCGTCCTTCCACAAGTAAAAGCAAAATGGGATAGCCTTGACTTCACGTGCATGGAGAGAAAAGAGACGGGAGATACAAGCCTTTACTGCACAAAGACTCAAGATCATGAGCTCACCAACCTCCTTGACCAACAGATCATTGCCGGTGCACAAAAGTCTATTCAAGATAAGGAAGAAGTAAACCTTGACTTTGCTATCCACAACACTAATCGGGCCGTAGGAGCCATGCTCTCAGGTATCGTCGCCGAGAAGTATGGTGAAGAAGGTCTGCCCGGCGACACCATCAATGTACGCTTCAAAGGGTCTGCCGGACAGAGTTTCGGTGCATTCCTCATCCGCGGTGTCAACTTTAAGTTAGAAGGCGAGACCAATGACTATTTTGCCAAAGGTCTCTCCGGCGGCCGTATCAGTATTCTACCGCCCATCCGCTCTAACTTCAATGCTGAAGACAATATCATCGCTGGAAACACCGGCCTCTACGGTGCCACCACCGGCGAACTTTATGTCAACGGCAAAGTTGGCGAGCGCTTTGCTGTCAGAAACTCCGGCGCCATTGCCGTTGTGGAAGGTGCGGGCGACCACTGCTGTGAATACATGACGGGCGGACGTGTCGTTGTCTTAGGAAAGACGGGACGGAATTTCGCAGCCGGCATGTCGGGAGGTGTCGCTTACGTTTGGGACAAAGATCACAATTTCGACTACTATTGCAATATGGGCATGGTGGAGATCAACCTCGTGGAGGAGACCACCTACCGCAAAGAGCTCCATGAACTTATCCGTCAGCACTACCTCTATACAGGCTCCAAGCTCGCGCGCACCATGCTCGACGACTGGAATCGCTACATTGAAGACTTCATTCAAGTGGTGCCCATCGAATATAAGCGCGTATTGCAGGAAGAGCAGGTTAAGAAGCTCCAACAGAAGATTTCTGACATACAGCGGGACTACTAAGAACAGGATACAAGGCAATTGTCAACTACTTTATTTAGCTTGCCTTTCAACCAATACGGTTAGTCCTGACAACAAAACTTACAAGATTATAACAACAAATAAAAGTAAATAAGGTTAAAAGTCATCGTCGTAAGTCTTTTACTTTTTTACCTTTTTACCTTTTCACTTTAATAAAATGGGAAATCCAAGAGGTTTTTTGGAGGTAGACCGCAAAGAAGCCGGCTACCGTCCTATACACGATAGAATACACGATTTCGGAGAGGTGGAGCAAACACTTAACTCCCGCGACCGGCAGCTGCAGGCCGGCCGTTGCATGGACTGCGGCGTCCCCTTCTGCCATTGGGCATGCCCTCTGCACAATAAGATGCCGGAATGGAATGACGCCTTATATAAAGGAGACTGGAAACTTGCCTACGAACTTCTTTCTGAGACCAACGACTTTCCCGAGTTTACAGGTCGTGTGTGTCCGGCACTCTGCGAGAAGGCTTGTGTCCTCAACCTGATGGAGCATAAACCAACTACGATTCGTGAGAATGAAGCCGCCATCATTGAGCACGCTTACAACGAGGATTTCGTCCGCCCACATATCCCTACACGCAATGGGAAAAAAGTTGCGGTGGTAGGAGCTGGCCCTGCCGGACTGAGCGTCGCTACACAACTCAATCAGAAAGGCTACGAAGTCACCGTAATGGATGCTCGTGAAGATGCCGGTGGCCTGCTCCGCTTCGGCATCCCCAACTTTAAGCTTAATAAAGCTATCATTGACCGGAAGATAGGCATTCTCCAGCAAGAAGATATCAAATTTGAATTTGGCGTGATGCTCGTACCTGTCAATCCCACAGAACCGCTGTGTATTCAGAACGACAATACGCTTGAAAACACAAAGAAGACAACCATCGAACAACTGTCCAAGCAGTTCGACGCCGTGATCATCTGCACGGGTACACCACAGGCGCGTGACCTCAAAATCCCCGGGCGTGAACTGAAGGGCGTATATTTCGCCTTAGAGATGCTCTCACAACAAAACCGCGTGCTCATGGGCGAGGAGTTCACCAAAGATCAGCTTGTCAATGCCAAAGGAAAAGACGTGCTCGTCATTGGCGGTGGCGATACAGGGTCCGACTGCATCGGCACAGCACACCGTCAAGGTTCAAAGAGCGTCACGCAGATAGAAATCATGCCTAAGCCCGTGGATGGCCCCGACGATCCGAAGAATCCGTGGCCTAACTGGCCGCGTACTCTCAAGACCAGCTTTGCCCACGAGGAAGGATGCATCCGCAGATGGAACATCAACTCTCTGGAATTTCTCGGAAAGAACGGCAAAGTGACCGGCGTAAAGGTACAGAAAATCGCATGGGAGCCCAATCCCAATGGTGGCCGGCCTCTCATAAAACCCGCTAAAGCACCTGAGATCATCAAGGCCGACCTGGTATTGCTGGCTATGGGATTTCTCAGGCCGCAACCCATGGAATACCCACAAAACGTATTTGTGGCAGGCGATGCCGCTAACGGCGCAAGCTTAGTGGTGCGCGCCTTAGCAAGCGGAAGACAAGTGGCTGCCACAGTGGATAATTACTTGAGAAAGTAACGGACCTATCAATTTATATTCTGGCAGCGATAGGGTGCTCAACGGGTGCCCTATCTTCTTATATACCTAATATAAATCAAGAATTTAGCAAAATAGATTGTTTTTTTTCTCAAAAAGTGACAACTGTTAGAAAAAAAACGGTTAACTTTGCCGAAGAATTTGAACATTATATTATTAACACTATGAAGAAAACTCTTTTAGCAGTTGCTTTCGTCGCCTTAGGCATTGGTAGTGCCAATGCTCAGAGCGGCTTAGAGAAAGCTACATTCACAGACAATTGGTACCTCGGTGCCAAGATTGGCGCTTCAACGCCTCTGACTTTTAATCACACATTCCCTCTTAACCCCAACTTCGGACTGAAGTTAGGTAAGAACTTCTCTCCTGTCTTTGGTGCGAACTTTGAAGGCCTCGTTAACTTCGGTCAAAACAGTATCATGGCTCAGATACATGACAAGAAGATGGTTCTTGACTCAAAGACTTTCGTCAAGACGTTCAATCTCGGACTCAATGGTACCATCAACTGGACAAACCTCTTCCTCGGCTATAATGAGGATAAGGTGTTCGAGTTAGGTTCTGAGCTGGGTCTCGGATGGACGCGGTACTTTGGCGATAAGAACAACATCAACGCAAAAGGTAACCTCGGCGATGATGATGATCTCTCTGCAAAGACATCCATGACTTTCACATGGAATCTCGGTGGCGCCAGCAAGCCTTGGCAGGTATACATTGAGCCTGCTGTTTACTGGAATCTGACCCACGGTCCTCTCGATGCAGTTCAGATGGACAAGCGTACCGCTCAGCTGGCATTGCAGGCTGGTGTCAATTACAAGTTCAAGACCTCTAATGGTACTCACAACTTCAAGAAGATCGACCTTACTCCGCTGAACGACGAGATCAATGACCTCCGCGCTCAATTGGCACGGAAGCCAAAGGAGGTGATCAAGGAAGTTGTCAAGGAGGTTCCTGTAGAGAAGACAACCACAGAGACTCATACTGTCCGCATCGACAACCTCTTCTTCGTTACCTTCCAGCAGGGTAAGTCTACACTGGTGTCCAGCATGAAGAAGGCTCTGAACAACATCAAGAGCGGCAGCCATGTTGAGATTGTAGGAACCGCTTCTCCGGAAGGTCCTAAGGCTCTCAACGACCGCCTGTCTCAGGCTCGTGCCGATGTCGTTGCCAATTACTTGAAGTCACGCGGTGTCATCGTTGACAGTGCTACGGGGCAGGGTGTACAGGGTGTTACCTCTAACCGTTTGGCCGTAGTTTACATCAGGTAAAACAGCAAGACTAATACTAATCGAGTAGGAGGAAAACGAAGTAGTTTTCTTCCTACTTTCGTTTTCCGACCTCTCACACCACCGTACATGCGGTCCCGCATACGGCGGTTCCTATTTTGGGGTGCCATTCGAGATACGTCCCCATTAAAGTAGCATACCCTGCTGCACGTAGATTGTTGTTACTTATTGCAGTTGCTAAAATAGGACTATTAGCTATATGCCAATAACCCTTACGAGTATTACCCCATTCGTATGCTTGGTATTTATTAATACCACATCTAATGAGGTTTGCCACTTTTGTCTTGACTTTCTTCCAAGCTTTCCATATACACATGCGTATTCTACGTCTTAACCATTCGTCTGTTTCAAGCAAGAGACGCTTCATATTGGCAAGGTGATAATAGCCAACCCACCCTCTTATGTATTCTTTCAGCTTTTGCTTTCTCTTGGCATATCCCCATCCATTGCTGCGACTTGTCAGTTCTTTCAACCTTGACTTCATCTTGGCTTTGGATTTTGGGTGCACAGTGAGTTGGCATTTGCCTTTCATCACATAAAAGGAGTAGCCCAGATATTTCACTCCACGTACATACGACACTACGGTCTTTTCCTTGTTGACTCTGAGATATAGAACATTTTCTATAAATCGGGTTATAGACTCCTTCACTCGCATTGCAGCCCTTTTGGACTTACAGAATATCATCGAGTCATCGGCATAGCGTACAAAGGGAAGCCCTCTGCGTTCAAGTTCTTTGTCCAATTCGTTGAGTATGATGTTACTCAACAACGGACTTAGCGGTCCTCCTTGGGGAGTTCCCTCTTCGCTCGCTTCAAACAAGCCTTTGTTCATTACACCACTTCGGAGATATTTGTGTATAAGACTGACCACTCTGCCGTCTTTTATCGTACGGCTGAGAATTTCTATGAGTTTGCTATGGCTCACGGTATCGAAGAAGCGTTCAAGGTCAAGGTCTACTACATATATGTAGCCTTCATTAATTATACTTTGCGCTCCTCGTATTGCGTCATGGCATCCTCTTCTCGGACGGAAGCCGTAGCTCGTCTTGGAAAATTGGTTCTCATAGATGGGGGTCAATACTTGGTTTATGGCTTGTTGCACCAAACGGTCTACTACTGTAGGTATTCCCAACAGGCGCATCTTGCCATTGTCTTTGGGTATTTCTACCCTTTTCACTGGGTTTGGACGGTAAGAGCCGTCCATCAAGGAACGGATGAGCAAGTCCTTATTGGTCAATAGCCATGGGAGCAACTGCTCACACGACATCTTGTCGATACCACCACAGCCTTTGTTTCTCATAACTGCCTTGTAGGCTCGGTTGAGATTTGAAGGGCTAAGGATTTGCTCGAAAAGGTGTTCCTTGTCGAATGGTACTTCCACGATGTTGTCTTCACACATCCACATGTAGGTCTGCACTCCCCCATACCATTCGGTTTCCGACCTATCTCTTTGGGGGCAGCCATTAACTTGGGATAATGTTTTCTGCATTCTTTCCTTCATGAGGTATGTTTCAATTACTATCGCTTGATTGTTAGGTTCAGCCCTTCATGCAACGTTATCGAGTATTGCACTACTATGGCGTCTGCTGACTTCTCACGGCAAGCTTTACTCCACTTCTTTCGTAAAAAAAACTATTTGAAGTGTCCGTGAGACCTCCTCGGATAAGGGCATTGTCTTTCCATCTTATACCCACTTCATTTACACCAACCGTTCCGAATAGCTATAGGGCTTTGATTTGTTTAGCAACCTTACCCACGGTCATATGCCTTGTATGAAGTTTCTGTTCGTTAGGTCAGATGTTTGCCGCCGGCTTCTTTCAGATTCCACCTCACGATGGACGCCCTTGCCTTTGGCTATGTAATTCCCGCTATTAAGGCTTACTCGGGACTTGCACCCGTTAGACAATACTCATGCCGAGCATACTACTATAAAAAGGTGTGCCAGAATTCTGGCACACCTTTTTTCGTGCCTCATAAGAATAAGCACTCAAGAAAGCGAGAATGAGCGAATGTATTTGTGCATAAAGTTCCTTTTTTATAAAACAAACAATTAATGAGATAATCTATGTAACATTTTCTTTGTAACTTTGCAAGTACAAAATACACTTAAAACACAGATAGCGTTATGCTTACATTAAAACTCATCACTGAGGAGACCGAACGCGTAGTGAAGGGATTGGAGAAAAAGCACTTTCCCAATGCTCGTGAGGCCGTAGAAAAAGTACTCGAGTACGACAAGATACGTCGCGAGGCGCAGCAGAAGCTTGACTCCAACAAGCAACAGCAGAACCAGCTCTCCAAGCAGATCGGCGGACTGATGAAGGAAGGAAAGCGCGACGAAGCCGAGAAAATCAAGACGCAAGTGGCTGACCTCAAGGCCGACGACAAAGCCCTGCAAGAGCTTTATGACAAAGCTCAGGATGACATGACCCATGAGTTGCTTGACATTCCCAATATCCCTAACGATGAAGTACCTGAGGGAAAGGACGCTTCCAGCAACGTAGTCATCAAGGAGGGCGGCGTAAAGCCCGACCTACCCGAAGGCGCACTCTGCCACTGGGACCTGTTAAAGAAGTTCCATCTCGTCGACTTCGACCTCGGTGTGAAGATCACCGGTGCGGGATTCCCCGTTTACATCGGCAAAATGGCACGTTTCCAACGCGCGCTCGAAGCTTTCTTCCTCGACGAGGCCCGCAAGGCCGGCTATGTTGAGATCCAACCCCCCTATATGGTTAACGAAGCTTCCGGATATGGCACAGGCCAGCTCCCTGACAAGGAAGGACAGATGTATCACGCCAACCTCGACAACCTCTTCCTCATCCCGACAGCTGAGGTTCCGGTGACCAATCTCTTCCGCGACGAAATCCTCGACGAGAAAGATCTGCCCATCAAGCGATGCGCTTACTCTGCCTGCTTCCGCCGCGAAGCCGGCTCTTACGGTAAGGATGTGCGCGGGCTCAACCGTCTCCACCAGTTCGACAAAGTGGAAATCGTGCGTATCGATACCCCTGAGCATTCCTACCAGTCGTGGCATGAGATGCTCGACCATGTGGAAGGCCTCCTCAAGAAATTAGAGCTCCCTTACCATCTTCTGCTTCTCTGCGGAGGCGACATGAGCTTCACCTCAAGCATCTGCGTCGATTTCGAGACCTGGTCGGCCGCACAGAAACGCTGGCTCGAAGTAAGTTCAACCAGCAACTTCGAGAGTTATCAAGCCAACCGCCTGCACTGCCGCTTCCGCCGTACCGACAACAAGAGGATTGAGCTCTGCCACACTCTCAACGGGTCGGCACTTGCGCTGCCCCGTATCGTTGCCACCATCCTGGAGAACAACCAGACTCCTGAGGGCATCCGTGTGCCGAAAGTACTCGTGCCCTACTGCGGATTCGAGATGCTTGACGACAAGATAGACTAACCCCTCACTAAGAGATCTTTATCAGCTTCTTGGGGGTGCCAATATCGCTAAGGCCGGACTTCGAAAAGAATGTCACGGCCTTTTTTGTGTGAAAAGACTTTGCATCATACCAGAAAACAGACAGCCCGCGTGAGGAAAACGGCATGAAGCAATGTGGAAAAAATGAAGAAGTTATTGGAAAATATTGTATTGTGACCTAAAAAGGTGTATTTTTACACCCTTCTCTCCAAATAAAACCGTAAATTTGCCAATGTTTTTGGAAAACCAGCAACTAACAATAACGTAAAACAATACCAAGATTATGAAAAGAAACACTATCTGGTCATTGATCCTCACTACCGCTCTGTCGCTGACGGCCAACGCCCAGACGCGCGAGCTCACCGTGGAGGCCGGCAAACCAGGCGCTCCCATCCAGCCAACCATGTACGGCATCTTCTTCGAGGACATCAACTTCGGTGCCGACGGTGGGCTCTACGCTGAGATGGTGCAAAACCGAAGCTTCGAGTTTCCACAACATCTCATGGGATGGAACACTTTCGGAAAAGTGGCGGTCAACGACTATGAACCGGCTTTCAAACGCAACCCGCACTATGTCACCATCACCCCCAGCGGCCACCGAGAGAAACAGAGCGGACTGGAGAACCGCGGATTCTTCGGAATGGGATTCAAGAAAGGCATGAAGTATGACTTCACCGTCTACGCGCGCCTCAACAATTTGCAAGGCAAGCAGGCTAAGCTGAGGGCAGAGCTCGTCGATGACAACGACGTGCCCATGGACAAGCAGACTCTCACTGTAGCCGACAACAAATGGCACAAATACACCGCCACGCTGACTGCACGCCAGACGCTACAGAAGGGCCTGATGCGCATCTTCCTCGAAGGTGGCGAACCTGTTGACCTCGACTTTGTGTCACTTTTCCCTGAGGATAACTGGCACGGACTACGCGCCGACCTTGTGAAAGACCTCGAGGACTTGCATCCAGGCATCTTCCGCTTCCCAGGCGGGTGTATCGTTGAAGGCACTGATCTCGCCACCAGATACGAGTGGAAGAACTCCGTCGGATGCCCGGAAGACAGGCCTCTCAACGAGAACCGATGGAACTACACCTTCGCGCACCGCCTCTTCCCGAACTATTATCAGAGCTACGGCCTCGGATTCTACGAGTATTTCTTACTCTCCGAAAAAATCGGCGCTGAGCCTTTGCCCGTGCTATCCGTGGGATTGGCCTGCCAATACCAAAACGATGACAACGATATCAATGCCCATGTGGCCGTGAAGGACCTGCAACCGTATATCGACGATGCTCTTGACCTCATCGAATTCGCCAACGGCTCCGTCAACACTAAGTGGGGAAAGCTTCGGGCTGACATGGGGCATCCCAAGCCGTTCAACCTCAAGCAGATAGGCATCGGTAATGAACAGTGGGGACCGCTCTATCCCGAACGCCTCGCTGAATTCATTAAACAAATACGCGCCAAGTATCCAGACATCAAGATCTGCGGCTCAGCCGGCCCCCTGGCTGAGGGCGACAACTTTGATTATGGATGGAAAGAGATGCGCCGGCTCAATGTCGACCTCGTAGATGAACACTATTACAAATCGCCTGAATGGTTCCTGAAAAATGCCGGTCGCTACGACAACTACTCGCGAAAGGGGCCTAAAGTTTTCGCCGGAGAATATGCCGCCCACGTCAACAAGAGGGGCGATCAGCCCACCACCGCCATGAACGACTTCGAGGCAGCTCTCGCTGAGGCATGCTTCATGACCGGACTGGAGCGCAACGCCGATGTCGTCTATCAGGCCACCTATGCTCCACTCTTCGCGCACGTTGAGGGATGGCAGTGGAGACCCGACCTCATCTGGTTTGACAATCTGCGCTCGGTGCGCACGCCCAACTGGTATGTACAGATGCTATATGGCACCAACAAGGGCACCAACATGCTGAAACTGACGGAGAACGGCACCCCCGTAGAGGGCAAAAACGGCCTTTATGCCAGTGCTGTACTTGATAAAATCAAGCGGCAGTACATTGTCAAGGTGGGCAATAGTCTCGACCGACAACAGACCGTCAGCATCCAGCTGAAAGGCTTGAAAAAACTCACAGCTGCCCGACAGACACTGCTCACGGCCAAGCTGACCGACAACAACAGTCTCGATCACCCTGATAACGTAAAACCTGTCACACAGGACATTACAGCAAACGGCAACAGTCTCTCTGTCACGCTGCCCGCCAAGAGCTTCAGTGTGTTTATTGTAGAATAAGTCTGCACGCTACAGACGCACCGCCTCTACGCCGTAAACGCATTGCCATTACACCGTAGACGCATTGCCATTACGCCGTAAACGCATTGC
The DNA here is from genome assembly GCF_000218235.1 of Hallella multisaccharivorax DSM 17128. Classification (GTDB taxonomy): domain Bacteria; phylum Bacteroidota; class Bacteroidia; order Bacteroidales; family Bacteroidaceae; genus Prevotella; species Prevotella multisaccharivorax. The sequence continues at coordinate 1,180,227 of NZ_GL945017.1, read as the reverse complement.
CATTACACCGTAGACGCATTGCCATTACGCCGTAGACGCATCGCGTTTACGGCGTAATCGCGTTTAGAGTAAACAGAAAACGCTGGCTGGAAAAAAAACAAAGGAAATATTATTCTTTCTGAAAGAAATGTATTAACTTTGATAAACCATTAACCAAAACCAAAGGCCATGGAAGTGAGAGAAGTCTTTGCCATGCGGAAGGAAGGTCACTATGAGGAGGCCTACCGTGCCATCATGCAACTCTACGCAATACATCGTGGGCCGCACACCAACCTGTGCATGTTCTGGTGTACTAACGACTTGTTCAAGCTGCGCGCCAAAGAGAAGCGTACCGCAGAAGCACGACGACTGCTGCTGCAGCTGGTCAGGCTCTACCCCCAGACCCCGGACCGCATCGGTCAGGGCAACAGAGCCATCATCAACGCGGCACTCGCCATGGACCGACTCGTGGACGACTTCAACCTGATCTACTTCATGCCCTGGTTCAATCGCATGACCGACGCCGACTGGCAACCTTATATGGCCGGAGGCCATAAAGTGCCGTCGCTCGGACAGCAGGTAGTAAACCACTTGCTGAAAGACCTGTCCAAACGAGACGCGGCCTATATTGACCAGATAGCCGACCTCTTCAGAAAAGCCTTCGAAAAGGCGCCTTACTACAAGGGAAACCTCAGACACCTGGCACAGATGCACAGCTTAGTGGGTCACACCGATAAGGCTGTCGATGCTTATAAGCTGCTCCTCAAACGGCATCACGACAGCTATCTATATGCTGAGCTTGCCAAACTGCTCACCGATAACACGCAGAAGATAGCCCTTTACTGCCAGGCCATCGTGCATCAGTGGCGGGAAGAGTACACCGCCAAATATCATCTTGAGCTGGCATGGCTCATGCACGCCACCCTACCCCGCCGCGCAGCCTTTGAGTTGGCACGTTACATGGATATCAAGCAACGATACAACCAGCGTGTCGTACCGTCAGCGCTCCGCCTGCAAACAATACTCAAGGAGGTCACACCCGTCTCTTCCAGTGAGGAGCAGACACTCTATGAGCGGTCAGAGAAAGCTGTGGAAAGAATACTCGCATGAACTCCCTCTTACGCGTTAAAAATCACTTTTGAGTTGTTCTCCACGCTTTTATTCCCTGCTGCTGCATGATTCCCTTTTCCCACTCTGCTTCCCGCCAACCCTTGTAAAGATGATAGCAAAAGAGAGATGCAGAATGGTGCAAACCTATCAAAAATGTAAGCCTAAATTAATAACAGTTGTAACAATGTATTAAACAATGTTATTTATTTAAGGATTATTGCTAAAATATTTGGACATATAAGGATAATCATATTATCTTTGCAGTGTACTATTAATGTGGTACACTAATATAGATAATAATCATTATAAACAAAGACAATATGATTGAAGTAAGAGACCTCTGTTTTCACTACCAGGGCAGCAAGCACCAAGTGTTCAATCACTTCGACTTGCAACTGGAGGCAGGCAACGTCTACGGCCTGTTAGGCAAGAATGGCACCGGTAAGTCGACACTGCTCTATCTCATCAGCGGCCTGCTCCGTCCCGACACAGGCACCGTCAGCATGGATGACATAGAGAGCCGCCTACGCAAACCCGAAATGCTACGGCAGCTATTCATCGTTCCCGAGGAGTATGCCATGCCCGATATGAGCTTCGACACTTTCTCTGCCATGATGCGCATCTTCTACCCCACCTTCAGCGACGAACTGCTGTCAAAATGTCTTTCCGACTTCGAGATGCCCATAAGGCCCAATCTCAAGGAACTGTCAATGGGTCAGAAGAAGAAAGTATACATGAGCTTTGCCATTGCCACGGGCACCCGTCTGCTGATGATGGACGAGCCGACCAACGGGCTCGACATCCCCTCGAAGGCACTCTTCCGCAAGGTTATCGCCAACTACATGGCCGAAGACCGCACGCTCATCATCTCCACCCACCAGGTTCACGACATCGAGAGCCTGCTCGACCACGTCGTCATCATTGATCAGAGCCGTGTGCTGCTCAACAGCTCCATCGCCGATGTGTCGAAACGTTACGCCTTCCGTTATCTCACCCCTGCCGAAACTGACAGTCGGGTCATCTACGCTGAGCCGACCCTGCAAGGCAACGCTGCCATCGTGGAAAGGCAGGAAGACGAGGAGGAGACTCAAGTGAACCTTGAACTGCTCTTCAATGCCGTCATCAGCGGGAAATGTTTGTCATAGGAAAGAACAGCCTCAACTTAACCATCACAGAAAAACAACATCATCATGAATATAAAGAGATTCTTCCATGTGCTCCTCTGGCAATTAGCCATCAGCAGGCGTCAGCTCATCACCTTCGCACTGGTCTTCTTCGGAATCATCGTCATCCCGCAGATCTTTGGACTGATACTCAACAGGAACGCCAACACCACCGATCAGACTGCCCCCATCGTTACCATTGGTCTCTGCGCTTATCTGCTATTGGGCGGTGCCACCTTCTTCACTCATCTCAAGTCGCGCCAGGAGCGCATCAATGAGTTCATGTTGCCGGCATCCAACCAGGAGAAGTTCATCGCGCGTTACCTCATTCACTTCATTATCATCCCGCTGGTGGCCATTCCCAGTTTCCTTGCGGGCGACCTCGTACAGCATCTGCTCACGCTTACTTTCGGATTAGGGCAGGAGCAATGGGCCACCAGTTCTGCAGTCCAGATGATCAAAGGCATGATCAGCGGAAGCGCCTGGACTGACACGCATACCGTCTACACTGCGATATTTGTGTTTTGCCTCATCTCTTTACATGCCTCCTTTATTTTCCTGGGGAGCATTTTCCACAAGCAGCCAGCAGTCATGGCAGTACTTTCGTGGATAGTCATCAGCATGCTGATTCTCATGACTACGGCATTGGCAGCAGGCCTTGTGGATTTAACCCAAAGCGGCTATGTCATTATTCTCTACGACAATTGGTTTAACGCCGCATTAATCCTACTCAATATTTTATTCATAGCATTCTGCTTCTGGTTTGCCTATCGCAAGTACACCCGTCTGCAGGTCATTAACAACAAATGGATCAACAAGTAATCACCCTTTTAAAACACATAGCATCATGAAAAGAACAATATCCCTTCTCTTTGTGCTCATAGCCATCCTCTCCTTTTCAGCTTGCCGTATCGAGAAAGTCAACGACAGTAAAGAACCGGCAAAGACGTGGCAGCTCAATCTCCGCAACTTCTCCGCCATCCGCAACAGTACTGGCTGCGATATACATTTCATACAGTCAGACACCTTCAAAGTCACACTCAAAGCCACTCAGCTGTGGCGAGACACCCATAATATCAGCGTGGAGGACGGTAATGTCCTGTCTATCTACGAATTATCTCAAAGGGAAAGGAAAGGCATAACCGTTTTACGTATCAACAATGAATACGGTGCCGAACTGTGGGTCAGCGCACCAAGCCTGACCAATGTAGAGACCTACGGCAGCGGTGACTTCACAACAGATAAGGATATCAACGGCGAAAGTCTCAACATCAGCATAGCAGGCAGCGGTGACACCAGCCTGAAAGGTGTGTCACTCAGCAAGAATTTCACCTATCAATTGTCAGGAAGTGGCGATCTCATCACCGGTACTATCCGGGCCAACAAAGTGGACTATGGCATAGCCGGCAGCGGAGACGTCAGCAGCAAGCTCAACAATGTGAACGACACACAGCTGACCATAGCCGGATCCGGCGACGCCGACCTCACCTTCAGCGGTTGCAGACATGCCGCTGTAAGCATTTCAGGAAGTGGAGATATCAAGCTTTCGGGGCAGCTGGAGACCCTCGACAAACAAGTTTCAGGCAGTGGAGACATCTATACCTCTAAGCTGCGATTAGGTAAATAAATCGTTAGGCTTATGGCATTCAACAACGACAAAGCCATCTATCTGCAGATAGCTGACCGCCTGAGCGACGAGATCCTCGCCGGAGTCTACAAGGCTTTCGACCGTGTCCCCAGCATGCGCGAGTATGCTGCAAGGCTTGGAGTCAACGCCAATACAGCGGTTAAGGCCTACGAACAGCTCGCACAGGAAGGTGTCATCTTCAATAAGCGCGGCCTCGGCTATTTCGTAGCGGAAGATGCACAGCAATATATCAAGGCCACAAGGCGCAACACCTTTCTCAAAACCGTACTGCCCGAAGTGGTCAGACAGATGAAACTGCTCGACATTACGATGGACGACATCCGTAAAGCCTACGCTTCCGTCCAGTCCTGACAACGCGGAGGCGGCCCCTAACGGCCGCCCGCACCCAGCAAACGTGATTTCCATAACACTCTAATAAGACAAAAATAACAATGAAAACAACCAGAAAATTTCTGCTTTCTCTCAGCATACTGGCGCTCTGTCCGTTGACATCCATGGCACAAGACATCAAGGACACTCTCAATCTGCAGGGCGTAGAGGTCGTGGCACAGAAGCCGGTGGTGAAGATGACCACCGACAAGATGACCTATAACGTGCAGCAAGACCCCGACTCAAAGACGATGACACTCCTCGACATGCTGCGCAAGGTGCCCATGGTCACCGTAGACGGACAAGACAACGTCAGCGTGAAAGGTTCCTCCAACTTCAAAGTCTATGTCGACGGCAAGCCTAACCAGATGTTTCAAAGCAATCTCTCACAGATAGCCAAGTCCATTCCCGCCTCCATGGTGCAGAGTGTGGAGGTCATCAGCTCACCCGGAGCCAAGTATGATGCAGAGGGCACCATGGGCGTACTCGACATCAAAATGTTGCACAATAACAGCCAAGGCCTCACGGACTGTAGCAATTGCTACAACGGCAACATGGCCCTCTACGCCAGCACAAAAGGCGTGGGGGCCAGCTCCTACGTTGGCGGGCAACAGGGAAAGTTCACTTACAGCGTCGATGCCTTCACGCAATGGGCCACCATCAAAGACTTCAACATGGAGAATACGCGCGTCCAGAGCAGCGCCGATGGCCTGTCAAGTCAAGTCTCCTCCATGAACAACACCGTACGCCAGCCTTTCACGATGGGCACTCTCACCCTTGGCTATGCCATCGACTCGCTCAGAAGCATCGGCGCAAGCGTCGGTGTCAGCGGTGGCGCACAAAACAACAACTTCTCGCCGACAATGGCTTTCCAAGGCGGCATCTACGGTACGGGATTCCGCTACCAATACGACCTCAGCCAGCACAGCCGCTTCATGGGCACCAACGCCAGTGCCGATTACCAACGATGGCTCAACGCCGGCCACACTTCCTCGTTCATTCTCAGCTATCTCTACGACTATAACCCCGCACGCAACCGCACGCGCACCCTATATAATAATGTGGGCAACGTCGTGAGGCTCACCCTCAACAACCTCTTCTCCGACTCGCACACGTGGGGCACAAGCCACACCGTGCAGGGCGATTTCACCCTCGACCTCGGCCAAGGACAGACCTTAGAGACCGGTGCAAAGTTTATCAGCCGTCGCAACAAAAGCGACAACCGCTTCTATGACGTAGAGAAGGGGGTCGACGTGTTCAATGCTGACAACAGCATCAACTACCGCAACCTCCAGAACATCGTGGCAGGATACGCACAATATAAAATAGCCAAAGAAAAGTTCAACGCACGCCTCGGCCTGCGCTATGAACATACATTTGAGAGCGTGAAATACAGAGACCGCAGCGAGCGCGACTTCCACAAGGACTATGGCAACCTCGTACCCTCGGCCAGCACAGGCTACAATCTCACGCCAACCTCCAACATCGGTCTGACCTATACCATGCGCATCTCGCGGCCGGACATCTCACAACTCAACCCCTACACCGACCGCACCGACCCCACAGCCTTGAGCTACGGCAGTCCCTCGTTGGCCGTAGTCAAAGCGCACGACATCAGCCTGGCCTACAACTTCTTCTCGCCAAAGTTCATGTTCAATGCCAGTCTCAGCCAGGATTACAGTGGCAACGAGATTGAGAACTATTCATTTGTGGACAAAGACAACAAGTACAACACCACCTACGCCAACAACGGCCGCAGCAGTATGACGTTTCTCTCGGCTTTTGTCCGCTTTGTGATGAGCAAGACTACGACTATAATGTTCAATGGCAAAGTGGGCTACGGCGACTGGAAAGCCAAGGAGGCAGGCCTGCACAACTGGGGATGGGGCGGTAACGGCTATCTCGGACTCGAGCAGCAACTGCCCTGGGAAATCAAGGGTACAGCAGGCATCTTCGCCAGAACCCGTGACTATAACCTCATGGGGTACGGCAGCAGCTCGATGCACATCCTCACTCTCTCCCTTACCCGTACGTTCCTTAAAGACAGATTGGAGCTCTCGGCACGTTATATCAATCCTTTCGGCAAACGTTTAACCATCAAGACGCTGGCAAACGGAAAGGATTTCAGCAACCTTTCGTGCATTTCGTTCCCCCTGCAGATGGGAATGATCTCCGTGAAATGGAACTTTGGAAACACGAAGAAGCAATTCAACCAATACAAGAGCAACATCAAGAACGACTTCAACGACGCACGAAAGAAAGAAGACCCGACGTCAGGAATCGGCATGTGAGGCGTGGACCATCCACAGATACATCACAACGGCAAGCAACTGCACCGCAAACTCGCGATGCCTCTACACCATAATCGCATTGTCTCTACACTGTAATGGCATTGCCTCTACACTGTAATCGCATTGCCTCTACACTGTAATGGCATTGCCTCTACGGCGTAATGGCATTGCCTCTACAGCGTGAAGGAAGAATCATTGGTTATTGCTGTCCACCAGATCACGCTTGGACTTCGACCTCACCACCAGCCATACGCCCGAGAATATCAGAATGACAGCGAGGCCCTGGGGCACGGTGAACACACTCAGCCCCGTGAGTACGCTGACGACAACCGACACCACCGGCTGCACATAATTGTACACGCTGACCACCGTAGGACGAAGTATCCGTTGTCCCACCACCGCAAGCAGATAGCTTAAAAATGTGCCAAAGATCACCACATAGCCCACCTCAAGCCACATTGCCGGCGTGATGGCCTGCCATGACAAGCAGGATACATGCGCGCCGGTGAAAGGCAACAGGAAAAGACACGACCAAGTGAACATCCACTTATTGACGGTCACTACATTGTATTTTCTGATCAGGGGGTTGTAAAGCGTCAGATAGAGCGCGAAAGACAACTGCGCGCCCATGCACATCAAGTCGCCCCAAATGTTTCCTGTCTTGCCTCCGCTATGCGCACTCGACAAGATCAGGAAGACTGCTCCGGCACACCCCATCGCCACACCGCCGACTTTCATCCACGTGAGTGGCTCACGCAGGATAAAAAACGAAAGCACCATGGCAAAAATAGGCATGGATGTGGTCACGATACTGGAGTTGACCGGCGACGTGAAACTCAGCCCTACCGTGTAGAGACACTGGTTGAAAACCACGCCTAACAACGCGGCGCCGGCCATGAGCAACACATGACGCCACGGCATGCGCTCCTTGACAAACAGTGATGAGAACCAAAAAAGCAGGGCTGCTCCAGCCACACGGAAAGAAACGAGCGAAACATTGTCAACGCCATGAAGCATCACATCTTTGCCCAGCGGAGCCAGCAGTCCCCAGAAGATCTCTGCCGAGAGCAGGCTCAGATGCGCCTGAAGCGGCTTATTGTTACCCATTAACACAAGCAATTCCTAAAAAACGTTGCAAAGATAGCAATTTCTTAACCTTATTGTATCAACAAAGTAATATTTTTATTATTTTTGCCACAAATAACACTGCAATCTATAAAAGCCATGCAAAAATATGCAGACTATATCACCCAAATAGAGATCGACGCGCTGTGGAGCGGCCGCAAGCACATCTTGTGGAACCTTGACCGCCGCGTGAATATCCTCAGTGGGGTCAATGGTGTAGGCAAGTCAACCATCATCAACAAGGTGGTAAAGGGGCTCTCTGCCGGTGGCGAATTTCCCTCACATATGCTCAAAGGCGTACACCTCAAGGTGGATCCCGAGGATGCCAACTGGATACGCTTCGACATCATACGCTCATTTGACCGGCCGCTCATCAACGCAGAGGTCATCTCGCAGATGAATATTTCCCTCGCCACCGAACTTGACTGGCAGCTCTATAAACTCCAACGCAAATACCTTGATTATCAAGTCAACATCGGAAACCGCATCATCGAGGTATTGCAGAAAGGCGGAGCACAGGCCGCCAGCGACGCACAGAAGCTCTCTGAGCCGAAGAAGAAGTTTCAGGATATCATTGATTCTCTCTTTGCCGATACAGGTAAGAAAATCGTACGCACCGAAAATGAGATCAGCTTCTCACAGATTGGTGAGACGCTGGTGCCTTATCAACTGTCGAGTGGCGAGAAACAGATCCTCGCTATCCTGCTTACGGTGCTTGTAGAAGACCAGAAACCTTACGTTCTCTTCATGGACGAGCCAGAAGTGAGCCTCCATATAGAATGGCAGAAAAAACTGATCGACCTCATCCTTGAGCTCAATCCAAACGTTCAGATCATTCTCACCACCCATTCCCCTGCCGTCATTATGAACGGATGGATGGATAAGGTGACGGAAGTGTCTGACATAACAGTCTGAGTATGAGACGGCTTCAGGACAATCTCACCTCCCACTATTTGGAGGCGGCCAACCGTCTCAACCCGCGCCGGCAACGCAGAAAAATAGTAGCCTATGTGGAAAGCTACGACGACGTTTTCTTCTGGAGAAGCATCCTAAGCCAGTTCGAGACCGAGTACTATTATTTCGAGATCATGCTCCCCACCCGTGAGAACAACTTAGAGCGAGGCAAGAAAGCCGCCTTGATGAGTGCCCTGAACGGAAAGACGGGACAGTGGCTCATCGCCTGCGTAGATGCCGATTACGACTACCTTATACAGGGCGCCACAGAGATTTCACGACAAATAAACGGGAACCCTTTTATCTTCCACACCTATGCCTACGCCATCGAGAACATGCAGTGCTACGCGCCATCGCTCCATGACGTATGCGTGGCCGTGACACTCAACGACCGTGTCATCTTCAACATACAGCAGTATCTCGAAGAGCTCTCCCGCGCCATCTGGCCGCTCTTCGTATGGAACATCTGGTATTACCGCATGAATCGATACGGACAATTCACGATGACCGACTTCCTACATATCATCGAGACGGGCAATTTCAATATGGGCAATGCAGACCATATCATCGCGCAAGTCAGAAATAAAGTCAGCAAGCGGTGTGAACAGCTGCGTCGGAACAATCCCCTTGCCACGGAAAGCTACTCTGCCTTGGCAAAAGAGCTGCGCCAACTCGGCGTAACGCCGGAGACCACTTACCTTTACATCCAGGGGCATCATCTCTTCGACAAAGTCGTAGTGCCGATGATGAACCGTGTCTGCGACAAGCTCATCCGCCAACGACAGGCAGAAATAGCATGCCAGAGCGTGCATGGAACACAACGCCGCAACGAATTGTCATGCTACAACAACTCTGTTGAAGACGTCATCCCCATGCTCAAAAAGAACACGAGCTTCGCCACCTCAGAGCCCTACCGCCATATCAAGGCCGACCTCACGGCATTTATGCAGCGGCTTCAACAAACTGAGAAACAAACAACTAACGATACAACAACCATAAACACACTTCAGGAATGAAAAGATTTCTTTTAGCTGTTGCCGTCCCGCTTGCCGCGGCTGCCGCAATGGCGCAAAGTAACCCTTTGTGGATGCGTTACCCTGCCATCTCGCCTGATGGGCAAACGGTAGCCTTCTCCTACAGAGGAGACATCTGGACAGTGCCTTCCACCGGTGGACAGGCACGGCAGATCACAACCAATCCCGCTTATGAGGCATGCCCTGTCTGGAGCCCCGACTCACGGCAGATAGCTTTCTTATCAACCCGCGAGGGCAGCAAGGACGTTTATGTTGTCGGCAGAAATGGTGGCTCGCCACGGCGGTTGACCACCGACAGCGGCAACGAGACGCCCCTGGCATGGCTGAACGACAGCACCATCTTGCTGCAGGCATCCATCATGCCGACAGCAGCAAGCATCGTCTTCGCCAGCAACAGCTTCCCACAGGTATACAAGGTCAGCGTCAATGGCGGGCGCATGCGGCTCTTCTCCGACATCACCATGCAGGACATCAGCGTGAGTAAAGACGGAGCAATACTCTATCACGACCAGAAAGGCTATGAGGATTACTTCCGCAAGCATCACCAGTCACCCATCTGCCGCGACATCTGGCTTTACAAAAATGGTACCTACACCAAGCTCACTGACTTTGCAGGAGAGGACCGCACACCCGTTTGGGGAAGCGATGCCGACACCTATTATTACCTGAGCGAGGAAGATGGTACCTTCAATGTCTACAAACGGCGTATCGGCCAGACCACAAAAACACAGCTCACCCACTACAAAGGCAACCCCGTGCGCTTTCTGACACGCGCCGCCGACGGTACACTATGCTATGGATACGACGGTGAGATCTATACGCTTCGTGAAGGTAGCCAGCCCGTCAAGCTGGATGTATCGGTTGTAGCCGACGATGGCAGCGACAAGCTCCAGCGGCAGGTGCTCAAGAGTGGTGCGACGGAATTTACCGTATCGCCATCAGGCAAGGAGGTTGCCTTCGTCGTTCACGGCGATGTCTACGTCACTTCCACCGACTATACCACCACCAAACAGATTACTGACACGCCTGAACAGGAGCGAAACATCAACTTCTCGCCCGACGGACGCAGTCTTGTCTACGCCTCTGAGCGAAACGGACTATGGCAGATTTACCAGACAAGCATTGTCAAGAAAGACGAGAAACAGTTCACCTACGCCACACAACTCAAGGAAGAACAACTCGTCAATTCATCACTTGTTGACATGCAACCGGCCTACAGTCCCGATGGCAAGAGCGTAGCCTACATAGAAGACCGCGGCACGCTGAAGACTGTCGACGTGAAGACTAAAACTGTGCGCAAGCTCATGGACGGCAAGTTCCAGTACAGTTACCAAGACGGAGACCTATGGTTCAAGTGGAGCCCTGACAGCCGCTGGCTATTGTCCAACTATATCGGCAACGGAGGCTGGAACAACAGCGACATTGCTCTTGTGCCTGCAGACGGCAGTCAGAAAATCACCAATCTTACCAACAGCGGCTATAACGACAACAACGGGCGATGGGCACTTGGTGGCAAGGCAATGGTGTTCATGAGTGACCGTGCCGGCTACCGCAGTCACGGCAGTTGGGGTGCTGAGGACGACGCTTACATTATGTTCTTCGACCTTGACGCATACGAAAGATTCCGTATGGGCAAAGAGGAGCGCGCGCTCTACGATGAGGCACACAAGAAAGAGAAACAAGATACCACAAAGAAGAAAAAGCCTCTGATCAAGTTCCGTAAATGGAATACTAAGAAAGCTCAAGACAAAGAGAAAAAGGACGACAGTAAGACCTTGAAATTTGACCTCGCCAATTGCCGCGACCGCATTATCCGCCTTACCGTCAACTCTTCACACATGGGTGATGTCATCCTCTCACCCGGAGGAGACACGCTGTATTACCAGGCGCGCTTCGAAGGAGGCTACGACCTGTGGAAAAGAGACCTTTTAGAAAACAAGACAGAGATTGTATTGAAGAACGTAGGGTACGGACTTGAAGCTGACAAGGACTTCAAAAACCTCTATGTCTATAACAACGGTATCTGCAAAATCAATCTTGCCGAGAATTCACAAAAGTACATCAACTTTGAAGCACCGTTCAACTACCGTCCCTATGATGAGCGTGCCTATATCTTCAACCATGCATGGCAGCAGGTAAAAGACAAGTTCTACGACCCCAAACTGCATGGCGTCGATTGGGAAGGCTACAAAAAGACGTATGCTAAATTCCTGCCTTACATCAACAACAACTACGATTTCAGCGACCTACTTTCCGAATTGCTCGGTGAGCTCAATGCCTCCCACACAGGATCACGCTACTATCCGTATGGCGAGCCACTTCAAACGGCAGCTCTCGGACTCTTCTTCGACAACAACTACGACGGTGACGGCCTGAAAGTAGAGGAAGTTATTGCCCGTGGACCATTTGTCGTACGCGACACCGGCGTGAGAAAAGGCTGTATCATCGAGGCCATCGACGGACAGAAAATACGCAAAGGCGAAGACTATACGTCGCTTCTTGAGGGTAAATCCGGCAAAATGATGCACGTTGCGGTTTTCGACCCCGCAAAGAAGAAGCATTTCGACGTAGTCATCCGCGCCATCTCACGCTCTGCTCAAACCAACCTGCTCTATCGTCGATGGGTGGACCGCAACCGCCATATGGTAGATTCACTCTCCCATGGCACTGTCGGCTACGTTCATGTAAAGGAGATGAACAGTGAAAGCTTCCGTACGATATTCAGCCAACTGCTATCCGATTCGATGCGCATGAAGAAAGCCGTCATCGTCGACGAGCGACACAATGGTGGCGGATGGCTGCACGACGACCTCTGTACCCTGCTCTCGGGCAAGCAGTATGCCAGGTTTATCGCTCATGGCAAGTATATCGGCTACGATCCTTGGAATAAGTGGGTGAAGCCCTCCTGCGTCATGATTTGTGAGGACGACTACAGCAACGGGCACGGATTTCCTGCCATCTACAAGACACTCGGTATCGGCAAACTTGTCGGCACACCCGTTGCAGGAACCATGACTGCTGTGTGGTGGGAGACGATGATGAACGGTATGGTCTTCGGTATCCCGCAGGTTGGTAACGAAGGAATGGATGGACAGTTCTTCGAAAACAAGCAGCTCAACCCGGACATCACAGTCTACAACACCCCACATGACTATGAAACGGGAAACGATGAGCAGCTGAAAGCTGCCGTGGAGAACTTCAAGTAAGGAAAAGGAGATAAGTATTTGTCTCGGCAGAGCTTATCTCCTTTTTTCTATTATTATTTATATCTGATTAGGAATCAATGGCTGTAAGGCGTACGCTTCACCATTTCCTCCGTGCGCCAGGGGGCCGGCGCACCACCAAGATATTGATGGAACCATTCCAAATGGGCATTGTAATAGAGCGGCATCGATTTAAGGTTGCTGGGCCAGTGACCGTCGTTGTCAAAGACAATGATACGGCTTGGAATGCCCAAAGTCTGAAGCGTAGAGAAATATTGCAACGCCTGTGTGTAAGGCACACGGTAGTCGCGTTCTCCAGTGATGATCAAAGTCGGCGTAGAAAAGTTCTTCACATACTCCGACGGGCTCCACTTCTTATACAGTTCTGAGTTCCACGGCTGCCCTTCTAACTCAAAGTTGGGGAACCAAAGTTCTTCCGTAGCACCCCACATAGAGCGGAGATCATACAGTCCCATCATCGAAGCCAGGCATTTGAAGCGCTTGGTATGTCCCTGCAACCAGTTCATGAAATAGCCGCCATAGCTCCATCCCATGGCACCCATGCGTGTAGAGTCGATATACGACAGTTGGGCAAGAGCATCGGTTACCTTCATCACATCAATGAAAGGACGTCCACCCCACGACCCACTGATGTCGCGGCAGAACTTTTGTCCATAGCCCGTAGAGCCGTGAGGATTGGGATAGGCCACAACATATCCGGCACCAGGATAGACCTGCCAGTCGGCACGGTAAGAGTTCATCCATTGCATCTGCGGCCCGCCATGGACGTTGATAATGAGAGGATACTTCTTCGTTGCATCGAAACCGTGAGGCTTGACGATAAACACCTCTACAGAATCACCGTCAGCACCCTGCACCCACATTGTTTCCGAGGGACGGATGTCGACTTCAGCCTCAAAGGCATCGTTGTAATGGGTCACCTGCGTGATTTTACGTGGATTCTTCACTGTAGTCTGATAGATAGCGGAAGGCTTCCCTGTAGTGGAAAAAGCAAAGTAAATGTTGCCCTTACGGTCGACATCAAAGCCGGAGATAGCTTTATTGGCGATGACACAACGCATCCTTCCGTTCTTCACATCTAATTCATAGAGCGGCTCAGCTCCACGTACTTCGCCAAGGAAATAGATCTTCTTGGAGTCGGCTGACCATTGGTAACTATCCACCCAATTGTCGAAAGCCTCCGTCAGCACACGCTTCTGACCAGTCTTGCGATCAATAAGGCCCAAGATAAAGCGATCGCTCTCATAGCCTGGTGTGCGCTGGAAGCGATAGGCGATGTACCTGCCGTCGGGTGAATACTGTGGAGATCCATCCCACGCTTTGTTTTCGGCCGTGAGGTTCTTGGTCTCACCACCTGTCACCGGGACTGTCCAAAGATCACAGTTAGTGCTTGCTGCCGGATTGGCATCATGGTTGCTCAGATAGCAAAGTTCCTTGCTGTCAGGCGAGAATGCAAATCCGGACGGACCCGAAGGTGAGAAGACTGGAGAATGATAATTCCCAGGCGTAACATCCGTATAGGTTTTATTCATGGTGTCAAAGACAATGATATGCCAGTACTTACTATCTGTATAATCCGTCCAATGACGGAAAAGCAAGTGGTCGCTGACGTGAGCCTGAATGGGATTCTTACGTTTGGCCTCGTTGGCCTCCTTGTTGAGTGAGCCGTCAGTGTCTTTCAAGTTGGGGTCTACCTCTGCTGCGAAAGCAATGTAGCGTCCGTCGGGAGAGACCACAGCTCCTTGTACACCAAGCTGATAATCAGTCAGCTGTACGGAGACCAATGGATTGCCAGCCTCAGCACGCCACACCTGCGCTGATCCGCTGCGCGACGAGGTGTAATAAATAAACTTGCCATCACCGCTCCATTGCGGCGCATAGCTCTTGCCGTCCGTCGTCAAGGCCTGGCCATTGGCGACGATAATGTCAGAGGTAGATTTCTGTTTGGCAAGGTCAGAAGAACTGAGCGTGTAAGCCATATTACCACCTACCGATACGGATGGTCCATAAGCAGACTTGACACGATAGACATCCTCAATGGTAAACGCATGCTTTTGGGCTTTGGCTCCCAAACATAGAAAGGGAAGAGCCAACATGAAAATGAATGGATGATTCATATTACAATTGATGTTATAAAACGCTTTTTGAAATACAAAGTTAATGAATTTATTCATTTTAACGAAATGCGATTGCCCAAGATAATGGTCGAATTTATAGTTCAAACTACGCATGTGAAGGGGAAAAATCGTTAAGACAGGGTATCCTTGCAAGGGCGACCCCTGTGGCCGCCCGTAACCGAAGGGTATGGTGTTGGTTCTTCCGAAGAACAGAAACCGAAATCACCCTTTGAGTTGTTAATATGACACTCCGATATTTAATGTCCTGAACCGATATTTAATGTCCTGAATAGCAAAATAGTCCTTTGAAAATTTGTACATCGAACGAGACACCCTAATAAATTAATAAACTAAGCAACTAAAGGCAAATGGATAACAGTTGCATAACCTAATATGTAAATGCCGCATCTATTGGATTAATAAAAATAATGGCATTGAAGTTTAACAATTCTAATTGGCTTTCTTTACAGCATTTCCAATTTAATGCCTAACGATAAGCCAAGAATATCCCAGAAAGAAATAGAAGATCCCATGAGGAGGGAGCGGATATACAAGTCGCACGATCCGAACTCGTAGAATAACTTTATGCGTTTGAAATAGTATTTTTCTGGATTGAAGCTAAAAGTCAGCTGTTGTCCTACTGACACATTGAGTCTGAATTTGGTAGAGAGCGCTTCGTAGTACCTATCGGGGTAGCGCCCCGGCTGACTTTTCCAGAACTCATGACCGTAAACAGTATTAAGATAGACGCTGACTTGAAGAGGCTCCAAAGAGATATAGTCGTTGAAACTGACACTCCAAGGGATATAGTTCTGTTTGACCGTATTGGTGATATGTGCGCGCGTACTACTGTATTTCGGAATAACCCCCCACAGTACCTGCGTTTCCCACTGGCTCCGCTTCCCATAGGACCAGCCCACTCCGGCGGAAAGCAGCCCCATGTTGCCAGCATTCTGAACGACAACCTGCGTGGGAATCAGACTTGCCCAATAATGGCGCATACGGTTGACACGGCGATCGTATCGGCTGTCAGAAATACTGTCTTGCCCCAATGCCGTGAACGAAACCAAAAGAGCAATGCCCAACAACAGCCATCGATCTGTACTTTGCCTACGTCTGTTGATAGCGGGATGCTTAAAAATGCACGGTCTCATATCTATAGCCATTGGGAGTGAAGGTAAAAATCTGATAGTTTCGGTGAACGGCGGCGTCGATGCCATACCACATCACACCATCATGAAATATGTCAATAGCCGTCCGGGAATGGTCATGACCATAGATACAGCACTGCAATCCAGGAAAAAGTTTAATCACATAGTCAAACATACCCTTCACATTATTATTGAACTGGTCGCTCCCCGGACAAGCATGCATCACGAATACCGTTCGGTCGAAGTCGGCTGAATCTGCATAAAACTGCTGCTGTATATAGTCGAAGTTGGGTACTGCAGCCATGTAGTCATATTCAGTTGCATTGGTATTGATGCAAATAAACTTAGTTCTCGCCGCGATAAATGAGAAGTCAAGAGCTGTCCCAAATTCCTTCTTCCATACCTCATCACCTGTACCTAAGAAGTCATGATTGCCTATCAACACTACGTAAGGCTTGTTAAGCTTCTTAATAATGTTCCAGCCCCACTCAAACTCACGCGTAGTACCGGTGTCAGTGAAGTCACCACAATGGACAACGAAGTCAATACTGTCGTTGGAATTAATGGACTTCACCTCTTCACGAAACTCTTTATGCCATAGGTGCGTGTCGCTGATGAAGGCCACACGAAGCGTATCACAGTTACGATAACGACTCTCAATGAGAGAGATGTTAGTAGCATTGAGATTGATTCCTCCTTTGTAGTGGGTATCATAAGGGTGCACGTCGAACATTCCCTTGTCGCAAGCAACAAGGGAAAGGACGAGTATGCAAAGAAAGACAAGCCTTAAAAAGGAAAACGGGATTCTGGAAAGCTGCATCTTTTTGTCTTATTTCCATTAAGTATCAAGACAGCGCCACGGTGAGCCCTGCCATGACGATGCTGACCATAGACATGAGCTTGATGAGGATATTGAGCGATGGGCCTGACGTGTCCTTGAAAGGATCACCAACCGTATCACCTACTACTGTGGCCTTATGGCATTCTGAACCTTTGCCTCCGAAAGCGCCTTCCTCAACCATTTTCTTAGCATTGTCCCAGGCCCCTCCACTGTTGGCCATGAACACAGCAAGTGAGAAGCCTGTGGCAAGTCCGCCGGCAAGTAGTCCAAGCACACCAGCAACACCTATCACACAGCCTACAATGACCGGAATGACAATAGCAAGAAGCGATGGGATAATCATTTCATGCTGTGCCGAGCGCGTGGAAATGGCCACGCAACGACCATAATCAGGGGTGGCGTTTCCTTCAAGGATGCCTTTGATAGTATGAAACTGCAGGCGCACTTCCTCCACCATCTTGCCCGCGGCCCTGCCCACGGCCCCCATCGTCAGGCCACAAAAGAGGAATGCTACCATACTGCCGATAAACATGCCTACCAGCACTTTGGGATTCATCAGATTGACTTGGAAAAACTCCATGAAGTCAGCTACCGTTGCTGAATGCGGGTCGAAGACCGTGCCCATACTGTCCAAGAACTGCTGTCCATGGTCAACAGCCCGCACCATGGCAATCTTTACTTCTTCAATATACGAAGCCAGCAAAGCCAGTGCCGTCAGTGCCGCTGAACCAATGGCGAAACCTTTTCCTGTGGCCGCCGTCGTATTGCCAAGGGCATCAAGGGCATCCGTACGTTTACGTACTTCCTCGCCCAAGCCGCTCATCTCCGCATTTCCACCGGCATTATCGGCGATAGGACCATAAGCATCGGTAGCCAGGGTGATACCAAGCGTAGAGAGCATACCCACAGCGGCAATGCCGATGCCATAGAGCCCCGACTGGATCGAATGCGCACTCATGCTCAAATCAAACCTGTTGGCACAGAGATAACTCAGCATAATCGCCACAGAGATAGTGACAACCGGAATGCAGGTGGATATCATGCCAATGCCAATACCCTTGATGATCACTGTTGCCGCACCGGTCTGCGATGCACCGGCAATGTTCTTTGTAGGGGTATAGCTTTGTGAAGTGTAATACTCCGTGCTCTGTCCGATGATGACACCTGCCGCCAGTCCCACAAGTACGCTGAATGAGATACCCAACCAGTTGTCGAGACCAAGCAAATACAATATGACAAAGGTTGCCACAGCGATCAATACTGCCGAGGTGTTGGTGCCCAGGCCGAGCGAACGGAGCAAGTCTCTCATTGAGGCACCGTCTTTTGTCCGTACCATGAAAATTCCGGCCAAGCTAAGAAACACGCCCACTGCAGCGATGAGCATGGGAGCGATAACAGCCTTGAGCTGCATACCACCACTCGATGCAGCAAAAGCCGTAGCTCCAAGCGCTGCCGTGGAGAGGATACTTCCGCAATAGCTCTCGTAGAGGTCGGCACCCATTCCTGCCACATCGCCTACATTGTCGCCTACATTGTCGGCAATGGTAGCTGGATTACGGGGGTCGTCTTCAGGAATGTCTGCTTCGACCTTTCCCACGAGATCGGCTCCTACATCAGCCGCCTTCGTATAAATACCCCCACCAACACGGGCAAAGAGAGCCTGCGTGGAAGCACCCATGCCAAAAGTCAACATGGTTGTGGTAACTGTGATAAGCGCCCCCTGGGCGCCTTTATAAAACGCATGTAAAACAAGAAACCACACGGCTATATCCAGTAATCCAAGGCCTACAACGACAAGCCCCATAACGGCACCTGACCGAAAGGCGATCTTCAAGCCCTTGTCAAGCCCTTGTCGTGCGGCATTGGCCGTACGCCCGCTGGCGTAAGTTGCTGTCTTCATTCCGAAAAAACCGGCAAGTCCAGAGAAGAAGCCACCGGTGAGGAAAGCGAATGGCACCCATGGGTTCTGCACATGGAAACCATAGGCCATCACAGCGAAAATAGTGGCAAGAACGATGAAAACAATCAACACTACACGGTACTGTTGCTTGAGATACGCCATAGCACCACGCCGTACATAACCCGCAATCTCACACATGCGGGCAGTGCCTTCTTCCTCCTGCATCATCCTGCTGAAGAAATGCCACGCCATAAAAAGAGCCGTCACAGAGGCCAAAGGAATAAGCCAAAAGATAAATGGAATGTCTTGCATAAAGTTTTTAGTTTAAAGAATTGTTGTAAGCTAATGGGTTGACTATTGTTGCTTCACACATTACCTAAATAGACATGATCCATACCCTCATCACAGGCAATGGCCTCGGCTTTTCGCATGTCAATCATCGGCGTGGGCTGGGCTTCCCGCATCTGATACCTTGGAAAGAAACGGGAGATGTGGAGGGGACATTCCGCCAGTCCATTTCCCACCAACCAAGCAAACATTTTGTGAAGCATCGACGCCTCAGTATTGATGCCTGGAATAAGCAATAGCGTGATCTCCAAATGCACTTTCATCTCATGCATAATGAGTAACGTACGGAGCACCGGCTCAAGCGATGCCTTATTAAACGTCCGGTACACATCATTAGAAAATGACTTAAGATCGATATTGGCAGCATCAAGATACGGAGCCAACGCCCGCAGAGGCTCTTCATTGACATACCCAGCGCTGACCAATACATTGTATAGCCCCCGCTCATGAGCCAGCCGTGATGTATCATAGACATACTCATACCACGTCAAAGGCTCGGTATAGGTATAGGCAATGGTAGACAGGTGATGGCTCCAAGCTAAGTCCACAATATTCTCCGGTGAACAGTCATAAGATGGCACACTGTCAGGGGCGACCTGCGAGATGTCCGCATTCTGGCAATTCGGACATCTCATATTGCATCCCGTACAGGCAATGGAAAGGCAACGGGTGCCAGGGTGCCAGGCCGCAAGCGGTTTTTTCTCAATAGGATCGTCTGCGATAGCGCAAGGCCTGCCATAGACAAGCGAGTATAGCAATCCTCTCACATTCTTTCGCGAACGGCAAAGACCTGTCCGCCCCTCAGGAATGACACATCTATGAGGACACAATCGACAGACTACATCTCCCGACTTCATCGTATCATAATATTTGCACTGTATCATATCCATATATTTCGACTCTGCCGTAACAAACATCAAAAAACGATCGCCTCATAAGTATACAGCTCCGCTGTCTTCCAGCCATCCCACCCTATGCCGGCCTTATCCTGGGCGCAATGTCCGAGGAATTCCTCTTTCGTCCAATTGACTTCATCGGCCACCTGCGGCAGAAAAGTACCGCTTCGCCAGCCTTTACGCATATAAATGCCTTGCTTACCATAGTGGAACTCATCTATGCTCCGGATACGTCTCAAAGGAGTAAGTACGCTGATCTCTATCTGAATATCATCGAGTTCTTCCACGCTGACGGGCTGAAACCGCGGATCTTCAAAGGCAGCGGCATGCGCCATCTCTTGCGTCAACATTCCCAAAGGAACATCCTCACCGAAGTGACCGATACAGCCACGAAGCTTCCCATGCTCGGTCAGCGTCACAAATACGCCCAACTTCCGCTCAAATATCTCAGTCGGCACGACCTTTACGTGGCGGTTCTCCGGTAAGATCGCATTCCAGGCCACATTTCGCAACTGTTGCTTGTCATTCTCGGTCAACAGTGAGTCTGCATGGGACGCTTTCCTCTCCATTTTGTTTCGGAGCACACAGAAGGCATGATAGCCCACAACTTCCTTCTTCCCTCCATAAGGTGAATCACCACTGTTGAGATAAGCAATGTGATGAATAGACGGCGGATTCTCTACAGAAGCAGCGGCCATCATCAACAGCACAGCAATGGCACTCTGACCACATGCACTCGTGTAGAGATTGTCCACTCCCCGGCATTCGTTCTCCCGCAGGGCCTCTACAAACTTGTCAAGCCTGCCCGTAGTGATGGCCTCGCCACTGTTTCTGTCAACGGTAAGGGCATCGGAATAGGATGGATAGTGACTGAAATCACTGCTAACGACAAACAAGTTATCAGGCGTGAAATAAGGCATGAGGACTTCTGCCATCTTCTTCAGTGTGGCAAAGTCCTGCGTGCCGATGATCATCGGCACGATGGGAGGCAGCGATGCCAGCCGATATTGCAGGAAAGGCAACTGGACCTCCAGACAATGCTCACGGTCGTGGGCTGAAGAGACATAAGTGAACACCGGACTCCGGCGCATCAACTCCTTACAGAGCTTTGTGTCCACCGCCACATCACCCAATGGAGTGCGGTAGGCATCAAACACACTACACACCGATACGCCATCAAAAGCCACGTGATGAGACGGACCTAATAAGAAAATGTGTTGATAAGACGCATCTTTGGGAATGCTGGCGAAAGCTGAAGCCGCCACACTACCTGAGAAAACATAGCCTGCATGGGGCACGATGACGGCCTGAACCCGTGCACTATCGCCAACGACGACACCTGAGCGGGCTAACAGTCCACGACCTTCCGCATAGCATTTCTCCAAGTCGCTCTGCAAATCCTGGCGTGACGCAGCATAAAACTGACCCGCCACAGCCATCTGTCTGACATTCTGTGCCATAGCCAATACTCCTGTTAAAAGAGCCACAAAAACAATACTGATTCTCCGCATCATTTCCAGGCTTAGGTCATTCTTAGTACTCTGCTGCAAATATAGGTCTTTTTTCCATTCCCAACAACATTTTTCTCCGGTTTTTATTGTTAATTTTTCGCCTTGTTCTAAGAGCGTCACCTTACGTCGTTTACGAATCCAGAAAACAAACCTAAAACCAGGCAATATATACCTCAAAACAACAGCTGAAAATTGTAATAATAACAAATTAAGTTAAAAAGAAACGATAAACGTCACGGGTCTAAAGATAGTTTTGTATTTTTGCAAATACAAACAGATTGAATAATCAATCCTAAATATGAAATAACACATTATTATGGCAAAAGTTAGTTTAATGGGTAATGTGATGAACACCATCGGCAACCTACCCGCAAAAGAAAGTATAGCCCCCGATTTCGAGGCCACCAAAGGTGACCTCAGCAGCCTCCATCTCAGCGACCTGCGCGGCAAACGTGTAGTACTGAATATTTTCCCAAGTCTCGACACCGCCACTTGCGCAGCCTCCGTACGTCATTTCAACGCTGATGCTTCAAAACTCGACAACACCGTCGTGCTCTGCATCTCAGAGGATTTGCCCTTCGCGCAACAACGTTTCTGCACCACAGAGGGTCTGAAGAACGTCGTGCCCGTTTCACTCTTCCGCTCTCCTGAGTTTGGTAAGGAATATGGCACACAGATTGTTGACGGCCCCATGCGCGGCCTGCAAGCCCGTTCCGTTGTCGTTGTAGACGAGAAAGGCAAGGTGATTTATACCCAACTCGTTGAGAAAATCGAAGAGGAACCCGACTATGCGTCGGCACTCGCAGCACTAAAATAAATCACAATGCCGAGAGATCCGGCATTGAAAAGAAAAATATACGGGCAGCTCCTGTAGCCGTTCCCTCCCATATGAGGCAGCCAACAAGCTGACACTCAAGGGTGAGAACGATTTCGAGGGCAGCCCTTTACTCTTTATTACTTTACAACCTAACGATGTGATGAGATGACCTTCCCCGACTATCTGCAAACCCAACCCCTCCTGCGCGTAGCAGTGATGTTAGTGGCTGGCATTATTGTAGGCGATGGCATCATGCGGTCTGTGCCCGCCTTGCCGTCATGGTCGGAATGGATTTGGCTCTCTATCGTAGCGCTCAGCTTTCTCCTTGAGCTTGCATTCAAGGATCGACCATACACGCAAAGCGGTTTTCTTCTTACCGCCATCTTTTTCACCGGCATGGCAATCGCCGACCAAGCTGACCGTAAAACAGCGTTCCCCTTTCAGCAACAACAATACGAGGACTACGAGGCAGTAGTGACTTCTGAGCCGCAAGTGAAAGGAAAAACTCTCCACTGCGACCTTGCCCTCACTGCCATCAATGGCAGACCCATAACACACGCCATCCATATCAAGGCGTCCTTCCTCCGCGATACAATAACAAACGACTGGAAATACATTCAACTCGGCAGTGGAATCAGGGCACAATCCATCATGGAACCCCTGCAAAATTTTCACCAAGGCCATTTCGACTATGTGCGATGGCTCCATGCCCACGGCTTCAGGGCACAGACGTTCGTCTATTATTCCAATTGGCAACCAGCAAAGGTCAACCTCAAATCTCTGTCCCTGATGTCGCGAATGCGCCTCTTTGCCATGCAGAAAAGGCAGATACTCGTCCATCAATTAAGACTTCACAACAGCAAAGACGCTCCTTCTGCCGTCGTAGCCGCAATGGTTTTGGGCGACAAACATGCGCTGAGCAAGGAGCTTAAAAACGATTACTCCATCTCAGGAGCCTCCCATATACTTGCCTTGTCAGGACTACACCTAAGCATCATCTACTTTGTTTTAACACTAATAACGGGAATCAGAAAAAGGCGGCATTGGCTCCCCCAAGCTGTTATTTTCATGGCTATCTGGACGTATGTGATGTTGGTGGGAATGAGCGCGAGTGTCGTTCGGTCCGCCGTCATGCTCTCTATCTATTCGCTTTGTATAGTGGCAGGGAGAGACAACGCCTCACTCAACACGCTTAGTCTCGCGGCCATTGTACTGACAATAGCCAACCCGCTATGTGTATGGGACGTAGGATTTCAGCTGTCCTTCATGTCGGTGCTTGCCATATTGATTTTCTATAACCCCTTTTACCAACTGTTGTCAGCGGCAAGAACGGCAAGTTGGCCTGTTTTCATCGCACGCCCCATCCACTACTTATGGAGCATGGTCTCTGTGTCCTTGGCAGCACAAATAGGTACGGCACCGCTGGTGGCCTATTATTTCGGACGCTTTCCCTGCTATTTTCTGCTGTCCAACTTCATTGTCATTCCCTGTGCGACACTTATTATCTATGGTGCCATCATGGCGTTTCTCACCACCTTGCTGCCATTGGTCAATGGTGTTATATTAGCAATCCTCGACCGAATTGCCACCTTTCTCAATACATCAATGAGTCTCATCGCCTCCTTGCCTGGCGCAAGCATAGAGGGCATTCAACTCAATGGCATAGAAACAGGGTGCATCTATGTCCTTGTAGGCATAGCATACACCCTTGCTCTGTATCTAAGAAAAACAAAAGACTTAGAGAAACTCGACGCATTCGCGAAGAAAGGAGGACAGCATGCCTGAGCGCACAAGACGCTTACCGTATGCTGTCTCTACATTTCCTATACGAGAGTTGCGACGATCTCCTCACGTGTACCCGGCAGCAGATCGATGACGGGAATCTCAGGCATGGTATAGCACCCCGGCTGTAACCTCATGGAAGCGCGCGCCACGTCGACGAGCACCTGCCCCGTAAGTGCCGGATTGTTGATACTCATATCAAAAGAGAGGCGCTGGTTCTGTGTTTTACCGCTCACGCCCTTGCGTGTCATGTGTACGCCGTGACCCATATCTTTCACCTCGTCGATGCTGTTGACTGCAAAGACATGCAACTCATCATGTGCGAAATAGTCATCAGCTTTTAGCTCGTGAGTGATGTCCTCAAGCTTCGCGCCGTCCTCCAACTCCACATAGACCATGCGGCGATGGATGCCCTCACCAAGGGGAATCGTCATCGACAAGGCATCTTTCACGCCCTTCTTGGAGCGTGCCACAACCGAGTGGCCCATTGACATACCTGGCCCAAAGTTGGTATAGCTCAGGCCTTTCGGTGCAAGGGCCTGCATAAGCACACGCACCACAGAGTCACTGCCCGGATCCCATCCGGCGGAAATGACGCTCACAGTACCCGTTTCTTTGTTGTTTTCCATCTGCTTCGTGCGGTAATCGAGGATGGAAGTGTGGATGTCGAAACTGTCAACAGTGTTGATACCAAGCTTCGTGATCTTCTCCGCATACTCAGGGCAGAGACGAGTAGGTGTAGCGAGTATGGCCACATCCACATAATTGAGCTTCTGAATGTCGTCCACCACCTCGTAGGGAGTGAGCTCCAACGGCTTGTCCTTGTCGCCCTGACGGCGCACGACACCGGCAATTTCAAAATCAGGTGCCGCCTCCAAAGCCTCTATCGTGAAGCGGCCAATGTTTCCGTAACCTACTACGGCTGCTCTTATTTTCTTCATCTTTTATATGGTTGTTATTTCTTTGTGATGATTGTTAGCTGTATGCAAAAGTAAGCGATAATCTTGTAAATCGCAACTCTACCGCAGTCTTTTTATGGAAACATAACATTTTCCAGACGTCTCAGGTCACTGAATATCAAAGCTGTACCTCACCATGATCTCACGCGAACGCAACCGGTAAAGTGTTGTCGTCTGCAGTGTCTGCCCCACATAGTTGCGCTCCATCCGATCCTTTCCGATGATATTGTTCAGCTCCAAATCCCATTCTGAATGCTTCAGCGGTGGCATTGCCTTTACACTGTAATCGCATTGCCTTTACGCTGTAATGGCATTGCCTTTACACTGTAATCGCATTGCCTTTACACTGTAATGGCAACTCGATTACACTGTAATGGCGATCCGGTTGCTTCACACCCAATTTATCATGCCTTTACAATAATGTAGAGGAACATGCGTTTATAAGAAAAGGATAAAACGTTTTATTAGACTATAAACACATGATAGAATACATCAAAGGTACGTTGGCCGAACTCACGCCGACATTGGCAGTGGTGGAGACCAGCGGCGTGGGCTACGCACTCAATATCTCATTGACGACCTATACAAAGATACAAGGGCAGAAAGACGTAAAGCTCTTCGTCCATGAACAGCTCACTACCGGCGGGCGCGATGACAGTTTCACACTCTTTGGCTTTGCCACGAAGCAGGAGCGAGAGCTCTACCGCATGCTCATCTCCGTATCGGGCATCGGTGCCAACACCGCCCGCATGATGCTTTCCAGCCTGACGCCGGCCGAGCTGTGCAACGCCATCGCCAACGGTGACGACAAGCTCATCAAGAGCGTCAAGGGCATCGGCCTGAAGACTGCACAGCGTGTCATCCTCGACCTTAAGGACAAGATTGTCTCCACAGGCATTGCCAACGAGTTGCATGTGGCCAAGCAGCACGGCTCAAAGCTGGCGGTGAACACGGCCGTGAAAGACGAGGCCGTCTCGGCGATGACCATGCTTGGCTTCTCGCCCGCGCCGTCAGCAAAAATCATCACCGAGATTCTCACAGCACAGCCCAATCTGCCGGTGGAGGCCATCATTAAAGAAGCACTGAAGAAAATAAAATAAACAAGTGAGGCTCCGCGAGGCGTTCATACTCTCCATGCTGCTGCTCGTCACCCACGTGGCGGGCTGGTGTGCCGTGCCCGCCGACAGTCTCCACACCCGTTGGAAGATCCAACGCACCACCCCTATCACTTATGATGACCTCGACCAAAATGCCATGGACCTGCAACGACCCGACGGCATCAGGTACGACGTGGTCTACAACGATACCATCAACCGCTATATCATCGGCACGCGCATTGGCGACACGTGGCTCGCAGCACCTATCATGATGACACCCGAAGAGTATATGGCCTGGAGCGAAAAGCACTGGCGCGATGCCTTCTATCGCGGCAAGAACAATGAGATCTACAAGACCAAAGGCAAAGAGAAGTTCGATTTCAGCGACATGCACTTCGATCTCGGTCCGGCTGAGAAGATTTTTGGCCCTGGTGGCGTGCGCATACGCACCCAGGGAACGGCTGAACTGAAGTTTGGAGCTACCTACAAGAATATTGATAACCCCTCACTTCCCGCACGCTCACGTAAGAAAACGTCCATGGACTTCGACGAGAAGATCAACTTCAACATGAACGGACGCGTGGGCGACAAGGTCAACATGAACCTGAACTACAACACTGATGCGACCTTCGATTTCGACACGCAGAACATGAAGCTCAAGTACGAGGGCAAGGAGGATGAGATTGTGAAGCTCGTCGAGGGCGGCAATGTGTCGTTTCCTTCCAACTCGTCGCTCGTGCAGGGAGCATCTTCGCTCTTCGGCCTGCGCACCGACCTGCAGTTCGGCAAACTGAAACTCCAGCTTGTGGCCTCACAGAAAAAGAGCGTGTCGAAGAGCGTCTCCTCACAGGGAGGCAAACAGCTCACGCCGTTTGAGATGGATGTCGCCGATTATGAGGAAAACCGTCACTTCTTCCTCTCACAGTATTTTCACGACCACTACGACGCCGGTATGTACTCCCTGCCCAATCTCACCACAGGCGTCACCATCAACCGCGTGGAGATCTGGGTGACCAACAAGAGCGGCACGACCAACAACACCCGCAACATCATCGCCCTGACTGACCTTGGCGAGAACAGCAAGGTGAGCAACCAGAAATGGACGACGACAGGCTCTCCAGTGCCGGCCAATCAGGCCAACACCGAGTATGAGACCATGACGGGAGCCTACCATACCGCCCGCGACGTGGACCAGACGTCGGCCGTTCTCGACGGCGTGGGACTCAATGGCGGCACCGACTATGAGAAACTGCAGAGCGCACGATTGCTCACTCCATCAGAATACACCGTCAACAAAGCCTTGGGCTATGTGTCGCTCAAGACTGCACTGCAGACCGATCAGGTGCTCGGCGTGGCCTATGAGTACACCTACGGCGGACAAACCTATCAGGTAGGTGAGTTCGCAAGCGATGTAGCCGATGTCACGAAAGCCTTGTTTGTCAAGTCTCTAAAGAATACAAGCAACAACCCTTCACAGGGCAACTGGCCGCTGATGATGAAAAATGTCTACTATCTCGCCGCCTCGGTGGAGAAAGAAAAGTTTCGTCTCGACGTGAAATACCAATCGGACACTACCGGTGTCTATCTGAGCTACATCCCTGAGCAACAAGTCAAGGGGACTCCTATCATCAAGTTACTCGGAGCCGACCGCCTCGACAACAACAACAAGCCACACAGCAACGGCTACTTCGACTATGTGGAGGGCTACACCATAAGCGACGGCCGCGTCTTCTTTCCTGCTGCCGAGCCGTTCGGAAGCTATCTCTACCAGTACCTCACAAAGCACGGTGTAGCTGCCAACGTGGCACGCAAGTACACCTTCACCGAACTCTACGACTCTACCAAGACCATTGCCAGGCAGATCGCAGAGAAAGACAAATTCATCCTGCAAGGGCAGTATCGCGGCACGCAGGCCAACGTCATCTCCCTCGGTGCCTACAATGTGCCGCAAGGCTCCGTAGTGGTCACCGCCGGCGGCGTGACGCTTACCGAAGGCTCCGACTATTCAGTCGACTATTCAGCAGGTGAAGTGACCATCCTCAACCAAAGCATCATCGACGCCGGAACCAGCGTCAACGTGTCCTTAGAGAGCCAGAGTGACTATTCGCAGATGCGCAAGACCATGTTCGGCATGAACTGGGAATACGACTTCTCAAGGAACTTCCAGCTATCGGGAACCTTCCAGCATCTTGGCGAACAAGCGCTGACATCCAAAGTGAACATGGGTGCCGAACCGGTCAACAACACCATCATCGGCTTCAACATCAACTGGAAACACGAGAGCCAATGGCTCACCAACGTCCTCGACAAACTGCCTTTCCTGCACCTGACACAGCCCTCACAAATCTCGTTCACGGGCGAATTTGCCAAGCTCTTCGCCGGACAGGCACACGGCGTGCAGGACAACGCGTCGTACATTGACGACTTTGAGGGCACAACTGACAAGATATCAGTGCTCGAACCCACGGCGTGGATTCTCTCGTCCGTGCCCTCGATGTTCACCGAGAGCACCGACAAGACCACACTACGCTCCGGCTTCAATCGCTCACAAATGGCATGGTACACCATCGATCCTCTCTTTACCCGCCGGTCGTCGTCACTCACACCGTCGCACATCAAGAGCGATCTGACGATGCTTTCCGACCCTTATATGCGTGAAGTTTATGTGCGCGAGCTCTATCCCAACCGTGACCAAAGCAGCTATAACGGCGCCACTTCCACCCTGCCAGTGATGAACATTGCCTTCTACCCCAATGAGCGGGGACCCTATAACTTCAACCCAGACCTCAACTATGACGGCACCCTCAACAATCCCGCACAGCACTGGGGCGGAATGATGCGGCGCCTCGACACCAATGATTTCCAGCAGGCCAACATCGAGTATGTGGAGTTTTGGATGCTCGATCCCTTCATCCACGAAGAGCAGAAAGGCGTGAAGGCCGACGGAGGTGACTTCTATATCAACCTCGGTGAAGTGTCGGAAGACGTGCTCAAAGACGGCAAGAAGTTCTATGAGAGCGGGCTTCCTGTCGACGGCTCGCAGACTTTCTCCTACACACAGTGGGGAAAGATACCCACACAGACCACGCAGACCTATGCCTTCGCCACTACCAAGGGAGCACGTGCCTTGCAGGATGTCGGCTACAATGGGCTCACTGACCTTGAGGAACAGCAGTTCAACAGTTACCAAGACTTCCTCAAAGCCATTCAGGGAAAGGTGTCGCAGGCGGTCTTCGACTCCATTTGGGCGGATCCTGCACACGACGATTACCATTATTTCCGTGGCTCCGACTACGACCGCGAGCGCTTCGACATCCTCCGTCGCTATAAGTATATCAACAATCCGCAAGGCAACTCGCCCGACACCGACAACCGCACAGAGAACTACGATACATCGTATAAGAGCGGTCCCGACGTGGAGGACATCAACCAGGACTATACGCTCAATGAGTATGAGAAGTACTTTCAGTATCACGTCTCAATCCGACCGGAAGACCTGCAGGTAGGCAAGAACTTCATTGTCGACAAGCGCGATGCCGCTTCGAGCACGCGACAGGGCATGAAGACATTCACCTGGTATCTCTTCCGCATCCCTGTGGAGCAGTTCGAGAAGCGTGTAGGCGGCATCAATGACTTCTCCAGCATCCGCTTCATGCGTATGTTCCTCACGGGGTTTGACAAGCCTGTCGTCATGCGCTTTGCCTCTCTCGACCTCGTGCGCGGCACCTGGCGCATCTATCAGCAGAACCTTGACAATGCCGCTGCGCAGACAGGCACCATCACCACCGCCTCTGTCAGCATCGAAGAAAACAACGACAAGATCCCCGTCAACTACGTGTTGCCACCTGGAATCAGGCGTGGACAGGACCCCTCACAGCCGCAACTCGTGGAAGACAATGAGCAGTCACTGCAAGTCAATGTCAGCAATCTCGCACCAGGAGAGTCGAAATGTGTCTACAAAAACACCACACTCGACATGCGTCGCTACCGCAGGCTGCAGATGTTCGTGCACGCCAACGCCGAGGAAGTGAATGCCACCAACCTGCAAGACAACCAGCTTGCACTCTTCGTCCGACTGGGATCCGACTACAAGAACAACTATTACGAGTATGAGATTCCGTTGAAACTCACGCCGCCCTACAACAAATACAGCCGCTATGACATTGAGGACACCCGCAAGGTGTGGCCCGATGACAACATGCTCGACATACCAATCTCCCTCCTGACCAATGTCAAGCGGGAGCGCAACCGCGCGCGTGCCATGGGCACGGCATCCTTCACACGCCCCTATGAGGCTTACGACGCCGACCGACCCAACAATAAAGTGACCGTGATGGGTAACCCAACGCTCGGCGAAGTAAAAACAATGATCATCGGCATACGCAACCTTTCTACCGGGCAGAAGAGCGGAGAGGTGTGGGTCGACGAAATGAGACTGAAAGAATACAACAGCCACGGTGGATGGGCTGCTGACGGAAACCTCAACGTGCAACTCTCTGACATGGGCTCAGTCAACGTGCAAGGGAGGTATGTCGCTGAGGGATTCGGCGGACTGGAGGACGGCGTCAGCGCACGAGCACAGGACAGCCAGTCGAATTTCCAAGTGACAACAAGCCTGGAACTCGGCAAGTTCTTTCCCGACAAGGCAAAGGTCTCCATTCCACTCTACTACAGTGTGTCCAAGCAGACGACACGACCTAAGTACAATCCCCTTGATACTGATATGGAACTGAAGGATGCACTCGACGCCACTGCATCGCGACAAGAGCGCGACTCCATTGAGAGCGTCGCCATAACCAAACAGGTAAATACTAATTTCTCAGTCTCCAATGCTCGTGTCGGCATTCAGAACCGGCGCCATCCTATGCCCTACGATCCCGCCAACTTCTCCTTTACCTACAGTCATTCCCACTCTCACCGGCAGGGAGAGACTACTGTTTATGAGAACGAAGACAACTGGCAGGGCATGCTCAACTACTCATGGTCGCCCGTCTATAAATCGTGGGAGCCATTCAGAAAACTGAAAAGCCACAGCAAATGGCTGGATCTGCCACGGAATCTCGGTCTGAACTGGCTGCCGCAGAATATAGGATTCAACTCCGAAATGACGCGATCCTACTATGAATTGCAAGAGCGAGACATGGAGTCAACGGAAAATTCGCAGTTGCCACTCACCTTTGCCGAGCAGTTTCTATGGAACCGTGAGTTTACATTACGGTGGGATCTGACAAAGAACCTGCATATGAGCTTCCAGAGTGCAACCCACTCTCAGATCGAAGAGCCCTACACACCCATCAATAAAGACCTCTATCCAGACCAGTACACTGCCTGGAAGGACTCCGTATGGACCAGCATCCGCCATTGGGGCGCACCATTAGACTATCAGCAGACCTTCACAGCGAGCTACCAATTGCCGCTCCATCTGCTGCCCGCTCTCGTATGGTTACGCTCCGATGCCACCTTCAATTCCACCTACAGCTGGGTGCGAGGCACCGACCTTGAGGACGGCACCTCACTCGGCAACACCATCTCCAACAACCGGCAGCTACAGCTTAACGGCAACTTCGACCTGGTAAGGCTCTACAACCTCGTACCTTTCCTTAAGAAAGCCAACGAGCGTTTCAATAAGAGCACACCGCGAAAGACCATGGAGCAAAAAAGGCAAGAGCAGCAGAGAAAAGCGGCAGAGCAAAAGCGGCAGGCTGAAGAGGAGAAGAAAATACGTGAGCAAGCCATCAAAAACGGTAAGGATGCCGACAAGGAGGTAGCCGTATGGAGACAACAACAGAAGCAGGAGGCTGAAAGAAAGAGGGTGCTACCCAAGAATCGCAACGCCTTCGAGAAAGAGATAACGCTCCTTCCCGACACCACCATCACTGTCGCACACAACAAA
Organism: Hallella multisaccharivorax DSM 17128; assembly: GCF_000218235.1. Lineage (GTDB taxonomy): Bacteria > Bacteroidota > Bacteroidia > Bacteroidales > Bacteroidaceae > Prevotella > Prevotella multisaccharivorax. The sequence goes on along the minus strand of NZ_GL945017.1, from coordinate 1,148,018 downwards.
CGCACAAGGCGTATTGTGGTCTCCGCACGTACGATGGACGGAAAGCCTTTCAAGCTCAAATTCAGGAAGATAGGTGAGGACAAGATACGCATCAAGAACAAGGTTGACTCGGCATTACACTTGAAGCTGTCCGTGGTAACGTTGCCGCCGTTGGAAGACAAGGGCTGGTACAAGACCGCCCAGGCCCTTGCCCGCGTGGCGATGATGGTGCGGTCGGCCAGCATCAGCTACCGTAATCAGTACGCCATGTCGCTTCCCGGATTCATGCCTACCATCGGCAAGGCCTTCGGTCAGACACGTGGCAACAACGTGCTCTCACCAGGACTCGACTTCGCTTTCGGCCTCATCGGCGACAGTTACATTGACAAGGCGCGGCGCAACGACTGGCTGCTCATGGCTGACAGCGTTGCCACACCGGCCACAACCAACCTTACCGAAGACCTGCAAATGCGGGCTACACTGGAGCCCGTAAAGGGATTCAGGATTGATCTCAACGCTTCCCGAATGAGCACAAGGGCAAAGAGCATACAATACATGTATCAAGGCAACCCGACTACGCAGACAGGCTCGCTCACGATGACAACGATATCTATCGGCTCTGCCTTCGAGGGCATGGGATCGGCCAACAACGGCTATCGCTCCAAGACGTTTGAGCGGTTCTGCGCATCGTTGGCTTCGATCCGCGATCATGTTGAGGCACGTTATCAAGGCACGAAATACCCACAAGGCACAGCTTTAGCAGGTAAGTCTTTCGATGCTGCCAACGGAGGTGTAAACCGCTATTCGGCCGATGTGATGGTGCCTGCATTCCTTGCCGCCTACACTTCAGGATATGGTAAAAGCTTCGACATTTTCCCCTCACTGTGGCATATGATGCCCAACTGGTCGATACGCTATGGCGGACTAAGTCAACTGCCATGGCTGCGCGACCACTTCAATTCCGTGAACATCAGCCACGCTTACAAAAGCATCTATGCAGTTGGCGCCTATCAAAGTTATTCCACTTTCGCCTCGCTCATGGGCGATGGTGGCATGGGGTTCATTACTGATGCCACAACGGGTAATCCTATACCCAACTCCATGTTCAACGTCTCTACGGTCAGCATCAACGAGTCGTTCTCGCCGTTGCTCGGTATTGATGTCACCTTCCTCAACAACATGACAGCAAGATTGGAATACAGGCAGACACGTGCCCTGTCGCTCTCAATGACATCGGTGCAGCTCAACGAAGCCATCAGCAAAGACTGGGTATTCGGTTGGGGATGGCGGCTTGACAATTTCAATCTCTTCGGCATCAGTTCGGCAAAGAGACATCCCCGCAACACACAACGCCGTGTAGGCAACAGGTCCATGGACAACAGCGCATCCACCAGTACTTCCAGAAACGGCACCAACCATACACTTAATCTGCGTATGGACCTAAGTTACCGAAAGCAAGCGGCCATCACACGCGACATTGCCACCGTCTCTTCTACGGCATCGAGCGGCAACACGGCCTTCAAACTCTCGTTCTCGGCAGAGTACACACTCTCCAAGCTCATGTCGATGAGCTTCTATCTCGACCGGCAAACAAACACGCCATTGCTGGCTTCAAGCTCCTATCCTACCACTACGCAGGACTTCGGACTGAGCATTAAGTTCTCGCTGACGAGGTAAAGACATCACATAGGCAATGCGATTACACCGTAAAGGCAATGCGTCTACACTGTAAAGGCAATGCGTCTACACTGTAAAGGCAACGCGTCTACACTGTAAAGGCAACGCGATTACAGCGTAACTAATCCTTGAAAATGAAGAAAAATCGAAGCTGGCGTAAACTAACTGATAATGAGCAGGAAACAGAAAGGCTTGCATAAAACTGCCTTGTTTGAAAAGGGCAGTGATATGCAGATTCAGGAAGAAGTTCAGTTACCAGAGCGTTGCCCGATTTCGCCACGGGTAACGATGGAGTAATATTCGGTAACTGAATTACTAAAGTTTCCCACCCCATATAAAGTGGTATAAAATAACAGTTTCTCGATAATTTTTAGTAACTTCGTAGTATCCAATCACATTGATTACCAATAAATTAAAGAGGAACTGTTATGGATGCGAGATTAAGCAATTTTAGTGAGATATCCAAACTCTTGAGTGTTAAAAGTAAGATGAGCACTGATATTCTCCACCTTTTCTCTAAATTTGGGCTTAGTCATCTACTCTGCCGTTTGTCCTTAGAGAAACACGATGGTATATCGGCAGTACAGCTCATTCTTTCTTTCTCTTTGTCTTTTCCGAATCAACGGAGAGACCATACACTCTATGTATAAGAAAGGCTTCTATGGCCTCCTTGAGACCGGCAAGAACTGTTACTACCGCATGCTGGAACGCCCTTCCATGGATTGGCGCCGGCTTATGAACTACACAGTAATCCGCTTTATGTGCGTTCTTCGAAAGAACGGTATACAAACTGAAGATGAGAACTCATGCGTGATTATTGATGACACCACACTGCAAAAGAGCGGAAAGTTTATGGAGCATATAACGAAGATCTTTGATCATGTAAAGATGAACTATGTTCTCGGCTACAAACTGCTCCTATGCACATTCTTCGATGGTAAATCTACATTGCCTTTTGACTTCTCACTACACGAAGAGCCCGGCAGGAAGGGTGATGGTGGAATTGGAAAGAAGCAGTTCAGACGCAGGTTCTCTATACACCGTGAGAAGGATAATCCTGATTACCAAAGGGAATTGAAATGCGGCATGAGTAAGTTGGACTGTACCGTAGAGATGGTAAAACGCATGTGGAAATGCGGTCTCCATCCACGGTATGCATTGGCAGACAGTTGGTTTGCCTGTGAGGACTTCATCTCATTCATAAGGAAGATTGCCAATGGTGCCATACACTATGTGGGGCTGGCAAAAATGGGCGCCACCAAATATGTGATCAATGGCAAGAAGCATAACGCCGGGGAATTGGTTGCTTTATACAGCAGGGAATATACTCATGCCTGCCGCAAGTACAAATGCCAATACATAGCCCTCCGAGGAGACCTTGGTAATCTTCCCAACAGAATTTTCCTTATCAAGTACGGGCATAATGAAAGATGGAATATCATGCTGTCCACAGATATATCCATGTCCTTCGTACGTGCTTTTGAACTCTACCAGATCCGTCGGAACATCGAAGTGGTCAACAGAGAAACTAAGGAATACCTTGGACTGGGAGCATACGCCGGTCGAAATCTCAATGGTCAGATTGCTGATGCAACTTTATGCTACATAACATATACAGTGATGGCCTTAGAGAAGCGAATGGCTGATTATGAAACGCCATGGGCGAGTTGTTCGCTGAAATGGAAGACAATGTAATGACTTTAACCCTTTGGAAACGAGTGCTCGCATGTTTGGAGAAGTTGCTGGACGCTCTTGGAGAAGTGCTTGGATATAGCATAGCATCCTTGAACTGACACAGATAATTGCAAACGATCCTGAGCGTGGCGCAGACTTCGAAGTTATGGCTGAGGCCTTAGAGGCGAAACGGTCGAAAGAAAATATTGTATAAACATATTTTAAGTCACTGTTAAGAGCAAGGAGAAATGGGCTATTCTGACAGTACAAACAACCGAAATTACCCTAAATATAAGGGTGGGAAACTTTAGTTAAATTATTACTTCGACGTAAAGTTATTTCTTTTCATGTGATATAAAATACCATTTATCGGATTGCCAATATTCATGGTGGTCTACATCCTGGCTATCTATCAACAGAGTTCCCGTATCAGTAGCCTTGGCTTTCCCGTTTTTGAAAGGAAATGCAAATCTGTATCTCGGAGGAATGAGGAGGTTTCCCATGGTGTCAGCAAACCCGATAAGTCCTTCTTTGTCTACAATCCTAAAAAGTCCTTCGCTGGGATAGTCAGGACCGTTATCATACTTAAAAACATCAAAGAGATATTTACCTTTATGATTGAAACATTTAATATGCCCCATGCTGTCTGCAACAAACCCAATTCGAGCAATGGTATCCGTATAGACCAATTGGAATACGCAGTCAATGACTGTATCACCTTTTGCATTGGTGTATCCATATAATCCATCTTTTTCTATTACGAACAGTCTGTCATCTTCTTTTCCATAACAGGAAAACAAAAGAGCAAGAGTAAAAATGGTTGTGAATAGCTTGATTGAGGTTCTCATTTCATTACTATTTTGTGTTCACTGAAAAAAAAATCAAGTAGTCCTTGAGGACTACAAGATCCATTGGTATGCTTAATTCGAAATGAAGAAGATGAAGCCAAAATACGAGTTTTCTGAAAATTGCGGGACAAAGTTCCCTAAGGAACTTCATCACGTTTTTGACAAAGAAACACATCCCTGTCCAGCATCTCGCTGTGTCCGGAAGCTTGGCCCGTATGTTGTCGGCTCTGTATATTCTCTTGCCGGTACCGAAGGAGCATTCGATTTCGTTCCTATCCCCTATGGCCTTGGCCATGTCCGTGTAATATTCCGGAGGGTGTTCTTCTTTGGGCGGCCTCCCAAGAGGCTTGCTGTATGTTCTGATTTCCATATCTTTCAGAAGTTTCCTGTTTGCTGTATTCATATATATCTTATCAGCAAGAAGAGTTGCAGGAAGATAGCCGAAGCGCTTCTTATAAAGCTCGAGCTGAAGTTTCATATCAATGCATTCGTTGTATGCTTCCCAACTGTGATGATCGATGAAGGTATAGCCTTCGCAGATGCTTGCACCAATTTTTGCGCCAAACTCGACTTTTGCCTTGGCCTTCCCACGAACTATAGGGCGTATAAAAGGTTGGAAGATGCTCACGATTCGTTTAGCACATGTATGTGCATTGTTTTCAAGCATCTCACACTGTTGGCGGAACATGTCAAAGGTGGCATTGAGAATATCCTGCTCGTGCGGTGCAAGGAGTTCTTTGCTGCCCTTGTGGTCAACAAAGATATCTACTATGCACCTGAGGTCTTTGTTAAGACAGTTCAGCATGAAGGACTTGGTGTCCTTTACAAGTTTACCGCCTTTCTTTTTCATCTTTACCAAATAGAGATATACACGGCGGGCATCTTTATAACTTGTCGCCGGGGCCTTGATGTGGAGAGCCTTGCAGATCTTCTTGATATACCTGTTGACAACTATGCAGCCGTCACGGAGGATATCAACGTCTACAGGATAGCGGACCCCGGCATTAGCGCATGTAGCATCTATCTTCAGAACGCCCTTGTGTTGCTCGCCTCTGCTGTCAGTAAACTCCCCGGCAAACTTGTCCCCGGCTCTTTCGGTCTTGGAGGCAGCAGCGCCAGGGGGGGGCTGGTCCTGACCTTTCTTCTTGTTCTTCTCGGCTTCCGCTTTCCTGCGCTGTTCTTCTTTAAGAAGCTTCGTAGTCATTTCGTTGATTTCTTCCTCACTCATGCGCTTACGCACCGTAACGAAAAGAGAGGGATCGAACATAGGCTTGTCGGTCAATTCCGAGAGACCACACATATATTGCATATACGGATTCTCACGTATTATCTGTATAGTCTCCTCATCAGACAGGTTAAGCTTGTGTTTGATGATCATTGCGCCTATAACCATGCGTGCCAGCTTGTTGCCAGCCCCTCGCTCATCGTTATGCAGTTTGGAGTTGTAAACCTTCTCCAACGCTGCCCAGGGAAGCATATCGCCGAGAACGACCCAACGGTTATGCTTATCCAAATCTTCAAACGAAGATTGGAACATATCCAGGGTCAATTGCCTGTTCTTATTCTGCGATGTATACTTCATGTGTACTTCTTTAACACTACAAAGGTACTAATTCTATGTAAAAAAATGAATCAAATAGCAAATATTTATCTAACAATCAGTAAGTTATGATTATTCAGCAAACACTAAGTACATTATTAGGACTCTTCGCTCTCTCCTTCCGGTACTTTACTTTCCACCCTAAGATTACTGACGATGCTTTCGAAATCTCCGGTATGTTCCAACGGAAAAACAAGGGTGCTGATATAGTACATATCACCTCGCTTCCCAAGGCTAATCTTCTTCACTGGCAGACTACTTACGCACTTTCCGTTGACCCACAGGCTCGTTTGTTCCTGGTCTCCGTCAATCTCAACATGTACTTTCTCACCCGGAAAAAACTGGTAATCAAATGTGTCGAGATATCCGTCACGTGAGAAACCTATCTTGCCAGAGATGGGGTCAGAAAGATAGAATTTCGTATCGACGCACGCAAAGAGCACCGTCCCCAGTTTTTCCAAGTGTGCGTCGATGTCGAAACTCACATTATATTTCCAACCAATTTGTTTTACGGATTGGTCACCAGCCACCGATTTCTTTGATACTATTGATTCGATTGTAGTGTTCTTTTCTACCTTTTCAGCTGTAAGAACAATGCCCTTTGGGTATCGTCCGGCATAGTTAAGCCCCGGTGCCTCGGAGAGCTGTATTGCTTTCTCAGCGAAGGAGGCATAGTTGATAGAGGGGTGAGCCCCTATCCACATCTTCGTAGCCAGCGTCTTCATAGCAGGCACTACCCGGTAGTGCACATCCTTGTCACTGATGCCGTTACCAGCAATATCGTTCCACAGGGCAAAGCATCCGCCTTCGATTAGCGGACTGCGTTCAGGGAATTGCATGCCATTGATGTTGGCGGGTGTCCAGTTGTTGTAGAGCCATTTCGTGTTGAGATAGTCGTAGTAATAGCCAGCCTTGGGCACGATATAGACATTCCTGTCTGGAATACTCACCAGATGATAGCCTAACTTCATCATCTCGTCAGGCTTGGAGTAGTCGTTGGACCAGGCATACATAAGCACGTCTCTCACTTTGATGGGTGTTGTGCCTTTGGCGTGTGTCTGCTGCCCCCAAATGGCAGCCCGTCGCCCGTAACGCTCTACAAGACGGATATAATGGTCGGTGAAGGCACGGAATTTCTCTACCACTTGCTGGTCTTTGTTGGAATATTCATCAGTACCCACATGCACATATCGTCCGCGGAAGACTGGATCGGGACCTTCGAGATACTCAGTAAAGAGAGAATCACAGAAATCCCAAGTCTTGGGATTCATGAGATCGAGATGATCTGGCGGGTAGTCTTTGCTGATCAGGTCGGGTCGATAGCGCGTCAGAGCGAGGCTATGCGCGGGTACGTCAATCTCCGGAATAATCTCTACGCCAAGGCTGTCGGCTAGGCGCTGCAGACCGATGAACTCCCGCTTGGTATAGTGACCGTCGCGTGCGGTAAGTCCTGGGAAACGGTCGCTCTCCAGGCGGAACGCGGCAGGCGTGCGGCTCCAGTCGTTGTTATAGAACCATTGGAAGGCATTGTCGTTAAGATGAATATGAAACACGTTCATCTTATAGTAAGCCATTATCCGCACGTAGTCGCGCAGCATCGTCATAGAGAAGAATTTCCTTCCACAGTCGAGCATAAATCCGCGGAAAGGATAGTCAGGTCGATCCGTCACACGTCCCTGGGGCAGATTCTGGTGCTCTTTGGACTGCTCAAAGATCTGTAGCAATGTGCGTGTACTCCAGTAGAGACCTTTACGTGTAGCCGCAGCGCAACGGATGTCTGTGCCTATGTCGAGCAAGTAACCCTCTTCGCCGAGCTTGTCTGCCCTTTTGATATTAAGTACAATATCACCGTCTTGTACTTTGTCATTCACTACAGCTACACGCTTGCCGAACATCCGTTCATAATCGGCAGCCAAGAGCTGTGCCACTTCTCTCTCCTCCGCGCGTTTGTAGACGATACGGAAAGAGAATCGCGTCGTACCCTCTCCACCTCTCCACTCTTTAACCTCCGGTACGGTGAATGGCTTGGCATTTATGATCTTGTCTGCTTTAGGACTTCCGGCATAACCTGCAAGACTACTCAGGGCAAAGGCAGCAAGCAGCCATAACTTTCTTACTTTCATCGACAATCGTGTTTTTAAACCCGTATAGATGGGATTAAAGGAAAAAAGTAGATATCCTAAAAGTCCAACTATACGGGGTTCATCGTATTCTACTTCACTTTTTGCAAGGCTGAGTAGTTGTAATAGGATGTCTCAGATGTCCTTGCGGCGACCCTTACATAGACCGGTTCGCTTGTGTCGATATCAGCTATAGATACATGATGTGTCTCGCCGACTGGCTGTTCGCTGGTATTGACCGTGAGCCGTTTCTTTGAGGCTGTTACGCTTAGTCCAATAGTGTTTCCATAGAGAATCTGAACTTGACTCACCTTTCCAACAGATTCTTTGCTCTGCCTGACGGTGTAGTCAACATCGAGCGTTGATCCGTTAAGTGCCGCTTCGGCCGTGATGCGCAGATAGGGCTCCACTGCGATCTTGACATTAGAGGCGGGAATGTCTATCTGCTGCTCACTTACAGACGATGCCACGAATGGTCCCTGTACGGTTATTCGGTATTTTCCGGCAAAGACTCTGGTGTTCTCAAACGATCCGTCAGGCTTGCACCAGAAGTTTGTAGGCTGCTTGGAGTCGCCCTGATAGATCTGCACGCGCGCTCCATTAGGCGATTCTGTAGGCACGAGCTCCTGGGTTTCGGCATCGTATATGCCTCCGAAGAGAGAGGCATTAGGCTCATCATAGTTGTCAACACTGCAGCTGCTGAAGACCGCGAGACAGGCTGCTATCATAAAAAATATCTTTTTCATAAGTCACATGTAATATTTACGTTGATTAATAACCCGGATTCTGGACAATGTTAGGGTTGGTTGAAATAGCAGATGACGGAATACGCTCGTAATACAGTTTCGAGAGGAATGTACGTGTGTTCTTAGGCGCGTCTTCTATCTTGAAGATGTATTTCATCTGTGAGACATCCTTGCCGTCCTCCCACACCAAGTAGGGATTGAGCGCCTTGAACTTTTTGGCGTTCAACAGCTGATCCGCGATATGCCACCGGCGTATATCCCACCATCTGTGATTCTCAAAAGCCAGTTCCATTTTACGCTCGTGTCTCACCTGATCACGATTGACACTTGTGTGTTTGGCTATCCCTGCACGCTCACGGATCATATTGACGGCTTTGAGAGCGTCTGCTTCATCCCCAAGCTCAATGCATGCCTCTGCATAATTGAGCAGCACCTCGCCGTAGCGGAACACCATCCAATTGGTATCACCATAGCCATAGTCTACCTGCTTGGTAGGATTCATGAACTTCTTGATATAGAACCCGGTCTTGGTAACGTCGCCAGAAGTGAGCGCTCCGTCCTTGCCTGCGATAGTCGTACTCGTCCCCTCAAACTTATCGTTCAGAGAGCTTGCCGCCACGATGCTCCCGTCAGATTTTACGATACCTTTTCTTATCTCCACTGTTCCTCCTTGCCAAGGGCAGAAAGGATAAATCACGGTAGCAAGCAGGCGTGGGTCCTTATCCTTGAACAAATCGACCGGATTGTCATACTTGATAGGATTGCCCTGAGCGTCATTGACTTTGAGTGTGCCCTCGCTGCCGTCTATATACTCATATTCTGCAACCAGATCCTCTGTGGGGTTGGTGACACAGCCGTAGTCGACTTTGAAGCTCTGTGGCGCATTGTAGTAGTCGAAAGTTTCGCCTTTGTTTGAAGAGTCGAAAGCCTTGGTGAAGATTTGCTCATCATTAGACTTGTCGAGGAAGAGATACTGAAAGTTCTCAGCCCTGTCGCTCTGTCCATTGTAGAGCGCGTACTTGCCAGAATTCATAATTTTTTCGGCTGCAGCCTTGGCTGCCTGCCAATAGCCATTGGCCTTGTCGGCAGATATGCCTACGAGACCATCTAACTGCACTGTGCCGTATTTGGCTTCAGAAGCAGCATAGAGCATTGCCCGGCATTCCAGAGCATAGACAGCATAACGTGTAGCACGATATTTCTCATCGTCTGCTCGTGCCTCAGGAAGAATAGCGGCAATCTCTTCACACTCTTTCTGGATGAAGTCGTAGACTTCAGACTCTTTGCTTCTCGGTATTCTCAGGCTCTCCATGTTGCCTCCATTATATACCTGTGCCTCTGTGATGAGAGGTACACCGCCATAACGCTTGACCATGGCGAAATAGTCCATGGCCCGGCAGAAACGTGCCTCTGCCTCATAGACGTTGCACTGCTCCTGGGTCAGAATCGTTGCCGTCTGTATTTTGCTCAGGAAAGTGTTGACGTTTCTCACTTGCTCATAGCCCCACCAGCCAAACATACCTTCTGGTATAAGCTCATTGTTAGCGCTTCCCCACGTGTATGAACGAGTAGCTTCGTCGGTAACCTGGGAGGGATACTGAGCCTCACTGTCTACGTAATAGTTCAGATCTTCCACCTGCATCTGGTCATACATCTTGCCTACATAGGCATCGATGGCTTCTTTGTTGACCCAAACCGTCGGGTCTGTCAGAATATTAGTAGGCGTAGTGTCAAGAATATCGTTGCATGAGCTAAGCGCCAGCACGCTGCATGCGATACCTATATATAGTTTAAACTTATTCATTTGTAATGGAATTATATTTTATTAAACTGCATAATAAACTTCTTTTCCAATCTTAGAGCTTAACGTTCAGACCGAAAGAGATAACCTTCTGCTGTGGATAGTAGCGGCCTTTGCCTCCGCTTGCCTCAGGATCAAGCAGACCCATTCCGGTGAACGTAAGGAGGTTGTATCCGGAGAAGAATACACGTACGCTCTCCAGGCCAGCCATTTGTGTCCATACTTTGGGCAGTGTGTAGCCTATCTGAAGTTCCTTCAGTCGCAAGTAACTGGAATTCTGCAGCCAGAAAGTAGAGGTCTTCTGGTTGTTGATCTTGCCACTTGCATAGGTCGATGGATATTTTCCGGGGATCCATTTCGCGGAGGTGTCGTAGATGTCCTCGTGATGCCAGCGGTCCATGAAGTCGGCAAGCGTGTTGGCCCCATTAAACAAGGGATTAGCCATGTCGTCATTCAGATAGGCGTTGAAATTGGCAGCACCTTGGAAGAATAGTGTGCAGTCGACTCCTTTCCATTGGCCCGACAATGTCAAGCCGTACATAATTTCCGGCGTAGTCCCACGGCCAATAGGATGAACATCGTTATCGTCAATGATACCATCGTGGTTGTAGTCCTCGTATTTGATATCACCGGGCACCAGTGTCTGGTTACCGTTACCGTCCTGAATGGGCGATGTAGCGATTTCCTCCATCGACTGGAATTGTCCGATGGCCTTATAGCCCCACCAGATATTCTTGTAGCGGCCATTGGTGTTGTTGCGCCAATCGTCGTAGTCGTTGAGAGAGGCATTGCGTTCCACATGGTCATATTTGGCCCTTGAGAAAGAGAAGTTTCCACTGACATCATAAGTCAGCTCTCCAATCTTGTTGTGGTGAGAGAGCTGAATCTCGAATCCTCTGTTGCTGTCGGAGTTGAGGTTCTCCTGGGGCAGACTGGCACCGAAGGTTGTCGGGAGAGATGCTGCCCGTGTGGCAAGCAGATCATTACGATGACGGTAGAAGAGCTCGAACGTACCCGAAAGCATCCCGCGCCAAAGGTCAAAATCAAGACCTACATTATAGATATCAGATGTGTACCAAGTAATATTTTCGTTAGCCAGACCTTTGGGTACTAAGGTCTTGATGACATCAGTGCCAAGAATATAAGAACCGCTTGGGTAAGTGTAGCCTGTCAGGTACTGATAACCGGCAACCGACTCGTCGTCACCGAGACGGCCCCATGATGCGCGAATCTTCAAATTGTCGAGCACATTGGAGAATTTCTGCATAAAGGACTCTTCGCTGATGCGCCAGCCGGCAGATACGGAAGGGAAGAATCCCCAGCGCTTAGCCTTGGCAAACTTGGAGGAACCATCGTAACGGAAGCTGAACTCGACGAGATACTTGCCGGCATAGTCGTAATCTACTCGCCCTACATAGCCTATTCTGCCACTGTCAGAGCTGCTGCCAGAGTTAGTTTTGTTCTTATCGCTGCCGTTGTCCAGTTCGGGGATAGCGTCGATTACGAATTCGCGGTAACCGCTCAGGTCGTGATAACGCTCTTTGGTTGTCTCCATAAGGAACAGGCCCTTGACATGATGCAGTTTGGCAAAGGTGTTCTCATAGTTGATGGATCCTTGCAGCATATATGTCTCATCGTTCCACATGAAACGGGTCAGCTTCGAGGGGTTGAATCCCGTGTAGGCTACATTATACTGATCTGTGGCTTGATCGTAGGTATAATAATTGTATTTTTTCTGGAATACATTCCGGTAGTTGTCAATGTTGCGGTAATAGAACTGCCCTTTCAGCGAAAGGCCTTTCACTGACTGAGAGTCATAGGTCAGTGAAGCGATACCCTCAAAGCGCTTGTTCTCCGATTTGTCGTAACCCATGACGTTGGAATCGATGACGGCTTTTGCGTTTCGTGCCGACATATTGGTAAGCGCGTAATAATCGAGATTGTTGTTAGCGTAGGGGTGGAAAGTCGGGTAGTTCTGCTGAACGGATGCCATGATATAGTTTGGATCCCAGGGAGAGGCATGGCGCTGTCCTTTCTGCCCGGAGAGAGAAAGAGACGCTGACAAGCCCTTTGTGATCTGCACGTCAGTGTTGGAACGGAAGTTGAAGCGTTGATAGTTGGTGCAGTTGGAACTCCACATGCCACCTTCGTTGAGATAGCCGATAGAAGCGAAGTAGCGAATCTTATCACTTCCTCCACGCAAATTGAGGTTGTATTGCTGTTGTGGAGCCCAATCTCTGACGACCTCATCGTACCAGTCAGTGCTTTCATAGCCTTCGCCTCCCTTACGCCACTTTTCCAATTCTTCAGCTCCGTAAGTTGGCTGTTTGCCGCGATTGACCAGATCTTCGTCGGTCAGTTCGGCAAACTGTGCAGCATTTGCAAGTTTAGGATATTTGGTAGGACGTTGCCAGCTGAAGGTAGTGTTAAGTTCTATCTTTGTAACTTGCTTGCCTCCTCGTTTGGTTGTCACCAGAATGACGCCGTTAGCAGCACGTATACCATAGACAGCCGCGGAGGCGTCTTTGAGAATCGTGACGCTCTCTATTTCGTTTGGATCAATTTGCGAGAAACTGCTCGGCACACCGTCCACGATGACAAGAGCTGAACCATAACCGCGGATATCGATTGAGGCCGCATCATTGCCGGGTTCACCCGAGCGCTGCACGACGCGCAAGCCTGAGAGTTTACCACCGAGCGAATTGGTGAGATTTGCCATGGGTGAGCGTATCAGGTCCTTACCGCTAACCGAGGAGATAGATCCTGTGACATCCACTTTCTTCTGCGTACCGTATCCAACGACCACGACATCGTTGAGAAGCTGTGTGTCGGGCCTGAGCTTGACCGTCATGCCCTCAGAAGCGCGTACTTTCATGTCGGCGTAGCCTACATATGTCACTGTCAGTTCTGTCCCGGTTGGTACATTCATGCTGAAGTTGCCGTTTATATCGGTCACGGTACCTGTGTTGGTTACCTTGTCCACAACCGTGACGCCGACAACAGGTTGCCCCTGCTCGTCAACGATGGTGCCTGTGACATGTGTCCGTTTATCGTTCTTGGGTCTCTGGGTGCTTTTGCCTCCAGACGGGGTGTTAGACTTACGTTGACTTACAACGATTGCGTTCCCGTTGATTTCGTAGTTGACATTCTGCCCGCTAAGAATCTGGTCAACCACTTTGGATATATTCTCGTTCTTTGCATTGACATCGACATGGCGGGACATATCAACATCTTTGGCATAGATTACAACGGAATAGCCTGTCGCCTTCTGCAGGTTGACAATGGCGGATTTAACGGTCACATTACGTAGATTCATCGTCACCGATCTCGCCTGGGCCTGGGCATTGAAGCCCTCAGAGATGGCAAGAAACGCAGTGAGTAAGCTTTTTCTCAGTAATTTACTCATAGTGTCAATAAGCTTTAGTTTAACATGTTTATTATTATGATGTGATAATCAATAGGTGGATGATCGTTGAACGTTGGTGTATTTTCAGTACAGAAGATACCCGTTTGTTATTTTCTTATATTTAATATGTCCTGTCTTTTGCAGAGATAAGAGTAAATCGTCAATAGTGTTAGCCTTTCTGTTTACAATGAGATATACATGCTTGTTTTCAGCGGTCTTTGCGACCTTAACATGAATGCCGTAGCTTCTTGAAAGTGCTTGTGCTACTGTTCGTAATGGCTTATTGTCAAAATACAGTATGTTCATGCTTGCCCCCTCACCAATGCTTTCGTTCATTCGCTGCCGCAGAAATTTGCCTGTAGCCTTGTTGATAAGCACCTCCTCCCCGGGTGACATGCTTATGCCGTTTCTCTTTGTGGGCGTATTGTAAAGGCTTAGTTTACCCTCATAGAGACGGATGTCGATGTTCGTATCTTCCCGATAATTGCTTACCTTAAATGCTGTTCCTAAATCGTGCACAACTACTCCATGAGTTTCTACCGTCAATGGCATTTGTTCGTTATGTCTGACATCGAAGAACCCCTCGCCCTCCAAAAATAACTTTCGGTCGGTGATACCAAATCCTTGCGAGTAGCGAATGGTGGAACCGGAATTAAGTCTTACCTGGCTACTGTCGGGGAGTGAGATAGCCAGTTGGGAACCTTCCGGAACAGAAACCTCAATGGCAGCGAATTTTCGATGGATATGCTGTACTCCATAATGGTATGCCGCAAAGGGAAGAAGCAAGAGTATGATGATAGCAGCTATCTGAATGATTCGCTTGAAGGAATCCACTTTCCTGGGGGTTGAATTCCTCATGATATCTTCCTCCTTACCTGTATAAGCAAGGAATCGCAGAATGGCCTTCTCCGGGTCGAATTCCTGCTTCGTCTCCCCGCTGGAAGCTACGTGGTCGAAATAAAGTTCGCGTGTGTCTCGGATATAGCATCTGTTCACCTCGCTCTGATGAATAAACTCATTCAGTTCGAGTAACCCTTCTTTTGAGATATCTCCTTTCGCAAAATGAAGGATCAGATCATCAATATGTTCGTCATATGTCGTCATTTTAGTTGTTGATTTCTCTGTTTTTATGGTTCGTTCCAATAGCTACGAGACAATGCAATTAGCCTTCTTATTCTTATAGATACCTTTTTCTTAAAAGAGAGTAGGGGAAATGGAAAATATTTTTTGAAAAGGCAAAAGAAATAGGACCGGTGACAATTTTTCTGTAAGGATTTTGATAGCTTGCTTCATGTGGTATTTCACGGTATTCACTGAGATACCAAGTTTCTCGGCTATCTCTTTATAGGTCATTCCTTGTACTCTACTAAGTTCAAACACACGGCGACACTCAGGTGACAAACTGTCAAGGGCATGGTTGTAGGCTTTTTCCATTTCCTTTTCCAATAACCAGCCTAAAGGATGGGCATCATCCGTTAGGTAATTGTCTATTTGTATATAGAGTTCCTCGATGCTGCTGGTACGATCCTTCTTTCTGAAAGATTGAGACATGCATGCCTTCTTGCTGTTATTTCTTATGGATTGGAAAAGATAAGAATCGAGACTAACAGGCGAAAAGGTTTCACGATGATCCCAAATCGAGAAAAACAAATCATCTACAATCTCCTCTGCTGTCTCGTGGCTATGGGTAATAGCTTTAGATAACTCACAGAGGACAGGATAATACTTCCGATAGAGGTCTTCGAAAGCACGCTTATCTCCCCTTCGGATTAGATCGTATATGCTATTTCCTTTTTCCATAACCTGGGCCTTTTGCTGCATAGATAGCGGCAAATCACATTATATATACTTTGTTCTGTTCTATTTTAGCTTTATATGTGCAAAGATAGTAATTTTATAGTATTATGTAACTAAAGTTTCCCACCCCATATAAAGTGGTCTAGAATAACTATAGATGAGGTTATCAATGCTGTCAGACAGGCCGTCTGTTTCTACAATGAAGAGCACTCGCATATGAGTATCGGCATGATGACGCCTAAGGAGGCAGCCGAGCATACGGGAGAACAGCAAAAACGCTGGATAAGCTACAAGCAGCAGTATATCAAGGAGAGACTCATTAATGAGTCATTAAACACTGATATACTACAAGCCCTGCAGAGACCACGTGCATCAATGAGGACGACTTAGGGCATTAGCTAAAGAGAAGGCAATAAACTCTTGTCTAATCCCTGATAAATGTTTACCTTTGCCCTCAGACAACAAATATCAGAGTTTGCAACTACAACTGTCAACTCTTTTCAGGTTACAGCAAAGTAGTCAACTCTTATAAGGATTAAGTTTAACCGAGTCAACTCTTCTAAGGGTTAAGAGCATAAAGTAGTCAACCAAAATCAGGCTACTACACACCGATGCAAATTTTGAGACATTGAGCAGGTAGAAAATAGAACCAATAAGAAAGGCAATATCCATCTCATAATTACTTTATTTCATGGTGTACAAAGTCTCAGCATTACAAGGGGCAAAATAATCATTTCCCTTCTTACTTTCAACTTTTGTACCATTGAAAAGGTCAACATGTCCTGTGGCATTTGACCATTGACAGTCGCTGAAAATTATAATACCCTTTTTGCCAGTAAAGTCAGAAGCCTTTGTACCCGACAATGGTGTTCTCCCAATATGTTTCTTGATGAATTTTACCATATCTGTAACTCTGTATAAATTTTTATCAGCACCAGAAGATACAGCTCCGTCAGAAGAAGATATGGGAACTCCGGAATAGTTAAAAACATAAGATAGCCTAATAGCGCATCCGTTTTGAAAAGTGTTAGAGTCTATTTTGTCTTTACTTTTCCTCCTATAAAGTTTCCGAGTGCTTTAACATCTAAGTCTTTCACTTTACTAAAGTTAGAACTTAATTTTGAATACGTTAATGCCATAATATGAAATATTTAAATTTACGGTATAAAGATAGCAATAAAATTTTTAGTACGAACAAAAGCGGTCAGTTTGTTACATTAAAATAACACAACATATCATTCTTTAAAACTATTCTATATAATTAAAGGTGGTATATTAGTCACTTATAGATAACGCTTTGTAGTAAAATATCTCAAAATGGTGTTATTCATTTTTCCTATTTTTGTATTGGCTGATTAATTTTCACCTTGAATAGAATTTTAATACCTCGCTATCTATAATATAGATATGCTGAGGTTTTATCAGACAGGAGAGCTGAAATAGCAACTCCCCTGCCATTAGTTCAGCACGGCGTTAGCTCATAGTGTGATAGGCTCATAGGGCAGTCCCCATACATCAGCCACGGCCTTGTAGGTGATTTTCCCGTCAACGATGTTCAGACCTTTGAAGAGTGCTTCATCGTCCTTGCAGGCCTGCCGCCATCCCTTGTCGGCCAAAGCCACAGCATATTTAAGCGTAGCGTTGGTGAGTGCCATCGTTGACGTGTTGGGTACAGCACCTGGTATGTTGGCGACACAATAGTGCACGATGCCGTCAACCTCATAGACGGGATCGCTGTGCGTAGTGGGATGCGAGGTCTCGAAACAACCACCCTGGTCGATGGCGACATCCACGAGCACGGTGCCTTTCTCCATCAGACCGAGCATAGAGCGTGTGATGAGATGTGGTGTCTTGTCACCCGGCACGAGTACAGAGCCAATAACGATGTCCACATCAGGCAACTCCTTGCGGATATTGTGCTCAGTAGAGTAGAGAGCGTGCACGTTAGCCGGCAATTCATTCTCAAGCTGGCGCAGACGAGGCAGTGAAATATCGGTAATGGTGACATCAGCTCCCATACCTGCTGCCATTCTCGCCGCGGCCTCACCCACTGTGCCGCCCCCCAAGACCAGCACTTTGGTGGGCTTTACCCCCGGTACACCACTGATGAGTTTTCCCTTGCCACCTTTAGTCTTCTGCAGATAAAAGGCGCCATTGAGGGCTGCCATGCGTCCTGCCACCTCACTCATGGGTACGAGTAGCGGCAGAGAGCGGTCGGCTTTCTGCACAGTCTCGTAGGCCAGACAGACGGCACCGCTCTTGATCATCGCATCGGTGAGCGGCCGGTCGCACGCAAAATGGAAATAAGTGAATACCAGCTGGTCTTTCCTGATCAGACCATATTCAGGTTCAATAGGCTCCTTGACCTTCACGATCATGTCGGCTTGGGCATATACTTCATTGATAGTCGGAAGAATCTCCGCACCAACTTCGGCATACTCTTCGTCGCTGAATCCGCTGTTCTCTCCAGCGGTATGTTGTACAAATACGGTGTGGCCATGTTTCGTCAACTCGGCAACGCCTGCGGGAGTCATGCCCACACGGTTCTCGTTGTCTTTCATCTCCTTAGGTATTCCAATTCTCATAGTGCAAAATGTTAATTAGATTGGTTCTTAAAACAGCCTCAAAGATAGATAAAAATCCAGTTCATTGTAACATGCCTTTTGCAGATTTAACAATATTTATTAACGCTGAATCATAATAGCTGAACATCCGGAATACTCAGCTTTCAATGCCTTCAACGGCGCATCCACGCGCTTAGTGCTTAATGACATACAGAAGAATTGGCAGCACGATCAACAACCGTGCCACTCTGACAGAATACTACGGTAGGGCTGAGGTTGGCAAATTGTTCCATTTTCCTTTCCATATTCGCAACAGGAAGACGGAGCCGCGGAAAGTGAGCTCCGTAGCCATGGCAATCCAGACACCCCGCAAACCGTAGCTCTGCGAGAGCCACCAGGCCAGTGTCAGACGTACGCACCACATGGAGAAAAGACTCATGGCAGCGGGCTTGAGCGTATCGCCAGCTGCCACGCAAACTGAATAAGCAACGATGGAAGCTGCAAAGAACGGTTCGGCAAAGGCCTCAATGCGCAATACCTCTGCGCCTAATTCACGGATGGATGCCACAGGCGAAAGGAACCCGATCATCTCGGGTGCGAAGAGATACATCACCATTCCCATGAAAGCCATAACCACCATACCCGTTGCGATGGTGAGGTGAGCGAAGTTAAAGCACAGCTGCCGCCGACCCGCTCCGTAGGTCTGTCCGACGAGCGTAGTAGCGGCATCACCCACGCCATAGCCTGGCATATAGCAGAGACTCTCGGCGGTAATGGCAAACGAGTTGGCTGCAATTGCCACATTGCCCAAAGGGGCAACGATCAGCGTGGAGGCAACCTGCGCCGAACCCATCAGCACATTCTGCACGGCAATGGGAAGACTGATCTTGACAGCATTGCGTACATATTCCCACATCCACACGAAGCGTGCATGATCGAGACGGAGCGCAATAATTTTGTTTTCCCATACTGCCTGCCATGACATCGGCACCACAGTCAGCACGTAAGCCGTCATCGTGCCCAAGGCTGCACCAGTGACACCCAAGTCAAAAACATAGATAAACAGATAGTTGAACGCCACGTCGAGGCAGCACATCATGATGGACAGGGCACTGGGCACCCGCATATCACCCGCGCTCTTGAGCATGGCTGCCATGAGATGATAAACGAGCACGGCAGGCAATGTAAGACTGAAGATGAGGAAATAAGCTGATGACATCGGGGCAATGTCTGCCTCACCGCCAAGCCAGAAAGGCAACCGCCAGTGCACCGCCACGCCCACGAGTGCCATCAGGACACTGAAACCGATGCCACACACCAGCGCATGGCGAAACACCTGACGTGCACGCACAAAATCGTTGGCACCAATGAAATGGGCCACCTGCACCGAGAAGCCAACCGAAACTGCTGAGAGGATAGAGCCCATAAGCCATGTCGTGGTCTCGATCAAGCCTATGCTCGCCGAGGCGGCGGCACCAAGGTGTCCCACCATGGCTGCGTCGATAAAGAACATTATCACCGTCGTTATCTGGGCCAACATCGAGGGGATACTCAGCTCAATGATGAGGTTGAGTTTCTCACGCCCCGTCATCTCCTCACCGTTGCGTATCTTGGCAAGCAATAGGTCACTCTTCTTCATGTGTTCGCGTTTGGGCGTACAAATGTAGTAATAAATATGCGAAAATCATTTCTTTTCACTATATTTCTTCAGCCTAAGCCCACTAACTCAAAGAAAAGCCGTAACTTTGCAAAATCGTTGTTACTGAACATAATAAGGATAGCATATCAATGACCCGATCATTTCATCATAGAACAACTCTGGGCGCAGTGTGTGGCATCATTCTCTTTCTTTTGCTCTCACTCTATGCCTTCTGGTCTAAAAGCCCTGTCATGGGCTTGTGCATGGCCTTCTGCCTCATTATAGTGGCTGAACGGACACTCCATAGTCAATACATCATCAGCGATGGGAAGCTCATCGTCGACAATGGCCGGCTGTCAAAGCGAAAGGTCATTGAAGTCGGACTGATACATTCGTGCCGGCCCATGAGTTCAGTCTTCGGGCTGGTGCGCTATCTGCTCATCACTTACGGAGCAGCTGAGAGCATGGTCTCTGTGCAACCCCAAAACGAGGAGGCCTTTATCGCAGCCCTGAAAAGAGAAATGGAGGCAGCCCAATGAAACTTACGAGAAGTATTTTAATGCTATGGTTCTTCCTGCTCACAGCACTTCCCACCCTGGCACAAGTCACCGTCGACGACGACAACACCGACAAGAATGACACTATAGCCCTTGCCGACTCAGCGTGGACCGATTCGCTCATCTTCCATCACGACACGCTGGCATGGCCCAAGAATGTGCAGGCCGATATCGACGAACTGCTTGAGAGCAAGATGTTTCAAACATCGCAAGTCGGTATCATGGTCTACGATCTCGATGCCGATTCCGCCATCTACCGCCACAACGAGCGACAACTCATGCGGCCGGCATCGACCATGAAGACTATCACAGCTATCACGGCCCTTGACCGTCTCGGCGGGAGCTATCAGTTTAAGACTGACCTGTGCTATACCGGCCGTGTAGACAGCACCACTCTCTACGGCGACGTCTACTGCGTGGGCGGTTTCGACCCACGCTTCAATCGTGACGACATGCAGGCTTTTGCCGAGGCGTTGCGCAAGATGGGTGTGGACACCATCCGTGGAAACCTTTACGCTGACCGGTCCATGAAAAATGCCGACCTCCTCGGAGAAGGATGGTGCTGGGACGATGACAACCCCGTGCTTTCTCCTTTGGTCTTTCAGAGAAAGGACAACTTCATGGACAAGTTTCTCGAGGCCATCCACAGGTCAGGTATCGTGCTTACGGGCAATATCTCAGAGAAGCGGAAGCCGGAGGATGCCAGTTGCATCGTGAGCCGATTCCATACTATCGACCAGATTCTCAACCGCATGCTCAAGCAGAGCGACAACCTTTATGCCGAGTCGATGTACTATCAGATCGCAGCCTCTACAGGCAACCGCCCCGCAACCGCTAAAGACGCCAAAACCATCGAGCGGCAGCTCATCAGCCGCCTGGGACTTGACCCTTCGCGCTACCGCCTCGCCGACGGCAGCGGCTTGTCGCTCTACAATTATGTCTCTCCCGAACTGGAAACCCGTTTCCTGCGCTATGCTTACCAAAATCAGAACATTTATAACCACCTCTACCCTGCCCTGCCCATCGCCGGTATTGACGGTACACTGAAGAAGCGCATGCACTCGCAATTCACTCAGGGCAACGTACATGCCAAGACAGGTACCGTTGAGGGTATATCAAGTCTCTGTGGCTATCTCACCGCTGCCAACGGCCACCATCTCTGCTTCTCCATCATCAATCAGGGCGTAATGCACGGCAGCAACGGCAGAGCCTTTCAGGATAAGGTTTGCTACATTCTCTGCAAGCCCTAAGCACCTATCAAATGACCGCCTGATCACGGTAAAATGCAACGGCATTGCGATTACGATGTAAAGGCAATGCGATTACGGTGTAAAGGCAATGCGATTACGGTGTAAAGGCAATGCGATTACGGTGTAAAGGCAATGCGATTACGGTGTAAAGGCAATGCGATTACGGTGTAAAGGCAATGCGATTATAGAAACTTTAAAAAGATGAAAAGAGTTGCCATACTTTTTATACCATTAGTCCTCATGTTAATGGTGTCATGCAATGGAGAACACGACGCCCAACTCACTATGGCTTTATCTTTGGCAGAGCACGGTAAGCCCGACAGCGCAATATCTGTGCTCAATAAAGTAAACCAGACGAGACTTTCTGATCGGGGTATGGCTATGTATTCACTTGTATATACACTTTCACAAGACAAATCTGGAATAGATGTAAACAATGACTCTTTGATTGGAATAGCCTATAAGTGGTATCAAGACAAACCACAAGATTCCTTATATGCAAAGTGCTTATATTACATGGGAAAATACTATGCTCTAAATGACAGCTCCGAAAAGGCGCTGAATTGTTTCTCCCATTCTATAGATGCAGCTAAGAAAAGGAAAGATTACCTGACGGCAAGTATGTCTTTTTCGCAATCATCCCTTATCCTTAGAGAATATGACCCTGATAAAGCTATTCAATACAGCAAATTAGCCTTTGCAACCTATAATAGAATCAAAGGGGGAAATCTGCGGAATAAAATCTATTCTATCTTAAATTTAGCTGAATGCTATTCTTATAAAAAGGAGAAAATGGATACTTGCATCTCCCTTACAAGAAAGGCGATAAAATACGCCATGACATTAAGAGATTCAACAGTGATTGCAAATACCTTGCAAGATTTGTCTAATTTTTATGACATATCAGGAAAAGATACAATGGCCCTGAAAGCGGCAGAAGAATCTTTCACTTACAGAGCTGACCGTGATGCCTCTGCTATATTGACTTTGAGCAATGCCCTGTACAAAGCTGGAAATATAGACAAGGCTAAGCATCTGCTTTCTCAAATTAAACAAGACGAATATCCTAATTACGGAGACGTGATATACTCATTACGCCGACTAATAGCCTTGCAGGAAGGCAATTGCAGATCTGTTAGCGATTTTGCCGATTCTGTAGAATCTTATCTGTACAAAAAGAACGCCGACAACTTATCCGCAAAAGACAAGTATTACAAGCTTCTCGTTGATAGGGAAACAAAGAGGGCCTCCATTCAAAAAGAAAATCATTGGAAAACCATAGTAGTATATATTACGTTAGGACTTGCTATAATTATCATATTTCTTGTTGTAAACAAGGCAAAGAAAGAAAAATTAATGCACCTGATGGAGATCAAGAGCAAAAATCTTCAAATAACAAATATCCGCAGCTTCCTCCTCAAGAAGGTGGATATCGTCAAAAAATTAAAAGCAGGGGATAGAGAAGACATAATAGACGGTAAGAAGATAACCGTTGTCCTGAACAATGAAGATTGGGAAGAATTGGAAACCTTCTTAGACAATGCTGACGGACAGTTTGTCACGAGGATAAAAAAGCAATTTCCTTTTCTTACACAGAAAGACATCCATTTTCTTATGCTTATCAGACTACGGTTGCCTGTTCACCGCATAGCTGAGATCTATCATATCAAGGATTCTTCAGTAAGGCAAAAACTCTTCCTCATAAAGTCTAAAATAGGATTAAAGAGTGGCGATGATTCAACAAAAGAGTTCATTGAGAACTATTAAAAACATCGTAAATTATCATTTTTAGATATGGGATTAGAGATAAAAGACATGTAAAACATTGAATATTAGTAATTTATAAGCAATCTACAGAAAAGTCGTTTTTAGATACATAAAATTTGGAAGCAGGCTAATTATGACCTAACTTTGCGATCAAGAATTAAAAGTAAATGAAAAGGATTTTATTACTTTCTCTTTTAGCACTAATGTGCTGTGTTAGCGTGTATCCTAAACCTGTTGTTCTGAGACGAAGTGGATTGTTTCAACGCGGGGGGATGAGAATGCCATCAGCAACAAGAGTAAAGGTAGACTACGATGATAGTGTTGTGAATGTGCACATTCAGAGATATTATGGAATGGTCTGGATGTACATTTATGATACCAAGGGAAGCATCGTTGGCTCTACAGCTGCCAATATAGATGGAGATGGGGCTATTGCTTTAAATGCACAAAGCTTGGCAGAAGGTGAATATACCGTGAGCATAGCTCTAAGTAATGTAACCTACGAGGGAATATTGCTGTTTTTTAAATAGTCCTATGAGACAGTCACGAAAGACCACTTGTCTTGATACATAGTTGCTTGCATAAGATAACTCTACAACAAGATTATTCGCACTTTTGAATTTAACATAAACTAAAACATAACAATGAAGCACATTTATTACATTTTCGCTTTTATCATGGTGACCGTACTCTTCTCTTGTTCTGATGGCGCAGAACTGAATAAGAATGAAGTACCACTTCTGTCAGAGGCTCAAACCTCTATGCCCCCTTCGACAAGGGCAACGATGGCCGGTGCTGACAGCATTAGCCCGCTTAAAATAAACGACTCTGTGAGGTATCTCTTGAATTTACGGACAAAAGCTGGCAAGCGTCTTCGCAGGATTAGTCAGCAGGGAGCAAACTATGATGCAAATTTTAATAGCAATATGTTTGCTATAAGAGAGCTGCCGGTAAGGATAGAAGTGCTGGAGTCCGGTAAGGATAAGAGCAAAAGGTATCTGTATTGTTCAGGTACCAAAGCAGAAGTGAAACTCACAGACAAGAAGAACGAGGCAGATAAAGCCCAACGCTTCTATATCAAGATCTTGCCAGCTTCGGCAGGCATCCCCTATCTGTTGTATTCTGAATCGTCCCAAACGCCGCTTACTGTCGGACACTATAATAAAACTCCGAACATCAATATTATGATGTCCTCCTCTAAGGATGAATTCTCCAATCTTTTTGTCAGCTGGGATTTAAAACCTACCAACACAGATGGATATTTCAGCATAGAGAATGAGATGTTGCTTGGTCAGAAAGACCCTAATAATATGTGGTCGGTATTCAATTATTATTTGAACGTGAACGACAACGATGAGGTTCGTTTTGCTGAATATACAGGAAAAAATCAGCAGAAATTTCTTGTGAAACCTCTAAATGTGTTTACAGTCAACAAGGTGGACTTTGATTTTGAGAATGCCAAGGTTACAGATGCTGCTCCTTATAAAATAAAATTAGATAGGGTTTATAAGGGTAATCCGGGCGCTTCTTTCTCTGATACAGTCAATACTCGTGTCACAGAGAGAAGCTGGTTCCAGCAGTATCGGAGCAATATAAGATTCGACTTAAACACTACCACATGGTTCCAAATGCCGACAGTTCTGGCAAGGAAGGCTCTGTTGTTGGACGGAAATACCCGCAAAATAAGATACATCACCTCAGGTTATCAAGATGTCTATTCTAATAGAAAATATATTGTTGAAGGAAAAGTTCCTCAATCAAAGGATAGGTATTTGATCTCAATTTATTTGGAATTAACATCGTATAAGGTTGAGGTTCCATATACAGTATATGCTAAATACAATGATCGCGAAATAAAATTCACAGGAACATGGGAAGGCTTTGTAATACCCGACTCTGACTTGATAGACGCTGTGAAATTAACAAGATTTTTTGATGTGGTAACCGGTGAGGAGATTTTTGACTCTGCTGCTGCAAAATCTTTCAAAATAGTGAAGAAATGAGAATGCGTGATTTTCCATTATTTTCCTTTTTCGTGATAGTTCTTGTATCTTGCTCTGAAGTTGCTGAACAGGAAAGTGGCAACGCCATAAAGAGCACTGCAATACAAGAAATACAAGATACTGTTTATCAAGAGAGAAATTCAAATCTCCCGAACGTTAAAACGCACTGGTCTGATTATGAACTTCTTTCGTCTACGCGCGCGACCGCTAATGACGATAAAAATGGGAATTCCGGAGAGTTGTTAGGATATTCATATAAAATTGGCAATACGATTTTAGGTGATCCACATAATGTAGGTTTCCCTGTTATAGACATAGACAAGGTTTCAGATTATGACCCGAAGTTTATAACCAAAAATCATATAGGCACATCTTCGATAAACAGCTTCTCATACACCAGCTATGATGACTTTATACAAAAGTCGCAATACTTAAAGAAGTCATCATCGGGATTCAGCCTCAATATACTTCATATCATCAAGATTGGACGCAGGCATAAAAACACGAAAGTATTCTCTTCCTACATTAGCGACTCCATTCATGCTGTATATGGAGAGGCAGATATTGCTTACTACAATTCCGAGTTTAAGTTAAATCCATCGGAAAGTTCTCTTCATGCTTACGCATTGGCTTGTCTGACAAAATCTTTCATGAAAAATCTTTATGGTTCGCCTGCTGGTAAACTTTTGAGCAGCTATGGGGATTTTATCATGGCGGATTACTTGACAGGCGGAAAGATCACGGCTTTGTATGCCGGACTGGCAAGATCGTCCATAAGCGTCAAGGACAAGGAGAAACTCATGGATCAGGAAATAAATGCTTCTATAGATTTCAAGATTAAGAAATATTCGGGCAACATCAGTCTTGACAGCCTAAAGATTGGAAATAGCTCAGGCGTTATTTCTGGAAGGAAAAAGTTCCTTGACGAATGTTACACAAGCATTAACACATTTGGAGGCAAGCATGGTATCGAGACAGCGGACAGGCTTCTTGACATACATAAGTCGTCTATGGACATGTCTTCCTGGGCCCAGTCATTGGATAATGAAAATACGCATTCCATCGTGTCCATTGGGGACGGAGGACTTCTCCATATAAGTGATGTGGTATTGGAGGACAACTATAAAAAACGGTTAGAGCTTACTTCCGAGGGATATTTGGACAGTTTCAATAAGTTTTTCTCTACTTTCATTGAGATTTCAAGATATTACGTTAGATATTCCTCGAAGTATAATAAGGCTTTGTATGGTATAGCAGCAATATTGAATACACGGCAAGGAGACAAAATAATACTAATTGAGCCGAACGACAAGAATCTGACAGACGAGGAGCTTTTGAAGAATAACGACAATGATGTATTTTTTGCCAAGGCCTCCAAGATTGCCGAAGAAATGAAGAAAGTCTTCGACATAGAAATTAAGTCAAATGTCTACGGACGGTATAATCCACAAATATTAGACCCATTATGTGAGACCATAACAGTGGACTTTAACAATATGCACTGGTTCGGAAACAGCAATCTTAACTTAAAGTTTATATACAATAAAGAAAGCAAGATAGCGTTTACTGTATACGAGGATGATCTGGAAGGTGACTACGTTCTGGATGAATATGGACTCAGAGACTGGTTTGACGCTAATTGTACGTATAAGAACATTAGTCTTGGAACAGTAACAAGAACTTTTAAAATTATTGGTTTATGAATACAAGAAATGTAATCTTATTCCTTACAGTTGCTGTTCTTACCTTTTCCTCGTGCAAGGAAAGTGAAGACGAGACGATAAATCCAGTGACGGAGGAGATCCTTGCCAATGGTCTCAATATCGGACCAAACGGTGTGGATACCACTGTTGTCTTTCTTAAGGCCAACGGGTATAGCGTTGACGTCAACTATTCATCCGGTACTGGCAAATGGTGTTCAGCTACAGAATGTACGGATTCTGTTACGGGAGCCCCGGGTATCCGTATTAAATGTGCGTCTTCCGACACGTCTCTCTTTGTCCGGGAAGCTACAGTGAACATATCTTCATCGCGAGGCAACTATGTCGTGAAAGTGAATCAGAAGCCATATAAACTGGCATATTTCACGGACAATACTGTTTACGTCAAAAATACGGGTGGTAGCTTTATCATCCAGGTTAAGGCTAATTCTTCATTTAAAATCGACAAGACTATATATATCACAGGTTCTGGCAAGAATACAAGGCCGGTGGACACAAGTTGGTTGAGTGAGATATATAAGAAAGTGAAGTGTAATGAAGGCCAGGCGTTTAAATTTCCCCTCCAAGCCCAATTGAACACCGGTCTGGGGAGAAATGCGTTCTATGGTGTTTCTGGCGACAGTCTTCATAATAAAGCCTCAATCCTCGAGGTGATACAGGAACCTCGCACGCTGAATGCATCAGAGACTATTAAATTTGGGATGTTTTCAGACCGGCTTAATCTCTTGTTAGGACGGGATGAAGAGAATCTTTCGAGAATGAGAAGCCTTACGATGATAGGATACGCGGGACCCACAGACGTTGAATATGCCGCTAAAATAGGCCGGCTGTCTCTTGATACGCTGGATATGTCGGCGTGCGATTTCACGGGCTATTCTTACGAGTTCAATATTGACGAAAGGCTGTTCTTCAACTCCCATCTGTCGAGGATCTTGCTTCCCAAAGGCATTAAGACAATTAACGAGGAGGCTTTTGCCGATTGCAAGAATCTCAAGACTGTTGTTCTGCCAGCAAGTTTGGAGCGCATAAGGTCAAGGGCATTCGCCAGCTCGCCTAAGATAGACGAAATCGTGATTCCTACAGACTCAAAACTAAAGGCGATATATGAGGAGCCATTTAATACAGGTGGCGTTTTGAAAAGCCTGTTCATTCCCAAATCGATAAAATATATGGATGTGGATGCCCTAAAAGGTCTTCGTGTAAAGGAACTGCACATAAGGTTGGACACACCACCATCATTAAATCAGGACGGTGACATTGACCGCAGTGGAAGCATATTGTATGTACCTAAAGGCTGCAAGGAAAAGTACATGTCAGCAACCTATTGGAAGAGCTTCGGACAGATAGTGGAAGAGTAGAGATCAATAAGATCCCTAAGATATTAGATGAAGATTGCTTTACAAATTACTATAAGGCAACAAAATCCTGGATGCATTTAACGGAAGAGCCGAAGATATCTGTCAACCTTTTGAATGTCTATCCTCTTAATCCCTAAGGATGGGAGATAAGCCACAGCATGTCTCCCATCCTCTCAGAGTCACAGCGGTATAGTGAAAATAAACTCCCTAATGACATAATAGCTGAGAATACCTGCCAAATAGCCCACAAATGCAATCCAACTCACATGCTTCATATACCAGCCAAATGTAATTTTCTCCAATCCCATGACGACTACGCCGGCAGCTGAACCGATGATCAGCAAGGAGCCGCCCACTCCGGCGCAGTAGGCCAGCAGTTGCCAGAAGATTCCGTCAGCGGCAAAGTCACCCACGGCCTGTATGGGATACATTCCCATGCAGCCTGCCACCAACGGCACATTGTCGATAATAGAGGAAAGCACCCCTATGATACCTGTGACCATGAAATGATTGCCATTGAATGTCACGTTCAAGCCCTTGCCCACCGCCGAAAGTGCGCCGATCTCCTCAAGACAACTCACAGCCATCAGAATTCCAAGGAAGAAGAGAATGGTGCTCATATCAATGTTGCGGATAAGGTTGACCACACGTTTCTTTCTTGTATCTTTCTCACTCTGCAGCTTTGCATAGAATACCTCGGTGACAATCCACAGCACACTCAGTACAAGCAAAATGCCTACAAAAGGTGGAAGATGAGTAATGCTCTTGAACACAGGCACAAACATCAGACCGCCAACACCAATCCAGAACACTACCTTGCGCTGGAAATCACCAAGTTCCTGGGCTGGAGCCTGGGTAACCACTGCCGGCTCCGTACCGTCATCGAGATTGCCTTTCAGCGCCATCTGCAAGATGAGGGCAGGAATGATCATGGAGATGAGGGATGGAACAAATATCTCACCAATGACACCTGCAGCGGTGATAAGCCCCTTATTCCACAGCATGATAGTCGTCACATCGCCGATAGGTGAGAAGGCCCCACCGCTGTTGGCTGCAATAATGACCAGTGCGGCATAGATAATGCGGTCCTTATGCTGCGGCACGAGTTTGCGGAGAATCATGATCATCACGATAGAGGTGGTCATGTTGTCAAGGATAGCCGAGAGAAAGAACGTCATAAAGGCGATGCGCCACAGCAAAGTCCGCTTGCTCTTAGTGTGCATCACACGGCGCACCCAATCGAAACCACCGTTCTGATCAACGACTTCAACGATGGTCATCGCACCCATGAGGAAGAACAGCGTTGTGCCCGTGTCGCCGAGATGGCCTTGAATGATATCGGTGACAAAGATAAGAACCGGGTCCACGTGGCTCCCGAGTTCGGGATGCTCCAGCTTCAGGATATCTAAAAACTGGGGATGCATCAGCGAAACGAAATAGCCGGGGTTGAGCATGTAGAGTGTCCACACGACAACAAACATGAGCAGGGCGACGGCAGCCTTATTGACTTTGGTCACGCTTTCTAAGGCTATGAAAAGATAGCCCGCTACAAACACAATAATGATCGCAAGAGATAGTGTTGACATTAGCGCAATTGAATGATATTTATATTAATAATTATAGTTTGATACAAAATTACGAATTATCCTCGAAAGAAAATATAAGTATCAAAAATAAAAAGTACTTTTCTTTGAAATTTCAAGGGCTTTTCATTATCTTTGCAAACAATATGAGCTAAATCTTGGCTAAAACACAGATTATATTAAGATGAATTCTGAAGAAGCCCACAACGTCAGGCTCAGCGAGAATATAATCCTCGCCGATGCCGACTACATCGATTATGTTGCTTTCCAGCTGTCAGTGCAGTTTGAACGTATGTTAGGCCGCCGTATCGCCAAAGCCGACCTAAGCCAGTGGGCTGTAGACATTGCGCTCGACGGCGGGCTGCGCGCTGATGGCAAAGCCCATGAGACGCAACTCGTGCTCGTTCATGAGAAACAGCACCCAAAGCTGAGCAACTTCACCCCCTCCATATTTGAGACAGAGCTTAACGGCCAGGCGTTCAACGACAAGGCTTTAGGTGAATTTCTTGTCAATGCCTACGCCGTGGGCGATGTGGTGAGCAAGGACGACTATATGCTTGACACCGTCAGTATGGTGCTGGGACATGATGAGGTGAAACGCCTCATGATCATCCCCAATGGTGAGCAGGGTACGATCTATGAAGAGCTTGCTGCCGCTCTGCGCAATGCTCCTGAAGACAAGCATATCACGATCTTCGCTATGCAGCCTATGGCTGGCGGCAACTTCAGACAAGAGATACTGGGCTACTCGCTGATGAATGCATTGGGCATCAAGGCCGGCGAGATCCATCCGGAATAATAGCGGCGCACAGCAGGGATGACGGCCGTGACCGCCCGCGACAGAAATAAAAATGACTAATAACATGATAAAATGAGCAACAAAGTTTTAATGATCGGAGCCGGAGGCGTCGCAACGGTGTGCGCTTTCAAGATCGCAGAGAATACAGACGTGTTCGGAGAGCTGATGATTGCTTCCCACCACAAGGAAAAATGCGACCGTCTCGTGGACGCTATTCACGCCAAAGGCTACACCATGGACATCAAGACGGCGGAGGTTGACGCCGACGATGTGGAGCAGCTCAAGCAGCTCTTCAACAGTTACAGGCCGAACCTTGTAATCAATCTCGCCCTGCCCTATCAAGATCTAAGCATCATGGACGCCTGCCTGGCCTGTGGATGCCATTACCTTGACACAGCTAACTATGAGCCAAAAGACGAGGCGCACTTTGAGTACTCCTGGCAATGGGCTTACAAGGACCGCTTCAAGAAAGCAGGGCTCACTGCCATCCTCGGCTGCGGCTTCGATCCTGGCGTCTCGCAAGTGTTTACAGCCTATGCCGCAAAGCACTATTTTGATGAGATCCACTATCTCGATATCGTTGACTGCAATGCTGGCAACCACCATAAGGCGTTTGCCACGAACTTTAATCCTGAGATCAACATCCGCGAGATCACTCAGAAAGGCCTCTATTACGAGAACGGCAAATGGATTGAGACGGCTCCTCTCGCTGTTCACCGCGACATCACCTACCCCAACATCGGGCCTCGCGACAGCTATCTGATGCACCATGAGGAGTTGGAAAGCCTCGTGAAGAACTATCCTACCATCAAACGCGGGCGCTTCTGGATGACCTTTGGACAGGAATATCTCACACACTTGCGCGTCATTGAGGACACAGGCATGGGGCGCATCGATCCCATTGTCTATGAAGCGCCACTTGCCGACGACCCAACGAAGACGGTGAAGGTAAACATTGTGCCACTGCAATTTCTCAAGGCCGTGCTGCCCAATCCGCAGGATCTCGGCAAGAATTACGACGGCGAGACAAGCATCGGCTGCCGCATCCGTGGAATCAAAGACGGCAAGGAACATACCTATTATATATACAACAACTGCAAGCATCAGAATGCTTACAAGGAGACAGGCATGCAGGGTGTGAGTTATACCACGGGCGTGCCCGCCATGACCGGTGCCATGATGCTGCTCAAAGGTATTTGGAAGAAGCCAGGAGTATTCAATGTTGAGGAGTTTAGCCCAGACCCGTTCCTCGAAGAACTCGGTAAGCAAGGGCTACCCTGGCATGAGGAGTTTGATAAAGATATTGAGTTATAGGCAAAATAGACATATTGAGCACAAGTACGCAAAATAGACTTCATTGGCTTAAGATGTCTACTAATAAGGAAAAACCACAATGGCTAAGACAGAAGAACAGATAGCTGCCGAGCAGGCAGAACAGCAGAAGGCGGAGAAGCAGGCGAAGATGAAGGCCTTGCAGGCTGCCATGAGTAAGATAGAGAAAGACTTTGGTAAAGGCTCTATCATGCGGATGGGCGATGAGAAAGTAGAGAATGTAGACGTCATTCCCACAGGCTCCATCGGCCTTGACATAGCGTTAGGTGTAGGCGGATACCCGCGCGGCAGAATCATTGAGATTTATGGTCCAGAATCATCAGGTAAGACGACACTTGCCATCACCGCCATCGCAGAGGCGCAGAAACGCGGTGGCATTGCCGCTTTCATCGACGCAGAACATGCCTTCGACCGCTTTTATGCTGAGAAGTTAGGTGTGGATGTTGACAATCTGTGGATTTCACAGCCCGACAATGGCGAGCAGGCACTGCAGATCGCAGACCAGCTCATATCCTCTTCGGCAGTGGATATTCTCGTGGTCGACTCCGTGGCTGCACTCACTCCAAAGAAAGAGATTGAGGGTGAAATGGGTGATTCAGCCGTCGGTCTGCAGGCTCGACTGATGAGTCAGGCACTGCGTAAACTCACCGGTACCATTTCAAAGACCAATACATGCTGCATCTTCATCAATCAGCTGCGTGAAAAGATTGGCGTGATGTTCGGTAATCCTGAGACCACGACAGGTGGTAATGCGCTGAAGTTCTATGCCAGCGTGAGAATTGACATTCGCCGAGTCACAAGTCTGAAGGATGGCGACAACGTGTATGGTAACCATGTGCGGGTCAAGGTTGTGAAGAACAAGGTAGCACCGCCATTCCGCAAAGCTGAGTTCGATATTCTTTTCGGACAAGGCATCAATAAGGTTGGTGAAATCCTTGACCTCGGTGTGGAGCAAGACATTGTGAGCAAGAGTGGAAGCTGGTTCTCCTACAATGGCTCGAAGCTTGGACAAGGCCGCGATGCCACCATGCAGTTGCTTAAGGACAATCCCGAGCTCTGCGAGGAGATTGAAAAGCAGATTATGGACAAAATCAAGGAAGAGTAAAAACAAAAGGATAATAAGGCAAAAGGGTAGAAAGGATAACACTCCTTTTACCCTTTTGCCTTTTTACCTTTATCGTTATTATACATAGGTCTCTAAAAATCTTAACCTTCCTTCTGTCTTGATTTCCTTTGTCGTAGCAGGGAAGAGCAGAGAATCACCAGCTGACACCTCATAAACATGTCCTTCGTCATCGGTCATCTTTCCGCTTCCATCCACCACAATGGTGATGACAAAAGAATCGAGAGCCTCCACATCAAGTGTCAGCGGCTGGTCTAAATCATAGACAAAGGTCTTAAAAAACGGGCACTGCACCAACGACACGCCACGGTTTTTCTCCGGCACATACGCTTGTCGATAGTCAGGGAAGACCTGATAGTTGATACTCATCGCAGCTTCCTTCGTGTGCAATTGACGATAGTTTCCGTCCTTGTCCTTACGTTTGAAGTCGTAAATACGGAAGGTCACGTCAGAAGTCTGCTGTATCTCACATAGGAAACAACCCTTGCCAATGGCATGAATACGCCCCGATGGCAGGAAGAAGCAATCGTTCTCCTTTACGTCATAATGGCCCAAGGCATCAACAATGGAGCCATCCTCCACCATTTGCACATATTGCTCGGGGGTAATCTCCTTTCTCAGACCAACAAGCAAATTGGCATCCTTGTCCGACTTCATCACATACCACATCTCCGTTTTTCCACGCTCATAACCCAGCTCGTGGGCAGTTTCGTCAGTGGGATGCACCTGGATAGACAATGGTTGCTGTGCATCAATAAACTTAATCAGCAAAGGAAACTCATTTCCAAAACGCTTGTAATTGTCTTCTCCAACTAAATTTCCTTTCAAGATGCTGACAACTTCACTGAGCCGTTTGCCGTCAAACCGTCCGCCACTGACTGTAGTCTCAGAGCCAGGGACACCCGAGATCTCCCAGCTTTCACCCACATTTTGCAGATTACTGTCCAAATGTTTAAAAGGGATGATTTTATTGCCACCCCAGAGTGTCTGTTTCAATAACGGACTAAATTTTAATGCTTCCATCGTTCTTATGAATATCTATTCTGAATCATTTATTCTTATTCCAAAATGCCGGTGTAAGCACAACCAACACCGTGAATATCTCCAAGCGTCCCACCAGCATCATGAATGAGCAAAACCATTTGATAAAATCGGGCAACTGCGACCAC
The DNA here is from genome assembly GCF_000218235.1 of Hallella multisaccharivorax DSM 17128. Lineage (GTDB taxonomy): Bacteria > Bacteroidota > Bacteroidia > Bacteroidales > Bacteroidaceae > Prevotella > Prevotella multisaccharivorax. Next base: position 1,113,505 of record NZ_GL945017.1, on the reverse strand, counting down.
GACATCGTCGGGCCTATCTCCGTGCCTAATGTCGGCCCCACATTGCTCAAGCAGCTCAAACAAATCGTGATGGCATTAGTATTATCCACGCCTGCAGCAATAATGATGAAGGCGAAGATGAAGAAAAGCATCAGATAAGCCGTCACAAAAGCCAGCAGTGACACCCGCTGGCGGTCAGGCACATTCTGGTCGCTGATCTTCAACGGAAGCACGGCATTAGGGTGAATGCGCTGAACAAGCTCATTGCGCAATACCTTGAGAATCATCACGCAACGCACACACTTAAGGCCTCCTGTGGTGGAACCGGAGCAGGCGCCGAAAAACATACACACAGCCAGAACCACCCACGTCACATGTGGCCAGACGCCGGCATTGTCATTGAAAAGGCCTGTCGTCGTCATGAACGACACCACTTGAAAGACAGCCGAGCGAAAGGCATGCTCAATAGCATAATGATTGCGGAAGATAAGCTCACACATGATGAAAGCAGTAGCCCCCGCCACTATAAGGATGTAAAAGCGAAACTCTGAATCGCGAAACAACGCTTTCACTTTCCGCTTGAAGACTGTCGTATAGAGCAATGTGAAATTGGTACCGGAAAGGAAACAAAAGAATGTGGTGACATATTCCAGAGCCGGAGAATGGAACGCTTCTGTCGAATTGTTGTTGATGGAGAAGCCCCCTGTAGCCACCGACGACATGGTATAGTTAGCGGCCTCATACCAATTCATACCAAACACCATATAGCTCAGAAAGCAACACACACTAATAAGGAGATAGACCATCCAAATATAGCGCACACTGGTGGAAAGCCTGGGCTGTAGCTTTGACTTAAAAGGCCCCGTAGACTCGGCTCCAAACACACGAATGCTGGCACTGCTACCTGCCACTGAGGGAATGACGGCAATCACCGTAAACACAATGCCCAAGCCGCCAACCCACTGCGTGAGCGACCGCCAAAAGAGAATGCCGTGGGGTAAAGCCTCCACATCGTCAATGATAGTCGCACCCGTAGTGGTAAAGCCCGACATTGCCTCAAAGTAAGCGTCCGTAAAACTATGAAGGTAACCACCTAATAGAAAAGGCAAGGTGGCAAAGAGCGAATAGACCACCCAAATAAGCGTGACCAACAGATAGGCGTCACGCCGTGAGAGACTGTTGGTGGCGTTTCGGCCATAGAAACGCAGCATCACACCGGCAAAGACAGTAAGAATTGCCGAGGCAGCAAAAAGCAGGATATCATCCTCACCAAACCAAAGTGCCACACCCATGCAGATGAGCATTGATACGGCCTCCTGATACAGCAAGCCTCCAAGGATACTGAAGATGATTTTGAAATTGATCATAATGACAACCTGCTAAGCAGTTCCCTGCCTATCTTTTCTATTTTTCTGGGAGAATTGAAGTATTTCTCCAGAGCCTTCATGTTCACACCATGACAGAATACTACAACATGATCGCCCGCTTCTATCTGCGTATTGCCGTTAACTAACATACCTTTATCGTTTCGTACCAGTCCGCCAATCGTTACATCCTGTGGCAACCGGAGGTCTTTCACGGGCAGTTTGATAACCTTGGAGTCGTCTTTTGCCACAAACTCCGCCACATCAGCATTGGCCGACATAAGGAATGTGACGTTGAGCACATCGGCATCAAGCATGAGCTGATAGATACGGCTGGCAGCAATGGCTTTCTTATTGATGATGGTACCGATGTCAAGTTCCTCGGCCATCGAGGCATAATCAAGGTTCTCCACGTCGGCCACGGTTTTGCGGACGCCGAGACGCTTGGCCGTAAGACAGGCCAGAATATTGGTCTCCGCATTGCCCGTCAATGCCACAAAGGCCTGAGTATTCTTAATGCCCTCGTCTTCAAGGAGATTGGTGTCGCGCGCGTCGCCCTCAATGACGAGCGTCTTATCCTCTATGAGCTCATTGAGTTCCTCACAACGATCGGGATTTATCTCTATGATCTTGGCATTCATATATTCTGGCAACGACTGCAGGGTGCGTACTGCCGTCATGCCGCCTCCCATAAACATTACATTATGTACGTCGGTATAGCTCTCTTTTCCTGTAATCTGCCGGATATAAGGGATATATTGCTTCATGGTCATGAAGTAGACGAGGTCAAGACAGCGCAACTCATCGTTACCACCTGGGATAATAGTTTCCTGGTGGCGCTTGATAGCCACCACATGGTAAGGATCATCAGGGCCGCAAAGGTCTTTCAGTGGTTGGTTAAGGATCTGGCAATTGTCGCGCAGCTTGATGGCAAGCATCACCAGCGCGCCGCCATGTACATCCCAACGCTGACGCACCCACGACATTTTCAGGCCATTGATAATCTCCTTGGCTGCCAATATTTCGGGATAAATGAGCTGGTCAACACCCAAGTCCTTGTAGAACTGGCGTACATCATCTTCCACGTACTCAGCGTCGTTAACCTTGGCCACGGTCTTCCTGGCATGGAGAGCATGAGCCAGAATACAGCTGTTGATGTTCGCGTTCTCATCAGGTGACACAGCAATGAAGAGGTCGGCATTCTCTGTTCCCGCCTCGCGCAGGGTTCTCACGCTTGAGGCGGAGCCGCAAAGCGTGAGCAAGTCATAGTCGGCACCTATCCTGTCAAGGCGTTCCTGATCGTCGTCGATAATCGTTATCTCCTCCTGATTGCGGGAGAGCAACCTCGCCAGATGGGTACCGATGGCATAAGCACCAGTGATGATGATCTTCATAATAACTTTTCTATCACTTCACAAATACTGTCATTATCAATGCCGCACACCTTCCGCAGCTCCTCCACCGTGCCATGCTCCACAAAGGTATCAGGCAATCCGAGGCGCACAATCTTAGGTGAATAGCCGTGATCGGTCATCCATTCGAGTACGGCCGAGCCCATACCGCCATTACGAACCCCGTCTTCCACCGTGATGATCTTTCTGAATTTGCAGCCTATTGCCGTCAGCAGGTCTCCGTCCAACGGTTTGAGGAAGCGCAGATCGTAATGCGCTATCCAGCCTGTGCTTTCTGCATGTTTCTCCTCGAAGTCTGATATAATGTTCGCAATCTCATTTCCTATCGGTCCGATAGTGATGACCGCCACCTTTGATCCTTCGTGCAGACAACGGCCCGTTCCCACGGGAATCTCCGTGAGCGGACAGCGCCAGTCCTCCTCTTTCAAAACAGGATAGACGCCCCTTCCCCGCGGATAACGGATGATAAAGGTTCCCTTTCCGGGCAATTGGGCCGTGTACATCAGCCGTCGAAGCTCGTGCTCGCACATCGGTGCGGCAATGGTAAGATTGGGTATCGGACGAAGTGCGGCCATGTCAAAAGCTCCGTGGTGAGTGGGACCGTCCTGCCCCACGAGCCCCGCGCGATCGAGACAGAGCACGACAGGTAGGTTGAGGATAGCTAAATCATGTATGATATTGTCATAGGCCCGCTGGGAAAAGGCACTGTAGATGTTGCAGAAAGGCAGTAATCCGTCCTTTGCCATACCGCCTGAGAAAGTCACAGCATGCCCCTCGGCAATGCCCACGTCGAAGACGCGGTCGGGCATTTCCTTGGCCATAATGTTCATGGAGCAACCTGAGGGCATAGCTGGTGTGACCCCCACGATTTGCGGATTCTGCCTGGCCAGTTCCAACAGCGTCCGGCCGAAGACTTCCTGGTATTTCAATGGCTGTCCGTCACCGTTCTCAGCGATGCGCACACCTGTGGCAGCATCGAAACGACCAGGGGCATGCCACACCGTAGCATCCTTCTCAGCGGGGGAGTAGCCCTTGCCTTTGACGGTGTGCAGATGGAGCAGCTTGGGACCTTTCATGTCCTTAATCTGTCTCAGCACACGCACCAGCTCCATCACATCGTGACCCTCAAACGGTCCGAAGTAACGGATGTTCATGCCCTCAAAGATGTTCTGCTGATGGGCGAGCGCGCTCTTGAGCGCATTGTTCAGGCGGAGGATACCCTTGCGACGGTCATCGTTAAGATAGCCCTTACCTCGCAGCCACTGTGAGGCCTTAAAACGAAGGCGGTTATAGGTCTCGTTGACATCAATATTAATGAGATACTTCTCCATTCCTCCCACGGCACGATCAATGGACATATCGTTGTCGTTGAGGATGATAAGCATGTCGTTGGGCGTTGACGACACATTGTTGAGGCCCTCATAAGCCAGTCCGCCGCTCATGGCGCCGTCGCCAATGACCGCCACGACGTGCCTGCCGGGATGTCCCGTCCGCTTTGCCGCCACAGCCATACCGAGTGCCGCAGAGATGCTGTTGGAGGCATGTCCGCACGTGAACGTGTCGTATTCACTCTCCAATGGCGTGGGGAAAGGACGGATACCGCCAAGATGACGGTTGGTATAGAACTGGTCACGACGGCCTGTAAGAATCTTATGGCCATAAGCTTGATGGCCTACGTCCCACACAATACGGTCTTCCGGTGTGTCAAACACATAGTGAAGGGCTACCGTGAGCTCCACCACGCCAAGACTGGAAGCGAGATGACCGGGATTGACAGACACCTCGTCAATAATGTCTTGTCGCAACTCACGGCACAACTCCGGAAGCTGCGCCACCCTGAGCTTCCTAAGATCTGGGGGATATTGTATTTGACTTAAAAGCGAAAACATCTTTTCATCCATGATGCATCAACCTGCATTAACCTTGCAAAGGTAAGCAAATATTCTCAAACTATCGTTATTTTAAGGTTATTATTATTCACTTTTCGCTCGATTCCCACGATTCCCACGCAACATCCCTTCTTCCTACCACAATGAAGCGCAATTCCATCATGCGGCAGTTGCATTGTAAAAGGGTGTGTTACAAGGCAAAAGAGTATTTTTTTTACCAGCTAAGATTTCCTCACCCCAAATTATAAGGCTTAAAATAAAATATCCGAAATACAGTCAGATTCATAGTAATTCTTTTCTGTTAGTCAATCATACGGCTACAGAGTTTGTGCCAAGTATAATGATGGCAGTGCAAACTCTGTTAATTTGGATGATTGCTGATATTCATAAAAAAAATACATATTTTCTTCGCATTACCAAAAGATATGTTTAAATTTGCAGAAAAAATTCATTTTGGAATCATTGTTAGCTTAAGATTGGAAGATAGTAGCTCTCCCATGATTACGATATCACTAAGCATGGTTAATTAACAATATTACCATTTGTCATATACGAATTATAAATTTATTAAATTAATAACAAACCTACCATGAAGTATCATCATGTGTTAAGTCTCACCCGAAGGTTACCATCAGTAGTAATCCTAATGACCTTTTTCTTGGTCCTCATTGGGACTACTCCGGCATTCTCGCAGGTGCCAGGTAAGCCGTTCTCAATCTCGTTTAAGGATAAGAGTGTGGCTGATATCCTGGATTTCCTTGCAACAAAGGGCGATTACAAAATAAATTATTCCGACGACGTGAAGAATGATTCTCTACTTCTCACCATCTCGTTCGATGATGTCGACGAACTGAGTGCTGTAGAGAGCCTTTTATCACATACGCATTTCATGCACAATGTTGACGGGAATGTCATCAACGTTTTTAAGATGCAGGATGCTAAACAAGGACAGTTCGTGCTTAAAGGATCCGTTAAGGACAAGGACGGACTGGGTGTTCCCTTTGCTACTGTGCAGATAAAAGGGACATCAAAGGGTGTTATAGCTGACATTGATGGCAATTTCTCCATGCCTCTTGATCAGCAGGAAGCGAACATAACCATATCAAGTGTGGGCTTTGAACCAAAGACTTTGAAAGGTCATGCAGGGAAAGACCTGAATGTTGTCCTTGTCTCTTCGGCCCATTCCTTGGGCGAAGTGACAGTAATTGCCTATGGTAAGCGTAACACACGCGAGCAGGTGGGTGCGATAACGTCCGTTAAACCAGAGGATTTACAGAAGGCTCCGACGGCAAGTATTGAGAACTTACTACAGGGACGTATGGCTGGTGTCGACGTGAGCAACCTCTCCGGATCACCTGGCGGTGGCGGTTCACGCATCACGATACGTGGTTTCAGTTCGCTGAACCAGAAGGGTATCAACGACGGAACACCTCTCTACGTCATTGATGGTATTCCTGTGTGGGGCAGTGCGTCAGAGGCTACAGGTGGAATCAATCCCTTGGCTGGTCTTGATCCTTCAAGTATCGAGTCTGTTCAGGTGCTGAAAGATGCCGCTTCTGCCTCCCTCTATGGTTCACGTGCAGGTAATGGCGTTATCCTTATCACGACAAAGAAAGGAAAATCAGGCAAGTCTGAAGTGAGTGTCAACGTGTCTCAGTCGCTTTCATGGTTGCCAAGCACGCCAATGCAGACCATGGGTAAAGGTGAGCGCGACATTGCCTTGCTCCTTGCAAAGAGCCAGCGTGAGGCACATTATGACTATCTTACGGACAAAATTGTTTTTCCTGGATCCTATAAGGACTCGTATGGATGGGATGCTGATAATGATGGCGCATATGATTATCTGTGGCGCAATGGTAGGGTCCTTGACCCCGATCGTCGTTTGCCGGCCATTGCCCAAGACTCTCTGAACACCTTTTATAATAATAGAACCAACTGGTGGAAATACGCTTTCCGTGTTGGTCGGGTGACGAAAGCCGACCTGCAGTTGGCTGGAGGTACGAACAATATAAGGTATATGGTCAATGCTGGTATCTATGATGAAAGGGGTATCATGATTAGTTCTAACTTCCGTCGTTACAGTTTGTTGAGTAATCTCGACTTCAACCTGTCTACAAAGCTCAGTGCTTTCACGCGTATCAACCTCACTTATGCCACACAGAAGGCGGGTTCTGATGGTGGTCGTGTGCAGGGATTGACCTTTGATCCAAAACAAACGTCGACACTTCTGCCCGGAAAGGGGAGTACAGCAGAGCAGATTGCACTGCGTCAGCTGAAAGATATCGACAAGACGAACTCTAATTATAATGTCCGATTGAGTATCGGCCTGAACTATAACATCTTCAAAGGATTGCGCTTTTCATCCACTTATTCACTCGATCATTACTTCACACGAGTATATACTTTCACACCCGACTATCTGAAATATGACCTCAAGTCAGCTGTAGATGCATCGAACATAGCAATGACGAATATTCAGGCAGAGAATATCCTGACTTATAACGTACCACTTTCAAGTGATCACAAGCTGGAGTTGATGGCAGGTATGACGTATAATTACGACTTGTTACAGAACCTTAGCGGCACGGCAAAGGGCGGTCCAACGAACTCCATCAAGTATGCTGGCGAGGGATGGCCATCTCTTTTGAATGATGATGGTACGATAAGAGCCGCACAAAGTTTCCTCACCAATCAGCAGGAGCAGTCATTGGTCGGCTTCTTAGGGCGTGCTGCATATAACTATAAGAAACGTTACATGGCCGAAGTGTCCGTTCGTTCGGATGGATCAAGCGTCTTCGGCAAGGACGTTCGTTGGGGTACTTTCCCTTCTGTAGGTCTTGGTTGGGCTTTCAGTGAGGAACATTTCATGAAGAAATTCTGGTGGTTAAGCTTCGGTAAGCTGCGTGCTTCATGGGGAAAATCAGGTCAGAAGTTCCAAGAACCTTACCTTGCGCTGGGCGTAATGGAGGAGAGTAATGTCTTTAATGGCTCATTAGGCTTGATACCACAGTCCATGGCAAACAAGAAACTGACGTGGGAAGAGAGCGACCAGTATGATGTTGGCCTCGATCTTCAGTTCTTAGACTATCGTTTAAAGCTCAAACTCGATTATTATTATAAGTATTCCAGCAAGCTGCTGATGCAGTCTTATCTCCCAGGTAACGTCTTCTTGGCAACAAGCATGTGGGACAATGCCTCAGCAATCTCGAATGAAGGTATTGAGTTTGAGGCTCAGTATGACATCATTCGTAAGAAGAACTGGAACTGGAGTGTGGGAATGAACCTCTCACACAATAAGAATATGCTGCGCAAGACCTATAATGGTGAAGACCTCAATGACAAGGTTTTGGGTCGCCCTGTATATGGAATCTACACTTTCAAGGATGAGGGTATCGTACAGAAGGAGGAGGATATCCCAATGTATCCTAATGCTTCCGGAAAGCTTACGCCACTCTATTTTCAGTCGGTTAATAACCCATTGCGTGTGGGTGGGCGTAAGATCAAGGACCAGAACTTTGATGGTGTGATCGATGATAAGGACCTCTATTATGCTGGTAGTACGCTGCCTGCAGTGTATGGTGGCCTGAACAGTCACTTGGAATGGAAGGGATTGAGCCTTGATGTACTGTTCAGTTACACCATAGGACGTAAGGTGATGAACATGTACAAGAACAGTGCCTTCACTTTTACGAAAGACTTTGGTGTTATCATGAACTACTTTCACGAGGGTGACTTCTGGACTCTTGAGAACCGCAATGCCAAGTATCCTTCCCTTGAATTTGCTGATAAGGATTACATCGGACAGTTTGATGGTAATGTAGACTCCAACATTGAGAACATCAGCTTCCTGCGTCTGAAGCAGTTAGTCATCGGTTATCAGTTCCCAAAGACTTGGTTGAAGGGTACTTTCGTCAAGGATGCAAATATCTATCTCAGTGGTGAGAACCTCTTCTTGATAACCAATTATTCAGGAGTTGACCCCGAAGTCATCAATCCTTATACAGGAAAAGACGACGGAACACAGTATCCTTTGAGCAGAAAAGTTACCTTGGGTCTTAATTTAAAATTCTAATTTTGAAAATGAAAAGAATCATATATCTTTCGTTATGTGCCTGCCTTCTCTCTTCCTGTAACTTGGATCTGCAGCCTGAGAATGGGCTTACATATAGTAATTCCTTCAATACGGAGAAGGAATTGAACGCCACAACGACATCCATTCAATACTATATCAACACCGTCGTGGGCAACAATTATGACTTTGCAACGGCTGGTGTGTTGGCTGATGACATATTGGATGGTAAACAATTGCGTGAGTGGAACCCACGAACGGTGATAACAAGTGAGTATTCTTGGAAGGGCTTCTATGATATTATCTTTGAGTCTAACCTGTTGTTGGATAACATTGACAGGACGAAAGACTTGTCGCCTGAGCGCCGGAACTACCATGTTGGACAGGCAGAGTTTGGGCTTGGACTCTCTTATTTCCTCTTGGCTCAGCGTTATGGGGATGCTATCATCACCGAGAACTCTTCTATCATCAAACCTTATGAGCTGTCGTCTCAGGAGCAAGTGCTCAACACGGCGATTGAACATGCTAAGAAAGCATTGGATGTTTTGCCTATGTTGGACAAGCTGACCGACCTCAATGGGAATGCAATAACCAATCGTCAGACGGCTTCAAAGGGTACTGCTGCTGCTTTGTTGGCACAGCTCTATGCGTGGAGAGGTAGTGTTACGGAGCTTTATCATCTGAATGGTAATGCGCAGGAGGACTATCAGAACGCTGTCAAATATGCCACTGAGCTGATTGATAATAAGGTGGGTAACTACCAGTTGTGCACTTCTCCGGAGGAACTCTGCACCTATCTGTCAAATGAGAAGAGCCCTAATCCAGAGGCTATCTTCAGCCTTTACTTCGATAAAACACGTTCTGAGAATGTCGTTTCACCAAATGAGATAGCGCAGAATTACGTGAGCTGGCCTGTAAGAGAAGATCAGACATTGGCTGACCTACCATCTGGAACCACTTATCAGTTGTACAAGTCAACGGTAGAAACACTCTTCCCAGATACAACAGACAAGCGTTTACAGGCGTTTTTCTATCAGCGGGGGACTCAACATGACGTAGATGGCACAGATTATGCCATTATGTATAAGTTCAGAAAGGCCATCTTCGACGCCGATCAGTACTCCCCAAGTGGTAAAAGTTACCGCACTGTAGATGCTGATTACGTGTATTGGAGACTGGCAGACATCTATCTTTTGCGTGCAGAATGTAATCAGAAGCTGGGAAATGAAGCACAGGCTATTGCCGACTTAAACGTTATCCGTAATCGCGCTGGTGCCTTTTCTTACCCTTCAACCTATGATACTGGAGGCCTGAAGAAGGCTATCTTCCTCGAAAGAGAGAAAGAGTTTATAGGTGAAAATGATGCCCGTTATGCTGATATTATCCGTAATGGATATGTTAAAGAGGAGCTGCAAGGTAAGTTCAAGGTACTCACCAACCAGGATATACAGAACGGTGCGCTCTTCTTGCCATTGCCAAAAGACGCATGGCAGGACAAGGATGGACATGTCATTAACAACAAATTGCGCCAGAAACCATATTGGCAAGCATATAACTAATGGTTGGTTTGGTTACGAATCTATAATAACTCTGATATGATGAAGAAGATAATTTGTATTATAATGTTGTCTCTTGCTATATGTAGCCTCAACAGTTGTACACAATACAACTTTGATGATACCGGAGTGGCCAATGGTAAGCATGAAACAACCATGTGGGACTACTTTAAAGGTGATAAGTATAACTGGCAATTGCTATGTGAGATGGCTGAAAGAGCCAACCTTGTGGGTATCTTTCAGGGCACAAGCCAGTATGGAAAGAACTTCACTTTCTTCGGACCGACCAGCAATAGCATCCGTCGTTACCTCTATGCAAATGGTATGGAGTATGTTTCTGACATGCCAATAGCCGACTGTCAGAGGTTTATCCTCGACTGTTTGCTGCCAGGTAAGCGTGTTATGCTGGACGATTTCAAGGAAGGTGTGAAGTCAACTGACCCCTCTACGCCGATTGGAAAGGGTGGCGAGATGCTCACAATGGCCTCTGGTAAGCAGTTATGGGTATATACTTTCCGTGAATCTTACAATGGTGTGGCTCATGCAGGACCACTTCAGATCTACCTTGTGTCACCTTCTACGACGAAAACTTCCCACGTTGCTTCATGTAACATTGAGACATTGACGGGTGTTGTACACTCTCTTGATTATAATTTCACGCCAGGTGATTTCTAAAATCACGCTGACTGAATATCTGAAAGCATATTGCTTGACTATCCAAATCACATGAAATGAATATTAGACGATGATGAAGATAAAGAAAAATAACATACTGATGCTCTCTCTGATGGCGCTCGTCATAGGATTCATGGCATCATGCAGCAAGATGGATGTGGGTTATCTCCGGACTGAAGGAGCCTCGTTCACTCCTGATTCAATGAATGTTTTCCACAACATTGATTCTACCAGCGAGCGTGCAACTGACAATTTGCCGTTCGTATCCATACGCATTCAAGGTGTAGCAGGTACCAATCCTGTTAATTTCGACCTATCAAGTGTCAAGGCTGACAGCCCCTCTGCTTCTGAACTCTTTATGAAACTCTATAAAGAAGGGAAGATTTCAGTGGCTGGTGGACTGATAGTTGTCTCACAAGATGCCTCCCGTCAGCTCTCTAACGGACATTATGCACTCTCTCTTAGGGTGTATAATGAGGACCATGAGGCCATCTTAAAGGATGTTTTTACGATTGTAGTAACAGACGATGAGCTGCCTACCGAGTAACTTCCGTGGGCTTCTCACACGACAATATGAATAACTTATAAGGTATTACTTATGAAAATGAAAAGATATATCTATGCGCTTGTAGCGCTTTTCATGTTTGTTTCTCCATTACATGCTCAGGAGAATACAACGGGTATCAGCTTCTTTAAAGGGACATTTGAGGAAGCATTGGTCAAGGCAAAGCAGGAAAACAAACCGTTATTTGTCGACTTTTATGCCGTATGGTGTGTTCCTTGCAAGAAGATGGCTAAGACTGTTTTCACCCAAGAGGCGGTAGGTAAGTACTTCAATGAGCACTTTATCAGTCTGCAACTCGATGCTGAGAAGGGCGAAAACGTACAGATTGCGAAGAATTATAAGGTTGTTGCCTATCCGACAATGGCTTTTATCGCCCCAGACGGCAAGGCCTTATCAGTCAATACGGGTGCCATGAATGCCGATGAGCTCATGGAAGCAGCCAAGATTGTTGCTGGTGAGAGTGTGAGTTTTGAGGAACTTTACAATAAGTACAAGGCAAATAACAATGATCTCGACGTACAACAGCAGCTTCTTCTCAAAGCTCCTTCATTTCTCCAGGCGCAAGAAGGCATGGAAGCAGACAAGTGGGTGACGCGTTTACAGAAGCTTTATAAGAACTATATCGCTGCCAAAGCACCTTTGAAAATCATCAACGAGAACGACTATAAGATTATTCTTACCCTTGAAGGAGATGATGATAAGGAGCACAAACAGTACATCGTAGACCTTATCAATGATCATCTTGACGACTGGATGAAGGCTATTGGCAAGGCACCAGCCTACTATATTGCTGAAGCTAACGACATGCTGGCTGAAGATTTGGCAAAGGATGGCAACATAAAGTATAAGGATTATGTTGAGAAAGTCAAGAATCAGTATGCTAAAGCCTATGATGTTATCGGTTTGAAGGGCATCACCCCTTACGAGAAATCAAAGCTTTACTTCGATGCACTCTACAATCTTTATAAGAATAAGGATGTAGATGGATACATAAAAGCTATGCAGACCTACTTCTCAAAGATGCAGGATAACCTCCGTGCAGCCGACTATGGTAAGGCAGCACAGAACCTTTACATGGCAGCAGGCAAGAGTCTGAAGCCTAAGGACCATGAGATCGCTATCCAATGGGTCGAGAAAGCGCTGTCACAAGAGGACGCTGTCATGGACCGAGTGAACTACATGGTGATGATAGGTGACTCTTATCGCGAGCTGAAGAACTATGCTAAGGCACACGAATTCTACAACCAGGCGTATGCAGAGACGCTCCGTCTGGAGAATATGGAGATGCCTCAGGCTATGCTGCAGGATGCCATTAAGCAGAAAATCGCCACTATCGAACTTCTTGAAAAGTAAACAATGACAATGTTCAAGGATATTTTTAAACAGCTTACGAGTGTGCCTATGGCATTGCTCGTGGGCTTTCTCTTTTTATCACTGCCCCCTGCTCACGCACAGATGAAGGGGCTTCGGCAAGGGAAACTACCCAATGGCTTGACTTATTACATCTACAATGACGGCTCCGATGCAGGTGAGGCACAGTATTATCTCTACCAGAATGTGGGGGCCATCATGGAGAATAAGGACGAGATGGGACTGGCTCACGTACTCGAGCACTTGGCTTTTAATGCCACAGACCACTTCCCTGACGGCGTGATGAACTTCCTTCGCAGTCATAATCTCAATGATTTTGAGGCATTCACGGGCGTTGATGATACACGCTATGCCGTGCATAACGTCCCAACAAAGGATGCAAAACTCAACGAACAGATGCTTTGGATGCTTCGTGACTGGTGTCATGGCATCAAGATGAACCCACAAGACGCTGAGAAAGAGCGCAGCATTATCCTTGAAGAGTGGCGTCATCGTGCTGGTGTCGACCGCCGTCTGACGGATGCCATAGCACCTGTTGTCTATAACCATTCAGGTTATGCAACACATAATGTCATTGGCTCACAGGATTTCCTACGCTCATTCCAGCAGAAACAGGTAAAGCAATTCTATGATAAATGGTATCGTCCGAACCTGCAGTTCATTGCTATCATCGGTGATGTCGACCTTGATCAGACGGAGAAGAACATCCAGACGGTATTCAAGACGTTGCCTAACAAGCCCGCACCAGCCGTTGACCCACAGGTTCGTAACATCCCCGACAACGACTCACCGCTCTATCTTCGTTTCATCGATCCCGAGAATAAGAGTGCTTCCTTTGGTCTTTATCAACGTTACAACGTGAAGGGTAACGCCCAGGAAGAGGACAGAGTGCGCCAGTTTATCTTCACAAAATTCTTCAATACACTTGCTCCTAAACGCTTTGTCATGTTGAAGAATGCTGATAAAGAGAACTTCATAGCAGCCGAGGTGAGCCTTTCTCCATTGGTGAGAGACTACTATCAGATGGCATGGGACATGGTTCCGTATGAGGGTAAGGCACAGAAAGCTCTGCAACAGATGCTTGCTCTGCGTACCAACCTGCGTGACCACGGCTTCACGGCAGCAGAATTCAATGCCGAGAAGGAGAAGATGTACAGTGGGATGAAGGAGATTTTGGAGGCAAAAGGTCTGGGAACACCAGACAACGCACTGATGCTTTTCCGCCAGAACTTTCTCTTTGGAATCCCTGTAACTGACTTCCGTACGCAGATAAGCCGCAACATTGAAACGCTCGTAGAGCTGGAAGTGGGAGATATCAATGCATGGATGAAGTCACTCCTGACAGATAAGAACCTTGCTTTCGTTACTTATTCTAAGTCGAAAGAGGAGATGAATATTACGAAAGAGGAGTTTGAAAACGCCCTGAAAACAGAACCGAAGGACGAGCAGATGGTGCAGACAAACGATGTTCAGCCCATCACGAAGCTCATCGACTTCAACATTGTGCCCGGTAAGATTGTTGCTGAGAAACAGCTCAAGACACTGCAGTCAAAGGAGTGGACGCTCAGTAACGGGGCTAAAGTCATCTATAAACACCTGCCCGAAGCCAAGGGACGCTTCTTCTTTGCTGGTTCGTCAGTAGGTGGAAAGTCGGTTGTTCCTGCTAAAGACCTGGCTGATTACACTGCAATGCGCAGTCTGCTGATGCAGTCGGGAGTATATAAGTACAACCGAAACCAGCTGGCTCAGTGGTTACAAGGCAAGGACTTGAATCTCTCATTGTCGTTGGAAGACTACAGTGATGGCGTAGGTGGCAATGCAGCGGTTGCCAATGCGGATGATTTCTTTGCTTATCTGCATCTTGTTTTATCGCGTCAGAACTTCTCAAAGAGCGTCTTCGACAAGTATATCCAGCGCAGTCTCTATCTGTATGACAACCGTCCTACAACGGGTATGGATGCTGTTCAGGACTCAATTCGCCAGCTTCTTTATCCTGCAACAGCTGAAAATCCTCTCCAGAATGAAGCTTTCTATAAGTCAGTGCAGTTTGAAGGACTGAGCAAACAGTTCGATGAACACTTCGGAAATGCCGCTCAATTCACTTATTGTCTTATTGGTGACATTCCAGAGGCACGTGCAAAGGAGCTCGTTACACGCTACATTGCCTCTCTGAAGGGGAATGCGAAAACTGCGAAACGCACAGTTCGCCCACTTGATTTCGCATCCGATAAGCCGCTGATTAAGCGTACCTTCGAAACCGAATCAGATGATGGAATGGCTGAAATAGAGATTTCTTACGATAACAAGGTTGCCCTTTCCGACAAGGAACAGGCTGCCTTGGAAGTGGTGCGTGCTCTGTTGGAGCGTCGTTACTTCGATGTGTTGCGTGAGAAAGAGCACCTCACTTATACCGTTGGCGTGCAAAGCCACTATACGGCACAGCCAAAAGAGAATGAGAGTCTCAGCATTCACCTGCAGACCTCACGTGAGAATGTGGACAAAGCCATCACCCTTGTCTATCAGATTCTTGATGACGTGAAGGCGCAGCGATTCTCTCTTGACGATTTCAAGGCGGCAATGGTGCCACTGGCTGTCGATGAGGAGCGCGCTGATGCGCCGCAAAATAGCAGTGACCCATCACTTTGGCTGGGCTTGCTAAACATCTATGCCGAGACGGGCGAGGAACTTTCGCCAACAGCATCAACGGCTTCAGCACCTGTGTTCAGTACGCTGACGCCGCAGGATATAGCTGCTGTGGCAAAGAAAATAACCAATAATGCCAAGCAACGTGAGATTGTTGTGAAGCCTGTTGTGCACGAAGGTAAGCGCACAGACTTCTAAGATTCGAGACTATCTGACGTGCTATTAATCTTGTATGAGACCGTGTCCTATTTGGTCTTTACGCATGCCGTGCACATTGCGGTCGGACAGCAGAAGACTTGAAAATGAAAGCGCTTTGTACCCTTGCGGACCTTGCGCGAAAATAGCCCATTTCTCACGAGTGCCAAAAAAATATAAAAAGAGATCGCAATAAGCAAATCAATAGGTGTCTTAAACGCTGATCGTGCGGCAGCTGTTTGACGATCGTGCGGCAGCTGCTTGACGATCGTGCGACAGCTGCTTGACGATCGTGCGACAGCTGCTTGACGATCGTGCGACAGTTACCAGACGACAGATTGGCGACACCTTTTCAGCTACAAACCATTTTCTTGAAAGAAAATGACAGGCAAATGCAGGAAATTGTTTACCTTTGCAAGTATCGATTAACTTTAAATACCGACAGACAAAACAAGATGAAGAAACTGGTAGTCAGCGCCTGTCTGTTGCTTGCAGCAACAGCTATCAGCGCACAGGGAACAGGTAAGGACGGCGGCATTTCCACCGCCATGTTGCAGGAAATCGTGGGCAGCCAGCCCAAGTCGCCTACTGAGAAAGCACTCGCCAACGCCATTGCACAAAACAAGATCGATGACTTGGCCAAGAACTATCGCAACGCATCGACGATGACTACAACCTTCAATGTTGAGACGCCCGCACAAAGCATCCACAATCAGAAGAGCTCCGGCAGATGCTGGATGTTCTCTGGACTAAACGTGCTGCGCGCCAACTTTGCCGCGACTCACGACCAAAAAGAGGTGGTGGCATTCTCGCAAGCCTATCTCTTCTTTTACGACCAGTTAGAAAAAGCCAACCTCATGCTACAGGGATCAATAGACAATGCCAAGAAGCCCATTGACGACACGCGTGTACGGTTCTTCTTCAAACACCCTATCAACGATGGCGGCACCTTCTGCGGAGTGGCCGACCTGACCGAGAAATACGGACTCGTACCTATGGAAGTTATGCCCGAGACCTACAGCTCCGACAATACATCGCGCATGTCGGGCCTCATCGCGTCCAAGCTGCGCGAGTATGGACTTGAATTGCGGCGCATGGTAGCTGCCGGCAAGAAAAGCACAGCCATCAGGCAACGCAAGACCGAAATGCTCGGCACCATCTACCACATTCTCTCACTCACCTTGGGCGAGCCGGTGAAGGAGTTCACCTATACCTTCCACGACAAGGACGGCAAGGCTGTGGGCGAGACAAAGACCTATACCCCGCGCTCATTCTATGACGCCACGGTGGGGCACCTGCTCAACGGCACATTCATCATGGTGATGAACGACCCGCGCCGCCCTTACCATAAGACCTACGAGGTGGACTTGGACCGTCATACCTACGACGGACACAACTGGAAATACCTCAACCTGCCTATGAACGAGATCGCACAGCTTGCCATCGCCTCGCTCAAGGACGGCCACAAGCTCTACTCCAGCTATGACGTTGGCAAGCAGTTCGACCGTAAACTCGGTTTCCTCGATACCGCCAACTACGACTACGGCACACTCTTCGGCACTACTTTCCCCATGAACAAGGCCGACCGCATTGCCACATTCGACAGCGGATCCACCCACGCCATGACGCTTACCGCCGTCAACCTCGACGCCAATGGAACACCTCTGGAATGGAAAGTGGAAAACTCGTGGGGCGCTGACAGTGGACAGAAAGGCTGCCTCATCATGACCGACAAATGGTTCAACGAGTATATGTTTCGTCTGGTGGTCAACAAGAAATACGTCAGTGACCAACTGCTGAGCGAGTTCGACCAAAAGCCTGTGATGGTGACACCGGAGGATCCGCTGTTCTCCGACGACGAGTAGAAACGTCTCCGTCCTGAAGGTGGACGATGTTGGCTGGGGCAGTCACCCTGTCAGCATCCACACCCAATACTTGAAGGCTCATGATAGGAATCCTACTGTTTCTTTTCACTCTCGTGGAATATAATGTCGAGAACCTTTTCGACACGACACACGACGAAGGCAAGCAGGACGAGGAGTTCCTGCCTGCCTCCCCACTCCACTGGACCCCGCAGCGCTATTGGCGAAAACTCGACCGCATAGGGCAGGCCATCGTGGCTTGCGGTGATACGGCAACGGAGAAACTGCCAGACATGGCAGTGCTCACGGAGGTAGAGAATGACTCGGTGATGCGCGATCTCACGTGCCGCACCCCTCTGCGTGCGGCACGCTATGACTACGTAATGACCACAAGTCCCGACCCGCGCGGCATCGACGTGGTGCTGGTCTACTCTCCCTTCTCTTTCCGGCTACTGGACAGCCACGCCGTGCGTGTCGCACCCCCCGCCGACCACCACCCCACGCGCGACATTCTCTATGCTTCAGGACTGGTGATGAGCGGCGACACGCTGCACGTGATCGCCGTGCACGCTCCCAGTCGCGCCGGTGGCGAGACACGATCCAGACCTTACCGCATGCGCGTGGCCGAGAGATTGTGCCAGATTGTTGATTCCGTGGACAATGCCTGCCATAACCCTTTAATCGTCATTGCGGGCGATTTCAACGACTATTCCGATGACGCCCCGCTTCGCTTGCTCGTCAATCATGGTATGACCGAGGTGTCATTAGGAGCCACAGGAAGCCATGGAGCACGCGGCACCTACCGTTTTCATGGTGAGTGGGGAAGCCTGGATCATATCCTTTGCAACAAGCGACTGGCCGAAAAAATACAGGCCTGTCGCGTCAATGACGCACCTTTTCTTTTAGAAGAAGACAAAAAATACGGTGGAGTAAAACCCCACCGCACCTATCTTGGACCACGCTATCAGGGCGGCTTCAGCGACCACCTGCCCCTTGTAGCTGCTTTTCAGTTGAACTGACAACCGATAATTCCACCGAAGACCTATTTATGCTCCTTATAGTACCGCACGCCCTCCTGCACGTTTTTTACGAGCGCTTTGGTGGAAAAGGTTGCACCCGTCTTGGCATCCACCTGCATCCTGGCGACTTTGCTCACGCTCTTGCCCTCAAACTGAGAGAGCGCTTTTTTAGCAACAGCAAAGAACTTCGGCGTTTCCTTATTAGCCAAAGGCTCTATCTTCTGCACCTTGTTGCCCTTGATATAGATTTTCACGGGTGTAGGGCCGCGGAAGCCACGCACGTCGTTGGTAAGGGTCGAGGTGTTCACAACAGTGGTCTTGCCCTCCTTGATCATGACAGCATCGCCGACAACGCCAGCACTCGTCAGAATCGCTACTGCAGCCATCGACATCAATACTATTTTCTTCATGACTATATACCTTATTTATTATTATTGATAATGATATTTCAATGCAAAGGTACGGATATGCCAATACCATTTCTTGTTTCTGACCTTTAAAAAACTGTAAACAAGATATCAAACTACCATAATCAACGGCTTTTAAACGCAATATACCACATATATGGTATACGAATGCCCATAATGTGGGATTGCCTATACCGGAAATTCTCCATAACTTTGCAACATGAAAAAACAATAAACGTATCACCGCCGAAAACACATCATAACAATATGCGGACGGCATCAAAAACAACAAAGAGATTATGAGCAACGAGACAAAACTTCATTTCGAAACACTTCAGCTTCATGTAGGACAGGAACAGGCCGATCCCACAACCGACGCACGCGCCGTGCCTATTTACCAGACCACCTCTTACGTCTTCCACAACGCACAGCACGCCTCCGACCGCTTCCATCTGAAAGATGCGGGAAACATCTACGGTCGTCTGACCAACACCACGCAAGGGGTTTTTGAAGACCGAGTGGCAGCCCTTGAAGGCGGAGTGGGTGGCTTGGCCGTTGCCTCCGGTGCGGCAGCCGTGACCTATGCTATCACCAACCTGGCCTATGCCGGAGACCATGTGGTGGCAACCGATACAATCTACGGCGGCACTTACAACCTACTGAAGCACACATTGAAAAAATATGGCATCAGCACCACTTTCGTCAATTCTGACGATTATGATGCCTTAGAAGCAGCCATCCAGCCCAATACCAAGCTCGTGTACATTGAGACGCTGGGCAACCCCAACTCCAACATCTCCGACATTGAGCGCTCTGCAGAAATAGCCCACCGCCACGGCATCCCCTTGGTGATTGACAACACCTTCGGCACGCCTTACCTCATTCGCCCTATCGAGCACGGAGCTGACATCGTAGTCCACTCGGCCACAAAGTTCATCGGCGGCCACGGTTCAAGTTTAGGCGGCGTCATCGTTGACGGAGGCCATTTCGACTACTTCCAAAATAACAAGTTCCCAGGCTTTACCCAACCCGATGCCTCTTATCACGGTCTGGTTTTTGGCAAGCTGCCCGCACCTTTCGTGACCCGTGTACGCGCGCTGTTGCTTCGCGATGAGGGTGCCTGTATCTCTCCGTTCAACGCATGGATCCTGCTGCAAGGACTGGAGACCCTCTCGCTGCGCGTAGAGCGTCATGTGTTCAACACGCTCAAGGTCATCGACTATCTTAAGTCACAGCCGCTGGTAAAGAAGATCAACCATCCGTCACTGCCCGACCATCCCAACCATGACCTTTACGAGCGATACTTCCCCAATGGCGCAGGATCTATCTTCACGTTTGAAATCGATGGCGACCAGCAGACAGCGTGGGACTTCATCGATCACTTGAAGATCTTCTCCGATTTGGCAAACGTGGCCGATGTGAAGTCACTCGTCGTCCATCCGAAGAGCACCACTCACTCTGAGCTGTCTGACAAAGAGGCTTCTGAGCAGGGAATCTTCGACGGAACTATCCGTCTCTCCATCGGTACAGAGCATTATCAGGACTTGATCGACGACTTGGATCAGGCATTTAAGGCTGTGAGCACACAGAAATAAAACGAGAGTGTCCGAAGCATTCAATGCATGAGAAACGTGAAAGACACAAATAATATAGGAATAAATAGACACAAAAGACAGAATATAGTATGGCTAAGATTTATAATAACATTACCGAATTGATTGGTAAGACTCCCCTTGTGGAGCTCCGGAAATACTCACAACTCCGCGGTTTGAAGAAACCTGTGATCGCCAAGGTAGAGTTTTTCAACCCCGGTGGCAGTGTAAAGGACCGCATTGCCCTGGCCATGGTCGAGGCTGCTGAGCATGACGGCAAACTGAAAAAAGGCTCTACCATCATTGAGCCCACGAGTGGCAACACAGGAGTAGGCTTGGCACTGGTCTCCGCTGTAAAGGGCTATAAGCTCATCCTGACCATGCCGGAGACCATGAGCGTAGAGCGTCGCAACCTCGTGAAGGCTTATGGCGCGCAAGTGAAGCTCACTCCTGGTGCCGCTGGCATGAAAGGAGCCATCGCCGAGGCCGAGCGCCTACGTGACTCCATCCCGGGCGCAGTTATCCTGGCGCAGTTTGAGAATCCCGCCAACCCACAGAAACACTATGAGACAACGGGTAAGGAAATCTGGGAAGACACTGACGGCAAGGTCGACATCTTCGTGGCTGGCGTAGGTACAGGCGGTACCGTCTCTGGCATTGGCAAGCGACTGAAGGAAAACAACCCTAATGTGAAGGTTGTGGCCGTAGAGCCATCCGCTTCTCCAGTTTTGGAAGGCGGCAATCCTGGCCCACACAAAATTCAAGGCATTGGTGCCGGATTTATTCCAGAGACTTATGACGCATCGGTCATTGACGAAATTGTTGCCGTAGAGAATGACGACGCCATCCGTGCAGGCAGGCAAATCGCTCAACAAGACGGTATTCTCGTTGGCATCTCTTCCGGAGCGGCTGTCTTTGCAGCAACCGAGATCGCCAAACGTCCTGAGAATGAGGGTAAGAACATCGTTGCTCTCCTGCCCGACACAGGCGAGCGCTATCTATCCACCGTGCTCTATGCCTTTGACGAATATCCTCTCTAAGTCGTAAAAAACTTAAAATAGAGACGTAAAAACAAAGAAAGACAACTGATTTTAGTAACTTTGTAAGAGTTACTAAAATCAGTTTTTTTATGAGACAACAACCGGCTTTTTGGCTTGAGGTTCGCAAGGAATATGTCATAGACAATTATGAGAAGATGCTCCCCTATCTCCGAGGCTATTATTATGATGCGGAGAGAGAGACCAAAGACAGTGAATTCAATAAGACCTTTCTTTGTTTGAAGGAGGTTGTTGACGACATCTGCTGTCTGGTTGACAAGGATAAAGTGTATCACCCCATTGCACTACAGTGGGAAGAGACTAAACTGAAAAAGAATGTCGGACTGGTTGCTTCTTATCTATTAGCAGCACAAAAGAAAGGCCTGACCGACGATAGCGCCTTGGCAGCCTTATGCAACATCTTGCTAAGCGTGGAGAAAGCCCCTGATGCGTCATTGCTTTCTGATTTAATAAAAGTGGCCACCTGTTGCGCGGAAAACAAAAAGGTCGTGGTCTATGGCTTCAATTGGGATGATATAGAAAGAATTCCGCAATTCTCTCTTTCATTATTCTGTCAGAAGACCGGTAAAACGGTCTTCAAGGAATCACCCTATGAAGGCTATCATTATATAGAAGGGAAAGGGTTGTTAACGATAGATAAGGGCAACATCAACCTGCTGCCGATGAATAAACAAGATTTCGACAAAGGCGACTTAGCTTCTCAGTTTCGTCTGCCCCTCAACGTGAATGTTTTGGTTCACCGGACAGATAAGACCAATAAAACCGATTTCCCGGAGCTCATAGACACTTGTACCGATTTGGTGCGCGGACTCGACAATGTAGGCCCAAGCATTAAGAAAAATCTGAAATACTATGAAAGCGGGGACATGTTGAAGGTGAGAGTGCTTGCCATTAAATATGGATTCGTGGAATGTGAAAGTATCGATCCTGATTATGAAAAGGTGAGGGGTGGCGTCTTTATACCTTACAACCTGTTTAATTATTACAGTGACATCTTCTCAATATCCAAGGATAATTTCATTGACATTCTTCAAATCGGCGATGTACTCCGAGTGAGAAAGCAGTCCATTGACCACTATCCTTTTATCATTGATGCACAAGTTTTCAAGGAGTTCAATGAAGATTATATCGCAAATGCTAATCCACAGATCTGCGATGCCATTCACCTCATGGAATATGCCAAAGGCAATGGTAACCGCTGGCTCACAGACTCAGGCATGCAGGTCAATGTATTGGGCAGACTCACTGATGAGCTTCGCCAAGCGGTAAAGAACAGAATGCCTGTGCGAATTCAGATCAGCGACTCGAAGAAAGACAAGAGCGGCAACTGGGTGATCAATGGTAAATATGTGATGAATGAGCCGCCTCTATTTAAAGGTTCCTACGACAATTTCATCTCTCAAACGCGTCATACCTTCATAGATGCCTTTCTGGATTACTATTATGAGTCACCGGAAGAGCAACAATCCGCCCGCAAGGCTGAGAACATTCTTCCCTCAACAATACCCTTACTTATCCATATCCTTTATCGTTATGCACAAGTCGCCAACAACAGCACAACACGATACCTATGTCTCTTTGCGGCAAGATTTATGGCCGCTGTGGTGTCTGACACACTGAGCAAGGCCTTCTTTCGCCAGCAAATGCGCTACGAGGAATGTCTTATCCACTTTGCATTGGGCGATCAAACCGCGTCGACACTGTCATTGCGTGATGACGACACACTCCCCCACCTGCCGTTATTGAGCAAAGAGAAGAATATTGTAGAGCAACTTTCCAAGTTTCAGGACTTGAATGTGGAGCGACTGCAACTCTCTCCCGGACACGAAATCAATGCTGACTACCTTGACGAAATGATTTCGGCTTCCAACGTGCTGCGGGGGAAACTGGAGCCCACAGAGTTGAACCGTATCAAGAAGAGTATTGCTGAATATATTGGTGTTTCAGATATTTATCACAACATCACACGTAACTATACCGACTATGGCGAGGAGAGTGATACATTGGAATTCAAGACCTCAGTGGTTTTCCCGCCGGGTAACAATATGCAAGCCGACCCGTCTCTACAAAAATGGGCAATCCTCAAGGCTGTATGCGGTTTTCTCAATACTGTCTCAGGAGGAGAGATCCTTATAGGTGTCAACGATTACGGAATGGCAGTGGGACTGAAAAACGACATGGAGTACCTTTATGCGCATCGGCTCATTGGCAACCAAACGATGGATAGCTTCCGCCTTTATATCAAGACGATCATTGACAATGCCTTCCGCGACGACCATAACGTGGAAGGAATCGATGTCACTTCCACTGTCATCTTCTATGTGATAGAGCGCAACAACGAAGGCGAAGACTTGCTGCGCATTCGCATCCATCCCTATGAAAACGGCATTGTCTCATTCAAGGAGGACTTTCTCCCCGAGGGCATCGCACGGTCTTATTACCGCACCAGTGGGGCTACAATGAAGATGGACGACAAGCTCATGAAACTCGTGAAGCAACGCAAAGGGTTATGACATTCACTTCGGGCCAGGCACCAATGCGGAAAGGCACGGTGCCACCAATGCCGGTTGAGACATAGAGCATGGAACCGTCTTCAATGTATTTACCTCCCCATTCCTGATAGGCGGCACGCGAGGGCGACCAATGGCCTACACGTATCTGGCCGGCATGGGTATGACCAGAAAGCGTCAGGGCGATGTCGGTCTGATGGAGCACGCCACGACGCCAATGGCTGGGGTCATGGCTCAATAAAATCTTGAACATACCTTTTGGGAGTCCAGCCATGGCTTTCTTCAGATCGCCATAGTCCTGAAAAGGCGGACGGCTGATGTTCTCCACACCGATAATGGCTATTTCACTGTTGCCACGTCGAATCAAGGCATGCGCATTGAGAAGGAGTCGCCAACCGATCTTCCTTTCCAAATATCGTAGCACCGTCTGGTTCTTCTCAATGTCATGCTCCGTCTTCACAGGAATATATTCACAATAATCATGGTTACCCATAATAGAGAAAATGCCGTCACGAGCTTGTATCTGCCCCAAGGCATGCTGGAAAGGAATGACTTCCTCGGCAGAGACATTGACAAGATCACCCGTAAACACCACAAGATCAGCGTGCTGATCATTGACTATGCGCACAAGCTTATCGATAAAACTGCGGTTGCGTAGATAGGTGCCAATATGGATATCAGAAAGTTGCAACACCTTATAGCCATCGAAAGCACGAGGAAGCAACGACGATGTGCAAGTAGCGCGTCTGACAATGATATGCCTCCAGCCAAAGAAAAAACCATAGACCATCAGCAGTTCCCACACTGATGGTAAGACCAGCGCCACCTCCCAACCCGCAAAAGGCCATACAAGGATAAACAGAAGCCCAGGAAGAGCGATGAGAAGAAACGCGCCAAACAAAAGCCGCATCTTCGAATTGTGCCGCAGTTTAATGTCCATGGTCGTGATATTTAGATGGCAAATTTACATAAAATTCAGGATATATAAGCCTTTCGGGATAAGAAATGGAATACATTTTACCACGAATTAGACTAACTACATCAATATCCATTCTGTTTCCACAAAAATCCTTTAATTTATACACGACATACAGAAACCATTCACTTTGATCAGGATTTACTTGTTCATTTGCAAGAATCTTTCTACCTTTGCATTCGCAAAGCGCCTGTGGCGGAATTGGTAGACGCGCCAGACTTAGGATCTAGTTGTTTACGCAGTGCAGGTTCGAGTCCTGTCAGGCGCACCACTTTAAAGGCTAACTGCTTTATTTTAAAGTAGTTAGCCTTTTACCTTTAGATTTTTGCCGAGTTTTTGCCGAGTTAATTCGATGGAAGCCATCCTGATGTTGAATTTTATTCTCTTAAACTTCACCACTGTATTCTATAAACGATGTTCGGTGTTCGCAATTTATCGGAATACCTGCTGCCATAGGGTCTTGTCACTGACGATTATCTGTCCTTCCGTCTTCTGACCAAGCTGAACATGGCTCTTGTCTGATGCTATACTTGCCTTGGCAATAAAGTAGTTGTCTGACCCTATGCTCAGCAGCCTACGGCTAAAGGATGTGATGGAATATACATGAGGCCGGACATCCGTGTCTTCTCCTTCATAAGTCACACTGACC
Source organism: Hallella multisaccharivorax DSM 17128 (assembly GCF_000218235.1). Taxonomy (GTDB): domain Bacteria; phylum Bacteroidota; class Bacteroidia; order Bacteroidales; family Bacteroidaceae; genus Prevotella; species Prevotella multisaccharivorax. The sequence continues at coordinate 1,087,714 of NZ_GL945017.1, read as the reverse complement.
TGCCGTGGCTCTGTGAAGAGAGAGAGAGATACTTATAAGGGATAACGATTTGAAGGGTGTCGTGAGGCATGACTCTGCCCTCAACCTCTATCGTTATCGGATAGCGGATGGTGTAGAAAGCTACAGCCAGGGCTATGACTATCAGTGTAACGACGACTGTCCCCGTCCGGACAAGCAACGGCGGTACTTTCCCGATGATGTGACGTACTTTCTCGCTACGTAATTCTATATTGTCTGTACTTATTGTGTCGTTCATGTCTTTAGTCGCTATTTAAGACTGTTGTATCCTGGTGTCTGGGATTCTCCCTGTTTCAATTCTGGTCGTTGGCGCTCCCATATCTGCCATGAGTTTATCTCCTTGAACATACGTGTGAGGACATCCTTGTAGTCATCTGGATATATCATTGTGCAGACAAACCACAGCTTTCTGTTTTCCATCACCTTAGTGTAATAGCTGTAGCCGTCGACAACCTCTCCCTGCTCATATTGTGGCCCGGAAAAAATCACGTAATTCCTTCCGACTTTATGTTTTGTCGCTTTAAGGGTGTGAATTATGGAATCGCAACTGTTCCGTAGCAAATGACCTCTGTTGTAAACCACACGGCTTTCAATGACAACGTTTATCCACTGGTCATTGTATTCAAAACGCATGCTTCCTTTCTCTGTCTTTAGTGAGTCGGGCTGTTTTACGAAAAATGACGGCACACGAATAACGTAATCAAAATCAGGGTCTTTATATTCATACATATCCGCATAGGTCAATAGCCTGGCAAACATATCCTTGCCCGACCTGTCCTTGCTGCATGCATGTACCCAGTCAATTCCAGCCAATACGACGATTATTGCGATGATGATGAAAATGGTCTTTCTCATATATTCAATACGTTTTCATAATGGCACTGTTCACGGTCTTGTTTATTTCCGTATCACCACGCTCTGTCTTCTTGCCATATCCGAGACTGTAAGTTACGGTCAGGCTGATATTGCGCCCGTCCGATTCGCTGTGTCTCCATAAATCACGGTTGTAGCAGCCGTAGTCCATAGTCATATGCTGCTTGTTGTACCGGCAGAACGGATTGCGCACCAAGGCTTCAATTGACCAATCCTTATGATTCCATCTTGCCAGCAGCTCATATACCGGACGGCGGCTGATAAGATAGGGCTCCCGGATATCAAGTGTGGTGTATGGTGTCCGATAACCAAGACGCAGCGTCCAGTCGCCAGTCAGGTATGTAGCAGAGGCTCTGAAACGGAAAATGTTGCGTGACATGTCATAAGTTTCGCCACGGAGCATATTGTACTCTTCAATGGCGGTTGCGCTGAGACGCAGGCGGTTGTCAAACAAGTTGTACGTGTACGAAGCGGAGAGCATGTTTCCGTAGAAAGTGCCGTCATTCACACGCGTATCGAAAATCATTCTGTTGTCAGCAGTATACCGGTGCAGGATATTGTCGAAGTAAATATTGCTGGCGTAGGATATGGAGAAACGTGACTTCCCAGCCTGCCCGTTATAAGAGAGCGTGTTTCCCAACACTTTCATGGGTTTCAGGTCTGGATTGCCGCATGTGGCCTCAAAGAACGATGTGGGAACAGTCATTGAGTTCTTGTCCGACGGACTGAAAAGCGTATGTGTGAACAGGCCATTCAGGGAAAATGAGTGCTTGTCGCTAAAAGCGTAATTTCCACCATAGAATGCCACGGGAACACAATAGTCGTAATGAACGTCATTGAGAGATACCGCGGAATTGGAGACACCGGCTGAGACGTAATAATAATACTTTTGGCTGTATTTGCTGACTTGCAGCAGAGCCATCGTCCCTTCAGTTGTCAAACGCTGGACTCCCGTTGAAGACCCCGAATAGGTATCCTTGTAATGGTTGTGGTCATGTTGCAAAGACCCTGAGATGTTTAAGCCACCTTCCAACGACTTGAGATATTGGATGCTGCCTTGAACGGAATTGCTATTCTCTTTCACGGAGGAAGTCAACTCGTCTTGTCTGGTCTCCGTATATCGACTGTTATACCTGTTATGCCCGAATGAGCCTGACATGGTAAAGTCGAGAGTCTGGTTCTTGGGCAACCAGACAGTATAGTTGGCGTATAGTGTGGGAGAGAGATTCCGGCCGTCCGATGAAGTGAGTCTCTTGGTCTGACCCTCAGACTTTCCGGAATATGTGGTATTTATATTGGTCTCCGCTTTAGGCACAGCCTGGCGATTCAGACTGACGTAAGCGTTCAAACGGTGGTTCTTTCCTGTTGAGGTCACACGCAGTCTCACGGCTTGGTCATTGTTCTTTCTTATGGATGAAGGAGAGGCGTAATCCCGTAGCAGTGCTGACTGGTCAGTAAATCTGAATGATTCTTGTCCGTCCGTATAACTGTTGTCATGTGACCAATCGCCGGACGCAGTAAGTGACGTCGTGAGGCCTTTCCGTTTGAAATCGGTATAAGCAAGGTAATCACCGTTTTTGTAGGCCAGCCCCTCCGTCGCCGAGAGGTACACGTTTCCTCCGTAATCCATCTTCACGGTGATGAAGTTCACCAGTCCGGCCTTGCCGGCATACTTGCCGCTTGGCGTTCGTATGTACTCTATGCTGCGTATGTTTTTGGCGCGCAAAGCCGCCACATCCTCAGGCAATGCCTCCATGCCGTTGATGCACAACACGACCTCTCCGCCACTGTGGGTGGTGATGTTCCTCGTCCGTGAGGACACGTCAAGCTCGGGCGGCTGCATCACACTTAGCAAATCAAAAGCGTTTGTGGAGTGTCTCTTCTCAAGAGTAGTTGGCAACAGTACCGCCTTGTCGGCTGTTTCAATTTGGCCGTCAGCCGTCACCACCACTTCCTGCAGCGTGTCAGTCTTAATGCTGTCAGTCTGCGCTTTAATGCCTTTCGTTGCAAGAAAACACATGATTACTAATAAGATTATTTCCTTCATGAATGCAAAAATACTAATTTTTGAGAAAATCTGAATTTTTAATCTAGAATATCATGTCAACGGCTTAGACCTCCATTGCAATACTGCCAAAGTTGGGTGAAAGCATTATTCATAGCTTTTGAATATGCCTTCACCCAAATGGAAGAGAACTAAACGTGATACCCTTTACTCATGAGAAGGCTTTTCTACTGGTTTGTGTACTATGATGGGACATCTGCAGTTACAGACGGCTGTCCCGTCACAATCCTTGCTGCTGCCAGATGAACCGCACGATGCACCAGCCGCCACATTGTGTGATTGACCACCTAGGATAAGGATCAAGGAATCCTTACTCAGAACTGAGAACTCGTCAGTTACCACTGACTTCAATTGACAGAAATTCTTCATAATTTTTATTTTTAAATTGTTTTACATAGAAAGCCTTAATGGCTTCCGTCTTATTCTCCATGCAGTAAGCTTATTTTTGGCGTAACCTCAAGACATAATAGACTCGGGACATTTTTCCAGTCGTAAAATCTGAGGAACTGATAGCCTATACCGGCGAATCCCATAAACAATCCCACCTGACTGTTTCTGTTATCATCTCCACAAATTATATCATTCCCTTGGTATACCGATTTCGCTATCGCATTTATCCAACCTATACAATCAGAACCGTTACCCTTTTTCAGACGCATTATAGATTGCAAGACTTCCAAATTGCCCATAGACCCGTGACATACAGAAAGATTATATCCAATTCTCTTTCGTATTTGTCCTACAGCAACTTCCAACTCTTTCCGCAAATAAGGATCTTGACAACCCATAGACATCAAAATGAGCCTTGAAAGTGCAATTCCCGCTGCTCCATGACACCAACTTCCACTGTCAACAGGAACTTCGGGATTTCTGCCGTCTATCCACCCTTTTATTTGTTCCGAGTAAAAGGATCTGTCATGTAAAAGAGATTGTCGGTAAACCTCGTAATACTTGCTATCTCCAAGATGCTTGTACAATAGAAACATTGCCAAGGACATGGACGAACTTCCATGGGCGAATCCGCCCAAGACCATCTTCTTTCTTCCAATTATATCATTACCCTCATTATATGTCCAGTAAGCAATTCCACCTTTTTCGGTTTCAAGAGTTGTCAGCCTGTCAGCACACATCATCAGAATATCTGTTCTGTCACGTTCTCCAATCTTTTTACATTGGACAATAAACAGGACTAGTCCGGCCAGACCAGACATGAAATCATATTGTGTGGTTTGGGGTATCAATCTCTTTACTTCATCTACTATCGAAGAATAAACGGATTTGTCATATAATTCATTAAACCGCTCCATTATATACACTAAGCCGGTAATACCGGATAATGGTGATATAGGTATTGATTCAGTGTCTACACCTTTATAACTTTCTTCTCTACTTTTACACAACTGGCTGAATATTCTGCCAGCGATTTCCTTGTGTTTTGGATTATGACTATAACCATACAGGGTATTATAAAAAAGGCAAACTCCAGCAAGTCCGTCATATAGGGAATCATTCATAAGACAAATCTGAAATTTCCCGTCATAAGTGTTTTTTGGGCACAGTTTCAATATTCCGTGGATTAAATCTATAGCTTGTAGTTGATTTTCTTGTCTGTCTGTGTGATGAATGCAATGAGAAAGCATTACCTTTGCACTCATGGGAAAGAAGACTTCTACATTCGACTATAAGACTCTGGCTAGCTTTCTGCTTCCAGATGGTATCTTGGATTTCTTTGACGTGACAGACGTCAGCGAAGAGCATACAGGTAAATATGCAGAGACCGGAGCAGAGAAGATCAAGCTCCACATCTATCTTGATGAGCGAGATACACGCTCTGATGAGTGGCATGACCTTAAGCCTAACGGATTCACAGAGAGCCGTGAAGTGACAGACTTCCCTGTACGTGACCGCAAGGTCATCCTGCATGTGCGACGTCGCCGATGGATAGACAGTGAAGGCCATAATGTAGTTCTTAATCGCTATGATTTAGTTGCCAACGGCACCAGCTACTCGAAGGAGTTCGCTGATGTCTTAAAAAAAATATTTGGATACGTACCCGGTCACGGCACGTTCCGTGGCGCAGATCTACAAGATTGACGGTCGCCAACTTGAACGGGCGTATAAGGACTGTCTGAGCGGCTTCAAAGACTGGGATCAGGTTGACCACGCGGCTGAGTGGGTGTTGCTTCCTGAGAACATGGGAGATTGCCTGAGTATCGATGAGACTCTGCTTCATGAAGACCTCAGGACGTTTGTATCCAACAAGGCAGGACACGGTAAGCACGGTACTCTTGTTGCCTCTGTGAGCGGAACTAAGGCGTCTGATGTCATCAAGGTCCTGATGCAGATACCTGAAGAGAAACGTCTTGCTGTAAAAGAGGTTACGATGGACTTCTCAGACAGCATGTATACCATAGCCACCAAAGCGTTCCCTAACGCAGAGATTGTCGTAGACTGCTTCCACATCATCAAGCGCTGTACAGATGCCGTAGAGGAGGTCCGTCTGAGAGAGAAAGCGCGAAGCCATAAAAGGAGCAGAAACAAAACAGAAAGAACTGAACACAGAAAAAAAAACTACGAGAAAGCGTGCCAAAACGCCGCAAGTACTACAGGAAGAACCATCCGAAGAACTACAAGGGCAAGAAGCGTGGCCGTAAGCCGATGCGACTTAATCAGCGGTTCAAGCCCGAAGAACTGTCCAACGGTGATACTCATGTAGAACTGCTTACGAGGAGCCGGTACCTACTTACGCAAAGCGGTGACAAATGGGGCGAGAAGCAAAGGGAAAGAGCCAACCTGCTGTTCGACATGCATCCGAAGATAAAGGAAGCATACGGACATGTGTGCAGTCTTAGAGCTATCTTCAGAGATAAGAGCCTTAACAAGGAGACTGCAAGAGTGAAACTGCATGAGTGGTATCAGCGTGTAGCTAACTCCAACCTGCGTGAGATCAAAGTAGCCAGGGATGCTATCAAGTACAGAGAGGAGGAAGTTCTTAACTACTTTAACAACAGATCGACCAATGCTTCTGCAGAGTCCCTCAACTCAAAGACGAAGGGCTTCAGAGCACAAGTCAGAGGTGTACAAGACCTTCCTTTCTTCATGTACAGAGTTGCAACGATCTTCGGATAATAAAGTTAATCTATCCACGGACTATTGGTACTGAGCCGTTTTTTGTTCTACATACAAAACCAAGCTCTTCGTCTACATCTATCATTCTGTTTTGAATTTCCTTGTCAATACGTTCAATCGCTTCCATTATGGATTGTCCGTCCAAGACATTTCCATCAGTTGGCAATATACGTTTTTCCTTTTGTCTTCTGTCTTTAACATCAAGAAAGAAGTTGACAGATTCATCAATAATTGAAATTTGCTCATTCTCTCTTTTTCTGTTCAAAGACTGAAGTCTTTTCTTTATTGAATAAAAAGCTTCACAATTTTTTGATATCCAATTTTTAATAACCGTTTTATGTGGTAATGTGTATAACGATGGGTCTACTGACATTGTGTAAAAGAACGGAACATTTCCTGATTCAATTTGATCGGAAATAGATTCGATGATTCTGCTTCTTTCGGAACCGAATGATTCTTCTCTGACTATCGGTTCTATAAGCTTTTTGATGTTCTCGGTTCCATGAAGATAAGGCGGAGTAACCATTTCCCTTAAGATAAGGGTGTATATTACCGTCGGATGTAGCAGCACTCTCTCCGTTATCCGCAATGGATTATAAGAATTTAAGAAGTTAAAAATCTCCACATTATGCGCAATAAAGAAATTACAAGCCTCTTCAAATCCATTTTCAAAATATTGCAAAGTATCAGATGCAATTTCTACAGACGCACCGTTAACTTTAGGAAGATGGCAGTTCTTATCGTCAAATTTAAAGAGAACTGAAGATATTTTATTACGTTCATTGGCGTTGCTGAACATCCAGTCAGGTAAGATGCCCGTCCGAATCACAGATTCTTGCAAGTACATGCTAAGTTTTGAACTGTCTTTATATCTGTACGGCTTCGTCAAAATGGACTCACAATCTATAAGATAAGTGCAGCCTGCTATACAGAAAACATTGTCAGGAATAACATCCTGAGAACCTAGAAGATAAAACAGACCTTGCAATTTACCAAGATTCTCATAATAATCCTTTATGGAGTCTCTATTTGTCATTTCTTTCGGTGATATGTGCAAATGCCATGAATAAGAGCATCCGTCAATGTACTTGGGAATGCCCAATTTAACATCCCAACCCATACCACGAAGAAGGTCAATAACATCTGACAAGAATTTTTCGTTTGCTGCACATCTAGGTTTATAATACAATTTTACGCCATTAGAGAACGATACAGAAGATACACATTCCTCATTGTGTAAATCACCCTTGAATAATTGAATCTCATCTACTCCCGAATTCTCAAGTTTGAAAAAAGAATTCAGTAACTGGTAGTCCTTTTGTAAGGATGAAAGAAACTTCTTCAGGTATAGAATAATACCATTCGTGTAAGTTTCAAGCATGTATAGCAGTTTGGGGTACTTTTCGAAAAGGTATTCTATCCACTCTTCTTCTGAAGATAGATTAACGACAAAGTCTCTGTTTTGTTCTTTGTCAGTGTCCCCACTGAGGTAATTATTATTTTTTGCGAGCCTATATTCGTAGGGATATACGAATTTGAAGTAATTTTCATAAGCGTAAGAAACTATTTGGTATGTCAGGCTATTGATATGATTGCTTTTACCCATAATTGTATCATTAGGGACTACGGAAGATATCTTTTGCTGGACATAGCTATAGTATGGATACAGAAAAATTTCATTTTCCCTGTTTTCCAAGTTCAATGTTTCCGAGCTATGTAATATGTCTTTTATAAAACTCATTTTCTGATATTTATAATATTAATTTCCTAATTCCAACTGATTCTTTACGAGATTATAGTATGCCCCACGTTTGGCAGTCAGCATCTCGTGGTTACCCGTCTCGACCACCCTACCGTGGTCGATTACCACAATCTGGTCAGCGTTGCGGACGGTACTCAGGCGGTGGGCGACAATGACGACTGTCTTGCCTTTATAGAACTTGTCGAGATTCTCAACGATGGCACGCTCATTGTTTGCATCAAGAGAGTTCGTTGCCTCGTCAAGGAAGATATAATCGGGATTCTTGTATACGGCGCGGGCAATAAGGATACGCTGCTTCTGTCCCTGGCTCAATCCGACACCATCACGACCGATCTTCGTATTATACTTCAACGGCAGCGACAGAATATAGTCTTTGATACAGGCTATCTCGGAGGCTCTCAGTAACCGTTCCTTATCGATGTCGCCGTCGTCCACGGCAATATTCCTCGCGATGCTCTCGGAGAATATCACGCCGTCCTGCATGACGACACCGCACTAGCGCCGCCACCATTTCTTGTTGAGCGTATTGATATCGGTACCGCCGATATTAATCTTGCCCTCTAAAACCGGATAATAGCCTAACATAAGCTTGACGAGCGTTGTCTTGCCGGAACCCGAGGCTCCGACGATAGCAGTCACCTTACCCTTGGGGATATGGATGGTCACATCGTCCAAGGTCTTATTCAAGGCATGGGGATCATATTTGAACATGATGCTATCGATATCAATGCCTTTGCTGTTGTCGGCAAGCGAGGTCTTCAGTCCTTCCTTCCCGTTCTCATCGTCCACCCGGAGGATCTCATTGATACGCTCAAGACTGATCTTCACGTCCTGCAAGGAGTAGAAGAAGTTCATCAGCTGCTCCACGGGCGAGTTCAGCTGCCCGATGATATACTGCACGGCGAGCATCATACCGAGAGTCATCTGACCATGAATGACGGCTGCTGCAGAGACGACCGTGATGACAATGTTCTTCACTTCGTTAATGAGTATGCTGCCGGCCTCCTGCGTCTGCTGCAGCTTCAGCGACTTCATCTGCACACCGAAGAGGTCGGCTTGCGTGTCCTCCCATTCCCAGCGTCGGCGCTGCTCACAATCCTGCAGCTTGATTTCCTGCATGGAAGTGATGAACTCATAGGTCTTGTTGTTGTTGATAGCCTGCTGCTCGAACAACTCATAGTCAAGCATTTTTCGCCTTCGGAGGAAAAGCGATATCCAGGCACCGTACAGGAAACTACCAAGAAGGAAGATGGCAAATACGAGTTTGTTGTAGAAGAACAATACAACGATTGTATTAATTCTTTATACTCTATAAACAGAGCGATGATAAATTTATTGTCTTAGTCTTTGACACAGTTCAGATGACATCCTCTCGAAATGCGATTAAAAATCGCATCCCGCCGACCGAGGTTAAAGCCTAACGGAAAACAGGCTTGACACAGTTGAGTTGACTACCCCACAATTTCTTCATATATTAAATCGTTTTATTATATTCTCGACTGCAAATTTAGGTACTTTAGTGATATCAAGCAAGTAATCGAGGTCTATTTTTTAAATTTTATTGTATTGATAATACGCTGTATATCACCTTTACTCGAAGACCCTTAAGAGCCTTGACTGATAGGCTGTCCTTGGAAGTACATCTTTCAGAAACGCTCTTCTATATCTTTACTTATGTGATTTTTGGACTTAATATTGATCTCACTTCCAAAATTATAAGATACATTTAAAGTTACAGAGATAGGATTATAACTGTTTCTAAAGTCCATATGCATGCTATCATTAGAATTGTTTGTGCCAGAAATGTCACTTGCAAAAATATTATTTACTGCAAATCGAAAATTGATTTTTTTCTTTAAGACACAGTCTATTCCACATCCAAAATTGAAGATACCATTTATTGTACCGACAACGGTTTTCTCCTTTCCTTTGTAACTGGAGTTGATCGTAGCTGTCAAAGTATTACTTTTGTTTAATTTGAATATTAAATTCGTCATGTAGTATTGATTAAAGTAAGAAGACTTATCTGGAAGAATATTCAACAATGGAGTATTCTTGTTATATCCTAACTCGACAATAGCTATTACTTTAAGCCATCTCAGTTTATAGTAATACAACGATGCGTCAAAGCCTTTCCATTGATTGTCATATGCATTATTCCATTGTATGGTTGTAATAGATCCTGTATTATCCATTGAGGTAGTCTGGTCAAACAACTTGTATTCTCTCAAATAGATCAAATCCATTGTTAATTCACCACCCGGGAACACCCAATTCTCTGTCAATTTAGCGTTCCACCAATGTGATGGTTTTATCTCTGGATTACCCTTTGACACATTATAATTGTTAGAATAGAATGAAAACGAGTTTATGTGTCTTATGCCTGGCCGGTCTATGCCACTATTGATAGCTATCTCAATGTCAGATCCATTATTCAAAGAATAAGAAAGAAAAATATTGGGAAAAAGCCTACTATAATTATCTTTATGCTTCTCTATTCCATCAGCTTGTGTGCGAGTCCATTCATACCTTCCCCCGATTTCAAAATTCCATTTTTCCAACTCCCTCTGCAAAACGATATAAGCAGCATGAATCTTCTCTGTATACTTGAACCGATCGTTTTGAAATGGCAATGTTGAAATGTCATATAAAGTCGAATTATTCGTTGTTGTCAGAGTTCCCTTGATCCCATAACTCAGTTTTATACCTAAAGGAATGATTGATTTGAAACCTACCGTATACATAAATCCCGTCAATCGAGACTCCCCCTTGTTACGGAAATAATCCTGGTTAACGTCATCATTTCCGTCTGTCATAACAGAACTATAGTTGTATTTGTTTTTGTAACTATACCTAAACATATCAACCATTATCTCTATACATCTGTCCGGGCTCCATTTCCGATCTACGTAAAAACTGGCATTCAAGTTCTTACGTGGTATCTTCGTAAAAGAAGTTGAAGAACCACTCTCAATATTCCTTTGAAACAAATCGTAGGAATAGAAATCAGACACTGCTATATCTTTCCTATATGTTTCAGAATAGGCAAGATAAATACCCGAAGATGAAAGACTGTCAATATTATAATCAAATGCACCTGAAAGATTATAGTTGTTATCTTTTGGCCTGGAGACTGTCGACAAAGGCCTTGTTAAATCTGTAAAATATGAAGTATTTCTCTCGGTATATTGATTTTTTCTTATATCCCAACCAGCATTTACATTTACGTCAACTTTCTTATAGCTGTAGTTGATATCTGATCTTAGTGAGTTTCCCCATTTCTCCTTATAAGTTAACCCTTCACCAACATCTCCTCCGATATGATTAATCTGACGTTCCGTGATGATATTTAGAATGCCGTAGTTTCCAGAAGCATCATATTTGGCACCTGGATCCTTAACAATCTCTACCCTGACCACGTTGGACGCACTACGTGACTTAAGCATGCCATATATCTCTCCTTGTGGGATATTTCTCAATCTTCCATTAATCATTACCATTATTCCTCCCTTACCCAAGATTCTAATACTACTGTCGTCAACGATCAAACCAGGAACTTGCTGCAACAATTCCAACAAATTGGTCTTTCCTCTTCGCAAAGTTACAACATTAACTATTGTCTTCCCCGCCTCGTGTTTAATAAGGTCTTCCGTAACTACAACCTCTTTGAGGTTAATAGTATCTTTGACCTGACTTACAGTATCTTGTGAGGATCTTGCTGAAAATCCTTTAAAAACAAAAAGACAAAAGATAAGCGTTAATATATTTGTTTTCATAAGCAGTTTTCGACTTCACCAAAGATTTTTTAGTTACTAATGCCATTTTTCATAATAGCAGAATTAATGCTCTTGTTGGTATCCATTTCGGTGTATGTATGTTTCTTATTGCCAAGATTCAAGGATATTGATACCTTCAGATAAAAGTACTTCCCTTTAAGATTGTCAAAGCGATATTGAGATCTACAGTAATCTTGGGTAAGCAGTGAACTGTGGGAACGATAACTCGTGAATGGATTTTGACAGCCAGCCTGCACGGCAATGTCTTTGAATTTATAAGAAACGGTCAAGCCATACAGTGCAGAGTTTGACCATTGCTCGAGAGATGCATACACTCCATGCTTGTATGTTGTGTAATACATACCGACATTTAAAGCGCTTATTGCGTACGATATAGATGACTTGTTATACCATTCTGTTTTAGACAAGCCATTTCTGCCGGTTACCTGATAGTGTTCTGAACCGAATTTTGACTTCAACAAGAAACCGCTTTTTGAATAGCTCAATCCTACTTCTAAATTGGTATAGTAATAATGACCCTCCGATAGCAACGAATGAATAAAATAATCGTTGTTATAGTTGACAAATTCTCCATTATTCTTCCAGCTTATAAACATATCATACATAGCATAGAACGACCAGTCCCTCATATCGTAGTTGATATTCAAAGTGTTGGAGACTATTGTTGTAGGCTTCAAATCCGGATTGCCCTGTTTTTTCTGAATTGAATCAATGTCTTGCTCTATGTTATTGTACATCGTCATTGTAGGATAACTGTTTGTTAAATTACCACGATATTGGATGTAGAGGCTCGGCGAAAAATTGTATTTTACTGTAGCTGAGATTCTTGGGCTATAACGGTATTTATGTCTTTCCACTCTTATCTTATAGAACAGTTGGCTGACGCCACCATCCAAAGAAGTAAACATCTTCTCCCACCGTTTAGAAATTCCCAATTCCAGTAAAGTCTCTGAATATGTCAGACCTCCCTTCACATTCATTTGGTTGAGAAGGTAATTCGTCTGTGAGTTCTCTGTGAAGTTATACAAAGCTCCTATTAGGGTCCAGTTCTTATTCATCACCTTTGTATAATTGCTTCCGAGAACAAATCTATAGTAGTGCTCTTTTGTGTAATTACTATTATTGAAAGACCCATCCTTGAGCAGATAATCATATCTGTTGTTGGAATAATCCAAAGACCCCCTGAAACTCAGCCTCTGCCTATCCCTTAATTGAAACCTACTGCTAAATAACAAATATGGCGAATAGGATGACTCTGTGCTATTTTCCAATGATGTTGTGGTCCTTTCAAAAGTCCCTTTATAACTGGTCTGGTAATCCATACTTGTTTCCGGTTTACGGAATAGATAGCCCAACCTCACATTGAATGTTGCTGAGTCTCCATAATAGTGGAAATTATAAAACAAGTTCATGTTCCTTTTCTTTTGACTTGGGGTGTGAGAAACAAGATCTTTCTCAAGCTTATCTCCATTTGGATATGCAAAATGCTCTGTTTGCGCAATGTACGAGTCATCGTCATGAGAATAGGAATCAGCATATGCCAGACTATGCTCATATTTCTGCCTGTAGAATCGTACTATGCCATTATAATCTTCAACATTTTTATTCAGTCCCTGCATTCCGCCAGCCATGATGTTTCCACCCCTGTCTTTTCGCTTCGTCGTTAATTTAACAATACAGTCGTATTGGGCATATTCTCCCGTGGGCATGTTGTTATATTCAACTTTCAGGATGTCGTCAGGGGATAACTGTTTAATATCATTGGAATTTGTTACAATATGATTATCAATAATAAAAGTTACAGCCTTACCCTTTACAGTTGCCTTATTGGTTATTGCGTCAATGTCTAATTGTGGAATTGCCATATTCCTAAGCAAGTCGTATCCGTTCATAGACACTTTTTTCTGCAATGATGTCGGAATATAGACATCATTATCCACTTTGTGAATCTTCTGACGGGATTTTACTACGACCTCATTAAGCTCCACTTTTTTAAGGGTGTCTTTTTTAAGAGTGTCTATATTTGCAAGATGATTATAGGCAATCTTGTTTACTTGTGAATGCACTATTGTGGCACATATACCAGTATGTGCAATTGTAGATAACAATCCACACATTACATACTTAAGTATATAATCAAAAAAAGGACTTTTCAATCTCATTTTTTGTTTATTTAAGCTTAGATACAGAAGATACCATTTTGTAATGTTCTTCTAAACACCTGTTCAAATAATCCATATCTATACTACCATCTCGAAATGTAGAACACAGATTATAATGACCATCCTGGAATTTATTTTTTAGTCGATATTGCGGACAGCCACCACCACAGATAGGGAAAAAGAAGCACTCTCTACACTTTGGATCATCAAACATAGTACCATCCATAAGATATTTCAAAAATAAGGATTGATTGGAAATATTTTCACTATTTATATAACCAATAATTCTATCTTCTAAGCCAACATCATTCCAACATTTATAAAATTCACCTTGCGGCCCAATAATAAAAGTGTTAAGTTTTATAGCACTGCATGACTTATTCCTATGAATTGGGAAAAAGTTTACAAATTCGCCTTCACACTCAAGGTCAAAATAGAATTTTCTTTTTGACTGCTCTACTATGGATGGTGATTTCATTTTCCCCAAAACAGGATCTTCGATTCTTAAAAATCCAGGATAGAAAGTTAATCTATCTGTATTATACAGAGAACGTATTTCTTTAGTAACCAAATGATAATCGTGTTTATTGTTCTCATCTACATTTATTCTAACATGTACATGAGTTAAGGGCAATTCGTGTAATACAATGCCTATATTGCGAATTATTCTGTCATAAGTGTTATGATCATTATTAGTGAATCTTTCTCTATTGTGTTGCGCACGAATTCCATCAAGAGTTATTTGTACATCGTCCAGCTTGTATTCTTTAAACAATTTACAAATTTTCTCATTAATACAATAGCCATTTGTTATTAAGGATTGATGAACAATAGGCTTATCAATTGTCGATGACATTCTATGCAGTATCTTCTCAATTACATTAGCAGCCAACAAAGGTTCACCTCCATACCATATAAGATTAATCTTGTGTGCCCTTGCATTCTTATTTACGAAAGTACACAAATCTTCGATTATTTTATCAGACATAATTCTAACAGACTTGTTTTTTTCAAAACAGTAAGAACAAGAAAAATTACAAGCTGTTGTCGGGATAATATTTAGAGTAAGAGTGTCATAACTAAGACAGTTGAGTCTCGTTATAAACTTTACCTTATTATAATAATCATCTTTATGTCCTTCTTCTACAATTATTCTTTTGTCTATTAAATATTCTATCTCCTGATGGGAAAGTCCACTTTCCTCACCTATCTTAGAAAATTGTAGAATTGAATAGTATTGCTGCTTTGTTAACTCTACGAACATATTGATTTCACTATTGTACAAAAGAAATCGTCCTTCTTTTGAAATAAAAAGATGACTATATTGAGATAAAATAAGCATACTATAAGCTATAATCTTTTTTAAGTACAGATTTAAGTACAGACACCATAATGATGTCCGTACCGTAAACGAATGAAACTCATCCTATGTTAACAAGGATCTCCTCTTCTGTAGTATTATTTGAATTGTTACCGCCGTTACCACAAGTATTACAATGGTCACAATCCCTACCTACACCCTCATTTCCAATAGCTCCTCCTAGCACCATACTGAGTGATAGTTCATTCAACATGTCACCAGATTCAATAACAGAAAAAACGTCATTCTTCATAGTTGATTGGTTTTGAAAAGTTAATATTAATTCCTACATTCTCTTTTAGCTTTTCGGATTCCGCATACCTTTCTGGTCAGTGTGGTCTGTTAATAATATTGGCCTCTATTATTGCGATTTTGATCAAATGTTACGCATAGAATTGCCCATCATAAGTTGCGTTATCCAAAACTATTTTTAATGAATAACTGCCCTCTTTAAGGGTGCCTAAATCCAAAGATACAGAACCCTCATTTGCTATAGAAGATATGATGTACCCTATGACGTTTCCTTGAGAATCACTGACAAAAACTTGAACTCCACCAGTGTACCCTTTAACTTCTATAGTTATGAGTCCGTTCTCGTAGTCAGCAGAAACACGCTTTATAGAAGGCATTCGCATACCACCATGCTGAACAGTACCTTCCTTTCGAATATCAATACCAGAAGCACTGCAAGGTATCAATATGACAAACGTTAATAATATTGCTAACAATTTCTTCATATATTAAATCGTTTTATTATATTCTCGACTGCAAATTTAGGTACTTTAGTGATATCAAGCAAGTAATCGAGGTCTATTTTTTAAATTTTATTATATTGATAATACACTGTATATTAGATACTTGTATACCCCACCCTAAAAACCAGGTCTATTTCTTTAGTTTATGAATTATTAAAAGGCCTCAATGAATGTACGTAAAGAGATCTTTTCACCATTAATACCCACTTTAGTCTTATAGACAAACAACTTTTGCTTAATCGACTTTTCACTAATCCCATATATCAAAGCTAATGCTTTTGTGGGCATTTTAAGGCGTACAAGCATCATAAGACGGAGGTCTTCCTCGTTTAGATCGGGAAATTTATTCTGTAATTTGGTGACGAAATTGCCTTCAACACTGTCCACAAAAAGTCTTATCTCTTCCCAATCCTCTTCTGTTAACAATATGTTGTTGGTTTTGTTACCTCTTAATTCTTGAATCTTCTGGGCTGTATCTATTCTTTTGAGGATAAAGTTGCGCATAGTGGATAGTTGAATTTCCTTATGATATAATATCCTTTCTTCTTGTAGTAACTTCTCTTTTTCTGCCTTTAGCCTGATCTTTGCCTTCACCTTATATTGCTTATAAGAGTACAGAATGAGCACAATTATTGTCATAGCAAATAAGGATGTGACAACAATGAGCCATGACAACAATCGTGTTTCCCCTTTAGCAATGCCACTTTCATATTTTGACTTCACCAAAGAATTATAATAATCTTGTTTACTGCTAAGCTGTTTGTCATACATTTGCTCCAAATAGTGATATGCGGAATCAGCATTATTGCATGACTCTTTGTAATTATGCTCTTTTATTGAAGCTAAGTGTCTAACATTGAAAAGAATATATTTATATTCTGCATTATCTGTATGGATAGAGTTCAGTAATTTATTGCACGATGACAAAGAATCTGCATCAAGATAAGCAGTAGCAAGGTTCAAGGCTTTTGAAACGTCAAAAGAAGGATAAGAATTAAACGATGTCTTTGATAAGTATAAAGCCTTCCTATAATCTTGCCGCTGTCTCTCTATAGCAGACATGTCTTGATAAACATCAGAAAGTACATTAGGATCCTTTAGTTTTATGGCTATAACCAAGGCTTCTTTGCATTTATTGCCCGCCTTTTGAAGGCTGTCTGCGAAAAGTAAGGCTTCACAGACATTCAATTTACTGTAAATAATGTTATATGGTGACGCATCTGGCAGACTTGCATAAGTCTTTTCTGCAAGACTCGCGACCTCTACTGCCTTTAACGGATTAGTTTGTCTTATTATTTTAGAAAGTTTTTCCAAGGCAAGGCACAGAGTGTACTTGTCATCTTGTTTCTCAGCGGCATCAGCTGCTTTTTGTAGACAACCCAAAGCTATCTCTGTACTGTCGTTGAGCATATAGTATTTCCCCATATAGTACTCGCACTTGGCATATAGCGAGTCGTTCGGTCTGATATTATAATATGTATAAGCGACCCGAAGCAAGGAGTCATTGTCAATATCTATACCTGATTTATCCTGAGCCATCGTAAACACAAGCGAATACATCGCCAAATCTCGGTCAGACAACCTTGGTTGGCCAATTTTCTTAAGTAACATGAGAGCACTATCTGGCTTATCGTTCTCTACGAGAGTAAGTGTTGCAGAGATACGTTTATCATAGTTGCCTTTGCATGATGATATGAATAGAATTATGAGTAGTATTAAGTATGAGAAGCTCTCTTTCATTTAATTTGATTTTAATAATGCAAGGTAAAAGTTTCTATATCTTGCAAATTTTTGGTGTGTTTTTTATCACTCAAGCAGATTAACCGCATCTTTTTTCATTTTCTTGTCAATGTCTCAGTACCTCGCTAAAGCCTTGCTTCCCTCGGCATGACCACTCATCAAGCCTATCAAGTCGGGGTCTTGTACTTTCTTGTAGAGATTTCCTATGAATGTACACTTTGCCAGTACATTGCACACCATAGACAAACGACTGATATACACTTCTAATTCTGTCTTCGCATCTTCTGCTTTATGCTCCTTGATAAGATTTAAACAACCTTCTCTTGGAGGAACAATACCATACACAAAACCTCTTTTTATCTCCTGTATGGGCTTAAACCTCTCTGAACGGATAAATACACTTCTCTTGAGACATAAACGCTGAGAGCGACCCAAATCAGGATATAACAAAGCCGATTACCTTAAACTACGGACAGGGTCATCACCCTATTTGTCGTGGCCCGCATTCTCCATCTCTCGTCAATGGTTCTCCCCACCAACCAAAGGATGTCGCCATGAGCGTCGGTAACGATGAGTTGTCGGTGCCTCTCCAAAGGCGCGATTTTTTTATCCTTCAGGTAATCGTTCACAAGTTTGGAGCCTTTCATGCCAAAAGGCGTGAAGCGGTCGCCGGCAAGTACGGGACGTATCGTGAGCGGAAAGACAATGCCGTCACTATCCAGTGTGGCGATATTCACGTTTTTTGAAGGTCTGATAAAAGAAGTGCTCTTCTCGTCAATAGACACCCGAATTTTGCCATTACTGAGAATGTAGAGACCTACTTCCGGAATACGGAAGCTGGACAAGGGCGCATTCCATTCCTCACGCGGATAAACATAGAGGACATCGTTGCTGATGATGGCAACGTTTTTTTCATTAATCCACATTTTTCCATTGCTCCTCATCTTATCATCATCACCGTCCTTTCCATTCTCGCAAGACAGGAGGATCTCCTCTATTTGTGTGCGGTTGAAGCTGTGATCGGATAGAATGTCCCAAAAGAGCAAACGAGGACTTGTATACGCTAATACTTCTTTCAATGCATAGGCTTCTCCCCCATTACAATGTCTCGTAGCACCTTTCCGTGCTACTTCCACACTGTGATTCACCACATTCTCAGCGTCACCGAGGTTATCAGCCATACGCAGAATATTTTGCTTGGCGGCAGGCGTAATTTTTTCCAACAGCGGGATGACATCGAGTCGCAGCTTGTTACGCTGCACGTCATCATCAAGATTGGTACTGTCAGTAACGTAGTTTTGCCCGATAGCATGAAGATATTCGAGAATCTCCTGCCTTGACACGCCGAGCAGTGGCCGCAAAAAGATGCCGTTGCGACGCTGCATACCAAGTAACCCTTTGATACCCGTGCCACGAAGAAGATTCAGCAGGATCGTCTCCACTTGATCGTCACTGTGATGCGCAATACAAACGCCCGCGGCACCAGTGTCTTTAGCTAACTGCGTGAACCAGCGGTAGCGCAGCTCACGGGCAGCCATTTCAATGGAAACCTTTCTTAGAGTCGCGAACGCTATCGTGTCGAAATGTGCTACATGCAGCCTGATTCCCAATTCTTCGCATAGATTATTACAGAACATCTCATCGCGGTCGCTCTCCTTACCCCGCAAATGGAAGTTACAATGAGCCGCCTCCACATGATAGCCCAAGGCGATAAGTGCCCGCAACAGTGCCACGCTATCTGCGCCACCGCTAAGAGCGACGAGAAAAAAAGACTCTCCTGCAGAGGCCTCTTCACAGTTCCCTGCAATAGGGGACAGCTCCCTATCCTTCACCGGTAAGAGAGGGAGAGCGTGCAATTGTTTCAGCCTATTGAGAAAAGAGACTTCTTTTCCTTTCATCTTTTATCAGAAGAGAGATTTGGGTAAGCACCTCCCGCCTCCATTGGGGAGGACTGAAGAGGAGTTATTGGAGAGGCTTCCAGTAAACCGTCTTTCATGTGGATGGTACGGTCAGTGAGCTTAGCCAGATTCTCGTCATGGGTGACAATGACGAATGTTTGACCAAACTTGTCGCGCAGGTCAAAAAAAAGCTGGTGCAATTCTGCCTTATTCTTAGAGTCGAGACTTCCAGATGGTTCGTCTGCAAGCACTACTGCAGGGTTGTTGACAAGTGCCCTCGCCACGGCCACACGCTGTTTCTCACCGCCCGAAAGCTCGTTGGGTTTGTGCAAGGCACGCTCTAAGAGGCCCATAAAACTGAGCAGATCCTCCGCGCGCTGGCGGGCTTCCTTGCGCCCTTTGCCGGCAATGAAAGCGGGAATCATGATATTCTCCAATGCTGTGAACTCAGGCAGCAATTGATGAAACTGAAAGACGAATCCGATATGCTGATTGCGGAAATCTGCGAGTTTCTTCTCCGACAGACCCCTGACATCCACACCATCTACCACGACAGTGCCTTTATCCGGTTTATCGAGCGTACCGATAATCTGTAGCAGAGTGGTCTTGCCGGCCCCCGAAGGACCGACGATACTCACGACCTCACCTTTGTCTATATGCAAGTCAATGCCTTTAAGCACCTGTAGTTTTCCAAACGATTTTGTGATTCCTTTAACATCAATCATGATCTGAATTATTAAGTTGACTGTTTTTGAGTTGCTGAGTTGTCGATTTGGTCGTTTTTAATGATTGAGAAGATAGGTCCTGATGCTTTTGAGTTGACAGATGTATGCTTCTAAGCCATTTTGCCACTGTGACGTATGCGGAAGTCTCCTCTGTATGCTGAGGCTGTGCGAACGTCATGGTCTGCTTGTCGTCGCCATATTGGTCAGGGAAGATAATCATAAGATTCTTACCTTTGAACCACATCGTCAGTTCCTCCGGAAGACGTTCCATGGCTGTCTTATACGACACGGTACCTTTGCGGGCGGTCACTACAACAAAGAGGTGATCGTCAGCAATAGTAGAAGCCACACGCGGCAATTCATTCCAATGGGGCATTTCCACGCAAGTGGCGCGCATATTCGGATGGTGATTGGTGATAAACTGGTTCACCATCTGTAGCGTATCCATGCGGCCATTAAACTGTATCTTGCAGTCGAGGTTCTCGGCAATGCGTGACAATCGTTCCATCCACCGGTAAAAGCCTGGCTCATATTGCGCCCTCGACGGTACGGCCACGACAATCTGCCGCAGTGTGGCCAACGGATGATAGAGGCGTGCCATGATGATCTGACGGTTGAGTCCATTGAACAAACTCTGGTGGAACTGTCCCCAGAACTTCGGCGACACATTCTCATGCATGTGCATACCAATAAGGATCTCAGAGGCGTGGAACTCCGTGAAAGCGTGCTTGATACCGTTGGCAATATTAGCGGCGATACGCACCTGTGTCTCCAGCGTTACGTCGGAGCCCATGGCATATTGTTGCACTTGCTCTAAGAGCTGCTGTCCGCTCCTCTGATTGAGACGCATGTTTTCGTCATCGTAGACTACATTGATAGCCACAATCGGACGATTAAGTTTCGGATTACGTGCCATGATGGCTAAATTGATAAGCCGGTCAGCATATTCCTTATATTTCACGGGCACGAGGATACGCTCGTCATCATCGGGCACATCCTCCGAGGGCAATTCATGCTCACGCAAGACCGTGGCACGCGAGGCCCACTCCGTGATGAGCGACGAGATGATGCACGTGAAGAGAATCATGATGACGATGCCGTTGAGCATGCCCTCATTGATCAGGGGAGCCCCTGTAGCCGTCTTCAAGCTCATGCCCACCATCACCATGGCAATAGCCCCCGCAGCATGGGCTGATGTCAAACCAAACATCAGATGCCCCGCAAGAAGGGGAAGTCGGAAGAAGTATGCGCCGGTATAAGCTGCCAACGCCTTGCCCACCGTACCGAAAAAGACCATACAGGCTACGACAAACAAAATGCCACCACCACCGAACAGCAGCCGCACATTGATGAGCATTCCCACACCGATAAGGAAGTAAGGAATGAACAGCGCATTGCCAATGAACTCAATGCGGTTCATCAGCGGTGACAATTGAGGGATATAGCGATTCATCACCAAACCGGCAAAGAACGCGCCAAAAATACCTTCCAGTCCTACAAGCTCCGCCAAGGCAGCTAAGAGAAAGAGCACGGCCATGACGAAGATGAACTGCATCACCGCATCGCTGTAACGACGCAGAAACCACCGTGTCAGCCGTGGGATAGTAAGCAGCACACCGCCCGTATAGAGTGCAAGTTTCACTACAAACCACAGCCAGAACAGCACGTCATTCTTACCCTCATTGGAGGCCACGAGAGCTGCGAGGACAATAAGGGCCAAAAAAAGACTCACCATCGTAGCACCCACTGACAAAGTCACGCTCTTCTGCCGTTGGAGACCGTAACGGGCTACGATAGGGTAAGAGACAAGGGTGTTAGAAGCCATCACGCAACCTAACAGCAAGGCAGTGAGGGGGGTATAGTTGAGGATATAAGTACCCGTCAGCCACATCAGTACAAATGGTATGCAGAAAGTCAGCAAACTAAACACCAGCGTTCGCCACTTGTTCTTCCGCAAATCCTCCATGTCCATTTCCAAGGAAGCCAGGAACATAATATAGTAGAGTCCCACGCGCCCGAAGAGCTCAAAACTTGCATCCCTGACAAGAATATTCAGGCCATACTGCCCTACAACCACCCCCGCAAGCACCATGCCGATAAGGTGCGGGATGCGCAGCTTGCCCATGATGATAGGGGCAAGGAGGATGATCAGCAGCACCACAAAGAACACCAGCGTGGGGTCCGTGATAGGGAAATATGAAGCAAATGATGGCATCAAGCTACTTTTTTGTGGCAAAGTTAATCATATTTTCGCTGAATTATTGTAATTTTGCCCCTAAGGTTTCAATTTTTATTTATATGAGAGTAGCTATTGTAGGCGCAAGTGGTGCTGTGGGACAAGAGTTCCTGCGCATCCTTGCAGAGAGAGATTTCCCCATTGATGACCTTTTGCTCTTCGGGTCGAAGCGCAGTGCAGGCAGACAGTATACCTTTCGTGGAAAGGCATACACTGTAAAGGAACTGCAGCATAACGATGATTTCCGCGGAGTGGATATTGCCTTTGTCTCTGCAGGCGGCGGCACATCGGCCGAGTTTGCTGAGACCATCACAAAGTATGATGCCGTGATGATCGACAACAGCTCACAGTGGCGTATGGATCCCGAGGTGCCTCTCGTGGTGCCGGAGATCAATCCCGAGGACGCCCTCGACCGGCCCAAAGGTATCATCGCCAACCCTAACTGTACCACCATCATGATGGTCGTCGTGCTCAATCCTATCGAGAAGCTGAGCCACATCCGCAAGATTCATATCGCCTCTTACCAGAGTGCGTCAGGTGCAGGCGCTGCAGCCATGAGAGAGCTGGAGCAGCAATACAAGGAAATGGTGGAGACGGGGCACGTCTCAACCATCGTGAAATTCCCGCATCAGCTCGCTTACAATGTCATTCCACAGATTGACAAGATGACCCCCAACGACTATACCAAAGAGGAGATGAAGATGTTCAACGAGACGCGGAAGATTATGCACTCCGACGTACGTACCTCGGCCACGTGTGTACGCGTCTCCTCCCTCCGTTCTCATTCCGAGAGTGTGTGGTTCGAGACGGAGCAGCCTTTGGAGGTGAGTGCCATCCAGGCTGCCTTGAGGAAGGCGCCGGGCGTGACCCTCGTACAGGATCCTAACGACCAGTATGTCTACCCTATGCCGCTCGAGAGCGCCGGGAAGGATGATGTCTATGTAGGCCGTGTCCGCAAGGATTTAGCCGACGACAACAGTTGCACGCTGTGGCTCACGGGCGACCAGATCCGCAAGGGTGCTGCCCTCAACGCCGTGCAGATTGCGGAATACCTCATCAAGGTGGGGAATGTGAAGTGACGACGATGTGACGTCTTTCTTCATAATGCTGCTAACGTTTGTGCCAGCTCATTGAGTTCAAGGCATTGGCTGCGTTTGATCGTCTGCCGTTCGTTATGATGCTCCCAAGGAGAAAGGATGAGAAGTCGGCCGGCCGCACATAGTTCAAAGCGTTTACCACCAGACTTGGCTAATTCAGTCAAGCCGTTTTCTTGAAGAAAAACTACAGGGAAGCCTCCATTGACCAAGGCTCGCATGATAGTTTTCTCGCCCGGAGAGATGGCAGGAGAAATGAAGACAGTTCCGCAAGCAGCATCTCTCAGGCACGCTTGTCTCAGGTTTTCAATGCCGCCTGGTGTCATGCTGCGTGAGCATTTCAGTGCCTTCTTGTCGGGATAGTTGATGAGGAAGCGGTTCCCGATAGCTGAGAAACTCGTGTTGCCATAGACCAGACTTCTCTGTACCTTAAACATTTCCGGATGTTCGCGCTTGATGAGAAGACGGTAAGGGTTGGTATGTAAATAGTTCTTCCAGCGGTTAAGCTGTCCTTGCTGGTAGAGAATGCGGTCGTTGTAGCCTTTGGACCAGAGAAGCTGGGAGCGGCCCTGGTTGTCGGGGTTAAGGTCTTTGTTGAAGGCAGGTCTGTCTTCATGGAGGATGATTTGCCGGAATGCTTTGTTGCATCCCGCCTTGAAGCTGTTAATGGCTCTCCCGAGATGGAGAGACATCTCTTCCGTAACGAAGAGAATGCCATGAAGGTGATCCGGCATCATCTGAAGCAGGATGACCTCAATCTGTGGATGAAAGGAATGGATGTCATACCAGCAATGGGCGACGGCATGGCCAAGAGGTGTCAGCTCGATATGCGGATAGTCTTTAGAGGCTGATGGCGCACTGGTAGAGCCGACAACACGTCCAAACCATGGTATCCTGTTGGCGGTGGTAATCGTGATCATGTACATGCGACGGGCATGGTAGTCATTTCCGGAGCTGCGTCTGAGCATGGATGGCTTCTTCTCGCCCGCGAAAGGATTGTGCTGTCGGTCTGTGTGGTCGGTCATAGGTAAAATGGCTTTTAGGGTTGATAGTCCTCTTTTTGCAGTTTCTGTGCAGTTTCTATGCAGTTTCTATGCAGTTTCTATGAAACTGCCTACACACCACGTGTGTCGCGTAAGCACTTACACAGTAAGTGCAGGCAGGCTGCAAATGGGTCCTATATGTCTTTCCAAGCGCAAATTTACAAATAATCCTTGGATATTTGCACCAGCGGGAAGAAAAAAAGCCCCTTGGCCTCAATGCTGCAATGAGTTGTGGTGGTCCGTCGTGATTTCACTTGAATCGCCTGGCGCTGCACCAAAACCATAAATCAGTCCGCAAACCGGAAAAGCTCTGAAGTGCTCTATTATAATAATGTATATGCTCCATATCCCATCTGTCTCCCGTTGTCTTCAAAGCCAAAAAACATTACTCTCCGTGAACAAACACATACCTGTTTTGCACTTTCGCAAAATATTTTTCAAAAAAATACTAAAAAGAATTGCTTATGTCTGAAAAAGCTACTAACTTTGCACACAGAAATCGCGGAGGCGAACGGTGGATATATAAAAGCTGTGGACAAAGTGCCATCTCTAATGTGAAAAGTGTACCTGAATGGTTAAATTTTAGGTTCCTCAAGCAAAAAAGATGGATATTGTTTGCGAGTTTTAATAATTATGTCTATATTTGCCACACGTTTGAGCATCTCCCTTGGGGGAGATAGTGAAGACTTGCCGGACTCTCTCAACCGGCATATGTGCTGACGAACCCCGCAGCGAGGCTATGCCTTATTTAAAATGAGGAACTATAAAGCTGAAAGCTGCAAGTAAACTTAAGAATTTATTTTTTTAAATGTTTAATTAATCTTTTAATCGTATGAACAAAAAGAAGGTTTTCAGTTATCTGTTCATCGGCCTGCTCGCTGTAGGCGCAACGGGTACAGTAACTTCCTGTAAGGACTACGATGATGACATCAACACCAACAAGACGGCTATTTCTGATCTTCAGAAGCAGCTGACTTCGTTGCAGAGCGCTTTGAATGCAGCTAAGGCAGATGCTACCGCTGCACATGCCAACTTTGCAACAAAGGGTGACATCAAGTCCTTGCAGACAGAAATGGCAAAACTTGCCACTGCTGACGCACTCCAAAAGGCAATTGACCAGCTGAAAGAGTTGATCAACGGTAAGGTTGATCAGGCTACTTATGATGCCAAGGTGAAGGAGCTCAAGACTGCCATCGACGGTATCGACAGCAAGCTCAACACCTTAGGTACAAGCCTCGATGATCTCAAGGACGCTCAGAAGGCTGCTGACGCTAACATCAAGTTGCAGCAAAAGGCTCTTGAGGATCTGAAGAAAGCTCTGACTGATGGTTTGGCTACAAAGGCTGATGCTTCTGAGGTTGAGAAACTGAAAGAACAGATCACACAGCTCCAGTCAGACATTAAGGCTCTCAGCGGTGAAAGCGGCACTCTTTCTGAACTGAAAGGAAACATGAAGAAACTGAGCGATAAGGTGGATGCATTCAGCACACAGATCAATGTGCTGACAGTCTTCCTGAAGCATTCACTCGCTTCACTGACCTTTATCCCTGACTATTTCACCGAAGGTATCGAGGCTGCTTTGGTTCCTGCTTATGAGGGTGCCTACAGTGAGACTTCCGACAATAAGGAGTTTACGGCTAAGGGTGCTGCAACCGATCTGCTTTCCGGTGACGGTGTAGCACGCTACAACGTGAGCCCGACAACCGTAGACCTGCTTGGCTCAAAGGTAGACTTCTACTCTTTGGCTTCGACTGTCCTGACACGCGCAGGTGAGAACTATGTCGCTCCTGTGAGCACACAGCTTACTGCCGAAGTGCTGAAAGAGAACTATAAGGATGGTGTGCTGACAGTGCCTTTCAAGGCTGACTGGGCCAAGATCAACAAGCTTCCGGCAGACAAGCTTCCTGTAGCAGCTCTTCAGGTTTCTCGTGGCGATACTACTATTACTTCTGACTACGCTACTGTTGTAGCTAAGAAGTTCAATGGTATGGTTGTTGCTGACAATGGCTCCGTTAATGCTGTCGTTGAGGGCGCAGCCTGCGCTGAGAATGTTGAAGGCCTGAAGCATCTCTACACCGTTTGGAATGAGATGACTCCTGCCAACAGGAAGATCACACACCATGTTGCTTACAACAGCCATCTGAACCTTGACTCTCTGACAGAGGTTCATGTGACAGACAATAATGCTGAGCGCACACTCTCTGCTGCTGAGCTGAAAGCTCTGGGCCTGAAGATTGTCTATGCTCCCGTTAACTACACACAGGGCAACAACAAGACAAGTGAGACTGCTCACATCCAGCTGACCGTGAACAAGGACGGACAGACTATCGCTTATCCGCGCAATGTCACCTCTGAGGGCAAGACCATTGAGAACACTGTTGCCAATAAGTCTTCTGTAGGCCGTGAGCCTATCGTGGCTGTCAAGGTTGTTGATGCGACAGGCAAGAAGGTTTATGCATGGGGCTACATCAAGATCAAGATCACGACTCCGAAGCAGGCTATCTCTCAGATCACAACTGATCCTATGACATTCACCGGTGATATCTATGATAACTGCAACGATGCTGAACTGAAAACAACATGGTCTCAGATCGAGGCTCTTGTTTATCAGAAGCTCGACATCTCTAAGGAGACCTTCGAGGCTACTTATGAGCTTGACGGTAACATTGCTGATGCTAAGCAGTTCGAGATCAAGAACGGCGCTTATACCGCACTTGCAACCAAGATTGGTACTGTGAGCGAGAAGAAAGATCCTAACGATCCTACCACCAACATCCTCAGCTGGAAGCTCACTGCTGAGCAGCTCCATGCTCTGAAGGATAAGGCTGCCACAGGTGTGACCATCTATGTACACTTCAAGCTGAAGGGCGCTCCTGATGAGAGTGAGGGCGTATATGTTCCTCTGACCATCAAGGCTAACCAGCTCCACTATGCTACTGCAAGCCTGGCTGGAAGCAAGGTGCTTGCTCAGTGGTATAACCTGAACAAGAAGGACAATGCAAAGGCTGACGGCGATGCTGACGAGGTTCGTATCAACGTGCCTGTTCCCACAAGGGCTGACAACGAGCTGACTACTACAGAGTTTACTCGTGATCTCCACAACTACTTCTTGGACAACACGCTGAGCTACAAGCTTAACGATGAGGAACACTTCTCTGCCCTTAAGGCTTCTGCTACCAACAAGCTCGTGTTCAAGTTCATCACTCCTTCTACAACAACAGGCAACGCTACATTCAATGCAGCTGAGGACGGAACGTGGACGGTGCAGGGTTACACTGGCACAACTTACACACTGAAGGTTGCTGCAAATGGCAATAGCATCCAGATCGTGAAGAAGGGTAACGATGCCGTAAATAATAAAGATATCGTTACACTTGATCAGGCCGGCAACATCAAGTTTGTTGAGAGCGCTGACGCTGATGACATCTTGAACTACAGGGGCCACAAAGAGCTTGGTGAGCGTGAGACCTTCACAGCTTATGTCGGTCTGGCTATCGACGGAACTTGCTATACCGTTCCTCTGAACGGCAAGACATGGTTCAATGTTCGCTTTGTACGCCCACTTGACTTGACACAGCCGAAGCCCGCTGAGGTTAAGGATGCTCCTAACGAGTGGCAGAATATCGATGTTGCAAGTCTTGTAACAGTGAATGACTGGCGTGACTACGTAGGTGATCCTAAGAATGGTAACAAGGGTGCTAATGAGGGCAAGAAGTTCGACTTTGCTTACTATGGCATCCAGCTTGCTACAGACGCAACAGCCATCTACACTGATGCTGCCAATGGTGTGAACAACCGTAATGTCCTTACAAGTGCAGCTGATATTGAGAAGCTGTATAAGACAAGCCAAATTCCTGGCTTGCTCATCGAGAAGGGTGCTTCTGATACAGAGCTGAAGTACAAGAACAGCAGTGCTGTTACAGGCACCTTCCACTTGTATGTTCCTGTAAAGATGACTTATGTCTTCGGTAAGACTCCGCAGATGCTCTACAGCGTTGTGACTGTCACCAAGACCGAGGGTCAGGGCACAGCAAAGAGGCGCTAAGTAAAGAGGGAACCCAATTCCCTTACTTGAACTGATTATATTTAAGAGGGGTGTCAACATGTTGGCACCCCTCTTTTCACTTAAAGGATAATAGAAATGAACTCTCGAAATTTATTTTTTCTGCTTCTTGTGTGTGTGTT
This sequence comes from Hallella multisaccharivorax DSM 17128, assembly GCF_000218235.1. Classification (GTDB taxonomy): domain Bacteria; phylum Bacteroidota; class Bacteroidia; order Bacteroidales; family Bacteroidaceae; genus Prevotella; species Prevotella multisaccharivorax. Next base: position 1,058,872 of record NZ_GL945017.1, on the reverse strand, counting down.
TACACTTACTTCCTGTAAAAAGGACAAGAAAGACGTTAAAGGACTTGAGAATAATTATATCCAGCAGCCACAGATGATCCTTGCTAATAAGGATAGTGATGAGGTGCGTCAGCAAGTGGACTATTACCTCAATGCACTGAATCATAAAGAGGTTGACAAGGCTCTGTCTATGCTTTATGCTTATGACCTTAAGAGCAATAAGGTACGCCGGCTTACTTCGGAGGAAGAGAAGACACAGCGTGCGGTTCTTTCTCGTTTTGCCGGATTTCACACAGAGATTGAGTCAATTAGATTTTTCCGTGAAAACGATTCGGAAGTGAAATACAATGTTTATTTCTCCAACAAGCCGTCTACTCCAAGTAACCCGAATTGCATGGGATTTATGATTCGTCCTGTACGCATTGAAGGCAAATGGTATCTGACACTTGCGGGAGAGGACCAGGCGACATTCAGCTCGCAGATAGACAAGAAATAAGAGACAGTCCGTCGTTCAACTGCGGATCCGCTAATGGTTGGCTTTGGTAGATCAGTTTGTTGACTGCGGACTGTTCTATAAGAATTACATCCAAACGAAATGGAACGAGTCTTCTTTGTGCTTCTCTCGCTCATGTTACTGACAGGTTGCAGGAAAGAGAATAAGATGGCAGTGACAGCTTCCAAGGCTAAGATAGACTTTGAGACGGTTGAATACAATTTCAACAATGTGGGACAAGGACATCCACAGGAATATGACTTTGTATTTCATAATGTCGGAGCAACACCCCTCGTGATTCAAAAAACGGAGACAGGATGTTCCTGCACCCAAGTTGACTATGATAAAGAACCGGTTGACGCAGGTGAAGGGGGAATAATTCGTGTCACTTATCTTGCTAATAACGGCACTGGTCGTTTCTCTCATTTTATAGCTGTGTACAGCAATGGAGCAGACAGTACCGGTTACACCACACTTCATATTGAGGGAGAGGTGTCTGCCAGGCATTAACTATGGGCGACGAGGAAGATTGTGTCAGTACTGTTCCAGAATATTCTCACAAAGGTATTCGTCAGTGTCAGGATCGTGGGTGCCGGCACTCTGACTTATACGAGTCACAATCAAACGGCCGCTGACTTTATGGTACAGATCCTTATCGTTGCAACATACGGCTTGGTTGAGGTCCCTTAAAGCCATAGGGTTACTTCCCGAAGAGATGGCCGGGGCAATGGGGGTTAAACCTTGAGGAGTATGTTGATGCACCCTCATTTACATTGGATTCCAAATAAAATGATTGCAATCATTTGCACATAACGAAAAAACTATTAACTTTGCAAAAAAGCTACGACTATGGGAAAATGGCTCGATCCACGAGCAGATATGACTTTCTGGAAGGTATTTGTCGAAAATAAGAACTTGATGATTAGAAAAGTGTTTGTTGGATGAAAAATAATGCTTTAATCCTTTGCAGTATCCGATATTCTTCTACAACTACCTTGTTTCCAAAAAGAGGCAGAGGAATGTGTCAATGATTTTGAACGTTGGATTTATGTATTAAAGAATATGGAGACATTAGATAGAATGCCATGGGCAGCAAAGAATTCCGTTTTTCGCCGGTTGGCTGAGATAGGCGAGGTGAGCAATATGACGAAAGATGAGCGCGAGAAATACGACTCTGCCCTCCGACATTATCGCGACACCCTCGTCGTCATGCAAGGAGCTGTAGATAAAGGAAAAGCAGAAGGTGCTCTAGAGAATGCCATTGCCTCAGCTAAAACTATGAAGGCCGATGGCATGCCCACTGCCTTAATCGCTAAATATACAGGCCTTAGCGAGGAGCAGATATCCAATCTTTAAACAGGAAGTACGGTCAAAACGGAAAGCACGGTCAATGCATGATTTGATGGGCTTTTCTCGTGACCAATGATACCGCCAATGGCTGCATCGTCGGCTGCCGAGTCAAAAGAATGGTAGCTGAAGGATGACGGCCGGGAAGCAGATCTCGTTCGTTGTAGGATTATAATAAGCATTGATGGTCTGCTGGGAAATACTTGTCCACATAGAGCTTGCCGATAGCCCCGACAGTGTAAAGGCATTGCGATTACAGTGTAAAGGCACTACGATTACAGTGTAAAGGCACTACGATTACGGCGCAAAGGCATTGCGCTATCATTTCCTCCTTTCTATAAATAGAGACCCCTCGGCTTGCAGAAACAAACCGAGGGGATCTTCATACAATTCCTATCAAGTAGGAAGAAGCTTCTTTACGGCTCAGCGATTATAATGGTGACACGGTTCTTGTCGTTCTCAGAGAACGGCTGTACACGTGCGCCCTTGCTGTCACTTGTGATGCGGCTCGCGTTGATACCCTTATCCTTGAGGGCCTTGACAACTGAAGCGGCACGCCGTGCAGCGATACGGTCGTTGATGGTGTTGTTACCTGTGCCGGCGTCTGCGTAACCTGTCACAGTCACCTTAGCATCGGGATGCTCGTTCATGTAAGCTACAATCTCATTCACCTTAGGCTGCTCGGTAGCAGTGATAACACTCTTATTGATGGTGAAGAACACGTCACGGCGGAGAGGCTCAACCTTTACAGGAGCGGGTGCCGGTGCGGGTGCCGGTGTAGGCTCTACATACTCTTCTTTCTGTGGCTCCGGAGCGGGTGCCGGTTCCGGTTCCGGAGTTCTCTTTGTATAGGTCTTGCCAAGGTTGATGCGTAGACCTGCGAGAGCATTGAAATACCAGTCGGGATTGCCGGCCTTCTTAGAGTTGTACTTGTCCGAGAGGATGTTGGCATTGCCCTCAACCATGATGCTGACAGCATCGCTGACACGGAAGTTCAGTTCAACGCCACCGCGTCCTACAGGACGCACCTTTGTGCCATCCCAGTTGTAACGCATCTCATAAGCCTTAGCAAGCTCGTTGGCGCGGCCGTTGTCCCAGGCGATATTAGCGCCGCCACCGAGGAATGCGCTCAAATTGAACACACGGTTAGGATTCCAGCCACAGAAAGCGTTGCTGAGGTTGAAAATGAAATCAACACCCGGAGCCACATACTTCCACTTATAGGTGACATTGCCGGGAGCTTTATGGCCAAGCTCCGTAACACCGTTGTAGCCACCTTTACTCTGCCAGGCGTTGGCAGCAATACGGGCAGCAAACCAGGGATTGAACTGGTAGCCGATGCCAAGCTGCACGTTAGGAGAGATGAGATCCTTAAACTTAGCCTCACCAAGTGTGTACTGAGCACCCCCCTGCAGATCCAGGAATGCGTGTTTCTTAAATGTGTACTCATTGCCAGCCTTATCTGTATAAGTGGCTTGAGCCATCGCGGCTGAAGATCCGCCAAGGACCAGCGCTGCAACCAATAAAGTTTTAATGCACTTCATAAAGCGATTAAATTAGTTAATATTAACTTGTTATTATTCTCTTAGAAGAAGTTTAACCTATACCTATAATGTTTTGCAAAGGTAGCAAATAATCTAATAGGTTTGCGGTTTTTTATCCTTATTTTTTCTAAAAAATTAAAATTCAGCATTTTTTGGTGTACGTGGAAAGGGTATGACATCCCTGATATTCTGCATTCCGGTGACAAAAAGAATGAGCCGCTCAAAGCCGAGACCAAATCCTGCATGGGGGCAAGAACCATATTTGCGCGTGTCAAGATACCAGCTGTAAGTTGATTCCTTCATGTCACGGCGGTCGATCTCGTCAAGGAGTTTCTGATAGTTCTCTTCGCGCACAGAGCCACCGATGATCTCGCCGATACGTGGGAAGAGCACGTCGGTGCCCTGCATGGTCTTGCCGTCAGGGTTCTTCTTCATATAGAAAGCCTTAATCCCAGTAGGATAATCAGTCATGATGACGGGACGCTTGAAATGCTCCTCCACGAGGAAGCGTTCATGCTCTGAAGCCAAATCCATGCCCCACCCCGTGACGGGGAACTCAAACTGGTGACCGTCTTTCACTGCTTGCTGAAGGACATTGATACCCTCCGTGTAAGGCAGACGCACGAAGTCCTCGTTGATCACGCTCTCCAAAGTCTGAATCAGTGTCTTGTCAATCATCTTGTTGAGGAACTCCAAATCGTCACGACAGTTGTCGAGTGCCCAACGTACGCAGTACTTGATGAAGTCTTCCTCCAAGTCCATCAGCTCGTCCTTGTCCATGAACGCCACCTCAGGCTCTATCATCCAAAACTCAGCGAGGTGTCGCGGAGTGTTGCTGTTCTCAGCACGGAAAGTCGGACCAAACGTATAAATGGCACCGAGTGCCGTTGCACCAAGCTCACCCTCGAGCTGTCCTGAGACCGTGAGATTGGTTTTCTTTCCGAAGAAGTCCTTGTCATACTCCACTTTCCCGCTCTTGGCCACACGATCGAGATCAAGCGTGGTGACCTGGAACATCTCTCCTGCGCCCTCGGCATCACTGGCCGTGATCAGCGGGGTGTTGAAATAATAGAATCCATGCTCATGGAAATACTTATGAATGGCGATGGCCATGTTGTGACGGATACGAAAAACGGCTCCGAAGGTATTGGTGCGCAGACGCATGTGCGCATACTGACGCATATACTCAAACGACTGTCCCTTCTTCTGCATGGGGTAGTCGGCAGGGCAGAGACCATAAACCTCAATCTCTGTGGCCTGCACCTCCACGGTCTGCCCTTTTCCCTGGCTCTCTACAAGAAGGCCGGTGGCGCGAATGCAGGCACCTGTAGTGATACTTCTCAACATCTTAGCATCAAACTTCTCCGGCGCCGCGACAATCTGGATATTCTTGATAGTGGATCCGTCATTCAGGGCAATGAAGTCTACAGCCTTGCTGCTGCGGTGCGAGCGCACCCAACCCTTAACGGTAATCTCTTTATTAAAGTCGGTGCAACGAAGAGCATCGATAACTTTTGTTCTGCTCATTATAATATTTAAAGATTGAAAAATGAAAGAATGAAAAAAGCTACTTACTCGCTCTGCCCATCTTTCATCTTTTCATGATTCCAATAATTTGATGTTATTCAAACATTCCGCTGCGCAGCGTGTCCACCTCTTTCTCCGTAAGGAATCGCCAATCACCGCGACGGAGATTCTTCTTCGTAAGGCCTGCGAACTGCACGCGGTCAAGTTTCACGACACGATAGCCGAGGTACTCAAAGATACGGCGGACAATGCGGTTGCGGCCGCTGTGGATCTCAATTCCCACCTGTGAGTGGTCGCGCTCATCGGCATACTCGATGGCATCAGCATGCACTTCGCCATCCTCCAACTCAATGCCATCGGCAATCTTCTGCAAGTCTTCAGTGGTGACATTCTTGTCAAGGAAGACATGATAAACCTTTTTCTTGAGGAACTTGGGGTGCGTAAGCTTTGAAGCCAGCTCGCCGTCATTGGTAAGCAAAAGCACGCCTGTGGTGTTACGGTCAAGACGGCCTACGGGATAGATGCGCTCAGGGCAGGCATCCTTGACAAGATCCATTACGGTCTTACGCTGTTGCGGATCATCAGACGTGGTGACGTAATCCTTGGGCTTGTTGAGAAGGATATACACCTTCTTCTCTATCGTGACAGGCTGGTCGCGGAAATGCACCTCATCAGAACGCTTCACCTTTGTGCCAAGCTCCGTAACCACTGTGCCATTGACCGTTACGACACCCGACGTGATAAACTCGTCAGCCTCGCGGCGTGAGCACACACCTGCATTGGCAAGATATTTATTCAAGCGGATAGGCTCCTCAGGATCCACATGCTCTTCCTTATATTCAATACGCTTCTTCAAGCTGTACTTGGCATTGGGGTCATAGCCTGGACGCGGCGCATTGTTGTAGCTTCTATAACCATTATTATATCCGCCACGGAATCCGTTCCCCTGCTGGCGGGGCTGATAACCACTCTGCTGACGAGGCTGATAACCACTCTGCTGACGAGGCTGATAACCACCCTGCTGACGAGGCTGATAACCACCCTGACGGCGAGGCTGATAACCGCCTTGCTGACGGGACTGATAGTCGCCCTCACCATTATTAAATCGTGGACGGGGCTGGTAACCGCCCTGTTGATGGGACTGGTAGCCGCCCTCACCATTATTAAAGCGTGGACGGGGCTGGTAACCGCCCTGTTGGCGAGGCTGATAGCCACCTTCACCATTGTTAAAGCGTGGACGGGGCTGGTAACCACCCTGTTGGCGAGGCTGGTAGCCACCCTGCTGACGAGGTTGGTAACCACCCTGGCGAGGCTGGTAACCTTGCTGACGGGGCTGGTCACTGCCGGTACCAAGTGCCGCACCAAAGCCTTCCGGACGGAAGCCGCTATCGGCAGGCTGAGCGTCTGAAGTATGGTTGCCATACTGTGAGCGTGTAAATGTAGTGTGAATACGCGGGCGCTGGGTACGGCCAGTGCCCGGGTTATAGTCCCTCTGATTCTGATGTCCGCCGTTGCGTGCAAAACCCTCACGGGCATCTTTCTGCGGCTCTTGAGCCGTCTCCATCTTTTCCTGTTCTTCTGACATAGTAGTAGCTGCTTGATCCATGGAAGTCTATCATCACAACAAACTTCCATAGGGATTTGTAAAAATAAAACTTAAATACCTGTGTAATTGTGCGGGGTGATGGACAAGAGTTCTTGCTTCACCTCCGGATTAACATTAAGAGTGTTTATAAAATTGTGAATAGTTTCTTTCGTCATGACTGTGTTGGTGCGTGTGAGCTGTTTCAGTGCCTCATAAGGATGCGGATAGCCTTCACGCCGCAAGATCGTCTGGATGGCTTCAGCCACCACGGCCCACATATTATCAAGGTCATCATTAATCTTCTCTTCGTGCAGAATAAGCTTGCGCAGGCCTTTAAGTGTAGACTGAATGGCAATGATCGAATGTCCGAGGGGTACTCCAATATTGCGCAATACAGTGGAGTCGGTAAGATCTCTCTGCAAGCGACTGATAGGCAGCTTCATAGAAAGGAAGGTCAGCACAGCATTGGCCATGCCCAAGTTACCTTCGCTGTTCTCGTAGTCGATGGGGTTGACCTTGTGGGGCATCGCCGACGAGCCAACCTCACCCGCCTTGATCTTCTGCTTGAAATAATCCATAGAGATATACATCCAGAAGTCGCGGTCGAGATCAATGATAATGGTGTTGATGCGCCGGATACCATCGAAAATGGCAGCCAGGTAATCATAGTTAGAAATCTGTGTGGTGTACTGTTCGCGCTCCAGCCCAAGTTTCTCGCTGACGAAACGGTTTCCGAAAGTCTTCCAGTCATAGTCGGGATAAGCCACATGATGGGCATTGAAGTTGCCTGTCGCACCGCCGAACTTTGCCGTAATCTTGGCAGCCTTGAGCGTGTTGAGCTGTTCAGTGAGCCTATAGACATAGACCATGATTTCCTTTCCCAAACGTGTGGGCGAAGCCGGCTGTCCATGGGTCTTGGCAAGCATCGGCACGTCCTTCCACTCCTCGGCATAGGTTCTGAGCTGCTCAATGAGCTCTTCCACCTGAGGATAGAAAATGTGATGAAGCGACTCTTTCAGCGCAAGCGGCACCGAGGTGTTATTGATGTCCTGCGATGTCAGTCCGAAATGAATAAACTCCTTGAAGCTCTCCAGGCCGCCAATGGCGTCAAACTGCTCTTTGGTGTAGTACTCTACGGCTTTGACATCATGATTGGTGACTCTCTCTATCTCTTTGACACGGTGCGCACCCTGTTCATTAAACTGAAGGTAAATGTCACGCAAACGTGGAAAGAGCGCTTGGTCGAATGATTTCAGCTGAGGCAACGGCAACTCACAAAGAGTGATGAAATACTCGATCTCCACCCTGATACGATAGCGGATGAGCGCATACTCTGAAAAATAATCAGCAAGAGCGGCTGTCTTGCTTCTGTAGCGACCGTCAATAGGCGAGATTGCCGTTAACACATCGAGACTCATGGGATTTATTTGTTATAATACGTATTACCTTGACTTTATTTCTAAATCTATAAACGCGTTTGCCTGTATCTTTGCGCGTGCAAAATTACGAAATAGAAATGAAACGTCCCTCAGAAAGTCTAAAAAATTATGAGATGATAACATAAAAAAATCCCGCAGCAGCCGAAGCCACCACGGGAACCACCCCTGTGGGCGTTGACGGATTCGAACCGCCGACCCTCTGCTTGTAAGGCAGATGCTCTAAACCAACTGAGCTAAACGCCCTTGCTTTTTGTTTGTTTTTGTTTGCGGACGCAAAGGTACGACGTTTTTATTAATATGCCAAATTTTTCTGTGTGTTTTTTTCGGCATGTGTCAAATTCTCGTCCGGCATGTCAGGACAAGGACCTGTAATCGCTCAGCCGAGCATAGCTTCAATGTTTTTCTGCCGGATAATACAAAGGGTGGAGTGGCCATCGGGTGTATAATTGACATTCGAGCACTGGAAAAGGCGGTTGATGAGATCTTCCATTTCCTCGTTGGAAAGCACCTGACCATACGGGATTGCCGCGGCGCGGGCCAGTGACAACGCCATATGCCCGTGCAACTTAGCCACCGGTGACTCAGTATCAGCATCGGTTAGAATCTCGTGTAACAAACTGACAACATCGACACCTTCAAAGCCATCGGGGATGGCATTGATGCTATATGAGGAGGCTCCTAAGGGTGACAACTCGAAGCCAAGCAGTGAAATGTCGTCAGACAAAGCCGTCATAGTTACCATCTCCTTGGGTGTAAAGTCTACCGACTGTGGGAAAAGCATCTTCTGAGAGTGCATCTTATGCGCTGACAAACGCCGCAGATAGTCCTCATAGAGAACGCGCGTATGAGCCCTGTGCTGGTCGACGACCATCAATCCCGACTTAACGGCGGTCATGATGTACTTTCCTTTATACTGATAATGAAGTGGCGCTTTCTCTTCTATCTCGCTCCCCTGCGGTATCTTCTCATGTCCAGGGAGAAGCATCTCGCGGGTATCGGGCGTCGCTATCTGCTCAGAAGGGAAACTGGCAGGAGCGGCACCTGCAAAGATGGAACTGCCTCTCTGACGAGGAGCCACTGTTGTCTTGGCCTGCGTGCTGAAAGGATTGTACTGGGGATCGAAGTCGACTTTCGGCATCGCAAACGTCTCATCCTGCCCATCGGGCTGGAAGAGCGGAATATTCGGTTTACCTTCCGCATCGAAGTCAATGGTCGAGGTGCCGCTGAAAGAGCCGATGGCATCCCTGACTGCGGCTAAGAGAATCTGGTAGACCGTCTGCTCATTCTCGAATTTAATCTCTGTCTTGGTAGGATGAATATTCACATCGATGTCGTGGGGATTGACGTCGAAGTAGATAAAGTAAGGCACCTGATCACCCTGAGGCACGAGACGGTCGTAGACACTCTGCACCGCCTTGTGGAAATAAGGATGCCGCATATATCGCCCATTGACGAAAAAAAACTGCTTTGCACCTTTCTTCTTCGCCGATTCGGGTTTTCCTACAAATCCGGAAAGCCCGCAAACCGACGTCTCCACGCTCAGGGGCAACAGATCAGCATTGATACGCTTGCCGAAGACATCGACAATGCGCTGCCGCAATGTGCCGGGACGCAGATTATAAAGTTCACTGCCATTGGAGCGAAAAGTGAAGCCCACCTTCGGATAAACCAGGACTATCCGCTCAAAGGCAGCAAGGATATGATTCAGCTCCGTGACATTCGACTTGAGAAATTTCCGACGGGCCGGCACGTTGAAGAAGAGATTCTCCACCTTGAAGTTAGCACCCCGGGGGCATGCACACGGCTCTTGAGAGAGAACTCTTGATCCGGAGAACGTGATGTCGGTACCCAACGTATCGCCGTCTATACGCGTCTTGAGCTCCACCTGCGACACGGCAACGATGGAAGGCAGCGCCTCACCTCGGAATCCCATGGTGTGAAGGTTAAACAGGTCATCGGCTTTACGGATTTTCGATGTTGCATGGCGCTCAAAGGCCAGCCGTGCATCGGTCTCCGACATTCCTTTGCCATCGTCGATAACTTGGATGGACGTGCGGCCGGCATCCATCACCGACACGTCGATATGGCTTGCTTCCGCGTCCACGGCATTTTCCACCAGCTCTTTAATGACGCTGGCCGGACGCTGTATCACCTCGCCAGCAGCTATCTGATTGGCGACGGAATCGGGTAAAAGCTGAATGATGTCACTCATTGTTATTTTTTGGGGGGAAGATGTTGCAAGGGCGCTTCATGCCGCTTCACGATTGTCAGCGTAGAACCGTTCGGCTTGCCTCTCCATTCAAAAACATCTTGCGGACTGCGGGGCCGCAAGTCGTCAAACCACGCAAAGACATCAAGCTTCTCTTTCCCCGGCGGTATCTGCGTCATTGGATAAAGTGTACCCTGCGCTTTCGGCATCCAGATACGCTCCAACTGTCTTGTTGGTGAGATGAACATCCGCATCGTATCCGACTCAACATAGTTGAGACCAATGAGCGTAGAATCACCACTGTCGGTGGGAAAGAAGATCGCACGGACACTTTTCACTGCATCGCTTTGACGGATGTTCCCATTCTTAAAATAGGCATAAATTTCCGCAGAAGACACCTGGTTGTAATGTGTACTGTCTTTCATGAGCTCTATGGAGAGCGCCTGTCCGATGACATGTGCTTCGCGTATAGTGGAGTCGTTGGTATAAACAAGAATCTTCTCACCTGTGAGCTGGCGGCCATCGCTCCACGTGATGGGATCCTGATACATCGTCAGGCAAGAGTCACGTGTGTCGTAGACCAGCGAGTCGCACATTGCCTGGAAATCAGCACGGTAAGCCCGCACATGCTTATAGCCATGTACACGGCGGAACACGCTGTCCGTATTGATATGAAAAGTCTCCAGACGTAGCGTATCAGCATGCATATAAAGCGTGTCCTTCCGTGAGAAGTCAATGACCAGCGCTTTTTTAGTAGCAAAGCCCCTGCCTGTCTTCTCATTGTAATCTACCTCGCCCGCAATGAGCTTGTTTTTGTTTTTCTTGTCCACGAAAACCACATTGCCATAACCATGATTACGGCCTGTAGAGCTATTATATATTAATGTGTCACCCGTAATGGTCTTTTCCTTATCTACTACCGTTGAACGCCCGTAGAGATGCGCACGGTCGGTATGGGTATTGAAAAAGGCATCTGTAGTTCTCACTATGCCGCCTTGATTATGAATGATAGAGGGCCCGGCCTTGCCAAGACCACGGTCAGGGGTATACATTCCTACAATGTGTGCAATCGACTTCTTTGTGTCATAATACAACGTATCGGTAGATACACGGTTCTTAGGCGTATGAAGCTGCACATCGAAATAAAACACTGCCTGGCGCGTATTGGTATTATACTCGCCCCAGTCAGAGGACAGACGGTTCTTTCCGTCAACAAGGCGACCGCCCTTGAAGAAATAAGCATTTTCGTATAGACGGTCATAATTGAGACTGTCCGTGTAAAGTGTCTGTCCGCGATGCCGAAGCACGACATTCTTGCGTGCTTCCATCATCTGTCCCTCACCGTCGTACCACGCATTGTCGCATGAGAGTGACAACGTATCGCCCTGACGGAAACGAACGTGGCCGAAAGCGCGGAAGGAGTTGGTAGCCTGATAATAATAAGCGCTGTCGCAAAGTAGCGTGGCTCCACGATTGACAAAATGAACATGTCCCTTGGCAATTTGCGCATCAGGGTTGGGGCCAAATTGATCATATTTCAACTCATCGGCATGCCTCAGATACACACGCTTGTCAACTTGTCGGAGTGCCCGTTGCCTTTTGCTGGAAGGAGGCATCGCACACACAATCACAACGGCAAAAAGGAAAAGCAACATTGCTTTCCCCCTGTTTTTTAAGATTTCACCCATCCCTGGTATTCATATTTCTCGGGGACCCGATATTGGGGCAGCATGCGCACATAAGTGTGCTTAATCTTGTCGACCACCCAGTCATGGATGGTTTTCTCTCGCTCTTTATTCAACACGACATCCTTCATCACCTGGTAATCCTCCGTTATCGTCGCCTTGTGACCAAGTGTACGGCTCTTGAGTTTCACAATGGCCATCACGGTCTTACCCTTGGAATTGATCATTTCAAATGGCCTGGAGATCTCATTGACCTTCATGGTATCGACGACTCTCGCCACCTCTGTCGGCAGGTCTTTCATCTGGAAACGTGATGTCATGCCATTAGCCGTACTATTCGACATCAGTCCCTCGTTGTTACGCGTATCCTTGTCATCGGAAAGATAAGACGCAGCCTGCTCAAACGTAAATTTCCCCGTATGGATATCGTTGGAAATGGAGTCGAGCCGATGCGTGGCTGCCTCGATCTCGTCAGGAGACACTTTCGGTTTAAGCAGGATGTGACGTACATTAATCTTATCACCGCGCTTATCGATGAGTTGAATGATATGGTAGCCGAACTCTGACTCTACAATTTTGGATATCTTCTTAGGGTCCGTGAGGTTGAAGGCCACTGCAGCAAAGTTAGGATCAAGCACACCTCGCCCCGTATAACCAAGCTCACCGCCCTGACGCGCAGATCCCGGATCCTCAGAATAGAGGCGGGCCAGTGTGGAGAATGTCGTTTCTCCTTTGTTCACACGGTCGGTGAAACTGCGGAGCTCATCCTTGACACGGTTGATTTCACTCTGCTTGATGCGCGGTGCATTGACAAGGATTTCCACCTCCACCTCAGTAGGCACATAGGGGATACTGTCTTCTGGGAGGTTACGGAAGTAAGCGCGCACGTCAGCAGGCGTCACCTTCACATCCTTCACCAGCTTCTCTTTCATTTTCTGGATGAGTTGCTGGTCGCGGAACTGGTCATGCAGCTCTGTCCGCATGTCGTTGATGCTCCGTTTGCGATACTCTTCAAGTTTCTCCTTAGAGCCGGCCATCTCTACCCAACGGTTGATCTGCTGGTTGACACCCTGTGCAATTTCGCTCTCTGTTACCTCGATAGAGTCTATCTCTGCCTGGTGGAGAAAGAGTTTCTGCACGGCAATCTGTTCGGGGATAGAGAAGTCTGGATCGCTGCCAAAGTTAATGCCCTCGGCAAGACCCTGCATACGCATTTCCTCAACATCTGATTTCAAAATCGGCTCATCACCGACGACCCAAATCACCTCATCGACAATCGACGACTGCGGTACCGTGGCCTCAGCCTTGGGAGTATCTGCGGAAGCCTTAACCGTATCGGCCAGCGCAAAAGAAGACATTGCTCTTCCTGACGGCACGGCCATTGCCGCTACTGTGGCAATGGTTATGGTCACTGATAATAGTGTTTCTCTGATATTCATGCTTTATTCTTCGCCCGGACGCGAATAGTTAGGTGCTTCCGAGGTAATGGTTATGTCGTGTGGATGGCTTTCCATGACACCAGCATTGGTGATGCGGGTGAATTTGGCATTGTGCAGTTCATCGATGGTGTGCGCGCCACAATAGCCCATACCTGAACGCAATCCACCGGTCAACTGGTACACTACTTCCTGTACAGAGCCTTTGTAAGGCACACGGCCTGCGATACCTTCTGGTACGAGTTTCTTCACATCCATGGTATCGCCCTGGAAATAGCGGTCTTTGGAACCGTTCTTCTGCCCCATGGCTTCCAATGATCCCATGCCGCGATAAGTCTTAAACTTACGGCCATTATAAATGATCGTATCGCCGGGGCTTTCCTCCGTGCCAGCCACAAGCGATCCTATCATGCAACAGCTGCCGCCTGCAGCAAGGGCCTTGACGATGTCCCCTGAATAACGCAAACCGCCATCAGCGATGAGTGGCACATCGGTATCCTTTAATATACTGTAAACATCGTAGACAGCTGAAAGCTGAGGCACACCCACGCCCGCTACAACACGTGTGGTACAAATAGAGCCCGGACCAATACCCACCTTAACACCATCGGCGCCATTATCGTACAGATACTTAGCGGCAGCACCGGTAGCGACATTTCCCACTACCACATCAAGATCAGGGAAAGCGCTCTTCACCTCGTGAAGCTTACCCACCACACCGGCAGAATGACCATGTGCCGTATCAATGACAATAGCATCGACACCAGCGTCAACCAAAGCCTGAGTACGCTCCAGCGTGTCGACGGTGACTCCTACACCTGCAGCCACACGCAAGCGGCCCTTGTCATCCTTGCAAGCATTGGGCTTATCCTTGGCCTTTGTAATATCCTTATAAGTGATCAAACCAATGAGGTGGTTCTCGCTATCCACGACCGGCAGCTTCTCTATCTTATTCTCCTGCAGAATCTGTGCGGCGTTGGAGAGATCGGTCTGCTGATGGGTAGTTACAAGGTTTTCCTTAGTCATCACCTCGTCGACAAGACGATCCATGTGGCGCTCAAAGCGGAGGTCACGATTAGTGACAATTCCAACGAGATGGTTCTCACCATCTACAACGGGGATGCCTCCGATATGATATTCAGCCATCATGCGCAGCGCATCACGCACAGTCTTGCCACGACGAATGGTCACAGGGTCATAGATCATACCGTTCTCGGCACGCTTAACAATGGCCACCTGATGCGCCTGCTCATCAATCGTCATGTTCTTATGAATCACGCCGATACCACCCTCACGCGCAATGGCTATTGCCATTGATGACTCCGTCACCGTGTCCATAGCCGCTGTAGCAAAGGGGATGTTGAGCTGTATATGCCGAGAGAAGCGTGCCTGGAGGCTTACTTGTTTTGGCAATACATTAGAATAAGCAGGAATAAGGAGGACGTCGTCAAAAGTAAGACCGTCCATGACAATTTTATCTGCAACAAATGATGACATAAAAAGTAACCTTAAAAAATTTATTGCGTGCAAAATTAGCAATAATTCAGCACATAACACACGAACATTGCTATAAAAAGAGTTAAGAGGCATAGCCCGTAACTACACCTCCAAGTTCGGTCAGTTGCCCGCGTCGGAGAGGAACTTGATCAGCACCAGACGCGCTTTCTCTTCAGCAGTAAGTCCCTCGTCATCGTCATAAATATCTACCGTATTGATAGCAGAGTCAATATCATCGTTGTCGGCATGGCGATAATAATCGAGGATATCCCGCATCTCGTCCTGATCGATCACACTGTCATCGTTGAGATAATAGTCAATATTGACTTTGGTACCACTATTGACAATTGACTCAATATCGTCAAGAAGCTCGTCGAAATCAAGATTTTGCGTCTCGGCAACATCCTCCAACGGTATACGGCGGTCAATCATCTCAATAATCTTCAGCTTTCGCTTTGACTTATTGGGCAACGTGATAACCCTCATAATGTCAGAGCGTTCAATACTATTCTCTTCGCAATATTTCTTAATGAAGTCGATGAACGGTTTACCAAATTTGCGCGCCTTCCCCTGTCCCACACCTTGAATCTGCTGCAACTCCTCCATGGTCTGCGGGAATGATGTCGCCATCTGCGTGAGCGATATATCCTGGAAGACAACGTATGGCGGCAGGCCATGTTTCTTTGCTACATCATAGCGAAGCCCCTTGAGCTGCTGGTAGAGCGACATGTCAAGAGCCGAAGTTCCTCCTTCACCGCCATCCTCACTGTCCACGAATTCGCGGTCGGGGACCACAGAGAAGGAATGTGGATCTTTCAGCCAAGCTTTACCCAAAGCAGTGATTTTCAGCAAGCCGTAGTTCTCAATGTCCTTGCGGATAAAGCCAGCTATCATGCCTTGACGAATAACCGGATTCCAGATGGATGACATATCGTCGTTGATCTGCCGTCCGTTGCCGAATTCCTCAAGCGTATCGTTGCCGTCTTTGACGATATGATCGGTAGCTCGCCCGCGCACGAAGTCGACGACATAGTTTTGTTCATACTTACCTTTCAAGGCACTGATAGCCGACAATACACACTCCAATGCCTCCGTGGCCTCCACAAACTTCTTCGGATGTTTACAGTTGTCACAGTTGTCACAGTTGTCTCTCGGATAAAGCTCCCCGAAATAATTAAGCAACACCTTGCGACGGCAAACGGCAGTCTCTGCATAAGCCTGCGTCTCCTCCAAGAGCTGGCGTCCGATCTCCTTCTCAGTCTCACTCTTGGAGTCCATAAACTTACTAAGTTTCTTCAAATCCTTGGGCGAATAGAAAGCCAGACAGATACCTTCGCCGCCATCTCTGCCAGCACGTCCTGTCTCTTGGTAATAGCCCTCCAAGCTCTTGGGGATGTCGTAATGGATGACAAAGCGTACATCGGGCTTATCAATACCCATGCCAAAGGCGATGGTAGCCACGATGATATCAATATTCTCCTTCAGGAAGTCGTCCTGCGTCCTCGCCCTCACCTCGTTATCAAGGCCTGCATGATAAGGTGCTGCACGGAAGCCATTGAGACACAGTTTCTTCGCAAGCTCTTCCACCTTCTTACGCGAAAGGCAATAGATGATTCCACTCTTACCACTGTGCTGTTTAATGAACTTGATAATTTGGCTGTCGGTGTCCTCATCGCTCACTTTCTGCCTTACCTCATAATAAAGATTCGGACGATTAAACGAGCTTTTGAACTCCTTAGCGTCAGCCATACCAAGGTTGGTTTTGATGTCCATGCGCACTTTATCTGTGGCAGTAGCTGTAAGGGCTATCACAGGGATATGCTCTACTTGCCGGGCCTTCGCAATCTTGTCAATGGTAGGCTTAATGTTACGGTATTCAGGCCGGAAGTCATGTCCCCACTCCGATATGCAATGAGCCTCATCTACGGCAATAAAAGAGATCTTAAAAGACTGAAAGAAAGACAAGTTGTCTTCCTTGTTGAGCGACTCGGGGGCCACATAGAGCAACTTAGTTCTACCTTCCCTCACATCACTCTCCACGTGATTGATCGCCGCGCGGTTGAGCGAAGAGTTAAGGTAATGAGCCACGGAGTCATCCTCACTGTAGCCGTTAATAACGTCAACCTGATTTTTCATCAGGGCGATGAGAGGAGACACCACAATGGCAGTACCCTCCATCAGAAGCGAGGGCAACTGGTAACACAAGCTCTTTCCGCCTCCGGTGGGCATAAGCACAAACGTGTCGTTGCCCTCCATGAGATTAGTGATGATGGCCCGCTGGTCGCCCTTGAAGGTGTCGAAACCAAAATATTTCTTCAGTGCTTCAGTAAGATCTAATTTCATATCATCATTATTTAGGGATGGTCCAGACCGGAATCAGGCCGACTCAAGCTTTCGCAGATGAGCTTTATCGAGCTGCTTCCTAGCATAGTCGAGCGTTACCTCAAACTTTTTGATGCGCTTCGACGGTATCTCATACATAGCATCCATGATGATAGCCTCCACGATGGACCGGAGGCCACGTGCTCCGAGCTTGTACTCTACAGCCTTGTCAACGATGAAGTCGAGGCAGTCGTCGTCGAAGGTCAAGCTGATACCGTCCATTTCGAAGAGCTTGGAATATTGCTTGACAATAGAGTTTTTCGGCTCCACAAGAATGCGTCGCAACGCTTCCCTGTCGAGAGGATTCAGATAGGTGAGCACCGGCAGACGACCAATGAGCTCGGGTATCAGGCCGAACGACTTGAGGTCCTGCGGCACAATGTACTTCATGAGATCTCTCTTGTCTACATTACGAGTATTCTGCACTGAATTGTAACCCACCACATGGGTATTGAGTCGTTGCGCGATCTTACGTTCTATACCGTCGAACGCACCACCGCAGATAAAGAGGATATTCTTCGTGTTGACATGGATATACTCCTGATCAGGATGTTTGCGACCGCCCTGCGGCGGCACATTGACCATGGTACCCTCCAAGAGCTTAAGCATGGCCTGCTGTACACCCTCGCCACTTACGTCCCGGGTAATGGATGGATTATCACTCTTGCGGGCAATCTTATCAATCTCATCAATGAAGACAATACCGCGCTCTGCAGCCGCCACATTATAATTGGCCACCTGCAGCAAACGTGAGAGAATGCTCTCTACGTCTTCGCCCACATAACCGGCTTCTGTAAACACCGTAGCATCGACGATGGTAAAAGGCACGTCAAGCAGGCGAGCAATGGTACGAGCCAAGAGCGTCTTGCCCGTGCCCGTAGAGCCAACCATAATGATATTACTCTTTTCTATCTCCACACCGTCGTCAGTTGTAGGCTGTTGGAGTCGCTTGTAGTGGTTGTATACTGCCACGGAAAGGTAACGCTTGGCTTCATCCTGCCCGATGACATACTCATCGAGATATTTCTTGATCTCTACAGGTTTAGGGATCTTTGCCTTCGGATAGTAAGGCGCAGCATCGGCACCTGCCCTCTGACCAAGCACACCGGTCTGCTGCACGATTTTATAGGCCTGCTGGGCACAGTCCTCACAGATATAGCCATTGATGCCCGTAATAAGTAGTCTGACCTGATCCTCGCCTCGCCCGCAGAAACTGCAAACTTTCTTTTTCATTGATTCTTTCCTTGTGTATTTCTTTTGAAGATGCAGGCGGCCATAGGAAGGAAATGCTCCTGCCATCTGTCGTCATGCACCTACTCTCTTCCCTTTATTTCTTCTTCAACACCTGGTCGATCATACCGTAATCCTTGGCCTCCTCTGCTGTCATCCAGTAGTTACGGTCAGAGTCCTTGTACACCTTGTCGTAAGGTTGATGAGAGTGATCGGAAATAATGGTATAAAGTTCTTTCTTAAACTTCAATATTTCCTTTGCCTCAATTTCGATATCTGATGCCTGACCCTGTACACCGCCAAGAGGCTGATGAATCATCACACGGCTGTGAGGCAGTGCCGAGCGTTTGCCTTCCTGCCCTGAGACGAGAAGCATAGCAGCCATTGAGGCAGCCATACCGGTACAGATAGTTGCCACGTCGGAGGTGATGAACTGCATTGTGTCATAGATGCCAAGGCCCGCAGTGACGGAGCCACCGGGAGAGTTGACATAAATGGAAATATCCTTACCGTTGTCCACAGAGTCAAGATAGAGCAGCTGCGCCTGCAACGTGTTGGCAGTGTAATCGTCAATCTCAGTGCCTAAAAAGATGATGCGGTCCATCATTAAACGCGAGAAGACGTCCATTTGAGTAACGTTGAGCTGGCGCTCCTCCAAAATATACGGATTAAGATACTGCTGCTGTGCTTTCACTACGTCGTCAAGCACCAAACCATTCATACCGAGCTTCTGAGTCGCAAATTTTCTAAAATCGTTGTTCATAATTTTTCTTCATTTTAATTTTTCTTCTTAAAACCACGAGGATTCTCCCCCACAATAGTCTATAGAAATGCAAACTCCGTGCCAAGGATATTCATTTCCTAACGTGTTTGCGTACAGGTAGGAATCAGTCTGCAATTCATTTTCGTTTTACAAAGATACTCACAAACAAACAGAAAAACAACAAAATCGGGATTTTTTTTCATTCAGAGAAAGAAAAAACGAATTTCGAGAAGCCTTTATCGCCCTATCTGAAAATTTATTTAGTTATTTTTTTGCTGCAATTCAGAAAAAGCAGTAACTTTGCAGCCCGAAGCGTGGATTCGTCTATGTCTAAGCGATTTAAGATAGATCTGAGAGGATTGGAAGAGGGTAAGTCCACTCTCCATTTTGACTTGGATGACAGTTTCTTCGAGGCTGTCCATGCTCCTGTCGTACATCGCGGACAACTGACCTGCACGGTCACCATTGACCGGCGCAACGACGTCTTCGATATTGACTTCCACACAGAAGGCTCTGTTACGGTAGCCTGCGACCGTTGTCTTGACGATATGGATCAACCCATCGCCAGCGACGATCACCTCGTGGCAAAGTTTGGAGAGGACTACTCCGAGAATGATGACCTCATCACGGTGCCAGAGAAAGAAGGAATGCTCGACACCTCGTGGTTCATCTATCAGTTCATAGAGCTCGCCATCCCACTCAGGCATGTGCATGCACCTGGAAAATGCAATCCTGCCATGATGAAGATCCTTGAAGAACATTCAGCCGCCCGAAGCGGAGCCGGCGATGACGAGAACCCCATCGACTCACGGTGGGCAGCACTCTCTCAATTAAAAAACAAACATTAAAAATTAATACTCAAAATGGCACATCCAAAAAGAAGACAGTCAAAGACTCGTACACTCAAGCGTAGAACTCACGATAAGGCCGTAGCCCCCACATTGGCCATATGCCCCAACTGTGGTTCCTACTATGTGTACCATACCGTATGCCCTACCTGCGGCTATTATCGCGGCAAGGTTGCTATTGTAAAAGAAGCCGCTGAATAATGGCTAAGATCAACGCAGTGATCACCGGTGTTGGCGGCTACGTGCCCGACTATATCCTCACCAATGAGGAACTGTCGCGCATGGTGGACACCAGCGACGAGTGGATTCAAACGCGTGTGGGCATCAAGGAACGCCGTATCCTCAAGGAGGAAGGTCTCGGAGCCAGTTACATGGCTCGTAAAGCCTGCAAGCAGTTGCTCAAAAAGACTGGTGCCGATCCCGATTCTATTGATGCGCTTCTCGTCTCGACGACGACTCCCGACTACCCCTTCCCGTCAACAGCGAGTATTGTGGTAGGAAAGCTCGGACTGAAAAACGCTTTTGCGTTTGACATGTCATGTGCTTGCTGCGGATTCATCTATGCTTTAGACATGGCTACGTCGATGATTCAATCAGGCCGTTATAAAAAGGTGATCGTATGCTCGGCGGAAAAGATGTCGTCCATCGTCGACTGGACCGACCGCCAGACGTGCGTACTTTTCGGCGATGGAGCCGGTGCTGTGCTGTTGGAGGCCACCGAAGAAGAGGGTGTAGGGTTCCAAGACTCCTTGCTGCTCACCGACGGCAAAGGCCTGCCTTTCCTACATATGAAAGCAGGAGGCTCTGTTTGTCCGGCCACCCATTTCACCATCGACAACCATCTGCACTATGTGTATCAGGAGGGGCGTACAGTATTTCGCCATGCAGTCACCTACATGAGCGATGATGTAGCAACAGTGATGGAACGTAATGGACTTGACAGCTCCAACCTCAACTGGATTATCCCTCACGAGGCAAACCTGCGCATTATTGATGCTGTGGCCAAGCGTGCCAATCTGCCTCTTGACAAGGTTGTGATCAACATCGACCACTATGGCAATACGTCCTCAGCCACTATACCGCTGGCTTTGTGGGATAATGAGGCTAACTTCAAGAAAGGCGACAACATCATCTTCACCGCTTTCGGAGCCGGCTTCGTCCATGGCGCCATCTATTTAAAGTGGGGCTACGACGGAAGTAAGGTAGGCCAAGGCGAATAAGGGATAAGTATTTGAAGCTCGGATGAGTTTCTGAAGATACAGAAGTTCAGAAGTCCGGAAGTTCAGTCATTACTCTGCTAAGAGTACAAGCATAATATTTGACTGTCCTTCCGGATTTTTGTCTTCTGAACTTCTTAAATCATAATGAATATGACACACAAAGCCGGTTTTGTGAATATTGTGGGGAACCCCAATGTCGGTAAATCAACACTGATGAACCAACTCGTCGGTGAGAGGATCAGTATTGCTACATTCAAGGCACAGACCACACGTCACCGCATCATGGGTATTGTCAACACGGATGATTGTCAGATAGTCTTCTCTGATACCCCGGGCGTGCTGAAGCCTAACTATAAGATGCAGGAGTTCATGCTCCAGTTTTCTGAGTCGGCGCTTGCTGACGCTGACATTCTCCTCTATGTTACCGATGTAGTGGAGAGTCCGGAGAAGAATATGGACTTTCTCGAGAAAGTGGCACAGATGAAGATTCCCGTGCTTGTGCTCATCAATAAGATTGACGAACTGAAAGGAGATAATTCCACGGAGCGCCTCGGTGAGATTGTGGAGAAGTGGCATGAGCTGTTTCCCAATGCAGAGATCCTTCCTGTATCGGCGGCGAATAAGTTCGGCATCGACATGCTTATGAAGCGTATCAAAGAGTTGCTTCCCGAGAGTCCGGCTTACTTCGACAAGGACCAGTTGACGGACAAGCCGGCTAAGTTCTTCGTTTCGGAGATTATCCGTGAGAAGATCCTCCGCTATTACGATAAAGAAATTCCTTATTCCGTGGAGGTTGTCGTAGAGCGTTTCAAGGAGGACGAGCATCATATCTACATCAATGCCGTCATCTATGTGGAGCGCGACTCGCAAAAGGGCATTATTATCGGGCACCAGGGCATGGCACTGAAAAAGGTGTCGACAGAGGCACGCAAGAGCCTTGAACACTTCTTTGGAAAGGCTATCTACCTTGAACTCTTTGTCAAAGTGGACAAGGACTGGCGTAACTCAGAACGCGAACTCGACAACTTCGGATATAATCCACAGTAATTCGAGTGATAAGTCACAGATATTGGATAAATAAAATAAACCCCTGACTGTAGTGCAGGGCGCACTCTCGTACAACGCGCGAGGGCCGAAGAATGTTAAACTTCAGAAATCAAACAAACAGAATGTCAAATTTAGTAGCTATTGTAGGACGTCCCAATGTGGGGAAGTCCACCCTTTTCAACCGCCTCACTCAAAGCCGCCGCGCCATCGTAAGCGATGTGGCCGGTACCACCCGCGACCGACAATATGGCAAATGTTCTTGGAATGGCCGCGAGTTCTCGGTCGTTGACACAGGTGGTTGGGTGGTCAAATCAGATGATATTTTCGAAGATGCTATCCGCAAACAGGTATTGGTGGCCTCCGATGAGGCTGATCTTGTGCTCTTCCTTGTCGATGTAGAGACAGGCGTCACCGACTGGGATGAAGATGTGGCGCAGATTCTGCGCCGCACCAAACTACCAGTAATCTTGGTGGCCAACAAAGTTGACAACAATGGCATGGCCTATTCCGCAGCTGAGTTTTACAAGCTTGGGCTGGGTGATCCCCAATGCATTAGTGCAGCAACCGGAGGAGGTACAGGCGACCTACTCGACCTTATCATAGAGAAGTTGCCTGCCGACAATCCCGAGGATATTGACGACGGGCTACCGCGCTTTGCTGTCGTAGGACGTCCCAATGCCGGAAAATCGAGTATTATCAATGCCTTCCTCGGCGAGGACCGAAATATCGTAACCGAGATCGCGGGTACCACACGAGACAGCATCTACACGCGCTTCACAAAGTTTGGATTCGACTTCTACCTCGTCGACACCGCAGGCATCAGAAAGAAGAACAAGGTATCGGAAGACCTGGAGTTCTATAGCGTCATGCGATCCATCCGTGCTATCGAAAACAGCGATGTGTGCATCCTCATGATCGATGCCACCCGCGGCATCGAGGCACAAGACATGAACATCTTCCAGCTCATTCAGAAAAATAACAAGAGCCTCGTGGTCGTGGTCAACAAGTGGGATCTCGTGGAAGACAAAAGCCAGAAAGCCATCGCCACTTTCGTCAATGCCATTCATAGCCGCATGGCTCCGTTCACCGACTTCCCCATCATCTTCGCCTCCGCACTCACCAGGCAACGCATCTTTAAGGTGCTGCAAAACGCCGTTGACGTCTATAAGAACCGTACTGCACGCGTGGGTACCAACAAGCTCAACGAGGTGCTACTGCCCATCATCGAGCAGACTCCACCTCCATCTGTCAAAGGCAAGTTCATCAAGATTAAATATTGTTCGCAGCTACCCAACACACAGATACCCTCCTTCGTTTTCTACGCTAACCTACCGCAATATATCAAGGAGCCTTACCGCCGGTTTCTGGAGAATAAAATCCGAGAAAACTGGTCGATGCGCGGGTGTCCGATTAATGTATTCATCCGGCAGAAGTAATGCGCAGACTATTTATTTTTCTCTTTCCACTCCTCGCCGCGTGCTCGGGAAAGCCATCGGCCCCTGATGCCGCGCAAGTAGCGGCGCAGGCAGCTAAAGTCTACTATGAACAATTGCTCAAAGGCGACTACAACAGTTTTGTTAACGGGCGTTATCAGCCCACTGATATTCCCGAAAGCTACCGTCGGCAGCTTATTGTCAATGCCCGGATGTTCGTGGCACAGCAAGAGAAAGAACACCAGGGCATCAAGACGGTGGCTGTGGCTGACGGACGAGCCGACACAGCCAAGCATGTCGCCAACGCTTTCCTCACATTCACCTATGGCGATGGCACCCGTGAACAAATCGTCGTGCCCATGGTGGAGGTAAAAGACGTGTGGTATATGCGGTAGAATTTTAATTAGTAAGAGAGATGCAAAAACATTGACACTACATCTATGGGGGAGCCTTTCTTGTAGTTCCCTGTTCTGCTGTCGGCCCATGCGTTTACAGGTATAGACAGTCTCAGAGCCCACGACTCATCAACAGTCCCCCCAAAAAGAGCACGCTCGATGACGTCCAGAATCTCAACAACGTCGTAGTCACCGGCTATCAAAAAACAGAATGCCAAGGGGAGCCTACAGCGTTGTCAACTAAAAAGCTCACGGAGCAGATGCGCAAAAGGATCTCACCTCGTCACTTAAAGGACAAGTGGCAGGCCTCCGCATGAATGTCAACTCTAACAACGGTGAGATAACGCCCATTCTCTGCGGCATTGGCACTTTCTCAAACGGAGTGTCATCGTGAGACAGTATGAAAACTCACGACCTTACGACCGTTTGCCAGCGTAGAGGCGAGCCTCCTCAACATATTCAAGTTGTCGGTCATAATGGAGTTCAGACAAAACAAGACCCCGAAAACCACAGACCAACTGCTCTACGGCTACGACCCACAAACACTGACCTCTCAGCGCATGAACCTGGGAGGATCTCTACACAGGCGTGACCACAAGCCAGCTCTCAGGCCCTACCATCAAATTGGGCGGATCATCAACGACGCTGCAAGAGACACGCCACCGCTATGCCTCCAAGGAGAAGCAGAAAGAAGCTTTGGAATGGATGGATCGCAACATGCTCACCATGCCCGAATGGCTCGACGATGTTATGGTCATCATGTGGAAGCCCATGAATGCCAACGACGACTTCCAAAACCGCTACCATCGTGGAATGGAGCGGACTTACATCAGCGGACTGGAGGACAGCCTCATCTTTAAAGAAGATAGAGAAGCACCCGTGCAAGCCGACACCAAAGTCTCCGATGCCTACCTTTATCTCCTACAAAACATGAGCAAGGTGGAAGCCTTCATCAACCACCAGTTGGCCACAACCAAGAATGGCGGCATCGACAACCTGCATTACCGCAACCTTCTGATCCACATCAAAAAGGTGCACAAGGCATACGAGGGCGAAAAATAATCAGTGAGTCTCCTTATCCTTCTCAGCCTCAACCTCTTTTACCTTCCGGAAGAGGTCAGAGGCGAAGACCAGGTCGTTGAGTCTCTTATTGGTGGAGCTCATGACATCATCTTTAGTACCCTGCCACTCCTTATGGCCTTTGTAGATAAAGATGATATTCTCGCCGATGCCCATCACCGAGTTCATGTCATGGGTGTTGATAATGGTGGTGATTCCGTACTCATCGGTGATACCCGAGAGCAGTTCGTCAATGACAAGTGAGGTCTTCGGATCGAGGCCGGAATTGGGCTCATCACAAAAGAGATATTTAGGATTGAGCACGATGGCACGTGCGATAGCCACGCGCTTCTGCATGCCACCGGAGATCTCCGCAGGAAATTTGCCCTGCGCATCGAGCAGATTGACACGCTCAAGGCACTCCAAGGCCCGGCGATCGCGCTCACGGCTGTTCATTGATGAGAACATGTCAAGTGGAAAGCGCACATTTTCCAAGACAGTGAGCGAGTCGAAGAGCGCAGAGCCTTGAAACACCATACCCATCTCGCGGCGCAATGCCACCCGTGCGTGCTTATTCATGGTGACAATGTTGCGACCATCGAACAGCACCTCACCACTGGTGGGCGATAGTAGCCCCACAAGGTTCTTCATCAGCACGGTCTTGCCAGAGCCACTCTGCCCAATGATAAGGTTGGTCTTACCCGTCTCGAAAACGGCATTAATATTGAAGAGCACCGTCTTGTCCTCGAAGCTCTTAGTCAGGTTCTTTACTTCAATCATAGCAACAATACGTTTATCGGCGGTATATTCTAAGACAACAGCTCAGTGAGAAAGACATCGGAGAAGAGAATGAGTACGCTGGAGCACACCACAGCGTTGGTTGAAGCTGTGCCCACCTCCACCGAGCCGCCCTCAACAGTGTAACCGAAAAACGATGACACGCTGGAGATGATAAAGGCAAAGAAGAGACTCTTAATGATACTCATCCACACAAACCACTGGTTGAAAGCATGATGCATGCCAGCCGTAAGGTCTTCAGGCGACATCATATGCCCTACAAAAGCCGTGGCATACGCGCCAAGCACTCCGAGGGCTGAGGAGAAAATGACTAAGAAAGGCATAATGGTCACCAAGCCCATGATCTTAGGCAGGATAAGGTAGGAGGCCGAGTTGACACCCATGATGTCAAGGGCATCAATCTGCTGGGTCACCCGCATGGTGCCCAACTCAGAGGCGATATTCGAGCCTACTTTGCCCGCAAGAATAAGGCACATGATGGAAGAGGAAAACTCCAGGAGCATAATCTCACGAGTGACATAGCCTGTCACCCAATGAGGCATCCACGGACTCTGGATATTGACTTTCATCTGGATGCAAATCACCGCGCCGATAAAGAAACTGATAAGCAGCACAATGCCGATGGAGTCAACACCGAGTTGCGACATTTCCTTCACGTAGCGCTTGCCAAACATGCGCATGCGCTCGGGGATGGAGAAAGTGCGGCCCATGAGGATGAGGTAATTGCCGAAAGTGGTGAGATAGCGATGGATTAACCGAATGATGAACATATGCTTGCCGATATTCTTGGTTACATGTGTGCAAAAGTACCCAAAATCCGCTTAAAAACTGCTATCAAGTGGAGAGTTTTTCCTTATCTCAACGTTATTATTTCTTTTTTTAGTAATTTTGTGGCAAAATACACATCATGCAAGAAGAAAATATTCAGCAACAGAATATCAGCCAACAGCAATATGCTGCTTCACAGCCCGATTTCGACAACCTCTCGTCAGAACAAGTCGAGGAGAGGCTCAAGGAGAGTCTGCTACGGCAAGAGCTTCATACACAAGGCTTGGTGAAGCG
Source organism: Hallella multisaccharivorax DSM 17128 (assembly GCF_000218235.1). Lineage (GTDB taxonomy): Bacteria > Bacteroidota > Bacteroidia > Bacteroidales > Bacteroidaceae > Prevotella > Prevotella multisaccharivorax. Next base: position 1,031,894 of record NZ_GL945017.1, on the reverse strand, counting down.
CTACGGCCGCCGTACAGTAGCTGATCACGTGTCGTTTAACGTCAGGCAAGGCGAAATTGTGGGATTGCTTGGACCTAATGGAGCCGGCAAGACTACATCGTTCTACATGACCACTGGGCTTATCATTCCCAACGAAGGACATGTGTACATCGACGACAAAGAGATTACCGACTATCCGGTCTACAAGCGTGCCCGCGCCGGCATCGGCTATCTGCCGCAGGAAGCGAGTGTCTTCCGGAAGCTTTCAGTGGAGGATAACATTATGGCCGTACTCGAGATGACCAAGCTCAACCATCAGCAGCAACTCGACAAGCTCGAAAGCCTGATTAAGGAATTCCGACTGCAGAAAGTGCGCAAGAACAAAGGCGACCGCCTCTCGGGCGGTGAGCGCCGCCGCACGGAGATTGCACGCTGCCTGGCCATCGACCCGAAGTTCATCATGCTTGATGAGCCTTTCGCCGGTGTCGACCCTATCGCCGTGGAGGATATACAGCACATCGTCTGGAGGTTGAAATATCGCAACATCGGCATCCTTATCACCGACCACAACGTGCAGGAGACGCTATCCATCACCGATAGGGCCTACCTGCTCTTCGAAGGCCGCATCCTCTTTCAGGGACTGCCAGAGGAGTTAGCCGACAACAAGATTGTACGCAAGAACTACCTCTCCGACAACTTTGTCTACCGCAAGTTCCAGTCCAACGAGGAAGACCGTGCCTTTGCCGCGCAGGCCCGCAGGCAGCTGCTCAAGGAGATTGGGTGATAGGTGAAGGGTGTTAATGGCTTGTCAGTCCTTTCGCCCTCCGGTATTGCTTGGGTGATATTCCGACGGTCTTGGAGAACAGGCGGGAGAAATAATAACTGTCGTCAATGCCGACCTTGGTGCAGATCTGATTGATCTTTAGATCCGTGATCTCAAGGAACTTGCAGGCACGCTGGACCTTGAGCATGTTGAAGTAGTTGAGAGGTGAATGGCCCATCTTTATCTTGAAGATGAGCGAGAATTGCGAGGTAGAATAGCCAATATAGTCAGCGATCTGTGCAAGCGTGAGCTGCTTCTCAATATTTTCGTTCATGAACCTCACAGCTGCTGAGACGATGTCGTTGTTGGCGAGCCGTGCGTCCTGTGCGTTGTAGTTCCTGAACTGTTTGATGTATTTGAAGGAAGCCAGGAAGCCTAGAGCAGGGAAGAAGCATAGCGGAGGTTGTCAAGACTGTAGTTGTCTGATAGTGTGAGGAAAATCTCTTCGAAGATGTTGTTGCGGTCAGCGACGCGTGAGGTCTTAGCCGTTATGATGTCTGTTGGCGTGTAGCAGTTATCACCGAAGAAAGGTGCCATGTTTCCTGTGAAAGGCACCCAGTAGATGGTCCAAGGATCATCATTATTGGAGGCATAAACATGGGGCTCTCCTTGCGGGATGATGAAATACTGCTGCTTCTTTATTGTGTCGTAACTTTGCAACCGTAAAACTTACAGACTTATGAACTCGAAAAACTCAAAAGCTTACATTTACTTCAGTTGTCTTGTCGGTGCTTTCGGCTTTGCCTTCTTCGCATTGAGACTGAAGGAGACAAAAGGACAAAAGTTGCAGTAGTAGCCCCCCTTACCCCTCCTCCCCCATCCAGGAGAGGGGGCTGATTACATTCAAAAATAATAGAAACAACAAATAAAATATAGAATTCGGCCTATTACCCACAAAAGTAATTAGTGTTTACTGAATAATCATAACTTACTAATTGTTAGATAAATATTTGCTATTTGATTCATCTTTTTCACATAAAATTAGTACCTTTGTGGTGTTAAAAGGAGTACACATATGAAGTATACATCGCAGAATAAGAACAAGCAATTAACCCCGGATATGTTCCGATCTTCGTTTGAAGATTTGGACAAGCATAACCGTTGGGTCGTTCTCGGCGATATGCTTCCCTAGGCAGAATTGGAGAAGATATACAACTCCAAATTGCATAACGATGAGCGAGGGGCTGGCAACAAGCCAATACGCATGGTTATAGGCGCAATGATCATCAAACACAAGCTTAATCTGTCTGATGAGGAGACTATACAGATAATACGTGAGAATCCGTATATGCAATATTTTCCGCTTTTCTATTAATAGTCTCCTAAAAATAGTGTAATTTTGTGGCCGAATCGTAAAGAAACCATAAAAACGAATCTGCAAGAAATGGAATTAACAGAGGGAACCGTTATCAGAATGTTGCAGGATGGGAAGGAAGAGGGGTACCGATTCCTTTTCAAGGTTCATTATGCGCCTCTGTGCGCCATTGCCAACGAATATGTGCGAGACGACTTTGCGGCGGAGACGATTGTTGCTGATGTCTTCTTCCACGTCTGGCAAATCAGGCATTCACTGGAAATTCATGTCTCTCTGAGAAACTATTTGGCGGTGAGTGTCCGCCGCCATTGCATCGACTGGATAAGGCAGCAGACGCAGAAGAACTATACCGATTCGTCCTTAACCGGCGAAAGCAATATAGTGGACGACAGTGAGCCTTTGGCGCATCTGTTGGATGGAGAATTAGAGAAGGTCGTGCAGGACGCTGTTGACCGTCTGCCCGCCGATTGCCGACATGTGTTCAAGATGAGCCGCTATGACGGAAAGAAGAATGGAGAGATAGCCAAAGAACTTGGTATCTCTGTCAATACTGTGAAGTATCATCTGAAGCATGCCTTGAAGATTCTTCGCAACGATCTTGCTCAATACTTAGAACTGCTCTTTTTCATCATTGTCGTCCAACAATAAATTTATTTAGAAAATTTCTGTTTATCTCACTACCCACCTTTCTTTTTCCTTCGTCCTCTTAATGTAAAAACCCAGATATGAACATCTATCAAGAAGACTTGATCATTCAATTGCTTTGCGGCGAGCTGAATCATGAGGGAAAGGAAGAACTTCGTAACTGGATTGCGATTTCTAACGAAAATAGAAACTATGTTCAAGCCCAAGAAGAAATCTGGTTTTCGTCCGTAAACAGAAAGGAGCTTGTAAGATATGATGCCTCCAAAGCATTTGAATCCTTCCTCAGCCACATCGCTGAAGCCGGGGCTGACAAGCAGGAGAAAGCCTCCAACAGGCTTCACCGTCTGTTCCGCTATGCGGCAATGATTGCAATTGTCGCCCTGATCTCATTCTTTGCATACCAACATGGACCAAGGCGGCTGAGTGAGGAATTTGCCGAAATCGTAATCGAACCTGCTCCCGGCTCAAGGACAAAAACCATATTGTCCGACGGGACATCCGTCTGGCTCAACTCCGGCTCAAAGCTCACTTACTCACAAGGATTCGGTCTGAAAGACAGACAGGTTTCCTTGGAGGGAGAGGGATTCTTCGAAGTTACCAAGAACAAGGACCTCCCGTTCTCGGTCAAGTCAGGAATCCTGCAAGTAAATGTATTGGGAACCAAGTTTAACTTCCGCGACTATCCCGAAGACCCCGAAGCCGAGGTGCCCTTGTCGGAAGGCTTCGTATCCCTGAAAAGCCTGATGAAAAACAACCACGAATCCCAAACCTTGATTCCAGGACAACGGGCAGTGCTCATCAAGAAGACCGGAAAAATTGAAGTTGACGAATACGAAGTCGGAAAATCACGCATGTGGACTCGGGGTTTCTTGATTCTGGACGGAGAATCCATTTACAGCATTGCCAAGAAGCTGGAAAGATTCTATGGCGTGAAAGTTACGGTCTCTTCGAAAGCACTTGAACAATTCCATTTCTATGGCGACTTTATCCGGCAAGAACAATCACTCACCGATGTCCTTAAAGTCTTGGAGGGAACAGGGAACTCCATTACAAGATAGAAGGCAAAAATGTAATCCTATACTGAATCTATTAATAACTCTACAATTATGTTAATCTTAAAAACCGCAGACATGAAACTGATAAGAGCAGTAATCTAAGCCAGAGATGAAAAAGCAGAAAGAAGTGGAAGTTCTTTCTGCCGTAGTAACCTCTCTAAACAACCGTGTACAGTATGCCTATAAGAGAACCTTCACAAAGTTAATGTTTTTCTTATAGAAACAACTTAATCTTAAATTAATAACATTAATCACAATTTTAACATGAATCTAAAGAAAATCATTCTATTGGCTATCGTTTTTAGCTATGGCATGGTGTCATTAGCCCAAAGCCTTAATCTGAACCTGAAGAATGTCTCGGTTAAGAAAGCCATGGCGGAATTGTATCAAAAGACGGGATACTCTTTTGTCTACGAAGCTGCTGATCTCAATACATCCAGGGAGGTTTCCGTTAATGCAACAAGCTTGGAAAAGGCAATAGAACAGATTCTGGCAGGTCAGGATGTAGACTATAAGGTACAAGGAAAAAATATCATTGTATCCCATAGAGTGCAAAAAAAACCTTCCGCTTCTAATGGTAAAAATCATACCGTAGTCGGAAAAATCACCGACAAAAACGGTGAACCCATTATCGGAGCATCCGTAAAGGTAAAAGGAACAAACCTCGGTACAGTAACGGATATTGACGGAAACTTCTCCATGGATGTACCCGACAGATCCGACCTTGAAATATCTTATGTAGGCTTTCAGACGCAGACCGTCAAGTCGCCCGGCAAGCAAGTTTCCGTGAACTTAATCGAAGACATGGAGGCTCTGGACGAAGTTGTCGTGATTGGCTATGGAAGTCGCCAGAAAAAAGATATCACCACCTCTATTTCCAATATTGATTCCAAGGATATTGCAAAAGTTGTGAGTATGACTCCTGATATGTCCATGCAAGGAACCATGTCGGGCGTTCAGGTAATCGGTAACGAGGGCGATCCGAATGCCCGTACTACCGTGCGTATCCGTGGTATCAATACCTGGGGCATCAGCTCTCCACTCTATGTTATCGATGGCATTCCTATCAAGGAGTATGGTGCCGGGGTGGAAAACGATAATTGGTATCGAGGTAATATCAACATATTAGCGATGATCGATCCTAATGACATAGAATCCATCTCTGTATTAAAAGACGCCGCCTCGGCTGCCATCTATGGTCTGAAAGCCTCCAATGGTGTTATTCTCATCACAACGAAGAAAGGAGTCCGTAACCAAGTCCGCGTAAATTATTCCCAGCGAATCGGCTTTGAGAACCAATGGCAACGCGTAAAGCCTCTGATGAACACGAAACAGTTTGCCGATTTCTATAATGCACTTCTTGATACGGACGAAAACAGATTGCAAGACGAAGATCCTACCAATAAACCATTTTTTGATCCTTCAGATCCCGCATATCTTGGCAATAGTCCAACTTATGATTGGCAGAAAGCTTCCTTGACAGACAACCCCATGACACAAGACTATTCCGTCAGTATTAATGGAGGAGGTAAGTCCAATGACTATATGGCCAGCTTTAGCTATGCAGACCATGATGGCGTAAAGTTAGGAAACTGGATGAAGCGTTATTCCGGCGCTCTCAAATTGAATGCGGATATTAACGATTATGTGCGATTCGGCACCAATATCCGTGTAGCTTATGGCACCAGCGGCAATGCCCCTTATACTCCAAGTTTGATAGAGGCTGCACAATATTCCCCTTGGCAACCCATTTATGATGAGAGCGGATTGGGAGGATATGCACAGACTATTAAAGGATATGTTAATGGAATATGGGATACCACCACACTGTATGGAACTAACACCAAAAACAATTTTGTAGGCCGTCAACATTATAACTATCAGGACAACTCCTCCCTGCGAATGATGTGGAATGCTTATTTGGAAATCGAGCCCATTAAGAACTTAAAGCTTAGAGGGACTATCGACATGGACCGTTTTACGAACAGTGTGAATTATTTCGAATATGGCAAAGCCAATGTTCTTTTATGGAATGGAGTTGATCCAGAAAATTCCTATGCGCCGGGTTCTGTAGGCGATTATTATGAACGTAGTATAACCAATACAAACTTTATCTACGAATTCAACGCAAATTATAAATTTACACTTTATAAGAAACATAACTTTGATGCCTTGTTCGACATTACTGGACAGAAATTCCATATCAAAGGTTCTAGCTGTTCCACACAATCTGTAACATCCTTGAATAAACATATACACTCCATTGGAGGAGAGAACCAGTATACTAATGCAGGAACATTCCAACAACGTGAAGCGTTAGCTGGATTTCTTTTCCGCCTCTCCTATAATTATGAACAGAAATACTATTTGGATGCAACAGTCCGGCGTGACGGCAGCGTCCGATTTGCCCGAGAGAATCGATGGGGAACTTTCCCTGGTATCTCTGCAGCATGGCGTATATCCTCTGAACCATTTATGCAGAAATACAGAAACTGGATAGACGACATCAAAATACGCACAAGTTGGGGACAACTTGGGAATCAGGAAGTTGCCAGCTATGCTTATCTTGCAACAATAACAACAAGACCAAATTATGTCTTTGGAAACAATCCCTTAAATATAGGTAGAGGATACTACAGTTCTGGAGCTGCTGCCTATGGACTTGCCAATAGCGACCTTAAATGGGAAAAGACAACTACAACCAACTTTGGTATAGATTTTACACTTTTTCACGATTTGAGTGGTTCTATAGAATATTATCATAAGTTAACTGATGGTATCCTTGAGTCCGTCTCGCTCGCACCAAGTGCAGGTTTTGTAGATCAACCATCCGCCAATATTGGCTCTGTTCGCAATACCGGAATAGAAATCAATTTGAATTACTCCCATTCTATCAAGGATTTCAATTTTAGTGTAGGTGGTAATTTTACCACGGTCCGTAATCGAGTTGTAAAGATTGAAGGCGGGTCTCCGCTAATCCTGTCTTCTTCCGTAGGGAACATAGAAAAGGGAAAGTCCATGGGATATCTGAGAGGCTATCAATTGGGGGGATTCTTCCAAACTAAAGAAGAAGCACAGGAATATCTCAAAAAGGTGAATGATGTAAGCTATATTAAGGAATATATCACGGCAGGCGATGCTTGGTTCAAGGATATAAACGGTGCTCCTAAAAAAGAAGGCGAGGCTTACTCTGTAGGTCCGGATGGCATCGTAGATTCTTATGATATGACTTATTTGGGGAAATCGCTTCCCGGATATTTCTATGGTTTCAATCTCTCTGCTAATTGGCATAACTTCAGCTTTTTTGCCCAGTTTAGTGGAGTGGGCGATGTACAAAAGGTCAATCCTGTAAAATCAAGCTTCTTGATAACGGGTGCCTCAAATACTCATACGACCGATGCACTAAACTATTGGAGGGAGGATAACAAAAATGCACTGCTACCACGCTTGGATGCCCATTTTGCCTGCAGTCCAGGCCGCATAGCCTGGATAGAAGATGCGGATTATCTGCGTCTGGCCAATATACAATTGGGTTACACACTTCCACAGAGTGTGTACAAATGCACCAATTATATTGTCAAGAATTGCAATCTTTATTTGGGTATTTCCAATCTCTTTACCATTACAGGGTACTCTGGCTTGGATCCGGAAGATGACAATAATCCCGCTCCACGCATTTACTACATGGGATTGAATCTGACTTTTTAATACTATATATTATGAGCAAATTTCATTTAATTAAAAATATAAAAGTATCTGTTTTCCTCGGGCTTGTTTGCATGCTCATGTCCTGCAACGGTTTCTTGGAGGATGGAATCGATACCATCTATCAAGAAGATAATTATTTTGAAAATCAAAATAAGGTGGAAAGGGGAATCGGTGCTATTTATGCTGAAGTGGGAGAAATCTTCGGTCCACATTTTCAACAAGGTGTATTTGCAAAAGGACCATTAAGTGAACTTATGTTTCTTCCTGGTGATAATATAACATCAAGTAATGATAATGGCCGAGATTTTGATGGCTTTTATCTGACGACCGACAATGGTATTATTTGGAGCTACTGGTCTATTTGTTATGCCATTTTGAACAGAGCCAATTTTATGTTGGACAAATTAAGCGATCCTGACACAGAGGCTGTTTGCACGACCCCAGGATATGCAGATTGGTGCAAGGGAGAATGCTATTTTATTCGTGGCTGGGTAAATATGATGCTATGGAATCATTTTCGGAAAGCACCTAATCAAAATATGCGTATTAAGAGTCTTAGTACATCTTCGCTACCGCCTACCGTCGGCTTTGAACTTCTCGATCAGGCTATTACTGATTTGAAACAGGCAGAACAACTTTTGCCAAAATCTTGGGACGAAAAAAACAAGGGGCGTGTATTCAAGAACTCTGCACGAGGAATGTTGGTTAAGTGTTATGTTTTGCGGGCAAACTATGCCAAGTTATATAATGGAGATGCTCAGCAAGATTATAAGAACGCTATCAGCGCGTTCAATTCAATGGATGAAACGACCACTATTGTGGGAGTTCCATTTGGAGACAATTTCGACTATCGCTCAGAGAATAATGCAGAATCTCTATTTGAATATCAGGCAAGTACAAATCCGTCAGAATCAGACAATCCATGGTTGGATGGTAATATTGGCTATGGTAGTGGTCCAATAGGCATAACAAATATAGAATTTTACCAAACATATTATGTTTATGGATGCATGTTTGGTCCTAGTGACAAATTAATTAAGAGCTTTGAAAGCGATGATCCGAGAAAAGTAGAAACACTACGCTCCTCATCCATCGGAGTGGATCCACAATATAATTGGCTGACACCTTCAGATTGGGGAAATAATTTTAATGGCTGGCAATTTGTGAAATACATCAATGGTGCCCGTCGAGGTCCGCTTGATCCCGATTTTGGAATTACCTCTTGTAATAATCCGCGTATCCTGAGGTTTGCCGATGTAAAACTTCTTGCAGCCGAAGCGTATTTAGAAACAGGAGACGAGGCATCTGCCCGTAGACAAGTGAACGATATTCGTAAGCGTGCAAGGCTTTCTACGCCGGACGGGACAGAGGCTGCGGTTCCAGCGGATTATACCCGTACCATTACAATGGATGATATCATGGATGAACGTCTAAAAGAGTTAGCCGGCGAACCCTTCATACGATGGATGGACCTCTGTCGGTGGCACGCTGCCGGCTTCATCAATCTGGATGAATGGGCAAAAGCCCCTGTAGAAAAATGGGGATACTCATCTACCAAGTCCAAACTCCAGTTTGAATCTTCCACACACCTGCTATTCCCTATTCCCTACGCAGAGATGACAAGCAACTCTCTAATGATGGGAAGCGGTAATAATCCAGGATATAACTAAATAGAAAAGTCTTGTAATTATCTATATTTGGGAAAAGAGAAAGTAATTGTTTTAAATAACTTTAAAAATAATCTTTCTCTTCTTCCCTGCTATTTACATAAAAGACTTTTAAAAAATATAGTAAATAAACCTATATTTTAGCAAGAACCATTATTAAATAAAAAGACATGAAAAAGCTGATTTTGTTATGTATTCTATGTGTAAGTACAGTTTTTAATGCGAAAGCCCAGAAATGGGAAAATCTTGCGGATACCCCTTTAATGGGATGGAGTTCTTGGAACTGTTTTGCTGATAAAATCGACGAAGAAAAAATAGTAGGCATCATAGATGCCGTAGTGTCTTCCGGACTTAAAGATGCTGGCTATGTCTATGTAAATATTGATGACTGTTGGCATGGAAAGCGCGATGCCAACGGGTTTATAACAGTTAACGAGCAGAGGTTTCCCCATGGCATGAAGTGGCTGGCAGACTATGCGCATGCCAAAGGGCTGAAATTAGGTATTTATTCATGTGCAGGATATCAAACCTGTGCAGGACTTCCAGGGAGTTATGGACACGAATATCAGGATGCTTTACAATATGCACGCTGGGGTATAGATTTTCTGAAAGAGGATTGGTGTAATACCCCCGATCTGAATCCAAAGGCTGCATATCAACTCATGAGTGATGCCTTGAGAACTGCCGGCCGGCCTATTTACTTTAATCTATGCGAATGGGGACGCAACCAACCTTGGCATTGGGCCAGAGACATGGCACACTCATGGCGAACTACGGGAGACATAGGCGTAGGCTTTGCGGAACTCATAAAACACTATGAGGAAGGTGCCTGGAGACCTAATACCGTCATGAAGAATCTGGAACTTACAGACACACTTCGCCAATATGCAGGACCTGGGCATTGGAATGATCCAGACATGCTGGAAGTAGGTAATGGTATGACACAGAGTGAAGACCGCGCGCATTTCACAATGTGGTGCATGTTGGCTGCTCCTCTTGTATTGGGAAATGACATTCGCACGATGAGTGATGCAACCAAAGGAATTGTATTAAACAAAGACATGATTGCCATAGACCAGGACAAACTGGGGGTGCAAGGGCTGCATTTCTGCGATACGCAAGGACTTGCCCTCTGGTTTAAGCCTCTTGCCAACGGAGACTGGGCATTCACCATTCTTAATGCAACGAAAAATGATGTAAGGTTTGGTCTCAATTGGCAGGAATTTAATCTTACAGACTCTCAGGTTTCTAAAAAAAGCACGAACTTCAATACCACAGTTTATCGGGTGTACAATCTATGGAGCCACAAATTTGAGGGGAAAACAAGTAAAAAGAACAAGATTGAGCGGACACTTACCATACCCTCGCACGATGTGGTCTCTTATCGTCTCATGTTGAATCAATAATATTGGTATCTATGAATCTTCGTATAAAAATATCTACCATGGCATTCTCCTTTACTTTCCTGGCATTTGCATCAATGCCTAGGGAGGCAAAGGCGGATATAGTTATATATCCATCGGAATTCGTCGGATCAATTAAATTAATGAATGCCATCAACAATGGCCCCGTCAAAGCGGGGAGTGAGCAGACGCGCGGTAACTTCGATGCTTACCGAGCAGCCCATATCCCGTATGCAAGAACGCATGATGCATCATTCTGTGCTGCCTATGGCGGTGAGCATTCTGTCGATATCTCGGCTATATTCCCAGACTTCAACAAAAAGGTTACGGACGAAAAAGCTTATGACTTTACTCTTACTGATTTATACCTAAAGTCCATTCAAGATGCCGGTACAGGCATATTTTTCCGGCTGGGTCAAAAGATTGAGCATGCGCCGAAGAAATATTATATCTTGCCTCCTAAGGATTTCAAAAAGTGGGCACAGATATGTGAGCATATCATCCGTCATTATACTGAAGGCTGGAATAATGGCTATAAGTGGAATATCAAATACTGGGAAATATGGAACGAGCCCGATCTCGACTACGACCATGATGCCTGGAAAACAAACCCTAAAACCTGGGGAGGTTCCCAGGCCCAGTTCTTCGAGTTCTACAAGACGGTAGCCCTGCATCTCAAGAAAAGCTTCCCCCACTTAAAAATAGGAGGACCCGCACTCTGCTACAATGACAAATGGGCTGAGGCTTTCTTGCAATATATGCAACAGAATAACATTTCTATAGACTTTTTCTCTTGGCACAGTTATTCACGCACACCTGAAGAAATAGCTAATAACGCAGATAAAAAGAAACAGCTTCTCATAAAATACGGCTATGGCAACTCAGAATCTATTTTGGATGAATGGAACTATGTAAAAGGATGGACAGCCGACTTCCCCTATACCGTCAATGTAATCAAGGGACAAAAGGGTGCGGCCTTTACAGCAGGTGTCATGAATGCCTGTCAACAGAAGCCTGTAGACATGTTGATGTATTATGACGCACAGCCAACCATATTCAACGGTCTTTTTGATCTCTACTCCTTTGCCCCGAACCAGTGTTATTATAGCTTCTATGCATGGAACAAACTCGTTGAGTTCGGACAACAAGTAAAGGCTACGGGCGACTACGATGATATCTATTTCACGGCTGCCTGTAAGGATGGCAAGATCCGGCTGATGGTAGTCCGATATAACGACGACGACAATCAGACGGCCGCAGAAAAGGTAACCGTCCGCTTAGCGTCAAGAGCCATCCGTCAGGCCATAAGCCATGTTACCGACGGAGTCCATCTCTACACAGAAGTACCTGTGGATATTAAAGACGGGACAATAGAACTTTGGATGGAAGCCAACTCTTTTACGCTGCTCGAGTTAGAATGATAGTTTCTATCCCTTGAACTAAGGATAAAGAATGAAGATGATATGCGTGTCATTGGAATACTAAAAATTCCAGAACCCACATGCGCACACTCTACCGTACTTCATATATAACATTGATTCTATAATGCACAGCAAGAATATGGGAATATCCGGAAGAGCCTTTCTCCTCTTTCTTATGATACACCCTTCTATCACTATGATAGAAATCTCGTCGCATCCAGTCCAAGCCGACATATTGTCGCACGAAGATCGTGTCTATGACTTGGTCGGACAGATGACACTGGAAGAGAAAATATATGTACTCGAAAGTGATTTCTTCTATAGGGGATGCGAACGACTGGGAATCCCCCGCATTGAGACTGCCGACGGCCCTTCCGGAGTTGCGTCATGGGGACTTAAAGGCCGGGCTACAGCATTTCCATGCCAATTAGCTCTGGCCGCCTCATGGAATCGCAGCCTGGCTCGTCATATCGGGAGTCTGTATGCAAAGGAATGGCGCGCCAGAGGCATCAATGTGTTCTATGGTCCGGGAGTGAACATCTACCGATCGTCAAAAGACTCCAGGAATTTTGAGTATATGGGAGAAGACCCTTATCTTGCCTCGGAAATGGCTGTATCGCTTATTAAAGGAATACAGCAGGGAGGAGTCATCGCAACCGTCAAGCATTTCGTTGCCAATGATCAGGAGTTTGATCGGTATAAAGTGAGTAGTGAAGTAGATGAGCGGACTTTGCATGAAATCTATTTTCCTCCCTTTAAGGCAGCTGTTCAAAGAGCGGATGTAAAGGCTGTTATGATGGGATACAACCTTGTGAACGGCATTTATTGTGCCCAAAACAGATATCTGATGAAAGACATTCTTAGAGATTCCTGGGGGTTCAAAGGAACGATTATGTCAGACTGGGGAGCTACTCATGCTGCATACGAATCCGTTGAAGCGGGATTGGATATGGAATTGGGAACCTTCGATTATCTGAACAAGGAAAAACTCCTGCCACTTATAAAATCCGGGAAAATAAGAGAAAGCCAGATTGACTCTATGGTAACCCATATCTTCCTGCCCTGTTTTGAGCTGGGCATCTTTGACCGGAAAACGGTGAAGGACACATCGATTCCCACATTTAACGAGGAGGCAAACAAAGCTGCTTACCAAGAAGCGTGTGAAGGAATCATTCTCCTTAAGAACGAAAAAAACATACTTCCTTTGGCTTCACCAAAGACAATTGCCGTCATCGGCCCTAACGCCAATCCGAATATCGTTGATGATAATGTATACGATGTAAAAGGAGCATCTTATGGCGGAGGTGGAAGCTCTAAGGTAAGCCCCTGGTATGTAGTCAATGACATGGAAGGTATTCGCCGTGCTTTTCCGAATGCGAGGATATTATACCACGAAGGAGTCTCTAATGCCTATAAGCGCAACTTGTTCAAACACTCTTCTTTCCAGACACAAGAAGGCCGTCGTGGGCTTACGGGATCTTACTACATGCTGGATGAACAAAATCCTGAAAAGGTGCTTAAGCCAAGCATTCAAAGAGTTGATGCAACCATTAACTTCAACTGGGCGGAAGGCTCCTCTGATGTCAAGGCCTTGGGGAAGAATTACAGAATCCAATGGGATGGGTATATCGCTTCGGAAAAAGACGACTCGGTGGTATTCCTCGTGGATGCTCAAGGCGGCTACCGACTGACCGTCGACGGCAGGATTGTCATCGACGAGAGGAACTCGCAGTCGTTTGCCAACAGATATGTAAGGGTTGCTTCCAAAAGAAATGAGAGGATATCCGTCAGACTGGAATATTGGAACCAGAATTCCAATCCTGCAGAGATTCGTCTCGCATGGGACTACGCTTCCTCAGTAGACACTTCCGAAGCGATCAGGATAGCTTCCAAGGCAGACTATGTAATATTCTGCGGAGGACTCGATGCCAGCCTGGAATTCGAAGGAACAGATCGTCAATTTGAGCTTCCATATGGGCAGGATGAATTGATTAATTCCCTAACTAAAGTCAATCCCAACATCATTGTCGCCCTTCATGGAGGCGGAAGTCTTAGAATGACGCCCTGGATAGACCATGTGGCGGCGGTTATTCATTTGCTCTATCCCGGGCAAGAAGGCGGAACTGCATTCGGCGACATTTTGTCTGGCAAGGTAAATCCTTCGGCCAAGTTATCATTTACCATAGAAAAGGAATGGAAAGATTCTCCTGCCTATGGCAACTATGATGAAACGCGAAAAGAGCGGAAAGTCTACTATCGTGAAGGGATATTTGTCGGCTATAGGGGTTATGAGCATCAGGGGATAAAGCCCTTGTTCCCGTTTGGACATGGACTTTCATACACTAATTTCGACTATTCCAACTTGAAGGTTCAGGTTATTGACAGGAAAAACGGATGTGTAAAGGTAACCATGGACATTACCAATACAGGCCAGAGGGATGGTGCCGAAGTGGTGGAACTATATGTACACGACGCAAAAAGCAAGCTAAAGAGACCTTATAAGGAACTGAAGGACTTTGAAAAGGTATTCCTGAAACCCGGTGAAACGAAATCTATCGAGATGAACTTGTGCAAAGAGGCTTTCGAATATTATGATCCGGACCTGCACAAATGGGTTCTGGAACCGGGCGTTTTCGATATATTAGTAGGTTCCTCATCAGAAAATATAAGATTAAAGGGAAATATTCGTTTATAAATTTAAAAACAGTTGATATGAAGAAAAACATGAAAGGTGCGATGCACAAATGTCGGATATGCCTATGCTTGTGTCTACTGTTCGCTACATCGGCTATAAACAGTCAAAACATTATCCCGTCGCCGGTAAGCCAGAAATCATTGGGAGGAAAGATTAGGGTCAAGAGCATAGATGCCAAGATTGATAAATCGCTCAACCTCCCGGCAGAGGGATATTCTTTGAAAATTAAGGGTAACAAGGCTATTATCCGGGCAAAAGACTACCAAGGATTAGTTTGGAGCAAGGCCACCTTAAAGCAATTGGAAGATGAAAAGGGAATGACCCCACAGACTTCTATCATTGACTATCCAGCCTTCCCTATCCGCGGCTTCATGCACGACACGGGAAGAAACTTCAGGTCTGTGGCACAGTTGAAAAGGGAACTTGACCTATTTTCATTCTATAAACTGAATGTGTTTCACTGGCATCTGACCGACAATCCGGCCTCGCGCATAGAATCCAAGGCGTTTCCACAGCTCAACGATCCTAAATACCAAAGAAAAGACCGCGACCAAGGCAAGTATTATACCTACGACGAGATACGCGATGTCATAGCCTATGCCAAGGAACGGGGCATCACCGTCATTCCCGAAATCGATATGCCGGGGCATAGCGAATACTTCACGAATGCCTTCGGCTTCCCGATGGCATCCAAGGAGGGTATGAAGGTATTGGAGACATTGGTCAAGGAGTTCTTTACCGAGATCCCCCGGGCACTCTGCCCGTATATTCATTTCGGGTCAGACGAAATCACGATCGCTCACCCTGACGAGTTCATGGCCTTCTGCGAGCGGGTGGCAAAGCAGAATGACAGGGAAGTCCTGGCATGGAACCCGGGTCTGGAAGGCTCCGGCGAGGTCATCTATCAGGTATGGAGAGCTGCCGTGGGAGAAGCCATTGAAAAGACGGGATGCACCCATCGCTATATCGATTCGTACATGGGCTATCTCAATACAGGAAACCCGATATTCAACCTGTACAAATGTTTCATGCACACTCCCTGTGGCGTTGAGAGGACCGACGGCAAGGCCCTTGGAGGCATTCTGTGTCTATGGAATGATGTGCGGGTGGCGGACAAGAGCCTGACCTTCCCCCACAACGGCATGCCGGAGGCCCTGCTCCCTTTCTCCGAGAGGTTCTGGAGAGGGGGCAAAGGGGTGTCCGTGGCAGAAGAAGACCTGATACCTGGCCCGTCGACGAGCCTTTGGAAGAAGATGCATGACTTTGAAAAGAAGATGGCATACCATCGAGACAGATTCCTCAAAGACTGGAATGTAAGATGGGTTGGCAGTCTCGATGAACACTGGGAGGTGAGCCTGCCTGAGCGCAGGGGCACCAGCATCGATTCCATGAAGTGGGTAGACGCATGGGGAGGTGTGGTAGATATAAAGGCTTTGGCCCGGAAGCATCATGTGGAAATACTCCCCACCATGGACGCATGGATGAAGACCCGCATCTTCAGTCCTAAAGACACCGTGGTTTACGCATGGGTGGGATTCGAGACCCCGGCCCGTTCCAGCAGGATGTCCGACGGCATAGGCTATCAAGGACAATGGGAAGCGCAGGGGAGACTCTTCGTGAACGGAAGAGAAATCTTTCCGCCGGAGCTCTGGAACGAGCCGGGCAGATATCGCTCATTTGAGCATACATGGCACACACCGCTTAACGAAATGCCTTACACTAACGAGCAGTTGTTCTGGATGAGGAAACCTGCCGGCATACCCTTGAGAGCCGGCGAGAACACCATCCTGCTGTATTGCCCGCGGGTGTTTCCGAATGAGACATGGTTCGTTAGCTTCATCCCGCTGTCCATGGATGCCTCCGGACATGTATCAGAAGTGAAAGGCATCAGCTTTTCAAAGAACCGCCATTAAACTCCCGAGAGGTTGAGAGCATTGTAAGTTAGAGATCATAATAACGATTTAGGTGAAGCCTGCAGGCACAATGAACTGAAGCAGGTACTTGTATTTTTAAGTTGGATATCTCGTCGGGATGACGAGCGCTAATAAGCGTTGGGATCCCGGGAACATGCTTTTCTCCCGGGAATCTTTCTACACTGCCCTGGGATAAGGCGACTTGAACTGCATTTAAGTAGGGTCTACTAATTAAATGCAAACTTCTGACTATTAATTGTTCATAACATAACGTGAGTTCGATGAATTTAGAACAGAGTAAGTTGACGGTCAATGGAACGTTCAACAGCAATGGAGGGCTTCTTTGGGGAAAAACAATATGCAGCCAAGGCCGCCAGTGTATTGACCACGAAGTTCTCGACGCTTCTGTGCCTCGAATGCTCAACCTGGGCAATGTTCTTCAACTCATCATTGACGGTTTCTATGATGGCTCTCTTTCTAAGCAGGAGCTTGTCGGACACGCTCATCAAGGCTCCCCTCATGTTGTTCTTCAGTTTGGTAATCAGTTGTATCCCGTCCACAAAGAGTCGCTGGAACAAGTCCTTGCCGATATATCCTTTGTCACCGGCAAGTTTGCCATAAAGCACATCCGCGAATGCCTTGGAGTCCAGCGGTTTCCTGTCGTCTACATCACCGGGTGTAATCATGAAGCTTAACAACTCGCCTTTCTCATTACAGATCAGATGAAGTTTGAAGCCGAAGAACCACCCCATGGAGCATTTGCCCCTTTGGGCTATTCCCCTTGAAAGTCTTGTGTATGTGTATACGCTGGTTGCGGCATACCCGAAGCGGTGTGCTGTCCACAAGGCTGATTCCCGTGCACTTGCCCAAAAGTACTTCCTTGATAAATATGGCCAGAGGTATGGCCACCTCGTGCTCAAGTTCGACAAAGTGGTTATGGGAGACTACTTTTGGGAACAAATGCCTCAGGTGCTTGCATACATGCTGCAAGTAAAAATGCTTCAGGCAGCGGTAACCCGAACCATGGAACAGAATCATGATAACCATTACCTCCCCGCCTTCGACAATGTCGAATCGCGATGATATTTGCGCTTATTCTGGGGCTGTATCGTGTATTTTTTCATCTGGGCGTCAAAAACTTTGCAGAAATCATCTGCCATACAATAAATTTCAGTAACTTTGTCCTCGGTGATTATAGCGATTTTTGTCTGTATTTCTTAGTATTTCAACACTATAAAGATGCAACGAATTTTGCTAATCACCAAATTTATAAGTACTTATAATTCATCGAACTCACGTTAATATGGAAGAGACGACAAAACATATAATAGCCGATCTTATCTTCCGCAGTCTTACGGGTGAGGCTACCCCGCACGACGATGATGGACTCAAGCGCTGGCTCTCCGCCTCATCGGAGAACGAGCGTCACTTCAGGCAGTTGAAGGATCTGTGGACTTCGAGTGAGGCTGTCGGCAGCCTGACGCGCTACGATGCTGAGAAAGCCTTCGAGAAGTTCTCGACGCACGTCATGGCAGACGGTGGCTTTTCTCAGGCAGGCTCGGTGCGATCCCGTGACAGTGATATTGCCGAGCCTCTTGCCCCCAGGAAGAAATCATGGCTCCATGCGCCGGTCTGGATACGCTGGGCGGCAGTTATTCTTGTCGTAGCAGGCTGTTGCTGGCAGTTCTACAAGCATGGACAGCTGGGCGTAGAACAGCAGTTGTCGCAGGTCTGCGTAGAGGCTCCCGTAGGTTCGCAGGCCATCGCAACTCTACCCGACGGCACGCGTATCACCCTCAATGCTGGAAGTCGGATCACCTATTCGCAGGGCTTCGGCATCAAAGACCGAGACGTCGCGCTGACGGGTGAAGGATTCTTTGAAGTAGCCCATCAAGGGGAGAAACCGTTCACCGTCACAACAGCGGACATCAGCGTCCGGGACATCGGCACAAAGTTCTGTTTGGCTGATTATCCTGATGACAACGAGGCAACAGTGGTGCTGACCGACGGCACAGTTGAGCTAAAGAACAAGTTTTGTTCCCACAGCGATCCCGTTGTGATGAAGAACGGACAGCGTGCCGTTCTTTCGAAGCGTGACGGTAGGTTGCTTGTTACCGACGATGCTGACGAAAGCGACATGGCGTGGATGACCCATCAGCTGATCTTAGATGGCAAGTCGATCTATGACATCGCCAGAGAGCTCGGGCATGGCTACAACGTGAAGGTGACGGTGGCAGACGACCGGCTCTCCATGTACCATTTCTTCGGATGCTTCGATACAAGCACCCAGTCGCTCCAGGAAATTCTCACGGCCTTGAGAGGTACAGGCAAGCTAAGCTATAGGATCAATGGGAGAAACGTAACCCTCTATTAATGTTACACATTGCAAAAGTAACTCTGTTATAGGAACAGAGCCTATATATAAATTTATAACCAATCTAAACTAATACCTCCTATCATGAGTAAGAAAAAGACTTTTCTTGTCGCACTGATTCTGTCTTGCAATTTAGGGATCTATGCACAAGGTGTTTCGCTTCATCTTCGCAACGTCACTGTTGCCAAGGCCATGACGGAACTGAGAAAGCAAACCGGTTATTCCTTTGTCTATAAAGGCTCCGACCTCAACACCTCGCAAAGGGTAAACGTGGACGCGGAAGATGTGCGTCAGGCAGCCGAACAGATTCTCGGCTCTCAGAATGTCACTTACACTATCCAGGGTAAGAGCATTGTTGTCTCTGCAAAAGGCAAGCAGAGCCAGGGTCATCCCCAGAGCACAGTGAACAAGGCCGGACGCAGCACCGTCAGAGGCCGCATCACCGACGCTAGCGGTGAGCCTATCATCGGTGCAAGTGTGAAGGTCAAAGGCAGTGACACGGGGGCTGTGTCTGACATCGACGGCAACTATTCTATCTATGCAAGTCCCGGCGAGGAGCTTGTCGTCTCCTATGTAGGTTTTAAGACGCAGAACGTGAGAGTGGGACAGAAAGATGTTGTCAACGTCACCATCACCGAAGACAATAAACTTCTCAACGAGGTTGTTGTAGTGGGCTATGGAACGCAGAAGAAAGTGAACCTCACAGGATCTGTCTCTTCTGTAGACTATTCCAAAGAAGCCCTTTCGCGTCCTATCACATCTACCGCCCAGGCCTTAGAAGGACTCTCCGCCGGTGTGTCGGTCATGCAAGGCTCCGGCCGACCTGGTTCAGAGGGCTTCGGTGTGAGCATTCGGGGAACAGGAACGCTCAACGACTCGTCACCCTTGGTTTTGGTCGATGGCATGGAAATGAGCCTTGCCGATGTCAATCCGAATGACATTGCTACTATCTCCGTGCTGAAGGACGCCGCCTCGTGCGCTATTTATGGAAACAGGGGTGCCAATGGTGTTATTCTTGTGACGACAAAGACAGGATCCGACGGAAAGGTACAGGTGACCTATTCAGGCAAATTCTCGTTCAACTCTCCCTCACGCCTTGTCAGGTGGGTGAGCAATTACGGTGACTACATGGAGTTTGTCAATGAAGCCAGCACTAATCTGGGCCAGGGACTGAAATATTCCCAGTCGACCATTGACACCTGGCGCGCCGCTGAAAAGGATCCTAACGGAATAGCTGAAAGTGGGTATCCTAATTATGTAGCGTATCCTAATACCGACTGGTATGACGAGATCTACCAGACAAAATTGATGCATGAGCACAGCCTCTCTATCAACGGCAGTGAGAAGCGCACGAAATATAATATTGGCCTCACCTATCTTGACAATCCGGGAATGATTGTCAATACAGCGCTCAAGAAGTACAATATCAACCTGAATATCATCTCGAAGATTACCGACTGGATGGAAGTGGGCGCTCACATGTGGGGCTACCACGACGATCAGGACCGAAGCGATGTAGGCAATCTTACGGCTTGGTCTTTCCTTAAGTCAGTGCCGGGCATCTATCCTTATTATGATGGCAAATATGGTGGCATTGAGACCAATGAGGAAGATGGAGCCACAGGGAATCCCTTGCTGAACATTAATGGACAGGGACCTTCCTATTATAAGCATAATCGTTTGCTGAGTACGGTTTACGGCCAAGTAAAGTTTCTTCATGACTTTACTTTCAAGTCTCTGTTTGGTTATGAATATTTCTATCAGCGGCATAAATACACTGAGGGCAATACCGGCACTTACAGTTTCAGCAGAAAGATGGAGGTAAACATTCCAAGCAGCCTTGACCAGAAATACACTTATCTCTACCACAGTTGGGCAAACAACTGGAAGTGGACATCGACACTCAACTGGGGTCATACCTTTGGCAAGCATGATGTCTCGGCACTTGTCGGATTTGAGGAAGGCCGCGATTTTAGTGGCAGCGAGGATACATCCAAGCGTGGCTTGCTCGATATGTCAATAACCGCCATGGACGGTGCCACGGAGATGCGTAACATTGCCGGAAGCGATACGGAATATAAATACCGCTCCTATTTTGGCCGTGCCAATTATGCCTACGACAGCCGTTACCTTTTGGAGCTGGACTTCCGTGAGGATGGATCATCCCGTTTTGCGCCGGGCAAGCGTTGGGGTTTCTTCCCGTCAGCTTCCGCCGCATGGCGTATCTCGGAGGAGCAATTTACCAAAAACTCTTTCCTTCGTGTCTTTGACAATCTGAAGCTGCGTGCTTCGTATGGTAAGCTCGGTAATGCTTCCGTAGACAATTACGCCTATCAGTCATGGTATGAGACAGGCTACACGGTGATGGGTGGCAGGAAAAGCCCACGCTTCTATCTTAACCAGCTGCCGAATATTGACGTCACTTGGGAAAAGACAAAGACGTTCGATGTCGGTCTTGATTTTGCAACGCTTAACCAGTGTCTCACCGGAACGATTGATTATTACGACAAATATACGGAGGGCATTCTCATCAGTCCTTCCATCGGTCTGACTTATGGTGACAAGACGGCTCCGAAGATGAACCTTGCCGAAGTAAGCAACAAAGGTATTGAAGCGACCTTGAGCTGGCAGGACCGCGCTGGAGAGTTCACGTATGGTGTATCCGTCAACGGCACTTGGAACAAGAATAGAGTTGAGAAATACAAAGGTGCGTGGATTCATGGTAAAGGTACCAACCCTAATGATCCTTCAGACGAAAGCTATTACAACAACATCGGTGAGGTTTCATCGGGAGGCCGGCAGCGCATCGTAGAAGGCCATCAGATCAACGAGTTCTACCTCCGCCGCATCTATCATGGCAACGGCTCTTACTTCAACAGCGACGGCAGCGTAAACATTAACGGTGGACCTAAGGACGGTATGATCCGCACCGAAGAGGATATGAAATGGCTGAAGGCTATGGTAGCCGCCGGCTATAAGTTCATGGGCAAACAGAGCATTGGCAAGAACGGTATCTGGTACGGCGACTATATCATGGAAGACCATAATGGCGACGGCGTTTACGGTGGCAGCAATGATGAGTCGTTTATGGGTAAATCCGATACACCTAAGTTCTACTTTGGTCTCCAGGGACATGTAGAATGGCGCGGCATCGATTTCTCAATGAACTGGGGCGGAGCTACAGGCTTCGCTACATGGTGGCGTGAGATAGGTCAGAACTCTTCCAGCGTTGTCTTCGGATTGGAGATCCCAAAAGATGTAGCCTATGATCACTATTTCTATGATCCGGAGAATCCTACGGATGCACGTACTAATCTCACATCGGAGAACCCGCGTTTGACGCTACAGAACCCTGACCAGACAGACAGTCAGGAGAACGATTTCCGCCTTTATAGCTGCAACTTCCTCAAGCTCCGTAATCTTACCATCGGTTATACCTTCCCCAAAGAATGGATGAAGAAGATTTATGTTGAGAACCTCAGAGTCTATTTCTCGGGTGAGAACTTATGGACCATTACAAGCTTCCCGGGTCTGGATCCTGAAATGCGCGCAGGTGCAGGCTATACCACCATGCGGCAGATTTCTTTCGGACTAAATGTTACGTTCTAACTATTAAAGTGGCAAAAACGATGAAAAACAATAAATTCACTATATTTTGCGGAATTGTTTTGGGTGGCTTGACCCTTAGCAGTTGCCAATCTGACTTCTTGGATACGGTTCCGACAAACCGCGTGAGCACCAAGAATGTCTGGAAGACAGAGAACCTTGCCAACAGTGTTGTCAATGGAGCCTATGAACGTTTCTACTACGAGCTCATTGGCAATGAAGGCAAGGGCCTTGACGAATATACAGAGATTTGCGACCTTGACGTCAACTGGGCTTCCAACGATTGCCCGTTGGCATTAGGCACGGCAACATCGTCCTCGGGTATATTTGAGTTCTGGTGGAGATGTTTCTATGAGGAGATCTACCGTACAAGCAATGTTATCCAAAACATAGATAAGGTTCCTGACATGAGCGACAGCGAGAAAGACCGTGACAAGGCTGAGTGTTGTGTGCTGCGTGCCTGGGCTTATGCACGTGCCAATGCGTTCTGGCGTGGCGTACCTGTCTATACTGAGCCCGTGGCTTACGGTGAGGCTACAAAGCCGCGCAGCTCTGAGGGAGAAGTGTGGAAGCAAGTAATAGAAGACTGTACGACCGCTATCAATAGTGCCAACTTGCCTGATAAATATTCGACAAGCGATGCCAATTACGGTCGCGTGACAAAGGGGGCAGCCTATTATCTGCGTGGGCAGGCCTATCTGTGGCTGAAAGACTATGGCAAGGCAGAATCTGATTTCCGTGCTGTCACGAAGATGGGATACAGCCTTTATCCTGACTATAAGGCTATGTTCAAAGCAGCAAACGAGAAGAACGACGAATACATCTTCCAATATCAGTACACAGACGATTCCGGACTGGGCAACTGGCTGTCACAGTGCTATGGCAACCGTGTGACGGTTGACAATGCCTGGAACAATTATATTCCGAACCCGAAGTTCGTGGACAGTTACACTTGGGCCAATGGTAAGCCTTTCGATATGGACGATGTCATTCCCGGATATTCAAAGATGGATCCGGTAAGGCGCTCGGTTTATTTCCTCCGCGACAGCTTAGGGGTGACTACCAATCACTTGCAGAGCAACTACAAGAAAGGCTATGAACAGATGAAGGAGTACGGCTCCGACATGGATAAGTATCTGCCTTACGGCAATGAGGCGCGAATAAAAAAAGTTTATGAAGGCCGTGATCCTCGTATGGGATACAACTTTATCTTGCCTTACTCCGGCTATGTAGGTGGCTGTACTGCAAACAACTATACTTACTACCTGCGCTGGCCTTATTTCGGCTCAGACAACTCCTATCCTTTCGACCTGCGTACCGATACTAACGACAAATATTATTACATGTGGCGCAAGTTCGTCATTGAAGGTCGTGAGAGCAAAACGATATGGGACAGTGATATAGACATTCCTGTCTTCCGCTATGCCGGTGCACTGTTGAGCCTCGCAGAAG
This sequence comes from Hallella multisaccharivorax DSM 17128, assembly GCF_000218235.1. GTDB lineage: Bacteria > Bacteroidota > Bacteroidia > Bacteroidales > Bacteroidaceae > Prevotella > Prevotella multisaccharivorax. The sequence continues at coordinate 1,007,838 of NZ_GL945017.1, read as the reverse complement.
CTTTGAATGAGCAGGGAAAGACTGACGAGGCCATTACATACGTTAATCAGGTGCGTGCCCGCATTCCGGGGCTTGCTCTGCTCAACAGTAACGAATACACCAAAGTGACCGGTAAGGAGAACATGCGCAAACGTATCCGGGACGAATGGGGCTGGGAGTTCGCAGGCGAGATGTGCCTTTACTTCAAAGAGCTGCGCTGGGGAACCTGGGCCGACAAGAAGTTTGGAACAAACCGCGGGTCAGCAACCACCAATACACTTAATGGCGCCAATGGTATGACAGAGATATGGGGCAGCAAGCGTTACACGCTCATCTGGCCTGGTGACTATTGTGAGAAATGGGCTGTGCCGCAGTCGGAGATAGAACGCAACCCTAATCTGACTCAAAATGACAAGTGGAACTGAATGGTCTTAAATCATTGGCAGATAAGATGAATATTCTTTCTAAGACATTTGTTGCCGTCCTTTTAAGTGTGGGGTCTTGTGCAGCCACGGCTTGTTCTATGACCCCTATTACAGGAGTCACGGAGCACAAGACCTACAAAAATCCCATTATCAACACCAGTCTCCCCGACCCCACTGTAATCCGGGCACAGAACGGTTGCTGGTACCTCTATGCTACGGAGGATATCAGGAACACCCCTATTTACAAGTCGAAGAACCTTGTTGACTGGTCGTTTGTGGGCACTGCTTTTACGGACGAGACACGTCCGAAGTGGAACCCCAAGGGAAATATCTGGGCACCCGACATCAACTGTATCAATGGTCAGTATGTGCTTTATTACGCCAAGTCGGAATGGGGCGGCGAGTGGACCTGTGGTATCGGTGTGGCCACGGCTGCCAGACCGGAAGGCCCCTTTACGGATCATGGGTGCATGTTCACAAGTCAACAGATAGGCGTTCAGAACTCTATTGATGAGTTCTACATTGAAGACAATGGGCACAAGTATCTGTTCTGGGGGAGTTTCCATGGTATTTATGGTATAGAGCTGTCCGAAGACGGCATATCGATAAAAGCTGGTGAAAAGCCGCGGCAGATAGCCGGCAGCTTCATGGAAGGGACATATATCCACAAGCATGATGGTTTTTATTATCTCTTCGGTTCCGCAGGCACCTGCTGCGAGGGAGCAAAGAGCACGTATCGTGTCACTTACGGCCGTTCGAAGAATCTCTTTGGGCCTTACGCGGACAAGCAGGGACAGAGCTTGATGGATAACCATTACGAAGTGATGATTCATGGGAGTGATATTGTTGCCGGGCCTGGCCACAATGCTGAGTTCATTACAGATGACCTCGGACAGGACTGGATCATCTATCATGGCTACAAAAGATCTGACCCTGATGCCGGACGCGTGGTATGGATGGACAGAGTGGAATGGATTGACGGCTGGCCTCACGTTGCAGGGGACCGCCCGTCAACAGTCTCAGAACGCCCCGCGGTGGGTAATATTCTATTAGCTGATCCTACTGTCTTCAGAGATAATGACACTTATTACCTTTACGGCACATCTTCTCTTAATGGGTTCCTCGTCTATCAGTCGAAAGACCTGAAACACTGGGAGGGACCGTGCGGAGCATCCGACGGTCTGGCTCTGAAACGTGGAGATGCTTTCGGAACGGCAGGCTTTTGGGCTCCGCAGGTGTTTAAGGTAAAGAACAAATACTTCATGGCTTACACCGCCAACGAGCAGATTGCCATTGCCGAGAGCGAGAGTCCGTTGGGTCCGTTCCGGCAGAAGGAACCAGCCCAACTACCTGCCAATAGGAAGGAGATTGACCCGTTCGTGTTCTTCGACAAGGGTAAGGCTTATCTATACCATGTGCGCTTGCAGGACGGCAACCGTATTTTTGTTGCTGAACTTAATAAAGACTTAAAGTCGGTGAAGGAGAATACCGCCCGAGAGCTTATCCGTGTCAACGGCGATGGATGGGAGAACACATCCAAGGGCAAGTGGGGCGTAGCAGAAGGCCCTACGGTTGTCAAAGAAGGTAAGACGTACTATCTGTTCTATTCTTGTAACGATTTCCGCAGTCCTGATTATGCAGTTGGCTATGCTACGGCAGATAATCCGCTTGGTCCTTTTGTCAAGCATGATGAGCCTATCATCACACGAAAGCTCATTGGTGAGAACGGAACGGGTCACGGTGATTTCTTCATCGACAAAGACGGTAAGATGGAATATGTGTTCCATACTCATGCCAACAGTTCGCAAGTCAGTCCACGTAAGACGGCAATTGTACAGTTGCAGTTTGATGGGAAGGACTTTAAGATTGTTGAGGGAACGGCCCGTTATCTGAGAACTGACGAATGACCCGTAGCTCAATGACCGAGACGTTGAAGACATTTACAAAAAACAAAAAGTCTTACTAACAGCAAACTAGGGAAAGGAAGAATGAGGCTTACACACCTATCTCTCCTTGTTCTGAATTATATATTTAAATTAAAGTTAAACATTGTCTAATCATAAATTGTATGATATCATTAGGAAATAGCTTAAAAGAAAAGATTACGGTCTTTGCTCTCTTGATGCTAGCATGTTTAGGCGTGCAGCCTGTTATTGCTAAGAAGAACGCGAAAGAAGTCGTAGCAAGCCGGTGGACGGAAGCGAAAGCTAACGGCTGGTATGCTCAACTTCCTTGGATGTCTGGCTGCGACTATATTCCGGCCACAGCTATCAACCAGATAGAGATGTGGAGCAAGGGCACTTATGATCATCCTCAGATCGATAAGGAGCTAGGTTGGGCAGAAGAACTTGGCTTCAAGACCATGCGCGTCTTCCTCAGCAGTGTCGTCTATGCACACGACCCACAGGGATTGAAAGACCGCATGAATGACTTCCTCACCATCTGCGACCGTCATGGCATCCGTCCGCTCTTCGTCTTCTTCGATGACTGCTGGAATGCCGAGTCTAGCTATGGCAAGCAACCGGCACCGAAGCCAGGCATCCACAACTCCGGCTGGGTACGCGACCCGTCAATGAGTTTGCGCAAAGACACGGTAACGCTCTACAAGAATCTCAGTAAATATGTGAAGGATATCCTCACGACTTTCGGCAACGATAAGCGTGTGCTGATGTGGGACCTTTACAACGAACCGGGGAATAGCGATCAGAAAATAGCATCACTGCCGCTGCTGCGCAAGGTCTTCGAATGGGCACGCTCTGTCAACCCCTCGCAACCATTGACGGCAGGTATCTGGAACCTCAGCATGGATTTTGCACCCCTCAATGCTTTCCAACTGGAGAATTCGGATGTCATATCCTACCACAATTATGATCCAGCTTATAAGCACAGTGAGGAAATAAAATATCTGCGTATTCTCAATCGTCCGCTTGTCTGCACGGAATATATGGCACGTAGAAACGGTAGTCTATTCTCTTCCGTCATGCCTTTACTCAAAGCCAACAAGATTGTGGCTATCAACTGGGGATTCTTATCAGGCAAGACAAATACCATATTCGCCTGGGATACACCGATTCCAGATGGTCACGAACCAGAGCTATGGTTCCACGACATCTACCGCCAGAACAAGACCCCATTTGATCCTGAAGAAATAAGACTTATCAAGGAACTGAATTGGAAATAAAAGCTGTCTTACTGTAATCTTTTCGTGGCCGCGTTACGATGGCATTAAGACTTAATGTCCCTATTTCGTCAATTAACGAAAGACAAGTTACTCTATCATAGTCTTTTCCGTGGAGTGCTGGAGGCCGACATGTTGTCTGTCCGTGGGGGCCACGGACGATGGAACGGTCCTGAGACAGGAAACTTCAAGCATGGCAGCCATATCTTCGAAGGATGGAACCAGAAAGAGGATGCACGGCTCACCATGGGCGTCGGTACCGTTTATAAGGACATCGGATGGCTGCAAGTCTTCCATCCAACTGAACAAGGTGATGCCAGAAAATACTATGGCATAACGAAAGTAGGATCGGACATCGACGACCAGGGGGTCAACTTCATGCCCTCTATCGCAATCTCTAAATCTGCCTTTGCAGTACCAGTGATGAACGAGGCACCCAGGGCGCAGGAAAAAGACATCAATGTCCTTCTTCAAACTCAACAAACGGATAGTAACACCATCAACAAGAAGGCTCAAGACGTTGTCGGCTCTCTATTATGATGCTAACGACAACGTGCTGAAAGTGCTCACCCCCACGGGATGGCGTTCAATAGCTTTCGAGAAAAGGTCCAGCGTCTTTCTCTCCGGCATTTTGTCTGACCAGGGAGAAAGCCTTGACGGCATAAGTCTGAAGGACGGAACTACCGGGGCAGAGAAGGCAGTGCATGGGCAGGACTTAGTGACAACCGTAAATACAGACCACGGGGACAGGCCACGCTCTATGGCTGTCCGAATAGGCGGGACACCAGTTGACTGTGATTATGACGCTTTGACAGGAAGGCTCGTCGTTCATGGTGATAACATAAACGGTGACATATATATCTACCGGGGAGTAGATATAAAGCTTAATGGGAAATTGGAGAACCCCGGCTCTGCACTTACACTGGGGAGTCGCCTTGCCATCTGGTCTGATTGTTTCGGCAAGGGAAGAGGGTGCTATCACAGAGAAGCGACCATCCGACTGAAGGTCTTACTTGGAGCGCATGTCTCTGAGCCAAAGGTTTATAAAGGACATGACAAAAAGACATTGTTGAAACAGGGTACTGGCTATTCCCTTTCGAAATTATGCAGAGCGGTGATAAATGGGGCGAGAAACAAAGGAAAAGAGCCAAGTTGCTGTTCGACATGCATCCGAAGATAAAGGAAGCATACTGGCATGTGTGCAGTTTGAGAGCCATCTTCAGAGACAAGAACCTTACAAAGGAGGCTGCAAGAATAAAACTGCATGAGTGGCATCAGCGAGTCGCTGACTCCAACCTGCGTGAAATCAAAGCTGCCAGGGATGCCATCAAGTACAAAGAGGAAGAAGTTCTCAACTACTTCAACAACAGATCAACCAATGCTTCTGCAGAGTCTCTCAACTCAAAGATGAAAGGCTTCAGAGCACAGATAAGAGGTGTGCAGGATCTTCCTTTCTTCTTGTTCAGAGTTGCAACGATCTTCGGATAATGATGTTAAACTATCCACGGACTATTGCAACTGAGCCGAACTTTGTCTCGCAATTTTCAGAAAACTCGTATTTTGGCTTCATCTTCTCCATTTTGGATTAAACAGACCTATGGACCTTGTAGTCCTAAGAATTACCTGATGTTTTTTCAGTGAACACTAATTAAAGTTTCCCACCCCTCTGTTTAGGGGCTTTCAGCCGTTCGAAACGTCCGAATAGCTAGCTTCCCCTTGTTTTTAACAGAGACTTAAAATGTGTTTATGCTACATTTTCTCTTAATCGTTTCGCCTCTAAGGCTCCGGCCATAACTTCGAAATCTGTACCTCGCTTTGGATCGTTTACAATTATCTGTGTCAGTTCAAGGATGCTATGCTATATCCAAGCACTTCTCCAAGAGTGTCCGGTAACTTCTCCAAACATGCGAGCACTCGTTTCCAAAGGGTCAAAGCCATTATATCGTCTTCCATTTCAGCGAACAACTCGCCCATGGTTTCATAATCAGACATTCGCTTTTCTAAAGCCATCACCGTATATGTTATGTAGCAAAGAGCAGCGTCAGCAATCTGCCCGTTGAGGTTTCGACCGGCATATGTCCCAAGTCCAAGACATTGCTTGGTTTCCCGATTGACAACTTCAATATTCCAACGTATCTGGTAGAGTTCAAAGGCGCGTATGAACGGCATTGAGGTATCTGTGGTTAGCATGATATTCCATCTCTCATTATGTCCGTACTTGATAAGGAAAATTCTGATGGGAAGACTGCCCAAGTATCCTCGAAGCGCTATGTATTGGCATTTATACTTGCGGCAGATGTGTGTATGTTCTCTGCTGTATAAGGCAACCAATTCCTCTGCGTTATGCTTCCTGCCATTGACCATATATTTGGTGGCGCCCATTTTTGCCAGGCCCACATAGTGTATAGCACCGTCAGCAATATTCCTTATGGATGTGATGAAGTCTTCACAGGCAAACCAACTGTCTGCCAATGCATAATGCGGATGGAGACCACATTTCCACATGCGTTTTACCATCTCTATAGCGCAGTCCAACTTACTCATGCTGCATTCCTGTTCTCTTTGGTAATCAGGATTGTCCTTCTCATGGTGTATAGAGAACCTGCGTCTGAACTGCTTCTTTCCAATTCCACCATCACCCTTCCTGCCGGGCTCTTCGTGTAGTGAGAAGTCAAAAGGCAATGTGGATTTATCATCAAAGAATGTGCACAAGAGCAGCTTGTAGCCGAGAACGTAGTCTCTCTTTACATGGTCAAAGACCTTCGTTATATGCTCCATAAACTTTCCGCTCTTTTCCAGTGTGGTGTCATCAATAATCACGCATGAGTTCTCATCTTCAGTTTGTATACCGTTCTTTCGAAGAACGCACATAAAGCGGATTACTGTGTAGTTCATAAGCCGGCGCCAGTCCATGGAAGGGCGTTCCAGCATGCAGTAGTAACAGTTCTTGCCGGTCTCAAGGAGGCCGTAGAAACCTTTCTTATACGTAGAAACCTTTCTTATACATAGAGTGTATGGTCTCTCCGTTGATTCAGAAAAGACACAAAGAGAAAGAATGAGCTGTACTGCCGATATACCATCGTGTTTTCTCTAATGACAAACGGCAGAGCAGATGACCAAGCCCAAATTTGGAGAATAGGTTGAGAATAGGTTGAGAATATCAGTGCTCATCTTACTTTTAACACTCAAGAGTTTGGAGATCTCACTGAAATTGCTTAATTTTGTATCCATAACAGTTCCTCTTTAATTTATTGGTAATTAATGTAATTGGACACTACAAAGTTACTAAAAATTATCGAGAAACTGTTATTTCATACCACTTTATATGGGGTGGGAAACTTTCGTAATTAATATTGAACATGAAGAAAACGATTGTTCTCCTCCTATCAATGGTGTTTGTGTTACCGTCTTGCTCACAAGAATTTCTGAAGTGGGCAGCAACACCACCTATGGGATGGAATTCTTGGGATTGTTATGGTCCCACAGTAACAGAAGAAGAGGTCAAGGCAAATGCCGACTATATGGCAGACCATTTGAAATCTTACGGTTGGCAGTATATAGTAGTAGACATCCGATGGTTTGTTGCCAACACAAAACGACACGGATACAATGAAAAAGACCCCATCTATAACGTTGACATGTACGGAAGGTATATGCCTGCAGAGAACAAGTTTCCATCTTCTGCCTTAGGAAAAGGATTCAAGCCTCTTGCTAATTATATTCATTCCAAGGGCCTGAAGTTCGAAATTCACATCATGCGTGGACTGCCTAAAGCAGCGTATATCCGAAATACGCTCATAATGGGTACTAAAGGCATCACTGCCAGGCAGATAGCCACCACAGACGGTCAATGTAAATGGCTGCATGACAACTATACTATCTTAGCTTCAAAGCCTGGAGCCCAAGAATATTATAACTCTATCATGGAGCTCTATGCCTCTTGGGGTGTAGACTTTATAAAGATTGATGATCTTTCTGCTCCTACATATCATGAAGATGAGATTGATCTGATCAGAAAAGCTATTGACAGGACAGGTCGGCCGATGGTATTGAGCGTGTCTCCCGGTGAAACACCTATCGCCGCTGCGAAGCATGTGGATAGTCACACTAACATGTGGAGAATGGTGAATGATGTTTGGGATGTATGGAGTGATGTGACACATTTAATGAAGGTGGCTACAGCCTGGTATCCATATATTGGTGGAGGCTCCTGGCCAGACTGTGACATGCTTCCGCTTGGACATCTTGCTATTCGTGGTGAACGTGGTGACGATCGAATGACTAAACTGACCAAAGACGAGCAATATAGTCTCATGTCTTTCTTTACCATCATGCGTTCTCCCTTGATGTATGGTGGAGATTTGCCTACAATGGATCCATTTACGCTATCTCTTCTTACAAATAAAGACGTTCTAAGGATGCACAATGAATCTACCGGTACACGACAACTGTTCCTTACAGATACAAAACTCGCTGTTACATCTAAAAATGAAAATGCGGGAGAAACGTATCTTGCACTATTCAATATTGGAGACAATGAAAATGAAAAATTGAGTGTACAACTATCTACCCTCGGTTTGAAAGGTTCATATAACGTAACTGATATGTGGGCTAATAAAAAGATGGGAAAGGTTAAAGGCTCGTTCAGTTATACGCTTAAACCACACGCATCCATTCTTGTGAAGCTATCACGATAACGAATAAGCATTAGATCTTCTCCTTAAGACAAGGGCGGCCAAAAGGCCGCCCTTGTCTATCCCATAGTGTAGAGGCCGCGCTTAATACCTTTATACCGGCCCACACGAAATGTTTGACCAATGATTTATCGGTTGGATCATTTTCTTTGGAAGGGCATGAAGCCCTTCCCTGCACTATCACCCAACCCTATGTATTTTGACTACTTTTTTACTTACCACCTACACCTTTTGCGTTAAATAATTTGTAATCTGTAAGTTAGGGCATATTTCACCTACACCCTGCCTACACCGTGGGGGTGTAGGCAGAGTGTAGGTAATTTTGAAATAAAGAGGCTGACAAACAGCTTGTTATGAGGAAAAGGGTGTAGGTGAAAAGTAAGACTATTAAAACTTTTATCACATCGTGATGTCACAGTGATCAACATGCAATTGCACTGTAACCATCATATGATTGTACAGGAAATCATCATGTTCAGATAGTAATCCTCCCCCGGGGTCCTTATCAACCCGAAAACCGTACGATTCCCGTTAAAAAACACATTTTAAACATTATATATTAGGTACTTTCGTCAATTAGCACTAACTTTGCAAATCAATTGTGCATTGGAGAGTGCAAGGCACAGTTGGCAAGAAAGATATATAATTAAAAAATAGAAATAAGACAATGAAAGTATCATTCGATTGCCCCGATAAGATAAACGGCCTGCTGACCGTCACCATCGAGGAGGACGACTACAAGAACGACGTTGAGAAAGAACTTAAGAATTACCGCAAGCACGCCAATGTACCAGGTTTCCGCCCTGGTCAGGTGCCGATGGGTCTCATCCGCCGTCAATACGGCAATGCCGTGAAGATGGACGTGGTGAACCACAAGCTCTCCGACGAGGTGAACAAGTACATCCAGGACAATAAGATCAGTATGTTGGGTATGCCGATGGGATCTGAGAAGCAGAAGCCCGTCGACTTGGAGAAGGAAGCTCCCTACACCTTCATGTTCGACATCGCCGTAGCGCCCGAGTTCGACATCGAACTCACCGACAAGGATACAATCGACTATTACGACATCACGGTTGACGATAAGCTCATCGACCAGCAGGTGGAAGGTTTTGCCTCCCGCTTCGGCAGCTACCAGAAAGCTGAGGAATACAAGGAGGGCGACGTGCTCAAGGGCGACCTGCGTGAGCTCGATGCCGAGGGTAATACCAAGGAAGGCGGCCTCAAGGTGGAGGGTGCTACGGTGATGCCCCAATACCTCAAGGACAACGACCAGAAAAAGTTGTTTGAGGGTGCCAAAGCCGGCGATATCATCACTTTCAACCCCCACAAGGCTTATGCCGGCGGTGCTGAGGTGGCCACGCTTCTCAAAGTAAACCGGGAGAAAAAGGATGAGTATCAGGGCGAATTCAGCTATCAGATCACCGAGGTGCAGCATTTCGAGAAGCACGCTGTAAACCAGGAGCTCTTTGATCAGGTCTTTGGAAAAGATGAGGTGAAGGACGAGAAAGCCTTCCGTGAGAAGATTCGCGAGGGCGTAAAGCAGCAGCTCACTACCGACGAGGACTTCCGCTTCCTGCAGGATCTGCGCAAGTATGTCGAGGAGAAGGTTGGTCAGCTCACTTATCCTGATGCTCTGCTCAAGCGTGTACTCAAGGAGAACAACAAGGACAAGGACGATGAGTTCATCAATAAGAACTATGAGGCAAGTCTCAAGGATCTCACATGGAGCCTGGCTAAGGACAAGCTCGGTGCTAAGGTTGGCATCAAGGTCAACGACGACGACGTGAAGAACGTTGCTCGTGAGATCGCTCGTGCTCAGTTCGCTCAGTACGGCATGCAGAATGTCGGCGACGAGTATGTTGACAACTACGCTAATGAGTTGCTCAAGCAGAAGGGTACTACTAACCAGTTCGCTGAGCGTGCGCTCGACGAGAAGCTCGTAGCTGCTCTCAAACCCGTCGTGAAGCTCAACCACAAGGAGATCTCTCTCGAGGACTTCAACAAAATGGTGACAGCCGAGCAGGCCTAATCCTCTGACAAATCATCTTCCCATTAATCTTCGAAAGAAGTGTCTATATGGTTAACAAATCCCGTCTGCATGTCCCGTATGTAGACAGGATTTTTTACTTTTTAAGCTCTATCCTGAACGTCGTTCCCTTTCCCGCGACGGAGCCTTTGACCCAGATCCGGCCATGATGATATTGCTCCACGATACGTTTTGCAAGGCTTAGACCAAGCCCCCAACCTCGTTTTTTGGTTGTAAAGCCAGGATTGAACACCGACTTAAGATGCTGTTTACTGATGCCTTTACCTGTGTCGGAGACTTCGATGACGACCTCTTCCGGTGTCTGAAAGACAGCAATAGTAATCGTTCCCGGACCCCCGTTCATGGCGTCGACGGCGTTTTTACACAAGTTTTCTATGACCCATTCAAAGAGTGCCTCGTTGATATTCACCGTCTCTTCGCACTCAGGCAACTTGGAAATAATCGACACAGAGTGACTCGTACGGCGGCTGATATAATCAGTCACGTGGGCGAGAACCTCAGAGAGGCGCGCAGGTTTCAGCTCCGGCTCAGAGCCTATCTTGGAGAATCGTTCGCTGATGAGCTGCAAACGGCGCACGTCCTTGTCGAGCTCAGGGATAAGATCATCATTGGGATACTCTTCACGAAGCACCTCCGTCCACGCCATCAGACTGGAAATAGGAGTACCCAACTGATGGGCTGTTTCCTTAGAGAGCCCCACCCACACACGGTTCTGCTCAGCACGGTTTGAGGCAATAAGGGCAAAAACAGCCAACAGAACAAAGATGAGAACAATGGCAAGTTGAATATATGGGAAGATAGTAAGCCTTCGGAGGATAAGCGATTCCTCATAGCACACATTAATATAATGTCGTCCATCCGCATCAAGAGAGACTCTGATAACATGACCAGAAGCTATACTATTCAAAGCAATCTGTCGCACCTCGCTCAGGCTATCACGGTGATTATCAGCATGAAGACGTACATTTCGGAAATCAGTGACCGTACCATTCTGATCAAGTAACACCACTGGGATAGACTCGTTCTCGTTGAGAACCTTCAGCACGAGACTCATGTCCGTATACTCATCAGCGTTGTTGAGAGACTTCATTGCTGCTGCCCACACCTCCATACGGTTACGCTCCTCGCGCTTTAGATCATTGGTAAGCCGGTTGGAGACAAAAAGAGAGCAGACGACTACCACGATAGCCGACAACGTTAATATAAATTTGATTTGACTGTTTCGTCCACTCCATTGCATACAGTAACTACAACGTAACATTACACATTTTATTGCGTGGTAGCGTTTGTTAACACTGTATAGGAAACGCATTTTACATATTTTCCTAACTCAAAGAGAGTAGTTATAAAAGATTTTACTTAATTTTGCATGCACGTGATAGACATCCAAACAAAGAATCTACAATGGCCAGTCCTCCCAAACCCTCACATAACAATGAGACACTGTTGATATCTGAGCTATCTATAGGATCAAAGAAAGCTTTTGATACTATATATCAGATGTATGCCAGTCGTCTCTTTGCTTTCTGTCTCCGCTATACAAAATCGACCTTTGACGCAGAGGAAATCGTGGAGAATACATTTGTCAGACTATGGCTGAATCGTAGAAATCTCAAACGAAAAGATAGCATAAAGCCTATACTATTCACCATTTGTCGCCATGAACTTATCGACATCTTCAGAAAACGCATCAAAACTCCAGAGTATGTTTCTTATTTAGAGTGCAAAGAGCAAATGGCTATAGAACAGACTGACAGCCATTTGGAATACGATGAGTTTGTGAAACGGATGAATCAAGCCATCGATAAACTCTCTCCTACCCAACAGAGGGTTCTCAGACTATCGAAGTTGAGAGGGCTAAGAAATGAGGAGATCGTGGCCGAGACCGGCTTAAGCATGCAAACCGTGAAGAACCAACTCTCTTTGGCACTGAAACGACTTAGAAAAGAATTGGGGGGAGCGGGAATGATGTATTTTATCTTTTTTGAGGTACTTTCGATAGAATAATTCGTCTACCTTTAACGTCCATTCACAACGATTGAAATGATGAAAGAGATCATAAAGAAATATGCCAATAATATATTGACCCCTTCTGAAGTGTCTGAGTTACAGCAACAGCTCGATAAGATGTCTGATATCGAGATTGCGTACAATCTGCAGGAAGACTGGTTTTCGAAGGCTGCTGACCAAATCTTTGTTGACGACAGTAGCAGGCTGAGAAAAATGAAACGAGTAATTGACGAGAGGCTGTCTACCTACAGTCAAACTCGGGGGATTGCAAGTACGAAGTCCCATAGATGGTCAATCGCACTTCTCAAATGGTTCAGCTTGGCAGCAGCCATACTTCTGCCATTGATGCTATTTTCTACTATTTATTTTTATCAACAGATGACAGCAGAATCCAGAAAGACTGTAACGTTTCTGACACAGCGGGGAGAGAAAGCTTCCATCGTCTTGCCTGATGGCACGAAGGTGACAATGAACCACAACAGCCGCTTAGTGTATCTTCCTGCCAGATTCGGCACCAATAAACGCGAAATAGCTTTTGATGGAGATGCATATTTTGAAGTCACCCATAACAAGAAGGCACCCTTCATGATCCGTCAGCAAGAACTGTCTGTGCAGGTTCTTGGCACCAATTTCTGCTTGCGAGCCCGTAAGAGTGACAAAATGGCTAAATTGTCGCTCGATAAAGGGCTGGTCTCACTAAAAGCTGAGAGAACAGGCGAAAGCCAACTTGTAAGACCTGGAGAAATGGCAGAATTGACCTATAAGACCGGGCACATCACCATCGCTCCCAAAGCGGATAAGGCAGACATCAGCGCATGGAGACGCGAGGAGATGAAGTTTAAAGATGCTTCACTTCAGACCGTTATCCATGAGCTTGAAGAATGCTACGATGTCTGTTTCTCAGGTATGCCATCGCATCATACTGATCACTTCACCGGTTCCTTGCCAACCCATTCAATGGACAGTGCCTTGCGTATTCTAAAAATAGCCTACGGATTCAATTATAGCATAAAAGGAAATGTAGTTATAATAAATAAGTGAAAAAATAGTAATCCTTTGGTACTTTTCCCTATCTGCTACGTCTACCCTATTGACTTATCAAAATAAACTAAAAACATTATGAAAAGAACGGGAACTAAGTATCTACTCATGGTATGCCTCTTGTGCCTGTGCTCTACTCTGGTGCAAGCGAAAGGTACCAATGTAACGGTATTTGTATACCAAGCTACTCTCCGCCAACTGTTTACCCGAATCGAGAAACAGACTATCTGGCAATTCTCCTACCGTAGTGAGATGGTAAACAAGGCACCTCGTGTTACCTTGCAATTTAGCAATGCACCTGTCAGTAAAGTGCTGGATGCTGCCTTGGCAGGAACCAATTTATCGTATGAAATTGTTCCACCTTCGACTATTGTCATTCATGCTCGGCAAAACACAACTGGAACTCCTGACGTCCATCAGAAGGAAGAGAAGAAAGATACACGTCATTATACTGGAACTGTCGAAGATCCTACTGGAAATCCTATAATCGGGGCAACAGTTACCGTCAATGGCAAGCCGACAAGCATCACCAATGCTAACGGTGAGTTTGTCTTTGACGCACCTCAGGGAAGCAGCGTAAAAGTGTCTTATCTCGGTTATGCAGACCGTCAGCTGACGGTAGGAGAAAATAATCGCCTCCAGGTACAACTCGAAGAAGCGGCCCATTCACTAAGTGATGTGGTGATTGTGGGATACGGCTCACAAAAGAAAGCCAACCTGACAGGCTCCGTCACGACAGTAAAGATGGACGAGGCCCTTGGAGACCGCCCCTTGACCAAAGCCAGTGATGCATTACTGGGCGTAGCACCCGGATTGCTGGCTGATAGTAACGGCAATGCACCCGGACAGAGCCGCTCGTTCCAGATGCGTGGAGCCTACTCTATTGGTTCCGGTTCTGCCATCAGCCCACTTGTCTTGATTGACAATGTCGAGGGATCAATGGATATGCTGAACCCTGAGGACATTGAATCCGTGACGGTATTGAAGGATGCTGCCTCCGCTGCTATCTATGGAGCGCGGGCTGCCGGCGGTGTCATTCTGATTACGACTAAACACCCACAAAGCAACAGCTCCTTCCGCCTGAACTATAATAATAACATTGCATTCAGCAATGCCATCAACCTGCCAGAGCAAGTGGATCTAGATACCTATCTGCAGGCTTACTCGGAAGCTGCAGGCGACCAATTCTGGACGCTTGGTTCCCCAAGTGTCAGGCGCTGGCGCGAACTGCTCACACAATACCAAAGTAATTCTTCCGGCATGCAGGTTTACGGTGACGGCTTATACAAGGATACGGATGGTGCCATCTACTATCTACATGAGCATGACCCTTTCAAGAAGATGATGGAAACCAGCTTTCAACAGACCCACAATATCTCGGCCTCAGGAGGCACAAAGAATATCCGCTACAGACTTTCGGCAGGCTATACTTTTACCAATGGTGTATTGATAACGAATAAAGATCAGTTTGTCCGTAAAAACATTAACGGCTTTATCTCTGCTGATGTCACTTCATGGCTAACCCAAGAGGCTAATATCTCTTACGCACGAAATAAGAACACTCTACCTGCCTCTGCACTGGATGCCATCTATTCTACTCGTCTTCCAACCTATTACCCAGAGGGAACAATGCCCGCGGAAATTGAGGAACAGAGCTCCGGTGTGCCCTTCTTCACTTCTTACAACCAGATACAATGGTCAAATACATCAAGGTCCATGACAAGCAATCCAAGGATTTCCCTCAAGACCATTCTGAAACCAATCAAGAATCTAGAGATTGATCTCGAATACACCTTTGACCGGAAAGATTATGACTACTCATGGTATACCGGATCACAGAAATATACCACCGTGCAAGGAGGCGTAGACACTACTCCCACTGTTGATTATCTGACAAAACTAAAGAATACGACAAATTATAATGCGCTCAATATCTACGGTACCTATCGTTGGGAGCCGATAAAAGATCATCATTTCAAGTTTATGGCAGGCTTCAACCAGGAGTCCAGCTCTTTTGATGAAATCTCCGCGACCTCTTATGGTCAGGCCGTCATTGGGGTTCCGTCCCTGGGAGGCGGTACATCCACGCTTATAGCAAAGGACAGTTACAGAGACTACTCTGTACGTGGTGGTTTCTTTCGCGTCAACTATGATTACAACTCTCGCTACTTGTTAGAAGTGAATGGGCGATATGACGGATCCTCCAAATTTCCAAAGAGCAATCGCTTTGGATTCTTCCCTTCCGTATCAGCTGGTTGGAATGTTGCTGAAGAAAGCTTCATAAGACGCACACGTACTTGGCTTGATGGTTTGAAACTACGCGTTTCTTATGGCATGATTGGCAACCAGAATATCTCTCCATATGCTTTTATCCCCACGATGAGTATCAATAATAAATACGGAGGCTGGCTCATTAATGGACAATACACCACAGCAGTGTCGACTCTTCCCGATCTTGTGAGTACTGATTTTACATGGGAAAAGGTTCACACATTAGACTTTGGTCTTGATGCCGTTGCCCTCAACAACCGCCTAAATTTCACCTTTGACTGGTATCAGCGCAATACCGACGGAATGTTGGCTCCCGGTGTACAACTACCTGCCGTGATCGGTGCTGATGCGCCCTACGAGAACACCGCCAACATGCGGACAAGAGGATGGGAGTTCAGCATCGGATGGCGTGATCATATCGGTAAGTTTAACTATAATATCAGTTTTAATCTCTCTGACTATACGTCTATTATTACAAAATATGATTCCAACGAGTCGAAGCTCCTCTCCAGCTATTACGAAGGAGAGCAATTAGGTGAAATCTGGGGATTTCTCTTCGATGACTTCTACACGATTGACGATTTCACCGACTTAAAGAGCTGGAAACTCAAAGATGGCATTTCCAAGCCCGACGGAGTGAATCCGCGTCCGGGTGACATTAAGTTCAAGAATCTAAAGGATGACGAACGCGGCACTAATATGATAACAATTGGCGATAACACATTGGCCAATCCAGGTGACCGCGTCCGTATCGGCAACTCTTTGCCGCGCTATCTCTTTGGCCTGACGTTGGGAGCCTCCTACGAGGGATTCTCCTTCAGCATGTTTATACAAGGAACTGGTAAGCGCGATGCATGGATTGCCAACACCTTGACCTTCCCCATGTATTCTGACTATAAATTCATAGGATTGTATAAGGGGCTGGAAAACTACTGGCGTCCTAAAGACAAAGCTAACGGTGATTACACCTGTGCTAATCCCGGAGCAAAATATGCTCGCATTTATGGGGACTATGCCAATATGAGCTCTAACTACAGAGTATCAGATCGTTATTTGTCAAATGCTGCATATCTCAGAATCAAAAATGTGACACTATCCTATGCATTTCCCAAGAGTATTGTCGATGTCTTGTCTTTCTACCAACTGAGACTCTTCTTCAGTATTGAGAACTTAGCTACTTTCTCTTCACTAAAAAAAGGTATCGATCCGGAAACGCTCAGTTGGAACTATCCTTCTCGTAGGACGTTTTCTTTCGGTGTGAATGTCACTCTTTAATTCTATATTTATAGATACACTTCTATAAACTATCAATGATAAAATAGGAAGAACAATGAAAACGAAATATTTGCTAATATTACTGATGGTCATACCATTACTATCCTGTAATGACGGTTTCCTTGAGAAAATGCCCAAGACTGACCTAACCGAGAATAACGCCTTCACATCATATGACAACTTTAAGTCATTCATGTGGCCTTGCTATGCCATCTTTACCGACGGTACCATAGGTACATCCTTGGCATCCTGGGGAGAGTATGGCCAATATCGGAGCGATATGGATGCCGGTTACCTGGAGTCAAAATACTCCACCGGCTTCAACCGCTTTGCTTTTCAGACAGTGGCAAGTGTAGCATCAGGTAATGGCTGGAGCTTCTCCAACTACATCCGTAGGACAAATATCATGCTTTCTCACTTAAGTAACAACAACATGACGGTTGCAGAGCGTAATCACTGGAGGGCTGTTGCGTATTTCTTTCACTCTTACTGGTATGTAGAACTCGTGAGTCGCTTTGGTGATGTGCCATGGGTGAACACTGTTCTGCAGGCAAATGACAACGCCGCATATGGTCCAAGGATTAACAGAAGGACTGTAACCGACTCTATCATGGCACGTTTAAAATGGGCTGAAAACAACATTGGAGATTTCAAAGCCAAAGACGGAGTCAATACCATTGACCGCGAATGTATCCTTGCCCTGATCTCCAGATTTGCACTGCGTGAAGCCACATGGCAGAAATACCATGAATTAGGCGACTATGAGTCATTACTGAGAGAGTGTGTAAGAGCTTCGGAACTATTAATGAACGAATACCCTATACTCTATAAAGGAACCGATGGACAGCCAGCTGCAGGTTATGGTGAGATGTGGACCACTGACGACCTTAGCAAGATTCCTGGTGTCATTCTCTACAAACAATATGTGCCAGATCTGAGTCAGCATGATATGAGCTATATTGAGCGCACCTCATCACACTATGTAGAGATGAATAAGAATACTGTCAACCTCTTCCTAATGAAGAATGGACGACCTGTCTCGAATGTTGCTTCCGGTTACCATGGTGACAAGACAATGTATGACGAGTTCCGCGACCGTGACCCGAGACTCTATCACAACGTTCTGCCTCCATATAAAGTGGCAGCGGGGCAAGGTTCTGAAGGCTATCGAACTTGGCATTTTACAGATAATGTCACTGACCGCGAATACATCAATATCATGGGGAAAAATGAGAGCTGTAGCAATCCTGGCGTTGGCATGAAACGCCTGCCAGACCAGAATTGGGGAGCGAACCTGGTGCCAGAGATACCAAGACTGGGTACTGGTTCATTTGTCAGTTGCCGTTCAGGATATTACTTTTGGAAAAATACAGATAACTGGGAGAAGAATTTCAACAATGGCGCTTTGAATGTCTCCGACAAGCCGATCTTCAAAATTGAGGAGGTACTTCTCAATGAGGCAGAGGCCAAATATGAGTTAGGTGAATTTGACCAATCCATTGCTGACAGAACCATCAATAAGTTACGTGACCGTTCAGGAGTAGCTCATATGGTGGTAACAGACATCGACGATAGTTTCGATCCGGCACGCGGGCGCTGGTATCCCAAGGGAGATGAAAAGGGTAAATTGGTTGAGCCTGTCCTTTGGGAGATCCGCCGAGAGCGCATTGTTGAACTGATGGGCGAAGGCTTTGGCTTCTATGATGTACGCAGATGGAGGATGGCACCCTGGTTTCTGAATCGTCCGACTGTCGGAATTCACACAACGAAAGCACTGGCTAAGTCTGCCGGGCTGACGCTCTATAATGAAAAGACTGGCACCTCAGACGGCAATAGTGGAAAGTTGACCGATGGTAATGTCTTTCTCTTTAATAATCCGGTGGCTGAAGGCAAAGGATGGCTGGAGAAGTATTATCTCTACCAGATCCCAACGACGGAAATGGTTCTCAACAGTCAGCTCAAACAAAACCCAGGGTGGGAATAGACTATCAAATCAAATAATAATGAATACCCGAATACCGATTCTTTTAGGGGCCTCCATGCCCCTTGCCGCTGTGGCCGGCATACGACACAAAGTACAGACACAGCGTCCGAACATCATCTTCATCATGTGCGACGACATGGGCTACGGCGACTTGCACTGCTATGGACAGCCCTACATCTCGACTCCTAACATTGACCGACTTGCCAATGAGGGCATGCGCTTCACGCAAGCCTACGCTGGTGCCCCAGTGAGTGCGCCCTCACGCGCCAGTCTGATGACGGGACAACACACAGGACACACGCTGGTGCGCGGCAACAAGGAGTACTGGCAGGATGCGCCCATGGTGAGTTATGGACAAAACAAGGACTATGCACGAGTGGGACAGATGCCTTACGACCCACGGCACATTATTTTGCCGGAGGTAATGAAGGCCGCGGGCTACCGTACAGGACTCTTCGGCAAGTGGGCAGGAGGTTATGAAGGATCCTGCTCTACACCCGACAAGCGGGGTATCGATGAGTTCTATGGCTATATCTGCCAATTCCAGGCCCACCTCTATTTTCCTAATTTCCTCAACGAGTACAGCCGCAGCCAGGGTGACACGGCTGTGAGCCGTGTGGTCTTGAAGGATAACATCCGTTGGCCGATGTCGGGACCAGACTATTTCAAGCGGACGCAATACTCTGCCGATCTCATTCATCATAAAGCGATCGATTGGATTGGCAAGCAAGACGACAGCCATCCTTTTGTGGGCTTCTTCACCTATACCCTGCCACATGCCGAGTTGGCACAACCAGACGACTCGCTGTTAGAGGGTTACAAGCGGCGATTTTTCATCGACAAAACCTGGGGCGGACAGCCTGCCTCACGCTACAATGCCGTGGAGCATACCCATGCTCAGTTCGCTGCCATGATCACGCGCTTAGATACATACGTCGGGGAAATCATAGCTGAACTCAGACGGAAAGGGCTCGACAAAAACACCATCGTCTTCTTCACCAGCGACAATGGCCCGCATGAGGAGGGTGGCGCCGACCCCGCATTCTTCGGACGTGACGGTAAACTGCGCGGACTGAAACGTCAATGCTACGAGGGCGGTATTCGCATCCCCTTCATCGTTTGGTGGCCAGGACACGTTGAGGCCGGAAAGGTTAACGACCATCAGTTAGCTTTCTACGATATAATGCCGACCTTCTGTGAGTTAGCCCACATGAAGAAAATCCACAGCTTCGACGGCATCTCCTTTGCCCCTACGCTCTTAGGACGTACCGGACAGCGGCGGCATCCCTGGCTCTACTGGGAGTTTAGCGAGACTGACCAAATGGCCTTACGCATGGGCAACTGGAAGATGGTTGTAGTGAAGGGCAAGCCGCGACTCTACGACTTGCATACCGATCTGCACGAGGATCACGACGTAGCGGATTTGCATCCCGACATTGTCAAGCAAATGGTGATCATCATTCTGAGCCAACACCAAAAGAGTCCAGACTACAAAGTGACACTTCCGACACCATAATCATCACAGGAGGGTACGCCAAAGTTTTAACTTTTGACACACCCTCAACAAAATCAATTATATTTGCATTGCTTATGTACAAACATTTGATTTCAGAGCAAAGCTACACAATTTCCGTGATATTACAAAACGGAATGAATAGAAGATTCGCACTTGATAGTTGAATCCACCTATTTCCTTCTTGATCTGGAGCGTTCCTTCGATACAATGAGCCACGGCAAGCTCATAGAAGTACTCTCCCGAACAATATGGGAGGGGAGAGTTGCATCGCCTATACACATATATATCTTCGAAGCGGTGTGTGATGGTAAGCGAATTGTTCGTGGAGAGCAAGAAAGGCACGCCGCAAGGCAACTATTTAGAAAGCGATGTTAAGCCCAACCTCCACCGTAGTGTAAGTTTTCCTGATAGGGACGATAGGATCTGTGTCATAGATGAGGCGGTAGGCACCATTGATGCCAATTTTCGGTGTTATGTTATATTTCAGGTCTACAGCGCCTCCGAAGCGTGCTGCCTTGAAGTAGCTGTCAGGTTTAGCCTGATGGATGGCTGTGGTTGTCAGCTCCCAATGGTCACCTAGATGATGCTTACAACTGACAGACAGATGAGTCTTTATACTACGGCTGTAAGCGTGAAGCTGAGCCGGGGCGGGAGAGGGGTCTTCCCACTTCTCAAACTCGTAAAATAGTCCGACGGCGGCAAACATGAGAAACTTCTCTTTGTTTACCAGCCTGTGGCGTGACTGTAATCCCATGGAAATCTTGTACTCCATGCCACGGCTCTCGGCCCACTGTGACTCTGCATAAGGATAAATCTCAAAGGCATGACTTAGTAAATAGCGGTATTCAGCGTGTACGTAGCCGCCGCTTACCGTAACCTTCTTGCCATAGGTAGAGAACTCCAGTTTGTTGATCAGGTTAACGACACGCCTGTGCTTGATCAGCAGGTTGAGATTGGCTGTATTCTTGAGTGTGAGCACGTTTTCCTTTTCTGTCTTGAAGTCTAATACCGGTTGCAGTGATCCCTGTATGGTTTTCGTACTGTCTATATTCATCGTCATATTCTCCGAAAAGAGCATCTGTGAATAAGTGGGAAGATGAAATAGAAATGCCGATAATAGGACGAAAAGTAATTTCTTTTTCATGGGTTTTCGTCTTCTTGGAAAGTATACTCTTATAACCTTTACGAACAGGCACTCTCACCTGTCCGTAAAGACATAATAATAAGGAGAACCGGCAAACTTGTCTGTTCTCCTACCTGAACATGATTATCACACGCTGTTATTTGTCAATGATTTGAACTCCTTTGTTCAATTTATCAATCTGGGCCTGGAGCTTGACCATCTTCTTTTCCATCTTACTCATATTCTTCTGGCTCTTGGCAAGTTTCTTATTGACGGATTTTGTCTCCTCAAGTTTCTTCACCGTATCCTTTGCCTGCTTTACAGTGGTTGAAGGATCGGATGTCGTGAAATCTGCCGTGGCAGAATTTGCATCGGCGTTGACACTGGCAGCCTTGTCGCTGAGGGCATTGTAGGTAGCTTTCTCTTTCTCGTAGTCAAGCTGAAGCTTATTCAACTTTGCTGTTAAATCGAGCACCTTCTGTTGCTCCTTCAGATTGTTGACCGTGGCAGCGTTTTGGGAAGAGCCAGTGATAACTGACATAGCCATTATTCCCATCAATAATAATCTTTTCATATTTTAAATCTATTTAGAATTGCGCTGCAAATATACATATTTATTTTGAATAAACAAACATTTATCCTTGTTTTTTAAACTATCTCACTAAAATAATCAGGGGAAATAGTCAGGAAAGTCAAAGTGACCCAGCCGTCAGGCCCCGCCTTCCCTCACGTCCGGCCGGCTTTGGGTGGACTTAAATAGAGCCGGCTGTATTTCTGAACCTGCAAAAAAATATATTTTTATTGCTCTGAAGACGGAGCTACCCTAATGTGGTAGTACGGAGAAGGATGACTTCTTTAGCTTGTTTCCTTGTATATATTAGTCGGAAACATTAATTTTGCACCAATTTGTCTTATATAATAGACAGATAAATTAAAATTAAAAAAGATGATTGAATTGTTGCAGCCCTATTGGGCTATTGCCGTAAAGCTTATTACGGGAATGATTGGAATTCTGGCTTTCCTGCGCATAACAGGCAAAGCGCAGATGGGACAACTGACACCGCTCGACACAGTGAGCGCTTTCGTAATCGGCGCACTGGTCGGTGGTGTTCTGTATAATCCGGATATGACAATATGGCATCTTATCTTTGCCCTGGCAATCTGGACGGCATTCAACATGCTTGTCCGCTTTGCCATGCGTTCGTCGATGTTGCGCCATCTTATTAAAGGAGAGAGTGTGTTCCTCGTGAAGGATGGTATCATCAACTTCAAGAATTTCAAACGAAACAGTCTTGAAATGGAACAGTTCCGATTGATGTTAAGGCAGAAAGGAATCTTCTCCATGTTCGATGTCGAGGATGTACTGTTTGAGGCAAATGGTGCCGTTACGGTACTTTCGCCAGGTCAGACTACATATTCCTTCCTGCTCGTCAATAATGGAGAAATCGTAGAGAGCAGCCTTGCTCAGTGTGAAAAGTCACAGACGTGGGTGGTTCGTACCATCAAGCGCAACGGCTTTGACGGTCCATCAAAACTGTTCTGCATGGAATGGACACCCCGAAAAGGTTTTTACTTTGTTACGTTTGAGGGACATGTAAAGCGTGGGAAAGAAGAGATAGATGCAGATGAAATCGATCCTGACAACGCACAGGTATAGTCCCTCCATGACCATTATACTGAAAGGTAAGTCTGGACTGATTATTACAATACAAGACCTCTGTAAAACTCTTCTGTGAGATTTTTTTAAGGAATGCAACTTATTGATGGTCCATTTTATACTGTTTCGAAGTAAATAGAGTTTTGCAGAGGTCTCGGTACAGGAAAATCCTTTCAGCTCTGTTCAGTTCACCACCTGGCCCTGCCCAGCAAAAGTGGTGGGAGACCGGTGAGCGGCTCCCGTTGTCCAGGTACGTATCAATCCTGCTGACTCTCCACGACTTTTCCGTCAAAGAGGCGGATGATGCGATGGGTCTGCTCAGCGTCATGCTCATTGTGGGTTACCATAACAATAGTGGTACCTTCCTGGTTGAGCTCTGTGAGCAGCCGCATCACCTCGGCACCGTTTTTCGAGTCGAGGTTACCGGTAGGCTCATCGGCAAGGATGAGCTTCGGACCGAAGACCACGGCGCGGGCGATGGCGACGCGCTGCTGTTGTCCGCCCGAGAGCTGATGAGGGAAGTGCTTGGCGCGATGCGAGATATTCATGCGCTTCATCACTTTCTCCACTTTCTTCCTGCGCTCGCTCCTGGGAATGCCGAGGTAGGTCAGTGGCAGGGCAATATTCTCCTCTACATTGAGCTCGTCGATGAGGTTGAAGCTCTGGAACACGAAGCCTATCCGCCCTTTACGCAGGGCCGTGCGGTCGTTCTCCTTCAGCGATGCCACCTCTTTGTCACCAAGCCAGTACTGGCCGCTGGTGGCGTTGTCGAGCAGACCGAGAATGTTGAGCAGCGTCGACTTGCCACAGCCCGACGGTCCCATGATGGCGACGAACTCACCGTCGTTCACCTCAAAACTCACTTTGTCCAATGCGATCGTCTCCACCTCGTCGGTGCGGAACGTTTTTGATAAATCCTTTACTTTAAGCATATTCTTACTTTTTTATATCGTTCTTTTGTTTATTCGTCTTTCAGGTATTTCACCGGGTTGTCATTCGCCACACGATGGCAGTTCAGCATCATGGTCACCAATACGATGAGCAGGATAACGATCATCACAATCAGGAAGATCCAGGGCGAGAGCGTGATGCGCTGCGTGAAATTCCGCAGCCACTGGGCAGCAATCATCCATGCGCCGACAGCCCCCACTGCCACACTCAGCGCAGCCAAAGGCAGCATGTTCCCGATGAACATCCGCAGGATGTTCGTCACCGTGGCACCGTTCACCTTTCTGATAGCAATCTCTTTGCTGCGGCGGCTCACCTCGTCGCTTGTGTAGCCCACAAGCCCAAAGAGGGCAATGATGAGCACCACAAGTCCACCCACAAGGATACCATTGCGGAAGTTCTTCTGCTGGGTGTACTGATTGCCGTATTCCACGGCATAGCTTCTCACATAGATCTTCTTGCCGGGGAACATCCGCTCGGCTTTCTCCTGCATGCGTTGTATCAAGTCAGGTGTGAGGTTGTTGGTCTTGACCAGCATATTCTCCTCCGTGTGAGGACTGTAGAACAGCATCGAGGGCCTGTTCATATCGTCGGCATGATTGACTCCACCGAGCTGTATGTCGTGATACACGCCTACAATGGTCATCGCAGGATGGAGCGAGTCGCAATGCTCAGTGATGGAGATGTGCTTGCCCACCACGCCGTCTTTCCAGTGCGCCATGGTGGCAAGTTTGCGGGCAAAGGCCTGATCCACCATCACCTGCCAGTTACTGTCGGATCGGTCGGTGAAAAAGGTGCCTTGCACGATGGGCAGATTCATCAACCGGAAGAAGCCTCCGTCCACACTGTAAAGGTCGGTAGCGTTGAACCGGCTCTTCGGACTGCCTGGCAGCATGACATCGTTGCCGGATCCGAACCACTCATCGATAGGCAGCTGGTGGGCAGAGGCAGTGAGCTGCACTTCCGGCATGCGGCGGAGCTCGGTCAGCAGGTCGTGCCGCTGGTCAGCACTCACACCCTGCACATTGATGATGGCGACATTGCTGTAGTCATAGCCGGGATTGAACGTTAGCACCTTATTATATTGCAGGTTGATCACTGCCAGCAACGAGAGCATCAATCCCACAACGACAAACTGCACGGCAAGCAGTCCCAACTTCCAGTGACGGCGGTTCTCCTGCCAACCTCTGAAAGCGGCTGTCACCAGCGTATGGTTGTAGAGCCAGCCCGGTACCAGGCCGCCCACAGCAAGGACGGCAACGATGATGAGTACGAGAATCCACGAGCCACGATTGAAGAGCAGGATGGTGACGGGTGCTGAGAGAAATGCTCCAATGCTGCCCTTGCACAGCAGGACCAGCACAGCAGCGAGGATGACGGAAAGACCTACATGCACAGTGGCCTCCGTCATCATCTGGCCATAGATGTTCCGTCGCTCGGCACCGAAGCATTTTCTGACCGCCATCTCACGGCTGCGTCCCACGATATTGCTGATGACGATAAGCAGATAGTTCATCACCGAAGAGAACAACAGCACGAAGGCCACGATGCAAAGTATCCACTTCATCATCTTCACGTAAGGGTCACTGGTGTAGTTGTCGTTCAGCGTCTGAAACGTATAGTTGAACTTCACGCCGGCTTTCTGCAGCTCCTTCACAGGCAGGTTGTCCTGCATCATCTTCTGCACGTAGGGCTGCAGCTCTTCGGCATCATGTCCTTTTACCAGTCGGATATAGGAGTGATAAGAGTCGTTTCCCATCCAGTTGTTGCGCCCGTCGTAGGAGAACTGTCCGATGGAGCAGAGCGACAGCAAGGCGTCTTGTCCGTGCAGCGAGGAGCCCCAGGGGAAAGCTTCGTAGACCCCGGCGATGGTGAAGGTCACGCCCGGCGTGTCATCGATGGTGAAATGACGGCCTACCACATTACCGCCGATACGCTTTGCGAGGTCGGAGCTGATGAGCACCTGGTTTTTCGTCGACAGAGCCTGCTTGGCATTGCCCACGAGGATGCGGCGGGGGAAGACATCGAAGAAACAGCTGTCGGCAAGGGTCAGGCCCGACTGCAGGGTGTGCTGATCGTCCATGCGCAGCTGCGTCTCGTCGCCCCAGCAGTTGAGGTAGCGCGTGGCTGCCTCCACCATCGGTGCATAGCGCTTCACGCCCGGCGCAATGGCACCCGAGGTCTGGTTGTACTGCTGCATGTCGGCCATGTCGGCATTTTTGAAGTTTTCCCGAATGATATAAGTGCGGTCGGCATCGGGGAACCACGTGTCGAAAGTTTGTTCATAATACACCTCGGCAATGATGACGAGGCTCACGGCAAGGCCCAGACCCAAGCACACAATCTTTGAAAAGTTGTGTTGACCCCGTCGACCAAGATGGATAAGCGTATTGATAAATGTATACATATAGATGGAAAGAATGGATTTGTCTGTTCATTGAATAATAATCACAGCATGACCAAGGCGTGGTCATCACATGACCACGGCGTGGTCATCATGTGACCAAAGCGTGGTCGCCTCCTTATTCCTGCTGTATATTTTCTGCCGGATTACCTCTGGCAGCCTGCCACGTCTGTATGGCGACGGCGGCATAGCTGACGAGGAAGACGATGGTGGCAGAGACCAGGATCCATGGCCACCACACGATGCGGTGGTTGTACTGGCTGATCCAGCTGCCCATCTGCCACAGGTAGAGCGGCACGGCAATGATGAACGCCAGACCCACATAGCTCATAAACTGGCGGATGAACCGTCGGCTGACCTCGCCGCTGGTGCTGCCGAACACCTTGCGCACGGCTATCTCGCGACGGCGCGACTCAATGTAGTAGGTCGACATGGCGATGAGCCCGAGCATGGAGATGACCACGGCGATGGCGGAAAAGAGTTTCAGAATGGTCGCCACACGCGTCTCCGACTGATAGTCTCGGGCTATCTGCTGGTCAAGATAAGGCGTGTCGAGCTCCAGGTCACCATGAAAAATCTTCTTGAACAACCACAGGATGCTCTCATAGGCTGTCACAGGATCGCCTTGTACCTGTATGGCAGTGCCCCACTGCTCATAGCGCAGACTGTCGCCGTAGATGGCGATGGACAGCGGATGCTGCTCCGAGTCGAGCGTGCGGATGGTGAAGTCGGGCAATATGCCACTGACATTCTCTCGTCTATTACTGTTTACATAATAGAACCGGCTGTTCAGTGGCAGGCCTTCCTCGGCAAGCAACTGTCGGTTGACATATTCATCACCCCCTAAACTGTCCTTCAATCCAGTCAGATGGGTGGCTTTCAGACCAAAAAGTTTCATGAAATGCTTGTCACCATAGATAGTCTGTAAAGAAATGCTTTTCTTGCCATAGGTGAACATATTGTTGTTGCCCCCGTCGTAGGGCGTACCGGCGCATGCTGCGGCATCAACCACCTGTGGCAGTTGGCGTAACCCGTCATACCAGGCATCCACGTTCTTATGGTCGGCTTGGATGGGCACATAAACGATGCTCTTCGTGTTGAATCCCCTGTCGGCGGTAATCATGTGATGAATCTGCCTGGACATGCCAAAAGCCATGGCGATGAGCACAATGGTAGCTGTGTTCTGCACCACGATGAAACTCTTGCCCCACCATCCGCGTGTGCGGAAATGGAACGTACCGCGCACGATGTTGATCGGCTTGGCGCGTGAGATGACGGCTGCGGGCAGCATACCGGCGATAATGCCCAAGACCACCGTAAAGAGCACGAGGGCAAGCACGGCGAGGGGCGAACAGATTAGAGACAGGTCTAAGTCAGTATCGAGGAGCTGTGCAGCGTATGGGGCTGCCACCCACGACAAGACAATGGCAAGCACCATCGACACGCCGCAGAGCAGCATGCTCTCGGCGATGAGCCGCCATACCACGTCGCGTCCCCGTGCGCCCACGAGCCGCCGCATTGCCATCTCGCGTGCCCTGCGGTCGCTGATGGCATTGGTCAGGTTGACATAGTTAAACACGGCAAAGAGCAGAATGACCAGTCCCACAACAAACAACACGTTCACCAAAGTAGGATCACCCAACCGGAAGCTCGCCACACCGTCAAACTTTGTGAAATAGTATTTGCTGAAGGGTGTAAGGGAAGTATGCACCGAAATACTCATATCGGGCTTGAAAATCCAGAAAAACTGCCGCTGATAACTGTCCATGTCGGCGGTCTTGTCCTCTAAGTGTGCGCCCTCCCGTTGCAGGAACAGCAGCTCGGTGCCTGTGGCATTGTTCAACCCCTCAGATGTCTGTGCAGGATTGACAGACGTCATGTGTTCAAAACGCACGATGATATCTGCCTGGCGAATGCTGCTGTGCCCGATAGGCGCGATGACACCGGTGATTCTGAATCGGGAGTTGCCAACCCACTCCAGGCGTTTGCCCATGGCACGCTGTGGTGACCCGAAGATGCGACGGGCGAAATCGTCGGTCACGACGGCGCTGTTGCGGTCGGCAAGTGCTGTGCGGGCATCGCCTAACACCATCGGGATGTCGAGCAGGGAGAAGAATGTGCTGTCAACGAAAAGCATAGGATAGCTGTGAGCCTGATGTCCATTGTCCAGGAAAGAACCCTCGTATATCCCCTTGCCGCCATAGATGGCACAGGAGCTCTCTATCTCGGGATAGCGCGACTTGAAATATTTCTGCAGCCGCCAATGACCACCACTGGAGCGTTCCACAGCACCGTCCTGACTCATGTCCATGCCATAGACCAGGAGACGGTCGGCTTTAGGGTACTGACTGTTGACATGGTATTCCTGCCAGGTGTACACGCCGATGAGGATGACGAACATCATGGAAAGGCTCAGACCGAAGACATTGATGGCAGTGTAGGCCTTATTGCGCGAAAGAAAGATGAAATAACTCTTTAAGCTCATAACTTATCTCAATATTAACTCCTTGTAATCCTTATAACTCTCATAGCCACTCACGATGACGCGCTCGCCGGGCTCCAGACCTTCGAGCACCTCATAGTACTGCGGGTTCTGCCGCCCGATGCGGATGTTGCGTCGGTAAGCCTTCTTGCCGTCCTTGTCGAGCACGTAGATCCATTGTCCGCCGGTGACACTGTAGAAAGTGCCTTTGGGAATGAGAATGGCACGTTTTGAGGCACCAAGCTGCAAGTCGACATAGCAGGTCTGTCCCGTGCGGAGGTTGGCAGGACGCTGTCCGCTGAAGACGAAGTCGATGCGGGACCGTCCGTCCTTCACTTCGGGATAGACTTTCTGTACGGTGAGCACATATTTCCTGCCGTTCTGCTCGAAAGTGCCCGTCAGTCCCGGATGCACACGGTCGATATAGCTCTCGTCAACCTGCGCCTGCACCTTGAAGCCGCTGAGGTCGTTGATGACACCGATCTTCTGTCCGGGCGTGATGCTCTGTCCCAGTTCGATGTCAAGCTGGCCCACCTCACCGTCAATGGCAGAGCGCACCTCGAGTTTTGCCTTGCGCGCCCTGACGAGCTGCACGTTCTTCTGCATTGAGGCAAGGTTGTCCATCATCTGCTCCATCTGCGCCTTACGCAACTGGGAACTCTTCGCCAGTCGCTGACGGATGAGCGTATTGCGCTCCTGCGCCAACTGGTAGTCCTCCTTCGCCTTGAGCAGGTCCTCACGCGAGTTGAGCTGTTCGTTCTGCAGCGCCTGCTGATGGTTGAAAGCGCGCCGTTTTGCCTGCACGTCGATGGAATACTGGGCAGCCTCATTACGATTGTTGAGCTGGTCCTGTGCCAGGGAGAGTTGGGTGTTGCGTAACATGTCCTGCTTCTCAGCCAGCTCGCTCTCGGCATTGAGAATCTCCAGGTCAAGACTGGAATTACTCAGCCGCACGATGACGTCACCTTTATGCACGTGGGCGCCCTCCTCCACCACTTTCCCAGTGACCACACCGCCCTCCTCAGGCGACACCTGCACCACCTGGATAGGGATGACACTGCCGTCAACACTCACGTAGTCGTTGAACTGCGCATCCTGCACCTCGCCGATACTCAGACCCTTGCGGTCCACTTTCAGCGAGGACGTGAAGTTGCTGAGCCCCAGGGCAGCCAGTGCTCCGACAAGCACGATGCTGCCGGCAATCCATGCCCAGTACCTTCTGGGAATGGCGTACTTCTTATGTTCAATCTTGATATCCATAGTCATGTTGTTTTATCGGTTGGCATATTTATTGAAGGACAGCAGGGTGGTGATTTCCGCACGGAATAACGGCTGCCCTTCATAATACGCTACCAGCCGTTGTTTCATGGCATACAGCAGTTGCATCTGCAAGAGTTTGATTCTCGACTGCAACAGGGTCTGCGAGGCAGCATGCAGGTCGAAGGTGGAGAGCATGCCTTCTTCGTATTTGCGGCGGGAGAGATAATAAGCCAAAGAGTCGGCATCAACCTTCTTCTTCATCTGCGCCACCTCCGAGCGATAGCCGTTGCAGTCGGCGGTAGCCTGAGCAAAGTCGTCGTTGAGTTTTCGCCGCGCATCGTCCACGTCGAGCAGTGCTTTCTGCCACTCGCTCTTCGCCCTTCGCGCGGAACGCCAACGGCTCGGAGTAAAGATAGGTATAGAGAGTGAGAGGTAGACGTATTCGCCTAAATTATTGCGGAACTGCGATCCAAATCCGTTGGCAGTGCCTCTTCCCTGAGAGATATTGCGGTAATAACTTGTCTGGAGTCCGCCTCCGAAGGTGAGGCGCGGGAGAAGGTCGGCACGCTGGAGCTTCCAGGCATACTTCAGGTCCTCGGCATGCTGCTCCGCTATTTCCACGTTGTGGGGACCGTGCGGTGTGGCGTCGTTGGAAAGAAGCTTGCTGTTTTCTGCAAGCAGTTGGCCTGTTGTCAGCGGAAGGATACCAGGCTCACACCCCGCGAGACACAACGTGTCAGTGGTGGGGTAGTTCATTTCTGCCTTCAAAGCCAACAGGGCAAGATGCGCCTGATTCTTCTGATGCAGGAGACTGTAATCGTCTTCTGCCACTTGGCTCTCCACCTGTACCACGTCAGGACGTGACTTCTCGCCGAGCTCGAAGAGGCGCCGGGTCTTGTGGAGCAGCGCCTGACTGTCGTTGAGCTTCTCCTCAGCGAGCACCACGCTCTTCTGTGTGTAGACAGCGTCGACAAACTTTGTCATCACGGCGATGGCTTTGTCGTCACCGGCTTTCTGCAACGTTGTCTCTGCCTGTGCCCTGGCGTTCTTAGCACGGTGGAAAGCATTGATGGTCTGTCCACCATCGAAGAGCGCAATGCTGGCTTCAACCGTATAATAGTTGTTGAATGTCGTGATGGTGTTATAGGTGTTGGTCTCCGGATCAATGTTACGTCCCCAGGCATACTGTCCGCTGACCTGTCCCTGCACCGTGGGCAGGAAGTCGAGCCGTGAGGTCTTCACGTCATCGCCGCTCTGCTGCCGGTCTATGCATGCCCGCCTAAGGTCGTTGGAATGAGTGAGGGCATAAGAGATGCAAGAATCCATACTCCATGTCTGCGCTATGGCAGGCATACGTGACATAATCAATAGTACTATGAGAATCTTCTTCATACACTATTTATATACCAATGCCGTGCCAAAAACATAAGTTATTAATTTATAGACCATTACAATTAAATCGCAGATGAGTAAGTGTCTAATTCTTGGACAGTTGCTGTTTGATTATTTGACACGGAGGCCTTATGACGATTGACGCCTAACGAAGAAGAGGATCATTCTCTTTATAAAAATAACCTTCATGTAACTCACCTTTATGTAACTTTTCGTATTTTTGCAGACATGAAACACGGAACCATATTGGTTGTCGACGACAACCGTAACATATTGACCACTGTCCGAATGGTCTTAGAGAACACCTTTGATAAGATTGTCTGCATTGCCAACCCTGGGAATATACCTGCTCGGCTACAAGAGGACAAGCCCGATGTGGTACTGCTCGACATGAACTTCCAAAGTGGTATCAATACGGGCAATGAAGGTATCTTCTGGCTGCATGAGATCAAGCGCCTGCGTCCACAGACACAGGTTATTCTCTTTACGGCATACGCCGATATTGACCTTGCCGTACGCGGTATGAAAGAGGGTGCAACTGATTTTATCGTCAAGCCGTTTGACAATGAGAAGCTCATACAAACCTTAAAAGCAAGCCTCCCCTCTCATTCACCTAAGAGAGAGGAAAAAAATAACCTCACCCACTCAGATGGCAAAATGTTTTGGGGAAAGTCCCCCGCCATGCAAAGTCTGAGACTCATGGTAGAGAAGGTGGCACCAACAGATGCCAACATTCTCATAACAGGTGAAAACGGCACCGGTAAAGAGGTATTGGCACGAGAGATACACCGACTGTCTAAACGCTACATTTCTTCCTCCCCCGTCGGGGAGAACCGGAGAGAGACCTCTTTCCTCCCAGTAGACATGGGGGCCATCTCCGAGACTCTCTTTGAGAGTGAGCTCTTCGGACATGTCAAAGGTGCATTCACCGACGCCAA
Organism: Hallella multisaccharivorax DSM 17128; assembly: GCF_000218235.1. Classification (GTDB taxonomy): domain Bacteria; phylum Bacteroidota; class Bacteroidia; order Bacteroidales; family Bacteroidaceae; genus Prevotella; species Prevotella multisaccharivorax. The sequence goes on along the minus strand of NZ_GL945017.1, from coordinate 975,214 downwards.
GAATGACAAAGCCGGTAAATTTGAACTTGCCAATGGCGGCACGCTCTTCCTTGATGAGATAGGTAATCTCAGTTTTGTCCTCCAGGCCAAGCTGCTGACAGCTCTACAAAGACGCTGCATCGTACGAGTAGGTGGGAGCAAGGAGATACCCATCAATGTCCGTCTTATCTGTGCAACAAACAAAGATCTCAACCAAATGGTCGCCAAGGGTGAGTTCCGGGAAGATCTGCTTTATCGTATCAACACCATACATCTTCACCTTCCGCCTCTCCGTGAACGGAAAGGTGATATTGCCACGATGGCGCACCTTTTCCTCAACAAATACGCTACGTTGTACAATAAGCAAGGCATGCTACTCTCCGAAGCTGCCGCCAACGAAATTGAGAAAATGACATGGGCTGGAAACATCCGTGAACTACAGCATGCCATGGAGAAGGCCGTCATTCTTTGCGATGATAATGTCATTCATGCTAAAGACCTTACAAGACAAGAACATATTGGAGACTGTGATTCAAAGGACATGCCTGTCTCGGAAACAAGCTCACTGGCTGATATGGAGCGACAAATGATCGCAAAGACTATCAGAGATTGCCAAGGCAATCTCTCACAAGTGGCGTCCCAACTCGGTATTTCAAGACAGACACTGTATAACAAGATGAAAAAATACGAAATCTGATGATAACAGAAATGGTACTCACCATCGCTCTCTCAGGGTCGTTAGGCCTGAACGTCTGGCTATGGAGGAAGAGGCGAAAGGACGAAAAGAAAACCAGATTCTTATTGGAAGCTATCGACAACGGTGATTACAACTTCCGGTTCTCACAGGAAAGCAAAAATAAAAACGACCGCCAGATGAACACTTATCTGAACAAGATAAGAGATATCTTGAGCCATGCACGTGAAGAGCAGATAGAAAAGGAACGCTTTTATGAATACATACTGGACAGTGTGGACACCGGAATTCTCCTTATCGATGAGGAACATGGATACGTCAGACAATGCAATCAAGCAGCAAGGAAAATGCTGAAACGTACTTCCATCACTTATGTAAAGCAGATAGAGGACAACCTGAGACGCTTCTCCACCAGACACTCTTACACCATACTTAAAGGGAAACGAATGCTAATCATTGGTTTCAATGACATTCATGGAGAATTAGTCAATCAGGAAATAGATGCATGGATCAAACTTATTCGTGTTCTAACCCACGAAATCATGAATACCATCACTCCTATTATATCACTGTCCACAACTTTACTGCCTCAAAGTAAAGGAGAGATGAAGGAGGGACTTACAGTAATCAACAAAACAAGCCGAGAACTGATAAGCTTTGTAGAAAATTACCGCAAATTTACACATGTCCCGCAGCCGCAACCTAAAATATTCTACCTAAAAGCTTTCCTGAACCGACAAATACAACTATGTGCTACAATGTTAAGCACAGAGACGGATGCAGATGAGATAATTCGGCTTAATGTCAGACCAGAGAAATTAATGGTCTACGCGGACGAGACGCTGATTGCTCGTGTAATAAGCAACCTATTGAAAAATGCTCTGGAAGCCACCTACAACAAACAGAGAAAAGAGATTGTCATTAATGCCTTCTCTGATGAAAATGAAAATGTAATCATTGATATCACGGATAATGGAGAAAAGATAGACCCAGAAATAGCCGCCCATGTTTTCGTGCCCTTCTTCACAACGAAAAAGACTGGTAATGGCATCGGCCTGCCCCTTTCACGACAGATCATGCGCGCTAACAATGGTATGCTGGAATTAGCTGACAATGACTCTGGCAAAGTAACATTCAGATTGACCTTCATGTAGAAGAATGCAGTCAATAACACATCATTGAAGAAATGGAATCACTATAACTGACAACCAAAAGAGCCCAGTGAACATTTCTGTCCTCTGGGCTCTTATGAAAGGAGGCAGCTGCCTACTCTCCCGCATTGCATTGCAGTACCATCGGCGCAAGCGGGCTTAACTTCTCTGTTCGGAATGGGAAGAGGTGGGACACCGCCGCAATAACCACCTGATGTGTCTTACGCCATCGCTGACGTGTGTAAGGTGACATAATCGGCAAGCAAAACTGTACCGTCACACAGGGATGCGGCCTGAAGGCCGCTCCGTATACCGGGACTCTCCGCCCACGGAAACATACAAACATACAGTTGAAAACATGAGCCTGATTCGAAAGACATCGGGCTATTAGTACGGCTCGGCTTTGACATCGCTGTCTTTACACCTGCCGCCTATCAACGTCGTCGTCTGCGACGACCCTCTATGGAGCTCTCATCTCGCGGTGGGCTTCGCGCTTAGATGCTTTCAGCGCTTATCCCATCCGGACGCAGATACCCTGCCATGCGCCTGGCGGCACAACAGGTAAACCGGAGGTCCGTCCGTCACGGTCCTCTCGTACTAGTGACGGAACCACTCAAAACTCCTGCGCCCACGATAGATAGAGACCGAACTGTCTCACGACGTTCTGAACCCAGCTCGCGTGCCACTTTAATGGGCGAACAGCCCAACCCTTGGGACTTTCTCCAGCCCCAGGATGTGACGAGCCGACATCGAGGTGCCAAACCACCCCGTCGATATGAGCTCTTGGGGGGGATCAGCCTGTTATCCCCGGAGTACCTTTTATCCTTTGAGCGACGGAGTTTCCATACACGTCCGCCGGATCACTATGCCCCAGTTTCCTGCCTGATCGGCGTGTCTGCCTCCCAGTCAGGCGCCCTTATGCCATTACACTCCTTAAAACCGGTTACCAATCGGTCTGAGGGCACCTTTGGAAGCCTCCGTTACGCTTTTGGAGGCGACCACCCCAGTCAAACTACCCACCAAGCAGTGTCCGCACTTCAAGCGCGTTAGACCTCAGACAGCCAAAGGGCCGTATTTCAAGGATGGCTCCAAAACCACTCGCGTGGCTCTTTCTCAGCCTCCGGCCTATCCTACACATCGGATGACCAAGGTCAGTGCTAAGCTATAGTAAAGGTTCACGGGGTCTTTTCGTCCCATCGCGGGTAATCGGCATCTTCACCGATACTACAATTTCACTGAGATCATGGTTGAGACAGCGTCCGGATCATTACACCATTCGTGCAGGTCGGAACTTACCCGACAAGGAATTTCGCTACCTTAGGACCGTTATAGTTACGGCCGCCGTTTACCGGGGCTTCAATTCAAACCTTCACCTGACAAAGCAGGATGAGCTCTCCTCTTAACCTTCCGGCACCGGGCAGGTGTCAGGCTGTATACTTCATCTTACGAGTTCGCACAGCCCTGTGTTTTTGGTAAACAGTTGCCTGGACCTATTCTCTGCGCCTCATATCGCTATGAGGACCCTTTATCCCGAAGTTACAGGGTCAGTTTGCCTAGTTCCTTAACCATGAATCTCTCAACGCCTCAGTATGCTCTACCCGTCTACCTGTGTCGGTTTGCGGTACGGGTTGTCCTACGGTTAGGCTTAGCGGATTTTCTCGGGAGTCTGATTACCGGCGCTATTGGATTCCACCGAAGAGGAATCCATACTATCAAGTTCGGCTCAAAGTCCGGATTTGCCTGGACCTCTCATCACCTACACTCTTCAACGGGGACTTCCGTCGCCCCGCGGCCGTGCCACTGCTCCGTCTCCACTTCGCCCGTAAGACAAGTGACGGAATATTAACCGTCTCTGCCATCGGATGCGCCCTTAGGCTTATCCTTAGGACCCGACTTACCCCGGGATGACCAGCATTGCCCGGGAAACCTTAGACTTGCGGCGGGGGCGAATCTCACGCCCCTTAGCGTTACTTATACCTACATTTGCGTTTCCAATGTCTCCAGGATCGCTCACGCACACCATTCGACAACATTGGAATGCTCCCCTACCGATACTTTTATTATTTGCTATCCCGCGCCTTCGGCGTCCCGCTTACACCCGATTATTATCCATGCCCTGACCCTCGACCAGTGAGCTGTTACGCACTCTTTGAAGGAATGGCTGCTTCCAAGCCAACTTCCTGGCTGTCACCGGGACTGGACTTCGTTAGACTGACTCGGCGGAAACTTCGGGGCCTTAGACGGCGGTCCGGATTCTTCTCCTCTCGGGGACGGACCTTAGCACCCGCCCCCTTACTGCATGGATGCAGAAACAAAGCATTCGGAGTTCGGAAGGACTTGACAGGCGGTGAAGCCCTCGCGTCCTATCGGTCGCTCTACCTCTTTGTCTTATCTCCACACGCGGCACCTAAATGCCTTTCGGGGAGTACGAGCTATCTCCAAGTTTGATTGGCCTTTCACTCCTACACACACCTCATCCAGAAGCTTTTCAACGCTTATTGGTGCGGACCTCCATCAGGTGTTACCCTGACTTCATCCTGGACATGTGTAGATCACTTGGTTTCGCGTCTACCACCTCCAACTTAACGCACGATAGGTGCGCCCTGGCTAAAAATAAGCCAAAACCGCCCTCTTCAGGCTCGCTTTCACTACGGATGCGTGTCTCATGACACTTATCCTCGCTGGAGACGGTAACTCGTAGGTTCATTATGCAAAAGGCACGCCGTCACTGCTAATGCAGCTCCGACCGCTTGTAGGCGGATGGGTTCAGGATCTCTTTCAACCTTCTTCATCGAAGTGCTTTTCACCTTTCCCTCACGGTACTGGTTCACTATCGGTCTCATTCGAGTATTCAGCCTTGCCGGATGGTCCCGGCAGATTCACGCAGAATTCCTCGTGCTCCGCGTTACTCAGGATACCGCTATGCCTCCCTTAAGCTTCGGATACAGGATTATCACCTTCTATGACGCCGCTTTCCAGCAGCTTCTCCTCACCCTTAGAGTACAATGGCGCGGTCCTACTACCCCAATGATGCGGTGACACATCACCGGTTTGGGCTCTTCCCCGCTCGCTCGCCACTACTGGGGGAATCATTAACTTATTTTCTCTTCCTGGAGGTACTAAGATGTTTCAGTTCCCTCCGTTAGCCCCGGTCCTATAACGACCGGTAAGTCCGAAAACTTGGGTTGTCCCATTCGGATATCCGCGGGTCAAGGGTCATTTGCACCTCACCGCGGCTTATCGCAGCTTATCACGTCCTTCTTCGCCTGAATGAGCCTAGGCATCCACCATCCGCCCTTTCTTACTTTCGAGTCATCTTCCGTCCCATTGCTGAGACTTCAGATGCCGCTCATACTTTCAGCTGTATTGTCTACAGATTAAGTCTCTGTGTAAACTTTTTATTCTATGCAGGCAGTTACAATGTAACTGCGTACACAACTACTACAGTTTTGCTTGTGTCAATATGTCAAAGATCTGTCTCAAGGTAAAAAGCAAGGCACAAAAGAACTCACGTCCTCACTGCTCTCACTCTCCCTCAACGTGGAGAATAACGGATTCGAACCGTTGACCCCCTGCTTGCAAAGCAGGTGCTCTAGCCAGCTGAGCTAATCCCCCGTAGGGAATGAAATAAAGAGTAGTCCCAGGCAGACTTGAACTGCCGACCTCCACATTATCAGTGTGGCGCTCTAACCAACTGAGCTATAGGACTGTCATGCAATTCGCATTGCCGCTCTTCTAAATCATTTAAAACAGATAGCGTAGACAAGAAGCTCCAGGGAAAGGAAACATTCCTGCTTCAAAAAAAGCGTCTCTCCAGAAAGGAGGTGTTCCAGCCGCACCTTCCGGTACGGCTACCTTGTTACGACTTAGCCCCAATTACCAGTTTTGCCCTAGGCCGATCCTTGCGGTCACGGACTTCAGGCACCCCCGGCTTTCATGGCTTGACGGGCGGTGTGTACAAGGCCCGGGAACGTATTCACCGCGCCATGGCTGATGCGCGATTACTAGCGAATCCAGCTTCGTGGGGTCGGGTTGCAGACCCCAGTCCGAACTGAGGGCGGATTTAATGATTCGGGATACCTTGCGGTAACCCTGCTCGCTGTACCACCCATTGTAACACGTGTGTAGCCCCGGACGTAAGGGCCGTGCTGATTTGACGTCATCCCCACCTTCCTCACACCTTACGGCGGCAGTATCTCCAGAGGGCCCAGCACTACCTGATGGCAACTGAAGAAAAGGGTTGCGCTCGTTATGGCACTTAAGCCGACACCTCACGGCACGAGCTGACGACAACCATGCAGCACCTTCACTGAAGCCCCGAAGGGCAGCTCCATCTCTGAAGCCTTCCTCAGCAATTCAAGCCCGGGTAAGGTTCCTCGCGTATCATCGAATTAAACCACATGTTCCTCCGCTTGTGCGGGCCCCCGTCAATTCCTTTGAGTTTCACCGTTGCCGGCGTACTCCCCAGGTGGGATGCTTAACGTTTTCACTTGGCCACATACCCTAAAGGGGCATATAGCGGGCATCCAGCGTTTACCGTGCGGACTACCAGGGTATCTAATCCTGTTCGATACCCGCACTTTCGAGCATGAGCGTCAGTAGCGCTCCCGTCAGCTGCCTTCGCAATCGGAGTTCTTCGCCATATCTAAGCATTTCACCGCTACACGGCAAATTCCACCAACGTCGTGCGTACTCAAGTCAAACAGTTCGCGCTGCAGTGCGGATGTTGAGCAACCGCATTTCACAACACGCTTATCTGACAGCCTGCGCTACCCTTTAAACCCAATAAATCCGGATAACACCAGAACCTTCCGTATTACCGCGGCTGCTGGCACGGAATTAGCCGGTCCTTATTCATGCGGTAACTGCAAAAACATACACGTATGCTCCTTTATACCCGCATAAAAGCAGTTTACAACCCATAGGGCCGTCATCCTGCACGCTACTTGGCTGGTTCAGGCTCTCGCCCATTGACCAATATTCCTCACTGCTGCCTCCCGTAGGAGTCTGGACCGTGTCTCAGTTCCAATGTGGGGGACTTTCCTCTCAGAACCCCTACTGATCGATGACTTGGTGGGCCGTTGCCCCGCCAACTATCTAATCAGACGCATCCCCATCCTAAGGCGATAAATCTTTGCTCCTTTTCAGATGGCCTCATAGGAGCACATAAGGTATTAGACCACATTTCTGCGGATTATCCCTTACCTCAGGCCAGGTTGGATACGCGTTACTCACCCGTGCGCCGGTCGACGACAGCAGAAGCAAGCTCCCGCTTCGTTTCCCCTCGACTTGCATGTGTTAGGCCTGTAGCTAGCGTTCATCCTGAGCCAGGATCAAACTCTCCATTGTAAAATTGTCTATAATGGGTAATGTGTAATGTGATCAAAACACACTACCGTTAGTCTGTTCAGGACGCTTATCCTTTATTGAAGTCGGAAGTAACTAATCAAAATTGATCGGTTCGTTTCTTTTACCCAAGTCATACACAACACCTTCTATATTGCTATATAGCTATATATAATAATGTGTACGACTCGCTTCTTGTACTACTTCTCTGTCTATGTAAATCTTCTCAAAGAACTCTTATCTTTTGTTGCCAACCGGCGTATTTCCGGAAAGCGAGTGCAAAGGTATAGACTTTTACAATACCTGCCAAATATTTCTCCAACTTTTTTGCAAAATTGTTAGGTAATTGATTTATATCAAGGATAGAGATGGCTTTGAAAGGGGGATGGGGTTAATGGGGTTAATGGGATTAATGGGGTTAATGGGATTAATGGGGTTAATGGGATTAATGGGATTGATGGGAATATTCTGGGGAAAAAAGAAGAAGGCACAATGCTGAACGGGCACTGCCATTACAATGAAATGGTGATGCGATTAAACCGTAATCGCGATGCGATCTCACTGTAATGGGACGGCCATTGTTATTGAAACGCATTGGCTGACGTTCGACAAACAATCGTACGGTGTCTTGAACGGATTTAGCTTGTCACGTTCTGACCTTCATAAGAAGTAAAAGACTATGACAAGAAAAACAAAAGTAGCAAAATTCCCGTTATCGGTGAAGTTAGGAGCTATTCGTGACTACTATTCCGACGGCTCGTCAATAACAGCTGTCGCCCGTAAGTGGAACATCGTTCGTACGACTTTATCTAATTGGCTCAAGAGTTGCCCAGTTGATGCAAAAGAGTTATCTTTGCCAATGGAAGTGATAGACCAATATAGAATGAAGCACGCAGAACTGACGAATGAAGAGATCCTTCAAAAGCGCATCTCCGATCTGGAGCAAGCCTTGGCATATGAGAAGATGCGCAGCCGTGCCTTCGAGAAGATGATAGAGATTGCGGAGAAAGAAGAAGGTATCTCAATATTAAAAAAAAGGTGGTGTCAAACAGTAGAGGCGCTGCGGAGTGAATATCCCGATGTTACAGTCGAGACACTCTGCGGACTGTTTGGCAGGAAACGCCAGTGGTTCTACAAGAACAGAGGCAAAGTGATTTCTGAGCGTCAGCGTAGGAAGCTGATATGTGCTAATGTGGAATACTATCGTTGGTTATGTCCCCGTATAGGCTGCGTAAAGCTCTACATTATCCTAAGGGCGGAGTTGGGTGAAGAAATTACTCATGGCCGAGATGCCTTTCTACACCTTCTTGCAGAGGAAGGATACATCTTGCCTAAGCTCAAGCGTAGGTATACGACGGATTCTGACCATCCTTATCATAAATATCCGAACCTCATACAAAGCGTTGATGCTAAGTATGTTAACCACATATGGGTAGCTGATATTACATATATCTGGATAGTGGGTGATGTCTTGTATCTCCACTTGGTAACAGATGTGTACTCGCATGCGATAATAGGATGGTGCCTATCTGAGACCTTGGAGGCAGAGAATACTGTTAAGGCCTTGGAGATGGCCATACAAACGGCTGGGGGAGATAACCTCTGCGGAACGATACACCACTCTGACCGAGGTTCCCAATACGCTTGCTACGCATATGTTGATTTGCTGAGGAAACATCATATTCAGATCAGCATGACCGAACGGTATAATCCGACGGACAATGCTGTTGCAGAGAGACAGAACGGTATCCTCAAAACGGAAAAACTGTATTTGGAGGATATGTTTCTTAACTATGAGCATGCGAAGCTTGGGATAGAGAAAGCCATAGCGTTTCATAACTATCAGCGGCCTCACATGAGCATAGGTATGAAGATTCCGATGAACGTATATCGCTATGAAGAGCCCGGCAAGAATTTATGGAAGAAGACCAACGGCTGTTCTTGTCCGGATGAAAAATAATCCGTAACTTTGGCGAGCCGGAAACAAGGTGAACGACGGTTTTACGCCATCAACACCAAACGTCCGTCGGGGCATCGGGCCCCGACGAACGTTGCCGGAAAGCAAGGCTCACTCAGGTATTATCCATCTTCCCCTGTCAAAACGGCTATGACAAGCCAATCAGTAAGGCAAGGTCGAAGATGACAAGCAAAATAGTAAAGTTGACTAAATATTGACAAGCAATTCAGTAAACCTGGTCGAACTTTGACAAGCGATTTCAGTAAAAGACACGGCTTCGATAAACAATTGTACGACGTTCGATAAACAATTGTACGGCGTTCGATAAACAATCGGTCAGCGTACGACAAACGATCGGCTGACGTACGATGGAAAAGGTAAGCCCTACCGTTTCTTAGCCTCTCTATACTCAGCCGGCCTCACTCCAAACTGCTTCACGAAACACTTGGTAAAATAAGAGGCACTGTTGAAACCGACCAGGAAACTGATCTCTGATACGGAATATTTATCATCAAGGAGCATCTGCGCAGCTTTCCTAAGACGTATCACCTGTATCATCTCATTAGGTGTCGTGTCGGTGAGCGACTTTATCTTTGCAAACAAGCCCGAGCGGCTCAGTCCCAGTTGCTGCGCCACGAAGTTGACATTCAATGCCGGATTATTGACGTTGTTCTCAATGATCTTCTCCATATTAGTCAGAAGACTACTGTCGAGTGCATTACCTGCGATATTTGCAATCGGCTCTTCTGGCGATCCTGCAAACTCTTCCATCAGTTGCTTCCGTCTTGCCGTCAAATTTCGGACACAGGCATCAAGATAGCGTATGGAGAACGGTTTCCCAATGAAGGCATCAGCTCCGATGTCCATACCCTTCACCTTACTGTCGTCATCCGTCTTAGCCGTGAGCATGATAAAGGGGATGTGACTGGTTTTCGGGTTCTGCCTTATTTTCTTGCAGAGCTCCTCACCGTCCATGTTAGGCATCATCCAGTCGCTGATAATCAATGAGACATCGTATTTATTGAGTAACCGAAGAGCCACCACGCCATCCTCCGCCGTCAGCACCTGACAACGGTTCATGAAGTTATGTTTCAGATATAAGAGCATATCTTCATTATCCTCAACGATAAGGACGGTCTGCTTGGCAATGACATCCTCAGAGACAGATGCCTCAACATTTTGCATATCATCCACCACCTCAGGCTCTGACTTTTCCTCCGTACTTACGCCCGGTTGGGAAGTGGGGAGTGTTACACAGAAAAGAGAGCCTTCTCCGACCTGCGACATCACCTCTACTGTGCCTCGATGCGCCGCCACAAGACTGGATACGATACTAAGTCCGATACCCGTTCCCGGCTTGTTGTCTTTTGCTTGATAGAAAGGATTAAAGATACGCTGCTGCTCCTCTGAACTGATTCCGCAACCATTATCTTCAACCTCAATGACAAACTTATCCTGTCCTATCCGACACGAGAGACGTACCCAGTCTTTTGTATACTTTGTGGCATTGGTCATGAGGTTACTGATAATCTTCGTCAGCCCTTCAGCATCGACAGCTGCGACGAAGTCCTCTTCCGGATATTCCACTTGAAGCGTTGCCCCATTCTGCTTAAGTGTCGGTTCAAAGCGCTCAGCCACCGCCTTCATGACGTCTTTGATATGGCAAAGTGTGAACTTCACCTTCAGTTCCTTTTGCTGAACCTTGTTGAAGTCGAGCAACTGATTGACAAGTCCTAAAAGCCGTTGTGCATTGCGGTCAATGACATCGAGTGTAGACGCCACAGCAACATTATCACCTACTGTGCGTCCTATCTTCTGCCACTTGTTCTTGAGCGTTTCCAATGGTCCGATGATGAGCGAGACCGGTGTACGTATCTCATGGGCAATCATCGTAAAGAAGTGCAACTGTGCATCGCGCATCTCTTTTTCCTTATGCTCATTCATCTCTTTCAGTTTGCGCTGATGCAATCTCTCGGCCCTTTGCAACCGCATGTGCACATAAAAGTAGATGACGGCAAAGAAAGCCAACAGATAGAACAGTTTAGCCGGGAGCGACCAATAGAATGGCGGATGAATCACAATCCGCAACGTTGCTTCCTTTGAAGACCACAGACCATCATTGTTTGAAGCCTTCACACGGAACGTGTATTCTCCAGGCGGGATATTGGTGTAGACTGCCTTATGTTCAGAGCCAACGTATATCCAGTCCTTATCAAATCCTTCCAAACGGTAGGCATACTGATTTTTCTCCGGAGAAACATAACTCAGCGCAGCAAAATGAATGGTGAACATATTGTCTTTGTGGGATAAACTGACATGATCGACATAGTCCAATGCTTCCGGAAGCTTGTTGGAGCCCGCTTTTACATCTTTGTTATAGAGTTCCAACGCTGTAATAAACACATTAGGGATGCATCCATTTTCCTTTATCTGATAAGGATAGAACATGCTGACGCCATTGACCGAGCCAAGCCAGATGCTGCCGTCAGCCGACATCATCATAGCATTGCTCTGGAAAGGCCCTGACAACAGGCCATCCTCACGGTTGAAGACATGAAGTCTGCCATCCGGCAGGATATGAACAAGTCCTGTAGAAGAAGACAGCCATAACTCGCCTTGGCTGATGACAAGTCCTGTAAAGACAGCCGAATCCGTCTTTACAGGTATGCGCCTGAATCGGTCAGCCTTAGGATCATACATACACAGTCCATCATCCGTAGCAATATAGAGATTGCCATTAGAATCCTCACGGATGGCATTCACGAAGTTGTTACATAACGAGGAAAAAGCCGAAGACACCAGATAATGCTTCCATTTTCCGTTTCTCCCGAGTTTCCATAACCCATCGCCCTGCGTAGCAAACCACACATTGCCGCTTCTGTCTTCTTCGATGTCAATGACTGTACCACCCGTAGGCCGCACGATAGAGAACTTATCCGCGACTTTATTATACAGACTGATACAGGTCATCGTACCCGCCCATAGATTTCCTTGACGGTCTCGGAGGAGAGAATAGCAACTGGACGATGTGCCACTTTTATCCACGACATAGGTTTTTAGGACACCTGTCTGCCTGTTCAATCTGATCAGACCGCGGCCGTAAGACCCGACCCAAAGTGTATTGCCCTCAGCCAATAATCCGTGGACATTATAGGTGGCAAGCGCTGCCTTACCCGGGAAATCAACAAATGTTTTAAGCCGTGGGGCAAAACAGTTTAAGCCTCCGTCATCCGTCGCAATCCATATATGGTGATCGTCATCCTCGCAGAATCGCCCTACAACATTACCATGGAGCCCATTATCACTTGTAAGTGTCAGGAAGCGATTGTCCATCGGTGAATAGTAGTTGACGCCACCATAGAAGGTACCGAACCAGCAGCCGCCCTCTCTGTCACGTACTATACTATAGACAAACCGACCCGCAGCGCCTGGGATATTGAAAGCATTGCTGATCATCGACCACTGATTATCGCGAAGGTCATATTGCATCACGCCCTCGTCGCAGCCCAACCAGTATTCATCCGGCGAGGCCCGATAAATAGTATGGATATGAGTACCCAAACCAGTCAACAAAGGATTTGTCAACTGACGCGTTGTTCCATCAGGAGAAACAAGGAAAAGGCCTTCTTTCCAAGACCCCACCAACATTTGTCCATCTTGGGCCTCAGCCATACACATCCCGTCAAACGCATCTTGTCCTTTGAGACGAAACAACTCAAAGGATCCTCTTGCACGGTTCAACCTGTAAAGCCCCTGCTTGCGAGCCATCAGCCAGACCTGATTCCCACCGTCAATAAACACAGAGACCAGGGAGATACCTTTCTTGAAATTGTAATGTTCACATCCTCTAAGATCTTTGCGCACACAAAAGACTCCATCATTCAAGGTCGCCACCCAGATGTTTCCATCAGCATCGATATCGAACACCATGACATGGCCACGGACCATCGGATGAAGCGTACGAAACTGTTCCGTACGAGCATTCAAAAGAAAAGCGCCATGGGATGTACCAACCACCAGACCATACTTCGAGACAGCCAGCGTTCCTACATATTGGTCGTTCTGCACTTGAGGTATCCTTAATGGTCTAATACTATAACCATCGTACCGGCAGAGTCCATTGTCGGTTCCAAACCAAATAAAGCCTTCTTTGTCCTGCACGACAGAGCGCACGGTGTTGGAAGGCAGTCCGTTCTCCATACTGATATTACGGACTGCCATTCGTTGGGCAAAGCTGCAAACCGGCAGGAGCAGCAAAAGAAGAGCGGCTAAGATTCTATTCATCTCTTACTTTCCGCTATTGGATAGATCGACATCCAAAGGCATGATATCGTTAGTTTTCCTCTTGCAAACTTACTGTTTTTTATCCGAAAACAAGCTGTTTTCGATGAAGAAATCACTTATTTCTTGGATAATCTCACCATCAACACGCCATGAGCGGGAATGACAGCCTTCGTGCGTTCTGCCGTTGTGCCTATTTCTTTATGCTTCCACAAGTCTCTGATGGCATAAGTGTACTGGTGCATATCCACTTCATTGGCAAAGTAAATGGTGTTTGCATGCCAGTTGTAGTCGAGCTTCCACGGTGTCTCCTCACGGTTCATGAAGCAGACGGCAAGCTCGCCACCTTTTAATGGCTTTGCCCAAATCTCATGGCTTCTCTCTCACATTGTACCCGAACTTAATCACTTATTCAACGATAAAGTTGACATTGATCGTAACCGTATAGACCTTTCCGTCTTTCATATACTGAAGCTCAAGAACCTCCGGGTAAGTCTCACCTGACTTTATCGCACCGGGCATAAAGCCGACCTCCAACTCATTGATGCTGTTGAATTTCGTATAAGTACGGGCTTTGTCGCCCCAGTTCTGTTGCTTACCCGTGGCATCGCACCAGAATCCGGCATACTGTCCGCCGCAGTTGTCCGTTGTGGCCACCGACCCATCGGGTTGCTTGAGCTGCATGCGGATTTTTCCTTCCGTGAGATCAGCAGTACTCTTAACAAGGTCTTTGGCGATATCATCCGGCATCAGACAGAATGCATAAGGGATGGCGGCATTGTCGACATAAGCCAGATTATATTTGGCAAACTCATAGCCAGAGCTTGCATTGCCATGAACATTGATGGTAACCGTGGCATTCGACGGCTTCGCATTGGGATCAATGTTGATATCCACGACTTCAACATACTTGTTGACATCGGCACCTTTCAACGTAATAGTGTAAGGCCACTGCTCGTCCTTGCTCTCGTCTGTGTTCCACGGGCAACGATCATACTGTCCGGGTGCAGCCTGGATAACAAAGTAGAGCTCTGATGCTCTTTCCGGCACTGTGTATTCAGCAGAGCCCTTGTCGCCAGCGCCGGCCGTACCGCCATACCACATGGTGGAATAGACGGGCTTGCCATTGACGACAGCCACATATCCACAGCGATAGTTAGAGGTCTTGTTCTCCTGCTGGTTATAGGTCTTTGTTGTACCCACGACCTTACTGTCACCATCAAGAATCTCACCCTTATCGCCTTTGACAAGCGCGCTTCCCGGCTCAAGAGCCTCTACGTTAATAGACACGGTCTTGCCTGGCGTAAAATCTTTCAGACGAATGATATTGAAGCCTGTCGTTCCAGGGCAGGAAGCATATCCGACCTGATATTTCTGGTCGCCTACCTTATAGAGATCTGTATTGTAGTTACCTTTCAAATTGTCGGGGACGACAACATCTTCGCTGGTGTTATGTGCAAACTTGAGATCATAGTAGACCATGTGCGAGGCATAATAATAAAGATCAGAATAGAGCTGGTTCTGGTCATTGTTACAGAACAGACGCTGATAGGTCTGCAAGGGATCTTCCGGATACTCACTCTCCTGCCAGATACGACCATAAGCATCAATGCCATACTTCTCCACAAAGACATGCTGCAGGAAATAGCTGCTATATCGCATGAACTGATGGTTGAAATGACGATGATAATTCTTCTTCCATCCATCAATCTCATAGTTAAACATCTCCTGAGGATAGTCGAGATGCGCCTGCCACTGTGCACACTGCTCCCAATAAGCACAGCCTCCAGCACCATTCTCACCAAAGCCATAACAGTAACCATGATGCATATCGTCGGCAGCTCCCTGCTTGTTAATCTTGTCAGCATAAACCTGGTACTGGAACGAGTGACCTATCTCATGAGCGATTGTTGAGCCCACGGGCTGACAGGTTGAAGGATTGACCCACAGCGCACCAATCTTGTTGTCATAACCGGAGCCGGTAGCGAGCCACTCGTCCTGATAGATGAGATAGATCTGCATTTTATAGTCGTCAAGCATCGACTTGCCTTGACCGAGGGTCGACATCTTCAGCATGTTGACATTGGTGTTGAAGAATTGCTCTGCCTTATTAAGCAGATCATCCACATCGACACGCATCTTGGCCGGTACTTTATCTCCGTTAGGATCATCGCCAAACTCAGGTGACCAGAATACGAAGAAGTGTTGGCTCTGCTTCATACGATGCCAGCTATAATAAGAGTCTTGGCGAAGCATGTAATCGGCTCCATTCTCAAAGTGAGGATTACCGGAAGAAGGACAGATATACTTGTTATAGTCAGGGATATCAGAAGGATTGAGCTTCACCACCTTATAGTTCTGACCTATCGTAATACTTTGAGCATTACCTTTCTCCGTTGTGATGGTCAGCGTAGCCTTTCTCGAGTTGGTCAGACTCTCGTTTTCATCCAAGTGGACGACAATTACTGTGTCGTTGACAGAGCCTGTATCCTTAGGCAAGGTAGCCCATCCCGTGCCGGCCACTGAATCGGTTGTGATCGTTGCTTTCCAGTTCTGATCACTCTTGAAAGGAATAGACAGATCCTGTGCGTTGGCCTCAACGTTATAATCGGAGGAGCCAAAGGCAACTGTTCCTTTGTATCGAGGATCATAGTCGGGCAAAGACACCGACATGTCGTCTTCGGCACAACCCGCCATGAAAGGCACAGAAGCACCCAGCATGAGCAGAGCCGCAAAGACATGTACATATTTTCTGATGTTTAGTTTCATGTTTCGATGATTTTAGAGGTAGATGTACATTTCTGCACATCTACCAGATTGTTAGTATGTGACTTTACTCGAACGTTATTGTGAAGTTTATCGTCAGCGTCTTATCGCCCTTCGACTGCTTCAGAACGACAGAGAGCGGAAGCACTGTGCCGGAAGCCGGAGCTGAGTTGCTGAGACGGCCGATGTTGAAACCACCTCCATTCTCGTAATAGTCCTTCTTTTCATCGTCATAGATGAACGGCTCCATGAAGAGTGCGAAGTCGTCTTTTCCCCAATTGACAATCTGAATCTTCTGATTGAGCCAGTAGCCTGCGCCATTGGCTGTATACTTACCCGGGCCACCAAGAAGAGCGCCGGTAGAGCTCATGATATACACATCGTAGACCGCATTCTCAGTATCAAGCCCCTTCGCAATGTTGTAAAGGTTGGTCTCGCCAAAGGCGAATTCGATGTTCTTTGCTATTGAACTGAAATTGAACGGCGCAACTGCATAGTCGCCCTTAGGCACTGTGATAGGTACATCCACCACACTGGCATCGGTGACATTGACGAGTGTCTGACAACGGAAGTTTATCGGGAAACTGGATTCTTCTGTCTTTACGAAGCCACAGGTGACGGGAATGATACCAGCTGCAGCCTTGTCGGTCAGCGTCAGTCTCAGTTGCTTATCATCTGGGGTAAACTGCATCTTGATAGCTGCCAGCGAGTCGGTTGTAACGATGCCGTTGGCAGAAAGCAGCCACGTGTTATCGCCGCCATTGGCAGGTGTTTTGTCCCATACACGACGATTGGGGTTGATCGGATAGAAACGGACGGAACCATTGCTGAGTCCGCTGATGGCCTCGTCAAGGCTCATTCCGAGCTGTTTCTGTATGTTGTCGGCGTAGCCAGTAAGATCGACGGTGACAACTTGAGTGCCAGCCTCAGCCTGTGCCATCTTCACACTTGCCATGGACATATTCTCGTCGGAGCCCTTCAGAGGCACATTCTCCTGATCGCTATAGACATGTGGGGAACTGGCATCCTCATAGTCATCGCTGCAAGAAGACAAGGTTCCTACAGCAAGAACCGCCATCATTGCGAATAAAAATATCTTTTTCATAAATATCTATCTTATTATTGAATAGCAATCGATTTATTATTTCCTTCACTGATGGTCACGGATTAGTTATACCCAGCGTTCTGCTTCAGCTTGGTGTTTGCCTGGAGATTATCCTTCAGAATAGGGAAGATATCAAGGTGATGGTCCTGCGCATTGGTGTTAGCACTCTTACCGAACCATGACTTGCCATTGAAGACATTGCATCCGTTGTTCATCTTAAAGCGGATGAGATCCTGACGACGATGATGCTCATAGACGAACTCCCATGCAAGGTCATCGAGAAGTCCGCCGAACTGGATATCGCTTCCACCCTCATGAGTTTCAACCTTCTGCATGTTCTTCAGTTCACCTGTCTCCTTGTCGTATTCTCCTTGCGTCTCCCGCAGTCCATAGTCATAGACACTGGGGCCCTTCAACTGTTCCACAGTGCGAATAGCTTTTTCAGGATGATCCTTGAAGTCACGCTTACGGCACATTGTGATGATGTCGGCAGCTGTCTGCTCGGTCTCACCATTGTATCCGCCAAGACGCAGCAGGCACTCTGCCTTGATAAAATAAGCATCAGTGAGGCGGAAGAACGGTACGTCATCATCATTGACACTGTTCTCACCCGACTGTATCTCGTACTTCTTCAGACGCGCGCCCTGCATGGAAGCAGCACCTGGCTTCTCGATGGCATAGACATCAACAGTATAATTGAGTGCCTTGCCGTTGATATAAATCTGCTTGCCATCCTTGATACTCTTCTGCGGTCCCCAGACCCAACAGTCGGTCTTTCGTGTATCGTCGGCATCATAAGTGGCGAAAAACTGAGGGATGCATGCTGAGCCATTCCATCCATCACGCTTCGTGCCAAAGATATCCTGTGAGCCGGAGAGGAACCATTTACTATAGTAGTTTGTCCCCATTCCTGCATACTTACTGTCATAAACAAGCGCGAAGATTGTCTCCTTACTGCTACTGACGCCTCCTACTTTAGCTTTGAAAGGAGTGAGATAGTCGTCATCGAGCTGATAGACACCGCCGTCGATGACCTCGTTAACCTCTTTGTAAGCTTTCTCGTAGAAAGTCTTATCCTCCGGTTTCGTCGGGAACCAGGCGTTGCGGTTAAGATACATCTTAGCAAGAACCATGCAGGCCGTCCAGTAGTTCATCTGTCCGAGTTCATTGGTCTTCGGCAGGAACGGCTTTGCCTCATTGAGCTCGTTGACAATGAAATCATAGGTTGAGTCAGGAGCTACCTGTGAAGGCATGTAGCCACTTGGCACCTTCAGCGTAGTCTGCACGGGGATGTTGCGCCAGAGGTCGAAGAGAACATAATAGAAAAGAGCACGATAGGCACGGAGCTCTGCCTTACTCTCATCATTGGAAGAGATGTTCGCATCGTCGAGGAGCTGGTTACAGGTTGTGATACCCTGATAGCATGACATCCACGGACGATAGAGATGGTTGATCGTACTATTGAACTCGTGCTTATGCAGTGACACGTATTGTGCACCCCATCCGGAGGTCTCATAGCGGAAAGGAGTCATGATCAGGTCGCAGCACTCTTCGCTGATATCCTGATAACTCTCCCAGCCATTGTACATATCACGCAGACGGTCATAGATGACACCATACTGCGCTTGTATCTGATCCTTCGTGAACGTGGTATTGCCCGGCAGCTCACTGTACACGGTCTCTGTAAGATCGGTACAGCTCGTCATCGACACTGCGCCCAACGCTATGACTGCAGCAATAATACTGCCTTTGATTATATTTCGTTTCATGATAGTAATGCTTTAGAATGTTACGTTGACGCCCAAGGTGAAAGTACGAACCGTAGGATATTTATCACGGTCGTCGACACCAGCATAGAAGAAGTTATCACTTCCCAGTTCTGGGTCCATGCCCTTATATCTGGTGATGGTGAACACATTATAGACAGTACCATAAGCGCGCAGGCTCTTGATATACTTGTTTGCCTCAGGAGTCCATGTGTAGCCAAGTTCCAGCGTAGAGAGCTTGAAGTAGTCGCCATCCTCTATATACCAACTGGTCACGACCTGTGACTGTGCACCGGAGAGAGGGCGAATGCCACCGATAGCATCGTTGGCAGACTTCAGTTTGTTGTAAGCATGAGCATTGTTCTCATAGAAAGCACGCTGTTGGTTGATGATCTTGAACCCGAACTGTCCGTTACATTGCAACTGCAGATCCCAGCCTTTGTAGCGGAAAGTATTGTTCCATGCCATCGTGACCGAAGGAATACCGTTGCCCATGTACTCGTACCAGTTGTCATAATCGTTGCGCATATCTTGATAGAAGTCGGCTGTCTGCCCGGTCTTAGGATTGCGGATGATGAAGAGACCATTCTTTTCGTCGACACCGACAGCACGAAGACTCCAGATTTGTCCAAGCGCCTCGTCTACTGCCACACGATGGGTATATTGTGAGATAGGATCGCCGATGCCCTGCAACCACTGTACGTTATCGGTCTGATAGAGGTCATTGGACAAGCTAAGCAACTTATTACTATTATGCTGTAAGATCACCTGAGAGTTCCATTCGAAATCTTTAGTTCTAATAGGAGTTCCCTGAACCATGATCTCTATACCCTGGTTGCGCATCTGGCCGACGTTGGCCCATGTGTGATCGTAGAGGTTTGGCGGAGAAGGAACGGCATATTGATACAACATATCAGAAGTCTTCTTATTGTAATAGTCGAAGCTGCCACTCAGACAATCATCGAAGAGGCTCCAGTCAAGGCCGATATTGAACTCGCTCGCTGTCTCCCACTTCAGGTCAGGATTAGAGTTGTTGACGGCTTTCAAGCCTTTGTGCCAGGAACCATTACGATAATAGTTACCACCCGAGTAGGTATAGCGTAGCATAGAGAGATAAGACTCGCCCGGAATGACACCTGTCTTACCCCAACCTGCACGAAGTTTTAAGTTGCTCAACCAATCCTTGGTGGACTTCATGAAACTCTCGTTCATGATGTTCCAGCCGAGAGAGACAGAAGGGAAGGCGCCCCACTTGTGGTTATCACCGAACTTTGAGCTGCCTTCATATCGCAAGCTGGCAAGGATGTTGTAGCGGTCGGCATAGCCGTAACTCACACGGCCGAAGAAGCCAATGAGTTTGCTGGAGACCTTCGATGAAGACATGTTGGCCTTACCATCGGTGAGGTGCGTACCGGCACTCATGTTGAAGTATTGGAAGTAGTCGTCCGGGAAGTTACGGTTGGTCATTGAAGCATCATCATAAGTTTCGTCGGAATAGCTGTAACCGACAAGTCCCTCAAAGCGGTGCTTCTTTGCCCAGTTAGCCATATATTTAGAGGTAAGCTCCAGATAGTTGGATTCATCCGTGTAACTTGACTGAGTAGCAACACCAGAATAGGTACCTTTCTGATTAATACCGTTCATGGAGTGATTGCTTGTGTAATAGTAACCACCGCGATTGATAGCCTGGTCACGTGAGAGCATGAGATTGGTTTGCCAGCCTTTGATCGGCTCAAAAGTTATATTACCCGTGAACTTCACGCTCTGAGTTTTATTCTCACCCGATTGCTCTTTCTGTAATGATACGGGATTCCAATATTGCAGGAGCTGTCCCTCATTATAGGAGCCGTCGCTGTTCCAGATTGGCGATGTCGGGTTGCGGATGACAGCCTGCCGATAGATGGTCGTAGCATCACTGACATCATATTTATACTGCTCGGCATTCACCTTGATGTTGATCTTCAGCATGTCGTCAAACATCCAGTGACTCATGTCGAAGTTAGCACTCAACGACTCGTTACCCGTTTTCTTCATCACACCTTCTGCATTGCGGTAAGTGAAGTTACCAAAGTAAGAGGTCTTGGCATTGCCACCACTTACGGAGATGCTATGGTTATGGGTTACGGCAGTACGACTAACGGCCTTGAGCCAATCGGTATCGTAGCCTTCATCATTGAAGTTCGTTTTTCCGGAGCGTACATCTGAGGCATCCATGAAGTCAGCCTTCTTTGCCCAGCCGGAAAAGGATATATAGCCATTATAAGTTACTTGTGTCTTCTGCTCGCGCTGACCTGTCTTGGTCGTGATGATAATGACACCACCCGCACCACGCGTACCGTAGATAGCAGCTGCGGAAGCATCCTTCAGCACATCAATAGAAGCGATATCCTCTGGAGGAACACTGCTCAGCGAGCCTGGCACACCATCGACAAGAATAAGAGGAGCCGCATTGCCTGAGACGGTGGTGATACCACGCAGACTGATCTGAGTGGTCTGTCCTGGGTCACCTGACGGGCGCGTGACCGTAAGGCCGGCAACTTTACCTTTGATAAGGTCTCCTGCATTATTGAAGCTTCCAGCATTGAAATCCTCCGGCTTAACACTGACGACAGCGGAAGTGACATCCGCTTTCTTCTGTGTACCATAACCGATTACCACAATCTCGTTGAGTGACTTGAGATCTTCCGAGAGCGTGATGTCTCCGCCCTTAGAGTCTTGTGAGATAAAACCGACGTAGGAAATGGAGATGGTAGAGCCACGCCTGACGTTGAGAGAATAATGACCATTCAGGTCAGTAATGGTTCCATTCTTTGTGTTGCCCTTTTCAACAACAGTCGCACCAATAATAGGTTCACCTTTAGCATCTTTTACCACACCTCTTACTGTGACTGTGCTCTGCTGTACCGCCTTTTCTGACGATAATCCAGCATTTCCAGCCATAGCAGGCAATGTGCCCCCTGCTGAGAGGAGCAAACACGTCAAGGCTTTGACATAGACGGTACTATGTAAGAAGCCGAATGGTTGTTGTGCCTGTTTCATACTTTTATATTTTAAGGTTTATAATCCGTTTCGTATGTGCAAAATTGATAAAAATTATCACTCGCACCTACAAAAATCGTGTATTTGAATGAAAATATCGTCCAAATGGACGATATTCCCCTATCTATCATTGTCCGATGGCAGTCTTGAGTCTTTTCACGGCATTATTGATCATATCCTTCGTGCCGCTGCCATCCGTGACATAACGCATCACCATCTTGCCATAAGCTACAGCATCCTTGAGTGCTCTCGATGAGGAGTCATCCGGCGTGCCAGCACGACGGAGTACGGCTGAGAGCGGTTGCAGGTCCTCCATCTCTGCGAGATTGCTGGGGCGCATGGTGTTGATGGCTTTGTTAAGAGAAGCAGCCACCGTTTCCACCTCATTTGCAGAAACGTTTTTCTTTCCTTTCTTGACCACACTCTGTGCATCGGTCATTGCCTGTTGCAGACGCTCATAGCCATGGGGAGCCCACGCATTCTTCTCGGATACTCGCTCACCGGCAATGTCCAGAAGACTCTTCAGCTCGGTAAAGTCGACGACTTTAGTTTTCTTTGTTGTCGTACCACTGTCTACCAGGCGATAATAATGAGTAGAGTTCTCATTCCGATAATAGTCGGGCAAGAAAGTCATGCCGTTGATACTCAACGAGGGTGCTTTAGTATTATTGAGCACTAATGTCTTTCCTTTAGCGTTTATATCAGAGATATTTAAGGTTGCTTGTTTCCAGGTTGTGGCATTGGTTCCCGTCATACACAGTGGGCCATACATCACCACTCCTGTCCAGGCAGACTTCAGTGGTATACCATCGGCACTCGCCACCTTAGCGGGGAGCTTGTCGGCGCCATACTCGATATGCGTTGAGAACGGCATGATGATCTCTAATCGGTCGCTGACCGTCCAGTGGTGTCCGGAAATGGTCACGTAAGAGCTTGGCTGATAGTGGTGCTGCACGGGCTTACCATTGAGGAGGATCTCAAAGCCACGCGTTGCCCAGTATGGCACGCGCAGTTTCAGCGTGAAGTTACCTTCGCCTTTCGTCAAACGAATCACAGAGCGCTGCGCCGGCCATGTGCAATCTTGCTCAAGTGTGATACCCTTGTCGCGCCATTGCAACGTGGTGGGCATATAAAGGCATACCCAAAGTGTGCTGTCGTTGTGGAAATAAGCTGCTTGCTGATATTTAGTATGATTCTCAGAACCCGTGCCACCACAACAGGTCGACTGTGGTGTCTCATTGCCAAACGGCTTCGTAGCATTGAGACCGACAGCATACTGATAGGTCACCGCATAATGGTCGGGATCAAGCGAGCCGACGATCTGATTATACAATCCGCGCTCATAATAGTCCATCAACTCAGCATCATCGGGGTTGTATACATTGAGATCCTTTGTAAGTTTCAGGAGATTATAAGTGCAACAGGTCTCGTTAAGGTTGGGGTTCGCCATCGCCTCTCCTTCCTGCATACCATTCGTCGCCATAGACAGCACCTGCGTGTAAGGCTGACGGAACATCTCACCATTGCCGACGCCTCCCGTGGCATACATGTAACGTCCCTGCACAAGATGCCAGAAGTTGTCGGCTACATTATAATAATGTATATCGTGATTGCTCTTGTAGGAACGCAGTGCACCCACAATCATTGGGATGTGCTGGTTGGCATGGCGTGTACGGATATCATCGATGTTCTTAGCCAATGGCTCATAGAACTTCGGTGCGTCGAAGCACTGAGCCGCCTCAAGCAGTCGCGCCTTGTCCGTGGAATTTGACACCATCTCCGACAGACGGGAGAGACTCTCCTGCATACCGCCCACCTCGCCAGCGATGTACATATCCCACATTTCGTAGCGGTTGCCAGGCTTGGCACGCCGTTCTTCCTGCGTACCATCAGCCTTGACATACGTACGATAATGCATCCGGTTCCATACCCACAGGCCCATGTCCTTGGCTATGAGTAGCGCTTTGGCTGCAACTTCCTTGTCATCGAAGAGTGTGGCAATATCGATCAGGCCGGCAAGCTCCTTATGTATCGTATAATAAGGTGCCCACACCCAATCAGAGTTGTTGTAAGGCCGGTACATCTCTATCAGAGCACAGTGCTGGGATGGGATGGCATTGATATAACCATAGCCATATTTCTCGGGATGTTTCTTATACTCATCAAAGGCCGCCCATGTTCCTTTCATATTCTTCAGTTCACTCTCCGGCGCAAAGTCGCGCGCTTCCCAGTAGCGACCCAGAGAGTCGTTCCAAACAAAGGTCTTCTCCTGACAGGCACGGAGCTCATTGACCATCCGTGTGATGTTCTTCTTGAGGATTGCTTTCTGCTGCGGATCTTTCGTCACGGCATAAGCCTGGGCTATGGCAGACATGTAATGCCCGGAGCCATGGCCTTTGAGCTTCGTATCGGGCGAATCCCATCCGTCAGCAACCTTATAGCCTTCTGTCGACATGTTGTAAGTGTCACGGTAGTTATAAAGTTGTTGTGTCACATCCCAAGAGCAGATGGCAGCGATAGCCTCATCACGGTTGTGTGTCAGCCGGTTGTCGCCATTGATGGTCACGTCTGAAAGTGGAAAGGTTTGAGCTATCTCCTTCTTCTCTTCATTGGCAGGCATCGAAACGACCTTTATCTTTGCCGTGATGGGATAGCCATTGTCGGTAGTCTCATCACCTATTATATATCCTTTCAACTCATAGCTACTACCCATGGGGTGAATGGCGCTGTCGGCCTCAGCCTGTTCAGTAGAGAGCGGTGCATTCATCCATCTCACCTGCCGCCATTCAGAAGAACCATTCTTATAGGTCACCCACACACGATTGGGCAACTGTGGGACTTCACCTACCGGACAGTTGATCTTCACGGGTGCGACACTCTCAATGGTTTTAGCTGATGCCTGAGCAGTTAAGGTCAGAGGTGCCGCGATGGCTACAACTATGATGCGTTGAGAAATCATATTCGAGTATTTTTAGTTTTCCGACGCAAAGTTAAAGGTTTCGACCTTTTCACGCTACCACTATCCTCCAAAAGGATGAAAGAATCGTCCAAGACCTGCTAATAAGACGATTCTTTCATCTTTTTAGACGATAGTGACGTTGACACATTATTATATTGTCTACTTTTGCATTGTAAACCCATAAAACAACAAGAATCGATGATAACCTCAAAGAAACATCATAAGCTCACCGTGTTCAAAGCACTTCTACCGATGGTCTTGATTGGGGCATTCCTACCCATACAAGCTCAGATAGCGAAATACAATACTCCCGGAGACGGCAACCCCGTTTTGCCGGGCTACTTTGCTGACCCCACGGTAAAGAAGTTCGGCGACACCTATTATATATATGCCACAACAGACGGGAGCGGTGCAGGCTTTGGTCCTGCACAACTCTGGCAGAGCAAGGACTTCCGCAATTGGACGCTCATGCCGATGAACTGGCCCGACAGTCACTGGATATGGGCACCCGACGTGATGTATAACCCTCAAAACAAGAAATACTATTATCTCTATTGTCAGCCATGCAAACTCCATCTCGGCATCAGTGACACGCCGCGTGGTCCTTGGAAGAATGTCTTAGGAGAAAGTGAGGCCGTGCTCGTGCCTGACCGTTTTGTGAAGAACGCCATCACCCTCGATGGTCAGACCTTCCAGGATGATGACGGCTCGGTATATATGTATTGGGGCACATGGGGAATCTATAAAGGCTTCGGCTGTGGAGCAGGACGCCTCAACCCCGACATGAAGTTGTTCGTTGAGACAAAGCTCATTCCCAACACAGAGATAAAGAACTTCTTTGAGGCTCCCTTTGTCTTCAAGCGCAATGGCATCTATTATTTCATGTATTCCTGTGAGCACTGTGAGGATGCCAGCTATCATGTGGAATATGCTACGGCCAATCATCCACTCGGGCCCTACACATGGCATGGCACCATTCTGAAGACCAATGAAGACGGCACAGTTCACGGACCTGGACACAACAGTGTGCTGGTGGAAGAAGGCAAGTATTATATTGTCTATCACCGACACGATAACCCCCACTCTAACCGCGGCTTCCATCGGCAAGTGTGCATCGACCGTATAGAGTTCAATGCCGATGGGACCATCAAGCCTATCGTCCCTACCCATGAGGGCACCTTCCACAATACAAAGAATGTCTTAAAGTCAAAGAACCTTGCCTATGAGGCCAAGGTCACAGCGTCCAGTTATTATGACAATAACTTCCGCCCCGAATATGCTGTAGATGACAATAACGGTACGCAGTGGAAGCCCTACTATCTCGACCAACCGGCATGGCTGCAGATAGACCTCGGCAAACCTAAGACCATCCGCACGATATGGACACAATTCGAATATGGCACCCAGTTTTATCAGTATCTCATCGAAATTTCTAATGATGCTATTCATTGGAATGTGTTCTCTGACAAGCGACAGAACCGGCTCGCTGGCTCACCGATGGTAGACTTTGGCAATGCTAAAGCCCGGTACGTACGTCTCACCTATACAGGTGGAGAGAAGCGAGGATTTGGAGGCGCTATTTGGAACATCAAGATCTTTGCTGATACAGAGGCCAGTTGTCCACAACAATGGATTGGTATGACACCTGCTGACTTCAATGGCAATGAATGGAAGAACCATGAAGGCATGCTTGGTGGCAGCATGAAAATCGTTCAAGGCTCCACTCTCCGCACACAGGAAGGTGGTCGAGATGCCGTGACTCTGCAACCGGGAACCATAATGAAGATGGATTGTGCCCTTCTCGGTAACAATAGAGAGCACTCACTTTCTGCCATGGCGTATGAGAATGGTACATGGAGACAAATTCAAGAAGACAATCCGCATCTTCGTCTTAAAGAAGGTGTCTTGGAAATCGCTGCCGATGAGAAGCCTTTCACCATCTCCAATCTTCGCTATTATAACTGGGAGCAGTCTCCTGCAGAGAAGGCTTTTGATGCCGTCAGCGACATCAGACGACCCGAACCAGCCTACGACAAGGAGCAAGGATTGGTTGTCGATCTCAATGCCGACTGGTACAACGAAGATGATGCCATAGCATACCTGAAGAATGGATCTCCACAAGATACCGCTCTTAAAGGAGAGTTCGAGATTCAGAGCGATACTGCAGCCATCGTCAAAGTTATCAATGGCAAGAAAGCCTTTGCTTTCACGGGTAAGGAATGGTACCGATCCAACTTCATGTTGCCTGCCACACTCCGTGACAATGCCCCTTACACAATGGAAGCATGGATTCTGAATCCAGAGATAGCCGAGAACGAATGTGCCGCCGATTTCACCAGTTCTCACGACGAATTGGAGAAGCTGATGCTGAACAATGGCACCGAGCCGCGATGTGGCATTGTCAATCATTATGGTTGGTATGAGGATGTCGGCAATAAGGAAGAGAAGAACCTCGCCGGCCGGTGGCAACATATCTATGTTTGTTTCGACGGACGTATAGAGCGCATCTATATCAACGACAGGCTTATCTCAGAGAAGGACATCCAATTGCTTGTCAAGCCCTCTCAATTCATCCTCCTTGGTCGCAATGCTGAAGGAGCTTGGCCTTTCACCGGATACCTTCACGTTTTGAGACTTTGGGACAAATACATACCCATTGAGAATAAAGAGTGGTGAAAGTACACTCATATAGAATTGTTTTATTAACTTTGCAACAGAAAAGCATACATAAAAACTTCAATACTGTATGAAGAAAACAATCATCACACTCACGCTCGCAGTGACGGCTCTTCTTCCTGCCACCGCCCAGCAGAAGATCAAGTCGGCAGGCTATCCCATCACACCCGTACCTTTCACCTCGGTGAAGGTATGGAACAACACATTTTGGGGACAACGCTTAGAGACTTCAAGAAAAGTCACCATTCCTCTCGCATTCAGTAAATGTGAGAGCGAGGGACGATACAAGAACTTTGAGCGTGCTGCCGAGAACATGAAGCATTCGTCGGACAAATACAATGTGGCGAAGCTCATGCCTTACTCTTTCGATGACACCGATCCTTATAAGACCATCGAAGGAGCGAGCTATATCCTCCAGACTTATCCCGACAAGAAACTGCAACACTATGTAGACAGTATCATCGATATTATCGGGACTGCCCAAGAGCCGGACGGCTATCTCTACACGGCCCGCACACAAAACTATATCCACCCTCACCCATGGTCAGGACCGAAGCGCTGGAGTAAAGAGGAAGACTTGAGTCATGAACTTTATAACCTCGGTCATCTTATCGAAGGAGCCGTGGCTCACTGGCAGGCAACCGGCAGCCGCAAGCTCCTTGACATTGCTTGTCGCTATGCCGACTGCGTGTGCAAGGAAGTGGGACCTAATGCCCGACAGGCTTGCGTAGTGCCCGGACATCAGATCGCAGAGATGGCTCTCTGCAAACTTTATCTTGCTACAGGCCGCAAACGTTACCTCGATGAGGCAAAGTTCTTCCTCGACTATCGAGGCAAGACTGCGGTTCGCAACGAATATTCGCAAAGCCATGAACCCGTCCTCGAACAAGACGAGGCTGTCGGTCATGCAGTACGTGCGACATACATGTATGCAGGCATGGCAGACGTGGCAGCGCTCACCGGTGATACGGCATACATCCATGCCATCGACCGAATCTGGAACAACATTGTGTCAAAGAAGCTCTATATCACCGGCGGCATCGGCGCCACGAGCAACGGAGAGGCCTTCGGCGCCAATTACGAGTTACCCAACATGAGCGCCTACAATGAGACGTGTGCCGCTATCGGCAATGTGTATGTGAACTATCGTCTTTTCCTTCTCCACGGTGAGAGCAAATACTTCGACGTACTGGAACGTACGCTCTACAACGGCCTCATCGACGGTGTGAGCATGGACGGCGGCGGCTTCTTCTACCCCAACCCATTGGAAAGCATGGGGCAGCACCAGCGCCAGTCGTGGTTCGGCTGTGCCTGCTGTCCCAGCAATATCTGCCGTTTCCTCCCCTCGCTCCCCGGCTATGTCTATGCCGTGAAAGACCGTAATGTCTACGTCAATCTCTTCCTCAGCAACTCGTCCAGCCTCGTCGTTGGCGGTAAGAAAGTATTGCTGAACCAAGACACCCGCTATCCTTGGGACGGCGACATTACCATCAAGATCGGCGAGAACAAAGCCGGCACCTTCGGACTGAAGATCCGCATCCCTGGTTGGGTGAAAGGGCAGCCCGTACCCTCCGACCTTTATTACTACACCGACGGCAAGCTTCTCGGCTATGCCATCACCGTCAATGGCAGGAAAGCAGAGGGCACTGTCACGTCTGACGGTTACTTCACGGTGTCACGCCAGTGGAAGAGCGGCGATGTGGTTCGTGTTCACTTCGATATGGAGGTGCGCACGGTCCGTGCAAACAATCAGGTAGCAGCCGACCGCGGACAAGTGGCCATCGAGCGCGGACCCGTCGTCTATGCAGCCGAATGGCCCGACAACAAGTTCAACATCATGAACGTACTCGTCAACCAACACCCTACCTTCACCACGGGCACCATGCCTTATGCCACCTTCATCGCAGACTCACTGAAGAACAAGCTGACGCAATACCAAGGCCAGTGCATCGAGACGCTCACCACACCCGCGCAGACGCTGACCTTCGGTGAGGACGGACGGCTCGCCACAAAGGATGTGAGCCTAAAGCTCATTCCTTACTTTGCCTGGGCTCACCGTGGCAACGGCAACATGAAGGTATGGCTACCGCAGGACGTATCGGCAGCACGTCCCACCACACCCGCCACACTCGCCTCTCAAGCCAAGGTGGAGTTCTCCGTCAAGCTTGGTGCCAAGGGCAGCGTCAACGACGGGCTCGTACCGCAGAACGCCGACGACCGCACCATACCCTACTGCCACTGGTGGCCTAAGACAGGCACGACGGAATGGGTGACCTACACCTTCCCTGAGACGAAGGCTGTGCAGACGGCCACCGTCTATTGGTACGACGACCAGCCCTGGGGCGGATGCAGCGTGCCCACCTCATGGCAGATTCTCTATCAGGACGCTCAAGGCAACTGGCAACCCGTAAGCGGTGCCGACGCCTATCCAGTAAAGAGAGGCGCACCATGCATCGTCAACTTCACTCCCATCAAGACAAAAGCATTGCGACTCCAATTCCAGATGCCTGCCGACAAGTCGTGTGGCATCTTCGAGTGGAGCGTGAAATAGCAATCCCCAAAGTATAAAGACTTTTGTGAGAAACCCTTTTTATATCTTCAAGCTCAAGCAAGAGGAGCGGTGGCCAGCCTTGGCTGCCCTCCTTTATGTTGTTTTCTGGAATGTGCTGGTCATCAGCAAGTACGCTGACAAGTTCTTTGCCCTGAGTGACAACTACCGCAAGCTATTCCTCAAGTTTCAGGTCTCTGGCTTCGACCCCATCTCCTACATCGTCATCTCGCAGTGGGACACTGGCTACAACATCTACCGTCACCCGCTATTAGCCTTTTTCATGTTCATCCCCAACCAGATCAACCAGGGCCTCATGACGCTGACGGGCACTAACTGGGCCGTAGTCATCATGGCGTTGATTCTGACCTTCTGTGCCTTCTACAGCTTTGTACTGCTGGTGCGTATCTTCCGCGAGATTGTAGGGCTTCGTCGTCTCGACGCGTGGCTGCTGGGCTGGCTGACGTTCTCCTTCGGCTATGTCATCGTAGGCATAAGCGTGCCCGATCATTTCTGCCTGTCGATGTTCATACTCATCCTCACGCTTTACGTCGCCGGCCGGAAGCTGAAAGCCGGACATCCCTTTACCAAATGGCAGACCATTCTCTTCTTCATCGTCACCGCAGGCATCTCTCTCAACAACGGCATCAAGGTATTTCTCGCCAACTGGTTTGTCAATGGCCGCCGCTTCTGGCGGCCTGCTTACCTGCTGACAGCTGTCATCATCCCCTCGGCCGTGATCTGGCTCGGCGCACGCGCCGAATGGACCCACTTCGAGAAACCCAAGTACGTCGCACGCCAGGAGGCTAAGGCCAAGAAGAACCATGCGCAGCGGGAACGGATCCTTGCCGCCTTCCGCGACACCACCTCGCTACGTGATTCTGCAGCTATACAAAAGGCTTTCAGCAACATGATGAAAAAACGGATGATTGCCAAATACCATAGCGACCATCAGAAGCCCTGGAATGCACACACCGGCAAACCCATCAACAAGACCGAGTTCGGGCGGTGGACCGATATCTCCACGCCGCGCTGGACATCCATGGTGGAGAATATCTTCGGCGAACCGATACAGCTTCACGACGATCACCTGTTAGGCGATGTGCTGCGCAACCGCCCTGTCATCGTTACCTACCACCATGCCATTAACTACATTGTAGAGGCATTCGTCGTCGGGCTCTTCCTCCTCGGCATCTTCTGCGGGCGCAAATCACGCTTCCTCTGGCTGGCACTGTCGTTCTTCAGCTTCGACCTGGTAATCCATTTTCTCTTGGGCTTCGGCCTCAACGAGGTCTACATCATGTCGCCTCACTGGCTCTTTATCCTCACCATCGCGATGGCCTACGCCCTGAAACAGTGGGAGGACACACGCTGGCGCATGCCGCTACAGCTGTCAGTCACCACGCTCACCCTCTGGCTCGTGCTGTGGAATGGCCGGCTCTATGCAGGATACCTCGTGTAGACAACAGCAGATACGGACAGAAGCGGAATCGGCTTTTATGCCTCGCATCACCTACATGGCAGGGATGAGTGACCCACCTGTATCCGTAGGCCAGTATGAAGCCCGTTCTCAATAAGTGGGAAATCCTCTCTCTGTTGGAAAGTTGCTTTGTCCATGATGAAGCAAGCGTATGGACCATCTTTCAAGTCTTCAAGACTCGTGTGAGGATCCTGCAAAGTGCTTGTAAGCGGCCTCCATGTCCTGGACCACTTCCATGGTGCCAGCATAGTTGCCGTCGGCATCACGTACAGCCATATAGTTAACAAGTACATGCCTGCCGTTTTTCACCATCCAGATAGGTACCTCCTTGCGCTTTCCATTGCGGAGATCGTTGATGATGCCACGGACCATAGGCTCAATCTTCGGCGGATGGCAAGAAAAGACTTCCCTGCCGAGAGCCGAGGTAGGACGTTTGAAGAGCTTCGGTCCCTCATTGAAGAAACGGTTGATATTGTTGTTGTCCACAAACGTAATCTCTATGGGCAGTGTGTTGAGCACTGCACGCAGCTCATTCAGCGTGAAAGTGCCACCGGGCAGCACCACCTTGTCGTCAGCCATTGCCTGTCGGGTGTTTTCCATGGCATAATCGTCTCCGTCCTTCCATGTGGTGTGCGCTACGCCAAAGATCACGTCATAGTCCTTGCTGTCAAGGTAGATCTGTTTCCACTCATCGTCCTTGAAGTTAGCAGCGCAAAGCGGGAAGAGGATGTTGTTCTCCTTATAGACCATCTCTACGGCACGGTTCAGCACGTTAGCGGCACAGTTGAGCCATTCCGCTTTGTTTTCCGGCTGACGGATCAGCTTGCCGAACTCTGCCCTGATCTCGTCGTCGAGGGTCCACATCACCTGTGACGGACCGGCAATACCATATTTTTCTTTCAGCATCGGATAGAGCAGGTCTCCCTTCTTGGCATAGTGCACCGCCACCTGCGCAGCTTCGCGCACGCCGTTCACGATATGAAGGAAAGCCTCCCCTACAGCGGCTTTCTCACCATTGTTCATAGCCTGCTGCAGATCGCCGAATCGCCCTGAGATCCTGCCCACAAGAGCTTCGAGGACATCGTTCTCCTTGTAGAGGACGTTGAGCGGATGGCCTTCCATCGCTCTGAAGCCCGTTGCACGGTCGCGGTTCTCCTTAGCCTGTGCCAGGGAGTGCACTTCCTCGTGTGCGTGCTCGTCGTAATTCTCGATGCCGAAACGACTTTGGTACATACGGCGGCGGGCCGACTCTTCCACCTCTTTCTCTGCATTGGCGATCTTCTCCTCACGGGTGTTGCCATGGAAAAGGGCAGAATGGACATCGCATAGCTGTTGAACCTGCCGGAGGGGCGTGCCTTCCGCAAGCATCTCTTGCTCGGCTTCCATGATCTCAGAAGCTTCAACATCCTTAAAATTCCTCGCAAACTCAGCCCTTACCTTGTTCAGGTCCTCACCGCTGTTCAGCCGTTGCAGATAACTCTTCAGCAGTGCGCGGCGCTCGGATGGGTCTTTTGGCGCTGTCTCCCTCTCGCTGGCCTCCACGGTGTCGGCGCCGGTCACGGGTGGTGTACCTATAAGTTCGAAACCGTTCTCCTGAAGACGTGTGAGGATGTCGAGAATGTCAACGCCTTTGATCTTTGCGCCACGGGGAATAGTCATCAGTCGGCCAGCGGAGTTACGAATGGCTGAGCTTCTGATTTCCTTAAAGCCAAGGTCTGCCATGATATTGATTATTTCCGGATATTCACTTGTCAGTTCATACACGGTCTTGTTGAGGTCTATCTGTTTTGCCATCATCTTGATATAATTAAAATTTCATTTTTCCGGGTACAAAGGTAATCCATCGGAGAATTGGTTGGGAATAACAAATGTGACCGTAATCTCATATTTATTAATCTTTAACGGGCGTGATCTGATCCGCCTTTACACTGTAGACACAAAATGAGAAGACTGTCTCAATCGCCCTTTCCATCATTTTCCTTGCTGTTTGTGCAGTGATGAGGCCGCAAATCCGTAACTTTGCGGGCAGTTATGAATAATCCATTC
Source organism: Hallella multisaccharivorax DSM 17128 (assembly GCF_000218235.1). Classification (GTDB taxonomy): domain Bacteria; phylum Bacteroidota; class Bacteroidia; order Bacteroidales; family Bacteroidaceae; genus Prevotella; species Prevotella multisaccharivorax. Next base: position 941,421 of record NZ_GL945017.1, on the reverse strand, counting down.
CGCGTCTTCAAGATCAAACGGGAAGAGCGATGGCTCGCCGTCATCGCCCTTCTGTTGTTTACAGCGCTCAACGCCCTGACCGTCGGGAGCCACTGGGCCGACTATACCAAGCCTCTGCCGCATGGCGGTTCGTGGACCCTCTTCACCTCGCACTTCGAGATGTCGGGCTACGACTGCTGGTCGTGGCTGACACTCACCGAGGGCCGCGTCGACTTCAAGACTATCCGGCATCCACTTTATCTCACCATCCTCTATCCGCTCTACTGGCTCAACACCTGGCTGATGTCGCTCACTGGCATGAACCTTGCCACGCTGATGATTGCCTTGCTCATCGTGGTCAGCGCCACCTATGCCGCCGTGTTTTTCTTCCGCATTTGCCGCGAGCTGCTGTCGCTGAGCCTCAGCGACGCCTATCTGCTTACGGCACTGCTGTTCTCGTTTGGGCACGTCATGGTGCCCTGCATGGTGCCCGACCATTTTGCCATCACCCTGTGCCTGCTTCTGATGACGCTCTATATCATGGGGAAAAAGATGGAGAAAGGTAGGACAGCGGGAGCCTGGCAAGGCTTTCTTCTGGCCCTTTGCTGCGGCGGTGTGTCAGCATCCAATGTTACGAAAGTCTGGATCGCTGCACTCTTCGCCAATGGCAAACGCCTATTCCAACCGAAATTTCTATCTATAGCCATCGCCTTGCCGATAGCCGTCCTGCTGACAGTCAGACAGATACAATACTACACCATTGAGCGACCGCTCAAAGAAAAAAATGAAAAAGTGGTGAAAGCCAACAAAGAAAGGTTCAAGTCTATTACCATCAGAGAGGCGAAGAGCCAGCAATGGAAAAACCAACACGACATGAAGAAAGCCGGCGACAGCCCCCTGCTGCAGCTATTCGACTTCTCTACGCCACGTCTCGAGACACTCACCGACAACTATTTCGGTGAAGGCTTCCAGCTGCACGAAGACCATTGCTTAGAGGATGAACTGATCCACCGGCCTGAATTCATCAGCTACCATTTCTGGGGCAACTATGCCATGGAGGCGGTCATCGTGTTGCTGTTCATTGGTGGCATGGTGTTTGGCGTGCGCCACAAGCTCTATCTCCTCACCCTGTCGTGGTGGGCGCTCGACTTCACGCTCAACATCCTCCTCGGCTTTGGTATCAATGAGGTCTATATCATGACATCGGGATGGGCCTTCATCATCCCTATCGGATTGGGTTATCTCCTGAAAAGCATATCAGGTAAACGGCTGACGGCCACGAAAGCTATCGTACTGTTCACCGCGCTCTTCCTTTGGACGTGGAATCTGCGGCTGATTGTCGGCCATCTTCTTTCGCTCTGACTTCATCAATAAGACGGACAAGGCGGTCGCTCTTGCCGCTGACAATCTTCCTGCAAAACATCTTGCCGGATGCGACCAGCCTGTCGAAGTCGCCCTCGTCCAGGATTTTGATTTCGTGCGAATAGTCGATGAAGGTCAATGGGGTAAGATCCTCCAGTCGCTCCACCGTCGGGGGCGTAGGAAGTGCACGGTCACGGAAAGCCGTATTGAAGACTATGGTGTGGATAAAGGTCTCGTCAGGCCCGAAGAAATCATGGAAAAATCCTCTGTAAGCCTTATCCTTATACCAATGGCTAAGCACAGATTCTGCCAGGTCTCTGGTGATGGCCCACCACGAGGAGCCTTTGTAGACATGATACTGCTGTCCTTGGGCCATGAAACTTAAAGGCTTACGGATACCTACGGCATAGAAGATCTCACGAAGTGCCACTCTCAGCTTGCTGCCTAAACTGCCGTACCTGAAATAAAGATGGTTGAACGGCCGGTGATGACGGTACAATTGGCTCCGCTCGCCTTGTTGGTCGAGACGGATACCGTGAATGAACTCGATGCCCTGGTAGCGGCTGAAGAAGTTGAGAATATGCGCATTGCTCCACAACGGATAGTCGAGACCACTCACACTAACGAAATAATCGTAGTGGTCGGAGCTCTCCACGGCCTCCCGAAGCAGCACGATCTGACTCTCCATCTGACTGTAACTGCCCCACATCACATTGATACGCCGACGGCAGAAATGCACATTCGGCAACTGATCAATCCCTGTAAACGACGAGAGATCACTCTTGGCGTCGATGTGTACAAAGAAACCGGAGCCCGAGGGGAGGCTCAGAATCAACCTCCGCAACTGGGCAGGGTCGTTGTGCGCAGTAATGAGAAATGCCAACTTCATGTGGCAAAGGTAATGAAAAAATAACGATTGCCGAAAGGTTATATTAATAATAATGTGTAACTTTGGACATCCACATCGAACACAAAGTTTCATACAACCCACAAGAAAGACGCTTCCGAATGAAGATATCTGTCATTGTCCCCATATACCGTGTAGAGAAATACATCGCACAGTGTGCGCAGACCCTGTTTCGCCAGACTTACAGGGATATAGAATACATTTTTGTTGACGACTGCTCGCCCGATAACAGTGTAAGCATCCTGAAGGATACCGCCTCGAAATACAGCGTAACCTCCTTCCGCATCATCCGCCACGACTGCAACCGTGGCTCAGGAGCCGCACGGCTGACGGGCTTAGCGCATGCTGATGGCGACTTTGTGGCGTTTGTCGACAGCGACGACCTCCTGCCCGAGCATGCTTTTGAGGCCCTCGTCAAACGGCAGGAAGAGACGGGAGCCGACCTCATTGACGGAGCAACAGACAGTTTTGCAAACGACATATTCTATGACCGGCAACAGCCCTACAAAGGAAAGCACTATGTGGAAAAGCTTATCCTGCAGAATGTAGTGCCGCATCATCTCTGGGGACGGCTGATTCGCCGGACCCTCTTCACGCAGCATGACATCCAATTCAGAGAAGGCGTCAACCAGGCCGAAGACTACAGCGTGATTCCACGGCTGGCTTTCCATGCCCGAAGAGCGTGGACCGACGAACTCGTCTATCATTATCGCCAAGACAGAGAAGGCTCTTTTACCGACCATATCAGCCGCCGGCATGTAGCGTCATTCCTTGAAGCCCACCACATAGTGGTGTCATTCTTTAAAGACAAGGGCCGCAACTATCTGTATCCACTGCACGTCGGGCTCATCAATGCCTCCTACCGCGCCGTCAAGGCTGGCATCAGCGAGGAGGATGTCTGTCGCGCACTCGACTACCAGCCAATGGGATTTTTGTTCAAGACCGCAGCTTTCTTTCTCGCCCGACCATCGACAACCGCCCTGGCACGCATAGAATATCTGATCCTGAAACGGTTGTATCTGACGGTAAAGTCATGACTTCCGCTTTCCCATCTTGCTTTTCGCGAAGGCGAGACACTCGTCAAGGATGGCAGCATGGACCAGTTTCATCACCACAAAATAGATAACAGTGGCCACAACAATGCGAGCTATCAGCAGCAAAATATTGCTCACAAGAAAGGACGTGAGCCAATAAGTCACCACCATGGTCAGTGCCGCAGCCAGACAGAAGGGCATAATGTCCATGAAAGTCTCACCGAAAGTCACGCCCGTCAGGCGGTGTGCGATGCCGTGCCACACCACTAACCACAGAATGAGAAAGGCTGAATAGGCACCCACCATGACAACCATCCCAAAGGAATGCAGGGCCACGATAAGCACAATCTGCAATACGATCTGCAGCACATTGCACCACATGTACATGTCGGAGCGCCCGTTGCTGATGGCAAGATTCTGGTATAACGTGTAGAAAGGGAAGAAAGCGCCACTGACACACAGTATCTGCAAGAGCGGCACGCAGCTTTCCCACTTCGGTCCGACGGTCAGCAGAATGAGCTCATGAGCCACCAAGGCCAGTCCCAGCATGGCTGGAAAAGCGAGGAAGGCTGTGAAACGCATCATCTTGCGAAACACCAGACGCTGACGGTCACGCTCATCCACGATGCTCACCATGACCGGTTGAGCGATCTGCCCCACCGTATTGGCAACCAAAGAGTTGGCCATAGTATCCCACTTGAACGCCTGAGAGAAATTACCAACAGCATGCATAGGATAGAGCCTGCCGAAGATGAATGTGAGGATATTGCTGCTCACAGTGTTGATGATCTTGGTGACAAGGATCTTTACCGCAAACGAGAACATCCGTCTGACAGGCCCAAAATCGATACGCAGACTGGCCAAGCGCGGCGTATAATAAAACCGGCAAAGATTGAGAATGGAGATGTAAGCCACCTGCTGCCAGGCAAGGCTCCAATAGGCATAACCGTTGAGAGCCAACGTAATGCCAACCAGTCCGGAGCCCACGAGGGCAATAATGGCACACACAGCCAACTCGCGATTCATCATTTTCTTGATCATATAGGCGTTGCTCGTGATGCCCAGGGAAGCGATGACAAACGACAGGAAGACAAAACGCGACAGCCAAGTCAGACGGGGCTCATGGAAATAAAGAGCGATGAGCGGTGAACAGGCAAACAGAATGAGGTATATCGTCAGGCTTACAAGTACGTTGAACCAGAAGACTGAGTTGTAGTCGTTGCGCGTTGGTTGCTTCAGGTTGACCAGTCCCTGCGTGAACCCGCTGCTCTGCAGGTCGCCGGCGATTGCCGTAAAGATGGTCAGCACACCGACGATGCCATAGTCGGCCGGTGTGAGCAACCTGCCCAGCACAATGCCAAAGACGAGATTCAACACCTGAGTCGTCCCACTATTGAGCGCACCCCATAGTAATCCCGTGGCCGTCTTTTCCTTAAGCGATTCTGACATCTTCTTTCATTATTACGGTGCAAAAGTAATGAAAAAGGTTGTCATTCCTATTTATTATGCTTACTTTTGCGCCAAAAACAAGGAATCTCATGACAGTCACTCCAGAGTTGCAGCCTGAATGGAACCGCATCATTACAGATATCCTACGTGAATTCATCGACATCTGCCAGCAGCAAGGCTACACCTATTATGTCTGTGGCGGCACAGCCATCGGCGCTGTACGCCATCATGGCCTCATCCCCTGGGACGATGACATCGACGTGTTTATGCCACGTCCCGACTACGACAAGTTCTTGACCTTTGCCAAGGACTATCGTTCGGACCGCTACGAACTGCTCACGCCCTATACCACCAAGGACTATCCAATGTATTTTGCCAAGCTCTGCAACAGACAAACCTCGCTGATTGAGAATGCCGATATACCCAGTCTGTGGGGACTTTATATTGATATCTTCCCGCTCGACGGTGCGTCAGCCGACCGCGACGAAGCGGTGCGCGACCAGCATAGGCTCCGCCATGAGATGAACAAGCTGGAGGCCATCTCCACCCACGCCTCTTTTGGCGCCTATTTGTCGCTTTTGAAGGACCCGCATTCGTGGGGACGATTTGTCCGCAAAACCATCGGTTTCATGGCGCGAAAGCCTTACCGCCATTGGATCATCCAGCGCATGGAACGCATCTGCCGTCACTACGACTTCAGCTCATCCGCCAATGTGATGGCTTATTGTGGCAGCTATGGCAATCGTGAAGTGTTTCCCAAACAATGGCTTGAAGGCACGGTGTCAATGCCTTTCGGGCCGCTCACCGTCTGCCTCTTCAGTGGCTACGATGGCTATCTACATCAGCTCTACGGCGACTACATGCAATTGCCGCCAGTGGAGAAGCGTGTCAGCCATCACACAAAAGCCTATTTCAATCTGAAGAGAAGAATCAGCCAAAAGGAGTTCGACGATATTCTGCAACACCGATAGCAGTACGGAGGCGGTCCCGTGGCAGCCCCTAAAGTAATGCCCTGCTGATGATTAGAAGGTTAGGACAGTATTTGTGGTGGCTCACAAGGACCACCCCGCACAAGATTGACAGCTGCTGTGCAGGGGCCGTGCCCTGTGCCGGCCCACAAACAATGTTCCAACCAATGTATTAGACATCCCAACCAAGGGAAAGTGGTCAAGCATTATTTTAGGTGGCCCACAGGGGATTGATGCTCCACTGGTTCATAAAAGCATATTGAGGTCAAGCATTATTTTAGGTGGCCCACAGGGGATCGATGCTCCACTGGTTCATAAAAGCATATTGAGGTCAAGCATTATTTTAGGTGGCCCACAGGGGGCCACCCTGCACCGATACCGTGAGGGTGTGACGCAATCCCTCGTCAAGGGTAAACAAAGGCCTCCATCCTAACTGCTGAATTTTTGATGTATCAAACGTGGCCCGCGTGATGGGCGTAGTGTTTCCACGGCCTATTTCCGACGGGATATCGAGCACCACTCTCCGGCCCGCTATCGTCGCGACCTTCTCGGCCAACTCCCGAATAGTGACATTACTTTCAACGTCGGCCACATTGTAGGCGTTGCTGCGCTTGCCATCAAGCAGAAGCCGGAGAATGGCATGGGCGGCATCGATCACATAAAGCCACGAACGATACTGCCGACCCTCGCTCTTCAGCACAATGTCCTCGCCCCCAACGACATTCCTGATAAACTGTGCATAAACGCGGTTATCGCTCTCGGTAAAGCCCGGTCCATAGGTATGGCACAGCCGCGCTATGACGACATCCTGCCCATACTCCTCCACATAAGCCACACAAAACGTCTCAGCCGCACGCTTTGACGAGGGATAGCAGGCACGCGCCGTAGCACAGTCGACATAGCCGCTACTCTTCTCGTTGAACGGCTCACCGTTACCCTCACCATAGATCTCACCCGAGGAGAGATAAACCATACGCTTCATGCCATGCGTCGTGCCGTACTCCATCAAGTTGCACAGCCCCTGCACGTTGGCCTTCATCACCTCCACCGGATGGCTCTTAAAAGCTGCGGGGCTGGCATTACTGGCCGCGTCGATGATAAAATCAAAGTTTGGGCCGTCGGCTTCAATGGGCTCTGTGATGTCAAGTAAGCCCGCAGAGAACCCTGTCTGGTCAAAGTAATGGCCGAACTTCGCCTCCAGACGTCTGGCGCTCCGGCCCCATGCGCAGACCTCGTAGTCACGACGCGGGTTGGCCATCAGCACGTCGACCACGCAACTGCCGATGAGTCCCGTGGCACCCGCCACGAGAATACGAGTGCCCCGAAGCGCACTCAGGTCCAGTCCGCGGTCATAAAGCGAGCGGACGTCCTTCTGATAGTCGTTTATTTCAGCCATGACTCCGGTTGTATCCTCATCAGCGCCTTGAGAATCTCCAAGTCCTCAACAGTCGTTATCTTGATGTTCTTTTCTGATCCCGGCACAATGTGCATCTCACGTCCACCCAGTTCAGCCATCAGCGTGCACGAGGCCACGGAGTTGGTGATGCCTTTCTTCTTCGCCTCCTCATGGGCCGCAATGATATTGCCTAAGCGGAAGGTCTGTGGGGTCTGCGTGCGCACGAGCTTGTCGCGCGGAATACTCACCGTGGACGAGAAGCCGTCATCGCTCTCCAGGATGGCTTCACGGCACTTGATGCCGGTGATGGCGTATCCGTATTGCTGACACGTGGCGATGTTGTTGGATATGATCTCCTGCGAGAGCAGCGGGCGCACGGCATCGTGCACCAACACCAAGTCGCCATCCTGACAACCTGCCTCGCGAAGCCCGTAGATACCATTGTGAATCGAGTCCTGCCCGTTGCAGCCACCCGAAAAGATCCATTTCAACTTCGTGATGTTGAATTGGTTGGAGTACGACTGCAGCACCGTCTCCCAACCAGCAAGACACACCACCGCAATGGCCTGGATATCAGGATGAGACTGAAAAGCCTTCATCGTGTGAATAATGATCGGACAGTTGTCCACGTGCATAAACTGTTTGGGGATGTCCTGCCCCATCCGGTTGCCAGAACCTCCGGCTATGATCAATGCAATGTTCATGTAAGTGTTTTCGTTTGTTTTATTCCTTTTCCCATTACACCGTAAAGGCAATGCGTCTACGCCGAAGCATAAATGCAATGCCACAGCTTATTTGGCAAAGATAATTATTATCTTCCAATTATTATCTTATAATAATCATCTTATAATAAAGTTTAACGCCACGCGCCTCATGCACGCAGCATGCGCATGGCATTGAGCACGCAGAGTACCATCACGCCCACATCGCCGAAGACAGCCACCGGCATGGCCAGGCTGCCTAACAGTCCTGTAGCCACGAGGACGAGGATGAGCACCTTCACGGCAATGGCAAACGTGGAGTTTTGACGGGCATTGGCGATGGTGCGACGGGCGATACGGATAGCCGTGGCGATCTTAGAAGGCTTGTCGTCCATGAGTACGACATCGGCGGCCTCGATGGCCGCGTCGGATCCGAGCGCACCCATGGCAATACCTACATCAGCGCGAGCCAGCACGGGAGCGTCGTTGATGCCGTCGCCCACAAAGGCGAGAGTCGTGCCCTCCGTTCGCTCATTGAGCAGCCTCTCCACCTCGGTCACCTTATCCTGCGGCATGAGCTCAGCATGGTATTCGTCCAACTTGAGGTGTCCAGCCACCGACCTGGCCACGGCCTCGTGGTCACCCGTGAGCATCACCGTACGCCTCACGCCAAGCCGCTTCAATCCGGCAATGGCCTCGCGACTGTCGTCTTTCACCCTATCGGCGATGATGATGTGCCCTGCATACACTCCATCGACCGCCACATGGATGGTTGTACCTACGATGTCCTTGCATTTCCTGCATTCCGCTACCTTCGCGCCCACCGCTTCCATGAGCCTGTCATTGCCCACACTGACAGCGTGACCGTTGACCGAAGCACGGATGCCCTGGCCGGCAATCTCCTGCACATCCTCAAGACGACAACCGTCGGCAAGGAGGTCACCGCCACGAGGCGTACCGTCATTGTTAAGTGTCAAGTCCTTGAAGGTAGCGCCGTCAAAGGCCGCACGCAGAGCCGAGGCAATGGGATGCGTGCTGTAACTCTCAGCATGAGCGGCAAGATGAAGCAGGTCGTGGGCGTCAAGCGTCTCGGGATGAATGGCGGTGACGGCAAAAACACCCTTGGTCAGCGTGCCCGTCTTATCAAACACCACTGTGGATAGCTTGGCAAGAGCGTCCATGTAGTTACCGCCTTTGATGAGGATACCCTGACGGGAAGCCCCACCAATGCCACCAAAGAAGCTAAGGGGTACGGAGATAACGAGCGCACAAGGACAGCTCACCACCAAGAAGCTCAGGGCACGATAGCCCCAGGTGACCAGCCCCTGTACATAACTGTCGTAGAAGAAAGGCGGCAGAAAGGCCACGGCAAGAGCAAGGAAGACCACTATAGGCGTGTAGACACGTGAGAAGCGACGGATGAACGTCTCACTCTTCGACTTGTTTTCCGACGACTCCTCCACAAGTCGGATGATCTTTGATGCCGTGGAATCGCCAAAGCTCTTCGTCACCCGAATCTTCAACAGTCCGGAGACGTTGACGCATCCGCTCAACGCATCGTCACCGACACTGACGCTCCGCGGCACGCTCTCACCCGTCAGCGCCACGGTATTAAGGCTCGACGAGCCCTCAATGATTTTTCCATCCATAGGCACTTTCTCACCAGGACGGACAACGACCGTCTCACCGACTTTCACATCCTTAGGATCGACAATACTGACCATCCCCTCACGCTCCACGTTGGCTGTGTCAGGGCGGATGTCCATCAGGGCCTTGATGGAATGTTTGCTCTTGTCCTCAGCATAATCTTCGAAGAGCTCGCCCACCTGGAAGAAAAGCATCACAAACACCGCCTCGGGAAACTGCGGCTCGGCACTGGGCAGGAAGCCGATGAGCAGCGCTCCGACGGTGGCCACACACATCAGGAAGTCCTCGTTGAACGGGTTTCGCTCTTTAATACCTTCCTCCACTGCCTCGCCCATCACATCATAAGAGATGAGCAGGTAGGGTATGAGATACACAAGGAGCTGTGCCCAGACAGGCATCATAAACGTTTTCGTCATCATCCATGCAACAAAGAGCAGCACAGCTGCAACAATAATGCGAGTTAAAAGTCTTTTATCCATCTGTCTCTTTCATTAATTTCCGCGGCGAAGTTACAAAATAATCATTGCAACCCAGTTGCAAAAAAGCGCGACTCTGAACAGGCTTCGGTGCCGCCCTATCAGGAAAAGAGTATACGGAAACGCATGAAAGATAGCCCGTCAACGATGATAACAAAGCAAACTTGTGTTAAATATAATGTTAAAATAAGGATTTAATTTTGAACCGAAACCTATTTTTTATAATTTTGCTTCGAAAGGAAATAGGAGACCTATATTTGAAAAAACAACTATGATGGACAAGATATTCAAAGACGAATACGATGTGATTATCATCGGCGGTGGTATTACCGGAGCCGGAACGGCACGGGACTGTGCACGCCGCGGAATGAAAGTCCTTCTCGTCGAGAAACGCGACTTCACCAACGGAGCCACAGGCCGTAACCACGGCCTGCTACACAGTGGTGCCCGCTATGCCGTCACTGACCAAGAGTCGGCGCGCGAGTGCATCAAAGAGAACATGACGCTCCGCCGTGTGGCTCGTCATTGTGTAGAAGAGACCGACGGTCTCTTCATCACGCTGCCTGAAGACAGTCTTGACTATCAGAAGAATTTTGTTGACGCTTGCCGCAGCGCCGGTATCCGTGCTGACATCATCTCCCCCGAAGAGGCCAGGCGCATTGAACCTGCCGTCAACCCCGCGCTCATCGGCGCCGTACGCGTGCCCGATGCCTCCATCGATCCTTTCCGCCTCACCACAGCCAACATCATCGATGCCAAACACCATGGCGCAGAGGTCTTCACCTACGAAGAGGTCATTGGCTTCGTCATAGAGAATGGCGTGATGAAAGGGGTGAAGTTACGCAACAACCGCACAGGTGAGGAGGCCGAGGTCCACTGCCGTCTCGTCATCAACGCTGCCGGTATCTGGGGCCAGCCCGTGGCACAGTTGGCAGGCATCAAGATAAACATGTTCCCCGCCAAGGGCACCCTGCTCGTCTTCGGCCACCGCGTCAACCACATGGTGCTGAACCGCTGCCGCAAGCCCGCCAACGGTGATATTCTCGTCCCCGACGATGCGGTGTGCGTTATCGGCACGACGAGTGACCGTGTGCCGTTCGATCAGATTGACGACATGCGCGCCACACCCGAAGAGGTGGACCTGATGATCCGTGAAGGCATACACCTCGCGCCGAGCCTTGCTACGACACGCATCATCCGTGCCTATGCCGGCGTGCGTCCGTTGGTGGCAGCCGACAATGACCCGTCAGGGCGAAATATCAGCCGTGGCATCGTGTTGCTCGACCATGAGAAACGCGACGGACTGAAAGGGTTCATCACCATCACGGGCGGCAAGATGATGACTTACCGTCTCATGGCAGAGAGAGCCGCCGACCTCGTCTGCGAGAAGCTCGGCATTGACAAGAAATGTGATACGGCCGTAGTGCCGTTGCCCGGGTCGGAGGAGAGCGACAGTGAGATAAAGACGGAGATGCACAACGACATCTTCAGCGACCCCGTGGCATCGACAAGCCGCTTCGCGGAGATAGGCCGCCATGGCACATTCACCAAAGAAATACCTCATGAAACGATAGAGGACCGCGCCCTCGTCTGCGAGTGTGAGGAGGTGAGTGTCGGCGAGGTGAAGTTTGCCATCGACAAGCTCCACGTCCATAATCTCATCAACCTGCGCCGCCGTACACGTATCGGCATGGGTACCTGCCAAAGTGAACTCTGTGCCTGCCGCGCCTCTTGCGTGCTCTGCCAGCTTGGTCATACAGCGCCAAAAGATGCACTTAACGATCTCAGCGCGTTCATACAGGAGCGCTGGAAAGGCATGCGGCCCGTGGCCTGGGGCGACACGCTGAAAGAAAACCAGTTGACACTGAAGATCTATCAAGAACTGTGTGGACTAAACGCTTGACAAAATGAAATTTGATACTATTATAATAGGTGGCGGACTGAGCGGCCTGACGTGCGGTATCGCTCTCGCCAAAGCAAAAGAAGGAAAGAACATCGCCGTGGTCTGTGCCGGCCAGAGCAGCCTGCATTTCAGCTCCGGCTCCTTCGACCTCGTGGGTTATCAAGAAGGAAAGGAAGCCGGCGACCCGCTGGAGGCCCTCCGGCAGCTGCCTGATTCGCATCCTTACCACAAGGTAAGCGACCCCGAATTGCTGGCCGGCGAGGCACGTAAACTCCTCGAAGAAGCCGGCATCAAGATGATGGGCGACAACCACAGAAACCACTATCGCCTCTCGCCCATGGGAAAACTCATTCCCGCGTGGCTGACGATGGACGGGCTGTTTACCGCAGACAGTGCCGAGGAGATGCAGGGCAAGCACATCTGCCTGGTCAATATCACTGGATTTCTCGATTTCCCCGTGCTTTATATCGCCGAGGCGCTGCGGGGGTATGGCGCGGAAGTGAGCTTGTGCACCGTCACCACCCCTCTTCTGGAACGTACTCGGCAGAGTCCGTCGGAAATGCGCGCCACCAATATCGCCAGCTATCTCGTTGACGATGAACACGTGAGGGAGGTAGCAGAGAGATTGAACGGCATGCTCCCCGCAGGGACCGACCTGCTGCTTTTGCCCGCCATCCTGGGCGTTGCCAACGATCACGCTGCCAAACTCTTGCAACAGCTCATGCCCACAACGACCCGTTTCGTAGCCACCATGCCACCTTCCGTGCCCGGTACGCGTGTGCAGACGCTGCTCCGGCAATATTTCCAAAGGCTCGGCGGGACCTTTCTGCCCAACGATACGGTCGTGAAGGGCGAATGGGAAGGGAGGCGGCTCGTGAGGGTCTATACAAAGAATTTGGCAGAGACAGCCCTTGAGGCCGACAATTTCGTCATTGCCGCCGGCTCATTCCTCGGAGGCGGTATGGCGTCCAACTACGACGGCGCCTTCGAGCCCATTTTCCATTTCGATGTAGAAAGCAGCACGAAGAGGCCGGAGTGGTTCGCCGACAATCTCTTTGACCGACAGCCTTACCAGTCTTACGGCGTGAAGACCGACAGCCGGCTCCGGGTACGGAAAGACAATACCCCAGTGGACAATGTTTATGCTATCGGCTCCATCCTCTGTGGCAACGACCCGCGGATGGCAACGTCTACGGGCATCGATCTGCTTACGGCCCTCACTGTGGCATCGTTTATCTCCTCACCTGCCACATCGTCTGTCACATCGTCTGATAAAATAGATAACAGCTATGCAAGATAAGATTCAGCTTTTCAATCTCAGCGTCCACGACTACGAGCAATGTCTGAAGTGCAGCATCTGCACCGTCTATTGCCCAGTCTCCACCGTGGAGCCTGAATATCCCGGCCCCAAGCATGCCGGCCCCGACTTGCTGCGCTATCGGCTGAAAGACCCTGACTTCTTCAACGAGACACTCAAGCTCTGCCTCAACTGCAAACGCTGTGAAGTGACTTGTCCGCACGGTGTCAAGGTCGGCGATATCATCCAGGCGGCCCGCATCGAGTACAGCACCCACTCACCAAGCCTGCGCGACCGCATGCTCGCCAACACCGACTTCGTCGGCTCTATGGCCACACTGGTGGCACCGCTGACCAACTTCTTCCTCGGACTGAAACCTGCCAAGGTGGTGCTCGACAAGGTAATGAGCATTGACCGGCACCGGCAGTTCCCTGCTTATTCAGGGACGAAATTCGAGACATGGTTCCATCGTCATGCCGAGGCTGAACAAGAAAGCTACAGCCGCTTCGTAAGCTATTTCCACGGATGCTACGTCAACTACAACTTCCCGAAACTCGGTCAGGACTTTGTCAAGATCATGAACGCCTGCGGCTATGGCGTCCATCTTTTGGAGAAAGAGAAATGCTGTGGGGTGGCACTCATCGCCAACGGTCTCTCCGGCCAGGCGAAGAAGCAGGGTGAAGTCAATATCTCGTCCATGCAGAAAGCCGTGGAGACGCACAACGAGGCAGTGCTCACCACCAGTTCAACCTGTACTTTCACCATGCGTGATGAATACAAAGACTTGCTGAAGATAGACAACAGCAAAGTGCGCAACCACCTGATGCTCGCCACCCGCTTCCTCTGCCAGAAGATTGACGAGGGCAAGCTCAAGCTCGCCTTCCGCAAGGATTTCCATAAGAAAGTAGCCTACCATACCGCCTGTCACATGGAACGGATGGGGTGGGGCATCTATTCTATCCAGTTGCTGAAGATGATACCGGGGCTCGATCTCACCATCCTTGAGAGTCACTGCTGCGGTATCGCCGGCACCTATGGCTTTAAAAAGGAGAATTATGAGCGCTCACAGAAGATTGGAGCACCGCTCTTCAACCAGATTCGTGAGGTCAACCCCGACAGTGTCGCCACCGACTGTGAGACCTGCAAATGGCAGATTGAGATGTCGGCAGGCTATCCCGTCGATAACCCCATCTCGCTCATTGCCGAGGCGCTCGATGTGGAAGAGACACGTAAGCTTAATGGAAAATAACCATTACTCTGATATTACATCATACTGATTAACAACTTAAAAACTTTAATTACTATGCCAAAATACATTCTTGCGCTCGACCAGGGGACAACCAGCTCACGCGCTATCGTTTTTGACCACAATGGTCAGATCTGCAGCGTTGCTCAGAAAGAATTCACCCAGTACTTCCCTAAGCCGGGCTGGGTGGAGCATAACCCTAATGAAATCTGGTCGTCAGAGGCCTCCGTCATTGCCGAGGCCATCTCGGCCATCGACATCAACGGCCTCGACATCGCTGCTATCGGCATCACCAACCAGCGTGAGACGACCATCGTGTGGGATGTGGATACGGAAGAACCTATCTACAACGCCATCGTCTGGCAGGACCGTCGCACGGCAGAGTTCTGCGACAAGCTGAAAGCCCAGGGGCTTGTTGATAAGGTCCGTGAGAAAACAGGCCTCATCATTGATGCCTATTTCAGCGGCACAAAGATCAAATGGATCCTCGACAACGTACCCGGTGCCCGCGAGCGTGCAGAGAAAGGCAAACTGCGTTTCGGTAATGTCGACTCATGGCTTATCTGGCGCCTCACACGCGGTGAGATTCACTGCACGGATGTGACGAATGCCAGCCGCACCATGTTGTTCAATATCCATACCCTCCGGTGGGATGATGACCTGCTCAAGCTTCTCGACATTCCCCGTAGTATGATGCCGGAGGTGAGGTCCTGCTCAGAGGTCTACGGTCACACGAAGACTACCATCTTCGCTCATGAGGTGCCTATCGCCGGTATCGCCGGTGACCAGCAGAGTGCCCTCTTCGGCCAGATGTGTCTCACGCCGGGATCTATCAAGAACACTTACGGCACAGGATGCTTCGTCATGCTGAACATCGGTGACAAGCCTTTGCTCTCCAAGAACAACCTGCTCACCACCGTGGCGTGGAAGATCGGTGATAAAGTGAAATATGCCCTTGAAGGTTCTATCTATGTGGGCGGCAGCGTCGTTCAGTGGCTGCGCGATGGCCTCGGATTCATCAAGAGCAGTAGTGAGATTGAGGAGCTTGCCTCCTCTGTGCCCGACAGTGGCGGCGTAATCTTCGTACCGGCTCTCACCGGTCTTGCTGCTCCCTATTGGGATCAGTACGCACGCGGCACCATCGTAGGCATCACCCGTGGCACGACACGTGCTCATATCGCCCGTGCAGCTCTCGACGGTATTGCCTTCCAAACTTACGACATTGCTCAGGCTATGGCTAAGGACATGGGTGCTCCGCTGACAGAGTTGAAAGTCGATGGCGGCGCTTCGCGCAACAACCTACTCATGCAGTTCCAGGCTAACCTGCTCGGCATCCCGGTGGTACGTCCGAAGATTACGGAAACAACAGCTCTCGGTGCTGCTTACCTCGCAGGTCTCGCAGTAGGTTTCTGGAAAGATATCGACGAGATTAAGAGTCAGTGGCAGGTGGAGCGCACCTTTGAGCCTGTGCCTGAGAACGACGAGATCAAGGCTGCCAAGAACGGATGGGCTGATGCTATACAGAGAACACTGACACATAAATAAAGACAGAAGCCCCCTGTCCAAGGGGGAGTGGAACTAAACAACAATTATAATATCAACTCTAAAACTAAGGAAAAATGGATCCTGGATTATTGCATAATTGTGCCCTTGAGTTTATCGGTACCCTCGTAATGATTCTGTTAGGCGACGGTGTATGCGCCGGTATGGGTTTGAACAAGTGTAAAGGTAAAGGCGGCGGCTGGGTCGTCATCACCTTGGGCTGGGGTCTCGCTGTCATGGCGGGCGTATTCATCGCCCACGACTCCGGTGCTCATCTGAACCCGGCTGTCAGCTTCGGCCTTGCCGTTGCCGGTATGTTCCCATGGGCTAACGTCATTCCTTATGTCATCGCTCAAATGTTGGGTGCATTCCTCGGTGCCGTACTCGTTTGGATTGTTTATAAAGACCACTTCGACGCTACCGATGATCCCAATGGCAAGCTCACTATCTTCTGCACCATGCCAGCTATCGAGAACAAGCCGCTGAACTTCCTCCAGGAGGCTGTCTGCGCCTTTGTCCTTGTCCTGCTCATTATCTGCATCAGCACTTACACAGGCGGTGTCAACGTCGGTGGTAACAGCGCATGGCCTGTCACGATGGTCATCGTCTCCATCGGTATGTCTCTGGGCAGTGTCACCGGATACGCCATGAATCCTGCCCGTGATCTTGGTCCGCGTATCGCTCACGCTATTCTCCCTATCAAGGGTAAGAGGGACAGTGGCTGGGGCTATAGCTGGGTGCCAATCTTTGGCCCGTTGGCCGGTGCTGCCGTTGCAGCATGGGTTGGAATACTTTTTTCGTTCTGCTGATATTAAGCAATTGTTGAAGACAAAACATGGCTAAGCCAT
Source organism: Hallella multisaccharivorax DSM 17128 (assembly GCF_000218235.1). Lineage (GTDB taxonomy): Bacteria > Bacteroidota > Bacteroidia > Bacteroidales > Bacteroidaceae > Prevotella > Prevotella multisaccharivorax. The sequence continues at coordinate 924,666 of NZ_GL945017.1, read as the reverse complement.
ACAAATATCTAACCATTTAACACTTAACATTATGAGGAACTTTATGAAACGATTGACATCAGCATTATGTATGCTGTTCGTCGTAGGGATTCTTGCCTCAGTGGCACAGACCTACAAGTACCAGAAGATTCAGGGCTGGAGCGATGTTACCAACGCTAAGTTAGAGAACTTCATGATCTCTACCATTCCAATGAACATCCGAAAGGTCGCAGTCTTCGACTGCGATGGCACACTGTTAGGGCAGGTTCCCTACTATCTTGCAGAGGAGTCGCTCTACGACTATGCAGAGAAGAACTACAAAGGAAAGACCGACAAGGTATCCAAGGAGAAATACGCCCTTGTGAGCAAGATGATAAACGAGGATGCGATCTCCCGTGAGCGCGACCGTGTGAAATTCCTCTCCGGTCTGACTCCGGAGGAGGCACAGCGCATCGGTGACGACTGTTTCCATGCTAAGTATCAAAATAAGTTTTATCCGCAGATGAAGGCTCTGCTCGCCAACCTTCGCAACTTCGGTTTCGAGACATGGATTATCTCTGCTTCTCCAGAATTGCTGTACCAGCGGTTCTGCGTACAAGAGCTTGGTTTCCAGGAAGATCGCGTTATTGGCGTAAAATCGCCCGTTAGCAGTGACGGTAAAATCACGGATCAGATCACTTTCCCGTCTCCTCAGGACAATGGTAAGGCAGAGTGTGTCTACACCTTTGTAAAGACGCGTCCTCTCTTTGCCGCAGGTAACAGTCGTGGTGATATGGAGATGATGAACACTTCTGTAGGTCTGAAGCTCATGCTCAACCCGGACGATACAAAGCCTAACAAGGATATGAAGAATATGACTGCTAAGAAATACTGGGAACAGGATCCTAACTGCATCATAGAAAACACACGTGATGTTCCCGAGGATGGCATTGACTGGACTTGCAAGAAGTTGGGGGTAAAAACAAATGCTACTACCAACGTTTCTGATCCTGCTGTTGTAACTTACTAAGTTAAGATAATCCTAATTGAACATTGTAGACTGTCTGAAGTAATTTCAGGCAGCTTGCACTTACACATTAAAGAAAATCAGAATATGAAAAATCATAGTATTATATTAGGTATTGCCATTCTTGTGCTGCTTCCAGGGTCTCTTTTTGCCCAGATCAAGCGTTCACAAGACTTCAAGAACAGATACAAGCTTGAAGAGTGTGTCATTCTTAGCCGTCATAGCATCCGTGCCCCGCTTTCCACAAAAGGAAGTCTGCTCGAGCAGGTAACCACCCATGAGTGGACTCCCTGGACAGCCAATGCCAGTGAACTGACATCTCGCGGTGGTGCCTTGGAGAACCAGTTCGGGCTCTATTTCCGCAAATGGGTCGTTGATGCCGGCTTGTTCCTGGAGAACGCCACGCCATCCACAGACGAGCTGAACGTCTATGCCAACAGCATGCAGCGCTGCATTGCAACAGCACATTACTTTATTACTGCATTCCTTCCTGTAGCTAATGTGCAGGTCAACCACCGCTTTACCCCCAGCAAGATGGATCCAATCTTCTTCCCGAGATTGACAAGGATGAGCGAGTCCTTCCGCAAAGAGGCACTCAAGGAGATTGCTGCCATGGGAGGCAAAGAAGGTATCGTCGGGATCAATAAGAGCCTGAAGAAAGCTTATGAAATCACAGCCAACACGCTTGACCTCAAGGATTCTCCTGCCTGCAAGAGCGGTAAGATCTGTGCATTTGACAACTACAATACTGAGATTATCCTTAAGAAAGGTAATGAGCCTAACATGAAAGGTTCTCTCAAAGATGCCAACACATGCTCCGACGCTTTCATCCTTCAGTACTACGAAGAGCCAGATGCCAAGAAGGCTGCCTTCGGCCACAACCTGACCTTGGACGACTGGGTTCAAATCGCTAAGATTAAAGATGTATATGGCGACGTGCTTTTTGCAGCTCCTATCGTAGCCGTCAATGTTGCCCACCCGTTACTTACATATATGTATGACGAACTGAATGCAAGCAACCGCAAGTTCACATTCCTCTGCGGCCATGACTCCAATATCTGCTCCGTACTTAACGCCTTAGGTGTACAGACGTACGAACTACCCAATTCCATTGAGAAAAAGACTCCTATTGGCAGCAAAGTGGTCATTGAGAAGTTCAAAGGTGCTGACGGCAAAGAATACTGCGACTTGAATCTGACATATCAATCTACAGACCAGCTCCGCAACTTGTCTGAGCTTAACCTGGACAACCCGCCCCAAATCTTCCCACTTACCCTTACTGGTCTTCAGAAAAACAGTGATGGCTTGTATCTGCTGAGCGATGTCAACGCACGCTTTATGCAGGCTATCAGAGCTTACGACAAAATCGAAGACAACGAGTAACATTTTATCATTAACACTTAACTTGCATTTTTACGAATATTAGATTATTATTCATGGCAACAGCAGCAACATGTTGTTTTACTGTTGCGTCAGCACAAGACAACTCGGATAAGCTTACCATCAAGACCACAGGCCGTGCACTGTTTGATGCCGCTACCTACGGCCAAAACGACCAATCGAAGGAGCAAGACGGCGAGATGAACGACGGTGTCGGTGTTCGTGACATCCGTATCGGATTGAAGGGTTACTACAAGAATTGGTACTTCCGTGGTGAACTCTCTTACACAAACAACAAGGTTTCCGCAAAGGACATTTTCCTGAGGTACAGCTTCAACAACAACAATAACCTGCAGGTCGGTCACTATACCGTTCCTTTCGGTCTGTCTTCTGCTTACAGCTCCTCAAAGAAGGAGTATATGGATGAGCCAGAAGGCAACGTCTTCCAGGTCGGCCGTCGTATCGGTATCATGCACACCCTCTACAACCACAACTTCTGGGGTGCATACGGTGCCTTCGCTGACAACTCTGCTCTCACGCAAAGTACGGACAAATCTGGCAAGCAGGGCTACACCCTTGCCGGTCGTTTTGTATGGCGTCCTATCATGAACGATGACTATGGTTTCCATGTAGGTTTCAGCGCAAACCACGTAGGTGCCGAGTCAAATTCCCTTAGCCATAGGCATATCGCATACAGCAAAACTTATCTGACATCCGTAGACAAACGTAAAGCTACAAATATCGACGTTTTGGATGCCCGATGGGAGAACAAATTCACCGCCGAGTTCCAGGGAATCTACCGCAACTGGCAGTTGGCCAGTCAGTACTACTGGTCACACATCGGCCGTGATAACGATCAGAGCTATAACACCAACGGCTTCTATGTATCTGCCCGTGGTATCATCGTCAACCCAGCCAACTACAAATATAACTATGCCGGCTCCGGTGTCGACAACCCTTCAGACAAGAACTTGGAGCTGATGCTTGGTTATGGTTTCCTGAATCTGAAAGATGGAGATGCCTTAAGCAAATACAAGACAACCGAAGAGCTTACAGCCGTTGGTCTTGCCAATGCCGCACGCATGTCTGATGTCAGTGCCGGTCTCTCTTTTTTCTGGAACAAATATGTGACGCTTCGTCTGAACTATCACTACATCCACTCACACACGTGGAACCAGCCCGATGCTAAAGTTGTCAACGTGCTTCAAATGCGCGTACAATACATGTTCTGATTTCTGTTAAGTAAAAGCGGGTGCGTGACATCATGTCATTCACCCGCTTCATATTATGAATATCCGCAGTTCCTTTTTGAACCTATAGACAGAGGAGACCTGTCCCCTCCGACAGAGACTGGACATAACTATATTCTGAACAAATGGCAAAATAATTTAAATCACAACAAAACACTTTATCACTATGAAGAAAAACTTATTTGTAAGTATCACCATGCTGTTCATTGGCTTGACAGTGAGCGCCCAGGACTACAAGAAACAGTCGTTCATTCCGGAGGCCGACATGCCAGATGCAGGCATCTATCTGCCGGCACCACCCGACACAGCCTCTTACCAGTTCGATTACGACTTCCGTCAGTATCTATGGGGACGCAAGATGAGAGAGGACAAGGAACGCGCAGCTCAGGCAAAGTTCGATGCGAACTTTGATGTTGATTCCGTCCTTGTCGGCTTCGCACCAGCCTTCGGTATGCTGATTACTCCAGAGAAAGCCCCTGAGACCTACAAGCTCATCTGCATGGTGGGTATCGATGGCAATCACGCCGTTGACCGTGCCAAGGCAAAGTATATGCGCAAGCGTCCGTTCGCACAGTTCCATGAGCACACATTGCAGCCACAGTTCGAAGCAGAGCTGATCAACAACGGTTCTTACCCGTCAGGCCACACCTGCCGTGGATGGATTTTCGGTCTGACACTGACCGAACTAAACCCATCACGTGGCAATGAGATTATGACCCGTGCCTACGAGTATGGACAGAGCCGTGTCATCTGCGGTTATCACTACCAGAGTGACGTTGATGCAGGTCGTCTCTGTGCAAGCGTAGGCTATGCAGCCGTCCACTCTTCAGAGGCTTTCCAGAAGCAGATGGCGAAGGCAAAGAAAGAGATTGCCAAACTGCTGGCAGCAAAGAAATAAATAAGAATGATTATCCACAATCATCTAAATTAACATAGTTTGCACTGTCAACATTGCCCTTGGTATGCATGGATTCTGGCCCTCAGGCTCATGGCATCGTCGCTGGGCATGGAGCCTGTGCAATGAAAGACAAGACGATGGCTGGAAAGGTGCCCCCATGGGTGCATATCCATCAGCGACGTCAAATGCGGTGTTCTTGACACCTGCCATGACATGAAGGAGGAGTTCCTGTAACTCTACCTCAATGAGTTCTGCTACAAGTCCAACCGGAGATATTTCGGATTCCACTTGTCCGACAGAGTGGAATTCTGTATATGTACTTATAGGGTAAGTTTTTGGAATTGAATTTATTGATTTGGATGATTGCGGATATCCATTTTTATAAAAGAACGGTTTTTGAAGTCTCTTACCTTCCTTATCTGAAGGACTGTATAAGGGACACATCGATATTCCGTTCTTTGAACAGGTCGACAATTTGGGGCCTGGAGAAATCGACGGGAGTGACATCAGTAGCGTGGAGGTTAAAGGAACGCAATACCGGTACGTGCGCTTTGTCACAACAGTATTCCCCAACTCCTCAAACAATGAGCATGGCGAAGGCTATGACCCATGGGCAGATTCGGACTCTCATTTCTCATTTACAATTACAGGAGCAACCGGCGAGACACAACTGATGTTTGTCGGTGGCGAACAATGGGGAAGTGGTAAAGGCAAGAACCGGGTGCTTGTCGACAATGTCACGGTTGTCAGAACAAAGAGATAAAAAACAAATAAAAAAACAGATAAATGAAACATCTAACAGTATTTGCCGTCGTGGTTCTTTTTGCCATGACAGTTTCTGCACAGACCAAAATCGTAGCCCATCGTGGCTATTGGGACTGTGCCGGGAGTGCACAAAACTCAGTCACTTCTCTTAAACTTGCCGATAAAATAGGGGTGTATGGCTCAGAGTTTGACGTGCACCTGACTAAGGACAATGTCATCGTCATTCATCATGATCCCACTGCCAAGACACCATCCGGAAAAGAGCTTGATATCCAAACCAGTACCTTGAAGGAACTCAGGAAAGTGAAACTGAAAAACGGAGAGAAGATCCCTACCCTTAATGAGTACCTTGAAACCGGTAAGGATTTGGGATGCAGGCTCGTTCTTGAGATTAAGAAGCAGAAGATGCAGAGTCATGAGGACAGCCTCGTTCGCGAGACAGTAGATATGGTCAAGGCTAAAGGTATGGAGAACCGCATGGTATGGATTTCCTTCAGCGGGAAAGCATGTGAGTTGCTCCGCCTGTTACTGCCCAACGCCAACATACAGTACCTCAATGGAGATTGGGATCCGCAGACAGTCAAAGCAAAAGGTCTCAACGGCATCGACTATAACGAGAAGGTATTGGCATTACATCCGGAATGGATTAAGGAATGTCACGACCTCGGACTCGTCGTCAATGTGTGGACAGTGAATGACCTCAACGATATCGACCAGTTCATCAAAGCCGGCGTAGACATCATCACGACTAACAAACCTGTGGAAGCGCTGAAACTGTCTAAATAATATCTGACTCCGCTATAAAAAGTAGCTTTTAAAGTTCAACATTCCGGCATTACAGGATCTCGGAATCCGATTCTGCCGTTAATTCTAGGTTGATACTTGAAGTCATTTGTAAGGCTTTCGCATCTTTATATGAGCTCTTATAGACCCTAATACAGGATCTTATGAAGATCCACTCGATCTTTGACTTATTTTGCTGTCTGGAGAGACATTTCCGCATCATAAATGAAGAGCCTGTGCATATTAATCCATACACATCGTAATGTTGGTTGAGTACCCTTTTACTTTCTTGCCACCTTTGCTGCGGGTATGCGGCATCTGTGTCATTAGGGCTCTGTATGCTTGTGGATGAGATCCTGGCCTTATCACGCAATACGACATTGCCATCCTTATCTACTTCATACTGCTCATTAAAGACCCTGCGGAGAAGCACCGTTTCCTGGTCTGACTTTGCGTCAAGGAGGTGCTTGATGACGATGCCAAGATCCAGCAAATACTTGCCCATCGTTTCTGTGTCGGTACGATAGACGGTCTTAGCTGCATCCTCGCCAAGGAAGTCACAGGCACGCTGCCGTATCATCTGATCGCTGATCTGTGCTATGTCATCAGCAGTGGCGCTCATGACCAGAGTCTTGTGTATGATTTCGTAGCGAGAGTACCATGCGATGTTACTGCTAATGAGTTTACTGACCATACGTACTACACGACTGGAGACCTTGTAAGCCTTTACCTGTGCAGCAGTGAGTTCCTTGAAGCATTGCCCAAAGAGATTCACATGATCTGCACTCGTATTCTCGTACTCGCATATCTTTGCCCGAAAGAGATAATAGGATACCGGTGAAGGTCACTCATCATCCAAGTTGAAAAGCCCAAGAGCCTTGTGCCATAATAAATTGTAGCGGCAATTCTCGAACAACTGCTCATCAGAGCAACCTGCACCTTCCTTGAGAATGTTCATGGCAACAAGCTGACGAATATGTTTGGTGAGAGCACCAAATACCTTGGTGGTATATAACGGCCGGAAGACTTCCTCTTCTATCCTGGATGTGACATTGTGATAAAACTTACTTTACCACGCCAAATTGTCATCATACTGCTTGCTTTCACGCTTGCACATGAGAGAGGATGGGGTTGAAAAGAGGCCCAATTGCTTATCTGTATTTGACTTCTTGAACATTTATAACTTCTTGAATGACAATACAAATTTAGCAAAAATTCTCCAGATTACAAAATTCCAAAGAGTGATATTTGAAGTAATAACGAGACATTAACAATGGTCGGATTGCCGACTTTTTAGAGTGAACTCATAAATTAAAAACTGATGAAACAGAAACATCATTACAGGCAAAGACCGATGGCCTTGCTCCTGCTCTTGTTGGGGTGCAGCCTGGCGGTCACACAGGTCAAGGCCGAGCCTGGCAGCAAGTCGTCGGCAACTAAAGTTTGGGGAATCCATGAACCAGCGCAAACTTCAAAGGGCGTTGTCAAGGGATTCATTGGCGATGAGAACGGCGAGCCTGTCATCGGAGCCACCGTAAAAGAGAAAGGAACCACTAACGGAACTATTACCGACGCCGAAGGAACCTTCACGCTGAACGTCTCTTCCAACGCCGAACTGGAGGTATCTTATATCGGGTTCAAGAGTAAGAATATCAGGCTGAAAGGGCGTACGTTCGTCGCCATATCACTCATTCCTGACGACAAGGTTCTTGACGAGGTAGTAGTTGTAGGTTTCGGCAAACAGAAGAAAGAGTCGCTGGTGGGTGCCGTGCAGGCCGTGAAACCCGAAGATTTAAAGATAACTTCGAGCAGCCTCACAACATCTTTCGCCGGCAATATTCCCGGCATCATCGCGCGTCAAACCAGCGGAGAGCCCGGCTATGACAACGCAGAGTTCTACATTCGCGGCATATCGACCTTCGGTTCGAACAAGAGTCCGCTTATCATCCTGGACGGCGTGGAGATAAGTACCACCATGCTGAACAACATTCCACCCGAGTCTATCGAGTCGTTCTCAGTACTGAAAGATGCTACGGCCACGTCACTCTACGGTTCACGCGGTGCAAACGGTGTCATCATCGTGAACACCAAGCACGGCACTCTGTCTGAAAAGATGCAAATTGACGTACGGCTTGACAACACATTCTCGTCGCCTACCCGCATACAGGATATCGCCGACGGCGTTACTTACATGCAAATGTATAACGAGGCCGTGTACAACGATTCAAAGGCAGTGGGCCAGCCCTACACACCCTACTACAGCAACGACCGCATAGAAAAGACGCGCTCACGGGCCAATCCTTACCTTTTCCCTGACAACAACTGGTACGACATGCTGTTCAAGAAAATGGCATCGAACCAAAACCTCAACCTTAGCATCAGGGGTGGAAGCAAGCTCATCACCTACTTCCTTAACGCAGGCATCTTCTACGAAAACGGCATCGTACGCAAACCCACCGAGAGTCAGGCTCTCGACGTGACCATGCGTAACAAAAAATACCTCTTCCAAAGCAACGTTACAGCCAACATTACCCGCACGACAAAGATTCAGCTGAACATGAATACCCAGCTCTTTTATAATCATGCGCCGCGGGAATCGATTACCAACCTCTTTTATTATACCATGCGTGTAAACCCTGTAGGTTTCCCCGCAACGCTGCCCGCGGAAGCGGGTGACAGCTTCGTGCGCTACGGAATGAACACGCGGCAGGGCGTGGGAGGCCTGCAAACGAACCCCTATGCCTTGCTAAGCACAGGAGAAACTGAACGCAACTACGTCTACTCTACGACGGCGTTCAACATTGACCAGGATCTGAAGTTCATCACCCCTGGCCTGAAAGCCAGTGGCATGGCATCGTTCTACAACTATAGTTTCAACTGGCTTGACCACTGGATTGTGCCGTTCTACTATAAGGTCTCTGACGACTATCAGCTGGATGGCAATGGCAATTACGTCTACTCTACGGAATCAATCGGCAACCCTGGACAACCATACCTGCAATCAAACTCGGGGCGTGACCCTACGCAGACGGTGTGGTCGCTGCAAGGTAAACTCGATTACGCCCGCACATTTGGCAAGCACGACGTGGGGGCCACGCTGGTCTACCACATGAAGGAAACCAAGCGCGTGAAGGACAGTGGCAACGAATACGACCTTCTGCCATACCGCGAGCAGGGTCTCGCCAGCCGATTGACCTACGATTATGACCACCGATACCTGATGGAGGCCACGTTTGGATACAATGGTTCCGAAAACTTCAGGAAAGGCAACCGCTTTGGCTTCTTCCCCGCTATAGCGTTAGGCTGGACGGTTTCAAACGAACCGTTCTTCAAGTCCCTCAAGGAGGTAGTGCACAACCTGAAGATTCGTGGGTCGTATGGCCTCGTAGGCAACGACGCACTCTCCAGCCGTTTCCCGTACATCACGACGGTCAACATGTCGTCTGGCGGCAGTTGGTGGGTGGGTGACAAGTACTCCAACATCGGCGTGCCATGGGTAACCACCTACGGAAACGAACTGGCCACATGGGAAAAAGCCAAAAAGTTCAACATCGGCATGGACTTGAACCTCATGGGATGCGTCGATTTCAGCATCGATTACTTCACCGAACACCGCACGGGAATTTTCATGCAGCGCAAATCTATCCTCTCTGTCGCTGGATACGGCAGCAACCGTCCTTACGCCAATATTGGCGCGGTCAACAACAAAGGCGTAGACATGAGTCTAGTCTATACAAAAGTATTCAACAAGAATTTCACCGTAAAGGTGAACGGAAACTTCACTTATGCCCACAACGAAGTGACCGACGTGGACGAGCCCGTGAACGTTCCTGCCTATTATTCGAACCTGGGACACCCCATCAACCGCATACGCGGACTGGTTGCCGACGGCTTATTCACCTCACAAGAAGAAATAGACAACGCTCCCAAACAAGAGTTCGGAGCCTACACCGTAGGCGACATCAAGTACAAAGACCTGAACGGAGACAACAAGATTGACCTGAACGACGTCACGACCATCGGCAATCCGACGATACCTGAAATCATTTATGGTTTTGGCGCAACGGTTAGATACAAGAAACTTGACGCTACATTCATGTTCCAGGGTGCGGGCAAGGTAAGCCTCATGATGAGCGACATTCATCCGTTTGTCGACGGTTCGGGCGACGGATACGGCATAGCACAATACATCGTAGACGACCATTGGTCAGAGGTTAACAACAACGCGGCAGCCGCTTACCCACGCCTGTCAACCACCTTTGTCAACAACAACGTGCAGGCCAGCTCCTATTATATGCGCAGTGGCAGCTACATGCGACTGAAGAACGCCGAAGTGGGCTACACGCTTTTCTCCTGGCTTCGTGTATACGCCGCGACCACAAACCTCTTCACACTTTCGCCTTTCAAGACATGGGACCCCGAGATGGGCGGCGGAAATGGGCTGAAATATCCGCTGCAACGCACGTTCAAGATAGGCGTACAGTTCCATTATTAATCCACTATTCAAAAAGAATCCACAATCATGAAGCATAAACATATCCAGTTTCTTGCGACAGCAATGGCAGGTTTCATGCTTGCCTCGTGCAACTTCCTCGATGTGGTGCCGGAAGGCAGCGCCACAACAGAGGACATCTACAAGACACAAGTCCAGGCCGAAAAGATGGTACTGGGCTGCTATAGAGAGATTCCAGACTACTTCCAGCCACAACAATTTCCCGATGTCACAGGCTCAGACGAGATGGTTATTGGGCACCGAGGTACCACAAGATGGTTCCATTACAAGAGCCTGATGAACGGCGACGAATCGTCAAGCAACACGTATTACGGCCTGTGGAGCAACACGGCAACAAGCTATCCCACCGGTGCTGTCAAGAAAGACATTTGGGGAGCCGTACGCTATTGCTACAACGTCATCAACAATCTTGATAAGGTTCCCGACATCACAGAGGAGAACAAGAAAACGTGGAAGGGAGAAATGCTCTTCCTCATTGCCTACTATCACCAGATTATGCTCGAGTATTACGGCCCCATTTTCCTTGTCAAGGAGGAGAACAGCCCCAATATGCCCTCCGACCTCACGCGTTCACCTTACGATGAATGCGTTGACTTTATCGCACAAAAGTATGACGAGGCAGCCAGCCTGCTGCCTGCCGTGCGCCCCAGCGGCGAAAAAGACCGCGCCACGTCAGCCGCGGCCCTAGGGTTCAAGGCCCGCCTGCTGCTCTATGCGGCATCACCGCTGGTCAACGGCAACAGCCAGTACTACGCCAACTTCAAGAACCCTGACGGCACACCGCTGATGAACCTGACCTATGATAAGGAAAAATGGAAGAAGTCCATGGATGCGGCAGAGCAGGCCATCAAGCTGAGCGAAGCCAACGGATACAAGCTTTACGGCGGAACCGCAGCCGACGCGGCACAGGGGAAAAAGAACTATCATGAGGCCTTCGTGGGCGGAAACTCGGGCTCTTTCAACAACTGGGACGAGATACTTTTCGGCCTTGGCAGCCAGGGCACAGTCTCTTACTGCATCAAGAACATGGCCCCGCGCGTAGAGTTTACCGCCTACAGCTCAAAGGGATTCCGTGGTTACATGTTCCCTACGTGGAGCTGCGCCACACGCTTCTTCACCGACAAAGGACTGCCCTGGGAGGACGACCCCGACACCAAAAACCTGAAACCCGAGACCCTTGAGGCCGCGCCCGACTACCCTACAGAGCAAACCTCGTGCTACAACGTGCACCGCGAGCCGCGCTTCTATGCGTCAATAGGCTTCGACCGCGGGAAGTTTGAGGTGCAAAACGGCACCATTATGCTGCAATGCCGCCGTGGCGAACCGCAGCAGGACGACGGCGTAGAGAGCCACGAATACCAATGCGACAACGGCCTGTACTGCCAGAAATGGATATCGAGCAAGGACTACTACAACAAGACACAAGACAAAATTACCTACAACAGCTGGGTATTTCCGTATCTTCGCCTGGCCGAACTTTACCTCGATTACGTAGAGGCTGACTTTGAATATAACAAGACGCTGAGCGAGAAGAGCCTCACCTATCTGAACAAGATTCGTGTGCGGTGCGGACTTCCCACCTTCCAACAGTCGTGGAGCTATGCGGGAGGCATCCCTACCGACGAAACCAAGCTGCGCAGCGTCATTCACGACGAGCGTTCCAACGAATTGGTGATGGAAGGCCGTCGCTTCCACGACATCCGCCGGTGGAAGATTCTCGATAAGGTTCTTTCACAAAAAGAGAAATCCTGGAACATTGCCGGCAAAACCGCAAAAGACTATTATCAGGTAACCGAAATGAACGACGGCTCCTACATTGACCGCTCAAAGATTCAGGCACCCAAGAGCTATTGGCTCGCCATTCCTATCGACCAGGTACAGATTGACCCCAACTTAGTGCAGAACCCGGGATATTAAGATGCCAGTTCATCAGCGCAAGCTGCACCTGTACCCACATTCACAGCCATCCTTCAGCAGGCCGAAAACCTCTGAAGGGTGGCTTTTTACATGATTACAACGCCCGCGCCACACTGTGCCCAGCCAGCACACACACAAAGCCCACGACCAGGCTGCCAAAGGTATACAAGGCCAACCACCCAAAGTTATGGTCTCCTGCCAGCGCCGTACCTTCACTGATAAAGGTGGAAAAGGTTGTAAAGCCACCACAGAAGCCCGTGGTTAGAATAAGCCTTGTTGATGGAGACATCCAGTCTCCGCCATGGTTCAGCCCCGAGAAGAAGCCGATAAGCAAACAGCCCAGCACGTTCACCACAAACGTACCCAGCGGGAAAGGCAGCGTCGTCCACGTCTGCACCACTTTCGAAACCACAAACCTTGCGCCGCCTCCTAAGAAGCTTCCCGCGCCGACAATAAAGAAATCTTTCAGCATAACTGACAAGCAAACAGAATAAACAAAACCTGACAAGCATCATTTCTAAACCCGATTATATTCAATCGACAGGTATCAAGTGCCGTTGGTCTCAGGAAAGTGATAACGGAGACCCTAACGGGCAATACGCTGACTATTACATCCGGAGTGACACCGTTTTCCCGCCAAAGAGCGGAAGGATATTAATCTGCGCAATAAGGAGGGATACCCTCAGTGTGTGCTTATCTCAGAATGGGGCAATCCACAGAAGTCGATCCCCGCAGGGTCCAACATCGATTTTGAGATCTTCCTTCCTGACGTGATTCCGTATCGGCTGCTATCCATCGGATAAGATAGGATAGAAGTCTTATTGCCAAGTCGTGAGCTCTACCCACGACTCTCCGTCCCCCTGCAGTGTGACGCGTGCTTTCTGATAATCGGTGTGGGCTGCCTTGTAGGGATTCGTTAAGAAAGTCTGTGGATTGACGGCAACAAGCGGGAAGCAGCTGTATTGTATCTGAACGCTCAATCTGTGGCCGGGCAGCAGCACGTGCGCAATGTCGGGCATAGAGAAAGAGAGCGAGAAGTTTTTACCTGGAATTATTGGTTCCGGTTTTAAGAAAGAGTGTCGGAAGCGAGCGGGCATCACTTCTCCACGGACAAGCATCTCATAGCCATCAGGCCGGACATCGATGAGCTTTACGATGACATCAAGGTCAGTGGCAGAGGTGTTGAGCGTAAGTCTCACTTTGACGGGTCCCATGAGGTGGAGCGTGTCTTGTATTGCCGGCCGGACAAATGTAAGCACATCCTTGCGTTGTGTTGCAAATCGCTGGTCCGCAGCCATATAGGAGCGATCGCGATGGCGGCTCCTTATATTGTTATAATAGGGTACGGGATTTTGTGGGTCAGACATTACAGTTCCTCCCTCGAGTTCTATTCGCCTGTGATGCACTCCCCTGGGAGGCCAGCTGTTGAGATGTAGCCATTGACTTACAACATTGCGGTCTTTCATCACCTCCTCACGTGTCTCGGCCGATGGAAGTACGGTCACTGGAGAGGGTCTTTTCCCTTTATTTTCCAGATAATAGGCAAAGAACGGGTACTCTATTTGGTTGATAAAATAGGCTGCCGTTCCTTTGCCAAACCAGGCACCATCAAGATGCTGATAGTTGCCGTTACCCCAAGCGTGGTGATACCATGGGGCTTCGACGAGGAAAAGCGGAGTTCTGGATGAGCGGCACTTGATCTGTCTCCAGGTGTTCCATGCACCAAAGTTGTCCTCTGCGTCGTAGAGACCACCTACAATCATCACAGCCGGCTTAATCCCTTTTAGCTTATGTGTAGAGCAATGCGACTGCCAATAACCATCATAATTGGGATGATTGACAATATCAGTCCACAAGGAACCTTTCTCCAATACCGGCTTCAGAATATCAGTGATGGGACGATGATAAAACACATTCACCGTGGTGTCGACCTGAGCCAGGGGAGGAAGAGCTCTGGAAGATGGACCCGTGCGCATTCTGAAGAAAGATGCCCCGAAATTGTAACTGTCCATGAGCATCAAAGCACCGTTGTGGTGAATGTCATCGCCCATGAACCAATCGTTAACGGGGGCCTGGGGTGATGCGGCTTTTATTGCAGGATGCCCGGATCGGGCAGCCATCAAGGCGTAGAAGCCTGGGTAGGAAGTCCCCTTCACGCCCACACACCCGTTTGTGTGACAGTGGGTGAGGAGCCAGTCCACCGTATCCCACGAGTCAGAGGCTTCATCCGTCTCCCCGCCTTTCTTGTTTGGTAGATATGGTCTCGATTGTTCGAAGTGTCCCTCGCTCAGATAGGTTCCCCGAACATTCTGCCTGACAAGTATATAGCCATGATTGAAATAGATGCTGTCCAAACCGAACTGTTTACTGTTGAAAGTGTCGTCGTTATAAGGCGACAGCGCATAGGGCGTTCGCATCATAAGTATAGGTGCCTGGGGATTGTCAGTCGGTTCATAAATCTCTGTATAGAGCCGTACCCCATCACGCATGGGAATAAGAATATGACGCTTGGTGTAAGTGAAAGAAAAGGCACCAAGAGTCACTGCATTTAATAATGTGAATATTAATAGAAGCTTCTTCATCTTTTTCTTCTTCAATAGGATACCGACAGTTGCGAGTTTTTTCAAACTATTGTTTAATAGGGTATTGGTTTCATAGAGTTTCTACATATGTCGGCTTAACTCCATGCCCCTTCCCATACTCCTTCACCATCAATCTTGTCATTCTTCCGGTAGTTCCAGTCTTATTTTGCCTGACTTGCTTTTAGCCAGCCTATATTTTGGGGAAATAGAAAGAAGACTTGTGGCCGACAGTTATAATTCTTTCGCGATTCTGGGGAACGCCATAATTAATGGCATTCAAAATTTTGTAGTCGATGAGAGAGCCCACCTCAAGTCTTGTCAAATGGCATTCCCCCGAAAGGTTACGGTTGTATGTGTCAACTGCCGAAGGCACACACTCATAGCCTATTGTCTTGTAACCTGCCGATTCAAATCCCAGAGATAACCCACCACAACCGGCAAAAAGATCAAGGACAATTTCCCGTTCGCTCAATTTGGGTTTCAGTTTGTCGTTAATGAAATCTACGTAATCACTCATATGAGTGCAAATATAACAACTTTTTTTGATCATCCATAATAATTTCCCTGTTTTTTATTTTCGGATTGCATGGGGGGCGCAATTGTAACAGGTGCCAAACCTCACACAGAGTCGCTGAGATATGATGAGCCACTGAGGTTGTGCTTTTGAAACGCAGAGATTTTGGGAGAGGCCTTCGGCCTTGGGGAGCCTTTGTGGTACAGCCCCCCTGTGAAAGGCCTTCAGGCCTCTCACTGCCATTGCCGTCGGACAGCAAGCCGGGGTTGTAGAGGAAAGCGAAAAAAGTAAAAATGAGAACAGAAAAACAAGAAAAACTTAGTTTACTATTCATTTTTTTGTTATCTTTGCATAAACTTTAGCTGCGCTCGGCAACTTGCGAGCAAGCTCACGTTACACTCGCCGGCAAAAGTTTTGCTAAAACAAAGACATGGTATGATTGACAAGATAACACAATTTGGCAATGTGCCTGTAAGCACTGCAACCATAGCCTCACTGTTCCCTGACAGAAAGGCAGGCAACCAGAAGGTACGTAGGCTTGAACTTGGACATCAAATAATCCGTCTCAAGAAGGGAATGTACGTCGTTGACCCGAAGATAAGCAGAATGGCTCTCTCTATGGAGCTCATCGCCAACCATCTCTATACGCCTTCCTATGTGTCCATGTCTACTGCACTCCGGCATTACGGACTGATTCCAGAGGCAGTCTATCTCACACAGTCGATGACCATCAAGCACGCACGCACCTTCGACACACCGATTGGGAGGTTCGACTATAAGTCCATCAGCCGCGAAGCCTTTCCCATTGGTCTTACGAGCATCAACCGTCAGCAATATGCGTTCGTGATGGCAACACCGGAAAAGGCACTGTGCGACCTGATAGCCAACTCACCCTTGGTGAACCTGAGATACCACAAAGACGTCGAAGTGTATTTAGAGGAAGACATCAGAATGGAAATGGAGGATCTGCGCAACATGGACGTTTCCATCTTCGAACAATATGCGCAAGTTGGCAAGAAAGCCGCGTCAATAAAGACTATTATCAAGTATTTAAGAAGATGAGTAACAATCTCTACGAGCAGATGCTGTCTGCATATGACATGACAACTGAGCAACAGCAGCGCAATGCCATTTTTGAGGCCAACCAGCAGGTCATCCTTGCAGGGTTGGCTGATGGCGGCTTCTTCAATCATGCCGCTTTCTATGGAGGCACCTGCCTGAGAATCTTCCATGGACTGCAACGTTTTAGTGAGGATATGGACTTCTCTCTTCTGGCTCCGGAAGAGGACTTCGAGTTTACGCAGTATTTCCAACCCATCATTGATAAGTTCGCTATGGTGGGACGCGACGTAGAGATCAGGAAGAAAGACAAGAAGCATTTCGGCAAGGTAGAGTCCGCCTTTCTCAAGGACAATACAGATGTCTATGATGTCACCTTTCAGACCGAGAAATCAGTCAAAATCAAGATAGAAGTCGACAAACAGCCACCCATGGGTTTCACCACGGAGCAGAAGCTGCTTCTCTTGCCTCAGTCCTTTATGACCCGCTGCTTCACACTGCCAGACTTGTTTGCCGGTAAAATGCATGCCTTGGTATACCGCGCATGGAAAAACCGGGTGAAAGGCCGCGACTGGTATGACTTCGAGTGGTATATCAGAAACAGAGTTCCGCTTGATTTCAGACATCTAAAGGAGAGAGCCATGCAATTCAATAATGAGAAGATAAGCCAAGACTCTTTTTTAGACAAGTTGAAAGGACGTCTCGCCACCGCTGATATAGAGCAGGTAAAAGCCGATGTGCTGCCGTTTATCAAGAGACCCCAAGAACTAGAGATCTGGTCGAATGACTATTTCCTGCAGCTGGCTTCAATGATTGTGTTTGAAGCATGAAAAGGGTAACTATTCAGCTGGTCGGGAATCTGTCGCATTTAAAAAGAGGTGACAGGTGTCAAGTCTCACGTAGAGTCGCTGAGATATGATGAGCCGCTGAGGTTGTGCTTTTGAAACGCAGAGATTTTGTGAGAGACCTTCGACCTTGGAGAACCTTTGTGGTACAGCACCCCTGCGAAAGGCCTTCAGGCCTCCCGAAAAAGCTCGGAATCTCAGAATCATAAGAGTTTCTCTGCGGCTCAATAATCTCCGCACTTCTGCGTAATGAAAGGATGGACCGGCATCCATTCAAATCTGTCAACCCGGAGGAACTATCATGTGTGAGTGTATCCGTTAGCCTGTAAAAATAGCCCCACTACTTTTTGCGGGCAGCTGAATAGTTGCACCATGATTATTATATTGTTAATAATATATATAAAAAATAGGAAAAGGCCTACATATGAAGAGAAAACATCTATCTTTGTAAGAAACTTATAAAACGACCAACGATGACCAAGGAAGAACGGCATGGTGCTATCTTGGACTGTTTGCTCAAACAGGGATCGGTCTTAGTGACTGACTTGGCTTCCCGCTTAGAGGTCTCATCTGTTACCATCCGAAAAGATCTCACGGAGTTAGAAAAGGAGGGTAAACTCTACCGCAGCCACGGTAAGGCGATTCTTATCAATCCTTTCATCAATAACAGAACCGTCAGTGAAAAAGAGAAGCTTAACACAGAGGAGAAGCGACTCATCGGGATAGAGGCCGCAAAACTCATCACTCCTGACGACTCCATCGTGCTGGCCTCCGGTACGACTATCCATGCCCTGGCAAGGAATTTGCATCCGACAAGCAGGCTGACTGTAGTCACCGCTTCCTTACAAGCGGCTGAAGCTTTAGCGCCTCTTGACAATGTAGAGCTCATCCAGCTCGGTGGCATCGTTCGTCATACCAGTCTCTCCGTGGTAGGTAAGTATGCGGAAATGATTCTTTCCGGATTCTCGTTCAGTAAGCTCTTCTTGGGCGCTGATGGCATCAACCACGAGTTTGGTCTGTCGACTACAGACATGCGCGAAGCAGAGATTAACCGAGTCATGATGAAAGCCGCTCAAAAGACCATTGTGCTTGCTGACAGTACCAAGTTCGGTAAAAGAGGCTTTGCCAAGATCTGCAACGCTGAAGATGTGGACATGATCATCACCGACAACCGGCTGCCCCTACCTATACGTGAGCAGATAGAGGCTATGGGTATAGACCTGATCATTGCAAACGAATAGGACTCAAATCATTCATTTAATAGATAAAGTTATGAAAGTACCATCAGAATTTGATTCTATCAGGCCTTACGAGCCTGAGGAGCTGCCTGAGGTTTACGACAAGCTCCTTGCCGATGAACAGTTTCAGCATATCTTGGCTTACGTCTACCCCAATGTTCCGATGGAGACTATAGGGAAAAAGATGCATGCATGCAAGACGAACCTTGACTTTCAGCGTGCTTTCTGCTATCCCATATTACAAAAGCTCATCATCGAACAGAGCACGGGTATCGACATGGATATCTTCAACATTGACATCCACAACCGCTACACTTTCGTGAGCAATCACCGTGACATCGTGCTCGACTCCGCCTTTCTCGACAAGCTATTGCTTGACACTGGATTCAGCACCACATGCGAGATCGCTATTGGTGACAATCTCCTGCAGCTCGACTGGATCAAGGCTTTGGCGCGCATCAACAAGACCTTCACCGTGGAGCGGGCACTGAAATCGAGTGAGATGCTCCGTGCCAGTAAGCGCATGTCGGAATACATGCACTTCGCCATCGCACAGAAGCATGAAAATGTCTGGATTGCGCAGCGCCAGGGACGTGCCAAAAACTCCAATGACCTCACGCAGTCCGCCATCCTCAAGATGATGGCCATGGGTGGAGAAGGCACCATCATCGACCGGCTGACGCAACTACACATCGTACCACTGTCCATCAGCTACCAATATGACCCGTGCGACTATCTCAAGGCACGTGAGTTCCAGCTCCGTCGTGACCTGCCTTACTGGAAGAAATCTCCAGGCGATGACCTCGAGAGCATGAACGTGGGTATCCGCGGATACAAGGGTCATATCCATTATTGCTGTGCTCCTTGCATCGACGAATGGCTGCAGACCGTAGACCAAGACCAGCCACGGAACAAGATGTTCGACCAGATTGCAGAGCATATCGACCACGAGATTCACTGTAACTATCATCTCTATCCGCAGAACTATGTGGCTCTCGATATGATTCAAAATACTAAGATGTACACCGATAACTACACGCAGGAAGAATACGATAAGTTTGAAGAATACATTATCAGCCGTCTCGCCCTCATCAATATCGACCATAAGGACGAGGCTTATCTGCGCCGCTGTCTGCTCACACAATATGCTTATCCTACCCGCAATTACCTTACGGCCACAGAGTCGACGGGAAGGCTTAAACAGTTCTTCAGCAAGTTCAACTTTACGAAATAAGGTGTCAAGGACTCTTTCTTTCATCTTCCTTTTCCCGCTTCTTGTCGCCTGCACCAACAATGTCTACGAGACCGGTGATGCACGCTACAGCTACTTGCGCACCGATTTCGTAGAGGGAAAGACCGACCATCAGGCGCGCATCACGTCGGCTATCACTGATGACGGCACCAGCCTGACTTTCACGCAACCACTACAAGTCAACTGGAAGCTGACGCCCAACAGCCTGTGCCGCACCATGCTTTATTATAATATGTATGCCAATGGCACCGACTCTACCACCGTGGAGCCTTTGTCAGCAGAGATGGTCTATACGCTCAATCCCGTGAAAGTCCCTGCCAAGTCCACCATTCACACCGACCCCGTGAACTTCATCAGTGCATGGAAAAGCAAGAATGGTAACTATCTAAACTTCTGTGTGGGCATCAAGACAAGTTCATCCGGTGACAAGAACAGGGGGCAGACGATAGGAGCCGTGCTCGACAGCGTCGTAGAAAGAAGCGGGAAGCCCGTCTATTATATCAGGTTCGTACACGATCAGGGCAGTATCCCCCAATATTATACGGTAGATACTTATGTCAGTATCCCCACAAAAAAAATGACAACCGGCAGCGGCGTGCGATTGTCATTGAATACTTACAGCGGATGGATTGTCCGCGAATTCACGTGGTAAGCATCAGCCCTCAAGCCCTTCAAGCACGCGTTTGAGCACCACCTCGGCAGAGATCTCACGGTTGGCAGCCTCAGGAATGACGAGGCTGCGGTCGCTCTCGATGACCTCATCGGTCACGATAAGACCACGACGAACAGGCAGGCAGTGCATGAAATAACCATTGTTCGTCCACGACATGTGCTCCTCGTCGATGGTCCACGACATATCCTTAGATAGTATCTTGCCATAGTCAGCAGGACTCTTCACACCCGGGCAACTCCAGTTCTTGGCATAGACAAAGTCGGCGTCTTCCAATGCTTTATGCTGGTCGTACTCGATCTTAGCTCCTTTCGTGAACATCGGGTCAAGCTCGTAACCCTCAGGCTGCGCAATGACGAAGTCGACATCGGCTGCATTCATCCACTGAGCAAACGAATTTGGCACAGCCTGAGGCAGCGCACGGCAATGGGGAGCCCATGTCATCACGACCTTCGGACGGTCATGTGTACACTTGGCAGCCGGATTACTCTGCAGCTCCGTCCATTTCTCATGAATGGTGATAAGGTCAGCGAAAGCCTGCAAAGGATGAACCGTTGCTGTCTCCATGGCTACTACGGGACGGCCCGAATATTTCACAAACTGATTGACGATAGTCTCGGCATAGTCATAGTCACGGTCCCTGAGCCCGGCAAACGAGCGCACGGCAATAATGTCACAGTAACAGCCCATCACGGGAATAGCCTCAAGCAGATGCTCACTCTTGTCACCATCCATGATGATACCCCGCTCCGTCTCCAACTTCCATGCCCCGGCATTGACATCGAGCACGATGACGTTCATGCCGAGGTTCATCGCAGCCTTCTGCGTGGAGAGGCGCGTACGAAGAGAGTTGTTGAAAAAAATCATCAGCAACGTCTTGTTCTTACCCAACTGCTGACAGCCAAACCGATTCTCTTTCACCTCCAATGCTTCCTTCAAGGCAGCATCCAGGTCTCCAATGTCTTGTACGTTGAAAAATGTACGCATATCTTTATAACGTTGAATGTTAAACATTAAATGTCAAGTGTGGAATGGTATTAAACACTCCACATTTCACATTCTGATCTGTCCTTTCCCCTCAATCAGCCATTTGTAGGTCGTTATCTCCTCTAAGGCCATCGGCCCGCGTGCACCAAGCTTCTGTGTGGAGATTCCTATCTCCGCACCCAAACCGAACTGTGCACCGTCAGTAAAACTCGTCGGAGCATTGACGTAGACACAGGCGGCATCCACCATCTGTTCAAAGCGTCGGGCATTGGCTTTTTCCTCCGTAACGATACTCTCACTGTGTCCGCTGCCATAAGTGGCGATATGCCGTAGCGCCTCATCGAGACTGTCCACAGTGCATACACCCATCTGCATGCTAAGCCATTCTGTGTACCATGTATCAGGGTCATTGACCTTCTCTAACAGTTCTGCAGGATAGTGTCCTTCAAGTGCCGCATAAGCACGGCTGTCAGCATGAAGCTTCACACTTTTGGGTGCCATAGGAGCAACAAGTGCCGGTAGATCCTGCAAACGGTGACTGTTGATTAATAAGGTGTCGAGCGTGTTACAGACTGTGCATCGACGCGTCTTTGCATTGTCAACAATGCGTCTGCCCATCTCCAGGTCGCCGCTCTCATCGAAATAGCAATGCACTACACCGGCACCCGTCTCGATGACCGGCACCTTTGCTGTGTCGCGCACAAAACTGATAAGCCGCTTGCTGCCACGCGGGATACAAAGGTCAATATAACCTGCCGCCGTGAGCATCGCCCCCGTGGCCTCATGCGTTGCAGGCAAGAGCTCAACGACATGCGTATTGACACCATATCTGTTAAGCACCTCATGGATGACTGCCACGGCAGCCCGGTTTGTACCGTCGGCCTCCTTTCCACCTTTCAGCACAGCAGCATTGCCACTCTTGAAACAGAGCGAGAAGACATCGAACGTTACGTTAGGCCGTGCCTCGAAGATCATACCTATGACGCCGAAAGGCACGCTGACACGTCTCAGATGCAGGCCGTTGTCCAGCGTCTTGTCTTTCAGCACGCGGCCGAGCGGTGAAGGAAGGGTAGCCACGTGCCGCATATCACCGGCTATCTCCCGCAGCCGCTGAGACGTCAGGAGCAGACGGTCGTAGAAAGCATAGTCCTCACCAGCCTTTCCCAAATCCTCGGCATTGGCTTTCAATATCTCGTTTTGATGGACATCTATTGCATCGGCAACGGCATTGAGAATCCCATTGCGCTGCTCATCGCTGAGAAGCACCAGCATTTTCGATGCCTCCTTAACGGCTTTGAATGTATCTTTCAAAATCATTATATATTCTTTCCCTATGGTTGTCTTCTGCTTGCAAATTTAACGAAAATGATGGAGATAAGGAAACAATTATCACATTATTTTGCCGATAATATGTATTCCTGAAAGAATATTTCATATTCTTACATAACGGATGTTTAAAACGCCATTATAGATTTTATTACAAGAAATTGTCGTAACTTTGCATTTGTTATGCCAGCGCTTACAGAGACATCTTTCGAGAAGATCTTTCGTCAGTTGTACGAGCCTCTCTACTATTATGCCTACGACATCCTTGGCGACAGTGACCAGTCCAAAGATGTAGTAAGCGACTGTTTTGCCTCTGTCTGGCAACGGCACCGCGACATGGAAGCCTCTACCATCAAAAGTTATCTCTATGTTTGCGTCCGCAACCGTGCCATAGACCTGGCAAAAGGCAAGGGAATGTTACAGGCTTCTCCCATCAACGACACGCTTCTGAACATTGATGACGACACCGAAGCCTTGATTCAAGAACAAATCATCGCCTTGCAACACGCCTTGGAGAAGCTTCCACCCGGCAACCGCAAGATCTTAGCCGCCCGATACGAGCAAGGCATGAGCATCCAGAAGACAGCCGAAGCGTTTGCCATGAGTATTGACGGTGTGAAGAAAAGCGTATACCGCAGTCTGAAGACACTCCGGAGTCTATTAAGGGTTAAAAAAGAGTAACGATTGTCCACTCATTATATTATATAGAGTATAAGATAGAGAATAACGGGAAATACGTTTAGAAACAAAGATTCAAGAATGGGATAAAGATGAGCGAGAAAAGCAAGAACATATTACGCAAGGCGCTTCAGCGCGGGCAAGCGCCCAAGCCGGATATAGACGAAGCCTGGCAGAATCTCTCTGCCCGGTTGCACCTTGCATCTCCTACCGCAGAAGAGGAAGAGCATAATACACCCAAACTCCAATGGGTAAGCTATACCCTGAAAGGCATAGCAGCTGTCGCAGCGATTTTCCTCATCATCCGTCTTTTGTTCCCAAGTGTCCAGTTATCGACATCCCATACCTCTCCAAAAGTTCATTCCCCGATAGCCCAACGAGTGAAGACAACGACGGCCCATCGAGGCAGCTCTCTTCCCCAAACACAGTCATCGACGAGCTCGCCTAACGCCACAACCTCTTCTCCGGCAATCAACATAAAGACGGCAAGAGCCGAGATACGCCACGCTCAGCTCCCCGACGGATCTTCTGTATGGTTGAATGCAGAGAGCAAGTTGGCATATACACCGTTGTCCAATGGTACAAGGAAGGTTATGCTGCAAGGTGAGGGTTATTTTGAGGTTAAGCACGATGCGCAGCATCCTTTCATCATCGATACGGAAGGCATCACCGTCCGAGACCTCGGCACCGCTTTCAACATCCGTTCTTATTCCGGGAGACCCGTCTGCATAAGTGTTGTCAGTGGAAGTGTGAGCGTCATGGCAAACAACAAAGATTATACTTTACTGCACTCCCGGCAGTTAACCATCAAGAACACAGGCTGCGAATTGTCCACCGTCGATACCTACCCTCTAACTCAATGGAAAGAGGGACTGTTCTATTTCCACCAGACAGCCTTGAAAGATGTCATCCGCGAGATAGCACGCTGGTATGGAGTGAATGTCGTCATTGAGCAGACAGCCAACATAAACATGCAGATACATTTTGTCGGAAGCAGAAAGGCGACACTCACTAAGACCTTGCAAGACCTTGACGATATCGATGGCGTTCAAGTGGAGCTATGCGACGGAGCAATCACTGTAAGATAACTTTTTTCACATTTTCTTCTCTTTTTATGTCCACTTTTTACTATTTTAAAGTAATAAGTGAAAAGGCGTAAGTTAAATCATCAAATAAATAACAGTGTAAATGAAGAGAAATCGAAAGAAAGTATTGCTTCTGTTGTGTTGTCTGTTTATATTCGTCATGCAAGCTGCAGCCCAGGGAAAGAGAGTGACGCTCAAAAACAACGCCATCTCCTTGCCAACGGCGCTCTATGAGATGGAGAAGCAGAACGGTTATTACAAAATCAACTACAACTATTCCGATTTGAAGGACATTCAGGTCTCTGCTGATATCAACGACCTTGATGTCCCCGCGGCCGTCAACCGTCTCATCGCCGGTAAAGGTCTGACGGCTGTCGTCAGAGGACAAATCATCACCCTAAAGAAAGCACAGGCCGATAAGCCGCTACAGAATGGAGAAGTTTGTGGTGAACTCTTAGACGACAATGGCGAGCCTCTCATCGGGGCCAGTGTACGCATTGCAGGAACTTCGCTCGGCACCATCACGGATCAGAACGGACACTTCCGACTGAGCGACGTGCCGGCTGGTTCCGTGATAGAATACAGTTATCTCGGCATGAAGACTTTGCGTCGCAAAGCGAGTGCGGGCTCCGTGAAGATCATTCTCCAGCACGACGATCACACGCTCAACGATGTCATCGTTACCGGTTATCAGACCTTGAAACGTGAAGATGCCACCGGCGCCTTCCAACAGATCACAGAGAAAGATCTGGACAACCGTTATACGGGCGACGTGACAAGTAACCTCGAAGGCAAGATCGCAGGACTCGTGAAATACGACAATGGCGTAACCAATCAGATAGCTATCCGTGGTATCAGTACGCTCTCGGCAAGTACCTCCCCACTGATCGTTGTCAACGGTCTGCCTATCTCTGGCAGTCTTGAGGACATCAACCCCTACGATATCTCTTCCATCACCGTGCTCAAGGATGCCGCTGCAGCAGCCATCTATGGCGCGCGTGCCTCCAACGGTGTCATCGTCGTCGTGACAAAGAAAGCTACGAAAGAAAAGCTGCAGGCCGACTTCAACGCAGACCTCAATATCTCGGAGAAATCTGACCACAGCAACTTCGGCTATGCCTCGGCAGCGGAAGAGATTGAACTGATGGATGACAACTTCAACTATCTGTTCAAGAACGACGAAGACGCCTTCAACAGTCTCAAAAGCAGTTTCGACAGATATAAAGGATGTGGTTATTCTCCGATGATGCAATTGTTGATGCATCACTATAAAGGTACCATTTCCGATGACGACTTCACTGCTACCAAGAACAAGTGGAGCACACACAACTATAAGAAAGAATGGCAAGACCTGATGCTGCGTCACCAGATAATCCAGCAATACAACCTTGCTCTACGTACGAAAGGCAAACATCTCAACTCCTCTATCAGCGTCAACTTCAAATCGGACAACACGGGGACGACAGGCTTATACGACCGTACGCTCACGGGCAACTATGACGGACTGCTGAATATAACCTCATGGATGAACATGTCTTTCGGCCTCTATGTAGAGAGCGAGCGATCAAAGAGCCGCATGGATATGTTCGGTTTAGAAGGCATCAACTCTTTCAACAACTACGAGACGATGTGGGCGGAAGACGGCACAGCGCTGGCTCGCAAAGGTGTTGTGGATCTCAACGAACCCAACCTGAGCAATAGCAGCTACGGACTGAAGAGCGAGGCTTTCGTACTTCAGGATGAAATCCATCACAACTTCCGCCATACGCGCAGTACATTGCTCCGTCCTTACGTGAAACTGGACGTTCACCCTATTGACGGTTTGGATGTCAGCGGACAGTTCCAGTACGAGGACCGCTATACCAAACGGGAAGGGCTCTATGATGCCGACTCCTATACCATGCGCCACCTCTACAACCTCTATACTTATAAAGGCAAGCATTATCTGCCCGGGGGCGGACTGCTCGACCTCTATACCTTAGACGGTGGCTATTATACCTTCCGCACACAGGCAACCTATAACCACATCTTTACTGAGAAGCATGCCATTGAAGGAGTCGCCGGTTTCGAGTTTCGTCAGACGCACAGCCGGTCTACAAGCAATGAGCAGGTCGGTTATGATGATCAGACGCAGACTAACTCCACCTACATGACCAACCTCTATGATATGTACAAGCTTCAGCATTCCGACATCTCGGATGCTTACTCTCCTACCGGCTATAGAATCAATGATTTCTCTTCATCAGACTATCTCCACAGGTTCTATTCCTATTATTTCACGGGCAACTACATTTACGACAGTCGCTACAGCTTGTCAGCCTCTTATCGTGTCGACAAGGCAGACCTCTTCGGCAGCGACCCAAAGTTCCGTGGACGTCCGTTGTGGTCTGTAGGTGCAGGTTGGAATATCAACAATGAGAAATGGATGAAGGACATCTCGTGGATAAACATGCTGAAACTGCGCGCCAGCTGTGGTCTGACCGGTAACATCAACAGCAACTACACCTCTTACCTGACCGCAAAGATCTCAACCGAGTATATATACGGCGGCAAAAAAGCCACCTTAGTCACACCGCCTAACGATCAGCTGCGCTGGGAGAAGACGGCATCCTGGAATATCGGTGCCGACTTCAGTCTCTTCAACAACGGGCTGCGCGGCTCTCTCGACTATTACCTGAAAAACTCATCGGATGTCCTTTCAACGACGGATGTTGACCCGACAATCGGCTGGGACGAGCTTACCATCAACAACGCCAAGATTCGCAACCAAGGTGTGGAGCTACAGTTGACTGCTGACATTCTGCGTGCTCGCCGCCGTGAGGATTGGGGCGTGGGCGCTGACTTCTCCATTGCTTATAACAGCAACAAGGTGACAGCCATCAATCATGAGATCACGAGTGGCTACGAGGCCCTCAAGAGCAGTACCTATCATCTCAACAAGCCTGTTCACTCTCTCTACAGTCTTCGCTATGGCGGCATCGCTCTCGACGAAGATGGCAACCAACAGTGTTACTTCATCAAGACAGACGGTACCAAGATCGCCGCAGCCACCTATGAGAGCAGTTTTGAGGCTGTCGACGCCGTTTACAGCGGATCACTCGATCCCAAAGTGAGCGCATCGCTGACGCCAACCATCACCTGGCGCGGCTTCTCACTCTCAGCCATGATGGTTTGCTATCTCGGTCATTACATGCGGATCAATGCCAGCGACTGGACAATCCAAATGAGCAGCGAGTACACTGAGCCAGTCTACAGCAGCATGCTCAACTACTGGCACAGCAGTGACCCCACGGCTTATCTTGCCAGCGGACGTCCTGCCTACAACATGCGCATGTATGACGATGACCCGGCGTCCTTCGATATCAACGTGGTGCATGCCGACTATATGAAGATGCGCACCCTTGTCCTCGGTTATACGTTCCCTCCTGAGCTCTGCAAGCGGATCGGTGTTGGTGGTCTACGTCTGCGCGTGCAGATGAACAACGTTTTCACGTGGGCGCGCAACTCCAAGAACATCGATCCTGAGGGTGTAGACCCATATAGCGGTCAAACACTGGTGCGCACACCGAGAAGCTACACGATGAGTCTGAGTGTCAATTTCTAATATTATTCAATGCTATTCAAGATGAAAATAAAATATATTCTTCTGTTTCTTGTCACAGTCCTCGCATTGTCAGCCTGTGATGACCAACTTGATATCACGCCGAAGGGCAAGACTATCCTTGAGAAGACCACCGATTTGGAGAAACTGCTGAACAGTAACTGGGATCTCGGTGATCCGGACCCCCTCTGCATGGTTGTCAACGAGTGCTACCCAAGTAAAGTTCCTATAGCACTCTCGCAGACGAACACGCTCAATTATGCCTTGCTCACATACAATGAGACCATAGACCGGGCCAATCTGACGGCCACTGATGAGATCTATTCCAGTGCCTATCAATATATCTTCTATGCCAACACCATTCTGAGCAAGGCCGATGCTTCAAAGGGGGATGACACCACGAAGACACTCATCAAGGTGGAGGCACATATTCTCCGTGCCTATATGCACTATATCCTTGTCAACATCTATGCTCCACAATACGATGCCGCCACTGCAAGTCAACAGACAGGCGTGCCCTATCGGGAGGATATAGACACACACTCGCAACCTCAGAAACTCACGGTTGCCGAAGACTATGACAAGATCCTCGCCGATCTCTCAGACGACTATATCGCAGCCCTACCCGACAAAGCCGAGGAGATCCGCGGCAGCAAGGCCTGGGGCTACGCCGTGAAAGCCAAAGTGCTCATGCAGATGAAGGAATATGACAAGGCGCTCCCCTATGCCTTAAAAGCATTGGAATATAACGGTACAATCGCTGACCGTACGTCTATCATCTCAAGTAATGAATGGGTGATTAATGAAATCGATCCCAGCAATATTATGTATATCAATCACGGTATGGGAAAGCCTTGGGGAGAATACCTCACGAAGGAGACGGTAGCAGAGTTTGAGGATGGCGACATCACCATCAACGATGCACAATGCTATGGAGATCCACTGTGGAACAGCTATTATGGCGAGATGCTCAGTGGCGTCGAAGGCTGTCTTGAATGTCAAAGTTATGACCTTCACTGGAACAACTGGGGAATCACCTCTGACCGCATGTATTACGCGGTTGCCGAGTGTTATATCCGCACCGGACAGATACAGAAAGGCCTCGACCTCATCAATAAAGTGCGGAAAAAGCGCATCGGACCAGACGCTTACAAGCCTTTCATCGCCTCAACAGAACAGGAGGCGATGGCACTGCTGCAAAGGGCTAAGTTCATTGAGTGCCTCGCTACCTACGACAACTTCTTCGACCGGAAACGTTGGAACACCGAAGCAGACTATAAGGCTACGCTGAGCCGGCACATCACGCTCAAGCAGAGTGGCAAAACAATGGAATTCTCCATTGCCCCGGACTCCAAGCTCTGGATCTTCCCGTTCCCGCTCAATGCGACACGTCACAATTCGAATCTCACACAGAACTATTAATAATGAAAACAATTTTTTCTTTTGCAGCTGCCGGACTCATTATCGCGGGTCTGGTGGCTTCGCAAACACTGAAGGCACAGACTGTAAGAGGCTGTATCGCAGATACAGCCCTGAACAAAAAGATGTATCTGTGCTACAATCCCGAGCGTGGCGGCAACCGCTACGACGGTGATGAGAAACGTGTCAAGGCGGATGCTAAAGGCGCCTTCTCTGTTTCCGTCGACAACTTAGGTAAGATGGACTTCTGTCCGGCTTACCTTGTATTGGCCGATGGCAGTGAGTGGGACTTCTTTCTCCAAAAAGGAAAAGACATCAATATCTCTGCCAAGCGTGATGCGAAAGGGCAACTTTCATTGGACTATCAAGGAACCAATGCTGACGCCTCCCGCTGCCTGCGTGACTATGAGAAAGCGTATGCGTTCACCGACTTCTTCGCTTACCCCGGAAAGCAACCTAAAATTGCTCCCGAAAAGCGTGAGAGCACGCTCGACAAGCGTTATCAGACGCTCGCCGACGCTATCAAGAAGATCAAGAACGACTCTTTGCGCTGTTTCATGACGCAAATCAACGAAGACCGGCATGACAACTACCTCTGCCGTCTGCTGCCGAAGAACAACACCCGTCGCAACAGGGCTTTGAAAGAAATAGATGCGGTGGGTCCCAACAACTGGATAGGGCTTTATAACAATATCCCGCAGAGTTTCATCCGTGAGCACATGGACACAACGGTTCACGCACAATGGGGCGGAGACCAGACAACTTACGGACTGGAATATCTCCGGGTCATGAAGAAGTATATCACCAATCCCTATGTGAAGCACCGGCTGCTCATCGACTGTGCGATGGAGACCATCGATTATGGCAAGGACTTCAAGAACATCGACGATTTCTGGAAACCGTTTGCTGAATATGCTACCGATGACAGCGTTGTTATAGCAGCCTACGGTAAGAAGGTGGCTGCCATGAAACAGACAAGACCGGGCATGAAAGCAAAAGACTTCTCTTTCGAGGATGCACAAGGCAATCAACATCGTCTTAGTGAGCTTCGCGGAAAGGTGGTTTATATTGATGTGTGGGCTACTTGGTGCGGCCCTTGCAAGCGTGAGATTCCATATCTTGCCAAGCGTGTAGAAGAATACAAAGGCAACGACAAGGTGATGTTTATCTCCATCTCTGTGGATGAGAACCGAGAGGCTTGGCTGAAGATGATAGGGAACGACAAGCCACAGTGGGCACAATATCATGTCAGCGAGGATCAAAATGAGGCATTGTCCGACGCCTATGGCATTACCGCCATTCCCCGATTCATGGTCATCAAAGCAGATGGAACGATCGGTGACAGTGACGCTTTCCGCCCCAGCGACACCGACTTCCACAAGAAGTTAGATCTGTTCTTATAATTACTCCATGTACAAATAGTCGTAGTGGATAAGCGGCTTGACATCATGAACACCTATCACTTTCCGAGCCTCAGCTGCACTGTATCCGCTACATCCCAGGGCGATCGTCTCTCCCTTGGAATTGACCACATCGATGATGTCGCCCTCCTCGAAGTCACCTTCCACAGCCGTCACACCGACAGGCAACAGACTCACAGCCCTGTCGCCTTTGAGTGCTTCCTCTGCTTCGGCGTTGATGACAACACGTCCATGGGCAAAGCTCTCGCTGTGCGCAATCCATTTCTTGATACGTGAGGTGGAATTCGGGTTAGGCCGAAACTCCGTATGCATCGCTTCCTGGGGATGCTCCGCAAGCTCCACAAGGATGTTGTCGGCCGTACCGTTGGCAATGATTACCCTGATGCCTTCGTCAGCCACCTTGCCGGCAATCTTCAGCTTTGTCACCATGCCCCCACGCCCGAAATTACTTTTCGTCTCCTGCACATACTCACTGAGATCACGGTCATAGCTGACCACCGGAATGACGCGTGTCGTGGGGTCCTTCGGGTCTCCGTTGTATATGCCATCGACATTGGTGAGGATGACGAGTGTCTGCGCGTTCATCATCGATGCCACAAGTCCTGCAAGCTCATCGTTGTCGGTAAACATCAACTCGGTGACACTCACAGGATCGTTCTCGTTGATGATGGGCAGCACGCCATTCTCCAGCATCACGGCAATGCAGGCTCGCTGGTTGAGATACTCGCCCCGTGTGGAAAAGCTCTCCTTCATGGTGAGCATCTGCCCGATGCACACGCCATACTCGCGGAAGAGATCGTAATAGAGACCGATGAGTTTCACCTGTCCGATAGACGAGAATAGCTGCCGCTGCTGCACGCTGTCGAGCTTGCGGCTGGCCGACAGCTCCCCCCTGCCACAGGCAAGTGACCCTGAGGACACAAGGATGGGCTCATAGCCATGTTTCCGGAGCCACACTATCTGGTCGACAATAGCCGAGACACGGGTCACGTTGATATTACCGTCGGCGCGGGTCAGCACATTGGAGCCCACCTTCACAACAATTCGTTTCTTCATCATCTTAGTTCAAACAGCCTTTAAAGCCCTGTATCACGGCATTGGTGAAGCCTGCCTGCTCCATGGCATTCAAGCCCCGGATCGTCATGCCACCAGGGGTCGTCACCTTGTCTATCTCTGCTTCGGGATTGCCTCCATTGGCATTCAGCAAGTTGATGGCGCCCTGCATGGTCTGCACTACGATGTTCTTGGCATCGTCGGCCTCGAAGCCAAGCTCCACGCCCGCCTCAGAGGCCGCGCGAACAAAGCGCATGATGTAGGCAATGCCGCAGCCGGAAAGTGCCGTGCCGGACGACAGAAGGCTCTCCTCAACAATGTGCGTCTTACCCACACTGTTGAAAATGGCTTCGACCTGAGACAGATGCCGGGACGATTGCGGGGCTGGACTGAGGAAAGTCATGGACGCTTTCTCGGCGATACCGATGTTGGGCAGAGCCTGCACGATCTCCGGCACCTTGCCATCCTTCTCTAACCACTCGCTGAGCTGGACTATGGAGACACTCGCCGCCATATTGACAATGACCTGACCGTCATAGTCAAGAGAGTCCTTCAACTCATCGACAACAGTCTTAACCACTTTGGGCTTAACGGCGATAGTGATAAAGTCGGCATCAGTGACGGCTGCCTTATTATCGGTGGTCACGCTGGCTCCGAGCTGTTTGAAACGTTGCAGTTTATTCTCGTGCGGGTTGGCAACGGTGATGTCCTCAGCCTTAAACAAATCGCCTTTGAGAAGTCCGGCGGCAAATGCACCGCCCATCTCACCGGCTCCAATAATTGCAATCTTCATAGTGATATGATTTAGGAATCCGTGTTTTCTGAGTGAGCGGCAGGCGCTCCTCCGCACAGATTCCGGGAAAAGTTATAACTCATCGAGCACTGTCCGCAGACGAGTGATGAAGTCGTCAACATCCGACTTGGTGATCATGAGCGGAGGAAGGATGCGGAGAACATTATTGCCTGCGCACCCCGTAAAGACGTGCTGCTCATGAATCAGGCGCGGGCGCACCTCCTTATGCGGCACGTCAAGCACCACTCCAATCATGAGACCGCGCCCACGAACCTCTAAAATATGATTGTTGTCCTGTTGTAAAAGTCGGAGTTGATCAATGAAATAGGTACCCACCTCGTGAGCATTTTCCACAAGATGATCATGCTCATAGACATCGAGCACGGCAAGAGCTGCAGCGCATGCGAGATGGCTGCCGCCAAAAGTAGTGCCTAATTGACCAATGATAGGTGGGAAATCGGGCGATATGAGTACACCCGACATCGGCAGACCATTGGCTATGCCTTTCGCCACAGTGATGAGGTCGGGTCTGATACCAAGCCACTGATGGGCAAAAAACTTTCCGCTGCGGCCATAACCACACTGTATCTCATCACAGATAAGCACCGCATCATATTTTTTACAGGCCTTAGCCAGACCTTGTGCGAACTCGGGAGTAGCCATGACACAACCGCCAATACCCTGGATACACTCAAGGATGACGGCACACACATCACCCTTGGCGAGCTCCTCTTCCCATGACTTGAGATCGTTCATGGATAAGAAAGTGACCTGGCGGTTGTCGTTGATGGGTGCAAGATAGTTCTTATTGTCGGTCACCTCCACGGCAAGTGATGTGCGGCCATGAAATGAATGGCGCACAGCGAGCACACGGCGACGGCCGTTGTGGAAACTGGCGAGTTTCAACGCGTTCTCATTAGCCTCTGCGCCACTGTTGACAAGAAAAAGACTATAGTCGTCATAACCGCTGATCTTTCCCAATCTCTCGGCAAAACGCTGCTGTAAGGTGTTGATGACGCTGTTGGAATAGAAACCGATCTTTTGCACCTGATCATAGATGGCCTCGATATAATGCGGATGACTGTGACCAATGCTGATGACGGCGTGACCACCATAAAAGTCAAGATATTCCTGACCGTTGTCGTCCCAAACATGGGCACCTTTGCCGCGGACGATATTAACATCGAAAAGTGAAAAGACTTTGTAGGGTTGCATAAAAAAGTATAAGATAAATATTTAGAATCAATGATCGCGCAGCCTTTACGGTGTCCAGCCGTCAGAACGCTGACGCTTTCAGCCGCAGTCCGGCCCGCTCATCGATACCAAACATAAGGTTCATATTCTCCACCGCCTGCCCTACGGCACCTTTTAGAAGATTATCGACGCACGCGGTAATAAGGAGCTTATCGCCCTCCTTGTCGCAGTGGACAAGCGCCTTATTGGTGTTGACCACCTGCTTGAGGTCGAGGGCTTTATCAACATAATGTGTGAAGGGCTGATCTTTATAGAAATCTTTGTAGCCTTCTACGATGGTGTCGAGTCCGACATCAGTACGCACCACCTCTGTAGCAAAGATGCCGCGGGCAAAGTCGCCACGGAAAGGAATGAAGTCGATGGAGACCTCGAGATGGCCCTGCACTTGGGTGAGACTCTGTCTGATCTCGGGTACATGCTGATGATGGAAGGCTTTATAGACGCTCATGTTGTTACTGCGCCACGAAAAGTGAGTAGTGGCGCCCGGCTTCACACCAGCACCTGTTGATCCTGTGATGGCATTGACGGTGACATCGTCATTCAGAAGGCCCATTTTCGCGGCAGGCAGGAGACCAAGCTGAATGCAAGTGGCAAAACAACCTGGGTTGGCGACATGCATTGCTGATGCGATCGCCTGACGGTTGATCTCTGGAAGCCCGTAGACAAAGTCGTGCGCTGCTGGCGTTGGGTGCTGCGTCCGAATCACTTTCTCAGGCGCGAGACGGAAGTCCTGCGCCAAGTCGATGACCTTGACATGCGTAGGGATGTCGTGTTCCCGCATGAATGCTTCGCTCTTGCCATGGCCGAAGCAGAAGAACACCACGTCAACCGCATCAAAAGGCAACTCTGACGTAAACCTGAGGTCGGTATCACCGTAAAGCCCTTCATGGACATCAGATAAGAGATTACCGGCGTTACTCTCGCTGTTAGCGAAAACAATCTCGGCCTGTGGATGATTGACAAGCAAGCGAATAAGCTCACCACCTGTATAACCGGCAGCGCCCAATATCCCGACTTTAATAACAGATGTCGTATTGTTTTGCATTACTCATTCCCCTTTTCTTTCCTCATCAACGGGATGAATGCCATAGTAGACTTTCAGCGGAGTGCTGAGAATCTTGATGAATCCCTTGGCATCGTCGGCTGTCCACCCATGATTCATCTCGCCATACTCGCCGAGTTTCGACTTCGTGAGGTCGTCGTCGCTGTCCACGCCCACCGTCTGCAAGGTGAAAGGACGGAGCTTGAGAATGGCGGTGCCATTGACATGCCGCTGCGAAGAAGTAAGAAAGGCCTCCATATCGGGCATCACCGGCTCCAGATATTCACTCTCATGGAGGAACATGCCATACCAGTTGGCAATCTGATCCTTCCAATACTGCTGCCATTTGCTCAGTGTTGACTTCTCTAACAGACGGTGTGCTTCAATGATAATCTTAGGTGCCGCAGCCTCAAATCCCACACGACCCTTGATACCAATAATAGTGTCTCCCACATTGCAATCACGGCCTATGGCATAGCTTGCACCAATCTCCTCAATCTTCTGAATAGCTTTCACCTTGTCTTCGAAGTGCTCACCGTTGACAGCATCGATTTCTCCTCTCTTGAAAGTGATGCGCAGTTCAGCCTCGGGCTCCTCAGCGGTAACATGTTTCAAATAAGCACACTCCGGTAGTCCTTGTGCAGGATCGAGAAGCTCACCGCCACAGATACTCGTCCCCCATATACCGACATTGTAACTGTATTTCAATTTCGTGAAGTCAGCGAAGAATCCATGGGCGTTAAGGTAATCGACCTCTTCCTTACGGGTGAGCTCCTTGTCACGGGTAAGTGTAATGATTTCCACTTTCGGCGCCAACACCTGGAAAGTCATGTCGAAACGTATCTGGTCATTACCGGCTCCGGTGGATCCATGCGCAATGGCATCGGCGCCAATCTCGTTGGCATAGCGCGCGATGGCAATGGCCTGGAAGATGCGTTCCGAAGAAACCGAAATAGGGTAACAGTTATTACGCAGCACATTGCCGAAGATCATGTATTTCAAGCTCTTCGCATAATACTCCCGCGTCACGTCGAGAGTGACATATTTCACAGCGCCAAGTTTATAGGCATTCTCTTCATTCCTCTTCAATTGCTCCGGCGAGAAACCGCCAGTATTGGCGCAAGCCGCATAAACCTCCCAACCTTCCTGGGAGAGTTTCATCACCGTATAACTGGTATCAAGACCGCCACTGAAAGCGACCACCACTTTCTTCTTTGCCATAATCTCTTCGTATTTATTCCTTGTTTATTTTATTCCGTCAATCTTCCTGATTCTCTCCAGTACACTGTCCGGTATGCGCGCAGGCAGATGCTCAGCCGGATCGAAGAGCATTGCCGTACAAATGCAGTACTGCCGGTTGGTGCGATGCAGAATGTCTGAATTGATACAGCCTTCACATCCTCGCCAAAAGGCTTCGTCGTCAGTGAGGTCACGAAAAGTCACAGGGAGGTAACCGAGCTGCGTATTCATCTTCATCACGGCTGAACCGCTTGTCAAAGAAAAGATCTTGGCATGTGGCCATCTCACTCGTGCAAGGGTGAAGGTAAGATTCTTAATACGCTTGGAAAGTCCTAACCCGCGGTAATCGGGATGCACAATCAATCCAGAGGTAGTGACATAGTGCTTGTTACCCCATGTCTCGATATAGCTGAATCCTGCAAAATGATCGCCATCGAGAGCAATTACCGCCTTTGCCTCGCGCATTTTTGTTGCCACATACTCAGGCGATCGCTTGGCAATACCTGTGCCACGCACCTTGGCGGCATCGGCAATCGTCTTGAGAATGGTATCCACATACTTAATATGGCTGTCATCGGCCACCAATACTTTCACATCTTTCATATTGAAGTTCTTGTATGGGTCACCCTTAACCATTAGAGAATCAAGTTTTCGCGCAAAGAGTCCATGATGGCATTGTGATCGGCTCCCTCCTTAACAGCGATGAAGATGGTATCGTCGCCGGCAATAGTTCCCATTATCTCAGGAATGTCACTGTTGTCGATATTAAACGCGATACTGCTGGCATATCCTGGCCGCGTATGGATAACGCCGATGTTTCCTGAGAAGTTGATACTCTGGAAACCAGAGATTGTCATCATCTCCGTAGCTTTGAGAGGAGTATGAACACGCCTGTACATCGTCTCATTGGGCAACACGTAAACGTATTGTCCGTTCATGCTTGCCGCCTTTGCCACCTTGAGCTGCTTGAGATCACGGCTTAACGTGGCCTGAGTGATATAATATCCCTCATCCCGAAGCTCACTCAGCAAGTCCTCCTGACTTCCAATTTCCTTGCTCGAAAGCAGCAATTTGATGGCCTCTAAGCGCTGACTCTTTACGTTCATATGCATATTTATCCTATATATGGATGCAAAATTAGCATATTCGTTCCATATATGCAAATATTTATGTCGATAATTTAGGTAGTAATGATAAATTTCAAAGTATAATGGAATATTATTGCATACTACTATAATATAGATACAATAATGGGGCGAACCATCATGGCCGCCCCATCTTCTCATAAACGAGAAAGAAAGTTTAGTTGTTGCTTCTTCCGAAAATCCTAAGAAGATACAGGAAGAGGTTGATGAAGTCGAGGTAAAGCGAAAGCGCGCCAAGCAGTGCCACCTTCTGTGAACCCTCGTCCAACCCAGGCTGCAAAGCGAGCGCACGCTTAATCTGCTGGCTGTCCCACGCCGTCAATCCCACAAAGAGTACAACACCGATGTAGCTAAGTGCCAGATCAAGCATAGCACTATGAAGGAATAGATTAACCAGTGTAGCAATGATGAGACCAAAGAGCGCCATCAGAAAGAGATTGCCAAACTTCGTTAGGTCTGTTTTCGTCATGTAGCCGTAGAGAGCCGTTGCTCCAAAGGTTGCCGCAGTGATAAAGAACACTTTGGCAATGGTTACCGTAGCGTAGACCATGAAAATGGCCGACAGGGTAACACCGTTAAGCGCAGAGTATATAATAAATAATGTGGTGGCGGTTGACAGCGAGAGCTTGTCGATGCGCGCTGTGGTGTAGAATACCAAACCCAGCTCCGCGATGAACAGCACCCATATTGACGCGCTGTTGCCATAGACCATCCGCATCATTGTCGGACTTGTGGCTACGCCCCATGCGCAGAGACCCGTGATGACAAGAGCCATCGTCATCCAGAGATACACCTTGCGCATTAAGGCCGGGAATGCCGCAGACCGAGACAGGTCGCGCTCCATATTGCGCGTGGCATCCTGTGAGTTGATGAGCTTTTCCAAATCTTGTATTTCCATCTTATAGTCTTATTTAAGTGTTATCATTTTCAATTCCCGACATTTTTGATGACTTGTTGCAAAAATAGTCGATTATTTTTAAATGGACAAGAAACATGCCATTTTTTTTCATTATCATTCATGGTAGATGTCCTTCCGTTTCAGCTCTACCACCTTGCCTAACCTGCCAAGCCGCCTCATATCAAGCTTTTTCTTGTTACCCACAATGATGATGGCGCGCGGGGTTGTCCGCACATGCCTGTCGTAGAACTGCTGAAGATCGCGTGCGTTCAAAGTGTCGAGTGCGCCCACAATGTCGGCATCAGGGTCACGGACGTAGCCATGGAGCCTGTATGAGGCAATGGTAGATCCAATTTGCCTATAGGAGGGGAAGTTGTTGTTGACACTATTCACGATGGCAAGGCGCGCGGTTTCCACAGCCATAGGACGCAAAGGCATGTACATCAACAAGGAATCGAGCAGGAGAGCTGTCGTAGTGGCCTTGTCGGCCTGTGTACCGATGAGCGACACATAGCCGCAAGGCTCACCGCCACGCGTCAACAAGTCGGGGAGCAACACACTGCCATGGGCGGAATAAGCCAGCGACCGGAACTCGCGAACTTCCTGAAAAAGCACCGACTGCATGCCACTGCCAAAATAATTGCCCCATAGCAGGAATTGCGCACGATTGGCAGGAGTGGACATGGGCGCTACACACTCATAAGATCCCACAATGGTTTGCCGGGCTGAAGGGTTGTCGAAGAGATAAACCGTGTTTTCGTCTACGGGCAAAAGTTTACGTACTGCAGGTTTCCACGGATGGACAGGATGTAGCACCATGTTTCTTTTTATGATGTTTTCAACTTCTTTAGTATCCCTACTGCCACAATACACCAGGTCGGTCTGCCAATGTTGCAGTTGGCGGAAGAGACTGACAAGACTGTCACCGCTCATTCTTTCCAGTTCCCGCGATGAGAGCCGTGAGAGATAGTCAGAGCTCGAACCACGCATAAGTTTCTGCATCACGGCCCGGGCAATGTTACTGTTTTGCTTGAAGAAAGTACGTCCGCCGATCTTCTCTGACTTCACGAGCGCTCTGAACTGTCTACGGTCAGCCTTGGCATGAGCAAGGAACTCGCCAAGCAACCCCATGGCTTCCCCCAGATAACGGTCTATACCTGTAAGGGTGAGCGTGACGTTTTCAGACGAGGCCTCAGCCTCCAACGTAGCGCCATAGCCCCGGAGAAGTCCGGCAAAAGCATGTTTATCATAGCGTACAGTACCGATATCGTTGAGGTAGTCGGCCATGGCGTCAAGACGACGGTCATCGCGCACACCCCGCCGATAAATAATCCGCAGCGTGAAGATATCATTTCTTGGGTTTGACGTTGTGTAGAGGTTGACAAGAGGCGCCAACGGGATGTGAGCAGCATCCTTGTCAAAATCGATAAACCTTGGCAGCGTCTTCTCCACCGGTTCGCGCGCTATCCGGCTGGCGAAAGTAGACTGCCGCCCCGCGTTCTTCGGTTCAACAGGCTTATAACCTGGCTGCTTCAGACGCTCTTTCGGATAGCTTCCGAATTTCTTTGCAATTCTCAAACAGTCGTCACCCAAGTATTTTCCAGCCACCCGCATGACGTCAGCTCGTGTCACTCCGTCAATATTGTCTCCTTCCGCCTCCACGCTTTGCCAGTCGATACCGTGTGAGAACGCATTGATCATGGCTTTGCTTCTGCCGTTGATTGTCTCCAAACAGAGCTCGGCGTTGCGTTTGAGTGTGAGTTTGGCAGCACGGAGCGCGTCGTCTGTGAAGTCACCTCGGCGCAACTTGTCGATCTGCACGAGACAGAGATGGTCTGCCTTCGTCCGGGAACCGAAAGGCAGACGCGGCACATAGCCAAAGCCCCACGCCGAGAAATCTTTGAAGTCATAGCCCATACCCGCTGCGAAGAGCAAACGACCAGAGACCATGAGCGAGTCGATGAGTCCTGTACGGTCGTCGTTAACGAGCATGGAAGTCATCACCTTAAAAGCTGAATAGTCTGCATTCTTCTCTCCGGGGGCTTTCCATGCTCGTCCTCCAATCTTGACGATGGGCACCGGAACCTTAAGACGGAGCAGCGGCATATGAGTGAAGTCGCGCAGGCTTGCAACCGGTGAGGGTGCGGGCTGTCGGTGCGAAGCGGCGCGAAGGGTGCCGAACGTCCGCTCCAACAGGGGTCTCAAGCTGTCGGTACAGAAGTCGCCACAAAGCATCAGCCCCATGTTTTCCGGTATGTATCGCTCACGGAAAAAACGCATCATCTCTGTCAGACGCGGATTTTTCAAGCTGTCGGTAGCGCCAATGATGGGGTAAGCGTACGGTGTCCCCGCCAAGGCTATCTGCTGGGCTTTCTCCGCCGTAGAGGCAAGGAGGTTGTCGGCATACATATTCTTCTCTTCATAGACCGTCTCAAGCTCGCCCTGGAAAAGACGGAAGACGGGGTCTTTGAGACGCTCAGCGTTGAGTTCGCACCACTGACGCATATACTGTGGCGAAAATATATTGTGGAAGACGGTCTCATCGAAGGAGGTGTAAGCGTTGAGCTCCGTTCCCCCAAAGCGGCTGATCAGCTGACTGAACTCATTGGGGATGGCGTAGTCAGCAGCATGGAGGGAAAGATTATTGATGTGTCGCTGGATAGCGAGGCGCTCAGAAGGATTGACGGTGGCAGCCAGCCGGTCGTACTGGGCAGCAATGCTGTCAAGCCACGGCTTCTCACGAACGTAGTCGATAGTGCCAATCTTCTGCGTGCCCTTGAAGAGCAGATGCTCAAGATAATGGGCGATACCGCTGTTGGGACAGTCCTTGGCACCTGCCTTGACAACGACGGCACCAAAGACTTTTGGCTGTGTGTGGTCTTCGCTAAGCCATACCGACATGCCGTTGGCGAGGGTGAAGGTGGTCACTCCCTGCTTGCGCTGCCCTGCAACAGCAGTGAAAGGGAGAAGAAGAAAGAGAAAAAGACAAAGCTGTTTCATAATACTCATAATAAATAATCAAGTCGGCGGGGGCGAGGACGCCCCCAAACAGAACCCGCTGGAAGACACAGCCCCACCTGGTAACCCGGCAGGAACGGTCTGCTGCGGCTGCCCGCGCCCTGAATAGACACACTACGGTCATTCCGCCATGGCCGCCCTAACTAACGTTTAAGAAAGAAGCGGACGAGCAGGAAGTTGACAGGCACACAGATGCAAAACATCGGGATGGGTGCCACCTGCTTTGACAAACCGAACCAGAGAAAGAGGTTGAGGGTGAGCATTTGCAGCGTATAGTTGACCACATGGCTGAACAGAAAGCCGGCACCACGTCGCGCGTTGGCCTTGACACGGAAAGTAAACTGCGTGGAAGCAAAGAAGTTGAAGACAAAGCTCAACACATAGCCGACAGTCATGGCCACCGTGGACCAGAGATGGGCATCGCCTTGCGTGGCACGGGCTGGGATGAGCTGTATCAGTCCGTAGTAGATGGCATACTGTAGCAGGGTGGCCGTAACACCAACGATGGCAAAGCGAATGACTTCACCCACCTTACCCGACATCATGGCTTTCATCTGCATAGGCAAGCATTTCCTTGTCGCCCCGGCTGTCGCCGTAAGCTGTAATGAAATAGTGTGACCGTTCGCTGTCCAAGTCTGGCAGTGCTTCTTTGAGCCTGCGCACCTTCTCCGGACCATAACAGTTGGGCGTCAGAAAGCGCCCTGTAAGCCTTCCGCCTGCAGTCTCAACACGCGTGCCGACGACGTTGACCAGCGGAGTAGGATCAAAGAATGGAGCAACCCAGTTGTCCACACTCGCGCTGACAATATAGACGGGGCAACCTTTGGCAATGGCATTCTCCATCACGCTCCAGATCTCCTGCCTGATGATCCGCGGCTTTGCAGTTGCCGCAAAACGACGGCAGAGCTCCCCGAAGGCCTTCTCTTCCATGCCCTTGAAGCAGCGGGAGAAGAGCCGCTCCTTGGTACGGCCATTGTCGATGAGCCGCAACTTCATCAGTACAAGGCGCGGCAAGAGAAGGAAAAGACAGCGCAGAAACCACACCGTGCCACGGGCAAAGCAGATGAAAGCGATGAGCGTATCACGCGTGGTGAGCGTGCCGTCAAAGTCGAAGACAAAAACTCTCTTATCCGACATAGATGATGATAATGAAAGTAATCAACCACGCCAGCACATCAAGCTGGATAAACCGGTCGTGAAGAATGACATGAGTAGGATTGCCGCTTTTCTTGTCAACGACAGCTATCTGGAGATAACGCAGCAGCCCCAACAGCACGTAGATACTGGTGAGGTAGAGATCGCCGGAGTGGAACCGCTCCGTGGTCTCAGGACTGACGGTGTACATGATGTAGCACACAAGGGTGACTGAGGCCGTGATGGTGAGCGCCTGATTGATGAAAGTGGAATTGTACCGGCTGGTATTCCTCCGCGGAGCCTCCCCCGTGAGCTCCATGCGCAGCACGTCGTCGCGCCGCTTGGCGAAGCTCATGAAGAGGGCGATGAGAAAAGTCATGAGCACAATCCAACTGCTTAGTCGGATGCCCGTGGCCGCACCACCTGCCTCCATGCGCAGCACGAAGCCGAAAGCCACCACGCACACGTCGATGATAGCGTACCGTTTAAGCCACATGCAATAGACGAGGTTGAGAAACCAGTAGAAAACGATGATGGCGGTGAGCGCCAACCTGTTGGTAGAAGTCCACACGCTGCCGCACACTACAAGGCTCAGCAAGAACATCAGTGCCATGAGCCCATAGGCCTGTCTCACGGTTACGGCTCCGGAGGCGATGGGGCGGTGACATTTCTCCGGATGGCGGCGGTCATCGGCCACGTCGTAGATGTCGTTGAAGCAATAGATGCTTGAGGCGGCAAAACTGAAGGCAAAGAAAGCGGCAAGGCCTTCAGCCAAAGCGCCGAGATGGAAGAGTGCACCGCCAAAAAGGATGGGCGCGAACACGAAGAAGTTCTTCATCCACTGAGCTGGGCGGAGAAGCCTCAGCAGGGCAGTTGTCTTTTTCGTCTTTTTAAAAGAATTGTCAGCCGAACCGGTCATATCTGTTATTTCTACTTGCAAAAATAATCAATAAAAACTATATTACCAAACGGGCAACGCGATTACACTGTAAAGGCGATGCGATTACACCGTAAAGGCAATGCGATTACACTGTAAAGGCAACGCGATTACACCGTAAAGGCAATGCGATTACACCGTAAAGGCAACGCGATGGTATAGGTTACTTCAATCGATTGTATATCAAACATTTACAGAATATTATTTTTCAGGATTTCGCACGCAAGCACGCTCAATGGCTCCCACGATAAGATTCACTACTTTACTCAGCAGCCATGCCAGAGGCAGTGTGGCGGCAATACACACGAGGAAAGTGTGCCAATAGCCCCACGACTTGGGCAGATAGTCGAGCACAAAGTGCAGATGGATGAGATAGCACTCCAGACTCAACGAGCCCACAAAGGACAATGAGCCGTTGAACCATCGCGGCGTGCGCCGCAGCACGCGGTTACAGATGAGGATGAAGGTGATGGTCAGCGGGATGTAAAGCATGCGCTCCACAAAAAGTGGGAACTGCCCGTGGCGCACCTCCTCAAGAAAGAAGCACGAGGCAAAGGTCATGACAAACATCAACAGGAGCATCCAAATGCCCTCTCCGTCGATAGTGCGCTTCTGTCTGACCATCTCGCCCATGTTTATGCCAATAAAGAAGATCGGCATACGGCTCCAAAAAATCTCTATATGACCCACAGCACGGTGAATGGGCGTGACCCACTCTACGAGAATGCACCACATGATCATCACCACAGGCAGCCAACGGTAAACAGGATGGCGGCGGATGAGCGCCATATAAGGCGGTGCCAGAAGATACAGCATCATGATGGCGGGGATATACCAGAAATTCAGCTCATCGTGAAGCCAGAAATTCCAGTTGAAACCTATCTCACCCACGAGGTTGAAGAATGAGGCGGTATCGTGGACGTGGAGGCGCGGGATATAATAGAGACAGGCAATGATGAGCCAGGCCGGATAGATGCGGATGAGACGGCGGAAATAAAAATACCGGTAGCGTGGTGTCTTCACCCACGAGAACCACAGTCCGACGCCGCTGAGATACAGAAACATGTCGACTCCAAGGTTGCCCATGCGGCGCAGTCCAAAGAAGATATCTGAGCGGGACAAATCTACATGGAAGAGGATGATGATGATCATGGCGATGCCCATAAGCGCACCGCGGAAACGAGAAATGTTGACAAGCTCAATATCAGGTATTTTCAT
Source organism: Hallella multisaccharivorax DSM 17128 (assembly GCF_000218235.1). GTDB lineage: Bacteria > Bacteroidota > Bacteroidia > Bacteroidales > Bacteroidaceae > Prevotella > Prevotella multisaccharivorax. The sequence continues at coordinate 879,767 of NZ_GL945017.1, read as the reverse complement.
AAGTGATCAAGATGTAAAGTCAGGGGGGCCGACCTACAACTTGGGGCTGGGAATGTGGCGCATCAACTTCATGATGAACCAGGCAGCCCCCAGACTGGCAATGGCGTAGAGCAGCAGCCCCGTATAGATATCGCCTTGACGCGAGATAGGAATGAACACTTTTCTGATGGCCGGATGGATGACAAAGAGCGCCGCCGAAATGTTGCCCATCCAGCTCAACACATAAACTACGCCACGACGAAGCCACACCAGCGGCAGTCTCATGATGGTCTTGACAAGATAAACCGACGCATAACATATCAGCAACGGCACGAAAATCCACATGTAAAACGAGCCCGACGCCGACACAATGAAAAACGAGCACGCCACCCAACTCATGAATAAGGCACCAAAACTTAGCCTTACCAGCATGATGCGTTCACCATATCGCGCGAAGAGCAGTCCCAAACCGAAAGGAAGCATCCCACCCATGAAGTTGTAGCGCCAATAGTTGATGGTCTCGCCCTCAGGGTTCATGAACAGCTGCGCACCTGTGCACACTACCATCAACCCCACAGTCCATCCCCAATGGCGGTGATAGAGCAGCAGGCGGTAGACGATGTAGAGCTGGAGCATGAGCCCGAAAAACCAGAAGGGTCCCGGCCAGATATTGTCGTCGGGATGCAAATAGAAGTTGTTGACCATCAGCAGCTGGCCGACGACTTGTCCCATCGTGTAGTGCCACGCTCCGGGCGTGATGGCATCGATAATGATAAAGCAGATAAAGCCCACGATCATCATCTTGAAGAGCTTGAGATAGTGGTAACGGATGAAAGGAAGAGCACCCACCCGCTTCTCGTCGAGCGTCGGCCTTGGCAGCCCTCCATACTTCTGTTCAAGGCCAAAAGCACTGAGGAAAAGAAAGATCGGCACACCGTAGTGGCCGAAAAAAGAGAACACATGGGCCGGGAAAAGCCAGTTGATGTAGGTTGCGCTCTGCGTGAACCAGTCAACATTGTGCTTGAAAAACTGATACTCATTTTCCTTCACCACGGGGTTGAGCCAGTGACAATAGTTGTGCAGGAAGATGCCAAGAATGGCGATACCTCTTAAGATGTTGCACTCGTAGCGTGTGAGCAATTCGCCGTTATGGCGAGGCGAGACTTCACTGTTATTCTTCATCTTTGAAAATCAATCTTTTTCATTTTAGCCTTTTACCTTTGCTCTTTTGCTTTTTCTCCAATTCCGATTTCTCGTTTCTCATTTTCAACTCATCGTAGTCTACGCTGTTTTTCAGGATACGCGGCCGCGTCTCATCGTATTCGGGCGAGAGAAGGTTGTACTCTGCATGGTAGTCCCTTGACTGAATGCCTGCAAGCCAGACGAGCATGTGTGGCAACGCATCCGTCATGAACCGCCGGTTCTTCGCGTCCTTAACTGCTTTGAACACTTCCGGCTCTCTGTGGGCATACTTGCGCGAGCACCATATCCAGAACGGCACCTCAAACTCGTAGTGGGCCAACGGCCAGTCGACCGCCGCGGCGTGGTTGCGGCAGAGAATGTCTCGGCCAGGCTCATAAATCTCTTCACCGTGGTCGGGCATGTAGACAATAATGGCATCCTTATTCTCGAAGCGCTTGACGATCTGCGTGACGATGGAGTCGTTGTAAAGGCACGCATTGTCATACTCCGCTATCATACGCCGGCGGTACTGGTCACCCGCAAGATCTGGGCGCAGCACCTTGTAATCGTCGGCCTTCCACTTGGCACGGTCTTTGGGATAACGTGTGTTGTAGCTCACATGCTGCCCTATAAGGTGGAAGATAATGAGGTTCCGACCTTTCAAGTCAATCTTCCCCTCTTTCAGAAAGGCGTCATAGTCGGACAGCAGTCCATCGTCAAAGGGGTGGAGCTGGGTGTTGCGGAGATCAAACTGAGCCTTGCTGAGCACAGGATCGTTAAGGAAGAATCCACCCGAAAAGTCGTAAACGGCCTGTCCGGCAGCAAGAAGGAACTGGTTGGTAAGGAAGGTGACCTTATAGCCCGCCTTGCGGAAGAGCTCCGGGAAAAGCGGATAGTCACACCACTCCCCTTTTTGCCCCACGACATGCATGGATAATACGTTTTTGAAAACGAAGCTCGTAAGATTCCAACACGACACCACATCATTGAATTTTGTCAGCCATCCGCTCCTCTCAAGCTTTTTCTGCCTTGGCGTATCTTTCTGCGGATAACCATAAAGCTGACAGTGAGCTTTACTGTAACTCTCACCAATGATGAGCACAATGGTCGGCGAGCGGAATGAGCATGAGCCTACACGTACCCGCTGAGAAGCCGCCACGCACTTGTCCACCTGCCGCGAGGCTAAGTGGTTGCTGTAGATGGAGAAGGCAAGCCGGTAGATAGGCAGATAAGTATTTCCATGATCGGGATCGGTAAGGATATGCTCTATAGAGCCGATGGTGTCGGCTGTCATCATCTTTGCCAGCCCCCGTTTGTTTCCCCAACTGGTGAAAAGGCTCCACACTAAAAGGGTCATCACGATGACACCGCACTCCGGATAAAGCATGTAGCGGCGGGAAAAGCGCAGGAAACCGAAGTTCACATGGGCGCGTAATTTCGGATAATCCACATGAAACAACCGGCAAAGCGGCTTGCGGAAGTCAATCACGACATGGACTGCAATGAGCAACACGATCCAGGCCACTGGAGAGGACAGCGTGTCGAGCGTAAGATAGGTGGAAAAAAACTCGCCGGCCTCGCGGCTGTCGGTCTCTCCCACAAGCATCAGCATTGAAGGGGAGATCACTGAACCGAACTTCCAAAAGCAGAAGACATCGGTCAGAGACACACTGTAAAGGACAACGTAGAAGGCCAGACGCACCCAACGACGCACCTTGCACGGGATGACAGCCAGTACCACACAAGCCACATAAAGGTCAAGAAAGAGCTCCAGCCACAAATTGTCGTAGACCTCAGCTCCCTTGCTATGGGGAAGCGTGAGAAAAGCACACAGTACACCCAAGGCGTACATAGTGACGAAAAACACTCCATTCTTAAGCAAGGGCAGCATGAACAGCCGCGCTACCCGACGAATCAATCTCATCTCTATTGTTGTTCGCTTTAATTCTTTGCAAAAATAGTATAATTAATCGTGATGGCAAAGTGTAAGTGGAAAATTAATTTGTATTTTTGCCGAAAATATCACCGACGCAATCGGTGAAAACACTCAGCTATGGATTACACACTCAACATCAGGGGACGACTGCTATCGCTTTCTCACCCTGTCGTCATGGGAATACTCAATTGCACGCCTGACAGTTTCTTTGCCGGAAGCCGCAAGCAGACTGAGAAGGAAATTGCCGAGCGCGCCAACCAAATCGTGACTGAAGGAGGCTCCATCATCGACGTGGGAGCGTTCTCTACCCGTCCGGGAGCCGATGAGGTGAGCCAAGACGAGGAGATGCAGCGACTGCGGCATGCCCTGCCCATCGTCAGGCATGAGCAACCCGACATCGCTGTCTCTGTGGATACCTACCGGCCAGAGGTGGCAAAGATGGCCGTGGAAGAATACGGTGCCGACATCATCAACGATGTCTCTGAGGGCGGTGTCACCGGTATCGTAGACAAGCCACTGGAAGAGCATTACGACGTGGAGAGCGATGAGAAATTCAAGTCATATCCCGCTATTTTCCGCATGATGGGCCGCTTGAAAGTGCCGTATATTCTGATGTCCGTGCAGGGCAATCTGCACGATATGCTAATAAACTTCTCACGTGAAGTGCAGCAACTGCGCGACTTGCACGTGAATGACATCATTCTCGACCCAGGCTATGGCTTCGGAAAGACGCAGGAAGAGAACTTCAATATTCTCAGCAACCAGCGAAAGCTCGAAGTCATGAGGCTGCCTATCCTCGCCGGGCTCTCACGTAAACGGCTCATCTGGAAGAGCCTTGGCATCACTGCCGACGAGGCACTCAACGGCACCACCGTCGTCAATACCATTGCCTTGCTCAACGGAGCCAGCATTCTGCGCGTGCATGACGTGGAAGCGGCCGTGCAAGCAGTAAGGCTCGTCACCCTCTCCAAATAACAAACAAACCATTAATACCCAACAGATGTTCTTCTCTTTCGGTATAAAAGACATCATCGACATTGTCACTGTTGCCCTGTTGCTTTACTATTTCTACCGGTTGATGAAAGAAAGCCGGTCGCTGAATGTATTCACGGGCATCATTGTCTTCGTCATCGCATGGCTCTTCGTCTCCCAGGTCTTGGAAATGCGGCTTCTGGGGAGCATTATGGACAAGCTTGTTTCCGTAGGAGTCATCGGACTCATCGTGCTCTTCAAAGATGAAATCCGCAAGTTTCTATATGAAATCGGCGAACGTCAGCGTGCGAGGAAGTTCATCAACTTCTTTTTTCGCCACGGCAACGAGCAGCAAGCCGACAAGGAAGCCATCATGCCCATCGTCTGGGCATGCATGGACATGGCCAAGGGCAAAGTGGGAGCACTCATAGTCATTGAGCGAGCCACGCCTCTTGACGATATCGTGCAGACCGGCGAGCTCATTGATGCCGATGTCAATAAACTGCTTATCGAAAACATCTTCTTCAAGAACTCGCCCCTCCACGACGGTGCCATGATCATTTCCAAACGACGCATCAAGGCTGCAGGATGTATCTTACCCGTCAGCCACAACATGGATATCCCCAAGGAATTTGGGCTTCGCCACCGCGCTGCACTTGGCATTTCACAAGCCTCCGATGCCATTGCCGTCGTCGTCTCCGAAGAAACGGGCCGCATTAGCGCTGCCATCAAAGGCAACTTCCGCCTGCGCCTCTCAGCAGAAGACCTTGAAAGCCTGCTCACAAAGGAAATGGTGATTAAATGATACAAAATGAATCAATATGAGAGAAGTGTGAAAAATATCCTTGTGTACAAGCTACATAAGGATATTTTTTTGTAATTTTGCAAAGTCTGCATGGCAATGACACAACACATCATCAATTAGTTTTACAGTCATCATTTACAATATTAATTATTATATAGTCATTTTACAATGAGCTTATTAGAAGAAATCGTGGCGCGCGCCAAAGCTGACAAGCAGCGCATCGTACTTCCTGAGGCTGAGGAAGAGCGCACATTGAGAGCAGCCGACCATGTGCTTGCCGACGAGATTGCCGACATTATCCTCATCGGAAACCCTGCGCACATCAGGCAGGAAGCCAAAGAATGGGGATTAAAAGACATTGACAAGGCAACGATTATCGATCCGCTCCACTTCAGCAAGACGGAGGAATATGCCGAGAAGCTCGCTGAGCTTCGTAAGAAAAAGGGCATGACCGTCGACCAAGCTCGTGAGCTCATCACTCACAACAACCTCTATTTGGGATGTATGATCATCAAGAACGGCGACGCCGATGGTCAGATCAGTGGTGCATTGAGCACTACCGGTGACACGCTACGCCCCGCCTTGCAGATCATCAAGTGTGCTCCCGGCATCACTTGTGTCAGCGGTGCCATGCTGCTGGTTACAAAATCGCAGTACGGCAAGGACGGTATCGTCGTCATGGGCGACGTGGCAGTAACCCCTAACCCCACAGCTGACCAGTTGGCACAGATTGCCTATACCACGGCACAGACTGCCAAGACCATCGCTGGCATCAATGAGCCGCACGTGGCCATGCTGAGCTACTCTACAAAAGGATCAGCCAAGGATGCCATTGACAAGACTACCGGCAAGAGCGTTTATGTCATCGACAAAGTTATCGACGCCGTAAAGATCGCCCGTGAAAAGTTCCCAGACCTGCAGGTCGATGGCGAACTGCAAGCCGATGCCGCCCTCGTGCCCGCTGTAGGACGGAAGAAAGCCCCACAAAGCAACATCGCAGGACGTGCCAATGTACTTGTGGTGCCTAATCTTGAAGTAGGCAACATCGGCTATAAGCTCGTGGAACGCTTAGGCGGCGCTACCGCCATCGGCCCCATCCTGCAGGGAATCGCACGTCCTGTCAACGATCTCAGTCGCGGCTGCTCTGTTGACGACATCTACTATATGGTCGCCATCACCAGCTGTCAAGCACAAGACGCAAAGAGACAATAACCTTCTCTCCTATCCCTTTTCCTAAAAACGGGGAAGGCGTTCATGAAAAGCACAAACATTCATATAATACAAGAAAAATGAAAATACTTGTTCTGAACTGTGGTAGTTCAAGCATCAAATACAAGCTCTACGACATGACCAACGAGTCAGTACTTGCGCAGGGCGGCGTAGAACGTATCGGCATCGAGGATGCCTTCATCAAAGTGAAGCTCCCCAACGGTGAGAAGAGACAGATCATGGCTGACCTTCCCACACACAAAGAGGGTGTAGCGCTTGTCTTCAAATGTCTCCTCGACCCAGAGATCGGCGCTATCAAGAGCCTCGACGAGATTGGAGCCGTGGGCCATCGCATCGTGCAGGGCGGCGATCTCTTCGAGAAGAGCTGTATCGTGACACCAGAAGTGGAGAAAGGTATCGAGAGCCTCATCGACCTCGCGCCGGTGCACAATAAAGGCCATTTAGCAGGTATCAAGGCCGTTGACGAACTCATGCCCGACGTGCCTCAGGTGACCGTGTTCGACAATGCCTTCCACTCCACCATGCCTGACTACGCTTATCTCTACGCTATCCCTTACGAATGGTACACGAAATACCACGTGCGCCGCTACGGTTTCCATGGTACCTCTCACCGTTACGTGTCTCATCGTGTGTGCGAGTTCCTCGGTGTGGACATCAAAAAGCAGAAAATCATCACCTGTCATATCGGCAATGGCGCTTCGGTAGCAGCCATCAAGTACGGCAAAGTCATCGACACGTCTATGGGACTGACGCCTCTGGCAGGCCTGATGATGGGCTCACGCTCAGGCGACATCGACCCCTCCGCTGTGTGTTACATGATGGAAAAGAGCGGCATGACGCCGCATGATATGTCGGAATACCTCAATAAGCAGAGCGGTGTCCTTGGTGTGGCAGGCATCTCCAGCGATATGCGCGACAACGAGAACGCTGACAACGAGGGCAATAAAATGGCACACCTCGCACTGCAGATGTACAACTACCGCATCAAGAAGTACATCGGAGCCTATGCTGCGGCCATGAACGGTGTCGATATCATCGTGTGGACCGCCGGTGTGGGTGAGAATCAGGAAGGCGTACGCTGGGATAGCTGCCAGGGACTGGAGTACCTTGGTGTAAAGATGGACAAGGAGCGCAACCATGTGCGCTCAAAAGAGCAGATTCTCTCAGCCGATGACTCCAAAGTGAAAGTCGTGATGATCCCCACTGACGAAGAGATCGTTATCGCGCGCGATACCTTAGCTTTGATCAATGGAAGGGAGCCTTCTGACTTCTAAAGCGTTCCCAACAATACCAACTACAAGCCGGCTGTTGTCCAAAAGAAGGACAGCAGCCGGCTTTTATTAGTATGCTCGGCATGAGTATTGTCTAACGGGTGCAAGTCCCGAGTAAGCCTTAATAGCGGGAATTACATAGCCAAAGGCAAGGGCGTCCATCGTGAGGTGGAATCTGAAAGAAGCCGGCGGCAAACATCTGACCTAACGAACAGAAACTTCATACAAGGCATATGACCGTGGGTAAGGTTGCTAAACAAATCAAAGCCCTATAGCTATTCGGAACGGTTGGTGTAAATGAAGTGGGTATAAGATGGAAAGACAATGCCCTTATCCGAGGAGGTCTCACGGACACTTCAAATAGTTTTTTTTTACGAAAGAAGTGGAGTAAAGCTTGCCGTGAGAAGTCAGCAGACGCCATAGTAGTGCAATACTCGATAACGTTGCATGAAGGGCTGAACCTAACAATCAAGCGATAGTAATTGAAACATACCTCATGAAGGAAAGAATGCAGAAAACATTATCCCAAGTTAATGGCTGCCCCCAAAGAGATAGGTCGGAAACCGAATGGTATGGGGGAGTGCAGACCTACATGTGGATGTGTGAAGACAACATCGTGGAAGTACCATTCGACAAGGAACACCTTTTCGAGCAAATCCTTAGCCCTTCAAATCTCAACCGAGCCTACAAGGCAGTTATGAGAAACAAAGGCTGTGGTGGTATCGACAAGATGTCGTGTGAGCAGTTGCTCCCATGGCTATTGACCAATAAGGACTTGCTCATCCGTTCCTTGATGGACGGCTCTTACCGTCCAAACCCAGTGAAAAGGGTAGAAATACCCAAAGACAATGGCAAGATGCGCCTGTTGGGAATACCTACAGTAGTAGACCGTTTGGTGCAACAAGCCATAAACCAAGTATTGACCCCCATCTATGAGAACCAATTTTCCAAGACGAGCTACGGCTTCCGTCCGAGAAGAGGATGCCATGACGCAATACGAGGAGCGCAAAGTATAATTAATGAAGGCTACATATATGTAGTAGACCTTGACCTTGAACGCTTCTTCGATACCGTGAGCCATAGCAAACTCATAGAAATTCTCAGCCGTACGATAAAAGACGGCAGAGTGGTCAGTCTTATACACAAATATCTCCGAAGTGGTGTAATGAACAAAGGCTTGTTTGAAGCGAGCGAAGAGGGAACTCCCCAAGGAGGACCGCTAAGTCCGTTGTTGAGTAACATCATACTCAACGAATTGGACAAAGAACTTGAACGCAGAGGGCTTCCCTTTGTACGCTATGCCGATGACTCGATGATATTCTGTAAGTCCAAAAGGGCTGCAATGCGAGTGAAGGAGTCTATAACCCGATTTATAGAAAATGTTCTATATCTCAGAGTCAACAAGGAAAAGACCGTAGTGTCGTATGTACGTGGAGTGAAATATCTGGGCTACTCCTTTTATGTGATGAAAGGCAAATGCCAACTCACTGTGCACCCAAAATCCAAAGCCAAGATGAAGTCAAGGTTGAAAGAACTGACAAGTCGCAGCAATGGATGGGGATATGCCAAGAGAAAGCAAAAGCTGAAAGAATACATAAGAGGGTGGGTTGGCTATTATCACCTTGCCAATATGAAGCGTCTCTTGCTTGAAACAGACGAATGGTTAAGACGTAGAATACGCATGTGTATATGGAAAGCTTGGAAGAAAGTCAAGACAAAAGTGGCAAACCTCATTAGATGTGGTATTAATAAATACCAAGCATACGAATGGGGTAATACTCGTAAGGGTTATTGGCATATAGCTAATAGTCCTATTTTAGCAACTGCAATAAGTAACAACAATCTACGTGCAGCAGGGTATGCTACTTTAATGGGGACGTATCTCGAATGGCACCCCAAAATAGGAACCGCCGTATGCGGGACCGCATGTACGGTGGTGTGAGAGGTCGGAAAACGAAAGTAGGAAGAAAACTACTTCGTTTTCCTCCTACTCGATTGTATTCATTCACTAAATATCTCGGTGAGCGAGCAATATCTCATTGACTTCACAAGACAAGACTGACCAAATAGAGCGCAATGGGGATGGTGACAAAGGCGATACCAATGAAGTCGATGATAACACCGGACTTGATCATCTTCGTAATCGGCACGTAGCCAGAAGCGTAGACGATGGCATTGGGTGGAGTTGACACCGGCAACATGAATCCAAGTGATGCTGACAGAGCCACGCCCACAGCCACCGGCACCGGACTGAAGCCTGCTGCCACAGCGGCACCGATGGCCAACGGGCCTACCATGTTGGTGGCGGCAGTGTGGGATGTCAGCTCAGACATAAGCAGCGACACCACACAGAAGACGGCGATGAGCGTCAACTGTGAGGGTTGACCGCCCATCCACGAAACGATGTTGTCGCCTATCCATTGCGATAAGCCACAACTGTACATCATGCCACCCATAGCCAGACCACCGCCAAAGAGCAGCAATGTACCCCATTCAATACCCTCCACAGCCTGTTTCCACGAGATGACCGGACGCGACTTGCCTTCCTCATTCTTGCCACCAGGGAGGAAGAATAGCACCAGTGCACCCAACATGGCCGCAATGGCTTCGGGGAAGTGATGGTTGTAAGTCTTCAGTACCGGACTGCTGCTGCCCAAGACCATGCTCAGGATGCCGGGAGTCACCCAAAGCACCACCGCCAAGATAAAACCAACCATGGTGTTTTTCTGCGCCAATGTCCACTTGCCGAGAGCCTGCCGCCTACGCTCCACAAACTCGTGGGCGCCCTCAATGCGCTTCACGTCAGCGGGAAACATCTTGCTGAGAATAAGGTAGGCAATGACGAAATAGATGATCATGGCCACGAAGCCCCATATCATCCACTGGAAGAAGCCTACGTTGATATGGCTCATTTCATCAAGAAACCCTAACATGATGATGTTTGGTGGCGTGCCGATAGGAGTCAGAACACCGCCAATGGAGCAAGCATAGGCTGTCATAAGCATCAGTCCGGTGGCATATTTGTAAGTCTTGAGATTAATGGTCTTACCCTTTTCCGCCATCATTTCACGAATGGCCTCCAACAGTCCAAGTGCGATGGGGAACATCATGGCGGCTGTAGCGGTATTGCTGATCCAGCCTGAACAGAGCATGCAAGCCAGTCCGATGGCAAAGAAAATGCGCCGCAGACTGTCGCCCACCCACCTCATGGACACAATACCATAAGAGATGCGCTTGTCAATGCCATTGACCATCATGGCCTTGGCAATAATGAATCCTCCCATAAACAAAAAGATGGTAGGATTGGCAAAAGCGGCAAAGGCCTCCTTCATCTTCACCACGCCAAAGATGACACAAAGCGAGGGCCCTACCAACGATGTGACGGGAATGGGCACCGGCTCCGTGATCCACCACAGGCAGACCAGTGTCATGATGGCAAGCAGCCTGTGTGCTTCAGGTGACAGCGAGCTGATGGGCGTGAGCCACACCAACAGAGCGCAGATAGGTCCACAGATAGCACCGATGAGCCGACGACGACGATCAAAGGTCGAATTACGCTGCTGCTCCTCAATGGCAGCAACATGGGGCAAAGGGTCTTTGGCTTTCATATAAACATCTTAAAAGGTTATTGTCAGGTAGAATCAGCAGGCAGAATCATTGATGAGTTCAAAGTCTCGACTCGCCCTCAACATATTCCTCCAGGAAGAGATGCTCACCGTCGAAGACTGCATAGGAGAATTGCGTAATCCAGTCGCCGAGGATAAGCATTCTGGGCGTATGTCCTTCCACGCGTGGCAGGTTCAGATCGAGCTCAATATGGCGATGACCGTAGATGTAATAATCGATATTGGGATGGTGCTGCTCATACTCCTTGGTCCACAACACCAGAAATTCCTTATTCTCACCCATATAAGGCGGCTCCTTTCCGTCGGCCCGCTTCAGCCGGCTGTGCTTGGCCCAGTCAAGTCCGAGCTGCATGCCCCAGCGCGGATGAATGGCAGAGAAGAGCGTCTGGCACGTACGGTTGTGGAACATCCTGCGCAGCAACTTGAACGACCCGCTGTTATCACCCAGGCCGTCGCCGTGAGCCAGATAGAACACCTGGCCGTAAATCTCGGTGGTGAGCGGCTGATAGTGCATGGTCACGCCGCACTCTTCCTCCAAATAGCCGTAAGCCCAGATATCATGGTTGCCTGTGAAAAAGTGTACCTCCACGCCCATATCAGTCAGCTCCGACAGCTTGCCGAGAAAACGCGTGAAGCCTTTAGGCACCACATATTTATATTCATACCAAAAGTCGAACATATCTCCGAGCAGATAGACAGCTGCTGCTTTCTCCTTGATAGAGTCAAGAAAGCGCACCAGTCTTCGCTCCTGCATCCGGCGATGGGGTATTGCCAGCGACCCGAGATGCGCGTCAGAAATGAAATAGACGTTCTTTCGCATAACCTCTTTCGTTTAATGTTACCGCATTGCAGCAACTTATCCGGCTACTCAAATCCAAGCTCCACCCGTGCCTCTTCCGACATCATACTTTGGTCCCAGACGGGTTCAAAGACAAGGTTGACATTGGCAACCCTCACACCTTCCACACTCTCTACCTTAGAGCGCACATCCTCAAGGATGAAGTCAGCGGCAGGACATGAAGGCGCCGTGAACGTCATGTCAATGTTCACTGTGCCATCTTCCTGAAGGTCAATCTTATAGATCATGCCCAAATCGTAGATGTTTACGGGTATCTCGGGGTCGTAGACCGTCTTGAGTACGTCTACGATACGCTCCTCGATCGTTGTTTTCTCTTCTTGTGTCATTGATATTGGTCTTTGGTGCAAACTTACGAAGAAAAACTGAAAACCACAAGTTTTTTTACGCAAAAAAAACGCTTATAGTCTTCCTTGTTCACGGTAACTGTAATAGGCTCCGTCGGTGATGATGACATGGTCAAGAAAATAGACGCGCATGATCTCACAGGCTTTTCGGATGCGCTCGGTGAGCTTGTCGTCCTGTCTTGAAGGGCTCGTGTTGCCACTGGGGTGATTGTGGCAGGCCGCCATGACAGTGGCGTTGTTCAGGAGAGTCTCTCTCATGATGACACGTATATCGACAGCTGTCTCCGTGATGCCGCCGTGGCTGATGCGCACCTCCTTGATGAGCTTGAAATGCTGGTTCATCAGCAGGATGTGAAACTCCTCCACGTCAAGGTCTTGCAGTCGGGGATGCATATAGTTGTACACTGCTGCCGCCGACCTGAAGTCCTCACGCTCCTCCGCCTTCTCCCTTGCCCGGCGACGTCCTAACTCGCAGGCTGCCAGAATGGTGACAGCCTTAGCCGGACCGATGCCCTTGAAGCGCTCCAAATCCTTGACGGTCAGTTTTCCAAGACTGTTGAGATTGTTGTGGCATGAAGCCAGCACCACCTTCATCAGCTCCACGGCACTCATCTCCGGAGTGCCCGATCCGATAAGGATGGCCAGCAGTTCAGCATTCGAGAGCGCCTCAGGGCCCAGACGCTCCAGGCGCTCACGCGGGCGGTCTTCCGCTGCCCAGTCAGTAATGGTCAGGTTCTGCATAGATTGAATGATTAAATAGGGGCAACGCGATTACACCGTAAAGGCAATGCGATTACACTGTAAAGGCAATGCGATTACACTGTAAAGGCAATGCGATTACACCGTAAAGGCAATGCGATTACACTGTAAAGGCAATGCGATTACACTGTAAAGGCAATGCGATTACGGTTGAAAGGCAATACCCTTGATGAAAGAGAACGCCTCCTCGCCGTCGTTTGCTGCCGGCTTGATGCCCAACAGGCGGCAGACGAACGGATAAACGGCCGTATTGTCGAGCTGTCCAAGGTTCACTTTTCGGCAGAGGCCTGGTCCCCAGGCCCTGAACACGGCCTGCATATCGCTGTACATCGGATCGAAGCCATGCGTGCCGCCGTCGTGGGGATGGCCGTCATCGAAGAGCCAGCCCTCATCAGGCAGCACCAGCACGTCACCGATATTGGCATCAGCCTGATAGTGAAGATACTGTGGTATGTCTGCCTTACGCCATGCGTGCAAGTGCGGCACCTTGGCCAAAGCGCTCACGATACTGTCCTGCTGCCATCGCTCCGGCGCGTAGACATTGCAGGGCAAGTTGCCCTCCAAAGACACATACCAGTTTTTATGAAGATAGTCGGACGGGTGGATACAGCGTGAAGGAGTGAACCAGGTCATGCCGTGGTCGGAGACCACCACGAGGTTGACGTCGTCCTTCATCCCCGCCTTGACAATGCGCTTCCACAAGGATTCGAGCAGCGAGTCCATCGCTTCCACGGCATGCTGCACCTGGTGCGACTGCGGTCCAAAGTCGTGGCCACTGGCATCAGGCTCCTCAAAATAAGCCATGATCAAGTCGGGCGCGTCTTTCTTCCTCAGATAGGCAAAGATGCTGTCTGCACGCTGGGCGAAAGTCATGTGCGGCTTCTCGTCGTAGCGGTGCCACACGTCGGGATATTTCCCATTCACAGCAACATCCGATCCAGGCCAATAGAAAACAGCCGTATGCAGGCCCTGTCGCTGGGCCGTGAGCCATAACGGCTCGCCATGATAGAAGCGCGGGGCGAACTTCGTCTTGGAGTTGCCCAACGAGAACCGCTCGCCTGTCGCCCTGTCGCGAAAGCTGTTGGCGATGATGCCATGACGCTCCGGACGCAGCCCCGTAGCAAGCGTATAGTGATTGGGGAAGGTCTTCGAGGGGAAGGAAGGAATGAGCGTACAGCTCACGCCATCAGCCGCCATGCGGTCAAGAAAAGGCGTGGCGTAGTATTGAGGATAATCCCATCGGAAGCCGTCGAAGGAGATGAGGACAGTGGTGCGACGACATTGGGAAGGCATGGAAATCATGAGATAACAAACCAATGACATCAGGCATGAATGTATTCTTTTCGACATAAAAAAGGCGATTACTATTATTTATGTACAAAATTAAATAAAATAGCCGTAACTTTGTAACGCAAAACACACAAATTCACGCCTTATCATGAAAATATTTCCCCATGCTCTCGCCGCATATCTCATCCTGCTAACGACATCGTGCACAGGCCTGTTCTCATCGGTTTATGATGAAGCCAGAGGCACGGACAGTCCGCTGGACAAAGAGTCGCAGCTCTACATGGACGCCACAAGTTGGCAGAACTGGTACTATATCTCTTTCGACTCCCTGGAGATGCTGCGTGAACAGGGCGACATGACTAAGCTGAAATATGCGCAAACCCACTTCACTCCCTACCCCATCCCTATGGATCCCACCGGAGAGAAGACCACCACGCATCCGGCCAAAGGCACTACGGGGCTTTACACCTACTGGTATGATGTGTTCGGACAAGGCTTGTCGGTCAACGAGTACAGAGCCTTCACGCCGACAGCCCCACAGTCCGAACCCGGCCAATGGGACATTGCCATCCATTATGCCGACGCGCGCACCAACGGTGGTGCCGTGCTCAGGACCAGCTACACCAGTCTCGATGACCTGCCAGCCTCCTCTGCCGACTTCTCCGGCATGGCGTTCACGCCCGACGAGTGGTCAGAGAACAACGTGTGGGCTGATCAGTCAGAGGAGCTCAACAAGCTGCTCGGCTGTCAGGGCATCAAAATAAACAAGGTGCTCTCGTCATGGCTGGAAGTGGAGATTAAAGCCATACCCCCCACCTTCACGCTCGACTCGCACGTCTATCTCATCCGCCTCAAGAGCGGACGCTATGTCGCCGTGCAGCTGCAGAACTATCTCAGCCCCGACGGCGGGAAGGGATTTCTCACCATCAACTACAAATACCCCTACTAACCTCACCGTTAGGCCACTATGAACAAGACAATATATGCATCCTTCCTCATGGCAATGACACCGCTTGCCCTTGCTGCTCAGACCGATACACTGATTACCGCCGACGATCTCAACCAAGTGGTTGTCACCGGTACACGTACGCCAAAGACGCTGCTCAACACGCCGGTGCTCACCCGCGTCATCAGTCATGCCGAGATAGAGAAGGCTGATGCCACCACCCTACAGGACGTTCTCAAGCAGAATATCCCCGGCGTGGAGTTCTCCTACTCCATGAATCAGCAACGCCATATGAACTTTTCCGGCTTCGGTGGACAGAGCATGCTCATCCTCGTCGATGGTGAACGGCTGGCCGGAGAGACCATGGACAATGTCGATTTCGACCGTCTCACCTTAAGCAATGTAGACCACATCGAAATCGTGAAAGGCCCCGTCTCCGCACTCTACGGCAGCAATGCCAGCGGGGGCGTTATCAACATCATCACCAAAACCAACGACAAGCCCTTCCGCCTCAACGTCAACACACGATTAGGCAAGCACAATAGCCAGCGATACGGACTCACTTGGCAGCAGGGTAACCACAAATGGGCCAACATTTTCGACTTCAGCCGGACCAGCAGCGACAACTATGACGTGCAGAGCGCGGCCAATCCCATGACCCGTGTCTTCGCCACCATCTACGGTGACAACACCTACAACTTTAAGGAACAGCTTGCTTTCCGGCCCGTGAAGGACTTCAAGCTCAGCGGACGGGCCAGCTATTTCTATCGGCAAACAAAGCGGTCGGCCGACACTCCGGAGCGATACCGCGACTACAGCGGCGGGCTCCGAGGAGAATGGCAGGCAGCCAAGAACGACTATCTCTACGGCAGCTACTCCTTTGACCAGTACGACAAATCGAACTTTCAGAGTTCAAGCAAGCTCGACATACGCTATTACTCCAACGTGCAAAACGCTTTCCGACTGCTCTACAACCACACTTTCGCCAAGGGAAACATTCTCACCGTGGGCTCCGACTACATGTACGACTACCTGAAAGACAACCGTCTCGGTGAGGGAGCGCACCATCAGGACAGCTTCGACGCCTTCGCGCAATACGACGGCGAGCTCAATAAGATCTGGGAAATTGTGGCAGCCCTGCGCTACGACTATTTCTCCGACGGCACTTCACTGCAGCGCCTCACCCCTAAACTCAGTGTCCGACACACGCCGCTCAAAGGCCTCAACGTGCGTTTCGGCTACGGCATGGGCTTCCGTGCACCCTCACTCAAAGAGAAATACTATCAGTACGATGCCGCCGGTATTTGGCTCATCCAAGGCAATCCCAACCTCAAGCCTGAGTATAGCGACAATTTCAACCTCTCGCTCGAATACCGTTGGCACTACCTCGAGTTCCTGCTCAACGGCTATCACAACCACGTGAAGGACAAAATCGCGTCGGGCGTGCCCTACTATGCCTCACCGTCTGACCGCACGCCTACGCTGCCTTACGTCAACCTCGCATCCCATTCGGTCAACGGATTCGAGGCCTCCGTGAAAGGACACTGGCGTAACGGACTCTCCGCAAGCATCGCTTACGCCTACACCGACGAACGCATACCCAACGACAAAGACGGCAAAACCGCCAACAATGAGTATATTCCCGCACGCAAGCACGCCGTCAATCTCCATGCTGACTGGGAGCATAACTTCAGCAAATGGTACGGTATCAATGTCATGATTGACGGAAAGGCCGTGTCTGGCGTAGACAACGTGGAGTATGTCAACTACTACGACATCTCCCAGGGCACGGCCACAGTGAGCTATCCCGCCTACACCCTGTGGAAACTTCTGGTGAGCAACCGTGTCGGAAAAGCCATAAAACTCAACCTCACTGTCGATAACCTGCTCAACTACAAACCAAAGTATTATTATCTCAACGCTCCGCTCACCGATGGTACCAACTTCATGGTCGGCCTCTCAGTGGACATCGACAAGTTGCTGTAAGCGGACGTTGAAGGGATTCAAAAAAGAAAACAGCCATCGTTTGAATACAGTTAAACTGCTGCTGTCATTCCAAACGATGGCTGTTTTCATTGTCAACCCATGATCTTCATGTCCTCATCAACGGTAGAGATCGTACCGAGGCCGAAGCCTTCCTGCAATACTTTCAGCACGTCAGGAGAAATGAAGGCAGGCAGCGTGGGACCGATATGGATGTTCTTTACGCCAAGGCTCAACAGGGCAAGCAACACGATGACCGCTTTCTGCTCATACCATGCGATGTTGAAGGAAATGGGCAGGTCGTTGATGTCGGCCGCACCGAAGATCTCTTTCAGCTTCAAGGCCACTACCGCCCAAGAATAACTGTCGTTGCATTGTCCGGCATCAAGCACACGAGGAATGCCGTTAATGTCGCCGAGCGGCAGCTTGTTATATTTGTATTTGGCACATCCCGAGGTCAGGATGACGACGTCCTTGGGCAGTGTCTGGGCAAATTCTGTATAATAATTGCGGCTCTTCATGCGCCCGTCGCAACCACTCATGACCACGAACTTACGGATAGCGCCACTCTTCACCGCCTCTACCACCTTATCGGCAAGGGCAAATACCTGGTTGTGAGCGAACCCTCCCACAATCTCTCCATGCTCTATCTCCTCAGGCGCGGCACAATGACGGGCCATCTCAATCACCTCGGAAAAGTCCTTATGGCCGTCGGCCTTCGTGGCGATATACTTCCAACCCGGATAACCAGTAGAGTTGGACGTAAACACACGACCGGCGTAGTTGGCTGTCGGTGAAGGCGGCACGATGCAGTTGGTAGTGAACACGATTGGTCCGTTGAAATGGGCAAATTCTTCTTTCTGCTTCCACCAGGCATTGCCATAATTACCCACGAGGTGCTTGTATTTCTTCAGCGCCGGGTAGTAGTGCGCCGGCAGCATCTCTCCATGAGTATAGACATCGATGCCGGTACCCTCGGTCTGCTCTAACAGATCAGCAATGTCGTGCAGGTCGTGCCCGCTGATGAGGATGCCGGGGCGCTTGCCCACACCGATGTTCACCTTGGTGAGCTCAGGATTGCCATACGCCGAAGTATTGGCCTTGTCGAGCAGAGCCATCACGTCCACGCCATACTTTCCCGTGGTGAGCAACAGTTGCAGCAGCTCACCCTGTGTGGCATGGGGCGATGTGATGCCTGCTAATGCCTCTGTCATGAAGCGGATAATGCCTGCATCACGCTGACCCAGACGGGCCGCATGCTCATAATAGGCAGCCATGCCTTTCAGTCCGAGGACGATGGTCTCCTTAAGCGAGCGGATGTCCTCGTCTTTTTCGCGCAGCACAGTCTCCCTGTTACCTTCTGCCTCATAGTCGGCCTTCTCGCCGCCCCACCTGACTTCCTGGCAGTCAGGGAGACTGAGACCACGCTCTGCAGCCACATTCAGCAGACGCTTCTTGATGGCGATGCCCGTGTCAACCTTGGCAAGCAAGGCAGCATCGTCGAAGTTGGCATTGGTAATAGTAGCAAAGAGCGCGTCGATGATAAAGTCGTCGACAGTCACATCGTCTTCTGCACCACTCTCCAAAAGCGAGTGATAGATGGTGCCCACACCACGGACCACGCTCAACAGCAAGTCCATCCAGCGGCTGGTCTCCGGCAGTTTACCACATACACCACGTACAGTACAACCCGTTCCCTTTGCCGTTTCCTGGCATTGAAAGCAAAACATATTTTCCATTCTTTTTTCTTGATGATAGTTTTTATTCGTTGTTGTGGATGCAAAGGTACGGTAAATCGAGTAGGAGGAAAACGAAGTAGTTTTCTTCCTACTTTCGTTTTCCGACCTCTCACACCACCGTACATGCGGTCCCGCATACGGCGGTTCCTATTTTGGGGTGCCATTCGAGATACGTCCCCATTAAAGTAGCATACCCTGCTGCACGTAGATTGTTGTTACTTATTGCAGTTGCTAAAATAGGACTATTAGCTATATGCCAATAACCCTTACGAGTATTACCCCATTCGTATGCTTGGTATTTATTAATACCACATCTAATGAGGTTTGCCACTTTTGTCTTGACTTTCTTCCAAGCTTTCCATATACACATGCGTATTCTACGTCTTAACCATTCGTCTGTTTCAAGCAAGAGACGCTTCATATTGGCAAGGTGATAATAGCCAACCCACCCTCTTATGTATTCTTTCAGCTTTTGCTTTCTCTTGGCATATCCCCATCCATTGCTGCGACTTGTCAGTTCTTTCAACCTTGACTTCATCTTGGCTTTGGATTTTGGGTGCACAGTGAGTTGGCATTTGCCTTTCATCACATAAAAGGAGTAGCCCAGATATTTCACTCCACGTACATACGACACTACGGTCTTTTCCTTGTTGACTCTGAGATATAGAACATTTTCTATAAATCGGGTTATAGACTCCTTCACTCGCATTGCAGCCCTTTTGGACTTACAGAATATCATCGAGTCATCGGCATAGCGTACAAAGGGAAGCCCTCTGCGTTCAAGTTCTTTGTCCAATTCGTTGAGTATGATGTTACTCAACAACGGACTTAGCGGTCCTCCTTGGGGGAGTTCCCTCTTCGCTCGCTTCAAACAAGCCTTTGTTCATTACACCACTTCGGAGATATTTGTGTATAAGACTGACCACTCTGCCGTCTTTTTATCGTACGGCTGAGAATTTCTATGAGTCTGCTATGGCTCACGGTATCGAAGAAGCGTTCAAGGTCAAGGTCTACTACATATATGTAGCCTTCATTAATTATACTTTGCGCTCCTCGTATTGCGTCATGGCATCCTCTTCTCGGACGGAAGCCGTAGCTCGTCTTGGAAAATTGGTTCTCATAGATGGGGGTCAATACTTGGTTTATGGCTTGTTGCACCAAACGGTCTACTACTGTAGGTATTCCCAACAGGCGCATCTTGCCATTGTCTTTGGGTATTTCTACCCTTTTCACTGGGTTTGGACGGTAAGAGCCGTCCATCAAGGAACGGATGAGCAAGTCCTTATTGGTCAATAGCCATGGGAGCAACTGCTCACACGACATCTTGTCGATACCACCACAGCCTTTGTTTCTCATAACTGCCTTGTAGGCTCGGTTGAGATTTGAAGGGCTAAGGATTTGCTCGAAAAGGTGTTCCTTGTCGAATGGTACTTCCACGATGTTGTCTTCACACATCCACATGTAGGTCTGCACTCCCCCATACCATTCGGTTTCCGACCTATCTCTTTGGGGGCAGCCATTAACTTGGGATAATGTTTTCTGCATTCTTTCCTTCATGAGGTATGTTTCAATTACTATCGCTTGATTGTTAGGTTCAGCCCTTCATGCAACGTTATCGAGTATTGCACTACTATGGCGTCTGCTGACTTCTCACGGCAAGCTTTACTCCACTTCTTTCGTAAAAAAAACTATTTGAAGTGTCCGTGAGACCTCCTCGGATAAGGGCATTGTCTTTCCATCTTATACCCACTTCATTTACACCAACCGTTCCGAATAGCTATAGGGCTTTGATTTGTTTAGCAACCTTACCCACGGTCATATGCCTTGTATGAAGTTTCTGTTCGTTAGGTCAGATGTTTGCCGCCGGCTT
Source organism: Hallella multisaccharivorax DSM 17128 (assembly GCF_000218235.1). Lineage (GTDB taxonomy): Bacteria > Bacteroidota > Bacteroidia > Bacteroidales > Bacteroidaceae > Prevotella > Prevotella multisaccharivorax. The sequence goes on along the minus strand of NZ_GL945017.1, from coordinate 858,976 downwards.
CTTTCAGATTCCACCTCACGATGGACGCCCTTGCCTTTGGCTATGTAATTCCCGCTATTAAGGCTTACTCGGGACTTGCACCCGTTAGACAATACTCATGCCGAGCATACTAAAAAAGCGGACAGTGGTAACGATTGTTACCTCTCCCCGTTAATTAGAATTAAATAACCATTGAAAAGAATACTCACTTAGAGAGCGGAAAGATCTCATGATTGCCCCCACCATCACTTTTGACACATATTGCATGGGATTTAAAGAATTATTGAGTAGCTTTGCATTCCTGTTAGTTCGCGTTCGCTTTATGAATCCTGATCATTTCTTCTCCCTATTGGCGCGCTGGTATGAAAACCATGGGCGTGACCTGCCCTGGCGGCATACCCGCGACCCATATGCCATCTGGCTCAGCGAGATCATTCTGCAACAGACACGCATCAGCCAAGGCATGGCCTACTGGCAACGCTTCATGGAGACTTGGCCGACAGTTGAAGGACTTGCCGCTGCTTCCGAGGACGAGGTGCTGAAACTGTGGCAGGGGCTCGGCTATTATTCCCGGGCGCGTAACCTGCACTATGCTGCCCGACAAATTGTGGCATGGGGACATTTTCCTACGACGCTCCCGACAATCCGGCAACTCAAGGGTGTGGGCGACTACACCGCTGCCGCCATCGCCTCGTTGGCCTTCGGCATAAAAGCCGCGGCAGTGGACGGCAATGTCTACCGCGTACTCGCACGACTGTATGACCTCCACACTCCCATCAATACTACGGCGGGAAAGAAAACATTCACCGCACTCGCCAACGAACTTATCCAAGCAGCTCCGTCCTCCGCTCTGTCTCCACTTGGCGGAACCATAAGTGGGGCAAGCCTCTTCAATCAGGCTCTCATGGACTTTGGCGCCACACAGTGCACGCCTCTCTCACCGGCCTGTTCAGACTGTCCCTTTGTCGAAGAATGTGAAGCCCGAAGAGCCGACAGCGTCAGCACGCTGCCTGTAAAACAGAAAAAGACGGTGGTAACCACCCGACACATGGCTTATGTCTACATCCGTTGCCAAGGCTATACTGCCATTCACCGCCGTGGATCCGGCGACATCTGGCAGGGTCTCTGGGAGCCACCCATTTTCGAGGACGCGCCATTGCCTGCCTGGGACGGTCGTCTCACGCTGTTGGCTTCCGGCGTGCGTCATGTGCTGACCCACCGCATTCTGCTTGCTGACTTCTACCTATTGGACACCACGGTGCGGCCGCAACTGCCCGAGGAGTATATCTGGATTCCGGAAACGCAACTGTCCCGCTATGCGGTGCCGAGATTAGTAGAGAAGATTTGGAACCTCTTATAGACTAAGAAAGATCCTCCGGCACGTGCCAGAGCATCGTACGGCACGTGCAGGAGCATCGTACGACACGTGCCGGAGAACTGTACGGCACGTGCCGGAGAAACGTCCTACACGTGCCAGCCTTTTTAGTTTCTTCTTTTGGCTGTCTGTCTGTTGGGCTCCCAACCATTGATGGCAGAGTAAAGATCGAAATGGATAAGACAAGAGAAATACTGCCGTTCCTATGCTCTTTCCTGGATAAAATATCGGGGACGGTGCTTCACCTCAATATAAATTTTACCGATATACATACCCGTGACACCAAGTGCCGTAGTAATGATACCGCCAATAAACCACAATGAGACGAGCAGAGAGGTCCAGCCTTGCGTCGTCTCACCCTCTGCATGACGCACAATGGCAAAGATGATCATGACAAAAGAGATGAGTGTCATGGTCAGACCAACGAAAGTAATGAACTTCAGTGGTGCAATGGAAAAGGATGTAATGCCTTCGATACTGAACGCCAACATCTTTTTCAATGGATATTTCGATTCTCCGGCTGTGCGTGCGCGCCGGTCGTAATAGGTGTAGCCCTCATTGAAACCGAGCTGCCTGACCATACCGCGGAGAAAAAGGTTGCGCTCAGGATATTGCATGAGTGCCTCCACGGCGCGGCGTGTCATCATGCGGAAGTCGGCATGATTGTAGACAATCTCCGAATCCATGCTCTTCATGAGTCTGTAGAAGACCTGCGCCGTGAAACGCTTGAACCACGTGTCGGTCTCACGTTTCCGACGTACACCGTAGACGATGTCCGCACCTTGGCCGACCTGCCGCGCCATGTCGATGATGGCATTCTCATCATCCTGCAGGTCAGCATCGATGGAAACGACGGCGTCGCTGGTTGCTACGCTCTCCTGCATGCCCGCCCATAGGGCATTCTGATGGCCTTCATTGTGTGAGAATCGGATTCCACTGACATAGTCGTGCGCCTGTGCCGCCTCAGCGATAAGCTCCCATGTGCGGTCGTGGCTGCCGTCGTCGATGAGCAGAAGCCGAGCTTCGGTGTCGGCTTCCATCCGTAACCGGTCAATCAGCACGGCAAGCTTGTCAAGCGTCCAAGGCAGAACCTCTTCTTCATTATAACAAGGTATGATAATGGTCAGCTTCATGTTATTCATCAGTTTACGACGAGATAGCCTAATGCTCCCGTCGTGGTGGCGCGGTATCTGATCAGTCCTTTCCCCGAGTCGTTGATACAGTTGCCGCCCGTGTTCATATTGTATTGCCGCTTGCAGTGGGCACAGACAGCCAAGCCTGCTGCCGTCATCGTGAGCGGATAACTCTTCATGGGAGTAGCATAGTAGTTGAAGCAGTTAGGACACTGCGCGTCAAAGGCATAGAAAATGTAGCCGCCCGTGTCCGTGGTGGAGAGGTTACCGTAGCCGACAATGACGCCGTTGTTCATCCCAATTCTGCTGAAGAGCCCCATTTCCATTTCTTTGGCGTTGAGTCTGCTCCGGCTGCTCCCGCCCTGATTGGAGGAGAAGACAAACGATCTCGACGACGCCTCATAGCCAATATGGCAGAATACGCCCGGCGAAGCAGAATTCATAGCCGAGGCAAGTGTGGCGTCCTGGTGTGTCGAGTTATCTATATAAATGCCCAAACGCAGTTTGCTAAAAGTGTCGTTGTCGCTGCTGCAAGCGACAAGAGCACCCGCCAAGAGCGCCAAACTAACGATCCAACAGCTTCTTTTCCGCATCAGTGACCTTATCAAAATGGAATGATCCGAGTGTCTGCTTCATCAAAGCCTGTATCTTGTCATTGCAGAGGTTGCCGATGGAGCCCTCATGGGTGTGGTGGATATTCTTGTCAGCGACAAACTCGCCAGCCTCGATCTCCAGCCCTACTTTCTTATAGGCGTCGCGGAAAGGCATGCCGGCAGCAGCAAGACGGTTGACTTCCTCGACGGAGAACATCGGATCGTACATCCGGTTGTCAAGGATATGCTCATTCACTTCCATCTTGTTGATGATATACGCCGCCATACGCAGACAGTCGTTGAGCTCGTCGAAGGCTGGCAAAAACGTCTCCTTGATGATCTGTAGATCACGGAAATAGCCCACGGGCAGATTGTTCATGATCATCATGATCTGCTGTGGCAAGCTCTGCAATTTATTGCTCTTCGCGCGTATCAGCTCAAAAACATCAGGGTTTTTCTTATGTGGCATGATGCTCGATCCTGTGGTGCACTCTTTGGGAAGCTTTACGAAGCCGAAGTTCTGACAGTTGAACAGACAAGCGTCAAAAGCCATCTTTGCCAACGTACCCGCCACGGTAGCCATGGCGAACGCCACATTGCGCTCCATCTTGCCGCGTCCCATCTGCGCGTAGACGACATTGTAGTCCATGGAATCAAAGCCGAGGAGATCGGTTGTCAGTTGCCTGTTGAGCGGAAAACTGCTTCCATAGCCTGCAGCTGAGCCGAGCGGATTGCGATTGGTCATGCGCCAGGCAGCCTGTAGATAGAGCATGTCGTCGGCCAGACTCTCAGCATAGGCGCCGAACCACAGCCCGAAACTTGACGGCATGGCAATCTGCAGATGGGTGTAACCCGGCATCAACACATCTTTATATTGGTTACTTTTCTGGATGAGCTCATCGAAGAGTACCTTGACATTGCCAACAATCTCCATAAGTTCATGTCGGGTAAAGAGTTTCAGGTCTACGAGCACCTGGTCGTTGCGCGACCGCCCGGAGTGAATTTTCTTACCAATGTCGCCGAGCTTGCGTGTAAGCATGAGCTCCACTTCAGAGTGGACATCCTCCACGTCTTTCTCAATGACAAAGCGGCCTTCCTCGCATAGATGATAGATATGCTTCAGCTCAGCCAGCAGTTTCAACAGTTCTTCTTTGGCCAGCAAGCCGATGCTTTCAAGCATCGTGATATGCGCCATCGAGCCGAGCACGTCGTATTTGGCGAGATACATATCCATTTCGCGATCGCGGCCAACAGTGAACCGCTCTATCTCTTTGTTGACCTCAAAGTTCTTTTCCCAGAGTTTATTGGACATATCTTTATTCTTTGAGAAGTTCAGAAGTATAGGAGTTTAGATGTCCAGAAATACAGGAATGCAGAAGTTCTAAAGTGCAGAACTTCAACAATCCAAACGCTTATGCTTCTTAACTTCTATTCATATTTTATAGCTTGCAACGCATCGGCAATCTTTTCAACACCCTGTTGCAGTGGCTTTTTCACCATCGACGCCATAAAAGGATTGACATCAGACCTGATGGTGAGCTTCATCTTGCAGGTCGTATCTGACACTGGAAGAACCTGAATCCAAAAGTTGAAAGGCAGTGGACTCTCCGCCGTCTCAAACTTAATCATCTTTGGTTCCTCGCGGTCTGCGATGACGAGTTTCACACTTCCCATCTGTGTGGATATCGTGATGCTGTCATTATCAAACTGCAGATCATTAACTTTATCTTCGGGTATCTTATCACGTACTTTGTCGATATTGCTGAGATTGCTCAGCATATTGTAAACCGACTGTTGCGAATAAGGTATCTCACGGATGGAACTTTCTATCTTTGTGCTCATTCTTTTGTACTTTCTTGTGTACTTTCTTTAATGCTTTTCTTATAACCGCTATACATGCCTATCCGTATGCCTACCATGGAGAATCCGGTCAAGAGAGATGACTCGATACTTCCACTCTCATGAAATGCCCGCACGTCCATATAGATACTACAGCCAAGAATGCTGAAGGCAACTATTGCTATAGCGATTCTAAACACATCCATGTCAGTCTGTATCGGCTCTTATTTCCTCCACTCTGCCGGATTCTTCCGCCATTCCTTGAGCACCTCAATGTCGTCTTTTGAGATATAACCTGTCTCAGCGGCAATCTCAATGGTGTGCTCATAGTCGCCAAGAGTGATGAGCTTGAGGCCTGCATCCTTGAATGCTTGCTCAGCCACGGGGAAGCCATAGGTGTAGCTTGCCACCATCCCCACAACCTCAAAACCTGCCTGTCGCAATGCCTCAACGGCCTTCAGCGATGAGGATCCTGTGGATATCAGATCCTCTATCACCACCACTTTGGCACCCTCTGGCAGACGTCCTTCTATCTGGTTCTTCGTGCCATGGTCCTTCGGTTTCGGCCGCACATAGGCGTAAGGCAGCTGAAGCAAGTCGGCCACTGCCATGCCCATGGCTATGGCACCTGTAGCCACGCCGGCCACTGCCCTGGCTTCGGGGAAGCTGGCTATGACAGCATGCGTGAGCTCTGTCTTGACAAACGCACGCACCTCAGGATAGCTCAGCACGAGACGATTGTCGGTATAGATAGGGGAATTCCAGCCCGAAGCCCACTGGAAAGGCTCGTTGGGCCGCAGCTTGATAGCTTTGATGCCAAGCAGTTTCTCCGCGAAAGCATGTTTCAAATCGTTCATCATGATAACGTTATTATTGTTGCTTTGTTTTCTTTTACTTTGTTGGCAAAGATACAGCAAAAGTGTGACATAGCAAAAAAAAGTGTGTGCTTATTCGGAGAAAAGGCTTACATTCTCATTCTTACTGTATATTCTTTCACCGGCAAAGCCAATAGAAGCGACGCTGATCCTTACTCTCTCAGCTTTTCCAAGCACTTTGGCCAAGGCTGAGACCGTGGCGCCCGTGGTGACGATATCGTCCACAATGAGCACGTGGCGCCCTCTCAAGCTGTCGGCATTGAGAAGCTCAAAGGCGTCCTCCACATTCTCAGCGCGGCTCCATCGGTCTATCTGTGTCTGACTTCCATGAAAGGAAGTTCTCCGCACCACATTGTTTACCGCAGGCAACCCCGTAGCATCACTGATGCCTTGGGCAATCATCTCACTTTGATTGAATCCGCGTTGACGCTCGCGCTTCTTGGCAAGCGGCACCGGCACTATGAAGTCAATGTCATCGGTAAATCCCGCCGCCTTCATGCGTTTGCCCATGAGCACACCTAACTCCACGCCCACATCGGGCTTGTTATAGTATTTCAATTGATAGACTGCCCGCGCTGAATGAGCGTGCGGCTCGTGGTACATCAAGGCATAAGCCTTCTCGAAATGACGGATGATTCCCCAAAATGTCCGGGCCATTGCGTTGTCGTAAGGATGGCTGAGAAAATCGGTAAAGGGCAGATGCATCATACAGACGGCACAAAATACATCCTCTTCTTCCGCTAACCGTCGGCCGCAACCGCAACAGGTTCGCGGCGCCATAAGGGCAAGGAAGGCATGGGCAAACCTTAGAGACATAGTTTGATTTCATCCAAATCAAACCCTCGTCCGAGGGCGAACTTGATGAGTTTCATCTGCCGTTCATAGTCGCTCTCGGCTTTAATCGTCGGTCGTTTGGCATCGAGCAGAGGCCTCAACACCCTGACATAGACTTCCTGCGGCACGGCATCGAGCACGGGCGCAGAGACACTCTCGGGGATGTGCTTCATCCACAGGGCCTGCTCTATCTTGCGACGTCCCCAGTGGTTACAGGCTATCTTATCGTTGACAAACGCCTTGCAATAGCGCACGTTGTCGATATACTGGTGCCCGACGAGATAATCGATATTCTCACGAATGGCCTCGGCATCGAGGCCCCAACGCCGCATCTTGTCTTCCATGTCGCCGGTACAGTATTCTGCTTTGGCACACAGCGCCGCAAGTCTTGAGAGGGCTTTCTCCTTGCTTAAAGGTTGCTTTCTAAACATCTTTATAGTCGTTTGGGGGCTTACGAAGCCGCAGGTTTCATGCATTTGACCAACCGCTGCTTGCCAAAGCGGTCGTCGGCAACTATGATTTCGGTAAAGCCTTTCTGCCGCAACATCCGTGTGATGGCTTCAGCAAAGAGCGGGTTGATTTCGAAATAGAGCTTTCCCAACGGCTTCAGCGTCTTGTCAGCATATTTAGCAATGGCGCGATAGAAGCACAAAGGGTCATCGTCAGGTACAAAAAGCGCAATCCGCGGCTCATAGTCGAGCACGTTGGTCTCCATGCCTGTCTTCTCCCTTTCCATGATATACGGTGGGTTGGAGACGATGACATCCCACTCTCGTGGTTGCTTGACGGAGGGCTCACCCGCGTTGGTCGGATCGGCCATCTTGAGGATATCCCGCCTGAGGAAGTTCACGTCGGCATGGAGCTGTGCCGCATTGGCCGAGGCAATCTTCAAGGCCTGGGCGGAGATATCAATGGCCGTCACCGTGGCATCGGGCAGATCCAAAGCCAGCGTGACGGCGATGCATCCGCTGCCTGTGCCCACATCCAGCACTGCCAGAGGCAGCTCGTTGGCTGCACTCGTAGAAGGATGGCTGTCGTCTGCCACCATCCGGCAGAGGTCTTCTGTCTCCGGACGGGGGATGAGCACGCTCGGCGAGACCGCGAACTGACGGCCACCAAACCATGCCTTGCCAAGGATATACTGCACCGGCTCCCCATTCCTCAGTCGGCAGATCATGGCATCAAGCCGCCGCTGCTCCGACAAAGACAGGGCATCGACAGTGCCCATGGCGATGTCGGTCAGCGTCAGGCCATAGAGCCCGTCGAGTAACAAACGGACGATAGCCTGAGCCTCACTGGCACTGTAAATGGGCAAAAGACGGTGCCAAAGAGCGGAATAATTGAAAATATTACTTTCCATTACCGCAAAGATAAACATTTTTAGGGAATTTAGCTATCTTTGCACAAGAAAAGTTTGTCAATCAACAATACGAGTGGATATGACTTTACAGGAAAAAGACGAAAAGATGATGCGCCGCTGTCTCCAGTTGGCTTCTAACGGCCTGCTCACCACCAAGCCCAACCCGATGGTGGGTGCAGTGATCGTGTCAGCTGACGGCCGCATCATCGGCGAAGGCTTCACTTCTCCTGTGGGTGGGCCTCATGCCGAGGTGAATGCCTTCGCATCGGTCAAGGCTGAAGACGAGTTCTTGCTCAACGAGGCCACCATCTATGTCTCGCTGGAGCCCTGTAGCCATTGGGGCCACACGCCACCGTGCTGCGACCTGATCATCAGCAAGGGGGTGCGCCGCTGCGTCTGTGGCTGTGTCGATCCCTTTACCAAGGTGCAGGGCCGGGGCATCCAACGCATGCGGGAAGCGGGCATCACCGTCACCGTAGGCGTTCTCGAAGAGGACTGCAAAGCCATGAACCGCCGGTTCATGACGTTCAATGAGCACCGCCGACCCTATATCATCTTGAAATGGGCACAGACGGCCGACGGCTTTATCAGCGGCAGAGACGGGGCCCCGATAAACATCTCCACACCTTTCACACTGATGCTCAGTCACAAGCTCCGCGCAGAGAGCGACGCTATCCTCATAGGGCGCAACACTCTGGAGACCGACCATCCGCGGCTCAACGTCAGGCAGTGGACGGGGCATGACCCCGAACGCATCGTGCTCTCCCACTCATCTGTTGGCGTGCCCGGAGACTTCGTCTGCCTGGACAACATCGACACAGTGATGGAACGTCTCGTCAGGGAGCAGCGGCAGAGTCTGATTGTCGAGGGCGGCGCGCAGACCCTGAAGGCCTTCCTCGACCGCAGGCTGTGGGATGAGATACGGGTCGAGACCTCGCCACTCTTAGCTGGAGTGGGCGTGCGGGCGCCGCTGCTTCCCGATGGCATTGAATTGGCCAGTCAGGAGCGCTATGACGACAACCTTATTAGCCTATACCGCAAGGCTTTTCCCTCTACACCGTAATGGCGATGCCTTTACACTGTAATGGCGATGCCTTTACGCTGTAATCGCGATGCCTTTACACTGTAATGGCAATGCCTTTACACTGTAATGGCAAAACGACTCAACCGCAGTCGAAAAAAAACAAGAAAGCAAGTAAGAACAAAGAATACTGACTTGATAAAAGTATCAAGCACAAATCATCATGAAACTGGAAAGAAATCACACGAAATCGGTGTATCGCACCATCCGCGATTATGCCATCATCACCATCGCCATGCTCATCGGTGTGGTGGGTCTTTACCTCTTTCTCATCCCCAACCACATCACTATGGGCGGCACCGTAGGTATTGCAGAGATTGTTTATTGGGGTACCGGCATTCCCACTCAGTACACCTATTTCATCATCAACGCTACGCTGCTCATCGCCGCACTGAAGGTACTGGGCTGGCGTTTCTGCGTGAAGACCATCTATGCGGTCATCGTTTTCACCTTGGGCTCGACGGTCATCCAGTGGCTTGGTGCCATGGACGTCCACCTGCTCGCCGACCAGAAGTTCATGGCATGCATCGTCGGCGGCGTGTTCATGGGCACGAGCGTAGGTCTGGGCCTCTCAGCAGGCGGCAGCACAGGCGGCTCCGATGTCGTAGCGGCTATGGTGCATAAGTACCGCGACGTTTCCCTCGGACACATCATCCTCTTCTGTGACCTCACCATCATCACCTCAAGCTACGTCGTGCTGCGTGACTGGGAAAAGGTGCTCTACGGCTATGTCCTACTCTTCATTATCTCGTTTTGCGTCGACTATATCGTCAACTCGCTGCGACAGTCGGTGCAGTTCTTCATCATCTCTGAGAAATGGCAGGAGATCGGCGAGGCCATCAACAAGATTGCAGACCGTGGTTGCTCCACACTCAACGGCAATGGATTCTATTCAAAGCGCGACATCAAGGTCATCTTCTGCATTGCCAAGAAAAGCGAGTCATCGTTCATCTTCGACCTCATCGATGAGATCGATCCCGATGCCTTTGTGTCACAGAGTGCTGTCATCGGCGTCTACGGACAGGGATTCGACCGCGTGAAGGTGCGGAAGAAGATTAGCCTGGAAGAGATTAAAAAGGAGATAAAGGCTTGAAAAATACGTTATATCCCATTTATTCAGTAATTTTGCAGCTGCAAACGAGTAATAGAATATAAACGTTTATATAGAAGATATGGCATTAAAATGTGGTATCGTGGGATTGCCCAATGTGGGCAAATCCACGCTTTTCAACTGCCTGTCAAGCGCCAAGGCACAGGCAGCCAACTTCCCATTCTGTACGATAGAGCCCAACCTCGGCGTGATCACCGTGCCCGACGAGCGCCTGACCAAACTCGCTGAGATTGTGCATCCGGGGCGCATTGTGCCGGCAACGTGCGAGATCGTCGACATTGCCGGACTGGTGAAAGGTGCCTCGAAGGGTGAAGGGCTCGGCAACAAGTTTCTCGGAAACATCCGTGAGTGCGATGCCATCATCCACGTCATACGCTGCTTCGACGACGACAACGTGGTGCGTGAGGGCGGTACTCCCGTGGACCCCACGGCCGACAAGGACATCATCGACACCGAGCTACAGCTCAAAGACCTCGAGACCATCGAGGGACAGCTGGCTAAACAGGAGAAAGTGGCGGCCACCGGCAACAAGGATGCCAAGGTTCTCGTCGACGTGCTCCACGCTTACAAAGAGGTCCTCGACCGCGGAGAGAATGCGCGCACGGTGACCTTCGACTCCAAAGAGGAGCAGAAGGCCGCACGCGACCTCTTCCTGCTCACCACCAAGCCCGTGCTCTACGTCTGCAATGTAGACGAGGCCTGTGCAAAAACCGGCAACAAATACAGCAAAATAGTGGAGGACATCGCCGCAGGAGAGGGTGCCGAGGCTATGGTCATCGCCGCAAAGACGGAGGAAGACATTGCCTCTCTCGACACCTATGAAGAGAAGAAGCTGTTCCTCGACGACCTCGGACTGGAGGAGAGTGGCGTCAACCGACTCATCAAGAAAGCCTATCATCTGCTCAACCTGCAGACATTCATCACCGCCGGAGAAATGGAAGTCAAGGCTTGGACCTTCCACAAGGGCTGGAAGGCACCGCAGTGCGCCGGTGTCATCCACACCGACTTTGAGAAAGGATTCATCCGTGCCGAGGTCATCAAGTACGACGACTATATCCAGTATGGTTCTGAGACTGCCGTGAAAGAGGCCGGAAAGCTCTATATCGAAGGCAAAGATTATGAGGTGCAGGACGGCGACATCATGCACTTCCGCTTTAACGTTTAATCTTTCATAACATGATGAACTTGCTCTATATCGTTTGGAACCCATCGGAAGTCATCTTCCACATTGGCTCTTTCGGCGTGCGCTGGTATGCCATGTGCTGGCTCGCGGGCCTGCTGCTCGGCACGATACTCATGGCTAAGCTCTATAAGGATGAGAAGATTCCTGACGAAAAGTTTGACCCACTTTTCATATACATCTTCGTCAGTGTGCTCATCGGCGCTCGCCTTGGTCACTGCCTTTTCTATCAACCCGACTATTTTCTCTCCTCGGGAAAGCATATTGTGGAGATGTTTTTGCCCATTCACTTCATGGCCGACGGCTCATGGAAGTATACTGGATATGAGGGTCTGGCCTCACACGGCGGCGTTATCGGCATGATTATTGCCATCTTTATTTACTCCTACCGTAATAAAGTCAATGTGTGGACGGTGTTCGACAACATGGGTATCTGCTCATGCGTCACGGCAACCTTTATCCGACTGGGTAACCTTATGAACTCGGAGATCATCGGTAAGGTCACCGATGTGCCCTGGGCCTTTATCTTTGAGAAGGTGGATAAGTACCCGCGCCACCCCGGTCAGCTCTACGAAGCCATCGCCTACGCGTGCTTCTTCCTTCTCATCTATGCACTTTATAAGAAGCATCCCGAGAAAGTAGGCAGTGGATTTTTCGTGGGATTGTGTCTCACGCTGGTGTTCACGGCACGTTTCTTCATCGAGTTTGTCAAGGATATACAAGAGCCTTTCGAGGCCGGCATGCCGCTCGACATGGGGCAAATCCTCTCCATTCCCATCATCATTGTGGGCATAGCCTGCATGATAGGAGGCAAATGGATGAAGAAAATCGGCGCGAAAGTCAACGATAAATAGTGCAGTGCAGTGGCCGCCCAATGTGGCGGGCACTACCGCAGGGTACACTGCAAAAAATTCGTCGCTCCTTTGCACTTTTCAAATAATTATCCTTACCTTTGCAACGAAATAGCATGCGACCATGCTATTTCGTTGATGGGCTCTGATAGTTCAATGGATAGAACGGAGGTTTCCTAAACCTTTGATCTGGGTTCGATTCCCAGTCGGAGTACTACATCATCAGCTATAGGGCAAAACTACTTCATTGTGGCTTTGCCTTTTTTCCTTTTACAACAGCCGATGAAAGAGCAGCGCCATGTGAAACAAATATTAATCAAAAGCCGTAAAAATAAAATAATTAAACATGTCGGCTCTACTCAAATATTTGCTATCTTTCAAGGCGACGACAACTATGCCTATCAACAGGTATCATATAAGTTAACGGTCAATCGGAAAGCACCTGAAAACGAAGTCTACTACCAAGGTTTTGAAAAATATCTGTCGTGTGGAGGCAATGTCGATTTTGCATTACCCTTTTACATGCCGGATATTAATTCGGACCAACAAGGCCGTTTTTGGGAAGGCTACCAATGTATTTGTGTCGTTGATAATTATACAGTCAAAGCCCTGTCTCAATTGGGACTGAAGAATTGTCGGCTCAATTTCATGTTAGCACCAAGCCTCGATCCTGACTATAAAGCACAGGTCACTGCCAAGGCATATTTATCAAATGGCAGTACTCTGAAATCACAAATATTCACACCTGAACAAGGCAAATGGAGCTCTTTTTCTATTCCTCTTACCAGCGAACAGCCCATAGACAAGGTTGAATTCTCTGGCAGTTACTTCTTCCTTGATGAGATTTCGCTTGTCTCCGAGGACGTTGTGACGATTGGAAACACAGGATACGCTACATTATATTATAGTGACCGCACGCTAAAGGTGCCGGAAGGTGTCACCGCATACACCATGAAAATTCAAAACAATGAAATAGTGCCGAGCCAAACCTACAACAGCGGCGAGACATTACCCAAGGCCACCGCCGTGGTACTGAAAGCCGTACAGGGCACATACAACTTGGCGCGGTCGGCCGAGACAGGTGTCAGCGATCCCAACAATCAACTCAAAGGCAGCGACACCACGACGCTGATACAAGGCAACGCCAGCGATACCTATTATCTGCTTTCAAGGGATGGAGACAACGTGGGGTTCTTCTGGGGCGCGGATAATGGCGCACAGTTTACAAATGGAGCCCACAAAGCCTATCTCGCCCTACCGGCAACCGACGGAAAACAGGCAACAGCAAAGCCTTTCTACCTGTTTGACAAAGCCAACACTACCACATGGATACGACGGATGGCAGGCGACAATGACAGTCCATGCTATACACTTGACGGCCGTCTGGCATCGCGCACATTCAAAGGTATCATAATTAAAGACGGGGAAAAACTGCTAAAGAAATAAGTTCAAAACTACCAAAGATCCTTTTAATAAAACCTGCAGAGATGGAAAATAAGCTGAAATACATCACTCCACGCATAAAGATACATATCTGTCAAGACGATAACCGCCTTTTAGCAGCATCAAGGGATGCACCCACGATCACTTTTCAGACTTACCATAAGGTTGAAGAAGAACAGTTAGCCAAGCCGTTCGGCGATGTTGAGGAGCTGGAGACGATATCCGGTGCTGTATCTCTTTGGGACGACTAAAGGTGGAAAGGACAGCTTCTCACTGTCTTATTCCTTCAATCGGAAGCGGTAGACATAGACCGTATCTTTGAAAGTGGAGGCGCGATGCGGTGTCCGCATTTGTTCTGTAAACAGATAATTCTTGCAGAAAGAATCGCTAAGCAAGGCTTTCTTTTGCGCAGGCACAACGACAATGCCATGTTTTGGCCGGTCAACACTGAACTGCCGGAGACGGTCGCCCAAATAAAAATCGATGCCATAGAAGCGCAAGGCATCATCGCCTACTTTGGGATGGCTGATTTCGGTGAGCGCATATATCGGTTCGTCTTTGGCCACACGCCCCACCTGCAAAGCGAGTGGACGCAGACTTTTACAATTCATCGCTGTAGGTTTATAATAGCCATCAAAAGCCATAAAGACGAGCAGGGTCATCACTGTGGAGATAAGAACCGGCCGACTCGTAATGAAACCTACACGACGATGAAGCAGCACCATCAATCCAAGGCAGGCAGCCAACAGCGGCAACAGTGAGAGGACAATGTCGCCAAAGCCCATTGCTCCATCTGACAGGGCATGAAGTATCTGCGCATTCTCCCAAGCATGCTTGCCGTGGAAGAGGCTGTCGCCCACCATGCCGGCTCTCACCACGACCAAGACTGCCGTCAGTACAACAGCCGTCAATGACAGAATGCCGATATAGAAACGGATGGGGAACAGCGAATGCTTCACAAACCAGGAAGCATACTCCATCATCAGCATAGCCATAAATGGATAACACGGCAGGAGATAGACCCCACGCTTGCTCTTGGGAATACAATAGAAGAAAAGAATGAGCAGAAACGAAAGCCAGGTGAAGACCTGAATGGCATCAGCCTTCCGTAAGCCCGCCACCATGCGGCTCCAAAGAGAGAGCCCGTCTGCTTGAGCCTTCAACAGACCAACATACCGCTTCCAAGGCAGGAAGAAGAGAGACACGACCATCGGCAACGTCCAGGGAAGCCAGCCGGAAAACAGCATCGTGAGGTTGTAGTACCAGGGATTGTCGTGAGTGACCTCCTTCATCTTCCCCAAAAAACGCCCTACATTCTCGTCCATGACAAGTGCAAGGAACTGGTCGCCGCCCTGACGATAAGCCGCCCAATACCACAGAGCGGGCAACACGACAGCAAGCAAGGCAGAGAAAAACAGCTTGTAAACCGTTCTCCATACGACAGCCACGCCGAGCTTCTCTTGTTGCCACGCCATGAAAAGCATAAAGATAAACATCACGAAGCAAGGCAGAACGATGCCCACCGGACCTTTAGTCAACGTGCCACCACTCATACAGAGAACAGCCAGCCACGGCAGATAGCGACAGCCTTTCTCCCACCAAATGTACATCGCATAGAGCGAACAGACCACAAACATCGTCAGCACCATGTCGACACGACAGTTGGTACCCGCCCTGTGCACTTCGAAAGCCGTAAGCATGAGCATAGCGGCAAGGAAACTCAGATCACGGCCTTTGCGCTTGGCAAAGAACACGGCGCCCGCTCCTAACATAATGATAAGGGCAAGAGCAGATGGCAGACGCGACGTAAACTCGCTGACATGCCCTGCCAGCATTGAGAAAACGGCGATGCACCATTGGAAGAATGGTGGCTTGTAAGGAATGTCGAAACCATTGTTGACCGGTAGGATCCAATTATGTTGGTTCAGCATCGACAAGGCCACAACGGCCTCACGGGGCTCGCCTTTGGTCGTAAAATCAGTGTTACCGAGAAATGGTAACAGCACCACGGCAGAGACTACCACCACCGACCAGAATACAAAACGATATCTCTTGTCCATCTTCCTTTGTTCAATTTCTTTTCCCATATCATTCTCCAAAAGGCAGGGAAAGGCTCACAAAATGAATTATTCCGCAAATTTACCGCTTTTTTATCGAATAACATTACCTATCACCAGAGATATGTATTAATTTTGTAACATGAAACGTTTTCTTAGGTCGGTCTTGTGGCTTTTGGGCATCCATGTCACGGCTTTATTGGTTTTCACTCTCTTTCGTCTGGTGGAGTTCATTGCTCTCCACGGCCAGATCACGCACCCCGACATCAGTCCGGCAGGGGCTTTCATCCGCGGCCTGTGGTTCGACAATGTCATTGCCTGCTACATCATGGTGGCACCACTCGCCGTGGTGCTCATTGCGGGCATCGCCGGATGGAGCCACCACTGGTTCCGGCGAGGCGTCACGCTGTGGCTGGCCGTCTTCTACGCCATCGCCTTCATGCCTTCAGCCGCCAACACACCTTACTTTGCCTATTTCTTCAAGAACATCAACTCCAGTATCTTCGGATGGTTCGGCTACACCGCCACGACAGCAGGCATGCTCGTCGAAGAGAAGGGCTATTGGCTCTACATCGCGCTCTACATCGCGCTCACAACCGCTTTCATCTGGGCGTTGCTCCGCATGGAGCGTGTCTACGCCAAGTCATTAAAAGGTCTTCCCACTGACCGGCGCCCTGTGTCTTATGCCCTTCGCTCCGTCTTGACGCTTGCGCTCATCGCCCTCTGCATCTTCGGTATCCGCGGGCGGCGGGGTTATAACCCCATCAAGGTGAGCGAAGCGTACTATTGTGACGACCCGTTTCTCAACCAGTTGGGCATCAATCCCGCCTTCAACCTGCTGACCTCGGTGCTCGATGACATGCGGCCAGAGAACAAGGAGCTGCACCTCATGCCTGCACACGAGGCCGTGGACGAGACCCGGCAATGGCTTGGTATCAGCGGGAAAGCGGACAGCACACAGGTGCTTCACCGCTTCATCATCAATGATTCCACGCACCGTGAGCCCACCAGCAAGCCCAATGTCATCGTCATCCTCATGGAGTCGATGTCGGCATCGCTGCTTCGCGAGTTTGGACAACCACTGCCACTCACCCCCACACTCGACTCACTCTATCAGCATTCACTCGCTTTCACCAACTTCTACAGTGCGGGCATCCACACCAATCACGGCATGACGGCCACGCTCTACAGCTTCCCCGCCCTGATGTTCCGCAACCTCATGAAGGGCACGGTGACGCCACACCGGCAGGGATTGCCCACCGTACTGAAGGGTCTGGGCTATGAAAACATGTTCTTCATGACCCATGAGGCGCAGTATGACAACATGAAAGCCTTCTTCACCACCAACGGTTACGACGACATTTACTCGCAGGAGAACTATCCCAAGAGTGCTGTGGTCAACAGTTTTGGCGTGAGCGACCACTTCGAGTTCGGCTTCGCACTCAACAAAATCAATGCTAAAGCCCAGCGTGGCAAGCCATTCATGGCAACTATTCTCACCATCAGCAACCACCCACCCTATATCATTCCGGCGTGGTTCAAGCCACGTACGAAGGATCCCGAAACGCAAATTGTGGAATATGCTGACTGGTGCATCGGCGACTTCCTGCATAAGGCCGCCAAGGAGCCATGGTTCAAGAACACCATCTTCATTATTCAGGCCGACCACGGAAAGATGGTTGGACAGAGCGATGCCGAACTGCCTGTAAGCTACAACCACATTCCGCTTATCATCTTCGGCAAAGGCATCCACCCCATGAAATACACGGGACTGGGCCAGCAAGTCGACGTCATGCCGACGCTGCTTGGACTAATGAAAGTGAACTACCCCTACGACGGCTTCGGCGTAGACCTGCTCCGGCGGCACCGTGACCGTGTGTTCTATTCGGCCGATAATCAGATTGTGGCGCGCGACACGGCCCGCTGCTTCGTCTACAACCCACGTATGGGCAAGGCTTTCTACTACGATGCCTTGCCGGGCTGGAAACTCCGCGAAAGCCGTTCCACACCCGCCTTCAAACCCCTGCGCCGCTATGTCTACAGCATGGAGCAAACGGCACAGTTCATGCTCGACAGGCAGCGATAGTAAGACGGGAAGAGCATCCTCTCAGTCTACAAAACGGATGCCAGGTCTTCACACGATAGAGAATTCTCGCCACGCCCTGCTTGCATTCCGTAGGATAATAGAGTGTGAGCACGTACCAGTGGCCCGCACGGCGGACAGAGTGCCGGTAATACTCATAACCGTCCATTCCCTCCATCATTCCCGAATCAACCAACTCATAAACATTCCCCTTCTGTGCGTTGTCAGGCTTTACCTCAGCCTCCAGCACGAGATTGGTATTGTTGCGGTAGACAAAGCGTACATGTCCAGGCTTGCCGTCAGACAACGCTTCCTTGGTGAAGAAAGAAGGATAGAGAAGCGAATAACCATAGTCGGGGTTCACATAAGTCAGGAACTCTGCAAACGGCATAGCGTCCTCCAACTGTTCGGGAAAGCTCCGCTCATCCGCCTTGTACAGAAAGAATGAGAGAACGGTGCCGCTAAGAAGCAACAACAGGAAAAAAATCAAGATCCTCCGCATGGCTATTCACTATATGTGTAAATACAGAAGCAAAATTAACCGTTTTGTACTAAACACGCAAAAAAACTCTCTGACAATTGTCTGACAATTGCAATGCCATCGTTCGACAATTGCTTGACGATCGTGCGACAACTGTCGAACGATTGTGCGGCAACTGCTTGACGATCGTGCGACAACTGTCGCACGATAATAACAGAGAGAAAGGCGGCTTATTTTATGCAGCCTCAGCTTTTCAGGCTGGGAATGTTTACAATTTCAGCAAAAAGTAGTATCTTTGCGGCGAATTGTTCAAAGAGTAATTCCCTACCCTCTAAATAATCCCATCATACGATTAGGCACAATGGAAAAAATAGAAACAAAGAACTTGATTATCGGCTTCGGCAAGGCTGGGAAGACCTTGGCTGCCGACCTGGCAAAGCATGGAGAACCCGTCATCTTAGTTGAGCGTGACGAGAACATGTATGGCGGAACCTGTATCAACGTAGGCTGCATACCTTCGAAAAAACTCATTACCGAAGGGCTCCAACATGCCGACTGCACCGACAAGGACGCTCTCTTCGCCCAAGCCATGCAGCGTAAAGACGCCCTCATCGGCGCGCTGCGCAATGCCAACTATCACAAAGTGGCCGACCTGGAACACGCAAAAGTGGTGCACGCCACAGCATCGTTCACAGGCAGCCACACCGTAGAGCTTACCCAGGGAGACCGTAAGACAGAGGTGACAGCCGAGCACATTTTCATCAACACGGGCACGGCCTCCAACCATCTACAAATAGAAGGCGCAGGCGGAAGCCGTATTTATTACAGCACTGAGATGTTGTCGCTTGACAAGCGGCCCCGCAGACTGGTGATTGTAGGCGCAGGATATATCTCTCTTGAGTTCGCATTCATGTACCAAGCCTTTGGCAGCGAAGTGACAGTGCTTGAGGCAGGCGACACGTTCCTTGCCCGTGAAGACCGCGACATAGCCGAGGAGATGTTGCGTGTGATGACGGCCCGTGGCATCAAGGTGGTTTTAGGTGCACACACCGAACGCTTTGCCGAGGTTGTCGACCATACCACTGTAGTCACCTCAAAGGGTAACTTCGATGCCGATGCCATTCTCGTAGGCATAGGCCGGCACCCCGAAACCAAGAGCCTGCATCTCGACAAGGCCGGCATTGCCGTTGACAGCCGTGGCTACATCGTGACCGATGATCATCTGAGGGCTGCTCCAGACATCTGGGCTATGGGCGACGTGGCAGGCAGCGCACAGTTCACCTATATCTCGCTTGATGACTATCGCATCGTGGCCGACCAACTCTTTGGCGACGGCAGCCGCACACGCGCTAACCGTGGTGCCGTGGCTACAAGCGTGTTTACCACGCCCACTCTGTCACACATCGGCCTCACTGAGCAGCAGGCACTCAAGCTCAACCGTCACGTCACCGTGAAACGCATGCCAGCTGCAGCCATTCCTAAAGCCAAAGTATTGGGCATGACCGACGGCCTGCTCAAGGCAGTGGTTGACGCCGACACCGACGAGGTGTTAGGCGTAACGCTCTTCTGTGCCGAGTCGCACGAAATCATCAACCTCTTCAAGATAGTCATTGACAACCATATTCCCGCAGCTTATGTCAAGAGCATGATATTCACCCACCCAACCGTTGCCGAAGGGCTGAACGATCTTTTCGCTTGAGGAGGAGCGGGGTGGTTTGTATCACATGAAAGTGAAAAGGCTGTACCCTCGTGTAAGAGCCGGCCACAGCGAAAGCTACCTGCTCTCGCTTATCGTTGTCCTCGCAATGGTTTTTGCCGCGACAACGCTCAGAGAAAGAACCCTGATCTATCCTCCGATGGCCGCGCTGGCCACGGGGCTGATCATCGCTGAGCGCAGTCCGTGGAAGGTACGTCTACGGCACATACCCGTCATTCTGTCGCTGACGTCCCTTGCGGGTACTGTGCTCGCCAGACTTCTGCCCCACTTCCCCATCGTTGCCCTTTCTGCAGGGATACTGTTCACAGCGGGCCTTCTCACAGCTTTCCATTCAACTTTTTTTCCATCATTGGCAACCTGCCTGCTGCCCATTGTGCTACACTTGCAATCGTGGTACTATCCCGCTTCCGTGCTGGCACTCTCGGCCCTGATAGTGTTGCTGAACAAAGCCGTCGTCACCGGTTGGCAGTCTTATGCGAACACATGGTCACCCCAAAGATCCGTTTCTGTTTCTTCAATGAAACAGTGGGCATTCTTTTGGATTGGGGCACTTCCGGCCCTGCTGTGTGCCGTCGCCACCCATACCATGACCCTTATAGCCCCGCCGCTCATAGTGGTCTTTGCAACACTTTGCCAGCCTGGCGATCAGCTCCACAGGCATCCGTCCCGCATTCTCACCACCGTTTTTCTCGTGTCCTGCTACGGTGCCGCCGGAAAAATTCTGCTGGCCGGCCAACTGCATGTCCCACTGGCTGTAAGTGTCGCCCTGTCGTTAGCCGGCGCTCTGACGGCGATGAGGCATATCAAGCTCATGATGCCCCCCTTGTCAGCTCTTAGCGTACTGCCGTTCGCCATACCGAGCAGCTCGTGGTCTTATCCTGTATGGACGTCCTTAGGCACGGCTTATTTTCTGCTGCTCACGCAGACGAATGCCCGACTGTTCACTACCCATCACCCATCTGGCCAGAATGAAGAGACTTCTATCTGGTCAAAATGAAGAAACGTAAAAGTAAACTTACGGTAGATCTACTCTGTCAAAAATCAAGGTATATCTATTTGTAAAAGTTCCTTTTGTAGGCTTCAAACTCTCCCTTGCCCAGCACGCAGCGTTGCCACCAAGCCTTGATGAAGCCGCATCCATAGCCCATGAGCTGCGTGAAAGCCGCGCGGATGGAGAGCAGTCCAATGCGTAGACTGTGATTCTGCAGACTGGAGTCAACAAAGATAAGCAAGGAATAAAACAATAATGGCAACAGCGCGGCCAGGCTAATCACACCACCCAGAGGCGGGTCGCAGGCACGCAGCACGGTGTATCCGAGGATAGGACCAGCGATGAAGACGGCAAGAAGGAGGAAGACGCCCACTGTGAACACCATCGGCAGAAGGTGGACCAACTTGAGGCTCTCAGGGTATTTCTTGTAAAGATTGATGCGCGCGATGCCGCTGTTGAACACTTGTCGCCAGAACTTTCGGAAGTCAGTGCGGCGCTTATGGTACACCCACGCGCCAGGGAAGAGGCGGCAGCGGCATCCTGCCTTGAAGATACGGATGGAGAAATCGATGTCTTCGCCAAAGCGCATCTTGGAGAATCCGCCGAGCTTCTCATAGACATCGCGGCGCACGCCCATATTGAACGAGCGCGGATAAAACTTGTCAAGCTTCTTCTTTCCGCCCCGAATGCCGCCCGTGGTAAAGAAACTTGTCATGGAATAAGAGATGGCTTTCTGCGTCGGAGTAAACGTGTCAGCAGCGCGGTCCGGTCCTCCGAATGCCTCACAAGGCTTCAGCCGCAACTCGTCGTCGACGGCCTGGAGATAGCCTTCCGGCACCACCACGTCAGAATCGAGTATGAGCACATACCTTCCTGCGGCACGCTCCACGCCGTAGTTGCGACTCTGGCCCGGCCCACTGTTAGGTTTCATGAAGTATTTGATGTCGAGCCGGCCCGCGTATTTGTCGCAAACGGTCTTGCAGGGAGTGGACGAGCCGTCCTCTACAATGATGACCTCAAAGTCAGTAAAAGCCTGATGTGTCAGGCTGTCCAACAATTCATCCACCTCGTCAGGGCGGTTATAGACCGGAACGATAATGCTGTACTCCATAAAAAGGGAGAAAAATAAGAAAGGAAAAGGGTAATATGAAGAAGAAAGAAAAAGGTAAAAAAGCAAAAGGAAAGACTGTATCAAGTCATACAGCCATTGTTCCTCTCTACTTTTTTACCTTTTTACTTTTAAATTACTTCTTCTCGGTTACGCGGCTCACGTAGCTTCCGTCTTCAGTGCTGATCGTAATGACGTCACCCTCATTGATGAAGAGAGGTACGCGCACCTCAGCGCCTGTTTCCAGTATGGCGGGCTTGGTGGCGTTGGTAGCCGTATTGCCCTTCACGCCAGGCTCAGAATGAGTGACCTCCAAGTCGGTCTTGGGAGGCATCTCGGCAGAGAGGATTGCGCCGTCATCGGCAGAAATCTGCACGTCCACAATGTCGCCCTCTTTCATAAACTCACCGCCAGTGATGAGATCGCGGTTGATAGGGAACTGCTCGAATGTCTCCTGATTCATGAAGATGCAACCTGTTGCGTCCTCATAAAGATACTGGTAGGGACGATGCTCCACACGCACGTCTTCGAGCTTGAAACCAACCTGAAAAGTACGATCCAATACACGTCCGTCGGCAACATTCTTCAGCTTGGTGTTCATCACGGTGTTGCCCTTGCCCGGTTTACGGTGCTCGAACCAGATGCACTTCCAAATACCGCCGTCCATACGGATGCAAGTACCCTTCTTGATTTCCTGTGAATTAATCATGATATAATTGTATGTTTACTATATTATTATGCGTCGTAAGCGGCTGCAAAGTTACTAAGAAATCAGAAAAAAACATCGAAAAGTAGTATAATTCTTTGTCATTTCGATTTTTATGAGTAATTTTGCAGCCCGAAAGGGTTTAATATGCCCTTGAGAGAAAGCGGACAACAAATTAAAAATACGAATAAAAGATGAAAAGAACATTTCAGCCGCACAATCGCCGCCGTGTGAACAAGCACGGTTTCCGTGAGCGCATGGCCACCAAGAATGGTCGTCGCGTTTTGGCTTCCCGTCGTGCCCATGGCCGCAAGAAGCTTACCGTCTCTGACGAGAATCACGGAAAGTAAGCTTCTCCTCACAACGTCAGCACGCAGCAGAAGGCAGACAAGGATGAAACCTTTGTCTGCCTTTTGTGTTGTTGAAAATGGATATGGAAGTCATTTATACTGTGCGGACGAGATAAAAAACGCTTTTTCTTTTTGCTTTCCAGCCTTTTTCCATTACCTTTGCGCAAAATAGCGACTGATACCAATTAATAAAGATGTCAATTTCAGAGTTTATAGGCAAATTCAAAAGCAAGATGCTTTGGGGCAATCTCTTTGCGATGGCATTGGTCATCGTAGGGCTTGCTGTTGGATTCAGGTTTGCCGTTGACATCTATACCCATCACGGCGAAGCCGTCACCATTCCCAACCTCACCCATCAAAAGTTTGAAAACGCTGAAGAAGTGCTGTCGCAGCTTGGCCTTAACATAGTAGTGAGCGATACCGGCTACATCAAGACACTGCCACCAGGGTGTATTCTTGAACAATATCCCGCACCGGGGGAGCGCGTCAAGCCCGGACGCACGGTCTTTGTCACCATCAACGCTACCCAAACTCCAACTATCTCGCTGCCCGATGTCATTGACAACTGCTCGCTCCGTGAGGCTATGGCCAAGCTGACCGCCATAGGATTCAAGCTCAACCCGCCACAGTTTATTCCCGGAGAGAAAGACTGGGTGTATGGCATCATCGTCAACGGAAAACATGTAGTCTACGGCGACCGCATCCCTGTGGACGCGCGGCTCACCATACAAGCCGGAAACGGCATGCGCAGTGCAAGCGATTCTGTGAACTATATTGACCCCACCTTCAATACAAACGATGACAACAGTGAAGATGTGGATGAGTTTGAAGAGGTGAACACGCCTGACCAGGAGGATCACTCCCAAAAGAAGGACGAGCCTGATAAGGATCCTTTCACACCGGTGGAATAACAAAGCAAATCCTATGACTGACGATCTGATCTTAGACGACGATATAGAAGAGGTGCAAGGCGACGAGTCAGCAGAGCCAGGACAATATGAGCACTGGCGCATGACAGTGGACACGGGCCAGCAGCCCGTCCGCATCGACAAGTTTCTGGCCGAGCACATGCAGCACTCCTCACGCAACCGCATACAGACCGCAGCGGAAGCAGGGTGCATTCAGGTCAACGGTGAGCCCGTGAAGAGCAACTACAAGGTGCGCCCCAATGATGTCATCACCCTCATGCTCGACCGTCCTAAGCACGACTCTACCATACACGCCGAAGACATTCCGCTCGACATCGTCTACGAGGACGACGACGTGCTCGTGGTCAACAAGCCCGCAGGCATGGTGGTCCATCCGGGTGCAGGCAACTTCAGCGGCACACTCATTAACGCTGTGGCATGGCATCTGCGCAACCTCAAGACGTTTGATGCCAACGACCCCGCCGTAGGGCTCGTGCACCGCATCGACAAAGACACCAGCGGACTGCTTGTCGTGGCTAAGACTGCAGATGCCAAGACATCGCTTGGAAAACAGTTTTTCCACAAGACAACGCACCGAACCTACAACGCTCTCGTATGGGGGAACCTACAGAAAGACATGGGACGGATTGAGGGCAACATCGCCCGCGACCCAAAAGACAGGCTGCGCATGAGAGTGTTTGCACCTGATTCGGGTATCGGAAAGCCTGCTATCACCCATTGGCGCGTGCTGGAGCGCTTCGGTTACACGACACTCGTGGAGTGCGTATTAGAGACAGGAAGAACCCACCAAATACGCGCACACATGAAAGAAAGAGGCCATCCGATCTTCGGCGACGAGCGTTATGGCGGTACCGAGATACTGTGGGGACAGCGCAGCTCTACTTACAAGGCATTCATCCACAACTGCCTGGAGCTCTGTCCGCGACAAGCACTCCATGCCAAGACCCTCGGCTTCGTGCATCCGCGCACCGGCAAGCAAATGGACTTTGACTCTCCATGGCCCGAGGATTTCAATGCATTGATAGAAAAATGGAGAAAGTATATTAATAGCAAATGGAAAATTTAAAAAGAAACATTGCCATCGTTTGCGGTGGCGACTCTTCAGAGCACGACGTATCACTGCGCTCGGCTCAGGGACTTTACTCCTTCTTTGACAAGGAGCGCTACAACATTTATATAGTAGACATCAAAGGCACCAACTGGCACGTCAGCTTCCCCGACGGCAGTGTAGCACCCATTGATAAAAGCGACTTCTCTTTTATCGGGCAGGATGGCAAAGCCGTGGTCTTCGACTACGCCTATATCACCATCCACGGCCAGCCAGGTGAGAACGGTATGATGCAAGGCTATTTCGACCTCATCCATCTGCCTTATTCCACATCCGGCGTCTTAGTAGAGGCCATGACTTTCGACAAGTTTGTGCTCAACAATTATCTTCGCGGCTTTGGCGTCAACGTCGCCGACAGCGTTCTGCTGCGCCGCGGTGAGGACTACGATCCTGTTGCCATTGAGAAGCGTCTGGGCATGCCGTGCTTCGTCAAACCTGCCGCTGACGGCTCCAGCTTCGGCGTCAGCAAAGTCAAGAACGCCGACCAGCTCGCCCCCGCTCTGCGCGTAGCCTTCATGGAGAGTAGCGAGGCCATGGTGGAGAGCTATCTCAAAGGCACTGAAATCTCACAGGGTATCTACAAGACGAAAGAGAAGAGCGTGGTGCTGCCAGCTACAGAAGTAGTGACACAAGACGAATTCTTCGACTACGATGCCAAGTATAACGGCAAAGTACAAGAGATCACTCCCGCGCGTCTCACGCCCGAGACCGCTAAGGCCGTAGCCGCCGAGACCAGCCGCATCTACGACATTCTGCACGCCAACGGCATTATCCGCATCGACTACATCATCACCAAGGATGCCGACGGCAAGGACAAAGTCAACATGTTGGAGATCAACACCACACCGGGCATGACTGCCACGAGCTTCATTCCCCAGCAAGTGCGCGCTGCCGGACTGGACATCAAGGACGTCCTTACCGATATCGTGGAGAACCAGTTCGCATAATTGAATAAGAGGAACCGCTGTTAAATGGACATCAAGCAATTATACGCTATCTATCAGAAGCACCTAATGGTGACGACCGACAGCCGTGACTGCCCTATGGGCAGTATTTTCATCGCACTGAAGGGCGCGTCGTTTGACGGCAACAAGTTTGCGGCAGCGGCCTTGCAGAAAGGCTGCAGCTACGCCGTAATCGATGAGAAAGAATACGCTGAAGATGGCGACGACCGCTATATCCTCGTGAAAGACTGCCTGACCACCTTCAAGGAGCTGGCGCGCGAGCACCGCCGACAATTCGACATCCCCGTGGTAGGCATTACCGGCACCAACGGCAAGACGACGACCAAAGAGCTTGTCTCTGCCGTGTTGGCCAAGAAATACAACGTGATGCACACCGAAGGCAACTTCAACAACGATGTCGGTGTGCCCAAGACTCTACTTCGTCTTGGCAAGGACCATCAGATTGCCGTCGTGGAAATGGGGGCATCGCATCTGGGTGACATCAAAAAACTCGTGGAATATGTAGAGCCCACGTGCGGACTGATCACCAATGTCGGCAGGGCTCACCTCCAGGGTTTCGGCTCTTTTGAAGGCGTTAAGAGAACCAAAGGTGAACTGTACGACTTCCTCAAAGCAACTGGTGGTCTCGTCTTCCTCAATACCAGCAACAAGTATCTCGTGGAAATGGCACGCGAGCGCGAGCTTGACCGTATCATCAGCTATGGCCTGGATGAGCGCGCGCAGGTGCAGGGCCGAGTGACTGCATCCGACCCGTTCATCACCATAGAGTGGAGATGCAGCGGAAACGACAACAACTTTCCTGTCTCGCTCAATGAATGGCACACGGTGAAGACCCGCCTCATCGGATCCTATAATCTCGACAATGTGCTGGCAGCTGTGACCACAGGCCTGCACTTCAACGTGAGCGAGGCGCAGATCAACCATGCCATCGAGAGTTATGAGCCGACCAATAATCGCTCCGAACTGGTCAAGACCTCCGACAACACGCTCATCGTTGACGCTTACAACGCCAATCCCACCAGCATGGCAGCGGCACTCGACAGCTTCGGGAAGATTTCGACCGACCTACCCAAGATGGCCATCCTCGGCGACATGCGTGAACTGGGAGCCGTCAGTGCGGAAGAGCATCAGAAAGTCGTTGACACGCTTAGGGAAAAAGGATTCAACGACGTGTGGCTCGTCGGAGAAGAGTTTGCCAAAACACAGTGCGACTATCGGAAATATAATAATGTAGAGGAAGTGAAGCAGGCCATCGCCACCGCCAAGCCTACAGGCAAGTGCATCCTGGTGAAGGGCAGTAACGGCATCCGGCTCTTTGAACTTCCTGCATTGTTGTAAGCATCCGCTGACAAAACAAGCGCTCGCTTCTCAGCTTACCGACGGCAGCAGCAGGACTGAAACTATTCTCTTCTGTCACAGCCAAATACTCATCACATTGTGACCACAGCGCCATCGCAACGCGTCTACGCCGTAATCGCATTCCCTTTACGCCGTAAACGCAACGCGTCTACGGCGTAATCGCAATGCCTTTACACCGTAATCGCAATGCCTTTACACCGTAATCGCAATGCCTTTACGGCGTAATCGCGATGCGATAAAAATAATCCATCAAAAACGTTAGGATGATATTGAAAAAGTTCCTCGGCTTCGATGCCAAGGCCATGCGTAAAAAGACGGAAGTCGTGGCGGGAGCCACCACATTCCTGACGATATGCTACATCCTTGCCGTCAACCCTACTGTTCTCGGCACGACAGGCATGGACCGAGGTGCTCTCTTCACGGCTACGGCCATCGCCTCTGCCATCGCCACTCTGTTGCCCGCCTTCATGGCCAAGCTTCCCTTTGCCTAAGCACCGAGTATGGGGCTCAATGCATTCTTCGCCTACACCCTTTACAGGCCATGGGCTATACGTGGCAGCAGTCACTCGCCATCATGCTTGTGGAAGGTATCGTGTTTCTGCTCATCACCTTTCTCAATGTGCGCGAAGCCCTCCCTGCTTTCATCACCATGTTATGAGTTGCGCTTGGCATCTATCATGCTCTTCAGTCCGTCGCTGTAACCGGACACCACTTGTCTGGCAAACATCTTGCGGCTGTCTCGCAAGACCGCGAGATCGTCCTCGGTCAGTATCTTGGGTGAATGGCCCCGACCTACATAGGTCAGCGGCATGAAAGCCTCTTCGCTATTCCATTTGCCCTTGACCAGCCCGCATTGAGAAGCAAAGTCGGAGTTGAATGCTACCGTAGGAATAAATGTCTCTATAGGGCGATAGCTTGTGCTGAAATAAGTCTTGAGATGCCCGTTCCCCTCCCATTGCTCCACAATGAGTCTTCCCAGGTCGGGCGTAATGGCCCATGAGGTGCTGCCTTTAAACAGGGTATAGGTCTTTTCCGGACAATGGATGCGCAGTGTCTTGTGCACATGGCTGCCAGTGAGCACACGGCGCGCCAGAGTCCTCACACCACTCTTCAGCGTGCCACAGCGCCAGATATGATCGTTGAACAGCTGAAAGTCGGTATAGCGATAAGCGGCATGGCCCTGGCCGGGCATGGCTATGCCACTGAGAAACTGCCGGTCTTTGGCATCAGAGAAGAACTCTATGATGCGCTCATTACTCCACAGAGGATAGTCGAGCCCATCAATAGCCACCAAATAATCAGCATTGCTTTCCAACGCCTCCTTGATGAGAGCTACCTGTACCTCCACCTCATTAAGACTGTAAGGAATCACTCTGACCCGCTGCGTAAGAAAGTGAATGTTCTCGCCCTCAAGCTCCTGCTGAAAGTGCTGCACGTCGCGGTGACGGTCCACATGGATATAATACTGCGCATCCCTTGGCAGACTGGCCACAAGGTCGCGCAGATGCCGCGCGTCCTTCTGGACGTTAATTAAAAATGCAAGTTTCATAAGCTCTCTCCTATACTAACTATTTAACCAAAGCATTCTCCGCATTATTCAACCCTGAGATACCGGTAACGAATGCCTTTGCCGAACCAAAGCGCAGGTGAAGGTCAAGGCGAACAGGAACATGGTTATCATCATCCGTAATGAAGAAGTCCACAATCTTTTTCCATTTGTTCTCATCATCATCCTTGTCCATGTAGGCCAGTTTCAGGCAACGGTAGGTATGGCCGTTGTCAGCCTTCACATTGACAATGCCCTGGAAGCGCACCTGTGCCGGATAAACCTTTCTGCCGTCGACAATAGGGAAGTTGACGGCAAATCCTTTCTTCCATCCTGTAGGGTTGAAAGAGCGCGCGCGCATGAAGATACTCATCATATCAAAGACACACTCACTGAGAGTGTGCTGCGAGCTGACCCTGCTGCCATCGTGTTTGAGGCGCTGCTGCTTCACATGACACTTACCGTTGGGATAAGAATAGTAGATTTCGTCGACAGTGTAGCGCTTGCCCTCGCGTGCACCTTTGCGATAATAGAGCGGCGCCAGGTCAAGTGTATTGTAACAAAGGAGGGTATCACGCATGACAAAGAAATTGTCAGCACGCTTGTTGGTCCGCGTAATCAGACTGCTCTTATAGGCTGGGACTCCACGAAAATGAGTTTGGTCAATGTCGAAAGAAGCATTGCCGACCTTTACCCACACAAATTTCCAATTGAAGTAGAGATTGTAGGATAATCTCTCACCTGACTTAAACGCAGTGTTACGAAATGTGCACTGTGCGGATGCTGACATGGCGATGAATGTCAGCAATGTGAGAAGAGATATTTTTAAGTGTTTAGATAACTGCATCATGGCTGTTTATCATTTTTGAATCATTGTCTTATTTAGGAATATATTGCAGACCGAGCTTTTTAGCCCTGTCAAGATTTCGGTGCTGTATAGTCTTCTGCTTGTCGGCCTTCTGCTTGGTAATGGCACCTGGCTTCTGTTGCCACAGGGGGCTGCCTGTGGGATTCCACGCCAATGTCATATCCCACTTCTCCCTGCACTCAATCAGCTCAGGATCGTAGTATACTTCTTCCGGCTCCATGCCTTTAGAATAGTCGCCAGTATCCCATCTGTGGTTGTTGTTGGCATCAACAATCACGCGCATATAATACTTTCCGGCCCTCAGATAATAAAACTCAGCCTGCCCGTTGTCAGTATAGACTTCCTTCACCATCTTTCCTGAATTATCAAGCAACTGTGCAATAATGTGCTTTCCCTGCATGCCTTCAATCGTCATGAGTAAGGAAGCATAAGCGTCATTGGACCGCACCTTGAGACCCCGTTTCGTTTTTCCGGCCACGTCTCCATAGATGGAAGCAAAAGCCATGCTGTCCGCCTCCAGGCTGTATTCCATAGCCGGTTTCCACTCTGCCTTCAGCCGATAGGTCCGGTTATCAACGCGTTCGAACTCATATCTTTCAGCATACCATAGCGAATCCTTCTCCGAATGGGAAAAGAGATGGACGTGTGCGGTATCGACAGGCATCAACGGTACTTCGGCCTGAATGGTCACATTCTGGTCCGGATCCATCTCACCCGAAGGCGTAATCGTCAGCTTCAGTTCTTCACGGGGCATAATGCTGTCGTAAGACACGCCTTTCTTTTTCTTCTTTTCCTGCTTCTTCTGCCAGTCCCTGAGCTTTTTTCCCGCATCCTTAAGACGTTTGGCATACGAAGTCTTGGCAATGAGTTGAAGTGTATCTACCTGTTCACGCAACACCCCTGCAGTATCAGTGATGTTGTGTGTAATCTGCATTTTCAAGGTATCCTGATTGACAAGCGCCGTATCGCGAAGCCAGTAGACAAGCGTATCGCGATGCTCGGAAGCCTCGATAAGGAAAGCTTTGTCGGAATTGAAGTTCAGTCCCTTGATTTTAGGAAGCACACTGTCGCCGTAGCTGTAAAACAAAGAAAAGTGGTTGGCTTGTGTGCGGTCGCTCTTTAACAGATACCTGTTGGTAAGCTTCTCGATAAAGGCACGCAGGCAGATGTTGTCAGGAAGAAAATGCGTATAGCTCTCCACATTGATAGAAGCAATGTGCAGAGAGTCGGTCCAAATGGTATCCTGCCGGGTATCTGGCTTGAAGGATGGTTCTATAAAGTCACTGTTAAAAGCTATCATTTCGCTTTTCTGACTGAACCGATAATTGCCGTCAGCATCTTGCAAGGCATAGACACGGTACTTCCCCGGAGCTATGCCTTTGATGGTAAAATGACCACGCGAGTCGGTTCTCGAGACACGCATCATCGGCTTTTTCTGAAAAGCAGAATCGGAGAGATCGTTGTACAGACCCACGAGAATGCCTTTCACCGGCTCCAAGTCCTCTGCTCCGAGCACATAACCCGACACCTGAAGTGTGTCGATATGGTCGCCCGTAGAGAAAGTATAGGCATAGTCGCCGAGCGGATTACCCTCGTTGTTATCGCTGATAGCGTTGGAAAAGTCAATGGTATAGGTGGTATTGGGCCTGAGAGAGTCCGCCAACTGAATCGCAATACGCTTGCCTTCGCCCTTGATCTCAGGTGCTTCCAACTGGGGTGGCGACACGACAACATTTTCTGTGGGGTTGTCTATCTTGATGAACTCATCGAAATTGATGTAAATTTTCTTCTTGTTGACATTGGTTGCTCCATCGGCAGGCTCTGCGCCGATGACCCTTGGCGGAGTCTCATCAAACCATCCGCCATCAGGATTGCCCATGCGGGCACACGACTGGAAAAGCAGAAGGACAAAAAGGCAAAAAGGCAATAAAGAGACAAGTCCTTTCATTACCGGCCTTACTTTCCCCGTATTTAAATGACAAATGCTTCCCATTGCTTTTACAACTATTACAGCAATATTCTTTTTACTTGTTTAGTTTTTATCCTATTACCTTTTTCACCTTTTTACTTTTTTACCTTTCTGAGCCATTAAGTTCCAACAACTCGTCCATATTTTTCCTTGAGTTGCTCAATCGTGGCACCTTGTGTTGCCCTCCGAGCTTACCCTTGGCCTTGAGCCATTCCTCAAAAAGATGCGGATGAGCCTTCACTACTTCCAAGTGCTGTAAAGTGACATCATGGAAACGTTTGGCCTCATAGTCGGAGTTAATCTCCTGCAATTTACTGTCAAGACAGTCGGCAAACTTTTTCAAATCATCAGGATCTTTGGAAAACTCTATCAGCCACTGGTGCCGGCACTTAGCGTTCTCGTCCATATAAACAGGTGCAGCAGTGTACTCAAGAATCTGAGCACCGGTCTGCTCGCAAGCGTAAGCCAGTCCCTTCTCGGCATTATCCTGAATCAATTCCTCACCGAAAGCGTTGATGAAATACTTTGTCCGGCCGGTGATAACGAACTTATAGGGCTTCTTCGACGTAAACATCACGGTGTCGCCAATCATATAGCGCCACAGCCCACACGAAGTAGAGATCACCATGGCATAGTTCTTACCCGTCTCCACGCCTTCGAGCGGGATAACGGTAGCATTGGGCTTGTCCACCTCTTCCAACGGTATGAACTCATAATAAACACCATAGTCGAGCATGAGTAGCATGGCATGGTCGCTGGGATCATCCTGAATGCCGAAGAATCCCTCCGATGCATTGTACGCTTCCATATAGTGCATCTTCTGCGAAGTAATAATTTCCTCATACTGTTTCCGATACGGTGTAAAGGCAATGCCGCCATGGAAGAATACCTCTAAATTAGGCCACACATCCTCGACGTGCTTCTTTCCCGAGACCTCCAAGACTCTGACGAGCACGCTGAGCATCCACGAAGGTACGCCTGAGATGTTGGTCACATTCTTGTAAAGGCACTCATGGGCAATGCGGTCACGCTTGAGCTCAAAGTCGCACAGCAATGCTGTGCGCTTCTTCGGCACACGGAAAAGATTGGCAATGGGGTTGATATTCTCAATGAGAATGGCAGAGAGGTCGCCCACCAAAGAGCCCTCAACATTGTAATTAGGTGAATGACTCCCCCCTAAAATAAGTGATTTACCGTCGAAGAGTCTGCTCTCGGGATGGTTGCGCAGATACAACGCCACCACGTCAGCGCCGCCTTTATAATGGATATTGTGAAGCCCCGCCACAGAAATAGGGATAAACTTCGACTTGTCATTAGTGGTTCCCGACGATTTGGCATACCATTTCACCAGCCCTGGCCACAGCACATTCTGCTCACCATGGCGCATACGGTCGATGTCGCCCTTGAGTTCTTCATAAGTATTGATGGGTACATTCTTTACAAAGCCTGTGTAATCCTTGATATTCTCAAACGCATGTGCACGGCCATACTCAGTATCCATGCCTTTGGAGACAAGGTAACTAAGGACCGACCGCTGCAATTGCTCCGGCTCTGTATAATGTCTATCAAGTTCTTTTTGCCTTGGCAAAAAGAACTTGCCCGCTATCTTTGTAAGACTCATTTCTGCAAAAACTATCCTTTTATGGACTGCAAATTTAAGCCAAAAGTACGACAACAGCAAAAAAAAACATACTTTTATGGCAAAACGATGCCTAAATGTTGTAACTTTGCGTATAATAACAAAAAAGCAATATAACAACCTTTAATTCTTATGATGAACATCAAGCACATTATCGCATCTCTGTTGCTTTTGCTCACGGTGGTCGCCACTGCCAGAGCTCAAGCGCCAGACATGACGGTTCCTGTGGACACTGCTTTCCGCATTGGCAAGCTGCCCAACGGACTGACTTACATCATCCGCCACAACAATTGGCCAGAGCATCGGGCCAATTTCTACATTGCACAGAAAGTTGGCTCTTTAGAGGAAAATGAGGATCAGCGCGGTCTGGCCCACTTCCTTGAGCACATGGCTTTCAACGGTTCAGACCATTTCAAGGGCAATGACCTCATTGAGTGGTGCCGTTCAAAGGGCATCGAATTCGGAGGCGACCTCAATGCCTACACTTCCATTGACCAGACTGTATACAATATCGATAACGTGCCCACCAACACCGTTTCCACGCTCGACTCCTGCCTGCTTATCCTGCGCGACTGGTCGTGCGGGCTTTCGCTGGAGCAGAATGAGATTGACAAGGAGCGCGGCGTCATCCATGAAGAGTGGCGTCTCCGCACATCAGCTCAGAGTCGAATGCTTGAACGAAACCTTGAGAAGCTCTACCCAGGATCGAAATACGGTAAGCGCTATCCCATCGGACTGATGTCAGTCGTCGACAACTTCAAGCGCAAAGAGTTGGTTGACTACTATCATAAATGGTATCATCCCGACCATCAGGGCATCATCGTCATTGGCGACGTAGACGTGAACCGTACTGAGGCCGAAATCAAGAAGCTTTTCAGCAGCATCAAGAACCCACAGAATGAGGCCCAGATCATTGAGGAACCCGTACCCGACAACGCCAAGCCCATCGTCATCATCGACAAGGACAAGGAGTTCCAGCAGTCCGTCGTCTCACTGATGATGAAGCACGATCCCGTGCCCGACTCTCTCAAACAGCAGCTGACTTATACGCTCTCACAATACGTGAAGGGAGCTGCATTGGGCATGCTCTCCACCCGCTTCTCCGAGGCTGCACAGAAGGCTGACTGTCCTTTTGTGGACGCATCGGCCAGCGATGACGACTATATTTTCTCTAAGACAAAAGCTGCCTTTGACGTGTCCGTGACCCCGAAAGACATGAGCAAGACTGCCGAAGCACTCAAGGCTGCACTCATCGTCGTGAAGCAAGCCGCTGACTATGGCTTCACTCCTACTGAGTATGCGCGCTACAAAGAAAACATGCTCTCTTCGCTTGATAAGATGTGGGAGGGCCGCGACAAACGGTCCAACGCCTCTTTCTACCAGCAGGCTTTGGGATGGTTCCTCTCCAATGAGCCCATGCCGTCGATTGATTTCAATTATCAGCTCATGAAGCAGATTGTGCCAGCTGTCCCATTGGAGGCTGTCAATAAAGTGCTGCCGGAGCTCTACTCAAAGAGTGACAGCAACCTCGTCATCCTCAACTTTAACAACGAGAAAGAAGGTGCCGTCTACCCCACTGCTGATCAACTCTTAGGTGCCGTGCAGAGCGCACGTGAGGCTAAAGTCGAGGCGTATGTGGACAACGTGAAGAACGAGCCCATCATGAAAGCGCTGCCCAAATCTGGAAAAATAAAGAAAGAGGTGAAGAGCAAGAAGTTCGACTACGATATCCTTACGCTCTCCAACGGCGTAACCGTGCTCCTGAAGAAAACCGACTACAAGAAAGACCAGGTCACCATGTCCGGAGAGGGCGGGTCAGGTTCCGGCAACTACGGCAAGGCTGACTTCGCAAACATCAACACATTCAACGATGTGATCGACAACAGCGGCCTTGGCGACTTCTCGTCCATAGAGCTTGGAAAAGCCCTCGCCGGAAAGATTGCCAACGCATCGCTCACAATGGGCTCACGCCGCATGTCGATCAACGGAAACGCAACACCTAAAGACGTAGAGACCATGCTCCAGCTTACCTATCTCTACTTCACCAACATCAAGAAAGATCCCGATGCTTACAACAACCTCATGCAACAGTATGAGGTAAGTTTGAAGAACCGCGACCTTGACCCGCAAACGGCCTACGCCGATACCATCACAAAGATAATCTACGAGAACAACTGGCGTCAGCAGCCATTACTGGCGAAAGATCTGAAAAATGTGTCCTATGACCGCATCCTCGCCATGGCCAAGGAGCGCACAGCCAATGCTAACGGCTGGGTGTTCGAGATCATCGGCAACTTCGACGAGGCCACCATCCGGCCGCTTGTATGCCAGTATCTCGGCGCTCTGCCTTCAAAAGGCAAGAACCCCGCAGGACAGCGCACAGTCTATCCTACAAAGAAGAACGTTGACAAGACCTTCATACGTAAGATGGAGACACCGAAGTCTTTCGCCCAGATGGTATGGTTTAACCCCTCACTGCCTTACACGCAGGAGCGCAGCATCGAGGCTGACATCGCTGGTCAGGTGCTCTCTATGGTCTACCTCAAGCAGATCCGTGAGGAGGCAAGCGCCGCTTACACCTGTGGTGCACAGGGGGGCATGAGCATTGCTGATGACGGCTACCATATGGCTCGGCTCATCGGCTACTGTCCAATGAAGCCGGAGAAGAAGGATGTGGCTGTCAAGATCATGGACCAGGCCGTGAAGGACCTCGCCGTAAAGTGTGACGCCGAAATGCTCGAGAAGACTCAGAAGCTCATGCTTAAGCAGCACGACAGCGCCCTTAAGACAAACGGCTATTGGAGCGGCATCATCTGGAACAACTACACCATGAACCGCGATGAAAACAGCGAATATGTCCATCTCGTCCAGGCTCAGACACCTGAAAAGATCTCCGCTTTCGTCAAGGAATTCCTGGCCGGTGCCAACAAGGTCAGCGTAGTGATGCTGCCCAAATAAGTCGGGATAGCATTTAATTTCACATTCTTATATCAGCGGCTCGTCTCTGTTGGGATGAGCCGCTTTTATTGTTGATTGAGACATGGTCTGCTCACAGACATTCGCATTTTTATCATTTTCATAAATCACTGAATAGCAATAGCTTGCAAATTTTATTTTCACGGCGTTGCCTTTACACCGTAATCGCGTTGCCTTTACACTGTAATCGCATTGCCTTTACACCGTAATCGCGTTGCCTTTACGCCGTAAAGGCGACGCGATTTGCACGCTATACAATCGAGGCTTCAGCAACCCTTGTTTAGATGGGCACCACCATTAATTTCCCATAAACTCTTTGCCATTCCATAGAATAGTCGTAACTTTGCAACGATTATATACAACATGTTTACCAATTGTGGAAGAATTTGGCTGCTTGCAACCACACAAAAAAATGCTAAAACTGCGAAATGTCCCTCAAATTTCACGGTTACTTGCGTTCGTTTCCACGTAAAGAAAGTAATGCAATTATGAGTTATTTATTTTCTTCAGAATCTGTTTCCGAAGGGCATCCCGACAAGGTTGCCGACCAAATCAGTGACGCACTGCTTGACCAGTTTCTTGCTTATGACCCACAAGCCCATTGCGCCATCGAGACCTTCAACACCACCGGACAGGTCATCATCATGGGCGAGGTGCGCTCTACAGAGTACATTGACCTGCAGACCATTGCCCGAAAGACCATCAACAAAATAGGCTATACCAAGTCAGACTACCAGTTTGACGGCAATTCCTGCGGCATACTCACGGCCATTCACGAGCAGAGCGACGACATCAATCGCGGCGTTTCGCGACAGGAAGAGGATGCCCAGGGTGCTGGAGACCAGGGCATGATGTTCGGCTATGCGGTCAATGAGACCGAGAACTACATGCCTGCTACGCTTGACTTGGCACACCTCATCATGCGCACATTGGCCGATATCCGCAAGGAAGGCCGGCTGATGACTTACCTCCGCCCCGACGCCAAGAGCCAGGTGACCATTGAATACAGCGACGCCGGTGTGCCACAGCGCATCGACACCATCGTGGTATCCACCCAGCACGACGATTTTATCAAGCCCGCTGACCATACCTTCAAAGCTCAGCAGAGAGCCGACGAGGCAATGCTCCGGCAGATCTACGACGACGTGAAAAGCATTCTCATCCCCCGCGTCAAGGCACAACTCGGAGAGAAAGTACTGACGCTTTTCAACGACGACATCAAGTACTACGTCAATCCTACAGGCAAGTTTGTCATCGGAGGCCCTCATGGCGACACCGGGCTCACCGGCCGCAAGATCATCGTCGACACCTACGGCGGCAAGGGTGCACACGGTGGTGGAGCTTTCTCGGGTAAGGATCCCTCAAAGGTGGACCGCTCCGCAGCCTACGCTGCCCGCTATATCGCCAAGAACATGGTGGCGGCCGGCGTAGCCGACGAAATGCTTGTACAGCTCGCTTATGCCATCGGCGTGGCTGAGCCCGTCAGCGTCTACGTGGACACCTACGGCAAGAGCCATGTCAACATGAGCGACGGTGAGATAGCCCAAAAGGTGAAAGAGCTGTTCGATCTGCGGCCACATGCCATTGAGCGCACACTGAACCTCCGGCAACCCATGTACTTAGAGACGGCGGCCTACGGACACATGGGCCGAAAAAACGAAGTGGTGGAGAAGACCTTCACCTCCCACTATCATCAGACAAAGACCATGAAAGTGGAGCTCTTCACGTGGGAGAAGCTCGACCAAGTGGACAGGATAAGAAAGGCCTTCGGACTCTAAGATATTCCGCTGGCCTTATCACTGAAAGGATAAAATGATTTCTGAGCAAGATTCAGCACAAGTATCAACAGCGACTGAAGCCGCACATCAACATGCGGCTCAGACGCCGCACAGCGGATGGCATTCGCCTGCGCAAATCCTCTCGTGGCTGCCTAAGACAGCCACGCCATGGCAACAGGACTCGGCGATAAGGGCGAACTTCAAGTTTGTAGAGAAAGACTGGCTGCACATGCCCAACCCCATGCGTACGCCCACAACGAAGGCCGACCCGAAAATCACCGGCAACTTCACCAAGCCTCTCTACCACACCCATTCGCTCGTACAGCCTGATTCTATCTACCGCCCCGAGTATGCCGTCTATCGACGCGGGGTGGCAGGAGATCCGGTGCCATACACCATCGCTGGCGACTCCATCATAACCTCTGTGCTGCTCTTCTGCTTTATCATTGCCTCCATTGCCATCGCCCAGGCCAGGCACTTCCTTGAGCGACAGCTTAAGAGCTTCTTCCGCCCCCCCCGCGAAGGCACCACTGTCATTACGGAGACCAGCAACGAGATGCGGTTTCAATTCTTCCTTGTGGCACAAACTTGTCTGGTACTTGCGTTAATACTCTTCATCTCGTCGCGTAGCATGGCCCAGGAGTCCCTGTCCATTGTCCATTATCAGGCACTCGGCCTCTTTACGGGTATCTTTGCCGCCTATCTTTTGGTCAAGTTTCTGCTTTACAGCATCGTGGACTGGGTCTTTTTTGATAAGAAAAAAAATATACAATGGATGAAGGCTTTCCTCTTCATCATAGCCGCAGAAGGCATCCTTCTCTTCCCCATTGTACTGCTGTTGGCCTACTTCCACCTAAGTGTCAGCAGTGCATCCATTTACACTCTTTCCGTTATTCTTATTGCCAAGTTACTGGCTTTTTATAAGATCTATACCATCTTTTTCAAACATAATACTGCCATTCTGCAAAGTTTTTTATACTTTTGTGCTCTTGAAGTAATGCCATTGGGCATCCTATGGGGTGTCTTGATGATGACAGGCAGTTATTTGACAACAATTTTTTAGGACAATAATTAGTACATTATTTAGCATTCAAAGCAAGATGATAAAGAAGATTCTGATATCCCAGCCAAAGCCGTCAAGCGAGAACTCTCCCTACTTCACATTGGAGAAAGAATACGGAGTGGAGCTGATCTTCAGGCCATTCATAAAGGTGGAAGGGCTCACAGGCA
This sequence comes from Hallella multisaccharivorax DSM 17128, assembly GCF_000218235.1. Classification (GTDB taxonomy): domain Bacteria; phylum Bacteroidota; class Bacteroidia; order Bacteroidales; family Bacteroidaceae; genus Prevotella; species Prevotella multisaccharivorax. The sequence continues at coordinate 819,462 of NZ_GL945017.1, read as the reverse complement.
AAGAGTTTCGCCAGCAGAAAGTCAGCATTCTCTCGCATACTGCTGTTGTTTTCACATCTCGACATGCCATAGATTTTTTCTTTCAACTGGCAAAAGAGCTGCGACTCACCATACCCGAGGACATGAAATACTTCTGCGTCACGGAGACCATCTCTCTTTACATCCAGAAATACGTGCAGTATCGCAAGCGGAAAGTGTTTTTCGGAACGACCGGCCACATCGACGACCTGATCCCACAGATGGTGAAGCACAAGAACGAGAAATACCTTGTGCCCCTGAGCAGCGTCCACAATGACGACATCTCCAAGATGCTCGCGGCTAAGAACCTGCAGTTCACCGAGTGCGTGATGTATCGTACGCTCTCCGATTCCTTTACTGAAGACGAGATCCAGCACTTCGACTACGACATGCTAATCTTCTCTACCCCCACCGGCGTGAAGTATCTCACCGAAGCCTTCCCCGACATGAAGGAAGGCCAAGTGAAGATTGGTGTCTTCGGTCCTGCTACAGCTAAAGCCGTCAAAGACGCACATCTAAATGTGGACCTTATGGCAGGAACGCCCGAATATCCTTCAATGATCAATGCGCTGAGAGATTATCTTGAGACAGAAAACGGCAAGCAAACCTAAGGTTGGCAACACATGAGCACGGGCAACACCTTACCCAAGACAGAGCGGATCCACCACAAGAAGCTCATCGATAGTCTCTTTGGTGGCGGCAAGAGCAGAAGCATGACCGTATTTCCGCTCCGTCTGGTCTATATGCCTATGGAGGGGAGCGATGACAACCAAATGCTCGTGTCCGTGCCTAAACGCTGTCTGCACCGTGCCAACAAGCGCAACCGAATCAAGCGACAGGTAAGAGAAGCCTACCGACTGAACAAGGGGCTCATCAGCAGCAAGCCCTTAGCACTCGCCTTTATCTGGCTCGACAGCAAGCTGTGGAGCTCTAATGAGGTGACACAATGCATGGTGAGCCTGCTAAAAAGAGTGGAGGAGAAACTTCATGAAAATGATTAAGCGCATCATAGAAGCTGTTACGCATGCCCTGTCGTGGTTGCTCGTGTTGCCCATCATTTTTTATCAGAAATTCATCACGCCCTACACGCCACCCTCCTGCCGCTTCACCCCCACCTGTTCGGAGTACGCACGCCAAGCCATCCTCAAGCACGGGCCCATCAAAGGCTTAGCTTTGGCGATATGGCGAATACTGAGATGCAACCCGTGGGGAGGCAGTGGATATGACCCAGTGCCATAAGCAACAATCCCTGAAACACCTATATACATAGATTAATCCAACGGTCTCGCCCGTCAGCAAGAGAGAGACATTAAAGAAATAACATCATTCATGAAAAACTTTGTTGAAGAACTGAAATGGCGCGGCATGCTCGCACAGATGATGCCGGGGACGGAAGAGTATCTGCAGTCCCACCTCGTCTCAGCCTATCTCGGCACTGATCCTACTGCCGATTCACTTCATATCGGTCACCTCTGCGGCATCATGATGCTCCGTCACCTGCAGAGCTGCGGCCACAAGCCATACCTTCTCGTAGGCGGTGCAACAGGTATGATTGGTGATCCCTCAGGGAAAAGCCAGGAGCGTAACTTGCTTGACAGCGACACACTCTACCACAATCAGGAGGCCATCAAGAATCAAGTGTCTAAATTCCTCAACTTTGACGGCAATGAACCCAACAAAGCTGAGCTTGTCAACAACTACGATTGGATGAAGAATTACAAGTTTCTCGACTTCGTTCGCGATATTGGCAAGCACATCACTGTGAACTATATGATGGCAAAAGACAGTGTGCAGCAGCGCCTCAACGGTACGGCCCGTGATGGATTGTCGTTCACAGAGTTCACCTATCAACTGTTGCAAGGCTACGATTTCCTTTATCTCTACCAGCACCACGGCGTGCGCCTGCAGCTCGGAGGCAATGATCAGTGGGGCAATATGACTACCGGCACAGAGCTCATCCGCCGTACATTAGGCAATGACGCGGAGGCATTCTGCCTCACTTGCCCCCTTATCACAAAGGCTGACGGCAAGAAATTCGGCAAGACTGAGAGTGGAAACGTCTGGCTTGACCCCAACCGCACTACACCGTACGCATTCTATCAGTTCTGGCTCAACGTCAGCGACGATGATGCCGAACGCTATATCAAGATCTTTACCGACCTTGATCAGCCTACCATTCAGCAACTTACCGAAGAGCACAAGCAAGACCCGGGCCGCCGTATACTGCAGCGCCGTCTGGCCGAAGAGGTGACAACGATGGTCCATTCAAAGGAAGCCCTCGACATGGCCATCACAGCGTCAAACATTCTCTTTGGCAAAGCGACGAAGGACCAGTTGGCAAGCCTCGACGAAACAACGCTCAATGATGTCTTTAAGGACGTGCCCCACTACGGTTTGCCAAAGGCTGAGCTCGGAGGAAAGGCTATTGATCTCTTCTGCACGGACGGATTCGACATCTTCCCCTCCAAGGGCGAGATGCGTAAGCTCGTCAAAGGTGGCGGCGTGAGCCTGAACAAGGAGAAGCTCACGGCTTTCGACCAAGTGATTACAGCCGAGGATCTCATCGACGGTAAGTATCTTCTCTTGCAGAAAGGCAAGAAAAACTATTTCCTTATTACCGTAAAGTAAGACGGATTCCGCAACAATAGCAGATTCTCCGTTAATACATATACAATCGAGTAGGAGGAAAACGAAGTAGTTTTCTTCCTACTTTCGTTTTCCGACCTCTCACACCACCGTACATGCGGTCCCGCATACGGCGGTTCCTATTTTGGGGTGCCATTCGAGATACGTCCCCATTAAAGTAGCATACCCTGCTGCACGTAGATTGTTGTTACTTATTGCAGTTGCTAAAATAGGACTATTAGCTATATGCCAATAACCCTTACGAGTATTACCCCATTCGTATGCTTGGTATTTATTAATACCACATCTAATGAGGTTTGCCACTTTTGTCTTGACTTTCTTCCAAGCTTTCCATATACACATGCGTATTCTACGTCTTAACCATTCGTCTGTTTCAAGCAAGAGACGCTTCATATTGGCAAGGTGATAATAGCCAACCCACCCTCTTATGTATTCTTTCAGCTTTTGCTTTCTCTTGGCATATCCCCATCCATTGCTGCGACTTGTCAGTTCTTTCAACCTTGACTTCATCTTGGCTTTGGATTTTGGGTGCACAGTGAGTTGGCATTTGCCTTTCATCACATAAAAGGAGTAGCCCAGATATTTCACTCCACGTACATACGACACTACGGTCTTTTCCTTGTTGACTCTGAGATATAGAACATTTTCTATAAATCGGGTTATAGACTCCTTCACTCGCATTGCAGCCCTTTTGGACTTACAGAATATCATCGAGTCATCGGCATAGCGTACAAAGGGAAGCCCTCTGCGTTCAAGTTCTTTGTCCAATTCGTTGAGTATGATGTTACTCAACAACGGACTTAGCGGTCCTCCTTGGGGAGTTCCCTCTTCGCTCGCTTCAAACAAGCCTTTGTTCATTACACCACTTCGGAGATATTTGTGTATAAGACTGACCACTCTGCCGTCTTTTATCGTACGGCTGAGAATTTCTATGAGTTTGCTATGGCTCACGGTATCGAAGAAGCGTTCAAGGTCAAGGTCTACTACATATATGTAGCCTTCATTAATTATACTTTGCGCTCCTCGTATTGCGTCATGGCATCCTCTTCTCGGACGGAAGCCGTAGCTCGTCTTGGAAAATTGGTTCTCATAGATGGGGGTCAATACTTGGTTTATGGCTTGTTGCACCAAACGGTCTACTACTGTAGGTATTCCCAACAGGCGCATCTTGCCATTGTCTTTGGGTATTTCTACCCTTTTCACTGGGTTTGGACGGTAAGAGCCGTCCATCAAGGAACGGATGAGCAAGTCCTTATTGGTCAATAGCCATGGGAGCAACTGCTCACACGACATCTTGTCGATACCACCACAGCCTTTGTTTCTCATAACTGCCTTGTAGGCTCGGTTGAGATTTGAAGGGCTAAGGATTTGCTCGAAAAGGTGTTCCTTGTCGAATGGTACTTCCACGATGTTGTCTTCACACATCCACATGTAGGTCTGCACTCCCCCATACCATTCGGTTTCCGACCTATCTCTTTGGGGGCAGCCATTAACTTGGGATAATGTTTTCTGCATTCTTTCCTTCATGAGGTATGTTTCAATTACTATCGCTTGATTGTTAGGTTCAGCCCTTCATGCAACGTTATCGAGTATTGCACTACTATGGCGTCTGCTGACTTCTCACGGCAAGCTTTACTCCACTTCTTTCGTAAAAAAAAACTATTTGAAGTGTCCGTGAGACCTCCTCGGATAAGGGCATTGTCTTTCCATCTTATACCCACTTCATTTACACCAACCGTTCCGAATAGCTATAGGGCTTTGATTTGTTTAGCAACCTTACCCACGGTCATATGCCTTGTATGAAGTTTCTGTTCGTTAGGTCAGATGTTTGCCGCCGGCTTCTTTCAGATTCCACCTCACGATGGACGCCCTTGCCTTTGGCTATGTAATTCCCGCTATTAAGGCTTACTCGGGACTTGCACCCGTTAGACAATACTCATGCCGAGCATACTACAAAAAGCCGCATACCCGTGTTGGGCATGCGGCTTTTTTATCTTTCAGAAATTGCTTAGAGCTCGAACTTATAACCCAGCGTGAACTGGAAGACACTGTTCTTAGCATCATTGTTGTCCCATACCTTTGTCAGGCCCCAGTTGTAGCGTGCGTCGAGCACCACGTTCTTATACTCATAGGAAAGACCCACAGGGATGGAGAAATCAACTGACTTTGCATTCAGTTCAACAGTCCCTTTGGCATTACCTACAGAGGTATTGGCAACAGTCTTGCCCTTGCTGTTCACATTGAAACCAGGCTGAACACCGAGCTTCACAGCCAGTCCGGGAACGACATAAACGTTGGCCATGATGGGAACGTTGATATAGTCGAGCTTATTGGTGTACTTGAGAGACTGCTTCATGACAGTCTTGTCGTACTTATTACCCTGCTGAGAGTAGATGGCACCAAGGCTCAGAGCGAAGAGATCAGAAACCTGATACTCACCCTCAAGACCAGCAGCCAGACCAATACGGTTGTCGTAATTGTCACTCTTGGTAAGAGAAGCAACGTTTACACCTACCTTCGGCTGCAGTGTGAAAGAACCAACTGCATGCTGAGCGAATGTTGCTGTGGATGCTGCAAGGAGCATCAGAGCGGAAGCTAAAAACTTTTTCATAGTCTTGTCTCCTAAAAATTAAATTGTATTATTTAATATATATGTTGTTATTCCTTTACGAACAGAGTTTGCAACTCTTTTATTATAACGACGCAAAGTTAAGGCCAAAGTTACACGTTGCAGGTGGGAAAAACCCTATTTGTAGGTAGAGTTTTCCCTAATTGACACTATTCTTGTTTTATATCAAGGGTAAAGATGACAAATTGGCGGACATGAAAAAGGTGGGCCACACACTGTGACCCACCTGTATTCAAGTGACATACCTTTTACTTATTCAGCTTCCACGTCGCGCCATCTTTAGTGTCCTGTACCACGAATCCGGCGTCGGTGAGCGTGTTGCGTATCTCATCGCTCGTGGCCCAGTCCTTAGCTTCCTTAGCTTTCTGGCGCATCTGCAGCACAAGATCCACGATTCGCCCGTAGGATTTCTCCCGCTCGGGACTTCCCACGCCACGGTTCGACTTGAGTCCAAGAATGTCGAAGGTGAAGAGGTTCATCGTGTCAGAGAGCTCCTTGAGGTCCTCGGCAGAGATCTTCGCCTTGTGGTCGAGCAGCGTATTGATGAGATGGCATGCCTCGAAAAGCGCGCTGATGACAAGCGGTGTCTGCAGGTCGTCGTTCATGGCATCGTAGCAACGCTGGCGCAGCTCACCGACAAAGTTGCGCACCTCAGGCTGCGAGCCTTTTGCGGTCTGTATGCGGTCGAGATTGGAGATGCCGTCTATGAGACGTTCATACCCCTTCTGTGCTGCCTTGAGCGCGTCGTTGCTGAAGTCCACTGTGCCGCGATAGTGGGCCGAGAGGATGAAAAAGCGGATGGTCATCGGCGAGTAGGCCTGATCGAGCGACGGGTGATTACCGGTAAAGAACTGCTCCAGCGTGATGAAGTTGCCGAGGCTCTTGCCCATTTTCTGCCCGTTGATGGTAATCATATTGTTGTGCATCCAGTAGCGCACCATCTGGTCGCCCTGCGATGCCACAGCCTGCGCAATCTCGCACTCATGGTGCGGGAAGATGAGATCCATGCCTCCACCGTGAATGTCGAAGTGGCTGCCGAGATATTTCCGCCCCATAGCCGTGCATTCGCAGTGCCATCCGGGGAAGCCATCACCCCACGGACTCGGCCACCGCATGATGTGCTCAGGCGTGGCGCGCTTCCACAAGGCGAAGTCAGCCTGGCATTTTTTCTCATCGGTACCGGCGAGATCACGGCTCTTATCAATGATGTCGGTGAGATTGCGGCCTGAGAGAATACCATATTTATGATCTTTATTGTATTTCTGAATGTCAAAATACACCGACCCTTGGCTCTCATAAGCGTATCCGTTACTGAGGATTTCCTTCACCAACTGCTCCTGCTCAATGATGTGTCCCGTGGCGTGCGGCTCTATCGATGGCGGCAGCGTGTTGAGCAGTTCCATGGCTTTATGGTAGCGGTTGGTATAGTACTGCGCAATCTCCATGGGTTCCAGCTGCTCCAGCCGCGCCTTCTTTTCAATCTTGTCGTCGCCCTCATCGGCATCGTGCTCAAGGTGCCCCACATCCGTAATATTGCGCACATAGCGCACCTTATAACCTAAATGGCGGAGATAACGGAAAAGCACGTCGAAGGTGATGGCCGGACGCGCATGCCCCAAATGCGGGTCGCCGTAAACCGTAGGACCGCAGACGTACATGCCCACACAAGGAGCATGCAGTGGTTTGAAGAGCTCCTTCTGACGTGTGAGCGTATTATAAACCAAGAGGTTCTGTGTCATCGCTTTATTCTTAAGATGTAATTCTGACTGCAAACTTACACTTTTTTTCCCGGAAATCAGCTTCTTTGATACGTTTTTTATTATCTATCTCACGACGTCATAGGGAAAAGCCTACCGCCAATTAGGTTTTTTCCCCGATATGGAATAAGAATCATTACTTATCTTTGCTGATAGATAATATATTCATATAAGTATTAATGTAAGACTGTAACCATGAAAAAAACATTTATTTTTCTGCTCGCTCTCATCTCCACACTGACGGCCTCAGCACAATACTACCCCAACGGCAGACCGATACCCCCACGTCATCGCTACGCGTATCAGCATGACCGACACGACGCTTACACCCCCTTTAACGACACTTACGTCGGTTTCCGCCTTGGCATGACCACTGCTACAGTCCATTCCGACGCCGCCATCCTCGACGGCAGCGACCCAAGGACGGGCCTGGACATTGGTATAGTGGCCGGCACACGCCTCACCTACAAGGTACCGCTCTATTTCGAGAGTGGGCTGTCCTATACGGAGAAGGGTGGCAAAGGCAACTACAAAGGCAGCAAATTCACTTACCGCCTCGAATATTTAGAGCTTCCTCTCGTTGTGAAATACAAGTATGCCTTGACTCCCGACATCGCGCTTGAGCCTTTTGCCGGCGGCTATCTCGCTCTCGGCGTGGGTGGAAAGATCAAGGACTTCGGCGAGCGCGAGGCTTATTCGAGCTTCAGCGGCGATGAGAGAGCCAGTTTCCGGCGCTTCGATGGCGGCCTGCGCTTAGGCTGTGGAGCGAGTTTCAACGCGCTCTATCTTGGGCTGAGTTACGACGTCGGCCTTGCCAATGTGGGCCACTACGACTTTGAGGACACACGGACGGGATCACTCAATCTCAACATAGGCGTTACCTTCTAAAACGGCTCTTGCAGGTATCCCGTCTGAAAGCCTTATCCATCGCATCGCCTCTACACCGTAATGGCATCGCCTTTACACTGTAATGGCATCGCCTCTACACTGTAATGGCATCGCCTCTACACTGTAATGGCATCGCCTCTACGGTGTAGAGGCGATGCCATTACAGTGTAGACGGAAGGCCCTTATTTCACCTTTGTCTCATTCCCGCGTTTTGCACGCCCTGAGATCGTTCTCAAGCTGCGTGACCTTGCTTGCTCCCACGATAACACTCGTCACCCCCTGCTGTTCCAGCACCCACGACAAAGCCATCTCGGCGAGGCTCTCTCCTCTTTCCGACGCCTCAGCATTGAAGTTGCGAAGCCTCTTAAGGAGCTCAGGCGTGAGTACGTCCTTCTGAAGCGATACGCTGTGCGCCATGCGGCTGTCAGATGGAATGCCGTCAAGATAACGGTCGGTGAGCAACCCCTGTGCCAACGGTGAGAAGCTGATGAAACCGATGCCATGGCTGTGACAATAAGACAGGATGCCCTCATCAATCGGTGAACGGTCAAGAAGGTTGATGCGGCCCTGATAGATGAGCAGCGGCGTGTCGTGTTCACGAAGGTACCGGTCGGCCACCTTCAAGGCATCCAATGGCCAGCGGCTGATGCCGACATAGAGAGCCTTACCCTGGCGCACAATGTCGACCAGTGCCTGCAAAGTCTCCTCCAACGGCGTCTCAGGATCGTAACGATGACTATAAAACAGGTCGACATAATCGAGATGCATACGCCGCAAGCTCTGGTTGAGGCTCGCCATGAGATACTTGCGAGAGCCCCAGTTGCCGTAAGGCCCGGGCCACATGTCGTAGCCGGCCTTGGTGGAAATAAACAGCTCGTCGCGATAAGAGCGGAAGTCATCGTCCATCAGACGCCCCATCGTCTCCTCGGCTGTGCCATAAAGGGGACCGTAGTTGTTGGCCAGATCAAAATGATTGATGCCGTGATCGAAAGCGTAATGCGTCAGTTCGCGGCTGCGTTCATAGGGGCCCGTACTGCCGAAATTCTTCCAGAAGCCAAGGCTGATCTTTGGCAAGAGCACGCCCGAGTGGCCACAGCGGCGATACATGTGTGCATCATCGTATCGACGGGGAGATGCGAGATAAGGTTGCTTGATATCCATATTTGTTTTTGTTATATGCCGCGTTTCACTACGACGGCAATAGTTTTCAGTCTCACATAGTTATCGCTCAGATACATGAAGCCACCGTAAGGATTGTCGGTACCCCACGAGCTTTTGGCAATGAAGAAGCGCCGTCCGTCACGGTCACGGGCCAGTCCGCACAGCTCCATGCAATGGTCGTCGGTGGTCTGGAACCGCTCGAAGGCCCGCTGACGCTCCTGCTGCGTCACTTTATGGTCTTCGTCGGGCAGGATGGCGACGCCTTTGCTGAAGCTGAAGCCTGGCTCGGAAACGTCGCCCTCCCAGCACACGGGATGGCCACGGCGCAGGGAATTGATAACGACAGCCATCATCCGGTCTATCGGCATATTGTAGAAAGTGTCTTGAAGGCAATTGTCGGGCGACTCCAAAACAAAGGAGCTTCCGAAAGGATGATGGGTAAAGCTTGTCAAGGCAGCGTAGTCGCCCTTGAGATAGACGCTCTCCGCAAACTGCTGTGGCGTATACCCTATGCCAAGCATAAAGAGAGACGGCGGAAGAAAGCCTATTGTCCTGTCAAGATTGTCACCGATCCGCTGGTTAAGCTTGTTGAGGCTTGGCGACGCCTTTGCCGTGAGCATAGCCATACGTGTGAGAGAATTGTAGCTGACGCCTTCAAAGGGATGGTAGCTGTCGTAAGGCTCCATGCCGTAACGCTCTGTCAGCCTCAGTGCCGTTGTCGCCATGCCGCGCATCGACACCTTCGCCATGCCGCGCGTGAGGTAGTAGGTGCGGGCCTGATCCTGCAGCCACAACCTCGCGGGATAGTCGGGGGAAAGATTCACCGAGTCGCCTTTCTGCAGCCGCTCCGTCTCAATCGTCGCAAGCATAGCGTAAAGCCAGCAGAGCGGACCGCGGCCCTGGTCTTTCACAGGGGTCGTCTTCAATACCACCTCATTGTGAAAAGCCTTTCTGTTAGAGCCTTCTTCAGAATGGCCCGTGCACGCAAGGAGGAGAAAGGAGAGCATCAAGAATAAAAAACAACACTGTCGCTTCATGGTCACAAAATTAATTAATAATTGACATTTCTTACCCATAAAATGACATTTTTCTCATTCAGTGACAACAAATATCAAATAAATTGCTTATATTTGCAGCATGAATACATAAAAACTGAAAGTGCTATGATGCAAGAACTCATTGATACTCTCTGCGATGAACAACACACCTTAGTTGTGCTTCACGAGGGGCGCATTCGCACCTTTGACGGACAGGGAGTCCGCCATCTGTACAATATGATTAACGAGGAGCCAGAGCTGCTCTACGATGCCAAGGTAGCCGTTAAGGCCGTAGGCCGGTCTGCAGCAGCCATGATGGTAGAAGGAGGCGTCATCGAGGTCTACGCCGAGTATATTTCCCAGCAGGCTTACGACACGCTGAAAGAAGCAGGCATCAAGGTCAGCTTCGAAAAGAAGCTCAACCATCAGGACTTTCTCAACGTGTGGAGAAAGCTTGGCGAACTGGAAGCCATTCCAGCCTGAACGAAAAAGCGTCATAGGGCATTTTGATGCGCACACAGGGCAGATCTATAAGAGACAAGACTTTTTTAGCTCTGTCAGCAGCTGTTTTTATGCGTCATGATGTCAAGCACCATGTCGTCGGTAGGATTCATGGCCTCTTTTCCAATGGACGTAAGATTGCGGATGCTCTTGTCCACGTTGTCGTCCACAATGCCTTCGGCCGCAGTCACTTGCTGATGCTGCATGGACAGCAGCGCCGAGAGTAAAGCCGACGACACACCCGAACATATCTTAATGCTGCAAGAGGGTTTCGCACCGTCGCAGATCATGCCCGTGAGGTTAGCGACCATGTTCTGAATAGCCGCGCACACGCGGCTGTAGTCGCCTCCCATGAGATAGACAATACCGCAACTGGCTCCCGTGCTGGCTACCACGCATCCGCAGAGAGCCGACAACGTGCCAAGACTCTGCTTGATATAAATAGCCGTGAGATGAGAGAGCGTCAAGGCTCGAATAAGTTCTTCCTCCGTGTTCTCATTCTCTTTAGCAAAGACCACCACGGGATTGGTGGCGCAGATGCCCTGATTACCGGAGCCACTATTGCTCATCACCGGAATCATGGCACCACCCATACGTGCGTCGCAGGCCAAAGCCGTCATAGAAATAATGTGAGAAAAGATCGTATTTCCAAAGATGCCGTGACTCAACGGACGGTCGATGGTCTTGCCAAGACAATGCCCATAGTTGCCCTTCTTACTTTCCTCCGCGGCGTGGATGTTGTAATCACGCGCCGAAAGCATGAAACGGATCTCGTCGATCGGCGTTGTCGTGGCAAATTCCCACACGGTTTTCATGTCAAGTTTCAAGCATTGCCGTACCTCCTCTGCGTCAACACACTTGCGCTTGTCAAGCAGCACCTTGCCGTTACGCTCCTCATAAACAAAATTGGTATGGCTGCCTGAGATGATGGCTGTGGCCGTGTCGTCACCACTCTGGCATGTCACTTCAATATAAAGCTTCTCCGTGATGCGCTCTTTCAGCTTGATATCGATGCGCTTAGGGTCGCTGATGTAGTGCTTTCCCTCTTCTAAGGTTTCCGGCGTAAGGTCCTTGATGACCTCCAACTGATACTGGCTCTTGCCGACGATGGCGCCAAGGGCAACAGCGATGGGCAGGCCTATCATGCCTGTACCGGGGATACCCACCCCCATCGCGTTCTTGAGCATGTTGCCGCTGAGCAACACCCGAATGGAATCAGGACGCTTGCCTAAATCCTCCGCGGCACGAGCTGTACACAGTGCCACGGCCATCGGCTCTGTACAACCCACAGCCGGCACCACTTGCTGATGGATCAACTGGATGATCCGGTTTCTTTTCTCCTTCTCAAGCATCGTTTCAATGTCTCTTTTCTTTGTATGCGTCGAGCCCTTTGTTGAGGAAATCAAGATAGGCAGGGATGTCCTCCTTGTAGGAGAACGACCCCGAGAGCACGTTGCCGTTATTGTCGAGGGTAACATAGAAAGGCTGCGCGTTGGCGCCGAACTTATGGCTCTGCAAGTAACTCCACTTGTCGCCCACAGTGCGCAGAGTACGTTTCTGTCCGTTAAAGAGCGTCACCTCAATAGGTTGTGGCAACTTGGTCTTGTCATCCACATAGAGCGAGATAAGCACATAGTCTTTTTCCAGCTTCTGTGCAACGGAAGGATCCGTCCACACAGCTGCTTCCATCTTGCGGCAGTTGACGCAACCGAAACCCGTAAAGTCGATCATCACCGGTTTGCCCTGCACTTTGGCGGCAGCCATACCAGCCTCATAGTCTTTGTATTGTGCTTCAACGACATGGTTGTTGAGATTGAAATCCTGTGTAGTGATGGGAGGGGCAAACGCCGAGACAGCCTTGCAGGGAGCGCCCCACAGCCCAGGAATCATATAGATGGCAAAAGCAAAGGAGCACAGCCCCAGCATGATGGCGGGCACAGACATAGGCTTCTGCAAGTCGCCGCCAATGGCATCCTGCCGGAATTTAAGCCAACCCACAAGATAAGCACCCAATGCAAAGAAGACGACAATCCATAGAGAAAGGAACACCTCACGGTCCATAATGTGCCAGCCATAAGCGAGATCGGCAACCGACAGGAACTTCAACGAGAAGGCAAGCTCCACAAAACCCAGCACAACCTTGATTTGATCCATCCATGATCCGCTTTTGGGGCTTTTCTTCATCAGTGCGGGGAACATGGCGAAGAGTGCGAAAGGCACAGCCAGAGCGATGGCAAAACCAAACATACCGATGGCAGGAGCCAGCCAATCGCCCGAGGTGACCGTCTGAACCAGCAGGAGACCAATGATGGGAGCCGTGCAGGAGAAGCTCACCAACACAAGGGTGAAGGCCATGAGAAAGATGGAAAGCAAGCCCGTTGTGCTCGAAGCCTTGTTGTCTACCTTGTTGGCCCAACTGTCAGGGAGCTTGATTTCAAACCATCCAAAAAAGCTCACGGCAAAGACCACTAACAGCAAGAACAGGAAAATGTTGAAGATAGCGTTGGTGGAGAGTGCGTTAAGCGTTGACGGACCAAAGATAGCGGTCACGCCAATACCCATGGCCAGATAGATGACAACGATGGAGATGCCGTAGATGACGGCGTCGTGCACGCCCCGCTTCTTATTGTCTTTGGAACGTTTGAGGAAGAAACTCACCGTCATCGGGATGATAGGCCAGATGCAAGGCATCACCAACGCCAGCAGACCACCCACGATTCCCATCAGGAAGATGTAGAACAAAGAGTGGTTGGCAATGTCATTGGTGCCGCCAAACTGCTGCAACTGATTGACGACCGGCTTCCACAGCGCGTTCTTCTCGCCTTGCGAGAGTGTCGCTGCCGTTGCTGCATTGGCCTGAGCCAATGAGTCAGCCTTCATCGAATCAGCCCTGGCAGCGGCATCAGGGACTGCCATCGTGGAGGCATCATCATTCATAGCCGCCCCCGCAGCCGTGGCATCCGTACCCACAACATTTCTTTTTGCAGCTGCATCATTGGCCACTGCCGGACTCTTGCCGCCCTTCTTGAAGTCGACACTCGTCGGCGGCATACAGGTTTGATCGTTGCAAGCGCCATATTCAAGATAAGCGTCAATCTTATAATCGGGTTTGGTGAACTTCACCTTCTGCACAAATTCCACACTTCCCTCGAAATAACGGAGCGTCATCTCGAAGAGCTTGTCGTAGTTCTTTATCTCATGGCCACGCGGCTGGAGCTTGCCAACCAGTTCCACTCCGTCGAGCTTGTTGACATTGAAAGTAGCAGAGATGGGGCCGTCAGCACCCAAACCAGTGCTGTAGACATGCCAGCCTTTATTGATTTTTCCCAAGAATACTATCTCACCTTCTGCCGTGTTGTTCGTCTTCAACGTAGCAGTGAACTTGACAGGGTCCAGCATTTGGGCGTTGGCCATGATGGTGACAAGCATCATTAGGGCCAGGGTTATCAGTTTTCTCATCTTTATAAATCTTTTTACTTTTCAGTTATTGTCTTCTCATTCCCTAATACGCCATGGAGGCAAAAAGTGGTATCGCTCCTTTTAATTATTGATATTTTTTAACCTACATGACGCCAATCCATCGTAAAATGTCGTTAAGATTGGCGACAATCATCAGCAGGACAAGCAAAGTGATGCCCACATATTCGGCCTTGATGAGGAATTTCTCAGACGGTTTGCGCCTCGTGATGATCTCATACAGCAGGAAAAGCACATGACCACCATCGAGTGCGGGAATAGGTAGGATGTTCATGAATGCGAGAATGATACTCAGGAAAGCCGTCATCATCCAGAAGAGATGCCAGTCCCACTGATTGGGGAAGAGCGAGCCTATCGCTCCGAAGCCACCCAGGCTCTTGGCTCCGTCGGCCGTGAACACGTATTTCATATCGCTCACATAGCCTGAAAGCACGTCCCAGCCATACCTTACACCGGCAGGAAAACTCTCAAAGAAACCATAGCTGATATGCGTCATCTTGTTGCGATAGAGGTAATCGGGACCTCCGACCGCAAAGCCTAACTTGCAGTCGGATGTGAGCAAGGTCTTGACAGTATCGCGCTGAGACTGAGCCTTCTCAATGACCAGTGACACAGTGCGTAGCCGCAGGCTGTCCTTATGAGAGCTTGTTGCTGCCAGCTGATCACTAATGACGCCCAAGACTTCCGTAAACTCATTGTAGGAATCTATGGCCTGACCGTTGACCGACAGAATCTTATCGCCCTTGCGCATGCCTATCTTCCAGGCCGGCGTCTCCACCGAGTCCTTGCTGTTTTCCGCCACTGGCATCCGCTGTAGCACAGTATCAGCCACAGCCGGTACAAAAGGACGGACAAACTGTGGTGTATTTTTCAGCATGCCCAGCAAGTTGATGTCACCAGGAAGTGCAACACGAACCTTCTTGCCACCACGCATCACATCACACCACTGTGCAGTGGAAATATCGCGGAAGACATCGGCGTTGAAATCCTTAAACGGTCCCTTCTCCGTGCCAAGAAGAATGTCATGATCCTTGAAGCCATACGACTTGGCCTCCTTGTTAAACTTCATTCCCATCGACATGTCGGCCACACGGACATAGCTTTCACCCCAATGGAACATGATCATCGAATAGATAAACAGGGCGAGAACGAAGTTGACCGTCACTCCCGCCACCATGATGATGAGCCGTTGCCATGCGGGCTTGGTGCGGAATTCCCATGGCTGAGGGTCCTGTTTCATCTGTTCGGTATCCATGCTTTCATCGATCATGCCCGCAATCTTGCAGTATCCGCCAAGGGGTAGCCATCCCATGCCATACTCTGTGTCGCTGTTACGGGGTTTGAAACTGAAGAGCTTGCCACTCCATTTGCCAATAGTGACATCAAAAAAGATGAAGAACTTCTCCACCCTTACGCCGAAAAGTTTTGAGGCGAGCATATGTCCGCCCTCGTGCAGCAACACGAGCAGAGAGATGGAGAGAATGAATTGTAATAGCTTTATAAGGAATACTTCCATATCTTGCCTTTGATTTCTTCCAGAAAAATGATAATGGTTATTATTGTATCAGAGCCTGGGCAATGCGCCTTGCCTCGGCATCGGTCTTAAAATAAGTGTCGAGATCGGGAGTCTTATCATATGTAGCCTGCCGCATAGTCTCTTCAATGATATCGGCCATACCCAAGAAAGAGCACGCTCCACGACGGAAAGCGGCATTGGCTACCTCATTGGCGGCATTGAGAATACACGGCATGTTACCGCCTTGATGAATAGCCTCGTAGGCCAATCTCAGACATGGGAACTTCTCCACATCAGGCTTGAAGAACTCCAACTTCTGGGTCTTGAAGAGGTCAAGACGGTCGCCTTGCAGAGAAAGTCTGTTGGGAAAAGAGAATGCATACTGTATGGGCAGCCGCATATCAGGTACCCCAAGCTGCGCCTTTACAGCGCCGTCCCTGAACTGCACACCGCTGTGCACGACACTCTGCGGATGGATGAGCACCTCTATCCGGTCAGCAGGCACGCCGAAAAGCCATTTGGCCTCCATCACCTCAAAGCCTTTATTCATGAGCGAAGCAGAGTCTATGGTGATCTTCGCCCCCATCTTCCACGTGGGATGACGCAAAGCATCGGCAGCCGTCACCGTCAGCAATTGCTCATGTGTGAAGTTGCGGAAGGGTCCGCCAGAACACGTGAGCAGGATTTTATCCACCTCGTTCATCTCCTCTCCTACCAGGCTTTGGAAGATGGCGGAGTGCTCCGAATCAACGGGCAAAAGGTCTACATGATATTGCTGCACAAGGTGGAGGATAAGCTCTCCGGCCACAACCATGGTCTCCTTATTGGCCAGACAGATTTTCTTGCGTGCCTTGATGGCGCGAATAGTCGGCTCAAAGCCCGCAAATCCCACAAGTGAAGCCAGGACCATGTCGATGGGACCGGCCTCGACAATCTCGCACAAGGCCTTGTGACCGGCATAGACTTTGACATCCGTATCGGCGAGCTGCTCCTTCAGTGCAGCATAATGGGACTCATCGGCAATCACCACGGCGGCGGGATGAAACTGTCGAGCCTGTTCGGCCAGCTTTTCAACGCTATCGTTGGCTGTCAGCGCATAGACCTCATAAAGATCGGGATGCTGGCTGATGACATCAAGAGCCTGAGTGCCTATTGAACCAGTTGAACCGAGAATACATATTTGTTTCTTCATCGTCATTATTATGTCTTACGGGAATGGATAGCTTCTACAATGACAAAAGTCCTTCGGGAATGGTTACGGTAATGCTTTGATGCTTCTTATCTATTGCCTTGACCAGTTCATGGCTGGCCGGAATCAACAAATCTCCGCTTTCTGTTGATACAACGAAAAGCAGGTTGACCGTTGAATCGTCAATAGCTTTCACAGTGCCGACAAGCTGGCCGGTAGACTCGTCAACAATCTTAAAGCCAACCAATTCGGCCTGTGAGGCTACCCCGTCGCTGCTGTCAGATCCTTCTCTTGGGAAATAGACCTCACACCCTGTCAGCGCGGACGCCTGTTCAAGTGTATCGATACCTTCCAGCTTTACCAAAGCTACGACATCTGAGCTGAAGCGATATTCTTCAAAGAAAAAGGGTACCAACAGTCCGTCAATCATAACAAAGAAAAAGTCTGCATTCGTACGATCGAAGACATCATCATCGAAAGTAAAAGCTATTTCCCCTTTAATGCCGTGCGGCTTGCCAAGGCTGCCAATGCGGAACACATCACCAAGCTTAATCATTGACACGCTGAATGTGAGCTCCAAGCTCATTGAGCCTCTTCTCAATATCCTGATAACCGCGGTCGATCTGCTCAATATTTTCAATCCGACTGGTGCCTTTGGCACTCATGGCAGCGATAAGCAGCGCGATTCCCGCACGTATATCGGGACTTGTCATACGGCCTGCACGAAGCTGAATGTGATGGTCCTGACCCACCACAACAGCGCGATGGGGGTCGCAGAGAATGATTTGAGCGCCCATATCGATGAGCTTATCGACAAAGAAAAGACGGCTCTCAAACATCTTCTGGTGGATGAGCACCGTACCGCGAGCCTGTGTGGCCACGACCAGCAGCACTGAGAGTAGATCAGGAGTAAGCCCTGGCCACGGAGCATCAGCAAGCGTCATAATTGTGCCGTCAAGGAAAGAGTCGACGATGTAATGAGCCTGGTGAGGGATGACCAAATCGTCATCTTCAACCTTGATCTTCACGCCGAGACGACGGAAAGCGTCAGGAATAGGACCGAGATTGCGTAAGGATACATCCTTGATGCGCACGCCATTGCCCACCATCGCCGCCATGCCGATGAACGAGCCCACCTCAATCATGTCGGGAAGGATGCGGTGAGTGGCCCCGTGCAGACGGTCGACACCCACAATGGTGAGCAGGTTACTGCCAATGCCCGAAATGTTGGCGCCCATCTGATTGAGCAGATGACACAGTTGCTGAATATAAGGCTCACAGGCAGCATGATATATAGTGGTGGTGCCTTTTGCCATGATGGCTGCCATGATGATGTTGGCAGTGCCGGTGATCGACGCCTCATCAAGAAGCATGTACGTGCCTTTGAGCTGGTAACCATGAATCTGATAGACATTGCGAACTGCATCGTAAACGAACTTCGCACCTAAACTCTTGAACCCCAAGAAATGTGTATCGAGCCTGCGACGCCCTATCTTATCACCGCCCGGCTTGGCAATCGTTGCCTTGCCAAAACGTCCGAGCAAAGGACCGTACATCAGCACAGAGCCACGGAGACGGGCGCATTTCTGCACAAAATCAACACTGTCGAGGAAGTCGAGATTGACCTCATCAGCTTGAAAAGTATAGTCGTAACAACCATTTTGCGTAACCTTCACACCCACATCTTTCAACAACTTGATAAGGTTGTTGACGTCGAGGATGTCCGGCACATTGGTAATACGCACAGGATCACTGGTGAGCAGTGAGGCACATATCACCTCTAAGGCCTCATTTTTCGCGCCCTGCGGGATGATGGTTCCCTCAAGCTGATGACCGCCTTCAATGACGAATGACTCCATAGGCTCCTGTTATTTCTTCTTGCGTTTCTTTCCACCGCCATTGTTGACAGAAGCCATGCCGCGCATGTCCACACGCTCAAACTTAAAGTGACTAAGGTCGAGCTGTATCTTTCCGTCGGTAAAGCGCGCAAGATCGTCAGCCACTTTCTCGTCATCGCTCAGCCCATGTCCCCATTGCATCAGGTCGCGCTTCATCTGGTTGGCTGTAATAGCCGCCAGCTGATCGCGCTCTTTACCGGGCTCCATGGTCTTAAGCTTTGCGAAGAGCTCAAACACCAATTTGCCGTAATGGCGGGCTGGAATGTCGCTCATCTCATAGTGGATGGGCTGCGGCTTCTCACTCATCACCTTTACCTTCGACACATCGACCGGCCAGTCAATATCAAGCTTGAAATCGCTGATCAATGCCAGCTGATCCCACAGCTTCTGCCGGTAGTTGTCGGTCTGAAGCACTTGCGGACTCACCAGCTCCATGGTGTCAATAATGGTGTAAGCGCAGCGCAGGCGTTCCTCGCGGTCGGGAATCGTCATGCAGTGGTTCACCATTTTCTGTATCTCGCGCCCATATTCGGGAAGCACGAGCTTCTCACGCTGTGTGTTATAGTCTAATCCTGGGATATTCATGATAAAGTCTTTCAATGGATGATGAACAAGAACTACAAGAGTTTACGCGGCAGTTTGGCCACAAAATCCTTCAGATAGAACGGCACGAAATAGGCCACATCCTCGAATTTTTGCTCCGCCATGCGCTTTTCAGCAAGCGGCATCATGTTCTTGGCCAGCGGCTCTATGCCGTCGATGAAGCGCGCATTAGGATGTTTGATAACGTCTTTGCACTTTCTGGCTCCGTTGCCGAAGAAATACACAGGACCTTTGTCAAGCCACTCGTTGTAGGTGTCAGCCTCCACCACGTCAGCGTGAATGGGGCGCACCTCATGCAGCGAACGGTCGAAGATCTGGACATAGACCTCCATACGGCGTGCGTCGAGCATAGGACAAAGCAGCGCATTCTCCTCCGCAACCATCTCGCGCAGGAGCACCGGCACACAGAGAATCTCCAACGTGGGCACACCAAGGAGCTTGAGCCCACGACCGTAACAGATGCCCTTAGCCATGCTCACGCCTATGCGAAGACCTGTATAACTGCCTGGCCCGCAGCTCACGGCAACAGCATCAAAAGGGATGGCATGGTTGTCGGTAAACGACAGAGCCTCGTTGATGAATGAACCTAACCGCTCGGCATGATTGGGTCCTGAGTGATCCTCCTTCTCAAAAATGCAAGCACCGTCCTGACTCACAGCCACCGAACAGACATTGGTACTCGTCTCTATATTCAATATACAAGACATATGATACAAGTATAATGATGACATTATTCTTAATAAAGTGCAAATTTACTCCTTTTTCCACCTAATTTCGTACTTTTGCAGAAATTTAACGCACAAATAAGTATGATACTCTCTATGACGGGCTACGGCAAATCCGTAGTGGCTTACAAAGACAAGAAAATCAATGTTGAGATCAAGTCGCTCAACAGTAAAGCCCTTGACCTCTCTGTACGTATCGCTCCACTCTACCGTGAGAAAGAAATGGAGATCAGACAGTATATAGCCAAAGCGCTGACACGGGGAAAAGTGGACTTCGCACTGTGGACGGAAAAAGACACCATCGTGGATGCCACGCCGATAAATGCTGCGCTTGTAGAGGATTACTACCGCCAGCTGAAGGCTATTTCGGAAAAAACAGGCATTCCTGAGCCCGCCGACTGGTACAACTCGCTGCTGCACATGCCCGACGTCATGACGAAAACCGACACCGAGGTGCTCAGTGATGAGGAATGGGAAGTAGCGAAGAGGGCCATCAGACAGGCCACTGACAATCTCATTGCGTTCCGAAAGCAAGAGGGCGCCGCCTTGGAAAAGAAATTCAACGAGAAGGTTGACAATATCGAAAAACTGCTCTACAGTATCGAACCTTATGAAAAAAGCCGCGTGCCAAAGATTAAAGACACTATCATCAAAGGCCTGGAGCAGATTCCTGAAGTGAAATACGACAAGAACCGGCTGGAGCAAGAACTCATCTATTATATTGAGAAACTCGACATCAGCGAGGAGAAACAGCGGCTCTCCAACCACTTGAAATACTTCCGCGAGACCATGGCCGAAAACCAGCCCAACGGAAAAAAACTTGGATTCATTGCGCAAGAGATGGGCCGTGAAATCAACACCACTGGCTCGAAAAGCAACCAAGCCGAGATGCAGAACATCGTCGTGAAGATGAAAGATGAGCTGGAGCAGATCAAGGAGCAGGTGCTCAATGCTTTATAAACATGTAAATTCTTTCAAACAAACATGAATGCAACCGGAAAACTGATTATATTCTCCGCTCCCAGCGGCTCAGGCAAGAGCACCATTGTGCAGTGGCTGATGAAAGAGCATCCTGAGCTTAGGCTTGCTTTCTCCATCAGTGCCACCACGCGTGCGCCACGCGGTACAGAGAAGAACGGGGTAGAATACCTCTTCCTCACACCCGAGGAGTTTAAGGCAAAAATTGACAAAAACGAGTTTCTTGAATACGAAGAGGTCTACAAAGACCGCTTCTACGGTACCTTGAAGCCGCAGGTAGAGAGCCAGACAGAGCAAGGAGAGAATGTCGTCTTTGATGTCGACGTCAAAGGCGGATGCAATATCAAAAAACATTACGGCCGCCGTGCGCTGAGCATCTTTATCCAACCACCATCGGTAGAGGAACTACGCCGCCGTCTTGTCAACCGTGCCACCGATGCCCCTGAGGTGATAGAGCAACGCCTGGACAAGGCTTCCTATGAACTGACCTTTGCCAAAGAGTTCGACTATATTGTGGTCAACGACAACCTTCAAACTGCCGAGGAGGAGACTTACCGCCTTGTCAGTGATTTTCTCAAAGCATAAGGACCATGGACAATGTCCTTGCGCATCCCCGTATCGGCATTTTCGGTGGCAGTTTTAACCCCATCCACGTGGGCCATATCGGTCTGGCAAGGCAACTGTTGAGCCTTGCAAGCCTTGACGAAGTGTGGTTTTTAGTCTCGCCGCTCAATCCCTTCAAGAAGGCGGCCACTGACCTGCTCGATGACGAGAAGCGCCTGCTCATTGCCCGCGAAGCCCTGGAAGGTGAACAGAAACTCAAGGTTTCCGACTACGAATTCCACTTACCAAAGCCTTCCTACACCTGGAATACACTTCGCCATCTGCAAGCCGATTATCCCACATGCCACTTTGTTCTCGTCATCGGGGCTGACAATTGGCTTGCCTTTGACCATTGGGCGCACCCCGACTACATCCTTGCCAATTTTGAAATAGCTGTTTACGCGCGTCCCAATTGCGTCATCGACCCAGCCGCCTTGCCACACAACGTCCGGTTTTTCAAGACGCGGCTTTATGATGTCAGCAGCACCGCCATCCGGGAAAACATCAAGAACGGACTACCCATCTCTGGGCTGGTTCCCGACCACGTCGAAGGCCTCATCACAGAATCTTACCGGAAATAATGACGTCCTGCACGTGCCGAACGATACTCCTGCACGTGCCGAACGATGCTCCTGCACGTGCCGAACGATGCTCCTGCACGTGCCGAACAAAGCTCCTACACGTGCCGAACGATCTCATGATGATCTTATCAAGAGGAAAAACAAACTGGATATTCACTGTATTTATTTGCACAATTGCCTGAAAGGCAATTTTATTTCTATGCGATAGAGGTGGTTTTCCCTCGGATTTTGCTAACTTTGCAACAAAATAGAAAAAAGTATCTGAATCCATGAACATTGAAAAAGAGATAAACTCGTCGGTGCTTGCTGCCGTGAAAGAGCTCTACGGGCAGGATGTGCCCAAAAAGATGGTGCAGCTGCAGAAGACGAGACCCGGCTTCGAGGGCAACCTTACCTTGGTGGTTTTCCCCTTCCTGAAAATGTCGCACAAGAAGCCACAAGACACGGCACAGGAGCTTGGAGAGGAGCTTATGAGTCATTGCAAGGCCGTTTCCGCTTTCAACGCCGTGGGCGGATTCCTGAACCTTGTCATAGCTCCTGAGGCATGGCTGGGACTGCTCGACGACATCGACCGCGACCCGCACTATGGCGAGAGAGCCGCTACGGAGAGCTCGCCACTCGTCATGGTGGAGTATTCTTCGCCCAATACCAACAAACCGTTGCACCTCGGGCACGTGCGCAACAACCTTTTGGGCTGGAGTCTGGCCAAAATTCTTGAGGCTAACGGCAACCGTGTCGTAAAGACCAACATCGTCAACGACCGTGGCATCCACATCATGAAGTCAATGCTCGCCTGGATGAAATGGGGTAATGGCTGCACGCCTGAATCAACAGGTAAGAAGGGCGACCACCTCATCGGCGACTTCTATGTGCTGTTCGACAAGCATTATAAAGAGGAGTGCGCCGAGTTGGAGAAGAAATTCATGGCCGATGGCATGTCCGAGGACGATGCCAAGAAGAAGGCTGAACAGGAAGCGCCGCTTATCAGGCAAGCTCACCACATGCTCGTGAAGTGGGAAGCCGGTGACAAGGAGACTCGTGACTTATGGGCAAAGATGAACGCATGGGTCTATAAAGGATTCGACGAGACCTATAAGGCGCTCGGTGTTAGCTTCGACAAGATCTATTATGAGAGCAATACGTACCTCGTAGGCAAAAACAAAGTGATGGAAGGTCTCAAGAGAGGTCTCTTCTATCAAAAAGAGGATGGTAGCATCTGGGCTGACCTCACGGGCGAAGGCCTCGACCAGAAGCTCCTCATCCGTGCTGATGGCACCACGGTCTACATGACACAGGACATCGGTACCGCTGAGATGCGCTTCAGCGACTATCCCATCGACAAGATGATCTATGTGGTGGGTAATGAGCAGAACTATCATTTCCAGGTGCTCTCACTGCTGCTCGACCGCCTCGGCTTCAAGTGGGGCAAGGATCTCGTCCACTTCTCCTATGGTATGGTAGAGCTGCCCAACGGCAAGATGAAAAGCCGCGAAGGTACAGTAGTCGATGCTGATGACCTGGTGGCTGAGATGATCAGCGATGCCCGCAAGACCAGCGAGGAGCACGGACAGTCGAAGGAATTCTCTGAGGCAGAGAAGCAGGAGATTGCCCGCATCGTGGGCCTGGGTGCGCTGAAATACTTCATTCTCAAGGTCGATGCACGCAAGAACATGCTGTTCAACCCTGCCGAATCGATCGATTTCAATGGCAATACAGGGCCCTTCATTCAGTATACCTACGCCCGTATCCAGTCGATACTGAGGAAGAGCGGCGGCTGTGAGACGCCCGTGGAGACTTCTTATGCTCCCAACGTCAAAGAGGTGGAGCTGATACAAAAGTTGGATGCCTTCAAGGCTGCCGTTGCCGACGCAGGTCAGAACTACAATCCTGCCGGTATCGCCAACTATACTTATGAGCTTACGAAGCTTTTCAACCAGTTCTACCACGACTACAGCATTCTCTCTGCTGACACTGATGCAGAAAAGGCTTTCCGTTTGAAGCTCGCGCGCAACGTAGGCAAAACCATCAAAAATGCCATGGAACTCCTTGGCATAGAGGTGCCGGAAAGGATGTAAAAGCTTATGAAAGGTGAACTTGTAAATCCGCCTGACAACCGCCACGATACCGTACTCCCTTTGCCCGATGAGGTAAGTGGGAGCGCATGGGCAGTGGATGCCGGTTGCTCTGGCAATCCCGGACCGATGGAATATCAGGGTGTAGACCTGGCCACAGGCGTGCAGGTATTCCATTTTGGCCCATATTATCCGGACGGGTCGACAGTCTATGGTACCAACAACATCGGGGAGTTCCTGGCTATTGTACATGCTTTAGCTTTGATGAACCAGCAGGGCATCACCGACAAGGCCATCTATTCCGACTCTTACAACGCCATTCTATGGGTGAAGAAGAAGCAATGCCGTACCAAATTGGAGCACAGCGAGCGTACCGAACCGCTCTTTACACTGATTGCGCGGGCAGAGAAATGGCTCAGGACTCACCCTGTGACCACTCCCGTCATCCAATGGCAGACCCGCCAATGGGGCGATATCCCTGCTGACTTTGGAAGAAAATAGCCAGTGACCGCAGGCAAACGCTGTCAGCTCTGAACCAGAAAACGAACAATGAAAGGCCGTTAAGGAAGAACTCCTCAACGGCCTTTTATGTTGTTGTATGAATATCGGTAGCTTAGTCGGCAGACAGTGAGAAACGCTTGAAGGCTACGACCTTTAGTCCCTTCTGCTGCTTGTTGAGCCACTGAGAGACACTCTCTTTGGCTGCGCCCTCATCGCCGAACTGGAACTCCTGGTCCACCAAGCAGTTCTCCTTGAAGAACTTAGCCATGCGGCCCTTGGCGATATTCTGGATCATCTGCTCCTTAAGGTTAGCGGCAGCAGTCTCAGACACTTCCTTGCGGATCTGCTGAGCCTTGTCGGCATCCTCCTGCGTGAGCCAGCCCTTAGCTACGTTGCTGGCGATGTGGTCGTCGCTGTCAACGAGGTTAGTGTTGATACCGGCTTTCTTCAGAGCTATGTTGACCTGACGCTCCACCTGCTCTTCCTTGGTTTTCTCGATGGCGATGCGCAGCTCCTCGTCCTTCACACTCTGAGGAACGCTGGCTTCGTCGAGCGCTACGGGCTTCATGGCAGCCACCTGCATGGCAACCTTGTAGCCGGCCTCATCGTTAGCGTCGGAGAGCTGTACCATCGTAGCGAGCGTGTGCTTGCGCATGTGGTCATAGACAGAGATGTTGGCGCCTTCGAGCACATTGTAGCCGTCGAGCTCCATCTTCTCACCGACGACACCTGAGCGACGTGTAACTGCTTCCTCAACAGTGATACCGCCCTTAGTCTTGAGAGCCTTCACGTCATCGAGCGTCTGTGCCTTGGCAGCGATAGCCAAGTCAAGGATTTCCTGTGTGAGGGCAATATAGTCGGCACCATTAGCCACGAAGTCGGTCTCGCACTTCAAGGCGATCATGGCAGCGAAACCATTCGCGTTCTTTACGAGCACGCAACCATTGGATGTGGTACGGTCAGAGCGCTTGGCAGCAATAGCCAAGCCACGCTCACGCACGAGCTCCACAGCCTTGTTGATATCACCATCAGCCTCGGCAAGGGCCTTTTTACAGTCCTTCATACCGGCACCGGTCATGGCGCGCAGCTTCTTGATGTCTTCAATTGTAACAGCCATAATGTTGTTTTTTCCTTTCTTGTTGATAATAATAATGTTGAGGTCCGGAAAGATATCTGAATGGACTTCTGGACCTCAGTATGTCTTACTCAGCTGCGGGAGCTGCCTCTTCCCCTGCTTTGGGAGCCTCAGCGGCAGCCTCGACAGGTGCATCCTCGCGGCGTGCACGACGGTTACGGCGACGGCCCTCAGCGGCCTCGTCCTGCTGCTCAGCGGCAGCCTTGTCGTCAGCCTTCTCAGCCTTGTGCTCTTCCAAGCCCTCAGCGATGGCTGCGCAGCAAGCGTCGAGAATCACCTCAATAGAGTCCTTGGCATCATCGTTGGCGGGGATGACATAGTCCACATTGCGGGGATCAGAGTTTGTGTCCACAATACCGAATACGGGGATACCTAAACGGTTGGCCTCCTTGACGGCGATGTGCTCCTTCATGACATCCACCACGAAGAGAGCAGAAGGCAGACGGTTCAGGTCGGCGATAGAACCGAGGTTCTTCTCCAGCTTAGCACGCTGACGGTTGATCTGCAACAGCTCGCGCTTTGAGAGGTTGGAGAACGTGCCGTCATTCATCATCTTGTCGATATTGGCCATCTTCTTCACAGCTTTACGGATGGTGGGGAAGTTGGTGAGCATGCCACCGGGCCAGCGCTCGATAACGTAAGGCATGTTGACACTTGCGGCCTTCTCCGCCACGATGTCCTTAGCCTGCTTTTTTGTAGCCACGAAAAGAATCTTGCGGCCACTCTTTGCGATGGCTTTCAGAGCCTCGGCAGCATCGTCAATCTTGGCGACAGTCTTGTTGAGGTCGATGATATGAATACCGTTGCGCTCCATGAAGATGTAGGGAGCCATTGCGGGATTCCACTTACGCTTCAGATGGCCGAAGTGGCACCCTGCCTGAAGCAGCTGGTCAAATGATGTTCTTGACATTTGTGTTTTCTTGTTTTTAAATTGTTTACTTTCCTTGATAATTCTAATGCTTAGAACCAGCCCATGAGTAACCTTCTCTGTCACGCCACAATGGCAACAGACCAAAGGAAGGGTCTCACAGGTTTGGATGCTAAACAACGCTTCTCTTCCCTTCCGCCAAAAGAGGAAGAGAAAAGAGAAGCCATATTAACGCTTACTGAACTGGAAGCGACGGCGAGCCTTGGGCTGTCCAGGTTTCTTACGCTCAACGGCACGGCTGTCACGTGTGAGAAAGCCATTGTCCTTGAGATTCTTCTTGTCTTCAGCGTTAATCTTCACCAGGGCACGGGCAATGGCGAGGCGCAGAGCCTGGCTCTGACCTGTGTAACCGCCACCGTCGAGGTTGGCCTTGATGTCGTATTTCTCAGCAACATCGAGCAGCTGCAGAGGCTGCTTCACCACATAGCGGAGAATAGCTGATGGGAAATACTTCTCTATATCTTCTTTGTTGATTGTGATCTTACCGGTACCCTCTGTGAGGTAAACGCGGGCTACGGCGCTCTTGCGGCGGCCGATTGCGTTGATAACTTCCATCTCTATTGATTATTTATACTGGTTAATGTCAATGTTCTTTGGCTTCTGAGCCTTCTTGTCGTGCTCAGCGCCCTCGAAGATGTAAACGTTGTCCATCAGTGAGCGCCCGAGGGGACCCTTTGGGAGCATGCCCTTGAT
Organism: Hallella multisaccharivorax DSM 17128; assembly: GCF_000218235.1. Classification (GTDB taxonomy): domain Bacteria; phylum Bacteroidota; class Bacteroidia; order Bacteroidales; family Bacteroidaceae; genus Prevotella; species Prevotella multisaccharivorax. The sequence goes on along the minus strand of NZ_GL945017.1, from coordinate 791,926 downwards.
GGCGTGGCGCAGCATCTTGTCGATGCCGTTGGGGCGTGTACGCAGGTCGGCAGGCGTGTTGAAACGCTGACCGCCTGGATAACCAGTATAACGGGTATAGATCTTGTCGGTCTCCTTCTTTCCGGAGAACTTAACTTTGGCTGCGTTGATGATGATGACATTATCACCGCAGTCCACGTGAGGTGTGAAGCTGGGTTTGTACTTGCCGCGGAGCAGCTTGGCGACCTTAGAGCACAAACGGCCCACCATCTGGTCGGTGGCATCCACGACGACCCACTCCTTCTTTGCCGTTTCCTTGTTGACGGAAACAGTCTTGTAACTTAATGTGTCCATTTTAGAACTGTAAATAATGAATGTTTAATAATTACTGTTGACGAACAGGGGCCTCGCGGTGCCTCCAGTCTAAAAGAGACCATCCACAGCTTTAACCCTGAGCGCACGGGCGATTCTCTAACCAGACTGTACGGCCATGCACAGCCCTATTAACACGCCAATGCCGTGGCAGCTCTAAGACAGCTGCCCCAATCAGCAGTGCAAAGGTACACATATCAGTTGATGCGGAAAAGAATGAATTATTATTATTTGGTTTAATTATAAATAATTAACACCAATGGTGAACGAGATCAGAAGACAGACAAATATTTCGAGACATTACGTTTACGGCGTAAAGGCAATGCCATTACACTGTAAAGGCAATACGATTACGGTGTAGAGGCAGTGCCATTACACTGTAGAGGCGATACGATTACGGTGTAGAGGCAGTGCCATTACAGTATTCAGACAAAAAGCACACGTACCGGTCTGGCACGTGTGCAATTTTGGAGTCAGTTGTAAGAACGTGATTACTTCTTCAACACCTTTCTGCCATTCTCAATGACGACACCCTTGTAGTCCTTGCCGACCCGTTGTCCGGAGAGGTTGTAGCGGGAGCCTTCCATAAGGTTATTTTCCTTCACCTCACCGATGAAGGTAGAAGTACTCTCCTTAACAGAAAGATTTTTAATTTCCCAAGTACCAGCATACTGATCTGTACTCACGTACTTAAAAGCAAACCGAATCTTTTTGCCAGCATACTTAGCCAAGGGAATGGTAGCGTTGACATATACCCAATTGTTATTTGCAAAATAAGTAGGAATATCCACTTTTTCCCAATCTCCACCCTCTGCCTTAACCATCAGTGTGGCATCCTCAGTAGGCTTCCCGAAAAAATTGCCGGTATGTTCAAAAGAGAGAACCGGTGCCTTCGCAGCAGATATATCTATTATCGGAGACACAAGCCAACTTTCTGCCGCGAAACGGGTCTTGGTCTTGAACAAATAAGCAGAAGCTTTCATACAGTTGTTTTCTTGTTTATTTTTGTCCACATAGTGTTTCCACACATACTTCAGTCCCTTCGGCAGTACTTTATTGTCAATAGAGAAGTCGCCCTGCCCCTCACGAAAACTCTCCTCATAGGGGAGCACCTTGTCTTGTGCGTTGATACCCGTGCATACGAGTGTCAACAATGCAACGAAAGTAAAGCGTAAAATCTTGTTCATAAGCTTATAGTTTTAAATTGTGAATAAGTTAATTAATTACCTTGCAAAGATAATAAAAGAGACTGACATAGCAAATTTAGAAACCCAAAAATTTGAAAGTTTCATCATTTTTAATATGTTGTCTTTGCCTTGCTTTCCTGCCACATCGCAAATGCCTTTCTCCCTTCTTCAGGCAAAAGCTCTATGATGGGCTTCTCTCTGCCGGACATATCGCGCAGGATCTCCTCATAGATGAAGTCATCGCTGAAGCCGATGGTAGCGGCATCTTTGCGGTTGTTGGCATAGTAAATCTTGTCAATTCGTGCCCAGTAAATGGCGCCAAGACACATAGGGCACGGCTCACATGAGCAGAATATCTCACAGCCCTCGAGGGAGAATGTGCGGAGACGCTGGCAGGCCGTGCGGATAGCATTGACCTCGGCGTGTGCCGTGGGGTCGTTGTCGATGGTTACACTGTTGCTGGCTTCGGCTACGACAACACCGTGGCGTGCGATGACGGCTCCAAACGGGCCGCCGCCTTTTTTTACGCTCTCTTCACTCAGGCGGCAGGCTCGCCGCATCAGTTCTTCATGAGTCATATATAGTTTATTATTGTATTTTACAGAATCTCTTTAATATATCGCATGTTGATACGAAATTGTCCACGCGCGGGGCATTTTCCTTCCAGAAGGCAGCCAGCGACGCCATAGCCTTGTATTGTCTTGAATGCGGCAACAGCCGCAGGTCGTCGAGATCATAATATTTCTGTGTTTTATCATCCCATCCACTGAAGAACCAGGGATCGCCGTGCCGGATGAAGGCGAGGGCATAGAGGCTTTTCTCCCTGAGTGTAAAGTCGTTGCTCCGCACGCTTTCTCCGAGGAGACTGATGGCTTTGGCAACGAAGTCCTCAGTGCCGACGGCCGTACTGTCCTGCATGGTGCTGATACCATACTGCTTCATCCACCAGCAGTCACCCTCGTAGCTACCCTGATACCAAAGCGTGGCGAGCTTGTAGGCTTTCCGCATGCGTTCTTCTGATGGCCGCATAAGATCATACTGCTGGATCAGACTGACCATGTCGCGGCAGTACTGAAGTTTCCTGTTGACGGTAAGGCGTGGAAGCCGTGTACTCTTTTCGTCAATAGGATATTCAGGAAGGGCAACACGCTGCTTGCCCATCCACCGCTCTTTGTTGTAGTCACGTTGCGCAGCATAGGGCGCGATGTTTTGTGTGTTGAGGAAGTCAAGACCCACCTTCTCCAAATAAGGTATGGCCTCGGCAAAGCGAGCCTGTGCCAAGAGTCGTGTTCCGATGAGGTCGTTGTAATAATTGGCATCTCGGTAAGCCTGCTGCCACGCATAGTGCTCCAGCGAGTCAGCGGGCTGCTTGCGCAGATAAGCGGAATAAGCCTTCAGACTGTCGAGAGGGGTCTTGCTGAGCGCGTCGAAATAGAAGCCCTGATAGTCCCAATTGCCCTTAGTGTCGTCGTCGGTCTCGAAGTTGACGGCACGTGCGTTGCACTCACTGAAGTCGGGGGCCGTGTCGTTCATACGGCTGAGCAGCACGAGAGCGGCATTGGTGCGTCCCGCTGCCATGAACATCGGTACAAGACCATTGTAGACCATACGCTCCTCCACGTCGCGGTAGTGGTCAGTTTCATAGAGCGTGAGGCTCTTACGGTCTTCAGCTGACTTGGCGTCAAGCCACCGCATTTCGCCCGTAAGCCATTTGTCATAAGTGACATTGTGCTGTTCGGAGAAAACGGAGTTGGCGGCGTAGATGGCGCGCGCGTTGTCTTTCATGCGCGGCGTGCCGGCAAGCTTCATGGCTTTTGCCAAATCTTCCTTTGCTTTATCGTAGCGGCGCAGCTGGTGCTCAAGGCAGCCGATTGCTGTCTGCCAGAGACACGGCACGCTGGTCTTACCCTGCGCCACCACACCGCGGGCGAAGTCGATGAAACGGTTGGCTTCAGTCGTGGTAACTTTCTTGGCGTCTGTCTCTTTCATCCATTCGTCGTGGTCTTTGGATGTATTATTATAATCGGCGTAGGGGAAGCTGTTGAGTTCATAGACATCCATTGTCTCCTGCACGTTGTTGACAAAGTCCTGTACGAGATAGACCAGTGTCGCCGAGTTAGGACGGGTAGAGTACACTTTCTGTATTCCGGCGAGGCTACGGTAGCCCCGCACGCAATATTTCAAGCTCTGATAGTCTTGCTGCGCGGCATAGATCTCAATGGCCTGGTCTCTCCTGCCCGTTCGCCAGAGGCATCCGGCATATAGGTTGCGCATCATGTCGCGATAGACACTTGGCTGCATGCGCTGCCCCGTGGATGTCCAAAAGGTCATGGCCTCCTGGTATCGTTTCAGGCCGAAGAGAGCGCGCATGCGCAGCAGGTTGTATTGCGCACGGAAGCGCTTGCCCTGGTAGATCTTGGAGGTCTGCAACAGATTGTGCAGTACGGCATTGCGGCGTGCTATTTTCTGCCGAGTGGGATAATCCCATGCATTGAAGTTGACATCGCTGCCAATATAGGCATTGAGACTCCTGCAATAGCCCAGCAGCTCGGCGTCTTTCTGTCGCCGTGCTTTTTTCATGACCTCGTCACGGCAGACATCCCAACGATACTGTGCGTCCGGATTGCCGAGATATTGTTGCCAATACTTATCAGTAGCATCCGTGAACCGGTCACTCATAAGAGATCGGTTGAAGACGGAAAACAGATAATTGTTGTGTCGGGGCGCCTCTGGTACACAAGCACCGGCAGACAGAGAAATGGCAAGGAGTGCTGTGAGAAGACTACCTATACCTATAAATCTTTTGAAAGTCACCATAACTGAATCGTTGAATATTCTTATCACTCAAATCATAAAGAATCATTTCATCATTGGCATTACGGCGTACGCGGTCCACAGCTTCCTGGGCAGCATAGATATCTTGTAGCTCCGGCTGTCTGACGGCAATACTGTCTCCCCGCAGCACAGGCAGGTCGTCGTCGCCGTGCAAGATGCCCACGTATTTGCCGCCCCTAAAGAGCACGCGCCATGTAAAGAGCGGATAGGCCGTAGAGACCGGAAGACCGTAGCCCTTGAGATACCGGAGATAAGGCATCACGTCTTTCATGTCGAGAATGGGCTTACGTTCGGAGAGCTTGGTCACATCACCTGTATTGTACATCATCAGCACACCACGATCGGCAGGAGGCACCGGCTGAGAGAGCTGGTGCAGGCGGATAGTGGCGGAGAGCTGCATAGCATGACTGTGACACAATGCGCGCATCTGCTTCATGAAGTTGAAGAAGACAGCACGCGTCGTCATCGTCCAGTCGCAGTCCACTTGCATTTCCCTGGCTCTTGCAAAGTGATTGGTAGTATTCATCTGCTGGATACGGCGAAAGATCTTCTCCGCCAGATCATCCTGGGGCCGGCACATGCAGTCATTGAGGATATATACCACGGGAACCACCTCTACGTCTCTGGGAAAGTTATCTTCAAAAGCAAGCGTAGCGTTGGGCTGAGGATCGCCGGCATCATTGGCAACCACATCAAAATAACGACAGTACACCTTCCTGATACCGTGCCGGACAAGGAAATCACGCTCGGCGGTGTCAAAACGCAATGTGGTCTGCCAGTAATAGACAGACCTCACCCGCTCCTCACGGCTGCAGGACGCAAGCAGCAGGACGAGCAGAAAGGAAAGAAGCATGTAACGGTGCATGGTCTTCACAGATAGTTTGGTAAAAATAAGTATTCATTCTGAATGCAACAAATATTTCACATACAATTATTCTTTATCGCCCCAAAATTCTTATCTTTGCCGAAAAAAGTGATATGGCTATCAGTAACAAAGTAGAATACGGTTTTGCCGAGAGTCCTTTCGGCACTATTATCGTGGCACGTACCTGGGACGGCGTGTGCGACCTGCAGTTTCTTGACCACAACCGCCTGGAGACGATCCACGAGCTGGCTCAGCGCTGGGGCGAATACACGCCCACCACACAAAGCAACACGATGGCCGAGACAGTGGAGCGCGCCATCTTCGAAGGCTACGACCATCCTGTGCCCCTCGACGTGAAGGGCACCGACTTCCAAAAGCGTGTATGGCACGAACTCCGCAACATCCCCATCGGTACCACCGTGAGCTATCAAGAAGTAGCTAAGCGCATTGGGAAGCCCAAGGCTGTGCGTGCCGTGGCCACTGCCATAGGGCAGAATCCAGTAGCAATGCTCATTCCCTGCCACCGCGTCGTTCATGCAGACGGCACTGTCGGAGAATATCATTGGGGATGCAAACTGAAGAAAAGACTCATCGAGTGGGAAAAGCAGCAAGTGCAGAAACCATGAGCGAGACGGCTAACGGCCTCTACGACAATATCCTTGCCGCAGTGAGTAGGAAGTCGCTCAATATCTCGCTGCGCTTACGTCTCTTGCACGAAACCCTGGTCATTGTCTGCGCGGAAGGCTTGAAAGACACCCGCTTCGGCTTCGGTGACCTTAACGCCCAGTTAGAGAGTGTAATACACTTGTTCCACATTCACGACGACGAGGCCGGCGCACTGCGTCAGGCCAGGCGCGACAGCAATCGCCCGTCGATAGAAGGCACCGAAGCAGAGGCCTTGCGCGCCCTGTGCTATGACGCGGCAGCCGTGGCGCGACTCATCAGCCGCGTATACAGGACGGATATTCCGGCGGTGCTCACATCGCTTCTGCCCCACGACATCAAACCGGTAACAGACCGGCTGAGAAGAAATACGCCCGATAAGCGCTGCATTGTCAAGACATTTGATGAGCACACGATCACCGTTATCGTCGACGAGGATGGAAACGACACCGAGAAGACAGTGCGCTACACCCAGCCGATACAGCATGCCCGCATGGAATACCTCTACGGCATCCTGCAGCCTGGCATGCACCTTAATCTCCTCGATTGTCAAGCCGAGGGAGACATCCTCACACCGCGGCTCATCATCGTCGAACCCGACTGCCTGATGGACATCTCCGTCATAGCTTCTTGCTTTGAAGACTATGGACACCACCCACTCCTTTATTTTCTCAGCCGTATCAGGGAGCGCGCCAACTCCCAGGCCATTCTTCTTGGCAACTATGCCGGCGCATGCCTCGACGACATCATCAACGATCCGCATTTCTCCGCTGCGCGTACGCTAGTGAAGAACTTCCGCGACAAGGCACTCGAATATGCCTCTTGTGCCGATTTCGACGGCCGGCAGTTCAAGGCTGATGCCGCGCGTCAGGCTTCCAATCTGGTGGCGATCGTCAACGAGCTTCGCCAATATTACAATTTGGACAAAGCTGTCCTGGAACCGACATTTGTCTGCGAGAAGCTTGGACTGCAGGGACGTGTGGATCTCATGACGACGGATATGCGCCTGCTGATTGAGCAGAAGTCGGGCCGCAACATCTTCCTGGAGGGCTTCGGGGTCAACAGACATGGCTCCAAGGTGGTGGAGAAGCACTACGTACAGGTACTGCTCTATTTCGGCATTCTCTATGAAAACTTCGGCGTACAGCATTCTAATATCCGCCTGCTCTATTCCAAATATCCGTTGCCCAACGGCCTTCTCAGTGTGACATCGCTATTGAAACTGGTCTACGAGGCCCTACGTTTCCGCAATGAGGCCATTGCCCTGGAGTTTCAGATGGCTGAGAAGGGTGTAGGACACGTCTTGCCCATGCTCACCGAACGCACGCTCAACACGGCCCATGCCACCAGCCGCTTCTATGAAACCTATCTCCGACCGCAACTCCTCTCATTGATCACACCACTGCAGTCGCTCACACCCTTGGAACGTGCCTATTTCTGCCGAATGTCGCAGTTTGTCATCCGCGAGAACATCATGTCGCGTGTGGGCGTGGTGGAAGGCACCGGCAGTTGTGCGGCCAACCTCTGGAATATGCCGTTAGCGGAGAAAAAGGAAACCGGCAACGTCTACACAAATCTCATGAACCCAACGGTGTTGGACTCAGACACGATCTCACAGAACAAGGCCGCACATGGGGTATGTGATACGCTGGCATTTACCGTGCCCGATCAAGGCGAAGATTTCCTGCCAAATTTCCGTCGTGGTGACATGATTTATCTTTACGCCTACACACCCGGTACAGAGCCCGACGCGCGTCATGCTATTCTTTTCAAGGGCGGATTACAGGAGATCCGTACTGACCGTGTAGTGGTCAGGCTGATGAATCCGCTGGCGACAACTTATCTTGTGCAGAACAAGGAAAAAGTGTGGTGCATTGAGCATGGCAGCAGCGACGTGGGCGGCAGTGCGGCTCTGAGTTCCCTTTATCAGCTCATCACCGCGCCAAAAGACCGCAAAGACTTACTGCTCGGACAGCGTGCTCCCCGCACCGACAACAGCCTGAAACTGTCAAGGAGCTATAACGAAGGCATCGACGATATCATCCGCAAGGCCAAACAGGCGCGCGACTACTTCCTGCTCGTGGGCCCTCCTGGCACAGGAAAGACCTCAATGGCCCTACAGTTTATAGTTCGCGAGGCATTGAGTGCCTTGCCATCCCCGAACGATGGCTTGTTACTCATGGCTTACACCAACCGCGCGGTGGATGAGATCTGTGGAATGCTCGTCGACAACAGCATCGATTTCCTGCGTATCGGCAGTGAACTGTCATGCGCCGAGAGTTACGTACCTCACCTATTGCAGAACAAAGTGGGTGAGAGGCCTACACTTGCAGGCATGCGGAGGCTCATCATTGACGCCAAGATAATCGTGGGCACTACGTCCATGATCCAGTCGCGTGCTTACCTGTTCTCACTCAAACATTTCTCGCTGGCCATCGTCGACGAGGCCTCACAAATTCTGGAGCCCAACCTCATCGGGTTACTGGCCAGCCATCGTAGTGCCGCCACCGCTGTACATCAGTCATCCGACGCTACTTGCGACATCGACCGGTTCGTTCTTATCGGCGACTATAAGCAACTGCCCGCTGTGGTGCAGCAGAGTGACAACGACAGCGCAATCAAGGATCCATTACTCAACAGTATCGGCCTCACAGACTGTAAGAGCTCGCTATTTGAGAGGCTTATCCGACAAGAACTGTTAGCCGGGCGCACACAATTCATCGGCACACTACACCGTCAGGGCCGCATGCATCCGGAGATAGCAGCATTTCCCAACCGCGAGTTCTATTTTCGTGAGCATCTCAGCTGTGTGCCCCTGCCTCACCAACAGGCCACAGATATTGGCTACACACTGCCTTCACAGGATGCTGTCGACGATCTGCTGAAAACACATCGCATGCTCTTTTTCCCGTCGGCCAACTGCCGCCAGCCAGAAATTTCCGACAAAGTGAATATTGAGGAAGCATGTATCGTGGCTGACATGCTCCGACGCATCCACCGTTTTTATGGATCTTCATTTCATCCAGAAAAGACCATAGGGGTCATTGTACCTTACCGCAATCAGATCGCAATGATCAGAAAAGAGATAGAGAAAACCGGTATCAAGGCTCTTGATGACATCAGCATCGACACTGTAGAGCGCTATCAGGGATCGCAGCGCGATGTCATTGTCTATTCGTTCACTATCCAGCAGGCCTATCAGCTGGACTTTCTCACAGCCAACACCTTTACCGAAGACGGCCACACCATCGACCGCAAACTCAATGTCGCCCTTACGAGAGCAAGAAAGCAACTCATCCTCACAGGCAACGAACAAACGCTCTCAGCCTCACCAATTTTCCGCGAACTCTTCGAGTTTATCAGGCAACAAGACAAAGAAATAAGGCCATGAAATAAAAAAAGGAAGGAGCTGACTTCCTTCCTTAAAATTCAATTTGTAGAATATCCTCTATGCTGCCACTAAAAGGACCGGAATGTTCTAACTTGAGTGTGCACATTGCCGCAGCAAAGCGTCCAGACGATTCAATATCCATGTCTTGGGCGCGGCACCAAAGATAACCGGTGGAAAAGGTATCACCACAACCCGTGACATCGACTACCTTACGCGGCTTGAAAGCAGGGATATCATAGAAATAGCCGCCTGCATAGATCACAGTTCCGTAGCTTCCTAACGTCATGACGACTTCCTTCACACCGTACGCACCAAGTTTCTGACCAACTTCATGGGTGTCACGGCTCCCTGCAATTGCTACCATCTCGCTTTCGTTAAGCTTCAAGATACCAGTGCAATGCAGCACGCGCTCCTTGTCTTTCCAATCAACGGCATATACCTTCTCTCCGACAACCTCACGCAGATAGCCCTGCACATCTATAGATATTGTACCCTTTGTGGAAAGATACTCCACAACCTCCGGAGAGAAGTCATCCGAAAGAAGCGAACCAAGATGAAAGACCTTAGCATTAAGATTCCTCACGTCTTCCAATGTGAAGGGGTCTGCCTTGGCCCGCACCCGTTGCCGACGGTCATTGGAGTTGGCACCATAGATATTCTCAAAGAAAACGGTGTGGCGACTCGGATAGCAGAGGGTATCAAAACCCAATGACCTGATTTTCCCAATATCCTCGCGACTCTCATCGCCAACCTTGGTGACAAGTTGATAACTTACCTTCCGCGGCAAATGACTCATGCCATAAGTCATATAGAAAGCGGTACCACCTGCCATATAAACAGTATTATCCGGTGTGACAATCTTGTCGCGGGTGATGTGCCCGATGCTACAAATATCGTATTTCATAAAAAGCGTCTTGCAAATTCCCATATCACAATGCCGGCCGTGGTGCTCACGTTCAGGCTGTGCTTAGTGCCAAACTGTGGTATCTCCAGACAGCCGTCACTCATGTCGACAACACTTTGCTGCACGCCTTTCACCTCATTACCAAGAATGACTGCAGCAGACACATCTGGCGACAACTTGAGTTGCTGAAGTTTCGTTGAACCTTCTACCTGCTCCACACTCCACACGAAGCGGCCTTCAGCATGCAGCTCACGCACAGCCTCGTCCGTATCCTTAAAATACCGCCAAGCCACACTGTCCTCACCTCCGAGTGCTGTCTTATGGATCTCAGCGTTAGGCGGGCATCCCGTCACGCCACAAAGCCATATCGCTTCCACACGGAAAGCATCGGCAGAGCGAAAGACACTACCCACATTATAGAGCGAACGCACATTGTCGAGCACTACGATGAGTGGCAATTTCTTCGCTGCCTTAAACTCTTCGATACTCAGCCGGTGCATCTCTGCGGTCTTAAGCTTTCTCATGCTCTTTTGCCTCATAGGCGAGCGCGTAAGCCTTGATCTGCTTCACCATCGCCAACAGTCCGTTGCTGCGGGTGGGCGAGAGATGCTCACGCAAGCCAATCCTATCGATAAAATAAAGGTCGGCATCAAGTATTTCCTTCGGTGTGTGGCCGCTGAGCACTTGAATGAGCAAAGCGATGATGCCTTTCACTATCAACGCGTCACTATCAGCAGTAAACACGAGCCTGCCATCCACATCGTCGCACTGTAGCCACACTCGACTTTGGCAGCCATCGATGAGATTCTGCTCTGTCTTGTATTTGTCGCTTAGCGCATCGAGGTCGTTGCCTAAGTCGATGAGCATCTGGTATCTGTCCATCCAGTCATCGAAGTCACTAAACTCCGCAATGACCTCATCCTGCAATTCATTAATTGATTTCATATCTTATCTATTCTGAACACCTTGTCATTGAGTCTCACTTTGTTCGGCACGGGCACCGAGACGAGCGTGTGCTGTACGGTCTCCTCAATTGTGCCATTGTCATCGTGAATCTCCGTGGCGTTGAGATACATGGCTCCTGTCGTCGGCCCAGTGATGAGCAGGCGGTCGCCTTTCTTAAAGGTGCTGGCCTGAACAGCAATCTCCCCAACACTGAGGCGACTGAAATACTTATTCACCCTGCCCACGAGCGTCTTTTTCTCCGTAGCGAGTGAGCCATACTGATTGTTCCATTCGCCCATCGTCTGCCCTTGATAATAGCCATCCCAGAAGCCTCGGTTGAAGACGGTGGCGAGACGATTATCCCACGCAGTCTTCTTCTCTTCGGTGAATGTGCCATCAAGCACGCTACGGATAGCCTCCTTGTAGCAGGTCACGACCGTATAGACATATTCAGGGCCGCGAGCGCGACCCTCTATCTTGAATACCCGAACGCCTGCTTGCATCATCTTGTCGATAAAACGGATGGTCTTCAAGTCCTTCGGACTCATGATGTACTTGTTGTCTATCTCAAGCTGATTACCAGTCTCATTGTCGGTCACTGTATAGCTACGCCGGCATATCTGTACGCACCGTCCACGGTTAGCGGAGCGGTTGGCAGCATGCAGACTCATATAACACTTGCCCGACACAGCCATACAAAGGGCACCGTGGCAGAACATCTCAATGCGAATAGGACTGCCCAACGGACCGCAGATATGTTGCCGCACGATCTCGTCGTGGATATGCCTCACCTGCGTCATGTTAAGCTCACGTGCCAATACACTGACATCGGCAAACTGGGCATAAAACTTCAACGCCTCCACATTGCTTATATTAAGCTGTGTGGAGAGGTGCACCTCCATGCCTTTCTTGCGGCAATAAGCCATCACCGCCACATCGGATGCAATGACAGCTGACACACCTGCCTTTACAGCAGCGTCAACGATAGTGTGCATAGCCTCCACATCCTCATCATAGATAATGGTGTTGACGGTGAGATAGGTCTTGATGCCGTACTCCCGACAGGAAGCGACAATATAATCGAGGTCGTTGAGATCAAAATGATTGGCTGAGTGTGACCGCATGTTGAGCTGTCCGACACCAAAGTAAACGGAGTCGGCTCCCGCCTGAATAGCAGCTGCGAGCGACTCGCGGCTACCTACCGGCGCCATGATTTCGTAGTCTTGCATCATTATTTATAAGAACAATCCGTCTTGGGAAGCTCAAGAGTTCTTGGGGATTCAGAACTCCAACACTTCCTTTGACTCCAAGACTTCTTATTTATTCCTAAACTTTTCCGTCTGTTCTTTAATCAGCTCCTCATCCTCAAAATAGTCGATGCGCATCGCCCTACGCACCTCGTCCATGGTCTGTGCAGCCACCTCACGGGCATTCTCAGAGCCCTTTCTAAGAATATTGAAAATCTCAGGAATATCTTTCTCATACTCTGCACGGCGTGCACGGATGGGGTCAAGCATACGATTGATGACATTGTTGAGCAATTTCTTGCACTTCATATCACCGATTCCGCCGTGCTCATACGCCGCTTTGAGTTCATCAAGATTATTAAACTCCGGCCAGAAATCAGCAAAATCCTGATCGGTGGCAAACGCATCAAGATAGGTGAACACAGCGTTACCCTCCACATGCCCAGGGTCAGAGACATTGAGATGTGCGGGGTCAGTGTACATACCCTTCACTTGTTTCCACACCGTATCGGCGTCATCGGAAAGATAGATACAGTTACCAAGGCTCTTTGACATCTTCTCCTTGCCGTCGGTGCCAGGCAGACGTCGCGCCGTTGCGTTCTCCGGCAGCATGATTTGCGGCTCCACAAGCACGGGCGCATAGATATTGTTGAAACGGTTGACCAGCTCACGTGTAAGCTCCAGCATTGGCTCCTGATCCTCTCCGGCAGGCACTGTCGTGGCCTTGAAAGCAGCGATATCCGCAGCCTGCGAGACGGGATAGCAGAAGAATCCCAACGGGATGGAGTCGTTCTCGAAGCCACGAAGCTTCACCTCTGTCTTTACCGTGGGGTTGCGCTGCACACGGCTCACGGAAACGATATTCATCAGATAGGTGGTCAATTCGGCGAGTTCGGGAATACGACTCTGCACGTAAAGCGTGCACTTGTCTGGGTCGAGACCCGCAGAAAGATAGTCGAGTGCCACATTGACGATGTTCTCGCGTATCTTGTCAGGATTGGAGGCGTTATCAGTAAGAGCCTGCACGTCGGCCATGAAGACAAACATGCGATCAAAATCTCCCTGATTTTGAAGCTCTACGCGGCGGCGCAGGCTTCCTACATAGTGTCCAAGGTGGAGGCGGCCAGTGGGACGGTCGCCGGTGAGTATTACTTTTCCCATAATTGCGTTAGAGTATTCTGTTGGCAAAGTTAGCAATAATTTTGCATTTTCACGGCATCCTTTGAAGTTACTTCAACTCAATTTCCACGAAAACACCTTTATGGGTCAGTCCAAAGAGGCTATGTTTGTTGGAATCACCTCCGCAGCACCGGATTCTACATCATGGTCCACATCAATCAGAGTATCTATGGCTGCAAGACTATATGCCATACTGCCAAATAGTTATCCACACAAATCAACACGGGCCATAAATAGTTTTCATTCTTTCAGTGCCGAGTTATAATCGGTCTCCTTGTTGGGGATAGCCCAGATCCAACGCGTGTCGTCGTCAGCGGGAATGGTGATAGCGAATGTGGAGTGAAAGCTTCCTGGCGACTTCAGTCCAGCCTTGACATTAAGCGCTTTGCGCGAGATATCCTGCTTCCATCGCTTGCAGTCGGTCCAGTCGAGGCCTTCTCCGAAGAGGTCAAAACGCCGATAGAGCTTCACCTCTTTAAGCAGGTCGTCACCCGTTTTATCAGGTTGCTGGAAGGTGGCATCATAGGGATGCACGACATCGTAGAGTAGCTGCTGGGCCTCGGCATCCTTACCTAAATGACAAAGAGCCTCAGCCTGGATGTAGTACATCTCTGCAGAACGGAAAAGGTTGAAAGAGCCACCTCCAGGGAGAAAGGCAGCGCGCAACTTGAACTGCTGGTATCCGAAGACATAGCTGGTCGAATAAAGATAGCCCGTTGCACGTGCACGATTGAACATCAACCCCTTAGTAGCCCGTCCAGCAGAGTTCATGGTTTAACATTTCATCCATCTGATAAAGGGATATTTATCTTGAAGTAAACGCAACAATCGTTAATAGAGACTCAAGCTCTCAAGACGGCCGTTGCCTTTACACCGTTAACGCGTTGCCTTTACACCGTTGACGCGTTGCCTTTACACCGTTGACGCATCGCCTTTACGCCGTTGACGCGTTGCCTTTACGCCGTTGACGCATCGCCTTTACGCCGTTGACGCATTGCCCATGTCTTTGTCGTTTCTTTCTTCAAAAGGTTAGCAGGCACATATCATACATCTTGATGCCGGTTGTGGCCGGTATCAATGAAAAGGCGGTCCCTGTGACCACCCGCAGTCAGGATAAACGCTTTACCTCACGACTGCGAACGGCCACAGGGGCCGCCCCTGCTGTTTATACTATTTGAGAGGCTCTGTGACGGGGTCTCTCCGCCTCCTTCTCATATAAAGAAAGAGACGGAAAGGCTCGCTACCGCTGATTACTTCTCCGGATCACGATCCTTGTAAGAGAACTTGTGCCCCTGAAGCATGTTCTTCGGATCGAGTGCGTTGTCGAGCTCTTCCTTTGTCATCAGTTCTTTCTCTAAAACGACATCATAAACCGACTTGCCGGCGTCGAAGGCCTCCTTGGCCACCTTGGTACTATTCTTGTAACCAATGTAGGGATTGAGGGCGGTGACGATGCCGATGGAGTGCTTCACCATGTCAATACAATGCTCCTTGTTGACGGTAATGCCGAGCACGCACTTCTCGGTGAGAGTGTCAAGGGCATTGCTGAGCCATATCTCGCTTTCAAAGAGACACTCGGTGATGACAGGCTCCATGACGTTAAGCTCCAATTGTCCGGCTTCGGCGGCGAAAGTGATGGTGGTGTCGTTGCCAATGACCTTGAAGCAAGTCTGATTGACGACCTCAGGAATGACGGGATTCACCTTTCCCGGCATAATGCTGGAGCCCGGAGCCATAGCGGGGAGGTTGATCTCGTGCAGTCCACAGCGCGGTCCGGAGGCCATGAGACGAAGGTCGTTGCAGAACTTGGAGAGCTTCACAGCGAGACGCTTCAGGGCCGAGGAGTAACTCACGTAGGCACCCGTATCCGGTGTAGCCTCCACGAGGTCGGGTGAGGAAATGAAGTTCTCACCGGTGAGACGGCTGAGGTTGGCGGCGCAAAGCTTGGCAAAGCCCGGCACGGCATTGAGGCCTGTCCCAATGGCCGTACCGCCCATATTGATCTCGTGCAGCAGCTTGACGTTGCGTTCCAGGTTGAGCAGCTCCTCTTCGAGGTTGTCAGCGTAGGCGTTGAACTCCTGTCCGAAGGTCATCGGCACGGCATCTTGCAACTGCGTGCGCCCCATCTTGATGGCTTCCTTGAACTCGTCAGCCTTGTAGCGCAAGGAGCTGATGAGCCCCGTGAGGCTGGCCACAAGCTGCTTGTTGAGGCGGATGACAGCCAGACGGATCGTCGTGGGGTAAACATCGTTGGTCGACTGTCCGCAGTTGACGTGGTCGTTGGGGTAGCAGTACTGGTATTCGCCTTTCTTGTGGCCCATAATCTCCAAGGCGCGATTGGCAATGACCTCATTGGCATTCATGTTGACTGAGGTGCCGGCACCGCCCTGCATCATGTCGACGGGAAACTGGTCGTGCAGCTTGCCGTCGATGAGCTCCTTGCAGGCCTGCTCAATGGCACCGCTGATCTCGTCGTTGATAACACCTAAGGCATGGTTGGTCTGGATGGCGGCGAGCTTGACGTAGGCGATGGCGACGACGTAGTCAGGATAGTCGCGCATGCGCTTACGAGAGATGTGATAGTTGTTCAGCGCGCGCTGTGTCTGGACGCCGTAATAAGCCGCCGCGGGCACTTTGAGCTCGCCTAACAGGTCGGACTCGATACGATAATTCTTCTCTTCCATAATTGTTTTATGTTTGATATTTATAATCAGAATGCTTTGATACGGTACATAAAGCCCAGCTCAATGCGGTTGGTGCTGTGGTCGTCAAGTCCATATTTCGCTACCTTGTCACTGTAGTTGTAGTGCCTGCCAAGATAAGCGAGGAAGACACGGAAGTCTTGCGACTTCACGGGATAATACTCCACACTGGCCAGATACATCATCGACTTGCGATAGTTTTTCCACTCTTCCTGCCCCGACACGCTGGCCGTCTCATAGGTGCCTTTCAGCATCAGGTTCCACTGTGGAGCGAACTGCCAGTTGAGTTTGGTTATCAGAGAGTTATAGTGCACATCACTAAAGTAGTTGGCACCATTGGCATTCAGGAAGGAAGTCCCTTCCGAGGAGGCGATGCGTAACCGGTCAAGGCCGTCGAAGGCCCCCATGTAGTCGACATACCACTGCACAGTGGGGAGGTTGAGCTTCTGTCCGAGCACTACCATGCGGCTGTATTTATGCCTGGCCTGTGTCTGGATGCCGTAAGACCAACGCGTCTGCAGCCTGTCGCCGAAGAAGCTGCCGCTCCACAAGGCAATATAAGTGAGCGGATGATTGGCAGCCTCGAGGCGGCGCGTGCCACTACCCTTCTCAAGGGACTTTGCGCCGGAGCCGTACTCATCGGCGAACTTGTTGTTGTAGGCGTCAGTTACGTTGACGGCTATCTCCTGCGTCGGTACGGGTTTGATGGAGAGGTTCACTCCCGCCATGAAGTTATCCATGTTGTCCACCATATCCGAGTATTGATAGATATACATAGGATTTTCGTCGAACTCGAAGCCACCCCAGTTCTGGCACATCTTACCGCCCTGGATGCCTACTTTCGGCGTGAGCTGATAGCCCACCATCAGGATGTCGGTGGCCTTGGCGAAGTTGTCCTCACTCTGTGCGGTATTGTTCTTGTTCAGACGGTGACGGAAGCGGTAAGACAACTTGTCGGTGATGTTGCCCTTGATTTCTATGCGCGCCTGCTTATTCTTGAACGATGAAGTCCATCGGTCACCGTCGTCCAGTTCCTGAAAACTCGAAGCATAGTTGAAATAAACATTAAAGGCATCGGTTTTCTTCTCCAAATTGAACACGCGGTGGGCAAGGCTCTCATAGTTACCATCAGCACCACCCATACCCGTATTGTTACCTTGGGCAAAGGCCGCTATAGGCAGACCGATAGCAATGGTAAGAAATATGTTTTTTTTCATAGTGTTGCAGTTTTTATTTTTCTTTTGATCATACACGGGGATATACCCCCCCCAGCACAGTTTTCCACAAGTTCTTAATACTCCTCAAAATATTGCTGTATCTTCTGCCAGTCCTTCGTCTTGGTAAGGGCTAACATGAGGAGTACGCGTGCCTTTTGCGGATTGAGGTTCAGCGAAGCAATAAACTGATACTTGGCGTCGTCGACCTCACCGTTGAGGTTAGTAGGGCCGTAAGGTACACGGCTGGATCGCACGATCTGTATGCCCTGCTTGCGTGCCTGGAGCGCCACATCGAAGACGTCCTTATAGAAGTTGCCGTCGCCGACACCGGCCAGGACGATGCCGTCGAACTTAGCATTGACAAACGCCTGCATAGGCAGCGGTGAACAGTTGGCATAGCCATAGACAATGCCCACCTTGGGCAGTTCGGTGAGGTTGTCGACATTGAACTCTGAGGCTGGGCCCTGCTTGAAGATGCTCTTGTGTAGATAGACGGGCTTGCCATTGTAGACATAGCCAAGCTCACCGAAGAGGCCACCCTTGAATGTGGCACAGTCGGTGGTATGAGTCTTGATGACTGACTTGGCGTCGAAAAGCTCATTGTTCATGCAGACCATCACGCCATGACCTTTCGACGACGGATCAACGATTGTCGCCACGCCATTGTAGATATTGGCAGGGCCATCGGCAGAGATGGCTGTAGAAGGACGCATGGAACCTACCAGCACCACGGGTTTGTCACTGTGGACGGTGAGCGAGAGGAAGTAGGCCGTCTCCTCCATGGTATCGGTGCCGTGGGTCACGAGCACGCCGTCGTAGCCCTCGTTGTTGAGCAGCTCATTGATGCGGCGGGCAAGCTTGAGCCACACCTGGTCGTTCATATCCTGAGAGCCGATATTGACAAGCTGCTCGCCGCTCACGTCGGCCAGGTCTTTAATCTGAGGTACAGCCTCAATAAGTGTCTGGATGCCCACCTGTCCGGCACCATAGGCCGAGGAAGTGGCACTCTGGCTCACGCCCGCAATCGTACCGCCTGTAGCGATGATGCGGATCTTAGGCTTTGCAACTAATGATAGAACTGAAAACAGTACAAAAAGTACGGTGAAGACTGATGTTTTCTTTTTCATGGTCGTGTGTATTTTTGAGGGTTAATTTAAAAACTCATTACTTTTAAAGCTCATCAACCTAAGAGCTCAAAGACTCATCAACTAAATAAATAATGTGATGGCATAGCCCACACCGATGGCTACAATGGTCGTCACGAAGCCGGGGAGCTGAAACGAGTGGTTGATGACATACTTGCCCACATGCGTCGTGCCCGTGCGGTCAAAGCCAAGCGCAGCCACCTCTGTGGGATAGTTGGGCAGGAAGAAATAACCGTTGACAGCAGGGAACATGGCCACAAGCAGCAGCGGATTGATGCCGAGGGCAATGCCAACGGGATAGAGTGTAGTGACTGTGGCCGCTTGTGAGAAGAGCATGATGCTGAGCAGGAAGAGGGCCACAGCGAAGAGTAGCGGGGCCGTGGTCACCATACCTGAGAGCGCGCTATTGATAGCTTCAGCGTTGCCGGTGTAGAAGGTCGATCCCATCCAGGCAATACCGAAAATGGCTACAAGGGCATTAATGCCGGCGGAGAAGATGTTGCCTTTAGGCACTTCGGCCACATGGGTCTTGCCTACAAGAACAATCAAGATGGCATCGCTCATCATCACCATCTCAATGGTCTCCGACATGGTGCAGCCTTCAGGGCGCAGACCTGGGAAGAAACCGAACAACACCACCACGGCAACACCTAAGAGGAATGCCCAGACAGCGTACTTAGCATGCGGGTTGGGCTGTGTCTCTGCCTGAAGCAGGTTCTTCTCATCCTCGTCGGGATTGATAATGCCTGCCTTCACGCGACGCTGGTATTCAGGATCGTCAACAAGTTCCTTGCCTACGTGATTCTCAATGAAAGCCGCCACAAGAATGGCAATAATGCTTGCGGGAATACAGACGATAAGAACGGTGCCAAGCTCAATGCCCTTTCCGCCCAGAAGGTCCTGGGAGATAAGGGCGGCCGTAGCAGCAGAGACCGGACTGCCTGTGATGCCCAATGATGCTGACACTGTAGCCAAGCTTACCGGCCGCTCTGGGCGAATCTTATTGGCCTGCGCAATTTCACTGATGATAGGCAGCAACGAGTAGCTGGTGTGTGCCGTACCGGCGACGATGCAGAACAACCATGTGCAGAGCGGACCATAATAAGTAATGTGGTCGGGATGATTGCGCAGGAATTTAGCCGCCAATCCAACAAGATACTCCAGTCCTCCCGAAGCCTGCAAGGCAGCGGAAGCCGTGATGACGGCAAGGATAATCATCATCACATCGATGGGGGCCTTGCCTGGCGTCAAGCCGAAGCCATACACTAAGATGAACACGCCAAGCATGCCATAGATACCCAGCCCAATGCCACCCACGCGTGCTCCGATGAAGATCAGGGCAATGACGATAGTGAGTTCTAAAAGAAGAAGTACTGTTGCCATATATAAACAAATTGATCACTGATTTACTTGACATAAATCAAGTTATTCAATGCAAAGTTAATCGTTTTTTGCTGTATGGCATTTACAAAAAAGCTTCTAATATTTGTAAAAAACAAAACAAATACCTAACTTTGTCCATTATCAATAAATGTGATCGCACACAGACCTATAACCATTAATGAACAATTATGGGGAACTTGAGTCTTCCGGAGCTTGCAACCCGTTATCGCATCCATAATATTTATGGGGCCAATATTGCCTATTTCTCATCAAAGGAAGGAGGTAAAAGCGATCTGCGCGCTATGGATGACAGGATTTGTTGCTACGAACTGAATCTCATTCTGCAGGGTTCGGCACGTGTAGAGATCGCCGGGAAGATACACTTATTGTCCCCCGGCTCACTTATGGCACTCACGCCTTTCCAGCCGGCCAAATGCTGTCTTGCACAGGATACTATCGCAGAGGGACTGCTTATTGACCGTGCCTTTTACGATAGCATTCCGACAACGGACTCCGATACCGATGTATCCATACCAGGATTACCATCAAGATTCAACACCATCTATCAACTGACGGAAAGCCAAAAAAATGAGCTCAGCGGTATTTTCCAACAGATACAGAAAGCCATTCATTTCATGCACTTGTATAAAATGGAAATGATCCAGTCACTTCTCCATATCTGCAAACTCTATATCAGCGAGTTACCGTTCAAAGATAATGTTCTGACCCCAGACTTCCGACACAAGGAAAATATCTATAAAATATTTCTCCACTTGGCTGAAATCAATTTTAGAAAAGAGCGGCAAATACAGTTCTATGCCGACAAGCTCGGCATCACGACCACCTATCTCAGTCGTGTGGTAAAGGAAATCTCTGGCAATACCGTCAATGATCAACTCTCCCGCCGCGTTTATCATGAAGCTTGTAACCTACTCAAAACGACGACCATGACGATGGGAGAAATTGCTTTCGATCTTGGTTTCAAAGATCAAAGTGCCTTCACTAACTTCTTCAAGCTCCATGCCCACTGCTCACCCAAGGAATATAAAAAATCTTCGCAGGAAGCGAGTGGTGTGGTATGAAGAGACTACGAAGGCATGTTAAAGTGGCCTTTTACAGGTTGCGGCCTCGAGGCCGCAACCTCTGCTATTCATGCCATTTGACACGCCCTCGTATTCACACAGAACGCTTTATTATAAGCGTTTCTTCAGCAATTCAGGCAGGATGCAGGTCTCGTCTGCCACAGGCACGCCGGCAGCCTCAAGAGCCAGAATCTTTCCCTCGGCCGAACCTGAGCCACCAGAGATGATGGCGCCGGCATGACCCATCTGCTTACCCGGAGGAGCCTGACGGCCAGAGATAAACACAGCAACGGGCTTGGTGACGTGCTTTTGGATGAACTGCGCCGCGCGCTCTTCGGCATCGCCGCCGATCTCGCCGATCATAGCGATGGAGTCGGTATCGGGATCATCCTGAAACATCTGCAGTAAGTCCTCAAAATATAGCCCCACTACAGGATCACCGCCTACGCCAACGGCTGTAGAAATGCCCAGACCACTCTCAACAAGGTCATAGACCACTTCATAAGTCAGTGTGCCACTACGAGAGATAACACCCGTATGTCCCTTCTTGAAAATATTGGCGGGCATAATGCCAACCATCGACTTTCCAGGAGAGATGAGTCCAGGACAGTTAGGGCCGATGACCTTCACGCCTTTGATTCGCGCATAGTTCTGTGCCTCAACGGCATCGAGCACGGGTACACCCTCGGTGATGCACACTACAAGCTGGATTCCGCCGTCAATGGCCTCCAACATCGCGTCTTTGGCGAATGGAGCCGGCACAAATATAATAGAGGTGTTGGCACCTGTAGCAGCCACCGCTTCTTTCACCGTGTTGAACACAGGGATGCCGTCAACCTTCTGACCACCCTTGCCGGGGGACGTGCCGCCAACGACCTGTGTGCCATACTCCTTCATCCTTGCAGCATGGAAGCCGCCGTCACGTCCCGTGATACCCTGGACAATGACTTTTGTATCTTTATCTATCAGTACGCTCATAATCTATAGGTTCTTTAATGATTATCGATTATTGGAAATCTCCACGGCCTTGTGCCCGGCATCAGCCATTGCAGTGGCAACGGTGAAGTGAGTGCCCTTGAGAATCTCGCGGCCCTCAGCCTCGTTGGTTCCCGTGAGACGGATGACGATAGGAATGTCGGTCTTGATGATGTCGAGTGCCTCAAGCAGTCCTTTTGCCACATCATCGCAGCGCGTGATGCCACCGAAGATATTGATGAGGATGGTGTTGACGTGTTTGTCGGAGAGTAACAGTTTCATGGCTTCCACAATCTTCTCAGGGTTCGATGAACCGCCAATGTCGAGGAAGTTGGCAGGCTCACCGCCGTAGAGCTTGATCATGTCCATTGTGGCCATAGCCAGTCCTGCACCATTAACCATGCAGCCAATCTTACCGCCGAGATTGACATAGCTGAAGCCATGATCCTTAGCCCACTGTTCCTTCTTCTCGTCATCGTCGGGCTCGAAGCAGTCCTTCACGTCGGGGTGACGGAAGAGGGCATTGTTGTCGAACGTCATCTTGGCATCGATGGCTTTGAGCGTACCGTCTTTCAGCATGACCAGCGGATTGATTTCCACCAGCGATGCATCCTTCTCCACAAAGAGCTTGTAGAGTGCTTTGAAGATCTTTGCCGCCTGTTTCACCTGGGCCCTGTCATCGAAGAGTTTCCATGCGGCCTCGTTGGCCTTGAAGTCGGCCATGCCGATAGTGGGGTCGATGATGATCTTCTCGATCTTCTCCGGTGTCTCGCGTGCCACCTGCTCAATATCCATGCCGCCGGAGCGCGAGAGCATCATCATGGGGCACTTCGACTTACGGTCGACAAGGATGGAGACATAATATTCGGAAGCGATGTCGACAGCCTCAGAGACGAGCACGCGGTCGACGGTATAGCCCTTGATCTGCATGCCGAGGATGGCCTCCGCATGCTTGCGGATCTCTTCTTCGCTGACTCCGAGCTTCACACCTCCGGCCTTTCCTCTGCCACCGGTATGAACCTGTGCTTTCACCACTGCCTTGCCACCACCAAGCTTGCGGTAGGCTTCCACGGCCTCGTCGGCAGTATGGCAAAGGTAATGCCGGTCTACCGGCACGCCATACTGCTCAAAGAAGCTCTTGGCTTGATATTCGTGTACTTTCATGATTTAAGTTTATAAGTTTAAAAAATATGATTTAATGAATAGCTGTTTACCAATTATCCGTGCGGAAAGGGAAGAGCGGCAGGTCGTTGTTGCCATGCAAATTGCCTATCTGGAAGTTGCGGAAGCAATAGCGCACGGCCACGGGAGCCTTGACTTCCGGACTCACTACGTAGATGTACTCGTTTCTTGGATCATTGCTTGGAACCCAGAATTGTCCTGCCACAGCCTTGTGGAAGACCTTGTCACTGCCTGCCACCTCAAAGCCTTCGATACCGCTCTGACGGGAAATGCCACCGTAGGTGTTCTTCAACCGCACAAAGCAAGTGTCGCCCTGAACAAACATCCGGTCAAAGCGCGGGCTCTCAGCCTGATAGTTGCATTTGCCATAGGTCTTCTCCAGCGCGAGCCACCCAAGACGGTCACCAACGGGTTTCTTGTTGCAGGGGTGTATCTGATGGGCCTCCCAGGGATAGACACAGTCGTTAGCACAGATCACGCCGCAGTTAGGAATGATGTCTGCGGCACGTAACTGCTGTTCTTCTAAATAAGCACGACTGGTACCGTCAGGGCCATCACCATCGCAATAGGGAGCAAGCTGAACAAAGTAGAAGGGTATGTTGCCCTCCCCGAAATCGCGCCGCCACTGGTTCACGAGCAACGCCAGACGGTCTGAATACTGGTTGCCAGGAGCACCGACATTGGAGCAGCCCTGATAGAAGATGATGCCTTTTACTGTGTAGTTGAGAATAGGATGGAAGGTGCCGTTGCCCCAAAGCAAGGGCATGACCCAGTCCTGAGGAAACCTCCGCACTATCTCCATGGAGTCGAGCGGCTCTTGCGTATGTGCCTCCAGGTTAGCTTTGTCGAGCCAACTCTCCACTCTCGACCCGCCTTTGTTGGCAAGGATAAGGCCAACAGGGATGCCGAGTGCCTGCCGCAGTTGGCGGGCGAAGAAGTAACCCACAGCTGAACAGTCGGCGACGTTGTCCACATTGGCAGCTTTCCATTGGCACTGAGCGTCGTCAAGCGGCGTACTGCTCTTGACCGATGGTATCTTCACGAAGCGGATGCCATCATAGCGGGAGGCTTCCGACACGACGTCATTATAGTCTTTCAGCGGACAGTTGTTGAAGCCTTTCAGCGGAAACTCCATGTTGCTCTGCCCTGCACACACCCACACCTCGCCAATCAACACATTGCGCAGCGTCACTTTCGAGGTCTTCCCCTCTGTCACAATGATGGTCTGCAGGGTATTGGTAGCCGCAGGCGTTGGCACAGTGGTTTGCCACTTGCCATCTTTCTGCGTCTTGGCCACATAGATCTTTCCTCCATTCCACGATGTCTTGACAGTCACCGTAGAGCCTGGCGTGGCCCAGCCCCACAATCGCACCGACGTCCGCTGCTGCAGTACCATGCCATCGCCCAACACATGAGGTAGGCGGATTGCGGCATGTGATACTGCCAGTACAGCCAAAGCCAACACTAATACAGATAGTCTTTTCATACGAAAATATTATAGGTTTATAAAGTCGTTTCAAGTCATTCCACCTCCAACAGCTCCCCGTCATCCATGTCTCTGTCCAAGCGCCCGCGCCAGAGATACTTACGTGTCTCATGCATGATGATACCGCTCAGACAGAGCAGTGAGATGAGATTGGGGATAGCCATGAGCGCATTCATACAGTCGGCGACATTCCATACCAGCTCCAGACCAAAGACACTGCCAATGAATATACATATTATATATACTACACGGTAAGCGAGCATCCACCGCCGCCCTTTCAGATATTCCACGCATCGCTCACCGTAATAGCTCCATCCGAGGATAGTGCTGAAAGCGAAAGTGATGAGCCCAAAGGTGAGTATCGGCGTACCGACATAAGGAATCTTTCCAAATGCAGCTTTGGTGAGAGCGGCACCGTGACGAAAATCGATGTCAGGATAGACGATGACACTCGACACGATGACGATACCTGTCAGCGCGCAGATGACGACGGTATCCCAGAAGGTACCTGTTGATGACACCAGCGCCTGCCGCACGGGGTTGCGCGTCCTGGCTGCTGCTGCTACGATAGGAGCGGATCCAAGGCCCGACTCATTGGAAAACAGTCCGCGGGCGATGCCGTAGCGGCAAGCCATCATCACCGTTGTGCCTGCAAAGCCGCCGCCTGCAGCCTGTGGTGAGAATGCCGAATCAAAAATAATCTTGATGGCTGGCCATACAAAAGCATGGTTGACATAGAGTATATAGACGCAGCCAATGGCATAGAGGATAGCCATGAACGGCACAAGCATCTCACAGACCTTAGCAATTGACTTTACGCCACCGAGAATAACCGCTGCCCCCAAGCCACAGAGGATGAGTCCTGTGATCCACATCGGAATGCCAAACACCTGACCAACCATGGTCGAGATGGCATTGGCCTGTACGGTATTGCCGATGCCAAAAGAGGCGACAGCGGCAAAGAAGGCAAAGAGCACTGCAAGCCATTTGGCATGCAGCCCACACTCCAGAGCATACATCGGGCCGCCGAGCATGCGCCCGTCTGACGTCCTTACGCGGTATTTCACGGCTAACAACCCCTCAGCGTACTTCGTGGAGATGCCGAATACACCCGTCAACCAGCACCATAGCACTGCACCCGGTCCACCCAGCGCCACAGCCGTCGCCACACCAACGATGTTACCCGTGCCGATGGTGGCGGCAAGGGCAGTGGCAAGAGCGCCAAACTGCGACACGTCACCCGATGCAGCCTTATCACGGCCCACAGAGAGCCGGATGGCCGTGAAGATACGACGCTGTGGAAAACGCAGACGCAGCGTCAGAAACAAGTGGGTACCGAGCAGCATAATGATCATGGGCCATCCCCAAAGAAAACTGCTGACGGTCGAAAAAAAGTCGTTAATCGTTTCCATAAGTGGCAGTTACAGCCTTTATAGCGGCAAAGTTAATGAAAAAGCAACAAAAACATCGCATGTTTTTTGGTTGTTTTCTTTAAAAACAATAACTTTGCAACACTTTTACGAAGTGACTGTCGTATGGTGTAATGGTAGCACAACAGGTTTTGGTTCTGTTTGTCGTGGTTCGAATCCGCGTACGACAACACAATAAATCAGTAAATACAAGAGAAGGCTTACATAAAAACGACAAATCCCCTCCTCAGCGCTCTGAGCAGGGGATTTGTGCTAACCTAAAAACTAACTTTTAAACCTAAAAACTAAAAACCTATATGAAACAATCTACTAACCTAAACTGTGTATATGAAAATAAAGTCTAATCGAAATATCTTCTCACGAAGACCTTTTCCTTTTGACGATGCAAAGGTAAGAAGATTATGAGAAAGCACCAAACATTTTGATACAGTTTCATGTAATTTTTCCAATTTTATTGACTTACATCAAAACTGCGCACATTTTCGCACACCTCTTAACACTCATTAATCCATCAAGCGGTGAAATGTAATAACTCGGTCTTTTTAGGCATGACAAATTCCGAATGACTATTCGCAAGAACTGTTACTACCGCATGCTGGAACGCCCTTCCATGGATTGGCGCCAGCTTATGAACTACACAGTAATCCGCTTTATGTGCGTTCTTCGAAAGAACGGTATACAAACTGAAGATGAGAACTCATGCGTGATTATTGATGACACCACACTGCAAAAGAGCGGAAAGTTTATAGAGCATATAACGAAGATCTTTGATCATGTAAAGAGGAACTATGTTCTCGGCTACAAACTGCTCCTATGCGCATTCGGTGGAATTGGAAAGAAGCAGTTCAGACGCAGGTTCTCTCTACACCGTGAAAAGGATAATCCTGATTACCAAAGGGAATTGAAATGCGGCATGAGTAAGTTGGACTGTGCCGTGGAGATGGTAAAACGTATGTGGAAATGCGGTCTCCATCCACGGTATGCATTGGCAGACAGTTGGTTTGCCTGTGAGGACTTCATCTCATTCATAAGGAAGATTGCCAATGGTGCCATACACTATGTGGGGCTGGCAAAAATGGGCGCCACCAAATATGTGATCAATGGCAAGAAGCATAACGCCGGGGAATTGGTTGCTTTATACAGCAGGGAATATACTCATGCCTGCCGCAAGTACAAATGCCAATACATAGCCCTCCGAGGAGACCTTGGTAATCTTCCCAACAGAATTTTCCTTATCAGGTACTGGCATAATGAAAGATGAAATATCATGCTGTCCACAGATATATCCATGTCCTTCGTACGTGCCTTTGAACTCTACCAGATCCGTCGGAACATCGAAGTGGTCAACAGAGAAACTAAGGAATACCTTGGACTGGGAGCATACGCCGGTCGAAATCTCAATGGTCAGATTGCTGATGCAACTTTATGCTACATAACATATACAGTGATGGCCTTAGAGAAGCGAATGGCTGATTATGAAACGCCATGGGCGAGTTGTTCGCTGAAATGGAAGACGATGTAATGGCTTTAACCCTTTGGAAACGAGTGCTCGCATGTTTGGAGAAGTTACCGGACGCTCTTGGAGAAGTGCTTGGATATAGCATCCTTGAACTGACACAGATAATTGCAAACGATCCTGAGCGTGGCACAGACTTCGAAGTTATGGCTGAGGCCTTAATGGAATTTGTGGGATATTTGAACTAAGGTATGTTCCTATTCTACTTTAAGGGCATACTATCTTGTTGTATCAGCTGATGGCGGAGCAGCTTTTATGTCAGCCCCCCATGACTTATTGGGTTGAGGGCCCATCTGGAGGATAAGTACCCCCCCGTTTTTGATGTCGTCGTGGCTGAACCACGGTTTGTTCCATATTTTGCCATTGAGTACAGCATACTGGATGTATTTGTTCTCATCAGAGCAATCATTTGCCTTGATTTCAAAGACTTTTCCATTGCCGAGTGTCACTTTGACATCGGTAAATAGGGGACTACCGATGTTATAAGTAGGAAATCCGGGTGTGACAGGGTAAAATCCAATGGATGAGAATACGACAAAAGCGGTGAGTCCACCTCCATCTTCATCTCCGGGTACTCCCATGAGATCGTTTCGAAACCATGTTTTCAGGAGCTGCCTAATACGTTTCTGTGTTTTCCACGGTGCACCAGCATAATTATACAAATAAGGAATGTGCATAGCGGGCTCATTGGCCATGGTAAATTGTCCAACGTTCCCCGTCTGGTCAGGTAGCTGTGTGTAGAACTCACGCTTGCCTCTCCCCATCGGCTCTGCAAAAGTTTGGTCCAAGTTGGCGATGAATTTTTCGCGGCCCCCCATGAGATTGATCAGGTCGGCAACGTTATGCTGGACATCCCAGCGATACGTCCAGCCATTGTTTTCGTCATAAGTGTCTCTGACCCCTACGCCACCAGAGAACCGATAGTCGAATGGTTCCAGAAATTTACCGTCTTTATCTTTCGGGTGAAAGAAACCAGTCTGAGAATTGAACAGAATGCGATAGTTATGCCCTAATTGGAAATAATGACTGGCGTCCTTGTCGTGTCCAAGGAAAGATGCAATGCGTGAAAGGCACCATTCATCATAGGCTGTGCCGAGAGAGACGGCAACAGGCTGGCGTTTCTCGAACTCCGACACGTTGGGGTCATTTTCCTGCTCACCGTCATGTAAGGCAGGAATGTAACCATGTTTTTGATAGAAGTCGTCTATCCATCCAGCCTTCTTGCCAGACCATGGCGCAAGTGTCTTTTCCTCGATACCCTTTCTGCAATACTCATAAGCTCGTTTTGCATCCACTTTCAACCCTTTATAAAGAGCATCAGCTACCATAGCGACCCCATGATTGGCATTCATACGGCGAGAGTCTCCTGTAATTTCGGGAAAGGTAGGCATCCATCGGGTACCCATCTGCTCTGCCATGCGTAAATAAGACTCTATGATATATTCTTCTTTCTGCGGCTGGATAAGTGCGCGTAGAGGATGGGCAGCTCGATAGGTGTCCCAAATCCAATCGTCAGTATAGAAAGGAATACCACCGTCAGCATGCACCTTGCCATCGTAGGCACTCCAATAATGGCCGTCTTCACTGAGACAAACTGGACGCTCGAATGTTCGATAATATGATGTGTAAAATACCGTTTTCTCGTCGTCAGTTCCTCCGGAAACATGAATATTGGAAAGTGTTTTGTTCCATTCTGTACGTCCTGCTATAATTAATGAATCAAGATTATAGCTGTTCTGCTCACGGTAAAGATTTCGTTTGGCCTGGTCTTCACTGATAAATGAGATTCCATAGCGTAGGCTTACATGTTCGGTACCAGCAGGAAATCTGAGTACGGCGCAAGCATTATCACCATCAGCTGAGTTTTGAAGGGAGTCAATCCTGCCATTTTCTAATGTTCCATAAGTGGCAGGCATTTCTTTCGTTTCGGCATATAGATACACTTTTGTGTTGCTGGAGATGATTTGATAACCTCTGATTGTGTTCTCTTTGACTTTGATAGATCCTTTCTGAGAGTTGACTAATACATAAGCCGGTTTGTCTTTTTGAAATTCTATATGATAAATGGCACTTTGATGTGAAACGGCGAAGCGTGCTTTCATCTCATTGTCATGAAGTTCGATGGAAAAAGAATAGGGAGTCAGGTGCTCATGGTCATAGTTCATGTCGATGACTGGCTGGAGATGCGTTCCTTGCCAAGGAGTAATGCTGAAGGCTGAACGTTCACGATGATTGGTCACAACGACAGGTAATCCGCTCACATATTCTGACGTATAGTCGGTCCTGGCAGGATAGACACGCAGTAGACTATTGGGGAGCTGTACTGTGGGAAAGGTGGGAACGAGGAGATGACTAATATTGCCAATGTATGGATTAACATAATCGACAGGTTCTCTATTCTCATTACTTGCATGGGCAGAGAGGAGGATAAATGACAGGATGGTCAAGGATGAAAGACTTTTTATAGTCATAAGCTTTATAAGAAGTAAATTTTATAATTATTTATATAAGAGACAACTGGTCTAATGCACTCTGTTAAAGGCATGACTCAATATTCTGATTGTAGGATTTCCTATAATTGTAACTATTTAATAAAAAAATGATGATGAACCCACAGGCATGAGATGTAAAATGTCTGTGGGTATGTATCAAGTGAAGTATCTGAACACCAAGATGCGTCCCTGGTACAAGGATGTTACCATCCAGGATTCTGTACTAGAGTTGGACATACTTGTATTTCCGTGTTCAAGATAGGGAAAAGATAGTGTTTGGGAGTTTCGAATACACGCTCTTCTTTGCAGAAGCGTTCCATACGATAGTGCTTACCCTCAACTTCTATCGGTCCATTGGCATCTTCGATAGGTCGCATGCCATTGATCATACGTTGACATCTGGGATAAGCCCCCTTGTCCTGTTTCCAGTAATTGATGGAGCGTTCTGTATTATTGTTCCCCATTGATTTGAATGTACTTTCCTTCGCAAGTTCCTCTTTGCTGGAAGGTTCCAAATATAGGCGGCAATCAAACGGCCGCTTATTCTCATAGAACAATTCGACACGACGTTCACGGCGGATGTATTCACGCATCAGTGACTGGCTGTTAAGTACGGCAGGAGGCATAGGTGACATGAATGAGCGTGCCCTTACCTTGTTGATGAGATCATAGATTTCCGTTGTTGGTCCCTCAGTCTCATTCACAGCTTCAGCGTAAATATAAATAAATTCAGGAAGGCGCCATATTGGCGGGCAATTCAATTGGAAATCCCCGCTCTTGTTCCATCCGTCTTTCATGAATTTTCTTAGATAATAACCAGTTGTAGTGGCATTAGTGGCTCCTATCTTATCAGCTCCTGATGCCGTATTCATGAGACGTGCATTATTAGAGTTATCACGATAAGGTGCTCCATGATAAAGAATGTCTCGATAGAAGCGTGGATCGCGGTGGTGATAAGGATCTTCGTCTTTGTAGCCTTTAGCACGCGCTTCGGCACTATAGACCGGATAGCCATATCCATCAGGGGCCATATACTCATATTCATCTACCTGCTCTTGCACAGGTTGCTGCCGAGAACTTCCACCACGGCTGGGTGGGTATTGATCACCCTGCCAAGGAGCATTTTTGTCGCGGGCTACAAAGAATACTGCTTCTTTAGCAAAAGCATCGTAGTCAAAGAACATGTCCCACAAACGATGATATACAAGAGAACCATTCAGATTACGGTTGCCATCATCATTGTAGTCGGTACTGTCATATTTTTCATAGAGACTGTAACGCTGGACACCATTCACCTTAAAGTCGAGTACGGCCTTTGCTGCTTCTTTCGCAGCAGTCCACCGTGAGGCATCATAGGTATATTCATTTTCAAAGACACGCGTACCATCATAACCGAACTTGTCTTTTGCTCCATTATAGAGTGGGGTTGCTGCGGTCCATCGCGCAATGGCGATAAGTCCGAGACAGGCTCCTTTATCCACTCGTCCGAAATTCTCATCACTACTGCTATATATATCCTGTACTTTATCATATGCGGTTTTGGCATCCTGTATGATCTTTTCTACGACTGCATGTACACTCTCTTTCTTAAAGCTCATTTCTTCATTAGGGGAGATGGGATGGTCAATATAAGGGATTTCACCATAGATGCGTACTAGAAGCCAGTGCAAATAGCCTCGAAGAAAATATAGTTCTCCGATGCGCTTGCCTAGATCACCAGGATTCATTGGGTTATCGGGCGTATTGTATTTTTTAATACCTGCCAGCGTCACGTTGATGTGCCGGATAGATTCATAAATACTGTTCCAGAATTGCCTTACATTGCCAGGAAAATTGGAATTGGGATTCCATGCTCCCTGATTGTACAGATTGCCGATGTTGCCTTCCACATTGGTACTTTCGCATTCGTCAGTAATGGCAGCAGAGGAAAAATGTTCCAGCCATACGAGTGGGCGATTGGCTGCCTTAGCCAGATAATATGCTTCGGTCACATTTTTGTTGACCTCTTCATATCGAGTATAAACTTCTTTTTCAGATTTCTTATCATCTTCCTCCTTGTCGAGAAAGCTATCGCTGCATCCTGACAATAGTAACAGTAAGGGCAGAACCGGTAAGATCTTATATAAACTTATTTTTTTCATTATCGTATATCTTAGAATGTTATGTTGACTCCAAAGTTAATGGTCTTCTGTATTGGATACCAAGTCCCATTACTACTTGTCTCGGGATCTACATCGGCATCGTCCAACTTATCCCATGTTATGAGATTCTGTCCCTGGATGTAGAATCTCACCTGCTGCAGATTGGCAATCTTAATAATATTATAAGGGAGAGAGTAGCCGACCTCTATATTCTTCAGTCTGACATACTGACCATCATAAAGGAATAGGCTACTATGGCCGTTCTTATTGTTCAGATGTGTACCTAAATGGAGAGCAGGATATTTGGCTGTTTCCGCAGTTTCTGGTGTCCAGCGCTGCAGATGGATGGGCTTTACCTTTCCCATCTTATCCTGATCGAAGTTAGGGAAATCATAAATAGCGGCTCCCGTCAACTGGATGGAAGTATGAGCAGCTCCTTGGAAAAGTATGCTAAAATCAACCCCTTTATAGGATATACCGATAGGAATGCCAAACATGATCTCCGGACTACGAGGATAGCCTGTAGCTGCACGATCCTTGTCGTCTATTACGTTGTCACCGTTCAGGTCTTTATAAACAACGTCACCCGGTATCAGTTTACCTGCCGCTGCCTGAATACCCGATTTGTTAAGGGCATCGGCTTCAGCTTGGTTGGCTACGAAATGATCGAATACGTAGCAGAAGTTTGTGTACATGCTCTTCCCTGTGGCCTTTCGCCATGTATTAGTACCCCAATCTATCTCATTGGTAAAGACAATTTTGTTGCGTGCAAAAGTAAAATTTGGTTTGATGTAGTAGTGGAGATCTTTTCCTACATGGTCACGCCAATTTATTTCCATATCAAAACCATGATTGCGTACCTTACTGGAATTAATATAAGGTGCAGATTTCCCTACAATTCCCGGATAGTCTATACGCTGGATATCATCTCCCGCATTTGTATTGAGGTTGGTCAGGATATTATATCGGTTTTCGATAAAATAGTCAAATGTTAGGCTTAATCGCTGATTTAGCATAGTGACATCTATGCCGAAGTTAGTCTTTTTAGCCTTTTCCCAAGTAAGAGACGCATTGGCAAGACGAGATTCCTTGTTGCCTCTCAGCCAATTGTCAAGCGTTGGACCAAAGCTATAGCTGTCGGCATTCTCATAGTAGGCCAAGTAAGCAAAACGATCACTTGGCAATTTGTCGCTGCCCACAAGGCCGTAAGAAGCTCTGATCTTTAGATAATCGAGCCATGAAGTGGTCTTGGCCATGAACTTTTCATTTGTAATGACCCATCCGAGGGATGCAGAAGGAAAGAAACCATAGCGTTTACCTCGTGCAAAGTTCTCAGAACCGTTATAGCCAAAACTGAACTCAGAGAGATAAGTACGACGATAATTGTAGGTGGCATGGCCTGTCATACCTTGGTAACGATAATAAGGGTCATTGCCTACGGTACGCTCACTGCGGTTAGCAAGAAACATAGCTGTTACCTCATGTATATTATTGAAAGTGTGGTTATACTCAATTTTGAACTGAGCATAGTACTTGGTTTCTTGATTTTTGTTATCGACAGAATTGTTGCGTGTCTGGTCTATTGTATATTTGTTGCCGCCACCATAGGTGCCAGTATATGGCGTCGTTGGATCCATGTAAACATCTATCCCCTCAGTAGGTTCGAACGTCGCATAGCCTGGGAAATTCTTATAGCCTTCTCCATAATAAGGGACATCTCGTTTTATCCAACGACATCCATGAAAGTCATAAGAGAATGAACCTTCTACTTTTAGTCCTGGAGTGATAAAGTCTAATCTGTGACCAAGCGTGAGAGTACCCTCAAAGTATGTGTTCTTTTCATTTTGGTATCCGGTACGTGTCAACTCTCCAAGAATGTTATATCTGTAGGTCTGTGTCCCAAAGAGTACCCCACGTGGGTTATTAGCAAAGATCTGGTCATTGGCTGGGTTCCCTGTAGGTTCAAGTGTAATAGGAAGCATAGGGGGTTGAGTGTTTGCCAATGTTACGATCTTAGAAGCCGAGGTCCCAGGTGATGTTCGGTCGGTAATACGGCCACCGATGTCAAATCTTGCATAGAAATCTTTTGTGATATTGATGTCAATGTTAGAACGGATGTTGTATCGGTCAAACTTACCGTTTGCTCCATTGTTGGCTTCAGACATATATCTGAAATTGGTACCCTGCGTAAAATAATTGGCCATGACAAAGTATTGTACTTTGTCACTTCCTCCCTGTATGGATAAGGTGTAGTCTTGCTGAGGAGCTGTCTTGAACGCATAATTAAAATAATCCCAGTTATAACCTTCTCCATTGCGGAAAGCGTCAATGGCTTTCTGTGAGAACAATGGGAGTTTGGCTATCTCGGTATCAGAATATCCATTCATCTTGGCATCATTTGTCATTGCCTCGTTGAAAAGCATAGCATAATCGGCAGATCCAAGGTAAGAAGGATACTTGACGGCCTTATCGAAACCGAATGAGGCCTTAAAGTTTACCATGGCTCTCTCATTAGCCTGACCGCGTTTAGTAGTGATAACTACCACTCCATTTGCACCTCGGATGCCGTATTGTGCTGTCGCAGATGCGTCTTTTAAGATGGTAAAGGTTTCTATCTCATCGGCAGACAGATAACTCATCTCGCGTTCTACACCATCAATAATGACGATAGGTGACTGGTCATTGAAGGTAGCTTTGCCGCGAATGAAAATTTCAGCTTTGTCTACACCAGGTTCACCTCCACTGTATTGATTGGCAATTAAACCAGGTAACCGGCCAGCCAATGCATTGTTAATATTTGCTGTAGGGCTTTGAGTGAGATCACGAGTCGTTATGGTAGCTACAGCCCCCGTGAGAGTTTCCTTACGCTGCCTGGTGTAACCTACGGCTACAACCTCCTCGAGTGCTTTTGAATCCTCGATCATATTCACTTCAATATTGCGTCGTCCCTCAATGTGGATTTCTTTTGGCTGGTAACCAACATACGAAACTACCAAAATGGCATCTGCATAAGGTACCGTCATGGAAAAGTTACCATTAATATCTGTAACAGTTCCTTTGCTCAGTCCTTTGATGGTGACAGTCGCACCGATAAGACCCTCTTTAGTCTGCTTGTCGATGACTTTCCCCTGCACGGTGATTTTATCACTTGAAGCATGAGTGTCTGATAGTCTTTGTGATGCCAATGTCGTTTTCTTTAGGCCTTTTTGTTTGTAAAGAGTAATTTGTCGCTCTGAAATTTTGTAGGCTATATCGGTATTGGAGAATATAGAATTGAGAACGGCAACAACACTCATATCTCGTCCATCAAAGGTAATGCGTCGATTTAGTTCTTTCCTGACGTCTTCATTAAAAATGAACACATAACCTTCATTGTGCTCAATTTTATTGATTACGCTTATAATAGTGCTGTTATTGACTGATATGGTGATTCTTGACGGCAAGGAGTCATTTTTACCGGATATATTTAGCACGCATATAAAAAGTAGGAAAATAGAAATTCTTATAATTCTTCCCATCCCATTCTCTTTTTTTGAGAGAAATGGAGAAAATGTTTCTTTTATTTTGTACATTTGCAGTGAAATTAAATTTTACTTACTTTTATTAGTGAATTCAGGTTTCTTTTGACCAGCGATGTAGGCGCATTGCTTGGGCATTTTCGTTTATCGGTTTCTTATCTCATAGGCATTCTCTCCTTACTTTTAATTCTTTGTTTTGACAAATTTAACTGTTTGGTGATTACGTATATAGGTAGTTGATGTAATGAGTGAGACAAACGTCAAGACATCGTCAATATTAGTAGATTACATCTTTCCGGCGCCTTTTTAAGGCAATACTGTATTGGATGCGTTTATAGAGAACCTCTATCTTTGGGTATACACGATCGTTGATACGTATGCTGTTGCAGATAGTAATTGCTTTCCTAAACTCATTCTCAAGTTCCGGATGGGCCAGGATATAAATGTCTCCCACTCCTCATCTTGTTCTTTCGTTGGTGAAAGGCGCCACAAGATGAAGCTATTGTCATCCAATTGTAGGAAGTCTGTATATCGTTTGATGTTTTTATATCGATTCATAGTTTTTGCTACTATTATTGAGGATGACAATTGGAAGTTGGTTTTGTAGACATGTAAAAAGAAGAAAATTGTGAAAAAATAATTTTCTACGTACGAGCGTGAAGTTTTACATAAAGATAAATGTTGTGTTTTGCTCTGAAATCCTGAGCTGGCAAGACCCTGTGTCAAAGACATGTGTTGATGAACGATCAAATCGTACCATACCATAAGAGAAATGAATATCCGCAATCACTAGTGTCCACTAAAATCGCTTAACATTCGCTCTAATTATCTAATTAATTGTATTATAGAAGAATACAACGAAGATTTGACTCTATGGGTTAGAAATGGCTAACTTTGCAGAAAGTAATAATCTGTAAGCGTCCATGTCCCATGAACCAAGGAAAATACATCTTTAGTCAGTTGACGGATTTTCTCAGCGCATATGCAAAGTTCCGTGGAAGGGCTACCCAAAAAATCTTGAATACCCTGTACATGAAAAGGTAAAGTTTAGTACTTTTGCACCATCATGACATATACAGAAGATAAGGAGTTAAAGCTATACAAGTTCTTTGCCGATTTCTTTTTGCCGGCAGGGATGCCTGATTATTTTGAGTTAGAGAGAATGGTAGAAAGTTCCCCCTCAAGGGAAACTATTGCTAAGGGTGCAGAGTATTCCGGCATACTTGACATTTACCTGAAGGAGCTTGACAACCGTGACGGGTCCCGGCAAGACTTACAGATGAACGGCTACACCGAGTACACAACAATAGAGGACTTTCCCATACGCGACAGAAAGGTTCGTCTCCATATACGCCGCAGAAGATGGCTTGATAAGGACGGCAAAAGTATTATCATAAGCGCATATCGCATTAAAGAAGACGGTTCCCGCTACTCACCGGAGTTTGCGGTTTTTTTAAAAGAAGCGCATGGACTCGACACCAGTCACGGCGAGAAGCTTGGGGAGAACGTACTACGTTAACGGCGATAATCCCGGACGGATCTGTAAGAACCATCTGAGCGGTTACGCGGATGACAAACATAAGGAACTGTACATAAAATGGGCTCTCAACGTTAAAAACATGGGCATTCACCTTGGCATAGATGAGACAAAAATCGGGCGCAATGTCTATACGATACTCATCAACAAGGACGCGCATGGTCATGCGGGAACCATCATTGCTTATAGCGTAAGTACACAAATAAGAACGGTATCTGATATACTGCTTAAAATACCCAAGGATCTGAGAGACAATGTGTTAGAGGTCACAATGGATTTTTCTGACAGTATGCGTGGCATCGTCAAGACGTGTTTCTCTCGGGCCAGGATAACCCTTGACTGCTTCCATGTGATGAAGATGATATGTGACGCTGTAGAGGAAAGAAGACTGCGCTGCAAGCGTGAAGCCATAAAGGAGCTGAACAAGCTCAGAGCTGCCTTTAAAAAGAAATTGAAGAAATTATCCGAACGGCGTTCCAAGTATAGAAAAGGCCATCCAAAGAGATATAAGGGGCACAAGCGTGGCAGAAAGCCGACGAGAAAGTTCAAGGTGCCCAAGATGTCCAATGGTGAAACTCTGTTGGACGTTATGATTAGAAGTCGGGCTCAACTTATGGAAAGTGGCGACAAATGGAACGAGAATCAAAAGAAGAGATATAATGTAATCAAGAACAAGTACCCTGAGGTTGCAAGGGACTACGAACTGCTGAACTCCATACGCAGCATATTCAGGAACAGAAAACCGGATCGGGAGGCGGCAAGAATTAAATTACATGAGTGGTATGACAAGGTCAAAAAGTGCACATCACGGGAGATGAAGTCAGCAAGAGATCTCATCAAGGCCAGGGAGGAGGATATACTCAATTATTTTATAGACAGGTCTTCTAATGCCTTATCGGAATCATTAAACTCAAGAATCAAAAGGTTCTTAGCTCAAAGCAACGGAACCAAGGATACAGCATTCTTCATGTACAGGGTATTCAAGATTTTTGGGTAGCCCTTCCACGGAACTTTGCATATGCGCCAATTTTTTTTGTAATTTTGCAAAAAATACACTTAAAAATGAAGACTATTATTAAGCTTGTTATCGTATGTCTGTTCTCAAGTATGATTCTTTGCTGTACAGATAAAGATACTATAAAAATTTCATCTATTATTCCAGTAGTAGAAGCCAAGCCTGATACTGCTCTAATGATGTTGGATAGCATAAATCAGATAAAACTCTCGGATAAAAGTTATGCTCTATATTCCTTTGTGTACACCATGGCACAGGATAAGGCAGGTTATGATATTGACAATGATTCCCTTATCAGAGTGGCATATAATTGGTATCGTAATAAACCTAATGATAGCCTATACGCCAAGTGCCTGTACTATATGGGATTGTATTATGCACAGAATGATAGCACTGAGAAAGCACTCGTATGTTTTTCCAATGCTAATATAGTGGTAAGAACCCGGCACGACTATTATACACAGAGCTTGGCTTTGTATCAGACTTCTATTATTCAGAGGGATTATGCTCCTAGGCGTGCCATCCGTAGTGCGAAAGACGCTATTTCATTATATAATAAAGCGGGGAAAATCACTTTAAGTAATGAAGCATATTCTGTGTTGAATCTAGCCGATTGTATAGCTTATAACCAAAGTGAAAATGATAATATTAGCAAGGCAATTATAACTGCAAATAAAGCATTAGCTTTAGCGTGGGAATCTAAAGATTCTTCAGTTATCGCGGATACTTATCAAGATTTGTCGTTGTTTCATAGTATTTTGGAACAACCATCACAAGCACTATCATGCACAAAGTTGTCGTGGAGATATAGGTCAAGGAAGGACAACTCTGCAAAGGTAGCACTGGCTAATGCCTATCTGACATCAGATTCTCCCTCAAAGGCGAAGGAGATAAT
The DNA here is from genome assembly GCF_000218235.1 of Hallella multisaccharivorax DSM 17128. Lineage (GTDB taxonomy): Bacteria > Bacteroidota > Bacteroidia > Bacteroidales > Bacteroidaceae > Prevotella > Prevotella multisaccharivorax. Next base: position 752,643 of record NZ_GL945017.1, on the reverse strand, counting down.
AATGTCAATACGTAAAAAGGATTACAGAAAAAATGGAAGCTCTTTGTATTCTTTGCTCCGTTTTATAGCATTCAAAGAAAAGGATTATGTATCTGCTAATAGATATGCAGATTCTACAGAAATATATCTTAAAGAGGAAAATTCTGCCAATCTAAAAGATAAGGATTCCTATTATAGCAGCTTAATCCAGAAGGATAATGCAAGAAGAGCAAGGATGGAAAAAGCGAAGCAAATTCAGAATGTCATAATGCTTGCTATCATAATAGTAGTTTTTTTGATTGGTACACTTATACTTCATTATGCTAGAATGGAAAAGAAGCGACTTTTACTGAAGTTGCGGCATCAGCAGGATAGTTATCTAATGCAAATGGAACATAAAGAGAGGCAGCTGGCTATGATGAAGAATTTTCTTATGCGGAAAATAGATATTCTTCAAAAACTTAACAAATTGAAGTCTGAAGACAAGAGATCAATAATACTTAACGAAGAAGACTGGAATGAACTTGAAATTTTCTTGAATAGTACTTATGATGGATTCGTTGTGAGGTTATATCAGCAATTTTCGCGTTTGACCAAGAAAGATGTACATTTCCTAATGTTGATAAAAGCTGGCCTTTCGTATTCTAGCATAGCGATGGCGTATAATATAGAAGCGAAATCGGTAAAACAAAAGCTATTCCTCCTGAAAGAAAAATTGGGGCTGAAAGGTAGTAAGATTTCTACTTATGAGTTCATAAATGAATTCTGAAATTGCCATTATTATTTTTAGACTTATAAAATGGGGGGATGTGAATATATAATATGTTGTTTTATAGTATGTTATGAGCATAATTAACCAAAAGCATTTTTAGACCATATTTTCTTGGATAATATTTACCGGCATCCTAATTTTGCAATCGTAAATACAAAAATATTAATGAGATAAAGAAAATATTTATTCTGATGGCTATAACGTTAATTTGGTTATGTCCAATATCAGCAAAAGAGAATACCTCTAAGTGCAAAAGCTGGTTTTCATAGAGGACATCTACGTATGCCATCTTTGCAAAGAGTTGTAGCAGATTACGAAGATGGCATTATGACTATAGATGTCAGTGGATATACAGGTAGTGTAAAAGTCAATATTTCCGAACCAAATGGCACTATTGTCTGTCAGACAGAGGAAATTGTATCAGGAACGGGTACAATAACTATATCTGTTAATAGTCATGATGGAGGAGAGAAACTGCTAAAAATTCTTTAGGAGACGCTTTCTATTTTGGCTATTTCACAGCTTAAAAATAACAGAAGTGGATATTAACGCAGACCAAACTGACTAAAGGAGCTGAAGCCGAAAAGCTAAAGATACAAGGGCAAAGGGGCAGGTAACGCAGAAACGAATAGGTTATGAGGAAAATCAGAGCCTTTAGGCAACACGATTCCATGCTATGTGGTGTGACGTGTCTTCGGATAGTTGCAGATTATTACGGTAGGGACTTCTCGGAAGCATCCCTCTCAAATATTTGCGAAGCTACATCAGAGGGGGTGTCACTATTGGAAATTAATGAAGCCGCAAACCAGCTCGGCTTTCATACGGTCTGCGCTAGATTGTCAACAAAGGATATCTCTGAAGCTCCACTTCCATGTATCATTCACTGGAACCAGAATCATTTTGTCGTACTATATAAAATCAGAAGAGGCTCTTTCTATATAGCTGATCCAGGCAAGGGGCTGTTAAAATACAACTTAGGGGAGTTTAAAAGCCACTGGGTCAGCACTCGCTCTGACGGCGAGGAGAAGGGCATAGCGATGTTGCTGGAGCCTACGCCTGCTTTTTATTCCAACAAGGAAGACGGTGGAAGTAACAAGGACAAGAATCCGAGGTCGTTCCGATTCCTTTTCGGCTATGTCAGGAAGTACCGCCGCTACTTCGGGCAGATTGTGCTGGGACTCATTGTCGGCAGCCTGTTACAGCTTGTTTTGCCATTTCTCACGCAGTCCATAGTCGACGTGGGCATCAAAGGCCGTGACATTGGATTTATCTGGCTGATACTCCTTGGTCAGCTGATGCTCACTTTCAGCCGCACAGCCATCGACTTCATCCGTCGTTGGCTCCTGCTGCACATCAGCATGAGGATAAACATATCGCTCGTGAGCGATTTCTTCATCAAGCTACTTAAGTTGCCGATGTCTTTCTTTGACACCAAACTTATGGGCGACCTAATGCAACGGATGAATGACCACAGCCGCGTTAATAACTTCCTGACCAACCAGGCATTAAGCGTGACTTTCTCCATGCTGACGTTCGTCGTGTTCACCATTGTGCTGCTGCTCTACAACAAGCTGATATTCGCGATATTCATTCTAGGCAGCATGCTCTATGGCCTGTGGATGGCACTATTCCTAAGGCGACGCAAAGTGCTAGACTATGAACTATTCGAGCAACAGGCCATCAACAACAACAAGACCTACGAGTTTATCACCTCTATGCAGGAGATAAAGCTGCAGGACTGCGAGCAACGCCGGCGTTGGGAGTGGGAGGACACGCAGGCAGACCTCTTCGGGGTACAGATGAAGTCACTTAAGTTGCAGCAGGCACAGGAGGCTGGCAGCATATTCATCAATGAGCTGAAGAATATCATCATAACTGTAGTCGCGGCAGCGGCTGTAATCCACGGTCAGCTTACTCTGGGCATGATGCTCGCCATACAGTATATCATCGGACAGCTTAACGCTCCCGTAGAGCAGCTGATGAATTTCTTCTATTCCCTACAAGATGTGAAGATAAGCCTGGAGCGCATCAACGAGATCCATAGGGTGGATGATGAGAATGGCAAGACAGGGCTAAAGACCAGTCTCACAGACAACAGCAAGGGCATAGATATTGACGGCATCATGTTCAAGTATGACCCACATGCCTTGTCGAAGACGCTCGACAATGTCACTATCCATATCCCTAAGGGAAAGGTAACGGCAATCGTCGGTGCCTCGGGCAGCGGAAAAACCACACTGGTAAAACTGATGCTCGGCTATTATCCGGTCTTGGAAGGCCTGATAAGTATTGGAGGCACGGACATCAATACGCTCAACAAGAAATGGTGGCGCAGACAATGTGGCGTGGTGATGCAGGACGGAGTGATCTTCTCGGAGAGCATTGCCCGCAACATAGCAGTGGATGATGGGGATATCGATGAGGCCAGACTGCAGAAAGCCGCACAGATAGCCTGTATCCACGGCTACATTATGTCACTGCCACTGAAGTATAACACCAAGATAGGGCGTGACGGTGTCGGCCTGAGTCAGGGACAGCGACAGCGCATCCTCATAGCCCGCGCGGTCTACAAGAATCCCGACTATATCTTTCTCGACGAGGCGACCAACTCTCTTGATGCTAACAACGAGCGCGCTATTGTCGAGAACCTCGACAAGTTCTATCGTGGCAAGACGGTTATCATAGTGGCCCATCGCCTAAGTACCGTCAGGAATGCTGACCAGATTGTGGTGATAGACCATGGCAAGGTAATAGAGACAGGCAACCATGAGGCGCTCACAGCCAAGCGTGGTGCCTATTACAATCTTGTCAAGAATCAGCTGGAGCTGGGAAGCTAAAAAAATATCATTATGAGGAGTTCAAAAAACATAAATAGAAAAGTAGGTTTGTTGCTGTTGGTTTTACTAGCAGTTTTGAATGTCCATGCTTCCGATTTCCTTATCTCCGGTACTGTGTGTAACGGGGAGACAGGTAAGGCTGTAAATGCTGTATCCGTTAAGCTGTTATCGTATGACGGCATAGCGATTGCCAGCACCACAACAGATGCCAAAGGGAGATTTCGTCTCCAACATGTCGCAGCAAACGATTATCTGCTGACTTTCTATGCCATCGGGTATGACAGCGCAAAGGTGTCGATACATGGTCTGAATGAGAATTATGACTTGGGTGAGGTGACTATGCTGCCAAAGTCGTATGAACTTAAGGAGGTGTCAGTGTATTCGCAATCCATGAGTATGAATGCCGATCGCATGACGTTCTTCCCGAGTGAGCATGTGAGGGAAAAGAGTCAGGACGCAATAGACGTTATGAGGCTACTGAATATGCCTGAACTGAAATTTGACCTTGCGAACCATACTTTCTCTTCACTGCGAAATGGAGCCCTGCAGATACGCATTGACGGAGTCGTCTCCACACAGCAAGACCTTGAAGCAGTCCAGCCACAGGACATAGCCAAGATAGAGTATATCACCAATCCGAGCATTATATACGGAGACAATGTAGCAGCGGTCATATTGGTGAAAACCAGACGCAAGTTCACAGGCTTGCAAGGTGGTACTCGTGTCTCGCAGGCTTTGACAACCTCTGCTGGCTTACAGTACGCCTACTTGACGCTTAGCCGTCCGCATGATAGGTATTCCCTGCAACTGTCAGACAGCTACAATTATAGCGGTGGAAATTACAGTCTGATGTCTAAATCACTGTCATACCCAAACCGTATTCTTGACTTTGCAACAATAAGCGACACTTATCGCAATCATTATGTCCTGCCGTCTGCCCAGTTTGACTATACCCATTCGTTCGATGAGAGGAGTTTCATGAATATCAAAGCTAAATATGGTTTCAGCCACAATCAGCCTGGTGACATGACAAGCGAGGCCTATACTGACGACTCTCCTTTCTACACGGATATTACACAAAACCGTGATAATGAGCACAACACATCACTTGACGCTTATTACACCAACACGACATCAACAGGGAAACAGATAGATGCTAACCTGACCGCAACATATATAGCCACAGATTACAAGTACGGTTACACTAAAACCTATACCCAATCTGATAACGCGGATTACTCAAACTCTTACGACGCTGATGGCAAGCACGGCTCTGTGATAGGCGAGATAAAGTACAGCATTCCCGTTTGGGGTAAGCATCGCCTAACATTTGGTTCGCACGACAGCTATTCCCTGACGCGGAACAACTATTTTGTTGACGGAAAGAAGACTCCATCTCACCTGGATATCTTCCTTACCCATGATTACGTTGAGTTGTCTGGTAATCTGTACAAGGTCAACTATACAGTTGGTGGAGGCTTGGCATATTATTATTTCAAGAATGACGCGCTGAGCAAGAGCTACACCTTCTTCCGTCCGCGTCTCTCCCTCTACGTGCCTTTGTCCAAGGTCTGGTCGTTGCAATATTATCTGGGTATTAATCCGAATGAGCCTTCACTATCTCTGCTCGCTGATGTCGTACAACCAGTGTCTGAATACGAGAATAGAAAAGGCAACCCAGAGCTGCGGCCTTATCAGGCTTATATGAACCGGCTGTCACTGAATTTCGTGAGGGGCAAGACTTATTGTGCGCTTATGGGTTACGTGCAGTACAACAGTCGGCCATATATAGACAATCCTGTAGAATATGACGCGGCGACCGACAAGTTTGTTTACAGTATGAGTAACCAAGGCCATTTCCTGCATGTCCAGACACAGCTGTATGCCAGTCAACGGCTATTCCAGGACAAGCTGAGCATCTCTGCATATTGCCTTATGAACCATTACGTAAACCATGCTGACGCCTTCCAGAATCACTATACGGCTTTTATCGCTGGCGGATCAATAAGTTATGATGAGAAGGCGTGGGGACTTTCGGCATCGTGCTTGTCACCGATACGTACGCTTTTCGGAGAGACAAAAACGACACAGCATGCCAGTCTTCAGCTGTCAGCATACTGCAATGTGAAAAAACTAAGGATAAGCCTGTCCGCCAACAATCCATTCATGCCTCACGCCTACAGCCAGAGGACAATGCTGGGCAGCCATCTTGTGAAGTTGTGTTCAACCACGTTCTCCAAGGCAAACAATAATTATATCAACCTGACTGTAAGTTATACGTTCAGTAAGGGAAAGAACAAAGAGTACAGGCAAAACATACAAAACACGGATACTGATTCCGGAATAATGAAGTGAGCAAGAAGAGCCATAGTAAAGGACTTGTCATCCATATACGCTCACATAAAAACATAAAAGAATATGCCGGCATATTGAGAGAGGCTCCATTAGTAATAACTTAAGGTAACTTCTATTAATTCATAAATTCGAGTGGAAGCTATCCCGTCCGAATCTTTCAATCGGGATTGCCTTCCTCAACAGGGAGGTTCAGCTAGCGATAGAGGTCGTTTATCCACTCATTGACTTGTTGTTTTTGACGATTTGACACGTTTGGGCGCAGTTATCCCTGCACAGAAGCCAGTGCTTCCTTGATAAGGCCAGGCTGGCAACGGCAGAACTGCTCATATCTGAAGATGTTATAGACGAGGTCTGTTAGAGCTGTGGCGGCAGCGGCGCGGAGCATTCCGATGCTTCTCACGATAGAGCCGTTCATCGCTCCCTCTACGAAGCCGAAGATGTGCTCTATGCGGCATCTCGCCTTTGACTTCTCGCGGTTGTTCGACTTCTGCTCCTCGGTCAGAGGATGGTTCCTCATGCCTTTCTCGCAGATGATGGGATTCATGCCGTGGTCCTCGACTTCCTGGTCCTTCCCGACATAGCCTGCATCCAGATAGAGATCCTGTCCTTTGTCCTTGTCTTCCAAGAGCTGACCGACAACCTTTGAGTCATGGACATTGGCNGATGTTGTGAAGTGCTTTTCGATGAGCTTGGTCTTCTTGTCTGCCTTGACATGGTCCTTGTTAGCCGTAGTGAACCTCACCGGGGTTCCTTGTCCAGGGGGGTTTTTATGTTCCTGTGGGAATTGAACGTAGCGCTTGTGCTTCCTTCTCTTTGGCAGTGTCCCCATCCTCCGGGATTCCAGAGCTCATTGCCCCGGCCTTCCTTGATGGTCTGTTTCACCTCGCGGGAGTTGCGCTGCTTGGGAGCCTCTACGAACGTGGCATCGATGATCTTGCCTTCGTGGAAGAAAAGTCCCTTCTGGTCAAGAAAGGCACGGAACTCATCAAACAGCTTGTCGAATGTGCCGTTCTTGCAGAGCTTCTCCTTGCATGCCCACACCGTCTTCTCGTCAGGAACCTCAGCCACAGTATGGATGCCAAGGAACTGGCGGAAACTGGTACGGTCGACTATCTGGAACTCTATCTGGTGGTCGCCCAAGCCATAATAACGTTGAAGGAATATGACTTTGAACATCAACACTACATCAATGGGCTTGCGGCCGGCCTGGGACTTGCATTCCTTGGTCAGCAGGGCCTCTTCCAGTATCGGGCGGAACATTTCGAAGTCGACGAGCTTCGAGAGGCGCTCAAGGGGATTTCCGAGTTTGGACAATGCGTCTAAGGTGAACTCCTCCTCAAAGAGGCTCTCACTCATCGGCTCGCGGTATATGGTTTCCTTCTGCATGATTTCGTCTGTTCCTACTTACAAAGGTGCGAAATTTTGTCGAGATATACAAATAAAACATTGATAATTAATGAGTAAATTTATAGAACATCCCTTAAAAAATTTATCATTATGAACAAAGAAGAATTTAAGATGCTTGAAAGCATCAAGCTTAGTGATGATGAGCTTTTGGTCATCACTGGTGGTATCAATGAAAACGAGCAAACCTACAACTGTGGTTTAGGCCGTGGTTTAGGTTGTGGAAGAGGATGTGGTGGTTGTACACCAGCATCAAACCCATCCGGGCCCTCAAGTCCATCTGCTCCCTCAGCACCATCTACCTCCTCTGCTTCTTCTGTATTAGTCTAAGCAGATAGAATGGTTCTTCATGTAGCATATATGTGATATTTTTATAGTGTGTACGTGCCTATTATATTTGGTATCGTACACACTTTGGAAGGTTCATCAATATGAAACAAAGCGATTATAATATTTTTCTGCCTGAGCAGAATAATGTACTCTGTTTTAATAGCTATTCAGACAGTTATCTCATTATCTCAAAAAGCTCTTATGGGGAGTTGCTGGCTGGAGACTTACATGAGTTCAGTGCTGATAACCCCAACACTTATGATGCCCTAGTGCAATCTGGTTTTATTATTCCTGATGACGTTGATCAGCTCGCAATGCTTAGAACAGAGAACAAAAAGGAAATGTTTGCTTCTGATACAGACTATCTTATGGTATATCCCACTCAGGATTGCAATCTTAAGTGTTGGTATTGCTATGAGACTCATGTACCTGGTAGCAAAATGACGAAAGAGGTTCTTGAGAGGACAAAGTCTTATATATCGAAATTGTGCCAGTCATCAAAGGCAAAAACTTTGAGGATGACATTTTTTGGAGGAGAACCTTTCCTATATTACAAAGATATAGATCAGATCTGCAAAAAAGAGCAGGAGAGAAATACTGTAGGGCGTAATGTAATAACAGTTCGAATCAACTACGATGATGAAACTCTGAATGATATGGTCGAAATCATAAGGGATTTCGAAGGGATTGACAAAAAACTTGTGTTTTTCCAACTTGAAAGAGTTTGGCAGACTATGGGGAGTATCAATGAGAAAAGGATTGAACAACTCAAAAAGGCCTTATTACAATTAACTTTAGATGGTTATTCTGTAGGTCATGGACTTTTTGGTATAAAGAGGGTAGCGTGTCCTGCAGAAATATATCATTATGCTGTAATCAATTGGGATGGTAATATCTACAAGTGTAATGGTAGAACGCTATCAGAACCTAACAAGGAGGGTGTCTTATTGGCTGATGGCACAATTAGGTGGAATGAGAAAAAACAAGCAAAGAGGGTAGCCTTGTCTACATTTGAGAATAAAATGTGTCTCAACTGCAAAATGCTACCACAATGTTTAGGACCTTGCAGCCAGAAAATACAGGAGTGTAATGGCAATTTGGAAGACATTTGTTCTTTGAAGTATGCTGACATGCCGCTTAGCGAATATATTCGTACAAATTTTGAGATGAAAATAATAAGGAAGAGGAATGAGACCAGATAGCAAAACTAATACGGATAATATAGAGCTGCGCAGTGAAAAAGTACGCCATATCATAGGCAAGGTGCCACCAGTGCTGGTCCGTACTGGAACGATAATTATAACTCTGGTGGTGATTGCCTTTGGTGTAGCATTCTACACCATCCACTATCCGATAACTATAGAAGCTCAAGGAGAAGTGCTGCCCCACTACACACTTAAAATCATGATGCCCTATAAATACAATTACCTGTTCGACAAGCCAAGAATGATTAGTGTAACGTATGAGGGAGAGAGTGATAACGCGCAACCACACACATACCCTGTAGCGTCTTATGACAGACAACTAGTAAGAGTTGGCTCAGATAATTTCTTCATCGCCAAGGCCAACATCAGCTCAGATAACAATATAACCCAAGTAGGTCAAAAGGCAGATGTAAGGATTATTATTAGTGACAAGACGTTTTGGCAACAGGTTTTCAATCATAAATAATATAAATATGAAATGGAGTAAATACAACTTTATGTTTAAAGCTAAGTCAGGAGACTTCTATCTCTTGTATAACACTATGTCAAACGTATTCCTAAAGCTTGACAATAGTATTGCTTCTTTACTTTTAAAAATAAGGGACGAACAATTGTCTGAAGATGATCTGGATGAGGAACTAAGAAAAGAGATACTTGATAACAACATCTTAGTTAGAGATGATAATATCGAATTGGCTAAGTTTAAACTGTTGAAGCAATATAATAGAATGAACGATGATGTTCTCTCTCTTACTATAGCACCGACCATGGCATGTAATCTACATTGCTCGTATTGCTTTGAACAGAGTCACCCTTCTGTATTCATGAAAGATGATGTTGAAGATGCAATTATAGCATTTATTAAAGGGCTGAGGGATGTAAAATACATTCATATTTCTTGGTTTGGTGGAGAGCCACTTCTTTATTTTGATAGGATTGTTAGTTTGACAAATAGAATAAAGTCTATTCAAACCGTGAAAGGATATGAAGCGGAAATCATAACAAATGGCGTAAATATGAGCGCTGATAAAGCAAGTACTCTTGAGAATCTTAACATAAAAACAGTTCATGTAACCATAGACGGTCTTGAATCTATCCATAATGAGAGGCGAGGCGGAGATAATCATGTCAATACATTTAAGAAAATAATTAGCGGACTTGATTTATTGTCTAAATATGACAATATCTCCAAAACTATTAGGGTAAATATTGATAAGACTAATTCCGAGCAATTTGTTAAGGTTTTCAATTTATCCGTAATAGATATGCAGGTTTAAATTTCAATACTTATATAGGTTTCATAAAAGAATCATATGGCAGTGGTAATTCTTGTAAGGGCTGTTTTTCGAATTCTGAACAGGGTATGTATGTGTTAAACGCATACAAGAAACTCGGAATGCCATCCCCATCATTATTGATGACAAGATATAATTATGAATGTATAGCCCGACAAAGAAATAGCTTCCTGATCGGTCCGTTGGGAGGAATATACAAATGCTGGACAGACTTGGGCAATCCAGGCATGTGTCTCGATAATGTAAAAGAATTAAGTAACATATCAATGGATCTCTTGGCAGAATACATGGTAGGTGCAGACCCTTTTGAAGATGCAAAATGCAAGGACTGTAACCTTCTGCCATTTTGTGGAGGAGGATGTCCTCATTCACGTATAATGAATTTGTTTCACGGAACGAAAAATAACAACTGTCACTTTGCTAAGGGTCACATGGAAGAACTTCTTGAAACCTATTATAATTTGTGGCAGTCTAATCAATAACAATTTAAATTTTTCATTATGGTCAAATTATCAATCAACGTGTTGAAATCTTCACGCACCTTAGATGGTGATGTAAAAATGGCAGTTTGTCAAGGTATGACAAATGAGATGCAGTCAAAAATTTTAGGTGGACAAACTAAAGAGAAGGATCTGAGTCCTATCTGTGACGCAGTATGTTATCCATCGGAGATGGGACATTGTAGCTGTTACCATAACTTGTGTTAATTAATATGTGGCCATAGGGTTTCTTTAATCCCCATGGCCCACTTTTTTAATGTAAAAATTATGAGTTATAATAAACTACTTTTATTTCTTTTCGTTATAATCCCTATGAGATTATTTGCTCAGAATGACACCATTCAAGCTGCAAGACAACTTAGAGAGGTCATTGTCAGCGGGAAGTATATACAGCAGGAAGCAGATCACTACAATTGTATACCTACAAGCAAACAGCGCAGACATTCCCACTCAGGATTCGAACTGGTACGGAATATGATGATAGCGGGCGTTGATGTCAATACGGAAGGCGGAAGCGTAACAACTCCCGCAGGGGCAGCTGCTCTCTATATTAATGGCAGGGGGGCTTCTTTCCGGGAGATACAGAGCCTCCGGCCTAAGGATGTTGTCCGCATAGAATATTATGACATGCCGACAGGAAAGTATGCCAAAGATAAGGCTGCTATGAACTTCATTGTCAGGACTTACAATTACGGTGGATATGCCCAAGTTGACGGACTGCAAGGCTTAGACTATAAGAAAGGCGACTATAATGCCACTTCCAGATACAGTTTTGGGAAATACAATATGAACGTATGGGCAGGGTACAATATATCAAACCCTAAAGTTGATGTATACTCTATCGAGAGATATCAATTACCCGAAGAAGTAACGAAGACCTCAGTCTCCTGCAATAATGACAAAGAGAAAATAGGCAGATATTTTACTGCCAGTCTCAGCCGTATGTCGCAAAAGACCACATGGATGCTCAGGGCAAGTATAGAAAATAACAGGGACTGGGATAACACACAGAATGGCAGCACGCTCTATTCTGGCATGGGGTTAAACGATGGCTATAACGTAAATTCCTATCTCCGCAATTCTACAGTGAAGCCGACTTTCTATGCCTATTACAACCGCACGCTTGACAGAGACCGTAGCCTTGATGCAGTGTTTGACAGTTATTACGCCAGAAACAAATACAAGCGTGATATGCAGGAATATGATAGATATATCAGCGACGTGGATGAGGATTACTTTTACTCAAAGTTCAATGCCAATTATAATATCTCTTTACCTAAACAGAACTTTCTTACTTTCAGTCTGCATGAGTATCTCCGGGTTTCGCAGGACAACTATAAAAATCTGAACAACTACGGACAACATCTGCGTTCTTCAGAGACGATATTTTTCATCGACTACAGCAAACGCTGGAAGAAAATGATGGTGGACATCAATCCTGGCGTGTCATATCTCGTTTATAAGATACATGGAGACGAGGCCGTGAAGCATATAGCCCCGCGTCTGCAGATGTCATATTCATGGATGCCTGATAAAATCCAGCGCGTAAGACTGTTTTTCTCTCTTGGCAACACATTCCCGTCACTGAGTTATGTCAACCACGTAGAACAGCAGATAGACAGGCTGATGCTGAGACGAGGCAACCCAACGATGGATAATTCCACATTGCTTGGCCCCGGACTCACTTACTCGGTTAACTACAAGAGTTGGTCCGCTTTGCTGTCAAGTTACTATATGTATATGAGTAACGCCATTGTCGGCACCTATTCATCAGAAGGCGGCAAGGTTGTGAATTCGTTCACCAGCGACTCGAGAAATCACCAAAGCGTGACGTCGCTCTCACTGACCTGGAAGCCCACTAGCGATTTTAATGTCAAGATGGATGGCAGCTACTCCTATTTCGCTGTCAACAGAGCTGTACATGAAAGGCTTGGGGGCTGGCAGATGGGAATACAGGCTAATTATTATGTTGGCGACTTCTCGTTCTCAGCGTCATGCAGTTCGGAAAGTAGAATACTCCAAAGTTATCAGACTCACATCAGAACACCGTGGCAATATGGTCTTTCCGCAGAATGGAGTCATGAGAATATAGCCGTCATTCTAGAGGCCAAGAATCTCTTCGTACAGAACAATGTCATCAAGAGCAGTCTTTATTCAGGCGCTTATGACATTTCGGAACGCATGAGACGTGAGAGTGATAATTCTTTTGCATCATTGAAGTTTGTATGTTCTCTTGACTATGGCAAGAAAGTCAGCCATTCACCTAAGTATGAGGTCAAGGATACAGGAAGCACTATTCTGAGATAAACAGCATCTATTTCCTTGCGATATAGTCCTGACATTGTTTGATAATATGCGTAATCAATAAACATAAAATTGGTGAGACGATACTCTCTGATGGTAGTGTAAATCGAACTGTGTCAAGGCTGTATTCTTTATATCTTTAACCTCAGATGGGAGACACGATTTATAATCGTGTTTTCCAGATGAGGAGCCCTCTTCCGAGGCAAAGTTACATAATTTCAGAACGTTCTCCAAATTTAATTGCTAATTGTTGTGAGATGAGCGCCCAGTTTGCAAGTGGCATAGTCCACTTCCGGCTGATGTTCCGGTAAGCCAGATAGACGAGTTTCTCCAGGGCTGTATCACAGGGGAATACTCCCTTGTTCTTGGTAACCTTTCGTATTTGGCGGTGGTATCCTTCAACGGTGTTCGTGGTATAGATGAGCCGGCGGATTTCCTTGGTGTATTGGAAGAACTCCGTCATTCGCTTCCAGTTGTCACGCTACGATTTGATGACGATGGGATACTGTCCGCCCCATTTGGCATCAAGCTTGTCGAGCTCGGTCTCGGCTGCCTCCTTGCTGACAGCGCCATAGACCAGCTCCAGGTCCCTCAGAAAACTCCTCTGATGGCTGCTTGCCCACATATTTGATGGAAGTTGCGTATCTGATGGACGATGCAGAGCTGCACGGCCGTATTGGGAAAGACGCTCCGAATAGCATCCGGGAAGCCTTTCAGGCCATCCACGCAGCATATCATAATAATGTCTTCCACACCGCGGTTCTGCAAGTCCGTAAGCACCTCCAGCCAGAAGTTTGCCCCCTCGCTCTTGGCTACGTACATACCGAGCAGTTCCTTATGCCCGTCCTTGTGATACCCAGTACATTGTAGATGGCACGGGTAACGGCACGCCCACTGTCGTCTTTCACCTTGTAGTGGATGGCATCAAGCCAGCAAATAGCATAGACCGACTCCAATGAGCGCGACTTCCACTCCTTAATCTCAGGAAGGACACGGTCAGTTATCGCGCTGATGGTCTCGGCCGACAGCCTGGTATTGAACTCCCGCTCAAAGTAACGGCTGATTTCCCGTGTACTCGTGCCAAAGGCATACATGCCGATAATCTGGTCTGCCATGCCCTCGGCAAGTATCGTCTCACGCTTGCGCACGGTCTGAGGATCAAAGCTGCCGTTACGGTCACGGGGAGTTTCAACGGTCACCTCGCCATACTGAGTCTGAACGGTCTTGGGCATCTTAACGTTGCGGCGATTGCCGCTCTCACGGGATTCTTCACGCAGGTGAGCGTCCATCTCACCCTCAAGAGCGGCATTCAATATGCGCTCCAACATTGGTGCCAAAGCACCATCCTTACCAAATAATGGTTCTCCCTTACGAAGCTGGTCCGCAGCTCTCTTGTAATCAATTTCGTTGTTGTCCATAAAAAATAAACTGTATAAAACTATTTCTTATTGTAGCTTGACACAGTTTACTTTACACTCTCGTTCTTCCTCATAAGTACAAAGATTGCTTCTGACTATTTTCGTCCATATCTTGATGTATCGACACCAGAATCTTCTTTCTGCTCTTTCTTCTTTCCTAAGTTTAATGTCATTCGAAGCATGAATGTACGAGTATTATAGCCATTCAGAATGCTTTCCTGTCCTGGCGTCAATACCTTAAATTCATTTGGCATGTCCCTACGCAGAATGTTGTCTACACTAGCAGTGACAGATATTCGATTGGTCGGATTCCAACGAATATCAGCATCTAATGCGTATGTGTCTGACAAGCGGTAGATTCCCTGAATGGCTGGAGCCTGATAGCGGAAATTTGCTTCAAGGAAAAGTTCACCCCATGCTTTACTTGTTGGAAGCTTATACGTGTTATTACTAGAAACAGCCCATACCCACTTATTATTATCAAAAGATGCCCCATAAAAATGACGCATCCTATCTTGCATGCGCAGGATATGAGCAGCTATGCGTCCATTATAGTTGCCTATACTCATGGGATGCATTATTGTGAAATTATTAAATAGTGAGAAGTCGTAATTTTCATAACGATAAACCGTTTTACCTGTTGTTGCTTCCTGATGGGGTATGTTCGCAAAGTAATCAGGGGTATATGTACAGCCAAGAATAAAATAACATTGCTGTTTGACGATGAACATCAGAGATGCATCATAAATTCGGCTTGGTTTGAGTTCAGGGTTGCCGACTTCGATAGTTCGCTCATCTACGACGGTTGTTTCTGGACTAACGGCCCAGAACGAAGGGTATTGCTTCTGACTGATAAGTTGGAACTGAAGAAAATTACTTTTCCCTATCGGCATACCAAGTGTTGCCGTCGGGAAAAGAGTAAACTCATCCCAAAGAGTGGTATTAACTCCTGTATGCAAATTGTGACGCTTTGATTTTATGTATTCTCCGCGCAGCCCCAACATAACATTCAACTGTTTGAACAATGTGAAATTACCTTGTGCGTAAAGTGCCTCAATATTCTCTATCTGTCGGTTACGCGTTGTCTGGTCTACTTCCGTTATCTCTGTTGTGGATCGGTTATACTGATGAGTAAAGCCAACTGCTAAAGAAGTCATTTGATTAAAAGTGAAATTCTTATCTATACTGGCTTTCACGTTGTCGATATTCTGATGTGACTGTTGTAGATAGTCGTCGGGCAATATAAGGCTTTCAGTTGCATCTCCAGAAACATATTGCTGCCTGAACGGAGATACATAGGATTTATAACGAGTCCCCAATGTCCATCCATTTTTAACATCCATCTGTAGGCCGACTGTATGCAGGGTCTCCTTGTTGTATTCACGTGATAGTACCTGTGTATTGGGTTGGATCCGCTGCCAGATATTCGTATTTGTAATACTGTTATCGTGAGCAAATATCCCATAGTAATCCAAAGTAAGACGATTCTCAGGTGTGAACTGGAATGTAAGATCTTCACTCATATTATATTTATCGCCATAAGACCTATTCTCGGCTTTTCGAGTGCGGTAGGGGTTGCTGAATGTTGCATCATTATAAAGACGATAATCGTTGCTACTCCATTGATTCTCGCGAGTATATCCCACAGAAGACAAAGAGGTCACCAGTTTGTTTGAAAAAAGCAGACTTGCCTTGCCTTCTGTAGAGGTCTTTCGGGTCTGTTTTAAAGCCCCGTCTAAAAACAAAGAAACTTCGCTTTGATTACCCAAAGTTGTTATAACATTGATTACCGCACCATCAAAATGATATTGTACTGGAGCATTATAATATATTTCTATATCCTTAACCCTATCAGCAGTCAATGATTTGAGTTGCTGATAGACTTGCTCTTGTCCCATAGCAATTACCTTTCCATCGATAACTACCATTAGGTTGTTTGCACCGATAAGTGACACCGAATTTCCTCCATCAGTGATGCTTGGTACTTTTGTCAATAGGTCGTAGGCTGTTGTGGGAGCATATCTTGCACGGAGAGTTCCCGCCTTATAGACCATTGCATTACCTTTCATTTTAACAAGTGTGTGCTTGCCTTTTACTACAACCTCACTCAGGCTCTGATGAGGGGAAGCAATAGTTGTGTCGTTCTGCACTTGTCCCATTACTGTACTGAAGCTAAAAGCAAATGTGAGTGCAATAATTTGTCTTTTCATTGCTTTTTACTTAAATTGTTTATTATAGCCTGACAATAAACTTTCATTGTTTGATTTTTTATCTCAGGCTTCCAATAACTTTATTTTTCAAAAACTCATGTTGATGACAACTAATATTTCTTTCTAAAGTTTCCCACCCCATATAAAGTGGTCTAGAATAACAGTTTCTCGATAATTTTTAGTAACTTTGTAGTATCCAATCACATTGATTACCAATAAATTAAAGAGGACCTGTTATAGATGCGAAATTAAGCAATTTTAGTGAGATCTCCAAACTCTTGAGTGTTAAAAGTAAGATGAGCACTGATATTCTCCACCTTTTCTCTAAATTTGGGCTTGGTCATCTGCCCTGCCGTTTGTCCTTAGAGAAACACGATGGTATATCGGCAGTACAGCTCATTCTTTCTCTTTATCTTTTCCGAAAATGAATATCCGCAATCATCCAAATCAGTAAATCCTATGCTTGAAACTCGTCCTATAAGTGCATGCGCAAAGCTCAAGCCTGTCGAACAGATGAAATCCGAAATATCTTCGGTTGAACTTATAGCAGAACTCGTTGAGGTAGAGCTGCAGAAAGTCCCCCTTGATGTCATGGTACGTGTCAAGAATACTCCTCTTTGCATTGCTTATGGATATGTGTACCCATGGAAGCACCTTGCCGACCATGGTCTTGTCCCTCATCTTATATGCTTTATGCTTAGCGACAATTTTGTTCGCTGTAAGTGCCGCGTAAGACTTCGTGGCATCTGTGGTAGCAAGCCCCGGCATCTATGGAATTCTTTATTTTGTCTTCCTCCGTAGCCGCCTTCAAGTCCGGTATGACTTCCATCTTGATATGACCGACCCATTTTCCGGTGCTGTACTTCCTTGTCGGTGTATCAGTGGTGACAGAGCTCTCCGCCATGACAAGTACCGCCGTCTTCCGTTTGGCTCCCATGTCCACGCTTGAGAGAATGCCATTTTTCACTGTCAGGCGTCTCCGTGGAGAAGAATCCTTCATCAAGTTCCACTTGGTCAAACAGCCTGTAGAGACTGTCACGCTTACCCATCACGTCACGCAGCTTATGCATCATTTCCCAGACGGGTTGGTAGCGTTTCCTTCCAAGCTGGCGCTGTACCTCCAAGGCGGATATGGCCCGCTTCGTACTTACTATCAGAAATATTGCCACGAACCAATCGAAAATTGGCAGATTACTGCCTTGCATCACTGTGCCGGAACGGAGGGTAACCTCATGACCGCAATCCATACATGTCCAAGACTTATGGCTCGGATTCCAACTGAGGTGCAAACCGCCACATTCAGGGCGATAAAGGGTATGGCATTCACGAAATTCCTTAAGAGCATGCTCGCAAGCTTCCTCGTCAGGATAAACTTCATAGAAATCAGTCAAATTCATAATCATTCCTTTCCAATAGTCAAACATAAGCCCGCAATTTTTATACCAAGGATTGTCCAGGCTGTATAAACTTTGCTAATTTGGATGATTGCGGATATTCATTTAATCAATTGAAAGGGATAGTCTTTTTTGAGTAAGTTCATGTACTTCATAAGATTTAATTTCGTCATACAAAATTAGTATTAATCATGGAGTTTATCGAGAATTTTGATATGAAAACTCTGTTTTTAAATAACATTAGCTCAAGCGTTACAAAACAAAAATGGAATTCATTATAAAAATAAATAAAACATACAAAACAAGCAAGGCATAGACTTTTATATAACATGAAAACGAACGAAATCTATAAGATTATTGTCGAGTCGGTAAAAAAGAACATGCAGAATAACGACATGGCGACAATGGTAAACGGTCAGACGGCACTGATTGG
Source organism: Hallella multisaccharivorax DSM 17128 (assembly GCF_000218235.1). Classification (GTDB taxonomy): domain Bacteria; phylum Bacteroidota; class Bacteroidia; order Bacteroidales; family Bacteroidaceae; genus Prevotella; species Prevotella multisaccharivorax. The sequence goes on along the minus strand of NZ_GL945017.1, from coordinate 734,207 downwards.
ACGAAACAGAGTCGTTGATTCGTTAGGGTTGGTAAACATTCTTGTCGACGTAGAGACGACCTTACTGGATGAGGGAATCAATGTCTCGCTGACCTCCGACCGAGCCATGTCGTCAAGGATTAGCCCCTTTAGGAGCGTTAACTCGCTCAACAACTTTATTATTTCCCAACTAAAAGCTCCCTCTAATGAATAAAATTATGATTGTTACGGGCACCCGTAAGGGCATTGGGCGCTATCTGGCAGAGGCATACCTTAACGAGGGATACACTGTATACGGGTGCAGCAGGAGGGAATGCGACATTAATCACAGCCATTACCATCATGCCCACCTTGACGTGGGCGACGAGCAAAATGTCGTCGACTATGTGAAACACGTTTACCTACGAGAAAAAAGGTTAGACATATTGGTCAATAATGCTGGCATAGGCTTAATGAACCACTCTGTACTAACCTCCACTGAGTCGGCAATGAGGGTGATGATGACCAACTATGGCGGTACATTTTCCTTCAGCCGAGAGTGTGCCAAATACATGATAAAGCAACAGGAAGGCCGCATAGTAAATTTCTCTTCCATCGCCGTTCCCTCGCATCTTGAAGGGGAACTGGCCTATTCGGCTTCTAAATCGGCCATTGAGCAACTAACTAAGGTAATGGCCAGAGAAGTGGGGCCATTCAATGTCACTGTGAATGCCGTAGGCCCTTCGCCCGTCAACACAGACCTTATCAGTCGGGTGCAGCCTGAGAAAATAGAACGCTTGATTGATAACCAGAGTTGCAAGGTGATGGCTTCGTATGAGGATGTGAAAAATGTCATTGACTTTTACATTAGTCCACAAAGTAAACTTATTACCGGACAAGTCGTATATTTAGGAGGATTTTGCTGATGAAATGGATTATTGAAACTAAAATAGGGTTGCAGAAAACTGCTATGATAGACAGAGGACAGTTCTACACCTATTCTGAACTTTACCTTGCCGTACAACAGTATAAGGACGTCATTCAAGACCGGGTGGGAACCGGTCATGTGGTGGCCATTGTTTCGGACTACAATTTTCAAGCCATTGCCGCTTTCTTCGCCTTATATGAGACCAATAATATGATTATCATCATAACAGACAAGGAAGCGGACATTGTCAAGCAGAAAATACAACAGGCTGGCTGCCTTTACTCACTTCATTGGGAAAACGGTGTTTTGCAGATACACACCCATGAACAAACTGCCGATGTTAACAGCAACCCTCTGATTGGAACGCTTGTCGGCATTCATCACGCAGGTCTCATACTTCTCAGTTCGGGAACTACCGGTCGTCCTAAAATGATGATACACGACTTGAGCAAGCTAATCGACACCTATCAGAATAAGAGGCCAAAAGGCCTCGTTTTTCTCCTTTTCCTGATGTTCGATCATATTGGTGGCATTCACACGCTGCTCAGTTGCGTAGCCATGTCAGCAGCCATGGTTATTCCCGAATCAAGGGAACCTGAATACATATTAAACCTTATCTCCAAATATCATATTAACATATTGCCAGTAACTCCCACGTTTCTCAACTTACTCTTGATTTCTGATGCCATGGCCGACCATGACACTTCCTCCCTGCGGCTTATCACTTATGGGGCGGAAGCCATGCCCGAATCGTTGCTCAAACGGTTGAGGACGGCACTTCCCAGCGTCAGATTTCTGCAAACTTTCGGAACAAGTGAAACCGGCATTATGACAACTGTCAGTAAATCGTCTGATAGCACAATCTTGAAGATTGCAGACAATAACGCTGAGTATAAAATCGTCAATGGTGAACTTCTCATCAAATCCCAAAACAACATCTTGGGATATTTGAATTATAAAAGTTCTTCGTTTGACAACGAAGGCTGGTTTTACACGGGAGATCTTGTAGAGTCGTGCTGCAACGGTTTTATCAGGATTGTCGGCCGCTCAAGTTCCGTCATTAATGTCGGCGGAGAGAAAGTCCTTCCCATTGAAGTAGAAGGTGTGTTGTATGAGATGGAGGACGTGAGCGAGTGCAGAGTCTATGGTGAGGCAAATCCCGTGCTCGGCCAGATTGTGGCAGCAGAAATATTTCCGAAAAGAAAAATGAGCGCCACTGAAATGAAGGCATTAGTTACGAGCCATTGTAAAGGCAGGTTGGCTAAATACAAGATTCCTATGAGAATAAAAATACTCACAAATCCCATACATTCCGCTCGATTTAAGAAAAAATAATATAACTTTGAACCAAATTTCCCATCTAAATGAAGATATCATCCATATTAAAACAGAAGCGGACATGGAGCATCATGCTTTTCTATGTTCTGGCGGTATTAATAAGAGTCGTCTCAACCCGCTTTGAGACCATAGACCCATCCCACGTCAAATTGTGGGATTTCGTAGGTGGCTTGAGTCCACTCATAGGCGCGATTGTCGTTATCTTGGCGCTTCGAAGAAAAATGAAGACATCTCTTTTTGGTACATCGGTCACCAAGAGCATCCTCACATTGGCGGTGCCTTTTGTTCTGTTTGGCATTGTTGATTACAAGGAGATTGGACTCTGTTTGTGGTTATTGTTTGTATATCTGCTCTATGCCTTCTTCGAAGAGGTGGGCTGGCGTGGATACCTTTATAGCGAACTAATTGGCTGCAAAATCATTCACCGACTGCTGCTCACCACTTTGCTTTGGTTCTTTTGGCATTGCAGAGCATGGCAAATAGGGGATGTGGGCTTCTTTGCCTTGTTGTTCCTTGCTTCTTTTGGTCTTGACAAGCTTATCCGTGATACGCATTCTCTTATACTGGTGGCCTGCTTCCATGGTCTGTTCAATTTTTATTTCAAATGCCTCTCCGACCCAAGCCATTGGTCGTCAATCGTTTGTCTCGTCATCACCATCATGCTGTGGCTCTACATTTGGTATGGGCCAAAAGTCAAGATTTGCTGGAGATAATGTAATGCTTGGGACAAAAATACAAAAAGAAAGGAATACTTTATGAGGTACAATCACAGTTTACGTAGACTCGTTTTTCTATTTACTAAAGTTTCCCACTCCTCTATTTCATGGGTATTTCAGCCAAAAATGCTTCGTGAATGCCCATGAATACGAATACGAGGGATTAACACATACTTAAAATGTGTTTACGGCTGTAAGTTTTTCTTGTGCCCTGTTTTCCAATGCCTTGGCCATAATCTCAAAGTTGTTCCGCATTTCCGAGTCGGCGACAATTATCCGCCCTATCTCGCCTACGGAGAATCCAAGTACGTCACAAAGAGCTGCAAGCAACCTCTCCATGCACTTGAGTACACGTTGCCATAGCGTAAGCGCCATGACATCCTTCTCCATGTCGGCAAACAATTCGCCCATGGTCTCATACTCTGATATCCGTTTCTCCAGCGACATAACGATGTATGTAATGTAGCAGAGCGTTACATCGGCAATCTGACCGTCAAAGTCCCTTCCCATATATGATCCAAGGCCGAGATGTTCTTTTGTCTCCTTGTTGACGACCTCAATGTTCCATCGTATATGGTACAGTTCGCAGGCACGCACAAAGGTCATCGACAGGTCCGTGCTGAGCATGATGTTCCAGGTCTGCCCATGCCCATATCTGACCAGGTATATCCTGACTGGCAAGTCTCCCAGACACCCTCTTAGCTCAATGTACCGGCACTTGTACTTCCGGCAACATCTGGTCCGTCTTGTATGCATTGCTGCGAGCTCTGTGGCATTGTGCCGCCTGCCCTCCACGAGGTACTTTGTCTTTCCCATCTTGGCAAGGCCGATGTAGTGTATGGCTCCGTTGCCTACCTTCCTGATTGCCTCGATGAACTTCTCGCAGGCAAACCAACTGTCCGCCAGGGCATAATGGGGGCGAAGACCGCTCTTCCACATGCGATGAAGCATCTTTATGGCAGAGTCCATCTTGCCCATGCCGCATTCCTGTTCCCGCTCATACGCCGGAGTTTCCTTCATGCGCTTCTTGGAGAATCTGCCGCGGAACGCCTTCTTCCCCAGTCCTCCGTCTCCTTTCTTCCCCAGTTCCTCATGGATGGAGAAGTCGAACGGCAGGGAGGACTTGCCGTCGAAGAACAGGCACGGCAGCAGCTTGTAGCCCAGGACGTAGTTCTTACACACATGGTCGAACACCCTGGTGATATGTTCCAGTTTCCTACTGGTGAAATCGGAGCAATCCCACCCACTTGGAGACGGTAAAAAACCGTTCACCAGAGGCCAAAAATGACCGAAATAGGGCTGAAAAAACGGAGTATATCCGTTCAACAGTGGCAAAAACCTCCTAAAAAACGGAGCAAGCCCACCCAACCCCGAAGTCATGTGGGCCATACGGGTAAAAATCGGCTTTAAAACGGAGCAAGTCCGTTCACTCGGTTTGCGTGGAATGCCCGTCACAAGGCTGCCCGCGGCCTTAAAACGGAGCAAACCCGTTCACAAAAGTCGAAAAACTCCGCGACGGAGCAATCCCGTTCACTTTTGTCGTGCTACCTTTGCGTCTTCAATCCAAAAAGACGCAATGACAATGGCAGGAAAGACAAAAGGAATGAGCCAGATCAAACAGATTCTTCTTCTGAAGAAACAGAACGTATCAAACCGAAAGATTGCCGGCATTGTCGGTATGAACAAGGAGGCGGTGAACAACTACGTGAACAAGGCCAAGTCCGATACGCTAAGCCTTGACGAGCTGCTTGCCCTGGAGGATCCGGTGCTTGAGCACCGGATGAAGGGAGGCAACGCAGCGTACACCGACTCCCGTTTCGAGAAGTTCAAGGAGATGCTGCCGTATCTTGAGAGCGAGATGAGGCGCAAGCATGTGACGCTGCAATTGCTGTGGGAAGAGTACCGCCGAGACACCCCCAGCGGCTACAGCCTCACGCAGTTCCGCTACCACTACCGCCAGGACGTCACGGCCAAGGAGGACAACCGTCCGTCGACCATTCTCAAAGACTTGTATGTAGGCGGCGAACAGATTTTCCTCGACTTTTCGGGAGACACCATGAGCTATGTGAACCGTGATACGGGCGAGGTTGTAAAGGTGCAGACCTTTGTGGCATGCCTCCCCGCGAGCGACTACGGCTTTATGATATGCGTGCCGTCGCAGAGTACGGAGGACTTTGTTTACGCATGCATCCAGTGTTTCAAGGCACTTGGCGGCGTTCCCCGCATCCTCGTCCCCGACAACCTCAAGGCTGCCGTCATAAAGCCCGACAAGTACATGCCGTCTATCAACAAGGTTATGGACGACATGGCGAACTTCTACCATACCGTCATAATGCCTGCGCGTGTGCGCCATCCCCAGGACAAGGCACAGGTGGAGGACCTCGTGAAGATAGGCTACAGCCGTGTGTATGCCGAGCTTCGCAACGAGACATTCCACTCCCTTGACGAGCTCAACGAAGCCGTGTCAGCGAAGATGCTGGCGCACAACCAGAAGCGTATGCAGCACCATCCTTACACGCGTGAGGAACGCTTCCTCGCCATCGAGAAGCCCAACCTGCTTCCATTGCCGGATACGGACTTCGAGATACGTTTTTACACCAGCCTGAAAGTTGCTCCGAACTGCTGCGTGTATCTCGGCCGTGACAAGCACTATTACTCCGTTCCGTACCAGTACATCGGGCAGCAGGCGCAGATCGTCTACACACGCACGCTGGTAAAGATCTTCATCGACGGCAAGCAGGTGGCCACACACAAGCGCGACTACCGCCAGGGCGAGTACACGACCATAGAGGAGCATCTGGCAAGCAACTCACGGGCATACCGCGACCGCTCGCCACAGTACTACATGGAAAAGGCGTACAAGGGTTCCGTGTATCTTGGCGATATCGTCAAGAATCTGTTCTACACGTCAACCATGCCACCTGAGACGCATTACAAGACGTGCGACGCGCTGCTTGCGCTCAAACGAAAATCTGATCCGCTGGTGTTCAAGGAGGCCTGCCAGACTGCGCTCCAACATCACAGATACAGTTATGGCTTCATAAAGCGCCTTGTAGAGACCAAGTGCGCGGGGACAGCCGAAACGTCGGCTCCGGCCCCGCCTGACCATGCGAACATAAGGGGCAGGCATCAGTTCCTGTAAGCTGGACAACAAAACATCCATCCACCAAAATACAACAAAATGGACAACATCGTAAACAATCTCAGAAGTCTCAGAATGCCCGGAATGGCGCATTACTGGGAGACATTGGAGGAGACCCGCCAGACTGACGGGTTCTCCCTCCGTGACGGCCTGCAGCTGCTTGTGCAGGCCGAGTTGGACAACCGGACGCAGAGCCGCAACTCACGGCTCGTGAAGAACGCCAGGTTCCGCTACAGCACAACGTTGGAAGACCTCAACTATGACGTGAGCCGCGGTATGGACAAGGCCGCCGTCACAAGCCTCGCCACGTGCGACTACATCCGAAAGGGTGTGTCTGTGCTGATCACAGGCCCCGCCGGTACGGGAAATAGCTGGCTCGCTACCGCGTTGGGCTATCAGGCATGCCTGAACGGATACAAAGTGATGTACTTCAACATCATGAAACTCTTCGAGGAGATAGCACTGGCAAGGATATCCAGTACGCTGCACAAGTTCTTCGCCAAAATAGCACAGACAAACCTGCTCATACTGGATGACTTTGGCGTGAAGATACTTGAGGGACAACAACTGCTTGACCTGATGGAAATAATAGAAGACCGCCACGGACGCAACTCCACCATCATCGTGAGCCAACTTCCTGTTGCCAACTGGTATGACATCCTCAACGGCAATACCACTGCCGCGGATGCCATACTGGACAGAATTGTCCACACAAGTAAACGTTTTACCCTCTCGGGGAGTTCATTAAGAAAATGAATATCCGCAATCATCCAAATCAGTAAATCCTATGCTTGAAACTCGTCCTATAGGTGCATGCGTAGAGTTCAAGCCTGTCGAACAGGTGAGATCCGAAATATCTTCGGTTGAACTTATAGCAGAACTCGTTGAGACAGAGCTGCAGAAAGTCTCTCTTGATGTCATGATACGTGTCAAGAATACGTCTTCCTCTGGCTCCCATGTCCACGTTTGAGAGGATGCCATTTTTCACTGTCAGGCGTCTCCGTGGAGAAGAATCCTTCATCAAGTTCCACTTGGTCAAACAACCTATAGAGACTGTCACGCTTATCCATCACATCACGCAGCTTATGCATCATTTCCCAGACGGGTTGGTAGCGTTTCCTTCCAAGCTGGCGCTGTACCTCCAAGGCGGATATGGCCCGCTTCGTACTTACTATCAGAAACATTGCCACGAACCAATCGGAAATTGGCAGATTACTGCCTTGCATCACTGTGCCGGAACGGAGGGTAACCTCATGACCGCAATCCATACATGTCCAAGACTTATGACTCGGATTCCAACTGAGGTGCAAACCGCCACATACCGGACAATAAAGAGTATGGCATTCACGAAATTCCTTAAGAGCATGCTCGCAAGCTTCCTCGTTAGGATAAACTTCATAGAAATCCGTCAAATTCATAATCATTCTGTGTGCGTGCACATTATTTTGACTTATATCAATAATCATGGGGAAATAGGCATAAAAGTCGAAAAATAATTGTGGCGTCATGATAAACTTCCTACCTTTGCAACGTCGAAAGGAAACAAAGAGCTCCATGAGAATTCTGAGAGTTGAACCTTCGGGAGAGGGGATTCCTCGAAAGACACATAGCATTTAGAGATTAGTAGATTGTTTCATATAGGTTTTTAGTTTTTAGGTTTAAAGTTAGTTTTAGGTTTTCATTTAGGTCTTAGTTAGTTTTTGGTAAATAGATTAAGATTGTTTTTTAGGTTAACACAAATCCCCAACTCTGAGCGCAGAGCTGGGGATTTGATTTTTTACACCAGACTAAATATAGTCCTACCACATTCTCAGACAGCAACAAGATGTTTTTCACCATTCTCTTTGATGACCCACATAAAAAACATTATCTTTGTGCAACTTTTTTATTCAACCGGCATAAAATCCGATACTTTTATGTAAGTTTGCAGCAACAAATGTCTAATCCTATAAAAAGCCGCAAATTATGAGGACTATCGCTGTCTTTGCCTCGGGAACGGGGAGCAATTGTGAGAATATCATCCGTTATTTCGCGGGCTCGGAGGATGTCCGTGTTGGACTGGTGCTGTGCAACAAGGCCAATGCGCCGGTAGTGGAGAAGGCCAGACAGCGAGACGTGCCTACGGTTATCATGGGCAAGAAGTCATTCAACGATCCAGCCTCACTGCTGCCCATACTTCGGGAGCACGGCATTGAGCTGATCGTCCTGGCGGGATTTCTGTTGATGATTCCCGACTATCTGTTGGCAGCCTTTCCCCGTGCAGTCATCAATATCCATCCCTCGCTGTTGCCAAAATATGGCGGCAAAGGCATGTACGGGCATCATGTGTATGAGGCCATATGGGAACACCATGAAAAGGAAACGGGAATGACCGTGCACTGGGTAACCGGAGAGTACGATGGCGGAGAGATCATCGCACAGTACCGTGTAGCGCTCTCACCCGACGATACGCTGGAGACCATTGCCACAAAAGAGCACGAACTGGAGATGAAGCACTTCCCGCAGGTCATAGAAAAGGTGGTCAGAGAACGTTTTGCGAATCAGTAATATATACTCGTGTAAACATTTCCCCGTGCCGAATTGAAGATTGTGCGGCAGGGCACAGCCCCCATGGCCATGCCCTGCACAGATACTGGATTCTACATGATTCTGTGTTTGTCCTTATCTTTCCCAAATGAGTCGGAGGCAAGTATAAAGTCGAGTTGTCGCTTCTCCACATTAGCTTTTGCCACCTTGATACGGATGGGGTCTCCCAACTGATACTTGTGATGGTGCCTACGGCCACGGAGCAGGAAGTTCTTCTCGTCAAACTCATAGTAGTCGTCGTCGAGGTCGCGCATAGGCACCATGCCTTCGCAATGGTTCTCGTCGATCTCAGCGTAGATACCATAAGACGTGATACCGGAGATGTGGGCATCGTATTCGTTGCCGATCTTATCACCCATGAATTCCACCATCTTATACTTGATAGAGTCACGTTCAGCATTCTGCGCAAGTTGCTCCATATCGGAGCAGTGCTCACAGAGTTCCTCGTAATGTTTCTCGTTGGCTGAGCGACTGCCTTGCTGGTACTTGGTGAGCAGGCGGTGCACCATAGTGTCGGGATAGCGTCGGATGGGTGAAGTGAAGTGGGTGTAATAATCGAATCCGAGTCCGAAGTGTCCGATGTTGTGCGTGGTGTATTTAGCTTTCATCATGGCGCGGAGTGTCACGCTCTGCACTACCTTGGCCTCGCGCTGTCCGTTGACATCGTCCATAAGCTTATTGATGCTCTTGATCATTGCCCTGCGCGTGCCGTCGATCTTCACCTTCAGTCCGAAAGGCGCAATGAACTTGCGCAACGTCTCCATCTTCTCAGGATCAGGATTGTCGTGCACACGGTAAGGGAAGACCTTTGCCTTCTTGCCTTTGGGCACGCGTCCCACGCTCTCGGCCACCGTGCGGTTAGCTAACAGCATAAACTCCTCAATGAGCTTGTTGGCATCTTTTGAGCATTTGAAGTAACAGTGGATAGGATGCCCTTTCTCGTCCACATCAAAGTGAAGCTCCTCAGTATCGAACTTCACCGACCCGTCCTTGAAACGCTTCTTACGCAGTTGTTTGGCAAGCCGGTCAAGAGTGCATAGCTCCCAACCATACTCATCCTTATAGCCTTTGCTCCCAGGATCTGGCGCAGGCTCTCCCGTGCCGTCCACCACACCGTTATCCTCAAGCACCAGCTGCGCTTCCTCGTAGGCATAGCGGCGGTTGGAGCGGATAATGGAGTGCACGATGCGTGAGGATCTTACCTCGGCCTCATCGTCGAGATTGAATACGGCACTATAGCACAGCTTGTCTTCGTTGGGCCGCAGCGAGCAGATGAAGTTGCAGAGCCGCTCGGGCAGCATCGGGATGGTGCGGTCGACAAGGTAGACGCTTGTGGCGCGCTTCATGGCCTCACGGTCAATGACAGAGCCCTCAGTAACATAGTGACTCACGTCGGCAATATGAACACCCACCTCGTAAAGACCATTGTCAAGACGGCGGATAGAGAGAGCATCATCGAAGTCCTTGGCATCCTTGGGGTCGATGGTGCAGGTCCATACGCTGCGGAAGTCCTCACGTTCAGCCACATCTTGGTCGGTGATGTCGCCGCTGATCTTGTCGGCAGCAGCCTCCACGTTTCTTGGATATTTGTAGGGCAGCCCGTACTGCGCGAGAATGGTGTTCATCTCCACGTCATTATCGCCGGTTTTCCCAAGCACGTCGACCACCTCTCCGATAATGCTCTTGTGCTCATTGTCAGGCCATGCGGTGACCTTCACAACCGCCTTATCGTCGGTCTTTCCTCCTTTGAGCTTACTTTTCGGTATGAGGATATTTTGCGCGAGAGTGTTTTCCGGGGTCACGAGGAAAGCAATATCCTTGTCTACACGCAGTCTGCCGACAAACTGATCTTTGGCTCGCTGCAAGATTTCTATGACCTGAGCTTCCTTGATATGGTTCCGGCGGCGGGCCATCATAGACACACGCACGCGGTCCCCGGTCAGAGCCGACATGGAATTGCGCTCGGAAACGAAGATTGGCTTGTCGCTCCCGTCGGGAATGAACGAGTTCTTCCCGTTGACTTTCCTCACAAAACAGCCTTCCTGTACCTGGCCTTTGGTGTTGAGTTTATAAGAATTGTCGTTGACCTTGGTGATGGCATCGTCCCATGTCATCTCCTCCAGAATGTCCATGGCCAGCATCTTCAGGGGATGGGTGTCGAGGTGCAGGGCGTGGAAAATATCTTTTAGGGTGAGTGTCTTGTCAGGTTGCGAACTGAAAAGCTCACTCAATGTCTGTGCAAGCTGCTTCTTTGTCATGCGCTTGCCGTTACGGCGCTCTTTCTTTGTTTGATGATCTTTTTTCCCCATAGCAGTAATGGTTTAAATTGTTTTCGCTAATATTTATCTGCAAATTAACGAAAAACTTTTGAGCCATCCTAATTAAATCACATTATTTTGCAAAATATTCTGATTAATGTATTAACTTTGTGACCTGATTGATTATGAAGATTTTAATAACCGGTGCCAGTGGGTTCATTGGCAGTTTTATCGTTGAGGAAGCGCTGCGTCGCGGCTTCGAGACGTGGGCAGGAGTGCGCAGCACCAGTTCGCGCCGTTATCTGCAGGACGCCCGTATCCACTTCATCGACCTTGACTTCTCTTCCGAGGACGCGCTTACTGACGCGCTGCGTAGCCATGACTTCGATTATATTGTCCATGCGGCTGGCGTGACGAAGTGTTTGCACAGGGACGATTTCTTTAGGGTCAACTATGAGGGCACGAAGCATCTTGTCGATGCCATTCTTAAGCTCCATATGCCTCTGAAGCGGTTTGTCTATCTGAGCAGCCTGAGCGTTTTTGGTGCCATCAAGGAAAAACAGCCTTATCAGGAAATTGACGAGCACGACACACCACGGCCCAACACTGCTTACGGAAAGAGCAAGCTCATGGCCGAACGGTATCTCGACTCTATCGGCAACGACTTCAATTATATCGTGCTGCGCCCCACAGGTGTTTACGGACCGCGAGAAAAAGATTACTACGTGATGGCGAAGAGCATCCGCGACCACGTCGATTTTGCGGTGGGATTCCGCCGTCAGGACATCACGTTTATCTTTGTGGAGGATCTTGTGCAGGCAATATTTCTTGCCCTTGACCACGGTATGTCTGGCCGAAAATACTTTCTTTCAGACGGTGATGTCTATCAAAGTTCCACGTTCAGCAACTATATTCACGATGAGTTGGGCCGGCCCTGGTGGGTGAGGTTCACGGCTCCCGTGTGGGTGTTGAAGCTTGTCACCCTTGTGGGTGAGTACGTCGGAAGGGCTACAGGAAAGATGATTGTGCTCAACAACGATAAGTTCAACATCCTGCGTCAGCGCAACTGGCGGTGCAACATTGAGCCGGCATGCGATGAGCTGGGCTTCACGCCGCGCTGCAAGCTGCGTGAGGGCGTGGCCAGAACCATTGGCTGGTATAAGGAAAACAAGTGGCTTTAAATATTGCCATATTTATAGAGGATGCTTTAATAGTCTGCTATATAGATTTTCAGTGTTGAGGTTAAAGAATATATTCACTTTAGACAAGCGGCCCCGTAAAGGTCTGCTGGCACTTGAATGGGTGATACTTGGTTATGCGGTTATCACCCTGTTGGTAGTGCTGTTTTGTTTCACCAAGTTAGAGAATCCCGAGGCGATGATCTGGGGTCGCGTGCGCTTAGCGGCCATCACCCTCGGACTGTGGGCTGTCTATCGCCTGATGCCTTGCCGGCTGACGGAGTTTCTACGCGTGGCTGTCCAGATGCTGCTTTTAGGCTGGTGGTATCGTGACACTTGCGACATCAACTCGCTGTTTCCTAATCTCGATCACATCGTTGCCACATGGGACCAGACCGTCTTCGGCTTCCAACCAGCTCTCGTCTTTGCCGAGCGATTTACACAACCGGTGCTAAGCGAGTTTCTTGAGCTCTCCTATGTGTCTTATTTCCCCATTATTCTGACGGTTTGTCTGTTTTACTTCTTTGCACGATACAAGGATTTCGAGAAGTGTTGCTTTATTTTCATAGGGGCATTCTTTTCTTATTATCTCATATTTGACTTTATTCCCGTCGCCGGACCCATGTATTATTATCCCGCCATCGGCATGGAAAATGTGGCCCAAGGCATTTTCCCGATGATAGGCGACAAGATAGCAACCCACTGGCAGATGATGAAAACACCCGGATGGACTGACGGCCTGGGCTATCAGTTGCTTGCCGACGTACATGAAGGCGAGCGTCCTACCGGCGCCTTTCCAAGCTCACACATTGGTATTACCATGGTGAGTCTGATTCTTGCCTTCCGCACACGCAACAAGACTTTGGTGCTTATGATCCTGCCTTTCTGCATTGGCATCTTCTTCGCTACGGTCTATATCCGCGCTCATTATGCCATCGACGCTTTTGCCGGACTGGTGTCGGGCGCGCTCCTCTACGCTTTCTGGGCATGGGTAGCCAAGCGTAAAGTGGTGTAGAGACTTACACAACAACTTCTTTTTATTGTTAACAACGAATCAATTCATGAAGAAATTATACATAGAGACCTACGGTTGCCAGATGAATGTGGCTGATTCAGAGGTAGTGGCCTCGGTGATGAAGATGGCGGGCTATGAGCCTACCGACAATGAAGCAGAGGCTGACGCGATCTTCCTCAATACCTGCTCGGTGCGCGAGAACGCCGAAAACAAGATCTATCAGCGCCTCGACCAGCTCCATGCCGACAAGAAAAAGAACGGGCTCAACACCGTGCTCGGTGTGTTGGGCTGCATGGCAGAGCGTGTGAAAGACGACCTCGTGGAAAACCATCACGCCAACATCGTGTGCGGCCCCGACGCTTACATGGGCCTGCCCGAGATGATGGCAGCCGCGGAGCAGGGCCTTCCTGCCGTCGACGTGAAGCTATCGACCACAGAGACCTATCGCAGCGTGCTGCCTACCCGCATCGGTGGCAACCACGTCAGCGGCTTTGTGAGCATCATGCGCGGCTGCAACAACTTCTGCCACTACTGTATCGTGCCTTATACACGAGGCCGGGAGCGCTCGCGCGACGTAGAGAGCATCCTCGCTGAAGTGCGCGATCTGCACGACCGTGGATTCAAGGAGGTGACGCTTTTAGGGCAGAATGTCAACAGCTATGGTCTCCAGCCCAATGGCAAGCGCCCAGAAAATGGTATCATCATTGAGGAGGATGGCGGACAGGAGCTGCATGTCTGCTCGTTTGCCAAACTGCTGCGAAGCGTGGCCGAGGCTGTGCCCGACATGCGTGTGCGCTTCACCACGAGCAATCCCGAAGACATGACGGAGGACATTCTGCACGCCGTTGCCGATGAGCCTAACCTCTGTCCACACATCCATTTCCCCGCACAGAGCGGCAGCACGAAAGTGCTGCGCGACATGAACCGCAAATACACACGCGAAGAATACTTGGCCAGGGTCGGCACCATCCGACGCATCATCCCCGACTGCGGGCTGACAACCGACATCTTCGTGGGCTATCACGATGAGACTGAAGACGATTTTCAGCAGACGCTCTCACTCATGAAGACCGTCAGGTTTGACGCTGCGTTCATGTTCAAGTACTCGGAGCGCCCAGGAACCTATGCCGCCAAACATCTGCCCGACAACGTCAGCGAGGAAGAAAAGATACGCCGTCTCAATGAACTCATCCACCTGCAGACCCAGATTTCAGCCGAGCGCAATAAGGAAGACGAGGGCAAGGAGTTTGACATCCTTCTTGAGCGCTACGCCAAGCGGAGTCGCAACCAGCTCATGGGACGCACAGGGCAGAACAAAGCCGTCATCATTCCAAAAGGCAACTTCCATATTGGCGACACCGTGAGGGTGAGAATAACAGGCAGTTCATCGGCTACACTGTTCGGAGAGCCAGTTCTTTAGTTCTATAGTCATTGAGTTGCTGAGCTCTTAATTGCCTAACGCGCTGAGAGCCCAGAAACTCACGTAAGTTAATAAACTCACAAAACTTACATTTTATGAAAGAGTTCCTGCAAGTCCTGCGGCGTTTTCTGCCGCCCTACAAGAGATATCTCGTCCTGTCGGTGGTATTCAACATCCTTTCCGCCGTGCTGAATATCTTCTCCTTTGCCGCACTCATCCCTATCCTGCAGATACTCTTTCAGGTAGACGGCGGCCTGCGCGCCAACGATCTCATGCCGTGGGCACTCAACAAGGAAGTACTGCAAAACAACATGTCCTACTATGTGCAGGAGATGATCATCAACACTTCGGCCACCACCACACTGCTGGTGATTGGCGTCTTCCTGGCTTTCATGACTTTTCTAAAGACGACAGCCTATTTCCTGTCGTCAGCTTGTGTTATGCCCATCCGCACCGGCGTGGTACGCGACATCCGCAACCAGCTCTATCATAAGATCACCTCGCTCTCACTGTCATTCTTCAGCGAAGAGCGGAAAGGAGACATCATCGCCCGCATGAGCGGTGACGTACAGGAGGTGGAGAACAGCATCATGTCGTCACTCGACATGCTGTTCAAGAATCCCATCCTGATTGTGGCCTACTTCGTTACGCTGGTCATCATCTCATGGCAGCTGACGGTATTCACCATCGTCTTTGTGCCGCTTTTCGCCTGGTTCATGGGCTTTGTGGGAAGAAAGCTCAAGTCGAAGAGCATCCTGGCGCAGAGTCTGTGGAGCGATACCATGAGCCAGGTGGAGGAGACCTTAGGCGGACTGCGCATCATCAAGGCGTTCAACGCGGAGAAGAAGATGAACGCGCGTTTCGACAAGGTCAACTCGTCCTACCGCGACCAGCTGCTTAAGGTGACAGTGCGGCAGCAGATGGCCCACCCCATGTCGGAGTTTCTCGGCACGGTAATGATCATCGTGGTGCTTTGGTTCGGCGGAATCCTTGTACTCAACAAGTCATTGCTCGACGGGCCTACCTTCATCTATTACCTTGTCATGCTCTACAGCATCATCAATCCGCTGAAAGACTTCTCCAAGGCCAGCTATAATATTCCCAAAGGCCTGGCTTCCATGGAGCGCATCGACAAGATATTGAAGGCTGAAATAGAAATCAAGGAGAAGGCTCATCCGATGCATATCAATGCGTTTGAGCGCCAGATAGAGTTTCGCAACGTCTCCTTTGCCTATACCGACACCCATTCCGATGAACTGCAATATGTGCTGAAAGACGTCAGCCTCATCATTCCCAAAGGCAAGACCGTCGCCCTCGTGGGACAAAGCGGCAGTGGAAAGTCTACTCTCGTTGACTTGATCCCGCGCTATTATGACGTACAGGAAGGCGAAGTGCTCATAGACGGTATCAACGTCAAGGACCTTGGCATCCACGACCTGCGCTCACTCATCGGCAATGTCAACCAGGAAGCCATTCTCTTCAACGACACCATTAAGAACAATATCAAGTTCGGCAAGGATGACGCAACCGACGAGGAAGTCATCCGCGCGGCGAAGATAGCCAATGCCTACGACTTCATCATGGAGACGGAGAATGGCTTCGACACCAATATCGGCGACCGCGGCGGCCGCCTCTCAGGTGGACAGCGCCAGCGCATCAGCATCGCGCGCGCCATCCTCAAGAACCCACCGATACTCATCCTTGACGAGGCCACGTCGGCCCTCGACACCGAGAGCGAGCGCCTGGTGCAGGACGCGCTCTTCCGATTGATGAAGACACGCACCACCGTGGCCGTGGCGCATCGGCTGTCAACCATCAAGAACAGCGACGAGATCTGCGTCATACACGAGGGACGGATCGTTGAGCGGGGAACCCACGACGAGCTCATGGCGAAAAATGGCTATTACCATAAACTTCACGACATGCAGCAGTAATGTCATCGTTCGACAGTTGTCGCACGATCGTCAAACAGTTGTCGCACGATCGTCAAACAGTTGTCGCACGATCGTCAAGCAGTTGCCGCACGATCGTCAAGCAGTTGCCGCACGATGAGCACAAAACGTAATCCACAAATAAAGGGCGGCTTTTCGGCTGCCCTTTATATTGATCCATTGAAGCGCTAAATGAGGAAAATCATGCGTTGATCTGATTTTCGAACTCTGCGCCAGCCTTAAACTTAGCTACCTTCTTGGCGTCGATATGCAGAGGCTCACCTGTACGGGGGTTCTTGCCTTCACGTGCGGGGCGCTCGGTAACAGAGAATGTGCCGAAGCCAATAAGCTGTACCTTGTCACCTGCCACAAGAGCCTGCTTGATGCTATCAGTGGTGGCCTCCAGTGCTTTCTTTGCCTCTGTGGCATTGATTCCTGCTGCTTCGGAAATCTTCTTGATCAAATCTGCTTTTGTCATAGTAATGCTATAATTTAATGTGAGAATTTATATATGCTTGATATAGGGTGATCGGGCGTCCATAGGCAGACGTTCCTCACCTACTTTCCTAATTCCGCGACAAATATAGCGTAATAGTTTCATACGGCAAACAAAAAAGAAAGAAAAATGGCATAAAAGGCTAAAAAAAGTGGTAAAAGGCGCTTGAAATGGGCTTTTAAGGGCTTTTTTTCGTAATTTTGCAACGGTTTCCAGCATAGAATATGCTGGGTGATGAATAATAAAGAAATTAGGTTTCAATATGCTTAGAATGCCTGCGGTGACCCGCAATCTGATCATCATCAATTTCCTGTGCTTCATCGGCATGCTCTTGCTGGCTCAGGCAGGAGTGGTGGATCTGAATAACTTGTTTGGTTTGCACTTTTTTCTGGCGAGCGACTTTCATATCTTCCAACTTGTTACCTACATGTTCATGCACGGTGGATGGGAACATATCATCCTCAACATGTTCATGCTGTGGATGTTCGGTGCCGTGATGGAGCGCGTGTGGGGCCCGAAGCGGTTTATCATCTATTATTTATTCTGTGGCATAGGCGCGGGACTGATGCAGGAAATCGCACAGTTCGTGCAGTTTTATATCATTGCTGCTGATTCCGGCTATGGCTTCTCACAGCTCATGCAAGTGGCTGCCGCCAACGACGGCGCGCTGAGTCAGTGGACCACGGTAGGCGCTTCAGGAGCCATCTATGCGCTGCTGCTGGCCTTCGGCATGCTGTTTCCCGACGAGCGCATGTTCATCATCCCTATCCCTATCCCTATTAAAGCGAAATGGATGGTGATGGGTTCGATAGTCGTGGAGCTTTTCTCCGCCTTGGCTTCACCGGGCTCACAGGTGGCACATTTAGCTCACTTGGGCGGCATGGTCTTCGGCTTTTTCCTCATCCGCTACTGGCAACAGCATCCCTATAGTGATGGGCTGCAAGGCGGAAGGCAGTTTTTCAACACGATGAGGAGTCGCTGGGAAAGCAGCAAAATCAAGCAGCAGGAACGGCACAAGGAGAATCCTGACTGGGACTATAACGCACAGAAGAAGGCCGATCAGGAGGAGATAGACCGTATTCTTGACAAAATACGAAAGAGCGGATACGACAGCCTGACACGCGATGAGAAGCAGATACTCTTCGACCAAAACAAGCAATGAAGAAGCTCTCGCGCATTACTTTCCAAGTCATTGGCGGCGCCAATGTGGCGTCGATCATCTTGATGTGTCTCATAGGACATGTTGACAGCATTGATCCCACCGTGTGGCCTAAACTGAGCAACATGGGGCTGTTTTTCCCCATATTGCTCGCTATCAACGTTGCCTTCCTTGTCTTTTGGGCTCTGGTAAAACCACGGTGGGTGCTGATTCCTTTTCTTGGTTTCATCGTCTGCTACGGACCGGTACGAAAATACTTCCCTATTAATTTCCCCACAGACCCGCCGAAGGGCTGTATGAAGGTGCTGTCGTATAATGTCTGGCTTTATGCCGGATGGGAAAACCGTAACAAACCCAACGCCATCCTCGAATATATCAAGCAGCAGGATGCTGATATTGTATGCCTGCAAGAGTCGGCAGAAAATGAGGTAGGCAGCGTGCAGGTAGACTCAATCCTTGGCAAACACTACGAATACAAGGACACAGCGAAGCACAACAATGACTTTATGACCATCTTCTCCAAATACCCTATTCTTTCGAAGGAACTCATCAGGTACCCATCGAAAGGCAATATGAGCTGTGCCTTCAAGCTTAGGGTCAATCACAGAGACGTGATAGTCATTAACAATCACCTTGAAACCACCAGCCTGACCCTTGACAAGAAGGAGCTTTTCCAGCAGATGGTCGAGGGCGAATTAGGTGGCAAGGATGTCACTCGCACTTCAAAATGGCTCATTTCGCACCTTGCGGAGCAGACGAGGAAGCGCGCTCCCGAGGCTGACGCCGTAGCCAGATACATCGCCTATCACCGTGGAACCCCAATGATCGTGTGCGGTGACTTCAACGACACACCCCTCTCCTATGCCCACCGCACCATTTCCAAAGGGCTCACCGATTGCTATATCGAGACAGGTAACGGGCCAGGAATCAGCTATCATAAGGCGAGAATGTATGTCAGAATAGACAATATCCTTTGTACCGACGATTTCAAGCCGTATGCGTGCAAGGTGGATCATTCCATTAAGGAATCGGACCATTATCCCATAATGTGCTGGTTAAAGCCTTAATTTTCCTTTGTTTTCTTCACTAAGATGATAAAAAACTCGTAACTTTGCACATATTATGTGCATTTAAGAGATAGAAACAACAAAAAATAACTAACAAAAAAATGCAAAACAAAGGAATCGTTATCACGACAGCCGTTCTTCTGACGCTCGTGAGCCTCTTCTACTTGAGCTTCCCGATTGCCACCAGCTACTATGACAGTCAGGCAGCCAAGCGGCCCGATGCCGTTGCCCAGCAGGATTACAAGGATTCTGTGAAGTATCTTGGCATTTACAGCTACCAGAAGTGCTTAGAGACACAGATTGGTCTGGGTCTGGACCTTAAGGGCGGTATGAATGTGATCCTTGAGATCTCCGTTCCCGACGTGGTGGAGAACCTTGCTGATCACAAGACCGACATCGCCTTCACCCGTTCCATGGACGAGGCCCGCAAGGAGCAACAGGCCACACAGGGCGACTTTATCACGCTTTTCATCAATGCTTACCACAAGAATGCGCCAGGCCATAAGCTCGCTGAGGTGTTTTCCACCACAGAGCTGCAGGGCAAGGTCTCACCGACCAGCACCGACGGCGAGGTAGAGAAAGCCCTGCGTTCTGAGGTGTCGGCTGCCATTGACAACTCTTTCAACGTGGTACGTACGCGTATCGACCAGTTCGGTGTAGTGCAGCCAAACATCCAGAAGGTACAGGGTACCGAGGGGCGTATCTCGGTGGAAATGCCAGGTATCCGTGAGCCTGAGCGTATGCGCAAGCTCCTGCAGGGCTCTGCCAACCTTGAGTTTTGGGAGACTTATAACGCCGACGAGGTGCTCCCTTATCTACAGCAGCTTGACCAACGCATGGCCAACGGCGATGCCGACGAGAAGGATGAAACCGACTCTGTGAAGGCAGACAAGGACGTGGCTGCCGCTAAGGCCACTGCCGAGAAGGAAGTGAAGCAGGCCAAACAAGAGCAGCCGAAGTTCCAGATTAAGGGTAAGAATGCAAAGAAAAACATTCAAGCCACTCCCGATGCACAGTTGCAGGAGGCCAAGAAACTGCATCCACTGCTTGCCATGCTGCAGACAACAGGCCAGGGTCTGAGTGTCTGCGGGTATGCCAGCGTGCGTGATACCGCAGCCATCAATAAGATTATCTACAGCCGTCTCGCCAGGCAAATTCTGCCCAGTGACCTTAAACTTCTCTGGAGCGCTAAGCCTGCCGACGGTATTCAGGCAAAAAACATCTTTGAACTGCATGCCTTGAAGGTCACCACGACCAATGGCCGCGCACCACTTGAAGGGGATGTCGTTGTCCAGGCAAAAGATGAATTCAACCAAGTTACAGGCCAACCGGAAGTATCCATGACGATGAACTCTGACGGTGCACGCCGCTGGGCAGAGCTGACAAAAGCCAATGTGGGCAAGGCCATCGCTATTGTACTTGACAATGTTGTTTACTCAGCTCCTCGAGTTAACGGCGAAATCAGCGGCGGACAAAGCGCTATCAGTGGTAATTTCACTGTTCAGGACACGAAAGACCTTGCCAACACGTTGAACTCGGGCCGCATGCCGGCTCCCGCACACATCGTGCAGGAAGAGGTCGTAGGTCCTACACTCGGCGCACAGTCCATCCAGCAAGGACTCGTCTCGTTCATTGTGGCATTCATCCTGCTGATCTTCTTCATGCTTGCCATCTATAATATCATCCCTGGCTCCATCGCTATTGGCGCACTTTTAATTAATGTATTCTTTACGCTGGGTATCCTGACGTCATTCCAGGCGGCTCTGACGATGAGTGGTATTGCCGGTATGGTGTTGTCATTAGGTACTGCCGTCGACGCCAACGTGCTTGTCTATGAGCGCATCAAGGAGGAATTGCGCAAGGGTAAGGACATGAGGAAGGCTATCTCAGAAGGTTACAGCAACGCATTCTCGGCTATTTTTGACTCCAATCTTACGTCATTGATTACGGGTATTATCCTGCTCGTTGTGGGTACTGGACCCATCCGCGGCTTCGCTACGACTTGGATCATTGGTATCGTATGTAACTTCTTTACAGCGGTTTACCTCACACGTCTGCTCTATGAGTACAAGCTGAACCACGGTCACTGGATGCATCTTAAGTTTTGGACTGGCTTCTCGAAGAACCTCATGCAGAACACCAAATATCCATTCATGTCAATGTACAAGACCAGTTTTGTCCTCTATGCAGTGGCTATCGCCATCGCTATTGGCAGTTTCGCCGTCCGTGGACTGAGCCGAAGCATTGACTTCACAGGTGGCCGCAACTATGTGGTGACCTTGAACAAGTCGGTACCTGTGGAAGATGTGCGCCCCGTACTGCAGAATGCATTCGTCAACACGACTGGCAACAATAAAGGCAAACTTGCTACAACAACGGTTATCGCCCTCGGAACTGATGGCAAGACTATCCGTGTAAGTACCAACTGGGATATTGACAGCAATGATCCTAACGCCGACGATAAAGCCGAAACCATCCTCTATAATGGCCTGCATAAGGCCGGATTCGTGAGTCAGGCCAGCGTAGACGCCTTCAAGAATCCGGACATTCGTCAGGGCGGTTCCATCATCAGCTCTTCAAAGGTAGGTCCTTCTGTGGCTAAGGATATTACGAGAAATGCGGTATACAGTGTCGGTCTGGCATTGCTCTGCATCTTCCTCTATATCCTTATCCGCTTCCGCAACGTGGGCTTCTCTGTCGGCTCTATCTTAGCTCTTGCCATTGACACCACGATGGTTATCGGCCTCTTCTCACTGTGTTATGGCTGGATAGGCTTCTCGTTAGAGATAGACCAGACGTTTATTGGTGCCATTCTGACGGTGATCGGTTACGATATCAACGACTCCGTGGTGGTGTTCGACCGTATCCGCGAGAACCTTCGCCTGCATCCAAAGGGTGATATGCAGAAGATATTCAACGACTCCATCAACGAGACCCTCGCACGTACTATCAATACGTCTCTGTCTACGTTGATCGTGCTGCTTGCCATCTTTATCCTCGGCGGCGACTCCATTCGTTCGTTCTCGTTCGCAATGATTGTCGGTGTGTTCGTCGGTACGCTGAGCTCTATCTTCCTTGCATCGCCTATCGCCTATATTGTGTTGGGTAAGAAGATCGAAAAGCGCGATAACGGTATTGCCGAGGTTGCAGCTGCAGAACCCGCCAATGCATAAACACATTATTATATATTGAGAAATCCCCATGGCTGTATCAGTTGTGGGGATTTTTCTATATTGTACCAGCAAGATATTGCCTTCTTTGACTTTGGCATTTCCTGACTTCTTCACTTTTTTCTGCCATCATATAGCGCACATTGATTATCAGTTGTTTAACTTAAAAAAAGTGGGTGACTCTGGGTGACGCAAACATAAAAACCACTACCTTTGTGCCATGTTCGTACGCAAAAAGAAGAATCGGTCAGGCAGCACAACAGTTGGCGAATCAAAAAGCATGGCACTTTCAAGGAGGTGAAGAACTTCGGTACCGCAAAGGACGAAGACAGAATAGCAATTCTGTACTCTGAAGCTTGTCACTGGCTTCACACTCACAGTGGTCAGCGACTTCTTGACTTCGATAACGAGAAGGGTAAGGAAGTAGAAGAGGCTGCCCGCGTAATAGACCATATAGACTCAGTATTGATCAATGGCACACAGTTGTTGCTCGAGCGAGTCTACGATTCGATAGGTTTCAAACCCCATCCCGGACGAGATTCTACGCCATCTCGTCATTGCACGTGTCTTCACTGCCTATGAGTAAGCTCGCTACTACGGCCTATCTGAAATCATACTATGACGAGGACGTTGACTTGAACAACATCGATCGTTACATGGACAAGTTGTACAACACACAGATGGAATTCGCGATGAATATCAGTGTGGAACATACGAGGAAGATACTCGGTGGAAGTATTGGAATATTGTTCTACGATGTCACCACACTGTACTTCGAGACATAGCGGGGAACGGCATGTCGGCAATGTCACCGTATCTCCGTGCGGTATCTTTCTGCTCTTCGCTCCACATTGTAAGACTGTGGTTTGAGACATTGAGGAACACCTTGGAAAGGGATCCGTCTGTTGCTTTCCGGATGGGCTACTCTCCGAGAAGTTTTTCTCTGAATGCTACCAGATCTCTGCCAATTTTCTTCTTGATTGTCTGTGGGAGAAGAGGATTTTGACGGAAGCCCGCATGATTGAAGTCATTTCTTATCGTGTTACTGATGTCACCAAAGAGATTTACCAGGTTGCAGTCATTAAGCAGACTGTCGTCTAAAAGGACACGTAGCAAATCCTTGTCTTCTTCTGTTTCCACTTTCCACATTTCTTCCGGGATGTCGAAGGTTTTGATGGTGAAAGCTGAGGTTATGAGATTCCGCTTGTCCTTATCGGCTATATCCCAGCCGTATTTCTGGCAGACATGAGCTATGAATCCCTCCTGCAAGAGCGTGATAGCCTGCTGATAGAGTCCTTTGTCATAGCACCACTGTGCTGCATCGAGATTGTTAGTAAGCACATCAGACGAAACGACAACCCGTTCCCTAATCTTTTCAAGTAACGGCCGGAGGTTAGCAATGATCTTGTCATTCTCCATGTTTGTTATCTTCTGATAGAGGTCTTTGGCAGCATCACCGTTGCTTATGGCTATTCCTCTGCAGGTCAGACGCTCCATGGCATATTTTTCTATCGCTTTTGCCATCATGTCATTTGCCTTTTCCTCATTGGTTATTTCTGCTCCGCTTTGCAGCAGCCAGAGCTTGTAGTTGCGTGCTTGCTGCTTGATGCTTTCCGGATACCCGTGCTTGAGATATTCGGAGATAGCGGATGTCCAGTCCTGAAGCTGGGTGATAGGCATAAGGTCTACGATGGGTGCCCTGTTAGTATTCTTGTCCCGAGCTTCCCAGTTGCCGTAGCCAAGGCTTTTAACGGATACGTCCTTCAGGAACTTTGCATAGTTGCTCAGCACAAGCATGAGCATGGGTAGATAGCGGAAGGCATGGGTGAGATCGATGTATAGCTCGTCGCCATCTTCTATCTCATCGTATACTTTCTGGAATATCTCCCACATCTCCGTCTCGTTGCCACCATCGGGTACGTCAATGGCCTTGACGTCTGGAGCAGCGTCCATTATCAGGCTTTCAAGACCGCAGTAGTCGATGTCTTCGTGCTTGTTCCGATCCTCGCGGGATGTAATACTTTTATTCCAATTGTCTTCCTTCGCCTTCTTTGTTGTAAAGATACGAACGGCATCCGGCTGAAGTCCTTGCTTGACGAGCAGTTCTATTGTTGCCTGCTGAATGAACGAGGTGGGTGTTGACTCAAAGTTCTCTTTATAATAGACACATTTATGATAAAGTCCCGTGCCAAGGAATGAAAGGAATATTTTTCTACTCATCTTTTCTATTTGTTACTTGTTTTTGTTGATTACTTATACGATAAAATAGTCATTTATAATATATAGCATGTCGCTGGCACGCGTCATGGCAGTATAGAGCCACTGGTAGGCTGACCGGTCAGGCTCATGACTGAGGTAGCGTGGAATGTCGAGATATACCGCCGGCCATTCTCCTCCCTGTGCCTTGTGGCACGTGATGGCGTAACCGTATACGGCGCGGAGCGCATTGAGATATTGGTCTTGCATGATGTCTTGTTTGTATTCAGCATCTTTCTGTTTGATTCCTTTTTCACGCTCGCGGTAATAGAAATCGATGAAGAGCCCTTTCTGCTCATACTCAGTAAGGTTGACCTTGGTAGAATATAGCAGGTTCTCAATGAGCAGCGTCCGGTAGACTTTTTTCGTGACCAGTTCTTCCACTTCGACATCAAGGAAGACAAGATGTGCTTTTTCCACACGGTTTCCTATGGATCTTACTTTTACAAGGTCACCGTTCATCAAACGTGTTGGAAGATTGTTTTGAGTCACTAACAGTAGTTCTCCAGGCATGACTCTTGGATCGGTGAACCCCAATCGTTTTCGAATCTGTGAAGAAAGCGAGGTGCATCTGTTGTTCGATCCTGTCAACAAAGTATTTGCATCATAACCGTTTTGCTTGAGCTCTTCTACATATTTGTCAACGAGCTCCTGCTGAGTATTGAAAACGCCGATATGCCGATATCCCTTCATTGGGAACTGCCCCCACTTTACTCGTGGAGGATTCATACACAGCTCCCTCATCTTGCCAGCCGCGACGATAATGTCGTTGTCACTGTCCTGCCTGACGATCTGAGTCAATGTGGCCGAGTGGGTCTGAAGGTGGTATTCGTTCTTAATATACTGTTCATCCAATGCCGGAGAGCCTGTGCCGTTGACAGGCGGCAGCTGGCAATCATCGCCTACAAACACGAACTTACCCGTAGGATCGTAATTGATCAGATCGTGAAGGAGCCTTCCTGATCCGAAAACGGCCTGGGTGGGGTGCTTGTCTTCCACATCACTGATCATGGACGACTCGTCAACGATGTAGATCACATGATTCGCCCGAGCATCAAGAGGACTGAAGCCGAAGTCAAGAAGCAACTGTCCAGTATTATCAACATGCTGGTTTTTCTCTATCGTCTCCACCATCTTGGTAATGTCTTGGTTAAAGCCGTTAAAATGGTATATCCAGCCATGTACCGTCGTTGCAATACTTCCTGTTTTGTCGGAAAGGACCTTGGCAGCACGTCCTGTGGAGGCAAGAGAAACGAATTGCTTGATGTTCCCTCCTCTCTCTGTTCTGGGGATCTCTGCACCGTTGCAGTATCCTTGGTCAACGAGCCAGGAGATAAACTTCCTCAGCAGGGTCGTTTTACCTGTTCCTGCATAGCCGGAAAGAATAAACACCCTGCTGTCTTCGTCCTTGCAGAAATCCACAAGTGCTTTCATGATCTGTTCCTGATCCGGAAGGAGATTGATATCGTTTGCTTCCATGGCGTTTACATAGTAAGTGGCTTGGAAAGTGCAGACTCCATATTCATAAAGTCATTGCCATATATAATGTTCCTTACACCGAGTATCTGGCAGCGTTTGACTAAATTGTCTCTTGTGGCTTCGGACAGTGATTGGACACGGTGCAGCGTGAAGATATATGGTCTGACCTGAAGGCCGAAATCTTTTGCGATGGCCGCAAGCTTGTAAAGATACTCTTCTATAGTATCCTTGGCACCAGCCAAGCCTCTCATTGTTACCTTGCACTCGACGATATACAACACATTCTCATACATGAATGCCACGTCAAGTTCATTGTCATTGAGAGCCTGGTCGCCTTCGCGGTAGATCTTTACCGACAGGCCGATATCTTCTTCCCTCAGATGAAGCGCACGTTTGACACAGAAATAGGAAAACTGTTCAAACCAGGTACCCGCATAATATCTGCGCAGCTCACTTGATGGTGATTCCTGGGCAAATCTAAGCTTGTCAGGGAGGCGAAAACGATGTTCTCTGACTTCATTGTATATATCTGTGTCCTCCTGCTCGGTGTGTGTCAACTCGCTTTCCTTTGTATTTTTATACCGGATGCCATAGAGCGTGAAATACTCCTTCAGATTGACACGGTAGTGCAATTCTGAAGACGTACCGGAGGCAATGTCATAGAAGGTGTTCTTGCCAATGGGTACGTAATAGAACCTGGACTTCATGGTTGCGAAGAAGTCATGGACGACAAGTGACATTATCTTGGTGCCGCCCGTGAGGTTAACGATATACTCATCCCCTTCACGTGTCTCCCACTCTTGCTTCAATGTAGAGAGGGCCGAGCAATAGTCGTTGGCATCAACTACGATGAAAACGACGTCTTTGTCAAGTCCTAATGCTTTTACCAGTTGCTCTCCCCCTGCGTTTCTCGTCAACCTGGGCAGTTGTGATGAAGAGCATCTCGTCGTACCTCCCCTCCATCTCTTTCATAAAGAGAAAGTTAGGTACGGAGTGCTCACTGAGTATAGATACAATTATATGTGACATAAACAGTTCTTTTTATCAATGTCCAAATATCCAAATCAAACCATCTGAAAATGAACATAGCTGGTACTACGACTAAGCTATACCAATTCATTCGTTTTTTACATTGATTTCGATAAACCACTCAGTCGCGAGATCCTTCCCTATTATTGAAATCTTCTTGACTTGCTTGAAATACTCCCCTCCGACTTTCCATTTGTTGCTAAAGGCGTCTTTGGAATGCTCCTTTGCATATCGCAGTACTTCACAGGCATACTTCTTCTGGTCCTCTGTCAGTGACTTTTTATCACTTTCAGACACCTCTTTCATGGCTTTCATCCATTCGCCCCGGTTGGAGTTCGGGTAGAGCCTGGGGATGGGCATGTCTTTCGTATCAATCTGTTCGCGTTCCTTCTCTTTCTGTCGGGCTTTCTGGCATTCCGCCCAGTTTAGTTTCTCACCCTCCAGTAATTCAAGGGAAGGGCGCAGTGTCTCGCCCTCTTTTTTGGCATTTAGGAAATCATTCTTGTTTCTGTCAGTTGACATATTCATATATCTGAAACCGTCACTGTCCGGGACAGGAATGGAAGCCATGGTGAGGAGGGTCTTGATCGATGCGTCGTTTGACCAGACATCCTTGAGGCTTAGCTCGTCCGCAATCTTTTGGATAAAGGAGTTTATAAAACCGTTTATTTCGGTTATCGCTTCGCCGCCGAGATTTGAAAGCTTCTTTGCAGCAAGGGTTGTCTCATAGTGACAGAGTCCGTAGCCATAGGGTTTGGCCAAACCCAGTTGATGATGGCAGTCCTGATGCCCTCCGAAAGTCAGGGCGCAAAGCAGGGCTCCCAGCTCTATGGGGCGGAGGTTGTGGAAGGTGACCACGCCGTTGAAGACGGCACCTGTGTCAAGTGGGTCGAAGGGGGTATTCTGTGTATCTTTTCCCTCGGAATTGACTGGCGCGGGTTCACCCCAGACTATACCGTCACGTCCGTAATAACGTTTCCATCCGGTAGGATGGCTGTTGTCATAGGTCTGGTATGTATAATGTGGGACAGGCTCGCCATTTTTGCCTGGTGTGGTGTATGATACCGGCAGCTGTCCGTGCACGGCCTTCCCCTGGCTGACATAAATGGGGAGGTAGGATGCCTTAGGAGTGCCCAGCGGAAGTCTCTGTGTATCCAGCATCCTCACCGTTGAAGGATCAGCAAAGGCATTGCCGAACTGAACTCGTCCCTTGAGGGAATTCAGGCTGTCGTCTTTAACAACGTCGGCTTCTGTATATCCGAAGATGCACTGGGCAAGATCCGGCCGGCTGTCGCGGTGCATGCCGGGCAGCGAGTCCTGTACCGAGTGCCTGTAAGGCATTTTGTAGAGGAACGTCAGACCAAAGTCTATGATATCATTGCCGTTGGCGCGGAAGAAGACGGGAATACCCTGATGGTCAATATTTTTCTTTACGTCATTCCAGTCGGTAGAATCCCTGTAGATAAACTCAAAGTGAGAGAACATCTCCCTTGAAAGCCGGCGTGGGCTGTGCTGCTCTTCATAGCCGAACACGAACTCATAGAACTTGCCGGCTTTCGATCCGCGTGGCATCTTCCACGGCCCTGGCTGGCCGGTTACCACAATGCTTCCCTGAATATCGCCGTTGTCGTCGACCTCAACATATTTGTCACCGGTCTTGCCTTCCTTGACGATGCTGAAAGAGAGGCGGTCAAGACCCCACTGGCCAAGCAGGGCCTTCTTGTAGGCCGCTGTTTTCGGATCATAGGTCTTGCCGTTGAGTGTAGTGTTCTTTGTGAGGTCTATTCCTCTGACAGCGGAGAAATTCCTGGCCATGAGCTCCTTGCCTGTCCAGCTGTCTATGCTTTTATGGCTCATGCGGTACGGACGGCCGTTATCAGTGACCTCAAAGGCATCTCCATTTCTCCGAAGCCATCCACAGTGGATTTCCCTCTGATAGTTTTTCAGCGGATAGTCTGCGTTGCGGGTAAGGTCTCGTCTTGCAAACATGGCACTTCTGTCCACCTGCATCTTGCCGAAGCTCATGATCTCAAGGAGGTTGCGTACTTCGCCCTTAATGCTCGTCCCGGGAATGAAATAGCGTGGCTCTCCACCGACGTCCACATGGGAGAAACTTATATATCGCTTCTCTGCTTCCTTTGTCTTGAACTCACCTGTTTTTTTATCAGGCGCATCTTCTCTTACGTGTCCGTTGCGGATATAAATTGGCGAATCGGCGGTGATCCTCAGTCTTATCGTACCGCTGAGCCCGTCGCTGAAAGGTATGTCCTGTGATATCTTCCCTGCCCAGTCGGGGAAGAAGACTTTCCCAGAAAGCGGCACGAAGTTGAAGGGAGATTTTATTATACTCATATATTCTGTCCTCCTTAATTATTGGTTGATTTTGAATGGATGAAATCCGACGAAGATGCGCCTGGTAAACCGCAGCACATCCATGGGATCCTCTCCTTCCGGCTGGCACAGCTCGTCGGACTGTGGTTCCCAGCAGTCGATGAAATGCAGCTCCTGGTGGTCCTTGAAGTGGTGGCTCTTGAACACGCGCTCTTCATTGTGGCCACTAGTTCGGTCGTCCAGCGTGAGCTGGAACCTGTTGCAGATAATCTCGTTCCCCGCGTGGTGCACGCTGAAAGAGCATAGGTTAGCTCCGTCGTACAGCTCTGCCTCGACGACGAAGGGGTTTGGCGACGATATCTTGTCTTCGGGCAGCGGCTCTCTGTCGAGCACGACCGGCTCTGTGGAGTCGCTCATCCACAGGTAACCCTCGTATTTCTCTTGTGCTGGTATGTCTTTGATCGTCATGGTATCTAAGGTTTTTACTTTTCCTCTGTTTTCAGTTCTCCGGTGAACATGCCGTTACCGCGGTTCACGCCGCCGCCAAGCGGAAGCAGTCCGCTGCAGATGTCGTTCAGTACATGCTCGAAGGCCTCGCGTACGTCCTTGCCGATATGGCCTGCATCGGTCAGGGTAATGTGCAGGACTATCCTGTGGCCCTTGGCATAAAGCGGGGCCTCGTCAAAGAGTGCTCCGTTGACAGCGCCTCCGGTGAAGCGGTCTATCCTGACATGGTTGAACACCTTGCCCTTGACATGTTCTTCTTCGTCCGCCGTCTCTACGATGTCCGAGAAGAGTACTCTACCCCTACGCTTACCTTTTCCCTTATCGTCGCCCGCGCTTCCGAACAAGGTCGTCACGGCCTCGTTGTTCCTGCCAGCCTGCTCGGCTTCATCAGGGGTTTTCCTGTCGGCGAACACGCCTTTTCCAAGATTGTAGTAGAATGCTGTGCGGTGGACGATGGCGCCCTTCACCGAAGAGGCAGGCACGACAATCGTTTTCCCCTCCTCAACCCATTGTGGAGTCTGGTCACCGCTCCACCGGACGGACTTCTCCCGTATGACGGTCTTGTCAATATTATGCACGGTGTCCTGAAGGCCGGCGGAAAACAGCATGAAATCACAGGGGTGCAGATCGAGTGTGTATTCAACAATACCTTCCTTCTGCTGAAGCTTGGGAATGTTCAGAGAATACTTCTCCCAGCCGTCCCATAGGTCGTTGAGTGCGGATGGCTTGTCAAGATAAATTTGGA
Source organism: Hallella multisaccharivorax DSM 17128 (assembly GCF_000218235.1). Taxonomy (GTDB): domain Bacteria; phylum Bacteroidota; class Bacteroidia; order Bacteroidales; family Bacteroidaceae; genus Prevotella; species Prevotella multisaccharivorax. The sequence continues at coordinate 703,498 of NZ_GL945017.1, read as the reverse complement.
ACTGGTCGGTATCGTTAAAGTCCAATCTGCAGGTCTTCTCCTCCACTCTCATCTTCCCGAATCCTTTCCGGCTTCCGCCACCGATCCGGAAAGTGTCGTCCTGCAGGGCGTCCAGGAGGTTTAGGAAATCGCGCTCTCCCTGCTCCCCGTCGACGAGCAGTTCCATCTCGAAGCAGAACCTTACTCCCTTGGGTATTACCTCCTCGTCGAACTTGCCGGCTTTCTCAGCGACGCCTTTATGTCCTATACGGACATGCTGCCGGATGGGCATGTCCATGAGGCCGGACAGATATTCGTCCTTTTCTACGAGTGAAGGCTGAAGGCCATCCACAGGCACGTTACCTTTTCCAACAACCTTTGCCTCGCTAACACTAAGCCATGAGCCGTGTCCGTCATTGGTTTTCTTACTCTGAAAGCCCATGATTCGGTTTGCCGTCAGAGTATCTTCGCCCAGCGCATGCCGCATCAGTCCCATTAAAGTGGCGCCTGGAATATAGGGAAGCCCATTCACGTCGCGAAGGATAATAGCGTCTGTCTTTACACTGTCTTTGCCACTGCCTATTTTTATCGGAGTTTCAGCCTCGAGCAGGATGCGGGCCAGAAAACAGACATCGTGATTGCTATAATAGTTGTTCTTATCCATTGTCTTGCAGTTTTTCTTTACGTTTTGCCATCTGGGAACAGAGGTTGACGACGAGTTCGTGAAGGCTGACGCCTTTTTCGGACGCATTTTTCAGGTGCTTTACCAGCGTACTGCGTCTTTCCCTGTCGTCCCATTTTTCTTTAGAGACTCCATGATTCGTAAATTCTTCGATTTTTTCTATCAGCTTGCTGCTTTCCATGTGACTCGCAGCCATGGCAATACCACGTATGGTCCCCCACTGTGAGGGCGATATCCCGTTATAGAGCTTAGCATTGTTGTCCATAAAGTTCTTGACCAGATCATAGACTCTTTTTTCCTTTGCCTTGCTCTGTTTCTTTGACTCCAGAAAGCCCATGAGCGTGTTGTTGCTCTTCTGCCAGCTCTCATACGAAGTGGCGGCAGTGGGCGCGCCGAGTGTGCCCGCTTTCCTGAACATCAGCCTGCAACTACCATCGGCACTAGTCTTTGTGAAGGCAGGATTGTAGATGACCCTCCCGAAGCCTTCGTTCAGGTACACTCCGATATTTGCGGCACGCTGCTCCGTCGCGACGTCCCTGACAATGAACACGCTTCCTTTCTCTATGCCGATATGCTCATTATCGTAGGCCTGCCGCTGATAGTTCCAGGGGGCATACTGGAAAGTGCGTATCTGACAGTCTTTCCACACAACAGTACCGCCGGGTAGGCCAAGCTGCTCAGCTGTAGGCGTCAATGTGGGGATGCCATTCTTGTCAAAGAAGATCAGGCGGGCATCAGCGTATACTACTGTATAGTCAGGATCAATGAAATGCTCGTCGTAGTCCCTGAATGTACATTCCTCTATTTTCACTCTACCGTATTGTGCTGATCGGGAACGGCCGATATGACGTATTCCGCTAATGCTCCTGACAAGGTCTTCGCGATAGGGCTCTACATCTTTATCAATTTCAACATTGAAGAAGAAGATGCTTCCCTTGCCCATGCTCTCGTAGCCGAACATTTGTTCATCTTTGGCTCGGCGTGAAGTTGGATCATATGCAGACTTGATGGCGAAAGATTTTTCTATTTTCACCTCAAGGGCCTCATCCTTGCCAAAAACATAAAAGCCGTTACGACATTGTTTCAACTGTGCTGCCTTGACCTTCTCATTATCATGGTCAACTTTGTAGTTGACAAAACAGACGTCGTCGGTAACACCGAGTTCCTCGTAATATTTTGCCTTGTACAAACATGCAGGGATATGAAGACTTCTTGTTCCGCTGAGTCCGGGGTGTGCATCACCAAAACGTACTTTCCCACTGTGAAGCAGCAGGAATGCGAGCTCTCTATCTGAATCTGAGGTATAGAAGGTTTGTGCCGCAATGCCAAGGAAACAACTTCCGGGGATGAAATCGAGCGTCTGGTGACGGCCTTCCGTTGCTGGAGAGTCAGAGATAATGATATCTGAAAGCAGCATTACTTTAAATGGTATCTTACTCATGATGTTTAGTCTTTTACAGGTTCTATGGTGCAGCGGCCCAAGCCATGGTGACGGCCAAGGCCCATACGTTTTATCAACTTCATGGCATCTTGCATGTGAACTCCAAAGTCTGAGGGCAAGTCGTCAATCTCGCCATACAGCGTACAGGGTACCACGACTTGTATTTTCCGTAAGGAATGATCAAGGGCTATGCCGTCATCGCCAATGGCTGTAGAGGAGACAGAATCATAAAGCCCAGCCTTAAGGTCTTCCTCTTTGGAAAGAAGCGATCTGTCCAGTGCCGGTAATTCAGCATCTGAAAAGTGAGCCACACCTTTCACTGTGTTCTGCCCGTTCTCCCCGCTCTGCTCAACATAACCGAAAATCTCGTTGAGCTTGTCCTGCCCCAAACGGTTATATTTCGTCATCAGTATGCATGCATCCTTGAGAAGACCCTTGATCGTCCGGCCAGGAATGTATGGCAGCCCGTCGCGGTCTTTAATGATCAGTTCATCGACATCGGAACCGGCAGCCTGCCCGGAACCACAATGCCAATAGGTATGAAACTTTACTATATATTTCATTTTTTATCCTCCTGTGCTGTTCTATTTGTATCTTGATTTTCGATAGTGTAGATGGTCAGGACATCTGCTGCAGGCACGGTATTGACATACTTATGATGGTTAACCTCTTTGATAGTACCATTGGTGAGACTTTCAATCAATCCCGCATCCTCTTTATGGTATTGTATAAACCGAGTCAGATGCTGGTCTGCTCTGCCGTCATTGTCATGAAGAAAGGTAAGCCACTGGCGAATACCTGTACGTATGCCACGCTTGCCTTCGAGCTGATCAAGCAGCCCCGTCAGATCTTGCACTGTCATTGTATTTTCTGGATGCTTATCAATGTAATATGGTCCATATTGCAGTAGAGTATCAGGATTTGGCGTGAGTTCTCTCTTTATGATATCTTCATATGATGTTATAAAACTGTCCTGAACCTTATGAAACATCAGGCAGGAGAACTCCCGTTTTGAAGCTTTCTTTGCTGCAGAGCAGAGCTCTTCTGCAAGGTCATAAGCATAGTAGAATGGATAGGATGACTTCACGAATGCAATGCCTGCGCAAGCTGTCATGCCTTGACCGATAATGTCATGTGTGTAGTGCCCGAAGGCTTTAAGATAGGATTCCACATAAGCTATGGCAAGATCGCCGCGTATGATGACTGTCATGTCATCTCCACCGAGAACCACAGGACGGATAGGGATGCGCTGTTCTTCCTTGACATTCCCGCATACTACTTCATAGGCTTTCTTGGCAGACAGTGCTGTAGACTTATCTAATCCCCAAGAGAATTTCTTATATTCCTTCTCGTCCCTGCCTACTTTTTGAACAATCTTGCCCAGGCCGTTGCCGTCAGCATGTACTACTGCTATCCAGTCGTTTTGACTGGTCATATCTTCGATATTAAAACAAAGCTTGCTGAATGGTACGGAATGACTCTTATTCCCGTAAAAGCTCTTTCCGCATAGACTCTGCAGATCCTCTTTCTTGCTGCACAGATTCTTCCTGAAGGTAGCATCGTCAGCAGGTATCCTGTCCCCCTCCTTCACTATGTACTCCTGAGCTATCACCGGCAATCCTGTTTGCCGTGAGCGTTCTACTCCTAACAGGCCAACCGTCGTTGGTAAGGATGGCTTGTTGCGGGCTGTATGCAGCTTCTTCTCAAGCCCATCGACGGCTGTCTTGAAATCTCCTCTATCATAGGAGACGACTGCCTGACTAATCGTAATGCCCGGAGCTGAGGTCATTACTATCCGAGGAAAGTTGAGCACAGCGTATTCACAGTCTTCCCGATTGTCAAACTTATACTTTACGTTACCGGCTGCAGCAATGATCTGGTTTTCTTCCTTATACTTGTTGCCGAGCATCTCTGCAAACATTCTGGTGCAGATTTGCTCAACAAGCTCACTGGCACCGGCGATATCGCGAAGCTCGTTTGTCCGAAAGATAAAGCCTTGTATGCCTTGTACAGAGGCTCCATATAGGTATGTCATTGGCTAAAATATTTATAATTGTTTTTCGTTTTGATTCTTAATGGTTCCAAACCCCACACTCACATGTTTCCCAATTCCAATATTATCGGGTAGATAAGTGTTCGTGTGAAAAGTTACGTCGAAAGAGATTACGGGTACGTTCTTAAAACGGACTTCCTTGGGTGGTGAAAGCGAAGTAATGACCGTCTCTACTTTTTGGTCAAGATATATACCCAGCCCCTTGCACATAGAAAGAATGTTGCCTGTGAGTATGCGATTGAGCATAGCCACTTGCCTGCCCAAATCATCCAGGTGTATATATTGCTCATAGTTGTCTTGATTTAAAGGCAGCCATTCTGTGATTGAATAAGCATAATGTCTCTTGTCGTCAACAGCAATGTTATAATCTTGATGAAGGAGATCTTTCAATTGCAGTTTAATTCGTCTTTCACCAAGATGGATGTTGAAATTCGCGCTTTGAAAAAACTCCCATACAGTATCAGCACCTTCTCCTATACACATCATAGCAGCTCTTCCGTCTATTCTTTTGTATTGGATGAGTGGATATGCATAGCGCAGTTTATCGTTGACATGATTATGGAAAAGAACCAGTTTCTCATCCAGTGAATTGATAACCGCACCACGGAATAGAGGTATTTCTGAGGCACTTATCTTGTTTTGGAACTTTATCAAGAGTGTCTTGATTGTCATTATATGGTTTTAGATCTTAATATTCATTCTAATGCAAAGTTAACAAAAAAACACAAAGAGAGCAACATTATATACTTTTTTTGTAACTACTCCGTCTTTTTCTCATCGAACCAACCAAAGTGTGAAGTTAAAGAGTTATAAAGTCTTATTTATGGTTTTTCAGTTACGCCAGTTTCCGGCCAAAAGTACGAGCCTTCCATAGCCCCTTTTTTATTTTAAATGAATATCCGCAATCATCCAAATCAGTAGATTCTATGCTTAAAACTCGTCCTATAAGTGCATGCACAAAGTTCAAGCCTGTCGAACAGGTGAAATCCGAAATATCTTCGGTTAAACTTATAGCAGAACTCGTTGAGGTAAAGCTGCAGAAAGTCTCCCTTGATGTCATAATACGTGTCAAGAATACGTCTTCCTCTGGCTTCCATGTCCACGCTTGAGAGGATGCCATTTTTCACTGTCAGGCGTCTCCGTGGAGAAGAATCCTTCATCAAGTTCCACTTGGTCAAACAGCCTGTAGAGACTGTCACGCTTACCCATCACATCACGCAGCTTATGCATCATTTCCCACACGGGTTGGTAGCGTTTCCTTCCAAGCTGGCGCTGTACCTCCAAAGCAGATATGGCCCGCTTCGTACTTACTATCAGAAACATTGCCACAAACCAATCGAAAATCGGCAGATTACTGCCTTGCATCACTGTGCCGGAACGGAGGGTAACCTCATGACCGCAATCCATACATGTCCAAGACTTATGACTCGGATTCCAACAGAGGTGCAAACCGCCACATTCCGGACAATAAAGAGTATGGCATTCACGAAATTCCTTGAGAGCATGCTCGCAAGCTTCCTCATCAGGATAAACTTCATAGAAATCAGTCAAATTCATAATCATTCCTTTCCAATAGTCAAACATAAGCCCGCAATTTTTATACCAAGGATTGTCCAGGCAGTATAAACATTGCTAATTTGGAAGATTGCGGATATTCATTAAAAAAACAAGAGAAAGCTTGCGGGATAAAATATTTTTTTGATGTATCTTTGCAATTGAACCATTATCCATAACACAATAGTTTCAAGAATGGAAGCCTACAAACAGTATAACACAGTATTTGGACACTTTAGCTTGTCAAAGGTATCTTGTGTTTTGAAAGCTAAGTGTAAAGGGATTTGTGTGATTTTATATAATGTTTTGGGAGCTATTTTCCATTTTTTAAAAGTCAATGGTATTCTGAGGTCTTTTTGTGTAATTGGGTTTATTGCAATGGTGATAATCCCCAACAATTCACAAGCTCAGAACAAGAAAGTTATTGTGTTTGTAAAGGATTCCCTAATGTGTGGTATAGGGGCAGCTAATTGTTCGGTTGTGAATTTAAGTCAAAACAATATAGTGCTGTCAACTTGGAGCAAAGATGATGGAGAAATGGAGTTTATGTTGCCAAATGGCCATTATGAGATGAAAGTGTCGCATATGGGATTTATATCCAAAAACTTATTCTTCGAAATAAACAATGAGTCGGATAGCTTAAATTTAGGTACAATTATATTGAATATGGACACTGTACAGCTCGGAGAAGTTGTTGTGACCCAAAGGAGAATTGTTAGGAAGGGAGGCGTAATTTCTGTTACAGTGAAAGGTAGTCCATTGGAGAAAGTTGGTACATGCATGGATGTGCTGAAAGAGATCCCACGTGTGGTTATTCAAGGTGATGCTATTGCTGTGTTGGGGAAGGGCGTACCCGTCATTTTTATTAATGACCGGAGGCTAACAAATAAAGAAGAGTTGCAGAGCCTAAAGTCTACTGAAGTAAAAAAGGTTGAAGTTCTTTCCAATCCAGTTGGTCGTTATGGTGTTAATGCTTCATCGGCCATAATCATTACTACATCAATCCCAAGCAATGAGCTATTGGGATTCGATATAATGGATAAAATCGGTACAAAAGGAGCACCACAGAATCTACTTAACACCACGGGGTATTTTAATTCATCAAAATTTCAGGTAAAAATAGGAGTAACACATAATTACGTTGAAAAAAAATATAGAAAGCAGGAGACTTATAGCTATCTTGCGATGAATAACTCTATAAACAATACGTCTATTGGAAATCAAAATAATATGAGAAAGGATATAAATTTTCTTTCAGAATTAGGATATCGTTTTAACCAACATCATAGTGTAGATTTTTATGGTCATTTTACGCCTAAATTGCGAGTTAATGAAGGACTTATGGGTGAGCTTCAGCATAACGTTGATTCTAAGAGTAAAACCTATAGTTCTGATACTCGAACCAATTCAAAAAATTCGAATGTATTCCTTAATGGAGCATACCACTTTAGGGCAAACGAAGTAAAATTGGATGTTTCAGCAATGTACTTTCATACCAATAATTCATCCAATAGAACTTTGGTCACCGATGATGAAATAAGTAATTTCTTCTCTTCGAATTATGCAAATAATTGGAATCTAAAAACGGACTTAGAATACAAAATTTCAACTAAACTAAAATTTTTATCCGGCATAGAGTACGGTGTTACTCATAGGAATGGCCGTTATGCTTATTTGTCTAGTTTATCTAACAGTTCTGACTTGTTTAAACAAACACAAACTTCAGCATATGCGGGATTGCACTACATTGTCAATGAAAGATGGTCTTTTCAGGCAGAAATGGGGTTAGACAATACAGATTTTAAATATTACCAGAACAATTCTCTCATAAAGGATCAGAGTCGTAGTTCTTTCTTGTTCCTTCCATCATTGTCAGTTCTATATGAAAAGGATGCTTTTTCTTTGGAAACCTCTTATAGAAAGACTGTCGATAGGCCAAGCTACGATCAACTTTCTGCAAATAATTTCATGACAAATAAATACCTAAGGTGGGACGGCAACCCTATGCTTAGAAACAGCTTTGCACACACGTTTGAAACAAATGTAGCATATGATTGGGCAAGCGTATCATTTTCGTATTCACAGGTTAAAGATGGTTATTTTGACGTAAGCTCATTATTGGAATCAGACGAACTTATTGTAAAAACCTCACCTGAGAACCTACCTAATTATAATCAATTTTATATCGGGTTGTTTTTAAACCCACAGATAAACAAATTAGGTGTAGTGGCTGATGTTGGTGTCCAATTTCAAGATCTCAAATATGGAGGTGTTTCATACGACAAACCTCTTGTAGAATATTCGTTGAGAGTAAACTATAACCTATCCAAGAGTATGACATTTCGTTGTGGCGTATCAGGACACATCAAGAATGGAAGTTACGCTACCGGAGAAACTAAGGGGTATAGCAATTTTGATTTACGACTCTCTAAAAGTTGGATAAACGAGCGACTTATAACCCAAATATACTTAACTGATATTTTTAACAATGCATATGAACGAATATTTCTAAATACAAATAATATCATCAGAAGAGATTACTCATCTGGAGGCACGAGAGGTGTTTTCTTTACGTTACAATATAGGTGGGGTAAAAACAAAAAAGGCAAAAGTCAGAATCTATCGAAAGAAATGATGAGACTGATGCCCGATTAACTAATATATATTAATTCTAAATCTTTATTTATGGCAAGCAAAAAGTTTGAAGTGGGATCAGAAATCCCTCAGAGCATGCAAGAGGTTCTTCTTGGTGGTCAAGGTGTTGAGAGAATTTCGATAACGATTTCTCTCGCAGCATCATCTAACTTATCTAGCGGAAAAGACAAGGATAGTGATGCTGAGGACGACACCAATCCAACTCCTGTTGAACCGGTTACACGTAATTTAGGCATTAGATTTTATTGTGTCTAAGAATAATAGGCATATTTTCTTAGAGATAAATCCTGTTGGTCAGTACTCTGCATATGGAATTTCATGTAATTATTACCTTGATAAAATTATTTCAGAACAGTTATGAAAACAGTCGAAGATGATAATATCCCCTTGTTCTTACGAAGCATTGAAAGTAAAGAAACTATCCAAGATATTGATGTAAGTGATAATGTTTATTGCTACTCAAAAAAGTATCAAGGCTACTGTATTTTTCAAAAGCCCAATAGATGGAAATCTGTCGCAATTTTTGGAAATAATAAGAAAGACTGATGTATTTGTTGATTTTTCCTGATATTATCATCACTCAAGGCGTAAATAGAACCATGATCTATGACACAAAAAAACCAGGTGTTTTTTTGTATATTCCTAATTTGCCATTTGATATTATTAATGCTATTAGAGAAAAGTCAGTAGAAGCGATAAGAAGGCGTTGTAATTCTTATGACTTGCAGTTATTTAATGATTTCTTGGAGTTTATTGTCAACAACAAATTTGGAACTTTTGTTGATGATATAACTTGCTTTCCAAGTATATCTGAAGAGTATTATTCTCCTTCTGATATAGAAATATTAGTAATTGATATTAACGATATTGAACATCGCTACTCTTATATTTTATCACAATTATATGGACTTTGCTGCCAACATCTTCAATTGAGATTCTTTTCTCCAGTAACAATTGATAGTATTCAAAAAGTTTTAGTTCAATTAATTTCATTTCCATGGCATTCAATAGAACTTCTTGTATCATATCCTCTATGGGAAAATCATGAGAAGATTACTGATTTTTTATATGAATATCCAATGGTTTCTGTTGTTGTATTTAATCAGCCGTATACACGTTTTTTCAATGTTAATTCTAAATACAAACATCAATCTATAAGTTCGGTTCTATATACGACGCAAAACTTTAAAAAGCCAACAGATTGCGGTGTGATAAACAAGGAAACGCTTAATTGTGTAAGTACCTTGCAATCCGTATTGCTGTCTAAGAAATACAACAGCTGTTTGTATAAAAAGATGTTTATTACTCAGGATGGGTATATTGCTAACTGCCCTTGTATTCCGAAATACTTTGGAAATATAGACAAGGATAACATTGATTTGGAAGCACTAATAAACAATAGTAGTTTCAAAGACATTTGGAATATTTCTAAAGACAAAATAAGAACGTGTTGTGATTGTGAATATAGATATTTTTGCAATGACTGTAGAGCTTTTGTGAACAATAATAGAGATAAACCAATAAAATGTAGTTACAATCCTTTTACGAATAATTGGGATGACTAACAAGAGGAAAAAGATAACTTTTAATGAATATCCGCAATCATCCAAATCAGTAAATCCGATGCTTGAAACTCGTTCTATAGGTGCATGCGCAAAGTTCAAGCCTGTCGAACAGGTGAAATCCGAAATATCTTCGATTGAACTTATAGCAGAACTCGTTGAGGTAGAGCTGCATAAAGTCCCCCTTGATGCCATGATACGTGTCAAGAATACGTCTTCCGTTGGCTTCCATGTCCACGCTTGAGAGGATGCCATTTTTCACTGTCAGGCGTCTCCGTAGAGAAGAATCCTTCATCAAGTTCCACTTGGTCAAATAGCCTGTAGAGGCTGTCACGCTTCTCCATCACGTCACGCGGCTTATGCATCATTTCCCAGACGGGTTGGTAGCGTTTCCTTCCAAGCTGGCGCTGTACCTCCAAGGCGGATATGACCCGCTTCGTACTTACTATCAGAAACATTGCCACGAACCAATCGAAAATCGGTAGATTGCTGCCTGGCATCACTGTGCCGGAACGGAGGGTAACCTCATGACCGCAATCCATACATGTCCAAGACTTATGACTCGGATTCCAACTGAGGTGCAAACCGCCACATTCCGGACAATAAAGAGTATGGCATTCACGAAATTCCTTGAGAACACGCTCACAGGTTTCCTCGTCCGGATAAGTCTTGTAGAAATCAGTCAGATTCATAGTAGTCAATCATACAGCTACAGAGTTTGCGCCAAGCACAATGATGGCAGTGAAAACTCTGTTACTTTGGATGATTGTGGACATTCACAAAAGTTATAAGTCCCAGTATAGGCGTTATTCCATGGGGTAAGCTTCTGAAGCCTTTTTTAGAGGCCTTCTTTCTCTTCTTTCGAAGAAGCGGAGTTTTCTTTGCTGCCGGCATCAGGACTATCAGGAAGCATCACTGTGGCATCGGCATCGAGGAAGAGCGAGTCGTCCATTTCAGCAAGCGACTTCTTCTTTTTGTTTTCCTGTGCGCCGGCTTTCAGGAGTTTTTTGGCAGCTGTGATAATGCTGGCGCCACTATCTGCGGTGGTGATCTTCAGCTTGGAAATTTTCTTGACCGTGTCGTTCATGCTTGCCTCCACATCCATGAAACGGACACCAAAGTCTTGCACGCGGTCGATGACCGTGTTGGCTGCATCCATCATGGCCTGTTGGTTTTTCAACTGTCGTACTTGTGTCCACATCATCTCCAAAACCCGAAGGTTCATGTACATGGTCTGTGGTCCGAGAATCATCACGCCTTGGTCATAGGCATTGCGCCAGAGCATGTCGTCGTTGAGCAAAGCCAAATTGAGCGCGCCCTCAATGGGTATGTACATGATGGCGAAGTTCAGCTTGTTGTAGCCAGCAGGCAAATATTTGGTGTACTCCTTCTTTGCCAACCGTTTGACTTGCGCTCGTACGCTGACGATGTGTGCTTTCAGATATGCAGCTTTCTCCGGGGTGCCATCCTCGGCGTTCATGTAGCGCTCGTAGTCAGTGAGTGACATCTTCGAGTCGACTACCACATGGCGGTTATTAGGGAAATGCAGGATGAAGTCAGGGATGAGACCTTTGCCGTCGTCACCCTTAGCTGTATGTCCGAGCTTGTCGCGCAGCGTCTCCTGTGTGTCAAACTGCTCACCCTCTTTCAGTTCCAGGTCTTCGAGGAGCTGTTTGAGCTTCAACTCTCCGAAATTGCCCTGTACCTTCACCTCGCCCGTCAAGGCGCGGGTCAGGCGGTCGGCAGTCTCGCCCAAGGCTGTGCTCTTCTGCATGTTGATCTTGATGGTTTCGTCGAGACGGGTCAAAGCCTCATTCTGCTGGGCTTTTGTCTTGTCGAATGCCTCACGCATGTCCTTGAGGCTCCGCTGCAGCGGGTCAATGATTTTCGAGACTTGTTCCTGATTTCTCTCGCCGAGCTCTTTTTGCCGCCGCTTGAGTATTTCTTCTGACGAGGTCTGCATCTGCTCTTTGATGAGCTTGAGCTGGCTGTCCACCTGCTCCTTGTTCATCTGTTTCAGGGCTTCTATCTGCTTCTCAGCACTGTCTTTGGCTTGTGCCAGTTGCTTCTCATAGGCATCCTTCAGCTCACGGATCTGCCGCTCGTAGGCTTGTTTTATATCGGTTTCCTGCTTCTGTTGGTGCTTCTCGGCCTCCTGTCTGCTGTCTGCAAGCTGCTTCTCAAAAGAAGCTTTCTGCGCAGACAGTAAAGCACTGTAATTGTCAGTCTGTGCTTTCTGCACATCCCGCTCGGAGGTCAGCGTCCTGATTTGATCCGTCTGACTGGAGATCGTATTCTCGCTTTCTTTGAGCTTAGCGGTAGCACCTGACAGTTGCACACGCAAATTAAAGGTCACTGCCACCATGCACACAATGACGGCAATGGCAAGAACTACTAAGATAACGGTCATATTGATTGATTGTTTTGCGGAAGTATTTGCATTATGTCATCCACGATTTGCTGGTCCTCGAGATGGTTTTCCTTCAGCAGTTCATTGACATCGTACCGGTCGTACAGTGCCTTTTTGATGCCAAAATTAAGGACTTGCATTTCTGAGGGTCCATAATGTCGGCAGATGCGCTCACCAAAGCCGCCGTCGAGACTTCCGTCCTCCAAGGTGACGACGAGGCTATGGTCGTTCAAAAGGCTGTCAAGCAGGCTTGTATCGATACCACTAAGCCACCGTGGATTGATGAGTGTCGCGTCGATGCCCTTATTGGCCAGCAGCTTGCAGACATGTCCACCTTTTTGGAAGAGGTTGCCTACGGCTATTACAGCCACTTGGCTGCCTCTGTGAGCCACCTTGAAACGGTTGATGTCACTGTAGTCGCTGTCCACTTCCTCCGTAGCATGACACACAGGCCCCTCCGGCACACGGATAGCTACGGAGTAACGGTCTTGCTGGATGGCCCAATCCTCCATGGCGATGAGCTCCTCATAGGTTGTGGGCGCGAGATAATGGAGATTAGGGATATGTGAGAGCATTGGAATGTCAAAGAAGCAGATATGCGTGAAATCGTTCATGCCATAGACCGTGGCCCCGAGGATATTAAACACCGCCGGATTGCCGTTGACTGCCAGGTCCTGCGCCAATTGGTCATAGGTACGCTGGAAGAACGTGGCGTAGTCACTGAACACAGGATGTGCACCTCGCTTGGCCAGACCGGAGGCTAAAGCCACAGCTTCTTCCTCAGCAATGCCTGTGTCTACAAACTGTTTTCCTGCAGCCTCGCGGCGTTCCCTGGTAAAGCCAAACGATGCCGGTGTGCCTGCCGTGATAAGTACAAGTTTTGGGTCTTGCTGTAGCTTCTTATAGAGCCAGTCACCTAACAGTTGGTCCATGCTTTTGCCTTTTGGCTCTTGCAAAGGCGTGCCATCGCTGATGTGGAACGGTACGCTCCAGTGCCATCGCTCTTTATTCACTGTAGCAGGCGTGTAGCCGTGACCTTTCTCCGTGTGGATGTGGACCACTACAGGGTGGTCGATGTCTTTCACCTCCTTGAAGGCGCTGATAAGTGCCGCGATATCGTTGCCCTGCGCTACATAATGATAGTCCAAGCCCATGGCGCGGAAGAAGTTAAGCTCTGCCTTGCCGTCGGTCTCACGCAAGAGCTTCAGGTTTTTGTACAGTCCGCCATGGTTCTCGGCAATACTCATCTCGTTGTCGTTGACTACGATAATGATGTTGGTGCCTAATTCTACGGCCGTATCGAGGCCCTCAAAAGCCTCTCCTCCCGAGAGCGAACCGTCGCCAATGACTGCGATTACATTCTCCTTGCTGCCCAAGAGGTCTCTGCCCTTCTGCAGTCCAGTGGACAAGGCAATGGAAGTAGAGGTGTGGCCAATCTCAAAGTTGTCGTATTCAGCGTTCTCTCTCGGTGATGAATAACCGGATATGGCATTCATATCAGCTACATTGAGAAAGCCATTTGCACGGCCTGTAAGCATCTTGTGGGGATAGCTCTGGTGGCTCACGTCGAAGACGAGTTTGTCTTCGGGCGCATTAAAGACATAGTGAAGGGCAATGGTCGCTTCGACAAATCCGAGATTGGGCCCCACATGGCCGCCATGATGGCTCACCCGATTGAGAATGCCCTGGCGAATCTCTGTGGCCAATGCCTGTAATTGACCGATACTAAATTTCTTGATATCTTTAGGGCTGTTGATGTTTTCTAAATACATATGTTCTATTGTTTGATGTTTACTTATATGCCTGTTCCTGTTGCAAATTTACAGGTTTTTCTCCTGTTTTACAAATGGATGGAAACCTTTCTATCATCAATTCTTCCTCAAAGTGTCAATAGAAAGAAATCCCTATTTCGCTCTTGATTAAAAACGAATCATCCACGAAGCCTCTTGACGGGCAACGTGGATGATTTGCTATGTTAGGGAAACAGGTCCTGGGTCATCATCCCACTTGGCTGCCAGGTTTCACCTGACCCAGTGTAGTGGTGACGCTGAGGGACCCGTCGAAGTTGAGAGCGGACAGAATCATTCCCTGACTCTCAATACCCATCATCTTGCGCGGCGCAAGGTTGGCGATAAAGAGCACGTCCTGTCCGATGAGATCCGCCGGCTTATAGAATTTGGCGATACCCGAAAGGATAGTGCGGTCGGTGCCGCTGCCATCGTCGATGGTGAACTGTAGGAGCTTGTTCGACTTTTTGACCTGTTGACAGTCCTTGATGTGTCCTACGCGGATGTCGAGCCTCTCCCATTCGTCGAAAGGCACATTGGTTTTGACGGGTTCTGCCTTGTAGTCCTTGTCGGCTTCTACATTGTAATCCTTGTCGGCTTCAGCCTTCTCATTGGCCTCCTTCGTAGCAGCGAGCTTGTCGAGCTGCTTCTGGATAGCCTCGTCTTCTATTTTTTCAAAGAGCAGATGCGGCTCACCGAGTTGGTGTCCGGCCTTGAGCAGGTCAGTACGACCGAGCTCAGACCAGTCGAAACTGTCCATCCCGATCATCTCACGCAAGTTGCGGCTGGAGAAAGGCAGGAAAGGCTCGAAGGCAATGGCCAGGTTAGCCACGAGTTGAAGAGAGATGTTGAGGATGGTCTCCACACGCTTGGGGTCGGTCTTCCATACTTTCCAGGGTTCACACTCGGTGATGTATTTATTGCCGATGCGCGCGAGATTCATCGCCTCTTTCTGTGCCTCACGGAAATGGAAGCCGTTGAGCAGCTGCTCTACCTTGTCCTTGACATCCTTGAATTCGTCAATGGCTTTTTGGTCAACCTCATTGAGCTCACCACATTTGGGCACCACTCCGTCCCAGTATTTCTTCGTGAGCTGTAGGGCTCGGTTGACGAAATTGCCGTAGATAGCCACCAGCTCAGAGTTGTTGCGCTCCTGGAAGTCCTTCCATGTGAAGTTATTATCCTTGGTCTCGGGGGCATTGGCCGTGAGCACATAGCGCAGCACGTCCTGTTTTCCGGGGAAATCTTTAAGGTATTCGTCGAGCCAGACAGCCCAGTTGCGCGACGTGGAGATTTTGTCGTTCTCTAAGTTAAGGAACTCATTGGCGGGCACATTGTCGGGCAGGATATAGTTGCCGTGAGCCTTGAGCATCGTCGGGAAGATGAGACAGTGGAACACGATGTTGTCCTTTCCGATGAAATGTACGAGACGCGTGTCGGGATCCTGCCACCATTGCTTCCACGATCCCCACTTCTCCGGCTTGGCATCGCAGAGCTCTTTCGTGTTGCTGATGTAGCCGATAGGTGCGTCAAACCACACGTAGAGCACCTTACCTTCGGCTCCCTCCACGGGCACGGGGATGCCCCAGTCGAGATCACGTGTCATGGCGCGCGGCTGCAGGTCCATGTCGAGCCACGACTTACACTGTCCGTAGACGTTGGGGCGCCACTCCTTGTGGCCATTGAGAATCCACTGTTTCAGCCAGTCCTGATATTGGTTCAGCGGCAGATACCAGTTCTTGGTCTTGCGAATCTCGGGCTTGACACCACTGATGGTGGAATGGGGATTGATGAGTTCCATAGGCGAGAGGTCACTGCCGCACTTCTCACACTGGTCGCCATAGGCATTGGGGTTGCCACAATGAGGACATGTACCCATGATGTAACGGTCAGCCAGAAACTGCTTGGCCTCGGGATCATAGTATTGCTCCGACTCTTTCTCCACAAGCTTGCCGTCGTCGTAGAGCTTGCGGAAGAAGTCAGATGCGAACTTATTGTGCACCTTCGACGTGGTGCGGCTGTAGATGTCGAACGAGATGCCAAACTCCTTGAATGAGTTCTTGATGATCTTGTGATAGCGATCGCATATGTCTTGCGGCGTGACGCCTTCTTTCTTTGCGCGAATGGTGATGGGCACGCCGTGCTCATCACTTCCGCCGATGAAGATGACGGGGTGCCTCTTCAGGCGCAGATAGCGCACATAGATATCCGCAGGCACATACACTCCGGCAAGATGGCCGATGTGTACACCCCCATTGGCATAGGGCAGAGCCGCAGTAACGGTGGTCCGCTTGAAATGTTTCTCTTCCATGTAGTTAAAATCCGTATGTTTTTTGCTGTGTGCAAAATTACAAAAAATATCAGTGATTGATTTTCTTTTCTGTAAGAAAATCCCAAATGCGGTCCAGATAAGTATAACTTCCCGTGCCGGCTGCAGCCTCGTACTGGAAACAATGCTTGCGCAGAGCCAGCGTGTGAAGCTCGCCCTGCATGCCTATGGCGCGCATCTTTTCCCAGCATTTCACCGCCCCCATGGCCGCATAGCCATCGGCGTCGCCATGAAGGAAGAGCGTTGGAGCGGTCTTGAGATCGAAGGAAAACTCCGGATTGATGACGTCACGATCATCGTTGCCTCCCGCCGCATTCTCTCCATTCGCTCCGTCGGAGAGCACGTAGGCCGGATTGTAATAGCCTCCGCCGCTGATCAGAATCATGCAGGAGCCGTTACGCAGGGCTTTGACCGGCGCGTCGAACCATTCAAGATAGGGCAGACGATGCTTGTCGGCATTGAAATCCTTTTGGCTGACCACGTCTCTCATGGCGGCGATCTGGTCTTTGCGAGCATCGGGCATCTGCCCCTTGGGTCATAAATATTCCTTCTCTACGGCTGAGAAAGACAAAGCGGTAAGCAGTACCGCCACAACAGCGGTTCGTTGAAGAAAATGATTCATATAGTAAGTTTATCTAAGTTAGTGAATGTCTAAGTCTTTTGCCTATTGCACTCTGCGCAGATGCCTTTGACCACATAGTTGCAGCTCTCGCGCGTAAAGCCGCGGGGCAGGCCGACGGATGGCACCGGCGTGTCGTATAGGCAGAAGATCCTGTGGCATTTCTCACAATAGAAATGCACGTGCAGGTCGTCGTCCTCATCATCATTTCCATGGCTGAGGCAGAGTTCATACCTGATGCCTCCCTCGCCGTCCTCGATGGAGTGGACAAGGTGATGGTCACGGAAGAGCGTCAGCGCGCGGAAGATGCCGCTCTTATCCACGCTGACCAAATGGCTTTCCAGCTCCATCAAGGTCGACGGATACTCCTCCGCAGCTAATGCCTTGACCACGAGGATGCGGTTACTTGTCGGCTTAATGCCGTGACTGCTCAGAAGATCAATGCTTGTTTTCTCATCCATTGTCTCAACATGCCTTTCATTGTTGCAAAATTACAAAAAACCGGCCAAACTAACAAATGCTTTTTCAGGAACAATTCTGTGGCATTGCCTCTACGCCGTAAAGGCAATGCGTCTACAGTGTAAAGGCAATGCGTCTACGCCGTAAAGGCATTGCGTCTACAGTGTAAAGGCAATGCGTCTACAGTGTAAAGGCAACGGTATTGGAAAATAATCGGTGAAAGAGTATGGAGGAATGAGATTTTGTTTGTATCTTTGTCGTGCCAGTCAACATAAATCAACAAGAACAGTTCATACAATATGCGAATCGATATTCCATCCTTCGAGATA
The DNA here is from genome assembly GCF_000218235.1 of Hallella multisaccharivorax DSM 17128. GTDB lineage: Bacteria > Bacteroidota > Bacteroidia > Bacteroidales > Bacteroidaceae > Prevotella > Prevotella multisaccharivorax. The sequence continues at coordinate 685,639 of NZ_GL945017.1, read as the reverse complement.
TGGCAACAGGAGCCGGGCGTAGCCGGTGTCTACAGGCAGATAGAGCGCGTGGGGCGCGTGTGCTACAAGAGTGAGGATCATACCACGGCCACTTCCGCGCAACCTTTTGTGGAACGGATGATCAAGAGCGAGCACTTTGCCATGCTTGAGCACGGTACCGTCTATCTGGTTTTCGATGAAAAAACAAGAGAGGAAGTTGGCCAAAGCAACAACAAATATTTTGACGTAGCGCCGTGGGTGTTCTATATGAACAACAAGTACTCTCAGGTGAACTTTGCCTTCAACAACTATTATGTCACGACCAATCTCCGCGTGCTGGCTGAGAACAACCGGCTCTACGACTTGCAGGCTTTCTGGAGCGAGCCGCTGGTCAGTCATCCCCACCGTGTGACCGTGCACTTCTCCACGCAGATTGCCATCACTCGTGAGTTCAACAGGCACCGTGCCGACTCCATGGCGGAGCAGTCGACACGCTATTGCAACTATTCGAAAGCGAAGTTCGGCAACGAAATCACCATCAATCTTCCGGTATGGATCAGGCAGGAGATGACCGGCTCGGAATGGGCCGGACAAGTGAAAGGCGGCTTGCTGACCGTCAGTGGCCAGCAGTTTATGGAGCTGGCCCGACAGGTGACCGACGGCTCGGCAACAGTGCTCGACAACTGGGTGTTTGCCAATCTCGCAGCGGAGAAGTCGTACATGAATCTCATCTCTGCCGGTCGCAAGCCTCAGGAGGCGCGCGTGGTGCTTCCCCTCGACACGGCGACGGAGCTGGTACATACCGCTTTTGTCTCAGACTGGAAGCATTTCTTTGATCTCCGGGCACTCGGCACCACGGGGCAGCCCCATCCTGATGCCAAGACGCTGGCCATGCCGTTGTTCGAGGAATTCAAAAAAAGAGGATGGGTGAACTAACCCCATCCTCCGTCATTTTCTATTTGGCAAAAAGGCTGATGGCATAGCCGCCACCCGCACCGGCATGTAGCTTGAGCACAGTTTTGCTCGTTACCGTGCGGTGGGTGATGACGTAATGCTGCTGATGGGCCTTGTAGCTTGCGTCCTTGCCATCGGCGTAAATCGTAGCTTCGTACTTGCGATTGGGGTCAAGGAAATCGAGCTTCAGTATCGAGTTATGTGGTGTCTCGCCAACCGTGCAGCCTACAAACCAGTTGTCGCTGCCCTTAGCTTTGCGCGCTATCGTGATGTATCTGCCCACCTCGGCCTCAAGGTAACGGCTCTCATCCCAGTCGACAGCCACATCCTTAATGAACTGGAAGGCATCGGCATAATGCCCGTAGTTCTCGGGCAGGTCGGCAGCCATCTGCAGCGGTGAGTACATCGTGACGTAGAGGGCAAGCTGGCGTGCCAGCGTGGAGTTGATGTGATGGTGCTTGCCTGGGTCTATTTTGTGCATGTCTCCCTCTAAGATTCCAGGGGTGTAGTCCATCGGACCACCCTGCAGACGGGTGAATGGCAGGACGGTGGTATGAAACGCCTTGTTGCCGGCAAACGATTCATACTCCGTCCCACGTGCGCTCTCGTTGCCGATGAGATTGGGGTAGGTGCGGCACAGGCCCGTCGGACGCGTTGCCTCGTGGGCATTGACCATGATATGGTGCTTGGCAGCCTCGGTGACACAATAGAGGTAGTGGTTGTTCATCCACTGTCCGTAGTGATGCTCGCCACGCGGAATGATATTGCCCACATAACCGCTCTTCACGGCATTGTAGCCGTATTTATCCATCAGGTCGTAGGCCACATGGAGATGTCGCTCGTAGTTACGCACGGATGAGGATGTCTCATGGTGCATCATCAGACGCACGCCCTTGGAATGGGCGTAGTCGTTGAGTGCCTCGATGTCGAAGTCGGGATAAGGCGTGACGAAGTCAAAAACGGAATCCTTACTGTGTCCGAACCAGTCCTCCCAGCCAATGTTCCATCCCTCAACCAGCACCTGGTCGAAGCCATTCTTGGCCGCGAAGTCGATATATTTTCTGACATTGGCGTTGTTGGCGGGATGGCGTCCGTTGGGCTTGACCTTGGTGTAGTCGGTTACACCAAGACGTACTGACGGCAGGTCGTTGGTGTAGGCCCATGGCTTTCCGCCGCCTATCATCTCCCACCAAACGCCGATGTATTTCACGGGCTTAATCCAGCTGGTGTCCTTGTATTTGCAAGGCTCATTGAGGTTGAGGATGAGGCGGGAGGCAAGGATCTTGCGCGCATCGTCGACCACCTGGATGGTGCGCCACGGTGTCTGACACGGTGTCTGCAAGTGTGCCATGTTACCCTGCGCGTCAGGGGTGAGCTGTGAGGTGAAGATGAGGTTCTTGTCGTCGAGGTTGAGGTGCATGCATGAATAGTCGACAAGGGCGGCCTCATGGATGTTGATATAGATGCCGTCGTCGGTCTTCATCTGCAACGCGGTCTGCACGCCTGTCGGCGAGAAAACGGTCTGTGAGGCGTTGCCGCTGACAGCTGACGGGAGGAGCTTGCGGATCTGAGAGAGGCGCGACTCGGTATAGTCGTATTCCTGTGTGTCATAGTCGCCGGGAATCCACCATGCCGTGTGGTCACCGGTCATGGCAAACTGAGTGTGCTCGGCCTTGACCACAAAATAGGGCAGGTATTTCTGCTGTGGAAACTCATAGCGAAACCCCACACCGTCGTTGTAGACACGAAAACGGAGGTTCATGAATCGGCCGCTGCCGGGCTTCTCCATCTCCACAAACATCTCATTGTAATGGTTGCGTATGTTACGCTCCTCACCCCAGACAGGATGCCATGTCTCATCAAAAGTGGATGTAGAGACTTTGTTAATGCGGAACTGGCCCATCAGCGAGTTCTCCTCTGCAAGTTCTATGCCGAGGGTGCTGGGCTTGATGACCGCCTTGCCTTTGAAGTTCACCTCATAGGTCGGCACACCGTCGCCTGTGAGGGAGAAGGTTACTTTGAGATTACCGTCGGGAGAGGTGACGGACTGTGCTCCTGAGGGCTGCGGACAGAGCGGACAGAGGAGAGCAAGTAGCAGGAGCATCACGATATTGATGTGTTTCTTCATGGTTCTATCATGCTATAAGAGCCTCTTGCGAGGCTCTTGGTATGGATTGTTTATTTTGTCAGTTTGATGATCTTACAGCCGTGGGCAGGGATCTCAGCCTCTATCTTATCTGATACCGTTCCTTCATCGGCATGTTTCCACAAATCGCGCATCTTCCATTCGCCGGAGATTCCCATCCGAGAGAGTGTCACAGAGCGTGTGGCAGCAGCCTCGCTGCGGTTGAAGAGACCGATAACCCACGATCCGTCTTTCATCTGGCCGTACCATATCTCACCGTCGGTGCTCCACAGGTCACGTGCCAGGGGCTGACCTACGAAGCCGTCGTTCTGCAGTGCCAGCATCTCCTTGTTCTGGAAGAAGGTGAGGTCGTGACCGGTAGGCATGTCGGTGACAGAGACGGGACCGCCAGCCATGAGCGGCAGGGAGATGACCGACATCTTCTCATCGTCGTTGGCATAAGATCCGATGCGGATGAAATCGCCGTCGAGTCGTACTTTCTGTCTGCCGGAGATCTTTGACCAGTTGACGAATCCGTCGAAGGCATTCTCTGAGTTTGGCCAGCCGCCGCGCAGCGAGCCACGGTTGTTGTCGGAGAAACGATACCATGACCCCTCCAGAGCGTCGGCATCGATGCGGATCATGTTACCACAGTATTTCTCAATGATGGCGTTGTTTTTCAGATGCGGCATGACAAGAGAGACATAGATGCCGTATTTCTGAGCATACTTGTTGACCCATTGCAGGCCCTTGACATAGCGCTCACGACCGTAGCCTTTGTCTATCTGGTCGGTATAGTTCATGCCATCCTCGTACCAAGAAAGAAAGTCCATGCGGATAAACTTCACGCCCATGTCGGCATAGTGCTTGAAGAAGCCCTCAAAGAACTGCTCTGCTCCAGGATGGTCGGTGACGACCCACCAGAACTTGTCTTCCTTATCGGGATGGAGCACATCCTTATCCTTGGCAGGATCATAGCGCAGTGAGCTGACCTTGATGCCGTCGGTACCAGGGATGATGGCGTCGGGGTTATTGTAATGAAGCCAGAACGGGCTGTCGTAGACACCGAGCTTTAGTCCTTTAGCTTTGAGTTTGGCGATGATAGTACTGAGCTCTACTTCCGGAGAGCCCTCGTCTTTCCTGACGTGGCTGTAGCGCGTCATATAACCATTGTCACCGCTCATAGAGGCGAAGCCGTCGGTGACGAGCATGTCGTAGCCGTAAGGTTTGAGGTTGGTAGCCACGTAGTCGATGGCTTTGTCCCAGTCGTCCTCGGTAAAGATATTAGGGAAGGATCCGTCTTTCTCCTGCTGGCGCAGTGAACCGTAGACGCTCCAATAGAGTGGAGCCTTGTCCATATCCTTCTGCTCGGCAAGAGGTGTCAGACCCACTGTGGGATCCTCCTTGTCTACTGTAAGGTCACTGGAAACATCCCACTCGTTGTTGTTGCAACTCAAGAGGAGCGTTGCTAAAGCGAGGATAGAAAAGATATGTGTTTTCATTTTTTTGTCGTTTAGATTGGTTATTCTCCTATGTATTCAGCCTTGAGAGTGTGGGCTTTCATGTCAAGCGTGAGCTTGTACTTTCCAGCCTTGCTGATTTTCCATTGGTTATCGGCGGCTGTACCCGTACCGTAGACCACGTCTGTTGATGTCTTGTCGTCAGTGTTGATGGCAGTGTCTTTGGCGGGAGCATAGAACCAGTCCTTGTCGTCTGTGCCGAATCCGCCCTCGTTGGTAGCCATGAGCTTGAAGGTTCCCTCGTTGAGCTGTCCCTCATAGACGAAGAGCTGGTCGCCGGTCTTCGTGAGGGCCAGTGCTTCGCTGATGGTCCATCCCTTGGCAGCAGAACCGAGGATATAGAGCGTCTCCGTAGTCCACGGATTCTTTGCAGGCTGCACGGGGTCGGCGGTGAATGAAGCCACTGTGATGGTGAGATTGGTCATGTCGAAGACGAGCTTGTAGGTGCCAGCCTCCGTGACCTTCCATTTATTGTCGCTGCCGCCGATTGCCATGCCTTTCTTGGACACGCCTTCGTGGCTGATGGTGACGCCTGCCTCCGGTGCCTGGATATAATTGTTCCAGCCGGGGATATCGGTCTTGTCGTAAGCCAGCTTGAACTCACCGGCATTGAGATGACCATCATAGGTGAACTGTAGCGGTTTGTCGGAAGTCTTCTTGAACTTGGCACTGCCATCCTCCACCTTTGAGGCAAGCACATTGTTGTCCCAGCCCCACGGTGTGGCATCGCCGATAAACGACAACCACTCGGTGGCGATAGGCGTAGGAGGCTCCTCGCCTTCGTACACGGCGTTGATGGTACGGTCGCGGAGGTTGAGCGTCAGGGTATAAATACCGGCAACCGTGACTTTCCACTTGTTGTCATCGCCACCCTTGCGCACGTCTATCTTGTCGCTGGCAACACCTTTGTCACTGATCTCCGTGCCTGAGGCGGGAGCATAGATAAAGGTCACATCCCAGCCTGCACCTTTCGTGAGCGGGAACTTCATCTCACCGGCGTTGAGCTTGCCGTGATAGGTGAAGACAAACTTGTCGTTCTCATCACGTGTCAGCTCTGTGGGGTTATCGATACTCCAGCCTGTCGGCGTGGCATCGCCCACCATATAGAGATGGTCAACCTTGAGCGGGAGCTCCTCGGTGATGAGAACGGTATCCTTGGCGTCGTCGCATGACTGGAAGGTAAATGTGGCAAGAAGCATCACCAAGGCACATAGTACATATCTTGTTATTCTTGTTATCTTTTTCATTGTTTTTTCTGTTTAAGGTTGACCATCAATTGTCATATCCTGGATTCTGCTTCAGGCTTCTGTTAGAACCGAGAATGTCAGGATGGAACGGGAAGACGAGCGTGTGGTTGTCAGCGTCAGCATCTTTGTCCCACCAGTTGCTGGTGAACTTGCCAAAGCGGATGAGGTCGATACGGCGGCGGCTCTCAGCGAAGAACTCACGGCCCCACTCATTGAGCATCTCTCTCATGTCGAGCTTGGCAGAACCCTCAGGAGCATAGAGCACCGTGCTCCAGTCGGATGAAGGATAGTTGCGCTTACGGACGCTGTTGAGAAGCTTGGCAGCCTCTTCGGTCTTGCCCTCACGCAGCTTACACTCTGCGAGGCTGTAGATGACCTCCGGCAGACGGATCTCACAGTAGTCGGCCTCAAGTTGACCATCCTCGTCGTCAGAATAGAGCGGATACTTGGCAAACATCCATCCGGAGTTGTCGTCACCGTCCTCAAGACGGCTCTCTGACTTAGCCAGCCACTTGTCGCCGTCAGTAGCACCGAACTTGCCTACAGCATCACGTATGTCAAGGGTGTACTTGCCGTTGTGGTCTTTCAGGTACTGTGTGTTGCCATTGTCATCGGTATACTGAATCTTGCCATAGACGAACATACCCTCACGCTTGTTGTTGCCAAGGTTGGTGTATTTCTTCAGGCGGACATCAGAAGGATAATCCTTGAAGCGGGAGACAGGCATACCCAGCTCATAGTTGTATTTCTCGCCGTTAGGTTTGTAGCTCGGTGAGCAAGAGTATTTGATGTTGTGGCTACCCTCCTTGCTCTTGGTGTCGTGGAGCCAGTCGTTGGCTTTCGATGGTACTGACCACCAGTAGGTGTCACCTTTATAGTGCCAGTGAGACTCAGAGGCAGAAGCCGGGAAAGCGAAGATGACCTCGTCGCAGGTCTCGTTGTTCCAGTCGAAGGCAGCGTCCCAGCGGTCTGCGACTTTGTAAGTGCCGTACTTACCGTCGACGATGTCTTGAGCCACTTTCTCACAGTCAGCGAAATGATCCTCACCGACATAGACCTTGGCATTGAGATAGAGACGGGTCAAGAGGGCGGCAGCACCAGCCTGTGTCCACTGTCCTTGAAGATTTTCATTACCGCCGAGACTGCTCTTTTTCACCAGCTCGGGGATGGCAGCCTTCAACTCTGACTCGATGAAGTCGTAAATCTTCTTCGGCTCTACCTGGCTCATGGTGTTCTTCGACTGATCATAGAAGCTCTCAGAGAATGGTACGTTACGGAACTCGTCAAGAAGCGTAAGGTAGAACCAGGCACGCAGGACACGGTTCTGCGCCTTCAGGTTGTTGAACTCTGCCTCGGTGAATCCGAACTTAGAAGCGGAGAGCTTGTCAAGGTCCTCGATGACCATGTTGGCCTGACCGATGCCTTGGAAGCAGCCGTTGTAGGCACTCTGTGCCTCACCGTTAGTCGTTAGCCACTTGTGACGGTGCAGACGGGCCCAGCGGCCACCATCGTCCCACCAGTCCTCACGCGTAGGAGTGATGAGCTGGTCGGCGGTCTCCTCATTGAGCACCATACGGCTCTGGATGCTCCAGAAACCATGCTCGAAAGGCCGAAAAACGGCACGGATGACGTCATCCTTGGTATTATAGTAGTTCTGTGATGCCACCTGATCGTAGAGCGTCTCATCGAGATCAGTACAGCCGGTGACCGTCAGCAGTGCTGCCGGCATCATGAGCATGGCAGCATATCTAAATAGCTTATTCATAGTCTTGTAATGATTGTTTGTTTAGAAATCAACCTGCATGCCAAGCATAAACTGGCGTGTTGACGGATAATAAGAACGTGAACCCGTGGCTCCTGGATTAAGACCATTGACCTGATAGGTGGAAGGATCGACACCCGAAAACTGTGTCCAGGTGAAGAGGTTGCTGCCCACAGCATAGATGCGGAGCGACTCGATAAACTTGCTCTTCAGCGGCAGCGTGTAACCGATGTTCACAGAAGAGAGCTTGAGATAATCGCCCGGCTCGAGGAAGTAGTCGCACACGATAGGGTTCTGAGAGATGATCTTGTTCTTGCTGTATGCCTTGTCCATGACATTGCCCTGAAAGTTCTTCGTGCCATAGTAGAAATCATGGATATTGAAGATGTCGAAGCCAAGGGCTGTCTGGAAGAACAGCGAGAGGTCGATATTCTTATAACGGAAGGTGTGAGTCATAGAACCGGTGAACTTAGGCAGGCCATTGCCCACATACTGACGGTCATCGTCGGTAGCATTGTCGGCGAGAACCTTGTCACCGTTCTTGTCATAGACCACCCAGCGGCCCTGTGGGTCCACACCGGCATATTTCAGCATATAGAAGTTACCGATGCGCTTGCCTTTCTCAATGCGCTGCAAGGTATGGAAAGGATAAGGATCCTCAGGGCTGACGACATCATAATAGTCCTGGCCTACAAACTGATTGTTACTGAAGCTCACAAATTTGTTGGCCATGGTTGCTCCGATGACGTTCAGCGTATAGCTGAAGTTCTTGGTCTTGATGGCGTTCCATGTGATGTCGAACTCAAAACCGTTGTTACGCATGGTACCTACGTTGACGAAGGTTGTGGTGAACAAATAAGGAGGCACTGAGACATTGTAGTCGCCAAGGAGATCTTGCTGCTTGCGGTTGTAGTAGTTGAACGAACCGTAGAGCCTGCCCTGGAACAGCGTCCAGTCCAGACCGATGTTCCAGTTCTTGCCCTTCTCCCAGTGAAGGTCAGGGTTGACGTTTTTACCAGGACCCCATACCTGATAGAACTTACCGTTGTACATATAATAACCGAAGCCCTGCATGGTGTTGAGCGACTTGTAGCTGTCGAAATCCTGGTTACCTGTCACACCGTAGTCGGCACGTAGCTTCAGGTCGGCGAGCCAGCTCTTCATTTCTTTCATAAATGGTTCATCAGAGATACGCCAACCCACAGAGACGGCAGGGAAGTTGCCCCACTTGTGATTGGCACCGAACTTAGAGGAACCCTCATGGCGCAGAGAAGCTGTCAGCATGTAACGGCCCTTCCAGTCATAGCTTACACGACCGAAGAAAGCAATGAGCTTGTTGTCGTTCATGTACGATCCCATGTCGACTTCGCCCTTGTCCTTGGCGTAGGTTCCTGAACCGAGGTTGTTATCCTCAAGGGCATCGTTAGGAAAGTCCTTGTTGTTGGCGTTCAAGCCAGAGTATTTGTTGTACTCATAGGAGTAGCCCAACATGAGCTTGACATTATGATTACCGAAGGAGTTGCTGTAGTTGGTAATCCATTCCACACTCTGCATTGAAGATTTGGAGTAGTCTTGTGATGCCTCGCCGCTGCGTCCGGCATTGATAGCCAACGTACTTGTCGATGGCCGGAAGAATTGGTTGTAGTTGTCGTATTGATGGTCGGCAAAGGTCAGCTGTGTAGTGAGCATCTGCTTGCCCGGGTTCTTAAGCAACAAGGGGAAGAGGTTGAGCTTGGCCGAAGCATCCCAGTCGAGGAGCTTCGTCGTACCTGTGTTCTTGTCAAGGTTCTCGAGTTCCACCGGGTTATAGCCGGCCGCCTGTCCCTTGAAGTTATAATACTGCGCAGGATTTTGCGGATTCATGATAGGAGTGGTAGGATTGGCCTCTATGGCATTGCGGAAGACATCCCAGGAGGCTTTCCTGCGGTAAGCGATACGCGGAGCGATGTTGAGCCCGAAGGTCAACAGTCCGCTCTTCGTGGTATGGTTGATGGAAGCGCGCCCACCATATTCCTTACGTCCGGAGTAACGGTCGATACCCTCTGCATTACGGTAGTCGATAGAAGCACGATAGTTGCTCTTGCTGTTGCCACCGCTTAAGGTCAGCGTGTGCTGGGTTCGGACGCCGACGCGGCTCACCTCGTCAAGCCAGTCGGTAGATCCGCCGAGATCATAACCTGAACCGGAAGCGATGCGGTTGGCACGGTACTCGTCGGCACTGAGCATGTCGAGTTCTTTCTTGATGACATCGAACGACACCGTACCATTATAAGATGTATGGATGGCACCGTCGCGCGCGCCCTTCTTCGTCGTCACGAGGATGACGCCGTTAGAGCCACGGGTACCATAGATAGCAGAGGCGGCACCGTCTTTCAGAATATCGAACGAAGCAATATCATTAGGATTGATATTGGTGAGGTTACCACCCGGCACACCGTCGATGACAATGAGAGGACCTAAACCGGCAGCACGCGATGACACGCCACGGATCTGGATGCTCGCCTGATTGTTTGGGTCGCCGGCACCCGTGTTGGTGATGCTCACGCCCGGTACCTTGCCCTGGATCATCATCGACGGGTCGACACTGGCTACCTGTGTAAAGTCTTTGGAGGAGACATGAGAGATGGCGGAGGTCAACTCTTTCTTGTCCATCGTACCATAACCGATGACGACAACCTCATTGAGGACATCGTTCTTCTCATGGAGAGTCACGTTGATTGTCGTACGTCCGCCTACTACCTGAGTGGTGCTCTCAAAGCCAATATACGAGAAAATCAGCGAGGAAGAAGCAGGTACGCTGATAGTGTACTTACCATCCATATCGGTGATGCTGCCAGCCACATCTTTTCCGGCATTGGCAATCCTGACTGTTACGCCAATCAGAGGCTCACCACCAGGGTCGGTCACGGTACCCGACACTTTCACTTGCTGGGCAAATGCAGCAAGTTCCACAAACATCAGTAAGGCTAAAAGCACAAACCGACACTTGAAATCATTTCTTTCTTTTGGTCTCATGCTAAAAATATTAGTTGATTGTATTTATATTGTCACTGTTTTTAGAATTCTTTGCAAAGATAGTGAGCTTTATGATACCTTGTCATGAGAAGTACATAAGAAGTACATGAGAAGATCACAAAATAAAGTTTAATTGTTTGATAATCAATTATATATCATATAATTAAAAATAATCCAAAGTACATTGAGGAATTAATTATATTTTACGTAACTTTGTGAAATAAAAGTATAGGAAAGATGAAAATGAAATATTTACTATTTCTGGCCTTGATGTACATGACCGTCATAGACGTTTATGCCGGCAACTCCCAGCTTTATGCACGGCTCGACAGTGTAGTAGCCAATCGCGCTAATTACACGAAAGAAAAGGAGCAACGCATTGAGCAAATAAAGAAGATACTCCCCGTTACCGTAGATCCTATGAAACGGCTAAGGCTCTACGATGACATTTTCAACGAATACCATTATTTTCGTTTCGACTCGGCGATGGTCTATGTCAAAAAAGGACTAAGACTGGCAGAAGAGGCACACAACTCTTATTACACCCAGCTCAATCTTATTCATAAGGCTTCACTTCTCTCTGCTGCAGGGCTTTATAGTGAAGCTTTCGGTCTGCTGAATAAGCTGGACGCCAGACCCGTCATTAAAAGTCTGACCTACGAGTACAACCTCACGCTCTATTGGCTCTATACATACTGGAGTGACTATACCAACGACAGCGAGTACCGTGCCGTTTATTGGGCAAAGAAGAAGGAATATCTCCGCCGTACACTTAGTGTCGCCAAAGACCATCCCAACGACTATAATTATCTCAAAGGAGAATATGAGATGTACATTGTCGGAAGCCATATCAAAGCGCTGTACTATTATAATAAGGTGTTGGAATCGGAGCCAGAGAACACCCGTCTCTATTCCACTGCATGCTTTGCTGCCGCCTGCTGTTACAACTTCTTAAAACAATACGACAAGTTTGAGTCGTATATGATCCGTACGGCCATCACTGATATCATGACCCCTGTGAAAGAAAATCTCTCGCTCTATACTGTCGCTGACTGGCTGTTCACCACAAATGGCGACATCAAACGTGCAGAGAGGTATATCTCTGTGTCAATAGAGGATGCTAAGTTCTACAATAATAGGCTGCGCATCATCAGCAGTACCGACAAGCTGCCGGTCATCGTATCAAGGTTCAAAGACAAAATTAACGGACAGAATACCAAGCTCCTCTGGGCGCTCGGTGGAAGTTTCTTTCTGTTTCTTGCTCTTGTTGTCGCTACGGCATTCATTATCAGGCAGAACGGTCTGCTGACCAAACGGAGGAAAGAGATAGCTAAGCAGAACAAGCAGTTAGTTGGTCTTAATGATGAGTTGCAGTCACTGAATACCAAACTTACCGAGCACAACGAAAACCTCATAGATGTTAATCACAAGCGTGAGAACCTTGCAAAACTGTATATTGATCTTTGCTCAAAATACATTGACAGGCTAAACAGTTATCAGAAGTTTGTATACAGGAAGATTAAGGTCAATCAAATCAACGATCTGCTAAGTGCATTTTCATCTTCCAGGCTATCAGACGAGGATGCAGTGACATTCCTCAATGGCTTTGACAAGGCTTTTCTTGACTTGTATCCTACATTCATTGAGGAACTCAACCACCTACTCTCCTCCGACAGTGCCATACAACTGAAATCGGGCAATATGTCAACAGAGCTGCGCATCTTTGCCCTTATACGTCTGGGTGTAAAAGATAGCGGCGAAATTGCCAACCTGCTTTTCTGCACGCCACGCACTATCTACAACTATCGGTCGGCTTTAAAAGCAAAGGCCCTCAACAAGGAGACTTTTGAGGATGACGTCAGAAACCTGTGCCTATAGCATAATTCCCTGTATTTGCTTCTTGGCAACAACCTTTCCATTAATCACTGTAAACCGGCGGTCAAACTCCTCCTTGGTGCGTTTCCAGCGGTTGTGCGTCCACAGATAGTATTCGGGGGCTTTGCGCACCGACTGCTCCAGCATCCGGAAGAAGCGGCGTGTGACCTCTCCTTCGGGCAGGCTGGCGGGGTCGTCGGTGATGGGTATGTATTCTACATCGTAATAGCCGCGGCGCGGACGCGTCATCTTCACGTAAAAAATGACATCGTTCATCTTTCTCACGATGCGCTCGGCACCTGTGAATACCGGCGTCTCCGCATGGTTGAGGAAAGGCAGCCACAGATGGATATTCTCCCATTTGGGTGCCTGGTCAGCAATATATCCGGACAGGCTCATCCGTCCTTCGCGTCTCCAGCCTACGAGCTGCCGCAGGATGTCTTTCTTCGGAGTGGGCACACCTGTCGGCGCATAGGTGCGCAGACGAAGGAACACGTAGTTGATGACACGGCTGTGCAGTGGATCATAGATGAGACAGAGGCGACGCTCAGGATTCATGTCCTTGCCCACACGTGAGAGCCACTCCCAGTTGCAGTAATGTCCGAGAAAGCCTGCTGTGTTTCTGCCATTGACGAACCATTGCTCGTGCACCTCGGGATTCTTGACCCGCAGGCGGCGGTTAAGCTCTTCATCGCTGATGCTCAACAGCTTGATGGCCTCCAGGAAATAGTCGCAAAACCAATGGTAGAATTTCTTCTCGATGCTTTTGATCTCTTTTGTCGATTTCTCAGGAAAGACCGATGTAAGGTTTCGCCTGACTACGTCGCGCCTATACCTTATTATATAATAGAGTAGCGGCATAATCATATCAGAAATGGTATACAGCATCCTGAACGGCAGGATGCTGATGGCATAGAGAAGATAATAAACGAGTTTTGTCATTTATTGATGGTTTGAATCATCTGAACGGTCGTCTTTGATGAGCTTGAGCAGATGCTCCACGGCCTCACATTCCGGGATGTTATGCTCCACGCATTCCTTTCCCTTGTAGAGCGAGATCTTGCCCGGTCCGGCGCCTACATAGCCATAGTCGGCATCGGCCATTTCACCGGGGCCGTTTACAATACAGCCCATGATGCCTATCTTCAGGCCTTTCATGTCTTTTGTGGCCTCATGGATACGGCGGATGGTGTCGCGCAGATCATAGAGTGTGCGGCCGCATCCCGGACAGCTGATATACTCGGTTTTCGACGTCCGCAACCGTCCTGCCTGCAGAATGCCGAAGGCTGTGTCCTCAATGTCAGCCTCGGCGACGTTGCCGTCGTTCATGAGCCAGATGCCGTCACAGAGTCCGTCCATCATCAGTGCGCCCATATCAGCTGCCGATTCCAACTGAAACTCCTCTTTATCGTTCAACCGATACATCTGTGCAAAGACTACGGGATTCTCCACACCTGCGACCATCATTTCGTGGACGAGTGCACGCTGCGCCCCGAGCCGGTTCTGGTGATTGCTCATGCAGACCACGACGATCTCAGGATGCGCCTTCAGACAAGCAAGATATTCTTCTGCCGGCGTGCCAAACTGTAGGACGAGGAACTTCAGTTTTGTCTCAGCCATACCGATGAGTGGCATGGCGGTGACAGGGAAGATGGGGTAGAGCTGCGATTTGTCCGCAGCCTCGGTATAGCACTGATAGTCGACGATATATCTCTGACCTTTCACCCTCTCCTTGGGGAGCTGTGGACCGAGATAGATGTAGTCGGCCTTGGAGTCACGATTTTCCTCAGCGGCAACAGTCTTGTTCTTGCTGGCAATGACTACCGGCACACATTGACCACCAATATTTTCCACGACCTTTGTGTATCGGCGCTCCGGCCTGAGCCAATCGAAACCGCCATAGGTCTCAGCGGGGATGAGCTGATGTCCCGCTTTATGGCCAATATAATCTACCAAATGGCGGGCTACGGGTATCTCTGCTTCGGGTTCCTCTGTCAACGAGACACGGATGGTGTCTCCGATGCCGTCGGCTAACAACGCGCCGATACCCACGGCACTCTTGATACGTCCGTCTTCGCCCTCACCGGCCTCGGTCACGCCGAGATGAAGAGGATGGTGCATATCCTCCCTTTCCATGGTTTCTACAAGCAGGCGCACCGAGCGTACCATGACAACGGTGTTGCTCGACTTGATGGAGATGACAACGTTGTTGAAGTCGTGTTTCTTGCAGATACGCAAGAACTCCATACAGCTCTCCACGATGCCCTCGGGTGTGTCACCATAGCGGTTACGGATGCGGTCAGAGAGCGAACCGTGGTTCACGCCGATGCGGATGGCAGTGTGGTGCTCCTTGCAGATGTCGAGGAAGGGTACAAGACGCTCCTCTATTTTCTTGAGTTCCTCAGCATATTCTTCATCGGTGTACTCGTGCTTGATAAACTTTCGCGCGGGGTCTACATAGTTGCCGGGATTGATGCGAACCTTCTCTGCATAGAGCGCCGCTACGTCAGCTACGCGCGGATTGAAATGCACGTCGGCCACCAATGGTGTGGCAAAGCCATCGTGCCTTAGTCCGGCACTGATGTTCTTTAGGTTCTCAGCCTCCCTGATGCCTTGCGTGGTCAGGCGTACGAGCTCTCCTCCCGCCTTGATGATACGTTCAGCCTGGGTGATGCTGCCCTCGGTGTCGTCAGTGCTTGTTGTCGTCATCGACTGGATACGCACGGGGTTATCGCCGCCCATGTCGATCTGGCCAACGTGTACGACTGATGTCTCACGCCGATGATAGTTGAACAAATCCATTCAGCACTTAAATTTATAATCCTTGATAGCGACCAGCTCTGCGTTAGCCTTCTCTATTTTCTTTCCAAGTCCGGCTTTCCAAGCGTCTACCTTTGCAGCGATGGCCTCATCCCCCAAGGCTATCATCTCTGCAGCAAGGATGGCAGCATTCTGCGCACCGTTCACACCTACCGTAGCTACGGGTATGCCCGGCGGCATCTGGATGATGGAAAGCATGGCGTCAAGACCATCCAGCATGCCTTTGATAGGCACACCGATGACGGGCAGTGGCGTCGAAGCGGCAATGACACCCGGCAAAGCTGCTGCCATGCCGGCTCCGGCAATGATGACCTTCACGCCACGGGCCCTGGCACCTTTGGCAAACCGCTCCACGGCATCGGGTGTGCGATGGGCAGAGAGGGCATTCATCTCGAAGGGAATCTCCCGTTCCTCAAGCCATTTGCAAGCTTTCTCCATGACAGGAAGGTCGCTTGTGGAACCCATGATAATACTTACTAACGGCTTCATAATCTATGATATTTTATAAGGTTTGTCATTACTCTGAGCGGGCTGCGCAGCACTGAACGGAAACGAATTGTATTTTTACCATTCGTGTCAGATGATCGCCCAGAAGCCGATCACGGCTCCTACGAGAAAGCCAATGACGACCTGTGAGAGGGAGTGCTGCCTCAGAATCATGCGGCTGGTGCCCACCACGCCTGAAATAAAGAGGATGACACAAAACCACCACAGCGGATTGAAGGCAAAGAGGATGGAAAACGCCACCAGCGCACCCTCAAATCCACCTATGGCTGCGGTGTGCGTGGAAATCTTCCACCACACATTGACTATGGCACACACCACTTGAATGAGCAGCGCAGCCACAAGGATGTTGGCCATGAACTGCGGTATGTGCAGATAACTCATTATGAAATAGCACAACGTGTAGCACAAGATGGCGATGATGTAAGGCACCATACGGCTCTCCCGTTTGCCTAACTGCCATCGTGACCATCCCTGATAATTACGGTAGGCATGAATCAGGAGCGATGGCAGAAGGATGGTGAAGAGATATACCATCAGCAATACCATGCTCTTGTAAGCGAACGGCATCAAGTTCATGTAGCTGAAAACGAACAGTGCCAACAGCCCCCCCAAGGGCAGATAGAAAGGCGTGAACACCATGCTGACCACCCGTGCCGCTATGATAATGTCTTTTTCTCGCATTCTCTATAACTCAACTTAACTACTAACTACCGGCTCCCCTAACTTCTTCTGAGCCTCGCCACGGCCAGCCCAAGCTGTTCGCGATATTTAGCCACCGTGCGCCTGGCTATGGGGAATCCTTTCTTTTTCATCTCGCGTGCGAGGACGTCGTCGCTTAGCGGCTTATGCTTGTCCTCGTTGTCGATAAGGTCTTTCAGCGCGAGTTTAATCTTTCGTGTTGACATCTCCTCGCCATCCTTGGTCACGTAGCCGTCGGTGAAGAAGAATCTCAGCGGAAAGGTGCCCCAGCGGGTCTGCGCGTATTTCATGTTGCTCACGCGCGAGATGGTGGAGATATCCAGTCCTGTCCTCTCGGCAATGTCTTTGAGAATCATCGGCTTAAGGTCGGCTTCATCGCCATTCTGAAAGAATTTCTTCTGCCAGTTGATAATGGCTTTCATCGTGACATAGAGTGTGTGACGTCGCTGCCTGACAGCGTCGATATAGCCTTGAGCCTTGTCCACCTTTTCCTTGGCATAGAGCAGCGCCTCCTTCTCCTTACGGTTCATGTTCTGCTTATTGGTGCGGTAGGTATCGACCATCTCAGTGAACGACGGTGATATCTTAAGGTCAGGTAGGCGTCCCTCATTGATGGAGAAAGAGACGTTACCGTCATCGTCGGTATCGACGATAAAGTCTGGAGTGATCTGCTGCAGGCTCCGGCCCTCGGTCTCACTAAGCGCGGCCCCCGGCTTGGGGTTGAGCTTCTTTATCTCGTTATGAACAGCGGCAGCCTGATCATCAGTGAGACCCATTGACTGTGCGATTTTGTCCCAGTGTTTCTTGATGAACTCATCGTAATGATTGCTGACAACCTCCTTCATCAGCGTCCTGATCCTGCCCTCCGGCTTGCGTGCTATCTGCAGCAGCAGACACTCCTGTAGGGATCGGGCACCGATACCCGCAGGGTCGAAGGTCTGCAGGATGCGCAGCACCCGCTCTATCTCCTTCACCGGCACGTCAACACCATGGTAGATGGCCAGCTCGTCACAGATGTCGTCGAGGCTCTTCCTGAGCAGTCCGTCGCCGTCGAGCGACCCGATGAGATACTCCATGATCTGCTGTTGCTCTTCTGTGAGCTCCGTTTCTCCCATCTGTTCTTTGAGCTTATCGTAAAAAGAGGTGGTGTCGCCCCATACGGTCTCCTCATAGTCGGCATCAGGATTAGCCCGCGAGGAGCCGTGCATCGGCTCCGGCATCTCGTCGTCGCCGCCAAGGTCTTCCAGTGCATTGTCGAGAGCCTCCTCACGCTCTTCGCGCTCGGTTTTCTCCTCAAAAGAATCGTCGTCAGCACCGTCCGAGGAGTCTTCGCTGTTAGCTGGTTCCATCTCCATAGGTTCGTCGTCGCGCGTCTCTTCCAACGCGGGGTTATCGTCAAGTTCTGCGCTGATGTTCTGCTCCAGCTCCGCCAACGGCATTTCTAAGAGCTTCACTTGCAACATCTGCTGTTGCGAGAGCCGCTGCTGCTGTACCTGCTGTTGTGTCTGAGTCTGTATGAGTTTCTGTGCCATGATGATGATTGATGAAAGAGAAGTGCTGAAAACTGGAGCCCTGAAGACCCGTCATTACATGATTGGTCTATATTGTGATCTATACATCTCTTCTATTCAGTCTATTTTCTCTATTCAGTCTATTTTCTCTATTAGTGTCTATATTGTCTATCCGTGTCTATATTGTCTATCCGTGTTTTTCATCTGAGTTGTCGACCCATATGATGGGTTGATGTATTGACTGCACCTCTGAACCCCTCAACTATTTGAAATATTCCTTCAACTGTGCCGCCAAGGCAGCGAGTTCTTCAGGGTCCTTGTTGCCGAACCGATTCCATACATCCGTACAGGCCTCAAGGAGAGGAGAGTCGGTGGAGCGGCTTTGGCCGATATACGGGTCGCACACCAGGAAAACGTCCATCACGTTCACGACTTGGCGTGTACTCTCTTTCAAGAGTTTGGACAAGTCCTTGATTTCCGGCGTGTCCTCAACCATCGTAATGGGCGTGAGGCGGAAATAGAGATCAAGGATCATGATGAGCTTCACCGGTGTGAGCGTACCGATGCCGATGGGTCTGAAGTCTTTCTCCCACGACTCGTTCACCTCCACGCCCGCATAGAATGCGCCGGCGCTGCCGAAGCCGTTCATCTGCCGCAGCAGCTTGATGCCCCGTTTCAGTTTCCGAGGGTTTCCCGCATACACATCCCACAACCGTTGCAGACGCGGTGTGTCAATCTGCCGCAGTTTGAACATGCGCTGGTGGATCTGCGTAGGATGAATGTGCAGCTCCGTCGCCACGCCGACCAACTGCCGGCTGTAGAGATGCTTCACACCCTGCGGTTGCCTGAGATAAAGTTGTATAAGCAACAGCCAGTATTCATCGTGCCATTCTTCCCGTCGTACCATAAGCATGCCCTTTCAATATAATGCCACAAAATTAATAAAAAAACGGGAGATACAAGGTCTCTCAATAGGATATTATTATAAAACCGGAAGACATCGGTTTCTCTTTACGCTGTAAAGGCAACGCGTCTACGGCGTAAAGGCAACGCGTCTACGGTGTAAAGGCAACGCGTCTACGGCGTAAAGGCAACGCGTCTACGGCGTAAAGGCAACGCGTCTACGGCGTAAAGGGGAAGCGAGTATTCTGCAGAAAAAAAACGTCTGCTGCCTATAGGGATAAGGTCAGATCCTTTTCAGCAACTCTTTCATGCCCTCCGAGGCACCCTTCTGAATCTGTGTCACATGGCCTCCGGCCGCTACAGGATTGGGATCGATGAGGTAGACCGGCGAATCCCGAGGCACGAATTGCATAAGTCCGGCGGCGGGATAGACCACAAGCGACGTACCAATGATAACGAAAATATCGGCGTGGGACGCTGCTTCCGCGGCAGGCTCCAGCATGGGTACGCTCTCACCGAAGAAGACGATAAACGGGCGAAGCAGCGATCCATCGCCTGCTTTGGTACCGGGCTCAACATCGCTGTTGTCAGGTGTGAGCTGCTGGATATAACGCGGATCGTAAGGATCATTGCTTGAGCACGCTTTTGTCAACTCGCCGTGCAGATGGATGACGCGGGTCGATCCGGCTTTCTCGTGCAGGTTGTCCACGTTTTGGGTGAGCACCGTCACGTCATAGTCCTTCTCCATCTCCGCAATGAGTCGGTGGCCTTCGCAGGGCTGAGCGTCCCACAGCTTACGGCGCAGCCTGTTGTAAAACTCAGTGACGAGGCGGGGATCACGCTCCCACCCTTCATGGCTCGCGATCTGCTCCACTGGATAATTCTCCCACAATCCATCGTTGCCGCGGAAAGTCTTGAAACCGCTCTCCACCGACATGCCAGCTCCTGTCAAAAACACTACCTTCTTTTTCATACAACGTAATATTTTCCACAAAAATACTAAAATAATACGATTATGCTACCAAAAAAGCGTAACTTTGTGCGACTATTAATATTTAATAAGAAATCAGAAAAGAAAATGGATAAAGTAAGCTACGCCCTTGGCATGAGCATCGGGCACCAGTTACAGCAAATGAACGCCACCGACCTTAACGTCAGCGATTTCGCTGGAGCCATCACCGATGTCTTCGCAGGCAAGGCTCAACTCACCGACATGGAGGCTCAGACCGCTGTGCAGACCTTCTTCCAGCAGAAAACGGAAGGGCAGGCCAAGGCCGCTAAGGCCGAAGGAGAGAGTTTCCTGGCCGAGAACGCCAAGAAACCAGGTGTGAAGACCCTGCCTTCAGGCTTGCAGTATGAGGTGTTGCGCGAGGGAAACGGGCGTAAGCCGTCGGCTACCGACCAGGTGGAGTGCCACTACGAAGGCACACTCGTCAACGGACAGGTCTTCGATTCGAGCTATCGCCGTGGCGAGACAGCCACCTTTGGTCTCAATCAAGTCATCAAGGGCTGGACAGAAGGTCTGCAACTCATGCAGGAAGGGGCTAAATACCGATTCTTCATCCCCTACAACCTCGCATATGGAGAGCAGGGAGCCGGACAGTCCATTCCGCCTTACGCTGCCCTCATCTTTGATGTGGAACTGATCAAGGTGAAGTAATTCTTTCCTCATGAACGTTTCTGGAGCCGCCTTTCTGTAATAGATGCGGATTCCCAACGGTAAACAACGGGTTGAAGATCATCAATAAAAATCAAGACATAAACAGAATATCAACAATGAAAACAATGAAAACACTGGCCGTCATGGCCACCGCTGCCTTGGCTTTCTCAGCCTGCGGCAACTCGTCAGCTCCCCGTGCTGACCTCAAGACCGACATTGACTCCATGAGCTACGCCATCGGACTGCTGCAGTCGCAGTATGTACATCAGGCTATCCAGCAGGGGCAGGTCATCGACACCACCTATATGGACGAGTTTGTAAAGGGTATCAACGAGGGTGTCAACGCCGGCGACGACAAGAAGAAAGCGGCTTACATCATGGGCCTGCAGGTCGGTCAGCAGCTCTCTACCCAGCTTGTCAAGGGCGTGAATCATGAGGTGTTCGGCGACGACAGCACCAAGACCATCTCCTTGAAGAACCTGCTTGCCGGATTCATCACGGGAGCTACAGGCAAGAAGGGCATCATGACACCTGAGAGTGCCAACCAGATTGCGCAAAGCAAGATGGAGCAGATCAAGAACGCTACCATGTCGAAACAGTTCGGCTCCAACAAGGCAGCAGGCGAGAAGTGGCTTGCAGCCAACAAGAAGAAGCCCGGAGTAGTGACTCTCCCCTCGGGACTTCAGTATAAGGTTATAAAGGAAGGCAAGGGCGCTATCCCCACAGACACCACGACGGTGAAGGTGCAATATGAGGGCCGTACCATCGACGGGCAGGTCTTTGAGAGCAGCTATAAGAACGGCAACGGACCTGTAACCATGGTGCCTTCGCAGATGATTCCCGGATGGACACAGGCTCTGACCCGCATGCCTGAGGGCTCCGTGTGGGAAGTGTACATTCCCCAACAGCTCGCCTACAAGGATCGTCAGGCCGGAAAGATCAAGCCTTACTCAGTGCTGATCTTTAAGATTGAGTTAGTAAAAGTTGGTAAATAAACCATGAAAAAAGTCTTATTGTTCGTATCCCTCTTACTTGCCGTGACTGTCAGTACCATGGCAGCAGGCGACAAGAAAAAGGAATACAAGAAGGAAAACAAGAAAGAATGCATGGGGCATGCCTGCTGCAACGGGCAGCCCGTGAAACTGACCACCTCGTCTGATTCCACCAGCTACGCGGCTGGCTATGCCGCCACGGAGGGCTTACTACAGTATCTCACTCAACGCATGAATGTGGATACCGCCCATATCGCCGACTTCGTCCGCGGTTTCCGTGAGGCTGCAGCCAAGGCCAAAGACCCCGCTTTCGCAGCTTATATCGCCGGCAGTACCATCGCTACACAGGCTACAGGGCAGATTCTACCCAACATGAGCCGTGACCTGACAGGTACCGACGACAGCATCGCTACGGCACCTTTCTACGAGGGATTCATCGCCGGCGTCAGACAAGATACGGCTGTTTTCAAGATGGATAAGGCGCGCAAGCGCTTCGAAGACAAGTCGAAAGAGGCACGTGAGACCCGTAATCGCATCTTCAAAAAAGAGAATGAGGAGTGGCTGGCCAGCAACAAGACGAAGCCTGGAGTCATCACACTGCCCTCAGGACTGCAATACAAGGTACTGCGTGAGGGCAATGGGCCCAAGCCGAAAGCCACTGATGAGGTGGAGGTCGTGTATGAAGGCAAGACCATTGACGGAAAGGTGTTCGACGCTACCAAGAACCACGGCGGCAAAAAGACGGACTCTTTCCGTTGCGATCAGGTCATCAAGGGTTGGACAGAAGCCCTCACCTCGATGAACGTAGGTAGCAAATGGGAGATCTACATTCCGCAGAACCTCGCCTATGGCGCACGTGAGGCGGGTGAGATCAAG
Organism: Hallella multisaccharivorax DSM 17128; assembly: GCF_000218235.1. Lineage (GTDB taxonomy): Bacteria > Bacteroidota > Bacteroidia > Bacteroidales > Bacteroidaceae > Prevotella > Prevotella multisaccharivorax. The sequence continues at coordinate 663,194 of NZ_GL945017.1, read as the reverse complement.
CCTTACTCCACGCTCATCTTCACTGTCGAACTGGTAGGCATCAAGGTGCCGGAGGCCACGAAAGCGGAAGAAACAAAGGCCGCCGACAGTAAGGCCACCCCGCAAGCCAAGAAGTCTGCCGGAAAGAAGAAAGCACCAGGAAAGAAGAAATAAATCTTCTGAACATTAACAAAATGCATGGATAATATAAAAATATCCGTGCATTTTGTTGTTTATATCATTTTTATTACCTACTTTTGCTACCAACATTAAAAACAAAGAGCATCAATAGACAATATGGAAAAGATAGACAAACTTGATAAAAAAATCCTTTCTATCCTCTCAAAGAATGCCCGCATTCCTTTCAAGGACGTAGCGGCAGAGTGCGGTGTGTCGCGTGCTGCCATTCATCAGCGGGTGCAGCACCTCATCGATGCCGGTGTTATTACAGGCAGTGGCTTCAATGTCAACCCCCTAAGTCTGGGCTATCACACCTGCACCTATGTGGGCATCAACCTTGAGAAGGGCTCCATGTACAAGGATGTCGTCAAGCGACTCGTCGACATTCCGGAGATTGTGGAATGCCATTTCACCACCGGCTCCTACACCATGCTCATCAAATGCTACGCCAAAGACAACGAGGCGCTCATGGATTTGCTCAACAATAAGCTGCAGACCATTCCTGGTGTGGTGTCGACAGAGACGCTTATCTCTCTCGAGCAAAGCATCAAACGGGAGATTCCCATCAACGTAGATGAGTAGAACGTAGACGAACAACAACATGAAATCATTTGATTTGGACGCGCATGCCAATGCCATCTATGCGTCCTTCCCAGAAGCCAATCGCCAGCCGGTGATTGGCATTACTGCTAATTACACCAACGGCGACGCGGCTCTCCGTGATAAATACTACGAGCAAGTGGTGCGCGCCGGTGGCACACCACTTCTCATCCCGCCCGTCGCCAACGCCAACGCTATCATCAACACCCTTGATCACATTGACGGACTGCTGCTCAGCGGTGGCGGTGACATCAATCCTCTGTGGTGTGAAGAGGAGCCGTCACCACAGCTCCATACTATCAATGCCACACGCGACAAGGCTGAACTGCTCACCGTGCGTCTGGCTTTTAACCGCCAGATACCCATGCTTGGCATCTGCCGCGGCATTCAGACACTCGCCGTCGCATTGGGAGGGAAGGTTAGTCAGGACATCAACAGCGGCTCTGCCGTATTGGCCGAAGGCGCAAACAGGACTTCACGCATCAAGCATTCACAGGATGCCGACCGCTGGGAGCCTACCCATACCATCAGTATCGAGCCGAATACCATCCTCTCAACCATCTATTCATCTGACACCGCGGCACCCGATGACACTGCCTCCGCCACCCTTGAGGAAGGTAGGAGTGGGACTTCTGCTGTCGTCAATTCCTTCCACCACCAGGCCGTTTCCAGCCCTGGTCCACGCTTCCGCGTGTCAGCAACAGCGCCCGACGGCATCGTTGAGGCCATCGAAAGCAATGAATACAAGTCCATCCTTGGCGTGCAATGGCATCCGGAATGGCTCGGCGACGAAGGCCTGCCACTCTTCAGCTGGCTGGTGGACAAAGCGCGGGAGTTCAGCGAGGTCAAGCGTCTCCACAATCGTATTCTGACACTCGACACCCACTGCGACACACCGATGTTCTTTCCGCAAGGCGTGCGTTTCGACCAAAGAGATCCACGCATCCTCTACGATCTGCACAAGATGACCGACGGCCGACACGACGCTGTCATCATGGCTGCGTATCTGCCCCAGCCAAAAATTGGTGAGCAGTTCTCGCAGAAAGTGGACATTGCCGGCATCATCAAGCACAATCCGCAGCTGCAGGGCATCTCCGCACAGCTGTCCCCCACACAGTATGCCGACCTCATCTTCGACAAATTAGAGCAGATCGTCGATGAGAACAGCGATTATATCAGTATTGCGCGCACACCCGCCGACCTCTACGAGGACAAGCGGAGAGGCCGGAAATCGATCATGTTCGGCATTGAGAACGGCCTCGCCCTCAATCACGACCTGGGCAACGTACGCCATTTCGCACAACGTGGTGTGGTCTACATCACGCTGTGCCACAATGGCGACAACGACATCTGTGATTCCAATCGGGGCGCGGCGATGCACAACGGCGTGTCGGAGTTCGGCGCAAAGGTCATTCGAAGGATGAACGATGAGGGCATCATGGTGGACTTGAGCCATGCCTCAGAGAAGTCATTCTATGACGCTCTCTCCATCAGCCGCACACCCATCGTGTGCTCACACAGCAACTGCCGCGCCCTCTGCGACGTGCCGCGCAACCTCACCGACGACCAGTTACGCGCTTTGGCCGCCAAGGGTGGCGTGGCTCACACCACCTTCTACCACGGATTTCTACGCAAAGACACATCAGAGGCATCCATCCTCGACGTCATGGCCCATCTTGAACACGCCATCGACATTATGGGCATAGACCACGTAGGCGTGGGCACTGACTTCGACGGCGACGGCACTGTGCGTGGATGCGCCGATGCTTCAGAACTCATCAACTTCACCCTCCAGCTCCTTCGGCGACGATATTCAGAACGTGACATCGCAAAGATATGGGGTGGTAACTGGCTGCGTGTCATGGCACAGGTTCAATCGGAGAGAAAGCAATCATGAAAAAGAAAATCATTATCATCATCGTGTTAGCCATTGTTTGTGCCACCGCCGTGTGGCTTTTCACATACGGTCCTCTCGCACACCGAGATGTAGAGAATACGGAAGAGACTGAGGAAGTGGAGAAAGTGCAGCCCGTCGGGCCCGTCTTCAACGCCGACTCCGCCTATATCTACACCAAGGCCCAGTGCGATTTCGGGCCGCGACCGATGAACAGCGATGCCCATGAGAAGTGCCTCAGCTGGATAGAAAATAAGTTCAAGGAATATGGCTGCAAGGTAACGCTACAACGATCAGACCTTAAAGGCTGGGACGGCACCATGCTCCACTCCACCAACATCATTGCGCAGTATCATCCGCAAGCCACGACACGCATCGTGCTCTGCGCCCATTGGGACTCGCGCCCGTGGGCTGACAACGATCCCGACTCGCTCAACTGGCACAAGCCCATTCTTGCTGCCAACGACGCTGCAAGTGGTGTAGCCGTCATGCTGGAGCTGGCACGGTTGTTGAAAGACACCCGACACCCGGTACCCAACGCTCAGTTGGGCATCGACTTCGTGTGCTTCGACGCCGAGGACTACGGGGTGCCCCAGTGGAGCAACATGCAGGACGACGGATCTACCTTTGCTCTTGGTGCACAGTATTGGGCAGGGAACATTCCTCATGGCTATGCGCCTTGCTACGGCATTTTGCTTGACATGGTGGGTGGCGCCGGCGCGCAGTTCTACCGTGAAGGCATGTCAATGCAGTATGCTCCTGCCATCGTGAAGAAGGTGTGGCGCGCGGCAAGGCAGGCCGGATACGGCTCTTTCTTCCCCAATGAAGACGGAGGCATGATCACCGACGACCATATTCCCGTAAACCAGACAGCCAAAATTCCCTGTATCGACATCATCCCCTACTATCCCACCTGCCAGCAGAGCTCCTTCGGACCCACCTGGCACACGCTCGCCGATAATATGGATAATATCGACAAGAATGTGCTCAAGGCCGTCGGACAAACCATGGTGCAAGTGATTTATACAGAGAAATAGGCGACACATACTGACTATCCTCTCCATCGTTCGGCACGTGCCGGAGAATTGTTCGGCACGTGCCGGAGGTAGCTCCTGTACGTGCCGGACGATGCTCCTGCACGTGCCGGGGCTTATTTTTTAATTGTATGGATAACATCAATTGGGTTGTCAGGTTTCTCGTTTTTTCTTTTTATCTTTGCAAACGGTAAAGACAATAAACAGCGATGACGGATGCCATAACATATTTAGAGCGGACGCACAGGTTGCGTCGCAACGTGCTGACGGGCGAGCTGCTCTATGCTGACGCTGAGGGTTGGCACAGGCTCTCCAAGGAAGGCCGCAACACCATTCTCTTAGAAGCAGAGCGCAAGGGGGTGAGCCTCACTGCCGAGACCCTCGACCGTTTCGTCCGCTCCACGCTCATCGAGCAGTGGAATCCTGCCAGGGAATGGCTTGACACACTGCCACAATGGGATGGCGAAGACCACGTGTTTGAGCTCTCACAGCGCATCGTCACCTCCAACCCCGACTGGGGTGACCGCTTTCACAAGTGGATGCTTCAGACTGTAGCCAGATGGATGGACATGGACGTGCCGCAGCGAGACATCATTGTGCCGGTGCTTGTCGGGCAATGGGGCTACGGCAAGACGTCGTTCTGCAACCTCATCCTGCCTCCTGCCCTGCGCCTGTATTATACCGACAAGATCAAACTCAGCGCTGCGGCAGAGGTCTATGAACTGCTGACAACCAACCTGCTGGTCAATATCGACGAGTTTTATCAGGAAAATACGCTTCAGGAACCTCTCGTGCGCTTTCTCTTCTCCCGCTCTACGCCGGTCTTCCGCCGGCCTTACGGCACCACGGAGGAGCCGCGCAGACAGTATGCAGGCTTCATCGCCACTACGGGAAACCTGCACCCTATGACCGATGCCGCGGGTGCCGCACATCTCGCATGCGTGGAGGTAGGTCATCGGATCGACCTTTCACCCATTCCCTATGAGCAGCTCTACGCCCAGCTGCGCGAGGAGATAGAGGACGGTTCCGACTTCCTTCTCACTGACGATGAGCGTGAACGCATGGCCGGACAGAACTCTCCTTTCGAAGAAGCCGACAACCTCGTGAAGATGGTGCGACTGCTTTATGCCAACCCGCCGAAAGGACAGAAGGCGAAAGCTGTCTATATCGACACCATCATCGACCGACTGATGCAGGAATATCCCTACTGGACGCCGGGCGAGCATGTCAATCAGGATGTTGGATTCGCTCTGCAGGAGGCCGGATTCACGCGCAGCCGCATCCACGGACGGTCGTGCTATCGCATCATACCACGCGATCCCCGACGCTTCGACTTTGCGGACAGTCAGGAGGAGAAACGAAACGATATGACGGATAATCCATTGGCACAGGCTTTGCTCTCCGGACTGGGAAATCTTGTAAAGCAAAAGTAATTATAACTCGCAATGCATCAATCTCAAAGCTCAAATAATACCCTCACCCCAATGATGCGCCAGTTCTTCTCTATGAAGGCCAAGCATCCCGATGCCTTGCTGCTTTTTCGGTGCGGCGACTTCTACGAGACTTACTGTGACGATGCCGTAGAAGCCTCAAGAATACTCGGTCTGACGCTCACCCGACGCAATAACGGCGCCTCTGCCGGCGCTGAGATGGCTGGTTTTCCCCACCATGCTCTCGACACCTACCTGCCCAAGCTCATACGGGCAGGAAAGCGGGTAGCCATCTGTGACCAGCTGGAGGACCCCAAGAAAAAACGCGCCATGATTAAGGGAAGGAAGGGTCTGACCGAGATGGATAAGATGGTGAAGCGCGGCATTACAGAGCTCGTTACGCCTGGAGTAGCCATGAGCGACAATGTGCTCAACTACAAGGAAAACAACTTCCTTGCTGCCGTTCACTTCGGCAAGGCTTCCTGCGGCATCTCTTTCCTTGATATTTCCACCGGCGAATTCCTCACTGGGCAAGGCTCCTATGACTATGTGGAGAAACTCATCGGCAACTTCTCGCCTAAGGAAGTGCTCTATGACAAGACGCGGCGCAAGGATTTTGAGCAGTATTTCGGTACTAAACTCACGGTCTTTGAACTTGACGACTGGGTGTTCACCGAGCAGACTGCGCGACAAAAGCTGTTGAAACACTTCGGCACCAAGTCGCTCAAGGGCTTCGGTGTGGAGCATTTGAAGGATGGTATCGTGGCTTCGGGTGCCATTATGCAATACTTAGAGCTCACGCAGCACACCAATATCAACCATATCACGTCGTTAAAACGGCTGGAAGAAGAGAAATACGTGCGGATGGACAAGTTCACTATCCGTTCGCTGGAACTGCTCCAGCCCATGCAGGAAGACGGCAAGTCGCTCCTCGACGTGATTGACCGGACTATCACGCCGATGGGCGGGCGGTTGCTCAGGCGATGGATGGTGTTTCCCCTGAAAGACGTGCGGCACATCAACGACCGCCTCGACGTGGTGGAGTACTTCTTCAAGGCGCCTGACTTCAGGCAGGTCATCGATGAGCAGCTGCACCGCGTGGGAGACCTGGAGCGTATCATTTCAAAGGTTGCCGTGGGCAGGGTGACGCCGCGTGAGGTCGTACAACTGAAGACTGCTCTGCAGGCCATCCAGCCCATCAAGTCGGCTTGTCTGTATGCCAACAATGGCAGTCTGAAGCGACTCGGCGAGCAGATGAACCTTTGTGAGAGTCTTCGGGACCGCATAGAAAAGGAAATTCAGCCTGATCCACCGCAGCTTGTCTCCAAAGGAGACGTCATCGCCGAGGGATTCAGCACGGAACTTGACCAACTGCGCCATATTTCGCGCGGAGGAAAAGACTATCTCCTGGAGATTCAGCAACGTGAGGCGGAGAAAACGGGTATTACCTCGCTCAAAGTAGGCTACAACAACGTCTTTGGCTACTATTTGGAGGTACGCAATACCTTCAAGGACCATGTGCCCGCCGACTGGATAAGAAAGCAAACACTGGCCCAGGCCGAACGATATATCACCCCTGAGCTAAAGCAATATGAGGAAAAGATACTTGGTGCAGACGAGAAAATCTTGGAGTTAGAGGCGCAACTCTTCTCTGAACTCATCGTTGACATGCAGGAGTTTATCCCTCAGATACAGATCAATGCCAATATTCTGGCACACATCGACTGCGTGCTGTCGTTTGCCAAAGTGTCTGAGGATAACGCCTATGTGCGCCCAGTGGTCGATGACACCACCGTGCTCGACATTCGCCAGGGCCGACATGCAGTGATAGAAACGCAGATGCCGCTCGGTGAGCGCTATGTGCCCAACGATGTTTACCTTGACACTGAGAAGCAGCAAGTGATGATGATCACGGGGCCAAATATGGCTGGTAAGTCGGCATTGCTCCGTCAGACAGCGCTCATCGTGCTGTTGGCGCAGATGGGTTGCTTTGTACCGGCAGAGAGTGCAAGAGTGGGATTGGTCGACAAAATCTTTACGAGGGTCGGCGCAAGCGACAATCTCTCGCTTGGCGAATCGACGTTTATGGTGGAGATGACAGAAGCTGCTGACATTCTCAACAATGTGTCGTCCCACTCTCTTGTACTGTTTGATGAGTTGGGTCGTGGCACATCCACCTACGACGGTATCTCCATTGCCTGGGCCATTGTGGAGTATCTGCATGAGCACCGTGGCTCACAGGCCCGCACACTCTTTGCTACTCATTATCATGAGCTCAACGAGATGGAAAAGCATTTCCAGCGTATCAAGAACTATAATGTGGCCGTGAAGGAAATCGGCGGCAAAGTCATCTTCCTGCGTAAGCTCACTCCTGGCGGCTCCGAACACTCGTTTGGTATTCATGTGGCTGAGATAGCCGGCATGCCACGCTCCATCGTCAGACGTGCTAATGAGGTGTTGAAAGAGTTAGAGGCTGATAATGCGGAAGTAGGAAATGCCGGAAAACCAAAAGTGGAAAACATTGGGAAGGACCATGACGGTATACAGCTCAATATCTTCCAACTCGATGATCCCGTGCTCAAGCAAGTGCGTGACGAGATTCTTGGGCTCGATATCAACAACCTCACACCTGTGGACGCGCTCAATAAACTCAATGAAATTAAGAAAATAGTTACCGGCAAAAGCTATTAAATGTGTGTCCGTAGCCTTGTCGGTGATAGGGAGAACGATGGCCAATACCACTTTCTTTTGGAAGTCAATGGGTGTGGACTCCTGACTTCATCACTTTTTTCTGCCATCATGTAGCGCACATTGATTATCAGTTATTTAGCTTAAAAAAGTGGGTGACTTTGAATGACGCAAACGTAAAAAGGTACTGAATCTCAGTGAGATAAGCAACAATATAAGGTTAATATATATTTACTTATCGATACTATATCATAATGCGTAACACACCATAAATAAGCCCCTTAAAACGGTTATGAAGTTATGCACAAACTTGACACCCTATAAATCATGGTTATGATATTGTTTTATGACGAAGGACATACACAATTATACCCATGATGGTGTGCAATCATCACCATAAAATGCTCATTGAGTTCTATCTCATCTCGAACAAGTCACTAACATCATTTCATAGAAAAGATGAAACAAACGGCTTAGGAGGCAGGCACATACAGCCCGCCTTTAGACCTATGGTAACTGTCTGACATCCGCCGTAAGAGTTCATTTCAGTTCATTGGTATAAAACTGTCGGACATCCTGCCATGAATAATAGGGGAAGCTGTCGGTCTTGACAGGGATATGCACCTCACGCTCATTGTGTAGGAACTTCACGAGGATATTGCCCCGGCTATTCCTGTAGAAGACAATCTGTACATTTGCAGCCATAGGTGCAGCCTTGAAATCAGACCAGTACTTATAGAGATTTTCCGGCTTGCTCACAGCCACATCAAAGTTCTCAATGTGAAGGATAGCCAGAAGGGGAATGATGTTACCGTCATGACCAAAACGGAGCGTAACAGCCATCTCTCCATCCTTGATAGCCTTGTCGGCTTGCTCGATGATGTCGCACAACAGGTGACGGGCATTCGCCACTACGATACCATTGCCATCTTTATGGTTGGCATTGCCTACATAGAACCGATAGTTGACACATTGCCACAGGTCGAAGAGCTCGCTTGGCGTGAAGAGGTCGTAGAAAGAGAGGTGAGTATCTATGTCCTGCATGTCAACGGCAATCCAGTACAATCCCCACATGAAGTTAGTTCCGTCAATATGTTGTCTGACATAGCCATCATCGGTGAAAAGCGACTGCATAAGACGCTGCGGCTTGACATGTGCTGCTTCGAATTGCCGGTACTCGCCCACCCATGGTCCATTATTGCTGTCAGTAAAGACATTCGACAGAGCCGTGTGGTAGTTCAGGTAATCCATGTATTTCTGACTCATCTCATAGCTGATGTCCAACTGAGGTGCCAGACTTTTCAGTTCATCCCCACAAGCTACCATGCTCATGGCACATCGCGGGACAACCGTTGAACGGGCCGACACCTTCCGTCTCCCCTTGAACACCTCCGGGAAGTTAGCATACATCCGCTTGGCTATGCCCTGATGCTGCCTTACACCAACAGGCGTTAGGTCTCCCCCACGTCCCTCCACATCTGGCCACAGCTGCTGCAGCCGCGACAGCACATCATACCCAAGGGGTGTCAATACGCCACACGAATCGGCATCATGAAGAGCATCCATGACCCATCTGTAGTCTCGGTCACCGATGAGATAACGGGAGCCATGGCGCCCATAATGACTGATATAGAAAGGATGGTAGCCTTTGGGAGGAGGCGTCAGTCTGACCGTCGGCTCCGGATAAGCTAAATAAACACCGCCAGCTTTATTCAAATCGGCACAGACCTCATCAAAAGAGGTCTGTGCTGATAAGGTAGCTGACAATAGCAAGGAAAAAGCTAATACCAGTAAGTTTCTCATATAACAGTATCAATATCCGTTATTCTGTTTGAGCTTAGGATTGTTTGTCAGCTCAGACTCAGGAATAGGGAAGAGATTATACTTATCATCGACATCACTCCCAAGTCTCACGCCATTCTTCCAGTCCCAGTTATCACCCTTGGTGAATTTGCCGAATCTGATAAGGTCTGTACGACGCTGAAGCTCTGAGGCGAGTTCCCGCTGCCGCTCAGCAAGAATAAAGTCGAGCGTAAGCTGGCTGTCGGTGATGTCACCCGGCACATCAGAACGTATGCCTGCCCTGGCATACTTGCCGCTCATATAAGCCCTCTCACGAATCTCGTTGACATAGTTCAGCGCCTCTGCCCTGCTGCCATTGGCACCACGGAGTATGGCTTCTGCCGCTATGAGATAGGCCTCGCCTGTGCGGAACATCGGAAAATTAATAGACGAGTAAGCTTCACCCTGGGCAGGAATCTTGTCATCCTTAGTCACATTACGCCATTTGATATATCCATATCCGCAGGTGAAGAGGCTTGTCATCTCTTCTTTCTCACCCCATGTCTCTTTCTTCTGGTTGGGCAGTGCCGTCATAAACTGGGCACGCTTATCCATCTTGTTATTGCCCCACGTGTCATTCTTGTCAAACACCACGTCTTTGGGATCAAAGGCATTAACAAGCGTTGTCTTTGCCCTGACATTTCCCCATCCGCGGGATCCAACACCTGTCTGGTAAAGTTCATTCATCGGACCATTGACAAAAGCCTTGACATAGAAGTTGGTACCGGCAGAGCTCTGAGCCTTCTTACCATCCTGACACAGAGGCCAGATGATCTCGGAACACTGATCATTGTCTGCAAGGAAGATCTGACGATAGTCTTGCGCCAGATTATACCCACCTTCATTAATCACCTTCTTGGCATAGGTCAGCGCATCGTCATAACGGTTCTCACCAATCCATGTCTCGGCATTGAGATACATACGAGCCAGAAGGAACCAGTCGGCGACTCTGTCCACACGTCCATACTCATTCTTATGTGGTCCACAGAGGTCATTCTCTATCGCCTTGAGTTCACTCTCCGCATATTCAAAGACCTGCTTACGGGTAGCCTGGTCGGGGACCGCCTTGACACCGGTATTCTCATCGATGATAGGCACACCCCCATAGAAGTCACAAAGGGTGGCATAGCAATAAGCTCTGAGAAAACGAGCCTCAGCTCTCATATGTACATAGTCGGTACCCAGCTGGTCGTAAAGTCCGCGGCTCCGCAGCTTCTCCTCCGTACACTCCCGCAAGAATTCGTTACAGTAGGCTATGGTCATGTTCAGACGCTGGTACGTCCATCTGATGACCGAGGCATTAGAAGCATCCCACTGGAGGTTCAGACATTTACGAAGACCGTTTGACTGGGACGGCATAAGAAAATTATCGGTCGGGAGTTCTTCAAGGTAGAAGAGAAGGCGCACATATCCAGAATAGCCCTCATTGGCACCCTCAAGATCACCGTCACCGCCATCACCACCACGCTGACCGGTAAGGATAAGTGACCCATAACACTTGGCAAGCATGCCTTTATACCCATCAACAGATGAATAAACCTTCTCACTGACAGGCTGATTGTCGTCAAGGGGCATGGTGTCGAGATCATTGAAGCAGGCTGTCAGCCCACAGCAAAAAAATAAAGCTATGATGAAACGAAAGATGTTTTTCATGATTACGACGTTTAAACTTAGAAATTCAGGTTTGCACTGATAGAGAATGTGCGCGGACGAGGATAGACATCACGGTCGATGCCATTCGGCAGTTCCGGATCGATACCTTTGTATCCGGTAATGGTAAACACGTTCTGCACGGTGAAAGCCAGTCGGAGGTTACTCTTTGTATTCCACACCTTAGGGAAAGTGTAAGCCAACGTAATATTATCCAGCCGGAGAAAATCGCCCTTCTCCAGGAACAGATCAGAATAAAGCTGCTGAGTGTCGAAACCTAAGTCTCGGGTAGAAGGCAGGATATTGGAGAAGTTGCCCTGGTCACTGTAGACAGACTGCAGATACTGGTCGGCACGCACATAATTATAGACATAATTGCCAAAAGCTCCGTGACCATTCATGCCGAGATACCAGTTACGGTAAGTGAATGACGTGTTGAAACCGATATAACATTTAGGAAGCGCACTCTTTGAGGGGTAACGTATCTCTGTATTAGAGATTGAACCGTCGGGCTGAATATATTTCCCTTCTATAGGCCTGCCATTGTCATCATAAGCCTGTTTGGCGAGATAGAACGTGTAAGGACGCTTACCGACCATAAACACCTGCACAAACTTACCTGTACCCGAGATTGAACCCGTCTGTACGAAGTTGCCCTGAGAGTCGATGACATTGAGCTTGGTGATTTCCGATGTATTCCAGGTATAGTTGAATCCTATATCCCATTTAAAGTCCTTGGTCTGTACGGGGACGGCATTGACAGAGAATTCCACACCTTTGTTGTCCATCTCCCCCACGTTCGTCGTCAGGATAGAAGAGAAGTTTGTACCTGAGATGACATTGATGGTGTTGAGAAGGTCTTTCGTATGACGTTTGTACACATCGAGCGATCCATAGATACGGTTGCCTAAGAATCCATAGTCCAGACCCGCATTCCATGTTGCCGTCGTTTCCCACTTGATATCGGTATCATAGGCATTCGGGCGGTAGGTACGGTACCAGGTATCTCCAAAACGGTAACTGGACTCCGGATAGGAGATGGTAAAGGTCGTCATGTACGGATAATCATTTAGGATATCCTGCTGACCCGTCTGTCCATAGCTGAGACGCAGCTTGAGATTGGAAATTACCCTGCTGTTTCTCAGGAAAGCCTCATCACTGACACGCCAGCTCAGTGCCACAGAGGGGAAGTAACCCCAGCGGTTGTCTTTGGCGAAACGTGAAGAGGCATCGGCACGCAGGGTGGCTGTGAGCATATAGCGGTTATTGTAAGTATAGTTGACTCGTCCGTAAAGTGACAACAGATAGTATTCTGTCTCATAGTGATAAGGAGAGAAGAGCTCCTTGCCCTCCGGCGACAAAGAGGTGTCATCATATTTCTTCCAGAAATGTTGCCAGCCATAACCTGCCATGGCACTGACATCATGCTTGCCAAAGAGATGCTGGTAGTTGGCATAGAGGTCGATAAGGGTGTTGCGCTTCTTCTGTTTACCGTCATAGTCGAGACCTGTGCCGTCTTTCATGTTCGACGTGTACATCGTACCCGCCAGATTGGGAATATCTTTCTTGTAGTTGCTCTCGAGATAATCCAGACCGAAGTTGGCATTCAACTGTAGATCCTCAAAACCATGCACCTTATAGGCAAGCTGCGTATTCCCGATGAATCTGCCCACCGTATTCCGAAACTTCTGCAGCTCCAACTGTGCCACAGGGTTATCCGTCTGTATTGCCATCGGCGACTTACCGTTCATCCATATAAAGTACCCCAGTCCCGGATCTGTCGAGGCTGTAGCGCTGCCTGTCCCCACGGGACGTGTTGGATCGTAGCGCAGTGCGTTGTTGACTACACTGCCGTCTACCATATGATTATTCTCATACGAAGCCTTGGCATTGAGCGTTACTGTGAGATGCTTGTCAAAGAAAGAGGGAGTGATGCCTCCGTCGAATGTGAAACGGTTGTATTGATTCGTCTTGATGATACCCTGCTGATTTGTATACCCGACAGAGGCCCTGTAAGGTGCAAACTTCCTGATATTGCCCGATGCAGAGAAATTATGCTCTGTACCTATAGCAGTACGATAGATCTCATCCTGCCAGTCTGTGTTGGCAGTGCCCATCTGCACATTGGAGGGTACCCCCGTCACTGTAGGCACAAAAACCCGAAACTCGTCTGCCGTCAGTGGGTTAAGACGCTTGGCAACAGTACCTATCGACACATTGCCATTGTAATTGAACTTCACGCCCCCTTGTGTACCCTTTTTTGTTGTGATGACGATGACACCATTTGATGCACGTGAGCCATAGATAGCTGTCGCCGATGCATCTTTCAGCACCGTAAAGGTCTCGATGTCATTCGGATTGATGGAACCGATGATATTACCGCCTCCCTCAATAGAAGAGTTGTCTACAGGAACACCGTCAATGACAAACAAAGGGTCATTGGAGGCAGAAAGAGAAGCACCGCTGCGGATACGGATGGTAGCGCTTGTACCCGGTGCACCGGAGTTGGTGACGACATTTACACCGGCTATCTTTCCTACGAGCGCGTCCTGAGCTGTGTTCTGCACACCTTTGTTCAGCTCGTCAGGCTTGATAGCCGTGACGGATCCCGTGAGGTCGTTCTTTTTCACCTGACCATAACCAATGACGACAAGCTCATTGAGCATATTGGCATCTTCCGACATGGTGATATTGATGCTGCTCTTACTGCCCACCGTCACCTCCTTAGGATTGAAACCTACGTAGCTGACAACAAGTATGGCCTTGTCAGGCACATTCAATGAGAAGTTTCCATCGATGTCTGTCACGGTACCCAGCGTACTGCCTTTCACCATGACGGTAGCTCCCGTGAGAGGCTCTCCCTTCGCATCAATGATGGTACCCTTCACCGTGAGTCTGTTGTCCTGGGATACAGCAGGACTGTTGACAGTTCTGCCGCGACCTGTCTTAATAAGCACCTGCTTGTCGGAGATGATATATCTCAACCCCTCAGCCTGACAAAGTTCAGAGACGATGCTTTCCACGGAACGGCCTTTTAGAGAGACATTGACTTCATCGTTAAGACGGCTTCGCACATTGTTGTCATAAGCGAACGTGTAGCCACTGTTTTTCTCAATGTAATCGAAAACGTCTTTTACCGTCATACGCTGTGCCTGAAGCACCATCATGCCATTTCCATCCTGTATCAAAGAGACATGCCCTGAGGCGAGAACTTGCCAGGGAAAAGACAGCAAACCTGCAGTAAGAAGCAGGGAGGCACCCCACTTAACTTTCTTGTTAGGTCTTATCATACTACTTAAGTTTAAAATGATTATGATATAATGTTGTTTTTATTTCCGTATTTTCACCACATTGCCATTGACAACATAGTGCGAATCAGAAAGGAAACTGATGCTTGTCAGCGTTCTCTCCCAGTTGTCGTTGAGCTGTAACTTACCATAAAGGCGCTTGCCTGAGATATTGGGTGAGCAGATAATACTCAAACCATAATAATCCTCCAGGGTAGATACGATCTGCTCCATCGTCTGTCCCTTGAGGTTAAGTACACCATCCATCCATGACACATAGTCGGCAGCATTAACATGTATGAGTTCACGTACGAAACCGTCTCTGATACGTACGAGATGGTCAGGACTCAGGCGAACCGTCTCGTCACTCCGTGTCGTTACCTCTACTGATCCGTCCAAGAGGGCTACCGAAGAGTTGCTGCTGTCATAGGTGTTGACATTGAACTTCGTACCGAGGACTTTGAGGTTGAAACCATTCCCATGTACCACGAAGGGACGGGCAGCATCGTGCGTCACATCAAGGAAGGCCTCTCCCGTGATAGCTATTTCACGTGTCTTCCCGGTAAAAAGACTCGGATAAGTCAAGGTTGTCCGTGAGTTGGCTATGACCTTAGTACCATCAGGCAAGATGATAGATTTTGTCTGCCCTATAGGGACACATACTTTCACCAGACTGGCTACGACAGTCTTCTTCTCCGTACGCTGCACCAATGCCACATCTTTTTCAGATTTTTCAGAAGTGAGAACGGCAGTCAGCATCACTCCTATCATCACAGCGACACTCGCTGCGGCAGACAGCAACACCGTCACCTTACGGTGATACCGGGCGATACGCTTACGGTGCGTGCGGAGCTTTATCTCGTCAGTGACGATATCAGAGGGAAGACAATGCTCTATAAGAAATCTGAGTTTCATATCTTCCTGAGATCCGTCATACCGGATGTTATGTAAATTATCGTTGTTCATCTATTCGTATTTGAAGGATTCCTACATCGCCTTCCGGAGTTTTTCCCTTAAAACAGATAGGGCGAAGGATATATGATAGTTGACAGTAGCCTTAGAGATCTGGAGCAGTTGTGATATTTCGTCATACGACATTTCCTCTATTTTTGCAAGAAAGAAGATATGCTTACATCGGGGTGGCAGGGCATCTATGGCTTTGTTGAGTTTTCGACATTCCTCTTCTGAGATGATACCGTCAATAGGCGACTTCAATTCAGGGAAATAGAAATCAGGGACTTCTTCCAAGGATATGTTCTGCTTCTTCCGTTTCTTACGCAGTGCGCTCACTGCCTTGTTGAAGGCAATGGTATTGATCCAGCCAAGGATGTTACCTATCTTGGGCAGTTCCTTTCTGTGCTGCCACACTTCGAGAAATACGTCACTGGAAAGTTCCTCGCTGAGCTCATAGTCTCCGAGTATTCCGAAGATATGGTAGAAAATCTTCGCTGAATATCGTTCCATGAATCCATCGAATGCCATTTCGTTCCCGTGTGAAATGAGATAAAGCTCGCTCCGTTCGGTATCTTGCATTGCGTGTTTTAGCTTTTAGTTCAAACCTGTTTCGATTGCGTTTCTATAAATAGAGACGCAAAAAAGGAAAAGACAAATAGGCTGTTTGGACCTCTTTTTTAAAAAATTCTCATCATACTGTTCTATTTCTGTTATCAGTGACAAAATTACTGCTATTTGTCTTTACAATAAAAATGTCGTTGCATTTCTATTAAAAAATAATACGATGACCGTGTGTTCATCCTTTTCTTGCAAAAATACAGATCTTTTGTCATAGTATGACCAAAGTGTGGTCATGATGTGACCAAAGCGTGGTCATGATGTGACCAAAGCGTGGTCATGATGTGACCAAAACGTGGTCATGATGTGACCAAAGCGTGGTCATGCTATGATACCTACTTCTCAGAAAAGATTTGGCTGACTAAATGCTTTACAGGATAATATATAAAATCCATTACAATCACTAAAATGGAACGATGGGATGATACCTACGCGAAACTAAATTCCATATCGTGAGACATGACGATAACCAAAAAACCTCTAAATCTCTTTAGTGAGACTTAGAGGGAATATCAAAGTTTATAAGGATTCTCTCCTATTCTTCGTGTTCTTCCTCGAATGCTATTCTCTCGGCTGTCGCAATGATGTTCTCACGGTCATGGTCGGATACGTTGTCAATGTCCATAACCATTTCGCGCTCTTCGCTGGCGGCACTTTCCTTCTCGGAGAAGACGCGCTCACGGAAGGCTGTCTCATGCTTGACATCGTCGGAGACTGCTGTGTCAGAGATTCTCATGAAAGTCTGGCTCTCGTCGGTGTTGGGGATGTCGTTGACCGGTTCCTCTTCCATCTTTGTGCGCTCACCCTTCGCCTTGAACACCTCGTCGATGAACTGCGGCTCGCGTTTGAGTTTGTCGAGCGTATCTTTGGCGGCTTTTTGCTGGCTCTCTTTCTTGGAGAATCCGTCGCCACTGCAGCCACAGACACTTTCAAGGAGCACCTGATAACTGAACACCGGATTGCCGTCCTTATCCTTGCCGCCCTTGATGAGCCTGAACTCGAGCTTCACCTTGTTCTTCTGCGTCCATTCAATGAGTTTCGACTTGAAGTTAACCTCTCTGTAAGCCACCTTGTCGATATTGATCATCTGTGCCAAGATACGCTTCTGGATGAAGGTCATGCAGGCGTTGTAGCCACGGTCGAGATACAATGCGCCTACGAGTGCCTCAAACGCATTGCCGCCGAGGTAGCTGTTGTGCGTATTGGAACGCCCGCTGGAAAGAATAAGGTCACAGATACCCATTTCCTTGGCGAGCTTGTTGAGCGTCTCACGCTGAACGAGCTTGGAACGTGTGTTGGTAAGGAAACCCTCACGCTTACCGGGAAAATGGCGATAGACGATGTCGCCCACAGCACAATCGAGCACGGCATCCCCCAAAAACTCCAGGCGCTCATTATTGATGGGCTTGCCCTTATTATTACGGTGGCGGATGCTCTTGTGCAGCAATGCTGTCTTATAATAAGTGATGTTGTGGGGATAGAAGCCGATAATGGAATACAAGGAAGCATAAAGCTCCTTATCCTTTTGGAAAAGGAGCCTTACTCTGTCTATTATGTTGACTAACATAAAGTTATTCAGCATATCTCTTAAAGATAACACAAGCGTTGTGACCACCAAAGCCAAACGTGTTGGAGAGCGCAGCACGCACCTCCCGTTTCTGTGGCTCGTTGAACGTGAAGTTCAGTTTGTAGTCGAGATCGGGATCATCATCACCAGCCTTGTGATTAATGGTTGGCGGCACGATGCCGTTGACGATACTCAGAACGCTGAACATGGCTTCCGCAGCGCCTGCAGCACCAAGCATATGGCCTGTCATCGACTTGGTGGAAGAGATGTTAAGCTTGTAGGCATCGTCGCCAAAGAGCTCTTTAATGGCCTTGGCCTCTGACAGATCGCCTACATGCGTAGACGTGCCATGAACGTTGATGTAGTCAATGTCTGAAGTCTTCAATTTGGCATCCTCCAAAGCAGCCTCCATGACGAGCTTGGCTCCAAGACCTTCAGGATGAGATGCGGTGATGTGGTAAGCGTCGGCACTCATGCCTTCACCTGCCATTTCGGCGTAGATGTGTGCTCCGCGCTTTTTAGCGTGCTCTAAGGTCTCTAAAATGAGGCAGGCAGCACCCTCGCCCATGACGAAGCCATCGCGGCTGCCACTGAAAGGACGGCTGGCGTGCTCAGGGTCATCGTTGCGGGTGGACAGGGCTTTCATAGAGCAGAACCCACCCAGGCCACACTCTGTGATGGCAGCCTCAGCTCCTCCGGCCAGGATGATATCCGCCTTACCCAGACGCAACAGGTTGAATGCATCGGCAAGAGCGTGCGAAGAAGAAGCACAGGCGCTTGTCGTCACATAGTTGGGACCATGGAATCCAAAATGGATGCTGATCTGACCGGCTGTGATGTCGGAAATCATCTTAGGGATAAAGAATGGGCTGAACTTCGGGCCTTCTTCACGGTGTTGACCATAGTACATCACCTCGTCCTGGAAAGTCTGGATGCCACCGATGCCAATACCATAGACTACACCGATGCGGTTCTTGTCTACTGTGTCAAGATCCATCTTCGAGTCAGCAACGGCTTGAATGGCCGCTGCCATACCGAGTTGCGTACAACGGTCCATCTTGCGGGCTTCCTTATGGTCAAGATAATCGGCGGCCTTGAAGTCCTTCACCTCACACGCAAACTGAGTCTTGAACTTGGAAGGGTCAAAAAGCGTAATAGGAGCTGCACCGCTCTTGCCTGCTAAGATGTTCTTCCAAGTCTCATTGACTGTGTTTCCCAGCGGTGTAAGGGCACCAAGTCCTGTTACTACTACTCTGTTCATTTCCATTTGGTAAAACCTTTTGTTAATACAAAAAAAGCGTTTAATGGCTATCATTAAACGCTGGGCATGACGCCAAAGTTATTTATTTAGCGTTCTCCTTGATGTAGTTGATGGCATCCTGGACTGTCTGAATGGTCTCAGCCTTGTCGTCGGGGATAGAGATACCAAACTCTTTCTCGAACTCCATGATGAGCTCCACTGTGTCAAGAGAGTCTGCACCGAGATCGTTAGTGAAACTTGCCTCAGGCTTCACGTCAGCCTCATCCACACCAAGTTTATCCACGATAATTGCCTTTACCTTTGATTCAATGTCTGACATAATTGTAATCGTTACGTTATTATTAATGAAATATATTTTTTCTCAAAAACGTGTGCAAAGTAAATAACTTTTTGTCAATTACGCAAATAAAATGTTGAAAAAGTGACTTTTAACTGCACAACAAGTAGTATGTTGTGCATTTTTCTGCCTTTTATAATCGATATATATCACCGTCAACCTGTTTTTTATGGGATTTAGGTTGGTAAGTTCAAAATAAGTTATTAATTTTGCATGTAATCTAAAGACAGCTATTTTAATTCACAGCACATATAATATGTCATTTACACAGAAATGCAATGAAATCTTCAATAAAGCAATTGAGGATTACCACGTGAAGGACGATATCGACACGCCCATCAGCAACCCTTATGGACATGACACGATAGAAAACCGCCTGTACTTGAAATGCTGGATTGACAGCGTGCAGTGGCACATGGAGGATATCATCCGTGACCCGCATATTAATCCACAGGAAGGCATGCAGCTCAAGCACCGCATAGACCGCTCCAATCAGGATCGCACCGATCTTGTGGAACAGATCGACTCGTGGTTTCGCCAGTATTTCTCTGATGTGACACCTTTACCTGACGCACGACTTAACACGGAGAGCCCTGCTTGGGCTGTGGACCGACTCTCTATCCTTGCACTCAAAATTTACCATATGCAGGAGCAGGCCAACCGCGAAGACGCTACACCCGACCACCGAAAACTGTGTAAGGGCAAGCTCAGCGTACTCTTGGAGCAGCAGAAAGACCTCTCTACTGCCATTGACCAACTGCTCGACGATATCGGCGAAGGAAAGAAATATATGAAGGTATATCGGCAGATGAAGATGTACAACGACCCGAGTACCAACCCTATACTCTACAAAAAGAAGTGAAAACTGATCACATCCTCATCATTCGCTTCTCAGCCTTGGGCGACGTAGCCATGACGGTGCCGATCGTGTACGGACTTGCAAAAGAGTATCCTACACTGCGTATCACCATGCTCTCGCAGTCTTTTGCACGCCCGCTCTTTGAGGATTTAGCTCCTAATGTCAGCTTCATGGAGTCAGACATCAAAGAAGAATATAAAGGCATCAAGGGGCTGAATAAATTATACCGTCGTCTTGCGGCCAAGCATTTCACGGCAGTGGCTGACCTTCACAATGTGCTGCGATCGAGTTATCTCCGCATGCGGTTCAACTTCGACCAGAACCATGTGGCGCATATCAACAAGCATCATGACCTGAGGCTAAAGCTTACGGCAAAGAGAAACAAGGTGTTAGCACCCATTCCAACTTCTTTCGACAATTATAAAGAGGTATTTGCCGCCTTAGGCTATCCTATCCATCATCTCGATTTTAAGTCTATCTTTCCCAATGGGCAAGGCCCATTGAGAGAGCTTCCTTCCGACATAGGTGAGAAGAAGGATTTCCAGCAGTGGATAGGCATTGCACCGTTTGCAGCGCATGAAGGGAAGGCCTACCCTCTTTACAAAATGAAAGATGTGATAGATCTCATTATCAAGAAGCATCCATCGGCTCGCATCTTCCTCTTCGGGGGAAAAAATGAGAGGTACCGATTGGCTGAGCTAGTTTCAAACAGTAAGAACTGTACAATTGTCGGTAACTATCTCAACAATCTCTATGAAGAGCTCATCCTTATGAGTCATCTTGATGTCATGGTAAGCATGGATTCTGCCAACATGCACCTTGCCTCGCTCGTCAACACACCCGTGGTAAGCATCTGGGGTGCCACGCATCCCTATGCTGGTTTCATGGGATGGAAACAAAAAGAAGAAAATGTCGTGCAGGTGTCTTTACCTTGCCGGCCTTGCTCCATCTTCGGTAACAAGCCATGCCGAAGAGGCGACTACGCCTGCCTCTACAATATCACACCTGCGATGATTGTAGAGCGGATAGAGAAAAACTTATAGTAATAGGCGAGGTGATAAGCGCTGGAATATATTTTTTTCCGTGTGCTTATAGGGAAATCATTCTAACCTTATCATTCATTGTGTGGATAACCCTGTAGATAATGCTGTGGAAAACTGTTGCGGTTTCAACAGCATTATTGCTTTTACTTTCAGCAAAAGGATATCCATAAGGTTGTAAAAGCTTTAACAAAGTGTTTTCAACAGTATTTCGACTACAAAAGTTATCAAACTCTTTCTTATCCACAATACACATATTTTGTTGATAACGTGAAAACTTACTGATATAAGGTGGATTAATATAACAAGCATATGTAGAGATAACAGCTTATAAAGTTAATATCCAAACTACCAAATATTTATCACATTTACTATCAACATATCCACAGACTATTATCATCCTACCATCTTTATTTTAAACTTAAAAATAAAAGATATAATAATATAAGATGGTGGAAAAAACACTAACCTTGCAATCATGAAAGGTCTGTCTATGCTTATCGGTGATAACCATTGGGACTCGTCTGAAGCAGAATCTGGGTAGTGTAAATCGAACTGTGTCAAGGTTGTATTCTTTATATCTTTAACCTCAGATGGGAGACACGATTTATAATCGTGTTTTCCAGATGAGGAGTCTTCTTCCGAGGTAAAGTTACATAATTTCAGAACGTTCTCCAAATTTAATTGCTAATTGTTGTGAGATGAGCGCCCAGTTTGCAAGTGGCATAGTCCACTTCCGGCTGATGTTCCGGTAAGCCAGATAGACGAGTTTCTCCAGGGCTGTATCACAGGGGAATACTCCCTTGTTCTTGGTAACCTTTCGTATCTGGCGGTGGTATCCTTCAACGGTGTTCGTGGTATAGATGAGCCGGCGGATTTCCTTGGTGTATTGGAAGAACTCCGTCATTCGCTTCCAGTTGTCACGCTACGATTTGATGACGATGGGATACTGTCCGCCCCATTTGGCATCAAGCTTGTCGAGCTCGGTCTCGGCTGCCTCCTTGCTGACAGCGCCATAGACCAGCTCCAGGTCCCTCAGAAACTCCTTCTGATGCCTGCTTGCCCACATATTTGATGGAGTTGCGTATCTGATGGACGATGCAGAGCTGCACGGCCGTATTGGGAAAGACGCTCCGAATAGCATCCGGGAAGCCTTTTCAGGCCATCCACGCAGCATATCATAATGTCTTCCACACCGCGGTTCTGCAAGTCCGTAAGCACCTCCAGCCAGAAGTTTGCCCCCTCGCTCTTGGCTACGTACATACCGAGCAGTTCCTTATGCCCGTCCTTGTTGATACCCAGTACATTGTAGATGGCACGGGTAACGGCACGCCCACTGTCGTCTTTCACCTTGTAGTGGATGGCATCAAGCCAGCAAATAGCATAGACCGACTCCAATGAGCGCGACTTCCACTCCTTAATCTCAGGAAGGACACGGTCAGTTATCGCGCTGATGGTCTCGGCCGACAGCCTGGTATTGAACTCCCGCTCAAAGTAACGGCTGATTTCCCGTGTACTCGTGCCAAAGGCATACATGCCGATAATCTGGTCTGCCATGCCCTCGGCAAGTATCGTCTCACGCTTACGCACGGTCTGAGGATCAAAGCTGCCGTTACGGTCACGGGGAGTTTCAACGGTCACCTCGCCATACTGAGTCTGAACGGTCTTGGGCATCTTACCGTTGCGGCGGTTGCCGCTCTCACGGGATTCTTCACGCAGGTGAGCGTCCATCTCACCCTCAAGAGCGGCATTCAATATGCGCTCCAACATTGGTGCCAAAGCACCATCCTTACCAAATAATGGTTCTCCCTTACGAAGCTGGTCCGCAGCTCTCTTGTAATCAATTTCGTTGTTGTCCATAAAAAATAAACTGTATAAAACTATTTCTTATTGTAGCTTGACACAGTTTACTTTACACTCTCGGTGGAAAAACTTTAGTAAGTTATAATTATTCAGCAAACACTACTTAAATATCTTTCTATTTCCAGTATAGTATCAGAACTTTTTGTTAACTTCGCATAAAGAAATGAATAAGGAATTTGCAAACGTCTATAATTTGACATCTAAGAAAGTGGGAGTAATCTCTCTATTCTTAGTTATTTTGTACGAGATTATGTGGTCGCCAGTTTATAACTACGACTCTCGTCTAATATCCAATTTGCCTACATTTCCAGAATTGATTATAGATGTTGTTACATGTACACTACAGACATGTTTGTGTAAAACA
Source organism: Hallella multisaccharivorax DSM 17128 (assembly GCF_000218235.1). Classification (GTDB taxonomy): domain Bacteria; phylum Bacteroidota; class Bacteroidia; order Bacteroidales; family Bacteroidaceae; genus Prevotella; species Prevotella multisaccharivorax. The sequence continues at coordinate 639,747 of NZ_GL945017.1, read as the reverse complement.
GCCATAAGATATGAGGCTCGTAATGGATTATTGCTAAAATGGGAGAATAAAACATTTCCAATGTTTATAACTATACTTGCTCTCTTCTGTACATTACTTGCACTTCCCATGACGCTACTTCAAATGCAACTCTATCATTCCTTCTCAATACAACAAGGGGATTGGCAAAATTACTATGTAGATGTAATGATTCTTTCACTATTATCTTGTTTACTCTTCACAATATCACTATTAGTTCAGTATATCGGATATGCGAAATGTATTGCAGTTTCTTTCCGAAAATGCAATCAAACACAATTGAATAATACTCCACTACATATAACGATAACTAACAACAACAATAATCTTGTGGTAACAAACGACTATAGGCCAATAGATAATGGAAGGTTATCATTAGGCATAGGACGACAAAACATAGATATAATGTTCTTGGTATTAGTGGTGTGAAATTCTATCACAAGGAATTAGAAAACATCGTCGAGATACCATTAGTTTAAAGTTATTGATTATGAAAATCCTGATTATTGAAGATGAGTTCGTAAATTTTATACATTTGGCAAATTTGCTAAATGGAACTAAAAACGTAGTTATAGAAGGTCCAATAAAGTCCGTCAAGGGTGTCAAAAAGTATTTTGAAAAGGACTGTTTAGATATAGATATTATTCTATCAGATATTCGACTTCCTGACGGGTTGGTATTTGATGCGCTTAGGGCTGTAAACTGTGAAATACCCATCATTTTCACCACGGCTTATGTTGATTACACATTGAATGCGTTCAAGTTTAATAGTATTGACTACCTTCTTAAACCAATCAAGCGCGAAGACCTTTTTGATGCCTTAGAGAGGTTTGTAAGACGGAAAACAGCGACATCCAAACTGTCGGTGATATCTCAGATCGGTGTACAAGAATACCGTCAGCGTTTTTTATGTCCATATAAGGAAAATATGATTGTTGTATTAGTTGATGACATCAGTCATATCTCTACAGAAAATAAGGTCACAAAAATTTATACCATAGACGGTCATAGCTATCATATAGACAATTCCTTGGACGAATTAATGGATCAGTTAAATCCCAAAGTTTTTCTGAGAATTAGTAGACAATATGTTATAAGCAAGCAGGCTGTTTCAAGCTATTCTGTTGGTTGTGATAGAAAAATATCGGTAAACTTGGTATACTACCCAAATACACATGTGATAGTAGGTAAAGAGAAACTATGTATTTTAAAAAAATGGCTAACCTGCTAATAATTTTCTCACAAGTTTAGTGGGTAGACATGTGTGTTTGTAATTTTAACAACAAACAGTCTTCTTGTAAACGGAGAGAAATTGACAGCAACTGCAATCCCCAAAAAGTCACAGTTGCCGTTTTAACCTAATAGTCAAATGGCTTTATTTTATACTAAAAATCATCGTAATCCGTATCTATGTGGAAATTATAGACTTTCATCAACATCTCATATTCTTTATAAGTATCATCGGACCACGTTTTATCGTCATATAGGTAATAGCCATTGTAGCATCCGTCCCAACCAAAGTTTATGTAATACACAATGTGGTACCGTTAGATGTTTTATAGCCATCTAGAAGCATACAATGCCCTGTTGTTGATGGCATATCAATACCAAAGCGCTTCCAAAGCCACCCTTTACTCTTCGGATGGCCTGAAAATATAGAAAGTCCATAGGCATTATTCTTCATGTTACTTTTAGTATTGTCCCACTTAGTATCAAAGCTGAATTGCCCACCTAAATAGCTGCCTAAAAATTTTACAGCGTCTTTTGTGTCTGTACCAGCGAAACTATTCTTATGATAGCTTGTGCCAATATTTTCGGCTATTTTCTTTATAACATTAGAGATGTCTGCTCTTTCATCTTGATTATAAAACCAGTCCTAGCGTGCTCTTGATTTGAGTTGTCTCCAAGAAGTTTTTAAAGTATATCCCTTAAAGACTCCGAAATCACTCTTAAGTACCGTCAAGGCTTGTGCCAAAGCAATTGGTACACACCCAGCTGCAGCACGACCGTTAATTGCATGATCCCCGGTTGATGAAGGAGACTGTAAATTAAAAGGATCACCCTGCCCCCATTCTACCTTGCATTTCGATGCAACAAACTCATCGCTACTTTTAGAGCTTCTCGTTTGAGAACATGCCCAATGCGGATTGCAAGACGACTCCGTTGTAATCTTGTTATAGACAGAGGATGCCATAACTCCAAGCATGAAAAGAAAATCGCCTGGTAATTGTTTTTGGCCAATTAATTGTCCATCTCTAAATTTGAGGTCAACACTATCGATATGTGCATAAATTGGTTCGGCCCTCTTATCTCCTGCCACAACTACGGTTGAGCCGTCAGAAAGCCTTACGAAGAAAAGAAGGTTGTTTGGATTGTTAATTTCATTTACTCCCCTTGTTGAACGAGTATGAATACAGATAGAGTCAACCCCAACAATACTGCCCGATTTGTTAAATGATCTAGTATCTGATTTATTTAGATATCCACTAACAACTTTTTCGACATCATTCCTCGTTACATTAAAGTTGTTGGTACCAACATTCGACAACGTTTCTTTCTTAATATCATCTTCTCCACTACATGATACAAGATACAAGCATGATGATAGAGAGGAATAACAGAGTTACATTTCTCATGATTATTTTTTTATTTGAATAATATATGAACTGTTGATATGCCGTCTGGGACAAAGAAGCCAATAGTCATTGAAAAAGGTCTTTTCTGTTTGGTATTTTCATTGTATAGTATTTTATATTTGCCATATCCAACTTTACTCAGTGTCATAAAGCCTAATTCTATTTTTAGAATGATGCCATTTTTACATAAGAACTTAGCTTCGTTCCCATTAGGCATGGTAATAGTGAACTGTTCCTTCTTCCTTATTTCTTTATCTATGCTTACGGATATTGGCGTTTCATTTTCATTGTAGAAAAGAAAGAATCCTTCAATATTATAATCTCCTTTTGCTAACTGAAAATAGCTTTCCGGTTGTTCATTACTTAAATTAATTATACTTGGATTTATGCCAATTAATTTATCAGTTATCTCATTCTTATCGCATGCGCTCATTAAAAAGAGTACAACGACGAATGTAATGTATTTTATCCCAGTCATTTTGAAATATATTTGGTTGTATGTTCCTTGCCATCAGGTATAATACAAAGAGCATGAATAGTCCAAGGTCTCACATCTTGTGATGTGAATAGATTATAGTTGTTGTTTTTCTCATTGTAATTATACGCAAAAGAAAAAGTTTTTTCATTATTGTTGTTTTGTGCATATTATATTCGACAACAGATATTTTGTAAATGCAAAAATACTTCTGTTATTACACTTCTACAAATTAAAATGACCGAGTTAGACATATATACGTATAAAGTGGACAAAAGTAAACTTCAAGTTTTCTATATGATTGTAAGTGTCAGCGCATAATTGGGTAATGTGTCAGAAAGGCTTTGGTTGTTGGCATATCGACTTCTAAGGCATTGATGCATTCATTTTCGCAACTCTCTCCATGTTTTAGCGAAAAATTCTATTGTGCTTTGAGGTTCATCCATCTGAAAATAAAATGTTTCTGCATCTATCTGTAAATTGAAAATTATTATTTAATACTGCAAATATACACACTTTTCGCTTATTTGCCAATCTCCTATTTTAAAAAAACATGAATCATCATCATTTTCCCATTGACGGAGCATTATGAAACGCATACGAGCACCTAAGACAATGTTCTTAGGACTCGTAAAAAGATTAAGCCAGCTATTTCAAATGTTTCTCACGCCATCTCTCCAGAGTCTTGGGATTGTTCTCCTTCATGTATTTGTCAAAGTCGATGGCTTCCTGCTGCTCTTTAGCTTGGGCTTCCATCTTCTCCTTGTAGTCGCACGCCTTAGAGTAGCTCGTTGCTACGAGGACAACAAGACCACCGATGACGATGCCGACAACCACGCTGCAGGGAATCACCCAATCGACGAAACAGCCCATGCGCTTGAAGAAGAGGTCGAAACGCTTTCGGTCGTCTTCGCAGAATTCCGCGTTGACAGATCTTGGGATGGCTTCGAGCATCTTTTTGGGTGCCTCCGCTATCGTTGCTTTCATGGCTTCTACAGCCTCCGTGTTCTTCTTGATGTTATCGTTCAAGTCCTTACGGGCCGCTCAGATCCGCAAGACTTCCGTCGGGATGGACCATCAGACTGCTGAAGCTGTCGAGATAGTCACTGATGGCACAGGAGCCCTGTGAGATGCTCTCAGCTTCCTTTGCGACCGCATCTGTGTGGGTCATGAAGTTCTCCAGATCAGTCTTGGCGATGGTAGCCGGTTCAGACATCACGCTTACAGCCTCTTGACTGTTTTCATTCCCTTTGGCGAATGCCTTCATGTACGTCTCATTCCATAGCGGAAACAGCAAAGAGAAATGCTATCTCAAAGTTCAAGGCACTCTACAAACTCGTCTCCAGCATGGCTCCTAAGGAGAACTTCTTCGATGAACCCTTTGCTGAGAACGACTAAGAAATAGTCATTTGGAATTTGTTATGCCTAAAAAGACTGAATTGTTACGTAACAGAGGACAATATATTAAATAGTGCAAAATAAGCGTACAAATTCTATTTAAATAAGCAGGGTTTAAGATAAATGAGCTAACTTTGCAGAAAGTCATGGGCAAATGGCCGCCGTGATGGTGGAATGGTAGACACGAGGGACTTAAAATCCCTTGGCCAGTAATGGCTGTGCGGGTTCGAGTCCCGCTTGCGGCACGAAAACTTTAATAGTAAATTTATTATGCGTAACCATCTGTTTTATTCTGTATCAGCATGTGCAATGCTTCTTTTAGCTTCATGCTCTAAGATGGGTCCTCTCTCTGCCGACAATTTCTCGGTAGACCCTAATCCATTGGAAACTGTAGGCGGTCAAGTTCCCGCAACCATCGATGGCACTTTCCCCGTGAAATATATGAAGAAGAAAGCCATTGTTACTGTCACGCCAGAGCTGCGTTATGGCAACGGCGAGGTGACGAAAGGACAGGGCGCTACCTTCCAGGGAGAGAAGGTTCAGGGCAACAACCAGACCATCTCTTATAAGATGGGCGGTAAATACACCATGAAAACCTCATTCCCTTACAATCCCGATATGCAGCAGAGCGAGATGTATCTCACTTTCGACGCCCGCAAGGGGAACAAGGTTTACAATGTGCCGGCCGTAAAGGTCGCAAACGGTGTCGTCGCCACGTCCGAGCTTTATAAGAAGACCATGGACAATGCGGGCGCTTGCATCGCACCCGACAGCTTCCAGCGTATCAAAGACCAGAAGGTACAAGCAAACATCAAGTTCCTTATCAATCAGGCCAATCTGCGTAAGAGTGAGCTGAAAAACAATTCCGTCAAGGAGTTCGTGAAGATGCTCAAGGAGATCAACGCCGACCGCAAGGGGTTGAACATGAAGAACGTAGAGGTTGCCGCTTACGCTTCTCCTGACGGTGGTTTTGCTTTCAACGACAAGCTGTCGAAGAACCGTGAGAAGGTCTCTACAGGCTATGTCAACAAGGAGCTCAAGGCTGCCAAACTCGGCGACACGAACGTTGACGCGCACTATACCGCTCAGGACTGGGAAGGTTTCAAGGAGCTTGTCGCTGCCAGCAACCTGCAGGACAAGGACGTTATTCTCCGTGTCTTAGAGATGTACAAAGATCCCGCGGAGCGTGAGCGCCAGATCAAGAACATGAGCGAGGGCTTCCGTGAGCTCGCCACAGGCATCCTGCCTGAGCTTCGCCGAAGCCGCCTCATTATCAATTATCAGACCGTGGGCCGCAGCGACGACGAAATCAACCAGCAGTACACTGAGGATCCGTCGAAGCTCAGCGAGGATGAGCTGCTCTATGCAGCCAGCCTGACCAACGATCCTGCTAAGAAGGCCGAAATTTACCAGAAAGCATCAGAGTTGTACGGCAACGACTACCGCTCGCTCAACAACCTTGCCGCTCTCGCCTTCAACCATGGTGACATGAACGCAGCCAAGCAGTACATCGCCCAGGCCCAACAGAAAGGCAACGCCCCAGAAGCTTATGCCAATCTCGCACTCATCGCCCTGAAGAACGGCAACACCAAGGAAGCTGAGAGCTATATCGCCAAGGCCAACGATGCCAACGGACTGAACGAAGTGCTCGGTAACCTGAATATCGCCAAGGGTGACTACGCTCAGGCTGTCAAGAACTTTGGTAACTCCACATCCAACAGCGCAGCTCTCGCACAGATTCTCACAAAGGATTATGCTACGGCTCTCTCCACACTTAACAACGTGAAGAATGCTGACGGCATGACAGAGTATCTGAAGGCTATTGTTTACAATCGTATGGGCAATACAACGGCTGCCAAAGAGGCTCTCCAGAAAGCAAAGCAGATTGACAGTGCACTGGCAACATATGCTTCCAAAGACCTTGAGCTTGCCAACCTGAAGTAATTTAACCGACATTAATAATATAGGAGCCATAGAGCCATAATGAAGAGGGGCTCTATGGCTTTTTTCTTTTTCCACATTATGCCACGCAACTTTTATCTCTTTCTTGCCATTCTCTTTCTCGTCTCCTGCGGTGAGGACAGCAAGCACTTCAAGATTGAAGGGCGGCTGCTGCAGATGAACCAGGGTGAGTTTTACATTTATAGCAACGACCCAGGCATCAACGGCATCGATACCATCAAAGTCCAAGGTGGCCGTTTCTCTTATGAGATGCCTTGCCTGTCACCTGTCACGTTGACGCTTGTATTCCCTAATTTTTCGACAACACCGGTCTTCGCGGAACCTGGAAAAACAGCAGAGATAGACGGTGATGCCTCACACTTGAAGATGTTGAAAATCAAAGGCACGAAGGACAATGAGCTGATGACGGACTTCCGCAGCCAGATATCAAACGCTTCACCACCAGAGATCAAGCATGATGTGGAACTGTTTATCAAAGATCATCCTGCATCGCCAGTGGGTGTGTGGCTGTTGGAGAAATACTTCATTGCCACTTCCAATCCCGACTATCAGACTGTAGACCGGTTAGTCAAGATCCTAATGGCAGAACAATCCGGCAACAATAGCCTGAAACGACTGGCGCAAAGTATTTCGAAACTAAATGATATAAGTGTAGGGAAGCGTCTGCCATCGTTCTTCGTCTATGACATCAACGGCCAGCCAATATCATCTTCTGAACTCTCGGCAGGCACGGCTGTCATTTGCGTTTGGGCGACATGGAGCTACGACAGTACTGACTTTCTCAGGCAATTGCAAACGTTGAAACAGACGAGCAGCATTAAAGTTGTCACCATCAACGTTGATCCCAGCAAGTATGATTGCCGCAACTTCACCAAAAACAACCAGATCACCTTGCCCGTAATATGCACAGGAGAAATGTTCGACACTCCCCTACTTAAGCAGTTAGGACTGCTGTCAGCCCCTGAGAATCTCGTCGTCAAGAACGGCAAAATCATTGGTCACGGCTTGTCCTCACAAGAGTTAACAAGGCTTTTAGGACACTAAAATAAAACAAGCCTATGCTCGTAAAAACCTATTCTGCTGCTGTCAACGGCCTACAAGTCACCCCCATCACCATTGAGGTAAGCCTGGTAAAAGGTGTGATGTACCACTTGACGGGACTTGGTGATGTGGCTGTGCGTGAAGGACGCGACCGCATTGCCGCCGCAATGCAATACAACGGATTAAAGTTTCCCAAGGCCGACATCACCGTCAACATGGCTCCTGCCGACCTAAAGAAAGAGGGAAGTGGCTTCGACCTGCCGTTGGCGATCGCCATTCTTGCCGCTGACGGGCAGATACCAGCCGATGCACTCGACCAATATATGATGCTCGGAGAATTAGGACTCGATGGCAAGTTGCAGCCTGCCAAGGGTGTGCTGCCCATTGCTATGAAGGCCAGGACTGAGCATTTCAAAGGGCTGATAGTGCCGAAACACAATGAGCGGGAGGCCGCAATTGTGAACCAAATCGCTGTCTACGGCATAGAGACGCTGACAGACGTCATCAATCTGCTCTCCGGACAGAAGCAGTTTGAGCCGTGCGTCGTTGATACGCGCAAAGAATTCTACGAACAACAATACGATTTTGACCTTGATTTCGCTGACGTACGCGGGCAAGAGAATGTGAAGCGTGCCCTGGAGGTCGCTGCTGCAGGCGGCCACAATGTCATCATGATTGGGCCGCCTGGATCCGGCAAGAGCATGATGGCCAAGCGGTTACCGTCTATTCTTCCACCGCTGACCCTTAGCGAAAGTCTTGAGACGACACAGATCCATTCCGTAGCCGGTACATTAAAACACGGATCCGCACTAATCTCTCAGCGACCCTTCCGCGCACCCCACCACACTATTTCCGAAGTGGCACTGGTGGGCGGTGGCAACAATCCCATGCCCGGTGAAATCAGCCTGGCTCACAATGGCGTTCTATTCTGCGATGAGTTGCCAGAATTTAACAAACATACCTTAGAGGTATTGCGGCAGCCCTTGGAAGACCGGCAGATCACTATCAGTCGCGCCAAATATTCAGTCACCTATCCGGCCTCATTCATGTTTGTGGCCTCGATGAATCCATGTCCCTGCGGCTATTATGGCGACCCCACCCACCACTGTGTCTGCTCTCCTGGGCAAATTCAGCACTACCTTAACAAGATTTCAGGCCCGTTGATGGACCGCATCGACATACAGTGTGAGATTGCGGCCATTCCTTTTAAGGAGCTCAGCAAAGCGCAGTCCGGTGAGCCATCAGCCAAGATCCGTGAGCGTGTCATAGCCGCACGAGCCATACAGACCAATCGATACAAGGGCATTGCGGGCATCCATTGCAATGCGCAGATGACGGAAAAAATGATTCATCAATATGCCGAGCCCGACAATGACAGTCTCTGCCTGCTACGTGAAGCCATGGAGCGGTTGAGTCTCTCGGCACGTGCCTACAGCCGTATCTTAAAAGTCGCACGCACCATTGCCGATCTCGCCCAATCAGAAAAGGTATTGCCATTGCACATCGCAGAAGCCATCGGTTACCGACAACTCGACAGGGGAGACTGGGCAGAAAGGGGAATATAATCTGCTGTTCTGCAAGAACGGCTCCCAGCAACGCACCTATCCTATGCGGTTTATGTCGCGAGTGGCAACAGATAACCACGCTCTCAAATTACAGATACTTCAGCAGGAAAGCCTTCACCCAGCGTGAATAGTGACTTCTGTGGTCTTTGAAACTGCGCGCGTGAGTGGAGCCATGGAAGACCACCATCTCTTTAGGTGCAGGCTTGGCGGCGTAGAGCGGATAAATCATACGCGTGGGCACAAACGTATCATTGCCGCCATGGATAAAGAGCATCGGCTTGCGGCATTTGGCTACCTGCCTTAGTGGAGAAGCTTCACCGAACGACCAGCCGTAGCCTGCCTTGCTAAGGGCTGACGCTGAATAGAGAAGTGGGAAATCAGAAAGCCCGAACATCCTGTCAAGCTCATAACTGAACTCATCCCAAACAGAAGTGTAGCCACAATCTTCAATGAAGCATTTGATATATGCTGGCGTGTCCTCGCCCGAGACATTCATCGTCGTGGCGCCACCCATCGACCATCCATGAATAACGATACGTGCATGACCGGTGGTGTCATCCTTGAAGAGGAGATCGGCAATGGCTGCCCATCTGAGCACGTCATGGCGGTCGTTCCAGCCCATCTGCATGACTGTCCCGCCGCTCTTACCATTGGCATGCAGGTCAGGGATGAGCACATTCATGCGCATCTCTTGGTTGTAGAAACATGCGAAATGCAACATGTCCACGGCGTTGTCGGTATAGCCCGGCACCAACACAGCTGTACGCGGCGTTTTCCTCGGTGCCTCAATGATGAGTGCATGCAGGCGTGTACTGTCATCGCTTAGTAAGCCCTTCTCCACGTTCGACATCACCACAAAGGTGTCACGAAGAGCCTTTACATGCTGTAACGAGTCCAGCCACGACACCATCCAAGGGTATCTTCCGCGCATTATCGCATACTGCAGAGTATAGTCGCGTCCCTTGTTATGAGCAGGACAAAGCGAAAAATCAATCAGATAGATACTTCCTCCCAAGACAAATAATATAATGAGACTAAGGATCAGCGAAGTAATCCACAAGGCTATTTTGTTTTTTCTTCCCATTGCTACAGATTTATGTCTGCAAAATTAAGAATAAAGCTGGTGATAACAAAGCTTCCCCGTTTGCATTTTCCTGGATTAAAATAGAGGAAGAAGGTCTTCGGTAACCTGCATCGGTGGGTCCGACAGACATCTCTCGTAGGCTCAGATAGAGCAAGATGAGCCTACATAAAGAGCGTCTGGCCGGCATCGGGATTCTTTTTAATTGGACCCTAAAGGTATTATAAAAAACGACGTAATATATGTCGCATATAAAAACTATTCAAGTTAAGATTCCATTCGCCAATCGGGCCTATCTTCATCATCTATACGGTTCAATACACCATAATCACCTTTTATCGCATAGAAGATAGCCTTCATGCGTCCCCTGAAATGCTCCCACCATAACTTACCGTGAGGATGTTTGTTCTGCTCTTCAATCCATGGCTTTCCCAAGTATGTGAGATAGTTGCGTATGGTAGAATTGAGTATCCGCCATTTAAAAAAGAACAATGGCAAGTATTTGTTTTTCTTTACGACGGCAGTCGTTTTGCACTCAAAATGATAAGCCCTGCTGGCTGCCAAGCCTTTAAAGTAACGCACGCCCACAAAGAGCAATTTGGCCGTAAAGTCTGGGTCACTGCCCATACCTGGCGTAAACTCTATGCTGTAGCCGCCTACCAGGTCCCAGATGTCACGGTGAACCAGCGAAGGTGGGCATGTGGCACCCTGCCAGTCTTGTAACTTCAATTGTGAGAACTCATTGAGCAGGCGTTGCTCCTGAAAATTGTCTGGTCGGTCACCATAATCAGCCTGCCAACCTTTCAACCCACCGGGATGATGATGCGGTTGTATGGTTGAGGCCGAGAGATAGAAATAGTTACTGTTAAGTTTTCTCACTTCATCATAGAAGGCTACATCCCACCCAGGTAATAAATACATATCATCGTTGAGAAACAATATATAATCAGTCTTCACCTTGGTACGCATTATGTTCATGGCCAGGCAAACACCTACATTATTCCGACTATAAGTATAGTCAAGTCCCTGTGCCTTCACCCATTCTAATGTACCGTCCTTACCCTCATTGATATGCACAATAATCTGGTGGCGATAGGCCGAATGTTCACGGATGCTTCTGATACATAGCTGTAAGAAAGGTAGGTTGTTCCACGATGGGATAAGAATGGAAAACAACATTCTCCCATCTGCATTGTCATTATTAAAAGAGAGATGCTCTATCGTAGGTTGCATATTCAATGGGAGTTAGCTAATATGTTAATATCATATTGCAAAATTACAAAAAAAGATAGACTTATATAAAAGTCAGGGATATTTTTTTTGCCTCCCAACGGAAAAGCATTACTTTTGCGAGGATATGACGAAGATGCAACTTTTCAATAACCGATACAAGTCGATGCGTGACTTTCTCCTTGGGATTCCAGAGCGGATGGACAAGGATGGCGAATACGTGTATGGCGGCAGACGTAATCTCATCAAGCGTTTCACGGCACCTGATGGGGAGATGCTCATCGTGAAGCGTTTCCACGCACCCCAGTTCATCAACCTATTTGTCTACTCTTGGGGTGTGCGCAAGCCGAAAGGTGCGCGTGCGTTCCAGAATGCCACAATTCTGCGAAAGCACGGCATCAATACCCCCGAGCCCATCGCTTACATGGAAAAGCGTAAGGGAGGTTTGCTGAGAGAGAGCTGGCTCATCACGGCGCAGTGCCCTTACACACATCTGCTCTATGAAATGGGTTCGGCAGCGCCTGACACCTACGAGCCCATGGCCAAGGCCCTCGCTGCTTTCGCAGCTCACATGCACGACGAAGGCATCCTGCATAAGGACTTCTCACCCGGAAACATCCTGTGGGACAAAGATGCATGCGGCAACATTGTCTTCTCTCTTGTGGATATCAACCGCATGTATTTCGCCTCTGTGGATATCCGTCGCGGCTGTTCCAATTTTACACGTCTTTGGGGACCGAAAAGGTTCATAGAGCTGCTCGTACGCGAGTATGCGCACCAACGGCATTTCGATGAGGAGCAAGTCCTTAGCATTGCACTTGCAGCCCGGGAAAAGTTCTGGATGAGATATCAACGTCATCACAAGATACCTTTTCCTTACGAGAAATAATCAGGTAAACATGGTAAATACAAAGTAATTTTGGCTAACTTTGTATCACTATTCTAATCAATTCACAAACGATGGCAAGCCATATCAGAAGGAGACTTTTCTTATTTCTAAGCCTATTGTCATTGACGCTGCCCATGAGCGTAAAGTCAACGACCGGTACGTTCACCGTCGGCAACAAGACTTCTCTGCTCAATGGCCAACCGCTCACGGTCAAAGCCGCCGAGATTCATTATCCCTGCATCCTGCGTGCCTATTGGGAACGCAGCATCAAACTGCTTCCAAGGGTCAAGCAGGGCGCGCCGGGGGCTATTAAAGACTACTATATTTACATTACACTATGAGCATCAATATCAAGCGGACCGCACAAAAGCGTGTGGTCATTGTCGGCGGCGGCTTAGGAGGCCTCCGCCTTGCAGAAGACCTGAAGGGCAGTGGCATGCAGGTCGTCCTGATCGATAAGAATAATTACCATCAGTTTCCACCACTTATTTATCAGGTTGCCTCAGCAGGACTGGCGCCCAGCAGCATATCCTTTCCCTTCCGCCAGCTCTTCCGCCACCGCAAGGACTTCTTTTTCCGTATGGCTGAAGCGCGTGCCGTGTTTCCTGACAAGAAGATCTTGCAGACATCTATCGGCAAGATCAGCTACGACCACCTCGTCTTCGCGGCTGGCGCCACCACCAACTTCTTTGGAAACAAGGACGTGGAGGAATGGGCCATACCCATGCGCACCATGTCCGAAGCCATGGGGCTGCGTAATGCTCTGCTCTCCAACCTGGAGCGCGCGATGACCTGCGCCACCGAAGAGGAACGTCAGGAGCTGCTCAACATCGTTATCGTAGGTGGTGGAGCCACCGGCGTGGAGATTGCAGGCGCTATCTCGGAGATGAAACGCTACGTCATCCCCAACGACTACCCCGACATGGACGCTTCCCACATGCACATCTACCTGCTCGAGGCCGGCGACAGACTGTTGGCAGGCATGTCGAAAGAATCGTCCGACAAAGCGCTCACCTTCCTCAAAAGCATGGGCGTGGACGTGCAGTTTGGTAAGATGGTGACCGACTACCGCGACTTCCGGGTGATGATCAAGGATGGCACGAGCATCGCTACCCGCACCTTCCTGTGGGTCTCAGGCATCCGCGCACAACCCATCACCGGCATCGACGGCGACCGGTTAGGCAGGGGATTCCGCATCAATGTGGACGAATACAACCGCGTGCAGGGGCTTGACGGCATCTTCGCCATCGGTGACCAGTGCCTTATGACGGCAGATGCCGCCTATCCTAAAGGGCATCCGCAGCTCGCACAAGTTGCCATCCAGCAGGCAAGGCTACTCGCACAGAACCTCAGAAAGATTGATCATGGAGATGCTTCGCTCACGCCCTTCCACTACAAAGACCTTGGAAGCATGGCCACCATCGGCCGCAACAAGGCTGTGGCCGACATCGGAAAGATCCACACGCAGGGCTTCATAGCCTGGCTCTTGTGGCTCGTTGTGCACCTGCGCTCTATTCTCGGCGTGAGAAATAAACTCGTCGTCATGCTCACCTGGGCATGGCAATACATCACCTACAACAACTCCATCCGCACTATCGTCTACGCCACCAAACCCAAGATGATACGTGAGCGCATTAAGCGTGAAGCCACAACCCACCTTGGTGAGGATCTGATGGAAGAGGAAAAAGAGTGAATCGATAGGCAAGATATAGGATATGCATAGTGAAATCTGTTCCACCCTGCAGGCTGACAAATGCTTTAACGAATGGTGGCGGCTGCTCCCCACCGCTTTCGACCATATGGGCGAGGTGGTTTTCAGCGGCCGCAATCAAATTCGGAAAACAGCTGTGCGGCTTGATGACGGCTCCATGACGGAAGTCGTTGTCAAGCGCTACAGGGTTCCACACTTCTTCCAACGCATTGCCTACAGCTGGCTGATCGCCACCAAAGCCAGGCGCGCTTACTTCAATGCCTGGCAGCTGAACTCGCGGCATATAGACACTCCCGAGGCTCTTGCCTACACGGAGTGCAGGGCGGCGGGGTGGCTGGGCTACAGCTTCCTACTGACAAAGGTGGACGATCAGGAAGCCATCGCCGGCATGCTCTGCATGGACGATGCCTTTGACCGGCCTTTCGCCACAGCACTTGCCGCATTCTTTGCACGGCTGCACGACAGGGGCGTCATCCATCAAGACCTCAACAACACCAACATCCGATTCAGCCGAAAAGAGGATGGCACCTACTCTTTCTCGCTCATCGACATCAACCGCATGACCTTCTTTTGCCCTAATGAGGCGCCACCGCTCAGAGAGTGCCTCCGCAACCTGACGTTGTATTGGGATCTGTCGCCAATGTATAGTTATGTCGCGCACGAATACATACGCCTGCGCGGGCTTCCGGAAGAGACCTATTCGTTGCTCATAAGAATCAAGAAGGCACACGACCGGCACTGGCGCCGCAAGAAAGCATTGTCACACCTGTGGCACCAGATTGTTCATTAATACGTTTGGAATATGGATCAGAAGATTTCTGTCGTCATCAACACTTACAATGCAGAGCTCCATCTTAGGGAAGTTCTTGAGAGTGTCAAGGGGTTCGACGAGGTTGTTGTCTGCGACATGGAGAGCACCGACCACACACTGGACATCGCAAAGGAATATGGTTGCAAGGTGATCAAAATAGCCAGGGGAGACTTCAAAATTGTGGAGCCAGCCCGAAACATTGCCATCCAAAGTGCCACTTATCCATGGGTTTTGGTAGTTGATGCTGATGAAATTGTGACCCCCGAGCTCCGTGACTATCTCTATGCACGCATCAAGGAGCCCGATTGCCCGCAGGGATTATACATTCCCCGCCAGAACCGCTTCATGAACATGCCGATGAAGGGGCGTGTGGGCGACCGACAGCTCAGATTCTTCATCCGCGAGGGAACAGCATGGCCGCCCTATGTGCATGCCACTCCCCATGTCAAGGGAAAGACAGCCCGCATTCCACACCTGCGCAACGTCATGCTCAGGCATCTCAACGAGAGCAGTCTCCACACCGTCATAGAAAAGGACAACCGTTATTCCGACGACGAGGTCAACAAACGTATCGACAAGCACTATGGCGTGTTTACGCTCTTCTACCGGCCAGCTTTCCATTTCTTCAAAAACTATATCATTGACGGCGGTTACAAAAACGGCGTCAATGGGATAATCCATGCCACACTAAAGGCTTTCTACCAGTTCATCCTCGTAGCAAAAGTCATTGAGAAGCGTGAAGCTGGTCTCTCTCCTTCCCACGCAGATGCGGCTGCTCCGAGGCCGTGATAGCCAAGCGTCACGCAATGGTCGGGACGAATAGGCGCCAAGTCGTGGACGATGATGGAGGAATACATGGCTGAGCACTGGATGCCTTTCCATCAGTGTGGCGATGTGTTCGTTGACCACAACGATCGATGACGGCAGCGGGGAACATTCGCCTGAGCGTGTTCATCAAAAGAGTGGAAAGAATGGTACCACCCATTTAGCGTATTCTGACAATGAGAATGCGCAAGGGCTTTTTAGGATGGTTTTTTATGGCCTGATGATCCATCCTGAATGTTCAACTTATAATTTTCTGATACACGCGGCACATCTGCGCGGCGACGTCGTTGTTCTCGAACCGCTTGATGTAGTCGCGTGAGCGTGCCACTACTTCCTCGCGGTTGGCCCTATCCACCATCGTCTCAATGGCAGTAGCAAGCGCCCTGGCATCATCAGGCGAGACGTAGAGGCTGTCGGGGCCGCCCGCTTCTTCAAGACACGAGCCCGTGGCAGCCACTATGGGAAGTCCACATTGGATCGCTTCGATGATGGGAATGCCGAATCCCTCATAGCGCGACGGATAAACGAAACATGCAGCATGACGGTAGAGCAGCGGCAACTCGTCATTGCCCACGTTGCTGAGAACATGTAGACGGTGCTCCAACCCATGGTTGCGGGCATAGCGCAGCACCTGCTCTGTGTAAGCAGTCTGACGTCCCACCAGCACTAAATGGAGGCCATTGGGCAAGAACGCGAGCGCTTCAACGCTCTCTAATGCGTTCTTCCGCTCCTCAATCGTGCCTACCTGGAGGATATAGCGCGGCCCAAGGTCACGGCGAAGGCGCGTGTCAGCACAGCCCTCAACACCTTCAGCACCTTTTCCCGCCACGGCAAAGTGCCGTGCGGCGCTTTGATAGATCACCGAGATATGGCTCTCAGGATAGTCGCTGAAAGCCAGGATGTCGCGCTTAGTGCATTCGCTGATGGCAATGATGTGGCTGGCTTCACACAGGGTGCGGTAGAATTTCCGCTTGTAAATCTGCACGTCCAGCCAGTGGTAATACTCTGGATGTCGGAGGAAGATGAGGTCGTGGATAGTGACAACCGCCGGTATACCCGCCTCGTGAATACCCCAGGGTAACTCGCCTGAGAGCCCATGGAAGAGGTCTATGCCGTCACTACGCAGGTCATTGACGATGCCATGGCTGCGCCAAAGGTCGCGCTGGATGCGCAAAGGCGCACGTTCCGGATAGCGGAAACGTACATTGGGCCGCGCGTGGACTTGCGAGCGCAAGTCGTCACGGCCCTTGTCGGGCGCATAGAGCAACAGTTCGTCGGTAGTGTCGACTGCTGAAAGACTGTTGATGAGTGTACGTCCATAGTTGCCCAATCCCGTTGCGTTACGCACGATGCGCTTGGCGTCATATCCTATTTTCATGGTTCTGCTTGTTGATGATTCGGCAAAGGTATCATAAAAAAAGCAGAAAACGACGTCCCCTCACTATTTTATTACTGAGTTGTTTCATAGTCCCGTCGTCGTCCGCCACGTGCAGGAGAAGTCTCCTGCACGTGGTGGAGAATCGTTCGGCACGTGGCGGAGAATCGTCCCTCAAATGCAGGACCATAAAAAACATGAGGATGATCATGGAAAGATCGTCCTCATGCCTCTATAGAAATGTCGTTTTTGCCCGTTATGCCTTCCACAGGCCATGGAGGTTGCAATACTCACGTGCAACTACCTCGGTGGCGTCGGTCTTGAACTCAGCCATGGGCTTGTCCTCCGGAGTAAGGTCACGGCGCAGCACACCATTGGGTGTCACCAGCTCAATCCATTGGATATAGTGCTCTGGTGTCATGGGATGAGCCACGCTGCCCACTGTGACGCGGTAGCCGCCCTCAATTTTCTCCACCACTGGTACGTGCTTTTCTGTTGCCGCGTCGGTGGTATTCTCTTTCAACAGTGTCATGGGCTCGCCGCAGCACACGGGTACAGCACCCTCATGCAAAACCTCAACGATGCCACCACAGTGCTTACACTTATAAACTTCTCCTTTTTTAGTCATAATGTTTTTGTCTTTAAAATGTTTCTGTATCAATTTCGTTTTATCATCATTCCGCATTATCCGAAGATGATAACATTGCAAATTTATAAACTTTCCATAAAACAGCCAACAAAAAACAGAAAAAAGTGTGCACAATCCTTATCTAACCAATCAAAATCATTCTCTCTTGGGGAGAGACTTCACTTCTTTGTTAGATAAAAAGACATATGGAAACTCTCTTCCTGTTTCTACATCAGTAAAGTCTAATGTATAAGTTGCCTTAGGCATGATACTTATCTTTGACATATTATTGAGAAGATTGATTGCTTCACGCTTTTTTAATCTAAACGTATGCCTGAATTCTTTATCTTCACCCTGTAAATCAAAAGACAGTATGGATCCGCCTTCAGAGATGTGATATGTTCCTTTCATTATCGGAATATCATTATATTTATGCTGCATATTGTTATAACTGAAAACATAAGAGATGCTATCTTTGCTTGAAATAAGAGCAAATAAACTTAGCGGTATATCTAAATTAGCTACTTCGCTAAAATCAAATACCAACGTAAGAAAAGGGTAAACCACTTGAACGGCAATATTGCATGATTCATTTGTAATTTTGTCTCGAACAACGATATTTGTTTCACCCTGTTCCCTCCCAATAAGAGAGACTTTCTGTTGTTTTCCATTTTGAGACGTCGAAAATAAAGTTTCAACGAAGTCATTTCCTTCCACTATTAGTTGTCCACTACCGCCAGTTACAGGGAGTGATACTGTATCTCCCAAAGCTACTTCACAATAATTATCAATAGTCAATGGCTGATGTTCGTTTTCTTCCTTATTGGAACACGCGAATAGGCAGGACACCAAGAAGCATATCAATATTAAATATAATTCCTTAATCATATGTATATAGGTAAAAGAGGGAGCATCCTAATTTCTTGTAAAGAATCATGCGCAATACTTTCATACTCCTGTTGTGTGAGTGTAATGGACTCTCCTGCGTCGTTGTGGAAACTGTCGTTTGCATCAGAGCAAGAACTCATTATCCCAACTACACATAGAGTAAAGATAAAAAACTTTTTCATTATTTTATTTTTTAGATTTACATTGCAAAGTTAAGTGTTTTTTATCTTACTACAATTAAAAAGTTACTGAAACGGAAAAATGTGATATTAAAACGGAATATTCTCAGATTAAACAATAACGAATCATTTAGAAAGCCATCGTTTGAGCTCGATAGTTCTCTCCTTACTTATAATAATGTTATCGTCATTACAACCTTTCAACCTGACTATTAACTTTGAGTTGAGAAATATACTTATTCTCTTGAAACTCCTTCTGTTTGCTATATATTGGCGGTTAATCCGAAAGAATATTTCCGGATCTAGCATATCTTCCAACTCCCCTAAAGTGAAAGGAATGGCAAAACCCTGCCCGTCGAAAAGATACGCCCTGACTTCAAACTTCTTGCATATATAGCTAATGTCATCAGTGTTAATAGGAATCAACTCGTCACCTTTGGGAATCAGCAAATGATGGTGTGTCTTATGCTCGGACGTATTTACCAAATTTTCCAATCCTTGTTTTTGTGTTTCACTTCTGAGAGTGAGTTTTCTAACCTTATCAATTGCAGCCTTTAGCTCATCAGGGACAATAGGTTTCAACAGATAATCTATTCCGTTATTCCTGAATGCTCGTATGGCATATTCGTCATATGCCGTTGTAAATATAATGAGTGCATTCGGAAAGATTTCTTTAAAGGCATCGAATACTATGTTTCCACCAAGACGTATGTCTGAGAATATCAAGTCGTAATTATTATCGCACCTAAGGGCTTCTTTCACCTCTTCAACTGATTTCAAAGGTCCTGACACGGATATGGTGTCATCAATATCCAGTATTAATTTGCGCAGGTGTTCTGCCCCTAAAGGCTCATCCTCAATAATCAGCGTTTTGTACATAGTTTTCAATTTCTTTTATTATTGGTAGATAAACACGGAAAAATCCGTTTTCGTTCTTTAACAAAGGTCTTTTCTTTTCCATAAGCGAATACTGCTTGAAGATATTCGACAATCCCACTCCTTCTGATGGAGCATGTTTCGAATACAATAAGTTTTTTATAATATTATTGCTTACCACTACGTAGTTCGAATCGCATTCTATGTCAATATATAATTTATTGACAGAAGAAGGAGCATTATGCTTCACGGCATTTTCTATTAAAACTTGCAAAGCCATAGGCACGATGTAACCATTGACTGCATTTTTTACTTCATAGTCAATGGAATCAGGGTATCGTGACTGCAATATGTCACAATAGTATTTTGCGTAGAAGAAAGCTTCTTCAATCGTAACGAGATTTTTACCAATGCTCTTTGTTACATACCTATATATCTTTGAAATATTAATTGCGAACCTCTCCGCTTCCCGAGGATTCATTTCTATCAAGCCTATAAGGATGTTCAGACTGTTGAAAACGAAATGAGGATTAAGTTGAAATTTTAGTAATCTTATAGCATCAGATTTTCTCTCTCGCTCATAGACAGATATAACCTGTCCGTAAAAATGCATTGTAAATATAAACGAACATAATGACGATACAAGACAAGAATCGTATACATCATCCAAAAGATACGGAGATGCATAAGATGGAAAAACATGGTCATAGGCAATGTCAATGATTAGTGAAATGAAAAAATTCAGAAATAATATTATAATGGCTACAGCGGCAAGATGTGCTTTCTTTATCTTCGGGTTTAATGCCTGATAGCATAGAAAGGAATAAGAACAAACAATACTGACAGCTGAGAACAATGCGCAAA
The DNA here is from genome assembly GCF_000218235.1 of Hallella multisaccharivorax DSM 17128. Classification (GTDB taxonomy): domain Bacteria; phylum Bacteroidota; class Bacteroidia; order Bacteroidales; family Bacteroidaceae; genus Prevotella; species Prevotella multisaccharivorax. The sequence goes on along the minus strand of NZ_GL945017.1, from coordinate 619,295 downwards.
ATACTCCATTTACAATCAGACTTTTATAATCTTCGATTAACGACATGATACCTTGTATTCTGTCATACAGGCTTCCCATTTCTGACAGAACAAAAGATATAGCAGTAATGGAAAGCCACATCACAAATAATTTTGTCCTTGAAATGTTATAAAGTCCCTTTATATTTTTCATATTTCGCAAATTTAGATAAAATTCCCGAGTTATAAGCCAGTTGAGATAAAAAACCGAATAGATTTCCTCCCGCTGTGGCTATAACAAGGAAAATCAAGGCTGGCATACGCCCAATCCTATTTTACGTGCTCTAAGTCACAATTATTTGCCATCTTTGAGGTCTTAATTATTTAACCCTCTAAAAGTTAGGCTTATGAGAGCAGTATGCGGCCTTGACGTTCACAAAGATAGTGTTTATCTTTGTATTTTGACCGGGGAAGGCGAATTAATCGAGAAAATTTTCGGAGTTTTAACATTCCAGCTGCAGCAGATGCGTGACTTGTTGCTTGCCCATAATGTAGACGAAGTATCTATGGAGAGCACGAGCGTTTACTGGATTCCCATCTGGCGAGTCCTTGCGCCCCATTTCCACATGCGACTCGTCAACCCTTATTTCATCAAGCAGCTGCCTGGGCACAAGAGCGATGTCGCTGACGCGCAATGGATTGCCGAGTGCACATTGAAAAACCTTGTCAGCGGCAGTTTCGTGCCACCGGAGGACATACAGCAGCTTCGCCAGTACGATAGGCGCATCTTCGACCTTGACGAGGAAATCGTCCGCAAGTTGTCCAAGCTTGATGCCGTGATGCAGCGTTGCAATTTCCGCCTGAGCAACTATGTGTCCAACGTGGACTGCAAGAGTTACAAAGACGTGGTGCGGAAAATATCCGAGGGCGTGACAGACCCAGAGTCTTTGATAGGGGAAATCTACGGCCGCATCATAAAGCATCACGGCAGGGAAACGATACTGGCCTCGCTGGCCGGCGTCATATCACAGGCGGAGATAGACGTGCTCAGGCAGCTGCGGGAGGAGCTTGCCCTGGCCGAGGAGCACAAGCGGGAGTGTCTTGAGAGAATGCTGGAGATATGCCAGGAGAAATATCCTGACGAGTTGAGACGGTTGCAGACCATACCAGGGGTGAAAGAACGGACGGCCGCATCATTGATTGCGGAAATCGGAACGGACATGAGTAAGTTCGAAACGGCCAACCACCTTTCAGCTTGGAGCGGGCTGAGACCGAGAAACGACGAGTCCAACAAGAAGTTCAAGTCACGCCGCATAACTCACGGCAACGTTTATTTGCGCAAGAACATCATTCAGTGCGCATGGGCAGCAAGCAGGACAAAGGGCTGCTTCTTCAGTCGGTTCTCCTACCACCAGACCCAAGTCAGGAAGAAGAACAAGATGAAGGTCATCGTGGCCGTGGCTAGAAAGCTGTTGGTTGCCGCATGGCATGTAATCCACGACAAGACGGATTACGTTGACTTCCAAAAACGAGATCGCCAAGCACCCGCTTCAAATGGGTGACAACGATATACCACCCATGGAAAGGCTATTATCTTTGTGATAGCTTTGACCTCGCTCGCAAATTAACTTATCCCACGGGTGGCCATGGAAGCCAGTTTGAGCCTTGAGCTCGAAGAGGAAAGTACGATAATCCCCCACATTTTTCCAACCTTGGCTTTCAACTCTTAGTACTTCCTCGTACATTCCTTGCTTATTGATATTACGATGTGGTAGCATATTTTAATATTACAAAAAACACCCCGATAAATAGCATATTCTGAATATGTTAAAAAGGAAAAGTTTTGGGGTAGGTCCAAGTAGATTGTTTTTAATACTACGACTGTACAACCATTTTATCCACACTGTTATCCACAATAAGTGGTAACGCTGCAAATGACTGACAAGACGGAGCAGGGAAGAATAGCCTTGTAGCTCTTCACGTAAATCGTAAAGGGTTCGCAAGGCCTCTTCTGTCTTTTCCAGAAAACGCGCATTGCTCTCAAAGTGCACAAAAAATAATGGGTTGTCAATGTGGATAATACTCACATGCTTATCAGCCAAACTTTTGCCAAGAAGAGTATCCTCATAACCATAAGTCTTTATTTTCTCAGAGAAAGGATTGTCAAGCATTGTCATCCTATCTATCATAAAATTTCCTGAATGAAAATTAGTGTAAGGACTCATATTTCTTTTCCTCAGAGAAAAAGCCTTCTCTGCCTTCAACTCATTAAGGCATCTGAGGTTCGTATCATCTATACAGTCCTTAGACACTCCGATACTTCCACATACTACCTTGGCCTTGCCCGTATACCTCATATAAGTACCGACAAGATCCTCAGAGGGTATCATACCGGCATCCATATATATCAATGTGTCAAAACGGGCCTCATGGGCGAGAAAATTCCTTATTGCCGCTCTACCGATGTTAACCGGCCTTTTGATAAGCCGGCAACCTTCCATCTCTGCCACCTCATCGTTAAGAGAAGCAGCAGCCCCTGGAGAACCGTCGTCGGCGACAATTATCTCCCAGAGCATCTTCAAGCCAAGACATTGACGGCACAACTGCTTCACCTGATCTACACACGAGTCACAATAGACGGGGATAAGTATAGACAGACCTTTCATGATTTGTAAAACTCTTGCTTTAGCGTAGAAAAGTTCAATTTTTCCATTTGTATTCTGGACTTCTGTTGATTTTATTATTTTTTGTCCGTGATGGTACTTATATATCCGTCGTATGTATCGTTTTATCATCTTGGAGGTTTCACGGCAACAACAGAAAACAACATCGGTATTTCGCCACTCTTTCCTGCGATTTTGAATGTTCCGTTCTTTTCAGCTGTCATATTCCCGAATAAGTTGAAAGGCGAGTAATCATACTCTCCGAAAGACTGTATCTGCAAACCATTATTGAGCAAGCCATTCAGCACTACAGCCAGCCCGTGATTCCACGTAACGGTCTTTTGCCGATTATCGTTTTCTGAATCAGTGTAGGTGGCTTCTTCCACTATGTAAGGCTCTTTGCGTGAATAAGCATATCGGACTTGAGAGAAGTCTTCATTGAACATCCACAATATAGGGTGAAATTCCACGATAACGAACTTTCCACCGTCTTTCAGCATTTGTGAAAATACCCGTCCCCATTGGATTAAGTCGGGCAACCAATTAACAACACCGTAAGATGTATATACAATGTCAAACTGTTGCCCTTGCAGCACGGCAGGTGCATCGTAGATGTTACAGCAGCAGAATTGTGCCTTTAGTCCTAATTCCTCATTCAAGGACTTTGCCGTTTGTATAGCCTCTTCCGAGAAATCCACTCCCACGACATTGGCTCCCAACTTTGACAGGGAAAGCGTATCCATACCGAAATGGCATTGAAGATGCAGAATAGACTTCCCCCGAATATCTCCCAGTAAAGACAAATCCAAGTCGGGAACAGACTCTACCTCTCTTTTGAACTTGTCCAAGTCGTAAAATGAGGAATGCAGATGAATTTCTGTTCTTGCATTCCATGCTTCTTTGTTTATTTTATAATAATCTTCCATCATTTGTTTCTTGTTGATTTACTTATTAGGGTGTCCAGTTCGATGTTCTGAAAAACAGAGGCAGAAATCACCCGTTAAACTATTAATATAACATTCGATATTTAACGTTTTAAGTAATGAAACAGTTCTTTGAAAATTTGTATAACTCATTTTGATTTTTAGTATCTTTGAGTATTGATTCAAAGCACTTTAAGTCGATGAAAAAAGTAGCACGATGATCCCATAGAGAGAAAAACAAATCATCCACGATCTCCTCTGCTGTCTCATGGCTATGGGTTATAGCCATAGACAGTTCGCATAGGGCAGGATAATATTTCCGAGGGAGGTCTTCGAAAGTACACTTGTCTCCCTTTCGGATTAGATCGTATATACTTATACTGTTTTCTTTTTTCATATGTGGAGCATCCTTCGTAGCATTGATGTAGTGTAGTACCGCAACGCTATCAAGATGAGTTATATAATGCCAAACACTATTTGACAGTTGGTCATGTTATGTATACTTTATTTAGCACCATTTTAGCTTTCCATATGCAAAGATAGTAATTCTTAAGATTGTACAATAAGGAAGTTACGGATATTTTACATTTTATCTTCAACGGATAGTAAATATAAAGTAAACAGGCAGACTAAAAACAATTCGATCTATATGGTTAGAATTATAAAGCTAAGTGTTTGAAATCAAACCACTTAGCTTTTTACTTTGTACCCAGACTCGGGCTCGAACCGAGATGCCTTGCGGCACTGGTGTTTGAGACCAGCGCGTCTACCTATTCCGCCATCTGGGCAAGATGCGGAAGGACCGATGATGCGGGAAAGACGGTCTTCCAATGAAATGTGGTGCAAAGGTAAGTTATTTTTTTGAAAACAACAAGACAATTAGTTGTTTTTTATTAATTTTGCAGGAAACGATGATAGTTAATGATAAACAATGATGGCAGGAGACATGAAGCAAAAGCGAACGGCCAAGAAAAATAAGGACAAGCATATCCCTTATCAATATAAGCCCGATGGGATGGACCTTAAAACGTGGCAGCAGAAACTCCGCAAGCAGGCCGCTAAGGAGGCGCAGTTTCTGATCTTTTCCGTCGACGAGGAAAATGCGCCGGGGGAATACCGTGTAAACAACCCACGGAAATGTGAGACCTATAAGGTAGTCTATCGAGGTGCAAGAAGTCCATGGAACTACTGCTCCTGCATGGATTTCAAGACTTCACAGCTTGGCACGTGCAAGCATTTGGAGGCCGTTAAGATGTGGATTGGGCGAAAAGGCCATCATGTGCACCGAGAGATACCGTCTTACACCTCTGTCTATATTGATTATTCTGAAGGCCGGAAAGTCAGAATTCGCATCGGCACAGACCACAGGGCTGAGTTTGAATCGCTCTCTAAAGACTATTTCACCGACGGTGTACTCAATAATAATGGTTTGCTTCATTTTGAGCAGTTTCTTACACGTGCCCGTAAAACAGACGACACCTTTCGATGCTACAACGATGCTCTTGATTTTGTCCTTGAGCAGCGGGAGCGCCATGAGCGGGAACTTTGGACTTCCCAACTCACCGATGACGATTTTGCTACATTGTTGCATACCTCTCTTTACGACTATCAGAAGGAGGGTATCCGGTTCTCCGCCAGGGCGGGAAGAGCTATTATTGCCGATGAGATGGGACTGGGCAAGACCATCCAAGCCATCGGCACTGCACAACTGCTCAAAAACAAGGGACACATAACATCCATCCTTATCATTTGCCCTACTTCGCTTAAGTATCAATGGAAACGGGAGATTGAGCGGTTCACGGGCGAAGCGGTCCGTGTCATTGAGGGCAATCAGCTTAAGCGCCGTGACCAGTACTTTGCCGACGAGCCTTACAAGATTGTCTCATACAACGCGGTGGCTAACGATATAAGAACTTGGGGGCATCTGACCACCGATATGCTCATCATCGACGAGGTACAGCGTCTGAAAAACTGGGATACGAAGATTGCACAGGCAGCCCGGAAGATAGACTCTCACTACTCCGTCATCCTTTCCGGCACGCCGTTGGAGAACAGGCTGGAGGAACTCTACTCTGTTGTGGAGCTTGTTGATCAGTTCCTCCTTGGTCCTTTCTATCTTTTTCGCGACCGATACATTGTCAAGGACAATAAAGGCGTGACTGTCGGCTACCAAAACCTCAATGAGTTGGGCGAGAAGCTCAAGGCTGTTCTCATTCGCCGCCGCAAGTGCGATGTGCGTCTCCAACTCCCTGCCCGACAGGACAAGAATCTCATGATGCCTATGACGAGGGAGCAGATGACTGTACACGACGAGGCGAAACAGAGCGTACAGCGACTGATGCAGAAATGGGACCGTATGCATTTCCTTTCTGAGACCGACCGCAGAAGGCTGATGATGTTCCTGCAACAGATGCGCTGCGTGTGTGACTCCACCTATGTCCTTGACCAGAAGACGCGTTACGACACGAAAGTGGAAGAGACCGTGAACATCATCCTCAACGTGATTGAAGGAAGTGATGAGAAAGTGGTCGTCTTCAGCCAATGGGAGCGTATGACGCGCATCATCGCACAAGAATTAGAGCGTCATGGTATCCGCTTTGAGTATCTCCATGGTGGGGTGCCATCGAAGGTACGAAAAGACTTGGTCAACAACTTCACTGATCTTGCCGAAAGCCGTGTTTTTCTCTCTACTGATGCCGGCAGTACAGGGTTGAATCTACAGGTCGCCTCTGTCATTATCAATGTTGACCTCCCATGGAATCCTGCCGTATTGGAACAGCGCGTGGCACGCATCTACCGTATTGGACAAGAGCGTAACATTGAGGTCATCAACCTCGTTGCTGCCAATACTTTTGAGGAAAGTATGCTCGCCAAGCTGAAGTTCAAGACCTCTATGTTTGAGGGCGTGCTCGACGGAGGTGAGGATGCCATTTTCGTTGATAACAACAAGTTCGGCAAGATGATGGACAAACTCAAGGAGACAATGGAAGAAAGTAATGTATCTGCTGACGAAGTGCCCCTGGGAGACGTGGAAGAGGCTGCCCCTGCTGTTTCTTCCATTGATGAAGAAGATGATAAGGGTACTCGCATTGAGGAGGAGCTGCCCACTAATGATGTTTGGAACACCTCTGTTGCCAAACATACAGAAAGTAAGGAGTGCAGCGATAGCGAGAAGTCTGCAGGACATAAGGCACAAGCCCGGAGGCTGGTTACTGATGGTGTTGCTTTCTTCTCCGGTCTTGCATCTGCGCTCCAGTCGGAGCAATCCACCCGTGCACTTGTCGACTCCATTGTGGAGGAAGACAAGGAGAGGGGGACGGCCAACCTTAAAATACCAGTTCCGGATAAGAAAACGGTGATGCAGGTGCTTGGAATGATTGGAAAACTACTGAAGCCCTGACAGCTTGCACAAGAGCAAGGCAGGGTATGGCGTTGCGTACCATACCCTAAGCTATGATTTACAAATAAAGGATTTGCTGGGGTTCGTTGCAGAGGACCCGCAAAGTCGACTCACCAAAGGGCTCACCAATGGGGCCTACCGGGGAGCCGCCATGCGCTAAGAAGAAAGGTTACAGCGTGAACTTATATCCTGCCGTGATAAGGATGGGATAGTTACGTGAAGTCAGTGCCTCATAGGTGGTGCCCCAGGAATCAGACGGCTGTTGATGGATGGCCTTACGTACTTCAAAGCAATAGGTGGCATCGAGAGTGACGTGGTGCCACTCATAGCCCAAACCGAGAGGAAAGCCTGCCACAATGTTGCGGAAGTGACTGCTAACGTTCTGTGACTGTTTCTCTGTGTAGTGCTCCCACAGGTACATAGAGCTCGTGCCGTCGCCGAGATTCATGGTGCGGATGCTGCGAAGCCTCACTTTGTCCCTGGCTGAGATGAGGACACCGCCTGCCACACCAAAGTGAGCGGACAGTCCTTTTACGCCATGGAAATAAGCCTTGATCATCAGCGGTACGGAGATATATGCCACGTTGAGTTTTTCTTCTGCCGAGGCATACTTCTCTTTTCTCTCCTCAAATCCGGTTCCTATCAGACTGATGTCCGCACCTGTCGTGAGGGAATAATACTGTGACAGAGGAATCTCCACGCCAACGCCTGCCGTGTATCCAACTTTCCAAGTCTTTGTGCCCTGCAAAGCCGTGCCGTCCATCTTTGAGACAGAGATGCCTGCATGTGGGATAAAAGACACGCGGTGAGTTTCGTTCTGAGCCGATACACATAGGGTCAGCAACGATATGAGCAGAATTGATAGGATGTATTTCATGGTATTCATTTCCGTCGATAGGTATAGACTTCTGTCGTTGATTCCGATTTGCGGGTAAGTGTCATCTGGCGGTCAGTCTTGCTGCTGATGCTCCATTGTTCGATGTAGGAAGATCCGTGAGTCGTGATGGCATTCAGGTTATCGGTTATCGTGAGAATATTGTCCTCCACGCTGAACCACCCATCGTATGAATACCCAAGGTGGTTAGTCTTCTTCACTCGGTGCCCGGTCGTGAACTCCAAGGTATAGTAGTACTGCATGATCCAATCGTCTTCGGGCGTGATGTCCTCGTCGGTAATCGTCCTGCCATCAATAATGTCTGTATAATGCTTTGCCTCCCAGGTGCCGAGCCAGTCGGCAGAAACGGGGCTGTTGAGCAAGCGCTCCATTCGCACGATTTCCTGCGGTTTTTCCTTCCGCTCAAACCGCTGCACCATTTGTCCATCAGAGGCAGTAAGCAGCAATACCCCATTTCCAACGGCATACACTTTATAGCTTTGTCCCCACAAGGGGATGGCGCAGAAATAGCTGTTAAGCTGGATTTTTGCGGTATGGTAATTGATGGTGTGGTAGTTTTGGGCACCGACAATGGTTCCGATCTCCGACACATTACCCTCTTCGTCAATGTAGAAGCCACCGTCATGGGTGTTGTTTCCATCCGCCATCTCCCAATAGCCGGTGAGGTCGCTCATCGTGAAGCCTGACATCTTCATACTTTCCAACTCCTGAATCATCTTGTCTCCTTCGCCAGGGAGTGTAGATAGACGGTGGAAGGGTATCACGGAAGTCTTGCCATTATAAGCAAGATACATCATCTTGTCATCATTACCCGCTACGGTGACAGTATAGAAGCTTCCGTTGCCTTTGCTGAGCTGCATCTCATAGTGGTTGCCACTGGCAGTCCACTTGCCAGTTTTGAAGCCTAATTGATAGGGATCATTGGACGCCTGGGTATATATCCAGTCCGTCACTGTGCCGTCATCGTGCACTACGATGCCCTGAATGGCGCCGTCGCCGTTGAGATCTTCACCGGCTATCTGCCAATAGCCGGTAATAGGCGTGTTGATGTCCGGCTTCAGCGTGTCGGCATCATCGCTGCTGCACGCCGCGAGCGTGACGATACCGAGAAGAAGCGTGAGCATAGTCACGCAGTAGGTGTGTTTCATGGTCATAAGCTTTTAGGGGAGTAAATCATCACGACGCGGCCTTGAGTCCCATCCTTGCCTCTACGACATTGATGACATAGTCGCCAAGCTTTTCGCATTCCTGGATGATGTCCATATACATCGTGCCTGAAGCGTAGTCGTACTGGTGGTTATTGATATCGTTGAGGTTCTCGTTGCGCAGCTGGTTGCGATAGTTATTGATCTCGTTCTCAATGTTGAATGAGCGTGTAGCGTTAAGCTCTTCCCTATGGCCTTTGAGAAGAACGTTCATTTGCGTAAGTGCGTCGTCCACTAACTCGAACATCTGGTGGATGTGGTCGTACTGGTGCTCGTTGAAGTCCTCCTTCGAATTGAATTTGCGGTTGATGGTCCTGCCCATGTTGTTGCAGGAGTCGCCGATAGATTCCAGTTCTGAGATTTGCCGCAGCATGGAGCGAATCTTTCCCTTTGTCTCGTCGGAGAGGTGGGCGTTGCTCACCTGATCGAGATATTTAGCAATTTCTATCTCCATGTTGTCAGAGATATTCTCATATTTCTGTATGCGGTCATAGATCTTATTGAATTTATCTTCGTTTTTCTCTTCTAAGAGGTCCCTTACCATACCGAACATACGCTGGATGCGCTCTGCAAAGCTTTGGATTTCTTTCTGTGCTTCAAGCACCGAGAGTTCCGGAGTCTTCATAATACCGCTCTGGATAAAGCGCAAGCGGAAGTCATCGTCATCGGCGTTGGCCTTGGGCTTCCATACCCAGCAGCACACCTTCGCTACCTGCTTGACAAACGGTAACAAGATAATGGTATTAGACACGTTGAAGCATGTGTGGAACGCAGCGAGGGCAAAGGTGAGCTGCGTGCCGGATGGTGTATCCGTAGCGGGATTGAAGCCTACCAGGCCACAGGCAAGGTTGACAAAATATTTGAAGACGCATAGCACCCAGATGACACCGAAGACATTGAAGAACAGATGCCCGAAGGCGGCACGGCGCGCCTCAGTGTTGGCGGTGAGCGCCACGAGGTTGGCTGTCAGTGTCGTGCCGATATTCTCACCCATCACGAGTGCAATGCCGAGGTAGATAGGAAGTCCCGCCTGCGTGCAGAGCATCATGGTGATGGCCATGAGTGCGGCGGAACTTTGCAGAATACACGTGAGGATGGTGCCGAAAAGGAGGAACAACAAGATAGTTCCGAAACTGTTGGGGTTGAACGAGGCGAAGAAACCTTTCAGTGAGTCGAGTTCTGCTGGCGGCAGTTGGCTTTCACCGAGTGTGGCAAGGGCAAGAAACATGAAGGCCACACCGAAGAGAAAGTCACCCACGTAGCGATTTTTCTTGGAATAGATGAGCATCAGGCCGAAGAGGAATACAGGCCATACGAAATCGCTGATCCTAAACGAGAATCCTGCCGACATGATCCATGCTGTGAGCGTTGTGCCGATATTAGCACCCATAATGACGGAAATAGCCTGAACCAGCGTGAGCAGGCCGGCATTGACAAAGGACACCGTCATCACGGTCGTGGCGGTGCTCGACTGTACGGCTACCGTGGTCAGCATGCCTGTGAATACTCCCGAAATGCGGTTGGTGGTCATGGCACTCAATACATGGCGTAGCTGTGGGCCCGCCAGTTTTTGCAGGGCCTCACTCATCACTTTCATTCCATAGATGAGAAGCGCGAGGGCACCAACAATCTTTAATAAAAGAATGGTCATGTTTTAACTATGTTTATTATATGACTTTCGCTTTGCCCGATAGAAATGGCTAACTTTACACTCTATAATCATTTGGCCAACTATTAATGTTTGAAAAATGAAACAGGCGTTACAAATTCGTTGCAAAAATAATAAAAAAACACTAAACATCGCACCCGAAAGCACACTTTCTGATATTTTTTTTCAGTCTGGACTGAAAATGGAGTCAGGTCCGATATGTGCCAAAGTCAATAACAAGGTAGAAGGTCTGCATTACAGAGTTTTCCACAATAAAGATGTGGAGTTTCTTGACATGACCTCCGATTCGGGCTCGCGTAACTATACGCGCACACTCTTCTTCATTCTTTGTAAGGCGGTGCACGACCTTTATCCTGGCAGCCAAGTGGTGATCGACATCCCTGTGAGTAATGGTTATTTTGTCAATCTCAGTATTGGTCACGACGTGACAGTTGACGATGTCGAACGCATCAAGAAGCGCATGCAGGAGATCATCACGACCAAGATGTCCATTCGTCGCTTTGAGGTGCCCACAGAAACGGCCGTGAGGATGTTTGCCGACAAGGGCGACACGGCGAAAGTGAAACTGCTCAAGAGCTATGGCAGGCTCTATACCACATATTATCAGATTGATGACTATGTGGATTATTACTATGGCTCGCTGCTTACCAACACCTCACGGATCTATCTCTTTGGCTTAGAGAAGTATTTCGACGGGTTGCTTCTGCGTATTCCTGACTTGAAAAACCCGAAGGTCTTGCCTGAAATGACACATCAGGACAAGATGTTTGGCATCTTTAAGGAGCACCACCGTTGGCAGGATATCATCGGCGTGCGTACCGTGGGTGATTTCAACGAGTTGGTGGACAAAGGGGCAGCCACCGACATGATCAATGTCTCCGAAGCTTTGCAGGAGAAGAAGATATCGGAGATAGCAGATGAGATAGCCTCGCGCAAGGGTGTGAAGCTCGTGCTGCTTGCAGGACCATCATCGTCAGGTAAGACCACGACGTGCAAGCGCTTGTCCATCCAACTCCTCACCAATGGCATCCGTCCATTGCAGATATCCCTCGACGATTATTTCGTGGACCGTGAGCAGACACCTAAGGATGAGAAGGGCGAGTATGATTATGAGAGTATTTATGCCCTCAATCTCAAGCTCATCAACGAGCAGTTCAACCAGCTCTTTCAGGGCGAAGAGGTGGAGCTGCCCAAGTATGACTTTCAGGCGGGGAAATCGAGACCCAGCGGAAAGAAACTGAAGATGGAACCAAACAATGTGCTCATCGTTGAGGGCATTCATGCACTCAACCCCGAGCTGACCTCCGAAATTCCCGAGAAGCAGAAGTTCCGTGTCTATGTGTCTGCCCTGACGACGATTCTCCTCGATGACCACAATTATATCCCAACGACAGATAACCGTCTGTTGCGCCGTATCATCCGAGACTATAAGTACCGTGGCGTGACGGCACAGGAAACTATCCATCGATGGCCATCGGTGCGTGCAGGAGAGAATAAATGGATTTTCCCATTTCAGGAGAACGCCGACGCGATGTTCAATTCAGCCATGCTTTTCGAGCTTGCTGTCATCAAGCAGCAGGCAGAGCCGTTGTTGGAGCAGGTGCCGGAGAGTGCAGAAGAATATTCGGAGGCCTACCGGTTGAAGAAATTCCTCGACTACATTCGTCCGGTTCCCAATCGCGATATTCCGCCCACGAGCCTCCTAAGAGAGTTCCTCGGAGGCAGTTCGTTCAGGTACTGATTCCATCCTCTTGGCCTACACAAGCTGGTTAGTTTATCCGTGTAGATTTGTGTTATCTACCCTCAAAAACAGTTTTTAGCCACAGAAGGATAAAGAAGTATTCTTGCCACAGATATGTACAGATAACACAGATCTACACAGATGTCCGGTATGTCCCGAAGATATTTTGGATTTCACCTGTTCGACAGGCTTGAACTCTGCGCATGCACTTATAGGACGAGTTTCAAGCATAGACTCTTCTACTGAAAACATAATTAACTAATTAGTTAACAACAGCTATTTTGCAAACGGGTCCTTTCTCCCCTTCACTGGTGGCAATCTCAACCATGTAGACACCGCTTGCCACTCTTTTCCCGTTACGGTCCAGCCCATACCATTTGTATTGTCCATTGGCAGCGGTACCTTCATTGACAAGAGAGCCGCTGCTTGTTACAATCTTGACGGTTGCTCCGTTCTCCAGTCCTGTAATAGTGACGGCTCCCTCGTATCCTGGACGCACAGGGTTAGGGTAAGCCCATACATTGTCTTTTGTCATTCCATTACTGTTGTCGGCAAAGTTAGCCGTATAGGTGCATAGCCCCAAGTCGGTTCCTATATAGGTCTTTCCCGTGGCCTCATCGCAGGCAAGGGAAAGGATGTTGTCAGACAAAAGCTGACTGTCCGACTTAGTAAAATGAGCCAGTGTCGTGATGTTGTCGGAATCGATAACATACAGGCCGTTTCCGTTGGTTCCAAACCATTTCCTGTTGTTTTTGTCTATTGCCATACAGTTGATATCTACTCCTGAAAGCAGATAGTCAGCATAGTTGGTACCGTCGTTGCGTGGCACTTTGACCTGAGTATATACGGGGCTTGTGGCAGTGATCTGGTCGGGTGTGAGCATTAATGGACCCTTGTCGGTACCTATCCAAATATTATTTTCCTTGTCTTCGGCGATGCAGCGTACATAATAGATGTTGCTTATTTCTGTGCCATCCTCGTTCACATAAGGTGCCACGAAATCATTGAGTGCATCCGTAGATGTCTGATAAGCATAAAAAGACGGAACAGTCCAGTGGTTGTTGACAAACCATGTCAATCCGCGGCTGTCAGTCATTAATCCCTTCATGGCTCCTAAGCTTTGAGGATCATTGAAAAGATATTTAAGTTTCATCAATTCATTATGTGGATGTGACACCCATTGTCCGTCTTTTGTATATTCAAGGATAGATTGTGTGGGAGCCTGACTGTTCAACGCCCATAAATTACCGTCTTTGTCGTACATGACGCTAAGGATGAGCTCATAATCCTGGCTTTTCTTATCGAACCTCTCTATGGGGGAATTCCGGTGATTCCATAGTTTGACGAAGTTTCCATTCTCAAACTCATAGATACCGCTTCTTGCGCCTGCCATGACGTGGCTGTCATCACGGGGGTCGATGTCAAGACTTGATATGTCTTGATAATTTATACCTGTTGCAGGGGCAATGTCGTCTTGATAAATAGTCCATTTGTCATCGTCAAGCACTTGTATGCAGCCCGGCTGATAATTGAAAGCACCATTGCAAGAATAAAGTTTGCTGTTGTGTATTTTCAGGAAGCTGAAGTAATTGTATTTCGGCCCGTCGGGTTTCATCTTGTTGACGGTGGCAAGCAGTCCGGCGTCTATGGTCTTTGTCCGTGCTGTATAATCGCCAATGCGTGTCCATTGGTTGGGATTGAGAAGGTTGGAAGAGAGGGCTGCACGGTAAAGTCCTTTCGTGGAGCTTGCCGCATAGATGTAGTTGTTGTCGGTATAACAATAATCCACACGGAACCCAAGCTGATAGGTATCAGAAAAGGATGCGTCGGCGACATTGAGTTTCACAATGCCAAAGCCTGTGGAGAGATAAGCGTAACTGCCGGAAATATCCACACTGTAAACAGACTTATCCACAGTCATCGAGGTGTTCATATAGGCCGGCATATTGACAACATTGCCATTTGCAGAAAGCAGGTCGATGTTGCAATCATGATAGACAATGACAAGGCTATGTGCAGCCTTGCACCAGGCAATATGTGCGATGCCACAGTCGGAGAGCACGGTCGTCTTGTCGTAAGTCTGTACGTCATTGTCTCGCGTATTGTAACTGAAGAGCCCACCGGATGCCAATACGTAGAGCATGCCGTCGTTGGCTTGCTCTATCTCCTCAGGCTCATAATAGCTCAGATAGGCCTTCCACTGAGCTGTGGCTCCGCAGAGACAAGTCATCCACAACAAAGTGCACAAGATGATTTTTCTTCCTGTCATTGGCTATAAATAGAGTTTCACTAAGAATAATGCATCTACACGGAAAATATTCTTCGTGGACAGTCATTCGTGGAGGAGCCAGTCGGCGAGTTTCTTTACAGCCTTTGCTCTGTGGCTGATCTTGTTCTTCACCTCTTCGCCGAGCTCGGCGAAGCTCTTGTCGTAACCATCGGGAATGAAGACTGGGTCATAGCCGAAGCCCTCCGTACCATGCTTCTCATAAGCTATACGGCCTTCCACGACACCTTCGAAGCGATATTCGCGGGAGCAGACGAGGTTGCCGCCTTCCATCTGGATGAGCGAGATGACAGTGCGGAAACGCGCCTTGCGGTTCGGATTGTCGCCGAGCCTCATGAGCAGTTTCTTCATGTTGGCCTCACTGTTATGGTCCGTGTCCTCCGCGTAACGGGCAGAGTGGACACCGGGCTCACCATCGAGCGCATCGACCTCAAGCCCCGTGTCGTCAGCGAAGCAGTCGACATGGTAATGGTCAAAGACATACTCTGCTTTCTGATGAGCGTTGGCCTCAAGACTGTTCCCCGTCTCGGGGATGTCCTCATGACAGCCAATATCTGAGAGAGAGACAATATCAAACGACGGACCGAGAATCTCACGGATTTCCTGTAACTTGTGTGTGTTGTTGGTCGCGAATACTATCTTCATTTTTTTCTTTTTTCCCTATATTTATTTGTTTATTCTTTGGCAATTTTACCTTTACGTGGTCGAAGCCTTCACCGTAGACACCAATGACGGAACTCTGTGATACGAAGGCATCGGGATCTATCATCTTAATAATGCGGAAGATAGGTGTAGATTCGCGTTTGCGCGCAAGAATACAAAGCACTTTCATGTCTTGTCCTGTGTACCATCCGTGGCCGTCGAGAATGGTGATTCCACGATCCATCTGTGTGCCAATGGCATCGGCTATCTCTTTACTTTTCTTTGAGAAAATCATGAATTGCACTGATTCACGCTGCGCGTTCATCACATGGTCAAGCATGAAATTCTCTATAACCATTGTACAGAGACCAAACATCACTTTATGCAGCCGTCCTAATATATCGCCGAATTGAGGGAAGAACATACAACTGCCGATGATACAAAGGTCGATAGTTAACAATACCTGTCCCAGCGAGAAACTGTAGTACTTGTTGATTGATGCTGCAATGATGTCCGTACCGCCTGTCGATCCGTTGTTAAGGAAGACGATAGCCAGTGACGTTCCCGTCAGCATACAACCCATCATCAGCGACATGAAGTCCTGATTCTCACCTAATATCTTCACGTAGTGTCCTGCCGCGTCAACCGGCATAAGCTTTTGCGCGAACCATAACATGAAATAAAGCAGGATAATGGCGTAAATGGTCTTCATCAGAAACTTCAGGCCAAGAGCTCGTAATCCTACAATCAACAGGACAATGTTGATGATGAGATAGGTGTTTTGAATAGGGAAACCAGTGGCATAATAGATTACAGCAGCCATACCGGTGACACCTCCCGTCACAATTTCGTAAGGTAGCAGGAAAAGCGTATAGGCAAAGGCATAGAGGCATACACCAAAAGTGATGCCTGCATAGTCTTTGGCTTCGTCAAATATTAATCGCTGGTTGATGGTCATATAATAAAATGTTTATTTCACTACGATATTGATGATACGCCCCGGCACTATGATGACCTTGATCACCTTCTTGCCTTCCATGTACTTGGCGCAGCGGTCGTCGGCGAGCGTCTCTTTCCCAATGGTGTCCTTGTCGGCATCGGCGGCGAACATCTTCTGGAAACGGGCCTTGCCATTGAAACTCACCGTCATCTGCATCTCGTTCTCCACAAGATATCTCTCATCCCATGCAGGCCATTTGGCGTCGCATACTGTTGTGGTGTTACCGAGCTGATGCCACAGCTCCTCAGCGATATGAGGAGCGAAAGGAGCGATAAGCACGACGAGGTCGGAGAGCAGCGTGCGGTTGTGGTACTTCTGCTGACCCAGTTCGTTGACACAAATCATGAACGCAGAGATAGACGTGTTGTAAGAGAACATCTCGGTGTCCTGTGTCACCTTCTTGATGAGCTTGTGTACGCTCTTCAGACTGTCCTTACTTGGCTCTGCATCATCGACAAGGAACTTATCGGTACGGTTGTCCCAGAACAGAGCCCATAGCTTCTTCAGAAAGCGGAAGCAGCCGTCGATGCCGTTGGTGTCCCAAGGCTTCGAAGCCTCCACAGGACCGAGGAACATCTCGTACAGGCGCAGCGTGTCGGCTCCATAGTCGCGCACGATATCATCGGGATTGACGACATTGTACATCGACTTCGACATCTTCTCTATCGCCCAGCCACATACATATTTGCCTTCAGCACCGTCGGCTGACTTGCTGCCATCCTCGAAGATGAACTCCGCGTTGGCGTATTCGGGGCTCCATTTCTTGAAAGCCTCGGTGTCGAGAATATCGTTCTTCACAAGGTTGATCCATACATGGATAGGCGTCACGTCCTGATAGTTCTTACGCTGGCCGAAGCTGACGAAGACAGGCTTATCAGCAGTAGACAGTTCGTTGGCACGATAGACGAAGTTGCTTCTGCCCTGAATCATTCCTTGGTTGACGAGTTTCTGGAACGGCTCTTCCTCACAGCTCACACCATAGTCGTGGAGGAACTTGTTCCAGAACCGTGAATAGATGAGGTGGCCCGTGGCATGCTCCGTACCGCCGACATAGAGGTCCACATGGCGCCAGTATTCATCAGCAGCCTTGGAGACAAGGGCCTTGTCATTGTGAGGGTCCATATAACGGAGGTAGTAAGCGGAACTTCCTGCAAAGCCCGGCATCGTATAGAGGTCAAGGGGGAAGACGGTCTTGTTGTCTATCCTCGTGTTCTCCACAATCTGGTTGTTCACAGTGTCCCATGCCCATTTCTTAGCTCTGCCCAATGGAGGCTCGCCGTTGTCGGTGGGTTTATACTCTGTGATCTCAGGCAGCTCTACTGGGAGATACTGCCCTGGTACCATCCTTGGGATGCCGTTGTCGTAGTAGACGGGGAACGGCTCGCCCCAGTAGCGCTGGCGGGAGAAGATAGCGTCGCGCAGACGGTAGTTAACCTTCACGCGGCCGATTCCCTTCTCGGTAACAAACTTCTTCGTCTTGGCGATAGCTTCCTTCACGGTGCAGCCATTGAGCGAGAAACCGTCGATGCTCTTGTGACCCTCGCGCGGAGAGTTCATCACGATGCCTTCCTTGGCGTCGAAGCTCTCCTCCGACACATCGGCACCCTCAATGAGCGGTATGATGGGCAGGTTGAAGTGCTTGGCAAAAGCATAGTCGCGGCTGTCGTGTGCAGGCACTGCCATGATAGCGCCCGTGCCGTAGCCGGCAAGCACGTATTCGGAAATCCAGATAGGAATGTTGTCGCCTGTGAAAGGATTGACGGCATAGGAGCCGCTGAACACGCCCGTGACCTTATGGTCGCTCATGCGGTCAAGCTCTGTGCGGCTCTTCACATAGTTGAGATATTTGTCCACCCCGGCTTTCTGTGCCGCTGTGGTCACCTGCTGTACATACTCACTCTCGGGAGCCAGCACCATAAATGTGACTCCGAACATCGTATCGGCACGCGTCGTGAAGATGGTGAACTTCACGTCGGAGTCTTTCACGGAGAACTCCACTTCCGTACCCTCGGAACGGCCAATCCAGTTGCGTTGCGTGTCTTTGATACTGTCGCTCCACTGGATGGTGTCAAGACCGTCGAGCAGGCGTTGGGCGTAAGCTGATGTGCGGAGACACCACTGGCTCATCTTCTTCTGCACTACAGGGAAGCCGCCACGGATGGACACGCCTTCCACGACCTCATCGTTGGCGAGCACGGTGCCGAGACCCGCGCACCAGTTCACCATCGTCTCGCCTTTGAAAGCAATACGGTAGTTCATCAGCGCTTCACTCTTCTGCTTGTCGTCCATGGCTTTCCACTCAACGGCAGTGAAGCTGAGGGTATTGTCGCTCTGTGCCACGTTAAGCCCTTCAGTACCTTTTGTCTCAAGATGTTCGATGAGTTTGTCGATGGGTTGTGCTTTCTGAAGGTCGTTGTCATAGTAGGAGTTGAACATCTTCTCGAACGCCCACTGTGTCCAGTGATAATAGTGAGGGTCACAGGTCTTCACCTCGCGGTCCCAGTCGAAGGAGAAGCCTATCTTGTCGAGCTGCTCACGGTAGTGGTTGATGTTTTCGTTGGTGGTGACGGCTGGATGCTGGCCTGTCTTGATGGCATATTGCTCAGCGGGCAGCCCGTAGGCGTCGTAGCCCATGGGGTTCAGCACGTTGAAACCTTTCAGACGCTTGTAGCGGGCGTAGATATCCGAGGCGATATAGCCGAGAGGGTGGCCTACATGCAGCCCCGCACCGGAGGGGTAAGGGAACATGTTGAGGACATAGTATTTAGGTTTGTCGGGGTCTTCCGTTACCTTGTAGGTCTTGTCGTCAGCCCACTGTTTCTGCCATTTTTTCTCAATCTCTCTGAAATCGTAGTCCATTGCTTTGCTAAACTTATTATTTATAAGTGCAAAGATACAAAGATATTGGGAAATAATGTTTTAAGTAGCTTAAAAAACATGGTCGGACATATTTTTCATTCATTTCCAGAACGGCAGCACATCCATTCTGCCCTTACTGTTCTCAATGGTTCTCTCTTCATCAATATTCATTTTATTTTGTAATGATAATAAAATATCCTTGATAATTTTGCAGTTAATAAAATAAATATTAACTTTGCACCCGTAACCACCTGATGTAATATTGAATATAGATAAACATAAATGTCCACTGCATATTTCCTTCTATTGTATAAGGATGTGCAAGACACAGGAAAACAGAGCATTTTCCTGCAAAAAGTTATCAGATTGTTTGGTAGTTCCAAATAATTTGATAACACACACACACACACACACACACACACCACTACACTACAGGTGTAATCCGTGTTCTAATTATAAGGCTTTTTCACGCGCGCGAAACGATCCGCGCCAATCCAGCATGAGCAAGGGGATTCCGTAAGAAATCTTCTTGCAGGCCTTTCGTGGTTTGGCGTATTGGATTTTATGCGGAGCAGTAGTATGTTTATAACGTCTTTCCAACAGCACAATCATAAGGTTTACCGGTATCCATTATTGTAGGGGTAACGGGAGTAATAAGCATTTGTTTTAAAAAATAGGAATTACAAAATCAATTTCAAAATTCAACGATTATGAAAAAAGACAAGTATGTACAACCGATCATCGATGTAATCGAGCTTGACGAGGAAGAATCTCTGTTAGGTAGAAACAGTAATCCTACTACAGCGGGTGGCGGCCTTACACCTGGTAACGGAGGTGATTCTATTATGCACGCCAAAAGGTATCTCCCCAATGAGGAGGAAGAAATGGTAGGCAGTAAAGTGTGGAGGAAGCTTGGGAATTAAGAAGAAGCTCTGTCCGGATGCAGAGACGGACTTTCTAAAGTCTGTATCCGGGAGCTTAAACACTCAAGTAATCATTAAATCAATATCTTTAAGAACGGTACAACAGTAATGAATATTAGAAAGACATTTAGCATACAGGGTCTTTCCGGTATCCTAAGCATACTCGTGACTGCAGCCATCTTCACGGCTTGCACAAACGATGAGACGACAGACAAAGCTTCGGGGAAAGGGGCGCTGGTAAGCGGCTTCAACTTATCAGCTTCCCAGACATCTACGTCAGAAACGTTTATGACCAGAGCCAAGGTCAGCAGCGACGGAGCTTTCACATGGAATGTGGGCGACAAGGTCAGCGTCTTCAACTTCTCCACTTATTACACCTCTACGGCCGAGACTACGGAGGCAGGAGCCGAGACCCACTTTGAGGGACAGATGGTGGCAACGAAAGGCGACAGTATCGCCATGTTCTACCCTGCTATCAACGACGTGACCGTGAAGAGCGGCACAGAATTCGGGCAGCTGAACCTGGATATCAGCAAGCAGATGGGAACGCTCGACGACTTTGCAAACCGATTCTATTTTAAGTTCGGACTGGGCAGGGTAGACGATGTCAGCAACGGCATTGCGGCCGTGTCCGCCAAGCTTCAGGATCAAGTGGCGTTGTGCAATTGCAAGTTTACCTTCAAGCTCAACGGAGAGACATTGATGATGAAAGGTGTGAAAATAACCGGTGCTCCGTCCGTGGCCACCGTCAACCTGAGAACGGACAATCTCAACGGCAGCCTCACACCCTCCCACTCCACGCAAACCGATGTCATAGATGTTACCCCTCCGTCGGCCGACTCGGTTGCGGATATCGCCATGTTTCCCACTGGCGGACAGGAGGAAACCTACACTCTCACCGTGACGGGAGCCGACGGCAACACCTACAGCGTGAAGCAAGCAATGACGCTTGTGGCCGGGAAATACTACAACTACGTCATTGAGCTCGGTGAGGATGACACACCGGAATGTGATGACGTGAGATGGGCGAAGTCGAACTTCGTTCTCTATGACCTGTGTTACTCGTGGAACCGGTCGTCTTATGGTTTCTATTGCAGGCCGTGGAGCAGCAACACCACAAGACGTAGGGGCTACCGCGTGTGTGACACCTTCCGTTGGGGCGTCATCGGAGAAGCAGCCTGGAACCCTTGTGTGCCTTATTGCCCGCCAAGCGGCGACAGGGAGATCAGCGGTAAGATGTTTACCGACCCTGAGATGCGTCACGAGACAAAAGACTTCTGCAAGGCTCGCTATGGCGACATTGTCTATTGGGCAACCTGCGGCAAATTGCGTCTGCCCACAGCGAAAGAGATGACCAAGCTCTTCACAGCCCGCTCGTGGGAATATGGCATGCACGAAGACTACTGTCAATGGCCGGCCTATGGATTCATGTTCACCTGTCCGCCAAAGGGTGAGACACGGACCACACGCTACGATTACTGTTACCCCAAGCGGTTCTCGCGCTGGGACTTCGATAGTGGTATTTTCCTGCCCCTTGCGTCTTACCGCACCGGTGACGGCCGTTGGACCTGCGAGAGATATGTGTCTAAGTACATGACGTCGACGTTGGTCCAAGGCTGTGTGGACACATGGAGCTTCGGGCACAATGTGAACCCCGGCGGCAGTAAGACCGATTGGAAGACCGGCGCGAAATGCGATGCACGGACTCTCCGCTCGCGGTATTCGCCCTGTGAGTTTGTTCCCATACGTGCGGTGTATGTAGACAAGAAGTAATACTTTTGCAAAATGCCACTCTATAAATTCATGCAGATTTATAGAGTGGCATTTTACAAAACAAGGCCTCGGCAAATATATTTTAGCTGTGGAAAACATTGGAAAGGGCAGCAGGCGCCGGAATATTCATTTTATTTAATAGTCTTTCTATGCTCGTTCGGCAAATAGGTTGTAACTTTGTGCCATAATGAGAAGATTAGTCACCATACTGTTTCTTGTTTTCCCGCTCATGGCCATGGCGCAGAAGTTCAACAACGGTGTCAACCCCGAAGATATGGATGTTGACATGGACAGTCCTACATTCGTGCCAATGGTGAAGATAGGCAAGGTGAAGCAGGGAAAGGATTCCATCCAGTATGTGGAGTTGAACAATATCTGGGTGTATCCCGAACCCGTGTTTAAGAGTGCGGCTCAGCGTGCAGCTTATAACCGTTTGGTTTATAATATCAAGCGTGTGCTGCCCATCGCCAAGGAGTGCGACCGCATCATTATTGAGACGGGCGAGTATCTGGAGATGCTACCCAACAAGAAGGCGAAGGACGAGCACATGAAAAAGGTGGAGCAGGACATCAAGCGGGAATACACGCCCCGCGTGAAGAAGCTTACTTATTCTCAGGGAAAGCTCTTGATCAAGCTCATCGACCGCGAGTGCAACAACTCGTCTTACGACCTCATCAAGGCCTTCCTCGGACCCATCCGCGCCGGTTTCTACCAGTCGTTTGCCTGGATCTTCGGCGCTTCGCTCAAGAAGCAATATGACCCCAACGGCGCCGACCGCATCACCGAGCGCGTCGTCAGGCAAGTAGAGGCCGGACAGCTGTAATACGATAGGCGATGCTTACATAAGCGAAGCGGTTAATCATTCTTAATTGATGACCCACTGATGGAAGAACGTATCTTCCGTGAGGTATTTTTCTTTATCCTCTCTCAGCACGTTCTAATGTTGTGCGGTAGGCTTTGTTGGCATTCAGCACGCCGTGGCGGTAGTAACGGGCCACAAAATTGAGTTGTCGGTCATTCATCCATTGTCGTCTAACTTTTATCCATTCAGTTAGTGATACCACGACGCCTTGAACGACAGCCACTGCTTGGCCTGGTATTTCATGGCAAGGCGTGGGTTCACGGCGATGGTCGGTAATCGAAAGCTGTGCGATCATGGTCAACAAGAGACGAATTTACAGCTTCTTGAATTCAGTGTAAATCTTGTCGGCAGTCTCTTTCATCTCCTCTTCGGAGAGCTTGACATGCTTGTGGAAGTCCACATCAGCCTCAGAGTCGATGGGGATGAGGTGGATATGGGCGTGGTTGACATCCAGACCAAGCACCACCTGCGCCACTTTCTTGCAGGGAAAAGCCTTTCGAAGGGCGACGGCCACCTTTTTTGTGAAGACCTCAAAAGCGGCAAGGTCGTTGTCGCTCATGTCGAAGATGTAGTCAACCTCCTTGCGGGGCACGACGAGTGTGTGTCCTTTCTTTACGGGGTTAATGTCGAGGAAGGCGTAGAACCGGTCGTTCTCGGCACATTTGTAGCTGGGAATCTCTCCGGCAGCTATCTTACTGAAAATTGTTGCCATCGCTTATTCTCCTATACTTATTTCATCAATGCGGACGTGAATGGTGCCGCGGGGAATCTTAATCTCCACCTCTTCACCCACCTTCTTGTTGAGCAGCCCTTGTGCAATAGGCGTCTTGATGGAGATTTTGCCCAGCTTGAGGTTGGCTTCGCTTTCAGAGACGATGGTGTAGGTCATCTGCTTCTTGTTCTGAAGGTTGGTGATCTTCACTTTCGACATAATCTGCACCTCGTCGGTCTTCAGACGGCTTGTATCCACGATCTTAGCCTGTGCGATGGTGAGCTTCAGCTCATTGATTTTGGCTTCGAGCTGTGCCTGCGCCTCCTTTGCGGCGTCATATTCTGAGTTTTCACTTAAATCTCCCTTGTCGGCTGCCTCGGCAATGGCCGCAGAAGCCTTGGGGCGCTCCACAGACTCAAGTCTGCGTACTTCGGCTACGAGCTTGTCGTAGCCATCCTGTGACATGTATGCCATAATAAAACAGTATTAAATAACAGTTAATGTGTTAATAATTCTTATAGTAACAGGCAAACGAAAAAGAATACCGACATCCTGCTGGAATGTCGGTATTCCTTCTCTTAATCTTTCTGTTTATCCTATTCGTTGCAAAGTTAGTCCTTTCCGCCGATACGGACAAATTTTTTAAGGATTATTTCCAGAATATTTTCAGAAAGCCACTTTTGCGGTGAATGTCATCGTTCGGCCTGTTGCCGGATGCCGGAAGGTGATGCATCTTTTTCCATTATATGCAGGTATCGGATCGAGTATGCGTTGGCGAAGATAAGAGGAATAATTGATGTAGGCTATTTTTGGAGAAGATTTGTTTGCAGGTTAAAAGAAAAGTACTTATCTTTGCGAAAAACATAGGAAAGTTATGACGACATTACAACTCAACCAACAGCTCTTTCATGAACTGTCCATTATATCTCAAGACGAGAATAAGTTAAAGGAGGCGATTGCTGCGCTAAAGAACATCGCCCTTGGCATTTTGCCGGCTACAAATCAAAGTCCCAACAAGTCGGTTGTTCAAAAAAACAGTCAGACAGCTACCATGACGGATGATCAATGGGCGGCATATTTTTCAAATACTCCTGCTGTGGATATGCCATCCGATACGGAAACAGAAGAATTTGTAAAGAAAGGAAAAGGCAGAACCATTAAACAGATAGAGCCATGGCTGTGAAAAGATTCCGAAGAGGAGAGATCGTTGATGTGGATTTTTACTTTCCTGACAAAGATGTGACCTTACATCATCCGGGCGTTGTGGTGTCCTCACAAGAGTTACAAGAAGATGAGGATGGACTGATATACATCCTTTTAATATCATCAAAGAATATCCATCCTAAATACACGATAGAGCTTACAGACGAGATGGTGACCAAACCTTTAGGAAAACGGTCTTATTTTGTGACACATTTTCTAATGTACTTCTCTATAGAAGAGATCAATTTCTCTTATGGACGTGCCATTCGTCAGCCCTATTTAGACCAAGTGATATCCAAGACTATTGATAGTATTTTTGGTTGGGAAATAGCATAATTGGCCATAAAATAGAATCCCTCCAAATGTCAATTAGAACTTTGCTTTTGCGGTGAATGTCATCGTTCGGCCTGTTACCGGATGCCGGAAGGTGATGCTTTCAGCATGCAGACAGAGGCGATCGGCAGGTGTGCCATAGAGTAAGTCTCCCTTGATGGGGTCGTCGAGACCGAGGCCGTGTGCGCAATGAAGACGCAGCTGATGCGTGCGACCGGTCCGTGGCCATAGCCAGAGACGGTCGTCAGCCACCTTTTTATAATAAGTGATCGCCTCACGCCCATGGTCAAAGTCGACCATTTGCCGCGGGCGGTCGTCGAGGTCGGGGCGCAGGGGTAGCGAGATGATGCCTTCTGCAGGTGTCTCTGCAGGAAGCGGACGGCTCAGTACGGCGACATAGCGCTTGCTGATTTCGTGCCGGGCAAACTGCTGTTGGAGGTCATGATAGGCCGTCAGGGTCTTGGCAATGACCATCAATCCGCTTGTCGCCATGTCGAGACGGTGGACGATGAGCGGCGAGGCGCTGTCGGGATAGCGCTGCTGCATCAGTGCGAGCACACTTATGCGACTGCTCCTGCCGGGTACGGAGAGCAGTCCGGAAGGCTTCTCAATGACACAGAGATCGTTGTCCTCATAGAGTGTTTTTAGTTGTGTGGCCAGCCGATCATCCTCTTCATGGCTCTCCAAGGGGTTGGTATCGATCTCAATACCTTGCAGCATCCATCCGAGAATGGGTTTGCATTTACCGTTGCAGGCGGGATAGAACTGCAGATGATGGCGCACTTCGCCTTTCGGGCTCTCACCCCACCAGAACATTGCCATTGACCTCGGACGCAGCTCATGCTGATAGGCATATTGCAGCAACTTGGGCTCACAGCATTCCCCACTACCCGCCGGTGGAATCTCTCCACCGCGTATTTCTATCAGATTCCTGTGCTCACCTTTGGCGTTGAGCATGCGGAACCGTTGGAAGAGCCACCGCTGCAGGATGTCACTCTTCTGTCGACGCAGTGTCTTCAGGCTGTTAAGGTGATCGGTTTCTGCTTTTCTCGCTTCCTCCGCCTGTCGTTGTCTGACTTTCCAACGATGCAGTTCGGCATTCTCAAACTGCCGCCGGCGGATATACGCTTCATCGCTCTCGCCCTGGCGTTTTCCTTTCGTCGTGGTGGGACGGGGGTCTTCCGGCACCGGCTGCCCCTGTGAAGGCGCTGCCGCTTCAGGGACCAGAGTGCTGGAGAGTGCTGCAATCTCGTGATTGAGCTGTGTGATCTCAGCCTCGTGCCGTTTGAAATAGCCATTGGGCTGGAGGTAGTCGAAGACTGCTGGCACAAAATCCGGCCAGTCAGCACGCCCGTATATTTGTCCGCTGTATCCGGCAAGGTATTTGATTTGCTCTCCTTTGACGAAGCCAGTCTTACCATTTTCCACCACCAGGACGCCAAACATCTTTCCCTTGGCAATCTCTTGTCGAAAATGCTCATTGACGTGATGGTGGGAAAACGGCGACGGCTTGCCTTCCAGCCAAGTCATGAGTTGGCCGGCTGCAACGAGGCATTCGGGCGACGGCGTGTAGTAGAAAGGATTGTTCATGCAAAGAGCATGATGAGCGTCTGTGCTATCACGACCCTGACAAACATGCCGATGGGGTAGACCGAGGCGTAGGAGATGCTCGCCGTATCGCCCTTGCAGGTGTCGTTGGCATAGCCCAGAGCCATGGGGTTGGCCATAGATCCGCAGAGAATGCCACAGATGGTGCCGAAGTCGAACTTGTGCGTACGAAGGGCGATGATGCCGATGATAAGCACGGGGATGACAGTGATGAGAAAACCAATACCCACCCATGCCAGACCTTCGGGGCGCATAATGGTGGTCATAAAGTCCTTACCGGAGTCGAGACCAAGACAGGCAAGGTAGAGGGATAGACCGAGTTTACGCAACATGAGCGACGCTGACCGTGTAGTATAAGATATCATACGAGTCTTCGGTCCTAAGGCACCCACGATAATTCCCATAATGATAGGACCTCCGGCAATGCCCAGACGCAGACTGTTGGCCATGCCGGGGATGGAGATGGGAATAGTGCCGAGGGCAAGTCCAAGGACGATGCCGATGAAGATGCTGCCGATATTCGGTTCTTCCAACGTCTTCACGGAGTTGCCGAAGAAGTGTTCTGCATTGTCAAGATCTTCGTGTTTGCCCACGATAGTGATGCGGTCGCCGTATTGCAAACGCAGGTCGTCGCTGGCCAGAAGCTTGATGTCGCCGCGGACCACACGGCTCACATTCACGCCATAGGCTGCTCTCAGATGGATATCGCGCAGCCGTTTGCCGTTGAGACCGGCGCGCGTCACCACACAGATGCGGCTCTCCACTTTGGCGTCAATCGCATTCCAGTCGACATCGCTCTGGTTCCAGTCGTGATCCACGCGTTTGCCGAAGAGCAATTCCATGGATTTCTCGTCCTCCTTATTGGTGACCACGAGCAGCGAGTCGTTGACATGGAGCACGGTCTGGGCCATGGGCACGATGACCTCCTTGCCTCGCCAGATGCGCGAGATGATGAATTTAAGGTGTGTCATGTGTGCCAACTCGGCGATGTTCTTGCCTACAATGGCGGGATTGAGGGCAATGAACTGTGCAATATAGGTGTGGTCGTCGTCGGACAGCGGCTTCACCTCTAAGTCTTTTGGCTTTACAAAGAGTTTGCGGATGATGACCATGGCCACGATGACGCCCACCACGCCGAGCGGATAAGTCACGGCGGTGGCCAGAGCCATACTGCTGTTAGGCAGTCCGAGATGGGTAAGGGCCTGTGTGGCCGCACCGAGGGCGGGGGTATTGGTGGTGGCACCGCAGAGCAGGCCGACCATGTTGGACAGGCTCACACCCGTCAACGGGATGAGGACAAGCGAGAACAGTGTGCCGAAGACGATGACGGCAAGGCTCCATAAGTTCAGAGCCATGCCCTCGGAGCGCAGCGAACCGAAGAAGTTGGGACCCACATGAAGACCGAGGCAGTACACGAACATCGACAGGCCAAAGGTCTCAATATAGTCGAGAATGTTGTGGTCGATGGACAGTCGCAGTTCACCGGCAAGAATACCGATGAAGAACACCCATGCGATGCCGAGTGAGATGCCCCTCACTTTTATCTTTCCAAGGGCGAGACCCACGGCGATAATGATCGAAACGAGCACCACAGTCTGTATCGAAGAGTGGATGGTAAGGAGAGACGAGAAAAAGTTCATGGCCTGTTTTACAAGATGTTGAGATAGTTCTCCAGCGGTATTCCGGCATTTTTATCGCTGTTGTTTTTGTTGCGGTCGATGAGCGTATAGACGGCGTCCATGGCCTTTCTGGTGGCGGTTTTAAGCTCTACGCCGTCGAGCAGACGACCGATGAGTACGGCCGAGAAAATATCACCTGTGCCTGGGAAATGGACGGGAATCTCGGTGTAATCCAATAGAAAGCGCTCTCCGGTGCAGTGGTTGAAACCTGCCACACAGTGCTGTCCGTCGACGGTGACCGAGGTAATGAGCACCGATTTGGCCCCTGTGGCATGCAAACGGTCGAGGAGAGTGAAAGCCTGCTCACGGTTGACACCTTCGGCCCGGTAGGTAGTATCGGTGAGATAGCAGGCTTCGGTATAGTTGGGGAAGATGAGATCGGCGACGGCGATCATCTCTCTCATGCTCTGAATAGTAGCTGGTGTGACGCCGTTATAGAGCTTTCCCTCATCGCCCATAATGGGATCGACGAAGATGAGCGTGCCTAAATGCTCTTGCTCCATACAGTAAGCTGAGACGATTTGCGCCTGCCGCTCAGAGGCGATAAAGCCTGTGGCGATGGCGTCAAAGTGGAAGTCAAGCTCTTTCCAAACGGGAAAGACACCGGTGATGTAGTCGGTGGTGTCGAGAAGATTGAACTTTCCGTAGTCGAGAGTATTGGAGACCAAGGCCGTGGGAAGGTTATAGGTGACGTGGCCCATAAAAGACAAGATGGGAAGCATGGCTGCGGAAGCCACCTTACCGTAGCCACACATGTCATTGATGAGAAGTATTTTTTTCTTTTCCATGAGTTGTCAGCATAAAGCGATGGTGAAAGCCATAAGGCTATATAATACCGCAAAATTACTAAAAAACGGAAAGGTGGAGAAGTGAAAATAAAAAAATCGTTGCTTCAACTAAAAAATAAAGAAAAGAAGTAACTATTTCCTTGCCGGCTCGTTTTCTTTATGTAGCTTTGAAGTGATAAAAAGTAAATCTAAACTATATGGCATTCATTGACAACCAATATTGTCTGATTCTTGCCGGCGGAAAAGGCCAGCGTCTTTGGCCCTGCAGTCGTGAGAATCGTCCAAAACAGTTTATAGATTTTTTCGGTACCGGCAGGACACAGATCCAGCAGACGTGGGACCGGATGGCGAAAGTAGTGTCTCCCGACCACATCTTTCTCAGTACCAATGTCCAATATCTTGATTTAGTAAGGCAGCAGCTTCCTGAATTGCCGGATGAACGCATTCTTGTGGAACCCATTCTGCGCAACACCGCTCCAAGTATGGCGTGGGCTAACCATCGGATCTCTGAACTCAATGACAGCGCGGTAATGATAGTCGTGCCCAGCGACCAGATCATCCTCAATGTCGAGTCTTTCCTCAAGGACACCCGTACAGCGATGAGTTTTGCAGCTACTCACGACTCTTTCGTGGCGATGGGAGTGAAGCCGACGCGTCCGGAACCAGGCTATGGATATATCCAGATCAACGGCATCGTGGAAGGAAACATCCATCATATGCGCAGTTTTACAGAGAAACCCGATCGCGACTTCGCCAAAATTTTCATGGAAAGTGGCGAGTTTTTGTGGAATACAGGCATTTTTGTCTCCAACGTCAGGAACACACGCACGATGTTTGGAAAGTTTCTGCCGCCCGTGCTGCGTGGCCTTGACAAACAGTATCCGCACGCCACGCCCGATCAGGAGGCTGCTTACATGGCAGAATACTTCCCCTCCTACCCCAACATCTCTGTGGAGGCCGGCGTACTCGACAAGTTAGAGAATGTCTGTGTGATGCGTTGCGACTTCGGCTGGGCTGACTTGGGCACATGGCACGGCATCTATGAGGCGCTGCCGAAAAACAACGACGACAATGTCGTGGTGGACTCGGAAGTCTATATGGAGAACAGTCATCACAACGTAGTCAAGTTGCCTGAGGGGCGCATTGGCATTATCAGCGGCCTCGACGGCTTCATCGTGGCAGAGAAAGACAATGTGCTGCTTATCTGCAAAAAGGAAGATTCCTCAGCACTTGTCCGCAAGTATGTCAGCGAGGTGCAGCTGAAAAAGGGAGACGCCTACGTGTGATCCCTCAAGCATCATCATCAAATGAAGTGCTCTCTCTACTTTCTGCTCATGCTCTTCCTACTGTCGGCATGTACGGACAACCATGCCTACAAGTACCGTATAGGTGTGTCACAGTGTGTAGGTGGCAAGTGGCGGGAGAAGGTCAACGACGAGATGCTCTCAGTGCAGCACCTTTATGGCAACGAGGTGAAGGTCGATGTTGCGAACGCTTCGCACGACACTCACAAACAGATACAGCAGATAGACTCTCTCGTTGCCTCGGGCGTTGATCTCCTGGTTGTGGCTCCCAACGAGTACAGCCCTATCGCTCCGGCCATCGTGCGGGCAAAGAAAAGGGGAATCCCCGTGGTGCTCTTCGACCGCAAGGCGCGCACCAATGACTACACTGCCTATATCGGTGGCGACAACACCGAGGCAGGGCGGGCCATGGGTCACTATGCTCTCTCGTTGTTGCAGGAGCGCAACGATGATCATACGCCTCTCATTCTGGAGATTACCGGCGGCACCAACTCTTCGCCTGCCATCGACCGACACAGAGGCTTCTCGGAGGTGATGAGTGGCCGGAAAGGCATTGACTACCGGTTTGTCAATACCGATTGGACTTCGGAAGCAGTCTATCAGGCGATGAGTGAGTGGCTCACCCATCACTCCATACCCGATATTGTGTTTTGCCACAGTGACCTGGCAGCTCGTAATGCCTATAAAGCGGCACTGAAGCATGGGGCGGCGAAGAAGATCCTTTTTCTTGGTATCGACGGACTGCCGGGCAAAGGCGAGGGCATCGACGCGGTGGAGCGGGGCCTCTTTGCCGGCACCTATATCTATCCTACTCACGGCGAAGAAATCGTAAAACTGGCGTTGGATATTTTGCAAGGCCACACATACAAGCGCGAGAATATCATGAGAGGCACCGTCGTCACGCCCGACAACGCCGCCCTGCTCCAGCAGGCCAGTATGGAGATGTCACAGCAGAGTAGCGACCTGCTCATCCTGCAAGACAAGTTGGAAAACTATTTCGGTCTCTACAACACGCAGCGCATGATCACGCTTGTCAGTGTCGCAGCCATTGTGCTGTTGGTCATCGCGCTCGTGCTCATCTGGCGTGTCGTCGTCATTACGCGGCGGTTGAACCGCAGGGAGAAGCAGATCAACCGTGAGCAGACCCTCTTCTACACCAATGCACGCCACCAGTTCCGCACACCGTTAACGCTTATCGAGGGGCCCGTCAAAGCTCTTTCCGGATCTGCTACACTGCAGGGTGATGAACGGATATGGGTAGATATTCTCCAACGCAATGTCGAACAGCTTGCCCACATAGTTTATGACGTGCTCAACTTCACGCCTGGCACGATCGAAGACAAGGCAAATGACAGTGGACAGAAAAACCTCCTTTCCGTTTCCGACTCTAATGCCTCTGTGCAGTCAGCACGGCTGGAAATGCTGACGGAAAACAACGACAATGAACTGCCGACAGTACTCATTGTGGATGACAATGAGGATATGCGTCGATACCTCCGCACGCTGCTCACAGGAAAATATTATGTGGTGGAGGCTGCCGACGGCGAGAGTGGACTCCTGGTGGGGCGCGATACCGTGCCCGATCTCATCGTGAGCGACGTGATGATGCCGGTGATGGACGGCCTGCAGTTCTGCCGCAAAGTCAAGGACGATCCCATGACTTCGCACATCCCTGTCATCCTGCTCACTGCCCGAAGCACGGAGAGCCAGCAGGTGGAAGGATTGGGTAGCGGAGCTGATGCTTACATGACCAAGCCGTTCAGTGCCAATCTGCTGCTTGCGCGCATCGACAATCTGCTCAAGAACCGTGCCCATTTGCGGCATCTCTTCGACGGAAAGAGTCAGGAAGAAACAGAAGAACAGAAGCTCACATCGCCTGACCGCGAGTTTATTAACCGGTTCAAGTCGGCTGTGCAGAAACATTTATCCGAAAACAATCTCAAGATGGACGACCTCGGGGCAGAGATGGGCATCAGCCGTATACAGCTCTATCGAAAAGTAAAGGCATTGACAGGATTCTCTCCCGCTGACCTCTTGAAGCAGATACGGTTACAGAAAGCTCTGTCGCTCCTGCAGCATTCCTCATTGTCCGTTTCAGAAATAGCCTACAACACCGGCTTTAGTTCTCCAGGTTATTTTTCTACCTGCTTCAAGAAACAATATGGTAAGTATCCAACTGACGTCAGGGCTCATCATTAATTCTCCGGTACGTGTCAGCCGATTCTCCGGCACGTGCCGGAGAATTGTCCTACGTTCGCAGGACAATGAGAGACAACCGGGATGGCTGAATAATTCTTATTCCGACGGACAACTTTAATATTCTGACAAACTCTTCTAATTCTGTTACATGAAACATTTTTGAAACCCATTGAACGTTATTTTTGGTTGTTGTCAACTATCAGTTGTTAATTTTGCAGCATTACTTGAAAACGTTATCAAAAAATGTTATTAGAAAAGACAAATATTAACAACTTAAAAACATCAGACATGAGACATCTCAAGTTCTTTTTGCTGGCACTGCTGACGTCAGTCACGGTATCAGCATTGGCACAAAGCGAGGACATCACTGTTTCGGGAACTGTCGTTGACAAGACAGGTGAACCGATCATTGGTGCTTCCGTCATTGAGAAAGGTACGACGAAAGGCGCCGTTTCCGATCTTGACGGTCATTTCACGTTCAAGGCATCCAAGGGTGCCACACTCACCATCTCTTACATTGGCTTCACCTCGCAGGAGGTGAAGGCCGCCCCAAATCTTCAAATCACACTTCAGGAAAATGCTAAAGAGCTTAGCGAAGTAGTTGTGACCGGCTACCAGGTGCAGCGTAAGGCCGACCTTACGGGCGCCGTGTCAGTGGTGAATGTCGATGACCTTGCCAAGCAGAATGAGAACAACCCCATCAAGGCTCTGCAAGGCCGTGTGCCGGGCATCAATATCTCTGCCGACGGCAACCCCTCGGGTTCAGCCACTGTCCGCATCCGTGGTGTGGGAACACTTAACAACAACGACCCGCTCTACATCATCGACGGCGTGCCCACGAAGAGCGGCATGCATGAGCTCAACGGCAACGACATCGAAAGCATCCAGGTGCTCAAGGACGCTGCTTCCGCTTCTATCTATGGTTCGCGCGCTGCCAACGGCGTGATTATCATCACCACCAAGCAGGGCAAAGATGGCAAGGTGAAGGTTAACTTCGACGCCAGCCTCTCCGCCCAGACCTATGCTCAT
This sequence comes from Hallella multisaccharivorax DSM 17128, assembly GCF_000218235.1. Classification (GTDB taxonomy): domain Bacteria; phylum Bacteroidota; class Bacteroidia; order Bacteroidales; family Bacteroidaceae; genus Prevotella; species Prevotella multisaccharivorax. The sequence goes on along the minus strand of NZ_GL945017.1, from coordinate 585,640 downwards.
AAGATGAAGGTACTCAATGCAGAGGAGTTTGGACAGGTGATGTGGCAGGGATATGTCAATGAGGGACTCGATCCCAACACCAATGGTCTCGGCTACCGTTACAACTGGAGCTATGACGCTCAAGGCACCCCAGTGCTTAACAGTCTCAGCATGAACAAGTATCTCGATGCTGCCGGCACCACCCCCGCTGCCGATACCGACTGGTTCAAGGAGACCACACGTACCGGCCTCATCCAGCAGTACAACGTCTCGCTGAGCAACGGCAACGACAAGGGATCATCCTATTTCTCCCTCGGATACTATAAGAATAAAGGTATCATCAAGACCTCTGACTTCGAGCGCCTCTCGGCACGTATGAACTCTGATTACAAACTTATCAAGGTGGGTGACCGCAATATCGTCAGCATCGGCGAGAACTTCACGCTGAACCGTACCAGTGAGGTGCAGGCTCCCGACGGATTCCTCGAGAACGTGTTGCAGTTCAACCCCTCCATCCCCATCTATACCGAGAATGGCAGCTATGCCGGTCCTGTCGGAGGTTATCCAGACCGTGAGAATCCCGTTGCACGTCTGCAGCGTAACAGCGACAACCGCTACACTTACTGGCGCGCTTTCGGCGGCACTTATCTCAACATCAATCCTTTCAAGAACTTTAATGTCAAAACCACCTTCGGTCTCGACTATGCCCAGAAGCAACAGCGCATCTTTACTTATCCCATCACCGAGGGCACTGTGGCCAACAGCACCAATGCGGTGGAACCCAAGCAGGAGCATTGGACCAAATGGATGTGGAATGCCGTGGCTACCTATAACTTTGAGACAGGCAAGCATCGTGCTGACTTCCTTGCCGGTACAGAGCTGAACCGCGAGGATGACACTAACTTCAGTGCCAAGCGCTATGGCTTTTCTGTTCTCAATCCTGACTATATGTGGCCTAATGCTGGTGTCGGCGAGGCTGAGGCCTACGGTGGCGGTGAGGGCTACTCGCTCGTTTCCTTCTTCGGCAAGGCCAACTACAACTATGCGGACCGCTATCTCGCCAGTGTCACGGTGCGTTACGACGGCAGTAGCCGCTTTGGCAAGAACAACCGCTACGGTACTTTCCCTTCCGTCAGTCTCGGCTGGCGTCTCAGTGAGGAGAAGTTCATGAAAGGCATCAACTGGATCGACAACCTCAAGCTCCGTGCTTCATGGGGCCAGACCGGTAACCAGGAAATCTCTAACATTGCACGCTACACCACCTATGTGAGCAACTACGGTGAGGCCGGTTTTGGCGGTCAGGGCTATGGCACGAGCTACGACATTGCAGGTACCAACGGCGGGCAGACGCTCCCCAGCGGTTTCAAGCGCAATCAGCTTGGCAACGATGACCTGAAGTGGGAGACTACAACACAGACCAACATCGGTCTTGACTACGGCTTCTTTGGTGATGCTCTCTACGGATCATTGGAGTGGTACTACAAGAAGACCTCTGACATTCTGGTCTATATGCCCGGCATCGCTGTCATGGGTGAAGGCTCTGACCAATGGATCAATGCCGGTGAGGTGACCAACAAGGGTATTGAGTTCAACATCGGTTACCGTGGAAAAATTGCAGACTTCCAGTATGACCTTTCCGGAAATATAGGAACTTATCGCAATAAAGTGACCAAGCTTCCCGAGACCATTGCAGCCAGGGGTACCTTCGGTGGCAACGGCGTTTACAGTGTCGTTGGTCATCCGATGTATTCACAGGTTGGTTATGTCTACGACGGCATCTTCAAGAGTCAGGATGAGATCGATAACCACGCTGTGCAGAATGGTGCCGGCTTGGGACGCATCCGCTGGAAGGACCTTAACGGCGACAATGTCATCAATGAGAAGGACCAAAAGTGGATTTATGACCCGACACCCGACTTCACGTGGGGCCTGAACATCTATCTGCAGTATAAGAATGTTGACTTGACAATGTTCTGGCAGGGCGTGCAGGGTGTTGATGTCATCAGCGACCTGAAGAAGGAAACCGACCTCTGGAGTGGCCTGAACATCTCCAACCTCAACAAAGGTCGCCGGCTTCTTGATGCCTGGACTCCGCTTAACAACGGATCCAACATTCCTGCCATCAGCACCATGGACAACAACAACGAGAAGCGCGTGAGCAGCTACTTCGTTGAGAACGGCTCCTACGCCAAGCTGCGTACCATTCAGCTCGGATACAACTTCCCCAAGAGTATCTACGAGAAGCTCTATCTCACCCGTTTGCGCGCTTATGTCTCGGCACAGAACCTGCTGACCATCAAGAGTAAGAACTTCACAGGTGTGGATCCAGAAAATGCCAACTTTGGCTATCCTATCCCTCTGAACGTTACATTCGGTCTCAACTTGTCTTTCTAATTGCTAAACAGAATTTTTTTATGAAAACTAAAATATTTCATCTTTTCTGCGTTGGGGTTCTTGCCATGAGCCTCACTTCCTGCTCTGACTTCCTTGACAAGCAGGTGCCGCAGGGTACATTGAATGATGATCAGGTGAAGACCGCGCAGAATGCTGATGCCATGGTGACGTCTGCCTATGCCATCTTCACCACAGCAGAGGACATCAACTCCTCATTCTCGATGTGGAACTACGACGTGCGCTCTGATGACGCCTATAAAGGTGGCAGCGGTACGAGTGACGGTGATGTATTCCACCAGCTCGAGATCCAGAAAGGGGTATTGACAACCAACTGGAACATCAACGATATGTGGGTGCGTCTTTACAACTGTATCTCGCGTGTCAACACCGCTATTGCTCTTCTCGACAAGACTGACGACAGCTTCAAGCTGAAGGACGAGCGACTGGCTGAGATGAAGTTTCTGCGTGCCTATGCTCACTTCCTCCTCAAGCGCCTCTACAAGAATATTCCTTTCGTGACGAATGAAAACCTCACGCAGGAAGAGTATAAGACGCTCTCCAACCGTGAGTTCTCCAACGATGAGGGCTGGCAGAAGATCATCGATGACCTTATGATGGCTTACAACACGCTGCCTGAGAGGCAAGCTGACAAAGCCCGTCCCACAAAGGCTGCTGCTGCTGCTTTCCTTGCGAAAGTTTATCTCTATAAGGCTTACCGCCAGGATGAGCCTGCAAGTAATCAGGTGACATCCATCAACCAGGATGACCTGAAGAAAGTGGTTGAGTTTACCGACCCTTCTCTCTACCGGAACTACGGACTGGAGAGTGACTTCCACAACAACTTCCGCCCTGAAGAAGCTTACGAGAATGGCAGGGAGAGCCTCTGGGCTATTCAGTATTCCCGCAATGATGGCTCGGTCTATGGCAACCTCAATTGGAGCTACGGACTCATCCCTCCAAACATCCCCGGTGCCACCGATGGTGGCTGCGACTTCTACAAACCAAGTCAGAACCTTGTCAATGCTTACCGTACAGGAACCGACGGACTGCCTCTGCTCTCTACCTTCAACGAAAAGAACTACAGCAAGTCGGCTGACAATGCCGATCCTCGTCTTTTCCTCACTGTAGGTATGCCGGGACTGCCTTATGAGTTTGACAAGAAATACATCATGTCGGAGACAAGCATATGGAGCCGTAGTAACGGCCTCTATGGTTACTATGTCTCGCTAAAACAGAATGTAGACCCTTCCCTCATCGGCTCCTATCTCATCAAGGGCTCTTACTGGGCCAGCAGCATGAACCGTATCGTCTTCCGCTATGCCGACGTCCTGCTGATGCGTGCCGAGGCTTTTGCGCAGCTTGGTGATACACAAAAAGCCATTGACCTTGTCAACGAGATCCGTACGCGTGCCGCCGGAAGCACACGCATGATAGCCGACTATCCCCACACCTACGGCGTGAAAATGTATTGTGCCAACTACAAAGGCTCTTACACTAAGGATGATGCCGTAAAGATTGTCAAGATGGAGCGTCGTCTGGAACTGGGTATGGAGAGCGAGCGTTTCTTCGACCTTGTGCGCTGGGGAGATGCTGCCACAGTGCTGAATAAGTACTATGCCGAGGAGATTCCTCATTGTGCCATCTTCAAGGAGGCTCATTTCGAGGCTAACAAGGACGAGTATCTCCCCATTCCGTTTGAGCAGCTGTCTGCTTCCAACGGACATTACACGCAGAACATTGGTAACTGGTAAAAACTGAAACAACGATGAAAAAACTATATATCAAAACAGTAAGGGCACTCTTGTCTTTCTGCCTTCTGACGGTGCTGTGCTTCCTCATAGCCTGCTCTGACGACAATACCAGTAACCTGCAGCTCGCAGGCAACTGCATGGTGGAACAGATAGCCCTCGATGGCTATGAGGGTATCGTTGACTTGAATACACGCACGGTCACCGTACGTGTGCCGGAGAACTACAACACCTCTGCCATGAAGGTCACAGCCATGAAGGTCTCTGATGGCGCTACGGCAAGTATCGCTGAAGGTGAGACGCTGGATATGGACGCTGCCAAGCAGCTTCGCGTGAAGAATGGTGATGTGTTCCTCGACTGGCATGTCAGTGCTCTCCGTGATGAGGCGCGCATCGACCAGTTCGTCCTCAATGATATCTATACTGGTACTATCGACAAGGCTACGACTGCCATCACAGTTTATGTGCCTTCTTCTGTCGATATCACTAACCTCACCCCGACCATTCTCACAGCTGTCAACGACACAGTAAGTCCGGGCTCCGGTGAGGCACAGGACTTCACCCGCCCTGTCGTCTATACGGTCACTAACCGTTCGGCAAAGGCGGTCTATACCGTCAAAGTCATCCAGCTTTCCAAGCCTCAGGCGCTCTTTGTAGGTTTCGCTGCCACGATGAATGACCTCGACCCCGAGGAGAAGACCGCGTGCGAGTGGATGCTTGCCAATGTGCCCGGATCACTCTATGCCTCCTTTGCTGACCTGCGAGCAGGAACCATTGACATGAGCCGGTGTAAGGTTATCTGGTGGCACTATCATGAGAACGGTGGTGTCGATGGTCACGACATTTTTGCCGCCAAGGCTGCTGACGCACTGGAATCGAAGAACGTGCTTCGTCAGTTCTATGAAAATGGCGGTAACCTCTTCCTGACACGCTATGCCGTCCACCTGCCATCGTTCATCGGCGCTACAGGCGACGATGAGTGGACAACACCTAACAACTGCTGGGGTGGCGACGAGAGCACTGCTGAGGAATGTGGCGGTCCCTGGACCTTCCGTATCTATGGCGGTGAGGAAAACCATGCACTCTGGCAGAACCTCATTAAGGGCGACAACCCACAGGAGGTCTATTGCACCGACAAGGGTTATCACATCACAAACTCTACTGCACAGTATCATATCGGCAGCGACTGGGGCGGATACAACGACTACAATGCGTGGACCAGCCGCACAGGTGCTAGCGTGCTTGGTGTCGGCGGCGATGGTGCCATCGTGGTGTGGGAATATCCTGCTCATGCCGGCAAGGGCGACATCATCTGCATCGGATCAGGATGCTACGATTGGTATTCAAACTCTTTCGGTGCAGGATACACAGAGAAGTTCCATAAGAACATCGCTACCATCACCCAGAATGCGTTCAACTATTTAATGAAGTAAAATCTTATGAAATCAATGATATTTTCATCCATCGCCGTAACCCTTGCGGCACTCTCACTGACTGCTTGCAGCGACGACAACTTCAGCCCCGATGCCGACAAGGACTGGGCAGGGACAACCTCCTTCTTCAACTCCACCGACGAGAAAGGCTTTGACACTTATTACCAGCCTGCTGTAGGACGCTGTGGCGATCCCATGCCTTTCTACGACGAGAAGACAGACGACTTCAAGGTGCTTTATCTTCAGGAGTACGACAACAACGGCACCTACAATTACCACCCCATCTGGGGTGTCAGCACGAAGGACGGTGCTAACTATGAGAGCATGGGTGAGGTGCTGCCTACCGCCACCTCCGACAAGGAGCAGGATGCTGCCCTCGGTACCGGCTGCGCTGTCTATGATGAGCAGAGCGGCACTTACTACATCTATTATACTGGTCACAATCCCAAGTGTGAGAGCACTGAGGTGGTCATGCGCGCTACCTCTCCTGACATGAAGACATGGACAAAGGATAATGCCTGGAGCCTCAAGGGAATGGATTACGGCTACTCGAAGACAGACTTCCGTGATCCTCAGGTCTTCAAGACCGAAGATGGCACGTGGCATATGGTCATCGCCAGCACGCTGAAATTTGCTGAGTTCACCTCCACCGACCTCAAGACTTGGCAGCACACAGGTAGTTTCAACATGGTGTGGGACCGTCAGCTCGAGTGCCCCGACATCTTCAAGATGGGTAACTACTGGTACTTCGTCTATAGTGAGGGCTACCGCTCTGACTGGAGCCGTAAGGTGAAATATTTTGTTGCTTCTTCTTTTGAGGATTTGAAAAAATGCTTCAATGATCCGGGTGCCAACTGGCCGAAAGACGGCCACGAGGGTGTGCTCGACAGCCGTGCTTTCTATGCTGGCAAAACGGCAAGCAATGGTACCGACCGTTATATCTGGGGATGGTGCCCGTACCGCACAGGCTCTACAATCTTTGAGAAGAACATCAATGTTGGTGCCGATGGGGAGCCCAACTGGTCGGGAGCGCTTGTCTGCCATAAGCTTATCCAGCACAGCGACGGCACGCTGACCCTCGGTGAGGTGCCGGCCATCAGCGCCAAGTATGACAAGCCACAGGATCTGAAAGCCATGGAACAGAGTGAGGGTGCTACTGTTAATGGATCAACAGTATCGCTCAGTGGCAACTCACATGTTCTCTTTAATCGTTTGGGCAACCACAACAAGATTTCCTTTACGGTAAAGACTGCCGGTAACACCGACAAGTTCGGCTTCTCTCTTGTCCGTGCCGGTGGTGATGAAGACGGCAAGCATTACTCCATCGTCATCAACCCAGAGAACGACCAGACCCGTAAGATCAACTTCGAGGAGCAGGGTAAGGATGGCATAGGCTTCGTCCGCGGCATTGATGGCTACAACTTTGCCCGTCCTGCTGACAATACCTATCACGTCACGGTTTATACTGACAACAGTGTATGTGTGGTCTATATCAACGATGTGGCTTGCTACACCAACCGCATCTATGGTATCCAGAAGAACTGCTGGAGTCTTGACTGCTACGATGGGCAGGTGACTGTTAGCGAGGTGAAAGTAATGCAATATAAAAGTATCTAAAAAGCTTAATTTCTGGCACCATTTTCTTATCTTTGCCCACTGAAAAGAGAAATGATAAGGAAATGGTGCCATTGAAACATAGATCTACTTTTTGTATAGTATATATAGCATTTATTTATTTAGCAGTGTGGTTGCTATCGTCCTGCTCACGTGGCTATCGCATTGGTGTTTCGCAGTGTGTGGGTGGCCCGTGGCGTGACAAGGTCAACAATGAGATGATTTCGGCTCAGCATCTTTTTGACAAGGATGTAAGGGTGGATATTGTCAACGCAGATAATGATACAAAACAGCAAGTCCGGCAAATTGACAGCATGATACAAGCAGGTGTCGATTTGTTGATAATCTCACCCAATGAAGACGCACCATTGAAATCTTCTCTCGATAGAGCCAGACAGAAAGGCATTCCTGTCATCCTTTACGATCGTAAGGCAGAAGGTTACTATACGGCATTCATCGGCGGCGACAATATCGATGCAGGAAAGTCAATGGGCATTTATGCTGTCTCCTTAGCCTATTCCAATATAGAGCGGCAAGGTAAGCCGAAGATATTGGAGTTGAATGGCCCTTTGATAAGTACTCCAGACATTGAACGCCACAAAGGTTTCAAGTTTGTCATGAACAAGCATCTACAGATGGATTATCGTGTTGTAGCGACCGATTGGACACGTGAGTCAACAAATGCTGTTCTCACCAAGCTCCTGAAATCCGGCTATCTACCCGAGGTTGTGTTCTGCCATAGCGACTGGGCCGCTTTTGGCGCCACGGATGCTCTGAAGGCTCTACATCTTGAGAAGTGTGTCAAAGTACTTGGCGTTGATGGCTTACCGGGCAAAGGTGAAGGGATTGAGGCTGTTAGAAATGGACAGCTTGCCGGCACCTATATTTATCCCACGCATGGTACGGATGTCATAGAGCTTGCTCTGAAAATACTTGAACATAAGCCTTATCAGAAGGTTAACAATATCAAGGGAACGGTAGTCAACAATGAGAATGCCTCGGGGTTGTCACATAGCGCTGAACAGCTTGCCCTTCAAGGCAATCAACTCAATGCCATACAGAAGAAACTGGAGAGTTATCTCAGTTTATATCATGTTGTCAGTGCAGCCCTTGTCATAGCTGTTGGGCTTATCATTCTCGCTGTCATTGCTTTGATTCTCATTGTCCATGCTGCCCGCAAGGAGCGTAAGGCCAAGCAACAGATGATGGAGTTGAATCGTGAGCAGATGAAGTTTAGAGAGAATGGCGGGCTTATCAATGACCTTTATCATGTCATTGAAACAAAGATGTCAGACCCGAACCTTCGTGTTGACGACATTGCCGCCGATGTAGGCATGAGCCGTACACAGCTCTACCGTAAGCTGAAAACTGTGATGGATGTGGCACCCAACGACTTGCTGAAAGATGCGAGACTGAATAAGGCGCGTCAATTGCTTCATACCACAACGGCGTCAGTCTCTGAGATCGCCTTCGCTGTCGGATTCTCATCACAAAGTTATTTCACGTCGTGCTACAAGCAGAAATACGGAATTAACCCAAGTGAAGATCGGATATAGAATAGTAATAATGTGTCATGCTTGATAATTTTTGTTTCTTCACATTGTAAAATACAGTCCAAAATCGTTCAATGATGTTGCATGAATCAAAGTTGTTAGTCAAATGACGGAAATTAGTAGTTACGGTTTCTAAGTCTGCTTAATTTTGCAATGTTACTTGAAAACAAAGGGAAAACAAAATTATAACAACTTAAAAACATCAGACATGAGACATCTCAAGTTCTTCTTGCTGGCACTGTTGACCGCAGTCACAGTATCAGCGTTGGCACAAAGCGAGGACATCACTGTTTCGGGAACTGTCGTTGACAAGACAGGTGGTCCGATCGTTGGCGCCTCAGTCATTCAGAAAGGCACCTCCAATGGTGCTGTCACCGATCTTGACGGCCATTTCACAGTAAAGGTGCCCAAGGGTTCCACTCTCTCCATTTCTTACATCGGCTTTACAGGGCGAGACGTAAAAGCCACTCCAAATCTTCGAATCACACTTCAGGAATCAGCCAACGATCTTAACGAGGTCGTCGTTACAGGTTACACATCAGAAAAGAAAGCTGATCTCACTGGCGCCGTGTCAGTGGTAAAGATGAAAGACATTGCTGATGTACCCACCGGTAATGTCCTCTCAAGCTTGAATGGTCGTGTCGCCGGTGTTAACATTGCAACCGACGGTACGCCGGGCAGCCCCACATCAACACTCGTCCGTGGTACGACGACTATCAACAACTCATCTCCTCTGTATGTCATCGACGGCATTATGACACGCGACAATGTCGGCAGCATTCTCTCGTCAAATGACGTAGAGAGCATCCAAGTGCTGAAAGATGCTTCTTCAGCTGCTATCTATGGTGCGCAGGCTGCCAACGGTGTCATCATCATCACCACCAAGCACGCTAAGAAGGGCGAGACACATATCACTTTCGATGGTTCGCTTACAGCACAGACCTTCACAACCAACTACGACCTCCTCGATGCCTATCAGTGGGGCGATGTGTATTGGCAGGCTTACAAGAACACTTACGGCACCCATCCCAACTCACTCATCTATGGCGATGGCGATAAGGCACAGCTCAACACATCTACACCTTATTTTACCGGTACCGACGGACAGACCTATACAGCAGCCAACACCGACTGGCTTGACCTGATGTACAAGACGGCCCTGATGCAGAACTATTCGCTCACGCTCAGCCGTGGAAGCGACAAGGGCAGCACATCACTCTCTGTCAACTGGCTTGACCAGGACGGTACGATGAAAAACACCGACTACAAGCGTTTTAACACCCGTCTGACGAGCGACTATAAGTTCTTCAACGACCGTCTGAGAGTAGGCGAGAGCGTTGCCGTGAACTATTGGACTCAGCATCTGGCACAAAGTGGCATTGAAGAGCAGCTTGTGGCCCAGCACCCCGCAGAGCCGGCCTACAGCAACCAAGGCGGTTGGGGCGGCGGTTACATGGACGTGCTCAACGATAAGCCTAATCCACTGCGACTCCAAGACAACCAAAAGCACAACAAGCATGACTACTGGCGCGTCTTCGGTAATATGTATATTGAGCTGACACCTATAAAGAACCTGACACTCAAGACCAACTTCGGTGTGGACTATTACAACGAATTCAGCAAGACTTTCATACCCAAATGGACTGAGAGCAGCCGTACGGTCAACGTGAACGAGCTTGACACTTACCACTACCACAGCCTCAACTGGGTATGGACCAACACTGCCAACTACAACTTGGACCTCGGTGACCACCGCATGAGCTTCCTCTTCGGTACTGAAGCTAAGAAGAACATGGTGGAAGATCTCGGCGGATACGGACAGGGGCTTGTCTCTGAGGCTGAGGACTATCGTTATCTGAACGCTATTACCAACTTGGCTACAGTACGCGGTATTGGCGGCAACTACTCCATGGTGTCTTATTTCGGTAAGGTCAATTATAGCTTCCAGGACAAGTATCTGCTCTCAGCCACACTCCGCCGTGATGCCAGCAGCCGCTTCGGTAAGAACCACAACGCCGGTTGGTTCCCCTCTGTTTCTGCCGGTTGGCGTATCTCTTCGGAGAAATTCATGAAGAAGACAAATTCCTGGCTCGATGACCTGAAGCTACGTGCCAGCTGGGGTATCAACGGTAATGATGAGATTGACAATGAGGCTACCTACACCAAATACCTTGTCTCTCTGTCAGATGCCAGCTATAACCTCTCTGGCGACAACCAGCATCTGGCTTCAGGAGCTGCCAAAACTCACACAGGCAACCCCGACTTAAAATGGGAACAGACGCGACAGATCAACGCCGGTCTGGACTTCACGGTGCTCAACCAGCGCCTCTCAGGCAGTGTGGACTACTTTTTCAAGAAGACCACTGACATGCTTTATGAGCCTCCTTACGCAGGTGTCATCGGTGAGGGCGGCTACTCTTGGCAGAACTGTATTGACATGAACAACAGTGGTTTTGAGATCGTTGTCGGTTGGCGCGACCATCTGAAGAACGGTATCAGCTACAACATCGACGCCAATGCCTCTTTTTATCACAACGAAATAAAGAAGCTCCCTGATGCCATCTACTACACATTCGGTGGTGGCATGCCCGGACACTCCATCGTCGGCCAGCCTTACGGCTCTTGGATGGGTTACAAGACGGCCGGAGTATTCCGCACACAGGCTGAGGTGGACGAGTATAAGAGCAAATACAATGTACAGATAGGTGCTCCAGGCGTAGGACGTATCAAATATCTTGATGTCAACAATGACGGCAAGATCAATACTTCTGACCAGACATGGCTTGGCTCTGACCAGCCTAAGTTCGCCTTCGGTGTCAATCTCGGCGCTTCATGGAAAGGTTTCGATCTCAGCCTCTTCTTCAATGGCATGGTGCGTGATGCGTGGAACAACTCCAAATATTACACTGACCTCTTCCAGTGCTGGAACGGTAACCACTCTACCCGCCTTCTCGACGCTATGAAGGCATGGACAGAGTTTGAGCAGACCGGCGTCTACAATTGTGACACGCCTGCACTGACCGCGCTCGACAACAACAATGAGAACCGCTCTTCTGACTTCTACATTGAGAACGGCACATTTCTGAAGCTCAAGACTGCTACGTTGGGCTACACGCTCCCCAGCAAGTTGCTCAGGCAGATTCATCTCTCTAACCTTCGTGTTTACTTCCAGGCACAGAATGTGTTTACCATTACAAGTTACACGGGTGCTGATCCGGAGGGCCTCGGCTACACTTATCCGTTGCCGCGCATATTCACCTTCGGTGTGAGCGTAGGTCTGTAAAATCATTGTACGACAATATAAAACGAAAGATCATGAAATTCAAATATATCGCTATATTCGCAGCTGCCGCATTCTTCACTGCCAGCTGCAATGAGGACAGTTTCCTTGGCGAGAAGCCTCAGGGCGTCCTCACCGACGACATCATTCAGAACGGCAAGGAGGTGAGTCTTCTTACCAACAGCGCTTACAGCGCACTGATGGGCCCCAACCCGCAGAAGTGGAGCGTGTGGCTTTACCCTACGACCAACTGGACTTATGGCAGCGTACGTGCTGACGATGCTTACAAAGGCGGCGGCGGTACAGGTGACTGCGCGGACATCCATAAGATGGAAATCATGGACGTGGACGCCACTAACGCCAATGTTGACAACAAATGGTATCACCTCTACACGAGCGTGCAGCGTTGTAACTCAGCACTGAGAATGCTCAACAGCATGACCGACGCTGAACTCAGCGACCGACAGGTGCAGATAGCCGAGATGAAGGTGCTGTGCGCGCACTTCTATTTCGAGCTCAGCCGCCTGTTCAACAAGATTGTCTATTTTGAAGAGAATTATGAGGGCAAGGTCTCTGACCTTCACAATGATGAGTTCACACGTGACCAGATTCTTGAGAAACTCGCTACGACGATGGAGAATGCCGCCAAGGTGCTGCCCGAGAACCAGCCTCAGGTGGGACGCATCAATAAGTACATTGCTACTGCCTACGCCGCGAAGATCAATCTCTATCGTGCCTATAAGCAGGACGACGCCACGCACAAGGTGACAGGCATCGACCGCCAGTTGTTGCAGAAAGTCGTTGATGAATGTGACGTGCTCATCAACAGTCACCGCTATGCGCTAATGGATAACTTCCAGGATCTTGATAAGGTCTCTACGGGGGATAACAGCAAGGAGGCTGTCTTCCAGGTGCAATATTCCATGAATGATGGCAGCAACTCAGCAGGACGCGTCGACTGGTCCAACCTGCTCAATGCGCCACAGGGACCCTATTCCGGTGACGGATTCTTCCTTCCCAGTCAGGATCTTGTTGATGCTTTCCAGACTGACGCCAATGGACTGCCGGAGTTTGATACCTACTATCAGCATCATTTTGATGTATGGAATGCTGAGGCGAAGAAAGCCGAGAACAACACCAACAACGTGGACCCGCGCATTGACTTCATCGTAGGCCGTCCCGGAGTGACGTGGAAGACTTACACGGAGACTCCTTGTGAGCCCACATGGGTGCGTGACCAGGGCACATACGGACAGCACTGCTCAAAGCGCTTCTTCGTATCGCCCGAGAGTGACGAGATGTTTAAGGGATGGCCGTGGGGTGCAAGCGCCCTCAACTGGACCGTCATCGACTATAGCGACATCCTTCTCTGGAAGGCCGAGGCGCTGATAGAGATGAACCAGAACCTCGATGAGGCCCGCCAGCTCATCAATCAGGTCCGCGGCCGTGCTGCCAACAAGCAGTATTGGGTGCATGACTTCAACGACACTTCCAAGTATGCAGCCAATTATAAGATTTCTGAATACCCGGCTGCTGGCTGGACACAGGACTATGCCCGCAAGGCTCTTCGCTTCGAGACGCGTCTGGAGCACGCTATGCGCGGAGAGCGTTTCTTCGACCTTGTGCGCTGGGGTATCGCTGCTGAGACAATGAATGCTTATTTCGATCACGAGCGTGGGCAGAGAGCTTATTATGTCAATTCGCACTTCACGCAAGGCAAAGACGAGTATTTGCCAATCACCGTCACGCAGTATAACCTCTCTAATGGCGTCTACACTCAGAATCCAGGATATGGCAATTTCTAAGCGATAAGACTGCGATAACACTTTGGTCAGCTCGTGACCACACCCTGGTCACGAGTTGACCAAAGTGTGGTCATATGTTGACCACGCTGTGGTCACGCACTGATTACGCTATAATCATATTTTAAAACCAATAAAATTAAGAACGAACGATGATGAAAGTTCAAAAGTATTTAGCTGCCGCTGCTGTGTTTCTCGCGCTACCGGCTCAGGCCCAAACAGTGAGCTTCCTCAGTGAGACCCATGCCATGATACATGTTCCAGCCGGTCATAAATACCTGCTCTTGCCCGTGGAGGAGAGCCAGGAGAATGATTATATACGCGTATCAGTGGACACCAAACTTGTCAAGGAGCTCAATTGCAAGCTTGCCGTCAGTAAGACCGACTACATGGTCCCACTCGACCTTCAGCGCATCATTGCCGAAGAGAAGGGCCATAAGGATGCCAAAGGCAACATCGTCATTGACTTTACCTTCAACCGAGGCAATAACAACCCAGGCGGACAAATTGCCTTGAAGAACTTTGCATGCTGGAAGGAACTGAAGCTCTCCGACACTTTCGACACGACGAACCGGGAGCGTCTGCGGCCGGTCTATCATCATACACCGGCTTACGGTTGGATGAATGACCCCAACGGCATGTTCTATAAGGATGGCGTGTGGAACCTGTACTTCCAGCATAATCCTTATGGCTCACAATGGGAGAACATGACGTGGGGACACTCCACTTCTACCGATCTCATCCACTGGAAGTTTGAGGGCGACCCCATAGAGCGTGATGCCTTCGGCACGATCTTCAGCGGTTCAGCCGTTGTTGATAAAGACAATACCGCAGGCTATGGCAAGGGTGCCGTCATCGCTTACTATACTTCTGCCGGACAGGCCCAGACGCAGAGCATGGCAGTCTCCACCGACAACGGCAAGACGTTCACCAAGTACGCGGACAACCCCGTGCTTGTTTCCAATATCCCAGACTTCCGTGATCCGCACCTTTTCTGGTACGCGCCACAACAAAAGTGGATCATGATTGTCTCTGAGAGTCAGCACATGAAGATCTTCTCTTCTAAGAATCTCAAGGACTGGACCTTTGAGAGCACGTTTGGAGATGGCTATGGATCGCATGACGGTGTGTGGGAATGTCCCGACCTCATTGAGGTGAAGAATGAAGAGGGAAGCGGGAAGAATCAGAATGGCAGTAAGTGGATTTTGATCTGCAACATCAACCCCGGTGGTCCTTCGGGTGGCTCAGCCACACAGTACTTCACCGGCACCTTCGACGGCCATCAGTTTACCTGCGACACCGATCCTAAGGTGACGAAATGGATGGACTGGGGCAAGGACCACTATGCTACGGTCACTTTCGACAACGCGCCCGACGGCCGCCACGTCGCGCTGCCGTGGATGAGCAACTGGCAGTATGCCAACCAGCTGCCAACGAAGCAGTACCGCTCAGCCAACGGCATCGCGCGCGACCTTGGCTATTTCGAATACAAAGACACGGGCTATGTCAGCGTGAAGCCGTCACCCGAGGTGTTCGCTGCCTTCTCGAAGAAAGCGCAAGCTTCGCTCTCTCCTGCTTGCCGTGTCGACATCCAACTGCGTGGCAACGCCACAGTCACACTCTCCAATAGCAAGGGTGAGCAAGTCGTCATGACCTACAATGCAGCCAATGAGACTTTCTCCATGGACCGCACCAAGAGTGGCGACATCAGCTTCAGCAACGATTTCGCTGCCGTGACAAAGGCTCCGACGCGCGGCCGCATCAAGACCCTACAGCTCTTCATCGACAAGAGCTCCATCGAGGCTTTTGATGCCGACGGCAAGATGGCAATGACCAATATCGTCTTCCCCTCAGAGCCTTACAACAAAATAACCGTCAAGGGAGGAAATGCAAAGATCTATGGGTTGAAGTGATTGGAGAATTGAATGAATAAGGGAAGCTTGCAACTACTCAGTTCTTAGTCAGGGATAGTCATGAGATATTAATACTTCCCGGTAAACAGAAGCGATGCGGTGAGTCCAGTTGCAAGTTGACCTATATCGCGGCGCGACTTAATCAGCGTTCCCTGGAAAATGATTGAGTAGTCGGCTATTTGCTTTTCAAAGTTTAACAGAATTGCAAAGGCCTGTGTCTTGGTAAATGAGAAGAAACGGAGACTTCATGTTTTTGTTGACCAATCGTCGATAGAATTATTTGCGGGTGATGGTGAGAAGGTCTTCACACTTCTTATCTATGCGGCGAAGGTCAGACGGGAATAGAGTTGTTTGCTCTCAGGCCTGGTACCAAAGGTCAACTTTACAGGATGGGAACTAAAAAATGTTATTTATCGAACAGTTTCGTGAAAAAGAGCTCGTAAAACTTGGTAGTTATTATAAAAATGTGTAACTTTAAAGCGTTTTTATAATGAAATACAAATATGGTAAAAAAGACAGTATACATTATGTCGTTTCTGTTCTTTGCAACCCTTCCTTTATTTGGACAAGTTGTAGATGGATATGTATTCGATGAAATAGATTCTACTGCCATTGCTAATGTGTTGGTAAAAGTCGACAATAATAGTGAGTTGTTTGCTTTAACAGATAGCCATGGTTACTTTAAATTAGATAGTGTTGCATTGAAAGATAGCCATATTATTTCTATGAGCCATATATCTTTTAATTCTCTCACAACAAAATTAACAAGTAATGGGGCAACATACTATCTTAAACCCAAATATGAGATGCTGAATGAGGTCGTGGTTGAAAGTAACTGGATATACAGGAAAGATGGAATGGTTGTTGTCGATTTTGGGAAAATGAAGATGGAGCAAAATTTACAATTGTCAGATGCATTACGTCATATTCCTGGAATTGTTAAGAACTCTAATGGGAATTATTCTCTGGGTGGAAAAAATGCAGTCATATATGTAAATAATGTAAAGCAAAATATTTCAACCCAATCATTGGAGGCTTTTTTGGAGAGTTTACCTGCAAGTATTGTTGCAAATATAGAACTGACTTTCGTCAATTCTGGGAAATATAGTGCATCCACTGAGGCTGTTATAAATATTAATACTAAAAGCAATATACCCCTAGGTCAGTCAGTACAACCATATGCTTTTACTTCATTTTTCCCACATGGAATGTATGATACTGGTGGAAATATTTTTTATATGGTAAAGAAAAGTAGATGGCTTTATAATGGCACGCTTTCATTTGCAAACGAAAGAGTATACAAGTCATCTACAGATAGTTTGTCGTATAATGGTCTCAAAATCCTTGATGACCATAATTTTAGCGATGGTAGGAATAATGTGTTTACATATAGAGGAAGTACAATTTATGAATTTACAAACAAATCTAAATTAAGTCTTAATGCATTTGTATATTACGACAAAGGCAGTGCCGATTTAATTTGGAATAATTATAACATCAATCAATATACTGCGAACAAACATGCCCATAGTGACCTTTATAATATTTCATTGTCATATACTTTACCTTCTATCAACAAAAGGACAAATGGCTATTTAACATATGCCTTTTCATACGGTAATGATAACTCTAAATTTGATTACCTGGCAAAAGATGAGGTATACAAGAGTTCAGACTTGAGAATGAATGGATATATGAATACATTTAATATAGATTTAAACTCAGAAGTAAAATCCTTTTTATTCTCTTATGGGCTACAGATGGACTATAATAAAGTGAAAGATCATGTTATCTATTCACATGTCAACATGGATAGAAATGATGTTGACGAATCATTTTCTGGTCATGAAGTACTAATAGGTTTATATGCGCAAGCAAGGTATACATTTTCTAAGCGAATATCTACACGTCTTGGTTTGCGAATAGAAAACACACAATATACATATTCTTCAACTAATAACAACAACAGCAAACATTATGTCAATTTCTTTCCATCCTTGTTGACGTATATTAATATGAACAATTATAATTCGATTATTGGTATTGTCTCAAATATAAACAGGCCTAAATATTCATGGATGGTGTATGGAGAAAGACAGGCAAATGATATGGTATCTATGTATGGTAATCGGGATCTGAAACCAAATAAAGCATACGGCTTTGTTATTTATAACACGCTATTTAAATATATGAATCTTAATTTTTCATATATACTAACATATGACTTCATTGGAAGTGTTTTTTCCTCAAATGGTAAACATTTGTCTAGTACCTATCAGAATATTGCAGATCAACAGACGTTTAAGACAAACATAGTCATACCGTATCGTTTTGCAGACAAGAAAATTATGGGGCAATTCCAGTTCAACCTCGCTTATGATAAGCTATATAACTTTAAAAACCAATTCTCATTGCCTGCTAATCGAAAGTGTTCGTATGTTAATTATAACATTCATTCTAATATAAGTTACTCTCCAGCAAGTAGGATTTACTTATCAATAGATGGGAATTATTATTCAACATACAAATCCTCTTTAATGGATGTGACAGCAAATGGCTCTTTAGATTTTGAATTACAATATATGATGTTAAAAGAAAAGAATCTTCAGCTTAGATTAACTCTTAATGATGTATTTGCAAGAGATGCTAAAAGAGTATTCTATTATGTTGACGGTCAATATTACTCTTATCAACGCCACATTGGACCAATATTCAGATTGTCGCTTAAATATGTATTCAATAAAGGTCAAAGAGTCGTAGATGAATATAGAGATTACACTCCATCCAACGACCGATTAAGATGAAATGTCCCCCAGTTTTACATAATGTCAAATTTATAAACGATTTAATTATGGAAAGAAAATTGTCATTTTCCCAGTTTGCATCAATAGCAGAATCTCAGATTCTTGATGATGCTCAAATGAATGCGATTGAAGCAGGAGACTCTTGCACTCAATCATGTAAAAAATCTTGTCAGCCAGGAAATCAGAACTCAAATGTCGGCAATGGTAATAGTGCCGACCTTAGCAAACTGCAATCTGAAAAAGAAATGCAGAAAGTTTCAGAAACTTTATTACCTTAACAATTAACATCTCTACTGGGGGACTTTTTATATGAAAGTATTCAACAAAAAGTACAAATTTGTCAATGATAAGGATCGGATTATAATTAAGAATAATCCGACAGAGAATAGTGACGCATATTTTGCATTTATACACCCTGTTTATGCATGGATTTTAAGTCTTTTCAATGGAAAACGTACAACTCAGTGTGTTTTGGATATTATATCCAAAAGATTACACATTTCTGACGTAGATGCAGATCGTATAATAAAATCGTTATATCATAATAAGAAAGAGCTTGCAATTTCTTATGATGGTGTCATATCTATGATTCCATCGTATGTATTAGAATATGCTTCTTACGAGCGTGATGAGTATGCTGAAAGTTTCTTTTATATAGAGCCCCCTCTAAATCATAATAGAAGAAGATTGTCATATCCACAAACACTTTTAATTTGTCCAACATTACAATGTTTCACGGATTGTATATATTGCTACGCAAACAAATCTTATGTTCACAAAGAGATTTCTTCAGACGTTTGGTGTCGCCTCATTTTACAAGCAAAAAGTGTAGGTATTGAAAGGATTGATATTACTGGCGGTGAGTTCTTTCTTAAAAAAGGTTGGACAAAAATAGCAAAGACCTTGACCGCTAACGGTTACTATCCTGACATTTCAACAAAAATACCTTTGTCTAACAAGGTTATTGATTGTATAGTGGACTCAGGTTTGAAAAGCATACAGTTTTCGCTAGATACACTACAGCAAAGTGTAGCTAATGAGACTTTATGTGTAAATGGCAATTATGTAAATGATATAAAACGAAGTATACAATATGCTGATTCAAAGAAGTTGAGAATTATTCTCAAACCGACTTTGTCGAAATTTACTTGTAACATTGAGAATGTTAATGAAGTATTATTGTTCGCAAATACTCTAAAGAATATATCTAAAGTCGTTGTTTCAATTATTGGATTTAGCTGTTATAAGTCAGATGATAATTATCCGAAAATACGTCCATCTCTTCAACAGGTATATGACATGCGTTCATATATTAGTGAAATCAGGGAAACGGTTGACATTCCTATTGTCGATGATACATTTATCTATAAGAAATGTGAGATGAAAAACTCCAAAGTATTTGATGAACGCCCACTGTGTTCTGCAAATGTCGATGGTTTTGTCATCCTTCCAGATGGTACAGCTACTATCTGTGAAGAATTATATTGGAATTCTTTCTTTAAAATCGGTAACATTAATGAGCATTCTATTATAGAGCTGTGGGAATCTACTAAAGCGGAATCTCTATACTTTCTCTCTTCAAATAATTTCCCGCATGATTCTGCATGCCATAAATGCAAAGATTTTATTCATTGTCGTTATTCAAAAGGTGTATGCTGGAAATTAGTGATAGAGGCCTATGGCCAAGCTAAGGTTCTTCATCCCGACCCGAGGTGTCCCAATTCACCAAATTCTCAAAACCAATTCACCTTAGATTAACTGATGGTTCAAGCATTATACTATATATCAAGTATAAAAGAAAGCAAGTATAAAGATACTATTATAGAAGTCATTTCTCAATTTTTCTATTCTAAAAAACTTGCTGAATACCAAATAATCTGCGCACTTTGCGACGCTGAGGTTTTAGGATTTGTAATATTCGAAAATAAGAACGATATATGTATACTACACTATACATATATATTACCTCTTTATAGGAATCAAAATGTTGCTAAAAATCTGTTATGCAAATTGTATGAGGTCAATAAACCATTATGCAAGTATATTGTGAATATGTTGGTATATGACAATGAAAAATATGGTATTGAAAATTTTTGGTACGCATTAGGATTTAATACAATAGCCATAGATTGTCTTGGATATTTTATTAAAAAAGAAGATTGGGTCATGGGTGTTGAACCTCGATTAAAATCATTTTCGCGCAATAATCCTTATTCAATGGTTGATTATCAAGAGATTAGTAATACGAAGAAAACGCAGATTGCGCAATATATTAATTTGCAATCAATTCCTGAACACTTTTCTCCTGTTTTATCTATGGAAGATAATAAAGGATGTAAATGCTATTTTGACAAGAACGAACAGCTGATAGGATGGACTATTATTAATCAAAAGAACAAGTACACGATTGAATTCTGTTGCACATATATTGTTGAGACGCACAGAAATATTAATGCGCTTTGTAGTATATGGAAGATGATATCTATTGAGATAAAATTAAAAAATCCCAACATCAAATATTTAATATTCTATTATGATGTTAATTCTATAAAATTACGAAAACTGTACTTCTTTTTTTTAAAACAATGTGCGTGCAAGCATTTTAAAAGAATTGTATTACAACATGAAATATCCTTTCTTTAAACAATTAAGCGAAAAAGATTGTGGGCCAACCTGCTTTCGTATGATAGCTAAATATTACGGAAAAGACATAGATGTGGTATCTGCAAAAGTTTTGTGCAATTTATATAAGAATGGCACAACATTGCTTACAATAAAAAAAGCCTTTGAGAATATCAATATTGATTCGACAGGAATGAAAATATCGCATTGTGATTTTATAGAAAATTTTAATGCACCCTGCATTATTTTTTGGAAAAGATCACATTTTGTTGTTGTTTGGCATGTCTTCAGAAATGAGGTTCTTATAGGTGACCCTGCAATTGGTAATATTCTATATAACATAAGGGATTTCAAAAGAGGGTTTATTGCAGATCAACATTCTGGCGATGATTTGGGCATTGTCTTATTGCCTCAACCCAATTCTTATTTTTCTACTGATGAAATAAAAAATAAGCAGTCCAACAGTTATGTCAATTATAGCTTGTTTTTAAGACCGCAAAGGAAACTTATATATCAATTATTGTTTTCGTTTTTTTTATCATCAATAATAAGTTTTGTTTTTCCCTTTTTAGCACAGGGTGTTGTCGACTTGGGAATTGAAAACAAGGACGGGGGACTTGTAACTTGTATTTTAATAAGTCAAGTTGCACTTATTATTGGCATGTGCGCCAATCGTTTTGTAAGCGGTTGGCTAATGGCCCATATAAGTAACAGAGTAAGTATTTCAATGGTTTGTCATTTTTTAGAAAAACTCATGAAAATGAGAATTTCATTTTTTGACGCAAAAATGATTGGCGATTTACTTCAGAGAATTCAGGACTTTAATAAGATAGAATATTTTCTTACCTCTGTTCTTATAGGAATTGCTATTACTATTGTTGGTTTTATCATTTATGGAATCGTTTTATTTCAATATAGTTGGCAATTAATTTGTATTTTTATAATTGGTGCAATATGTTATTTGTATTGGATATATATGTTTAAAAATAAGAGAAAAATATTAGATTACCAAAGATTTCTGCAAGTAAGTCAAAATCAGAGCCTTATTATACATCTGATTCGAGGCATGCAAGATATTAAACTTAATAATTGTGAAGATTATAAATTGAATTGTTGGACAAAAAAACAACTACAAATATATGACATAAACATGCAAGGTGTTAAACTCCTTCAAGTTCAAAATATCGGGGCTTTGTTAATTGATCAAATTAAGAATATATTAATAACATTCTTTTGTGCAAAGTTTGTTATTAGTGGTTCTATAACAATGGGTATGATGGTAGCAATAAGTTATGTGTTAGGACAACTTAATGGACCTTTATATCAATTTTCATCTTTTATACAATCATTCCAAGATGCTCAAATTAGTGCTGAACGAATAAATGAAATAAGTGCAGAAGAAGACGAGGATGACTTGTATAAGAATAAGACTAAAGTAGACTCATGTGTAAAACCTATAATATTTAAAGATGTATCATTTAGATATACGGGCGCTGTTCAAAAAAATGTTCTGAACAACATATCTTGTACAATATATCCGGGAAAAATTACTGCAATTGTTGGCGAAAGTGGGAGTGGAAAATCAACCTTTCTTAAATTAATTTTAGGCTTTTACACGCCTACCAAAGGGCAAATCTCTCTTGGTAAAACTGACTATAAAGACATTGATTTGAAGGACTGGCGCAAGAGATGTTCTGTAGTACTTCAAGATGGATATCTTTTTACAGAGAGTATCGCTGAGAATATATCATTATGTGACGAGAAGGTTAATATGGAAAAAGTTATTGATGCGGCGAAACAAGCCCAAATACATTCATTCGTAACAGGCCTTCCTCTCGGTTATGATACTATCATCGGGGAAGATGGTATGAATTTAAGTGGCGGCCAAAAACAACGGCTATGTATAGCCAGAGCTATATATAAGAATGGGGCATATGTTATGTTGGACGAAGCAACCAATGCACTAGACGCAAATAATGAGAATGACATAATAGATAATTTAAAGTCATTTTATACCAATAGGACAGTTATTATTATAGCCCACCGATTAAGTACAATTAAACATGCAGACAATATCATCGTCCTAAAAAAAGGTGTAATTATAGAGTGCGGCAAACACGAAGAGTTGCTTAGAAATAACGGATATTACACAGAATTATTTAATAAACAGTTAAATGTGTAAATTTATGAGCCTCCTATTTCGTAATCCAAGATATACAATATTAACACAACTATTCGTTGTTGTTTTGTTTGTTGCAGTTCTATTATTCTGTTACAGTGTTGAATTTAAAATTTGTATCCTATGTAATTGCATACAAGTAGAGCAACCGTCTATCTCACAAATGGAGTTGAGGATCCAAGAAATCTCAAATTACAATGTAATATACACTGCTCAAAAACATAAAACAAAAATAAAAATTAATTTTGAGACAGAAGATGAATCTATCGTTGGTGATGTGCTTAAATGTAAAATGGATAAAGAAAGGGTTTACATTATAGACATATATTCTAGAAATACTTTGCGGAAACTAAAGTATGACAAAGGATATATTATCATTAAAAAATCACTACTTGAATATATTGTCGAAAATATCCACTCAAAATGATATTTTTTATATATTCTAAAATATAAATCATACAATCGTTCGATATTTTTTAACTATATCAAAGGCATCCGTTACGTATTCCGGACGATGTCCGTTCACTTTGTAGCGGAATGTAGAGGGTAAAAAAACCTAAACATTCGCTCGTTTTCGGTGCTCCGTTTGCTGATTTTCCTCTCAAAAGTTGACAGAGATGAGCAAATTTAAGCGTGTTTTGACTTTATTCCGGGCAAGCCCGTTCACCAGGGCCGTAAGGTGACCCCGATTCCGGAGCATACCCGTTCACTTTTTACGGGCATCAGCGCCAGTGCCTTTTTTCCGGAGCATATCTGTTCACTCGGGAAACGTTATTCATTGCTATCGCCTTTTTTCCGGAGCATATCCGTTCACTTTTTGTCTCCTTTGAGATACCTTTGCAGGCTTAAACCAATAAGCAAAGGAAATATGGCTGGTAAAACCAAAGACATGGGTGATATAAGACAAGTTCTCATGCTACACCAGGCCGGTTACTCGAACCGAAAGATAGCACGGGAGACTCCTATTAATAAGGAGACAGTGAACAATTACATGAAGACAGTAAGTGAGCTAAAGCTCGACATACCCACGCTTCTTCGTATGGAAGATCCAGAGTTGGAACGTATGTTCCTTCAGGGCAATCCTGCGTATACGGACGAGCGTATGGATGTCTTTATCAAAGAGCTCCCATTTTATAAGGAGCAGCTGAAGGACAAGCATGTTACAAGGCTTCTTCTTTGGGAGGAATACAAGCAGAGACAATCTAAATGGTTATGGCAAATCGCAGTTCTTCTTCCATCTCAAACGAGAGTGTAAAGTAAACTGTGTCAAGCTACAATAAGAAATAGTTTTATACAGTTTATTTTTTATGGACAACAACGAAATTGATTACAAGAGAGCTGCGGCACAGCTTCGTAAGGGAGAACCATTATTTGTTAAGGATGGTGCTTTGGCACCAATGTTGGAGCGCATATTGAATGCCGCTCTTGAGGGTGAGATGGACGCTCACCTGCGTGAAGAATCCCGTGAGAGCGGCAACCGCCGCAACGGTAAGATGCCCAAGACCGTTCAGACTCAGTATGGCGAGGTGACCGTTGAAACTCCCCGTGACCGTAACGGCAGCTTTGATCCTCAGACCGTGCGTAAGCGTGAGACGATACTTGCCGAGGGCATGGCAGACCAGATTATCGGCATGTATGCCTTTGGCACGAGTACACGGGAAATCAGCCGTTACTTTGAGCGGGAGTTCAATACCAGGCTGTCGGCCGAGACCATCAGCGCGATAACTGACCGTGTCCTTCCTGAGATTAAGGAGTGGAAGTCGCGCTCATTGGAGTCGGTCTATGCTATTTGCTGGCTTGATGCCATCCACTACAAGGTGAAAGACGACAGTGGGCGTGCCGTTACCCGTGCCATCTACAATGTACTGGGGTATCAACAAGGACGGTCATAAGGAACTGCTCGGTATGTACGTAGCCAAGAGCGAGGGGGCAAACTTCTGGCTGGAGGTGCTTACGGACTTGCAGAACCGCGGTGTGGAAGACATTATGATATGCTGCGTGGATGGCCTGAAAGGCTTCCCGGATGCTATCCGGAGCGTCTTTCCCAACACGGCCGTGCAGCTCTGCATCGTCCATCAGATACGCAACTCCATCAAATATGTGGGCAGCAGGCATCAGAAGGAGTTTCTGAGGGACCTGAAGCTGGTCTATGGCGCTGTCAGCAAGGAGGCAGCCGAGACCGAGCTCGACAAGCTTGATGCCAAATGGGGCGGACAGTATCCCATCGTCATTAAATCGTGGCGTGACAACTGGGAGCGACTGACGGAGTTCTTCCAATACACCAAGGAAATCCGCCGGCTCATCTATACCACGAACACCGTTGAAGGATATCACCGCCAGATACGAAAGGTTACCAAGAACAAGGGAGTATTCCCCTGTGATACAGCCCTGGAGAAACTCGTCTATCTGGCTTACCGGAACATCAGCCGGAAGTGGACTATGCCACTTGCAAACTAAAGAGTATTTGGAATATACGAAAATAAATCCCTTCTTATTTGCACATTACAAGAATTATTACGAACTTTGTATAGAATAGGAGTGAATAGGAACAGAATATTCCATTCCTGGCTCAGGGCTGTGTAAGTCCGGGGTATAGTGTGGCCATTTGAAAGCAATCGGCAATCAGAGGTCGCGTTGCACGCCGGCCATTTCCCATTGATAAGAAACATCTATACAAAACCGTCCAAGGCTATATCGTCTATGATTGCCTCTTCTCGTTATGGCTAATGGAGCATTAGATTCTGCTTATGTCAAAGATCAGCCATTTGCTTCTGCTTCTTCTGCTGCTCGTCTCTTGTACGTCGAGGCAGAAAGAGAGATATGTCATTGGCGTGTCATCTTGCAGCCAGGATATTTGGCGCGAGAAGCTCAACCGTGAGATGAAGACGGAGGCTTATCTTAATCCTGGTGTGGAGCTTCGCTTTGCTGCAGCCAACGACAACGATGCGCAACAGAACCGGCAGATAGACAGTCTTGTAGCTTCCGGTATTGACCTACTCATCGTCTCACCTAATCAACAGGGTACTATTACCGCCGCCATTGAGCGAGCTTACGATAAGGGTATCCCTGTCATTCTCTTTGATCGTAATGCTAAAACCAGGAAATATACTTCCTACATGGGTGGCGACAATGAAGCCATAGGGAGCTCTATGGCACAGTATGTCATCAGCAAACTGCAAGATCATGGTGTCGTTGCGGAAATCAGTGGCTTGAAAGGCTCTACTCCTGCCATAGAACGCCATGATGGATTTGTCAAGACATTGGCGGCAGCTCCTGGAATAACGTTCGTTGACCGCCGTTGGGGCGACTGGACGGAAAAGAGTGGTCATGCTCAGATGAAAGAAATCTTGAAGACGCACCGTGACATCGACTATGTATTCTGTCAGAATGACCGCATGGCCATGGGCGCTTATCAGGCTACCAAGGAGGCAGGACTGGCGGGTAGAATCAAATTCACTGGAGTGGATGCGCTTGCCGTTAAAGGTGGTGGCATAGCGCTGATCCAGCAGGGAGTAATTGATGCGTCGTGTCTTTATCCGACTAATGGTGACAAGGTGTTGCAACAGGCATTGGCTATCCTACGCCATCAGCCATACAAGAAGAAAACATTGTTCAAGTCAGCCGTCGTGACAAAGACCAACTCGGAGATTATCTACAATCAGGCACACGATATGGAGCTACAGGCAACCTATTTGAGTAAGCTGCACGATCAGGTGGACCAGGGACTGGCACGGCTCTCAACACAACGGTTAGTGTCGTATCTGAGCATTGGTGTCATAGTCCTGCTTATGATTGTCATCGTTGGTGGTTGGCGGATGTTGATCAACCATATCCGCATGAATGACGAGCGAGCTAAACTGCAACAGCAACAGCTTGACTTCTTCACCAATGTCAGTCATCAGATACGCACGCCCCTGACCCTTATTGCTGATCCCATACACCGCATCGTTGAGGGCTTGAATAACGGCAATAATCTCTCCGACGATGATCTCTGCACGCTGAAGGCTGTAGACCGGAATGCCACGCAGCTCATGAGATTGATGGGGAAAATATTAAGTCCAACGCTCCTTAATAATCCCTTCTCAACCCTCCCCAATGAGGAAGAAGGAAGCAATACCTCTGATAGTATTGACTGTAGCTTTGGAAGCATTTCCCCCTCCCCTATTGTGGAGAGGCGTGGAGATACTTCTGGAGACGTCTCTTCTCCTCTCATTCTTATCGTAGAGGATAATGCAGACATCCGTGGCTATGAATACGTAATCCTAAAAGACCACTATCGTGTTATCATGGCTGCTGACGGCAAGCAGGGACTTGAACTGGCGCTTCAAGAAGTTCCCGACTTAATCATTTCTGATATCATGATGCCGGTCATGGATGGTCTGACAATGTGCAGGGAGGTGAAGAACAATGCTGCGACAAGCCATATACCCGTCGTACTGCTCACTGCCAAGAGCCGTGAGGACCAGAAGGCGGAAGGTTATGAGAGCGGCGCTGATGATTATCTCACCAAGCCATTCTCCAGCAGGGTGCTGTTGTCGTGTATTGGTAATATCTTTAAAGGCCGTGAGCGCATGCGGAAGCGCATCCTTTCTGAGATGGAAAAAGAAAACCAAGCGGGCAAAAAGACTGATACAGGAATCAAAGGCGTGAAAAACAATGTTCTGTCTGAACATGACCGCGAATTCTTAGAGAAGTTGCAGGCATCGATGCAACGTCGCTTGGCTGATAGCGGTGTCAGCGTGGAAGACATAGGAACCGATGTGGGCTTCAGCCGTGTGCAGCTGTATCGTAAGGCAAAAGCTCTGACAGGGCATTCGCCCGTAGAGCTTCTGAGAACTTTACGGCTGAAGACAGCCAAAGAGATGCTTGAAACAACCGGTAAGTCGGTCTCTGAAGTGGCTTATGACACCGGTTTCTCATCACCAAGTTATTTCACCAAATGTTATAAAGACGAGTTTGGTGTGACACCATCTGCAAGGAAATGAATCATATACAATGAAATATACGTTCTTATTCCTTCAATTTTGTTGCATGGAAACATTATTGATGATATAAGAACGTTTTTTTCTATTACAATAACATTCTTCATCCTAACTTTGCAGTCGGAAAACTTAAAAATGAAGCATTATGCGTAACAACAATCGTCTGGCACTCATCCCTGTGATGTTCTGCTTTTTTGCCATGGGCTTTGTCGATTTAGTAGGCACGGCCTCCAACTATGTGAAGCAAGATCTCGCCCTAAGTGATACGGTCGCCAATTTCCTTCCCTCACTTGTCTTCTTCTGGTTTCTTATCTTTTCGGTTCCCACAGGTGTGCTGATGAATAAGATTGGGCGCAAGAAGACGGTGATGCTCTCATTGATTGTCACGGTCATCTCGCTGTTGTTACCCATCTTCTCTGAGGATTTTGCTGTGATGCTTATTTCCTTCTCTCTTTTGGGCATTGGCAATGCCCTCATGCAGACCTCTCTCAATCCGCTTGTTTCATCGTTGGTGAAGGGCCATTTGGCTTCTACGCTGACCTTTGGTCAGTTCATTAAGGCCATCGCCTCGTTCATGGCTCCCATCATCGCGTCGTGGGGCGCTGCCGCTACGATTCCCAGCTTAGGGCTTGGCTGGCGTGTGCTCTTCCCCATCTACATGGTTATCGGCATCCTTGCGTCACTCCTGCTACAAGCTACGCCTATTCAGGAGAAAGAAACCGACATGGAGACTGTAGAGGAGCAGAAGTCAGTGGGGCGCGACTATATTGACACCTTCAAGCTGTTGGGCAATCCTTACGTGCTGTTGTGCTTCTTCGGTATCATGTGCCACGTGGGAATCGACGTGGGTTCCAACACTACGGCACCTAAACTGTTGCAGCAATATGCGGGCATGGCTCTCAACGACGCGGCATGGGCCACGAGCCTTTACTTCATCTTCCGTACCATCGGCTGCATGACAGGCAGTTTCTTCCTGCGCGTATTGAAGACGCGCACTTTCTTCATCATCTCCGTCACGATGATGGCATTGAGCATGGCTTGTATGTTAATGGGCGCTTACAGCACGACTGAAACGTCGAAGTGGTGGCTCTATACGGGTATCGCTCTCGTGGGCTACGGCAACAGTAACGTCTTCTCCATGTGTTTCTCTCAGGCCCTGCTCTACATGCCTGAGAAGAAGAATGGTATCAGTGGTCTGATGATCATGGGGCTTTTCGGCGGCACGATCTTCCCGCTCATCATGGGTATTGCCAGTGATGCCGTGAACTCACAGGTGGGAGCAGTGGTCGTGATGGCTGTGGGTGTGATCTATCTGCTCACGTTTATCAAGCAAATCAAATACTAAAAAGCAAAATAATACAACTATGAGAAAGATCATCGGATTGGGCGAAGTGCTCTATGACGTACTTCCCCTGGGTGCAAAACTTGGCGGCGCACCAGCCAATTTTGCCTATCATGCCAGCCAGTTTGGTTTTGACGCTATGGCCGTGAGCGCTGTGGGCAACGATGTGCTTGGTGACCAGGCCTTGTCTACATTCGATGAGAATGGTTTGAAGTACATCATTCCGCGTGTGCCCTACCCTACTGGAACGGTCAACGTGTCGCTCGACGCTGAGGGAGTGCCTACCTACACCTTCACACCCAATGTGGCTTGGGATCATATTCCTTTCACGCCTGAGATGGAAGATGCTGCAAAGGACGCCTGTGCCGTTTGCTTCGGCTCACTGGCGCAGCGCAGCGAGGATTCCAAGAAAACCATCATGAGCTTTCTTGATGCCACGCCGGAAGCCTGTCTGAAGATCTTCGACATCAACCTTCGTGGTAACTTCTACGACAAGGAGACTATTCGGAATGGTCTGCGCCATTGTGACATCCTGAAGATCAACGATGAGGAGCTCGTCATTGTCGGTCGTATGTTCGACTATCCGGGGCTTGATATGGAAGAGAAATGCCGCATCATTATGCATCGTTACCATCTGAAGATGGTGGTGCTCACGTGTGGTACCAACGGCAGCTATGTCTTTGCTCCCAACGACTTCAAGAGCTTCCAGCCTACGCCTAAGGTGGAGGTGGCTGACACTGTGGGCGCCGGCGACTCCTTCACGGGCTCCTTCACCGCTGCCATCCTCTCCGGCAAGTCCGTCGAGGAGGCGCATGCCCTCGCGGTTAAAGTCAGTGCGTTCGTTTGTACGCAAAAGGGTGCTATGCCAAAGTTGCCCGCAGAGCTTACAAAATAACAGCTTTCGTCATTTACGGCACGTGCCGGACGGTTCTCCGGCACGTGTCGAACAATGCTCCGGCACGTGCCAGACAATGCTCCGGCACGTGCCGGAGTTTCTTTTTTACGCAATAAATGAATTTGCCCACACACGTGGGAGGTTCCCTTGACGTGCGTGGGCAAAAACGAATCAATGGGTTATGGTCTTATCTCAACGGATTGATGACAAAGTGGAAAGTCTTGTCACCGAAGTGCACACGGTATTTGTCCAAAGGTAAAGCTCCCCAACTGTTGGTTCCTCCTAAGCCTTGCTGGATGAGGTCGAAAGTGAGCTCAGTGTATTTGCTCTTCGGCACTTCTGGAGAATGGCGCTGTTTCTTCTCGCTGCCCTCGTCGAGATCTGAGATGTTGTAGTGCAGTGCAGCGGCATCCATCCACGTGTTGATGGGTGTGATCATGAAGGCGACGCCGTCGTTTCCACTCTGCTTCCACCAGCGGATATCGCTCTTCGTGCCTGTTTCCTGCGGACGCATGTAAGGATAGAACTGTTCATCAGCGGTAGCGCTGTAGAGGCCGATAGGCTCCGAGAGCTTGCGGTCGCTGTAGTTCTCTATGAGGCCACGGCCATACCATTGGCTCTTATCCATCGAGTAAGGCAGGTCCATCACCATGCCGAAGCGCAGCATATCAGGTGCCTTGGCGTCGGGCGTGGCCTTGGTCATGGCTTGTTCCACATCGACAGTGCCGTCGCCATAAACCGTGTAAGAAAGGCGCAGCTTGGCGTTGACTTCCGGCATATCGTAGCTTGCGACTACAGTGGCAGCAGTGCCCTTGCTCTCCTTTACTTTCTCCACCGTGATAGCGGTGAGCGTCATCTTCGGATTGTGCCAAGCCTTGAGCTTGTTTTGCAGGCCGGCCCCCATATCATTGTCAGTTACTGCGCGCCAGAAATTGGGCTTCAGTGTGCCGCCATCGCCCAATAAACTCTTGCCGTCAACGGTATATTGTGTGAGCAGACCGGTAGCTTTGTCGAATGCAAGGGAAGCCTTGTCCGATGAGATGACGATCTGTGCATCGCTTTTCTTGTTTTGGATCTTTATCTTGTCTTTGGTGAAATTCTCAATGTAGGTGACGGGTGTAGCCTCGTTGACGATGATCTGGTCGTAAGCCACGGTCTGTTCCTCCTCCATGAGTGGCTCAGCGCTCTTGAGCTTAAAGGCGACGTTGAGCATCACTTCGCCGTCGTCGGGGATGTTGAGTGGAAGCTTGACGGTGGCCGTCTGCTGCGGGGCTACGTTGAGCTGGTCCACGGTGCCGCTTTGCACGGTCTTGCCATCCTTGAGCAAAGTCCAGTCCATGCGATAGTTGCTCAGGTCGCGGAAGAAGTTCTCGTTGTGCACGTTGATGGTGCCTTCAGAAAGGTCTAAGGGCTTCACCCAAATGTTCTGGTATTGGTAAGCCAGTTCGTGTGCGTGGGGGTTCAGCTGCCGGTCAGGCCCGATAATGCCGTTGCAGTTGAAGTTGTTGTCAGACGCATCTGTTGCGTTATAGTCACCGCCATAGGTGTAGAGCGGAGTCATGCCACCCGTTCCGGGTTCATATTTCGCGCTGATGGCATTGAGATCGGCCACGGTTCGCGAGGCCTGAAAGTCGGGTTTGCGGTGCAATCCCTGATCGACGAAGTCCCAATCGTAGCCGCCCTGGAATTTCGGATACTTGCGAATGAGGTCCCAATACTCTTTAAGGTTGCCGCCTGAGTTGCCCATGGTGTGGTTGTACTCGCACTGAATGAGTGGGCGTGTCTGCTTGGTGTCATTGCAATATCTTTCACACCCGCTCACCGTTTCATACATCGGGCAGAAGATATCCGAGTCATAGGGACCGCTGTAAAGTCCGCGCTCATACTGTACGGGGCGTGAATTGTCTTGGCTCTTAATCCAATTGTAGGCGGCAAGGAAGTTGTTGCTGTTGTCGGTCTCATTGCCAAGGCTCCAGACTATGATGGAAGGATGGTTGTATTGCATCTCCATGTTGTGCTGGTTGCGCTCTAAGATTTGCTTGGCAAACTCGGGTTGGGCCACGGGTGTGGACTGATCGTTGCTGTATCCGAATGCATGGCTTTCCTGGTTGGCCTCTGCAGTGACATAGAGTCCGTATTGATCGCAGAGATCATACCACCGTGGATCGTCGGGATAATGGCAGGTACGCACGGCGTTAATGTTGAGCCGTTTCATAATCTGGATGTCCTGAATCATGCGCTCCGGCGTAACGACATAGCCTCCATCGGGGTCCATTTCGTGTCTGTCGGCGCCTTTGATGAGCACGGGCTGCCCGTTGACGAGCAGTTGCGCGTTTTTAATCTCTATCTTTCGGAAGCCTACCTTCTGCGGGATCACTTCGACGACGTTGCCTTTCCGGTCCTTGACGATAGCCTCAAGGGTGAAGAGATAAGGCGTCTCAGCCGTCCACGTCTTCACGTTGCGCACCATGAAGCGTGCGGTACCCTCGGTATGGCCGCGGAAATCGACGGTCTGCTTGGCCACGACCGTACCATTGGCGTTGCGCAGGCGGTATTCCACTATTGGGTTGCCTTTGACCCATGCGTCGACAAGCAGTTCGCCGTCCTTATAATCGTTCTCAAGATCGGGTGTGACGCGAATGTTTTCCATCTGCACTTGGGCATCCCTGGCATAGAGATAGCACTGTCGTGCCACGCCGGAGAGGCGCCAGAAGTCCTGATCTTCGTCCATTGATCCGTCGCACCAGCGGAAGGTTTGGAAGGCGATAAGGTTCTTGCCAGGGTGCAGGTATTTCGTAATGTCAAACTCTGCCGCCACCTTTGAGTCCTCGGTATAGCCTACATACTGTCCGTTGACGAAGAGATACATGTTGGAAGTCACGCTTCCGAAGTGGGCGATGACTTGCTTGCCGTTCCACGATTCCGGTAGATTGACGACGCGTCGATAGGAGCCTACATGGTTGTCTTTGACGGGGACGCTGGTCACAGTAGCGTTTTCGGGTGCGTATTCCGTCTTCCAGCCATTGTAGACATTGCCGTCTTTGAACATGTATCGCCACGCAAGGCCCACGTTTACGTACTCGGGGTCGCCGTAACCGTTGAGCTCCCAGATGCCGGGTACGTTCATGGTCTTCCACGATGAGTCGTCAAGGTCGGTCTTGTAGAAGTCCTGTGGGCGCTCGTTGGCATCCTTGACCCAGTTGAATTTCCACGGGCCCTCGAGGGAGAGGTAGTTGGCCGACTTCTCCAAGTCGCCCCCCCTTGCCTCTGCCTCGTTGGCATAAGCGAAGAAGTTGGTGTGCAGGCGATAGCGGTTCACCTCATTGACTTGCTGGTCGTGCCACTCCGTCCAAGTAGGCATGGCTGCGGCCTTGGTCTTCACGGGTGCAGCCTCCATCGTACACGGCATCGACAGCCATGCTGCCAATGCCATGATAAGTTTACCTTTTGGTTGTCTCATGATTTTAATGTTTAGTCTTTATGCTTTATCTTACAAAGATAAGATAAATTCATGAAACCTTGTTCCCAACCGGAAAACTTTTAAGTGATATTAAATATTTACTTAGAATTATTTCGCATGTATTTTTTTATCTCAACATACCCCACTATCAAACTCCAAACACTAGCAAAGATAAGCGAATCAACATAGCTTGAATCATCATTCTTAGAATTAGCATTAATAAAAATATTAAAGAACTTATCTAAGAAAAGAAACAAGGAAAAGCTTGCGATGAAAAATAAGACAATACGGGAGACTATAATAAATTTTTTATTCATGATAGTATTTCCAATACAAGAAACTACAAATAGCAGTCTGAAGAATCTTTCTACACAATATATTATCTTTTTCAGAAAGATTTGCTGATTTCAATGCTAAATTCAAAGAGTCCGCATAAGATTGAACATCGTTCAATTGAAATTCACCTGAGAAGCATGAAGAGATATAACGTGCTAATAAGCTAATAAATAGTGCACATTTGATATTTCTTTAACATTAGCAAGACAATCTTTTATATTCATAAAAGCAGAATCGGATGTAATTTTATTATTCTGTAATTTCTCAAAAATATTAATAACATTATTACAAACCTTCGGAAAATCGCTTTTATTAATCTCCAAGACTTCTGTATTTAAATAACACAAATCAGAAGCCGCTATTTGACAAAC
Organism: Hallella multisaccharivorax DSM 17128; assembly: GCF_000218235.1. GTDB lineage: Bacteria > Bacteroidota > Bacteroidia > Bacteroidales > Bacteroidaceae > Prevotella > Prevotella multisaccharivorax. Next base: position 550,933 of record NZ_GL945017.1, on the reverse strand, counting down.
AGACATAATGTTATCATAATCAATACTATCATTTATATAATATTTTTCAGTATTAGTATTAGATGCTGTTTGCTCAATAAGTTTATTGTGAACAAACCCTATAGAGTCCGTCGCATTTTGAGGCAAAGAATCACAAAAGGAAAAGGTCACAGACTGTAATACAGACTGATATAAAGAATCATCTGTACTGACACATCGTCTTGCTTGAACAGATCCAAAAGAAAGTGATTTAGCCATTTTTCTCTGACAATGATTTAAATAGGCATCATAGGCTGTAGAAGCGGCTGCACTAGTTATCCAGCTAGCTACTCCAGGGCCTAAGCAACCCCCGATACCATCTGCTATCTATCGCCAATAAGCCCCATCTAGCGAATTTGGCACCCGCACCTCTAGTACATTGCTCATACTTTTGATTTATACTACTTACAGAATTCAAAAATTGGACTTGCTGTGTAGTTAGAAAATCCTCTGAAACTTCTGTTGTCTTCCTTTCAGTATTTGAGTCTGTTTCAACTTCTACAGAGCAGGAAGCAAAGAAGAATGATACAAGAAGTAGAAGAAAATAAATAGATTTCATTTGCTTTTTATTAATTTATTTTTTGCAAAACTATAAAAAATCACAATTTAGCTAGTCTATTTTTCAGAAAATAATCCAATACTCATGAAAATTAACTTTTTTCTTAGAATTAGGTAACTATGCGTACGTATTTAACTGGGTAAGGTTCTTTTAAAATTATGATTCGACTGATTCTCAGAGTGCTGATTAGGTACTATTAATAGAATCATGCTTTACTATTTCAATAGATAATATAACTAATAATGTTCATAGCGAGAACTGCACACTGAGAAGAAGCTCACGGGGGCGAAGCTCATAGTTGTCCGTGAAGGCACCTACCCCACTGTATCGGGTCACGGCATAGGTTTTCTTGTTGCAGAGGTTACGGAGTGCGACATTGATGCGCGCGCCTTTGAGTCGCCACACTAACTGCGCGTCGAGGAGCAGAACATTGACTGAAGGCGCCTCTGGAAGCTCGTTGTGGTACATGATGCCGTTTGCTGTGAGGTCTACATTTCCGAGGGTGGACGTCAGGGAGAGGCGCTGCATCCAGTTGTTGAGCGTCCCCATGGATGCCTGTCCGCTCTTGGAATGGTCAAAGTTGAAGTCGCCTTCGTAGTCGATGTCCATCCTGTCGGGCGAGAACATCACTTCCGGTGAGATGGCATATCGGCGGTAGCGGTAACCGGTCAGGGTGCCACCGGAGTACTGTTGGCCACGTGAGAAAGTGGCAGCTCCCTTGACAGAGGTCTTCAAATGAAGCTGATAGAAGCCCTTTGAGAGCTCTGCGGCCATGCTTAAATAGTCGGTATGGGTGTTGTGGCGGCTGATATGGTAAAGGTATTGCCCGTTTTTAATCTCCATGTCGGCGGCCATGTCCGACCAGTTGCGCGACGCTGTGAGGCTGGCATTGGCGAAGAATTGATAGTAGGTGCGCTTGTAGTCGAACCTTGTTGTGCCCAAGAGAGCCCGGTTGCGCGGTATGAAGTTGGCGCCCGTCCATAGGGTACGGTAGTCGCTTTGATAGGTATTGAGGGCGAAATTCTTCCATCCGGTGGCTGTCTCCCGATAGTTGACGGTCGATGTCCACTCTGAGTGGTTGTTCGGATTCAGCCGGTAATAGATGCTGGCTTTTGGCAGAAAGAGAGTGGCTTTCTGGCGCGTGTACCGGTTCACTTCGCCTTGTACGCTGAGCGTGAGCAGGTTTGTCTCCGTGCGGTAGGTGAGCGATGGAGACGCCACTGCCCTGAGCAGGGTGTTGTTTTGCTCAATATGGAGGTTCTCAGCTTCCAGAGATGCGAGGTAGTTGCTTTTCCAATGGCCGTGGGGTCTGTATAGTGTCAGCTTGTGTGCCGTATGCCAGAGGTTGGCGTTGAGCTTGTCTGACGAGCCGTTGACGCTCATTTCCTCTGTGGAATGGCTAAAGTCGGCGATGGATGACCAGCTGATGGTGCCGTGCTGCAGGGTGTAGGTCTTGACAATGGAAGCCGTGATGTCGGCTTGCGGGTCGCGTACATGCTGGTCGATTGCGCCCATGTGGGCATATCCGTCTGTCTTGTCGATGTTTGCCTTGAGCCTCACATTGCCGTATTGCTCATCGTTGTTGATGCGGTGCAAGAAGTCAAGGCACAGGTGATCTTCCTTGCGGGTCATGGCGCGCGCTTCGGTAGTCTCTTGCCTGTCTTGCAGATAATAGACACTGTGATTGCTGGTCCGTTGTCGGGTGACGGCCCTGTCATAGCTTACTGACAGTGAGTTTTCGTTCTCTTCCCTACCCTTTCTCAGCACGTCCACGCTGTAAGCCTGCGAGGTGTTGAAGCGCAGCCGTTGCTCTTCAATCGGCGCACTGAGTCCAGGCATGACAAACCACTGCGGAAAGTCGGCGGACTGCGGCAAGCCGTAAAGCCCGTAGAAGGTTGTAAAAGCCTGTCTAAGATCCCTGCCCGTGCGGTCGTACTGCGCCGTGAACTCCCTTTGGCGCTTCTTTCCTATCTGCATCGCCGTGGCGTCGCCGCCTGCATGCGTCGGTCTTCCCACAAGGACATAGGGCCGTAAAGTAAAGGCCCACTGGTCGCGCGCGGAGTCCTTGAGGACGATGTTCATTGCCACGTCGTCGGTGAAGACGCGGTTGCGTAGAGCCTTGATGGGCTGATCGTGCTCGATTACCTCCGCTTTCTTCACGTCTCTGGCATGAACATTTTCCGTGAGCTTGTTGTATTGGCCCTTGCTCAAGTCAAGTCCTTCGACGGTGAAGCGGCTGAGCTGCTTGCCGTTATAACTGATGGCGCCCTCCTTCGATACTTCCACGCCCGGCAGTTTCTTCAGTACGTCCTTCAGATTGTTGTCTCGACTGTTGGCGAAGCGGGTGAGATCGTAGGTGATGGTGTCCTGTTTCATGGTGACAGCACCGGCCTTGACCTTCACTTCCTTGAGTTCGAAGGCTTGAGGGCGCAGGCTTATGTGAAGTTGGCGAGCGTCAGCCTCCACCGTTTTCTTCTGATAGCCGAGAGCTGTCACTTGCAGCTTGTCGCCTTTCTGCGTCGTGGTGTGGAGGATGAAAGCGCCCTTGGCGTCCGTCTGCGCGAAGGCAACGGTCTTGCCCTCACGTTTCAGCTGCACGCTGGCTGCAGTAATGGCTTTCCCTGACAAGGAGTCGGCCACCGTACCTTCCGTTTTCTGGGCGCACAGCAAGGCCGGAAAGAGCAGGAGCAGAAGCAAGACAGACCACCGCATGTGCTTAACGCTCCAAAGGATTGTAAGGCCGAGTCCTGCTCAGACTGGCTTTCAGTTTCTGATTCCTTTCTATGCTATCTGTTTTTCCGTTGGCTGTTATGATGGCAGTACGCAAGCCTCGTGAGCCGTCCAAAGGAGAAGTCGTGCGCTTCATTTTGTCAAACTTCTGCTGAGTCGTGTCTTCGTATTTTCTGGCATCTTCCATCATTACGATGGCCTCTTTACCATTGATTTGCTCCAGTCCGCTGGCTTCAAAGACAAACTGTTTTTCGCTGTCGCGGGCGCTGAGAATAAGTCCGGGCAGTCCGATGAGTTTCCATGGTCCTTGGCTGATGGGAATATCCTCGGTGTACCATGCTGTCCAGCGGCGTCCTTTAAAGTCGGTTACAGCCATGGTGCACTTGTAGTTGAGGATGGTTTTCACGCTGTCGGCCACGATGCGCCACTGCGGAGTCTGTGTCGGCTCCTTGATACGGTAGTTGTCAGAGTAGACGAAGTCATAGACCGACGTAAAGCCCTCGGGGTCATTGCGGTACAGTGTCCACTTCAGTGTGCCGACCTTGCCTTTGAAGGCTTTCATGTCGATGCTGCCGGTCAAGATGGCTTTCTGGAAGTATTCTTGCGCCTGCACATAAGTATAACTGTAGAACTTGCTGACCTTTGTGCCGATATCAAGGCGCATGAGGTCGTCGCCGTAACGGTAATGGCCAAGTGAGTCGAGCTTGGTAGTGTCATTAACCGACTTGGTGTTGTAGGAAACGCGGTACATGACACAGTCGATGGAGTCCTTCTTTCCGTCGTCTCCCTTAGCCGATGCAGTCAGGCAGGAGAAGGTAAAAAGGCTGAGGAGGGTGAAAAATGCCTTTTTCATAAGTCTAAATGGTTTTCTTATGGCAAAGTTATACAAAATAAAAGAGAAACGCTTTAAATGGAAAGATGTTTTTCTTTTGTAGGAAAGAAAAGTCATTGTTATCCTTGTGGAATAGGGAAGAAAGGGGTAATTTTGCAGCATCACATTTCTTGAACAATACATTCGCATCATGGAGAAAGATAATCCTTATATCAAACAATACCCTGACCTGATGCAGGGCAAGAAGATGATGTACAACCATGGCTTTGGCTCAGCAGCCTCGTCAGGTACGGTGAAGCTCATCCGCCAGACGTTTCCCAATGCAGAGGTGGTGGCCTATGACATTCCGCTGCACCCTGCCGAGGGTCTGGCGCTGTTGAAAGAGAAGGCAGAGGTAGAGAAGCCCGACCTGATTATCGGCACATCAATGGGCGGTATGTACACCGAAATGCTTTATGGCTTCGACCGTATCTGTGTCAATCCCGCTTTCGAGATGGCGCAGACCATGAAGGAGCACGGCCTTACGGGCAAGCAGACGTGGCAGAATCCGCGGCAGGACGGTGAGACAGAGTTCATGGTGACCAAGGCGTTGGAAAAGGAATACAAGGAAATGACGGACCAATGCTTCACAGCTATGGAAGCGATGACGGCTGAGGAGAAGGCCAAAGAGCTGCAACATGTGTGGGGTCTCTTCGGCGATGAGGACGACGTGGTGAACACATGGGATGTCTTCTGCAGCCACTACGTGCAGGCGGCCCACTTCCATGGGGCTCACCGCATGGACGACAAAAGCTTCCTGGCGGGCGTGGTGCCTGTCATTCGCTGGATAGACGACCGTCAGGAAGGACGAGAACGGCAGATCGTCTATATCGACAGCAGCTGTCTGGCCGACAGTTACGGCAAGCCGCGCCCGAGTCTACACAAGGCTTTCAGCACGTTGGTCGAGAAATATCAAGTATACATTGTTGTACCCGCACCTACCAACAGCCACGACAGCTTCGCTCAAAACGCCGAATGGATAGAGCGGTATCTCTCCACACCGGCGCACGATCACGTCATCTATACCAATCAGAAGCAGTTGCTCTACGGCGACTTCTTCATCGACATGCGTCCCGCTGACAATCTTTTGGCTACGGCCATACAGCTTGGCAGCGATGAGTTTAAGACGTGGGAAGAGGTGATTACCTATTTCAGCCGGATTTAGTCGTTGGAGGATTGCTTCACAGTGGATTTCCGTCTACGCCGTAATCGCATTGCCTTTACGCCGTAATCGCATTGCCTTTACGCTGTAATCGCATTGCCTTTACGCTGTAATCGCATTGCCTTTACGCTGTAATCGCATTGCCTTTACGCTGTAATCGCATTGCCTTTACGGCGTAGACGCAATTAGACCACGCATAGAGCGCTTCGTGACAGCTGTTCAGAAAGTCTCGGATGAAGCTATTTCTTTTCTTAATTCATTGGTAGTCACATCTTTAAGATTCGATGTGAGCGTGACGAATCTGTCGGCATAACGCAGGGCGATGTCAAGGTCGTGGATGGACGCCACCACTATTTTTCCCATGTCGTGAGCGATGGAGCGGAGCAATGAGAGAGTCGCTGACTTGCTCTCATAGTCGAGGAAAGCCGTCGGTTCGTCAAGGAGGATGACGGGTGTCTGTTGGGCTATGGCGCGCGCAATCATGACCTTTTGCCGCTCGCCGTCGCTTAGCGTGGTGATGTCGCGACGGGCGAAGGGTAGGGTGCCGGTGAGCGTCATGGCTTGGTCGATGATGCGTTCATCGTCGGGCGTGAGCCTGCCGAAAAATCCTGTGTAAGGCAGGCGCCCCATGCCGACTATTTCGCGGGCGGTAAGATTCAGCGCGTCAATCTTTTCCGTCAGCACCACACTGACGAGCCTCGCCACCCGATCTCGGGGCATGTCGTTGACTGTCAGAGGCTTCATTGTCTTGTCAGATTCCCATAGAATGTTGCCTCCAAAGGATGGCTGAATGCCGGCCATGGTGCGGAGAAGTGTCGATTTGCCCAGTCCGTTTCGGCCGATGAGGCAGGTGAGACCATGGTCGTGGAAACACCCGCTGAGTGGCCCTGATACGATGTGGCGCCGGTAGCCTATGGTCAGGTGGTCTATGATCAGCTTGCTCATGAGTGCAAAGTTAGAAAGATTATTTGTGAGTCGTGCTTTGCGCATGGGAAAAATGGCTACCTTTGCATTGCATTATGAGTGAATCAGCCATACAGTCATTGCAGCGACAGCGCTTGCTGTTGCAGTTGGAATATCAAACGGAGAAGGAGGCCTTCCGCAAACAGACGGAGGCCGTGGGCATCGGGCGCAAGGTGAAACGCGGCGATGCCTGGTATCCCGTGTTGGTGGGGCAGAGCCATTACAATTCGCTCAACCAGATGACGGTAGAGATACTCCGGACGCAGGACCAAGATGTAGAGCACAACTTTGAGTATGGCAAGCCGGTAATGTTTTTCAGTGTCACCAAGGCGGTGGTCAAGGGTAGGGAGATGTCGTTGATACACTATTTTCCTTTCACCGGTACCGTGTCTTATGCCGAAGGCGACCGCATGGTAGTCGTGGTGCCGGAGGGACATGCTCTCGATTTGCAGGGTGTCGACCGGCCCTTGGGCGTGCAGTTGTCGTTTGATGAGACCAGTTATCGCACGATGTTCGATGCCCTCGACCGCGTCATTCATGCTAAAAGCGGGCGGTTGGCCTATCTTCGTGAGCTTTTCTATACGAAGATGGTTGCAGGCCGCTTCACCTTTGCACCCATGTCTTTTCCCTGGCTTAACGAGACGCAGGAGCGTGCTGTCAATGAGGTGTTGCGTGCCAAGGATGTGGCTGTCGTCCACGGTCCTCCTGGCACCGGTAAGACAACGACTCTCGTCGAGGCCATCAACGAGACGCTGATGCGTGAGAGCCAGGTGCTCGTTTGCGCGCAAAGCAACATGGCTGTCGACTGGATTTGCGAGAAACTCGTTGACCGCGGCATCAATGTGCTGCGCATCGGCAATCCCACACGGGTCAACGACAAGATGCTTGGCTTTACCTACGAGCGGCGGTTTGAGGCTCATCCCGACTATTCGCAACTGTGGGCCATCCGCAAAGCCATACGTGAACTGCGGCGCCGGAAGAAAGGACGCGACGACAATTTCCATCAGAAACTGGAGCGGTTGAAGTCGCGGGCCACGGAGCTGGAAATCCGCATCAACGCCGAACTCTTTGGTGAAGCGCGCGTCATAGCTTCGACACTTGTGGGCTCTGCCAACCGCCTGTTGGAGGGTCAGAAGTTTGGAACACTCTTCATTGATGAGGCGGCCCAGGCGCTTGAGGCTGCGTGCTGGATACCGATACGTCGGGTGAGCCGCGTCATCCTTGCCGGCGACCACTGCCAGTTGCCACCGACGGTGAAGAGCATCGCGGCGCTGAAAGGTGGCCTGGGAAAAACACTCATGGAGCGTATCGTGGAGAACAAGCCGGAGTGCGTGACCTTACTCGGCGTGCAATATCGTATGAACGAGGAGATTATGAGGTTTTCATCCGACTGGTTCTATGGCGGCAGGGTGAGGACTGCACCGGAGATATTACAGCGTAAAAGCATCCTCAATCTCGACCGGCCTATCCTTTGGCTCGATACGGGTCAGATAGAGATGGGGCCTGATGAACCCAGCAATAAGGAGCAGTTTATAGGCGAAAGCTTCGGCCGTGTGAATAAGGGTGAGGCTGAGCTGACGCTCTCCAGCCTGCAAGCTTACTTCACGAAGATCGGCAAGGAGCGTATTTTAGATGAGCGGATAGATGTCGGTGTCATTTCGCCTTATCGTGCGCAGGTGCAGTATCTTCGTAGCCTGGTCAGGAAGCGTGAGTTTTTCAAACCCTACCGCCGGCTGATTACGGTAAACACTGTTGACGGCTTTCAGGGGCAGGAGCGCGACATCATTCTCATCTCCATGGTGCGGGCCAACGAGAATGGGGAGATAGGTTTTCTGCACGATCTGCGCCGCATGAATGTCGCCATCACGCGGGCCCGCATGAAGCTCATCATCCTTGGCGACGTACAGACGCTGGCCCGTCATCCGTTTTACAAGAAGCTATGGGAATATGTCAGGGCACTGAATGAGCGCTCTGCTGAAGGTTGAAAGCATCGACGGCTTTCTTGACAGAGCCATGTTTCAGTAGCAAGGCGCTGGCCTGCTCATAAGGCAGGCGGGTGTACTCCATGACCATGCGTGTGCCGCGGTCGACGAGCTTTTGGTTGGTGAGCTGCATGTTCACCATGCGGTTACCCTTGACACGGCCTAACTGTATCATTAAAGTAGTGGAGATCATGTTCAGAATCATCTTCTGTCCGGTGCCCGATTTCATGCGCGAGGAGCCGGTGACGAATTCCGGTCCCACAATCATCTCAATGGGATAGTCGCAGGCTTCGGTGAGTGGTGAACCTGGATTAGAGGTGATGCATCCGGTGAGACATCCATGGATTCGCGCCTCTTTCAGTGCCCCGACAACGTAGGGTGTGGTGCCCGAAGCGGCTATACCGATGACCGTATCCTCCGGCCCCATGCCGTGTTGCTCCAGTTCTTTCCAGCCGCTTTCTGGGTCATCCTCGGCTCCTTCCACCGCATGACGCAGGGCGGTATCGCCGCCGGCGATGAGTCCGTAGACCAGTGTGGGCGGCACTCCGAAGGTGGGTGGCAGTTCCGAAGCATCGAGCACGCCGAGCCGTCCGCTTGTACCCGCACCCATATAGAACACGCGTCCGCCCTGACGCATGCGAGGAACGATGTGCTCCACCAACGCTTCTATCTGCGGAATAGCTTTCTTCACGGCATGAGCTATCTTTTGATCCTCGCGGTTGATGTCGTTCAGCAACTCGTGGACGCTCTTTTTCTCAAGGTCGTCGTAGAGGGAAGGCTGTTCGGTGATTCTTGTGAAAGTCATGTTTGGTGTTTTTATTTACCAGTGTGATAAGTCACCAGGGACTCTAAAGGAGCCTGTATGATGCGCCCCAAGTGCATGCTTTCCTCTTTCAATGCATCGGAGAGAGGCTTGCTGAAGTATTTGGCAATGCTGCCGTTGAAGCCGATAGGCAGGGTCTGCCAGCTGTCGTACTGCATGACATTGCGGCGGAGAAAGGCTCGAAAGCTCTCTTTGACGAGGCGATAGACTTGTGGTTCGCAGAGGTTTTCCTCAAGGAAGGGCACGAAAGAAGCTAAAAACGTGTTGGGTTTAGGCTGCCGGTAGACGCGGTCGATGATTTCGGCGGGCGTCATTTTGAACTTCTCAAAGAAACGTTGACAGATGTTTTCCGACATCTGATGCTTCAGTATGTCGCCCACTAATAGCTTTCCAAGGACGGCGCCGCTGCCTTCATCGCCAAGGATGAAGCCTAAAGGGGAGACATTCTTCACCAGATATTTACCGTCGTAGGCGCACGAGTTGCTGCCCGTGCCGAGAATACAGGCGATGCCTGGGTGGTGGCCACAGATGCCGCGTGCGGCGCCAAGCATGTCGCTTGCTACCTCGCATTCGCCTTGAATCGTGAGGTTAGCGCGCAGCGCACGCTCCACGACGGGTTTCTTTTCAGGGGTGCAACCGGCGCCGTAGAAATGGACTTCATCCATCGTGACCGTTGGAAGTTCAGGCACAAGATGGGCGTTGATCTCTTCCGTGATGGCCGCTTCCGACATTTGGAAGGGATTGATGCCGCCTGTGCGTAGTGTCTTCACGAGTCTCCCGTTGTCTATCAAGCCCCAGTCCGTTTTTGTAGAGCCGCTGTCTGCTAAGAGTATCATGGTTGTTGGTTATTTATGTCCATACCGTTCATCTACCTGTTTTCGGATGACGAAGGTGATGCCAAGGGTTGCGATGCAGCACACCATGACCATCCAAAAGAAGTTGACATAGCCAATGGCTTCCTGTATATATCCTGCCACAAAGCCGGGAAGCATCATGCTCAGGGCCATGAAGGCGGTGCAGATGGCATAGTGAGAGGTTTTGAACTCGCCTTCGGAGAAGTACATCATGTACAGCATGTAGGCCGTAAAACCAAAGCCATAGCCGAACTGCTCAATGCAGAGGGCCAGCGTGATGATGCCTACATTGACAGGTTGCCAGATGGCGAGATAGACGAAAGTGACGCAAGGCAGCGTGATGGCGGTCGCCATGATCCACAGTGAGTGCTTTAGGCCCCGCCTCGAAGCGACGATGCCGCCGATGATGCCACCGCCCAACAAGGCGATAACGCCAAAGGTTCCGTAGACGAGGCCTACCAATTCAGTGCTCAATCCAAGGCCTCCAGAGGCTGTGCTATGCACGAGGAAGGGCTGGCACATCTTAATGAGGAAGCCCTCCGGTAACCGGTAAAGGAGCATGAAAGCGATGGCCCACAGCACGTTGGGCTTTTTGATGAAGGTGGAAAAAGATTCGGTGAGCTCACTCCATTTGACTTGATGCGAGGAGGCTGCTGCTGTGTTGCCGCGTGGCTTGTCGCCGTCAGCGCGTGGCAGAAAGAAGGTATGATAGAGTGTGACCATCAAGAAGATGATAGCACTCAACCCTAAGGTGATTCTCCAGGAATAGGGAATGTTGCCGGTACGACTCTCTATGGATCCGGCAATAAACACGAGTACGCCTTGCCCGAAGACGGAGGCGATGCGGTAGAACGTGCTTCGGATGCCGATAAATGCAGCCTGACTGCTCGGGCTGTGCGCCAGCATATAGTAGCCGTCGGCAGCGATGTCGTGCGTGGCGGAGGCAAAGGCGGCGATGATAAACAGCACCAGCGTGATCGTAAAGAGGCTGATAGGTGTCTGCCCGCCCGCTATCATCTGCGCGGAAGGTCTGGGTAAAGTGATCGTGAGCAGTATTAGAAGCACCGTGAGCAGGGCTTGCATGGTGATGATCCACCAGCGTTTGGTACGCACCACATCGACTAACGGACTCCAAATGCCTTTCAGAAACCAGGGGAAATAGAGTAGGGTGGTGAAGAAGGCCATATCGCCATTGGGCACGCCCATCTTCGTGAACATCATCACAGAGATGTTGTTAACGATGAAGTAAGGTACGCCTTCGGCAAAATAAAGCGTTGGCACCCATACCCAAGGAGAGATGTTTTTAGTGTTCATGCTGCTTGTTCATTGTGATGCGCGCCATCAGTTCCCAGGTGCGGATGCGGTCTTTATACGTGTTGTTGCGGTTTTCTTTCTCGATGCTTAAGTCGCCATCGGAGTTGTCGTCCCAGCGGCGACAGCAATACACGGGGTCGTAGATGCGGCCGATGAGGTAGTGACGGCTCAGGGCAAGCATAAAGGCATAGTCCTCACCGTAGTTCACGTTGGGCATGGTGATGTCGCGCAGCAGGGGCGAATACATTCCTCGCGGCGCGCCGAGGCCGTTGATACGAAGGGCGTTGTTGCGGCCATTTTCCGGTGTCCACTCCGCGTGGTCGATCTTTCCAGGCGGCAGAATGTTCTTATTGATGTCGGTGAGCTCATAGGTACCGATGATAGCGCCGGTCTTCTGCTCCATGAACGCGTCGTAATAGGTCTGCAGGGTGTTCTCGTCGAGGTAGACATCGTCCGAGTCGAGCTGCACGATGAATCGGCCGCAGCGTGGGTCATGCGCGCAGAGATTCCAGCTGCCGCCCACCCCTAAGTCGCGTCTTTGGGTGACAATATGTACGATACGGCCGTCGTTGGCGGCCATCTCGTCGATAGCCTCCGTCGTGCCGTCAGTGGAATGGCACTCAGGACCATTCTCAATGATGAAGATATTGTAGTCGAAGGTCGTTCTCTGATTCTGTGCGCTTTCGATGGCATCGCGGATGGTGCGGATGCGGTTACGCACGGGAATCATGACGCTCACCTCCACGGGGAAGTGTCCAGCCTGGATGTCTATGGGCTCAAATTCGGGCTTGAGATAGCCGCCAATCTCTTTTAAGTACTCAGTGACGGCTTGCTCCATCTCTATTTGCGAGGTGCGGTTCCTTGGGTCGACGTAGTCGAAAAGCTTCTCACCGGTCTTGCGTGTATCGAGCTCTACTTCTGAGTAGAGGTATTCGTTGATATGGCTGAACTGATATTTTTCGGCGAGTTTCAGTCTGAGATCGTAGAACCCTACAGCCTGATAATCTGCTTTCATACGTACGACAGCCTCCTTGAGCGCGTCGGTACGGAAGAGCAACACAGAGCCAAAATTGAAGTCGTCGCGCAAAGCACCCATCTGATAGTCAATGGTGGGAGCGTCGGTGCGCTTGCCGTCGGCGGAGATGTTGTAGTGGTCGGCATAGGTCATGGCGGCACGGGTGATGTCGGCCACTTGCACCATACGTTGCAGGGCGAGGTAGCCCATCTGTATGTATTGTCCTTTCAGGAAGAGCAGTGTGTATTTGGCAGAGGTCTGTCCGGCTATCTGTTTCAGTGTGGCTGAAGCTTTCATGTTGCCGTCAACGACGGTGACATTGCCGACCAGAGCCTCGTTTTGGAAGGCCTCTACGTTTTTTAAGGTCTCTTCTTCATTGCCGCGGGCAATGAAGCAATCTATTTGTTGTGTCATTGTGAATGGCTTTTTTGCTTATTTGTATTCCCGATAAGGCTTTTCGAGGTCGAGGTAATGGAAGTTGTGTTGACGCCTGTGCGCCTCGTCGGGAAGCTGCATATAGTCGCCGTATTTGTTGGTGAGGTAGGTGTCGTAATACTCCACCCCGCGTAGTGTGGTATCTTCAAAGGGGTAGGGTGTAGGCGTGCCGAGTGTCTCTTTCCTCATGGCGCCGCGCGATCCGTCGTCGTAGTCAGCGACAAGCGCGCTGTGATCGTAACTGTATTTGTGCAGCAATGCCTGGATTTTGCACTGTACGCCCTGCATGGTGTAGAGTTTTCGGCAGAGCAGAGGCACCCAGCTGCTGGGACCATGCCCGTGTTTATAGGGATCACGATGGACGAGATACAGCACCCGCTTATAGTATTCGTACTTGGCGAAATGCAACTTACGGGCAAGGGTATTGGCGGGGACGCCGTCGATGGGAAACACATCGATGTAGACTCCACCAAGGTATCTCAGATGCGAACGCTCGATGAGAGTGGTACTGGCGTCTTGAATCTTGGCGAAGGGTAGGGGGTAAGAGGGATCGTCTTCGGCGCAGACCATCTCGTAGGGTTGCGGCAACCACTTGCGACAATGGGCGATGAGGCGGTCGTAGTCGGGCCGCGGCATGGCAATATCCATGTCGTCATCCCAGGGGATGAAGCCCTTGTGGCGCACGGCGCCTATCATGCTGCCCGCCCAAAGATAGTAAGTCAGGTGGTGCGTCTGGCATGTCTGGTGGAGCGCTTCACAGATTTTCAGGATTCTCTGATGAACCTGATGGATGTCATAGTCTGCCATATTCGGAGATACATTACAGGCTTTTGCCCTTAATATAGTTCTTTTGGGATGAGCTTCTGCGCATGGCGAAAGTCCTCGGGCGTATCGAGTTCGATGGAGAAGAGATCGGTGGTGTCGATGACTTTAAAGCAGTATCCTTGCGGAATGAGCCGCTGAAAGGCTGCCTCGTAGAAGGTATCTACCTGTTTTTCCTGCTCTATCATCGTGGTGAGGAGCCTGTAGAGTGCCTGACTATAGTCGGGTGTAAACTTCTCTATACCTACAGACTCGCCATAAGCCAGTATGGGATCACAAGTCTTGCTGATTTCCACGATATTGGTATCATTGTCGACGACGACCTTCATCTCCTCTTTGCCGAGGGGATGACGACAGACCGTCAGCGCGTTGCCTTCCTGTCGGAGAAGGCGTTTAAGAATGGCAGGGTCGTAAAGCAGATCGCTGTCCAACAGCAAGAAGTCCTTGCCGTCTACCCATGGGCGCGCCAACCACAACGAATAGATGTTGTTAGTGGTGGCGTAATCGTCATTTTGAATAAATGTGAAGCTGTCGTCAGGATAGTGATCCTGCAGAAAGACTTCTATCTGACGATGCAAATAGCCTGTGACAATGACAAAATCGTGAATGCCTGTAGAGCTGAGGGCATCCACCGATCGTTGCAGCAGTGAGCGGCCGCCAATCTCCAACAGACACTTGGGCTGTTGGTCGGTCAATGGACGCAAGCGTTTTGCCATTCCGGCAGCGAGGATAACGGCTATCATGCTGATGCTATGGTGTTGGAAATGAATGTGACGGGCCTATTTTGAAGCTTGCGCTATCTTAAGGATAGTGCTGCAGATGGTGCGGTTCTGCTCCCTGCGACCGAGGGTGATGCGCATGTGGTCGTGCAGGTCGGGCTCTGCCATGAACTTCACTTTATAGTCTTCGTCAGCAAAGGCTTGCTGCAAATGGTCCTTCAAGCTCACTGGATATTTGATGAGGATGAAGTTAGCTACACTCTTGTAGACTTTGAATCCGTCAAGCATCCCTAACTCTTTCGTGTACATATCCCTTGCTTCCTGCATTACGCGCGCAATTTCACGGTAGTGAGCATCGCTTTTCAGGGCGGCAATGCCTACCTCTTCCGAGAGGCGGTCGTAGCCTAAATACATGTTAGCATAGCGTGCATAACTTTCCATCTCATCGCCTTTGCCGATGAATCCGAAGCCGAGGCGCAGTCCGGGCAGGCCATAGAACTTGCTCAATGTGCGGCAGAAGATGATGTTACTCTTGGTCTCCACCAGGTGCTTGACATATGTTGTGTCCTGTGTGATGTAGTTGGCATAAGCCTCGTCGACTAAGATAATGGTCTCCTCCGGCACCATGTCGCACAGCGACTCCAGCTCCTTGGGTGTGAGTCCGTTGCCTGTGGGATTATTGGGTGTTGCTACAAGAAGAATCTTCGGCTTCACTTCGTTGACCTGTCTGCGCAGGGCATCAAAGTCGTAGCGGAAGGTGTCGCCGTCCTCATACACCTCATATTTCAGCGTCTTGCCGCCTACTTCGGCCGCGATGCGCTCATAGTACCACCACGAGAACTTAGGGATGAGCATGGTACGGTTGCTGCCTTCTTCGGTGAGAAAGAAGTGAACGGCTTTCTTCAGCAGGTCCTCGGCACCATAACCCAAGACGATTTGGCTCTCGTCAATGTCGAATTTCTCGGACAAGAACACGGAGAAGATGCTCTTCTTGCCTTGGTCATAGATGCGGGTGTAGAATGCAAACTTGCTGATGTCGAAATTCTTGATGGCTTCTACTACTTCTTGAGAGGGTTCAAAGTTGAATTCGTTCCGGTCTAAATAATTCATTGCTTGACTATTTCTTTTGTGGGTGCAAAGTTACAATATTATTATGGGATGATGTCTGTTTTCCATTTTTTTATGTCCACTTTGCTTTGGGCTGGGATTGTCCGGCACGTGCCGTACGATGCTCCGGCACGTGGTGGACGATCGTTCCGCGTACGAAGGACGATGCTCCGGCACGTGGCGGACGACGTGACGGCACCTGAGACTTTAGTGTGCTTCCAGCCAGTTGTCGCCCCATCCGGCATCGGCAATGAGTGGCACGCTGAGTGTGGCTGCGCCCTCCATCTCCTTCAGCACGATGCTTTCCACTTTATCAGCCTCGTCGGGATAGACGGAGAAGTTGAGTTCGTCATGTACTTGCAGGCTCATCTTTGATCTCAGTCCTTCGGCCTTAAATCGTTTCCAGATTCGGATCATGGCGAGTTTGATGATGTCGGCCTCCGATCCTTGGATGGGCGCGTTGATGGCATTGCGCTCGGCAAAGCCGCGCACGGTGTTGTTGCGCGAGTGGATGTCGGGCAGGTAACGCCGGCGCCCGAACATGGTCTCGGCGTAGCCTTTCTCGCTTGCTTTCTGCTTGGCGGCCTCCATGTACTGCCGCACCTTGGGGAATGTCTTGAAATAGTCGTCGATAAGCTGCCTGGCCTCGCCGTTGCTGATGTCCATTCGCTGTGCCAGACCGAAGGCCGTGATGCCGTAGATGATGCCGAAGTTGGCCTGTTTGGCTTTCTTTCGCTGCGTGTCGCTGACGGTCTCCATCGGCTCTTTCCATATCTTCGCGGCGGTGGCGCGGTGGATGTCGAATCCCTCGCGGAAAGCCTCGATCATGTTCTCGTCACCAGAGAGGTGTGCCATGATGCGCAGTTCAATCTGTGAATAGTCGGCGGAGAACCAGCGGCAACCCTCATCAGGGATGAAGCATTTACGGATTTCCTTGCCGTCGTCGTCGCGCACGGGGATGTTTTGCAGGTTGGGATCGCTCGAAGACAAGCGTCCTGTGGCTGTGATGGCCTGGTTGAACGAGGTGTGGATATGCCCGTCTTTCGGGTCGATGAGCTTGGGGAGAGCTTCGACATAGGTACTGAGGAGCTTCTTCATACCACGGTAGTTGAGAATGTCGTCGACGATGGGGGCTTTGCCTTTCAGCTGTTGCAACACTTCTTCTGAGGTGACATATTGCCCGGTCTTGGTTCTTTTCGGCTTCTCCACAAGCTGCATCTTGCCGAACAGGATGTCGCCGACCTGTCGCGGTGAAGAGATGTTGAACTCTTCGCCCGCTTCTTCATAGGCGTGCTTCTCGTATTGGTTCATGCGCTCTGTGAATGCTTTTTGTGTGGCTTTGAGCTGCTCGGTGTCGAGCCTTACACCGTTGATTTCCATGTCGGCAAGCACTTTGACCAATGGCATTTCTATCTCCTCGAAGAGCCTGGTGGCATTGACTTCTTTCAGCTTAGGCTCCAAAACGTTTTTGAGTTGCAGCGTGATGTCGGCGTCTTCAGCCGCGTATTCATAGACCTCTTCGGGTTGCAGGTCACGCATGTTCTTTTGGCTTTTACCTTTTTGTCCGATGAGTTCCTCGATATGTACGGTCTCATAGTCGAGCAATGTCTCAGCCATATAGTCCATATTGTGGCGCAGCTCGGGCTGCCACACATAGTGGGCGAGCATGGTATCGAACATTGTGCCCTGGATGTCAATGCCATAGTTACGCAATACCTCGTAGTCGTACTTGATGTTTTGCCCGATTTTCAGGATGTCCTGGCTTTCGTAGAGCGGCTTGAAAATATCGACCATTGCCTGCGCCTCTTGCCTTCCGGCAGGGATTGCGACGTAGAATGCCTCGTGCTCCTTGATGCTGAAGCTAAGCCCTACCAGCTCAGCGTCGATGGCGTTTGTAGAGGTTGTCTCCGTATCGAGGCTGACAAAGTTGTTTTTGATGAGTGTTTCGCAAAGCCTGATAGCCTCCTCACGGGTCTTGATGAGCTGGTACTCGTGTGCCAATGTTTTGATATTGTTGTGTGGCATGGGTGCATTGACGCTTTCATCATTACTTGTTTGTGTAGTTAGAGGACTGCGCGGCTGCGCTGTTGCGTTATTGCGCGCAATAGTATTATTTCCGAAAAGAGATGGCTGTTGGGGCATGGCCTTTTCAGGTTTGCCAAGGAACCGCTCGGTGAACCGCTTGAACTCGAGGTTGTTGAAGATGGTACGGAGCCTGGCCTCGTCGGGAGATGACACTCTTAATGCGTCGAGATTGAGGTCGATGGGCACATCGGTGCGTATGGTTGCAAGAAACTTTGACATCTTGATATCATCCTTCGCGTTTTCCACTTTCTCGCGAAGTTTGCCTTTCAAGTCCATGGTATGTGCTAACAGATTTTCCGTGGAGCCGAACTCGCAGATGAGTTTCACGGCCGTCTTTTCGCCCACTCCAGGGCAACCTGGATAGTTGTCTGCCGAGTCGCCCATGAGGGCGAGAAGGTCGATGACATTGTCGGCCGTGGGGATGCCGTATTTCTCCTCAATATCTTTCTCGCCTATTTTGTCGTAGCCACCGCCGTGTCGCGGTTGGAACATGTAGACATTCTTGCGTATGAGCTGTCCATAGTCCTTGTCGGGCGTGAGCATATAGGTTTCCACCCCTGCCTTTCCGGCTTTTGTAGCCAATGTACCAATGACGTCGTCGGCCTCGAATCCTTCTGCCACGAGGATAGGGATGTTCATGGCTTTGAGTATGTCCTGGATGATGGGTACCGACAGTTTGATGTCCTCCGGAGTCTCTTGCCGCTGGGCTTTGTAGGGTGGAAAGGCCTCGTGGCGGAAGGTCTTTCCCTGATCGAATGCCACGCCGAGATAGGCAGGGCTCTCTTTGTCGAGGATTTCCTTCAACGTATTGCAGAATCCGAGGACTGTAGACGTGTTTAGACCTCTGGAATTGATAGTGGGTCGTTTGATGAAAGCATAGTATGACCGGAAAATAATGGCATATGCATCAAGCAAAAAGAGTTTGTCCATTGCTATAGGGTTGTCAATATGTGTGTTAACTTCTATTTTTCTGTAAAATTACGAAAAAGTTGCCTTACAACTGTATTATATCGTCTAAAAATAACTAATTTTGTAGTAAATATCTCTTTTGGATGGATTATATATCAATCATCAGGCAACCTATCTCCTCTGAGTTGAACGACTTCAATGAATTGTTTGACCGTTCCTTATCTCATTCGGAGGGTCTTCTGCACCAGGCATTGGACCATATTCGTCAGCGTGCGGGTAAACGGATGCGGCCTATGCTCATTTTCTTGATGGCGAAATGCAATGGCACCATTACTGACGTCACGCAGCATGCTGCTGTGGGACTGGAGCTGCTGCATACAGCCTCGTTGGTTCACGACGATGTGGTGGACGAGAGTGAGGAGCGTCGCGGGCAAGCCTCTGTGAACCAGGTCTATGGTAATAAGGTAGCGGTGCTGGTTGGCGATTATATCCTTTCAACGGCTCTGCTGCATATCAGCTACACACATGATGAGGTCATTGTCCGCTATCTCGCTGAATTGGGTCGCACCTTGTCCAACGGAGAGATCATGCAGCTACAGAATATCCACTTAAAGGATTTCTCGGAGGAGGCCTATTATCAGGTTATCAAGCAGAAGACGGCAGCTCTCTTTGAGGCATGTGCCGCAATGGGTGCGCTCAGCGGAGGAGCTAAGGAGGAAGAGATAGAGTATGCAAAGGAGTTTGGCCGCAATCTTGGCATCATCTTCCAGATTCGTGATGATATCTTTGATTATTATGACCAGTCAAAGATTGGCAAGCCTACCGGTAACGATATGGCTGAGGGTAAACTGACCTTGCCCGCACTCTATGTGCTTAATAATACGGATGACGAGGAGATCAAACAGATCGCTTACAAGGTGAAGGAAGGCACTGTCTCAAAGGAGGAAATAGCGCGTTTGGTGGCTTTCACTAAGGCGAATGGCGGAATCGATTACGCAGAAAAGAAGATGTGGGATTTGCATGCTGCCTCTATGGCTTTGCTTGACAGGGAGATAGAAGACGGTGAAGTGAAAGACAGTTTGAAGGCTTATCTCGACTTCGTCATTGAGAGGGAAAAGTAATATTCCGGTTGTTTAATAAAAATTGCAGGGTGCCGCACCCTGCAATTTATACCTTTTGAAACAGCTTCTTAACCGATCAATTAATACCATTTCGTTTCCTTGCCGATAACTTCACTCAATAAGAGGTTGGTCAGTCGGCTGGTACCAAGGCGGAAAAGCTCATTTGTAAGCCACTTTTCACCTAAGATTTCTTTCACGATCGTGTAGTAGATCACGGCATCCATCACCGTGTTGATGCCACCGGCAGGCTTCAGCCCTATCATTATGCCGGTCTCATCATAGTACTCTTTGATGGCTTGACACATCACGTAGACGCCCTCAGGCGTGGCTCCCGCCTTCTCCTTACCGGTCGATGTCTTGATGTAATCGGCACCGCTGTACATGGCGAGGATGGCGGCTTTCTTCACATCTGACAGGGTGGGGAGGTCGCAGGTCTCTAAGATAACCTTCATGGGGATCTCTCCGCAGGTCTGTTTCAGCTCGTTGATGTCGTCGGCAACGCCCTCGTAATCCTCTGAAAGGTATTTGCCTACCGGTAGCACAATGTCTACGTTGGTGGCGCCGTCCTTAATGGCCAGTGCTGTTTCGGCGACCTTTACTTCCATGAAGGTTTGTGAAGAAGGGAATGATCCGGACACCACGGCAATCTCTACGCCGTCAATCTCAAGTGTGTTGCGCACCAGATTAGCGAAGTTAGGGTAGGTGCAGATGGTGGCCACATGGGGCAAATCGGGGTAAGCTGAATCGAACTTGTTGACTTTCTCAACCATCGCCAAAATGCTTTCCTCTGTGTCGGCAGTGTGCAATGATGTCAGCTCTACGGAGCTCAACAGGAACTTCTTCACGTCAATGGTGTCGTTC
The DNA here is from genome assembly GCF_000218235.1 of Hallella multisaccharivorax DSM 17128. Taxonomy (GTDB): domain Bacteria; phylum Bacteroidota; class Bacteroidia; order Bacteroidales; family Bacteroidaceae; genus Prevotella; species Prevotella multisaccharivorax. Next base: position 530,583 of record NZ_GL945017.1, on the reverse strand, counting down.
TCAGGCACCTTTTCGGCTATCAGCTCCTTGATTTTGTAGCGGACTTCTTCCTCATCGACGTTCAGATTATATTTGCCGAGAGCCTGGTCTATTTTACTACTCTTGACAATTCCCTTACTGCGCTGTGACTGAATGTCCTTGGTTATTTTCTCCTTGATGATTCCCATATGTCTTATTTTAATTTTGGATTGTTTTTGTGTCTTTCTTTATCGCGGCTTGTTTTCTTCTCGATGCTCTTCTGAAACTCCTCTGTAAGATTCACGCCTGTTTGGTTGGCGATACAGCACAACACCCAGAAGATGTCTGCGATCTCTTCGCCGTGGTTGTCCTTCTCACCAGGCTTGAAGCTTTGGTCGCCATATTTTCGTGCCATGACACGCGCGAGTTCACCTACCTCTTCAGTAAGGATGGTCATGTTTGTGAGCTCGGAAAAGTATCTGACGCCATATTTTTTGATCCAGCTGTCAACGGCTTGTTGCGCTTCCTTGATGGTCATTTTGTTTTTTGCTTGCTGTTTGCAAAGATAATCATAATATTGTTCATAACTTCCCTCTTTACGATTTTTAGCATCATTCTACATTTGTCGTAACAAGTCCGTCTTTTTAGGCATGACAAATTCCGAATGACTATTTCTTAGTCATTCTCAGCAAAGAACTCATCGAAAAAGTTCCCCTTAAGAGCCATGTCGGAGACGAGTTTGTAGAGTGTCTTGAACTTTGAGATACCGTTGCCCTTTACTGCAGACCCGCCGGTTTCATTCTCAATCGCCTCGGGAAATGTTGATAGGAGATATCCAATTTGGCGGTCAAGACCGTCCAACTGCCGGTTCATGAAGTCGAACTTCTCGTAGTTCTGTTTCAGCAGGAACTTTTCTGCTTCCTTTCTTCGTGTCTTCTGACTTTTTTCATAATTTTACCAGTGAATAAAAATAAATTGTGGAATAAGGATGAAAAATAATGCCTACACGAAAAGTTTGGGCGTAACATGTTTACATGTCCCTCACCTTAGTACGAAGGAAAGTAATAGACAAGAGGGTGGTGCAATAAATTCTGAGTTTCTCCGTTTTTTAATAAACTATAATTTAAAAACATGGTATTGAAAAATGCAAAGGCCAAAGAAGTGTTGATTGAATGGGGATTGCTTTCTATAACCTCTTTCTTCTTTTACGATGTGGTCTGGATAATTACATCCGATTGGGCTTTAAGTGCTTTGGGCGATTGTCTTTTCTTTATAGCCGACTTTTTATATTGCGCATGTCTCTCGGGTCTGATTATATGGACAAGTGCAAGTATAGTGCGGCTAAATTATTTTTCGCAAACTAGTTATAAGAGGCAACTTCTGCTCAGCATCACAATTCTATTCTGTAATGTGGCAATAGCCATCATTTCTGAAAATTTGTACGACCTGCTTGTTCCTGCGCCCTACGATTCATTCGAGGAAGGCTTGCTTATCGTCTGTTTCATAGCCACTTTTTCTTCCCTGGCTCATAGTACACAGTATTACAGCAGGTTAATATCAATGCAGGGTGAGCAAAACCTTGCGACCCGAAAAAAGATACTCAAAATGCAGCTTGACCCGCACTTTGTATTCAATAGCCTAAATAATCTTGGCGGGAATCATTCATGAGAATCCCGATGATGCAGAGACATTCACGATACGGCTTTCACGAATATATAGGTATATCATAAGAAGCATAGAACACGATTTGGTAAGCATTCATGATTCTCTCAAATTCGCTTCCGATTACGTGGCACTTCTCGACATAAGGTTTCCCGAAAGAATAATTTTGCAGACAGATCCGTGCTTAGAGCGTATTGAAGATGAGGGAATTCCGACATTGTCCCTACAATTGCTTATTGAAAATGCTGTTAAGCATAACATGCCTGAGGATAAAGGTAAGCTATCCATCAGTATTTTCCGCCAAGGCAACTATCTCATCGTGCGCAATAGCCTTCGCCATCCGGGGAATAAGAATTCCATTCCTTCTTTTGGCATAGGGTTGGACAATCTTTACGAACGCTATCGTGTGCAATGTGAGCAAGTCCCGACAATAAGAAAAACAGATACATTCTATGAAGTTCAACTACCATTAATACGGATAAAGAATGAAGCACTTACTGATTATAGAGGATGAGCGCATTAGCGCAGATAGGCTCAAGAGAATGATACTTGATTTAGACGACACGCTAATTGTAGATGGCCCGCTGTCAAGTGTACAACAGGTGATAGAAAGACTTAGGAGTCAAAACGACTATGACCTTATCTTCTCTGACATCCGTTTAGGAAGGCATACCGTTTTTGAGGCGTTCCATGAAATCATGCCCAATTCTTTTGTGATTTTTACCACGGCCTATGACGAATTTGCGATGGAAGCCATACATTCCAACGGCATAGATTATCTCTTGAAACCATTTGATATCAACGATCTGCAAAAAGCCATGCATAAGATTTGTCTGGCGCCAAAAGCAAGGGTTGATACAAAAGACAATCTTTCTGGCCTTGCACAAGATTTAAGATGTTATCAAGAACGGTTCCTTGTAAGTAAAGCTGATGAACTTATTCCGCTTCATTCTGATGAAATCAGCTGCTTCCAAAGAGACAACGAAAGGGTTCGGATAATTACAGCACATGGAGAGCAATATGGGGAATCCGTTTCGCTTGGAGAATTAGAAAAGAAATTGGATCCACGGAAATTCTTCCGCGTCAATCGCAGATACATAGCGAATATAGACCATATAAAGAAGATTTCGCAGTTCTTCAACTCCAAGCTGATTCTCCGTATAGAAGGCTGTGATGACGATAACATCATTGTCAGCAAAGAACGTGCGACATTACTCAAAGAATGGTTAAACAGATAAGAGTACAGACATTATGAAAAAAATAATGATAGCGTTACTTGTATTGGGGAATATATATATCGCGAATGCCCAAAACGAAGACTCTGACGGGAAAAACAAAATTGCTGTAAGCGGTGCATTGACATCTTGTGACACATGGCAGATGGAGGCATCCTATCACTATATGATTTGTCCATATATCGGACTTGGAGCATCAATAGGGATGTGGAAGCAATATGCCGTTAACGGAGTTCCTAAGGGACAAGGATGGGAAATCGATGAAAATTATGAAGAAACAGAAAATTTCTATCTACGTCCATCCATACATCTTGTTTCGCCTCCTGTAGTACGGTTTTCCGAGAACTGGCTTGGTTTCTTCATGGAACCAGGCTTCATGATGAACATACCATATTGCAATGTTCCTGTTAACCTATTAGATGGACAGGGACATAAAATAGGCTTTAAAAAAGTCAGTAGCAATAACGGACGGTGGTATGCCTTTGACTGTAAGATAGGACTTAACTTGAATTTGGGAGGAATAGGAATTTCTGGGGGATATCTGTATTCTAACCTTGACATATTTGCGTTGCGCCGTAACATGATATTTGAAGGAAGACGCTTTGACGAGTTTTACCCAGTCAAAAGGCATCTACATGGAGGTTTCCTTACTGTTTATTATATCTTCTAGAAGGTAGGTCTTGTGAAAAGGCCAGATGTCAATTCGGACAGCGATTTTTCCATTTCGCCTCCAGTTTTTTACGCTTCACGGTATTAGACCTTGCTATAATCCAAAAACTATTTTATCTTTACATTTACAAAAAGGCCGCATAAGCGGTAAGTTCACAATAACCATAATCTAAAAAGTTTATTATTATGAAGCATCTTTTTATTGTTCTCTTGGGAGCATTACTTTTGTGCTCGTGTCAAGACAGCGACATTGAAAACGACTGTCTATGTTCCATTCACTTCATATAACATCAAAGTCAAAAATGTAAACTCTCTCTTAAAATCAGGCATTAAATCCCTTGTAAACAAAGGGACAAAGAAACTGAAGGATTACATCAATTCCACTCCTGATGACCAAAGAGGACTATATTCCGTAGATAATTCAGCCCTGTACGTTGTTACTGGCGCAGACGAATTTGGAAAGACGAGAGCGAAAACATTTGATAAGAAATTCTATGCGAAATGGTTTCCTGGCATATATGTTTTCGGCTTCTCTTATAATGGAAGTTTTAATCTAAAATCTATTTCCATGGATGGTGGAAAATCGACAAAACTTTCAAGCGGTACTGTTTATGGTGCTGTTAAATATAAGGGGAAGTGGCTTGCTGCAAGAATAACAAAAAGCAAGAAATAAAGTAACAGAAGTATAATCATGCCTTACGAGATTAGTTATCAAATCTCGTAAGACATATAAAAAATCAGAATTATGACACATTTTGTTAAATTATATCCTTGGAAATCTCTTTGGGTTGTCATTTTAGTATTGGCGTGTACAACGACAGCCTGGGGACAAAGCAGATTCCATATAGATGTAGATTACCACTACAACCTAGGGCTTTCGGAAAAGTTTATGGGCACATCGCTTAATCGAAACAAATACAAGATGGGCGGACACTCTATTCATCTCAGTCCGCGTTACGATATATCTCCTTTTTGGTCTGCTGGAATAGGAATTGGACTTGACCGATACACCGAACTTGATCATAACACGTTGCCTATTTTCGCAACGGTAAGATATAGGGCTCTTAAAAAAATTCCTGATGTATATGCCTTTACAGATTTGGGATACGCTATAAAGGCTGGAGATTATACAAAAGGATTCACAGGCAGCTTAGGAATTGGATATACCTATATGCTTGCAAAGCATTTTGGCGTGAATTTTCAAATAGCATACAACCTGAAGAGGTTTACAGACATCTCAACTTACATCTATAATGCAGAATCGGGGGAAATCAGCTTTAGCAAGGAAAAAAGCACCAGACATTCTTTGTCTTTCGGCATAGGTCTGACATTCTGACATTCTTTCCAAACAAGAAACCCTGCAAATAGAATAATAGTATGTAATCAGGCTGTGGGGCTATATATACCCATCTGCTGACTACATACTAATCCTTTCTCTTTCGCAGCTTTATCTCTATTGTAGTGATGTTGTATATAATATCGATAGAAGAGTCTATAAAACACATAGGAAGTATTTGGGCAAAAGGACAACGTAAATTCTAACTTGTGCTTCTAATCCAAATAATCGAAGGGAAAGGAGACGTGAATCGCTCAGAGGACATAGTGTGCAACCTGAATTTGATAGATAGGGATGAGTTCCCATATGCAACTACACAAGAAAGAAGAAAAGGTGCTGCAGTGAACGATGTTCCTTCCCTTGAAAACAGAAGTCATAATGCTGATTCAGGTTGTAACTATTCAGCTGGCGGGAGAGTGGTTTCTCTACACTTTCTCGTCATTTGTTAAATTGGTTGACAGTCGAAAATCAGATTTTTTAGCTGACTTTCCCATATCCTCCTGCGGTGTTTCTATTTTATGCGGTTCTCAGGGGGGGTATTCTTATACAACATTGTAACAACTTAGTCTTTTGAGGCATGACAAATTCCGAATGACTATTTCTTAGTCATTCTCAGCAAAGAGTTCATTGAAGAAGTAAATTTCATCAATAATAAGCCTATAGGCAGAATTAAGTATGTATTAACCTGATTCCACCAACGAGTTATAGGAGCTTGAGCTACATTCAAATGGTAGGATAATTCCTTTTATATAAAAATCATAAATATTTATTAATATATTAGGTATATTGAAAGGAAAGGACTATCTTTGCAATAAACTCTAATTCTTAAACAGTACTAATATGCCAATATGTATGAAAAGAATCTTTGTGTTCGGACTTTTTTCCGTAGTTTTAACTCGGGGTTTTGTGCAAGTAAGTTGGTTATTATGATGTAACATCCTCTATTCCCTATGGAAATGTAATAATTTACAATGGTGCCAACCTGAAATTAAATAGCACATCTGAAACGATAATAAAGAATGGCTTTGAATGCCAAAAGGGTGCTACATTTATTGTTGAATAACTTTCAAATCCATTCTCTGCTCTCTGGGTAGAGAATGGTTGTCTTCCAAATGAAATACAGTAGAGATATTGATTTTTTTAGAGCGATCTTAATAGTCTTAGTTATTCTTGTACATATAGTAAATTTTGGTAATGTGTATCCATTGGCAAAGAGCGGCATTTTGTCTTTTATAATGCCAACTTTTTTAGTGATAACAGGTTTTTTAGTAAATATCAACAAACCTATCCAAGATTATACTCTTTATATATTAAGAATATGGTTGCCATATATGATTCTTGTAATAGGTTATGCAGTTTTATCCTTGTTCCTTCCTGTTCGTGATGGTATTAAGGTATGTGACATACCCACTATCCTTAATATCCTCTTTATTAAGTCCATTGGTCCTTATTGGTTTCTGCATGCAATGATGGTGTGTGGAATCCTTTATTATTTTGCATTCCATATTTCAGACAGGATCGATGTCACGGCAAAGTATTCCATATTTGCATCCTTGCTGATAATCGTCTCATTGTTGACCCCTTTCTTGAATATCAAGACGGCTGTATACTATTTCATAGGAGTGGGGATAAGGCAATACTATAAGGATTTCTCACGAATATACATCAGGAGTCTGTGGCCACTCATCCCCTTTTGTTTGTTGATTGCAGACACGGGTTTTCATGATTGGGGGACCATATCGGTTCTGATATGTGTATTCTCTTTCTTGTCCTTCTCCTCTTACTTCTTCTCTCTGATTAAAGGACGGACTAAGGTTGCAATAGAGTATATAGGGAGAAACACTTTCCCAATTTATATTTTCCATCCAATATTTACGATGTTGTCAAAATTTATATTACCTTTTTTCAGATTTGATTCTACAGGAGTGTTACATTCGTTTCTTACTATTTTGATCAGTATCATTGGTAGCATCTATATTGCTAAAATTATGGATTGGTCTCACCTTTCCATTCTTTTTGGACGGAAAAAAATATTAAGGTGACAGTATCGGCGAAACGGTACCGCTGTAATAACGGTTGAATCGGTACCCAAGTTACGTTCTGTCGTTTCATAATATGTCCTTGTTGTCCTCCTCCATGACTTTATTCTCCTCATGGGTGTTGCCGTTGCTTAAGTGCTTTGAAAAGGCATAACCAAGCAACTCTCCAAATGAAGAAGGTGCTATGGGGAAGACTCGCTCTTTTGACCTGAAACAGACGTAACTGGAAAATCATAAATAAGACTTTATAACTCTTTAACTTCAAGCTTTGGCTGGCCTGCTGAAAAAGACTGGGTAGTTACTCTCTTTCGCAATTTGCTATTGTAATAAAATAGTCAAAATAGTGTTGTATAATTACTTGTATAATAGGTGATTATGAGTATGAATGGAGCTTTTATCTCATCTATGAATTGATTTTTTGAGAGCATCTCGCCGGCGGGCCGAATCCGTTTGCCCTTTTTCATGTGCTTCTAACGGTCTCTAAGCCGTTTTGTGGTGAGCTTTCGTCATTCCTTGTTCTTGGTATCCATGCAGATAGTGACAGGGCCGTCGTTGAGCAATTCCACTTTCATCATCGCGCCAAACTCGCCTGTTCCTATGGGTTTACCCATGGTTTCGGACAGTAATTCACAGAAGCGGTTATACAAGGGAATAGAGATGGAGTGGGATGCGGCCTTAAGCCAGCTGGGCCTGTTGCCCTTCTTATAGCTTGCCATCAGTGTGAACTGTGACACGACAAGCACGTCGCCATCCACATCGCCGATGCTGAGATTCATCACTCCTTCTGCATCGTCGAAGACACGCAAACCTACAATCTTCCTGACAAGCCAGGCGGCGTCTTCCTCTGTGTCTTCTGAACAGATGCCAACAAGAATGAGATAGCCTTTTCCTATTTCTGATTTTACCTTTCCTTCAATCGTTACCGATGCGTGGGTGACACGTTGTATGACTATTCTCATGATCGTCTTTTATAACTCGAATAATACTATTGTTTGTTCAATGAATCGAAAACCTTCTGTGCTTTGTCTCTGCCGATGACGGTGGCAAGTTGTTCTACACTTGCATCTCGTATTGATTTCACTGATTTAAAGACTTTTAGCAGTGCCTCTCGGCTCTTGGGACCAATGCCTTTGATATCGTCGAGGGCGGAGTGTAAAGCGTGTTTGGAGCGCTTGTCGCGGTGGAAAGTGATGGCGAAACGGTGCACCTCGTCTTGGATCTGCGTAAGGATATGAAACAGTTCGCTGTCTGTTTTCAATCCGATGACCTGTGGTGGGAAGCCGAACAGCAGTTCGTTGGTGCGGTGTCGGTCGTCTTTAGCCAGACCTGCGATAGGGATGTGGAGGTGCAATTCATCCTCTACAACCTCTCTCACAACGTCCATCTGCCCTTTTCCTCCATCCGTAATGATGAGGTCTGGAAGGGGCGTACCATCTTCTGTCATACGGGAATAGCGGCGGCGCACCACTTCCTGCATCGAGGCGTAATCGTCGGGTCCGACAACGGTCCTGATGTTATATTTCCGGTAATCTCTTCTGGACGGCTTCATACCTTTGTATACGATGCAGCCCGCAACAGCGTCGGTGCCCGAGATATTGGAGTTATCAAAGCACTCTATCTGGTAGGGGAGGTTGTCGAGATGCAGCTTTTCCTTCAGCTCTTTCATGAGTCGGGTCTGCTTTTGCTCCGGATTGAGCTTTTCGGTCTGCTTCAAACGGTCAAACCGGTACTGTTTTCCATTCATCTCTGAAAGCTCTAACAGGTGCTTCTTGTCGCCTCTCTGCGGCACGAAAAAGACGGCATCACGCAGCTTCCACTCCATTTCGAAAGGTACGATAATCTCTTTAGCGGAACTGTTAAAGCGCTCTCTGATATCTGGAATGGCCTGTATGAGCAGATCCTCGTCGCTCTCGTCGAGTTTTCGTTTGTATTCGTAGGTGAAGCTTTGATTGATGGTACCGTTCTTAACATGTATATAATTAATGTACGCGTTCTTCTTGTTGTCGTCGTCGGTAATGGTGAATACATCCACGTCGGTGATGGTATGGCTTACCACCTCGCTCTTGGAGACAAAGTCTTGCAGCAGCTGATAGCGCTCCTTCAGGCGCTCTGCTTCCTCGAATCTCAGCAGTTTGGCGTTGGCCATCATGCGCTTGTAAACCCATTCGGACAGTTCACGGGTGTTGCCTCTCAACACTTCTTTTGCCTGCCTGATGTTCTCTAAGTATTCCTCTCTCAGCTGTTTGCCGATACAGCATCCATCGCAATTGTGGATGTGATATTCCAGACACGGACGATATTTTCCTAAGTCCACGCCTTCCTGTGTGATGGGCTGGTGGCACCTGCGCGGCTTAAAGGCCTTGTGAATCAGGTCCAGCACGATGTACATGGAAGAGATGTGCGGATAAGGACCAAAGTAAGTCCCCAGTCGTTTGTCGATGTGTCGCGTCTTGAAAATGCGTGGGAAGTACTCATTGGTGACAATGATGGAGGGGTAGGTCTTGCCGTCTTTGAGCAGGACATTGTACTTAGGATTGTACTTCTTGATAAGAGAATTCTCAAGCAACAAGGCGTCTTCCTCAGTGTTGACCACCGTATAGGAGATATCTTTGATCTTTGAGACGAGAACCTTTGTCTTGAAGCGGTCCACCTCCTTATGGAAATAGCTTGACACTCTGCGCTTGAGATTCTTGGCCTTTCCCACATAGATGATGGCCCCGCCGTTCTCTCTGAGATCGTCGTAATACTGGTAGCTTCCTGGCTTCTCAGGCATATTGAGAACGATGTTCTTCAGGTATGCGAGCCTATTTTCATTCTCTTCTTTAGTCATCGTCGCTAACTTGCTATATGATTGACACCTTAGTCGCTGTTTGTTTCACGTGGAACTAAAACTTCAGTAGGCTTGTCACCTCAATGTCTTTGTCAAAGATGTCACGTGTGTGGGGGAACTCGGAGTTGAGCTCCATGATGAAATTGCAGTAGATTCTCTTTGGATTGAACTTTCTTACGAGGTCGCAGGCTGCCTTCATAGTGCCACCTGTTGCCAGCAAATCGTCGTGAAGGAGCACCACGTCATCGGGAGAGATGGCGTCTTTGTGTATTTCTATCGTATCGATGCCGTACTCTTTGGCATAGCTTTGTTGTATGGTGTCGCATGGCAACTTGCCTGGTTTGCGGCACAATACGATGCCGGCGTTCAGCCTGATGGCAGCTGCGGAGCTCATGACAAAGCCGCGACTCTCGATGCCCACGATTTTTGTGATGCCTTTATCCTTGTAGAGATTGTACATCATGTCACTGATGATCTTGATACATTCCGCATTCTTGAAAAGGGTAGTTACGTCGCGGAAGTTGACGCCTTTAATCGGCCAGTCAGGAATGCATCGTAGGTTTTCCACTAATGTCTGGTTGTTCATCTTTTACGTTTAACTTTAAGTTATATCTTGTTTGTTTTCAATTGATTACGTCTTTATTTGTTTCACGTGAAACTTTGTAAGTGTTTTCGCATTTCCATTTTATAGATCTCATTTTATCTTCCGAGCAATACGAGCAGGACATTGATGTCCGATGGTGATACGCCGGGGATGCGACTGGCTTCTGCCAACGTATCCGGATCGATGCGTTCAAGCTTTTGACGACCTTCGGTACTAATCTCTGAGATGTCTGTGTAATGGAAGTGCCCTTTTATCTTAATGTTCTCCAGACGGTGCATTTTCTCCGCAACGATTTTCTCACGCTCTATATACCCCTTATACTTTATCATCACTTCGGCGGCCTCAATAATCTCCTCTTTCCGGTTGCTAATAGCATCGAGAGTCATCTTCAGATCCGGAATTATTTCTGATAAAGTAGGGATGCTGAGTTGTGGCCGTGCGATAAGGTCGACGATTTTGCAACCGAATTGGAGTGGGGTAGTGTCGATGGCTTCAAGTGCATTGTTGATTTCTTTCGGGTGTACAGACGTATTGTCGCAGAAATCCATCAGTTTCCTGATCTCAGCCTTTTTACTCATCCATCGGTCGTAGCGGTTTTTTTTCGCTAAACCTATGGCATACGCCTTCTCTGTCAGTCTTGCATCCGCATCATCTTGCCGAAGAAGGATGCGGTATTCAGCCCTTGAGGTGAACATGCGGTAGGGCTCATCCACGCCTTTTGTACAGAGATCGTCGATGAGTACGCCGATATAGGCTTCATCTCGTTTGAGGATAAACGGATCGGAACCGGCACATCTGAGTGCGGCATTTACGCCTGCCATGAGTCCCTGTCCTGCAGCTTCCTCATACCCTGTTGTACCGTTGACCTGCCCTGCGAGGAAGAGTCGGGGAATGATTTTGGACTCAAGGGAGTGGCTTAGCTGCGTGGGGTCGAAATAGTCGTACTCTATCGCATAGCCAGGACGGTAGGCTCTGACATCTCTGAGGGCGGGAATCTGGTGGATAGCTTTCAGTTGGGTCTCCATCGGCATGGACGACGAGAAGCCGTTGAGGTACATCTCATTGGTATTCTCGCCCTCAGGCTCTATAAATAAGAGGTGATGGTCACGGTCGGGAAACACCATGAGCTTGGTCTCTATGGAGGGACAGTAGCGTGGTCCTGTGCTTCGAATTTGCCCGTTGAAAAGTGGAGAATTTGCGATGTCGTCTCGCAGGATGTGGTGCACCTCCTCATTGGTGTTACAAGTCCAGCAAGGTAGCCGCTTGAGAGCATGTTGCACCCTCATGTAAGAGAACTGATGCCAGTCGGTGTCACCAGGTTGTTCTTCGGTGTCCTCAAAGTGAATGGTGCGCTTGTCGAGACGCACAGGCGTACCCGTTTTCATCCTTCCAGCCCTCACGCCCCACTTTGTAATGGACTCAGTGAGGTGGTAGGACGCAGGTTCTGCCACTCTGCCACCAGGTACTTGATGATGGCCTATGTGCATGAGTCCGTTGAGGAAGGTACCGGCTGTAAGCACTACGGCACCTGCGCGAAACTCTACACCCCAGATAGTTTTTACGCCGACGGCTATGCCATTCTCCACGATGAGCTCCTCAGCCTGGTCTTGCCAGATGTCGAGATTGTCGGTATGATCGAGCCTGCTACGCCATTCCCAGATGAACTTTCCACGGTCGCACTGCGCTCTTGGTGACCATACGGCCGGGCCTTTGCCTTTATTGAGCATGCGAAACTGTATGGCCGTACGGTCGGTGACGATACCCATCTGACCGCCTAAGGCATCAATCTCGCGCACGATCTGCCCTTTGGCAATTCCGCCCACAGCAGGGTTGCAGCTCATCTGCGCTATCTTGTTCATGTCCATGGTAATGAGACAGGTCTTGGCTCCCATGTTGGCTGCGGCGCATGCAGCCTCACAGCCGGCATGTCCGCCTCCGATGACGATGACGTCGTATTTAAAATCCATAAGTTGTATTGTCTTTTGGCGCAAAAGTAACAAAAAGAATTGAGAAACGGTTTACTTCATCAAAATATTGCTCCACAGCATCAACAATACAGTCTTTATCCTATTATTGCGTTGTCCATTCAGTTTAATGACGGTGCGATTTAACTGTTAATGCCAAAACCATGTACATTATTCCGCCTTCCTGCCAACGTCCGGTCTTCGTTGCCGATAGCTGTCACGGTGCCTTGGCTCAATGACGATAGGAGCATCTATAGGCAGGGAATATAGGGCTTGTTTATATTTTTTAACGTAAAAAGACAAGATTTCTTATTGTTTCATACTTATTTTTATGTAAGTTTGCTTATTAGAAAAGAAACACTTGAAAATAAGCCTGCTTATGTCACCTTTTAATCGATACCCCTTCCTGCCATGGCTACTGTTCCTATCCTTTTGCTGCGCGCCACAGCTGTCCTGTGCCAATGTGCTGGCTGTCTCCGAGGAGCATCTGTCGCAGCTTGACCACAGCTTGGCGAAGAAGCACTTCTATGAACAGCAGAAGCTCCAGCGCATTGATATTCTGAGGCATCAGTATTCGAAGGCACGTGGCGACCGCCGTTACCGACTCTGTCGAAACCTGTATGAAGAGTTTTCTTCCTATCAATACGACTCCGCCTATGCCTACGCTCGTCAGATGGGACATTTGGCATCACGTCTCCACAGCAGGGACTATACCGTGGAGGCGCAATGCGACCAGGTATTCTGTCTGCTTTCAGCCGGGCTCTATAAGGAGGCTTTCGACACGATGGAAGCCATTCGGACCACCGGCGTCTTGCTTCGCTACCGGATACTTTACTTTAAAATGTCGTCGCGTCTCAACTACGACATTGCCGACTATTGCCATGCCGCCCCCTATCAGGAAGCTTATATCCGGCGCGGCCGTATCCTTACCGACTCGTTGCTGCGCTGTCTTCAGCCCGGCTCTCAAGACTATCTCTATGCTGTTGGCATGCGTCAGATGAAAGAGCGCCAGTACACGGCGTGCGTGGCGACATTCAAGCAGCTTCTCCGGAAGCCTGGACTGGACCTCCACACCAAGGCGATCATCACCTCCTGCCTTGGTTGGGTGAGCGTCTATCTCAATCATGAAGATCAGGCCATCGACTTTCTGGCGCAGGCTGCCATCGCCGACAACCAGAGCGTGACCCGCGAGACGACAGCCCTCTCCTCACTTGCCAGTTTCCTTTATAAAAGAGGAGATATCGAGCGGTCCACCCGCTATGTGCAGGAGGCTCTCGCCAACGCCACCTTCTATGGAGCGCGTCAGCGTATGATAGAGATCAGCAGCATTCTGCCTATCATTGAGCAGGACAGGTTCGACATCGTGAAAGGACAGCGCAACGCCATGACGGGAGTTGTCATCATAGCCGTGCTCTTTATCATCGTCCTCTTCCTCTCGTGGCTGATGATCCGGCGACAGATGCATCGCCTCAAGGGAGCCCAGCAAGTCATTGCGCAGGCAAACAGTCAGTTGGCTGCCCAAAACAGGATGTTGGAGGAAGTGAACAAGATCAAGGACGAGTACATTGGGCGGTCGTTCTATATCAATTCCGAATATATCAACAAGGTGGAGAAACTATACCGCAGCATAGACCACAAGATCGCTGCCCGTCAATACCAGGATCTCCAGCACAGTCTCACCGAAAGCGAGCTGATCCAGGAGCGCAAGTCAATGTTCGCCGACTTCGACGAGACCTTCCTCAAGCTCTTTCCCAGTTATCTGGAACAGTATAATGCGTTCTTCGACGAAAGCGAGCAGAAGTGGCCCGAATCGAAGAACTCTCTCACAACGGAGATGCGCATCTTCGCCCTCATCAGGTTGGGCATCACCGACTCGGAACGCATCGCCCGCTTCCTCAACTATTCGGTGCATACCATCAATACCTACAAGACGCGTGTGAAAAACAAGTCAAAGGTGAGCAACGACCAGTTTGAGGAGTGCATCATGGCCATCGGGCATTGACAACGGTATATTTCCTGATTCATGCGCCAAGAAGGCATATATTCCATTAATACATTGTAGGAAGGTAGTAGGAAAGGAATCTCTGATTATCAGCTAGTTAGAACCCTAACTGGATTTTTTTTGTTATACATTTCGTTGATAATTTTAATATATGTAGACAATCATCTAATTTTGCAGAAACGAAAAGCTGAAACACCTAATCATCAATAACAATAAGAACGAGTTCACTATGAGAACAATTACGACCAAACTTTTAGCCGTGTTGCTGGCTTTAACAGCTGCATTAGGCTGTGTGTCCTGCTCCTCGGTGGATGATGGCGACTATGTGGATCCTATCACACTGTCTGAAAAGATAGGCGGCAGATGGGTTGTCAACAGCGTCATACAGACTGATGAGACCAATGCCAAAACCATGACACTGACCGACCTGCTCGATTTCGACACCTTTGTCATCAACTTCGACAGGGATGCCTCCGGCAATCCGTCCACTTTTTCCATTGAGGGCAACGCGCCGGCACTGCTCCCTCAGAAAGGTACATGGAAGATGGACTACAACTTCACCAAGAGTGACGCCACTGCCAGTCAGATTCTGCTGACAGGAAGCGATCAGCCTGTTTCCCTGACCGTGACCACCTTGCCGGGGAACAACCAGACATTAGAGTACAAACTGGTGAGAAAAGTGAACGGACAGCCTTTTGTTTCCTATTCTTACAACCTCACCAAAGCGGAGTAAGCAGGCTTCTATTATTCCATTTTTCGCTTAATCCATTTTATTTTAATTGTAGATTTATGAGAAAAGTTATCATATCACTGATGTTGCTCTTCCCGCTTCTGGTGATGGCCAGTACGAAAGTGGGCACTCCGAAGTGTTGGACCGTTCCCTCCGTCTTTACGGGTGACGAACAGGTGACTTTCTATTACGACGTGACCGATGTAGGTTTCCCGGAGGGGATAGACCTCTATCTCTGGGCGTGGCAACCGACAGAGCCGGATGCCGGTAACGGGAACAACTCCTCCGACTTTGCCAAGCTCACCTATGAGGGCGATAATATCTACAGCATCACCATGGTGCCTACCGAGTACTTCCATTGCGGTGTGTCGGCCTTCACAGATCCAAACTGGCCGGGTTTTTGGCAACAGCTCAAGACCAAAAACGACAATCTGTGGTCAACAGAGTTTGCGGCTCCCGACTCACGTCTCGACTGGCAGGACTTCCAGCAGTCAGGTGAGGCTGTGAAGTTCTATTCAGGGAAGAAGTCGACTGGTTTCACCGAAAAGTTCACGTTGGACCAGCCTCTCACCATCGTGTTTGACCCTGCCAGTTTCCAGGTCGGCGGCGCCTCGATGAACGAGTTTGCCAAGAAGCCTGGCTTTGGAGGATTCAAGCTCCACTCGGGGCTCAACGATTGGACTTATCTGCAGGGGGTGAAAGTGTGGCTGGATGGCTGCATGAAGAAGACCGACATACACAAGCTTTCCAACGGTTACTACTCTATCAGCATGAAGTCGCCCCTTGATTATTGGGGATGGCAGTACGCCGACGACGGCAGCCGCCAGGACAACAACCTCACCTCGGATGCTGATATAGAGAATCTGGCATGGCTTGTGGTGGGTATCGTCAATAACGATTGGGGCGGCACCTGTCCCGACCAGCTCACCAAGGCTGGCACGGCAACCCCTTATCCCGATCCGGTATTCTCGATCTTCCCATCGCGTGTAAGTGCCAGGGACATCCTGACGATCAACCGCCAGTACAATGAGCGTACAGCAGGCGACCTTGGCTATACCATCAAGGCAGGCAGCAAAACTCTCTCCGGCACGATGCCCGGTGTGCGCGACAAGCGTTCGGTAACTGTCGACCTGAACAAGGAGCTGGCGGGTTCTTCCGCTACCGAGCTGCAGCTCACCATCAAGCGTGCCAATGGCACTACCGCTGAGGAGACAACCATCCCGCTGGTGACAGCCGACGAGTAGAGGAGAGCCATACAAGCGTATTTGCATAATGATTAATAACCTATGAACTGATTATCATCATGAAACAACATAAAAATAATATCATCACAGGCATCTTCACTCTTCTGATGCTGATGTTTTGTATGAATCTGTCGGCACAGAACATTACAGCAGGTGGTGTTGTTGTTGACGTAAAGCAACAGCCGCTCATCGGTGTCACGATCAGCGTTGGCAACGGCAAGGCGGAAGCAGTGACTGACATAGATGGCAAGTTCTCGCTGCAGTGTCCCGACGGTGCCATGCTCAGCGTGTCCTATGTGGGCTACACCACGCGCCGGGTACGTGCTTCCAAGGAGATGCGTATCGTCATGGAGGAGGATGCCAAGACCCTTGACGAGGTGACGGTCGTAGGCGTGGGCTACGGTAAGATGCGCAAGAGCGACCTTACCGGTGCCATCGCTTCGGTGAGTGCCAAAAACATGAAGCAGGGTGTCATCACCTCCACAGAGCAGTTGCTCCAAGGCAAGGTGGCAGGACTCTCTGTCGTGCAGAGTTCTGGTGCCGTAGAGTCGGGATCCACCATCCGCTTGCGTGGCGGCACGTCGCTTTCCGCCAGCAACGGTCCGCTCGTTGTGGTGGACGGCATCCCCGGTGTAGATATCAACTCGGTGCAGCCTAATGAGATTCTGAGTATGGATGTGCTCAAGGACGCTTCTGCTGCCGCCATCTACGGCTCGCGCGGTGCCAATGGTGTCATCATCGTCACCACTAACCGCGAGGCTTCAAATACGGAGATCAATACCATGCAGTATAATGGCTACGTAGCCGTCTCCTCGGTGGCACGGAAGCTCGATCTGCTTTCTGCCAACCAATGGCGCAGCTATGCCCGCAGCACTGGCAATATGGCAGCCTTGGACTATGGTGCCGACACGGACTGGCAAGGTGAACTGGAGCGTACGGGCATCTCACACGGCCACAACTTCAGCTTCTCCAGCTTTAAGAAGAACCACGGCTACAGAACCAATCTCTCCTACACCAACAATGAGGGTGTCATCAAGCGCAACAACATGAATCGTCTGGCAGGAAGCCTGTCGGCTTATCAGACTGGGCTCAAGAGTCGTCTCCGCTTGGAGGAGGGCATCAATGCCAACTTCGACAGCTGGCATCCCGTCGACACCCGGATCTTCGAACGCATGTGCAACCTCCAGCCAACGTTTCCTGTCTACAATCAGGATGGCAGTTATGCGCAGCTCAACGGCACCAACACGGAGAACCCCGTAGAGCTCAACAACAACCGCACCGATGATCAGAAGCGCCACCGTTTCCTCGGCTATACCAAGGCCGACTTGAACATTGCGGATGGTCTCACAGCAACGGTGAACACGTCCTATGAGTACAATTCCGTCAAGGGCGGACTTTACAAGCCCACCTACGCCCGCATGGAAGGGCAGAGCGAAAAGGGTTGGGGACAGCGCACCTACTCAGACTATGTGAACAAGCAGTTGGAGCTTTACCTCACCTACGACAAGAAACTTGGCGCTGTCCATCATCTGAACCTCATGGTGGGTTATTCCTATCTCGACAACACTTACGAGGGTTTTGGCGCTACCCGCAGCGGCTTTGACACCAATGCCTTTGGCTACAACAATCTGGCAGCCGGTACAGACTTCCGGCAGGGCGATGTCTATTCCGACAAGGGAGAATCCAAGCTCATCTCCTTCTTCGGTCGTGTGAACTACAGTCTCCTGGACCGTTACATGATCACGGCTACCGTACGCGATGACGGATCCAGTCGTTTTGGCGACAACCACAAGTGGGGTATCTTCCCGTCTGTGTCTTTGGCGTGGCGCATCTCCGAGGAGCCTTTTATGAAGGGCACCCGCTCCTGGCTTGACAACATGAAACTGCGTTTAGGCTTCGGCGTTACCGGCAACCAGAACGGCATCGGCGAATACAAGTCGCTCTCCATTCTCTCTGCCAGCGGAGCTGCCTACTATGATGGGACAACGGGAACGTGGAAGAACTCCTACACCCAGATTCAGAATGTCAACCCGGATCTCAAGTGGGAGAGCACTGCCCAATGGAACCTTGGCATCGATTTTGCCCTGCTCAACCAGCTCACAGGCACATTGGAATTGTATTATAAGAAGACCTCTGATCTGCTCTGGACTTACCCTGTCCCGCAGCCGCCTTATCTCGTAGGTACCATGCTTGCCAACGTCGGTGACCTGGTGAACAAAGGTTTTGAACTCACCCTCGGCTATAAGATTCTCCGTACGCAGGACTGGACTATTGATGCCAATCTCTCATTAGCTTATAATCACCAGGAGATTACGAGGCTCAGCAATGGTCAGTATCAGGCTGTAGGCTTGCAGGCAGGCTCGCTCCACAATGTCCGTGGCATGTCCGATATCTATTCTCAGGTTGTGAAGGAAGGTTATCCGGCAGGTGCTTTCTGGGGACCTCATTGCACGGGGATAGACGAAAACGGCAAGTATATCCTTGAGAAGGATGAGAACGGCGAGGTGAAAGAAGGTTATCTTGGCTCTGCCATGCCGAAGTGGAACTTGGGTGTCTCGTTGAGCACTACATGGAAAAACCTTGATGCCAGCGTGGCTGTCTACGGTATGTTCGGTCAGAAGGTGCTCAACGTCTCCCGCATGGTGATGTATGATCCCACCCGTTTCCCGGCACAGAACACGCTCGACGACTTCATGAAGAGCGGCATCACAGACAATCCCACGTTCTCCGATTACTTTGTGGAGGACGGCGACTTCTTCCGTCTGCAGTCCATCACACTGGGCTATTCGCTGCCCTCAAGCGTCGTTGACAAGCTGGGACTCTCCCGCCTGCGCTTCTATGTCACAAGTGAAAACCTCTTCTGCATCACGGGTTATAAAGGTCTTGATCCGGAGGTCTCGGTGCCTGACAACGTGCTCGATTCACCGGGAATAGACTTCTTCAACAGCTACCCTCGCCCACGCACCTTCTCCTTTGGCATCAATGTGGGCTTTTAGTTCTTGCACAATGACTATTCATCAATATATTATAAAGCCAATCATTATGAAAGCAAAATATATCTGGTCGACACTTATGTTGTGCTCGCTGGCAATGACATCGTGTACCGATCTCAACGAGACACTCTATGACAAGGTTTCAATGGACGACTACGGACAAAACGAGTCTGAGGTGGCGACCATTGTTGGAGGTGCCTATGCCACACTGCGTGGCTATGGGTCGGGAACGAAGGAAGGCAATGGAGTTATCTGCTATCCTACCAGCGAATACGTCTTCTTCACCCAGGAATGCTCCAGCGATGAGGCGTGCATCCCTACGAGAGGGACCGACTGGTACGACGGAGGCCGCTATCAGCAGTTCCAGCATCACACATGGGACGCCAGCAATACGGGCATCCTCTCTGTATGGAGATACAACTTCACAGGAGTAAGCAAGGTGAACGGCATTATCTATCAGGTGGAGCAGAGCGGTCTGTCTGATGAGTCCAAGAAGAAAGTGGAGGCAGAGCTCCGCGGACTTCGTGCCTACTATTACTACAACCTGCTTGACTGCTTCGGCAACGTGCCTATCTCTACCGACTTTACGGAGAAAAAGCTCCCTGCCAACAGTAGCCGCCAGCAGGTCTTCGAGTTTGTAGAGCAGGAGCTGAAGGAGATCATTCCGCTGCTGCCTTCGGGCATCACCTACGGACGCTTTACCCAGAACGTTGCCTATACCCTTCTGGCAAGGCTGTATCTCAACGCTGAGGTCTATACTGGAAAGGCGCGCTGGCAGGACTGCCTTGGTGCCTGTGACAAGGTGAAGGGTTACTCTCTGACGTCCAGCTACAAAGCCAACTTCGCCATAGCCAATGAGAAGAGCCCAGAGATCATCTTCGCTATCCCGTATGACCACAAGCAAGGCACCGTGGGTAACTATCTAGCGTCTATGACCTATCACTACAACCAGAAGTATGCTTTCGATCCAGCTGGCATTTACCAGTGGTGTGGCAATGGCATCTGTGCCCAGCCCGGACTCTATTCGTCGTTTGACGAGAACGATGTGCGCCGCAACAGTATTCTCATCGGACAGCAGTACAGTGCCAAGGACGGGTCGGCAGTGCTTATGGACAATGGCGAGCCCCTCAACTACACCGAGGATATTTCCGATTTCACCAATGCCAAGCAGAACGAGGGCGCACGTCTCAACAAATACGAATGGAGCCCCACCGACCAGTGGGAACGCGACAACGACTGGGTGCTCATGCGCTATGCCGAAATTCTGATGATGCAGGCGGAATGCAACTATCGTCTGGGGTATGAACAGACAGCTCTGAGCTATATCAATCAGATTAGGGCAAGGGCAGGACTGGCAGATCTCACCGCCCTAAAGCTTGAGGACATCGACAATGAGTGGAAGCATGAGTTCTGTTTTGAGAATCTGCGCCGTACTACAAACATCCGCTTTGGTACGTTCTATCAGGCATGGTGGGAAAAAACTGCCGATCCTGCAGACCACCATACCGGTATCTATCCTATCCCCAAAGAGGAGCTGGATAAGAACCCGAACATGAAACAGAACAATGGCTATAAGTAAACTCCGTCATTCAGAAAGCATACTCAAGATGAAACAACAATTATTCACCCTCTTCCTGGTGGGTCTGCTGGCGGCTACAGTGTCGTGCAGCAATGATTATCCTACTCGTCCTGAATCAGGGACGGAGACAGCGGGCGACGAGATCTCGGGAGCCGTACCCGTCAGCAAGACCAATCAGATGAACATCTACGTTCATTGGATGCCTTGGTTTGAGACTGACACTTCCAACAGCCTCAATGCAGGTAAATGGGGCTGGCATTGGACCATGAACACTTGCAATCCCAATACGGTTCCCGCCAATGGCAACCGGCAGATAGCATCCCACTATTATCCGCTCACGGGACCTTATGCCAGTGGTGACGAGACAATCCTCGACTATCAATGTTTATTGATGAAGTACGCGGGGGTTGACGGCGTGATGGCAGACTGGTATGGTGCCAATGGCGACAATGCCATGGCCCTGCATAGGAGCAATACCGAGGCTATGTTTCGGGCTTTGAAGCGTGTCGGTCTCAAGATGGCTGTCGTCTATGAGGACCAGACCCTTGCCAACGCTTCCGACAAGGTGGTGCAAGCCCGGACGGACATGAAGTATCTGGCCAAGACCTTCTTTAAGGATGAGGCTTATGCCAAGGTCGACAACCGTCCTCTGCTCCTCGACTTCGGTCCGCAGAGCATGACATCCTCCAAGGAATGGTACCGCTCTTTCGCCGTGCTCGCCACCAAGCCTTTCTTTATGGTTCTCGATGGTCACAGCAACCTCTGCAACGATAACACTTATCCCGATAATGCACAAGGCGAGTACTCCTGGGTAAATCCATTGCCCAACTACGCCAGTGCAAAGAACTTCAAGTTCTACATAGGAGGAGCAATGCCCGGCTTCCATGACTTTTACAAGGAAGGTGGATCGGGAGACGGCTACACCACCTACGACAGCGAGGACGGTGCGCTCTTCAAGAGACAGCTCGACGCTGCTCGCAAAGCGGGTCTGTCATGGCTGCAGATCTCCACATGGAATGACTATGGAGAGGGCACGACCATTGAGCCTACCCGGGAATACGGTTACCGTTACCTCGTGGCGTTGCAGGAGTTTACTGGAGTGACCTATCGGCAGGCTGATCTGGAGCTTATCTATCAGTGGTACCTCGCTAAGATAAAGAATCCGGACAGCCAGCAGGTCAAGGAAGCCTACGATGCTCTTGTAAAGCTTGACACTGAGAAAGCGCGACAGCTGCTGAACGTAAAGTAACCTTTCACCTCCTTCCACCTCACTGCGTTGGCAGTGAGGGATCTTCCGTTATGAAACCAACATTGTCATTACTGTTTTGTCTCGTGCTTGCCATCACTCCTGCCGTGGGTAAAGACCTGACGGTGAAATCGCCGTCGGGCACCTTACCGTAGCCGTGGGACTGGACGGCAACGGGCAACCTTACTACACGCTCACGCAGGGGCATGAGCCCATCATCGGGAAGTCGACATCAGGGATGAGGTTCAAGGACGGCAGCCTGAACCGTGACTTCCGAATCCTCAAGACTGCAACGGCCTCAAAGGACGAGACTTGGAATGAGCCCTGGGGAGAGGAAACCAGCGTGTGCAACCACTACAACGAGCTGACCGTAGCCCTTCGGCAGCAATCCGGACAGCACTGGCTGCTCACCTTGGTGTTCCGTGTCTTCGACGATGGCATCGGCTTCCGCTATGTGTTCCCCGAATAGCCTACGTTGAAGGATTTTACCATCACGGACGAGGAGACACAGTTTGCCTTTCCCTTCAATGCACGCACCTGGTCCTTCCCTTGGGGCGCTGCCTTACTATGAGGCTCTCTGGACAGCAGAGCCCATGAGCAGGAAAGGACGCGTGTGCACCCCTATTTTACCATCGAGGTAAAGTCAAAGAGCAATATCGCAGTAGCCAGGCAAAGGCAACTGTGAG
Organism: Hallella multisaccharivorax DSM 17128; assembly: GCF_000218235.1. GTDB lineage: Bacteria > Bacteroidota > Bacteroidia > Bacteroidales > Bacteroidaceae > Prevotella > Prevotella multisaccharivorax. The sequence goes on along the minus strand of NZ_GL945017.1, from coordinate 507,806 downwards.
AGTTAATGATGCCATGATTGAGTTCTATTAGAATCTCGGTCATGACATTGTAGATCTGAAGGCTGAATTTAAGTGGAGGACAGTGGTAATCAAGCAATTGAGCTTGGATATCTCCAAAGGAAGGGGATCATCGTTACACGTATTGGACCAGACAAAGGGGGTAGTCAACTCAACTGTGTCAAGCCTGTTTTCCGTTAGGCTTTAACCTCGGTCGGCGGGACGCGATTTTTAATCGCATTTCGACGACGAGGAGCCCGCGGCAACGCAAAGTTACATAATCCTGAAACGGTCTCCAAACTTTATGGCCAATTGTTGCGCCGTCTGCCCCCAGTTTGCCAATGGCATCGTCCATTTCTTGCGGATATTACGATAGGCAAGATAGACGAGCTTGTAAAGTGCGTCATCGGTAGGAAAGACGCCCTTGGTCTTTGTGATTTTACGGACCTGGCGGTGGTACCCCTCAACGGTATTGGTGGTGTAGATTATCTTGCGGATGGCGGCGGTGTATTGGAAATAGCAGCTCAGCAGCTCCCATTTGTCTCTCCACGACTTGATGACGATGGGATAAAGCTTACCCCACTTCTCCTCCAGATTGTCGAGTTCCGTTTCCGCTTTTTCCTTCGTATCAGCGGCACAGACCAGCTTGAGGTCTCTGAGAAATTCCTTCTGGTTCTTACTGCCCACATACTTCATGGAGTTGCGTATCTGATGGACGATGCACAGTTGCACGTCCGTATCGGGGAACACGCTCCCAATGGCATCGGGAAAGCCTGACAGACCATCTACGCAGGCAATGAGAATGTCTCTCACGCCACGGTTCTGAAGGTCTGTCAGGACACCGAGCCAGAAGTTAGCACCCTCACTATGAGACACATACATGCCCAGCAAGTCCTTGCGACCGTTCTTGTCAATGCCGATGACATTGTAGATGGCACGCGACTCGGCGGAGCCTTTGTCGTTGCACACTTTGTAATGGATGGCATCCATCCAGACGATGGGATAAACCTCATCCAGAGAGCGGTTGCGCCACGACTTGATCTCGTCCCACACCTTCCCGGTGATGTTGCTGATAGTTTCCTTTGAGAGTTTGCTGCCATAGTTCTCCTCGATGAAGTCGCTGATCTGCTGCATGCTCTGCCCACTGGCGTAAAGACTGATGATCTTGTCCGAAAGGCCCTCTGCCAGGATTGTCTGGCGCTTCTTCACCGTTTCAGGCTCAAAGCTGCCGTCGCGGTCACGTGGTGTCTCAACCTCTACGGGGCCATACTCCGTTTGGGGATGCTTACGCATCTTGCCGTTACGGCGATTACCGCTTACCGGCTTGGTCGCGTCAAGATGGCTCTCCATCTCACCTTCCATGGCGGCATTGAGGAAGTCTTCCAATACCTGATGGAAAGCTCCATCCTTGCCAAACAGGGGCTTGCCAACCTTGAATTGCTCTCTTGCGGTAGCCAACATCTTTGAGTACTCTTCTTGTGTCATTGTATTAATTCTTTATACTCTATAGACAGAGCGATGATAAATTTATTGTCTTAGTCTTTGACACAGTTCAGATGACATCCTCGGTAAAATCTCTCTTTTTCATACACGCATAGTTTAAAACTAACACTCTAACACTCTATGAATACCAGTTTCTTACAGAATAAACCAATGATGTCTGGCTAGAAAAATTCCAGCCAGACATCATAATTAGATTCCCATCATTTTGAGATAGTCTGATAACGTTCCCATACCTACAGACTTCCTGTATTCGTCAACTTTCTCAGGATTCTCCAGCTTGTAAAGATGCCATTTGCCGTCCTTGTCTTCTTCCAACTGGGTGCCATATCGCTGTGGACGACCTTCGAAAAGGCAGATACGGTCTTCCATCATCGCCACATTCTCACGAGGAATATCGCCTCTCTCTGCAGCCTTTTGGAACAATGGCAGATATTTCCTTTGCATCTCGGCGGATGAATGCTGAACAACAAGCCAATAAGCACTACATGCATCACCAACCTTGTCCTTACCGACAAATCCTCGTGAATCAAGGATTTTAGAAATCTTCTGTTGGTTGACGCTGTCAATCGTAGCCATTACGGAAAAAATGGAATCTATCTTTGCCTTGTCTTGTGGCTGCTGTCTTGATGTCATCCTCCATTCTTGTCGAATGGCTTGGTCATCCTTTGCTATTTCGAGCAGTTGATTGCGGAGAGGAATATCGTAGTTGGCTTCTTTCCTTGTCTGACGCTCATGCATCGCATTCATGATTTCATTCCATCGCACATCATCATGAATAGGGAGCAGATCTTTGTCTGCTTCTATGTTCTGACTATACCATTCAGGTTCAGCTTTCATTCTCTCCTCAAGAAACCAGAACGCGGCATCTTTATGACCTGCCAGTGATGCCACACATGCAGCATTATAGAGATGCTGGCCGCGAACGTAGTTCTTAAAATCAAATGCATAGGTGAAGTATCGTTCAGCTTCTTGATAATTCTGCTGCATGTAGAATGAATCAGCTTTTGATATTAGATTATTGTACTTCCGACTTTCCTCCACATCAGGTAAAGTACCAGACTGCATCACTCTGATGCTCTTGTTCTTGAAATCCTCCAAAGATATAGCTACAGACTGCATATTATGCATATCAGTTACATCCCAATGATAAACACCTCTCTCTGGCCATTTCTTAGATTCTGTCTGCATGACATACATTATTCCCAGTATTGTCTTACCAGCCTTATTTATTCTGTCAACACAAACAAGTCGGTGTTGTCTTTTATTGAAATATAGATTTCGCCAAATGTTTTCAACATCATTCTTTGGTAGCTTCCACAAAGTTGTCCTGGTTACAGTCAACAATCCATCCTTGCTGATCTCATAATCAGGAACCTCACAGCTGTTCACTCCTTCAAATACATACATATTATCATCAACAGTGCGTAAACCATTCACAGGAAATGGTACATCCTTGGTTATTGCCCTAATGTATTTTGTGTATTCAGTCTGATTTTTTGTAGAGCATGATGTCATAAGCCCAACTGCTCCCAATATAAAAATACTTTTCTTCATTTTATCTGTCATATTTATATTCATTTTTTCCAAAATCACAAATTATGACTTTGTACATTACCATATTTAACAGCATACAAAGGTAGTGCTTTTAGCCTTTAAGCAACTATTGCACAACCCCTTTCTTTGAAAAGAACGTAAAATCAATAGTATTATTGCGATGATTGTACTTTTATTAATCGCTTAACTCGTTGCACCATATTCACACTCTTACCACTCAACTTCGCCACATCCCTAATGGAATACCCCTTGCGGAGCATACTAATAACTTCCCGTATTCGGCTTTCATCTGTTCTGCCGTTTTTACAAAGCCTACCTTGCGTCTGAGTTTTCCACCTTTCTCTATATACCGCTTCCTTCCTGACTGCAATCGGAATGAGATATTATCACGTTCCAATTGCGCACATGTCGAAAGCGAGGCTATCATTATAGGAGCAAAGAGGGATGGATGTCCTTCTTCGTCCAATAATGTAAGTTGTTCCTTTTGTATGTAGAGGTTGATGCCACATTCAATGAGCTGCTGGCAACGGGCAATGTGAACATGGTTTACCGTAATCTGAAAGCAGACAAGATACGCAAGCGCATATCGCATTACTTTGTCTTGCAACCAATGTCTTAGAATCTTGGATAACGTCTTTGACATTGTTGCGAAATGCCTGTTGCCACCATTCAAGCGTGTGGAACAAAGTAAGCTCCATCATGCTTGTCTCTCCAAGAAGAATTGCTCATTCTACTAATCGCCCAACATCATACACTTTTGGGTAATATCGGTGTGATAGAAAGTTAAATACGTTAAATTTTGCCTATTTCGTATCTATATAGAATCTACACAATCACGTTTAGAGCGTATAGTATTGATAATCAACTGATAATAGATACTCTAGTTGTCTGTGTGATGAATGCAATGAAAGCATTACCTTTACACTCATGGGAAAGAAGACTTCTACATTCGACTATAAGACTCTGGCCAGCTTTCTGCTTCCAGATGGTATCTTGGATTTCTTTGACGTGACAGACGTCAGCGAAGAGCATACAGGTAAATATGCAGAGACTGGAGCAGAGAAGATCAAGCTCCACATCTATCTTGATGAGCGAGATACACGCTCTGATGAGTGGCATGACCTTAAGCCTAACGGATTCACAGAGAGCCGTGAAGTGACAGACTTCCCTGTACGTGACCGCAAGGTCATCCTGCATGTGCGACGTCGCCGATGGATAGACAGTGAAGGCCATAATGTAGTTCTTAATCGCTATGATTTAGTTGCCAACGGCACCAGCTACTCGAAGGAGTTCGCTGATGTCTTAAAAAAAATATTTGGATACGTACCCCGTCACGGCACGTTCCGTGGCGCAGATCTACAAGATTGACGGTCGCCAACTTGAACGGGCGTATAAGGACTGTCTGAACGGCTTCAAAGACTGGGATCAGGTTGACCACGCAGCTGAGTGGGTGTTGCTTCCTGAGAACATGGGAGATTGCCTGAGTATCGATGAGACTCTGCTTCATGAAGACCTCAGGACGTTTGTATCCAACAAGGCAGGACACGGTAAGCACGGTACTCTTGTTGCCTCTGTGAGCGGAACTAAGGCGTCTGATGTCATCAAGGTCCTGATGCAGATACCTGAAGAGAAACGTCTTGCAGTAAAGGAAGTGACCATGGACTTCTCTGACAGCATGTATACTATAGCCACTGAGGCGTTCCCTAACGCAGAGATCGTCGTGGACTGCTTCCACATCATCAAGCGCTGTACAGATGCCGTAGAGGAGGTCCGTCTGCGAGAGAAGCGCGAAGCCATAAAGGAGCAGAACAAACAGAAGACTGAACACAGAAAAAAACTCGAGAAGCGTGCCAAACGCCGCAAGTACTACAGGAAGAACCATCCGAAGAACTACAAGGGCAAGAAGCGTGGCCGTAAGCCGATGCGACTTAATCAGCGGTTCAAGCCCGAAGAACTGTCCAACGGTGATACTCATGTAGAACTGCTTACAAGAAGCCGTTACCTAGTTATGCAGAGCGGTGACAAATGGGGCGAGAAGCAAAGGGAAAGAGCCAACCTGCTGTTCGACATGCATCCGAAGATAAAGGAAGCATACGGACATGTGTGCAGTCTTAGAGCTATCTTCAGAGATAAGAGCCTTAACAAGGAGACTGCAAGAGTGAAACTGCATGAGTGGTATCAGCGTGTAGCTAACTCCAACCTGCGTGAGATCAAAGTAGCCAGGGATGCTATCAAGTACAGAGAGGAGGAAGTTCTTAACTACTTTAACAACAGATCGACCAATGCTTCTGCAGAGTCCCTCAACTCAAAGACGAAGGGCTTCAGAGCACAAGTCAGAGGTGTACAAGACCTTCCTTTCTTCATGTACAGAGTTGCAACGATCTTCGGATAATAAAGTTAATCTATCCACGGACTATTGGTACTGAGCCTTCATAACGCATCATTTTAGTGTAGCTTTTCGGCTACAAAGTTCGACATAAGTTATTGAAAACAAGAGATTTGTATGCCGTCAATTTAGTAGTCATTTCTCATTCACTGCTACATTTTTTTGAGAGTCTGCTTTTGTGTAGCAGTTTCTGTAGCAGAAAATGACCGAATGATGACTATCAAAAGGTATGGTTTGGCAGTCAAGCGAATGTGGATAAAAAACGAAAACCGCCGTAAAACCTTGATTTTACAGCGATTATCCTTGTTTTGAAGGCTAAAATGACGTATTGTCTGACGTCCTCTTGAAACCTCATTGTGGACCAGCCTGGGCTTGAACCAGGGACCTCCAGATTATGAGTCTGTTGCTCTAACCAACTGAGCTACAAGTCCAATAGGAATATCCAAGCATTGGGCCTAAGATATATCCATAGTGCAAAGGTATACGTTTTTTTCTGAAGCAGCAAATTTTTTATTTGTTTTTTGTTTACGTGCTGTTAAGACATTCCTGACATTCCTGTACATTCAGGGATTTCCACGGGCTTCGACGGAATCGCGGAGGCAAAGGAAAAGGGATGCACCAGTGCTTTGGCGCATCCCTATTTGTAAGCCGTATGGTATCTTATCGACTTAATATGATGTCTTTACGGCTGTCTGTGACGTGTTTAGTCAGCGAGTTTTGCTTTGATGAACTCGCGGTTGAGGCGGGCGATGTTGGCAATTGACTCATTCTTCGGGCACTCAGCCTCGCAGGCGCGGGTGTTCGTACAGTTGCCGAAGCCGAGTTCCTCCATCTTAGCCACCATGTTCTTCGCGCGGCGTGCTGCCTCTACGCGGCCTTGGGGCAGGAGGGCGAACTGGCTGACCTTAGAAGAGACGAAGAGCATGGCCGAGCCGTTCTTACAAGCGGCAACGCAAGCGCCACAGCCGATGCAGGTAGCACAGTCCATAGCCTCGTCAGCGGCATCCTTGGAGATAAGGATAGCGTTGGCATCCTGAGCCTGTCCGGTGCGCACGCTGGTGTAGCCACCTGCTGCGATGATCTTGTCGAAAGCTGAGCGGTCTACCATGCAGTCCTTGATGATGGGGAATGCAGCTGAACGCCAAGGTTCTACCGTGATGACGTCACCGTCGTGGAAGCGGCGCATATAGAGCTGGCAGGTCGTGGCTCCCTGTGCGGGACCGTGAGGATGTCCGTTGATGTAGAGCGAGCACATACCGCAGATACCCTCGCGGCAGTCGTGGTCGAAGACGAAAGGCTCGTTGCCGCCCTCGATGAGCTGTTCGTTCAGGATGTCGAGCATCTCCAGGAAGGAGGTGTCGCCGGGGATGTCTTTCATCTCAAAGGTGTCGAAGTGCCCTTCAGCCTTGGGACCATTCTGACGCCATACCTTTAGTGTGAATGATATATTCTGATCCATTATATTTCTTGAGTTTATGAACTAAAAACTATGATTTGTAGTTGCGTGTCTGCACCTTGATATACTGATAGTTGAGATCTTCCTTGTAGAGTACGGGCGCGTTGTCCTCGCCTTTATACTCCCAGCAGGCTACGTACATGTAGTGCTCATCGTCACGCTTAGCCTCGCCTTCTTCAGTCTGGCTTTCCTCGCGGAAGTGACCGCCGCAGCTCTCATTGCGCTCGAGAGCATCGTAGGCAATGAGCTCACCCATGAGGATGAAGTCGCGGAGGTGGATGGCCTTGTCAAGCTCAACGTTGAGGCCTTCCTTCGAACCGGGTACGCGGACGCAGGTGTTGAACTGCTCGCGCACGTCTTTCAGCATGGCGAGTGCCTTCTTCAGGCCTTCCTCATTGCGGGCCATGCCGACGTAGTTCCACATGATGTTGTAGAGCTCCTTGTGGATGGAGTCTACACTCTTCAGCTTCGACTTGTCGGTCTGCTTGTTCTGGATGTCCATGATACGGTCAATCTCAGCCTGCACACCCTTCTCAGCCTCTACAAATTCAGGAGCGTCCGTGCTGGGCTTCTTCACCTGAATTTGGTCAGAGAGATAGTTCTGCATGGTGTAAGGAATGACGAAGTAACCGTCTGACAGACCTTGCATCAGTGCGGAAGCACCGAGGCGGTTGGCACCGTGGTCGGAGAAGTTGCACTCTCCGAGGGCGAAGAGACCCTTGACATTGGTCTGCAGCTCGTAGTCGACCCACAGTCCGCCCATGGTATAGTGGATAGCGGGGAAGATCATCATCGGGTTGTCGTGGGGATCCACGTCGGTGATTTCCTGATACATATCGAAGAGGTTACCATAGCGCTGGTCAACGACGTCACGGCCTAGACGCTGGAAAGCCTCAGAGAAGTCGAGAAACACAGCCAGACCGGTGTTGTTCACACCATAGCCCTTGTCGGTACGCTCCTTAGCGGCGCGTGAGGCCACGTCACGGGGCACGAGGTTACCGAAGGCGGGATAGCGGCGCTCGAGATAGTAGTCGCGGTCTTCCTCAGGAATGTCGCGGCCCTTGAGCTCACCACGCTGCAGCTTCTTGGCATCCTCCAGGTTTTTAGGCACCCAAATACGGCCGTCGTTACGCAGCGATTCCGACATCAGGGTCAGTTTGGACTGCTTGTCACCGTGGACCGGAATACATGTCGGGTGGATCTGTACGAAGCAGGGGTTGGCGAACCAGGCGCCTTTGCGGTAAGCTTGGATAGCTGCGGTACAGTTGCAGCCCATGGCGTTGGTGGAGAGGAAGTAAGTGTTGCCGTAGCCGCCGGTGGCCAGACAGACGGCGTGGGCTGAGTAACGCTCCAGTTTGCCGGTGACCAGGTTTTTGGCGATGACACCGCGGCAACGGCCGTCGACGATGACGATATCCTCAATCTCTGTACGTGTGTGGAGCTCCACGGTACCGTGGTTTACCTCTTTCATGAGTGAAGAGTAAGCGCCGAGCAGCAGCTGCTGACCGGTCTGGCCCTTAGCGTAGAAAGTACGGCTCACCTGTACGCCGCCGAAAGAGCGGTTGGCCAGCATGCCGCCATATTCACGTGCGAAAGGCACGCCCTGAGCCACACACTGGTCGATGATGTTGGCACTCACCTCAGCCAGACGATAGACGTTGGCTTCACGTGCGCGGTAGTCACCGCCCTTGATGGTATCGTAGAACAGGCGGTAGACGGCATCGCCATCGTTCTGGTAGTTCTTGGCTGCATTGATGCCACCCTGTGCTGCGATAGAGTGAGCACGGCGCGGAGAGTCTTGGATGCAGAAGTTGATTACATGGAAGCCCATTTCTCCGAGGGAGGCGGCAGCACTGGCACCAGCCAGACCTGTGCCTACGACGATGATGTCAAGCTTACGTTTGTTGGCGGGGTTCACCAGTTTCTGGTGAGCTTTATAGTTGGTCCATTTTTCGGCCAAAGGGCCTTCTGGAATTCTTGAATCTATCTGAGTCATTGTTTAATGATATTATAAGTTTACGAGCTTATAGGTTCGCTTTAACACCTATCATCTTAACACTTTATTTGAAGCTGGGAGCAAAACCGAGCCAGAAAGAAAGCACGAGGAATGCAAAGACAGCCATCAGAATTGTGACGTAGATGGTGCCGATGCACTGCCAGCGCTTGAGCCAGATCTTGCCGCTGATGCCAAGTGTCTGCATAGCGCTCCAGAAACCATGGCTCAGGTGGAACCAAATAGCACAGATCCAGATGAGGTACAGGACGGAGAACACGGGGCTGGCGAATGTCTGCTGAATCCATCCGAAACCGTCCTGGGGCCCGGGAGTCGTCTCTGTGCCGGCGATCTCAGCGAGCTGCATGTGCGCCCAGAAGTTGTAGAGGTGCAACAGTAGACCGATGAGGATGATAATGCCCAGCACCAGCATGTTCTGAGAGGCCCATGACACCTCGGGACGGCGGCTTGTCACCTCATAGCGCTGTGGTCCGCGGGCGCGGCGGTTCTGCGCAGTGAGGATAAAGGCATACACGATGTGACAGACGGCCAGGAACGCCAGGCCCATTGAGCCGGCGAGGGCATACCAGTGAGCTCCCAACAGCGAGCAGATAGTGTTGTAGGCATCCCCGGAGAAGAATGCGGCAACATTCATGCAGCAGTGGAAAGTCAGGAAAAGGATAAGGCAGATGCCGGTGACGGACATCACCACCTTTCTACCAATCGGAGAATTGATTAACCACATAAATGATTGATTTTTAAAAATAATATAAATGTTATGTTTTTGTATATAAGTCATTTTTGGGTATACGCGTACTGCGATCTTAGGTAGAAGCCGTGCGTTCCCGCTGCAAAAATACGATTATTTTAGCGATTGCGCAAATCTAATACTTTAATTTTTCCGCATTCTGCATCATTTTATCATGCGTTTTTCATGGTTATGGGTATACAGGGTTGTAAATGTGCTCACTATCCTGCGCTCATTTTCTTTGACAAAACACACGCTGAGAATCGCTTTTTTACAGCCAGTCTTGCCGTTCCTTCAAAAAAATGCCATATTTAGACGTTAAATGCAAGTTGTTGTCTGTCAGCTTATTAATAAAAATGGCTCTCGTAATCCATTCTTTTCAGTTTCTCATTACGGTTGAATCGCGTTGCCTCTACAGTGGATTGGCGCCACGATGACGGCGTAAAGGGCATGCGATAAGGGTGTGCACGCGTCTCCATTCTGTAAGAAGGGCGGTTCCAGACTGACTTTTTATGACTAAAAAGTCACTTTCAAGGCATTTACAGCATATAGATGTCGTCGTGCTATCTCTAAAACGCCTGTCCGCCATGATGTTTTTTTTTGCTATAAATATTTACACGAATCGATATCGTATGCTCTATGCTTGTCTCTTTGGGTTGTAGAGCTGTCCCGATGTTTGTGAGTAACTTTTGGTGACGCCCGCTGCTGAAACCTCCTCTTCCGGCATTCATTTTTAAAATCCGTCCAAAGTAGTGGCTTTCATAGGTAAAAGCAGTAACTTTGCAGCATTCTTCCATAGAAAACACGCAATAAAGAAAATGAAGATAGGTAATATAGACTTTGGTAGCAGGCCGTTATTCCTTGCACCCATGGAGGATGTGACTGATATTGGTTTCCGCAAGCTGTGTAAGCGTTACGGCGCGGCGATGGTGTATACGGAATTTGTGGCGGCTGAGGCGATAATACGCTGTATTTCAAGCACTTTGTCGAAGATGAAAGTAGACGATGACGAGCGTCCTGTGGGCATACAAATCTATGGCAAGGATGTAGACTCCATGGTAGAGGCAGCCAAGATTGTAGAGACTTTCCATCCAGACATTATTGACTTGAATTTCGGCTGTCCTGTGAAGAAGGTGGCGGGTAAAGGTGCCGGAGCCGGATTGCTGAAGGATATTCCCCGTATGCTGGAGATAGCAAAGGCTGTGGTGAATGCCGTTCACACTCCCGTCACTGCCAAGACACGCCTGGGATGGGATAAGGAAAACCTGATAATCACTACTTTGGCTGAACAGCTGCAGGACTGTGGCATTCAAGCACTTACCATTCATGGCCGCACCCGCTCGCAAATGTACACGGGTAATGCCGACTGGACTCTGATCGGCGAAGTGAAGCGCAATCCCCGCATTCACATCCCTATCATCGGAAATGGAGACATTACGACGCCTGAGATGGCTGAGGAAGCGTTTGATAAATACGATGTTGATGCCGTAATGATAGGTCGCGCTACCTTCGGGAGGCCTTGGTTTTTCAAGGAGTGCAGAGATTATATGAATGGAGTAGAGGGCCTGGAAGTAAAGGATAAGGGCGCAGATAACATACCTGCTGCACCCTTAACGATAGATGATAAGATAGACATCCTGAAAAAGCAATTGCTCATCAATGTGGAGCGTATAGATGAATACAGGGGCATCTTGCACACCCGACGCCACCTTGCTGCGTCGCCGATATTCAAGAATATTCCTAATTTCCGGCAGACGCGCATTGCTATGTTGCGGGCAGATACGGTAGATGAGGTCGTCAATATACTTGAGGATTGCCGATTGAAACTCAAAGAGTTAGCTTCTAACTGCGACAAAATAGAGAATTGATTTGTAGATTATTAACATCTGAAAATGGCAACTAAAAAGACCGCTGCCAGATTTGTTCTCCGACAGCGGTCTATATATGTTGTTATTTCTATGCTTTGTCTTAGCTTTTCCTCCAATCTTTCTTCAATAAGTCTTAGGCCTCTGCATTTCTATCCATGTGAACGCCTTCGAGTGCGAGCAGTCCAAACATCAATGCTGCTACTGCGATAAATGTACTGAATGTCATAATGTTATCCTTTCTCTATTATTATTGTCTTATTTTCTTAATGCGGTGCAAAGTTAGTGCCTTTGAGCTGCTTGACCAAGTTTTTGACTTGAATTGTAGACGAATTTCGAACTTTCTTGACGGTCGTCAATCCGCTTGATGGCAGTCAATTGTTGGCAGATGTCAGGTTGGCAGTGGCAATAAAGATGAGATGCCTGCCTTTGAATGTAGTGGCGAAAAGATAGGTCTGTCCGCCGTCCTTCAGTTTAAGCCGTTTACGAAGCTCCTCTGCCGTAAGTGGGAAATTGCGTACAGAAACGTTGGCTTGGGTGATGTCTCTAAGCTTCTGATGCAGTTCTCGCTTATTCACCGTGGCGATGTCGTTTACTTTGAACCGCCTGCCGGGGAATGCCGGAAGGTCGTGGGAGCTTATATATATATGTGAGTCGTGATCGAGCATGGTGATACCGAGGGTCTTGGACAGTTGTCCGAACACGCCAGCTTTCATGACAGAGGCGTTGGGTACGAAGAGATAGCAACTGCTTTCTGAAAAAGCATCGTCTTCCGTCAGCAAGGGTGCTGTCGGAGTGTCATCAGTCTCGAATACGGAGTTGTCGTTGACACAGACGATTTTAGTGGGCCGTTTGCAATGCTGGCGATGGGTTGCCAAAATGATCAGGAGCTCTTTGCATTCGTTTTTAACTGAGATGATGTGCACCTCACAGCTGGGCAGGCACGCTTCGGTAGGCAGGTCGGACAAGAGTTGACGCACAGCCTCGTGCCAATCGAGCATTGGTGAAAACTTAATCATCACTACATCGGCTCGTTGAAGCAGGTCGTTCCGGATGGCAAGCAAGCAGGGAGTGCAGTCTTCTATGCGGAAAACCTTTTGTCCGGTGGTATTTCTTCTTGCGGGATCAAGATAGACAACGGTGTCGGCCACATCATCATTGCGGGAAGATTTCAGGGGAATGTGTTGTAAAAGATAATCCACGCCGTCAGCGTTTACCGACTCGACATTGTGCAGTCCGAGCATACGGAAGTTGTAGGTGGCCACTTCTGCCAGTTCCGGGTTGCGCTCCACATAGACGGCGTGGGCGAAGTATCCCGACATCAATGAGAAGTCAACGCCGAATCCGCCCGTCAGATCGAAGAGCGTGGCCTGGTGGCAAAGTCCTGACAGGGAGAAATACCTTCCTTTGTATCTTGCTGTGGCCTCGCTGGAACACTGCTCCATGTTGAGATGTGGAGGATAGACGACGCCTTCTGTTGTCGCCCAGGTCGGCAACTTCTTTCTTGCAGTTTGCCAGCCCTGTATTTGGTCTAAGGCAAAGGATAAGTCAACTTTGGGATTGCGATTGCCTTTGAGAGCTAATTGCCTGACATCATCGAGACGGTGCAAACGAATAAAATCAACGGTTTCATCGGTAATATTCATAGTTATTTATAGATAAGAGTGGTGAGCCTCTCAGGATTGAAGATCTGCTGTGCCACGCGTTGTATGTCTTCGACATTGACGGCGTCAATATCTCTGAACAGAGCTTCCAGGTCTCTCATCTTGTTGTGAAAGAGGAAAACACTGCCAAAGTCGAGTGCAAAGTTCTCTCTATTGTCGCAGTCAATCGTAAGCTGCCCCCTTAATTGTTTCTTTGCAGAGAGCAGCTTATGAGGTGTAAGAGGTGTATCCCTAACCTTGTCAAGCTCTCTTTTGACGAGGCTGAGACAGCGTTTTACGTCCATTTCATCGCATCCAAGATAGGTGCACCATAGTCCCGTATCGCCATAGGTCATCATAGAGCTCTCTACAGTGTAGACCAGTCCACGATGCTCTCTGAGCACGATGTTGAGCCTTGCGTTCATGCCTCGTCCACCCAAGATATTGTTGAGCAGATAAAGACTCATCCGGTCTCTCAACAGACTGTCGTGGCCGCTGTAGGAGCGACTCCCGATCATGACGTGCGCCTGATGGGTGCCGCGCTTACGGATAATGTGGGCGGCCTCGTCGTTTTCAAAATCAGATGAAACCGAAGATTCAGGGATGAGAGGCTCTCTTTGGATGGCGGTATCAATGGGGAGAGGCGGAATCTTTTTACCGCCATACATAAAAAACACCATGTTTTCAGGCCGGTAGAAGTGTTGGGTGAAACGAAGAGCGTCATTTGAAGTGAATGACCGCACACGCTCCGTAGTGCCAAGAATATTGTGTCCGATGGGATGGCTCTTGAAAAGGATGTTCTCGAAGTCGTCGTAGATAAGGTCGGAAGGCGAATCATTGTAGCTTTCTATCTCATCACAGATGACCTCTTTCTCTTTGTCGATCTCCTTTTGCGGATAGACGGAGTGGAACACCATGTCGGTGAGCAGGTCCACCGCACGCCGTACATAGTCGGCGGGAATAGCAGCATAGAAAACCGTGCATTCTTTCGTAGTGTAGGCGTTGAGACTTCCTCCCACGCTTTCGAGACAGTTGAGAATATTCCAGGCACTCCTTCGTTTGGTACCCTTGAAGGTAGTGTGCTCGCAGAAGTGGGCCAGTCCTTCCTCGCCTGGCTGTTCGTTGCGGGATCCGGCGGCTATCTGGTATCCGAGATAAACCACAGGCGAGTCTGCAGGAAGATGAATGGTTCGCAGACCGTTAGGAAGAACAGAAGTGATGTAATTCATTGTTTCCATATTGCAAAATTACTGAAAAAAGTTGTAATCATTTCTTTGTAGTCTCTCTCATTTGCATTATCTTTGCCATTGATAAAACAATTATTGGATTTATGCGTAAGGTGATAGGAATAGGCGAGACAGTTCTCGACATCATATTCAAAAAGGAGCAGCCCATTGGCGCTTACCCAGGCGGCTCCACATTTAATGCCATTATTTCGTTGTCACGTGCTGGTGTGCCGACCTCGTTTATCAGTGAAGCGGGGCATGACAGGGTGGGGCAGAATATCATTAAGTTTCTGAAGGACAACGGTGTCGATGCCAGTAATGTCAGTGTCTATCCTGGTTCCAAGTCTCCTGTTTCGCTGGCGTTCCTCGACGACAATAACGACGCGGAGTACATCTTTTATAAAGACCACCCTCATGACCAGCTCGACTTCGTCTATCCAGACATCCAACCCGATGATATCGTGCTTTTTGGTTCGTTTTATGCGGTCAATCCTGTTATCCGTCCACAGATAGTGGGGCTGCTCGACTATGCGCGTGCCCATGGCGCCATCATCTATTATGATGTCAATTATCGCAATTCGCACAAGGACGATGTCATGAAGATTACCCCTAACTATCTTGAGAATCTCGAGTATGCCGATATAGTCCGTGGTTCCCGCGAAGACTTCGATGTGCTCTACAAGCTTGATAATCCCGACAAGGTGTATCAGGCTGAGATCAGTTTTTATTGTAAGAAGTTCATCTACACGTCAGGCGCCAACCCCGTGAGCCTGTATGCTGACAACGGGTTACGTAAGCGCTATCCTGTCACGCCGATGGAGACTGTGAGCACGATAGGTGCAGGTGATAATTTCAACGCAGGCTTTCTCTTTGGCTTGGTGAAGAACAACATTACCCGCCGCGACATCGACGCCGGGCTCACTGAGCAACAATGGGATGCGTGCATTTCCAGTGGCCAGCGGTTCTCGGCCGAGGCCTGCAAGACTATTTTCAATTATGTCCCGGCCGACTCGCCTGTCTGTAAATCATGAAGTGATGTCTGAGTCTTCGGAATGCTCAATCTCATCATCTGATAGCCCGATTTCTTTTCCTTGTCTTATTGTCTTTTCCGGTTCTTATGTGCCATTCACAAGAAACAGTGGATATTCAGGGAACCTTCTTACGCCTCGACACTGCCATCAAGGCCTCTCCAAAGTATGTGTGGTCGAAGCAATTGCACATAGACGGACTCGAGGAAAGGCTTCGGACTGCCATTGAGCCGATGACACGCTATTCCGTAAGCCGTGAGCTCTTCGGAGAATTCCGCTCCTATAAGAATGACTCAGCCTTCTTCTATCTGCAAGTCGCCATCCGTGAGGCGCAGCAGATGAGGGTGCCGACCTTGTTGGAGATTGCCTGTCGCGCCTCACCGACCAGACTACTGAGGTGGGGCAGTATGAGGATGCCTTCAGTCTGCTGAGAAAGGTCAGGACAAGTCAACTCTCACGGGAAGGGCTCGCCGCCTACTATCATGCCTTGAGTCATGTGTATGGCGAAGTGGCTTACTACTCGAAGCTGGAGACAGTGCGATATAGCTGTTACGCCCTCTCGGGACGATATGAAGGTCTGCTGCTGTCGGTGCTTGACCGGCGCACAGCTGCCTACAAGGAGGCATTGTGCCACAGTCTTTTTGCCAAGGGGCACTACCACGAGACCCTGCACATCTGTGATAAATGGGGCCGGATAGTAGATGACAGATCACGAGAATATGCCATGGTGGCCTATTACCGCTTCCTCATTCATATCGCTTTAGGTGATGTGAGGCAGGTCACTTACTGGGTGGCACGCTCTACAGTGAGCGACATCACTCATGCTGTCATGAACCAGGGATCGCTGTGGACGCTGGCAGGTATGCTGAGTGGGAAGGATATCGACCGCTCTTATCGCTACATTCGCTTTTCGTGGACTTGCGCCCAGACCTTTGGAGCCCATCTCCGCGCCTCGCAGATTTCGTCGATCCTTTCGTCTATAGGTGACGAGTACCAGGCGAAACTAACCCAGGCCAATCAACGGCTTAAACGTATCACGGTCATGATACCTTTGCTCGCCATCGTCCCTGCTATTCTTGCTCTACTATGCCAACAGGCAGCGAAGAAAACTCTTCGTTGCAAGAACTGATTTGAGAAATCAGAACAAGCGCATTACCACCGTTAACGCGTAGCTGCACGAAGCCAATGGGGTGAAGGCCGTCTATATAGGTAAGTTCCTGTCGCTGTGCGCTAACTATATCGATCACATGGACGAAATGAGGAAGCGCACCGTAAAAATGATAAAAGGTCATCACGACGATGATTTGCTTAAGCTGATGCGCTCCCTCGAACAGAAGGACAGCGACCTTAACGAGTTTTACGATCATTTCGACAGAACCTTTCTTGGATTGTTCCCCACATTCGTCAGCGACTTCAATGCCCTGCTCAGACCAGAATGTCGTGTTGTGACGGACAGGGACGATAGACTCAACGCGACCGTTAGAATCTTCGCGCTCATTTGGTTAGGCATTGACGACTCTGGAAAGATAGCTGACATCCTGTACTATTCTGCTAACACTATCTACAATTATCGTGCACGTACAAAGAACGGCGCATTGGGCAGTCGTAGTGACTTTGAGAATGAAGTGCGGCAGTTAGGGCGTATTAGCTGAATGCTTCTCCCGTCTGACAGCTCCTTAAGCTGAAGATCTTTATGCTTGTTGATAAACGCCGGTGTTTGATGCGAACGTCATGTATAACTATTGACAGAGGACTTTTTCGTCCGGATCCTTGTTATAGTGCTTCGACAATAGAAAGTTACATCATCCGAAAACGATGTAATCATCCACTTTTGTAAGGTATGGATAATTGATAGATCATACTGATAACCAAAGTATTATGATTCTATGACCTTTGAAAGTATCCACTTTCTATAGAACTGCTCAAAACTATGTTGCCTTTTTCACTATCTTTGTGGCAGAAAACTGTATTACCGAAACTAAACTTTAAATCACATGAAACAAGCAAGAATCTCTATCCTATGGGTATCTTTGCTGTGTACCGTTGTGACCTGGGCGCAGGATGCATTGTTCTCCGGCACTGTCATCGACAAGACCGGCGAGCCTATCATCGGTACTTCTGTCATGGAGAAAGGGAGCTCACGCGGGTCGGCGACCGATCTCAATGGTAAGTTTACCTTTAAAGGACAGCCTGGTGCAACCCTTGCCATCTCTTATATAGGATATGTTACACAGGAGAAGAAAGGCACATCAGATATGCACATTACTCTTTTAGAGGATCGGAAGAATCTTTCCGAGATTGTGGTCATTGGTTATGGCGTCCAGAAGAAAAGTGTGGTGACGGCCTCTATTGCTAAGATCGACGCCTCTGATTTGGCTGAGACGGCACCTGTACGTGTGGACAATGCACTGAAAGGACTTGCAGACGGTGTCAATGTCACGTCCAACTCGGGACAACCTGGCGCCGCGGCCCGTATTCGTGTGCGTGGCACTGGCACCATCAACAACTCGGATCCGCTTTACATTATCGATGGCATCCCTTACGAAGGCTCTTCTGGCATCGATGCTCTCAATCCCAATGACATCGAGAGTATTGAAGTACTCAAGGGTGCTGCCTCCGGTGCCATCTATGGTGCGCGTGCCGCTAATGGCGTCATTCTCGTCACTACCAAGCAAGGAAAGAGCGGAAAGGCTCAGATTAACTATAATTTTTCCTATGGCTGGCAGTCGAAATGGCGTAAACGAGACGTACTCAATGCTACCGATTATGCCATTCTGCAGAACGAACAGTATGTCAATTCAGGGATGGCTCCTCTCTATGCAGACCCCTACCATCCGATAGACATCAATGGCAATGCGGTCACTACCGGTACTGACTGGCAGTACCTTGTCTTCAACGATAACGCACCAGTGGAGAAGCACGATGTATCTGTCAATGGTGGAAACGACCGTGTAAAATACTACCTTTCCATGGGCTACTACGAACAGGAGGGCATTGTGGGTGGAAACTACGGCAAGTCAAACTATAACTGCCTCACGCTCCGCTCCAACACTAATATGAATATCTTTGACGTTACAAAGGACCGCTCGTTCCTCAACAAGCTCGACTTCAGCGTCAGTCTGTCTTATGCGCGTATTAAGAGTACTGGCATAGAGTCAAACTCCACATGGGGTTCGGTACTTGGTTCTGCTCTCGCGCTTTCTCCGATTCTGCCTCCCTACGTGACCGGTCAGGCAGCCGTAGACCGACACAACCGCTATACCTACACCGACTATTCCAAGGACGCAAAGGGCGTGCAGACACCTTATCAAGACATGACAGACAAGAATGGTAACGTCGTGATGATTCCCGGCACAGCCTATAACGAGATAAACAACCCGCTCGGGTTGCTTCTCGAGCCCTCACAGCCGGGGCGGAGCCACCGCTTCATTCAATGCTCCTTTCTATGTCATTCCCAATTTGGCATAGGGCGGTAGTTGGGGCGGACAGCAAGGTGTAGACGAAGGCGCGCTACCCGCAACCATGGAAGTGGACTTATGTCAGGGTATTCCAAAAATAAAAGCAAAGTGAAAACTATGAAAGCAAAATTTTTATTGTCGTCCCTTCTTTTGCTGTCGGGCTCTCTTTTCGCCCAGCAGAAACCGATGGACGCATTCATTGATGACTTGATGTCGAAGATGACAGTTGACGAGAAAATCGGGCAGCTCAATCTGATGCCCGGTAACGATCTCACCACAGGAGCCCAGACCCGTTCGCCGCTCGTCGGTCTGATAGAGCAAGGCCAGCTCGGTGCGGTGCTCAACGCTAAGGGGGCGGCAAAGGTCAGGGCCCTTCAGGAGATAGCTGTCAAGAAGAGCCGTCTCCATATTCCTCTCATTTTTGGCCTCGATGTCATCCATGGCTTCGAGACCGTATTACCTATTCCTTTGGCTCAGGCATGCTCCTGGAATCCGGAAGCCATCGAGGCGGGTGCGCGTATGGCAGCGGAAGAGGCTACGGCCAGCGGCATTTGCTGGGACTATAGTCCGATGGTCGATGTGGGCATCGATGCCCGCTGGGGGCGTGTAGCCGAAGGCTATGGCGAAGATCCTTACCTTTCATCGGTGATGGGAGCCGCCGCCGTGCGTGGCTATCAGGGTAGCGGCGAGCTGAAAGGCTATGCCACCGACGAGATGATGGCCTGCCTGAAGCACTACGCTCTCTACGGGGCCGTTGAGGCCGGACGTGACTATAATACCGTGGATATGAGCCATCTGCGAATGTACAACCAGTATCTTCCGCCTTACAAGGCTGCGGTTAAGGCCGGCGTGGGCTCGGTGATGTCGTCGTTCAACATCGTGGATGGCATCCCGTCCACAGCCAACCGCTGGCTGCTGACCGACGTGCTGAGAAAGCAATGGGGCTTTGGAGGCTTCCTGGTTACTGACTACGGCTCCATCAACGAGATGACACCTTGGGGTGTGGGCGACCAGAAGACGTGTGCGGTCCTGGCTTTGAAGGCGGGCACTGACATGGATATGTGCTCGTCGGCCTATACCAACCAGCTGAAGAAAGGTCTTGCTGACGGCAGCGTGACGATGGCAGAGATCGATCAGGCCGTACGCCGTGTCCTGGAGGCAAAATATAAACTCGGTCTCTTTGACAATCCTTATCGCTACTGTGACACAAAGCGGGAGAAACGTATACTCTACACGGATGCCCATCGACAGCTGGCACGCGATATCGCTGCTCAGACCTTTGTACTGCTGAAGAACGACCAAGACCTGCTGCCATTGGAAAAGCACGGTTCCATCGCACTCATCGGCCCGCTTGCCGATACCCGCAACAACTTGCCGGGGTGCTGGTCGACAGGCGACACGCCTGAGAAATACAGTACCGTTCGCGAGGCCATGCAGCGGTATTTAGGCGATCAAGCCACGGTGCTCTATGCACAGGGATCCAACATCTATGACGACAGTATCCGCCAGAAGGCCGTAGAGTTTGGCCGCCCTCTCCAGCGCGGCGACGGCACGCAGTTGCTTCGTGAGGCTGTGGAGACCGCCAAGAAAGCCGATGTCATCGTGGCCTGCCTCGGTGAGATGGCAGAGATGAGCGGTGAGAGCTCGGCGCGCACCGACTTGGACATGCCTGATGCCGAGGAGCGTCTGCTGAAGTCTCTCGTGGCTACGGGCAAGCCGGTGGTACTGCTCCATTTCGCTGGACGCCCCACCGTTCTCTCGTGGGAGGCGGAGCATGTGCCGGCCATTATGAATGTGTGGTTTGCAGGCTCCGAGACGGGTGACGCCATCTGCGACGTGCTCTTTGGCGATAAAGTGCCTACAGGAAAACTCGTAAACAGTATGCCGCGTGCCACAGGACAGGAGCCGCTTTACTACAATCATATGAATACAGGGCGGCCTGTAGAGGACGGCAGTAAAGTGTTTACGAAATATCAAAGCAACTACATCGATGTGGTGCATGGGCCGCTTTATCCCTTTGGCTATGGGCTAAGCTATACAACTTACGATTATGGTCCCGTCACGCTGTCGGCGCCGGTGATGGCAAGGGATGGAAAGATCACGGCCACGGCCACTATCACCAACACAGGCAGCCGCGATGGCGATGAAATCGTGCAATTTTATATCCGTGATGTCTTTGCAAACATCGTCAGACCCGTCAAGGAGCTGAAGGGCTTCCAAAGAATTCATCTTGCAAAAGGTGAGCGCAAGACAGTCAGTTTTGATATTGATGCATCGACACTCAGCTATCTCGATGTGAACGGCAACGCGGTGCTTGAACCGGGCGATTTCGACATCATGATAGGGCCGAACAGCCACGATGTGCAGACTGCACGGCTTTCTGTGCGCTGATCGAAAAAAAAAGTCAGGGCGACCCTTATGGCCGCCCTGACACTTATTTGCTAAATAACGATTTCTTACTTTCCGAATTGTCCGTCAAGGAAAGTGTAGAAGGCAGGATCCTCACCCACTACAGTCTTGACAATCTTGCCGTCAGGACCAACAAGAATCTTTGTAGGGAACCCTTGGATGCCGTAGAGCTCGGTGGTCTGCACTACGCCCGTCTTGGGCTGATAGACATGCTTCCAAGGCAGTTCGTACTTTTTCACGCCGGCTTTCCACTTATCCTCGCTCTCGTTGCAGTCGATGGAGAGAATCTCAAACTTGCCCTTGTACTTGTTGTAGTATTCCTTCATCTTTGGAATGCCCCGTACGCACCAGATGCACCAGGTACCCCAGAAGTCGAGGAGCACGTATTTGCCTTTGAAGTTAGACAGCGAGAGGGGCTTGCCATTGAGGTCATTGAGAGTGAAGTTGGGAGCTGTGACGCCGGGAGCTTGCTTTGTCTCTGCCTCTTTCTCAGCTTTCTCCTGCGCTTCCGCCTGATCAATGATGTTCTGATAGAAGTGGTGCATGCGTCCGTTTCTGATGGTAGCAGAGAGCGAGGCAGCCGCTTTCTTCATGTTGTCCACGCCGTCAATTCTCGGGATGAAGGCGGCTGCGCCCTCCGAGTCCGGATGCTTGGCGATGAAGTTGAGCATGTCCTGGGTGGCTTGTCTCTGTAGGGCAGGAGCCTTCTCCTGAAACTCCTTCGAGAGCTTCTCCTGCGCCTCGCTGCCTTCCATGCGCTTGTCCAGTACAGCCTCAAGGTCGTTGAGGGGCTTCGTAGCTGCGTCATAAGCTCTGTTGGCTTCGTTGTATTGCTGGTAGAACTTGCTGCCGCTGAAATAGTAAGACGTGTTCAGATCTCCGGTCAGCACAGCCTTTTCACCGGGCACGGCGACGGCTGTAAAGCCGATGTGTTCCTCACGGCGCAGTGTGCCGGGGGTGTAAGCGTAGATTGTAGTGGGTTCGGCTACATTGACGGTGAACTGGAATTTGGCATCTTTCGTGAGTACGGTGTCGCGCTTTATGTCGCGTTCACCTGCCGGTGTCATCACGATGAGTGTATCTTTCAAGCCCTTCAGCTCGCCGGAAAAGGTGACATTGCCTTTCCCGTCGGCGGCGTTAGCATCTATTGTAAGCAGGGTCAGGGCCGCCATGGTCAGAATAGTCTTTCTCATAGTTTATACTTTTTGTTTGTATGGTTCATTTCAATGTTTTGCGTTTGCGGTGTAATGGCATCGCCTCTACGCTGTAAACGCATTGCCTCTACACCGTAAACGCGATGCCATTACACCGTAAAGGCAACACGTTTACGCTGTAAAGGCAAGTCGTTGTTTTCTCTATTTCTTTTTCGGGAAGCGGCGTGCCCAGCCTTCCTCAGAGAAGTCGGGCTCCTCGTCCTTGAACGCCACGTCGCTGCCTTTCATCAGCGCGCGCCAGTCTTCTTTGCCCTTGAGGCCGTCATCGCCAGTAGTTTTCTTTCTTCTTTCCTTTTTTCTGGCAGGCGCGTTTCCGTGTGGAGCCTCGCTGTCAGCATCGTTGCATCTCACTTCACGCCCTTTGTATTTCGAGCCGTTGAGGGCGCGCATGACGCGGTCAGCATCTTTTTCGGGTACCTCAATGTATGAGAATTTCGACAGCAGGTCGATGTGTCCGATTTCCTGTTTCTGCCCGTGGACGTGATGATTGACAAACTGCATCACCTCGCCCGGATAGAAACCGTCGGCCTTGCCCAGGTTGATGAAGAGTCGTCTGTAGCCCGCCTCGGCCTTGTGTGGGCCGCGCTGGCGGTCGCCACGGGAACCATTTCGCCCGTTTCCACCGCTGTTTCTGCGGCTATCCTTGTTTCTCGACGAAGCGCTGCTACGTGTGGGCTTCTCGATTTGTGGTGCGTTCTTGTAGTAATCGAGGAAGCGGCCGAAGGTGTTCGACACCATTTTCTTGATGATGTCTTCTTTGTCGATATATTCAAACTGGCGGTTGATGTCGGGCATGTAGGGTGCGATGAGTTCTTCGTCAACGTCTGTTTTCATGATGTCGTCCATGACCTTGAAGAGTTGTTTCTTGCAAATCTCCTCAGGTGTAGGCAGTGTGCCGTCGACAAACTCCTTGCCGATGACTCTCTCTATGGCCTTGACCTTGAACTTCTCTCGTGTGTGGATGATGGAAATGCTGGTGCCTTTCTTTCCCGCGCGGCCGGTACGTCCGGAGCGGTGCGTATAGTTCTCCACGTCGTCGGGCAGCCCGAAGTTGATGACGTGGGTGAGATCGTCGACGTCGAGGCCGCGTGCGGCCACGTCGGTAGCCACGAGGAGCTGCACCAGATGCTGTCGGAATTTCTGCATTGTGAGGTCACGCTGTTGCTGCGAGAGGTCGCCGTGGAGCGACTCCGCGTTGTAGCCGTCCTTAATGAGCTTGTCAGCCACCTCCTGAGTTTCGAGCTTTGTACGGCAGAAAATGATGGCGTAGATGTGCGGATAGTAGTCCACGATCCGTTTCAGGGCCAGATACTTGTCTTTGGCGTTGACCAGATAGTAGATGTGGTTGACGTTTTCGGCACCCTCGTTACGTGATCCCACCACAATCTCTTTATAGTCGTGCAGGTATTTGGTGGCGATTTTCTCAATCTCCTTGCTCATGGTGGCTGAGAAAAGCAGCGTATTGCGATCCTCGGGCACATGCTCAAAGATGGTGTTGATGCTGTCGGAGAAGCCCATGTTGAGCATTTCGTCGGCTTCGTCGAGCACCACATTCCGGATGCTGTCAAGTTTCACTTTGCCCCGCTCCATGAGGTCGATAAGTCGTCCGGGCGTGGCCACGATGATCTGTGCGCCGTGGCGCAGCTCGTTGATCTGTGTGACGATGGACGCGCCACCGTAGACAGGGATGACGTGCAGGTGGGGAATATACTTCGCAAACGAGTTAAGGTCGTCTGCAATCTGTAGGCACAGCTCACGTGTGGGGCTGAGGATAAGAGCCTGGGTGTCTTTGACGCTGGCGTCGGTCCGTTGCAAGACAGGAATGCCGTATGCGGCCGTCTTGCCTGTGCCGGTCTGCGCCAATGCGATGACGTCGTTGTGCTCACCCAAAAGATAGGGAATAACTTCTTCTTGGACGGGCATCGGCTGCTCGAATCCAAGCTCTTCAATGGCGCGGCGAATAGATTCACTTACGCCTAATTCTTCAAATGTCTTCAAAAAAATATAGCTATATAAATAATGTGTAATCTCCAGGGAGATTGAAATACTTTGCAAAGTTACTATAAAATAAGCGATCGGGCGATAAAAAGATGATAATAATTGTTATCTTTGCAAGATTAATAGGAAAGAGATGAAAATAGCCGTTTTTTGCTCTGCCAATGAAGCAATCGATGCCGTGTACTTTGATGCTGCTGCCGAGTTAGGCCGATGGATAGGGGCCAACGGCCATACATTAGTGTATGGCGGACAGAATCGTGGGCTCATGCGCTGTGTGGGCGAAGCGGTACACGAGAGCGGTGGGCAGCTCATCGGCGTCATTCCGCAGATTCTTGTCAAGAGAGGACAGCGGCCTGACTGCCTCGACGTGGAGATACCGTGTGACAATCTCGCCGATCGTAAGGAGCTCATGCTTGCCCAGGCTGATGTCTGCGTGGCTCTGCCCGGTGGCATCGGTACACTTGATGAGGTGTTTACTATGGCAGCTTCACACAATATCGGCTACCACTCAAAGATGGTGATTCTCTACGATATTGCCGGATTTTGGGACAAGACCATTGGGCTGCTTGACGATCTGCAGCGGCGAGGTTTCATCCGGGGACGGTGGACAGACAACATTCAAGTGGCGGGAAGCTTTGAAGAACTAAAAAAGATGTTATAGCCGTGCAAGTTTTCTCCATCTGTCACATTTTACTCATGTATAAAGGAGAAAAACAATGAACAGACTATTCAAATTGATGGCCTTTGCTGCCATTCTATTTTCTGTATCGGCAACTTTACAGTCGTGCGATCTCGACAACGATGACAACAAACTCATCATTGATCCTATAGAGCGTCCCAATGCCCTGGTGACATTTAAGACTGACTCTACAACGGGAGCGTTCTTTATGCAGCTTAATGACTCGGTGACGCTTGTTGACAAGAATATCACCAAGTCACCTTACGGCGACAAGGAAGTGCGCGGACTGATCTCTTTCGTTCCAGTGGACAAAAATGAAACAGGCCTTCGCCGGCAGATTCATCTGATTATGGTCTTCGACAGCATCCGCATAAAGCCGATGTCTCCTGTTGTGCCCGATCTGCAGAAAGCCTACGGCAACGATCCCGTGGAGATCGTCAACGACTGGACTACCGTATGTGAGGACGGTTATCTGACGCTGCGCTTCCGTACCTATTTCGAGGGTGTCAAGCCCCATGTGCTACGGCTGGTACGTACGGGCGACTATGAGGTGACTTTATATCACGATGCTGGCAACGACGTGCGGGGACGTTTGTATGATGGATGGATTGCTTTCCGGCTTAACGACTTGCCGGATACGGGAGGTAACTACAAAGATCTCACGTTGAAATGGACATCTTTCTCGGGTGAGAAGTCGGTGACATTTAAATATAAAACCAGAAAATAGCAACAGCTTGACACCTATAAGTCTGCATATCAATTATTAATGAATCAAGAACAGCATATCCTTCAGATGTTCGCTCAGGGCGATGAGCGTGCGATGGATATGCTGTATTCTGTTTATGCCGGCTATCTTACGGGGGTGTGCAGTCGATATGTGCCGCAGTACGATGACCTTTGTGATGTCTTGCAAGAGGCGCTGGTGAAGATTTTTACTTCAATATCTATGTTTCGCTATCAGGGTGTAGGCTCTTTGAAAGCATGGCTGACTCGCGTTGTCATCAATGAGGCATTGATTTTTCTGCGCGATAGGAAAAAAATGCGATTTGTAGATGATGACCGTGAAATACCAGAGCAACCGGAAGAGCAGCCTGACGAATCTGCATTGAATGAAGACATGGTAGCAGCAGCTATTCAAGTGCTACCCGATGGCTACCGCACGGTGTTTAATCTCTATGCCATTGAGGGCAAGAGTCATAAGGAGATAGCCAAGATATTGAATATCAAGCCTGACACATCTGCCTCGCAATATCATCGGGCTAAGAATATGCTGGCAAGACTGCTGAAAGAGATGGAAAGAAAGGAAGGACAGCGATGAAATGGGATAAAATGAGCGATAAAGATAAATGGATAAAGGACGTGAGCCGGTTGATGAACAACCGTCAGGTCCAGGCTCCGGAAGGCTTATTGGAGGCCGTTAAGAAAGAGTCTGCTGTACGTGAGCAGCTGGCCAGGAAGCCGATGGTACATCCTATGGCGGCCGGTGCGCATACTTTTCCTTTGCGTGTCCGTCGCTGGGTTGCTGCCGCTGCAATTGTAGTGGCGATTGCTTTGCCTGTTGCCTTCAGTCTGCTCCATCAGCATCAAGATGAGATGGCTGTCGCTGATCAGGCTCATCCCACTCGGATAAAGACCGGAAAAACTGCTGACCTCACCAGTCCACAACAGGGAAAATTCCTGATGACAGGCTTCTCCGGGCGTCCGCGCACTGAAGCGACTTATCATTTACACTCAGTGGATGCCTATTCCTCTCTCTCGACGGATACGACTGCTACCCGCATCGAAGGGCCATTGATCTCTGAAGGCGTTGGGGCTGATCCGGTATCTCCCCAGTCTTCTATAAAAAAGGAAAGAAATGCTCAGCCCGATGCCACCTATTCTCCGTCTGTGAGCGAGCACCATGTCTCCGCTTCCACTCGCCGTGCCGGCACACTCATGCTGACCGCTTATTGTGGTGGACTGGGTTCAGGACAGCGAAATGGCGTAGGCATGTCAACAGGCATCATGATGGCCGACGCTGCTCCTTATGGCCTAACCTCTTTGGAGATGGCCAGTGTGTCGCAGCGAAACGGTCTGGTTGCTGTTGACCGCCGCCGAATGAAGGCTCATCATGCTCAGCCGGTAAAGGTGGGAATGAGTGTGGGGTATGCGTTGTCTGATCGATGGACAATCCGAACGGGACTGACCTACAGCTATCTCTCCAGCGATTTTACTACTGAAGGCGAGCTCGCGCAAACGCAACGACTTCACTATGTCGGCATGCCGGTATCGGCAAGCTACACACTTCTTCGTAGCCAGAAGGCGGAAGTCTACGCCACTGCAGGCGGAGAGGTGGAGAAATTAGTAAAAGGCACGGTTTCATCGGTAAACAGAAAGAACGAGAAGGTCAATGAGAAACGGCCGCAGTTCTCTATGACGGGAGCTATTGGTGGCGCTTATCATTTCACGCCTTCGCTGAGCGTTTATGCCGAACCGGGGGTGAGCTATTATTTCGACAATCACAGCAATGTCATGAATGTCTACAAAGATCGTCCCACCAGTTTTAGCTTGAATGTCGGTCTGAGAATCACAATCAAGTAATTCTTAAAATCTTATATATAGCTCAGATAAATTCTGTACCTTTGCACGCGTTATGGTATTGAATTACATCTGGATAGCTTTTTTCGTCGTCTCCTTCATCTTTGCCGTGGTACAGCTGTTGATGGGCGATACGACCATCTTTCAGAAGATAGTCGACTCCACTTTCGACACCTCCAAGACAGCCTTTGAGACTTCTCTCGGACTGACGGGAGTGCTGGCCCTTTGGCTTGGCATCATGAAGATTGGAGAGAAGGCAGGCTCCGTGAATGTGCTGGCGCGCATGCTCAGCCCCGTCTTTTCCAGGCTCTTTCCGGATATTCCAAAGAACCATCCGGCAATGGGATCCATTTTCATGAACGTCGCTTCCAATATGCTCGGACTTGACAATGCCGCTACGCCCACGGGGCTGAAGGCCATGCAACAAATGCAGGAACTCAACCCGAAAAAAGATACTGCCACCAATCCGATGATTATGTTTTTGGTGTTGAACACCTCCGGGCTGACCATCATCCCGACGACGATCCTTGCCTTTCGTTCCAGTTACGGCGCCGCACAGCCTACGGATGTGTTCATCCCCATTCTGTTGGCCACGACCGTAGCCACTCTTTTCGGCATCATCATCACTTGTCTCTGGCAGCGCACCAACATTTTTCGGCCGTCCATGCTGGCCATTCTCGGCGGCATGTGTGCTTTTGTCGGTCTCGTTATCTGGGCTTTTGGCAGCATGGATAAGGACACTATGAGCACCGTGGCGTCTGTTGGAGGCAATGTCATTCTGCTGTCCGTCATCGTCGTTTTCATCGTAGGCGGTCTTTTGAAACGAATCAATGTCTATGATGCCTTTATTGAAGGGGCAAAGGAAGGCTTCCAGACCGCGGTGCGCATCATCCCTTATCTCGTCGCCATTCTTGTGGCAGTGGGTGTTTTCCGCGCTTCAGGGGCAATGGATATGATGATCAATGGCATCTCATGGTGTGCTGGACAATGTGGACTCAACACCGATTTCGTCGGGGCATTGCCCACGGCTTTTATGAAGCCGCTGTCGGGAAGCGGAGCCCGCGGCATGATGCTCGAGGCTATGAAAAACTATGGTCCCGACTCCTTTGTAGGGCGCTTGTCGTGCATTTTCCAGGGTTCAACAGATACCACCTTTTATATATTGGCCGTCTATTTCGGCTCTGTGAATATCAAGTACACGCGTCATGCCGTGGCCTGTGGCTTGTTAGCCGACCTCGTGGGCGTGGTGGCGGCCATCTTCATTGCTTACATTTTCTTCGGATAGATATCAGAAAAACATTCTCTTTGGATATATGGCAAGTTTAAAATCGCTCCTTAAAGAAACCGCCATTTATGGCTTGAGCTCTATCGCTGCGCGGTTTATCGGCTATCTCCTCGTGCCTATCGAGACGGCGAAGTTCAATGCTGCTGGCGGGCAGTATGGCATCATCACCAATATTTACGCCTATATCGCCCTGCTCATCATCATTCTCACCTATGGCATGGAGACCACCTTCTTCCGCTTCATGAACCGTCCTGGCGAGGATCCAAAGAAGGTTTATGCTACGACCCTGCGTATGGTAGGCTTCACTTCGCTGCTGTTCGTGTTTCTGTTGAGAGTGTTTCTGCATCCCGTCGCGGGAGCCATTGGCTATCCTGACCACCCTGAATACATTATGATCATGGGCGTTTGCGTGGCTGTCGACGCTTTTACCGCCATACCTTTTGCCTATCTCCGTCTGCAGCACAAGGCGTTGAAGTTTGCCTTGCTGAAAATGGTGAGCATCGTCGTCAACCTTGTCGGTGTGAGTCTCTACCTCATTGTGTTGCCCGATATGCACCTTAACCTCTTCGGTATCTATGACGCTCACTTCAGCCTTGAGGTAGTATGGATATTCTGGATTGAGCTGTCAGGCTCCATCCTCACGCTGATTCTCCTGGCCAAAGAGTTGAAAGGCTTTGCCAATCCCTTCGACAAGGCTACGTGTAAGCGCATGCTTTCCTATACCTGGCCGCTGTTAGTGATGGGTCTTGCCGGCCAGCTCAACCAGTGTGCCTCGCAGATTATCTTCCCCTATGCCTTTAATGGCAGTGCCGACGAGGCCCGTGTCCAGCTTGGCATTTATGGCGCATGTATCAAGATTGCGATGATAATGGTCATGATTACGCAGGCTTTCCGCTATGCCTATGAGCCTTTTGTCTTCGGCCAGTCAAAGGAAAAGAATAGCAAGGAGACCTATGCCAAGGTGATGAAATACTACATTATCTTCACCCTTCTCGCCTTTCTCTGTGTCATCGGCTATATGGATATCATCCGCTATATCGTGGGCAAGAGCTATTGGGAAGGCTTGGAAATCGTGCCCATCGTGATGGCGGCTGAGATCATGTTCGGCGTTTTCTTCAACCTAAGCTTCTGGTACAAGCTTATTGACAAGACCATCTGGGGAGCCTGGTTCTCCGGCATCGGCGCTGCGGTACTGATAGCAGTCGATGTCATCTTTATTCCACGCTTCAGTTATTGGGCTTGTGCCTGGGCCGGATTCGTGAGCTATACGGTGAGCATGGTACTGAGCTACTTCTTCGGACAGAAATATTATCCCATTCGCTATCCATTGAAGGACATCGCCTTCTATACGGTTACCGCCCTTGTGGTGTTCATTATGCTCGACTTCAGCAATGGCCACCTGCCGATGTGGGAGGCTCTTGGCATCAATACAATACTGATAGCCGCATTCGTCGCCATCATTATCAAGCGTGATTTCTGGAAGCTCATTCAGGCCCGAAGAGCAAGATGAGGGGGTGTCCTTATGAACTTTGGACAAAAAAATAAAAAATATCCGCCTTTTCTTGCCACAACATATTAATAATGTGTACCTTTGTAACGATTTTTAGATGTTAGTCAAAACAATAAGTTTTTTAGTTTTTTAGATGAACGTTATTACAAAGACCGTCCAGTTGCCAGATGGGAGAACCATCTCAATTGAGACCGGAAAGGTTGCCAAGCAAGCCGACGGCGCCGTTGTTCTCCGTATGAACAACACCGTGCTCCTTGCTGCCGTCACCGCAGCCAAAGAGGCAGTTCCCGGCACCGATTTTATGCCGGTGACAGTTGATTACCGTGAGAAGTATTACGCGACCGGACGTTTTCCCGGCGGTTTTACCAAACGTGAGGGTAAAGCCACAGATGAAGAAATTCTTATTTCCCGCCTTGTAGACCGCGCACTAAGGCCTTTATTCCCTTCTGATTTCCATTGCGAGGTATTCGTACAAATCTGGCTCCTCTCCTCCGACGGAAAGGATCAGCCCGACGCACTGGCTGGTTTCGCAGCCTCTGCTGCCATGGCTTGCTCTACGATTCCTTTCGAGCATACCATTTCTGAGTGCCGTGTGGCCCGCGTCAACGGTGAATATGTCATCGACCCGACCTTTGATCAGATGAAGGATGCCGATCTCGACATTATGGTGGGCTGCACCAAGGACAACCTCATGATGGTGGAAGGAGAGATGAGCGAGGTGTCGGAGCACGACCTCGTGGAAGCGCTCAAGGCGGCACAAAAGGCCATCGTGCCGATGTGTGAGCTGCAGGATGAGCTCGCCAAGGAGCTGGGTACCGATGTCAAGCGCGAGTACAACGACGAGATCAACGATGAGGACCTGCGCAAGCAAATCCACGATGAGCTCTATCAGCCTGCCTACGATACTATTCATAAGACTCTGCCTAAGCAGGAGCGTAACGACGCTTTCGACCAAACACTCGCCGACTTCCTTGAGAAATACGACGCTGCTCACACCGATCTCTCTGAGGAGGATTTGGAGGAGAAGCACGCTGAGGCCGGCCGCTACTGGAACGATGTGCTGCGTGATGCCATGCGCCGCTGCGTCCTTGATGAGGGCCTGCGCATGGACGGCCGCAAGACCGACGAGGTGCGTCCTATCTGGTGCGAGGTGAGCCCGCTTCCCATGCCTCACGGAAGCGCTATCTTCCAGCGAGGTGAGACCATGTCACTGGCTACCGTCACACTCGGTACCAAGCTCGATGAAAAGATGATCGACGGTGTGGTGAGCCAGGGCTACCAGCGTTTCCTGCTCCATTACAACTTCCCACCATTCTCTACCGGTGAGGCGAAGAGTCAGCGCGGCCCCGGCCGTCGCGAGATAGGCCACGGCCATTTAGCATGGCGTGCCCTCAAAGGCCAGATTCCGGCAGACTATCCCTACACCGTGCGTGTAGTCTCTGATATCCTTGAGTCCAACGGCTCTTCATCGATGGCCAGCGTCTGCGGTGGCACTCTCGCCCTCATGGATGCCGGTGTGCCCATCAAGAAGCCGGTGGCAGGCATTGCCATGGGTCTCATCAAGAATCCCGGTGAGGACAAGTATGCCATTCTCTCTGATATTCTCGGCGACGAGGATCACCTTGGCGACATGGACTTCAAGACCACTGGTACGAAGGATGGTCTGACAGCCACACAGATGGATATCAAGTGCGACGGCCTGTCGTTCGACATCATTGAGAAAGCACTCATGCAGGCCAAGGCCGGCCGTGAGCACATTATGGGTGAGATGATGAAGACCATCTCGGAGCCTCGTGAGGAGCTCAAGCCCCAGGTGCCCCGCATTGAGGCCTTCGATATTCCTAAGGAGTTCATCGGTGCCGTCATTGGCCCAGGTGGAAAGATCATTCAGCAGATGCAGGAAGAAACCGGTGCCACCATCACTATCGACGAGGCGGACGGAGTGGGTCATGTGCAGGTGTCGGCTCCCAACAAAGAGAGTATCGACATAGCTATTGCCAAGATTCGTGGCATCGTTGCGCTACCCGAGGTGGGCGAAGTCTACGATGGAGTGGTGAAGAGCATTATGCCTTACGGTTGCTTTGTGGAGATTCTCCCGGGCAAGGAAGGACTGCTTCACATCTCTGAGATTGCCTGGAAGCGTCTCGAGACCGTGGAGGAGGCTGGCATCAAGGAGGGCGATCATATTCAAGTTAAGCTGCTTGAGATTGACTCTAAGACCGGCAAGTACAAACTCTCGCACCGCGTGCTTCTCGAGAAGCCCGAAGGCTATCAGGAGCGTCCGCGTCGTCCACGCCGTGAGAATGGCGAGCGCCGTCCACGCCGTGAGAATGGCGAGCAGGGCGCACAGCAGCACGGCGAGCGCCGTCTACGCCGTTATGAGAACCACGACAACGGTCAGGAGCAACACAGAGACTTCTCTGATCAGCTCGATCACAATAACGATGTAGACTAATTTTTTGTAAATTCATCAAATAAATGAGGGTGGCCATGACGGTCGCCCTTATTTTGTCAGGTAGATGCCTCTGCCAATTTCTGATCGTGCGACAACTGCCACACGATTGTCAAGCAATTGTCGCACGATTGTCAAGCAACTGTCACACGATCGTCAAGCAACTGTCACACGATGGATTTTAACCGATGTGGAGTGATCTCAATGTTGAAACCATACAAATTCTTTGTAATAATTACAAAATTTTAGTGGAATTATTTGGAGGGTATTGATATTCTTTCTATCTTTGCACTCGAAATACAAAAACGAGATATAATACATTAATACAAAGACATTATGAAAGAACTGAAAGGAACAAAGACAGAGAAGAATCTGCAGGAAGCATTCGCAGGTGAGAGCCAGGCTCGTAACAGGTATACTTATTTCGCAAGCAAGGCCCGCAAGGATGGCTACGAGCAGATTGCCGCTATCTTCGAGGAGACAGCCAACAACGAAAAAGAGCACGCTAAGCTCTGGTTCAAGTATCTTGAGGGTGGTGATCTGAAGGACACCAAGAGCAACCTCGAGGCTGCTGCTGCCGGTGAGAACTACGAGTGGACTGATATGTACGCTCGTATGGCGAAAGAGGCTGAGGAAGAAGGCTTCAAGGAGATTGCCGCTAAGTTCAGCATGGTAGGTGCCATTGAGAAGCATCATGAGGAGCGCTACAAGAAGCTTGTTGGTAACCTCGAGGAGGGTATCGTTTTCTCCCGCGACGATGAGCGCATCTGGAAGTGCCGCAACTGTGGCCATATCGTAGTCGGCAAGTTCGCCCCGAAGGTGTGCCCCGTCTGCAACCATCCGCAGAGCTTCTTCGAAATCAAAGCAGAGAACTATTAATCATTCTCTGTCAACATTCATATACCATTGCCCGCGACAGTATGCCTGTCGCGGGCTTTTTCGTCTGCAAGAAAATTTCAGATGAATCAATCCTTTTCTGCGAAAAAAGTACTATTTTTGCAATCGAAACGAACCATTAACACAAAGCTGCTATGAACAGATACCCTTTAAGAATACAGACATTCGAGGAAATTCGAAAGAATGACTGGTATTATGTAGACAAGACCGCACTTATCTATAGTTTAGTCAAAGGGGCACAAAGTTGCTTTCTGAATCGTCCCCGTCGTTTTGGCAAGTCACTGCTTGTCACGACGATGCAGGCATATTTTGAGGGCAAGAAAGAACTGTTTAAAGGGCTCGCCATAGAGATGCTGGAAAAAGACTGGGTGAAATATCCAGTCATACATCTTGACCTGAGCAGCGGGAAATACTATGATCTCAATGCACTTAAGTCAACCATAGGATTCCTGCTCTACGTTTGTGAGCAACCGTCGTAGCGCTTTTAAAGGAATGCTAAGTAACAGACGATTCAATATCGTTCTTGTTAGCGAGAATTCCAGTAATGGCAGTCAGGCGATGCAGCCGTCTAAGAGTATTGAATACATGGCAATGCTTTGACGGTGGAGCTGTAGATGTTATCTGTCCAGCATTTTTTGGATCTGTTGCCGAAGATACTGTTGCAAGCCTTCATCCTCAATGATTTCTATGTGGTCGTAGAGTCCGAGGATGAAGCGCCCTATACCCGCATAGTTCGCCACATCGGTCTCTAAGAGCCAATGTGTGTCATCTTCACGTGTGAGACAAGCTTCTGAATGAGGGTACTCCTCCTGCATGAAATTCGAAGAAGACACATCGAGGCGAAGACGAATATGATGCCTGATCTCTCCACTGTACATGAACATATCGGTGAAGGCATCCCTATGCTTTTCTTCATGGCTCCAGTCATCTTCGAGTATGTCAACACTGCTAATGCGAGAGATCTTGAAAGTCTTGTTGATACTTGACTCCGGTTCATAGGCACGAATGTCACTTTCCTCTCCGAGAAACATGAATGGCTCTACAAAGCGGTCCCTTACCGTAAGGCTGTTGGAGGATGCATAGTTATGTAGTACAACGCATTTCTTATCATGTATAGCACGCTTCAATAGTAGGTAATTTTTATAGGGTCCGTAGCTCTTTTCATTCCCGTCCTGCCCGTTGAGGTTATAAAATCGCTCCAGTTTCACCATCAATGCGCCGGCTAAGGCGTTGTCTTTCCCTGTCAGCAAGAGGAGTTTGTAAAGATAGGCTGCCTGGTCGGTGGTGAAGTTAACGGAAGATCTCAACTCGCGAAAAAAAGGAGAGTTGATGTCCAGACTGTAGGATCCTTTGGTATGGTTGACCATAAATCCGTATTTCTCCAAAGCATTCAGCACGTAATAGGCGTTACGGGTGCTGGATCCTAAGATCTCAGCTATCGATGCTGCGGATTGTCCTTGGTCACCTGCAATGGCTTTGATTACGTTGAGCCAGCGGTAAAGTGACCGAGTTGTCTCATTTTCCTTTGCCATTGATTATTCAAATTTCAATTCAAGCTGTCGGTCACCATAAAGATTAAAACTCTTACGGTGATATTTTGAAATGCCATACTTGGCAATAGCCGTGCGGTGCTCACGGGTTGGATAGCCTTTATTTTTGCGCCAATCGTACATGGGAAACTCTTCATCAAGCCGGTTCATATAGTCGTCGCGATAGGTCTTTGCAAGAATGGAGGCTGCGGCAATGGCTTGGTATTTGGCGTCGCCGTGGACAATACAAGTATATGGAATTGTTACAGGGTGCGACTCTTGTAACCGTCTGCACCCGTTAGTATCATCAAAATTCCCGCATCTTTTTGGCAAGCTTGGCGTGGCATCAAACCGGTTACCGTCGATGATCAGTGCCCTGGGCTTGAAGTTTAACTGGGCAATAGCGCGGTGCATGGCAAGAAAAGAAGCGTGGAGGATGTTGATCTCATCAATTTCCTCAGGAGTGACAACGCCTACGGCCCATGCTGTCGCATCGTGCTGGATCTGCTCACGTAGAGCATATCGCCGCTTCTCAGAGAGCTTCTTTGAGTCATTGAGTGCGGGGTTATCGTAATCGGCCGGCAGGATGACGGCAGCAGCATACACGCTGCCTGCCAGGCATCCACGCCCGGCTTCATCGCATCCCGCTTCCAACAGATCCTTATAATAATGTGGGGAAAGCATTACTCTAAAACATTTTTGATACTCTCTCTATTCCCTCTGCCAACGTATCAATCTCCTCTTTCGTGTTGTAGAGGGCAAAGGAGGCACGGACAGTACCGAGGACACCGAGGCGATCCATGAGGGGTTGAGCGCAATGATGACCCGTGCGCACAGCGATACCGAGCTGGTCGAGCAGCGTGCCCATATCCATGTGGTGAATCCTGCCGACATTGAAAGAGATAACCGCATCACTTAGGTGTTTAGAGTTTAGAGTTGAGAGTTGAGAGTTACGATTACCATAAGCCAATCCGTGACCGTAGATATGTATAGCGTCAATCTGTGAGAGACGTTGCACTGCATACTCAGTGAGCGCATGCTCATGGGCTGCTATGTTATCCATACCCAGCTTCTCCAAATAGTCGATAGCTACGGCAAGACCATGAGTGGCGATATAGTCGGGCGTGCCGGCCTCAAACTTCAGGGGTGGCTGCTCAAATGTGGTATTTTCAAAGCTTACATGGTCGATCATCTCGCCTCCGCCCTGATATGGCGGCAGACGGTCGAGCCAGTCCTCCTTGCCATACAGCACACCGACGCCCGTCGGACCATACATCTTGTGGCCGCTGCAGACATAGAAGTCACAGTCCAACTGCTGTACATCAATCTTGAAGTGTGGCGCGCTCTGTGCACCGTCGACAACACAAGGTACCCCATGCTTGTGAGCAATGTGGATGATGTCTTCCACCGGATTGACAGTTCCCAGCACATTGCTAACATGGGTCACGCTGACGATCTTTGTCTTCTCATTAAAGAGATTGTGATAGGCTTCTATGTCCAGCACACCATCGTCGCTCATGGGAATGACGCGGAGGTGAATGCCTTTGCGGTTGGCAGCCAATTGCCACGGCACTATGTTGGAATGATGCTCCATGACCGATACGATGACTTCATCTCCGGGTTGCATTATCGCCTCTGAGAAGGTGGAGGCTATCAAGTTGAGCCCTTCGGTAGTGCCACGCGTGAAGACGATTTCTGTGGTATTCTTAGCATTGAGAAAGCGGCGCACAGTCTCGCGTGCTTGCTCGTGTAGTTCTGTGGCCTGCACGCTAAGATAGTGCACGCCGCGGTGGACGTTGGCATTCTCGTTGAGGTATTCGTGACGCATGGCGTCAAGTACGCATAGTGGTTTCTGTGTCGTGGCGGCATTGTCGAGATAGACCAAAGGCTTGCCATGAATCTTGCGACTCAATATAGGGAAGTCTTCCCTTATTTTTTCAATATCATAATTCATTTTCTATGTCATAAATGCTGAGTTCCAAGTGAAGTCTTACTTTATTTACAGATCTTGCAGCCATTGCATGTGCCGAGTCCACCGCGGAAACGTTTCTCCACCAGCTGGTGGAGACGGTCGCGCAAGGGTTCCAGTTTGATCTGGTCAATGACCTCGCCAATAAAGGCAAACTCCAACAGAAGCTTTGCCTCATGCTCATCAATACCCCGCTGCTGCATGTAGAATTTGGCGGCGTCGTTGAGTTGTCCCACCGTGGAGCCATGCGAGCACTTTACGTCGTCGGCATAAATCTCCAACATCGGCTGAGTGTACATACGGGTGTGCTTGGTCATCACGAGGTTTTGGTTGCGTTCCTCGGAGTTGGTCTTCTGCGCGTTGTGACGCACCAGCACTCGCCCGGCAAAGGCACCAACAGCCTGATCGTCCAGCACATATTTGTAGAGCTCGTGTGAATTGCAGTGCCCGACCTGATGGTCGATGAGTGTGTTGTTGTCCACATGCTGGCTCTTGTCGGCAATGACGCAGCCGTTGCACCAACACTCGGCTCCCTCTCCTTTGAAAACGAGGTCGAGGCGATTGCGGGTAATGCCATTCTGTAAGGTAATGACGTTGTGGTTGAGCCGGCTGTTGGCCTGTTGATCAATGTAGACATTGCTCACCCGTGTATTCTTGTCGTGTGTTTCTTCCAGGCAATAAAGGTCGAGACTGGCATTCTCGCCTACATAGGCTTCAATGACTTGAGTGCCGAGGAAGTTACGGTCATCGGCCGAGTCGTCACAGAAAAGCAACTTTGCCTCGGCTCCTTCGTCCATGACGATGAGCACCCGCCGGTTAACCATAAGGTCGACGTTCGAACGCAAGATATTGACCACCTGAATGGCACGCTCAACTTTGATATTCTTAGGCACATGAATGAAGAGGCCGTCTTCTGCCAGCATCGTGTTAAGGGCGGTAACGGCATCCTCAGATGTCTTTGCTATCTTCCCATAATACTTGGCGACAAAGTCAGGATGTACATCGGCGGCATCCTTCAGGCTCATCACCTCCACGCCTTCCGGCAGTCCTACTTTAGGCAGAGCTTTCTTGTAGAAGGTATCGTTGACTACAAAATAGAGTGATGTAGAGAGATTGGGTACATCGCAACTGAAGACACTGTAAGGGTTGATAGGAAATTCCACACGGTTGACATTCACGCCGTAGTCAGGTTCGAATAGCTTGTCCATGTCCGTGTATTTGTAGCGTTCTACTTTACGTGAGGGAAATCTCTGACGTTTGAAATCCTCAAAGGCGCTGTCGCGGACTCCGTTCAGCACGGCAGAGGAATGTGCATTGAGCATCTCCCTCGACTGTGCGTACAGATCAATATATTGTTTTTCGCTACTCATGTGTTCCTCCTCATTTTCCGTATTTCTCATCAGCCTCTTCCTTGATCCAGTCGTATCCTCGCTTCTCAATCTCCTTAGCCAGTTCCGGTCCCTCAGTGCGTACGATACGTCCATTATAAAGCACATGAACCATTTGTGGCTTAATCATATCAAGGAGACGCTCATAGTGGGTAATGACGATGATCGACTTATCGGGTGCAAAAAGTTTGTTGACTCCATCTGCCACGATGCGCATGGCATCCACATCGAGCCCAGAGTCGGTTTCATCGAGAATAGACAGCTTCGGGTTGAGCATCGCCATTTGGAAGATCTCATTGCGCTTCTTCTCTCCGCCGGAGAAGCCTTCATTGACGGAGCGGCGCGAAAGTTTCGGGTCGAGCTCTACAAGCTCACGTTTCTCTTTCATCAGTTTCATGAACTCGGGAGCCTTGAGAGGTTCCTTACCCTCATATTCGCGCTTGGCATTGACAGCAGCTTTCATGAAGTTGACCATCGATACACCTGGTATCTCTACGGGGTACTGAAAGGAGAGAAACAGTCCCTCACGCGCGCGGTCCTCAGGCTTCATTGCCAGAAGATCCTTGCCGTTGAACATGGCGGAGCCCTCTGTGACTGTGTAGAGCGGGTTGCCCGTCAATACGGCCGAGAGTGTGGATTTGCCCGAGCCGTTGGGTCCCATGATGGCATGTATCTCACCATC
Organism: Hallella multisaccharivorax DSM 17128; assembly: GCF_000218235.1. Lineage (GTDB taxonomy): Bacteria > Bacteroidota > Bacteroidia > Bacteroidales > Bacteroidaceae > Prevotella > Prevotella multisaccharivorax. Next base: position 468,360 of record NZ_GL945017.1, on the reverse strand, counting down.
ATTGACAGTGAGGTTGATTCCTTTTAATATCTCTTTGCCAGCTATCGTGGCGTGAAGATTTCTTACTTCTAACATAGTATTTTGTTTTTTACAGGCCTATGTGTTTGCGCCTACTGGGCTTAATAAGCCCATTAATAATATTATCCTACTGTTCCCTCCAATGAGACGGAAAGCAGCTTCTGAGCCTCTACGGCAAACTCCATGGGGAGTTTGTTGAGCACTTCCTTGGCATAGCCATTAACGATGAGCCCTACTGCATCCTCTGTAGGGATGCCTCGCTGGTTGCAATAAAAGAGCTGGTCCTCACTGATCTTCGAGGTCGTTGCTTCATGCTCCACGACTGCCGTATCGTTGTGAATATCCATGTAGGGGAACGTGTGGGCTCCACAGTCTGACCCCAGGAGCAAAGAGTCACATGAAGAGTAATTGCGCGCATTCTCCGCACTGGCTGCCGCGCGGACGAGGCCACGATAACTGTTTTGTGAGTGTCCGGCTGAGATGCCTTTCGAGATGATGGTCGACTTAGTGTTCTTGCCGATGTGGATCATCTTTGTGCCTGTGTCGGCTTCTTGATAGTGGTTGGTGACTGCCACGCTGTAGAACTCAGCCTGCGAGTTGTCACCGCGGAGGATACAGGAAGGATATTTCCATGTGATGGCTGATCCTGTCTCTACCTGTGTCCACGACAGTTTGGAGTTGACGCCACGGCAGTCGCCCCGCTTGGTCACAAGATTGAGCACGCCTCCTTTTCCGTGCTCATCACCCGGATACCAGTTCTGCACGGTAGAGTATTTTACTTCAGCATTGTTCATTACCACAATCTCCACGACGGCGGCATGCAATTGGTTCTCATCGCGCATCGGTGCCGTACAGCCCTCGAGGTAAGAGACATAGGCATCGTCGTCGGCAATAATGAGCGTACGCTCAAACTGTCCTGTGTTACGGGCGTTGATACGGAAATAGCTGCTTAGCTCCATCGGGCAACGCACGCCTTTGGGTATATACACGAAACTACCATCGGAGAAGACCGCCGAGTTGAGGGCGGCGGTGAAATTATCACGATAAGGCACCACTGATCCGAGATACTGACGCACGAGGTCCGGATGATTCTTCACTGCCTCACCAATCGAGGAGAAGATAATGCCTTTCTCGGCGAGCTGCTTCTTAAATGTCGTTTTCACGGAGACGGAGTCCATTACCGCGTCAACAGCCGTGCCACTGAGAGCCAGACGCTCTTCGAGGGGAATACCAAGTTTGTCGAAGGTCTTCTCCAGCTCTGGGTCCATCTCCTTATTCTTCGGTTTTTTGGCCAATGGATCAGCATAATAGGAGATGGCTTGAAGGTCGATGGGCGGGACATGAACATGTCCCCACGTTGGTATCTTCAATGTTTTCAAATAGCGGTAGGCTTCGAGCCGGAAGCCAAGCAGCCACTCGGGCTCACCTTTTTTCTTGGAAATGAGCCTTACGACATCCTCGTTGAGGCCCTTGGGAATGACCTCAGTGTCAATATCTGTCGTGAAGCCATATTCATATTTCTGGTTGGCAACCTCCTTGACAAAGTCGTTGCTTTCCTTCTTAAGTTTTATCTCCATATATAACTATAATATTACGAGATGTATTAATAATACAAGGTGACACGAACAAAAGCCGTGCCACCTTTATCATGAATCACAATTGTTACCGGATGTTGTCACTCACCGCGGCAAGCAACCGTGTTTACTTGACTGTAACTGGGGCGCAACGTGCCTTACAGTTTTTGCTCCACCTCAATCTCCGTGAAGGTCTCGATGATATCACCCACCTGAATGTCGTTATAGTTGACCAGCGAGATACCGCACTCCAGGCCTGTTACCACCTCTTTCACGTCGTCCTTATAGCGTTTCAGGGCAGCGATAGGCGCAGTGTGCACCACGATACCGTCACGCACGACATGGGCCTTGTCCTTGGAGTGCACCTTGCCCTCGGTGACTAAGGCACCGGCAATTGCACCAACCTTGGAGATCTTGAACACTTGCTTGACTTCCACCTCAGCGGTGACCACCTCTTTCGTCACCTTATCGAGCATACCTACCATGGCGGCCTTGATGTCGTCGATGGCATCGTAGATAATGGAGTAAGTATTGATCTCCACACCTTCACGGTCGGCAAGCTTACGGGCGTCGACAGACGGGCGTACCTGGAAGCCGACGATGACAGCATCAGAAGCCGAGGCGAGCATGACATCGTTCTCCGAAATCTGCCCCACAGCCTTGCTGATGACGTTGACTTGCACCTTCTCGGTAGACAGTTTGAGGAAGGAATCGGACAAGGCCTCAATGGAGCCGTCGGTATCACCCTTGACAATGATGTTGAGTTCGTGGAATTCACCACGTGCGATACGGTGCGAGATATCGCCGAGCGTCAGGCGCTTCTGTGTGCGAAGACCCTGTTCACGCTGTAGCTGCTCACGCTTGTTGGCAATGTCGCGTGCCTCCTGCTCGGTCTCGATGACATGGAACTGGTCGCCAGCTGTAGGAGCTCCATTCAAGCCGAGAACAATGGCGGGCTCAGCGGGCTTCACATTATCAATGCGCTGATTGCGCTCATTGAATAAGGCTTTCACACGGCCCCACGAGGTGCCGGCCAATACAATGTCGCCCACATGTAGCGTACCGTTGCTTACGAGCACCGTTGATACATACCCGCGGCCCTTATCGAGCGACGATTCGATGACAGTACCTGTAGCCTTGCGGTTGGGGTTAGCCTTGAGGTCAAGCATATCGGCCTCGAGCAGCACCTTCTCCATGAGTTCGTCTACGCCGGTGCCTTTCTTGGCACTGATCTCCTGGCACTGGTATTTACCGCCCCACTCTTCGACGAGAAGGTTCATGTTGGCCAGATCTTCACGTATTCTGTCGGGATTGGCCCCCGGCTTATCTATCTTGTTGATGGCAAACACCATCGGCACACCGGCAGCCTGACAGTGGGCAATGGCCTCCTTTGTAGTAGGCATCACGGAGTCGTCGGCGGCAATGATGATGATGGCGATATCAGTGACCTGCGCACCACGGGCACGCATGGCGGTGAAAGCCTCATGACCTGGGGTATCGAGGAAGGTGACCTTGCGGCCATCCTTGAGCGTCACACCGTAGGCACCGATGTGCTGGGTGATGCCGCCTGCCTCACCGGCAATGACATTCGTATTACGGATGTGGTCGAGCAGTGAGGTCTTACCATGGTCGACGTGACCCATGACGGTCACTATCGGAGCACGGGTCACGAGATCGCTCTCGTCGTCCTCCTCCTCGCTCACGGCTTCCTGCACCTCAGCACTGACATACTCTGTCTTGAAGCCAAACTCTTCTGCCACCATGTTGATGGTCTCGGCATCGAGGCGCTGGTTGATAGAGGCCATGATGCCGATGCTCATCAGCGTGGAGATGACCTGCGTCACCGATACGTTCATCATCGTGGCAAGCTCTGACACGGTCACGAACTCGGTAAGCTTCAGCACCTTGCTCTCTTTCTTTTCAGCACGTGCCTCGGCATCAAGCTTCTCCTGGACGGCATCTCGTTTCTCCTTACGGTATTTGGCGCCTTTCTTGTTTTGGCTCTTGCTGGTCAGGCGTGCCAGTGTCTCCTTAACCTGGCGTGCCACATCCTCGTCGTTGACTTCCAAAGGTCTGTTGCTGCGGTTGCGGTTTTTCTTTTTCTTTCCGTTACCGTTTTTATTTCCGCTCTGCTGGTTGGAGGCAGCGTTGATGTCCACCTTATTGTTATTGATGCGTTCCCGTTTTCCACGGTTATTGGCGTTGGTGTTGTTTCCGCCATTCTGCTGACGTTGACGCTCACGCTGACGCTCGGCACGCGTCTTCTTCTTTGGGCGTGTGCTGGAGTTAATGGAGTTCAGGTCTATTTTGCCGAGGACGGTTACTTTTGGCGTGTCGTCAATGCGGGCCTCTGTCTTTGTACGGAAGATTTCCGTACCTTTCTTCGTATCAGCCATAGGCTGGGTTACCTCGGCCACCTTGATAGCCGCCGGTTTCTGAATGACCTGACGCTGTTTGGGCGCGGGCTTTTCCGTGGAAGTCTCTTGCTTCTGAGGCTCTTTGGCTTTGGCGGTAGGCTGCGGCGAAGCAGAAGTCTCAGCTTTGGCTTCCGCAGTCTTGGGGGCCTCTGCTGGTTTCTCCACATGTTTCTCTTCGGGTTTCACCGGAGCTACCACAGGTTTTCCCACGGACTTCTCCATAGGTTTCTCCACGGACTTCTCCATAGATTTCTCAGCAGGCTTCTCTTCAGGCTTCGTTGCCTTGTCTGCTACGGGCTCTTCTTTAGCGGGAGCCGAATCGACCTTTTGACTGACGGCAGCAGTCTCGGGCTTGTTGGCGGGTTTCTTCGAAGCAGCATCAGACTTGCGTCCCATAGAGCTTTTTCCGACGCTGCTAAGATCGATCTTGCCCAGTGGGGTATAGTTCTGATGGGCGCCCGGCTCCAGGCTGTTCTCCACACGGCGTTTGGCGTTGTCGCGGTCTTTCTTCTTCTCCGGCTTCTTGAAGAGCTGCTCTGCCTTCTCCTTGACGGCCGCATCCTTCTTGAAAGCCTCCACGAGCGCCGCATACTGCTTGTCGTTAAGCTTGAAGTTGAGGTCATCCTTGACCTCGCCCAGCATACCGGCTCTCTTTTGCAGGAAGCCAACTGCCGTTTGGCGTCCTATATTCAGTTCACGTAATGCTTTATTTAATCTGATGATCATATATTACTACTTCTTCCTCTTTTATTCAAATTCTTTTTTCAATACCTCAAGTACGTGATCCACGGTTTCTTCCTCGAGGTCGGCCTTCTCCACCAGCATCTCGCGCGGAGCATTGAGCACCTCCCGTGCGGTTTCCAGGCCAATTCCCTTAATGGCATCGATGATCCACTGGTCGATCTCATCGTTGAACTGGTCAAGATAAACATCGTCAACCTGGCCTTCCTGTTCACTGTCGCCCACGACCCGGAATACGTCGATGGTATATTCTGTCAGCATGGATGCAAGTTTGATGTTCATACCGCTTCGGCCGATGGCGAGGCTCACCTGGTCGGGCTGCAGATAGACGCTGGCCTTGTGGCTCTCCTCATCAAGCTTAATGTCGGTGACCTGAGCGGGACTCAGGGCGCGCTGGATGAAGAGCTTGGTGTTGGCCGACCAGTTGATGACATCAATATTCTCGTTATCGAGCTCTCTCACGATGCCGTGCACACGGCTTCCATGCACACCCACGCATGCGCCCACGGGGTCAATGCGGTCGTCGTAGCTCTCCACCGCGATCTTGGCGCGCTCACCGGGCATACGGGCTATCTTCTTGATGGCGATGAGACCGTCCTGGATCTCAGGCACCTCGTTCTCAAGTAGCCGCTGCAGGAAAATGGGGCTGGTGCGTGAGAGGATGATGCGGGGATTGTTGTTCTCGTTGTCCACGCGTTCAATGACACACCTTACTGTCTCGCCTTTGCGGTAGACGTCGGCCGGAATCTGCTCGCTCTTAGGCAGGTGCAGTTCGTTGTTGTCGTCATCCACGAGAAGCACCTCGCGCTTCCAGACTTGGTAGACTTCGGCGGCAATGATCTGTCCCACACGGTCCTTATACTTATTGTAGAGGGCGTCGTGCTCCAACTCAAGAATCTTGCTGGCCAGTGTCTGGCGGAGCGTGAGGATGGCGCGGCGGCCGAACTTAGCAAAGTCGACGGGCTCGGACACTTCCTCGCCCACCTCATAGTCGGTGTCGATCTTCCGGGCGTCGGTCAGACTGATCTCCTTATTCTCATCGGCCACTTCACCATCGGCCACAACCATGCGGTTGCGGTAAATCTCAAAATCACCCTTGTCGGGGTTGACAATAACGTCAAAGTTCTCGTCAGACCCAAAAATCTTGGAGAGGACATTGCGGAAACTCTCCTCGAGCACGCTTACAAGTGTGGTGCGGTCAATATGCTTCGTATCCTGAAACTCACGGAAGGAGCCAATCATGCTCACCTGCTCGTCGTCCATTTTTCTTACTGGCATAGCTGTGTATCTTTTTTGTTTTTTATTTAAAACTGATCAAATATTTCGTATATTTCACGGTATCCATGTTGAAAGTGTGGTCCACGTCCATCATCACAGGGCGCTTTTTGCCTTCCACCTTCACCTTTTCATTGACGGTCACAGTGAAGTCGCGGCCGTCGACACTCTTCAAGACACCTTTTGTTTTCTTGCCGTCGCCGTTGAGTACCTCTACGGGCTCGCCGATGAAAATCTCGTATTGGCGGGCCACTTTGAAAGGCTGGCCGAGACCTGCAGAGCCTACTTCGAGCTCATAGTCTTCCTCGTCGCGGTTGAGATGGTCCTCGATGAACTGGCTCAGATTGGCGCAATCCTCAATCCACACGCCGTCGGCATGGTCGATCTCAACGGTAATCTTGTCATCAGGGCTGATGTTCAGGTCTACAAGAAAATACTCTTTGTCCTTAAGCCACTCTTCTACTAATCCTTTTACGACGCTTTTGTCTATCATGTATTGAAGTTATAAAAAAATGAGGAACTCGCTTTTTAGGAGTCCCTCATTCCACTGAACACTGCAAAGTTACGGACTTTTCCGCAATCCTGCAAATATTCAGGCGTTTTTCTGTAAAATTATCAGGCGGGAGCCTTTTTGCCTCGTCTGAATGGCGGCAGCAATGTAAAGGCAACGCGTCTACGGTGTAAAGGCAATGCGTCTACGGTGTAAAGGCAATGCGTCTACGGTGTAAAGGCAACGCGATGATGCCGCCTTTGTGCTGGCAATTACAGTTTCTCCACGCTCATGCAGTCCACATTGGGTGTGAAGTTATCCTCATTGCCGAGTTTCACCTGATTGCTCCCGGCCTTGAGATCGACGACCACCGAGCAGGTGGACCACTGCTTGTTCCATGATCCAGAGTTGAGGTTCTCAAAGGTTTTGACATGTCGGCCATTGACAGCCACCGCCATGTCACGGTCTTTCTCCGAGGCGTAGGTGAAGGAGAGCTTGTACTTGCCGCTATTCTTCACGTATACGTCGTTCCACTCTAAGTAGTTGGAGGGCTTGTTTCCGATATTTCCTACATAGGCTCCCTGACTGGCGGAGGCATCCTCCATGGGTGTGGCGCTCAGTCGGTTCTCTAATTCCTGATAGTCGTGCAGCCAGGCTTCCTCGGCTTGATAGAGGGCTTTGTCGGTGCGTGCTCCGGTGATGAGGTATGCCTGTGAGCCATGCGCGGGTACGGTGACGCTCATCGTGGCTTCCGACACTTTCGTATCAGCCTTAGTGAAGCAGTCGTGCACGGCCACCTGCCCCGTGAACTGCAGCGCGCGCAGGTCCACGTTGATGGTCTGTCTGCGGTCGGTGAGGTTCATCACCACCACGGCGCGCTGGCTGCCATGCAGCGTCTTCATGTCCTTTGCCACGACATAGACGTCTCCCTGCCTCTGCGCTACAGGTGCACCGAGACCGAGTACATCCTGGTTCATGGCGATGAGATCGGTGTTTTTCAGCAGTCCGAGCGAAGCATCGCTGAGCGTGCGCAGGTCGCAGCCGATGAGCAGTGGCGAGCTGGTGATGCACCAATAGGCCATGTGGGTACGGTCTTCGTCAAGGCTCTGCGAGCGTCCGAGCTCCAGCATGTCCATGTCGTTGTAATGTCCGCCACCTGTATAGGCCTGGATGTAGAGGTTTTCCCTGATGATGCCTTCGTATGACTTCCAAGCGTCGTAGATGTCGCCCGTGGTGCGCCACGAGTCGGCCACGCGGCTGATCCACGTGCCGGGGTAGGCCCATCGGCATACATTGTAGACGATGCGGCGGCCGGTCTCTTTCTCGCAGCGCTTGATAGCGTCACTGATTTTGGTGTATTGCTTCTGCTCGTCAAGTCCCATGTGGGCTCCGCCGCAGTAGTCGACCTTGATAAAGTCGTAGCCCCAGTCGTTGAAATAGAGCTTGCAGTCCTGATACTCGTGTCCGGCGAGTCCCACGTTGACACCATAAGCATTCTTACCACCATTCGATCCGCATGTGTTGTCGCCTGCATCCGAATAGATACCGGCCTTCAAGCCTTTACTGTGAATATAGTCAGCCACATATTTCATGCCCTTGGGAAAAAGCGTGGCATTGATACGCAGGTTGCCATTGGCATCGCGCCCGTCCCAATAGCCGTCGTCGATGTTCACATACTGATATCCGACCTTGTCAAGGCCTTTTTTCACCATTTCATCGGCCTGTCCACAAATGACATCCTCATTGATATTGAGCGCGAAGGTGTTCCATGAGCTCCATCCCATTGTGGGAGGAAGAAACGCGCGCTTCTGAGCATGGGCGTTTGATGGTGTGGCAGCTATTAAGGCAATGAAGGCCAACGATGCCCCAGAGAGTTTGAAAGTCAGTTTTCTCATTTTCATTATGTATTTTAAAAGTTTACGTTTCTATGGCAGCCTGTCAGTATCAAATTATCAATTTATCAATGCAGCCCCGCCGCCAGATGCAAGGTGAAGGGTCTTTTTGCCATTGGAGGGCGCCGTAAGATTTTCTCCCCCCAGGCTGATCGTCATCAGAAGATTCCCGTCTGGAGAAGCTAAGGTGAAATCCTTGGCAAAGTTCTTACCGCACAACAAGAAAAGCATGGCGACAAGAGAAAGTAGGTGTCTCATCTGTTAAGGATATTATTCGCTGACGACTTTGAGGTTGGTGACGCGGCTATTGAACTGTCCCACCTGCTGCAGAGGGCACACTAAGGTGCTGATGTAATACATGTCGCCGCGCTTGCCGAAGTTGATCTTGCGCACAGAGAGGTCGCTCACCACGCGGCCGTTGACTTTGAGTGTGGTTTTCTCCTGGTCGCCCATGATCTCCACGTGGGCTTTCTCACCGGGGAAGAACTGGTAGCCGAAGCTGTCGAGATATCCGTCGCGACTGAATGCCAACATGCCTCCGATGGGGTCGGCGAGATAGAGCTTGGTGTCGCCGAAGGAGAAGAGTGTGGTGCCTTTCTGTTCGGTCTTGGCATCGATGTCGAAGCTGACGCTGTAGTGCCAGCCTATCTGTTCCAGGGGCAGGCGCTCGCCACAAGTCAGCGAGGCTTTCTCCAATACGGTGCCATACGGCTGGCGGCCGGCATAGTTCACGCCTGGAGCCTCGTGGAGCTGCAAAGACTCCTTGGCAAACTCAGCGTAGGGGAAGGTGACATGTGAGGCCGTCCACATCTTCGCCGCCATCGTACGCAGGGCAGGGACCACACGATAGTGGACATCCTTGTCACTGATGCCATTACCCACAATATCGTTCCATACAGCAAAGGATCCGCCTTCAATCTGCTTGTTGTCCTCGCTGAACTTCTCTCCGTTGATGTTGGCGGGTGTCCAGCTGTCATAAAGCTGTCGGGTGTCAAGATAGTCATAATAATAGCCAGCCTTTGGCACAATATAAACCTGCCCGTCGGGAATACTCACCAGATGATAGCCGAGCTTCATCATCTCCTCGGGATTGGCGTAGTCGTTAGACCATGCATACATCAGCACGTCCTTTACCTTGATGGGCGTGGTGCCCTTGGCATGGGTCTGTTGCCCCCATATGGCTGCTTTCTTGCCGAAGCTTTCAACCAGGCGGATGTAATGGTCGGTAAAGGCACGGAAGGCCTCCACCACCTTCTGGTCTTTGTTGGAGTACTCGTCGGTGCCAATATGCATGTACTTACCCTTGAACACGGGGTTAGGACCGGAAAGGTATTCGATAAAGAGACTATCGCAGAAAGCCGTCGTGGCGGGATTGAGCAAGTTGAGATGGTCGGGGTCATAGTCCTTGCTGGCCAGTGAGGGACGGTAGCGTGTCAGAGCGAGGCTGTGGGCAGGCACGTCGATTTCAGGGATGATCTCCACGCTGAGACTGTCGGCCAGATCCTGCAAGGCCATGAAGTCAGCCTTGGTGTAATGGCCGTCGCGGGCCGTGAGACCTGGAAAGACATCACTCTCCAGACGAAAGGCCGCCGGCACCTTGCTCCAGTCATAGTTGTAGAACCAAGGGAAAGCGTTGTCGTTGAGATGGATGTGGAAGGCATTCATCTTGTAGTAGGCCATCATCTTCACATACTGCCTGAGCATGGACATGGGAAAGAACTTGCGTCCGCAGTCGAGCATGAATCCGCGGTAGGCATACTGCGGGCGGTCGAGAATCTGTCCTCTTGGCAAAAAGATGCCCTGGCTATGCTCCATGAGCTGCAGCAGGGTACGTGTGGCCCAGTAGAGTCCCTGCTTGCTGCCGCCCATGAGCGTCACGACGTGCGCGATGTCAAGACTGTATCCTTCCTGTCCAAGGGCTTTACGTGTCTTCTCGGTGAGCACGATGTCGCCCTCTGCAGCCTTGCCCGGAACGATGTCGAGCGCACGGCCAAACATCTCGCTGTAGTCGGCTGCTAAGAGTTGCGCCACACGCTGGCTTTCCTTGCCTTGATACACTACACGGCCTGACAAGCAGCATTGCCCCTCACCGCCTTTCCATTGGCGGACTTCGGGCACCGTAAAGGGCTTCGCGTTAGCTGCCGACAGCACGCAGGCAATCATCAGGAGAAGACAAAGGAAAAGGAGCTTCTTGCTCACTGGAAAGCAATAGGAAAGACGGGAAGGTAAGTCTTTGTTTGCCATATATAAGTTTTAGTCTGTTTCGATATAGTTTTAAATTCGACACAAAGGTACTAAGAATACTTGATATGGCAATGGATACAGTATCAGTTATTTGTAATTTTACAGTCCAACTTTCCTGTCGTGTTTATCTACTACTTTCTTTGAAGCTATCAATGCTTACAGGGGTAGATCTTCTCAAATGTCTTCTTTCCATTGACATCCACGATCTTGACATGTAGCTGTTCTGTGTTAGCCTCTGCCGCCACGACGCCATGGTTAGAGTTGATAAGGATGGGGAAACGCATGTTTTGGTTTTCTGGATGATAACTGAACGAATGTGTATGACCACAAATCATCAGATCAATGCCTGCATTATTGAGTATTGGCACAAACTTTTGGCTCACTTCGAGGCTACCGTGCCAAGCGTCAGCGTCTATTGCTGGCGGTATGTGCTCAATGACGATTCGATATTTGGCTTTTCTAAAGGCATCGCTCTTTACGACATCTTTGAGCCACAGTGCTTGCTCAGAACGGTAGTTGTCGTAGTCGGTAAAACCACTGTATTCGATGTCGTCGTCGGGTTTGTCTTCGCCGGTATCCAAAGCAATAAAGAAGATGGGGCCCTGCTGCCAGGTAAAGTAGAGGTTAGGTTGTCGCGGACAGACATAATCGTGGAAGTATTCTGCAACAGGACCGCGCGTCTCATGATTGCCGCGCACATAATAAACGGGTTTCTCTGCTGCAAAGAGACGGACAGCTTCATCCATGAATCCATGGAAGAATGTGCTGTCATGACTGAAAAAGTTCATCATGTCACCATTGAAGATGACCATGTCACGATTCTGATAGTCTACGAGTTTACCCAGTTTTTCGAGCAGATAGGAGTGCTCATGGACATCGTTGTATACCATGAACGAAGTTTCGGGTTTCTGTGGATTGAGTGTGCGGAAATGCTTGGCGGGCATATGGTAAATGAAGTCAGTGGCATAGCTGCCATACTGTGAGCTGTAAGCACCACGATCCTTTACCTCATGAGAGACGACACGATAGCGATAGACGGTGTTGGGTTGTAGCGATAAGAGGCGTACCGCATGAAGCTTTGAGGTTCGCACAATGCCTATTGAAGTGTCAAGGATACGAGGTCGACTTATGGCATAGAAGTCTGTGCTGTCATCGGGAGCAAGCTCCACCCATCCTGTAGACGGAGCATCTGTCTCCCAGACGATTGTTACTTCAGTGGTTCCCACATTTTGTAGGTACGGTCCGTGTACAATCTTGAAAGCAGACAGGGACTGGAATGTCAGAAAAAGAATAGCGGTAGCAAGTAGCCGGTAGTTTTGATGGTTAATCATAGTTTAAATCTTTAATTTATTTATGTTTATGATTTTTCTGAGCTTTGCTTGTAACTGAAACAGAGTGTCTGGATAACAATCTGCTACATTGGCATCCTCATGAAGATCTTTATCTATCTTGTATAGTTGCGGGGTTGGCGAATAACCTGTCTCCACATTTTCTGCTCTCATCAAAGGAATAGGTGTATCGCTGGGTTGAATATATTTCCAATTCTGTGTTCGCAGAGAAAGCGTATGGTCAGCAGCTTCTTCCACGACATATTCTCGACCTGTGGCGTTCTTTCCTATCCAAGTCTCCCATTCGTTCTGACTGTCTTGAGCAGATCCCTTAGGGATCAAGGCACCGAGATAATGGGCAAAGCTTGCAATTAAGTCAATCTGTGAAACCAGAGCGTCAGAAGTACCTTTGGATATATGTCCTGGCCATCTCACAATAAATGGGATATGCGTCCCTCCCTCAAAAGCGCTATATTTGTTTCCTCTCAACGGACCCGCCGGACTATGACCGTGAAGCATCTCTGCAGCCTTGTCATCATAGCCATCGTTCACGACGGGGCCGTTGTCACTTGACAAGATAACGATGGTGTTGTCTTCAAGATGGAGCCTCTTAAGCTCTTTCATTACCTGACCGACCGACCAATCGAACTGTACAATGGCGTCACCGCGCAGTCCCATTTCGCTCTTCCCGCGAAACCTCGGATGAGGAAATCGGGGTACATGAATGTCATTCGTGGCGAGATACATGAAGAATGGTTCACGCTGATGCTGGCGCAGGAAAGACAGCGCGTGGCTTATGATTGAATCAGCGATGTTCTCGTCTTTCCATAATGCTTTTCCTCCGCCTTTCATGTAGCCGATACGTCCGATGCCATTGACAATGGCTTGGTTATGGCCAAATGCTGATTTTTCATTATAGCATAATTCGGGATGCTCCTTGCCTGTAGGCTCACCCTCAAAAGGTTGGCTGTAGCTGACAAAGATTGGAGCAGAGGCATCCCAATTAGCAACCTTGCCGTTCTCCAAAAACACGCATGGCACTCTGTCGGCCGTCGCAGCCATGATATAAGAATAGTCGAAGCCAAGATCAGCAAGACCTGCGGGAAGGGGTGCATTCCAGTCTTGCTTCCCAGTTTGTGCGCCAAGGCCTAAATGCCACTTGCCAATAGCACCGGTTGCATATCCTACGCTCTTGAACAGATCAGCAATGGTATATTGGTCGGGACGGATAATCATCCCCGCATCACCCCGTGCTATGTCCGTCCCCGGCTTTCGCCATGCATACTCACCCGTCAGCAGAGAGTAACGCGATGGCGTACTCGTAGCTGCCACAGAAAATGCGTTCGTAAATCTGCATCCTTCGGAAGCAAGCAGATTGACATTGGGCGTTTTCACATTCTTTGCTCCGTAACACTCTAAGTCGCCATAGCCGAGGTCATCAGCATAAATGAAGATTACATTCGGGCGCTGATTTTTCTGAGCTTCAATGGTCTTGACACATATTAGAGCTAAGGATGCAACAACTATAAATCTTTTCCGCATAAACTTTTTCAAATAAGTGGAATGAATTATACAATTAAAAAATATGATGAAGGAGATATGTTAAAAGGCAAAAAGGGCAGGTATGCACTCAATAAATGTTTTTTGATATATCTCCTTGGATAATTAGCGATTACTCGTACCCCTGTGTTTGGGTCAGGTTAGGATTACGGTCTATCTGATCTTGTGGAATAGGCAGATAGCGCTGGAAATCCTTAAATGTACGTGACTGCACGAAGCGGTCGGCCTTGTTAGCATCAGTTGGGATCGTTTGTATAAAGCGCTTGTCAGGATTGGGTTCGTCGTAATTGATTGTGCCAATGGCACGGTAGAGGTCAGTCATGACATCATTAGCCAGTATTTTACCATTCTCATCTTTCCAACGCAGGATGTCTGCACGACGGAATCCTTCACCGGCTAACTCGATGGTACGTTCGCGACGAACGAGGGTACGGATTTGCTGTTGCGTCTGGTAGTGGGAGCGATCCACCTTGATCTGGCCGCCACGCAGGCGCAACTGATCGATAAGGTTAAGAGCCTCAGAGAGGTTATCGTTCAACTCCGTATCACATTCAGCAATGGTGAGTAGTACCTCAGCATAACGAAAGTAAATTGGGCAAGTGTTGTCGTTGCTATAGGCGGTAGTGTATTGGTTCAACGGCGTAGTGTACTTGGCAAAGATTAGACCCGTTTTGGAAGCATTATCAGCTGCAAGATAGTAGTCAGTGTTGGTCTTTCCATTGATGAACTTATCCACTGTGTTGACGATGCGAATTGTACCATCCTGCTGTATCCAGTCCTCGCCTGGATAGACAACTGTGTTCTTTAGGCGGGGATCACGGTTTACATAAGGATGCTTGGAATCATAACCAGAGCCAGACTCATTAGGCATGAGTCCGTTTTTCATTTCAAACATATCCACTAAGTTCTGTGTTGGTACCCAAGAAGCCCAACCACCGTCAGCATTGTTCGGGAAACGTATCATGTCGCTATAGTTGGATGTTGTCTTCACATGCTGATAAGCATAGATGATTTCTGGCGAGCCCTGACCGGCAATAGTGAACATCTGCAAGAAATTGGGGTCAAGTGAGTATTGCCCTAAGGCTACGATCTTTCGTGCCAGTTTTCTTGCCTCGGCATAGTTGCCCCAGTAGAGTTGCACACGCATCTCAATGGCCAAAGCAGTACCTTGGTCAATACGTCCTCTTGCTTTAGCTTTTTTCTGTAGATCGGGGATGGCAGCCTCTAACTCATCGATGACAAACTTCTTTACTTTATCTTCTGGACTTCTGGGCAACTGTGCTTCTTCTGCGGTTTCGAGAGGCTTTGTAATGAGAGGTACACCGCCATAAAGCCAGCAAAGACGATAGTAATTGTAAGCTCGGATGACACGAGCCTGAGCGATGAAATCCTTCTTCTTGGCCTTTTCAGTAAATGGCACTTCATCAATATGGCTTAGGAAAACATTGACGCTATGGATAGCATCATACTTATAGTAGTTGACTGCATTGGATGCGTTAGTGGTTCCCTCTGCAATGTAGGAGTAGTTACCCGTATGGGTGTAGTTGAAGCCGATATCGCTCTCCACATCCTCGTAGAAACAGAGTGAAGAACCACGGTTTTGGTCCACCCAATTGTAGTAGCAGGCTGTGAGTCCTTGTTCGGCATCGCTTTCAGATTTCCAGAATGTAGCAGGCGTCAGCGCATCATGGGGTACCACATCGAAGAAGTCGCTGCAGGAAGCCAAAGACAGCATGCCACAAAATAATATTGAAGTTATCTTTATGGTTTTCATAATCATTGTATTATAATAATTAGAATGTGACATTGACACCGAAAGAGTTGGTCTTCATCGGTGGGTATATATAAGCATTTCCATCAGGAGACTCTGGGTCGATTTTCAGTTTCATGTTGGTAATGGTGAAGAGATTCTCACCAGAATAGTAGAAGCGTATATTGTTCAGTCCAATGGTGCTGACCCACTTTTTAGGTAAGTTATACCCGATCTGGATGTTCTTCACACGCACATAGCTTGTACTTGGACACCAGAACGAGAAGGTACCGTGGCGCTGGTGACTTGGTGAAGAAACCCCCTCAGCAGCACGCGGCCATTTACCATTGGGGTTGTCAGCTGACCAAGCATCGAGCCAAGCAACATCGGGAGAAGACGTATCACCGGTGAAGTCACCTGTAGTTGTCTCTGTATAATAGCGGTTCACCTTGGTTGCGCCTTGGAACATGACAGAGAGGTCAATATTCTTCCAAGCAACGAAGAACTTACCTCCAAACGTGAACTTTGGAAAACGATTGCCAATGATGCGGCGATCCTCAGCATTGAGCTTGCCATCACCATTTGCGTCTCTGATACGGAAGTCGCCAGCCATGAATTTCTGTCCAAACGGATTGCCATATTTAGCCGTATAAGTATCAGCCTCTTCTTGACTATGGAACAAGCCATCGACGATGTAACCGTAATAGGCGTGGTAAGGCTCACCGACACGGTTGATGAAATAGCCGTCAATCATCTCGTTAACGCCGCCAAGGTCAAGAATCTCATTCTTGTTGTAAGCAAAGTTGGCTGTTATGCCGAAGGTCCAGTCACCAAAGGACTGTTGCCATTCTGCTGTCACTTCGATACCGGAGTTGCGTACCTTACCGATGTTGTCATCATAAGCTCCCATACCAAAGGTGGCAGGCACAGGTACAGCCATGATGATGTCCTTTGTAGTACGCTGGTACCAGTCGAAGGTAAAGTTGAAGTATTTCAAAAAACTCATGTCAAATCCTACGCCAACGTTGGTTGTTGTTTCCCAGGAGATGGTGGAGAGCTTTTGAGTAGTCTGTGTCACACCTGTGGCGAGTGTACCGCCGAAAGGGAAGTTTCGACCAATAGAATAAGTGGCAAGCCAGGGATAATACTCATCCAAAGCATCCTGGTTGCCAAGTTGACCCCAAGAAGCACGGATTTTCAGATTCTCAAGCCAAGAGGCCTTAGCTGCAGCCAAGAAAGGCTCCTCGCTGACACGCCATCCGGCAGAGAACGATGGGAAGTAACCCCAACGGTGACCGGTAGCAAAACGAGACGAACCATCGACACGGAGGTTTGCTTCGAAGAGGTAGCGGTCCTTCCAATCGTAATTTATACGACCAAAATAGGACATTAGTCGAAGCTGACGTGTGTAGCCTGAGTTAGTCTGAGTAGATGAAGCACCAGCATTCAGATCGTCGATATCGTTGTTGGGGAAGGTGTTGCGTGAACCTGTGAGTTGCTTGAAGTTGTACCATTCGGCATTATAACCAGCGAGTGCTTTCATGTGATGGAAACCAAAGTTGTGGCTCCAGTTGAGGAGCAAGTCAAGGTCATAACGCTGCCATAGATTGTCGTACTCATAAAGTGCATTCGGGCCGTGCGAGCCAGTCCGGTATTTCACAGCTTTCATGTAGCGAGTGCCGTCATTGATGTCAGATACGAAGTTACCACGTGCAGTTAAAGTGAGGTCCTTGTAGACTTTCCAGTCACCAGCCACGGTAATCGAAAGGTTTTGCTTATGGTTTCGCATACGTTCATCAGCATCGAGCCATGCCACGGGATTGCCGTCACCGATTGAACCATAGCTGCCATCCTCATACTTATAAGGAATCCACGGCGCGATACGGCTGAGTTGGTGGAAGATACCGCCCGACAAGTCACCCACGGCATAACTGGGGATAGGCTGTGAGAAGTTATTGTGTATGTAAGCCATATTGGCGCGTAGCGTCAAATTACCAGATACCTTCATGTCAATGTTAGAACGCATGTTGAACTGATCACGATCGGAGTTGCGCATAGTACCTTTCTGATAGAGATAGCCACCAGACACCATGTAGTGTACCTTATCGCTGCCACCAGTGACATTGATGTTGTGCTTGGTAAGAATGCCCGTCTTGAATGCAAGATCATACCAGCGTGTGTCAGGATAGTTGTATGGGTCAGATCCATCGCGGAACTTCTGAATTTCTTCGTCAGAAAATCGCGGTGACTTTCCTGCATCGGTCAGAGCCTTGTTGTACATACGTGCATAATCATAAGAGTGCATCTTCTCAAGGAGATAGGTCGGCTTTTGGAAGCCCATGGAACCATTATAATTGATCTTTGCACGTCCCTCTTTGCCTCTCTTGGTTGTGATGAGGATGACGCCATTTGCTGCTTTAGAACCGTATATGGCAGATGAAGCAGCATCCTTCAGTACTGAGATAGACTCAATGTCGCTGGGGTCAATGGCATCAATTGTACCGGTTTCAACGCCGTCGACGAGGATGTACGGATCAGAATTGTTTAATGTACCCTTACCGCGGATTTGAAAAGAGCCACCGTCCTCTCCGGGCTTACCTGAAGCATTAAGCACAGTGACACCAGGAGCGAGCCCTTGAATACCAGCTGATACCGATGTGATAGGCCGCGCATCAAGATCTTTTTCAGAGATAGAAGCTATGGAACCTGTAAGGTCGACTTTTTTCTGCATGCCATAACCTACAACGACGACCTCATTGAGTGATTGTTGATCTTCATATAGGGTGATATTTGTCTCTCCACCCTTGGCGGCAATAGTCTGTGACACGAAGCCTACATAGGTGACAGTTATCTTTGCACCGACATGTACGTTGAGAGAGTAATGTCCATTCAAGTCAGTGACGGTACCATTGGTTGTACCGGCCTCTAATACGCTGGCGCCTACGATAGGCTCGCCTTTGGTATCTGTAATCGTACCTTCAAAATGTTTTGACTGTTGCTGCGTGGATGTGGGCACCATCCTTTCCCTTGGTGTACCAATGACTTTTATTATGGCTATTGTGTTATTAGACAATATTTTATAGACAAGTTGATGCGATGGCAACACCTCCGAAAGGATAGAAGCAACCGTGGCATTTGTCCTTTTGACGGTAATGTCACGACGACTGTCAATGTCGCTGCTCTTGTAAGAGAAACGATACGGGGTCTGACGCTCTACTGCTTTAAAAAGTTCGGTGAGCGTGGCATTTGTAAGGTTAATGTCGACTGTTTGTGTCAAAGTGGGTGATGCAAAAGCCTGCATACACAGTAGCAACATCACCAATAGAAGTTTGGGTCTTAATTGTTGCATAAAGACAGTTTTTAAGTTGATAATAGTTGGTTTTGATATTAAGGTTAACCGCAGGTTTCATTAGGTATAACTTGAAGGAGAGTTAAAATACATTAATTGTGCACAGTCATCACTTCTTTTGATACATCAATGCGTACATTATACACAATCTCTAAAGTTTTTAATGCTTCTTTGAGATTATTGTTAGGCAGCGTTCCAGTAAAGGAAACATTGCTTACCCCCTTTGATAGAACCAAAGAAAGATCATAGTTATCACAAATAGTGTTCAACACTTCATGGAAGGGCGTGTTATGGAAAGATACTTTGTGTTTTAGCCATGAGGTGTGGACTCCGTTCTGATCTGCCTGTTCAGACCGTATTTTTCCTGTACTACTATTGATCTCAGCTTTTTGTCCGGGTCGTAAGGTTACAGTCTCATCCGTCATCACAGATTTTATGTCTACTCGGCCTTCATCAAGCCAGACCATGGAACGGCTGTCGGATTGTCTTGCTCTTATGTTGAACTTGGTACCTTTTACCATCACCTCAAAACCGTTGCTTTCCACGACAAAGGGATGTTGGGTATCATGAGCGACACTGAAATACGCCTCGCCGTTCAATGCCACCTTCCTGTATTTACCATTAGATGCTGCGGGGTAACTGAGGCGGGAATCCCCGTTGACCCTTACAGTGGTTCCATCTGGCATTTTCAGTGATACAGTTTCACCTTCTTGAGTGATTATCTCAGTAAGGTGTGTTAGGAGAGCCTCATCTTTCATATGCATCTTCCAAGTCAAACTTACTGATACCAATAGCAATGTGACAGCTGCGGCACTTATCAGCCATAGGGCGATATTCTTTGTAGTGCTGTGTCTGTTGTCAATGGTTATCTTCCTAAAGAGATGTTCCCGCACCTCTCCTACAGAGCGTTCGTCGTCGGATGACAGAGAAGACGCTTGAGGCATTTCTTTTTTCCACAACTGCTCCAGGTCAACTCCTATTTCGGTGTCGCCCTTCTCATTCTCCTCTTTTCTGATGTTTTCTAACTCCTCGGGAAGAATATCGTTATGGAAATATTTTTCTATATTTTTCATGCCTTGTTAAAGTGGCAACTATGCTTATATGATTGATAAACACGTTTCATCTGTAAAATGTAACTTCCATTTTTAGATTGTTAACATCATCACCAGCTCTAACATAATCGCACCCTTCCCAAGGATAAGTCTTATTTGTTTTAAGCCGATGGATAGCTGGTTGCGAACGGTCTGTTCAGTGATACCGAGAGTCTCACTTACTTTCCTTGGCGCTATTCCGTCAAATTTGACCATTCTAATTACTTTTTGTTGTGTTTCGGTCACCTGCGCCATCGCCATGTTTAGAGTAGACAGAAGGTCGTTGTAGTCCATTTCATCTGAAGCAGATGTACTGCTTGCTATTTCACAACATGCAAGATAATCCTTGTAATGGGGAGAGTTCAATCGGGCGCGATAGAGATTAATGAGCAGATGTCGGGTACGCAGAAACAAGATGGTTGACAGTGTCTTCTGTGGCGGTAGTGAGGCACGGTGATTCCAAAGCCACACAAAGCAGTCCTGTACAATTTCTTCCGCATCTTCCCTTGATTTAGACATTCGAAGACAGAAGGTAAATAGTCGGGGCGCATAAAGGTCATAGAGTGCAGCTAAAGCTTCAGCTGACCCTTGCGTGCGTAGTTGTTCTATGAGAACAGTCTCCCTATCAATATTCATCTGACTATACTATCTGTCATACGATCGCATTACTGCGCTAATTCTTTGACGAAATATTGTTTACAGCATGGCGAGGGCAGCGTTCTCGTTGGCCTCCATGATCCCGCGCTCCCCGGGGCCTTTGTCGTTAATGCCACAGAGATGGAGGATACCATGGATGATAACACGGTGGAGCTCGTCGTCATAAGTCTTTCCGAACTTCTCCGCATTGGAGCGTACGGTATCGAGGGAGATGACGATATCTCCGTTGAGGACGTCATCCTCATCGTAGTCGAAAGTGATGATGTCGGTGTAATAATCGTGACCGAGATACTGGCGGTTGACCTCCAGGATTTTCTCGTCACTGACAAACATGTAGCCTATCTCGCCGACTTTGCGGCCATGGGCTGCCGCCACACGCTTAATCCATGCGGTGGTGTCGCGATGACGGATCTTCGGCATTTTCACACCGTCTGAATTGTATGTAATCATAGGTGATGGGTGTTGGGTAATGGGTGTTGGGTGTTAATAGTTGGCAGAAGCCTCTGTGCCTCTGCATCCTTATGGAAATAGACGAGCTGACGGTAAGCGGTCGAGGAAATGGAGGAGAACTGAGGTCGGGCATAGAGCAGTACCGTCTCAAGGTTACCGAGGTTCCGGTTGTAGTCGGCTTCCACACGCTCATACTCGAAGTCGATGGTGGAGCGCACGCCGCGGACTTGGAACTGTGCTCCGACCTTCACCGCGATGTCCACCGTCATGCCGTCGTTGACCACGACGCTGACACGCGGCTCATCCTTATAGAGCTCCCGGATAGCTGCCACACGCTCTTCTGTCGGGAACATATAATGCTTCTCAGGATTTACCGCTACCACGATAACGATCCGGTCGAAGAGCCTCAGTGCCCGCCGTGCAATGTCGTCGTGCCCGATGGTGTAAGGATCGAAGCTGCCGGCAAAGACGGCAACGCGGGCATCAGGATTGTTTACTGTATTCATCTTAGAACAACTTTGGTTGCATGATATCCCCTTTGTAGGGATTGCGGCCGAGGTGGTCGTAAGCGAGCCTCGTCGCCATACGTCCGCGCGGGGTTCGCTTGATGAAGCCTTCCATGATGAGGAAAGGCTCATAGACTTCCTCCACCGTACCACTGTCTTCTCCGATAGCCGTGGCTATCGTTGAGACGCCAACGGGACCTCCGCGAAACTTGTCGATGATGGTCGTGAGGATCTTATTGTCGATCTCATCGAGTCCATAGGAGTCGATGTTGAGGGCTGAGAGCGAGAGGTCGGCGATATCTTTCGTGATGGTACCGTTGCCTTTGACCTGTGCGAAGTCACGCACACGGCGCAACAGTCCGTTGGCAATACGGGGCGTGCCGCGTGAGCGGCGGGCTATCTCCGCAGCCGCCTCATCTTCGATGGGCACCTTCAGCAGTGAAGCGGAGCGCTTGATGATGAGATTCAGCGTCTCGGGGTCGTAATACTGCAAGTGCATGTTGATGCCGAAACGGGCACGGAGCGGTGCTGTGAGCATTCCCGAGCGTGTGGTGGCACCGATGAGCGTGAAGGGATTGAGGTCTATCTGGATGGATCGTGCCGACGGTCCTTTGTCTATCATGATGTCGATGCGATAATCCTCCATCGCGGAATAGAGGTACTCCTCCACCGCAGGCTGAAGACGGTGGATCTCATCGATGAAAAGTACGTCATGCGGCTCAAGCGACGTGAGGATGCCTGCAAGGTCACCGGGCTTGTCGAGCACGGGACCGGAGGTGATCTTAAAGCCCACACCGAGCTCGTTGGCGATGATATTGCTCAATGTCGTCTTACCTAATCCGGGGGGACCATATAATAAGGTATGGTCGAGCGGATCGCCACGGTATTTAGCTGCCTCGACGAAGACACGGAGGTTGTCCACAACAGTCTTCTGACCATTGAAGTCGTCGAAGTGCAATGGACGAAGGGCGTTTTCAAAGTCCCTCTCCTCTTTGCTCACGTGCTCGTCGCGTATATCGAAATCTTCTGCCATCAATATCTATAAATGCCTACTCCCTGCAAAGTTAGTAATTTTTAAAGAGAACCATGTGCTTTTCAGCGAATAAAAGACTCAGAAGAATGTTTCACGAAGTCCCCGGCCTTAGCATCCACAGCCCTGCGAAGGTGAGGGCACCATTGAGCATGAGCAGCTCATAGCCAAACTGATAACCGGTGAGGTACTGCGTCGTGAGGTCGATGGCGAGACAGAGCAGCGGACTAATGATGGCTATCCACGGCACCCAGCGGTCACTGACTTGTCGATGCGTGAGCAGTCCGAAGGCAAAGAGACCCAACAACGGACCATAGGTATAGCCACAGAGGATATAGATAGCATCAATGACACTCGTGGAGTTGACTACACGGAAGACAAGGATGAAAACGACGAAGAGTGTGGCTATGGTCAGATGTACCCGCTTGCGCAACCGCTCGTCATTGGAACGTTCGAAGAAGTCGACACACACGCTCGTCGTGAGGGCTGTCAAAGCGCTGTCGGCACTCGAGAAACTCGCTGCCACGATACCAATCGTGAAGAGGATAACCACTGTAGTACCCAACTGCCCCGAGGCCGCGAACATCGGCAACAGGTCATCGCCCATCTGAGGCAAAGCCATGCCACGGGCAGCGGCAAGCCACGTCAGCAAGATGCCAAGGACAAGAAAAAGCAAGTTGACGGGGACAAAAGCAAAACCGTAGAGGCACATGTCTTTCTGCGCCTCACGCAAGGTCTTGCAGGTCATGTTCTTCTGCATCATGTCCTGGTCCAAGCCCGTCATCACGATGACAATGAAGATGCCACTAAGAAACTGTTTCCAGAAGTTCTGCCTACTCGCCCAATCGTCAAAGACAAAGACACGGCTGTGAGGGTCCGCGGCAAGCTTGCTGACAAGCCCATGGAAATTGAGCCCGAGACTTCCCGTCGCCGCCACGATAATAAGGACAAGCGCCGTAAGCATGCAGAAGGTCTGAAACGTATCGGTCCATACAAGTGTTTTGATGCCTGCGCGACGTGTGTAGAGCCAAATGAGCATGACCATGACAAGGACTGTACAGACGAACGGCACATGCCAGGCATCGAAGACGAAGTGCTGGAGGATAAAGCAGACGACATAGAACCGCACCGCGGCACCGATAAGTTTGGAGAGGATGAAGAAGGCAGCTCCCGTCTTGTAACTGCGCCGGCCGAGACGCCGGCGGAGGTAACCGTAGATCGTGGTGAGGTTCAACTTGTAATAAACCGGCAGCAAGAGGAAGGCAACCGCAAAATAGCCGGGGATGAAACCGAGGCACATCTGGAGATAAGTCATGTCGCTCTTGAGCACCATTCCAGGCACCGAGACAAAGGTGATGCCGGAGATGGAAGCCCCTATCATGCCGAAGGCGACCATCAGCCACGGGCTCTTTCTGTTACCACGGAAGAACGCCTCGTTGCCTGCCCGCCGTGAGGTGAGACGACTGATGACGAAGAGAACAGAGAAATAGATGATGAGTGTAAGAAGCATAAGAGTTAGCGTCAGAGATACAGCATGGCTTCGTTGCCTTCGTTGAAGAGCAGGTCAAGGATGGAAAGGTTCGGTAGGAAGCCGAACTTCTGCTGATAAACCTGATAATAAGGACGGGGTGCGAACGTGGTGTCAGGCAGCGGATGCTTCGGGCGAATGGCATCGCGATAATCAATTACATCACCATTTGAACATTGTATGTACTCCTCTGTCAGCTCAATGTGCGGCTCGATATCCAAAAGCTCGCACATCTTTTGCGTGATAGCGAGGTTGAAGTCGAAGAGGAAGTCCCAATGCTTCTCAAAGAACGGATGGAGGTCATCGGCATAGAACTCGAAGAAAGGGCTCTCGCCATAGGCCGACTGCAGTGCCTGCCAATGAAGATGACGCCACGAGCCATGGTCGGAGATGCGCACGCCTCTCATTTCTGTCTTGTCAATACGCAGACCTTGCGGACTCTCCACGGGCACCGTCAAAGCCTGAGGACCCTGCCCCGTAGCGATGATGCAACGGTTGCGATAAGTCTGTTTGATGAAGTGGTCGTGCTGCTCAATTAGTACTCTTTCACTTTGGACGAGTTTCTGGTACCACTGCACTGGACCGAAGAAAGTGGATGAAAGAAGGCTGATCATTTGAATAGACGGACGGCTTTTCCTATGATTTGGTGTCGGTGCACGAGCCGATAGCCATGTCCTGTATCTACCAAATAAACTTTACAATCGCGGCATGGGCAACGGTTGCAGCATCTTATAGGGATGAGCCAGCGACGCCGCTTCACGGTGATAGTGTCGCCTGGGAGATTGACGACCATGCCTATTTCTTGTGGTGGGCCTATGAGTGAGATAGCTGGAGCCTCCCCACTGACGGTGAACACGATGAGATCTCCTTGTCGAAGGTCATGGCAACGGGTCAGCTTATTCACTATCATGCGGTTACCCGTCCTCAGCTCTTGGCCGATGGGAGTGGGCACGGTACAGATGGTAAAGGCAAACATGCGGATAACCACGACAATAGCCACGGCGACCGCAAGCGCAAGAATGAATTTCAGTAGCTGCCGAGCCAAAATGCTAAAATCGTCTTACTTGATTTTGTCTACCCAGTTGAACAAACGGTTCCACCTGACACGGGAGAGACCCTTGCGGTCGGGGTCCGAGCTCCACCAGATGAAGATAGGCTTACCTACGATATGATCCTCAGGCACGAACCCCCAGTAACGTGAGTCCTCAGAGTTGTGGCGGTTGTCACCCATCATCCAGTAATAGTCCATCTTGAACGTATAGCTCGTCGCGGGCTTGCCGTTGATATAGATACGGTTGTTCTTCACCACGAGCGTGTTGTGCTCATACACACGGATAGGCCGCTCGTAGATGGCGATGTTGTTCATGTTGAGCTTCAGTGTAGCGCCCTTCTTCGGAATCCAAATTGGGCCATAGTTGTCTACTGTCCAGTTGGTCACGATATTGTGCGGATAGAGACTGATGGAAGGCGCTGCATCGGTGTTGAGCCTGATGCTCTTCACGAGGTCCTTGCGTTTGGAGAGGAATGCCACGGCTCGTTTGGTGAGCGGCATGTAGCCCATCTGATTGAGCGTGGTGAGGTCTTCCATCGAGATGTTCAGCTCCTTGAGAATCTCATCGGGAATGTGGTCGGTGGCGAGCTTCACATAATAGGTGTACTGTACCTTATCAGGCTCTTTGTTAGGCTTGCCATCGAGATAGACAATACGATTCTTGATTTGCAAGGTTTGGCCGGGAAGGCCTACACAGCGCTTGACATAATTTTCGCGGCGATCAGTCGGTCGGTAGTCAATAGATCCAAACTCATTGGGGTTATTGGCGATGTAGTTACGGCCGAGAGAATAGATCATCGCAAAGAAATCCATTTGCTGCTGGCAGTTCAGTGAGGCGGGATTCACGGGGTTGGTATTGCCCTCCTTATAGATCTGCATTCCGAGAGGATAGACGAGGTCACCGTAGAAATCGGGTCCCTGGTAACGCTCTTCGGTGACGATAGTGTCACCGCTGGGGTAGTTGAAGACAACAATGTCGTTGAGCTTCACGTGCCCAAAGCCTTTCATCCTGCGGTAGTCCCAATGCGGCCAGGAGATATAGCTCTTGGTCTTGATGATTGGCAGCGTGTGCTGGGTGAGAGGCATCGTCAGTGGCGTCTCAGGGATTCGCGGGCCATAGCTCACTTTGGAGACGAAGAGATAGTCGCCCGTGAGCAAGCTCTTCTCCAACGAGGAAGATGGAATGACATAGTTCTGGAAGAGGAAGAGGTTGATGAAATACACAGCTACAAGCGCGAAGATGAGGGCGTCGACCCAACTCATGATAAAGCGCACGGGACCTTCAGCCTCTTTCCACCACTGCCACCGCACCTTCTTCGATACATAGCAGTCAAAGATGAAAAGTGCGCCGAGAAGTGTCAGAATCCATCCCGTGATGGTACGCGGTGATATCCATATAATGAAAAGCACATAGAAGAAGAAAGCAATGCTGAACTTCGCCCATTGCTTCTTCATGTTCATCGAAGCTTTTTCCTTGTCAATCATAATTTACTGGACTTCTAAAATTTAAATAAGTCACTGGTAGTAAGCAATCCTGAGTGGCTCTTCGTATACTCAGCGGCGAGCACAGCACCGAGCGCAAAGCCTTTGCGCGAGTGGGCACTGTGAGTGATGGTGATCTCGTCAGCCTCTGAGTTATAGTTGATGCTATGGATACCGGGCACCTCATCGTGACGGATACTGTTGATAAGTATCTCATCAGGCTTATGGTCCTCAGAACCTTCCACACGGCCGTCGTCCCATGTCGTCGTGCCGAGCTTCCAGCCGTTCTTGCGATCGAGGCGCTCCACAATGTCCTCAGCAAGTGTGATAGCTGTACCCGAAGGAGCATCAAGCTTGTGGATATGATGGGTCTCGGTCTCACACACATCGTACTGTGAGAAGCCGTTCATGATCTCAGCCAACTTTTTGTTAACAGCCTGGAAAATAGCCACGCCCACGGAAAAGTTGCTGGCCCAGAACAAGGTCTGCCTGCCGTTTCTGCACAGTGCCTCCACATCAGCCTTGTGATCTTTCATCCATCCCGTTGAACCAGAGACAACCTTCACGTTGTGCTTGAAGGCCTTGAGATAATTGCCATAGGCTGCTGAAGGGTTGGTAAACTCGATAGCGACATCCGCCGAGGCAAAGGCGGGAGAGTCGAAATCCTCAGGATTGTTAACGTCAATTGTACATACAATCTCGTGGCCACGCTCCAAGGCAACCTGCTCTATCATGTGCCCCATCTTACCGTAACCAATCAATGCTATCTTCATAATCGATTATTATTTGTTCAAAATCATTATAGGGTGCGGGCGGCCACGGGAGCTGCCCCTGCACTATTCTCTGCAAAATTAGCTATTTTATGGCGAAAAGCGATTCCTATGCAGCATAAATTATTCTAAATCACCACAAGACACACATTATTATTGCAAATTAAAGTGTTTTAATTCCTTCAAAAGTATCTAATTGAGGAAAAAGCAGTAATTTTACAATTGATTATATCAAGGTAACAAATTATATTTATTATATGCACAAGAATGTATACAAATGGGGAAGAGTGTTTCTCTTTGCTGTTGTGATGACGCCCTCGCTCTCCTCATGCATCAAAGAAGAGGCTCTGAATGCTGAAGCCGATATCACGGGAGTGAGCCTCGGCGCCGACAGCCTCCTCATCCGCAAGCCGGTAATAACAAACAATGAGATTACGATCTACGCCAACACGCGCGACAGTATTCTCGCTCCACTGTTCACACTTACCGAAGGTGCCACGATAGAGCCCGCCAGCGGCACAAAGCGCCAGTTCTTCAAACGTGTACCGAACCCGCAGAAGATCAATGAAGACGATGGTCTGCCCGATTCCATCGACGAGGCTACACCACAGACTTACACTGTGACCTCACAGGACGGAAAATGGCAGAAGAAATATACCGTGCGCATTGCTAACAACGCTACGCCTTCCGACTTCCATTTCGACGACATACGCTATTACACGTATGACACTGACGGCGACGGCACTGGCAACCCTCTCTTCCAGATATTCTACGAGAGGATTGGCGGTCAGCAGGTTGACTGGGGAAGCGGCAACCCGGGTGTCATGATTACGCTCTTGTCTTTCAATCCCAAGCCGACTGATTACCCTACTAGCCAGACAGACGGTGGCGTGGAAGGGAAATGCGCTAAGCTGACAACCATCAGCACGGGAGCACTTGGAAAGACATTTGGTGCACCAATTGCTGCTGGTAACATCTTCCTTGGCACATTCTCCGTGAATATGGGTGACATGGCAGCCTCCACTCACTTCGGTATTCCATTCTTCAACACGAGACCACTGTCACTCACCGGTTATTATAAGTACAAAGCAGGCCTTACAGTGACGGATAAGAACATGAACCCCATCCGTGGCGCGAAGGATGACTTTGCACTCTATGCCGTAGTGTTCGAAGTGACGAAAGACGTGCCATGGCTCGATGGTACCGATGGAGACAGAAGTGCCACGAAGAGTCCTAATATCGTGCTGAAGGCAGAGCTCACCGACCGCAGGGAAACCGACGAGTGGAAAAAGTTCACCATCCATTTCGAGCCGATGAACGGCAAGACCTTCGACTACAACAAGATGATTCAGGGCAAGTATAGCATCGCCATCGTAGCATCTTCGAGTAAGGACGGAGCTAAGTTCCAGGGCGCCGTAGGCAGCACGCTCTACATCGATGAGTTCCACATCAACTATGAAGCATATTAACATGAAAAACAAGGTAACGCTCTTATTTATTACCAACATCTTATTGGCCACAGGCGTTCCCCTCACCGCCTGGGCCCAGAACAACATCGGGGACCGTGATGCAGCCCTCCGGCAGATGTCATCCAAAGGCTGGGAGCTTGAACTGAAAGCCGGGCTCAATGTCGGTGGCGCCACTCCATTGGGCCTGCCCCGTGAGATACGACACATCAGCAGTTTTGACCCTAAGCTAAACGGTACACTCGAAGGAACTGTGACGAAATGGTTAGGCAAAGAGCACAGATGGGGTGTGGCAGCAGGTGTCAAAATTGAAGCTATGCGCATGTCTACAGGTGCACGCGTGAAGAGCTATCACACAGAGATTATCCAGGACGGCGACCGCGTAGCAGGTTACTACACGGGTTACGACAAGACGAACTACAGCAGTACAAACATCACCATCCCCATCACAGCTAACTATAGTTTCAATGACCGCTGGAAGGTGCGCGCCGGCCTGTTCGTCACCTGTCGTCTCGACGGTGAGTTCAACGGATACGTAAGCGACGGTTATCTGCGCAACGGTACACCTGTAGGCGAGAAAGTGACATTCACCGAGGGGAGCTCCGCCAACTACAACTTTGACGATGACCTGCGCCGCTTCAACTGGGGTACGCAGATAGGAGCGACTTGGAACGCCTATCGCCATTTCTTCCTGTTTGGAAATTTGAGCTATGCATTCAACAACATCTTCAAATCCGACTTCCATACCGTAACGTTTACGATGCATCCGCTTTATCTGAACTTCGGCTTCGGTTACAGATTCTGACGGAGGTACAGGAAGAAATAAGTTTTAAAAAAATCCCAGGTTATTCAATTAACGGTTCGGGATTTTTCTTTATCTTTGCCTTTAGAAACAGAAAGCTCATGGAACAACTCTTGCACTATTGCTGGAAACACCGGCTCTTCCCCGTCAGTGGTCTCCACACGACGGAGGGAAGAGAGGTAGAGGTAATAGACCCCGGACTGCATAACCACAATGCCGGTCCTGACTTCTTCAACGCAGAGGTGAAGATAGATGGACAGTTATGGGTCGGTAACGTGGAGATTCACGACAAAGCCAGCGACTGGTTTCTTCACGGGCATGAAAAAGACGCGCTATATAATAATGTGGTGCTTCATGTTGTAGGCAAGGCGGACACGCAGGTCGTGACTGATAGTGGTATGCGGCCACCACAGATGGAACTTGCCGTACCCGAGCACATTCGTCTGAACTACGAGGAGCTGCTCAAGACTGACAGTTATCCTCCGTGCTATAAGATTATCCCATCGCTCAGCCAACTGATGAAGCATTCGTGGATGAGTGCCTTGGAGACAGAGCGGTTGGAGCGCAAGACGGAAGACATCAAGCGGCGCGCCGACCGCTGTCAAGGTTCGTGGGAAGCGGCTTACTTCGTGACCATGGCGCGCAACTATGGCTTCGGCATCAATGCAGAAGCGATGGAGCAATGGGCCCTCAGTATCCCGCTCAACGATGTAGCGCGCCATAGCGACAATCTCTTCCAGATAGAGGCCATCTTCATGGGACAGGCCGGACTGCTCAATCCGCTTTCTGTGCCGGAGCGCCACCGCACAGCAGCCCTTGCCGACGAGTATCTCTTCAAGCTCAACAACGAGTACCAGTATCTCGCACACAAGTACTCATTGCACCCCATAGACTTCCACCTCTGGCGTTTTCTGCGCTTGCGACCGCAGAACTTTCCGCATATTCGCATCTCACAGCTTGCTAATCTTTATTATCAGCGCAAGGCGAGTCTCTCACAGCTCATCGACTGCAAAGATATCAAGAGCGCGAAGACACTGCTCATGACCAAGGTCACGGACTACTGGCAAACCCATTATGCCTTCGGCTGCGAGAGTAAGACCAGCAAGAAGCATCTCTCCGAGGCTTCGCTCAACCTCTTGCTTATCAACACGGTTGTACCGGTTTTCTTTGCCTATGGCCGCTATCGGCAGGACGACGCGCTCTGTGACCGCGCTTTCGACTTCCTTGAACAACTGAAGGCAGAGGATAACCACATCACGCGCAACTGGCAGGAGGTAGGGCTCTCGGTGGAAAACGCCGGTGACAGTCAGGCCCTGATACAACTGAAGAACGAATACTGCGACCGGCACGACTGTCTCCGCTGTCGATTCGGATACGAATACTTGAAAGGGAGGGGGAAAGAGGCAAGATAGACAAAGTAGACAGAATAGATTGGATAGACAGAATAGACTTTAAAAACAATGGAAAAGGATATCCCAACAGTGCTCAGGCAAGGCAATGATTGGCGCAAGCTTTACTTTTACCATAAATCTGATGCTATATATCAGCTCACCTTCATCTTCTGTCGACGGTTTCTTCCCATCAGTGGAGACCGCACGGTAGATCAGATGGTGCAGGCAGCACGTTCGGGCAAGCAAAACATTGTAGAGGGATCAGAAGACGGCAAATCGTCAACGGAAATGGAGCTCAAGCTGGTCAATGTGGCAAGAGGAAGTATCAGGGAGCTCTTGGAAGACTACAAGGATTTTCTTCACAATGGGAAATATACTCTATGGAAAGAAGGCGACGCACGCTACAGCATGCTGTTAGAGTATACGAGAAGTCACAATGAGCCTAAAGATTATTTGTCTTTTGCTGAGAAATGGTCGGCTGAGGAGTTTGCCAACACATGTCTTACTCTCTGCTATCAGGTCGATGCCATGATCAACTCCTATCTTAAGAAGCTCCAGAAAGACTTTGTGACAGAGGGTGGCATCAAGGAGCGCATGTATGCAGCTCGTACCGGCTACCGTAAAGAACAGGATTCCAAGATGAAAAGTTTGGAGGCTGAGAATATCCGGCTCAAAGCCGAGAATGCTCAACTGCTTTCGGCTGTCAGTAATTGGAAGGCCAAGTATGAGGATCTGAAGCAACGCGCCCTGAAAGCCTATTACAGGCAACAAGAGGAAATAGAAAGGCTGAGGAAAGAGATAGACAAGATAGACGGGAATAGACAGAGATAGACAAGGATAGACAAGAATAGACATTGTCTATAGAGTCTATTTAGTCTATCAATTCTATCAATTCTATCAAGTCTATACAGTCTATCAAGGTCTCTCCCCAAGACACACACATATTTATGAAAAAATACTTATTCACCACGCGCATGGAGGTGCGCGACTACGAATGCGACATCGAAGGCATTGTCAACAATGCCAATTATCTCCATTACACGGAGCATACGCGTCACCGTTTCATCAACAGCCTTGGCATCAGCTATGCCAAGTTGCATGAGGAGAAGCATGTCGACCCCGTTGTGGCGCGCATGACGCTGAAGTTCAAGGCACCGCTGCGGTGTGACGACTTCATGCTATCCTGCATCAACGTGCGCAAGGAAGGACTGCGCTACATCTTCAGCCACGACATCTACCGTGAGGCAGACGGGATGCTCTGTTTCCATGGCGACGTAGAGCTCGTGATGCTCATCAATGGCCGACTCGGCGAGAGCGAGGACTACGACAATGCTTTTCTTCCCGTCATAGAGAAGTTCAATCAGGAAAATGCAGAATAGAGAGGAACTCATCAATACCGCTATTCTTACGCGGCTCAGCTATTTCCACCTTAATACCATCGTGGAGCTGTATAGGCAGTTAGGCTCCGCTACTGCTATTTTTCAGCGCCGGAGCGAACTATCGACTCTGTTTCCAGGCATCCCCCGCCGTGTTATCGATGACCTTAACAGTGCCGGCACGATGCGGACACGCATTGAGGACGAGTTAGCTTGGAACGAGGCACACCACGTAAACATACTGTGCCTCAACGATGACGAATACCCGTATCGGCTCAAGGAGGCTCCCGACGCACCGCTGATGCTCTTCTACAAAGGCACTGCCAATCTTAACACGCGCCACATCATCGACATCGTGGGCACGCGTCATAGCACCCGCTACGGGGAAGACCTCATCAGAGCCTTTGTCAGGGATTTGCGTGCCTTGGTACCCGATACGCTTATCGTTAGTGGGTTGGCCTATGGCATCGATGTGCATGCCCATCGTGAGGCTCTTGATAACGGCATGGACACCGTGGCAGTGCTGGCCCACGGTCTTGACACGCTCTATCCGCCGGCACATCGCGATACGGCCAACAAAATGGTGGGACAAGGCGGACTGCTGACCGAATACATGACGCATACACAGCCTGATAAACTCAACTTTGTGCGACGCAACCGCATCACGGCGGGCCTCTGCGATGCTACGATTCTCGTGGAGAGTGCGCGCAAGGGCGGCGGTCTCATCACGACACGCATTGCCAAAGAGTATAACCGCGATGTCTTTGCTTTCCCCGGTCCCGTAGGTGCACCATACAGCGAGGGTTGCAACAATCTTATCCGCAGTTGTGGAGCAGGGCTCATCACTTCCGCCGAAGACTTTGTGGCCGATATGGGATGGGAACACGAAGCTGTCCTTGAGAAAGCGCGGGCTGGCGGCATTGAGCGGCAACTCTTCCCCGACCTGACCGAGGACGAACGGAAGGTGGTCACCGTGCTTCAATGCGCCAATGATCTGCGCCAGGATGTCATTGCCGTCAAGACAGGGCTTTTGTCGGGCATGCTCACTGCTCTGCTTTTCCAATTAGAGATGAAAGGCGTGGTGAAAGCATATGCTGGAGGTACCTACCATCTGTTGGCATAAAGATGATGCCTTTATGCCGTAATCGCAAAGCGATCTTGTAAGCATTACGATGTCACAAGACGTATGATCTCTAAAAATGCCATATTATCCTTGCCAATATGACAAAGATATTGAAAAAAGCTTAGGACATACTGACCTTTGTACTATTTTGCGTAACTTTGTACGAGATATTAATGTGAATGACAATATCGCTTACAAGATGATACGAACAACCATCAACCACGAGGGCCTGAGTCGCGACGAGGTCATCGCTTCCCGTCGGCAGCACGGTGAGAATGTGCTTACACCGCCGAAGAAGATTTCCGTGTGGAAGCTTTACTTCGACAAATATCGCGATCCAATTATTGAGATTCTTCTTGTGGCAGCCGCCATATCCCTCGTCCTGGCATTTGTCAATAACGACTTCATGGAGACCATTGGCATCTTTCTTGCCATCTTCCTCGCTACGACAGTAGGCTTTTATTTTGAGCTTGACGCGGCGAAGAAGTTCGAGGTGCTTACCGCCATGAACGACGATCAGCTCGTGAAGGTACGCCGTGAGGGCAAGGTGACGACGATTCCACGGCGTGAGGTCGTCGTGGGTGATGTTGTCCTGGTGGAGCCTGGCGATGAGATCCCTGCCGACGCGCGCCTCTTTGTTGCCGTCAACCTGCAGGTCGACGAGTCGGCCCTCACCGGTGAGCCGCTCACTACGAAGGGTTTTATGCCCAACGGAAAGGCTGGCGAAGCCTATCCTGCCAATCTTATCCTGCGGTCTACCATGGTGATGAACGGACATGGTGAGGCCATAGTGGAGCGGATAGGCGATGAGACGGAGATCGGAAAAGTAGCGAGACAGTCCACAGAGACGACGCACACCAAGACCCCGCTCAATATCCAGCTCGGCAAGCTCGCTGCGTTCATCTTCAAGGTAGGCTCTGGTGTGGCGGTGGCCGCGTTCGTTATCTTCCTGGTTCACGACATTCTCACTAACAGTCTGTGGCATACCGACAACTACTTAGGTATGGCACAGGTAGTGCTCAGCTACTTCATGATGGCCGTTACGCTCATCGTCATGGCCGTCCCCGAGGGTCTGCCCATGGCGGTGAACCTCGCTCTGGCCCTCAACATGCGGCGTATGCTTAAGAGCAACAACCTTGTGCGTAAGCTGCAGGCCTCAGAAACCATGGGCGCCGTCACCGTGATCTGCACCGACAAGACTGGTACGCTCACGCAAAACAGGATGCGTGTGGGTGCGCTTTCACTCAATCCCGCCTATGAGAATGCAGATCAGTCTGAAGAACAGCTTGTCATCGCCATGGCTGTCAACTCAACGGCCGAACTCGACGGCGACAGGGTAGTGGGCAATCCCACTGAGGGCGCGTTACTGTTGTGGCTCAAAGATAAAGGCTTCGACTATCATTCATTGCGCAAAGCCAACGCGGTGGTCAATCAAATACCTTTTTCCACAGAAAGAAAGTTTATGGCCACGGCAGTCACTGTCGACGGCCGGACGCTCACTTTTGTCAAAGGCGCACCTGAGATTCTGCTGAACATGTGTGATTGCTGCGCTGCTGACCGTGCTGCGTGCGAGCAGACACTTCTCGGTTATCAGCATCAGGCCATGCGCACACTGGCTTTTGCCTATGGCGAGGGCGATTTAACCGGCCGGCTCTCCAGTGGACTGGCCGTCGGCCTCACTCTGCAAGGAGTGTGTGCCATCAGTGACCCTGTGCGCGAAGAGGTGCCCGCGGCTGTGGAGGAATGCCGCACGGCAGGCATTCGCGTGAAGATTGTCACCGGAGACACTTCGGCTACGGCCCTGGAGATAGCACGGCAGATAGGTATTGAAGAGGGTGAGGCCATTACCGGTCCGGAGTGGGCGGCTCTCTCTGACGACGAAGCCTACAAGCGGTGCGAGGGCATCTGTGTGATGAGTCGGGCGCGGCCGGGCGACAAGCAGCGCCTCGTGGAGATGCTGCAGAAGCATGGTGAGGTGGTGGCTGTGACGGGTGACGGCACCAACGACGCACCCGCACTCAACTATGCACACGTCGGATTGTCCCTCGGCTCGGGCACATCGGTGGCCAAGCAGGCCTCCGACATCACCATCCTCAACGACTCATTCTCTGCCATCGCTTCGGCAGTGATGTGGGGCCGTTCCCTTTACAAGAACATTCAGCGGTTTCTCTTCTTCCAGCTGGTGGTTAATCTCTCGGCTCTGCTGCTCGTGCTCGGGGGATCTGTCATCGGTACGGAGATGCCGCTTACGGTGACACAGATACTCTGGGTCAACATTATCATGGACACCTTCGCCGCTCTGGCCCTGGCCTCACTGCCGCCTTCCCACGAAGTGATGCACGACAGGCCGCGCAAGCCTTCACAGTTTATCATCACTCGCCCCATGGCACGTGGCATCCTCTTTGTGGGCAGCGTGTTCTTTATCATCATGTTTGTCTTCCTTATCTGGTGTGAGCGCCACGGCAGCGGCAGCATTATCGACGTACATGAGTTGACGTTGTTCTTCACCACTTTTGTTATGCTGCAGTTCTGGAACCTCTTCAACGCGAAGTGTCTGGGCAGCAACTACAGTGCCTTTCGTCATTTCTGGCGCGATCGTGGCCTCATCCTTGTACTGGCATTGACCTTTGTGGGGCAGTGGCTCATCGTCACCTTCGGTGGCCGTATGTTCCGCACTCTGCCCCTGAGCTTCACGGAATGGACTGTCATCATTGTGGCCACAGGTGTGTTTGTGCTCGGAAGCGGAGAGATATATAGGGCGGTGAAGAGGCTTAGAGGTTAGGGGTTAGAAGATCGTTCGGTATTCGTGCAGAGGCGGCTCTTATGTGACCGCGCACTCGGATATTATAATTAATGGCAAATAATATATTCTATACAGTGAGAAACAATGTGTCACCCTGTGTGGCGACCATTGGTTTCTTTGACGGCGTGCACCGTGGCCACCAGTTCCTCATTGGCAGTGTCATGGAGGAAGCACGGCGTTCGGGCCTTGCCTCGCTGGTTATCACCTTTGACCGCCATCCTCGGCAGGTGCTGCGACAGGACTATCAACCACGCTTGTTGACTACGCTTGATCGTAAGTTGCAACTGCTCTCGCTTACAGGTGTGGACAACGTGGCGGTGTTGTACTTTGACAAGGAGATGGCTGCGCTCACGGCCAAGGACTTCATGCGGCAGGTGTTGCGCGACAATCTCAACGTCAAGGTGCTTGTCATCGGCTACGACAACCGCTTCGGACATAACAGGACTGAGGGCTTCGACGACTACGTCGGCTATGGCCGCGAGTTAGGTATTCGCGTGGTGCAGGCCATTCCTTACCGTCTTGACGGCATGCAGGTGAGTTCCTCGCTTATCCGCTCATTTCTCGACGGTGGCGAGGCGGAGATGGCAACTCACTGTCTCGGCCGCCCCTTTGAGCTTACAGGGAAGGTCGTACGTGGCTTTCAGGAAGGCCGTAAGATCGGCTTTCCCACGGCCAATCTCGATACCGGTGACAGCGGATTGCTCATTCCCAAGGGTGGTGTCTACGCCGTGAGAGTTGCCATTGGTGACCACGTTCGCCTCATGCCTGCTATGATGGACATCGGCACGCGCCCCACCTACGGCGGTACACGGCTATCCTTAGAGACTAACATCTTTGATTTCCATGGCAATCTCTATGGCAGGCAGTTGCGTGTGCAACTCATCAAACGCGTCAGGGATGATCTGAAATTCAGCAGTGTCGACATATTGGCGGAGCAATTGAAAAAAGACAAAGAGAAGATTAGAAAGATATTAGACGAAGAATGAATACTACAACAAAAAACATCCTCGACATACTCTGGTATGTTGTCCTTTTTATGCTGATACAGATAGGTTCCGGACTATTATTGAGCATATTCCATCTCTCATTGACCACGGCATCCATCATCACGACAGTCATCAGCAGTGTGATCACGCTCCTGCTGTTTCTCAAAATGAGATGGACTCCTGTGTCAAGGACTTGGATGCAGACGCGCCCCTGGGCTGTCTTTGTGTGGGTGCTGGTTGTCGTTTTGGGCACCCTTATCCCCTCACAGTGGCTCTCCGAAGTGATGAATATCGACATGCCGAAGGATATGATGAAGATGTTGGAGAGCTTGATGAAGGAGCCTGCCGGATACATTGTCATCGGCATTCTGGGGCCTTTAGCTGAAGAAGTCGTCTTCCGTGGCGCCGTGTTGCGCAAGTTACTTGGCATGATGCCGGAGCGGTGGCACTGGGGCGCTATCGCCATTTCGGCGGCATGTTTCGGCCTTGTCCATCTGAACCTTGCACAAGGCTTCCACGCCTTCCTCATTGGGCTGCTGCTTGGCTGGATGTACTACCGCACGGGCTCCATTCTCCCTGGCATTCTGTTCCACTGGGTCAACAACAGTGTGGCATTTATTGTCTACAACCTTATGCCACAGTTAGCTGATGCCAAGCTTATTGATTTATTCCATGGCGACAGCCGCATGGTGACGCTCTCCGTCATCTTTTCCTTCTTTATCCTGGTGCCTGGTATCTACCAGCTCAATGTCAGGATGAAGAAGGCGGCGTGAGTTGTGCCTTTGCAGCAGCGATGTAGCCTGTGTGTAGACACGGGCTGCCAGGTCTTTTCCGGTCTTCCTCTACCACCTGCCCGCCGGCATACCTTTACCGTGAAGGTACGCATTGCCGTGGGTTCAGGAGACAGGTGAAAGAAACTTGAGTTTAAATAAACGTTAAATTCAATCGGCCTGCTGTAACAATTCCTGAGACATGTCGTCATCTTAATAGTAATACCAAAGTAATGGACTACAAGTACATCAATCAGCTTTTAGACCGCTATTGGCGGGGTGAGACCTCGCTGGAGGAGGAAGATATCCTCCGTGCGTTCTTCAGTCAGGAAGTCATTCCTGCTGAGCTGAGATGTTATGTGCCGTTGTTTCGCTACGAAGCCACGGAGTCAAAAGCGGATGTATTAGGCGCCGACTTTGACGCAAAGCTCTTTTCAGCCATTGCGGACCGTAAGCCGGTGAAGGCGCGTGTCATCCCTATGACCCAGCGTTTGAAGCCGCTTCTCAAGGCCGCTGCTACTGTTGCTATTCTGCTGACATTGGGTAACGCCATCCAGGTACCGTTCTCACGGACAAACGATGATCCTATCAGCAACTACGATGGCTATTACAAGCCTGAGCTTGATAACGGCACTAATGTTGCCATAGGCGACAGTGCAATGGTCGATACACTTCAGCAGAGCCTTGCAGAGCCCAGTAACACGGCAGCAATGTCGGATATAAAATGATTATTTCTATGCTTTCTCTATAAATCACTGTTTAGTAAAACAACAAAAAGAAACTGTGAAGTTTCGATTCTCTCAAATTTTTCATAACATACTAACGTAGAAAGGACCGCAGCTCTATCGAGAGCACCGCGGTCCTTTCTTATTTGTTTTTATTGTCCTGCATGTGCCGGACGATTCTCCGCCACGTGCCGAACGATTCTCCGTCACGTGCCGGAGACTTCTCCTGCACGTGCCGGACGATGAGAAACCATTTCTGGATTTATTTTTCCACCAGTTCCACTGCTTTTCTGACAATGTCGCTTTGTTGGTTCATCACTTCAAAATATTCGCCCGTATCCCAAATGTCACGGGCGATAAGTGCCTTGAGCTGCGTACGCAGATAATTGAGGGTGCGGTCAAGCTCAGCCTTGTCCCTGGGCTCAATCTTCTGCTTTCTGCCATCGCTGAGAATGCTGTCCACCAACTGTTGTGGCACGGTGAAATGGTTAAGATACTCCTTGAAATGCGGATACTTTGCCTGAATTTGCCTGCGATGGTTGTCCATGTATTTCAGGTCATTGTCCATGACGATGCCTTTCGCCATCAGTCGCCGGTGGAAGTTTGTAAACTGAGTAGTGTCGAGAGGTACGAAATAGTCTGGCATGATGCCGCCTCCGCCATACACTGTGCGGTATTTTCGGAGTGTGTGGTATTTTAATGAGTCGGCGAAATGAATGCTGTCTGCGGAATAAAGCTCACCATGCTTGAAGCGTGTGTCGAGCTCCATCTCATAGTCTTTTCTGTCACCTTTGACATAAGGCTTCTGTATGCACCTGCCGGAAGGTGTGTAGTAATGTGCGATGGTGATCCGCATCATTGATCCGTCAGGGAAGTCGACAGGGCGCTGTACCAGGCCTTTGCCGAAGGTACGCCTGCCCACCACAGTGCCGCGGTCCTGGTCTTGCAGTGCTCCGGTAACGATCTCTGCAGCTGAGGCCGTGAATTCATTGACCAGTACAATGACCTTTCCATCCATCAGATGGCCGTTGCCTTTAGCCACATAGTCGTAGCGGGGTACCTGCCGCCCCTTGGTATATACGATGAGATCACCCTTCTTTAGGAACTCGTTGGCGATTTGTACGGCAGTCTGCAGATAGCCGCCGCCATTGTCTTGCAAGTCAAGAATAAGGTTTTTCATGCCTTGTTTTCCCAACTCGTTAACCGCCGACATGAACTCTTCGTAGGTTGTTGCGCCGAAGCTGCCAATGCGGATGTATCCGGTGGTGGGTTTGATCATATACCATCCGTCAAGGGTCTTGACGGGGATTTTATCGCGCACGACGGTGAAATAGAGCTTTTCGGCTATTCCTCTTCTGATGATGGTCAGGTTGACTTTGGTGTCTTTGGGTCCCCTGAGTCGCCGCATAATTTCCTCACGACTCATCTTTACGCCGGCGATAGCAGTGTCGTTGACGGCGATGATACGGTCTCCGGCCAGGATGCCCACCTTTTCAGAAGGTCCTTTTGCTACAGGCTGGATGACGAGAAGGGTATCTTCCTGCATGTTGAACTGCACGCCGATGCCGTCGAAGGAGCCGTTAAGCGACTCGTTCATGGCCTTTGTCTCTTTGGCGGTGGTGTAGGTGGAGTGGGGATCAAGCTTTTCAAGCATTCCGCGAATGCCGTCCTCCACAAGTTTCTGCTGGTTTACGGAGTCAACATAAAGATTGCTGATGGCAATTTCAGCGATTTGCAGCTTTCTTAATGGGCTCTCTTTGCCAAAGTCAAGACGCAGCTGGGCAGATAAAGGTAAAAAGGGACATAGGAAAAAAGGTAAAAAGAAGATTACCTTTATACATAACTTATGTTTCATACTGATACTGTCTTTTCCAATAGTTATTCCATGGGTTCCGTGTCTTCCGGTAAGTCTTCTTCGATAACCAGATTGTCGATAATAAAGTTTTGCCGCTCCATGGTGTTCTTTCCCATATAGTATTCGAGCAGCTTCTGCACTTGGTCGTTTTTGTGAAGTGTGACTTGTTCGAGTCGCATATCAGGCCCGATGAAATGGACAAATTCGTCGGGAGAGATCTCGCCGAGGCCCTTAAAGCGAGTAATTTCAGGGTCAGGTCCCAAGTCGCGGATGGCATTGACGCGCTCTTCTTCGGTATAACAATAACGTGTGATGAAATCGTTTTTCTTCTCGCCTTTCGCCAGTTGTGCGTCAGCTTCAGCAATGACTTTCTTGCTCTTGATCTTCGTACGACGGTTACGGACACGGAAGAGGGGCGTCTGGAGCACGTAGACATGTCCTTTCTTGATGAGCTCCGGATAGAACTGTAGAAAGAAGGTGATGATCAGCAGACGGATATGCATGCCGTCGACATCGGCATCTGTGGCTACGATGACTTTGTTGTAGCGCAGGTTGTCGAGGCCATCTTCAATGTCGAGTGCGGCCTGCAGCAGGTTGAACTCCTCGTTCTCATAGACAACTTTCTTTGTCAAGCCGAAAGAGTTAAGAGGCTTGCCGCGCAGTGAGAACACCGCCTGTGTGTTGACGTCGCGGCTCTTGGTGATGCTTCCGCTGGCGGAATCGCCCTCGGTAATGAAAATGCTTGAATCCTCCTTGCGGTCATCTTTGGTGTCGCTGTAGTGCACACGGCAGTCGCGCAGCTTGCGGTTGTGCAGGCTGGCTTTCTTGGCACGCTCGCGGGCCAGCTTTGTCACGCCTGCCATGGCCTTACGCTCATGCTCGCTTTCCTTGATTTTGTTTTCCAACACGTCGGCCACATCCTCCTTATGGATGTGGAGATAGTTGTCCACCTCGCGCTTGACGAAGTCGCCGATGTATTTGTTGATGGTCTCGCCTCCGGGCTCCATGAGTGTGGAACCAAGCTTGATCTTGGTCTGTGACTCAAAGACAGGCTCCTCCACATTGATGGCAATGGCCGCTACGATGCCATTGCGGATATCCGTGTACTCGTAGCTCTTGTCGTAGTATTCCTTAATGGTTTTGGCAATATGCTCTTTAAAGGCACTCTGATGGGTGCCTCCCTGGGTGGTGTGCTGGCCGTTGACAAAGCTATGGTACTCTTCGCCATACTGGTTGGTATGTGTAAAGGCAATCTCTATGTCCTCGCCTTTAAGGTGAATGATGGGATAGAGTGGGTCGGTGGTCATCGTGTCGACGAGCAGATCCTCCAAGCCATTGCGGCTCTTGATGCGGCGTCCGTTGTACATGATGGTAAGCCCGCTGTTCAGGTAAGTATAGTTGCGGAGCATGGTTTCCACGAACTCATCGTGAAACGAATAGTTCTTGAAGAGCGTGTTATCCGGCTCAAAGAAGATGTAAGTGCCGCTCTCGTCATGCGTTGGCTCAGTCTTGTCGCTCTTGAGCTTACCTCTCTCGAATGCAAGTGAGCGCACGTTCCCCTCCCGGTAACTCTTCACCTCGAAGTGTGCACTGAGGGCATTGACCGCCTTTACACCGACACCGTTGAGTCCTACGCTTTTCTTGAACGCCTTGGTGTCGTACTTTCCGCCGGTATTGAGCATGGACACGGCCTCAATGAGCTTGCCCTGCGGAATGCCGCGGCCATAATCGCGTACAGAGACGCGCAGATTGTCCTCTATGTCCACCTCAATACGGTCGCCGGCATTCATCTTGAACTCGTCGATGGAGTTGTCGATGACTTCTTTTAGCAGTACGTAGATGCCGTCCTCGGGCAGATTGCCGTCGCCCAGACGGCCGATATACATTCCCGGTCGTGTGCGCACGTGCTCCATGTCGGACAGGTGCCGGATATTGTCGTCGGTGTATGCCACCGTGTTATTAGGTGTTGTATTATTTTCCTGATTCATTTATTTCTTTTCGATAGCACC
Source organism: Hallella multisaccharivorax DSM 17128 (assembly GCF_000218235.1). Classification (GTDB taxonomy): domain Bacteria; phylum Bacteroidota; class Bacteroidia; order Bacteroidales; family Bacteroidaceae; genus Prevotella; species Prevotella multisaccharivorax. The sequence continues at coordinate 425,851 of NZ_GL945017.1, read as the reverse complement.
GTCTTCTTTTATGGTTGATATGTTCTAAGGAGTCCCATTGACCCTGTACGCCGTTGTTGGTCTCCATCTCTACATTGGTCTCACCCCATTTGAAACCGTAGTTGATGTAGCGCGGAATGAGGTCGGCGAAGAGCAGGGCGTTGGCGCCTTTGGTGCGGTACTCGGGCAGGAATCCGATAAGCAACAGGTCCACGCCGTCAGTCTTGTGCCATTTCAATGCCCTGAGCACATACCACCAGCCAAACGGAAGCAGCCGTCCGCGGTGACATTTCTGCATGGCCCGTGCCATGGAGGGCATGGTGATACCCACGCCGATGAGCTTGTTGTCTTTATTTCCGTCGACGACAAGTGTGATGAGATTGGGGTCAAGCATGGGCAAGTACGATTTTACGTAGTCGTCAATCTGTCGCCGAGTGAGTTCCACATAGCCGTAAAGATCTTTGTAGGTATCGTTGATAAGCTTGAATACTTCGTACGCGATAGTGCCTTTCTTGATTTCTTTTTTCGTTATTTTCCTAATATGAAGGTTATAACGGTTTTCAATCAGAGTGGCCAGCTTGGCAAACTTCTCCGGTGTCTTCTCCGGCATGGGGAGATAGTATTCTACGTAGTCGTTGTCCTTGACCCATCCGCCGAGCTTCTCCATGTGCTCGGGATAATAAGGAAAGTTGTAAATGGTTGGCATGGTGCCGAGCTTGTCGAAGCCTGCGATGAGCATGCCCTCAGGGTCGAGATCGGTGAATCCTAATGGCCCTATTATGGCTGTCATGCCTTTACTTCTTCCCCAGTTCTCTACGGCATTGAAGAGTGCTCTTGTTACATCAATGTCGTCAATGAAGTCGATCCATCCGAATCGTACATCTTTCTTTCCGAACTTTTCATTAGCGCGCTTATTGATGATGGCTGCAATGCGCCCGGCAATCTCCCCATCTTTGTAGGCGATGAAATACTCAGCCTCACAAAAATCGAAAGCTATATTGCGGTCGCGACGAAGCGTATTCATTTCGTCAAGAAACAGAGCTGGAGCATCATAAGGATTGCCTTGATAAAGATCGTAGTGGAAATCAATGAACGTGGCAAGGTCTTTTTGGTCTTCTACACGTTTTATTTCTATTGACATAGTTTTCTTATCCTAATTAATTGAAGTATAATCTATTAATAAGCAAAAGTACTCAAAAACGGGGAAAGGGCAAACGAGAAAAGCGTTTTTATTTAAAAAAACAGTTCGATGGTCTTATTTAGCCTCAAAATCATTCAATTGGTTGAATCGCTCCTTAATGGTCTTTCTTCCTCGGAAAATGTTAATTTTCACCTGCTCTTCGGTCATGCCAAGGAGACGCGCGATATCCCTGTAAGGCTTGCCCTCAAAATCGCGGAGCTGAATGCATGCTTTCTGCTTTTCAGGCAGGGCATTGACAATACGCCGGACCATTGTTATCTGATCGTTGGCTATAGTTTGTTGTGACGGAGTGTAAGAATTGTCGGGTCGCTCATTCTGGGTGGCGTCGAGACTCTCGCTGTGTGAGCCGCGGCTCTTGACGAAATCGAGGGCTTTATTACGGCAGATCGTATAGCAGAAGGCCTCAATATTGTCGATATCAGTCCATGAATCGCGGCGATCCCATACCTTGATAAGTGTTTCCTGCACAATATCCTCAGCCTCGGCACTGTCGAGCGTAATGCGCAATGCCAGGCGATAGAGCTGATTTTTCAGCGGAAGAATATCATTTTGGAAATTAATCATTCAGTATTTACCATCCTTCACCTGTCTTTAACATCTGACAACTGTACCTCTGTCGGTGCCCAAATACTCAGCTTTTGTGATGATGACACGCTTTACACCTGCCTTTACAGCGATGAGCGCATTTTCTATCTTTGGTTTCATGCCTCCACTGATAATGCCTTCAGCGGTGAGTTTGGAGAAGTCACTCCTTGTGATAACGGGGATGATGCTGCCGGTATCATCAGGATTGGCGAGCACTCCTGGCTTTTCAAGACAGAAGATCAAGCTGACATCGAAGAAAGGAGCCAACGCTTTGGCCGTTTCAGACGCGATGGTGTCGGCATTCGTATTGAGCAGAGACCCCTTGCCATCGTGGGTGAGTGGAGCTATGACTGGGGTCAATTGGTGCTCCAACAGGGCAGCCAGTTGCTGGCCATCAGTGAAGTCGACATCCCCGACGAAACCATAGTCTATTCCATTGCGTAGTGGTCTGCGGTGGCTCAGCATGACGTTCATGTCGGCCCCCGTCAGTCCGAGGGCGTTGATTCCGCGGGTTTGAAGCTGGGCCACAATGTCCTTGTTGACCAGTCCGCCATAAACCATCGTGACCACTTCAAGCATGTTCGCATCGGTGATGCGGCGGCCATCTACCATCTTTGTTTCTATTCCCAAGGCTGAAGCCACCTTCGTTGCCCTGCGGCCGCCACCGTGAACAAGCACTTTGCAGCCGTCAATCTGGGCGAATCGGTCAAGGAATTCATTGAGACGTGACTTGTCTTCCACTATGGCGCCGCCGACCTTTATAATCGTTAGATTCTGCATATCTATAACATATTGATTGGAATAGGGAATGTTGATGATCGAAGGGCTACAGTAATTACTCGAGATAGGTATAGCCGTAAAGCCCAGACCGATAAGTTGCGAGGAACTCTTTGCCTTCTTCCAGTGGGAGCTTGCCTTCCTTGACACTTTTTGTGACCCATTGCTCCAATTGGCGTACCAGCTTCTTGGGATTGTACTGTACGTACTCAAGCACTTCCTCCACAGTCTCTCCATCGATGATCTGGTCAATGTGATAAGTGCTGTCTTTCACCGAGATGTGTGCGGCTGTGGTGTCACCGAAGAGGTTATGCATGTCGCCAAGTATTTCCTGATAAGCGCCGACAAGGAAGACACCAATATAGTAAGGCTCGTTCTTACACAATGCATGTACGGGAAGCACATTGCTTTGCGATCCCCTGACTGCAAAGTTGGCCACCTTTCCGTCCGAGTCGCAGGTGATATCCTGCAGCGTACAGTTACGTGTCGGCGCTTCATTGAGCCGCTCTATTGGCATGATAGGGAAGAGTTGGTCAATGCCCCAGCAGTCTGGCAGCGACTGGAAGAGTGAAAAGTTACAGAAGTACTTGTCGGCCAGCAGTGTGTCGAGGCCGCGCAGCTCATCAGGCACGTGTTTCATTCGCTTGGCCATAGAGTCTATTTCGTGGCATACGCTCCAGTACATGGCCTCTACTTCCGCACGGGTTTTTAAGTCAACCATGCCGTGAGCGAACATGTCAAGGCAATCTTCGCGTATCTGGTCGGCATCATGCCAGTCCTCTAACATTGATTTTGGACTGATGTTGCACCAGATATCATAGAGGTCGCGCACCAGTTGATGGTCAGTCGGCTTTGCCTCAAACTCCTCCGGCATCTCCGGCAAAGAAGCGACACCAAGTACGTCAAGGATGAGTACAGAGTGGTGAGCAGCAAGCGACCGCCCGCTTTCGGTGATAATGTTAGGGTGGGGGATATCGTTCTTGTTGGCAATATCTACGAAGGCATATATACAGTCGTTAATGTATTCTTGAATGGAATAGTTGACCGAACTTTCTGAGTTGCTGGACCGTGTGCCATCGTAGTCCACGCCGAGTCCGCCCCCACAATCCACATATTCTATATTATAGCCCATCTTTCTCAGGTTGGCATAATATTGTGCTGCCTCGGTAAGCGCATTCTGCATGCGGCGTATCTTTGTGATCTGTGAGCCTATATGGAAGTGGATAAGCTTCACGCCGTCGTGCAGTTCGTACTCGTCAAGCTTGTTTAAAGCCTCAAGCAGTTCAGAGGGGGTGAGGCCGAATTTCGACGCGTCGCCGCCGCTCTCTGCCCATTTGCCAGAGCCTGACGAGGCGAGTTTGATGCGGATACCGATGTTTGGCATTACCTTCAACCGCTTTGCAGTCTTGGCAATGACGTCTATCTCGTTGAGCTTTTCCACGACGATGAAGATGTGCTTACCGAGTTTCTGCGCCAGGATGGCAAGTTCAATATAGCTCTCATCCTTGTAGCCATTGCAGATGATGAGAGAGTCGCTTTTGCACTGTTGGGCAATCACAGCGTGCAGCTCCGGTTTGGATCCAGCCTCAAGACCAAGGTTAAACTTACGTCCGTGTGTGGTGATTTCATCAACAACGGGCTGCATTTGGTTGACTTTGATAGGATAGATGATAAAGCTATGTCCCTTGAAATCGTACTCTTTCCTTGCCTTATCATAGCACGAAGCCATCTTTTCGATGCGGTTATCGAGAATGTCAGGGAAGCGAAGCAATACTGGAGGTGTGACATCTCGGAGTTCCAATTCGTCCATCACCTCACGCAAATCAATCTTGACATCGCTCTTTACAGGCGACACGTAGACGTGCCCTTGCTCATTGATGCCGAAATAAGAGGTGCCCCATCCTTTGATGTTATAGAGTTCCTCAGAGTCTTCAATCGTCCATTTCTTCATTCTAATTCCAGTTCTCTTCGAATTGCGTCAACAGTAGTTTTAATCTTTTCCCTGCTGTCCATCAATGTCACATCAATGATATGCTTTGCTTTTTTGTAATATGATTCCCGCTCTTTGAGTTGTGTCTGGATAAAGCTTTTCACCTCATCGGGAGTTTTGTTCAACAATAAAGGTCTGACTGTTTTTCCCATTTTGAGGTGCTTGTAGAGCACCTCGGGTGTGCATTTCAGATAGACTGTCTCGCCTTGGCGGTTGATGTAGTCCATGTTGTCGAAGAAACATGGTGTGCCTCCCCCGCATGAGATGATGACATTCTCAAACTCAGCTACCTCATGAAGCATGTTGTGCTCGATCTTTCGGAAGCCTTCCTCGCCATCCTCGTCGAAGATTTGCTTCACCTTGCGCCTCATTCGGGTTTCTATATACCAGTCGAGGTCGTAGAACGGTAACCCTGTTGCCAGGCTCAGGTCATGGCCTACGGTGGTCTTCCCGGAGCCCATATAGCCGATGATGATGATTCTCCTCATAAGCAGTTGTCAGCTCTTACGTCCTCGGCGAGGCTTTGGTTCCGGCGCATTCTTGACGATATCCATACATTCGTCGTATGAAAGATCGCCGGCAAGAGCGCGTTCGTGCAGTTTCTTATCAATATGATAGTTCTTGCCATCATAGGCGATGTAGGGTCCGAACCGGCCTTTGAGCAGTTCCAGCTTGTCGTCCTCACTGAACGTCTTGATATGCCGTTCTCTCTCTGTCTTTCGTTTGGCCTCAATGAGTTCGATGGCACGCTCAAGGGTTATCGCCATTGGATCCTCACTCTTCGGGATTGACACATATTTCTTATTGTGCAGCACATACGGTCCAAAGCGCCCTGCGCCGATGGTCACGTCGGCGCCCTCATATTTGCCTACCTTGCGGGGTAGCTTGAAGAGATCGAGGGCCTCGTCGAGCGTGATAGTCTCAATGCTCTTGTCCTTAGGCATCTGTGCGAACAGCGGTTTTTCGTCCTCGCTGGCGGCACCAATCTGCACCACAGGCCCAAAGCGGCCAATCTTTACGAAAACAGGCTTGCCGCTCTTCGGATCGATGCCTATCTGCCGTTCACCTGCCTTATGTTCAGACCGTTGGCTGATGACTTCTTCCACTTGTGGTTCAAACTTGTCGTCGAACTTGTGGAGCATCTCTTTCCAGTCCTCTTTACCCTCAGCAATGTTATCAAACTGCCCTTCTACCTTGGCGGTAAAGTTATAATCCATGATCTCAGGGAAGTTCTTTTGAAGGAAGTCATTGACCACAATGCCGATGTCTGTCGGTATGAGTTTTCCCCGCTCTGAGCCTGCTAACTCTACTTTCTTCTGCTGGGTGATGGTCTCGCCCTGCAAAGTGTCAATGGTGTAGGGGCGTTCTTTACCGGGCTTATCACCTTTGACGACATATTCGCGCAGCTGGATGGTTGAGATCGTTGGCGCATATGTTGACGGGCGGCCGATGCCAAGCTCTTCCAATTTGTGTACAAGGCTGGCCTCGGTATATCGTGCGGGAGCTTGGGTGAAACGCTCTGTGGCGGTGATTTCCTTACGTTCAAGGTTATCGCCGACTTGGAGAGCAGGCAGGATGTTGGTATTCTCTGTCTTGCCGTCCGCTTCCTCGTCGGTCGATTCATGGTACACTTTCAGGAATCCATCAAAGACTACAACTTCACCGTTGGCTGTGAAATGCTCGGTGTTGTTGTCCATATCGATGATGGCAGTGGTCTTCTCTATCTTCGCCTCCGCCATCTGCGAAGCGATGGTGCGTTTCCAGATGAGGTCGTAAAGGCGGCGTTCCTGTGGGCCCCATTCTCCTTTTTCGGTATTGGCAAAGGTCGGGCGGATGGCCTCGTGGGCTTCCTGTGCGCCTTTCGACTTGGTTTGGAACTCACGTGGATGGCTGTAGTCGGCGCCATACTCTTTGATGATCTCCTCCTTGCATGCGTTCAAGGCGAGTGTAGAGAGATGTACGCTGTCGGTACGCATGTAGGTGATACGTCCACTCTCATAGAGTCGTTGCGCCACCAGCATCGTTTGTGAAACGGTGAATCCGAGTTTGCGTGCGGCTTCCTGCTGCAGGGTAGAAGTCGTGAACGGTGGTGCCGGCATGCGCTTGAGAGGCTTCTTTGAAATGTCGCTTACTACAAACGAGGCGGCCTTACACTTCTCTAAGAAGGTCTCAGCCTCTTCGTAAGTCTTGAAACGGGAGTCGAGCTCTGCTCTCACCTCGCTGCCGTCGTGCATGGTGAAGATTGCATTCACCCGATAGAACGGTTCGCTGTTGAATTGCTGAATCTCGCGCTCGCGCTCCACGATGAGTTTTACTGCCACGCTCTGCACTCGTCCTGCAGAGAGAGCTGGTTTTACCTTGCGCCAAAGCACTGGTGAGAGCTTAAAGCCCACAATGCGGTCGAGTACGCGCCGCGCCTGTTGGGCATCGACAAGATTCATGTCCAAATGCCGGGGGTGCGCTATGGCTTGCAGAATGGCGTTCTTGGTGATTTCATGGAAAACAATGCGTGATGTCTTGGCCTCGTCGAGGCCAAGCACCTCACACAGATGCCAGCTGATGGCTTCTCCCTCGCGGTCTTCATCGGATGCAAGCCATACCTTCTTGGCTGCCTTGGCGTTCTTCTTCAGTTCGGCAACGACTTTCTTCTTATCCTCCGGTATTTCGTAAACAGGGCTCAGCGTATCTTTGCCGATGCTGAGCTCTTTCTTTTTCAAGTCGCGGATGTGTCCGTAGCTTGACATTACTTTATAATCCTTGCCAAGGAACTTCTCAATAGTCTTGGCTTTGGCGGGGCTCTCTACTATCACTAAGTTGTCTTGCATACAATAGCGCGTTTATTAATGGTCGGACTATGTCCGCATAGTCGGCCTATGACAATTTGGGAGGCAAAAGTAAGCATTTCACTTGCCAATACATTATTAGATAGGCAAGAATTTAGGTTTTTTAATATCTCCCTATGGTCTCCACCTCACTAACAGCTCGTTAAGTGCCTGGCGTATAGAGCGCATGCCGAAGAGCTCGGTGTGGATGTCCTTCAGCGGAATCCATTGATAGGACGCGGCATCATCGCCGGCACTGAGACGGGTAAAGTCCTGGACTTTACATAGGAAGAAGAAATCCATTGTGGGGATTTGGAATCCCGAATAGTAGTAGACGTTGGGGAAGCTGAAGAGATATTTCGTCTCCGTTACTTCCAGTCCGGTCTCTTCTCTGACCTCTCGTTTCATGCCTTCCTCGGCAGTCTCGTCCATGTCGACGAATCCTCCGGGAAGGTCGAGCGTGCCTTTTGCAGGCTCTTTCTTGCGGGTTAGCACAAGCAACTCGTTGTTGTCATTGAGGATGAATGCGGCCGTGGCAGCGCTGGGATTGAGATAATACACGAAGCCGCAATTCTTACATTTCTTGCTTTTCCCGTCATTGTTGACGAAATGTTTGCTGCCGCAAACCGGACAATAGCTGAACTTTTCTAATGGGTGCATATGAATAATTGGAAGTTATTAGGGGTGATGTGTTTAAGAGGCAAGAGTTACAACAAACTCTTTATCTCTGCGTCAATGTTTTTAATCTGTACGTCGCGCTTCTGCAGCACGTTGTTCTTATCGATGAGGAAGAATGTCGGCACTTGCTGTACGTTGTAGGCTGAAGCGGCCTGTATGCTGCCGTTCTCGTCGCGGACGCAGATCCAAGGCAGCGCCGCTACCTGCTCTTTCCAGAAGTGTTCGTCGGGGTCGAGGCTCACCTGATAGATTTCCAGGCCCTGTGCATGATACTTGTTGTAAAGGTCGCGCAGCCACATGATGCGCTGTGTGCTGTTTTTGGAAGCGAAGACATGGAAGTCGAGTAGCACCACCTTTCCCTTGAGGCTGGTCAGCTTTCTCACCACGCCCTCATGGTCGGGCAAAGCTATTTCGATGACTCCGGAGACCGAGACTTTGTTTGCAGGCAGAGTCTGGGCCTGTTGCGCCTGCACGATACGGAGGTCGCGCATGCCGGCCAGGGCGATGTTGTGGAGGTTCTCGCCACGCTCTGATTTCGGGTAATAAGTGTCCCAACTGGTGGCTACGGCGGCGTAGACCTGTACGTCGGCCTTGCTGCTGTGTGCGTCGAAGATGTTTAAAGGCCGGCCTCCGAGCACGACGGTCTGGAAGAGCGCGAAATAAGAGTACGCTTTCATTGGCGCTTTGAAGATGTAATCGTTCTTGACAGTATTCTTGTAGTTGTTGAGCACCACTTTTATGCTGTCAGTCTCTTTCTCGTAGGGCACGCTGGGATTGTTGGCGATGGCGTTGATCTGTGTCTGTAAGTTCATCTGCATCATGGCAAGCTCCTTGATTTTCGCGCATTCTTCCGAACCTTCCACATTATATTTATACGACATGGTGGGATAGGAGGCATTGATCTTCACGTCCTCAGTAGAGTCGATGGCGACATTGATGAGCTGGCGGTCAATGCGCAGGCGGTAGAACTCGGGGTTGCCGGGAGCCTTGGCGGCAAATGAGAAAGAGCCGTCGGCGCCGAGCTTGACGGAGTCGACAGTGACGGGACCGTTCAGCCCCATGTTCTCAAAGTAAAGCAGTGAATCCTTGGCATCGGTGATAGTGCCGGACACATGAAACTTCTTTTGCGTGCATGACGTGATGCTCATTGCGGCAAGTGCCAGAACGGCTGCCGTGAATAAATGGCGTATCTTCATAATGATTTTTTATTTTCTCTGCAGAATTAGCTTAATCAATTGTAAAGACAAAATGACAGTTCTGTTTTTTTAGGGGTGGTCTGGCACGTGCCGAACGATTCTCCGGCACGTGCTGTATAGTTCTCCGGCACGTGCCGTACGATTCTCCGGCACGTGCTGTACGATCTATTTCTTTTGTTTTTTCTTCTGTTGTGGCTTGGCCAGCGGCTTGGCAGCAGGTTCGCTTATGGGTTGTAGCTTGAGAATGCTGTCATATTTAGTCTTGTCGGCCAGGAGGTCGAAGGCAGCCTTCACCTGCTTGTCGGTGCGCAGCATGTTTTCTACGGCGCCTCGCTGGAAATAGTAGGCCGTAACGATGTCGTTGGTAAGCACCTGCATGATGCTTTCCTTGGCAAGGTCCAGGTCTTTGGCGAGATTGTGATGCAACTTCTTGCGCAATGCTTCAAATTCCGGCTTGGCATCCTCGTAATAGCCCTCAAACTTTGCGAGTTTCTCCAGTTCGTTCAGCTGTTTGTCGCTCATGGGGTCGTACTTGAATGAGCTTGCAAGCACTGTCTGCTTGAAGTCGTTGAAGTCTGCATCGGTCAGCTGGAAGTCGGCGGGCTTGGTGATAGTCGGGTGGGCGGCGATGTATTTCTCTTCCCATGAATTGACCAGCTCGTTGGAGTCGCGCACGGCTGCAAGGTAATAGGTGATATTGGGCATGGAATCGGCTTCCACCTTGATATCGGGCATGATGCCGCCTCCGTCGCGCACGGTGCGGCCGTGAAGTGTCTTGAAGGCGCGGGTGAGCGAATCGGCCACGACCTCCTCACCACCTGTGGCCGTGTGCTTGTAGTTGATTTTCTGTATGCATCGTCCGGAAGGGATGTAGTATTTATTGGTGGTGAGTTTCATCTGCGTGTTATAAGGCAGATTTATGACGGTCTGCACGAGGCCTTTTCCATAGGTTTTTGTACCCATCACCACGGCGCGGTCGAAGTCCTGCAGCGATCCACTGGTGATCTCAGCAGACGAGGCTGTGTTGCCGTTCACGAGTACCACAATGGGTAAGACGGTATCCACAGGCTCCACCTGAGTATAGTAGTCGTGGTTGGCTTTCTTCAGTTTTCCGCGGTTGCTCACCACGAGACGCCCCTTGGGTACAAAGCTGTTGACGATACTCACGGCCTCATATTCTGATCCGCCGCCGTTGCCCCGCAGGTCGAACACCAGGCCTTTCATACCTTTTTCCTTCATGTCGATGACGGCGTTGCGTACGGCTTTTCCACAGCCTTCGGTGAAGGAGTTGAGGTTGAGATAGCCGAAGCCGTTTTTCTGTACGCCGTAGTAGGGCACTGCCGGCATTTGGATGACGCGGCGTGTAATCTTGAATTTCATATCCTTTCCTGTTGACGGGCGGCGGATTTTCAGTTCAAAGGTGGATCCTGCATCACCCCGCAGATGGCTGCTCACGTAAGCGTTGTCCTTCTTTGTCATGTCTTCTCCATCAATGGTGAGGATGATGTCGCCCTTCTTCAGCCCTGCCTCGGCGGCGGGGTTGTTCTCGTAAGGCTCGTCGATGCATACTCGGCCAAGCTTGAAATTGTAGCGTATGAGGGAGCCTATGCCGGCATACTTGCCGGTAAGCATCATCCGTAAGTCCTGGCTTTGGCTGGTGGGATAGTATTCGGTGTAGGGGTCAAGGCTGCGCAACATGGCGTTGATGCCAGTGCCGACGGTGACATCGGCGTCGAGCGTGTCGACATACATCATGTCGAGATTCTTGTAGATGGTATTGAAGATGTCGAGGTTTTTTGCCACCTTGAAATAATGCTCGTCCTTGTTTTGCGCATAACCGAGAATGCCGGTGAAGAGGCAGAGCAATAACAAATATGTCTTTCGCATGTATGATGAAGTATTTACGATATAGAAACTTGATCAAGTATTCCTTTTTGCTTTATGCTGTGCAAAGATACGAATAATCAAGCCCTTTCAGCCTAAAAGAAGCACAAAAATAACATCTATGAAGAAAAAAGATAAAAAACTTTCGAAAAAGTTTGGTCGGTTCGAAGATTGTACGTACCTTTGCAACCGCAAATCAGAAATGATAAGCACACTGCTTCAGTAGCTCAGTTGGTTAGAGCACCTGACTGTTAATCAGGGGGTCGTTGGTTCAAGCCCATCCTGGAGCGCAAAGAAGAGCAACTTTAGGTTGCCCTTTTTTTATGTTCAAGCTTTTCCTGAGCGTGTCCTTGTGTCATGGTGAACGTCGTTGGATCGCAGCTTTTTTTTATCTTTCTGAGGATCTTGATTTTTGTTTGCCAATCTATTTCAAGAGTGAGGAAATGATGATGTGGAGGTTGGTGAACTGTAGAATAATCATCCAGAAGGAACGGAAGAAGTGTGCAAAAAGCCGGCAAATACTTGGAGGATTGAAATAGCTGCTTCACGGTGTCGGGTTTATTGAAGGCATGTTGTCCGGTCTCGGCCTTCCCGGTTTTATTGCTTACGGATGCCTGTTGGTCGAGCTTGTGGGTGCCGCTTTCATCCTGGTGGGTTTGTGGACGCGTGCCGCCTCGGTGGTAGTGCTGTTCAACATGGTTGTGGCCATTCTTATGGCTCATGCCGCTCAGCTCTTCAGCCTTGATCCTATGACAGGTGGTCTGATGATTGAGGACCCGCTGCTTTTTCTTCTTGGTTCCGCTGCTCTCTGCTTCACTGGAGGCGGCAAGTATGCCATCACCAAAAACAATATTTTCAGTTAAAAGAGTGTTTCATGCCATCAGGGGTCGCGCCGGAAGTGCGACCCCTGATGGTTTTGTTAGATCTTGTTCAGAATGTCATTGCATAGCGAGTAGCATTTTGCCATCATGCGTGGGATGTGGAAGGGTCCTTTGAAGAGATTGCCTTTTGCCGGCTGTGCCACTGTTCCGTCGCGATGCAGGTAGCCGAACCACTCGCCGAAATCCTTGTCAGGGAAGTGGGCATAGGTCCATTCGCTGATCTGACGGTGACGGTAGAGATACTCGTCGTCGTCGGTGGCAAGATAGGCATAGAGCGATGCAATGATGGCCTCACACTGCGGCCACCAGAACTTCATGTCCTGTGAGTAGTCCTGTGGCGGCAGGTTCTTGCAGTCGCGGAAATTGATGATGCCGCCGTACTGCTTGTCCCAGCCCCACTCCCATGACCAGTTGAAGACGGTGAGCGCGGTGTCAAGAAGTTGCTTGTCCCAGTTGCGATAGCGGGCTTCTTCCATGAGAAACCATGCCGTCTCGATGCAGTGCCCCGGGTTGATGGCGCGTGTCATATTGGTGTCGATAAACTCACCGTTGGGCCCAACGGTCTCCAGGAGTGCCTTAAACTCCGGGTGCATGAAGTACCGGCGCAGCTTTTCCACACTCTCGTCAATCTGCTGAGTGAGCACTGGGTCATTGATGACGGCGCGGATGCGTGACCCCACGTTGATGAGGATCATCACGATGCTGTGGCTTTGCAATTCTACATCTGGCTCAAACTTCGGCTCCAGGTATCCCGGTGTGTTGAGGAATCGCTGCAAGTCGTGGAAGATATCCAAGGCCCTTTGTGCATAGTGCTTGTCGCCTGTGGCGATGGCATATTCAGACAATGCGATGGCCGCAAAAGTCTCGCTGAACACATAGCGGCGTTTTCGCAAGGGGCGTCCATCCTTGGTGACGGAGAAATACATGTGTCCGTCGGCATCGAAGCAATACTTCTCAAAGAAGTCGATGGTGTTCTTAGCGGCGTCGAGCCACTCCTGACGGTGCTCCACGTTGTTGTAAGCGAAAGCGCAGACGAAGGCAAAGCGCCCCTGGAACCACACGCTCTTGGTGGTGTCCATCAGCGTGCCGTCGCGGTTGAGGCACGTATAGACCCCTCCGTGCTTGCGGTCCCAGCCGTGTTGCAGCCAGAAAGCCATGATGTTCTCCGTAAGGTCATGCTTGTAGGTGTCTGCCCAGCGGCTAAGATATGTCTTTTTATCAATCATAATAGTGATACGTATAGTTATCTCTCAAAGGCGGTGGTGTAGCCGGCGGTCTGCTTGAGTGCGTGATCATTATTCATCGTCGATGTGGACAGCGGCCACAGCACCTTGTAAGCGTCGGCTGTATTCAGGATAGGTCCTTCGCTGCCCATCGCTCCGGGGATGAACGGATAGTTGACCGACGAGTCAAAGACCAGCGACTGCCCGTTGGCATCGGTCATGCGGATGAGATTGAACCACCGCTTTCCTTCGAATACGAATTCCTTATCGTCTTCTGCCAATATGGCTTTGGTGTTCTCATACTGACTTTGTTTGGTGTAAGGCGTGTATTCACTGCCATGGAAAGCACGTGCACGGATCTCATTGATATAAGGTGATGGGTCACCGCCTAAGTCGTTTTCCACTTCCGCCATGAGCAGCAACACTTCCGCATAACGGAAGATAGGGCCGTCGGCATCGAGATAATGAGTGCCTTCATTCGTAGAATAGGTACCCGAAAACTTGGGTACGAGCACGCCGAAGTTAGCTCCTGTCGCCTCTTTCTTGGTGTCTGTCTTCACGGCAAAGAAAGTGGCATCGCGCCGCGTGTCCTTCTCGTCGAATGATCGCCAGAAGCTCTCTTTGTACTGATAACGCAGAAGTCCGTTGATCAGGGTGTAGGTGCCATACGTCTGTGTTTTATCCAGCGTGAGCGGTTGGTTGTCGAGCGTGAAGCCGGTGGTAAAGAAGTTAGCTTGTGCCAAGGCTTGGCTAATGTTGGGGAAATACACCTTGTCGGTCTGGTTGAATGGCACGGCGAGGATGTTTTCTTTGTTGGAAGCCTTAAAGTCGGGGCGGAAGGCCTGATAAAATTCCGGCATAAGCTTGAACTTTCCGCTGCTGATGATTGTCTGCAGCGCGGTCTTTGCAGTTTGCAGATCACTCTGTCCTGTCGCAGCCTGATCACCCGTAGTCACCTTGGCAGCCCATGTGTAGATGTTTGCCTTAAGGATCAGCGTGGCATAGAGGCTCCAGTTGTATTGGTCTTGCCATCCATTGCTGCCGGCTGCGGTATATTGCTTCTCCGACTCGTCGATGTCGGTCTTGAGGAGCTTCATGATTTCAGAGGCATTGGTGCGTGGGCGTGACAACCGCGCGGCCGATACCTCACCGTCGGTGATGGCCACATCGGTCACTAAGGGCACATTGCCCCATGTACGGTAGAGGAAGAAATAGTAATAGGCGCGCATGCCGTAGGCTTGTGCCAGAAAAAGCGCTTTCTGTTTGTCGGAAAGGAAGCTGCAGTTGGGTATCTGTTGGATGGCGAGGTTCACGCGGACAATGTAACTATAGATGTTGTTCCAGTTGTTGAACATGGCATTATCTTCACGCAGATCCTGCTTGATGATAGTCTGATTGTTCATGGATTCTCCAAAGACGGAGACGCCCGTACCGTCGTCGCCGTTGCCCAATAGCCCGCCACGGATCTCGCCCATGGTGAAGTTGTCACCATAAGCGGAGCGGAGATAGCTGTTCAGTCCGGTCATATAACCGCTCACTTGTGCGTTGTCCCGCCAGAAGTTGCTACTGGCAAAGTAGTCGCTCGGTGACTGGTCGAGCGATTCGCAGCTTGTAAATGCCACCAAGGATCCTAAGGCAAGGCTGCTGAAAATGATATGGAATAGTTTCATTGTTTCTTTCTTTTGATTACACGTTTTCTGTTTTCATTGATACTTAGAACGTTACGTTCAACCCTAAGACGAGCATCCTTGGCAGGGGATAACCGCCATAGTTGGAGGAGACTTCCGGTGAGAAGATGTTCGGTGCATCGCAGATATAGCCCAAGTTCTGGCCGGTCACGGAGAGTGTGCAGTTCTCTATGCCTACTTTGCTGACAATGAATTTAGGCAGGGAATAGGACAGTGTGACCTCGCGGAATGAGAGGTAGTCGCCGTCGTAGCAGAACAGGGTGCTGTAGCGGTCGTAGTTGCGTGCATTCAGCTGGTCGGCCCAGATGTAGATGGGGTACTTGGCGCTGGGGTTGTCTTCAGACCATGTATCCTTGACATTGGTAAGGGTATTGTAAGTTCCTTGCATGTTACCCATGATCCATGGTGTGCGGTAGTCGTAGGTCTTGAAACCGAGTGCGAAGTCCATGCGTGTAGAGAGGGAGAGGCCTTTCCATGAGACAGAGAGGTTCATTCCTCCTGTGTACTTAGGCACGGTGTTACCCACTTTCACACGGTCGTAGTTGTCGATGACACCGTCGCCATTGACATCCTTCCACTTGACGTCACCAGGCATGATGGCAAGTCCGCCTTTTGCCTTTCCGTATTCTGCATAGGCCTTCGGCCCGTAGAGCTCCTTGTTGGAGCCACCGTTGTTGGATGTGGATTCGTCGACGAGGTTACCCGGAATCTCATCGTAGCTCTTGTAGATTCCCTCGGCTACGAAGAGGTAAAGGTCGCCCGGCCGTTCACCTTCGGCATAACCACCGACATACTTCTTGTCATTGCCTTTGCCAGTATAGACATAGAAGCCGCCTTGACGGTTCTTCTCATTGCCGTTGTCCGGCAACTTGATGATCTTGTTGGTGTTGTAGGCAATATTGAAGTTGAAGTCAGCTCTCCAGTCCTTGGTGTTGAGGATGTGATAGTTCAGGTCAAACTCAAATCCACGGTTCCGCAGTGTACCGTTGTTGGAAGTGATGCTGGTGAATCCTGATGATGCCGGAATGGTGATGCTGGCATATTTGTCATAGGTGCGGCGGTCGTACCAAGTGAAGTTGGTCTGAATCTTGTTGTCCAGGAATCCTAAGTCGACACCGAGTTCGAAGGTGCGTGACGTCTCCCACGTCAGGTAAGGATTGGGGATATTGTTCAGATAGAAGCCTGTGGAACCGTTGTAGTTGGTTTGTGCATAGGCACCCTGAATGGTATAGTTGCCCACCCAGCTGGAGTTCACGTTTCCGTTTTTACCATAGGAAGTGCGCAGCTTGCCGAAGCTCAGCCAGTTGTTGTACTTTTCCATGAAAGGCTCTCGTGAGAATACCCAGCCTACGGAAGCTCCGGGGAAGGTGCCCCAACGGTTGTCCTTGCTCAGCTTCGAGATGCCGTCACGGCGGAGTGTGAAGCTTGCCAGATATTTGGAATCGTAGTCGTAATTGATACGGGCAAAATAAGACTCAGTGATGAATTTTGCATGCGAGGTATCAATAGATCGTGCTCCCTCGTCGGTTTTGGTGTACTGCAAGTCCCAGAAATAGTTGTTGTCAGGGTTATAGCCACTTGCTGAAAGTGACTGGTATTTCTGATTGAAATACTCCCAACCGAGCAGTGCGCTGATGCCGTGCTTGCCGAAAGTCTTGTTGTAGTTCAACAGGGCATTGTAGGTCTGTGTGAGCTGTTTGTTGCTCTCTGACGATGAATCGTGTTTCGAGTTGTAGCTTCCCGGTGAGGACAGATAAGTGTGATAGAAATCCTCGTAGGTATAGTATTCATAATACCAGTCACCCTTAAGATCAAGCGTGAGCCCGTCGTAGAGGTTGAAACGAAAGTCCTGAGAGAGCGTGAACTTTTGTCTGCTGTAGTCGTTCTGCCATGCATTTTCCAGGAACTTCTGGTTGCCGTCGCCTGAGTTCTTACCTAATAGCAGTTCTCCGTCTGCATTGTAAGCGCGGAAGGTTGGAGGATAAGAGAAGTTACGTGAGAAGTAGTCCTGCTCGCCGGTGAAGGGAGAAATGCCACGGTATTTAGTGGTTGAGAAATTGAGGTTGGAGAACGATGTGAGCCACTTCTTGATCGTATAGTCGGCGTTCAGCAGTCCGGAGAGACGACGGTTGTAGTTGTTGATGGCATTACCCTCACTCTTGTTGTAACCCATGCCTGCATAGTAGTGGCCCTTATCGTTGCCACCACTGTAGCTGAGATTATAGTCTTGAGAGAAAGACGGCGTATTGATGTTGAAGTCTTCCATGTGGTTATTGGCATAGATGAGGGTCTTTCCGGTGACGGGATCCGTCATGGTTTGCCATCCCTCGCCCTTTAATCGCATCTGTGTTTCAGCGTCGAGGTTGTCGTAGAGATACACTCCCCAAATGCCCTTTGAGGTCTTATTGCCGTCGGCATAAAAGTCGTTTCCGGTGCCGTAGGGCTGTGTGCCTGAGAGCGAATTGAGGTTGGTTGTGCCTTTCTCATTAGCGTATTGATAGGACCGGCGCTCATAAAAGAGGTAGTCGCCAGCATCGCAAAACTTGTATGGATTGTTGAAGTAGTTCCACGAGAGCTTAGTGTTGAGGTTGATTTTTCCCTCTCCGTTCTTTCCCTTCTTTGTTGTGATGAGAATGACGCCATTGTTGGCACGTGAGCCATAGATGGCGGTGGCGCCAGCATCTTTCATTACTTCCATTGACTCAATGTCGTTGGGGTTGATGTCGGTCATGTTACTTCGGATCATTCCGTCGACCACGATGAGAGGAGATCCGGAGCCGTCATAGTCGGTTCCGCCACGGAGCACGATGGTCGGAGAGGCATTTGGATTACCTGAATTCTGGATGACGCGCAGACCTGAAACGGTGCCGGAGAGTGCCTGCGAGGGATTGGAGAACATGCCTGTAGTTAAGTTCTCGTTCTTGACTTTGGAAATAGAGTTGGTTAGTTTGGAGCGGATGATAGAACCGCTGTAGCCGATGACGACGGTCTCGGAGAGCTCTTGGGCTGACGGTTTCATTTTAATGACCATGGTGCTTCCGTTGATAGAGACTACTTGGTCATAGTAGCCAAGATAGGACACTTTGAGTTGAACGGGTGTTTTCGCCACTGAGAGCGAGAACTGTCCGTTGAGATCGGTGACGGTACCGCTTTTGGTGTCCATGGTCTGGATGGTTACACCCACCAATGGCTCACCATTCTCCGCATCAACCACACTTCCGCCGATGGTCTTCTGGGCCATCACCGAAATGTATGCCAACGCGCTGCAAAGGATAACGAATAGTCTTTTCATACGACATTGATAGTTTTAGTTAAGCATTAAATTATTTAGATTTAGTTATAATGTATCATACCATGCAATTTTGTACTTATCTTATAATTCCGTTGCAAATATACGCCATGATTTTTACAAATGCAAATCATTCAGTTGAAATAATTAAGCCATTATGAATTGTTAACATAACTATTTTCTAAACTCTTTTGTTATAACGCTATTATTGCTTAAATTTGCAATCAGATTTATAAATATCATAACCTAATAGAATAGACATAATGAGGATATTCTACCTTTTCCTATTGCTTCTGTTGTCGCAGTGGGGGCAGGCTAAGAGCCGCATCAAAGTGGCTTGCATAGGTAATAGCATCACCTATGGGCTTGGCCTCCCCGACCGCGACACCCAGGCTTACCCCATAAGGTTACAGCAGCTGCTTGGCAAGAAGTATGAAGTGCGCAATTTTGGCCACTCCGGCTGCACACTGCTTCGTCGTGGGCATCACCCCTATGTGTCGGAACAGGAATACCGCGAGGCTGTGGACTATGCTGCTGACCTAATCATTATTCATTTAGGTGTGAACGATACGGATCCCCGCAACTGGCCTAACTTCCAAGATGAATTCAATCATGACTATACCCTTCTGATAGACAGCCTGCGACAGTACAACCCCAAGGCTCGAGTGTGGCTGTGCCTGATGTCCCCCCTTACGTTTCGCCACTGTCGCTTTCTCTCAGGTACACGTGACTGGCACGTGCAAATTCAGCAACACATCCGCGAAGTAGCGTCGAGCTGCCACACGGGTCTCATAGATCTCTTTACACCGTTATACGATCGCCCTGACCTTTTTGCCGATGCCGTCCATCCTAATGCCGAGGGTGCGGAAATCATTGCACGGACTGTCTATTCAGCGCTTACGGGTGATTATGGCGGTCTCCAACTCCCACCTTTATATACAGACGGAATGGTGTTGCAACGTGATGAGCCGGTCGTCTTCCAGGGTATGGCCAATAGCGGAGAGCGTGTTCGTGTGAATTTTCTTGGCAAAACCGTAGAGACGCGAGGCGATGACGACGGTCTGTGGCAGGCTGTTTTCCCTGCGCTCACAGCCGGCGGACCTTACTCTGTGACCTTTTCCACTCCCTCAAAACGACAAGAACTCCACGATGTATGGGTGGGTGACGTGTGGCTTTGCAGCGGACAGTCGAATATGGAGCTGCCCATTTCGGCGTGTCAAAGTGCTGTTAATGATGAAAACACGGCGTCCAGCCAGTGTTATCTGCATCTCTTCTCTATGCCATCACGCTTTAAAACATGGAAAGAACAGTGGTCGGCGCAAGGCTGCGACTCTGTCAATCGTCTCCAATTGCTGGACATGGGGCCCTGGAAAACACCCAATGCGTCCAGCATAGCCTCCTTTTCCGCGGTAGCTTATCATTTCGGTCGCGTGTTAGCCGACAGTCTTCAGGTGCCCGTCGGCATCATCTGCAATGCTGTAGGCGGCACTACAACCGAGTCGTGGATAGACCGCTGGACCTTGGAATGGGACTTCCCCGACATTCTCTCCGATTGGTATCACGGCGACTTTGGACAGCCATGGGCTCGCGAACGTGCCCTTTACAACGTGTCACATTCCAAAGCGAAATGGCCGCGCCATCCGTTTGAGCCGGCTTATATGTTCGAGGCCGGCATTCTGCCTTTACAGCATTACCCTGTCAAAGGTGTATGCTGGTATCAAGGAGAGTCGAATGCCCACAACATTGAGACGCATCAACGACTTTTTACTTTATTGGAGAAGAGTTGGCGTCGCTATTTCCATCGGGCGGACCTGCCTTTCTATATGGTTCAGCTCTCCAGTCTGGACCGGCCCTCGTGGCCCTATTTCCGCAATAGTCAGCGGCTGTTGGCTGACAGCTTGCCACATACTTATCTCATCGTGACGACTGATCTCGGCGACTCACTCAACGTCCACTACCCCCGTAAACAGCCTGTTGGTGAGCGCCTGGCATGGCAAGCCCTGCGCCATAGTTATGATCATGGCCTTGAGTCGGAAGGGCCAGTGTGTGTTGGAAAGACTCTTTTGGGCGATACCATCCGGCTTGATTTCTCTCATGCCAAAGGCCTCCATTCTGCCGGTGAGCGTCTCATCGGCTTCGATGTGGCGGGTGCCGATGGTATTTTCTATCAGGCAGAAGCGCGTGTGGAAGGTACGTCAGTGGTGGTCCACAGCTCTTTAGTACCGACTCCGCAGACCGTGAGATATGGCTGGCAGCCATTCACAAGAGCCAACTTGGTCAACGGTTGCGGTCTGCCTGCAAGCACTTTTAAACGATAAAACGTGGTATCAGGCAATGAGAAAACTACTGTCTCTATACTTCCTGCTCAGTGTAAGCCTCTCCGCAGTCTCCCAGTCGAAGGTCTCTCTCCGGTTGATGCGTGGCTTTCCATCGGCTGAGCAGGGCATCAGTCAAGGCGTCTCGGCGTGCTTTGCGGGACGTATCGGTCGGATGCTGCTTATGGCAGGCGGTTGTAATTTCCCTGGGAAGCCGGCGGCAGAGGGTGGCGAAAAGCGCTATTACCGTGGCATTTACGCTGCGCGCCTGAGCCGAAACGACACGCTGTGCTGGCACAAAGTGGGAGAGCTGCCTGTCGAGGCGGCCTACGGTGTGAGCGTCTCCGCCGATGACGGCATCGTGTGCGCGGGTGGTTGTAACAACCATGAGTCGCTCAACACAGTGCTGCGTATTCGTCTTAGGAAAGGTCGTGCGGTCATTGACACGCTGCCGTCGTTGCCCCATCCAATGGACAATTTCACAGGAGCCTTACAGGGTGGCCGGCTCTTTGTCAGGGGCAAGGATGGCCTGTACACTCTCAACCTGCGCCAGCTCTCGCATGGATGGACAAGAGAGCAGGCGGAGACAATGCGTCTGATGCAGCCAGTCAGTGGTTTCTCTCAAGGCAGATACTATGTCTGGGGCGGGTATGTGGCGAAGGATGGAAATCGTCCAGCTCTCCTCTTTTTGGACGGGAAGCGCTACGGACAGACCGAGGTCACAGTGCCTGCTCCGGTGAACAGCAAGGGTGAGAAAGTGTTTCTCGGAGGAGCTTGTGCTGTCAATATAGATGCCGATCGCGTCTTGGTGACAGGCGGTGTCAACAAGGACGTCTTTCTCCAGGCTCTCAACTCCCCACAGCCCGGCTACCTCTCTCACCCCGTGGCGTGGTATCGTTTCAATCCCGATATCTTTCTCTTCGAGCGTGGACGATGGCGAATGATAGGCAGCCATACGGTGACTGCGCGTGCCGGAGCCGTCATGGTGGCAGCTGGAAAACGGGTCTATCTCATCGGTGGAGAACTGAAGCCCGGCATACGCACGCCAGACATTTACCAAATCACCATTCATTGACCGTACACCTTATTATATATATGAACAAGAAAAAGATTTATCCCTGGGTGGTGGTCGCCCTGCTGTGGGTTGTGGCCCTGCTCAACTACATGGACCGGCAGATGCTCTCAACGATGCAGGAAGCCATGAAGGCCGATATTGTCGAACTGAATAAGGCAGAGGCTTTCGGTGCGTTGATGGCTGTATTTTTGTGGATTTACGGTCTCGTGAGTCCGTTAGCCGGTGTCTTTGCCGACCGTTTCAGCAAGAAGTGGCTCGTTGTCATCAGTCTTTTCGTGTGGTCGGGCGTGACCTTTCTGATGGGCTTTGCCACGAGTTTTAGCCAACTCTATGTGCTCCGCGCAGTGATGGGTATCAGCGAGGCCATCTATATTCCTTCCGCGTTGACGCTCATTGCCGATTGGCACACGGGCAAGTCGCGCTCGCTGGCCATTGGCATCCACATGACCGGATTATACACTGGGCAGGCCATTGGCGGCTTTGGGGCTACCGTTGCCGCTGCCTTCTCATGGGAGGAGACCTTTCATGGCTTTGGTCTGATAGGCATTGTCTATTCGATGATTCTCATCCTCTTCCTTCGTGACAACCCTGAACGTGAGTTGGAAAAGAAAGCCACGCCCTCCACAGACAAGGGCAAGCGGCAGGGACTGCGGGGCATGGGCATCGTACTGTCTACGTGGGCTTTCTGGGTTCTCCTCTTTTATTTCACCGCACCAAGCCTGCCCGGATGGGCTGTACGCAACTGGCTGCCGACACTTTTCGCCCAGGATCTTCAAATCCCCATGGCGAGTGCAGGTCCCGTCTCTACCATTACCATTGCCGTCTCCTCATTCTTAGGGGTCATCATTGGCGGCGTGCTCTCCGACCGTTGGGTACAGCGCAACATCCGCGGACGTATCTATACCAGTGCTATCGGCTTGGCACTCACCATCCCTGCCCTTGTCTTCCTGGGCTTTGGCCACAGCCTGACAGCCGTCGTCGGTGCGGGGGTGTGCTTCGGCGTGGGCTATGGCATGTTTGATGCCAACAACATGCCCATCCTCTGCCAGATCATCTCTGTGCGCTACCGTGCCACGGCCTACGGACTGATGAATATGACAGGCGTGTTTGCCGGTGCCCTTGTTACACAGGTCTTAGGGCGGTGGAGCGATGGCGGAGAGTTAGGCTTGGGCTTCGCCCTCTTGGGTGGCATTGTGGCCTTGGCTGTCATCTTACAGCTCGCCTGCCTGCGGCCTATCACCGACAACGTGGAGTAAGTGCTCTGCGCCTATGACGAAAATACATTGTTATTATCATAAATATTTATCCATGGAAAAGATTATCGGACTGATTGACGCTCCGTTTACCCCGTTCCACGCCAATGGCGACGTGAGCCTGGAACCCATCAGAGCCTATGCCGCCATGCTGGCAAAGAATGGCTTGAAAGGTGTGTTCATCAACGGCTCGTCAGGTGAAGGCTACATGCTCACCGTTGAGGAGCGCATGCAGTTGGCTGAGCGTTGGATGGAGGTTGCTCCCGAAGGTTTCAAGGTTATCGTGCATGTGGGCAGTTGTTGTCTGCGCGACAGTGTCCGTCTGGCGGCCCACGCACAGCAGATTGGCGCATGGGGCATTGGTTCCATGGCGCCTCCTTTCCCGCACATCGGCAGGATAGAGGAGCTGGTAGAATACTGCGAGACCATAGCCGCCGCAGCGCCTGAACTGCCGTTCTACTACTACCACATCCCTGCTTTCAATGGCGCTTACCTGCCCATGCTTGACTTACTGAAAGCTGTCGACGGCCGCATCCCTAACTTTGCGGGCATCAAATACACCTTCGAGAGCCTGTATGAGTACAATCAGTGCCGCCTCTACAAGAACAACAAGTACGATATGCTGCACGGACAAGATGAGACCATCCTGCCCTCACTGGCGCAGGGCGGCGCCAAAGGCGGCATCGGCGGCACGACCAATTACAACGGGCGGTGCCTCGTCTCCATTATCGACTATTGGAATAAAGGCGACCTCGAGAGTGCCCGTAAGGCGCAGAACTATGCGCAGGAGGTCATCAACGTCATCTGCCACTTCCGTGGCAACATCGTCGGTGGCAAGCGCATCATGAAGCTCCTCGGCTTCGATCTCGGCCCCAACCGCGTGCCCTTCCGCAACATGACCGACGAGGAGGAACAGCAGATGAAGCGGGAACTTGAGGCCATCGACTTCTTCAGCCACTGCAACATCTTCTGAGCAAGAGCGGCCCAAGGGTCGTCCATGCAATGCGTTTAATACAGGATGAGACTATGATTGCGAATCGTGAATTCGACTTTTCTGTCTCAGCCTACAGCGTGGCGTGCAGTCGTCGTTATGACTTAGTGCTGCTGCCGTGGGGCGCAACAGAGCCCCACAACCTGCATTTGCCTTATCTGACCGACTGCATTCTCTCGCATGACGTTGCCGTGGAGGCTGCTGTGAAGTTGATGTAGATTGAAAGCCTGTCTGTGCGTTTTTTGCTTTTTCGTGCTGCCTCTGCGGCGTAATGGCGATGCCTCTACGGCGTAAAGGCAGTGCCACGATGGCGTAAAGGGGGCTGGTGTAGATCGGAAACCGTGTTTTTTCCTGGCATAATGGATTGCGTTAAAATTATTATGTCTATCTTTGCACACAAAAGTAATATCGCTATCATGCAACAGATTATCAATCATTTCACCGACGACGACCTCTATAAGTTCTCCATGTGCTGCGCCGTCATCGATAATTATCCGCGGGCTCAAGTAAGATATACGTTTGTCGACCGCAACGATACTGCCTATCCTGCGGGCTTTGGCGACCTTGTCAAGGAGCAGATCAAGATGCTGGAGAACGTCGTCATCACCGATGAAGAGATTGATTTCATGCGGCGTAAGTGCTACTACATGCCCGAATGGTTCTTCACTTACCTGCGCGGTTTCCGTTACGATGCCCGCTGGACAAGGGTCAGTCAGGATGCAGAGGGGCATTTGCACATAGAGTTTGAGGGCGCGTGGAGTGACACCATCCTCTTGGAAGTGAAAGTGCTGGCTATTGTCTCGGAGCTTTACTACATGGTGACGGGCTTGAACAAGGACTTTGACTACGATGATTACTACCGCCGCACGTATGTCAAAGGAGAGAAGCTGCTGTCGGCCGGCTGCGTGTACAGCGACTTCGGCACGCGCCGACGCGCCTCGTTCAAAGCGGAGGATGTTATCGTCCGTGCCTTCCGCGACTGCCAGCAGAGCCGCGATGACTGGAAAGGACGCTTTGTAGGCACCAGCAATGTCTATTTAGCCATGAAATATGACCTTACGCCAGTAGGGACCATGGCACATGAGTTCATCTGCGCCATCGGCGGCATGTATGGCCCACAAATGGCCAACCACATTGCCATGAATGCTTGGAGGCATACCTTCAGTGGTGCGTTAGGCACCTACCTCTATGATTCTTTCGGATGGAATATCTTTTCACTTAACTTCTCTGAAGACTTTGCCAATCTCTTCAAAGGACTGCGGGTGGACAGCGGAGACAACCGTAAGGAGCTGAGAAAGATCGTAGCGAAATATCAATCACTGAACATTGACAGCCGAACCAAGCAGGTCATCTTTTCCAATGCGCTCACTACCGATGAGGCTATTGAGATTCAACAATATGCTT
Source organism: Hallella multisaccharivorax DSM 17128 (assembly GCF_000218235.1). Taxonomy (GTDB): domain Bacteria; phylum Bacteroidota; class Bacteroidia; order Bacteroidales; family Bacteroidaceae; genus Prevotella; species Prevotella multisaccharivorax. The sequence continues at coordinate 400,620 of NZ_GL945017.1, read as the reverse complement.
CGAGGTTTGTAATGCCCTCGTTCGGTATCGGCACTCATTTCACCAACGACTTTCCACATGTCGCCCCCATGAACACTGTCATCAAGCTTGTGGCTGCCAAGATTACGGAATCGTGGCCTTTCTACAATGACACCTGCAAGATCTCGGAAGACGACGGCAAGCATACGGGAAAGCCTGAAGTCATAGACCGTTTCATGAAGTCAATCCATTACGGGGAGTGCTGAGCATTGAATGTTGAGGATTGGTCATTGAGCGTTGAGAGGTGAGGGGGTGAGGATTGAGAGTTATGATTACAATAAGCGTAAGCGGAATGCGCTGAACTAATAAAAAAAGAAAGGGGTAAGGCTATGGTTTTAGCAAGGAAAAGGCCGGATATAGATATTTATGATCTGACCAAGGCCTTTGCTGTATGGATTATGCATCGCTACCAGTATTTATCAAGATTGATCACATAAATTACTTTTCCATTTTATATAAATTATTCTTCCATATTATCCCAAATCAGAAATGTATAGCTCTAAAGGTAATCATAACTCCCAATCCTCAATTCTCAACTCTCAACGTTCACCTCTCAACTCTCACCGCACGATGGCTCACATGTCATTGCTGATAGCCAATCTTATCTTTGGATTGGGAGTCCCTATCACTAAACTGCTCCTCGACAACTGGGTGTCGCCGTTGGCGTGGATGGCGACACGGTGCATTGGCGCAGCGGTTATTTTCTGGGCAGTCTCGCTGTTCATGCCAAAGGAGAAGGTGACGCCGCGCGATCTTTTCGTCATTATGATTGGTGGATTGATAGGTTTCCTTGTCTCGCAGACGTTCACGGCCTGGGCCATCGACTACAGCACACCGACCTATGTCTCGTTCATTGCCACGCTCACACCGGTGATGACCATGGCGTGTGCTGCGCTTTTTATCAGTGAACGCATCTCTAAGAAGGGGGTCGCAGGAGTAGTTATCGGCATCCTCGGAGCCATGCTCATGGTCGTAAAGAACTGGCAGAACGGTACAGGAAAGAACGATGTCATAGGCATTGGCTTCGCTTTGCTGAGCCTGCTGACATGGGCCGTCTATCTCATCATTACGCGCAGTGTGTCGGCACGTTACTCTGCCGTGACACAGATGAAGTGGATCTTTCTCGTGTCTTCTGTTGCCATCCTGCCGTTTTCCTGGGGCGACCTCGCCCATTCCACGCTCTACAGCCGTGCCTGGCAGTGGAGTGGGGTGCTGGAAATGGCATATATCGTGGTTCTGGCTACTGTGGTTGGTTTCTTCGCCATACCTTTTGCCTCTCGTTATCTCAAGGCCACGACAGTCAGCGTCTACACAAATCTGCAGCCTGTCGTAGCATCATTCGTGGCGATTGCTCTTGGTCAGGATGTGCTGACATGGGACAAACCTGTCGCCCTCATACTGGTATTGCTGAGCGCTTATCTCGTTAGTAATCACTCGGAGACGTCAGCGCAGTCATCGAAACACTAATGGTTATGATTAGCTGGCACAAATTCCACCCAGACATCCTTTAGAGTTACCGTCGGGCACGTGCCGTACGTTTCTCCGGCACGTGTCGTACGCTTCTCCGGCACGTGTCGTACGCTTCTTCGGCACGTGTCGTACGCTTTTCCGGCACGTGTCGTACGCTTCTCCGGCACGTGCCGAATCTTCCCTCGATGCGTCCAAATGGAAGACATTCGGGTTCTTTTCGACAGATCGACAGATCAAATGTTAAAATTAGGCAGTTTTCTTAAATTTTATTTTGCCAAATCATCCAATTAAGCTAATTTTGCAATCTAATCCCATAAGGATAACACGAGTTAAGAGTATAATATACTTTTATCCGTTTCCGCTCCCGAGGTATGCAGGGGGACAAGACAACAAGAGAGAATAAAGATAATATAATTTTTAAAAACAGAGAGTTTATGCTAAAAAGACTTACGATGCTTTTAGCCGGTCTGTTCCTGATGACGGGAGTGGCACTGGCGCAATCCACAGTCTCCGGAACCGTCATTGACGAGAACGGTGACCCTGTTATCGGGGCAGCGGTAAGAGTTCAAGGCACAAAGACCGGAACTGTTACTGATACGGACGGACATTTTTCTATCGTCGCTCCTGCTAACTCCAAGTTGGATATCAGCTATATCGGCATGAAAAACCAGACGGTGAAAGCCGGTCAGGGCATAAAGGTAACGATGATTGCCGACAACCGCACTCTTGACGATGTCGTTGTAGTAGCTTATGGTACGGCAAAGCGTCAGTCAATCACCGGTGCCGTAACTGCTATTGATGCAAAGGACATTGAGAAACACGTCTCTACCAATGCTCTTCAGGCGCTCGAAGGCAGTGCGCCGGGTATCCAGGTGAACAGCTCTTACGGTGAGCCGGGCTCGGAGCCGCAGATCCGTATCCGTGGTATCGGAACCATCAATGGTTCCAACGACCCGTTGTATGTCGTTGACGGTACTATCTACAACGGTAATATCTCGGACCTCAACCCCAACGATATCGCTTCCATGTCGGTGCTGAAGGATGCAGCCTCTGCAGCCCTCTACGGTAACCGTGCTGCCGGTGGTGTCATCATCATCACGACAAAGAGCGGTAAAGGAAACGAAAAACTGAACCTCACGCTCAACGTCAATCAGGGTTGGTCTTCACGTGGTATCAGCGAGTATGACCGCCTTTCCGCAAAGCCTTGGATGGAGTCTTACTGGCAGGCTTTGAAGCACAGCATGATGAGCGGAGCGAAGAATATGAGCGAGAGTAACGCAGCCGCCTATGCCTCTTCGCATGTCATCCGCGATGTCGTGCAGCGCAACATCTTCGATGCCGATGATGACAAGCTGTTTGACGCCAACGGCAACGTCACCGCCAACGTGCGTTCCGGATATGATGATCTCGACTGGGAAGACAATATCCAGCGTACAGGCAGCCGTCAGGACTATGGACTCTCCGGATCTTATTCCACCTCGAAGGCAAGCGTCTTCTCTTCTGTGGGTTACACCAAGGAGAACGGCTATGTGCTCGCTGCCGACTATAAGCGTTATACCGCACGGCTCAATGCCGACTACACGCCTAACAAATGGGTGCGAACGGGTGTGAACCTCGCGGGATCTGTCTCGAAGCGTCATGGAAACGAACAGGCCTACGGTTCTTATTATGCCAACCCCTTCTACGTTGCTCGTATGATGGCTCCGGTCTATCCGCTTTTCCTGCACAACAATGATGGCAGCTATGCCTTTGACGCGAATGGCAACAAGCAGTACGATACAACTTCGGGTTACCTTACCAACCGAAACATCGCCTACGAGCTGCGCAACGATGTGAATGAGTATCGCCGCAACACCATTGACGCTACGGCTTACTTCACGCTCAACCTGCCCTACGACTTCAGTCTGACAGCACGCGGCAACATGAACAACCGTACGAACAACCGCATGCAATACAACAACCCCAACATCGGCGACGGTGCTACCAACAACGGCCGTCTGACACAGTACGACTATGAGTATGAGGACTATACCATGCAGGAGTTCCTCAACTGGACGCATGAGTACGGTAAGCATCATGTGGACGCCATGCTCGGACATGAGAACAACTCCAGCAAGATGCGCCTGAGCAATGGTATGAACACCAATGCTGCTGCTGACGGCATTCTCGTTATGAGTAACTTCCTCACAAACTCGTACCTGAACGGTTACAACTCCGACTACAAGACAGAGTCTTATATGGCACGCGTGCGCTACAACTACGATGAGAAATATTTCTTTGATGCTTCATGGCGTCGAGACGGCAGTTCTCGCTTCAGTCCCGATAACCGTTGGGGTGACTTCTTCTCGTTCGGTGGTAACTGGAACGTCAAGAAGGAAGACTTCATGGAGAATATCGATTGGGTCAACGACCTCCGCTTCCGTGCTTCTTACGGCGAGGTGGGCAATGATGCCGGTGTGGGGCTCTACGCTTATCAGTCTCTTTACTATATCGACAAGAATGGCGGTAACGCTGCGTTCCTGAAACAGAGCCTTGCTGCTCCTGACATAAAATGGGAGACAGCACAGACCATTGATGTGGCATTGGAGGGTCGTCTCTTCGACCGTCTCAACTTCACGGTGGGCTATTTCAACCGTCGCAATAAGGACTTGCTCTTCCCCGTGCGTCTGCCTTACTCTGCAGGTGCGTTCTCTTACAATGATCAGTCAAGCAACCTCACGGTCTACAAGAACATCGGCACCATCCGCAATCAGGGTCTTGAGCTCTCTGCTGACGTGGATATTCTCAAGAGCAGAGGTTTCCGCTGGAATGCCGGTCTTGATGCTACCTTCAACGGCAACAAGATCATCAAGCTGCCTGGCGGCAACAAAATTCTGTCTGGCATGCAGAATTATGCTGAGGGCCGTTCTATCTATGATTTCTATACCTATCATTTCGTTGGTGTAGACCAGATGACCGGTAACTCTCTTTATACGCTCGACACCTCCAAGAAAGATGCTGCGAAGAATGCGGGGGAGCTCGTGACGATCAACGGTACCGATTATACCACCGATACGACCTACGGTCTTCGTGATTATCACGACCATGCTGACCCGACTGTGTATGGTTCTTTCCACACTAATTTCTCGTGGAAAGGGCTGAGCCTCTCGATGCTGTTCACCTATTCACTCGGTGGCAAGATCTATGATGGCATTTATGCCGATCTGATGTCTGTGCCTTCAGCTACTAATGGTGCAGCTCTGCATGCTGATGTTGCCAATGCCTGGAAAACCGTACCCAAGGGGATGACAGAGTCTTCTTCCGACCGTATTGATGCCCATGGCGTGCCACGTCTCGACTTCAACCGCGACACACAGCTCAATGCTACGAGTGACCGCTGGCTGACCAATGCTTCTTACCTTGTGTTCAAGAACCTCAGCCTCACCTATGACCTTCCGAAGAATTGGCTCAACTGCTTTGCAGGTGCCATCGACGGCGTACAGGTCAAGTTCAGTGCCGAGAACCTCTTCACGCTTTCTGCACGTAAGGGTCTGAATCCACAGTATCTTAACACCAACCTTGGTAACAATTCGGAGAACATCGGATCCGTGCAGACTACTTATGTCACCTCTCGTGTGTTCAACATCGGTCTGGCGGTTAACTTCTAATATAAGGAATCAATAACATGAAAAATATCAATATCATCATAGCCGGTTGCCTCGTGTTTGGTGCGGGCATACTGGCCTCCTGCGGCAGCGACTATCTGAACACTACTCCGACAAAGTCGATAGGTACTGGTACTGCCATAGGAACAGCCAAGAATGCCTATAAGGCACTCAACGGTATCGCAAAAACGATGTCCACCCAGCAGTATGCTTATAGCCAAGGTTGTGCCGGCGAGAACCGCGTCATCTCCCTCTACGAGAACTATTGTTCGCAAAACTATCTCTATAATGCATATGCATCGGGATGGGCTCCAATCATGAATCTCCAGTACTCGCAGCGCAACAACACGTCATACTCGCAATACGCGTACAACTACTATTACAACATTATCGGGCAGGCAAACACTATTATCGCGAATATCGATAAGGCTACGGGTGAAGAGGGGCTGAAGAATTTCGACAAGGCCGCTGCTCTTACCTTCCGTGCCTATGCCTACGAGAAGCTCCTCCACTATTATGCTCCGCGCTGGCAGGATAGCAACAACGGTGCCAAGAAAGTGCTGCCCTTGCGTATCGACGAGTCGACGGGCGACCTCGCACCTGCTTCGATGGCCGATACTTATGCGCAGATCTACAAAGACTGCGAGGAGGCTATCTCTCTCTTCGAAAAGAGCGGTTATCAGCGCAGCACTTCCGATATCTGGATTCCGAATGTGAACGCCGCCCATGCCGTCTATGCCCGTGCAGCGCTCACCCGTCAGGACTATAAGACAGCGCTGACACAGGCTGTTGCTGCCCGTGAAGGCTATCCTCTGATGAGTAATGCCGATTATCAGGCCGGTTTCTGCAAGCCTACTTCCGAGTGGATTATGGGAAGCTATGGTGACGCCTCTGAACAACTCTGGTACTGGAGCTATGGCACACAGTTCTCTGCCAATGGATATATTGCTTCCAGCACATGGTATGGAGGTGGACAGATGAATGATGCGCTGAGCCGTCAGATCCCCAACACCGACATCAGAAAGCACCTCTTCCTCACACAGGACAAGATTGGATGGAGCGACGATGAAAACACGGTGTATCTCAATTATGACGATACCAATTCTGCCACGCTGGAAGCTTACAACAAGGCTATCAGCTATATGGACAGCATTCACAAGGCATACACAAGTTCATACGCTACACCTTACCTGACAGCGCATCCCTCAGCAGGCAAAGACTTCTTAGGTCGTCTGCCTATGGGTTCACAGTGGAAGTTCTTCGTGTTCGACACTCCCGGTGTGGGCTATATTCCCTTTATCCGTTCTTCGGAGATGCTGCTCATTGAGGCTGAGGCTAACTACTTCCTCGGCAACGCTGCTGATGCGCAGGCCAACCTCGTAGAGCTGAATGCCAAGAGCGGTCGTGATCCTGAATACACGTGCACCAAGACCGGTGACGACCTCTTCGCGGAGATCCGCAAGTATCGTGAGCTCGAGCTCTGGGGCGAGGGCTTCGGCTACAGCGATCTCAAGCGCTGGAATCTGCCGCTCGACCGTACAACAGGCAACAACGTGCCAAGCTACACGAAAGTGAAAGTAGAAGCTAACAATGCTAACTGGGTATGGGCTACACCACAGCACGAGACCGACTACAACCACGGCTTCGACAATTCGGCAAGTCCAACAGGTGAATAGGCAATCCTTATAATCACTATACTTAAAAGCACAGCCCCATGCAGGTTGTGCTTTTTCTTTTGGTTTTAAGGATGAGAATTGATAAATGGACTGAAAGGAAACAATAGCACAACGAGACTTGATTCCTTTTCACCCTCTCTGTTGTTGACCCTCACAAGAGAAAACCGCAAGGGGGTTCTCTCCTACTATTTCAAAGACTTGAACTTCCATGATAATAGCAATTGTGAAATAACTCACGGGCTGTGACAAGAACTTTTGGATGCTTACGCCACAAATATAAAATACGACAATGAGATAATAAGCGATGAGTGGTAGAATGGTTTGGCAGACGTCGCCAAACGTCCTCTTTTCAGTCCTTTATCTTCTGCTCCCTGCATCACGCTGATAGTATCACGGAAATGACGGAGCGCAGCATCATATTTGATGCGTTCCTCTTTACTCATATTGCTGACCTCGCCTATCTCCGCAAGTCTACGGAAAACAGAGTTCTTTGCTGCCCAAGGCATTCTATCTAATACTTCCATATTCTTGCATAAGCAACGTTAGCGAGTATCTATCCCTTAGTCCGTTTAGTATTTTCGTAGAAGTGCAGGTCCAAAGCAGTATTACAATTTATCAATCTCTTCTTCAGAAAGATTGGTAAACTGTTGGATCTGCTGAATGGATAATCCACCCTGTTTCATCTTGCGTGCTGTCTCAAGGATACCTTCAGCACGTCCTTCAGCACGTCCTTCAGCACGTCCTTCAGCACGTCCTTCAGCACGTCCTTCAGCACGTCCTCTTTTTAGTCCTTTATCTTCTGCTCCCTGCATCACGCTGATAGTATCACGGAAATGACGGAGCGCAGCATCATATTTGATGCGTTCCTCTTTACTCATATTGCTGACCTCGCCTATCTCCGCAAGTCTACGGAAAACAGAGTTCTTTGCTGCCCAAGGCATTCTATCTAATACTTCCATATTCTTCAATACAAAAATCCAACGTTCAAAATCATTCTCACATTCATTTGCCTCTTTATTAAAGGCGGGTAACTGTAGGAAGATAAACCGCTCTTTATCTGAGAATATCTTGCCAGTCTGTCTATTGGTTAACACAACATCTGTCCTGAAGTTTTCTCCCAGACCTTCCATGTGAAAGTTGACGAAGGCTATCATATAGACGGCATCGATACGGTATTTCCAGTACGCACCTTTCTCCCCTTGTCTTGATACTGCTTGCGAGTAGTAATACAGGCATCTGTCGACAAAGTTGGGTTGCTCTTTGTTCTGCATCTCCACAATGATTCGTTCGCCTGTGTCTGTCTTACAATAGATATCATAGATCAGCGATCTGTCTTCATGATATTCAGCAGGCTGCTCCTTGTCCAGAAAAGTTAAATCGGTAATGACTCTCTCTGATTTGAGCAAGTTGTTGAGGAAATCCAGAAGTAGTGACTTCGACATTTCCTGACCGAAGATTCTTTTGAAACCGATATCTGTAAAAGGATTAATAAACTTGCTCATAGCATCTTCTTTTGTTGCAATAGCAAAGATAGGTTATATTCTTTAAACACGCAAGAAAAATGGCTTTTTTTATGATTTCTTTTCATCATATTCTTTGTCATGAGACAACGCTGAGGGCTACGTCATAGTCAGGTTGTTAATGGGTTATCGCTGTAGCCGTTTGCGCTCGATTCTCGTAAGCCTATTAAGACCGGCGCGAATTTCTCGTTGAAGAAGCGGTGTGTAAAATAGAAGAGTGGAAGAAAGCGGTAAGATTATAATTCTTTGATGATGGTTTTCTTCAATGTATTTCGTACCTTTCTTCTAAAAAAAACATTTTTATTTATCCAACCGGTGTATAATTGGAAAATTTTATGTAAGTTTGCAATCAATAACGTTATTGCGTACTTTGCGTAACGGGAAAAGCGTAATGATGGTAAAGACTAAGCTCAACAACCCATTTGTGGTCTACGGGTATAAAGGATCTGAGTATTTTTGTGACCGTGAGGCGGAGACGGATAAGCTGATGTCTACGCTTCACGGAGAGCGGAATGTGACACTCATTGCTCCGCGCCGTATGGGAAAGACGGGGCTGATACAGCATGTGTTCAATCGATTTGCTGCTGCTGATAAGGGTATCAAGTGTTTCTATATAGACATTTTTGCTACAAAGAACTTAGAGCAGTTTGTCCAACTGCTTGCCAATGAAATTATTGGTAAGTTGGATACTGTCTCTCAAGCAGCTTTACGCAATGTTCAGGCTTTCTTTAGTAGTTTTCGTCCTACGATGACATTAGATGAATTGACGGGAGTACCGACATTTTCTTTGAACATTCAGCCGACAGAGCGTGAAGCAAGCCTGAAACGGATCTTCGAATATCTGAAGGTATCGGGCAGACGTTGTTATGTTGCCATCGATGAGTTTCAGCAGATCCTCTCTTATCCCGAGAAAGGTACTGAGGCTCTGATCCGCTCTTATATTCAGTTTCTTCCGAATGTCTATTTCATCTTCTCAGGAAGCCGTCAGCACATGATGGAGGAGATGTTTCTTTCCGCTAATCGTCCTTTCTTCCAGAGTTCGATGGTCATGGCTTTGCAGCCTATTGATGAGGCTAAGTATCTGACCTTTGCTAATGAAATGCTGCGTCAGGACGCACGCATGATTGATGCCGACACATTCCACTATATTTATAATGCATCAGAAGGCATCACCTGGTATATCCAGTCGATACTTCACGGTATTTTCGATCATCATAACGCTCGAATAGATAAGGCGCTTGTTGATGAAGTCATCCAAGAAATCATAGGAGAACAGACAGCGACTTATCAAAACTATTTAGCGTGGTTAACGGAGAATCAGCAGAAGCTCCTCAGTGCCATTGCCTCTGAAAAGAGGGTCGATGCTCCTCTGAGTCAGGAGTTTATCCGGACGTACCATTTGCCGGCTCCGAGCAGTGTTAAGACCGCCTTGAATGCGCTTGCCGATAAGCAACTCATCTTGCACACGCCGAAAGGGTGTAGTGTCGCTGACCTTTTCTTTGCCCTATGGCTTAGGAGTTTATAATCTCTATTTGTAATGGAAGAAGTACTCATGAAGCAGCTGCGCAGTCTTTGGCACTATCATCTCATTGCCATCCTCGTGGTACTCACTTGGGGTGTGACGTTTGTCAACTCCAAGGTGCTGCTCAATCATGGCTTGGAGGCACACGAGATATTCACGCTACGCTTCCTGTTGGCTTACGTCTGCATGTGGATATTCTTTCCCCGTCAGTTCTTTGCGGGCTCGTGGAAGGACGAGGGACTGATGGCTTTGCTGGGAATCACAGGTGGTTCACTGTACTTCGTGACCGAGAATATGGCGGTGAAGATAGGCTATGTCAACAACGTGTCGTTCATTGTATGCTCGGCTCCCCTGCTCTCCATGCTGTTGGCCCTTGCCGTCTTTCGTGATGTGAAGGCCACGCGGCGACTTGTGGGCGGCAGTTTGCTGTCGGTCTTTGGCATCGCGCTGGTCATCTTCAACGGTCAGATCATCTTGAAGCTTAATCCTCTTGGCGATGCCCTCGCGCTCACAGCGTCTTTCTGTTGGGCCGTCTATACGCTCTTGTTGAAGAAGCTCAGCCATTACGGCAGTGCCTTTATCACGCGCAAGGTCTTCTTCTATGGTCTGTTGACGGTTCTGCCTTGGTATCTGTTATGGCCCAGGAGTTTCCCTTTGCAGGGTCTCCTTCAACCCGAAGTGCTTGGCAATCTGCTTTTCTTAGGTGTCATCGCGAGTTTTGTTTGCTTTGCCTTGTGGAGCTGGGTGAGCCAGAAAGCTGGAGCTTTGGCCGTGAGCAACTATGTCTATCTCAACCCCGTCTCCACGGTAGTGGCCAGTGCGGTGGTACTTGGAGAGCGTCTCACGTGGATGGCAGCCGTGGGCAGCGCGATGATTCTCTTAGGGCTGTATGTTGCCAACGGAAAGTCGAGTGCCTCTTCTCGATCCTCCACAGTGAATGAGAGATAATGTGCTTATTGACTAATTATTACCTTTAAACATATGCGTCTAAGATCTTGGAAACAATTGTTGTTTCTCGTTTCTTTTCTTTTGTTGTCCGTGTCCACCGCCTTTTCAGTTCCTGCCAGGCGGGGTATCTTTCAGACGATCGTTCTGAGCGACGGCACACATGTCAGTGTGGAGCTTTCCGGTGACGAGAAAGTCCATTGGTGGCAATCGGAAGAAGGTGAGCGGTATGTGGCCGACGCCTCGGGTAAATGGCAGAAGACCACTCCTGTAGAGATGGCGTTGAGAGCAAGACAGCGTGCAGCCGCCCGCCAGCGCATTGCTACCAAGCAGCGTTCGGATGCTAGAGAGTTGCCCTTCAGGACTCTCGGACACGGTGCTCCTGCTTTTGTGGGCATCAGACGGGCGCTGATCATTCTGGTGGAGTTTGCTGATTTGAAGTTCGACCAAAGCACTTTCGGCAACACCAGGACGCTTTTCAACCGTATTGCTAATGAGCAAGGATACAGCGAGCATGGCTTCAAAGGCTCTGTCAGCGATTATTTCAAGGAGCAGAGTGGTGGGGTCTTTAACCTTGTTTTTGATGTGGCAGGCCCTGTGACGCTCTCGCATGGTTATTCATACTATGGACAAAACGATGCTGACGGCGTGGATATGCATGCCTTTGATATGGTTAGGGAAGCGTGCAAGGCTGTGAACGACAGCGTGGACTTCTCCGACTACGACTGGAACCACGATGGAGAGGTAGAAGAAGTGTTTGTAGTGTTTGCGGGAAAAGGTGAGAACGATGCGAAGGATAGTAATTATATTTGGCCGCACATGGATCATTTGAGCTACGACAGCACCGGTGCGATCACTCTTGACGGTGTGAAGATCGATACCTATGCGTGTGCGTCGGAGCTGGGCTATAGGGGACAACTCTCGGGAATAGGTATTTTCTGCCACGAGTTCTCCCACTGCATGGGTTTCCCCGATATGTATGACACGTCAAGTGGCGGTACTAATTTCGGCATGGGCTCGTGGGATCTGATGGCACGAGGCTGCTACAATGGTGATGAGTTTACGCCGGCTGGATACTCCGGCTATGAAAAAATGGTGTGCGGATGGACGCAGCCCGTGGAGCTCGACAGCGATACGGATGTGACTGACATGAAGCCTTTGTCGGAGGGTGGACAAACCTATATCGTCTACAATAAAGGCAACCGCAACGAATACTATATTCTTGAGAACCGGCAGCGGAAGCACTTTGACAAGGCACTCCCAGGCGCAGGATTGCTCATTGAACATATCGATTACGATAAGGATATATGGTATTGGAATGTGGTGAATTCCACACGAGGGGAGTATTATGTGGGCGCTTCACAGGTGCCTTCCTATAATGACCACGAGTGCGTCTCTCTCTTCCATGCCGACAATCAGAAATCGGACTATCACGTTGCCTATCCCTATAAGGATCTCGATAGCCTGACCGACAGCTCACTGCCTGCCGCAGCCTTGTGGAATGCCAATACAGATAGTACTTACCTTATGCATGTTGCCATTGAGAATATCAAACAGAATGCCGACAGCACTATGGCTTTCTCTTTTGTACGGAAGACGGCAACGGGACAGGATGAGAAACAAAACGGCATTCTCTTCAGAGAGACCTTTGACCAATGCAAAGGCACAGGCGGCAATGACGGGAGGTTTAGTGGCATCATCGCTTCCAGTCTTTTCAATCCGGATAATAATGGCTGGGATATGGGGGCTCCCTTTATCGACGACTGCCGTTACGGCGCCAGTCAGTGCGCGCGGTTTGGTAAAGGAAACCAGATATCGTCTGGATATGTGCGGTCTCCAACCTTCACATTGCCTTCCGACACCGTTACGCTCACTTTCCGCGCGGCTTGTTGGAACGCGTCGGCTGATGGCACTAATTTGGGCGTCAGTGTAGAAGGAAATAACACGACGTTGATTGATAGTGGACTTCTTACGATGAAGCGAGGCGAGTGGACTACCTACAACCTGCGTATCAAGGGCTCAGGACGGTGCCGTATAGCGTTCATCCCTGACCGGAGGTTCTTCTTAGACGACGTCGTGGTGAAGTGGAAAGCCAACAAATCTACCGGCACAGACATCCGACACACTGAAGTTGTTACTCCGTCAGGCCGTCAGGCCATCTATTCGCTTGACGGCAGGCGTGTGGGCGATGACCTCCAGCGGCTGTCCAGCGGCAGCATTTATATCGTTGGCGGAAAGAAGGTCTTGAAGTAGGAAAACGGCCATTTGCTGTGGTAAAATGGAAGAAAAGCAGTAACTTTGCAGACCGTATGATGCGCAAGTTACTGTTTTTCTTGTTACTGTGCATGTCTGTCCACGCGAGTGCACGCCATCCTGTAGGCTATGGTGCCGTCATTGGAGAGTGGACAGGTACGTGGGCCACGGCCATGCAGGTACCCGTCAAGGCCTTCATGCCTTACAATAATCAGATGAGTGATCGCTCTGTGAGACAGATCGTAAAGGTGTCGGTAGGCGGCAGGGTAGTGAGGCTTCAGTTGAGCAATATCTATTCTGCTGAGGCAGTGGTGCTGCGTAGTGTCTATATCTCGCATGCTTTGGACTCCTTCGCAGTGGAGCTCAAGACAGCGCGTTTTTTAAAGTTTGGCGGGAAGGACGGCGTGGTCATCCCGCCTGGCAAGAGCCTCTTCTCTGATGCCGTGGCCTTCGATCTCAAGCCTTTGGAGAAAGTGGCCATTACCCTCAACTATGAGATCGCACCCAAGTCGCCGACCGTACATATGGGTTCGCGCACCACGAGCTTTATCCTGAAAGGCGCAAGCACGCCGGAGACCGACTTCTCCAAGGCTTTTCGTTATGAGAAGTGGTTCAATATTGCAGCCTTGGAGGTGCTGGCCACCAATGTCCGCGGCATCGCCATCATTGGCAACAGTATCACCGACGGCAAGGGATCTACCACAGATCATCAGGACCGCTGGCCCGACGAGATGAGCTTCTGGCTCAATGGACCGTTCCATCAGAAAGAAGAGGAGGAGGCAAAGGTAGGCAACAAGAAAATTGCGGCGACGCAATGGGGTGTGCTCAACCTGGGTATCGGCAACAACCGCGTGCTGACCTACAGTGGCTACGGCGAGGCTGCAAAGAAGCGGTTCGACCGCGACATCCTTGAGCAGCACGGCGTCTCCGACATCGTCATCTTTGAGGGCATCAACGACCTCGGTACGAGCAGTTACGGTGTCGTGACCGCCTACAACCTCATCATGGAGTACCGGAAGATGATAGAGAAGTGTCACCAGGCGCACAAGAAGGTGTACCTCGCCACCATCACGCCTATGGGTGGCAGCGCTTATTACAATGCCGACCACGAGGAGGGACGTCGCATCGTCAACGCCTGGATCCGCTCACAGAAGCAGGCCGACGGCTTCCTCGACTTCGATGCACTCATGCGGGACCCCAAGCATCCCTCGGCTATTCGTCAAGGTCTATGTCTCCATGACCGGCTCCATCCCAATGCCGCAGGCTACAAGGAAATGGGGCGCTATGCCGCTGAATTCTTCATTAAGACACAATAACGTTTTGGCTTATGAACGTACAGATAGAACCCTCGTGGAAACAGTATCTTCAGCCGGAGTTTGATTCCACTTATTTCAGGCAGCTCACGGATGCCGTAAGGCAAGAGTACAGGCACGGCCCGTGCTATCCTCCCGGACATCTTATCTTCAATGCTTTCAACCTTACACCGTTCGATAAGGTGAAAGTCGTCATCATCGGGCAGGACCCTTACCATGAGCCTGGTCAGGCCATGGGGCTGAGTTTCTCGGTGCCTGGAGGCGTAATGATGCCCCCTTCGTTGGTCAATATCTTCAAGGAGATTCACGGCGACTTGGGCAAGCCTTTCCCTGCTGATGGCGATCTGACACGCTGGGCGCGCCAGGGCGTGTTGCTACTCAATGCCACGCTCACGGTGCGCGCGCACCTTGCCAACAGTCACCAGCAGCTTGGGTGGAGCTTCTTCACCGATGCCGCCATCAAGGCGTTGTCTGCTCACCGTGAGCATGTGGTCTATATGCTCTGGGGCAGCTATGCACGCAGCAAGCGCGGATTTATCGACAGCTCGAAGAATCTTATCCTTGAGTCGGTGCACCCCTCTCCCCTCTCTGCCAACCGTGGCGGATGGTTCGGGCAGCATCAGTTCTCAAGATGCAATGCTTACTTGAAAGCTAACGGGGAAGAAGAGATTGATTGGTAACTCGGTTGTTGGTGCCACCAAATACCATTAAATAAACGAGTGTAAATGAAAGAACTTCACATCATGCAGATAGGCAATGTGCTCGTCTCTCCCGATATTATTACGGAGTATTTCTGTTGTGATCTCTCCAAGTGCAGGGGTGTCTGTTGTGTCGAGGGTGACGCGGGAGCCCCCGTGACGCTTGATGAGATAGCGGCGATGGAGGACGATCTCGATGCTGTATGGGGTGAGCTTTCGGCGTCAGCTCAAAGCGTCATCGACAGGCAGGGCGTGGCCTATACCGACAACGACGGCGACCTCGTGACGAGCATCGTGGGCGGAAAAGACTGCGTCTTCACCTGCTACCACAATATCACCGACTTTAACGATGGGTCCCCCATACCGCATTGCTGCCTCTGTGCTTTCGAGTGCGCCTACCGCGAGGGCCGCATCAAGTGGTGCAAGCCTATCTCGTGTGCTCTTTATCCTATCCGCGAGAAGCAGTTCGACATGGGACTGGTAGGTATTAATTATAATCGTTGGGGCGTGTGCCGTGACGCTGTGGCGTTGGGCAGAAAACTCAGTATGCGCGTCTATCAGTTTCTCAAGAAACCCCTTATCCGCCGCTTCGGCAAGGCGTGGTATGAGGAGCTCTGCGAGGCTGCGAGGATTTTAGGGTATTGAGTCTGCCGTTTCTTTCAGACCTTCTCGGGGTAAGCGTGTTTGCCTTTCCATACACAGTTCCATATCTTGAAGTAGACGGCGGGTACACAGCTATCTGATTTTTCCAGTCTGTACTCCCAATCCTCTTGTGGGCGGGTTGCGTGAGCAAGAATGAGGAGGATCTTTTTTGGAGACTCACTGGCTGGAGCACGGGTCAGCAAGTCCTGTATTCTTTTGGCGACATGCCTGTGTGCTGCTTGAAGTATTTGCCGAGAAAGCTCTGGTTGGGGAAGTGCATTTTCTCAGCTATTTCTTTGATGGACAGTGTGCTGGTGCGGAGGAGCACACGGAGCTCAAGCATGACATAACTGTCAATCCATTGATTGGGTGTTTTCCGGCTGATTTGCCTGACGCTCTCTGAAAGATACTTATGGGTGATGTGCAGTTGTAGGGCATACCAGCTCACCCTTCGCTCTTGTCGGAAGTTCTTCTCCACAAGTTCGATAAACTCCATGAAGATGTCCTCGGCCCGTGTATTCTTCTTGTCTTCCTGATTAAAGACCTTCCAGAAAATGTTTCCGGCATCGTAGAGAAAAGCCTGGATAAGGGCTTTCACGGTGTCTCTTCGAAAGCGGTGGGTTGTCTCGCTGGTCTTTTGCCGGATGAGCAGATAAAAGCTGAGGATGCTTCTGACCTCTTCCCTGTCCATGCTGAAGACTGGATGCAGGCGCGAGAACAGAAAGATGGAGGACAGGTCGCGCATGCCGGAAAGCACTTCCTGGACATACTCCTGTGAGATGACGACAGTGCGCCCTTCACAATCGGGGCCTATGCTGACTTTTTCGATTACTTGTCCATAGCTCATGATGATGCAATGGCCTGCCGTAACCGTTTGCTGCATTGTATCGATGACATACCTCACGCTTCCCTTGTCGCAGAAAGCAAAGATGAAGCATCCGAGACGTTTGGGTTCATCAGGTGTCGTTATCGACTTGACATCGTCGATAATAGCTAAGTCTTGTCCAAGACTCAGGCATTGTGAGGCCTGTTTAACGCTGTCGATAGTAATCGAAGGCATGGTGTTATTCATAGTTCTCCTTTCTGTTTACCTCTATCATTTCCAGGGTGGTCAATCGTTTCACATTGCCTTTGATAGTGATTCCTTTAGTGTAGGCGGCTCCAAATTGTGGGTAAGCCTGTTCGTCCATGCTTCCGTTGCAGATGTATCGGAGAGGCCCGAGGCAGATTTCTTCTCCTCTTCTCGCTTCCCTTATTGTGGCTCTATAGAAGCCATAGAATCCGTTTGGCGCCGTAATGTCGTTCTGCAGAATGCTGTCCTGATACCATGTGGTGATATGTGTGATGGCTGGCAGCACTGCTTGGCCAGAATACGCGCAGGAGGACGAGGCTGTTCCTTTCTTCGCTTGCAGCCACAGGGCACTATCGTAGATGGTGGCGGCATTCCATTGCTGGTCGTGGCCGCGTCCGTCTACAATCTCTTCTCCGTTGGGCGTGATCCACGAATTGGCGCGCCGACAGAGCCATGAGTCATCACTTTCGTAGCAGAAGACCGCATGGTCATGATCTCTCCCAAAGAGCCTTACCGCGATCTGGGTCTCTGTGTCGGCAGGTCCTACCGGCGAATAAAGCACCGCCACGACATTGGTATCGGGGCGCATGTAAGGCGTCGTGTCGAACGTGAGTTCTACGGCTTTTTGGTTACCATCACTGCGAAGGGGCATATAGGGAGCCGTGCCAACTTTGCATTCGTTGACATACAGTTTGCAGAACCCTGTAGTGGTAATGGTGAGCGTGGCTTGTTGTGGCCTACCTTTCGTGATGTAGGCTTTCCGAAAGCAGATGCGCGCGAGGCTGTCGGCTTGTGGCGCGAAGATCCATGGTGTGCTGGCTGTTGCCTTGCCCAAGAAGAAAAATGAAAAAACAAAGAACGCAGAAACCCATTGAAAAGAACGGGCTATCCTTCTTTCCCCGTCTTTCCTGTCAGCGTTTCTTCTCATCATGTCCTTTTGTTTACGATGTACGTCCCGAAAAAGCAGTAGGTGCGATCCCTCAGGACCGCGTCTACTTGAAGATGTCTCTTGCCTGCACAGTGTCGTTTTTATGCGTCAATGTTGGCGTAGGCAGCGTTATCCTCGATGAACTCGCGGCGTGGCTCCACGTCGTCTCCCATGAGCATGGAGAAGATCTCATCAGCCTCGGCAGCGTTCTCAATGGTGACCTGTTTCAACAGGCGGGTCTTCGGATCCATGGTCGTCTCCCACAGCTGTTCGGGGTTCATCTCACCGAGACCTTTGTAGCGCTGCGTGTGGATACTGGTGCCTTCCTGTCCGTTGCCATACTTGTCGAGGAACGCCTGACGCTGCTGATCGTTGTAGCAGTACTGTGAGATCTTGCTCTTGAACGTGCACTTGTAGAGTGGCGGCGTGGCGATATAGAGATGTCCTTCCTCAATGACTTTTGGCATGAATCGGAAGAAGAGCGTCATGATGAGCGTGTCGATGTGTGATCCATCGACATCGGCATCGGTCATGATGATGATTTTATCGTAACGCAGTTTGTCGATGTTAGCCTCGCGGTCGTCCTCGCCATCCACTCCGAAGCGCACGCCGATGCTCTGGATGATGTTCATCACCGACTCGGCTTCGAACACGCGGTGCCACTGTACTTTCTCCACGTTGAGGATCTTACCGCGCAGCGGCAGGATAGCTTGAGTGTAGCGATCACGTCCCTGCTTGGCTGAGCCGCCTGCAGAATCGCCCTCGACAAGGAAGATCTCGCAATCCTTTGGGTCACGGTTGGAGCAGTCGGCGAGTTTTCCGGGCAGTCCGCTTCCACCCATAACGCTCTTGCGCTGTACGCTCTCGCGTGCCTTCCGCGCTGCGATACGTGCTGTGGCAGCGAGGATCACCTTCTCGCAAATCTTATGTGCCTCGTCGGGATGCTCTTCCAAATAGTTGGTCAGGGCTTCACCCACAGCCTGGTTCACGGCGCCGGAGACCTCGCTGTTGCCGAGTTTGGTCTTCGTCTGGCCTTCAAACTGGGGCTCTGCCACCTTGATGCTGATGACAGCAGTGAGCCCCTCGCGGAAGTCCTCGCTGGCGACTTCGATTTTCGCTTTCTCTATCTGCTTCCTGATCTGCGGATCATTGTCGGCGTAGTTTTTCATCACACGCGTCAAGGCCATGCGGAAGCCCGTGACATGGGTGCCGCCCTCGATGGTGTTGATGTTGTTGACGTAGGAGTGCAGATTCTCGGAATAGTCGGTGTTGTACATGATAGCGACCTCGATGGGCACACCCTGTTTCTCTGTCTTGAGATAGATGACATCGTCGAAGAGATGCTGACGATGGCGGTCGATGTAGCGCACGAATTCTTTCAGTCCGTCTTTCGCATGGAACACTTCCTGGCGTGTCTTTCCGGTCTCGGGGTCGGGGCGCAGGTCGGTGAGCGTGATTTTGATGCCGGCGTTGAGGTAGGCAAGCTCACGCATACGGCGGGCGACGATGTCCCATTGGAATGTTGTCGTAGTGAAAATAGTGGGGTCTGGCCAGAACTGCTGGCGTGTGCCACGCTTGTCAGTGTCGCCAATCATCTTGACGGGATAGAGCGGCTTGCCTTTTTCATATTCCTGCTGATAGATGTGGCCGTCGCGGTAGACCTGTGACTTCATGCGTGTGGAGAGTGCGTTGACACAGCTCACACCCACGCCGTGGAGACCTCCGGAGACCTTATAGGAGTTCTTGTCGAACTTACCGCCGGCGTGCAGCACCGTCATCACTACTTCGAGAGCGGATTTGTGCAGCTTCTTGTGCTCATCGACGGGAATGCCTCGTCCGTTGTCCTCTACGGTACAACTGCCATCGGTGTTGATGGTTACCTCGACTTCTGTGCAGTAGCCGGCCATGGCCTCGTCGATACAGTTGTCTACGGTCTCGTTGATGAGGTGGTGGAGACCTTTTTCGGAGATGTCGCCGATGTACATTGCCGGACGCTTGCGCACGGCTTCCAAACCTTCTAACACCTGGATGTTGGAGGCTGAATAGTTATCTTCAGAATGTTGATTTTCTGCCATTTCTTATAGCTTGTTATTACCTTGCAAAGGTAATAAAAAAAGTGAAGAATCAGCTAATAAATCGGATAAAAAAGTTGTTGACGACAGTCTTTGTCTTCCATCGGACCCTGATGAAGTAAATCAAAAAGTAGGAAACTTTATTTTATCTTCCCAACCACGCCTCAGGATTGAGCTTGGCGCGCTCCTTACGAAGCTGGAACTGGAGGATGTGATCGGAGCCTACCGTACCGAGAATCTGGCGAGTAGAGACGTGCTGGCCACGGCTCACGCTGGCAGAGCTCAGATTGGAATAGACCGAGATATAGGCGCCATGACGGAGCATGACCACCACTGTGCCTGCATAACTGAGCACGGCACTGACCTCACCATCGTAGATAGCGCGTGCCTTGCAGCCGCCACCACCCATGATGTTAATGCCCTTGTTGTCGAGCGTGACACCTTGCAAGCCCGCGACATTATATTGTCCAAAATGGCTCACGATGCGGTAGTTGCCGGTAATAGGCATCGGCAGCCGACCCTTATTGGCCTCAAAGCCGTTGTTCATCATACGATCAACGGATGAGAATTGCCGCTCTTCCTGTACGTCCTCCCTGGCATCGGCGATCTCTTTCTTTGCCCGCTCGGCATCGGCTGCCTGCTTGCGCTCGGCCGCTTGACGCACGGCCTCGGCCTCACGTGCCGCCTGTTCGGCAGCAGCTTTTCTGGCCGTAGCAGCAGCCTCTAACTCCTTGGCTTTGCGCTTCTCCTCTGCTGCTGCAGCCTCACGCGCCTTTCTGGCAGCCTCCTCAGCCTCGCGCGCCTGCTGAGCGGCCTTAGCAGCGGCCTGCTCACGGGCCTTGGCCTCGGCGATACGGCGGGCGTTCTCACGGGCGGCAGCCTCAGCAGCGGCTTTCCTTCGGGCAAGCTCCTCCGCCTTTCGCTGACGGGCAGCAGCGGCGGCAGCAGCCTGACGGCGGGCCTCAGCCTCAGCACGCGCACGCACTTTAGCTACCTCAATCTCCACCTGACGGTCGATCTCAGCATTCAGTGCCGCGTCTTTTTTACGTTGCTCAGCGATGAGACTGCGGATGGTAGACTGCTGTTTTTGCAAGCCGTTGACAATCTCTTGCTGCTGACTCTTGTTAGACTCCAGCTTCGCATGCTCCTGTCGACCTTTGTAGAGAAGGTTGTTTTTCTGCCCCTTCACTGTCTGCAACTGCTTGTGCTTGACGCCCACCTGCACCTGCTTGGCTTTCACGGCCTCGCCCTGTGCACGCTGATAGTTGGCATATTCGCGTACAAACCGCAGGCGACGGTACATCTGATAGAGATTCTTAGCAGAGAAAATAAACATCAACTTGTCCTGCACCGTGCGGTGGCGCGCCATATAACGCATCGACTTGATATACTTGGTCTGGCGGTCCTTAAGCTGTCCCTGAAGAGTCTTGAGCTGCGAGTTGAGAATGCCGATATTACCGTTGATGTGGTGGATATCCTTCTCAATATTGTTGATATTCTGCTTGCTCTTGTCAATCTCACCATTGATGAGCATCAGCTCGTTGAGCTTTTTGCTGACATTATTACGGTTCTCCTGGAGAGCTTTCTCCTGCTCTCTGATCTTCTTCTGAATATCAGCCCTCTGACTCTGCAACTTTCTGATGGACGCGTTGGAGTAAGTAGTGGCTGATGGTTTCCGGCTTCCATGATGTCCAGATGCAGCCTTTCTGTTGGCCGGATGCTTTGTCTGAACTGTGTGGTTGACCTTTTTAGTCTTTGTCTTTCCCGACTGTGCAAAGGCTGAGGGCACTGCCAAAGTCAGGGCGAGCAATATACTAACTATGTATTTCATTACATATTAAACAGTTTAGAAAATATATCGGCTGCCTCAATCTTCTTATATTTCGATGGGAGTGTTGTCTCCGTGCTCCATTTTGAGGATGTACTAATGTTGTCCATATCCAATACCATCGTTACCTTCTTCACCTTCTTGGTGGCCGACGTCAGGAAAACGAGTTCCTCATAAGCCGGGAACAACTTTGCCCCAAGAGGCTTGAAGTTGGCATATTTCATCGTAAGCGTCGACTTTCCATGCTGTTCCGAGACATAGGTGACCTTTGTATTGTCAATGCGCCCCGTCAGCCTGTCGGTGTCCCAATGGTATGTCATGCGGCCTTTATCCAAGCTGACGGGCACCGTCTGCGCTGCGCCGTTGAGGTCAGCTCTGAACTTAGACAGATCGGACTCATCCACCTGTTTCTCCCCTGGCATATAAAGCTGATTCCAGAACAGAGCCTGAAGGGCATAGAAATCAAGGCCATTGTCACGCAAAAAGTCAAGTTGGCGATAGTCTTCCTTCACGTATTGCTTGTGCAGACGGTCCACAACGAGCACATAATCGGGTGTGAACTCCAGACGTCCCACCTCTGTATGGATGATCGGCACGAAGAGTTGGAGACGGATCATCTGGTCTTTCCGCATGTGTAAGCTCCCTGGCACCGACACGTCCTTGCCGTCCATCGTGGCGGAGAAAGTGAGGTTGGCAACAATGTCTTGCGCCGTCACCTTGCCGTCATTGACTTTTTGTACAAACGTAAAGCCCGAACTTTCAGGTATCTCCACCTGCTGCTTCACTGCTGAGGGCTTTGTCGATGGGGTCGTCACGTCCTTGACCGACGACTTCTGTGTGCCGCAAGCGGCAAGCAGCAATAATGAAAGGGCTGCCGCTATTTCATGTCGTATGTTCATAGCTACTTTGATTTCTTTCTGTAAAATCTGATTTTCTTTTCCAATGCCTTCGCGTCGCCACCATGCTTAAGAGCCTGTTCGCAGAAGGTTGCCGCCGTCTTGTAATCGCCCAACGCCGCATAGATGGCGGCAGCGTGCTCGTAAAGCGTATTGTCAGAAGTGGTGTCGGTGGAGAATTTCAATGTCTGGTCGATGTAAATCTTCGCGTCGGCATAGCGTCCGAGTCTGTAGAGTACCCAAGCATAGGTATCAAGATAGGTGGCATTCTTGGGCTCAGCGGCGATGGCTCTGGCGCTCATCTTCTCCGCTTTCTCCAGGTTGGTGCCGTCAACACTGAGAAAATAAGCATAGTTGTTGAGTGTTGCTACATTGTCTGGTTTGTATTGCAGACAACTGTCGTAGGCTGCATACGCTTCCTTATCATTACCCTTTGAATGATAAATCTCGCCCAAAATGGAGTACAAATCGGAGACAATGTCAGTGCTGCTCTGATCGTTGATGACCGCGGTGCCGCGTTTAAGCGCGTCGAGTGCACCGTCGTCGTCTTTCAGATAATAACGTGACAGGCCGGTGAAGAAGTAGAAAGCCAGCTCGTCGGGATTGTAGAGCATGCCCGGCTCGCTCAGCGCGGCGATCTCTTTCCAATTTTGTTTCGACCACTTATCTTGTATAAGCTGCACTCTTGCGCCCGCGTTGTCTGGCTGAAGGCGCAACAATTGCACAAGAGCATCGTCGACAGAATCTTTCGGCATCCGCTTCAAGGTATAGTATGCCGCCTTGAGTTGAGCCACCATAGTGTCGCGTGGCACGATAGTCTGCACCTTCTTGAAGAGCCTGACCACTTGCATGGAATCGCCGCCCTCCTTCTCATTCTGCTGGATGGCATTGCGCAAAAACTGGATGCGCGTCTCCTGCGGGGTCTCTTTGCCAAGAAGTAGCCGGTCCATCATGCTTTTGGCGAGCGAGTCCTGCCCCACAGCGTTATAGTAATCATACATGCAACTTTGCGCCATGGCATTGTGAGGTTCATCCTTCAACACGCTCGTATAGAGGGCGAGAGCCTCAGACCGGCGCTGGTGCTGCATCAGCCAGTTGCCGAGCATGAGCTTGAATCCCGGATCGTTGGGATGGCTGTCGGCAAGGCCCTTCAGCACATTGTAAGCCCCCTTTGTATCGCCTTTCATCTCATAGGCGTTCATACGCATCATCGAGAGCTGGTCACTGCCGCCATCTACCTGCTCCAAGCGGTCGATGGCCCCTAACAGCTTGTCATACGATTGCTGCTGCCGATACAGCTGAACCAATACGCCTAATACGTCGTCACGGTCGCGATGGCTGCGGTAAAGATTCTCATAGGCATCTATCGCCTTGGCATAATTGCCTGTGCCAATATACATCTGCGCCACCCGTTCCTGATAGGTATCGTTGGCAGGCTCCAGTATAGCCGCTGCCTCATACTCGCGTAAAGCCAGGCTGTCGCTGTCTCTGCCAGAATAATACTCGGCACGCATGAAGTGGGCTACAGCCGAGGAGGGGTTGACTTTCAGGCAGGAGTCTACCAGCATCATGCAAGAATCTGCATTGCCTTTCTCACGTTGACGCAAGGCGTTAAGGAAACGGTCAGCGAAGACACTGTCCTGTTCGGTTGTCAAAGAAGCCTTAAGCGCATGGGGCTTCTCTTTCTCTTTTTCAGGCATCGACGACACGGCAAAGGCATGACAAAGGAGAGCAGCCATGGCCAGCGCGGCAAATGGAAGTCCGTGTTTTCTCATCATTTCACTCCTGTATGGCCGTAACCGCCCTCGCCTCGCTCTGTCGCGTCAAGCACTCCCACGGGTTCCCAGACAGCAGTCTCATGTCTTGCGATGACCATCTGGGCGATACGCTCACCGGCATTCACTATAAAATCTTCATTAGAAAGATTGACCAGCAGTACCATCAGTTCACCGCGGTAGTCGGAGTCAATGGTTCCCGGCGTATTGAGCACCGTAATGCCGTGCTTTAGCGCCAGTCCACTGCGCGGCCGCACCTGCGCTTCGAAGCCCACCGGCAAAGCAATATGCAAGCCTGTAGGGATAAGACGGCGCTCCATCGGACGCAAAGTGACTGGTATTTCTATGTCAGCGCGGAGATCCATTCCCGCGCTCTGACTTGTAGCATATTGCGGCAAGGGCTGCCGACCTGCGTTTACGACTTTGATTTTCACCATAATAGTGCAAAATTACTCAATTCCTAACAGATAACTTAATTTTATCTATTAAAAAGACGAAAAGCCATGAAATAACTGTAACTTTGCCGGAAACAACACACGCTGAAATCATGAACTGGCAACAACTCATCAGCAACAAACGGCTCGGTCAAGAGGACCGTCATTCCCTGCGCCACGACGACCGCTCGGAATTTAAGCGCGACGGCGACCGTCTTATCTACTCAGCGCCTTTCCGGCGCCTGCAAAACAAGACCCAGGTATTTCCTCTTCCGGGCAGCGTTTTCGTGCACAACCGTCTCACTCACTCCATTGAAGTATCGTCTTTAGGGAAGAGTCTTGGCGACGATGTGGCGCGGCGGCTCACAGAAAAGCATCCAGAACTACGGGGTACGCTCTTCGAAGAGATTGGCACCATCGTGCAGACCGCTGGTCTGGCCCACGACATGGGCAACCCTCCCTTCGGGCATTCGGGCGAGAAAGCCATTCAAACGTTCTTCACCGAAGACAGTGGAAGTTTCTTAAAAAATAAAGTATCTGAGGCCTTCTGGGACGACATCACTCATTTCGAAGGCAATGCCAATGCCTTCCGACTGTTAGCCCACCAGTTTGTAGGACGGCGTCGGGGCGGTTTCGTCATGACCTATGCCACCCTTGCCTCCGTGGTGAAGTATCCCCGCTGCAGCAGCCTGGCCGGCGAGCACGGCAAGTTTGGCTTTTTCACAACGGAAGCACCCATTTTTGAAAAAATAGCTAACGAATTGGGAATCATCCACTTATCCAGACCGAGCGAACCGCTGAGATATGCGCGTCACCCCTTGGTTTACCTCATGGAAGCTGCCGACGACATCTGCTATGAAATCATGGACATCGAGGACTCACACAAGCTACACATCCTCTCCTTTGAGGAGACGCGCAACCTGCTGCTTGGATTCTTTGACGAAGAGACCCGCGCACACATCCTAAAACGCCTTAAGGAAGATGGCGTCACTGACGAGAACGAGCAGATTGTCTATTTCCGCGCCTGCGCCGTAGGCTGCTTGGAGCAGGCGTGCGTGGAGGCATTTGTCGCCCACGAGGAAGAAATCCTCAACGGCACCTTCACGGAGAGCCTCATCAGCCATATCGCAGAGCCTCAGCGCGAAGCCTACCAGCAGTGCGTGAAAACCTCGTATGAGAAGATATACCATTCCAAGCCTGTCCTTGATGTGGAGCTGAGCGGTTACAAAATCATGGAGACGCTTATGCGAACGTTCATCAACGCTGCCGTCCATCCAGAGAAATTCCACTCCCAACAGCTCATCAACCGCTTCTCCTCACAATATGATATTCACAGCGACGACCTGGAGACACGCATCATGGCCGTACTCGACTATATCAGTGGCATGACAGATGTCTATGCCCTTGACATCTATCAGAAGATCAGCGGCATAGCATTGCCCATCGTGTAAATCACTTCCCTGAGAGGACTTACTAACAATTCACAAAAGATATTATAAAGAAAAGTCAATCGTCTAACGGGCATTTACCTTCAATATAGCGATTCCCTGACTTTTCTTCATACCCTTTTCATATTGAGCTTGGCTCCTTGATTTTTTTATCTTTCATGCATTTGGGGTTGAGCCTTTCCCTTAGATAGGGCACGCGGCCTTACCTTACACCGTGCCGAACAGTACAGGGCGACTCTCTGTGAGCCGCCTCAAACAAATGTTCGAAAGATTGGAATGGGTCAGACCTCGGGGGCGTTACCGTACTTGTTGGGAGCCGCCTGAGAGGGTGTAACCAGCAAGATGAGCAGCCAGATAATGCCGATGATAGGCACCCATGAAATGAAAAACCACGCACCCGACTTGCCGATATCGTGCAGACGCCGCCACGTGACACCCAACATAGGCAAAAGCAGAGCCAGCACTACAATGCACGAGAGGATGTTATGAGAATCGCTAATCGCAACGCTCACGCCACTGGCCACAATAACGAGAATGAAGTAAGCCAGATAAAAGAACCAGTACTCAGAGCGCGTTGCCCGCCCTTCGAAGTTACAATAATTCTGGAATACTACTGACTTAAGACTTTCAACAAATGACATAATGGTTAAAATTAGTAAGTTAATAAACGGTTATATCTTTTTCGGCATAGGCATCCTGACGGCCTCGGGGTGCTCTGCCACGAAACTGTTGATGTGTCGGATGCGCTTCTCCTCAAAGATCTCGTCGACGGCAATGAGGATACCGCTCTCCTCAACGTCACCAAACTCATAGTTGACGGCGGTGCCGAAGAACTTCATCGTCGGGCTGAGATTCATATAAGCATTGACCAGCGGTGGGATGTTGTAGCCTAACTCGCGCACCTCATGGTTGAGAATACGGTAGTCACGCTTGAAGTCATCCTCGCAGAACATCTGTTTCAGCTCCTCCTCCGGTGTCTCAAGGAGCACAGGATGCACAGGAGCGACGAGGTGCTCATTGTCGCCGAAATGCTTGCGGAGAAAATAGAGAATCATGTCGCGGCCACGGCGCACAAACGACGGATACATCGTCATCTTCCCGAGAAAATACTTACAACGGGGATTAATGACGGTGAGAGCTCCCAGACCGTCCCACAGATTGTCGAGTGCAAAGATGCTCTTGGTGTTCTTCCGCACATTCTGATACTCCAGCGATACAAACGAGCGGCCCAGCTCAACCGTATAAGGCGCATAGTCTTTCATGAACTCATCGGAGAACCTGAACATATGGCTCATGGCAAGATTAGGCTGTCCGTCTTCCTTCAACTGCCAGTCTTCGCCGAAAAGATAGCGGTATCCTCCGATGATCTCTTCTGCTTCAGGATTCCACACCACGAGCTGCCTGCAACCACGCTGCATGGTGTCGAACTCGTCAATATCCATGCTCTTTCCAGTCCCACCACCAGCTGTGCGAAAAGCAATCTCGCGCAGTCGGCCAATCTCCTGCATGACATGGGGAGCCTCGGCAGCGCGAATGACATAAATCTCGTTGTGACTCTTATTCGTGGTGCGTAGACAACGCTCCGGAGTCAGTTCACTTTTCAGTACCTCCTTGCTGATGGGTTGGATAATTTCTTCTTCCATAGGATACTATTATTTGGTTGCGGCTACTCGGCCTTAAGGCCCCCAGGGCCTGCCTGTTGGTACACTTC
Source organism: Hallella multisaccharivorax DSM 17128 (assembly GCF_000218235.1). Lineage (GTDB taxonomy): Bacteria > Bacteroidota > Bacteroidia > Bacteroidales > Bacteroidaceae > Prevotella > Prevotella multisaccharivorax. The sequence continues at coordinate 372,755 of NZ_GL945017.1, read as the reverse complement.
GTCTTCCACGCGTGCCGCCCACTCCATCGGCGTGCGGCTTCTGTCAAAGGTCTGCCAGGGTATAGGCTTCCCAATGACCACACGGAAAGGCTTATGACGGTTGCGGTACATCTCATCGACAAGAAAGAGCATGGCGATGTTCACTTTCAGGCCGAGCCTTTCCTGCCAGTGTGCGATACGGTAAAAACGGTTGGAATTGCGGCCACTGAAATAGATAGGCACCACATCGCGCTGGTACTGGACGCTCTTCGAGACAAACGTCTTCTTCCACGGAATATCGTGTACCCGCCCGTCTATCATGCGCGAGTTGAGTCCCGCGGGAAACATGATGATGTGGTTATCACTCTCAAAAGCCGTCTCCACCGCCTCAGCCATCTCCGCCCCGTTACGCCCAGTCTTGTTGATGCCCACGCACACCGGTCGAAGCCCCGGCAAAAACATCAGCAAGTCGTTGACCAGATAACGGAACCGGCCCTCATAGTGCCGGCCGATGATGGAGCCAAGGCAGACGCCGTCCTGCCCACCCAACGGGTGATTGCTCACAAAGATATAGCGTTTGCCGTCGTCCTTGCGGGGCAGATTCTCAATGCCTTCAATCGTGACTTTCATGTCGAGATACCTCACGCATGCTTCCAGCCACGGCGTGCCTTCCAAGTCGCGATGCTCACCGAGAAAAGCGTTGACCTCATCCTCATGAACAATGCGCCGGAGCCAGTTCACAAGAAAACGTGGCGCGAAACGGGCTTTGCCGCCAACCTTGCTGCGCAGGATTCTCTCTACATCTATTGTCTTTTCTATGCTTTCTTGAATCATAACAAAACTACGTTGCAAAAATACCAATTATTTTTTTATAACCTTTCATTTTATTAGTAAAAATGCAAAAATATTTTTCTATTGAACATTTATGGGGGAAAAAGGAGGCTGCGGAATCGTCCGACACGTGAGGGAGAACTCTCCGGCACGTGCCGGAATATTCTCCGGCACGTACAGGAGTATCGTCTGACACGTGCCGGACGATCGAGAAGGGATACCTGAGCAGCAGGATTTGGCCATCTCAAAAATATTATCTAACTTTGCAGTGATAACTAAACACTAAGAAAATATGGAAATAAAATTTGACATTCACACCATTAAGAACGCTGACGGGAAAGGCAATGGGCACGCCTATGTACAGTTAGAGGCTGGCACGCCCATCACCGACGACGAATTAGCCGGCAACATCGAGGCTTCCTGCTCGTTGACCCGCGCCGATGTCAAGGCCGTACTCGCAGCCCTAAGGTATCACATCAGGCAAGAATTAGAATGCGGCAGACGCTTCCATCTCCCTGGAATAGGGTACTTTAGTCTTTCCGCAGGACTGTCACAACCGACAGACGGAAAGCGTGTCACCGGCAATGATGTATGGCTGAGGGGCATCAACTTTCTGCCGGAGAGCTCACTGACGGGAGAAGTCAGAAAGGGCGTGAGCTTCACACGCTCTAAAAGGGCAACCTCATCTATAGAATATACAGAAGATGAGCTAATGAAAAAATTGAACGAATATCACGTCGATCACCGCTTCATTACCCGCCAGGCCATGCGCGACAGTTTTGGTTTGTCAGGCTATATGGCAGACAAGTGGCTGACGAGGCTTGTCGGTCAAGGCAAGCTCAAGAAAGAGGGCAACCGACACGCGCCTCTGTATTTCTGGGCATAGCCGATAGCCTTCAAGCAGAATCTTAAAAGAGCCTCAGCCTCATCGCGTTAACGAAACAGTGTACGCCAAATCCCTCAATGATGCCTCCTTGCAACCGTGCCATCGAACAACAAGTGTAATGGCATTTTACCAATCTGCATGATTTCAATAAAAAAGTGGGGAAAAGTGGCGCAAAGTGGGGGAAAGTTTGTAACTTTGAACCCTAATACAATGGTAAGTCCCAATAAAGATGTGTTTCAATGCGTTTTTTAGGTAATATAGAGGCAAAGACAGACGCAAAGGGAAGAGCCTTCCTCCCTGCTCAGTTTCGCAAGGTGCTGGCGGCATCGGGCGAAGGGTCTTTAGTGCTTCGCCAGGACGTCTTCGAAGATCTGCTGGTGCTCTACCCCATAAGCGTCTGGAATCACCTGATGGACGAGATGCGCCAAAAGCTGTCGCGTTGGGACCGTAAACAGCAAATGGCCTACCGCACGTTTGTGAGCAGCGTCGTAGAGCTTACCATCGACGCGAGCGGCCGCATCCTCATTCCCCGCTACATTCTTGACACTGCCGGCATCCGCCAGGCCATCCGATTCGTGGGCATGGGCGACACCATAGAGATCTGGCCGGCTGACAACATGAAGATCATGGACAGAGACGACTTCAGCAACGTGATCGAAGATACTATGAAGAAAACCATAAAAGAGGAGGTTGACAATGACTGACAGTGCAGCCACCTACCACATACCTGTCCTGCTGACGGAGAGCATCGACGGGCTTGCCATTCGCCCTGACGGCGTCTATGTCGACGTCACCTTCGGGGGCGGCGGGCACTCGCGCGCAATCTTGGAGAGGCTTGGCGCCAAAGGGCATCTGTACGGCTTCGATCAGGACGCTGACGCGGAAAACAACATTGTCGACGACCCGCGCTTCACGTTTGTTCACTCCAACTTCCGCTGGCTCAGCAACTGGATGCGTTATTACGACGTGGAGCATATCGACGGACTGTTAGCCGACCTTGGCGTATCGAGCCACCATTTTAACAACGCAGAGCGAGGCTTCTCGTTCAGATACGACGCGCCCCTCGACATGCGCATGAACCGTGAAGGCGGAAAGACGGCTGCTGACATTGTGAACGAAGCCAGCCAAGAGCGGCTCGCAGACATCTTCTACCTCTACGGCGAACTGCGACAGTCGCGGCAGATTGCAGCCACTCTCGTTAAGGCCCGTGAGCATAGACCCATCCTCACCACCCAGGACTTTCTGCAAGTGGTCGATCCGCTTTTCCGCCGCGAGAAGGAGAAGAAAGACATGGCCCGCCTCTTTCAGGCGCTGCGCATAGAGGTGAATCACGAAATGGACGCGCTCGGCCAGATGCTCACAGCCGCCACACCGCTGCTGGCGCAGGGCGGGCGCCTGAGCGTCATCACCTACCATTCGCTGGAAGACCGGATGGTGAAAAATGTCATGAAGACCGGAAACATCAATGGCGAGGTGGAGGAAGATCCCGTTTACGGCAGAAAGGCAAGTCCCTACAAGCTGGTCAACAACAAAGTAATTGTGCCCCCGCCCGATGAGATTGAGCGTAATCCAAGAAGCCGAAGCGCCAAACTCAGGGTGGCAGAGAAGGCCAGCCAACAACTATCATCCAGCAACGAAAGATGAAAGAAAAGACAATAGGCAACGACAAGGAACCGCAACAAGACAATGCCCAAGAGCCTCAAAAGGACGTAAAGGCTGATGCGGAAAAGCCTGCAGACCCCACGGAAGACCAGAAAGAGGGGGAGAAGGACGGCGAGAAATCACTCTCTGAGGTCATCCGCGAGCAGGCCACAGAAGACGAGGCGCCACAGTCGAGAACGTTTTCACTGAAAAAGATTCTCGGTGGCGACATCCTCAGTACGTCGTTCATGCACCGACAGGTGTGGCTCTTCCTGCTCATCGCCTTGTTCATCGTGGTCTACATCGCCAACCGCTACTCCTGCCAACAAGACATCATCCAGATTGATGCCTTGCAGAAAGAGCTTAAGGATGCCAAATACAGGGCGTTGTCGAGCAACAGCAAACTCACCGAGAAAAGCCGGCAGAGCAACGTGTTGGAGATGCTTAAGGACAATAAAGACAGTACGTTGAAGTTGCCCTCACAGCCACCCTATATGATTACAGTACCTGATAATGAGTAAGTTCAATTATGATAAGATCATGCCGCGCTACAGTGTCATCGCTTTCTTGCTGACGCTGTTGGCCGTTGTCGTCCTCGCGCGCGCCGGATATATCATGACGGCAAAGAAGGCGTACTGGATGAAAGTGGCGAGCCGTGTCCGGCAAGACAGTGTGCGGACACAGCCTGTGCGCGGAAATATACTTTCCTGCGACGGACAGCTGCTCGCCTCCTCGCTGCCGGAATTCAAGATATACATGGACTTCCAGCAACTGCACGACGCAGGCAATGACTCGTTATGGAAAGCTAAACTCGACAGCCTGAGCCAAGGACTACACACGATTTTCCCAGAGCAGAGTGCACAAAAGTTCAAAGCCGAACTCACAAAGGGCTTCCATAGCCGCCGCACGACAGGACCGCATAAGGGAGAGCGCCTGCGCCATTGGGAGATATGGCCTAAGCGCATCGACTACAACACCTTCAGCCAGGTGTGCGAACTACCCATCTTCCGACTGTCAAGGCTCAAGAGCGGCTTCCATGTGGATCAGCTCAACGCCCGCGAGAATCCCTACGGATCACTTGCCAAGCGTACCATCGGCGACGTACTGCTCACGGAAGAGAACGGCCGTGCGGCACGCTACGGATTGGAGTTGAGTTACGACTCACTGCTGAAAGGCTCCTATGGCATTGTCAGCCGACAGAAAGTCTTAGGCAAATTCCTCAGCATCACTGACACGCCACCCATCAACGGGAGCGATATTGTGACTACTATCGATGTGGGCATGCAGGACTTGGCGGAGCGCTCACTCGTGAAAAAACTACAGGAAATCAACGGCACGGTGGGCGTGGCCATTGTCATGGAGGTGTCGACGGGTGATGTCAAGGCCATCGTAAATATGGAAAAGTGCGAGGATGGCAGTTATCGCGAGATCCAAAGCCATGCCGTAAGCGACCTGTTGGAACCCGGATCGGTATTCAAGACCGCCTCGGTGATGACCGCCTTAGAGGACGGCGTCTGCGACACTGCATTCAAAATCCCCACGGGCAACGGCATCTGGCACGTTTATGGGCGCGACATGAAAGACAGCCATTGGCGCACAGGCGGCTATGGCACCATCTCCTTAGGACGCGCCATGGAGGTGAGCTCCAACATCGGCGTGAGCTATATGGCTGACAAATTCTACCACAACGACCCCGAAAAATTCGTGCGTGGCATCTACCGTACAGGCATCAATGGCGCAGGCGTGAAAATCCCCATCGTCGGCCATGCCACTCCCGTAATCAGAATGCCTAAGAAAAACAAGCGTGGTGAATGGATCAACTGGAGCAACACCGCTCTGCCATGGATGAGTATCGGCTACGAGACTCTGATTCCACCCATCTACACCCTCACTTTCTACAACGCTATTGCCAACAACGGCCGTATGATGGAGCCGCGCTTTGTGAAGAGTGCCATCAAGGACGGTGACACCATCGCTTCATTCCCTCCACAGGTGGTGAAAGGCAAAGAGCACATTGCCTCGGAGCGGACCATCCGAATCATTCAGGACCTGCTGAGAAGAGTTGTCCTCAACGGCACAGGCAAGAAAGCCTACAGTCCTGCCTACTGGACATGCGGCAAGACCGGTACTGCAATGATTGCCAGCAACGGATCCTACGGAGGAGCCGCCCACAGCCTGCTCTCTTTTGCCGGATGGTTCGGGCAGAAAGACCGGCCTTATTACAGTTGCATCGTCTGCATTCAGAAATACGGATTACCCGCCTTCGGATGGATGAGCAGTGAGGTTTTCAAGGACATCGCCGATGGCATTATGGCTAAATATGTGAGATACAGCGTCAGTGACGCGCGCGAGCCCGACTCTCAGCTGATTCCAGACGTAAAGGGTGGCAACATCCTCTCTGCCGACTATGTGCTCTCTACATTGGGCATCTCCACTTACTCTAACTATCCATTCCGAGAGACCGAGACACAGCCTGTCTGGGGCATCGCCGAACGGAGACGCGGTAGTGTGAAACTCTCGAAGCGGGGCGTATCCAAGCCGTCTGTCATGCCTGATGTCCACGGCATGGGGGCCCGTGATGCAGTCTTTCTGGCAGAGTCGAGCGGCGTGAAATGCATTGTCCAAGGCCGGGGCAAAGTGGTGGCTCAAAGCATCGGTCCAAACATGAGGGTGAAGCGAGGACAAAAGTGTGTGCTCACACTGGGAAATTAAAGAAAAATCGGAGATATATTTAAGGAAAATAACAAAATAAGATAGTAAGATGAAACTGCAGGAACTTCTTAAGAACATCAAGCCGCTCCGCATTGAAGGCAGTACGGATGTAGACATTACGGGAGTAAACATCGATTCACGCAAGATCGGCGACGGTCATCTCTTTGTCGCGATGAAAGGCACGCAGACTGACGGGCACAAGTTCATCCCCAAGGCACTGGAGCTTGGCGCCAAAGCCGTGCTCTGCGAGGACATGCCAGCAAATTTAGCCGATAGTGTCACTTACATACAGGTAGAGAGCACTGAGGACGCAGTGGGCAAGGTTGCTACGCTCTTTTACGGTGATCCTTCCAAGCATCTGAAACTCGTCGGCGTGACGGGAACCAATGGCAAGACGACCATCGCCACATTATTATATAATATGTTTCGCGAGTTTGGCTATCGTTGCGGCTTGATGTCCACGGTGTGCAACTATATCGATGGCAAGCCAGTCCCGGCCGACCACACCACTCCTGACCCGATAGAGCTCAACGAGCTCTTGGCCGAAATGGTGAAAGCCGGTTGCCAGTATGCCTTCATGGAGTGCTCGTCGCATGCCATCCACCAGAAGCGGATAGGCGGACTGAAGTTCACCGGCGGCATTTTCACCAATCTCACACGCGACCATCTTGATTACCATAAGACGTTTGAGAACTACCGCAACGCTAAGAAAGCATTCTTCGACGCCCTCCCCAAATCGGCCTTTGCTATCACCAATGCCGATGACAAGAATGGCATGATCATGGTGCAGAATACGAAAGCAACCGTAAAGACCTACTCCATCCGCCAGATGGCCGACTTCCGCGCACGCATCATTGAGATGCACTTTGCCGGTATGTATCTTGACATCGACGGCCACGAGGTAGGCGTACGGTTCATCGGCAAGTTTAATGTCTCCAACCTGCTTGCCGTCTATGCGGCTGCCTGTATGTTGGGCAAAGAGCCTGAGGAAATACTCGTGGTGCTGAGCACACTGCACAGTGTCAGTGGCCGCCTGGAGCCGATCCATTCACCTGAGGGTTTCACCGCCATCGTTGACTACGCTCACACGCCTGACGCACTGGAGAATGTGCTCAATGCCATTCATGAGGTGCTCGACGGAAAAGGCCATGTCATCACGGTCTGCGGTGCCGGCGGAAACCGTGACCACGGCAAGCGCCCCCTCATGGCGCAAGAGGCCGTGAAGCAGAGCGACAAAGTCATCATCACCAGCGACAATCCACGCTTTGAGGACCCACAGGCTATCATTGACGACATGGTGGCAGGACTCGATAAAGAGCAGATGAAGAAAGTCATTACCATCGTCGACCGCAAGGAAGCCATCAAGACTGCGTGCATGATGGCACAAAAAGGTGATGTCGTGCTCGTAGCAGGAAAAGGACACGAGGACTACCAGGAGATTCAAGGTGTGAAACATCACTTCGACGATAAGGAAGTGCTGCACGAGATCTTTAACAGTTAGGAGTGGAGTTATGCTATACTATCTTTTTAGATTCCTTGAGCAATTCGGCATCTCAGGTTCGGGCATGTGGAGCTACATCTCCTTCCGCGCACTGTTGGCCCTTATCCTGTCACTCATCATCTCAGCCTGGTTTGGCGAAAAGTTCATCAGGTTCTTGAAGAGCAAGCAGATCACAGAGACCCAGCGCGATGCCAAGATTGACCCGTTTGGCGTAAAGAAGATCGGCGTGCCCTCCATGGGCGGCGTCATCATCATTGTCTCCATCCTCATCCCTGTGCTATTGCTCGGTAGGTTGAGAAATATCTATCTCATTCTGATGATCATCACGACGGTGTGGCTGGGCTTCCTTGGTGGACTCGACGACTTCATCAAGATTTTCCGCCGTAACAAGGAAGGGCTCAAAGGCAAATACAAGATTGTGGGACAAGTGTCAATAGGCCTCATCGTCGGTCTCGTGCTGTGGGCCTCTCCCGATGTGAAGATGAATGAGAACCTCACCATAGAAAGGCAGAACGGGCAAGAAGTTGTTGTCAAGCACCGAGCAGTGGCTCACAAATCGCTTAAGACCACCATTCCCTTTGTCAAGGGTCATAACCTCGACTATTCAAGGATCATGTCGTTCTGTGGCAAGCACAAAACGGCAGCAGGATGGATACTCTTTGTCATCATGACCATTCTTGTGGTGACAGCAGTCAGCAACGGGGCCAACCTCAATGACGGCATGGATGGTATGTGCGCGGGCAACTCCGCCATCATTGGCGTGGCACTCGGCATCCTCGCCTACGTGAGTTCACACATGCAGTTTGCCGCCTATCTCAACATCATGTACATTCCCGGCTCACAGGAGCTCGTGGTGTTCATGTGTGCCTTTGTCGGTGCACTCATCGGTTTTCTGTGGTACAACGCCTATCCTGCGCAAGTGTTTATGGGCGACACGGGTAGCCTCACTATTGGAGGTATCATCGGTGTATGTGCCATCATCATCCACAAAGAGCTGTTGTTGCCCATCCTCTGCGGTATATTTTTTGTGGAGAGCCTGTCCGTCATCGTGCAAGTGTGGTACTACAAATTGGGCAAGCGCCGTGGTATCAAGCAGCGCATCTTCAAGCGCACGCCTATTCACGACAACTTCCGCGTGACCGAAGAACAACTTGATTCCGATTGCAAGTATCTCATCAAGAGTCCACGATCGCCCAAACACGAGGCAAAGATCACCATTCGCTTCTGGATAGTGACCATCATCCTCGCAGCCCTTACCATCATCACATTGAAAATAAGATAAAAAGGAGAAGTCCCTTAATAGAGAAGTTCATCAGAAGTACTGAAGTTAAGAAATCCAGTCAAATGATAAGCAACATGCTTATTATAATGACGGACCTTCTAGCCTTCTTACCTCTGACCTTCAATAACTTCATTAATAGCGCAATGAGTAGAATAGTAGTATTAGGAGCTGGAGAAAGTGGCGCAGGAGCCGCTGTTCTGGCTAAAAAGGAAGGTTTCGACGTGTTTGTTTCCGACACGTCAAAGATTAAGGACAACTATAAGAAGATGCTCGATGACCATAGCATTGAGTGGGAGGAAGGACATCACACTGAGGAAAAAATCCTCAACGCCGATGAGGTCATCAAAAGCCCAGGTATCCCCAAAGAGGCACCGATGATCCAGAAACTGATAAAACAAGGCACACATATCATCAGCGAGATAGAGTTTGCAGGACGCTATACCCACTCGAAGATGATCTGCATCACCGGCTCAAATGGCAAGACAACGACAACGTCGCTCATCTATCATATCTTCAAGAAAGCAGGCTATGATGCCGGATTAGCCGGTAACATAGGCCGCAGTCTCGCGCTTCAGGTAGCAGAAAACCCGCACGAATACTACATCATCGAGCTCAGTAGCTTCCAGCTCGACAACATGTACGACTTCCGTGCCAACATAGCTATCCTGCTCAACATTACACCTGACCACCTCGACCGATACGACTTCAAGTTTGAAAACTATGCTGACGCGAAGTTGCGCATCACGCAAAACCAAACCGAAGACGACAGTTTCATCTTCTGGAATGACGACCCAGTCATCAAGAAAGAGATGGAAAAGTTTGACATCAAGGCCGTGAGATGTCCTTTCTCAGAGATTAAGGAAGATGCGTCGGTGGCTTATATAGAGGAAGGCGAGTACAAGCTTGAATACCCCACTCCATTCAATATGGAGCAGGAAACGCTCTCCCTCACGGGCAAGCACAATCTCTACAACAGTCTCGCTGCCGGTCTCGCAGCCAATATCAGCGGTATCAAGAAAGACATTATCCGCAAGAGTCTCAGCGACTTCCCTGGTGTTGAACACCGTTTAGAGAAGGTGTGCAAAGTGGGTGGTGTGCAATATATCAACGACTCTAAAGCCACCAATGTGGACGCATGCTGGTATGCGCTCGAAAGTATGACTACACCGACAATCCTCATTCTCGGCGGCAAAGACAAGGGCAACGATTACCACCACATCTTCGATCTTGTAAAAGAGAAGTGCGTTGGCCTCGTCTATCTCGGTGCTGACAACACGAAACTGCACAACAATTTCGACTCTTTCGGCATCCCCGTGCGCGATACTCACAGCATGAAAGAATGTGTCAATGCGTGCTATGAAATGGCGAAGCCAGGCGAAACCGTGCTGCTCTCACCCTGCTGTGCTTCATTCGACCTGTTTAAGAATATGGAGGACAGAGGCGAACAATTCAAGGAATTAGTGAGAAACCTGTAAAGAACTGCGGGGAGAACCATAGATGAACAAGCGATTAAATGCTATCTTCAAAGGCGACAAGGTCATTTGGATGGTATTCTTCTTCCTGTGCCTCGTCAGTGTGATAGAGGTATTCTCTGCCTCATCGTCACTTACCTATAAAACGGGCGATTACCTTGGCCCGACTGCCAAGCATATCGGAATTCTGTGTCTCGGCATCCTCCTGATGCTCGTTACACTGAACATCAAATGCCGGTATTTCAAGCTTGCTACACCAATATTGTTGGGTTTGTCTGTCTTTACCCTGCTGTTGGTGCTTGTGGCTGGCCATGCGGTGAATGGCGCAGGCCGATGGCTTTCTATCTTTGGCATGCAGTTTCAACCGTCAGAGATAGCCAAAGGTACCATGGTCCTCTCTACGGCACAGATACTCAGTGCCATGCAGACTGACCACGGAGCTGACAGGCATGCCTTCCAGTATATCTTCATTGTATGGTTATGTATAGTGCCGATGATCATGTTTGAGAACCTCTCCACAGCAGCTTTGCTGAGTGTGGTCATCTTCATGATGATGATTATCGGTCGTGTTCCCACCCGACAACTCTTGCGCGTAGTGGCAGCTGTAGCCATTATTGTGGTGATGGCCCTGTCATCAGTCTTAGCCCTCGGAGATGAAAAGGAGGCTGACGATAACCCACAGTCCATGACGGAAATGGTGGCAAAGAACGGGAAGACCATACAGACAAAGAAGCATCATGGCCTGCTCCACCGCATGGGTACATGGAAAGCACGTATCTACAACTTTATGGACAACAAATATGTACCACCAGAGAAGGTAGATCTCGATAAGGACGCACAAACAGCATATGCCAACATCGCCATAGCTTCAAGCAACATTATTGGAAAAGGACCCGGCAACAGCGAAGAGCGTGACTTCCTGCCGCAGGCATTTTCAGACTATATCTATGCTATCATCATTGAAGAGACCGGACTGCTCGGAGCTTTCCTTGTTGCCATGCTCTATATCATCCTGCTTTTCCGAACAGGCAGAATCGCTAATCGATGCGAGAATAACTTCCCGGCGTTTCTTGCCATGGGACTTGCCCTTATGCTCGTTGTACAAGCACTATTCAACATGTGTGTTGCCGTGGGAATTGTACCGGTTACCGGTCAACCATTGCCACTAATCAGCAAGGGCGGGACATCAAGCATCATCAATTGTATCTACATTGGAGCTATCCTAAGCGTAAGTCGAACGGCCAAGAAAAACGGCGACGATACAGCCAAAGGACAACAAGCCGTCACGGCAAAAGCCACAACATCAGCAGACAACACGGAAAAAAACGACTGAAATAATTTCGACAAATAATAGTCACTATAACAAAAAAAATGATTACTTTTGCCGAAAATGTAGCAAAATGGAAAAAGAGCTAAGAGTTATCATCAGCGGAGGAGGCACCGGCGGACATATTTTCCCGGCAGTCAGTATTGCCAATGCCATCAAGGCCAAGCATCCAGAAGCAAAGATTTTGTTTGTGGGAGCATTAGGCAGAATGGAAATGCAACGCGTTCCACAAGCTGGTTATGAGATCAAAGGCCTACCCGTAAGAGGCTTGGTACGGCCGATCTACTCGCTTAAAAACATTGGTGTCGCCATTGATTTCCTCCGCAGCAAACTCATGGCAAAGCGCATCGTGCGTACATTCAGGCCTGATGTGGCCGTAGGAGTTGGTGGCTACGCCAGCGCTGCCGCCCTTGACGCAGCTCACAGCTTAGGTGTACCGTGCCTGATTCAAGAACAAAACTCCTATGCTGGAAAAACTAATAAGATGCTTGCCAATAAAGTAGAGAAAATTTGCGTGGCCTACAATGGCATGGAAAGGTTCTTCCCCTCTGACAAGATCATTATAACAGGCAATCCTGTCAGGCAGAATGTTGTCAACGACAGTATCTCAAAAGAAGAGGCAAGGCAGAAATTCGGCCTTGATCCAAACAAGAAAACGGTACTCCTGGTAGGTGGAAGCCTTGGCGCAAGAACTATCAACGACAGTATGAGGCTGCATCTTGACGAGGTGAAAAATGCTGATGCGCAATTCATTTGGCAAACAGGTAAGTATTATAACCAAGAGATGAGCGAAGCTGTCAAAACTTATGGAGAGATACCCAACCTCAAAGTTCTTGACTTCATCTCTGATATGGGCGCGGCTTACAAGGCTGCCGACCTTGTCATCAGCCGTGCGGGCGCAAGCTCCATCAGCGAATTTTGCCTCATCGGGAAGCCTGTCATTTTGGTGCCAAGTCCTAATGTAGCGGAAGACCATCAAACCAAAAACGCCATGGCTCTCGTCAATAAAGACGCAGCTATTTATGTAAAAGATGCCGAGGCTCCCGACATGTTGCTCAAACGGGCCCTGGACATTATCAACGACGAAGAGATGTTAACATCACTCAGTGAGAATATCAAGAAACTTGGACTACCCAATTCCGCCGACATCATTGCCGACGAAGTACTTAAGTTGGTGAGAAGATAAAGCTATAAGTTGTTATTAAATAATGGAATTAAAAGATATTAAGGCCGTTTACTTCATCGGTGCAGGTGGTATCGGCATGAGCGCCATCGCAAGATTCTTCATCCATCGTGGCGTTGTCGTTGCCGGATATGACCGCACACCGTCCACACTTACCAAGCAACTGGAGAAGGAAGGCATGCTCATCCATTACGATGAGAACCTGGAAGAGATACCCCATGCCTGCAAAGACAAGGCGGCGTGCCTCGTCGTTTATACAGCAGCCATTCCTTCGACACACAAGGAACTCACATGGTTCCGCGACAATGGTTTTGAAGTGCAGAAACGCGCCCAGGTTCTTGGCATCCTCACGCGTACCCACAAAGGACTCTGCGTAGCGGGCACACACGGAAAGACTACTACATCGACCATGTGCGCGCATATCATGCATCAAAGCCATGTAGACTGTAACGCATTCTTAGGGGGCATCTCGAAGAATTACGGCACAAACTATATCCTTTCCAACACCAGCGACTATGTCGTCATTGAGGCCGATGAGTTCGACCGCTCCTTCCATTGGCTGCGTCCATGGATGACAGTCATCACCGCTACGGATCCCGATCACCTCGATATCTATGGCACCAAAGAGGCCTACTTGGAAAGCTTCCGCCATTACACCGAGCTCATACAGCCCGGGGGCACCCTTATCATCCACACTGATCTGGAAATGAAGCCTCATGTGCAAGACAGCGTAAAGACTTACACCTATAGCCGCGACAAAGGTGATTTCCACGCTGAGAACATCAAGATTGAGAATGGAGAGATCACGTTCGATTTCATTTCGCCAAAAGGCAACATCACCGACGTGAAACTCGGCCAGCCCATTCCCATCAATATCGAGAACGGAGTAGCTGCCATGGCTATGGCACAGCTCAACGGCTGTACCGCCAACGAGATAAAATACGGTATGGAGACCTATCATGGCGTGGAGCGCCGCTTTGACTTCAAGATCCGCAACGACCGCCATGTACTGCTTTCCGACTACGGCCATCACCCGAAAGAAATCCTCCAGTGCGCTAAAAGCCTGCGCGAGATTTATCCTTCACGCAAGATCACGGTGATATTCCAGCCGCACCTCTACACCCGCACCCGCGATTTCTACAAAGAGTTCGCAGACGCACTGAGCCACTTCGACGAGGTCATCCTTACTGAGATTTATCCCGCGCGAGAGCAGCCCATTCCCGGCGTAACATCAGAACTCATCTATGACAACCTCGGAGAAAACGTAGAAAAAAGCATGATCAGGAAAGAGGAGGTACTTGATATGGTTAAGAATCGTGACTTCGATGTCTTAGTGATACTGGGTGCCGGAGACCTCGACAATATGGTACCGGAAATGGTGAAAATCATCAACGCCAAATAAACACGACGCAATCTCTAAACACAACAATCCATGCACGTCAACTGGAAAAGAATATTACTTGTGGGCAGCGATATAGTGTTAGGAACCTATATCGTTATCGCCATGACGGCTTTCAACAAGAAGTCGGAATCCGATATAGTCTGCACGCAAGTGAATATCAATGTCCAGGACGAGGCAACTAATGGGTTCATTTCCCCCCAAGAGATTAAAGGGCGACTCGTCAGAAACGGTCTCTATCCCCTCAAGAAAGAGCTTCGCTACATCAACAGCAGGGAAATCGAAGAAAAGCTACGGCAAAGTCCGTTCATCAAAAACGCGGAATGCTATAAGACGCAGGACGGACATGTGTGGATCACACTCACACAGCGAATGCCCACCCTGCATATCATGGCTGCCAACGGCGATGACTACTATCTCGACGACGACCACCGCATCATGCCCAACTCCCACTACACCAGCAACCTCATCATTGCTACGGGGTGGATCGACAGATGGTTTGCACGCAACTACATTGCCTATCTCTCCGACGCCATCATGGCCAATGAATTCTGGCAGAACCAAATAGAGCAAATCAACGTACTACCGAACGGGGGCATTGAACTTGTACCGCGTGTGGGAAACAACATATTATATATCGGTCAACTACCACAGACCAAATACATCGCTCAGCGAAAGCAACTCGTCACCGACTATGCCAACCGCAAGATGGACAGGCTGCAGAAATTCTACAAATACGGTCTCTCACAGGCCGGATGGAATAAATACTCCTATATCAACGTGGAATTTGACAATCAGATCATTTGCAAGAAAAGAAAAACTGAATAAAGTAGACATATCCCAATGGCAGAATTTATAGTAGCAATCGAATTAGGATCATCCAAGATAACCGGTATCGCGGGAAGGAAAAACAAGGATGGTAGCATCACAGTTCTTGCTTTGGCGCAGGAGGAGGGCTCTAACTGCATCCGCAAGGGCGTTGTGCACAACATAGACAAGACCGTACAAGCGCTTTCCAACATCATCAAGAAGCTGGAGGTCACTCTCAAGACACGCATTGCACATGTCTACGTCGGATTCGGAGGCCAATCCATTATCAGCGTGAAAAACACCAATGTCAGGGAAATCTCCAATGAAAGTGAGGTGACGCAGGACATGATCAACGAGCTCATGGATGCCAACCGCAGCATGCAATATCCTGACAAACAGATTCTGGATGCGGTCACACTCGAGTATAAAGTCGACAACCAATATCAGTCCGAGCCACCTGTCGGCGTGCCCTGCAAGCGATTGGAAGGCAATTTCCTCAATATTCTTTGCCGCAGAGAATTCTACCGGAGACTGAAAAAATGCTTCGACCAAGCCAACATCAGCATTCTCGATATGTACATCTCACCGTTGGCATTGGCCGACAGCGTGCTGACAGAAGCTGAAAAGCGAGGAGGATGCGTACTCGTCGACATGGGTGCCGACACCACCACAGTGAGCATCTATCACCGGAACATTCTCCGGAAACTCGTCGTCATACCATTGGGAGGCAACAATATCACAAAAGACATCGCCTCCCTGCAGATAGACGATGAGACCGCCGAAAAGATGAAAATCAAATATGCCAGCGCGTTCACTGACGGAAACGACATCGATCCGACATTCTCCTACCCCATTGACAATGAACGGAAAGTGGAGATGGTCAAATTTGTTGACATTGTGGAAGCCCGTATGCGAGAGATCATCGAGAACGTCAGAAGCCAGATTCCAGACGAGTACATCGACAAACTCTTAGGCGGCATCATCCTCACGGGCGGAAGCAGCAATATCCGCAATATCGAACGTGCCTTCCGGCTCTATACGCACATTGAAAAGGTCAGAACCGCCAAATTCGTTAACGAGACCATCAAGTCAGGCAACCCCACTGTCAATGCCAAGGATGGGCGGTTGTGCACCGTACTCGCCATTCTCGCTAAAGGCGATCAGAATTGCGCAGGCAACGACATCACCGGAGAGCTCTTCGAGAATCAGCAGCCAAAGACAACTCTTGACACAACGACGACCATTCCGACCACACAACCCGTCAACCCTACTGGAAAGGTCATGGAAGAGAAGCCCTATATTCAGACAAGGCCAACGGGATCAGCCGACATTAACAATGGCAAGACCGATAATGCCGATGAGGGAAACAATGCAACCGAGACACCGACATCGACACACAAATTTATTAATAAATTCAAGGCCTTTGTCAAGAAGATGACAGAACCCGACGAAGAAGAAAAGTAATCTCTTAGACTGAAAGGAAATATGCCAGACAACAACAATACAGACAGCAAGCGGCCGACAATCCTCGATTTCGGCGAGCCTGATAAGGAAAACAGTATCATTAAAGTGATTGGTGTCGGTGGCGGTGGCGGCAATGCTGTCAACCACATGTACCGTGAGGGCATCCACGATGTAACATTCGTGCTCTGCAACACCGACGCGCAGGCTTTGAACGACTCACCCGTTCCCGTTCACCTACAGCTTGGAAAAGAAGGACTCGGAGCCGGAAACAGACCCGCACGCGCACGACAAGCAGCAATGGAAAGCATCGATGACATCAAGCGAATGCTTGACGACGGTACCAAGATGGCATTTATCACCGCAGGCATGGGCGGTGGAACGGGTACCGGAGCTGCTCCTGTCATAGCGCAGGTGAGCAAGGAAATGGGTATCCTCACCGTGGGCATCGTCACCATTCCTTTCCGCTTCGAGGGCCCGAAGAAGATCAACCAGGCTCTTGACGGCGTCGAGGAGATGGCCAAGCACGTTGACGCTTTGCTGGTTATCAACAACGAACGCCTGCGCCAGATCTACCCGGAGCTGACGCTTGTCGATGCCTTCGGGAAAGCCGACGACACCCTCAGCGTGGCAGCCAAGAGCATCGCAGAGATCATCACGACCCACGGACTCATCAACCTCGACTTCAACGATGTCAAGACTGTTCTCAAGGATGGCGGCGTCGCCATCATGAGTACCGGCTACGGAGAAGGAGAGGGGCGCGTGAAGAAAGCCATTGACGACGCACTCAACTCACCGCTGCTCAACGACAACAACGTGTTCAACTCCAAGAAGATCCTGCTCTCCATCGCCTTCTCCAGCGAGAAGAAGGAGAACCAAGGCCTCATGATGGAAGAGATGAACGATGTCAACGACTTCATGGCCAAATTCGGCGAGGACTTCGAAATCAAATGGGGAGTGGCCATCGATCCTGAGTTGGGCAAGAAAGTAAAGGTTACCATCCTCGCGACAGGCTTCGGAGTAGAGGATGTGGAGCCTAAGGAAGCGCTTGCCCGCCGCACTTTGGAAGAGAAAAAACGCAACGAGGAAGAAGAGGAAAAGGCCATCAAGCAGCAGGAGCGCTTTGCCCACTACTACGGCAACGACGGCGACAACTCCCTTCGCAAGCGCCGCCCGCATATCTACATTTTCCAGCCTAATGACCTCGACAACGACGACATCATCCTCGCCGTGGAGAATACACCGACCTACAAACGCACACGGCCCATGCTCGAAGACATCAGAAAGCAAGGCTGTGCCGCAGAGCAGGACGAGGTCTCAGAGGATAAGAGCGACGCAGAGCCCAGCGTCATCAGTTTCGCATAACTTCTTTTTTGATTACAATCATATCATGGATTCAATTTTCGATCAGGTCAGTAGAGGCATCCGTGAAGCCATGAAGGCTCACGACAAAGTACGCCTGGAAGCACTGCGCAATGCAAAGAAAGTGTTTCTTGAAGCGAAGACAGCACCTGGAGCCAACGATACGCTCCCCGATGACAAAGCTATGAAAATCCTTCAGAAGCTTGTCAAGCAAGGTGAGGAAAGCGCAGACATCTATACCAAAGCCAGCCGTCAGGAGCTGGCGGAGGGTGAGCTGGCACAGGTCAACGTCTACAAAGAGTTCTTGCCAAAGCCGCTGACTGAAGAGCAGATAGAGGCTACCGTAAAGGACATCATTGTACAGACAGGGGCCGAAGGAATGAAAGACATGGGTAAAGTGATGGGGATGGCCACCAAGCAAATGGCCGGAAAAGCTGACGGTAAGGTGATCTCAACTATCGTCAGAAAACTCCTCGCATAATTAAAACAAGGTTTTCAGCACTTCCAATGAGCGAAGCTCAGGGAAGTCAGGTACGTGGAGGCGGTAATACATCATTATCACCTCCACGCATTTGTTTCTCTCCTCACGATTCATACGAAACAAGTGCATGTTCTCAAAGGTCATCCGCAAGAGCACACGCACCCGCGAGGCATCAGCCGGACTTAGATAATCAGGATGGGGCGGGCACACCGGAGAGAAGCAACTGTCACGCAGATCAAACCACGAACCATCGCTATAGCCCTCCATATTAGGGTAAAACCCGATGAACAACGACACACGCATCATGAAAACCAAATGAAAATTGGCATAGTTAGCTGAAGCTCCGTCGAGCCAACGCAAACTATTCTCCACAAAAGCCGCAAGGTGATCATTATTATTTTCACCACGAGAAGCATAGGTGAGAAACTCTGCGAGAAACAAGCAGATAGACAACTTCACGGGAGAAAAAGGGATAGACACATAGGGGAAAGCCAGCCGGATGTCCTTGAAATGCGGCAAGCCCTTACCTTTCCGGTCATCATAAACCACATCAAGGATAGAGAGCGGCTGGAAAAACTGGACCTTGGCCTTGCCCCTTCCTGTCCGTGACAAACTGGTAATGAAAGACACTCTCCCCGCCTCGGCTGTCAGAGCATCCACTATCAACCTTGAGTCCCCATATTTTACCGTACGGAGCACGATAAGCCTTGTCTTTATTTCCATTAGGCTGCAAATATAAGAAAAGCCAAGCATTTAGAGAAAAATAAACCCGTAAAATTTTGCCACGAAATAAAAAAGCTGTAACTTTGCACCCGCTTATAAAGAGCGATGGTCCATTCGTCTATCGGTTAGGACGAGAGATTTTCATTCTCTAAAGAGCAGTTCGACTCTGCTATGGACTACACTCCCTCTGATAACATTAAACAGAAATAATAAAGAATAACATAAAGATGGCAAATCACAAATCGTCAATCAAGAGAATCCGTCAGACCAAGGTCCGCACATTGCACAACAAATACTATGCGAAGACGATGCGTAACGCTGTACGCAAGCTCCGCGCTACAACTGACAAGGATGAGGCTGTAAAGCTCTATCCCTCCGTACAGAAAATGTTGGATAAGCTGGCTAAGACCAACATTATCCACAAGAACAAGGCTGCCAATCTCAAGTCAAGCCTTGCTCAGTACATCAACAAGCTTGGCTAAAGCAGGGTCTGCTTAGCCATAAATGAGAGGAGACATCATCATTCTCAAGCCGTTCTTCCACTGTGGAAGGACGGTTTTTTGTTTTGCAGATCCCAAGCCCATTCCAATCACAATGCCTCTACACCGTAGACGCAATGCCTCTACACTGTAGACGCAATGCCTTTACACTGTAGACGCAATGCCTTTACACTGTAGACGCAATGTCTTTACGCCGTAGACGCAAAACCAGGAAATGGCAAAGGGAAGACAAAGTTCAACAGATTAAGGATGCTTTGCACGAGTTCGGAAAGGAGTTACTGAGCGCCTGAAGACTTCCTTACCTACCTTACACACCTTACAATAGCTTTTTCTAAGGATGCAAAGCCTCTGATTATCCTTCGAGAATCTTCAGATACGTGTAGAACGCCTGCTGCATCTCGCTGACGTGGATATACTCGTCGGCGGAATGGGAGCGCGACGACTCTCCGGGGCCGAGCTTGAACGATGGCCACGGCATGAGCGCCTGGTCGCTGAGCGTCGGCGAGCCGTAAGGCTTCATGCCGAGAGCGACGCAACGCCTGATAAGCGGGTGGTCGGACGAGATGTGAGAAGAGTGGAGGCGGAAGGAATGGGCGTGCACCTCGCTTTTGACGTGTTTGCTGATGATGTCGAACACCTCTTCATTCGTATAACGTTCGTTTGTGCGCACGTCAACGAGCATTGTGCATCGGTCGGGAATGACATTGTGCTGGGTGCCGGCATTGACCGCCGTGAGCGTCATCTTTACGGAACCAAGGAGCGGGCTCACTTTCTCAAACCGATAGTCACGGATCCATTGCATGTCGTCGAGTGCCTCATAGATGGCGTTTACGCCCTCGTTGCGTGCGGCGTGTCCGCTCTTGCCGTGGGCGATGAGGTCGAGCACCATGAGCCCTCTCTCCGCGATGGCAGGCTGCATACCCGTGGGTTCGCCTACAATAGCCACGTCAATTTTCGGTAATAAGGGTATGACCTTGGCGATTCCGTTTTTTCCTGAGACCTCTTCTTCAGCAGAGGCCAGGTAGATATAGTTGTAGGGTTGTGGGCGGAGCGTGAGCCAACGGAAGACCTGCAGCAGTGTGGTAAGCCCGCCGCCGCAGTCGTTGCTGCCCAGTCCGTAGAGACAGTCGTTCTCGATCATGGGCTGGAAGGGGTCGCGTGTCCAACTTTCCACTGGTTTCACAGTGTCGATATGTGCATTGAGCAGAAGAGTAGGCTTAGCCTCGTCCCAGTCGGGCGACAGCGCCCAGATGTTGTTGCCTTCTCGCCGCAGCTTCATTCCGTAGCTGATGATGTGTTGACCCAAGATGTCTGCAGCCGCGCGTTCACCGCGGCTTATGGAGGGCGTGGCGATCAGTTGGCGTAACAGTTCGATGGCATCGCCGACATAATCTTTTTGTCTCATAGTATCGGTTTGTTTTGCGGCAAAATTAAAAAAAACATTTCTGTTTTTTTGAATATGTCGCATTAATCTTTTATCTTTGCAACAATTAACACCTAAGCTCATGCAAAACAGGTCACATCTGTCAGTGCTCATCCACTCTCAGGCAAAGAAGTATGGCAATCGGACAGCCCTCGTCCGTCAGGGTTTCGGCAGTTCAAAATGGACGGAAGTGTCATGGAATCAGTTCTCGGCGAATGTTAAGAAAGTCAGCAATGCCTTTCTGGCCCTTGGCTTGAAGTCACAAGACAAGATCGCCGTGTTCTCCCAAAACTGCGCTGAGTATCTATACACCGACTTTGGAGCTTACGGCGTAAGAGTGGTGTCGATACCTTTCTATGCCACCACGTCAGGGCAGCAGGTAGAGTATATGATCAACGACGCGGGCGTGCGGCTGGTCTTCGTCGGTGAGCAGGAGCAATACGACAAGGCTCACCGCATTCACGCCCTTTGTCCGACGATGGAGCGCATCATCGTGTTCGACCGTCATGTGCGACTGAGCATGCATGATCCAGAGGCGATGTATTTTGACGATTTCCTCAAGCTCGGCGAGGGACTGCCTCATGAGCAGGAGGTTGAGGCGCGCTGGAAGGAAGCCAACGAGGACGACCTTTGCAATATTCTCTATACCAGCGGCACCACGGGAGAGTCGAAAGGTGTGATGCTGACTTATGGGCAGTATGACGCAGCCATAAAAGCCAATGATTCTTGCGTGCCGGTGGGAGAGAACGACCGCGTTATCAACTTCCTGCCTTTCACGCATATCTTTGAGCGCGGTTGGGCTTACTTGAGCCTCACAGAGGGTGCAACGCTCATTGTCAACACCGATCCCCATAAGATTCAGCAGTCGATGCGCGAGACCCATCCTACGTGTATGTCGAGTGTGCCTCGCTTCTGGGAGAAGGTCTACCAGGCTGTCAGGGCGAAGATAGACCGGTCGAGTGTCACACAGCAGAAGATTTTCAATCACGCGTGGAATATTGGAAAGCGCTACAACATCGACTATCTGGCTAAGGGTAAACGGCCTCCTTTGGCTCTTCGCCTGCAATATGCCATTGTCAACAAGACTGTTTTGAGCTTGGTCAGGGCACAGATGGGCCTGGATCATCCTAACATTTTCCCCACGGCAGGAGCCTATGTCTCGCCCGAGGTGGCGGAGTTTGTGCATAGTATTGGTATCGGTATCATCGTGGGTTACGGATTGACCGAGAGTCTTGCGACAGTGTCGTGCGATCATAAGGGTGAGCCATTCACTATCGGATCAGTGGGCAGGCCCATCAAGGGCATAGAGATTAAGATTGGCGACAACAGCGAGATTCTGCTCAAAGGCCCCACCATTACAAAGGGATATTTTAAGCGACCGGAGCTGAACAGGAAGGCGTTTGATGCCGATGGCTTCTTCCATACTGGTGATGCAGGCTATTTAAAGAACGGTGAGCTTTTCCTTACCGAGCGCATAAAGGACCTCTTCAAGACCAGTAACGGCAAATACATCGCTCCACAGATGGTTGAGTCGTTGCTGCTGGTGGATAAGTTTGTGGATCAGGTGGCGGTTATTGCCGATCAGCGTAAGTTTGTCTCAGCCCTTGTCGTTCCGGAGTATAGCGTGCTGGAAGAGTGGACGAAAGAGAAAGGCATTCAGTTTGCTGACCGTGTGGAGCTCTGTCGTAATCAGCAGGTCATTGATATGATGACCGAACGCATCGACACCTTGCAGCAAGGACTTGCCCATTATGAACAGATCAAGCGCTTTACACTGTTGCCCCACCATTTCTCCATGCAGGAAGGTGAGATGACCAACACGTTGAAGCTGTGCCGTGGTGTTGTCAATGAACATTACAAGGACATCATTGACGCCATGTATGCCAATACTCCGTCGGACGGAGTCATAACGAAATAAACGAAATGATTACAGCAGATCAACTGAAGGACGTGCTGGAGCGTACAGAAAAGCTTCACCACTATCTCAATATTGACCAAAAGAAGGTAGAGTTTGAAGAGGAGCAGCTGCGTACGCAGGCGCCCGACTTCTGGGATGACCCCAAGCGGGCAGAAGCTCAGATGAAGAAAGTGAAAGGCATTGAGAAATGGCT
Source organism: Hallella multisaccharivorax DSM 17128 (assembly GCF_000218235.1). Classification (GTDB taxonomy): domain Bacteria; phylum Bacteroidota; class Bacteroidia; order Bacteroidales; family Bacteroidaceae; genus Prevotella; species Prevotella multisaccharivorax. The sequence continues at coordinate 349,671 of NZ_GL945017.1, read as the reverse complement.
TGAGGGGTACAAGCAGTGTCGTCAGTATGCCGATGAACTGCAACTCGCCTTCGATTACTATAAGGAAGAGCTCGTCTCGGAGCAGGAAGTAGATGCCGACTATGACAAGGCAATGAAGTGTATTGAGGAGCTTGAGCTGAAGAATATGCTTCGCCAGGATGAGGACTCCATGGACGCCGTGCTGAAGATCAACTCTGGTGCCGGTGGCACAGAGGCGCAGGACTGGGCCCAGATGCTCATGCGTATGTATATGCGCTGGTGTGAAGCCAATGGGTATAAGACTACCATCACCGACCTACAGCCAGGTGAGGAAGTCGGCATCAAGAGTATGACGATGACCATTGAAGGTGGCGAGTATGCCTATGGCTTCCTGAAAAGTGAGAACGGCGTGCACCGGTTGGTGCGTGTCTCGCCTTATAACGCCCAGGGCAAGCGAATGACGAGTTTTGCCTCAGTGTTTGTTACACCGCTTGTCGACGATACGATCGAGGTCTATGTCGACCCCGCCAAGGTGAGCTGGGACACGTTTCGATCCAGTGGTGCTGGTGGCCAGAACGTCAACAAGGTGGAGTCGGGCGTGCGTCTGCGCTATCAGTATGAAGATCCCGATACAGGTGAGAAAGAGGAGATCCTCATTGAAAACACCGAGACGCGTGACCAGCCGAAGAACCGAGAGAAGGCCATGAAACTCTTGAAGAGTCAGCTCTATGATCGTGCGCTGAAGAAGCAACAGGCTGAGAAGGCGAAGGTTGAGGCCAATAAGAAGAAAATTGAGTGGGGCAGTCAGATCCGTTCCTATGTCTTCGATGACCGCCGCGTGAAAGACCACCGTACGGGCTATCAGACATCTGATGTAGACGGTGTGATGGACGGTAAGATAGACGGATTCATCAAGGCTTATCTCATGGAGTTTGCCGAGAGCGATGCAGAGAAAGAAAACTAAATAACATAAGCTATGGGAAACAATAAAAAAGATCAATTGAAACACGTTGCGGCCAAAGAGGTCAACAACATGGCAACCAGCAAGAAACGCACAGAACATCAGGAAAAACAGAAAGACCAAGGTGAGCGTGTGGTGAAATGGATTTTCGGAGTCCTCGTCGCTCTCGCTGTTATCTATATGGTTTGGTCGTTGTTCATTGTGCAATAAAATATGCAGGGCTGTGTCAAAACAGCCCTTTTCTTGTTATTATGAGTGGATTGGAAATTGAACGGAAGTTTTTAGTGAAGCATGGTCACGCTTACAGGTTGGCCGCATCATCGGTGAGTCACATCCGTCAAGGCTATATTCCTGCGGATGGCGCAACGGTGCGTGTGCGTATGCGTGACGACAAAGCGTATCTTACCATCAAGGGAAAGAGCAGCGATGGTGGCATGACACGCTATGAGTTTGAGAAGGAGATCACGCTTGATGAGGCTTCACATCTACTGGAGCTATGCCGTGGCGGCGTGATTGACAAGCACCGGTATCTTGTGAAATCAGGGCGCCATATCTTTGAAGTCGATGAATTTCACGGCGCTAATGACGGACTCGTGATGGCTGAGGTGGAGCTTGGCAGTGAGACGGAGGTGTTTGAAAAACCTGATTTTATTGGGCCCGAAGTGACAGGCGACATGCATTTCTACAATTCCCATATGCTTGGCAATCCCTATTCAGATTGGAAGCAATTGGTGCCGAAAGACTATCGTTGAGTGCCATCGCTTCTGATATTTCATGTTTTATCAATAAAAGCTTTCACTTTATATGTAAAAGTGTTTATTATTTTATAATTTTGCAATAAAATTATAGAGGAAACATCATGGCATCAGAAGAGAGAGTGAGTTTTGGCAGTAAGATAGGGATGATTCTTGCCACAGCGGGTGGCGCTGTGGGCTTGGGAAACATCTGGCGTTTCCCTTATATGGCCGGCCAAAACGGTGGAGCCGCATTTATTATCGTCTATGTTGGTTGTGTGCTGCTGTTGGGCATCCCCTGTATGGTGTCTGAATTTATCATTGGGCGGCATGGTGCAGCTAACACCTATCGGGCTTACTCGAAAGTTGGCGGAGGCAAGGCATGGAAATATGTAGGTCTGCTCGGTGTGCTCACGGGGTTTCTGATTATGGGTTATTATGCAGTTATCTCCGGCTGGTGCTTGCAGTACGTCTACGCGTCAATTATGGGACAGCTCCATGGCAATACCGACTTTGTGAAGCAATATTTTGCTGACTTCTCCACCAATCCTGTTCAGCCGGTGTTTTGGCTCGTCATTATCATGCTGGGAACGCATTTTGTGATTATTCATGGCGTGCGGGGTGGTATAGAGAAGGCTTCGAAGATGATGATGCCTACGTTGTTCATCTTATTGCTCGTCATCGTGGTCTGCTCTTGCCTGTTGCCGAATGCTGGAAAAGGCATTGAGTTCCTCTTCAAGCCCGACTTCTCTAAAGTGGACAGTGGCATGTTTCTCGGTGCCCTTGGCCAGTGCTTCTACTCGCTGAGTATTGCTATGGGATGTATTTGCACTTATGCCTCGTACTACACACGTCAGACCAATCTGCTCAAATCCGCTGTGCAGATTTGCTCCATTGACACTGTAGTCGCTATTCTGGCCGGACTGATGATTTTCCCTGCTGCGTTCTCCGTGGGCATCCGTCCTGACAGTGGCCCATCGCTCATTTTCATCACGCTGCCCAATGTGTTCAATGAGGCATTCACGGGTTTGCCGTTGTTGGGCTGGTTCGTGTCCCTGCTGTTCTATCTGCTGCTCTCGTTGGCTGCCCTGACCTCTCTCATCTCTCTACATGAGGTCTCTACGGCATTTTTCTATGAGGAACTGCACATCTCGCGCACGAAAGGCGCCGCTATTGTCACGGTATCGTGTACGCTCATTGGTGCTGTCTGCTCTTTGTCTTTAGGCGATTGGAGCGGATTGACGATAGCAGGGAAAACGTTATTCGACGTTTTTGACTTTGTCACTGGTCAGATCTTCCTTCCTGTTGGCGGTTTCCTGACATGCATTTTCATTGGATGGTTTATACCAAAGAAGCTCGTCAAAGACGAGTTCACGAACTGGGACACTGTGTCGCAGCGGTTCTTCGGCATCTATCTTTTCCTCGTTCGCTTCGTAGCGCCGCTGGCCATTCTTGCCATCTTCCTTCATCAGTTTGGAGTGATATAGCAGGACGAGATTATTCCGTTTCTTCGGTGATGATTGGGTGTTAGTGCAGGGGCAGTCCTCTGTGGTCGCCTGTCGAAGCATTGGTAAATAGTCACATACGCATTGCGTGTTTAATCTGTTTTGTGGTTGTGGGCGGCTACAGGGAAACGCCCCCTGCAATTGAACGAATGACAGCGTAAAATATTCAATATTTCGTTTGTGCTCTCAGCATAATTCGTTATTTTTGCAGCATCACCACTTAAAGCAACGACTATTGTGTTAGAAATTAAAATTAGTTTATGGATCGCGGTAACTTTGGAACTAAGATAGGAGTGGTTCTCGCCACTGCCGGCTCGGCAGTGGGTTTAGGAAACATTTGGCGCTTCCCCTATATGACGGGGCATGACGGTGGAGCGGCCTTCATAGTGGTCTATATTGTTTGTGTCATTGTGCTTGGGGTGCCTGGCATGATCGCCGAGTTTGTCGTGGGGCGGCATGGTGCAGCCAATGCTGCTCGAGCTTACACCCTTGCGGGCGGAAATAAGGCGTGGGCTGTTGTAGGGTTTATAGGTGCGCTCACCTCGCTGATCATCTTAGGCTTCTATTCCGTCATCGCGGGGTGGTGTTTGCAGTATCTCTTTGCCTCCATCATGGGAAATATCAATGGAGATGCTGTCTATGTGCAGGAATATTTTCGCAAGTTCTCTACTTCTGCTATAGAGCCCGTCGTCTGGACCATAGCCTTCATTGTCCTTACGCATCTTGTAGTGGTGCGCGGTGTGAGGAGGGGTATCGAGAAAGTGAGTAACATCCTCATGCCTACATTATTTATATTGTTGCTCATCATTGTGGTGGCCTCCTGCACTTTGCCTGATGCCGGCAAGGGTATCAATTTCCTTTTCAAGCCCGACTTTTCAAGAGTGGACCATCAAGTTATCTTTGACGGACTGGGTCAGGCATTTTTCTCTTTGTCGCTCGGCACTGCTTGTCTTTGCACTTACGCGTCTTATTTCACTCGCCAGACTAATCTTCTGAAGTCATCCGTACAGGTGGCGGTGGTCGATACGCTCGTTGCTGTTTTGGCTGGACTGATGATTTTTCCGGCTGCGTTTTCTGTAGGGGTCAACCCCGACAGCGGTCCTTCACTCATTTTCATCACGTTGCCCAATGTCTTTCAAAAGGCTTTCACGCCCGTGTTGGGTTATATCATAGGCGTCTTGTTCTATGCCTTGTTGGCTCTCGCTGCATTGACCTCCACCATCTCTATGCATGAGATAGGCACGTCACTCTTCTTCGAAGAGCTGCATATCTCGCGTGCGAAGGGCGCGGTGTTTGAGACTGTCATCGCCCTTTTAATCGGCATTGTCTGCTCGTTGTCGTGCGGAGCGGTGGACATCACGGTGTTTGGCAAGAGCTTCCTCAACTTCTGCGACCTCCTGACCTCTAATATTCTTTTGCCGCTTGGTTCGTTTGCGACTTGTATTCTCGTCGGCTGGATAGCACCGCGAAAGGTGGTTAAGGATGAGTTTACCAATTGGGGCACAGCTTCGGTATGGGCTTATCAAGGGTGGCTCTTTCTTATTCGCTTTGTCTCCCCACTCTGCATAGCCGTTATCTTTTTTCATCAGTTAGGTATTATTTAATAAGGGATGCGATTCAGTGACTTTCATTATATCCGCCGTTCCGACCGCCGTGTCATTTGTTTCCTTTTAGCGGTTTTTATGGCAGTCAGCATTGTCCTCTTATTGTTTCATGGTCATGAGACAATGTTTACAGATGGCGGCAGGATGGACTCCACTTCTGTTCAGCGGCGATGGGGCAATTATGATAATGATCGATACCGTCGAAGCGGAGGTTACCGTTACTACGCGGTAGAGAGACGCGCCGTAAGTCTTTTTCCCTTCGACCCCAATACAGCCGATTCGACAGAACTGTTGGCTCTTGGTCTGGAGCCTTGGCAGGTGAGGAATATCTACAAGTATCGGGCTAAAGGCGGTGTTTTCCGTCGGCGTGAAGATTTTGGAAGGATTTACGGGCTGACTAATAAGCAGTATCGTGAACTTGCGCCTTACATTCGTATTGGTGCTGATTATCAGCCTTATGAGTCTCCCCATCGGTTAACTGCATCTTATGGTGGTATTGTAGACACGCTTTCTGAGCGACACTTCCCTGTTAAACTGAGGCAGGGAGAACGTATCGAACTTAATGGTGCAGATACTACACAGCTCATGAAAGTTCCAGGAATTGGGAGATATTATGCACGTGAGATTGCTTATCGAAGAAAAATTCTCGGTGGCTATTATTCCGCAGAGCAATTGCTGGAAATAGAGGATCTGCCCAAAGAGGTGTTGCCCTATTTCTATGTTAATGCGGAAAAGGTACGTCGGTTAAATGTCAATCAAGCTACGCTGGGTGAGTTGAAGCGGCATCCTTATATCAATTATTATCAGGCGAAAGACATCGTGGACTATCGTCGGCTGTATGGGACTATCCATGATATAGAAGAATTAAAGTTGATGAAAGACTTTACCAAGGACGATTTTGAACGTCTAAGACATTATATAGATTATTAATCAGGGGATCATCATTATGAAGAAGATTCTGTTTACATTATTATTGTTGTTGACTTGTCAGTTAGCTTTCTGCCAGTCGGCAAGTTCAGTTTTTAATGAATTCAGGGACAAAAAGCATGCGGAATATGTCAGTGTGCCGAGGCTCTTCATGACTATTGCTGGTGCAAAAGTGAAGGACGGCAATGTGGCCGCTTTGCTGAAGGAGGTCGATGAGGCTCGCGTGCTGACGCTCAACGATTGCTCTGGAAGTGTACGCAAGAAGTTTGCCAAGAAAATCATTGCCCTCTCGCAGAATGGTTACAGCGAATTCACCGGCGTTAAGAAAGGCAAGAGTGAAGGTATGAATATTCTCGTCAAGCAAAAAGGTAGTGCCATTCAGGAGATCGTGGCTCTGTCGACCGGTGACAACACGTGTGTGGGATTTCTGATTACTGGAGAGATCAATGCAGAAGATGTTGCTGCTATCATTGGTATGGTTGACGACTGATGCACTTATAGAATATTGAAAAAACGAAAGAAGCGACTGTTCATAGCCGCTTCTTTTTAATGGTCGGGATGACCGGATTTTGCCAGGGCAAAATTTTCTACGTGAAAGCTGATAAAATGGGAGGTTGAGACAGACCGTTTTTGTTAATTGCGTCCGATATTTGTCCGAGTAAGATGTATCTTTAAGACTAACTGGTGTAATGAGTTATCTCACTTTTTTAGGGTCTGTTTCTTGGATTTTAGTGAGGATCGGACATCTTGTTTTGAAGTTTTAGTGCCAGATCGAGTTTACTGTCTAACTGTTCGATATACTTCCGTTGTTCGGCGATACGCTTGTCTTTTTCCTCTATCACCATCTTCAGAGCTTTATTTTCAGCCCGTAGGTCGGCTAAGTCGACTTTTGCGTGAGGTGAATTATTGATGATACCAATTCCATTGATAGTTTGAACATCCTGTTTACTCGTGATGTTGTCTTTGTACAGGCTATCCATAGATATTTCGAGCGCACGGCAAAGTTTTACCACCGTGCTGGCTCTCACATCCGGCTTGGTTGTAATCTCTTTAACTATGTCTCTGTGAGTACCTTCACCGAATATTAGCTTTGACAGCTGGCGGGGTGTCAAGTTGCGTTCTTTAAGCACATCCTGGATGTACTCAAGATTTGGGTTGATGCGTTCCAATGCCATACCAAATGTTAAATTATAGCCAACGCAAGAAAATAGCTCATCTTAACGTTGGAAGTTTCCAATTTTGTTTTTATCTTTGCAACAAATTTAATAAATAAAAACGAAATGGACAAGAAAAATACTGAAGATTTGTTGGCTGTCGACCTGCAGGATTACTACCATGCACTGAAGAAAAGGGACAAGGGTAAGCTGCTTCATTTTCTCATGGATAAGTACGGAATGGCATATACCACGATTATTAACAAGTTTGCCGGAAGGCTGGAGATGTCAAAGGCTGACATTGTCCTCTTCAACCTTGCGGTTAATGACGAAAGCTTATGGAAGAAGTAGAGTTCTACACCAGTCCTGAAGGGCAGGTCTATTACAAGAAAGATGGGCATGATCCGAAGCGTCTCACAAAGTTCTCGGAGGTCGTTGAACCGCTGATAACCATCATCCGCAACAGGTTCCCGGAATGCTATGCAAGGCTGGTCACGCTCTATAAGGAGCATGCCACCCAGATGGTTGACCGATTTGTTCGCTGCAATTTTGGCGAGCACGATCTGCTCACTAATGACATTGAGCATGACATCCTCAACTTTGAGGAAGTGCGCTGTCCCTTGCGTGGCATCTGTAAGGACGAACATGTTATCTGCAAACCAAAGAGCCTGGTCCATCTCTCCAAAGGAGAGCAGGAAGTGGTGAAGCTCTACTTAAACGGCTGCACGCTTGACAATATATCTCAACAGCTGCACAAGAACCGCAGCACCGTAAAGACGCAGCTGCTACGTGTGCGAGACAAGCTCGGCGTAAAGAACTGCCGGGAAATCATCAGAGTCATGCGGTTGGGAGGCTGCACACTATGAACGATGAATGCCGAAGCTGCTCTCTTGGGCGCAACTGTATCAATGGCAGGTGGTGCGAGAAAGTAAAGAAGTATGTTCAATACGCAAGCACGAAGCTTTGCGAGGCTGAATAAAAAACATTAAAAACCATATAGGATATGACAATCAAGGAAATGGAAGCACAAATCGACCGTCTCGGTCTGGAAAAGTTGGAAGTAAGACTCTTCAAAGGCAGAGATGTGGATATATTTATCTGCGCCATCAAGAATGACGAGGGTACAGAATTGGAGGAAGACGGCCTGCATCGAGGCAACATCATCGTGTTCGATGGCAACGGACGGTGCTGGGAGACGGGCCCGTATGCACTATGGGGTAAAGGTGATGACTATGATGTGACATGGGGCATTAACGAGTATGGTCAGAATGTGCCTGTTGGCATAAACAAGTATGCGTTGGAGCGAATGCCCCAGCGCGACCTCGACCCGATTAGGGATTAAGTATTTGCCGTCAGGGCGGCGGCATACTATATTTGCAGCGTTAAACGATAAGATTATGATAAAAGCTGAAGACATACTGAATGCCACCCACGGAGGGCTCGACATTATCATCGACTGCTATCCACAGGCCAAGGGATGCGTGAACACGAAGAAGCACTTCGCCATCCGTGATGAGTGCACGCCGTCGGCCTCGCTTCGTGAGTACGACTCGAAGAGCTACGGCAAGATCTGGCAGGTGACAGACTTTGGCGGGGACGGCAAGGGCGAGAACGGCATCAGTGTTTATATGCACTACAAGGGCATGCGGCAGAGCCAGTTCAACGAGGCGCTGCTGCAGCTTGCCGCCAAATACGGCGTGAAGGACGAACTGAACCGCACCGTCAATAAGCCTGACATCCGCCAGCGTGATGCCAGGCAGGACGAGCCGGACGGCAGCCGTCCCTTTGAGTTGAATGAGAAATTCACGGCGGATGAGCTTCTGGTCCTTGGCCCAAAGGTGAAGCAAGCCGATGTCGATGCGCTGCACTGGCATTCGGTGAAATGGATTGCCAACGTCAAGAACCGGCGCGTGACGGTGAAATACTCAACGCCCCACTATCCCATCTTCATGCGCGAGTGCCTGATACACGAGGCCAATGGTGAGGATACGGAGAATAAGTTCTATAAGGTGTATGAGCCGCTGAACGTCGAGAAAGGGTTCCGCTTCTCATACACCCCTGCGGGGAAGAAACCCCAACGCTACATCAACGGCCTGTCTGAACTGAAGGCTGCCTACCACAAGATGAACTCCGAGGAGGAAAAGGAATGGCAGCGCACCCACGACGATGACAAGCCCTATAAGGAGAAGAAACTGCCGGAAGCGTTCATCTGCTCCGGCGAGCGCGACTCGCTCTGCTGCCAGTCGATGGGCTATCATCCACTTTGGTTCAACTCAGAGACCTACAGCCTGTCAGCAGAGGAGTACCGCGAGATTATGAAATACGTCGAGGTGCTGTATAACATCCCCGATATCGATGAGACAGGCCGGCGCAAGGGTACCGAGCTGGCCCTTACCTATATTGACATACACACCGTATGGCTGCCCGACTGGCTGGCCAGTTACAAGGACAACCGCGGACATGGCCGCAAGGACCTGCGCGACTGGATGGCGCTGCGCTCGGAGAAGAAAGACTTCAAGAACCTCATGGCCAACGCACTGCCCGCAAGGTTCTGGGTGGAATGGCTCACCAAGGACGGGAAGAAGAAATATGAGATAGACACCGCGTGTCTCTACAATTTCCTTGCCTTGAATGGCTTCCATGCGCTGAAGGACGACAACAGCGACAATCCGGAATATATCTACATCGACGGCAATGTGGTGAAGAAAATCAAGGTGGGCGAAATAAGACAGTTTGTCATAAAGTGGGTGCTCGACCATCATAAGGGCCGCGACATCCTCAACCTGGTGCTCAACTCGCCCCGTCTGTCCGGGGCTGCCCTGGAGAGCCTCGGCGAGGTGACGCTTGACTTCACCGACTTCACCTCACAGAGCCAGCTCTTCTTCTTTGCCAACGCCACTGTCGATGTACACAAGCCTGTGCCCGGCGACGACGGCATAAGGGCCTATGAGCATGGGCAGGGCGGCATCAACAACTACGTGTGGAAGGAGAATGTCATCGACCACCGCTTCAAGAAACTCGACCCGATGTTCGAGATAAAGAAGGTACAGGCCGAGGACGGCCATGAATACCTTGACATCGACATCCACAATGTCAACAGCCATTTCTTCGGCTATCTAATCAATACCAGCCGTCTCTTCTGGCGCAAGGAGACGGAATACAACTTCGAGGACGATCCGGAGGGCGCGAAGGCATACCTCGAAAAACATCCTTTCGACATACAGGGCGAGGGGCTTACTGCCGATGAGATACGTGAGCAAAAGCAAAACCTCATCAACAAGATATTCGTCATGGGGTATATGCTCCACCGCTACAAGAGCGTGACGCGTGCCTGGGCACCGCAGGCCATGGACAACAAGATTGGCGAGGACGGCCAGTGCAACGGCCGGTCGGGCAAGAGTTTCTTCTTCAAGACCATTCAGAAAATGCGCAAGACAGTCTCCCTCTCCGGTCGAAAGCGCAACCTCATGGACGACCCTCACGTGCTGGAGCAGGTGACGCAGTTCACCGACATGGTGCTCGTCGACGACTGCGACCGTTATATGGATCTCGGCCAGTTCTATGACAGCATCACGTCCGACCTGACCGTCAACCCGAAGAACAACCACGTGTTCACCATCCCCTTTGACGAGAGCCCGAAGTTTGCCTTCACCACGAATTATGTGCCTTGCAACTTCGACCCGTCGAGCCAGGCACGCGCCCTTTACATGGTCTTCTCAGACTGGTACCACGAGCGGACGGAGGAGAACGACTATTTGGAGACCCATTCCATCCGCGACGACTTTCATAAGACACTCTACGAGCACGACTACACCGAGGAGGAATGGAACAACGACATCAACTTCTGGCTGCAGTGTACCCGCTTTTACCTGAGCATTGCCGACACCGGCTACAAGCCACAGCCACCGATGGAAAACATCATCCAGCGCAAGTACAAGGCCGATATGGGCGCCAACTTCGAGGACTGGGCCGACGGCTACTTCTCGCCTGAGGGCGACAACCTCGACAGAATGCTGGAACGCGACAATGTGCTCAATGACTACATGCGCTTTGCCAATGTCAACCGCATCACCATGCAGAGCTTCAACAAGAAGCTCAAGGCGTTCTGCGCCACCCGCTCCTGGATCGACAGTCTGAATCCCAAGGAACTGCAGAACGCCTCGGGGCGTATCCAGTCGCGTGTGACCGGACCGGACGGCACCAGCAAGATCAAGGACATGATCTATGTGAAGAGCAAGCCGGAGGAAATACAGGAGGTGCAGACGGAATCAAAGTAGGAGCCGAAACAACAGGATCTCTTCGACAAACCCAATGGACAAACCGGAGACGATTGCCCATTCTAATTGCTTTTTAATCTTATCGCTTGCCAGGGCGGCGTTGCTGAGTGATTCAGCAGCCCGCCTTTTTTCGTGTCTTACACTTCTAATAGGCCATAGTAAGATTTGTTTACATCTTGCCACAGCCGGACCACGATGGGGCTTCTTGTTTCCCCAACCCCCTTCTAATTTCCTTCCAAAATTTTGTGACTTTGTAACAGAGAGTTTGAAAAAGAAGAAAAAGACTATAAATCAGAGATTTGCGCTGTCACAAAGTTGTCACAAAGTTGCGTTGCAAACTGTCACAAAAAAAATCGGGTTTGTGACAAGGCCTCTTCCGAGGGGTGTGTGAGGCCTTTGTTGCACTTTTGATTTTGGCCAAAATTTTCTGCAACAGACTATTGTGACAACAAAAACCATTGATATTCATGTGGTTACAAATCTTGTCACAAATGAAACGTTGTCACAAAATTATTTCACGAAATCAGCGGAAGCCAGAGTTAGCGGAGAGAGAAGAAGGGGACGCAGACTTGCAATCTGTGATATTATGTTTACATTATAAGGAAATTACGACCTCTTTTCAGTCTAATATTTGAAAATACGCCATTAATTTCTTACCTTTGTAAGAAAATTATAAAAACTAAGACTATGGGCAAATTCGTCTTCTACCTAAAGGTCAAGCCGTTCATCAAGCAATGGCTGACTCATCACTACGGCAATCCGGTCACCTTTCCTTCTCGCAGTGCAGAGAACGCCTGCATCCGCCGCTTCGTCGGGCTGCGTCCCAAGGACTGGCTGCCTCAGAAGCCGGAGGAAGACACGGTGCCCGTCGCCATACCCTTCGACAAAAAGAAGAACTGGCTTTACTGTAATTATATGTCAAAGTCGGCCTGTCGTGCCCTGGATGAAATCATCGAGGACACGTTCAAGATGCAGTTCTGGAACGAGATGAACGAGATGACGCGTTGCGGATGCACGCTGCTCAACTGCGTCAGATCATGGTGTGAGAACAACGGCATATCGACCGACTATGACTATACGCTGAAGATGCGCTACCAGCGCATGCGAGACGCCCATCTTAAGCACGGCGTGGATCTTCGGAAGAGGGTAAAGGGAAAGAACAAGGAAATCTGAGTTTTTTTCAAAAAAATCGCGTCTACTATAATCCCCGATTTGTTCGCCACCGTGCGATTGCCAAACTAAACATAAACAAGATATGAACACGCTGAAAATTATCCGCAAGGTTGAACGAGCATTGTGCTCGGATCTCAACGGGATGCAAAGAACCTCGTTCGACACTGTTAAACTTCCTGAAGGTATTCAATGGGAGGAAATTGCCGTCAGACCATATCCAACATTATCAATTGCTGAAAAAGTGGATGATAAGGTGTTAATGAGAACGGCTACGGTTAAATTCTATGCCTGTCAGGATCTCGGACTTAGAAAAAACTATGTTTACCGTCTGACCCTCATTGGCGGCAGGCAATTGCTTGTTGGATCAAATAAAAGACCGTTTCCTATTATGACAACTGCCGAGTCAATGCCAGATAAACCGACAGACAATTCTTGGACTGAGGCCTCAATTACCTACACTACGCCATTGTCTATACCGCAAATAGGCTAATGCAAAGTGTTTTTACTCACATCTTTTATATATTAACTTTGCGGAAAAAGAACAGATAATGGAATATCAGATAACGATAACGGGCACTATAGGCTGTTGGTGGAACTCTGCTTCCTTCGACTATGTGCAATATGTCCTTAACCAGAACAAGGGCAAGGAGGTGCATGTCGGCTTCAGCTCCTATGGCGGCTATGTCAAGGACGGATTGGAACTCTACCAGGCGTTCAAAAATCATGGCAATGTCCACGCTCATGCCTTTGGCATGAACGCTTCCATTTCTACCATTGCCATGCTGGGCTGCAAGACAATCGACATCGTAAAAGGTTCATTCTTCCTTATTCACAATACGAGCACGATGATTGACACATACTCGCAGAAGAATAAGGATGACCTTGATGCCTACATCAAGAACCTCACGAAGCAGAAAGATGACCTTGCCACCTTTGATGACGTCCTGGCACAGATGTACGCTGACAAGACAGGCAAGACGAAAGAAGAGTGCGCAGCTCAGATGAACAAAGGTAACTGGATGTCGGCTCAGGAAGCCGTTGACTTCGGTCTTGTGGATTCCATATACGAAGACGACAAGGACGAAAAGGCGACGGTTGAGATCACCAACCTTTTCATGAATAACTATAAAAACAACAAGGAGGCAGGCATACCGCCATTGCCGAAGCCACAACAGCCAATAGCTGCAGTGGCTGACAGCGAAGGCAATCCAACTCCGACCTTCCTGCAGAAGACGTTGCAGGGAATCAAGAACCTGCTCCATAAATCTAACGTCGAGGATAACCAACAACAGATGAGTAAAACTAAAGAAAATGCGGCACTGCTTGCCGCTCTTGCCGTTGACTCTCTGCCTACCGATGACAAAGGGCAGTACATCCTGACTGCTGAGCAAACCGAGAAGCTCAATGAGATGCTCGGCAAGCCAAAAGATGAGCATAAGGATGACAGCCCCGCTCCTCAGGCTCCTAAAGACCAGCCCAAGGATGAAGCGTCAGAACTGAAGGCCGAGCTGCAAAAGGCAAAGAATGACCTCGCCGCAAAGGACGAGCAGATTAAGAACCTCCAAAAGAACCCTTCGCCGGAGGACAAAACAAACGACAATCCTGCAGATGAACATCCGCAGGTAACAGCGTTTGACATCGCAAAAGCAATTAAAGACATTTGATTATGGCAGACACAACAGGATTGAAAGTAGGCACTATTACTTTTACGCCGGAACAGCTTACCAAGACATACCAGACCTACAGGCAAGAGCTCATTGTGCAGCCCATGCTGGCAATGGAAGACTTGCTGCAGCACTGCTCGGTGCGTACCGGCATCCGCTACCGTGAGACGGTGACGGAAATGAGCGGAAATTTTGAGATTGGCAACTACAAGAAAGACAAGCAGCATGAGGCCGACGTGAATTTTGATGGCCGCGTGCTGGAGACTTTCTTCGGCAACTGCATCGAGACCATTGACCCTAACGCCATCTACCAGACCATTTGGGGCAGTGACATCACCAAGGGCGACGGTCTGAAGAATGTGCCCATCGTGGTCCAGGTTTGCGCTTACATCCTTAAGAAGCTGGGCGAGCGCTTGTACATGAACGCGTTCACGGCCAAACACGATGGTACTGTCTTCGATAAGACCGCTGCTTTCTTCAATGGCTTCAAGACCATCATCGACAATGATATTGCCGGAACCAACGAGAATAAGAAGGTGTATATCTCTGAGGCACTTGGCAACCTGTTCTCTTTTACGAACTCGATAACCAAGGATAACGCAGAAGATGCGCTGAAAGACTTCTACTGGGGGCCCAAAATTAATAAGACGCTGCGCAAGCAGCCCGCTCTCAAGATGTTTATCAGTGATATGACCTATCACTACTACACAGAGGCCTATCAGACGCGACACGGAGCGCTGCCCTACAACCAGAACTACGACAAGCGCACTTTGGAGGGTGCTCCCAATGTGGAACTGGTGGCATTGCCATGTGTGCCGGATGACTTCATGCTGGTGACTCCGAAGAGCAACATCCTGCTGCTCTACAACCAGAAGACGGCCGATGAGAACTACATTGTGGAAAAGTCTCTTAAGAACCACTACGATATGGACTTCATCGCCAACATGTTCTTCGGCACTCAGTTCGAGAGTGTGTCGCCTGAGGTCTTCGCCGTGGCAAAGAAGAAGGCAACTGTCTAAAACATAACGATGACCGCCGCTCATGGGCGACGGTCATCACATCGTTTAACGAATTAAGAACTTAAAGATATGGCAAAATGCACAAAGAACGCCTCAATATATGAGGACTTGGAGAAATGTCCGGGACAGAAGAAGTTGCCTGGCATTCGTGACCATGTGTACGCAACATCGAAGCGAGACATTCTTGCATATCCATCTGTCCCAGATAGTCCGAAGTCTCTCGCAGAGGCAGTACAGACAACGGGAAACTTCACACTCGCAGCCGACAAATACTTCTATAAGATAGGCATTGTTAAGGATAACGGCAAGATCGAGGTGGAGAATCAGGGTACCGACGGATGCAAGACATTCCTCAATAAGTCCACATTCGCCATCCCAGGCACAGAGGAAGAGGCTTCAGGCTTTATCGACCAGGCCAACAACGACGAACTTATCCTCCTCGTTCCTCAGCGTAATGGCAAGTATCGCATGATCGGCTCGGAGGATTTTTCACCTGAGTTGTCGCTTAAGCAGGACACGGGGGCAACGGCAACCGATTCCAACACGACTACGGTAGAAGCATCTGCCACCGACCTCCACCCGGCACCGTTCTATACGGGTAAGATTCACACCGCAGATGGAGATATCGATGGCGCGACTGGTAAGCTCGTTACAACCACCAAGCCAAGCGGAACGACAGCAAGCAGCTAAGGTGAGAAGATTGATTCAGGATAACAAAGACATTTCTTCTCAAATATATATAGATGCGGGGGCGGTCCTCACGTGTGATCGTGAGACCGCCCCCATTTTAGTAACGTTGAAATATTTCTAAATCATGCCAATCGATAACTCAATTACACAGAGGCTTAATGATTTTTTGGATATGTCCGAAAGAACTAACGAGGACATTATCAGTGGTGCCACACTGCTCTTGCAGCTCAACCGGAACCGCCAGCTCTTTCAGACGGTGTTGACCAATCCAAAGCGTTTCGAGTCCACTGTCGTGTACGAGCTGAAGAAGTTCGTACCAATCCGACAGCGTGGACAAACGCTCGAAGACGTACAACGCCAGACGAAAGAACTGCTTGGTGAACTGCAGGCAGCCGTAGGATCTGAGCCAGAAGACAATGAGGATAAAGCTGATAAAGAGCAGGACCTGCCTCTGCATAAAGGTAAGCGTGCTGACCACGACCAGCTGCCGGACAGCATCAAGGCTATCTGGGAACAGAACGCTGAGCGGTGGAAGAAAATCAAGGCTTTGTATTATACCTGTCAGGATATTAAGGAACCGTGCGACCGTGCGGAGTCGCTCAACGCCCTCAAAGAGACGTGGTATAAGTACAAGTCGGAGTTCGCCAGATACGATGATTACGTCATCGAGAATAGCGATGAAACCGCACAAAAAGAGACCACGCCTGTTGACTACGCCAAAGCCATTACCAACGCTCGCAGCTATCTGAGCAAGGCTGTCAAGGATGATAAGCTTCTTAATAAAAGAAAGGCAGCTCTCGCCGACGATGCAGACGAGAAAACCATCCAGGACTACAACACTTCTCTCCAGAGCGCGCAGGAACGCGTGCAGCTACTGCTCGACAATGGTGAGATTATCGGTGACGACCTCCGTCAGAAACTTACGGATGCCGGTGTCGTTTTCCCTGAGGAAAAACCATCTGAGACAGTTGAACCGTCAGAAAATGCCGATTCCACCGATGATAAGGGTATAGACAATGAGCAGGGGCAGGAGAATTGATGACATATTGCAGCCGCTCACGCGCCAGTCGTACCAGTACTTCCTCGGTAACGGACTTCACACGCTCGGCCTGCTCGGATGGATCCTGTCGCAGACCGGACGTGCTGATGTCTGGGTCAGCACTTTCTCTACATCGGATGCTTTCTGCTCAGGCTTCCTCAATCTGAGGAAGAAAGGACTTATTGAAAAAGCATCACTTGTAGCTGACCTAAAAGCTTCGAGAAAGACAATGCAGCTGGCCAAGCTGATGAGCAGCTGCTTCGATAATGTCTATCTTGCGCAGAACCACTCGAAGATAGTACTGGTACAAAATGAACGTTGGACGGTATCTGTCATATCATCGCAGAACCAGACTTATGGCGACCGTGCTGAGTGTACCATGGTTACTACATCACAGCAGGCTTTCCTGGATCTCTATACGGGACTTGACAAAATCATTAAGAAATCAGTTGACCTCAATGGATTATTCGAAAGAGTTGCTTCAAAAGATAGAGGAAGAGGCGAGGCGCATGATGACTCCGGCGGAGATTTCCGCCCTTTTGGGTATTGATGAGACGGAACTGACCGATGATATCAATACGCTCGGCCATCCTGCGCGGAGTGCCTTTTTCCATGGTGTGGCCATAACAGCAAGGGAAATTCGCGAGGACATCCGGGACGCAGCGCGTGCCGGCTCGCCATTCTCGGTATCAGAATGCCTCAGTATGATAGAAAGACAACTCTCCTCAGTGACAATGATATAAATATGAGCTTACCTGTCAACATAGATGAATACTCGCGTCTGGTCGTCCTCGATGATGACGAACTTCAGGCGCAGAATGTGGCCGTTTCCGTCCGGGAACGGCTGCAGCGGCTTCGTGGCATCTACGCCTACTGGTTGCAGTTCCCGTCGAAGTTCGATAAGGAGATTGTGGATTACGACATGAAGAAGTTCAAGGTCGGCAGGGCTCAGGCCTACGATGACCTGCATCTTACCCAGATACTCATGGGCAACTTGCAACAGGCATCCAAGGAGTTCATGCGTTGGAAAATCAACCGCGACCTTGAAGAAGACCTTCGGCTGGCCAGGCAGCGAGGCGATCTGCGCGCCGCGGCCTCGATAGAGAAGAACCGCATCATGAACAACCGAACTGACAAGGACGATGAGCCGGAACTGGAGTTTGACAAGATTGTGCCGCAACAGTTCGAGATGACCGATGATCCGACGGTCATCGGCATACAAAAGGTTCCCTGTCTGCGCGACCGCATCCGGAAGTTGGAGAAGAAATACGGCGACACGAAGATAGAGGATGCAGACTATGAGGAGATAAAGGAAGAGCACGATGGAAACGGAACAGGTTCATAAGGAATATTTCAACGACCCGCAGCTCTACTCCCTTGCCATGAACACGCGCGACGAAGTGATTGTCGCCGGGCGTGGTATGGGTAAGGGAGCCATACAGGCGGGCCGTCTGATGACGAATTTCCAGGGCATGCCGGGGTCGATGGGCGGCTTCGTCTCGCCGTCAGTCAAGCGGTGCCTGACCAACATCCTGCCCTCGATGCTCATACACTTGGAGCGATGGGGATTCAAGCGCGACCTCCACTATGTCGTCGGCAAACGCCCTTGGAAGGCCTTGCACTGGAAATCGCCCATCTTCACACCGGCCAACTGGGAGAATACCATCTCGTTCTATAACGGCTCGGTGTGTAACATCATCAGTCAGGACCGTGCCGGCACCAGCAACTCGATGTCGCTCGACTACATCATCATCGACGAGGCGAAGTTCATCAACTTTGAGCAGCTCAAGGATGAGACCTTTCAGGCCAACAGAGGCAACGAGCAGTACTTCCACAACTTCCCGCTGCACCACGGCATGACCATCACCTCTGATATGCCGGTGACGAAGAAAGGCAGCTGGTTCCTCTCCTACAAGGATGACATGGATAAGGAACTTGTGGAAGCCATCGAGGGACTGGTCTATGCCAAGTGGCGGGCCAAGCGCCAGCAGAAGGCGATGCCCTCGCAGGCGGATGCCATTCAGCAAAAGATAGACCGCATCGACGCGAAGCTGAGCTTCCTGCGGTCAAAGTGCCTTCTCTATAAGGAGTACACCAGTATCCAGAACCTCGCCCTCTTGGGTGAGGAGTTTATCCGCCGTGCCAAGCGCGACCTGCCGCCGCTGACCTTCGCCACGTCCATCATGTGCAAGCGCATCGAGATAAGTACGGACGGCTTCTACGGCGGCATGAGAGAGGATGTCAACCTCTACACCGCGCCAAATGAGACTGTGCTTAATCTCGAGGCGCTCAATGACGGTGCCATCCCCAACGACTGCCGCCAGGACAGCGACCTCGATGCTCAGTTGCCGCTCATCATCGCCTTTGATGCCAACGCGAACATCAACTGGCTGGTCTGTGGCCAGGTGGGCAAGGATGGCAAGCTCCGTGTCCTGAAGTCCTTCTTCGTGAAGTACGAGCGGAAGATTCCGGAACTGCTTGATGATTTCAACGACTATTACCGCTATCACCGTCGCCGGAAGGTTGTCTTCTATTATGATGCCACCTTCGTGGGCAACAGCTATGGTACGCACTCCGAGGCCTTCTATCGCATGATCATCACGGGGCTGCGTCGCAAGGGGTGGAACGTGAAGTCCAAGTATATCGGTAAGCCGATGAACCACATCTTGAAGAATGACCTTATCAACCGCATGTTCCGCGGCCGTGCCCGCCACTTGGTGCTCATCAACAGGGACAACAATCCTGATTTGCTCATCTCCATCACCTCGGCCGGTGTCAAGAACGGCCAGAAGGATAAGAGCGGTGAGAAACTTGCGGAGACCGAAGAGGACAAGCTGGAGAGCCGTACCGACGGCTCCGACGCGTTTGACACGCTGTGCATCGGGGTAGAGCGGTTCCCAGTCATGCAGTATCGCAGTGTGTCCACCAATGGATATTCGAAATAGCAACCACTTTCTTTTGCCATTATATAATGTAAGGGGCGTTCCTGATTATAGGAGCGTCCTTTTTCTTGTTTTTGTCGCTGCGGCATCTTCACGAGGCTTGATAGTCTTAGGTAGGATGCGACCGCATACTGACTCGTATGTATTCTGTGAACCTCATAGTTGTCATTTATCGGTAGTCTTGTTGTCCATAGCTGTTACCGTGATATACTTGAATGGCATCATAGTTTGTGCCATCGCATAGCTGCTGCCGTGGCCTCTGCTCTATTATTCGATTGCCGTTTCTCGATGAGTAGTCTCTTAACCGTCCTGCCGTAAACTTCTGCCTTGATGTTCTGATTATTTTGTAAGCTCATACGGATGCGCTTCAACCATTTGTCTGGTGGGTGCTACCGAAAGTTGTGGCATGTTGTCATGATGAAATTTTCCGGGCATTGTCGGACTTTGAATTTTTCCTTTGCAAAGTTAGCGCAACCCCGGCCTCTGCAAGTTCAAGCCTACGGTTGTCTCGTAAAGTTTTTCAGAAAGTTGGGGCAGGTTTGCCTTATCCAACTTTCCAAGTCTGAAGATGAAAAATTTTACGGCCAAAACTGGCATCTAAGGCCTTTCCGATTGCTGCTCCTTTTATGCACGTAAAAATTAATAAAAGTCCAACAATTAAAAATTTCAACATCATGACAACATCAACTTTCACACAGCAGCACCTCACCGCCAATGGTTTCACGAAGCGCAACCGCAAGAGCCATCTCTTCTCTCAGAACCTCTATCAGGTAGAAGTCAACGGCGAGGACGGAGACTACATCACATTCGAGGTAACGGCTGACTCTTGCGCAGAGGCCACGGAAGCAGCTGAGCGCATGGCAATGGATGTGATGGTTGACATTCAGTATATCACGGTAACAGCTTTGGATTAATCAACAAGAACGTTTCACAATTTAAATTATACAACTATGAAGTTCACAGAACACAACGAGATCGTAATGGAGAAGTTCGCATCAATGATTATCGAGCGCATCGAAAAGATGCAGGCAAGCGACTGGAAACAGGGCTGGATCGGCCGCACTATCGGGGGAAGCCCCGTAAACATCGAGGGCAACAGATATCAGGGTTGCAACGTTTTCTGGTTGATGATGGACTGCGCACTGAACAACTGGGAGCATCCTATCTACTGTACCCTCAAGCAGGCCAACCGCCTCGGTGCCCATGTCAACAAAGGCTCTAAGTCCATGCCTGTCATCTTCTGGGATTATTCCATCACCACTCCTGCCGGCAAGCGTATCTCTCTTGACACCTACCATAAGATGAGTAAGGATGAGCAGGAGAAGTGTACGAAGTTCCCTTTCCTGAAGAGCTACAGTGTCTTCAATGTGGCACAGACCAACTTAGAGGAGAAACAGCCTGATAAGGTCAATGCCCTGAAGGAGGGCTTCGGCTGTGAGATTGCTAAGGACTCACAGGGTATGTATGCCAACGCAGCCCTTGACAGAATGATAGAGAAACAGTCCTGGGTGTGCCCGATACAGGCCACGAAGGATGCCGACGGTGCGTTCTACTCTCCGACGCGTGATATGATAATCGTCCCTCGTAAGGAGCAGTTCAAGCGCGGGGCTTCCGCCGAAGAGATATACAAGGACGGACAGGAGTTCTACTCATCCATGCTCCACGAGATGATACACTCCACTGGCACAGCCAGCCGTCTCAATCGCGAGAAAGGAAAGAGGTTCGGCGATACGCTCTACGCCAAAGAGGAATTGGTCGCTGAGCTTGGTGCGGCACGTGTTGGGCAGGTGCTTGGGTTCGATAAGCGTATCATCAACAACAACGCGGCTTATTGTAAAGGTTGGGTCAATGCCTTGCGTGAGCAGCCTAAGTATGTGCTCTCGCTCATGACCGACGTGGAGAAGGCCAGCAGGATGATACTGGACAAGCTCGCCTGATGCTTGGTACAACGGGTAACTCATCCCTGAGGCTTCCGGGCTTCGGGGATTTTGTTTGTGTACTTCGAGAAGGCACGTACCCCCAGTGCTACAGTCTGCCTTCAGCTTACGCTACGTGGACCGCATGGCTGGTTCACTGCGCGACGCACCAGGCATACAGTAGCACTGGCGTGAGAGGATGGGACAGTGGCAGCACATGCCATGCGCTGGGCATCGTCACACCCATGTGCCGCTGTCGCTTATGGCAAGTGCTGCTCTTTGCGTTCAGTTGCCACGCAGGCTAACCCACCACCATACAGTGTGCCGGTGGCAGGCCAATGGCACACCGTATGGCAGTGGAGATAGGTTAGGACATTCATTGGTAGCGCTGAACCGATGATGCTCATCCGTCCGGCGCATACCGCGGATGGCAATTGCCATACCTCTTGCAGCGACAAAAGAGTTAATTGCCGACGTTGCAGAGTTGAAAGGTCTTACATATTCCGCTATATCAAAGGGAGGCAATTGCCAAGGCGGCTTAGGGCGGTGGGGGTTGCTAAGGCAGGCTTCGGCGGCTTTCGCCGCTCGCAAACCGCCAAATCGTTGATATTTGGCGGTTTGCGTTTTGAGATAGTGGAATATTCGCGCAAAATCACCAAAATTGCTGTCTGAAAACGGTAACTTGGGACCCCTTTTGCGCGAATAACGCCCACTTGTCAAGGTGTTGACATCATTTTAGTGGGCAGAGCGGTCAAAGAAGCGTTCTCCCTTTGCCAGGGAAACGTGCGTTTTTTTTGATTCTCTGAATTCTTAACACGTAACTAAACCTTTTCATATTGCCGGCAGGTGTCTGACATGGTATTTTCCAAAGCTGGTGATACTTCTTATCTTTGTGACAAAATTAAGATTTGCAACATGAGTATAACGGTATCACAAGGACTTTCTGGTAAGTATTTCTCCGCCACCGTACCTGACCTGATTTTCGAAATCGGCGGAACGGATGCCGTCGTCGTGTTAAGGCTCGACGGGGATGAAGTATACTCTGAGAGACTGTTCCCCGTGGGCGGCAGTATCTCCATACGCGACGTTGGAGATATGGTGCGTCCGTACGCTAAGGCGCGTCTTGTGACAGAGATGACAGTTAATATCACCGAGCGGGACACGGACGAAAACAATCTCAGCTCTACCTCATTGTCATGTACCATCGTCTATTGCGAAGCAGACATCGACATGGCTGCTGAGAAGTGGTGCGAGACCCATTTTTTGACCATTTTGATGGGAGCACGCGTCACTTCTCTCGGCCGTCTCGAATACCTGCATTATATCGGCACGGATTCCGCTACCGTCACCGCATATTATTCGGATGGCAGCACCGGGTCGTTCGCAGCCACCGTTATCGGAGGCAATACAAAGTACACAACCATCGACTGCTCCCCAGCACGCTACACAGCCCAGGGTAAGACGCTCACGTCGTATGTTGTCAAGGCTGGCAGTCGCTCGCAGCAGTTTGACATTGACTTCTCCAACCCAGACTGTGCGCCTATCCTCGTATTTAACAACTCGTTCGGATGTGAGGAACTGCTATACTGTATCGGTAAAGAGACGATCTCTGCGGCATATAAGTACGACACCGCATACATAGAGGGTAAGAACACTAACTACAAGGTGACGGAGACGACGAGTTTCAAGGCTGACACAGGCCCGCTTTCGTTTCCCATGGCAGACTGGTGCAGAGAACTGTTCCGTTCCGACTATGTGCGAATAGTGAATGTCTATGGCGGTACGGTGACACCCGGAAAGGAGATGGTTGTCTCCGACCCGAAGGTGGAATATGATAACAATATCGACGAACTGCCACGCATCACCTTCACCGTGCAGTATGCCCAGAAAAATCACAACGTCATACAGACGGCACGTGCGGGCAGGATATTCGACAATACGTTTGACTATACTTTCAATTAGTCGGAGATAACAGATAGGAGCTAATACGGATGGCTGACGACACTACAAATAAATTCAAGAAGATGCTTTCATTCTTCGAAGGCATCCGCGATGAGCGCAACACCGCCGCCAATACTGCCTCACGTATCGGCAGGGCATTCATCATGCTGCTTGACTACTGCGCCAACGGCGTGGCGGGGTTGTATCTCTCAAAAACGAAAGATGATGAGACGGAGCATAAGCTCACCATGGGCGCGGCGGAGGTGAAAGGAGCGCTGACGGTGGGCGGCGAGGCTACGGTGGGCGGCGACGCTACCATTAGCGGGAAGGTCGTGACGGATGACATTCACTCGTCGGACTCGGACGGCAGCACGTCGATGACGGGAAAAGGCTGGACGCTGAGGAACGTGAGGGACGAGACGGGCAGCTACTCGGTGCTTGCCGTGGACAACATCGTGGTGAGGAAGAAGTTGGAGGCGGCTGAGCTTGAGATCCATCGGAAGACATACGTGGGGGCACAACAGATCGCCTCTGACTGGGGGCATAAGATTCTGAGGGTGGACCCGGTGAACATGGACTATGAGACGGGCGAGGTGTCTTCCCTGTCGGGACTGACACTCTTCACGCTTCCTGTGACGGTTGACGGCGTGGAGCGTCCTGTGGCGTTCGTGGGCCGGGCTCTGAGCGATACGGAGACACGCGTGGAGCTTCTCGGTGACGACAAGGGTGTGCTGAACCGTGAGCTTGAGACTACGGCGAACGCGTTCAAGGTGTATTTCTGCGAGAGCGATGGTACGGCAAGTATCGAGGATGACCTTGTGGTGGGTGCTATGGGACAATGCCAGGAGTTCAACGTGAAGGAGCGCGTGACGCATAACTTCAAGAATACGTACTACTGGGGCGTGTGCGTGAAGCACGGCGTGGAGGACAACGTGATGATCGGGGGCAAGACGACGAAGTGCGTGTATGGGGTCTTTGCGCATACGACGAAGCTGATCACTCTGACGAGTGAGGTGAGCAAGAAGACGTTCACGTGCTACGGGATGGAGATGGATAAGTGCACGTTTCCGGTGGCCGGTGACGACATGGTGGCGTTCGGGTGCGCTGATCCGTGGCAGGACGCGGACCGGTGCAACGCTATCATCACAGCAAGCAAGGACGGCGAGAAGAGTGCTCCGAGCGTCATAGCCTACAGTGGGATAGGACGGAAGAGAGGCGGAGCCATTATCGGTGAGCTTGCCGCTGACGCAGCTTGCCCCGCCTATGCGATTGGGGAACAATACTCGATACCGAGCGCGAAGGATGACAGCCGGCTGGACTTCCGGGTGAGCAGGAGAGCGGGGAACGTGTTCAAGGGAGATCTGTATTTCAAGGGCAGCGACGGGGGGACGCTCCAGCCGGTGAAGGAGAGCGAGACGACAAGCGTGTGGCAGATAGTGCCCGTGACGGAGAAGGCGGAGATAAGCTACAGCATAGACAAAGACGCTTATAAGAGCTATCAGAACGCTGCCCTGAAGGTCAGCGCACAGGACGGGAGCGCTGCTGCACAGCAGCAGCCTACCGAACCCAGCGACGCAGCGGCCAAGGTGTTCGTGAAGAAGGGAACGGTAAACCTTCAGTATCAGATCGTGCACCAGCAAGGCGATGGCGGACCTAAGGTGTTCTCAAACATGAAGAGCATGCCAAAAGATTACAAGATCGCGGTGACGGAATTTTATTCAAACGACGGCATTAAATATAACTGCCGCAGTAACGGCTCCGATGTCGGTGCCACTAACTTGCACGACCAACTTTTGTTCCAAGACAACTCTGCATCAGACGTGGCTTATGTCCGGGTTATCCTTTATAACGACCAGGACGACATGGTTGATTGTCGTGAGGTGCGTATGAAGCTTAACACGAACGGTGTGTTTGAGGCGAACCGGGACTTCCTGGCTTATATCTACTACGGTACTGACGGTACCGGCGGGGCGCAGTACACCAATCAGCGGTTCTCGTCGATGCGTGAGACTGTCGACACGTTATCCTCCCGCATGGCAACCGCAGAGAATGGGATAACAGACAACAAGACGAGGATAGAAAAGACGGCCGAAAGTCTCGAGGCAGAGATCGGCCAGCGTAAGACATCCGAAGGGGCTATTCAGGAAAAGGTAACGAGACTGAGCGCAACGGCTGCGGGTCTTCAGACCTCTGTGAAGAGCCTGTATACGGAGGGTAACCTGCTCACTGGCGGCGATGTGAAGGGAAGCAGGGCAAAACGTTACCAAGCGTATGAGAGCCCGGTAACAACACATCTCAGGAAAGGAATCACATACACGGTAACGGCCCGGATGTGGATGGAGGCAAAAGAAGGCTATCCTACACAGCCGAAGATGGACGGACACCATATAATGATGTTTGTATACACGAAAGATTGGAACACTGACTCTGTATGGAGTGATTCCTACACCTATACGAAATCGGGAACGGTAGTGGACAGCTTTAGCTTTACTCCAAAGAGCGACATAGATGTGCTTGTGGGTATCTATGAGCAGATTTCAACGGGGGGGCCGGATCCGTTGGAATACGGCGGAGTGTCTGTTGACTGGGTTAGGCTTGATATGGGCGACATGACAGGCAAAAACCAGATTACGAAGTGGACACCATCTGCGGGTGATGTGGAGACCCTGAATCTGATTCCGGATCCTAACTTCGAGGTGGCTTCATGGGAGACGACGGATGGCGCGAGCTCGCGCGGAACACAGGGCGACGTAAACGATGTGAGCTTTATGTCGCGATATATGGACGATTATGACGATTATGGCTTCCGTGGTGTAAGGATGACCCGTTCGGGATATACAGGAAAGGACGCTAATACCTACGGGCTTATATACTGGATTCCTTTCAGAGGCGAGGGTGACTACACGGCACAGGCATTCATCAAGAATCTGGACGGAGTTACTCTCGAAGATGCGGTCTATATAGAGGTCCATCCTGCGGATGTAAACAAAAGCCGAATATGCTACGGCTTTAGCATAGGTATGTTCAAGCAGACGTACGAGACGGGGTATTTCCGTACAAGCGGAACGTATCACTTCGGAAAGACTGCAACGAATGCATCGACTGGTGAGGAACAGGAGATCCAGTGGCTGGAAGTGAGAGTGTTTTTGACGAGGAACGGAGACGTAGTGGTGTCGAGGCTCTGTTTGGCAAAATGCGGGCACGCTGTTCATTGGAACGCTGACGCATTAGGATCTGAAAACGGCAAGATGCTGAGCATGGAGAGCTACGCCTACCAGCGTGCGGACTCCATCGGCGCGGGGATCCGGCAGGGACTAAAGAGTGTGGGATTCAGGATGGACAGCGCCACGTGGAGCGTGAAGACGTGGGGCAACCAATTCGCGTGGTACGCGACTGAGGCGGATGCCAATGCGGGCACCAATGCTAAGATGTGGCTTGACACGAACACGGACACGCTGCACGTGAAAGGGTACGTGGAGGCGACGGGAGGGACGTTTAATGGAACAGTCAAGGCGGGTCTTTTGTATGGCAGGACGAAAAAAGTGCCTTTTTCTCCGTCTATGAGAGAGTATACTATTAACCCTGAGAATGATCCGGCTACCACGTTCTTTGCGGATGAGCCAATGAGTTATAGCGGATATTACTTCAAACTACCGAAAGCTTCTGATTATGACGGATTGGAAGTTAGTATATTTTGTAAGCATGAGTCTCAAGACACGAGAATGTCAGTAGATGCGTATAATGTATACGTAAAATGTTCAGATTCTTCCGATAAACTCTTTGTTAAAGAGAATATAGCCAATGTACTGAGAATTGGCGCTTCAAGTCTGAAAGACACAGCAATGGTTGCAACTGTTGAAGACCGAATGACTGGTTATAAAAACTTCCAAGGTAGTTCAGTTAAGATACAGATTAATAGCTTAGTGAAGTTCAAAAGTATCAATGGAGCTTGGTATGCAATTGAAGGACTTTTTACTGGAGAATAAGATATGAAAGTTATAACAAATACTATCATTCCTCCGAAGGGTTATAAGGCTATCACCATTCTGAATATTATATTTGTTCGGAAAGGCTGCACGATGTCAGCAGTGGACATCAACCACGAAAGCATTCATTGGGCGCAGGAGAAGGAACTCCTGATCGTGGGCTTCTATCTGCTTTATGTGTTAGAATTCTTCTTCCGGCTTTTGCTTCTGCGTGATTGGCACAAGGCTTACCGATCCATATCATTTGAAAGGGAATGCTATGAGAACGAGATGGATATAAACTATACGAGGAACAGGGAACGCTTCAAATGGATAAGCTACCTCAAGGGGTAGGACCTCCAAGGCTGGCTTTTGCCGCTGCAAAGCAGCGGCCTACACAACCGCAAAACGAAAGACGGAAGGAGCAGGAAGACGGAAAGGAGCGGAAAGACGGAAGGAGCGGGAAGACGGAAGGAAACGGAAAAGACAAAAACAGAACAGATAAAAACAAGGATTATGGCAATAGAGAAACTGGATTCGAGCCAGCTGTACGGGTACCCGATCACGGACCTGAGCACGGCGACGGCGGCAGAGGTGGCCGGGGGTATCACGCTTCCGGTGATCGTGAACAACAACGGGGCGCTGGTGTATAAGGTCGTTGCGACAAAGACGTGGAGCGACTATGTGGCCACGACGACGGCTGACGCTATCAGTGCGGCTAACGCTAAGGTGGACGCTGCCACGGCTAAGGTGGACGCTGCGGTGCAGTCGGCGAACACGGCGGCAAGCAACGCTCAGTCGGCGGCTGACAACGCGAACAGTAAGGCGGCCTCGCTTGACGGCGCGGTGACGAAGGCGAACAAACTCAGCGGCGACGTGAGCGCCATGGAGACGCGGGTGAGCGGCGTGGGAACGGTGATCGACAACGCTAACAACGCGGCGACGGCAGCAAACAACGCGGCGACAGCGGCGAACAACGCGGTCAAGAGTGCCGAGGAGGTGGCCGACAACCCGACGTATGTGGGTACGGACAACTATGTGTACCGATACGACCGGACAACGAAGGCTTATGTGAAGACGGAGGTCTATGTCAAGGGCGAGAAAGGTGACACGGGAGCGCAGGGACCCAAGGGCGAGACGGGCGCACAAGGGCCCAAAGGCGAGACGGGTGCGCAAGGACCGAAGGGCGAGACGGGCGGCATTCCGTCGATCAAGGCCGCTGCGGGTGCGCACATAAACACGCCGGGGACGCCTACGGTGACGATCAACGGGGCCACCTTTACCTTTGACTATCTGAAAGGGGAAAAGGGCGAGAAAGGTGACACGGGTGCACAAGGCATCCAAGGGCCCAAGGGTGAGACCGGAGCGCAAGGACCACAAGGTGCTAAAGGAGAAAAAGGAGATACGGGAGCTACCGGAGCGAAGGGTGACAAGGGAGATCCGTGTGAGGTTACCAAGGCAGCAGTGGAAGCCGTGCTGACGGGAAACATCACCTCGCATACGCACGACCAGTATGTGACACTAACGGACTTGAACACGGATTTAAGTGGTTATGTAGACAGAAGCAGCTATAACAACGGCTATAATACCATGCAAGGACTAATTTCAAGTAATAGCTCAAAAATCTCAGCCAATACTTCGAGCATCTCAGACAATACTTCGAGAATAGACAGCTTAGAGAACGCGGTTGGCAGCCTTCCGAAGGTGGTTCAGACGACGGAGAGTGGCTATGCGGCGCTGACAACTAAGGACAGTGACACGCTGTATTGTATTCCGGAATAGAGAAAGGAGGGAGACATGATATACTTAGGCGAGAAGAAAGCGGGGACGGTGTACCTCGGCGATAAGAAACTCAGCAAGATATACCTCGGGGAGAAGCTCGTGTGGGAGGGTTACCCCGAGGGGCATATTATTGGGACTTATTTGGGGATGGGGGCTGCTGGTTCGTTTCCGGTAAATGATAGATCCGGAACAAGGCGTTATGTTTTTTTTGATAGTAAAGGCTCTATAAAGGCAGATCTTGATCTAACACAAAACGGGTTAGGAGGCCAAGTATCTACAGATAGTAATTTGTTCAATGAGAATACAAATTTTGCAACGGTGATTAGCATGAAAATCACCCTCGTGCAGCCTAACGATTATACGAAATTATACAAATTGTTTTACAACTGTAAAGCTACTTATGTGGATGTCAACTCTGTTAAAATCATACTATCAGCTAAAGCCGTAAATGGTAGAATTAGCGCCAATTATTTTTTCTATGGATGTGATGATTTGAAGACTATTAAGGCAGGGCATTTTCCCTGGGGAAAAATAAATTCTCTGTCTAATTGTTTTAGCCATCTTAGTGAACTGGAATTGTTGGATTTGTCGGGCGCGGATTTTAGTAATGTCAATTTTTATTCTTCATTCAGATATTTAGGCATGGTTGGTACCATAGTCAAGGTTATCGGGTGCTCGGAGACGACGCAGAACAAGATCCTTAAAGCCCTGAACACTAACAACAGCGGACAGACGTGGGTGCTGAAGGACGGGGTGATAACAAAGACGGCGTAGGGGTAATCTTAAAGGGAAGGGTGGTCTTTCGCCGCTGCACAGCAGCAGCCTACGGACCCCAGCCGCTGATCCTCGCCCTGAAGGGCGGGACACATGTATTTTCCTGTCGAGTAATATTGATTTATCTTTGCCGTGTAAACATAATAAACAGCAGTTATGACACCGGACACGAAAGAAAAGATACAGTACACCACGGCAGTGATAATGATTGTCTCCGCCGTCGTCCTCGCCTTTATATGTTTCTTTTTGAACCATTACAAGATTGAGGACTCCGTCCTGTGGTACATCGCCCAGGCACTCGTCTATGCCGCCAGCATCTTCGGCATCTCGCTCGCCATCAACACCAAGATGGGGCAGGTGAAGAACGACGTGAAGCAGTATGTGGATAACGAACTAAACAAGCATAGCAATGAGAAAAATTGATCTGATTGTAGTACATTGCACCGCAACGCCCGAGGGACGTGACGTGACCGTGGCCGACATCGACAGGATGCACCGGGCCCGCGGCTGGAAGAAGATAGGCTACCACTACGTGGTGTATCGTGACGGCAGCGTCCATGAGGGGCGTCCCGTGGCCGAGGTGGGCGCTCATGTGTATGGCCATAACACCAACTCCATCGGTGTGGTGTATGTCGGCGGCGTGGCCAAGGACGGCAAGACCGCTAAGGACACGCGCACGCCGGCCCAGCGCAGAGCCCTCGCCGACCTGCTACGGAAGCTCAAGAAGCAGTACCCCGGAGCCCGCATCTGCGGCCATCGCGACCTCTCGCCCGACTTGAACCACGACGGAAAGATAGAACCTGCAGAGTGGGTGAAGGCCTGCCCATGCTTCAACGCGGAGGAAGAGTATGCCAAACTATAGAAGACTACTGCCATGGCTGCTCACAGTGGCCATCGCCATCGTGAGCCTGGTTCTTACCAAGTTGGATGACCATCACCGCAAGCAGGAGGTGGAGGAGCTGAAGGCACAGCTTGCCCACGCCCAGATAGAGCCGCTCATCCAGCGAGACACCATCCGCGACACCGTCACCGTGGCCACCTCTGCGGCTATCCCCGTGGAGCGGAGCACGTACAAGACCGAGATGGCCGACAAGCA
This sequence comes from Hallella multisaccharivorax DSM 17128, assembly GCF_000218235.1. Classification (GTDB taxonomy): domain Bacteria; phylum Bacteroidota; class Bacteroidia; order Bacteroidales; family Bacteroidaceae; genus Prevotella; species Prevotella multisaccharivorax. The sequence continues at coordinate 318,529 of NZ_GL945017.1, read as the reverse complement.
GCTCATCAAGGAACTGCGGCTGAAGCTCGGACAGATAGAGGCGCAGCAGCTGAGCGGCACCGACATTCACGATACCGTCAGGTTGGAGGCAAAGGCCAACAGCCGCTATGAGTATGCCGACCGCTGGGCCCGCTTCACGCTGCGCATGAAGCCCCCCGATACGACACTCGTCTATACCGTCAGCGACTCGGTGACGACCCTCGTATATAGAGAATACAAACACAAGTTCCTCTGGTGGCGATGGGGCACGAAAGGCTACAAGGTGAAAGTTGTGAACTTCAACCCCCACGCCACCATTAGGTACAACCAGTATATCAAGGTAGAGTGATATGGCCCAGGAAACGATATTCAATGCCTTCGACTATTTCGAGACGATGGCAAGGCAGAACAGGCTGGCCACGGAGCAGGGCTTCAAGGTAGGCCGCTGCTCCGGCCTCGGCGGTATGCAGGACATGATGAGCGACTTCCGCAAGACAGCCAAGTATATCCTCGTTGACGACACCACCTCGCAGAACACCTACTCCAACGGAGTGGGCTATTTCCGCAAGAGCGTCTATACCGTCTTCATCGTCGCCCCCTATCGCATCGACGATATGGCCGAGCGCGAGCAGCAGCTGAACCTCTGCCGCACTATCTTCCGGCAGATGCACTCCCGGCTCATCCATGACCGCGAGGAGATGACCTACGACGACGCGCTGGAATACATGCAGGTGGAGCGCATCTACAGCAACGAGTTCCCGGAATACCTCATGTCGGGCGTTACGGGACTCTACTTCATGGTAGAGAACGACGAACCAATCGACCTGACTTATGACAGCAGACAATGGACTGAGGGGTAGCCTCACGGATCAGGACCGCGAGCAGTACGAACAGCGGTGGACCGACTTCATGGTGAAGTTCTGGCAGGAGAAGATGATGAAGTTCTCGCCGCCCGTCTATGACACGGGTACGCTCTACCATTCCCTTGTGGGTGTGCTCCATCCGGGCTCCCCTACCACCATTGAGCATCATTTTGCGGAATATGGCATTTATGTGGCCGCCGGTACCGGAAATGGCTACCGCAGGGGCAACAGCGGTAAGGATGATGAGAACGGACTACAGTTCCTGCGTGGCAAGAAATGGAACAAAGGCCGTGGCCACCGCCAGCGGCGCGACTGGTTCATGAGAAAATACCTCTATAGCATCCACCGCCTGAATGACTTCGAAGCTCAGTTCTACGGTGATGCCTACCAAGGCCTCCTCTCCGATGCCCTCGCTGCCATGTTCGGCGACACCACAGCACTGGCCAGACACAACGGTGGCAACAACAATGCTGCCATGTCGTTGGGAAACCTGTAATTAATTTCCTGCTAACGTTGGAAATATCCTATAATTTGCTTACCTTTGCAGCATAAGTCCAAGGACTTACAATACATGCTTCAGAGGTACTTGGCTTTAGGGGCGGCGCGCAGCGCACTTATTATACCGCCGCCCCTATTTCTTTTGCAGCAAAGTGAAGTTCATACAATAAGATTAATTAAACATTCTCAGAAGGCTGGTATCCGTGAGGCTGCCGGCCTTTGCCATTGGTGAAATGTTAAATCTTAACAATAGTAGTAAAATAGTTACTAATTTATTTGTATAATCGTAGTAATATTACTACCTTTGCAGTGTTGAAATTAAACAAGCGTTCTATGAAAGTAGTTAAAGTAAGCAAGATTATTCATGATCTTGAAAAAGCCGGTTGGCGTATGGACCGAATGAGGGGATCGCATCGTGAGTATGTTCATCCCACGAAGAAAGGCACCGTAACGGTCAACGGAAAGAAAAGCGACGATGTTTGCGGATTTCTTCTTAAAAGCATCGAGCGACAATCGGGGATGAAGTTCTGAAGGACGGGGCTACGGCCCCTCCCTTTCCTTCACACTGCGGAAAGACGCTTGTTAAGTTCAACAAGGGTGGCGATGAAACGCCATCCCTTTTCAAACGAAAATATATAATTAGAAATATGGAAAAAGTAATTATGAAAGCAGCCCGCACAGACAATGGCTATTGCTGCTCGTGCGACATCATCCCCGGGTGGGTGGTTGCCTACACGGGCGACATTGACGGGTTTAAGGACTACGTGCAGGAGAGTGTTGACTTCTGGCTGGAGGGACGCAGGGAAAAGGGTGAGGATTATCCCAAGGTGTTTGACGGAGATTACGAACTGGTATATGACTTCGACATCGCAACGCTACTCGACTACTACCGTGGAGTATTCTCTTTCTCGGCCTTGCAGACCATCACGGGCATCAACCAGAAGCAGCTGGCTCACTACGCCAGTGGGGTGTCTTCGCCTCGTCCCAAGCAGGCCGAGAAAATAAAGACGGGCCTTCGGAAGCTCGCCAAAGACATAGAGATGGTTACGGTTTGAATTCAACAGCCGCCGGCTTGAAGTCGGCTACTACAAAAATAGAATACTTGGAGCCTCCTGCGCGTGATGCGTGGGAGGCTTTTTCGATTTATTTCTTCCCAACGTTGGAAAATTAGAAAGGAATGGTTATATTTGCAGCATCAATAATAGCAATTTGAGGTATGACAGACTTAACGAGTGAGAAAGACAGGCTGAAGTTCTTCTTCCCTGATGGCTGCGGGCTGCTGAAGACCCCTACACGAATAGAGAACCAGTATCATGAGAAAGGCATAGTACTCGATGCCGTGTGGGACACCGGCGCCCAGTTCTCGGTGATGTCAGAACGGCTTGCCGACAGCCTTGGCGTGTCGCGCCGTCCTGCCGGACTGATGGACGGCGTTGTCCAGACGATGCCGAGCGAGATGGGCTGTGCCATCGCCTTTCCAGGCAACAATGAGTGGTACACCTATATCCATCCCCGGATAGTGCCGAAGATCTCTGTTGGTGTGGAATTCATCATCGGCCTTGACATCATTAACATGGGCGACTTCTCACTCACGCGCACAAAGGAGGGCACACTGATGGAATTCGTGTTCAACCGCGACTACTTCATCCATACGGGTGATGACACCAACAGCAAGTGGAGGTCCTACCAGACCATCTACAACCTGATAAGGAAATTTGAAGGGAACAAATAAAGTGTCAAAGCATATGGTAAATAAGTATATCCCCGACAATGTGTTCATCTATAATATAGGCAAGGAGCCGTTGAGCATAGTGACACCTTTGAGAGTGTATAACAACCTCACAAAGAGTTCAATGGTGGTCAATGCGCTATGGGACACTGGGGCTTCGCAATCGCTCGTGTCAGAAAGAATTGTCAACGAGCTGGGATTGGAAGAGGCAAGTGAAATGCATTCTGCGACAGCAAATGGAAACATGAGGCGGATGACAACACTCTGCTTCGCTCTGCCCGGAGACAGGGATTATATGGCATACGTGGAAGCCGCAATACTGCCGGATGCCATAGGAGCAGCTGAATTTGTTATCGGCCTTGACATTATCACCATGGGCAATCTATTATTTGAACAGGTGAGTGGAGATACAATTTTGAAGTTTATCTTTGACAGGAATATATTCATCTCCCGGGATGATGACAGCGTGACGATATTGCAAAAGATGGCCATGTTTAAGAAAAAGATTCTCGACCGAAAGAAAAAGAGCTTGGGACTGAGGGATTAAATGAGTTTTACGAACTTCACCACCCCTCCAAATGTTAAAAATGGTGGTGAAAACTCATTTTCTCCACCATTTTCCTTTGCCGTTCCGCTTTTCCAACTTTACCCTTTGTAATCTCAGAAAGAATGGTTAACTTTGCCGACGTAATAGTAGATAATTTCCTTGTCATTGTAGACCTTGTTTATCATATTTGAAACAAAAAATAAGATAAAAATGACAGTTAGGTCTTGCACCTTTAAAACAAACATGCTATATTTGCATTGTAATTATAAGTAAGATTAAAATATTTCGATATGGACATTTCTAAAGAAATAAAACAATTGTGTGCGATGACCAACACTTCATCGTGCAAACAAGACAATACAAGCCTTGAGAAAAGCTATGAGGCTATATCGCGATATGACAAAGATAATTATGAAGTACACTCTTACAGTAGTGTAGACAACATAAAGATTTAGCCATGCCGGGTTGGACAGAGATAATGAACGAGATGCAAAGGCAGGACGATAAGCCCAAATACCTGTTGGAACTTGGCTGATTGAGATAAACAGATTATATTTGTATTATAAAAGGGAAACATTGTATGACAGCAATCGTAGCAGTATTAAACAAGCACGGTGCGGCAATTGCCGCAGACAGTGCGGTGACGATGGGCAACACCCACAAAGTGGTGAATAGTGCGAATAAGATCTTCACACTATCGAAATACCACCCCGTGGCTGTTATGACGTATAGTAATGCTGCTTTTATGGGTGTGCCCTGGGACATCATCATTAAAGAATACAGGAAAGAACTTGGAGAAAAGGCGTTTCCCTTTCTTAAAGATTACGTTGATGACTTCATACGTTTTCTTCATTTCCGCCATTTCTTTTGCGACGACAAGACCCAGCGCTCGTTTTTGAGATTGCAATTGGACTCGTTTGTAAACATTTGCAGAAATGAGATTTTTCGCGAAAAGGAAATGAAGCCTGAAGAACAAACCTCCGATGTATTGGTTGAGAAACTTCAGATTTGCATGGAAAGCAATAAACAGACCCTAAAATGTCCAGAATTCGACGGATATGAATATGACGCCTTCAAAAACATTGCGCTCGCAGAAGTAGAGGATTATGCCAAGCTTAATGGAATGGACTTCCAAGATGTATTATGTGAGTCCTTTTTTTATTATTTGTCGGCAAGTCTGAACAATTCATTAGGCACAGGTTTGGTGTTTGTCGGTTATGGGGAGTCAGATATATACCCTTCTCTGTATCCCATCAGTGTTTTATTTGGAATTGATGATCACTTGCGTTATTTCGTGGATGAAAATAATATTGCCATCATTTCAGAACATGGATCCAGCGCGGTAATATGTCCTTTTGCCCAGGTAGATGTGACGCAAACTATCATCCGTGGCATCAACCCGTCTTTTCAAGACATCATTTATAACGTCATAGAGGAATCCATCAAGTCGTTTTCTAAGGCCATTACCAACAAACTGGACGCAGATCCATCGACTGCTACTGTGTCCTCAGCCATCAAAGGTCTTGATATAAATTCCGTCATCCGTGACATAACATATCAAATCAACAGAGAGATGCGTGATACTTATACAGTTCCTTTATTGAATACGGTTGTATCATTGGACAAAGAAGATATGGCAAATATGGCAGAAAGCTTCATTTCCCTTACTTCTCTTGTAAGGAGAATGCAGCCGGGAGAAGAGACCGTTGGTGGCCCTGTGGATGTTGCCGTAATATCGAAAGGCGACGGATTCGTGTGGATCAACAGGAAGCATTATTTCAGACCAGAGCTGAACGCTCCATTTTTCAACAACTATTTTAAGTAAGGAGGTTTTCTATGGCAGGCATAATGATAAGCAGTTTAAGTCCTAAATCGCAAATTGAAGGGACTTTATTGACCCCAGAACAAGTCGAGGAAATCTCATCCCGCATTTCAAAAAATGTGTTCGAAAAGATTACAAAGCAATTAGACGAGTCACTTGCTTCTTCTTTAGAAAAGAATAAAAACAAATAGCTTCACCTATGTGCAATAAGCAACTCCTCGATAGGAATTGTGGGGCTGAAATGTTAAAAATGGTGGTGAAAACGCATTTTCTCCACCATTTTCCTTTGCCGTTCCGCTTTTTCTCCCTATCTTTGCCATCGGTTATAAGACGATGGTAGTCCATCCCGGAGAGCAGCGGTCATTGCTCGGACATCACGGTCGGGCTTTTTTTATGCCCGGCAAAGACGCGAGTAACTATTCGCAGACAACATATTGGCGGTTGCCATTCCGTAGATTTAGATAAGCCCTTCGGGTGAAGTCATCGTCTTATAACCAGCGGAATCGGCAGCCGCTTTTCTATTCTGCCAAACAAAGGCCCGGCTATCCGGGAAAGGTTATAAGACGATGCATTATGCAACAAGCAACCATCAACTTCACCGCGTCTGAGGTCCGTCGGCCGGTGAGCCTCCGAGAGAGGATGAGAACGACGGGCAGAGTGATCAACCAGTGGCTGGACACCAAGAGCGCGTTCTACAGCCGTATCACCGAGTTCGAGGTGACACGAAGAGTGGCCATCCGCATCGGCGTTGTTTTTCCGTTGGCCATGGTCGTGGGCGCGGTGTGTGTGGAGCAGGCCCCGCTGGTGAGCTTCGCCGCTATGGGCGTGAGTGGCTGGATTGTCTATCGGCTGAACAAAGGAGAGAAAGGAGGCCAGGCATGACAAAGGAAGAGTACATGCAGCGGACGCAGGAGCTTCGCGCCAAGCGCGAGGCCAACACAGTTGCGTGGGTCAGCTACCAGCAGGACCTGCTCCAGGCCTACTACGACGAGAAGAACGGCATCGAGGAGGACTACCGCCGCCGCAAGCAGCAGGCCACGATGCGCTACTACCAGAACATGTCCACTGCGAAAGCGGCATACAACAAGCGAGACCGCGAGCTCTACGACCAGGTGGTTATCCTGCAGACCGAGTACCAACAAAGCAAGGAAGGAGGCGAGCGATGAACGTGGCAACGAAAGAGTTCCTGACAAGGATGGTCAACGCGGAACCTAAGAAAGGAATGGTAGTCTGTGTGAAGATGGAAGATGCACTTGGGAAGGATATAATGGCAATCAACAGCGAAGTCGAAAGGAACACCTTTGCGCTCGTCAAGATGCTGGTCACGGCGATGTCAAGAAGCAAGGAACTTGAAACTGTCATACGGGCAGCAGCCTACTCCTTTGAATACGTCACGGTGGAAGCAATCAAGATACCTGCTGCGCCTAATAAGGAGGAAGGAGGCAAGGCATGAGTAAGTTATTATTGGACGGCAAGGCCGTGGCCCTGCTTGGCGACTTCTGCGATACCGACACCCTGCAGAACCGCATCGAGCTGATCGACGATGTGAAGGACCGCCTGCTCATGCAGCTCGGCGACAGTGAGAACGACGAAGAGCGCAAGACGCTCACCGACTGGATGATCAGCCTGTCGGACATGAAAGAGGACCTAAAAAAGATAAGGAGGGCACAACAATGAACAAGGACTTGAAGCAGTTCCTCGACTGGCTGAAGGAAAACGACCGCACCGAGGAAGAGAAGATGCAGTGCAAGCTGCTCGATGAGTACATGAAGACGCGCGACAACCTGCCCGGCAAGGGCGTGACGGGTGCGCCGCTTGTGTCGGACCCGAAGACATCGGATGAGATTGCGGGCGACCTGCGGCCGATGTACTATATGGAAATACGCGTCATTGCCAACTACATGTTCATGCACGAGTTCGGCACCACCACCGTCGAGGACGGCACGGTGAAATGGGCCATCTGGCGCGACATGGACTTCCGGGTTTAGGAGACATTTTTTAACCATAATCCTTATGGGGGGTACTGACCGTGAGGCCGGTGCCCCTTTGTATTTTTTTCCTGCCAATTTACAGGTTATCTTTGCGGTATGAAAGAGAAGCAGAGAAGCATCCATTTCAGCGAGATGCAGCGATACCTCGATCTCGCCTATCAGCGCAAGCAGACGGTGAACATCAAAGCCTTCCGCAGTGATGGCCACTTGGTGGAGTACCGCGGATGGCTCATTCATCACCAGTATTGGAGGGGCGGCTACATGCGCATCATCAATCCTGTGAGCCATCAGATAAGGCAGATACCCGAAATATTCATATTGGAAGTTAACGGAATGAAAGTATATCTATGAACAATAAAGACTTGGAACTCGTACAGACCGGGCAGAACGGCGGCGTGCAGCATTTCCGCATCATGCCCCAGGGCGTGATTACGACATCGGCCTATAACTCCGTCGCCTCGGAGTATGGCGCGGACAGCAGCGACGTCTTCGATGAGGACGACGGCCTGGTGAACGTCAAGCCCCTTTCCATCGGCGGAAAGGGCTACCAGTATGTACCCTTCGGCATTGACGACATGCTGCCCCACACCATCCGCAAGTATGTGCTCGACAACATGATCACCGCCCAGTGCCAGCAGTTCAACACCATCTGCTGCTACGGTCAGGGGCTGCGCTTCGTCGACAGGAAGGAGAAGAAAGATGTCGATGACCCCGATATCCGCGACTTCTGCCTCAGGAACTCTCTGCAGGAGTGCTTCGCCGAGCAGTGTACCGACATGCAGATGTACAACTTCTCCGTCACTTGCATCATCCTCACCCGTGACGGCTCGCAGATAGCCCAGGTACGCCACAAGGAGGCGTGCTACTGCCGCTTCGAGTACGCCCCCTCCACCGTGTCGGGCAAGATAGAGCACGTCTTCTTCGGCGACTTCCGTGTCGGCCACTTCAACGAGAAGCGTATCGAGGCCATCCCTCTGCTCGACTACTGGGATCCCCTCGGCGACCTTGAGGTGCGCATGGGAAAGCGTCCAGACCCTGCCACGGGACTTATCCATAACAAGCCCACCAAGGACCGCAAGTTCGCCATCCTCTCACGCATGGCCACGCCGGGCTATCAGTACTATCCCGTGCCCTACTATTCGAGCATCTTCCGCGACTCGTGGTACGACATCTACCGCCTGATAGGCATCGGCAAGCGGTTCATGATCAAGAACACTAGTGCGCCGCGTGTACAGATTGAGGTACACGAGGAATACTGGGACAACGTGTGCGACAACGAGAACATCGAAGACCCGGTCAAGCGCGAGGAGCGCAAGAAGCAGGAACGGCAGAACATCGTCGACTTCGTGTGTGGCGTGGAGAATGCCGGCAAGGCCCTCATCACCGGGTACTACATCGACCCTAACGGCAAGGAAAACCGCATGGTGCGCATCGTCAACCTCAACGACCCGTCGAAGAAAGAGGGCGGCAACTGGAGCGACGACATGCAGGAGGCCGCCAATGCTCTCTGCTTTGCCTACGGCGTGCATCCCAACCTCGTGGGAGCCACGCCCGGCAAGAGCCAGATGAACAACTCTGGCTCTGATAAACGAGAGCTCTTCACCCTCAAACAAGCATTGGAGAAGCCCTACCACGATGTGATGACCAAGCCCTACCACGTCATCCTGCATTACAACGGCTGGTCAGAGCGGTGTACCGTCGATGTGCCGATGCTCATGCTCACCACCCTCGATGAGAATAAGGATGCCAAGAAAGTTAGTGGAAACTCAAACTCAGACGACAATGGAGATAACAATAACCAAGAGTGATTTCGAACAGGCACTGCCCGTCGGAGCCGCTTCCAACGACAGCGTATATGAGAGCGTAAAGCCAGCTATCGCACGTCAGCTTTCCTTCAGCAATGATGCCCTGCTCGGTGTGGCCGGCATGAAGCATATGGAAGAGCTTGGCGAGGACTCAACACTCGTCAACTGGTACAAGCAGCTCGTGTGCCTGTCGGCTTTCCTCAGTGTGCTGCGCCAGCTCGACCTCGTGCTCACGCCAACCGGCTTCGGTGTGGTGAGCAACGACAACCTCGCTCCGGCAAGCAAGCAGCGCGTCGATGCTCTGGAGGGAGAGCTGCGCACACAGTACCACAAAACGCTGGCCATGACGCTCAACCTACTGCGCAGCGAGAACTGGGGAGCCACCGAGCAAGCCCGCCACTTCATTGACCATCTCTACGACGAATACACCTTCTTCTTCGAGACCCACCAGAACGCTTCGGCTACCGACTGGGATAGCTACCAGCAGACCATCGAGGAAGCCGAGGAGATGCTGCGCACAAAGATGGGCGACCGCCAGATGGACGACATCCTCGATGCCTTCCGCCGTAATGACCCCAACAGGCTGGAGCCTTACCGCGAGATGATGAGTCTCATCGTGAAGTTCACCGACACCTGGGCAGTGAAAAGCCTGGGGACGCTCAAACAGCCCGTTTATCGCCGGCTGATGCGCATCCTCGACAGCAACGACAACAAAGAAACTTTCAAGCTCTACCGCGAAAGCATCGCTTATAAAGCCAACCACTATGAGCCATACCAGAACAGAAAGGACAGCGCAGGCTACGTCTTCAACGGATGAGAAGAACCGCACGGTGACTATCAACCTCACCGCGCCCACGTCGTGGCGAGAACTGAGCCAGGAGCAGCTGCGCATCGTCTTCGACCTCATGGCTATCGAAAATGAACCGACGGCCGTCAAGACGTACATGATGATATACTTCTGTGGTCTTCACGTCATCCGGCACACCCGCTTCGGCTGGAAGTTCTGGACGATGGTGGACGGCAAGAAGCGCGCCATCTATATCAAGACATCAGAGATGCAAAGCTTCATACACCAGTTTGATTTCATCGACCAATTGGAGGACATGGACTGTAGGTTGGATGCAGTCTGTGGCCTCCATGCGGCCGATGCTCTCTTACAGGATGGAGTCAGCTTCGAAGAATATCTCTACGCCGAGAAATATTACCAGAACTTCATCGCTGATAAGAATATGGAGTGGTTAGACAACGTGGCCATGTGGCTCTACCATGATAGGAATGGCAGGGCAGCCGGTCATGGTGATGCCGTTGACGATGACGGTAGAAAGGTTGATGAGGTTGTTCTCACTCCCGGAGAGCGTATTGGCACAATGCTTTGGTATGCCCATATTAAGCGCGTCATGGCCGATGCTTTTCCACACTTCCTCAAGAAGTCAACAGTAGAAGACGGAGAACCTGAGCATGTCAACTTCATAGAGCTGTACAATGTGCAGCTCCGTGCTTTAACGGGTGGCGACCCGACCAAGGAGAAGGAAGTTCTGTCGCTTAATTGCTGGCGTGCACTCACTGAGCTCGACGCAAAGGCACGTGAGGCGGAGGAACTGGAGAAGATACGCAACAAACAATGATATTTCACTGCAAATATTGTAGTCAAAATTTGCGGGTTTCAAATATTTTGCTTATTTTTGTAGCAGAAATAAAAAAGGTAACTATGATTATCGAGATGTTCTTCATATATGTCATGATTGTTTTGGTGACGGTCGTTATCAAGGCTGTCAGCAAGATCGGGCATAGCAGCTCTTCTGACATCACTTTTGACGATGTCAAGGAGCAAATAAGAAAGAACAGAGAAGAGACGGCAGAGTTGAAGGCAAAGATTAAAGCGGCTGGCCTTGACACCCTCTTACCGAAGAAAGCTAAATAGCGTATTTTCACAATAACATTATAAATGCTACTTTTGGAGTGAAATCTAAAAGTAGCATTTTTTATGGCAGACAAGACATCAACTTTTACCACCAAGATCTTTCTTAACGACCAACAGGCAAAAAGTAAGTTGGAAAGCTTGGAGAAGGATATAAAGAGACTGCGGGATGAACAGGAAGCGGCTGCAAAGGCTGGTGACTGGACGAAGTTTGAACAGGTTAAGAAAGACTTGAAACAAGCCAATAAAGAGATGGATGCCATGAAGACATCCGCTCAAAAGGTGTCTCATGTCCTCGACAACCTGAAGACATCATCGATAAAGGAAATCCGCCAGACGATGGGAGCCATCAACAAGGAGCTCAAGAGTGGAGCCGTAGAGCGGAATTCAAGGGAGTGGAAGTTCCTTAACGAACAGCTCAAGCGGTGTAAGCAGGAACTACAGCAAGTCAACAATGAGTCAAAGACGACCAAGAGTATTTGGTCGAGAGGCATGGATTTCCTTAATAAGAACTGGGGGGCGTTCACACAGATCCTCGGTTCTTTGACCGGGTTGTCTATCGCTATAAGAAAATCTGTATCCGACTTCGCTGATATGGATCAGGCCATGGTCAACGTACAAAAGTACACTGGCCAGACTAAGCAACAGGTAGAGGAGATGAATGAGGACTTTAAGACGATGAATACTCGCACACCTCGTGAACAGCTCAATGAACTTGCTGGCGCTGCCGGTCGTCTTGGTATCACCGCTAAGAAAAATATTGAGGATTTTGTTGATGCCGCGGATAAAATCAACGTGTCACTCGGAGATGATCTTGGCGAAGGAGCCGTGGACAAAATAGGCAAACTGGCTCAGGTCTTTGGCGAGGACAGGACAAAAGGACTCCGTGGTGCCATGCTTGCAACAGGTTCAGCAGTTAACGAGCTTGCTCAATCATCATCAGCTAATGCTGGATATATCGTAGACTTTGCCGCCGACCTTGCCGGAGTGGGCAGACAGGCAGGTATGTCTCAGCAGGAAATCATGGGTTTGGCCTCGGCTCTCGACCAGAACATGCAGGAAGAGAAGACCGCTGCCACAGTATTTTCACAGCTTATCACTAAGATGTATCAGGACCCGGCTAAGTTCGCCGCTATAGCTGGAATCAAGGTGAAGGAATTTTCTAAGCTTCTGAAAGAGGATGCCAACAAGGCGCTACTGGAGTTCATGCAGAGTATGCAAAATAAAGGAGGATTTGCCGATCTCGCCCCTATGTTCGAGAGTATGAACCTCGATGGTACGCGTGCCGTCGGAGTATTGTCGGCTGTTGCTACCCATCTGGATCAAGTAAAAGAGGCGCAGAATGTCGCCAACACAGCCTATGCAAATGGCACGAGCATTCTGCAGGAGTTCAATACGCAGAATTCTTCCGTTCAGGCGAAAATGGACATGGCAAAGAAACAGTTCAAAGAGGTAAGCATCGCCTTGGGACAGGAGCTGTTGCCTGTCGTCCAATATACCATTTCTACAAGCGGACTGATAGTGAAGGGACTATATACACTTATCAGCTATACTAAGCAGCATATCGGCACGCTTATAACACTAGCCAGTACAATAGCCATCGTTACCGCAGTGTATAATGCCGCTTATATCAAGGAAAAAGCACACGCTGCGTTGATGGTTATTGTCAATGGGCTTCATAAAGCCGAGACCTTTTTATTGAAGGCAAAAGTGACGGCAATCACAGCTGCTAAATTGGCCTATTATCTTCTTACAGGACAGATTAAGAAGGCTAAGGAAGCTATGTTGGCAATGCGAGCTGCCTCTATAACTAATCCTTATGCTGCACTCACGGCGGTAGTCTTGGCTTTAGGAGTTGCCATCTATAAGATAATATCGGCCATCAAAGCGCATAACAAGGCCATGCATGACAACTTGCTGTCTGTACGCCAAGCTCATGCTGCCGCACAGGATTTAAACGAAGCCATCAAGGAGAGGAACCAGTCAACAGCTGAAGAAAGGACGCGATTGGAAAGATTGACAAACATCATTAACTCCAACGTCTACTCATACAATGAGAAGAAAAACGCCATGATAGCCTTGGAGAAGATTGTTCCGGGGTATCACCGCAACTTGCGCAATGAGGCTTCGCTGACTGCTTCCAACAATCGGGCTCTTAAAGAATATGTGGAGCGGTTGAATGACGCTGCCATGGCACAAGCCTTATATAACCGAATGGTGGCTCTACAGGGAAAACAGTTCGACCTGCAAGAAGAAATTAGACGGCATGAAAACTCGAGGAAGGCGGTACAGGCAGAAATCAATCGCCATCCGGACAAATACAATGCCACGACCAATCAAGTCTATACTACAGGTTATGGCTCAGCTATGATCGGGCCGTCCATTCCAACCGAAGAAAACTATCAAAAGCACAAAGAGCTTCAGCAATGGGTAGATTTGACAAAGAAGGCCAGTGACAACCTGAAAGTCGTACAATACCAAATCAAGTCTATCAATGATTATATGAAGGCGAACAAGGGTGTCAGCAACGCATATAACAGGTTGGTGGAGAATGGCACTGGTAGCGGCGGTTCCGCGCCCGAATGGTCACTTTCAACTACGAGCTCTAACAAACCGTATGTTGACCCTAAGAAAGCAGCTAAAGCAGCAAAAGCAGCAGAAACGGCCAGAAATAAAGCCGAAGCAGCTGCCAAGAAGCATGAAAATGAAATGAAGGCGGCAACACGCAAGGCTTACCAGGATGAGATAAAAGCCGCCAAAGGTAAGACCGATGAAGAGCAAGCTCAGAACATAATGGCCTACTCTCAGGGCAAAAAGAAATACTCCGAATATCTCAACGACCAGCACGACATTGCTATCAAGGGGTATAAAGCTTTGGAGGCCATCTATAAGAAATACGGGACAGACTATGGCCAGTGGCAAGATGAGATAGCTAAGGAGGGACAGAAAAAGCAGGAAGACCATCAAAAGGCATTGCTCTCTGACGTTGAGATAAATCATCAGCGTGCAATATATGCTGCTAATGAAGACTTCAATGATCCGAATTCGGAAATATATCATAATGAAGAGGCATTGAACGAAAGATTGTTTGAGATTGATATGGCTGCACTCGCAGACAGGACTGCGGTGCTACAGGAAGGCTCGCAAGAATGGCTGGACTCTAAGGCTGAGATGACACAGAAGGAAGAGGAACATGAACTCTACCTGCAACAGCACTATTCCGAACTTCTCTCTCAGTATCGCGAGCAATGGGGGCGGAAAGATGCGAAGGAACAGGAGCGCATTACGCTCGACGGCCTTGACACACTGCATGAAAAAGGCATCATCAAGGAGCAGGAATACCAAGAGATGCTCCGCAATATCAAACTCCACTATGCTTTGGAAGAAAGCCAGAACAATCTGAACAACTCCAAGGGTGAGCAGTTCAAACGCAATGCGGACACGGCTTATCAAACAGCATCAAACAATGCCAAGGCTGACTATCAGAATGAGCATCCTACGGGTACCGGCGTGGGCGACTATTATACCTCGGACGTAACCATATACGCCTCGACGCTGACCAACATCAAGAAGATGGAACAGCAGGGCATTGTTACTCACCAAGAGGCTATGGCCGCCATGTCCCAGGCCACATCTGATATGTGTCAAGGCATGGCCGCGAAGATGCAGGCTGCCTACGATGCCATCTCTCCCATCATGTCGGCCATGTCCTCATACTACTCAGCGCAATCGGACTACGAGGTGACAGTCACGGAGAAGAAGTATGACAAGATGATAGAGAAGGCCGGCAACAACTCGGCTAAGAGCAAGAAGCTCGAAGAGAAGAAGCAGAAGGAGGTGGCCAAGATAAAGACGAAGTATGCCAAGAAACAGATGAAGATGGAGATAGGGCAGGCTATTGCGCAGACGGCCATGAGTGCCATCGCCGCCTACGGTTCTGCCATGAGCGGCGTGCCTTATCCTGCCAACCTCGTGCTTGCTCCTATCGCTGCCGGCATTGCCCTTGCAGCTGGTGCCATACAGATTGCCACCATCAAGAAACAGCAGCAGGCACAGGAGGCCGGCTATTACGAGGGCGGCTTCACAGGTGGCAATCGCTACCACCGAGAGGCCGGAGTGGTACACGAAGGTGAGTTTGTGGCCAACCACAACACCGTGAACAACCCGCAGCTGCTTCCTGCTCTACGGCTCATCGACGTGGCACAGCGCAACAATACCGTCGGACGACTCACTGCTGCGGATGTGTCCCGTGCAATGGGCACCGGTGGAGCTACCGTGGTGTCGGCTCCCACCGTCAACGTACAGACCGACAACAGCGAGCTGGCTGCTACCTTGCAGCAGGCACAGGACACATTGGAGAAAATCGGCTCTCTCCTCGACGGTGGCATCACGGCCAACGTGTCGATGGAAGACTTCAAGAAACAGGAGAAGCACTGGGATAACATTCAAAACAACAAATAGAGATGATAGTATGCACACTCAACGGTAAGATGGCCTACCCGTCATCTTCGGACAAAATAAAGGTGACGTACGAGAACCAGTATGTCAAGGACTCTGGCTCATACACCTACGATATCACGTTCCCGATGGATATCGCGGCCAACCGCAAGATCTTCGGCAACGTGCAGCGCATCGACGTGAAAAAAGCCATTGCCGACTTCGAGACGTGCCGACTGTATGCCGGCAACCGTCTCGTTATGTCTGGCAAGGGCACCGTCACTTCCATCACCCCAGAGAAAGTGAAGGTGCAGATAGTGGGCGGCAAGAGCCGTATCAAGTACAACTCGAAATTCGAGAAGCACTTCATCGACGAGATCGAGTATCCCACGGTCATCCTCGACAGCGGCGTTGACATGGCCACCACGCAAAACTTCGGCTATTCTGTTCCGTTCTCGATGGAAGACAAGAATGTCTTTCTTCCCATCGATCTCACAAAATCCAATTTTGTCGGGCAGAAAGGCGTAGCGGTGCTTGCGCCTGTCAACGACGAGACCAACGACGTACAGGCCAACCGCGTGATGGCCATGAAAGGGACAACGTTGAAAATCAATGGCCATAAACTAAAGGGCGACTTCCGCATAATGACAAATCTTGCCCTTCAGCCATACCTTTTCTACATTCTAAGGAAGGTGATGGAATATGAGGGATATACTATCGTGAAGAATGACTTCGATAAGGATCCTTGGAACCGGCTGATCATTGTCTCTGCCTGCAAGTCGAGGAAGATAAAGGACGCTTTGCCTCATTGGACAGTGTATAAGTTCATCGATGAGCTGCGCAAATTCTTCAATGCCTCTTTCGTCTTCGATGAAGTGGCTAAAACCGTGCGCATCTCTGCTACCAACGAACTGCTGACCAACGACACGGTAACTTATGAGTGCGAGGATGACTTCTCGGTGGAGCATGATGACGACGGACTGGATAACCTCGTCACGTCGAACATAGAGTATAACTTTGACGATGCCGCCAACCGCGACTGGCGCGAGTATATCTCGCAATCAGTATTCAAACAATACAAGACAAAGGAATATGCTACAGTAGCAGAGCTAAACACGGCAGCTGAGAAGATGACCGACCGCGAGCGCCGGACCACTATCTTCAAGGTTGGCCATATCTATTATATCTGGGCCGAGCTCCCTAAAGACGGCAACCCGGAGAACAAGGAGACGGAATGGCGACGGACGGCATGCGGCTACTTCAACCCTATCATCCGGGATATCAACAGCGACAGCTCGCAACAGTTGAATATCTGTCCGGCAGCCATGTATCAGCGACGAAACTTTGACGGCGATAACAAGCAAAAGAAGTTCTTTGAATCTTTGTTCGACAGAATGGGTGACCGTTGGATCGTCGTGCCGTCCGTTACCAATGAGAAGGAGGCTTCGGTGGAAGATATGGAAGTGGATGATGACGGCAACTATTACATCACCGTACAGGATGCGATGGAAGGGACATCCAATGAAAGCACCACATCAGAGGACAGTGACGACACGCGAATGCCAGTGGCGTTTCAGGCCAACTGCGTCGTCAACAGGGTGAGCCATGCCGCCGTAGTCTGTAGTGATCGGCTGACCAACGAAGATACGGATTACCGTGCGCCTGTGCTCTACACCGACTATAGGTTTTATCCGGATTACGTCGTGTCAAAAGAAAGAGGGTCGTTGTCCCTCGAATACACGCCTGCCAATATCGGCCGGACGTTCGGTAACGGCAACCGGACGTTTGGGAACTTAGGCAGGGATGACAACAACAGCCGCTTTAAGACAACCCCTGTAGATGCACACGACCTCATCACTTTCAAGTTCGTCACCGACGAAATACCCGATCCGTCGAAAATCTTCATCTTCCATAATAAGCGGCATATCTGCCAGAAGATAGAGATGAACGTCACTGATGACGGCATCGACAAGGAGAAGACCGGCTACTTCTGCGAGATACTTTGATCTCCTTTCATAATATATATTTTTCAATTTTGTTTTTTCAAGGGGAGCGGTGAGTGATTCATAGTTCCCCTTTAAAGAGTTTGGACACTCTAAAGCTCGTCCTCGTAATCGAGAATGGCTTTATTGATCTTGTCTACATTGGTGGGTGTGTACATATCGGTGATGGATATCGACGAATGCCTTGCCTGATCTCTGACAGACAGTACGTCCATATTACTCTTCAGCATGTTCGTTATGCCTGTATCCTTCAGACTGTAGAATTTGAGCTCGGCAGGCAAACCAAGGTCTTTTCTCACATGTCTGTTCCAGTAATCTCTGAACTGTTTCTCGCTGCACCTCTCCTCACCTGGTTTGAAATCATTGGAAAAGAGATAATAGGAGGACGGTTCGGAGAGCACCCTAAGCTCAATCATAAGGGCCATCACTTTCTTTGGAACAGTCAGTACGGCACTCTTACGGTTCTTAGTACCGTTGCCATGCAATGTCAGCGCACTGCTCTTGGCACTAATATCACCAACACGCAGAAAAGACATCTCCCTGGGACGGACAAAAAGGTAATGCAGGAAATAACAGGCCAGCAGGAAGTATTTGTTGTTGCTCTCGAGATAGGAGTGAACCCGCTTCAGGTCGTAGTCATCAATGGTTGTCCTGTTCTTGTCTCGGTTCCTTTTGTTGACAAGCACCAGACCAGCGGTCGGATTCTCATTGACGAACCCTCGCTGCAACAGCCATGAGCAAAAGGTTCTGAGCCAGGCAAGGTAGTTGTTTCTGGTCTGTATGGAATTTCCTCTGTCGATGAAGACATAATCAAGAAACTTAGAAATCAGTTGTTTGTCAAGTTGAAAGACATACTTGACACTCTTCGCGGCCCACTCCTCGAAGATCTTCATGTAAGAACAGTATGAGACAAAAGACTCCTCCCTCAGACTTCCTTCCTTGGTCAGTCTTGCAATATAGGTCTTATAATCCTGGCAGACTACATCAAAATTGGTATATTCGGCAGTTTTATTCGAATCCATCCAAGGATTCCATCCTCCAAGCAGCTTTTCCGTCAGACGTTGGATAATGCCGTCGGCATATTCCCGCTGCGCTCTCCTGCCCTTAATACGCCCTACCATGATTTTCTTTCGCTTCATCTTGCCAGTAAGAGGGTCATAGGCCATGAAGTCGACATAACTCTCCTTACCGAGATGAAGCCGAGGTGGAGTCCATTTCTTTATTTCCGCGATTGCGTCGTTTTTTGAAAAATTATTTTTTTTAACCATTTCCTTTTTATGGAAACGGCCTGTCTTGATAACAACCCCATGATATCCGTGTCCGACTTTTGTCCGACCGATTGTGTCATAAACGCAAATAAGCGGTTGAAAATCAACCGCTTACCTTACTTAAAGTCGGGATGACCGGACTCGAACTGGCGACCCCTACGTCCCGAACGTAGTGCGCTACCAACTGCGCTACATCCCGATTATTGGATGCAAAGGTATAGTTTTTTTTGATAATGGCGAAACAATTCAATAAAAAAAAGAAGTTTGAAAAAAAATCACGAAATGTTTGTGAAGTTTCGGGAAAAGCATTACCTTTGCACCCACATTCAGGAAACAATGTCTTTCAAGTTGCAAATAACGGTACCTTAGCTCAGGTGGTAGAGCAATGGACTGAAAATCCATGTGTCCTTGGTTCAACTCCAAGAGGTACCACTTCCTCCTTTCATTCGAATCCGGTTTATGGCCTCGGTCATTGCCGGATTTTTTTGTTTGAAATATTTAACTGTTTTGTTGCAGGAATGGGAAAATAGCGGTAAATTTGCGACATGGACAACAGGCTGAGAGATTCTGATGAACATGAAGTAGCCAAAGATACAAAGCAGTCATGATTCATCTCCACGACATCAATAAAACCTATTTCGGCGCGCAGCCGTTGCATGTGCTCAAGGGTATTAACCTCGACATTGACGACGGTGAGTTTGTGTCGATTATGGGTGCGTCCGGCTCCGGAAAATCAACATTACTGAATATTTTAGGCATTCTCGACAACTATGACAGCGGAGAGTACACTCTTGGCGGCACACTAATCAAGGACCTTAGTGAGACACGCGCTGCCGAGTACCGCAATCATTTCATCGGTTTTATCTTCCAGAGCTTCAACCTGATAGGTTTCAAGACGGCCGTAGAGAATGTAGAGCTGCCGCTTTTCTATCAGAATGTCTCCCGGAAACGACGCCACAAGCTGGCGCTCGAATATCTTGAACGTCTGGGACTGTTGCCTTGGGCGGATCATTATCCCAACGAAATGTCGGGCGGCCAGAAACAGCGCGTTGCCATTGCCCGCGCCCTTATCACCAATCCTAAAGTCATTTTGGCGGATGAGCCAACAGGAGCACTCGACTCCAAGACGAGTCTTGAAGTCATGCGGTTGCTCAAACAGTTGCACCAGGAAGAACATAAGACCATTGTCGTAGTGACCCATGAGAGCGGTGTCGCCAACGAGACAGACAAGATCATCCATATCAAGGACGGAGTTATCGGAAAGATTGAGGACAACTATGACCACCGTGCCAGCATCTTTGGAGAAGGAACCGTAATGAAATGACAGATATACTGCAAGAGATATTCGCTACCATCAGCCACAATAAGCTGCGCACTTCCCTCACGGGCTTTGCCGTAGCGTGGGGCATTTTTATGCTTATCGTCCTCTTAGGGGCGGGCAACGGGCTCATCAACGGGCTTACTCACAATATGGACCATTTCATGGCCAACTCCATGCAGGTGTCCGGTGGTGAGACCTCAAAAGCCTACAAGGGCATGAAGGAGAACCGTCCCATTACGCTTGACGATGGCGACATTGCCACAACCCGGGAAAAATTTGCCAACAACGTGGAGACTCTCGGCGCGGAAGTGTCGCAGAGCGGAGTAATTGTCAGTACACCGGGCGGCAGCTATGTCTCTACAACCGTCACCGGTGTGTATCCCAACGAGGCGGAAATCAACAAGATAGACATTCTCGACGGTCGCTTCATCAACCAGATAGACCTTGCGCAAAGACGTAAGGTACTGGTCGTAGACGAGGAACAGGCAAAGCAGCTCTCGCCTGGAAATTATCATCTTCTGCTTGGCAGTCAGGTCAATGTAGGAAGTTTGTCTTTTGAGGTTGTGGGTATCTCAAAGAAGGACGAGAGCGGGATGAGCCAGAGTGTCTATGCTCCTTTCTCCACCGTTCGTGCCATCTATGCCAAGGGCGACAAGACGGATGACATTGTCTTTTCTTTCCAGGGGCTGAAGAGCCAGGCCGACAACAACGCTTTTGAGGACCAGTACCGTGGCAGTCTGAACAAGAACCACAATGCGGCGCCCGATGACAAGGAAGCGGTGTGGATATGGAACCGCCTCACGGAGAATATGCAAATGGATAAGGGTATGTCCATCATCAGAACAGCACTGTGGGTGGTCGGCTTGCTGACACTTGTCAGTGGCATCGTCGGCGTGGGTAACATCATGCTCATCGCCGTCAAGGAGCGCACACGCGAGTTTGGCATCCGGAAAGCCATCGGAGCCAAGCCTGTCTCGATCCTGAGGCTCATCATCGCCGAAAGCATCATCATCACGACCTTTTTCGGATATATCGGCATGTTCCTCGGCGTGCTTGCCAATCAGTATATGAATGCCACCATTGGCAGTCAGACCTTGGATATGGGTGGT
The DNA here is from genome assembly GCF_000218235.1 of Hallella multisaccharivorax DSM 17128. Classification (GTDB taxonomy): domain Bacteria; phylum Bacteroidota; class Bacteroidia; order Bacteroidales; family Bacteroidaceae; genus Prevotella; species Prevotella multisaccharivorax. The sequence goes on along the minus strand of NZ_GL945017.1, from coordinate 297,239 downwards.
GGCATGAAGGTGACAACTTTTCTCAATCCCACTGTGGGGCTTGACGTCTGCGTTGAGGCTACCTTATTGATGATTGTCGCCGGTACACTTGCCGGGCTTATGCCTGCACGTAAAGCGGCTAAGGTGAGGCCCGTCGTAGCCCTGGCGGCGGAATAACATGGAGAATCCCGACCATGATGATAGACATTGATGCATATAAGGAAATTATTGAGACGCTCATGCGCAACAAGACCCGGTCGTTGCTGACGGGCTTCGGCGTGTTCTGGGGCATCTTCATGCTGGTGGTGCTCCTCGGCGGCGGTCAGGGAATGAAGGATGCACTGAGTGAGAATTTCCAGGGTTTTGCCACCAACAGCGTCATTGTCTATCCTCAGCAGACCACGGTGCCGTGGCATGGTTACCGGAAAGGCCGGGCATGGGGACTTACCGGCCGGGACGTCACCCTGTTGCGGCAGATACCTGAGATGGAACTCATCACACCTCTCGTCATGCGATGGGGCAGCAGGGCATATCATGGTGACAGGAAGACCCTGTGCAACTTCCGTGGCGTACGCCCCGACTATGTGCGTGTGGACGAGCCCAACCTGCTCTACGGGCGGTTCATTAACCGTATGGACATGGATCAGGGACGGCGTGTGTGTGTTATCGGGAAAAAGATCTACAATGACCTCTTCCCCGATGGGGGCGACCCTACGGGACAGATGGTGCGCATTGACTCTACCTATTATCAGATAGTCGGAGTAGACCTCGCTTTAGGCAACATGAGTGTAGGCAGTCGCGCAGAGGAGCTCGTGACGGTGCCGTCGACACTTATGCAACGGACCTACAATCTTGGCGACAGCGTGACCATGGTCTGCATGGTGGCGCGTCCGGGCGTACAGACACGGCCTCTGATTCCGCGCATCAGGAACATCATAGCTCATGCACATGACTTCTCTCCTAAGGATGAGAAGGCGCTTTTGGTGTTCAACTCGGCTACCATGTTTTCTATGGTTGACAGCCTCTTCAGGGGTGTCAACTTCCTTGTTTGGCTGGTGGGTATCGGAACATTGCTTGCCGGAGCCATCGGCGTGAGCAACATTATGATGGTCACCGTGCGTGAGCGTACCGTAGAGATCGGCATTCGGCGGGCCATCGGTGCCACACCGAAGATGATTCTTACGCAAATCATTTCGGAGAGCATCCTCCTCACCCTTGTGGCAGGGATGATGGGTATTGTCTTCGCCGTACTGATTCTCCAAGCTTTGCAGTCAACTGCCGGCACTACGGCCGGTGAGGTGACAGCCCACTACCAGGTGTCGTTTTGGACAGCTCTGGGAGCTTTGTTGCTGCTCAGTGTTTTGGGTGTCCTTGCCGGACTGGCACCGGCCATGCGGGCTATGGGCATCAAGCCTGTCGATGCCATGCGTGACGAATAAACGGAAACGAAATACATACATCAACATGAAAAAAGCAATAAGAATAGCGGCAATCGTTCTTGTCCTGATTATCTTCATCGGCACTTTTGTATTCCTGTGGCTGCAGGGCAGACAGAAGCCGACGGAGTATAATGAGTATGCCGTCAGGCTGATGGACATCTGCAAGACCACAGTCATCACGGGAAAGATTGTGCCGCGCAACGAAGTCAATGTCAAGCCGCAGATCTCCGGTATCATCACCGATCTCTACAAGCAGGCGGGCCAGACCATTCAGGCGGGCGAGGTGATCGCCAAGGTCAAGGTTATACCCGATGAGAGCCAGTTGTCGGCAGCGCAGGCGCGCGTGCGACTCGCCAATATCAATGAGCGGCAGGCCGCTGTCGACTATGGTCGCGAGAAGACACTCTACGACAAAGGACTCGTCTCCGGCGATGAATACGACCAGAAACGCAAGGCTTATCTTCAGGCACGTGAGGAAACGTTAGCCGCTACTGAGAATCTCGAGGTAGTGCGAGATGGCGTGTCGGCATCCAATGCCAGCACGTCGTCCACGCTGATCCGGTCTACCATCAGCGGACTGATTCTTGATGTCCCGGTGAAGGTCGGCAACACCGTCATCCTCTCCAATACATTCAATGACGGAACTACCATTGCCACGGTCGCCAACATGAACGACCTCATCTTCGACGGTAACATCGACGAGACGGAGGTGGGGTCGCTCCGCGTGGGTATGCTGATGAAGATCACCATCGGAGCGATGCAGAATGAGCGTCTGCAGGCATCGCTTGAGTATATCTCGCCGAAAGCTACAGAGAACAACGGTGCCAACCAGTTTGAAATAAAAGCCGCGGTGAAGGTGGCCGGAGGTAACCAGATTAGGTCGGGATACAGTGCCAATGCCGAGATTGTGCTGGCTGAGGCACCGATGACTCTCTCTGTGCCTGAGAGCTGCATTCTGTTTGAGGGCACCAGGACCTTTGTTTATGTGGTCAAGGCAAAGGCAGAGAATGCCGATGACCGTTATGTCAAGCGGTATGTCACCACCGGTCTTTCCGACGGCATCAATATCCAGATCAAGAGCGGATTGAAGAAAGGCGAGACGGTGAGAGGGCAGAAGAAGGTGAAGGAGGAGGAGCAAGAGGAGCAATAGCCGCAGCCACGCGATAGAGGGTATCCGTCTTCTGATAGAAACGCAGTGATTTCCAGTTATTACCCTGCCGCGTGACTTGTGCCAAGCCCTTGCTGTCGTCTGGCATAGGGATGAGGGTTAACGGTTTATCTTATCACAGTTTTCTTTCCCTGACGGATGAAGACACCGTGGCGTGGATGGCTCGCGTACTGTCCTAAGAGGTTGTAGTAACCGTTGTCGGAAGTTGTTTTGCCGACAGCAATATCCTTGATGGCTGTGGGAGTGGTAAGGAACTCCTTCATTTCTGACAACGCAGATGTGGCTCGTCCCGTGTTGCTGTCAAAGAGCGGGGCGTTGTACCATCCGCTGAGGCTGGTGCCCTTGGCGTTGTATTCCGGCCACCACCAGAAAAGCCCGTTGACTTTGGCGTGCTTGTTAAGCATCGTTACGAGGTCGGCAGTGAACTTCCGCTGTCCTTCGTCGGTGTAGGGATACGTTTTTTGATAGTCAAAGTTTGTGCCTCCCACAGCCCAGGCATAGGGATAGCCCGTCTCTACCACCATAATGTCTTTTTGAGGATAAGTCTTTTCGAGGTAGCTGATGGCTCCCTCCAATTCACTCATTGAGCCGTGGAAGTAAGGATAATAGCTCAGTCCGATGACGTCGTAGTCGATGTTCGCTGCGGTCATCTTCTGGTAGAAGTTCTTCAGTGCCGTATAGCCCTTGTTGTCTTTTTGCTGTGAAGTCGACACACGCTCCACGTGCACGATGATCTTAGCCTCGGGGCAGGTCTCACGCGTGGCTTTCGTGGCTTGTGCAAGGAGTTTCTCAAAGCGGTTCCAGTTAGAGGTTGAAGACGACGGCCAGCACTGATAAAGCGAGCCATTAGGACGTCCCCACAGCATACCGTAACTGATCTCGTTGCCTGTCTGCACCATGTCGGGCTTCGCGCCTGCGGCTTTCAGTTGTTCCAACATATCTTTCGTGTAGTTGTAGACCTTTGCAGCGAGGGCATCGTCGCTGAGCGATGCCCAAGCGGCAGGCGTCCACTGTTTACCGGGGTCTGCCCACGTATCAGAATAGTGAATGTCGAGCATGAACTTCAAGCCCTTGTCCTTGATGCGCTTGCCCAGGGTCTTCACCCATTCGATGTCCTGGCAGACGTTGGCATCGCTCACCCATTGCCCGTTGTGGGTGGTGGTCTGTTGTTGCGGATTGACGAAGAGGCGCACACGCATGGCGTTCCAGCCTTCGTCTTTGAGAAATCCGAGCACGTCATTCATAGCCTTGCCGCTGTGCGAATAATAGTCTGCCCCTGCTTTCTCATAGGCAGGAAGCATCGAGATATCACCGCCAACGTATTTCTGGGCAGAAGCCGTTGCGCAAGAAAGAAGCATCCATAATCCACAAGCAAACGTGTGGATGAAAGTGCTTTTTTGATATCTAATAATGTCCATTGTTGTTCGGTTTTAATTTCTTTCGTTGTCCGTCGTCCGATGGTATCGGTGCAGGACCGCCCCCTGCACCAATACCGTGTTACTTCACCACTTTCTGGCCATTATGGATATACACTCCCTTTTGCACGGGTCCTTTCGATAACCGCATGCCGGAGAGGGTGAACCAGGCATTGTCGCTGCTGGCGTTGGCTTTGAGGCTCTTGATGCCGGTGGCGATGTCGATCACGTTGCCGTAGACCGTGCTGAGGCCATAGTAGTTTCCGTTTTTGAACTCCATGTCGTTCTGCTGCGGCTTTCCTGTGTTAGCCGAGAAGATGATGTGGGTAGGTGTTGAAGCTTTGGTGTCAGTATAGCTGCCGTCCCAGGTCCACTTATACACCTTGGAGCCATTGCTGTGGGTGCCCACAAGCGTGCAGGCCACACCCGGCCAATTACCGCCGGTATAGTTGCCTTTGGCGTCCCAGGCCCAGCAGTTGATCTTTGACACCGTTCCCCAGGAGACAGGCACCTCGAAGAAAGCACAGACCTCACCTTTATTGACTTTGCAGAAGGAGGGAATCTCATGACTGCTTTTCTCTTCCGGAATGTTCTTGATGGCGGTAAGGTCCAGTCCGTCGGAGACATAGTATTTGAAGTTCTCGCCCTCGCAGGCAAGCTGGTAATCCTTGGTGTTGTAGTTGGGTTTGCCTAAGAGAAGGAGTACGCTGCCCTTGCTGCCCTCCACACACAGCACATAACCGTTGGTGTTGGCTTCCGATGTGATTACTTTGCTGGTATTGGTCACTCCGGCGAGCTGGCGGGCGAGAATGCACTTCTTGATGAGGGTCTTGTAGCTTTGCCAGTGGCTCAGCCAAATACAGGGCGTGCCGGGCATGGCGAGAATGTAGGCGTTTGCGGCAGCAATGTTGGCGCGCTGTGGGTCAGGGTTGTCGTGTGGCTCACCGGTATCGTGGTTATCGACAAAGGTGACGGCGTACTGAGGCTCCACTCCCGTGAGCGTCGCCGTGGTGTAGGCAGCCAGTTTGCCCCACTCTCCGCTGAATGCGCTTTTAATGAGATACTTCATCGGAAAGTCGAAAGTGGCACTCGTCTTGCCGGTAGCGTCTACCCAGTCTTTCACGCCACCAAAGGGATGGTCACCACTTTTCGAGTCGGTCACGGACCCCTGCCAGTACTCGCCCACAGAGAACTGCGGCTTGGCTGCCTCGTTGTACATCTTGACATAAGCAGGATCATAACCTTTCACAAAGTCGTAGCGGAAGCCCGTGTAGCCCATTTCGTTGAGCAGGAAATCCTCGTAGGTCTTGACGTTCTGTTGTGTCGTGGCATTGGTGTGGTCAAGGTCGCGGCATCCGCCATCGTTCAGGCCGGTATCCTTGGCACCCTTGATCTTTCCTTTCGCCTCGGAATCTGTTCCGGTCTGTGCCTCGTCGTCACTGCATATCTGGGTGTAGTTCGTGTGGTCCCAGCTGACACTGTACTTCTTGCCGGTGTTCTGTCCCGTGACGGTCTCATCGGCGAAATCACACCATTTGCTCATGCCGTTCTTGTGGTTGATGACGACATCTGCGATGATGCCGGTGCCTTTAGCCTTATAGGTTTTTATCATTGTCCGAAGGTCCGCCTCTGTGCCGAAGGCACTTTTCTGATTGAACCAATAGATAGGGTAGTAGCCCATGTTGTTCGTGGAAGCTTTGCACCATCCACTCTGCGGTACCCAGATGAGCTTGAAATACTTCGACAGCGTGTCGGCTTGCGTCGTGAGATTGGTCCACTGCGTGTCTGAATAACTGTCCCAGCAGAAAGCCTGGAGCATCACGCCGCCGTAGTTGGCTGGCCAGCCTTGTGCAAGGGCCCCGAGCGGAAGTAGGATGAGGGAGAGTAGAAGAGAATAAACGTGTTTCATAATTTGCTGTTTAAAATATATGTGTCATTATCTTGCACGAAGTTACGAATTAAATATGAATACGGATTGCATGATATAAATCAATTTGTGAATTATTTTGTGTAAACGTTTGCGCACACAGGAGATAGCCTGTAAAGATACCCCGTGAAAGGCACGAAAGGCATGAAAACAAGGCTGTCATCCGCACGATCGGAAGTGATTCCTGCTTTTAGGATTCTTCTTGTCACTTTGTTGCAGTTATGTCGTGAACTTGTATTTTAATTGACAAATGCCTCTCTGAGAATCGATTATTTTCAGTCAGGAGTTGTTGTGGGGCTGAATAATGGCCTTATTTGCTATTTTCATACATGTCTGTTTATCAATCAGTTGTATTATTTCCGGTTTCATTGAGATACCTGGATAGCCTTATTCCTGCGCCATTAAGCCTGTATCGGACTGCCTCTGCAGTTGAATCGCGATGCGTTTTAACCGTAATCGTAACGCGTTTCAACCGTCATCACATTGCCTTTTAACCGTAAACGTGACATGATTCAATCGTTAAGGTGCCTCCATCCAATCAATATCCCACTTTCCGTCCACTTTCTCGCTCTGGAATGCATGCCTCACAGAGTGCTTTTTTCTATTATAAATGTTTACAATTCCAGGGTACTGTGAGTGCTGCCCGAGTTTTAGCTATTTGGGTAACAGACTGTCAGTTACAGTGACGACTGCCGCATTGAGCTGATGGAACAATCGGACCATTCTTCCATGTCGTCTGCATGGCCATTCGTTTATTCGTGTTCTTAGAATCTTCAGTTGACGGTCTTTCGGTCTTTTCATGGGCAATCCATCAGCTTTTTCATGGAAGATGCTGCATGTAACCATTTCGTTCTTCTTGCATGCAAACGATTGCGCGCTACCTTTTGCATTTTTCTGTTAAAAATTGATGCAGGTCAATTAAAATCGCTTAACTTTGCAGTCGAAAAGCTGAAAATGAAAAATTCTAAAATATACCAATCTTAATTAAAAAGCAAATGATGAAGCAGGTAAAATTCAAGATGCCACGCAGAGCCCTCGTCCTCACGGGCGGACTTCTGTTAGCGGCCAGTTCCTGGGCACAGTCCGGTGCCATCAAGGGACAAGTGAAAGATGCTGCCGGCGAGCCTGTCATGGGTGCCACCATCACTGCCAACGGTAAGGCAGTAGGTGTTACCGACCTCGACGGTAACTATTCCATTAATGTAGCTCCGGGTACAGAGATCACAATCAGCTACATTGGTATGACACCGCAGAAGGTAGCAGCTGCCAATGGCGCTGTCATCACATTGAAGGATGACTCCAAAGCCTTGAACGAGGTTGTGGTCATCGGTTACGGTGTAGCCAAGAAGAAAGATCTGACGGGTTCTGTATCCCAGCTTGCTCCTGATACCAAGAACAAAGGCCTGGTCGTCAACGCCCAGGACATGATCGAGGGCAAGGTGGCCGGCGTTTCTGTCACCAGTGACGGCGGTATTCCTGGTGGCGGATCTACGATCCGTATTCGTGGCGGTGCCTCTCTGAACGCAAGTAACAACCCGCTGTACGTTATCGATGGTATCGCCATGGATGATACTGGCGTTAAAGGTCTGGCCAACCCGTTGTCTATGATCAACCCGCAAGATATCGAATCCTTCACCGTGTTGAAGGACGCTTCTGCTACAGCCATCTACGGTTCCCGCGGTTCCAACGGTGTCATCATCATCACCACGAAGAAAGGGCACGGTGGCTTGAAGGTGGCTTACAATGGAAGTATGACCGTGAGCCAGAAGCGAAAGACACTGGATGTGATGGACGGTGACGAGTACCGCGGCCTCATAGAGCAGCGTTATGGTAAGAGCAGTGGCACCTATGGTCTTCTTGGCAAAGCCAATACCAACTGGCAGGATGAGATCTATCGTACGGCTTTGAGCCAGGATCACGGAGTGTCCGTCAGCGGTACGGTAGCTAAGGTTCTCCCGTTCCGTGTCAGTGCCGGTTATACGGACCAGCAAGGTATCTTGAAGACTTCTGACTTCAAGCGTTACACAGGGTCTCTGAGCTTGACACCCAATCTCTTTGAAGATCATTTGAAGATTAATGTCAATGTCAAGGGTATGTGGTCCAAGAGCCGCTTTGCCAACACCAACGCTGTCAGCGCTGCCGTTTATATGGATCCGACTCACAGTGTCGTGGATGATACGTTCACGGGACATCAGTATTTCAACAACTATTATGCATGGACCAACAACTCTGTCCTTACGAGCCCCACGACATGGTATCTCCAGAACACCAATGCTCCTAAGAATCCTGTCGCCCTGCTCGAAGGCAAGAACGACCGTGCCATCAGCCGCGACTTGGTCATGAGCGGTGATGTCGATTATATGGTTCATGGCCTTGAGGACCTGCACCTGCATGCTACGGGAGGTATTGACATTGCCTATGGTGACCAGCGGACAGACGTGGAGCCCTGGTGCCCCGACGCCTCTTTCTATGGCAGCTATGGCTTCGACCGCATTCTGAAGCGCAACTATCAGGGCAGTGTCTATGCCATGTACACCCACGACTTCAACGACCAGTTGAAGAACCACTTCGATGTAATGGCAGGTGCCGAGGAGTCTCACTTCTGGAGAAATCAGCACAAGCGCACACTCTCTTATCTTGATGCTTACAACGGCAAATTCAGTCAGGTCAACACGGATACAGGTGTTGACTACGACGGTGACGGCGTGAAGGACGACTATCACTACAAGACCGAGAACTATCTCGTCTCTTATTTCGGCCGTGCCAACTGGAGCATCCTGGACCGGTATTATCTTAACGCTACGTTCCGTGCTGATGGTTCTTCCCGCTTCAAGAAGCACTGGGGCTACTTCCCCTCTGCATCTTTCATGTGGAAAGTGAAGGATGAGAGCTTCCTCCGCTCCGCTAAATGGCTGTCTGAGTTGAACTATCGTATGAGCTACGGTCAGACCGGTCAGCAGGAGGGTATCGGTGACTATGGCTATATCGCCAATTACACGATGAACTCCGGTGACGGCTCATATTATCAGGTGATAGGCAACGGGAACCTTGCCCGTCCGAATGCTTATAATCCTGACATCACATGGGAGACGACAACCACTTATGACCTCGGTCTTGACTGGTCTGTCCTTGACCGCCGCCTCAGCGGCAGCTTCGATTGGTACTATCGTAAGACCACAGATCTGTTGAATACTGTCACGGTGCCTGCCGGTTCAAACTTCCGCAATAAGGTGACTTCCAATATCGGTGACATGACCAATACCGGTTTTGAGGCTTCCGTGAAGTGGGTTGCCCTGGATTCAAAGGACTGGAGATGGACCCTTAATTACAACCTCACCTATAACCGTAACAAGATTACGAAGCTGATGAGTGACGAGGCGGGTTATGTCGTGCTGACCGGTGGTATCTCTTCCGGTACAGGCAACAACTGCCAGGCACAGTCAGTTGGTCACACATCCAATGCGTTCTATGTCTACCAGCAGGTTTACGACAAGGACGGCAAGCCTCTGGAGGGTGTCGTTGTAGACCGTAACGGTGACGGACAGATCACATCGGCTGACCGTTACTTCTACAAGAGCCCGGTGGCTCCTGTCACGATGGGCTTAGGCTCTCGTCTGGAGTACAAGAACTGGGACCTCGGTATGAACTTCCGCGCCAGCATCGGCAACTATGTCTTCAATGACCTTGCCGCCGGTATGGCTAATGTCAGCAACACAGCTATCGCGCAGACGGTCAATGGAGCCTTCCTGCAGAACCGCCTGCTGAGCTCTGTCGGAGACAACTGGCAGAGCTACGGCGTGACCGCCGTGCTTTCCGACCGTTGGGTACAGAACGCTTCTTTCCTGAAGTGTGACAACATTACACTCGGCTACTCTTTTGACAACTTGTTTAAGACAGGCAGCTATCATGGTCTTGCCGGTCGTGTCTATGGTACTGTCAACAACGTGTTCACAATTACCAAGTATAAGGGTATTGATCCTGAGGTGTATGGAGGTATCGACAACAACGTTTATCCGCGTCCTATCTCTTTCATCGTTGGTCTTAGCCTGAATTTCTAAAATCTTAACGGAAACAACAATGAAAAAGTCTTTAAAATATATCATACCTTCAGCAGCTGCTGTATTGGCTTTGGGGCTTGCTTCTTGCGCAGGTGACCTTAATGTCACGCCTATCGATCCCAATACGAAGACCAGCGGTGAAAACCTCGCCGACAACCTGCTGAACAAGTGCTACGCCAATATGGCTGTAGCAGGACAGGGTGGTGCCAACGGTGACTGTGACATTGATGGTCTCGACGGTGGTACCACGGGTTTCATTCGCCAGCTCTTCAATTCACAGGAGCTCACTACCGACATGGCTATCTGCAGATGGGGTGATACCGGTATCTCCGAGTTTGACTATGACCGCTTTGATGCCTCTCATCCTATGTTGAAAGGTCTCTACTATCGTCTGTATGGCGGTATCGATTTCTGCAATCACTATATCAACACCTATGGCGGTCAGGATGCAGAGAAGACTGCCGAGGCTCGTTTCCTCCGTGCCTACTACTATTCTGTCCTGATGGACGGTTGGGGCAATGTACCTTTCACAACAGCCATTTCTTCGAAGGCTTCTCCTCAGATCAAGCGTGCTGATCTCTTTAAGTGGGTTGTCAGCGAGCTGCGTGACGTTGAGGGCAAGCTGAGTGCTCCTACTTCTGCCCCTAAGGAAAACGAGAGTGGTTACGGCCGTGCCAACAAGTATACGGCTGAGCTCCTCCTTTCCCGAATCTATCTGAATGCCAAGGTCTATGCCGGAGAAGAGAAGTATGACTCCGCAGCTTACTATGCCAAGCAGGTCATCACAAACTCTCCTTACAAGCTCCATACGAAAGGCACTGGCAAGTGGACTGCTTATCAGGAGCTCTTCATGGGCGACAATGGACAGAACGGTGCCACGGAGGAGTGTCTGCTTGCTTTGCCGCAGGATGGTGTGAAGACCACTTCATGGGGTACCTCCCTTTACATCATGGCAGGAAGCAATGATGGTGAGGAATACTGGCTCAAGGAGAATGGAGACACGCTGAAAGGTAATGGGACAACCCAAGGCTGGGCTGGTAACCGCCTCCGTCCGGATATGGTACGCAAGTTCTTCCCCAATGACGATGCTCCTAAGCTGGCTACCGTCAAGGAGATGTATACCGCTGCCGGTGATGACCGTGCACTGATGTGCAATATCGCAAAAAATGGTGCGGAACGCAGCTTGGAGAACACCAACTTAGGTACATTCACGGATGGATATGCTGCCTGTAAGTACAACAACTACTACACAGATGGCCGTGCCGGTAAGAATACTACTTTCCCTGATGCTGATTACTTCCTGTTCCGCATAGCTGAGGCCTATCTGAACTATGCCGAGGCGACAGCCCGTGCCAATGGCGGTTCTCCTACGGTGGAAGGCATCAAATACATCAATGAGCTTCGTGCACGCGCTCATGCCGCTCAGAAGACAAGCTTCACACTGTCTGACATCTGCGACGAGTGGGCCCGCGAGTTCTACTTCGAGTGTTATCGCCGTACGACACTGATCCGTTTCGATCGCTTCGCAGGTAACGTCAACTACAACTGGTCATGGAAAGGCGGTACCATCAAGGGAACCAATATCGACAAGCATCTGAACTTGTTCGCTATTCCTGACGATGATATGAATGCCAACAAGAACCTCAAGCAGAACGCTGATTATTAATGTATCGCACAGGGAGGAGGCGGCTGTCTCCTCCCTGGAACCAAACTAAACAACAACAATGAAAATGAAAAAGTTTCATATACTTGCCGGCATGATGGCGGGCTTGGCTCTGTTGGCCAGTTGTGATAAGGATATGGATCACAATCCGACAATCCAGTCGCCTACCACCTTCGTACTGAATACACCGGCAACAACAAACAGTACTATTGATCTGTCTAACTCGTCGAAGGTAAGTCTCACTTGCAGCCAGCCCGACTATGGATTCCCCGCCAGCACAGTTTATTCAGTGGAAGTGGCTACGAAGGCAGACATGAGTAACGCGAAGAAGATTGACGAGACGTTCAACTCTTCAACCTTGAATGTTGATGCCAGTCTGCTGGCAAAGGCTCTGACGATCATGGAGTGCGATGAGGGCAAGACGGGAGCCGACTTCCCGATGACCATCCCTGTTTATTTCCGCGCAACGGCTGCCGTGGTCTCTGCTGCTACAGGTGATACCATTCCCAATACGAAGATCGTCTCCAACACCGTGGCTCTGAATAAGGTCTATCTGAATTATTCTCTGCCTGTAGCAGCCTGTCCTTCTTCTCTGTACCTGATCGGTAACTTCTGTGGATGGAATTGGCCGAAGAGCGTGCCGATGACAGAGGTCTATGGCTCCCGTGATGCCGGCAACTCGACAGCTGTTTTCTGGCATATGGTCTACATCGACGCATCGGGTGTTAAGTTCAACACCGCTCAGGCTTGGGACGGCAAAGAGGTCGGTTTCAGCAAGATCACGGTTGATCCTGCCAGTGACAACGCTTCTTCTATCCAGGCTTCCAGCGATGGCAATATTGCCACGAGCACACCGGGCTGGTATCTGATGATTGTAACTGCCAAGGTCAAGGGCCAAGACGTCGACTACACGGTGACCTTCAATAAGCCTAATGTGTACCTCATCGGTGCTTCTGTCGGAGGCTCTTGGGATGAGCTGCAAGAGGCCGGTCTCTTCACGGTTCCTTCAAAAGCTGACGGCGAGTTCGTATCGCCTGCACTGCCTTCGCTGGCTGGCGATGGCTCTTCTAATCTCCGTATGTATGTGAAGGTTCCCGGTTACGACTGGTGGAAGTCAGAGTTTATCGTTGGTATTGACGGTAAGAACATCACTTATCGTGGTACAGGCGGCGACCAGAAACGTGTCGGTGCTGATGCCGGTTCAAAGGTTTATCTGAACTTCTCAAGTGACACGGGTTCCATCAAATAATCATCGGTAATCCTAATAAGAATCCATAATATCCCGGTATCCGTAGGCGTTATCTTCGGGTATCGGGACTTGTAGTTTAATCCTCCGGAGGATGCAACCAAGATCCAGGCTACACGGCTCTCTGCAAACATACCAAGCCCGTTGTCTATCAGGCCGGCCGCTTTTAATAATTCTGCATGTTTCCTTGCCGCATTCCCAAACTCTGCTTATTTTTGCAAAATGGAAACTAATGGCGTATGACAACTGAGAAAGAAATACGGTAGGGGTTATATTCCTACCGAGAAACTTAAAATAAGCTTAATCGCGTGCAGTTTTTCTGAATTGTTGTCAAAGGTTATTAAATTATTTCTTATCTTTGCCATTAGAATGAAAACAAAATAAAACCTTTGCATATGAGATTGTGGACCTATTTCTCTTTACTCTTTGTGGCATTGTCTTTCGCCGCCTGTCAGAAAGTTGATGTGGGGAATGAAACCGAGGTGCCCGACGGTACGAACCTCGTGACGTTTAAGGTCAGGCAGTTCGAACAGAAGAACTTTGATAAGGCAAAGTCAAGGGCAACGGAGATTTCTCGTTTATGCAAACACATTGAACTTATTGTGTATAAAGATGGCGCGAGGGTCAATAAGATATCGCAAGGCTCAGATGATAAGGATTATGGCACCCTCTCCGTTGCACTCGCTCCGGGTACTTACCGTGCCGTCATCCTTGCCCATAACCAGGAGAAGAGCCCTACGACGACAGATGCAGAGAAGATCTCTTTTGGCAGCGACATATCCGATACGTTCCTTTGGAGTGACCAGATAACAGTAAGTGCAGACAAAGGCCTGGATGTCGATGTCAGTATGCACCGTGTTGTCGCCATGGTGCGTATAGCTACGACCGATGTCATCCCGCAGAATGTCGCTTCGATGACGTTCTATTATACCGGTGGCAGTTCCACGCTCGATGCGCTGACCGGTGAGGGCTGTGTCAAGTCGCGTCAGACAGTGAAGCGAACCGTCACCGAAACGATGAGAGGCAAGACGGGGACCTTTGAGATATACACTTTCCCGAGGAGCGACAGTGAGTCGTTACACCTTGAGGTGACAGCCTTGGATGCCAACGGTAACACGGTCTGTTCGCATACCTTTGGCGAGGTGCCGGTGACGTGCAATAAGATATCTGAATATGACGGAGCGTTGTTTACCAATGGTATGAGCGGAGGCGATGTACTGTCTAAGTTTCACCTCTCGACCGATGATGAGTGGACAACGGTTGGAAAGGCATTTTAGTTTCCAAATAGCAAAATGTCGTTAAGCGTAGGCCGTTTTCTGTGTCCATCAGCTCCGTCCTTGATCTTTGCCGCCCTCATCTTTTTTCTTTCCCTGCTGTCTATGGTTAAAGGCATCTCTTTCTTTCCCTTAAAATCCTTGACATATGGCAATAATAAAAAAAAAGAAAAAAAGTTGGAGAAATATTTGGCAGGTATTGTAAAAGTCTATACCTTTGCACTCGCTTTCCGGAAATACGCCGGTTGGCAACAAAAGATAAGAGTTCTTTGAGAAGATTTACATAGACAGAGAAGTAGTACAAGAAGCGAGTTGTACACATTATTATATATAGCGATATAGAAGATGTTGTGTATGACTTGGGTAAAAGAAACGAACCGATCAATTTTGATTAGTTACTTCCGACTTCAATAAAGGATAAGCGTCCTGAACAGACTAACGGTAGTGTGTTTTGATCACATTACACATTACCCATTATAGACAATTTTACAATGGAGAGTTTGATCCTGGCTCAGGATGAACGCTAGCTACAGGCCTAACACATGCAAGTCGAGGGGAAACGAAGCGGGAGCTTGCTTCTGCTGTCGTCGACCGGCGCACGGGTGAGTAACGCGTATCCAACCTGGCCTGAGGTAAGGGATAATCCGCAGAAATGTGGTCTAATACCTTATGTGCTCCTATGAGGCCATCTGAAGAGGAGCAAAGATTTATCGCCTTAGGATGGGGATGCGTCTGATTAGATAGTTGGCGGGGCAACGGCCCACCAAGTCATCGATCAGTAGGGGTTCTGAGAGGAAAGTCCCCCACGTTGGAACTGAGACACGGTCCAGACTCCTACGGGAGGCAGCAGTGAGGAATATTGGTCAATGGGCGAGAGCCTGAACCAGCCAAGTAGCGTGCAGGATGACGGCCCTATGGGTTGTAAACTGCTTTTATGCGGGTATAAAGGAGCATACGTGTATGTTTTTGCAGTTACCGCATGAATAAGGACCGGCTAATTCCGTGCCAGCAGCCGCGGTAATACGGAAGGTTCTGGTGTTATCCGGATTTATTGGGTTTAAAGGGAGCGCAGGCTGTCAGATAAGCGTGTTGTGAAATGCGGTTGCTCAACATCCGCACTGCAGCGCGAACTGTTTGACTTGAGTACGCACGACGTTGGTGGAATTTGCCGTGTAGCGGTGAAATGCTTAGATATGGCGAAGAACTCCGATTGCGAAGGCAGCTGACGGGAGCGCTACTGACGCTCATGCTCGAAAGTGCGGGTATCGAACAGGATTAGATACCCTGGTAGTCCGCACGGTAAACGCTGGATGCCCGCTATATGCCCCTTTAGGGTATGTGGCCAAGTGAAAACGTTAAGCATCCCACCTGGGGAGTACGCCGGCAACGGTGAAACTCAAAGGAATTGACGGGGGCCCGCACAAGCGGAGGAACATGTGGTTTAATTCGATGATACGCGAGGAACCTTACCCGGGCTTGAATTGCTGAGGAAGGCTTCAGAGATGGAGCTGCCCTTCGGGGCTTCAGTGAAGGTGCTGCATGGTTGTCGTCAGCTCGTGCCGTGAGGTGTCGGCTTAAGTGCCATAACGAGCGCAACCCTTTTCTTCAGTTGCCATCAGGTAGTGCTGGGCCCTCTGGAGATACTGCCGCCGTAAGGTGTGAGGAAGGTGGGGATGACGTCAAATCAGCACGGCCCTTACGTCCGGGGCTACACACGTGTTACAATGGGTGGTACAGCGAGCAGGGTTACCGCAAGGTATCCCGAATCATTAAATCCGCCCTCAGTTCGGACTGGGGTCTGCAACCCGACCCCACGAAGCTGGATTCGCTAGTAATCGCGCATCAGCCATGGCGCGGTGAATACGTTCCCGGGCCTTGTACACACCGCCCGTCAAGCCATGAAAGCCGGGGGTGCCTGAAGTCCGTGACCGCAAGGATCGGCCTAGGGCAAAACTGGTAATTGGGGCTAAGTCGTAACAAGGTAGCCGTACCGGAAGGTGCGGCTGGAACACCTCCTTTCTGGAGAGACGCTTTTTTTGAAGCAGGAATGTTTCCTTTCCCTGGAGCTTCTTGTCTACGCTATCTGTTTTAAATGATTTAGAAGAGCGGCAATGCGAATTGCATGACAGTCCTATAGCTCAGTTGGTTAGAGCGCCACACTGATAATGTGGAGGTCGGCAGTTCAAGTCTGCCTGGGACTACTCTTTATTTCATTCCCTACGGGGGATTAGCTCAGCTGGCTAGAGCACCTGCTTTGCAAGCAGGGGGTCAACGGTTCGAATCCGTTATTCTCCACGTTGAGGGAGAGTGAGAGCAGTGAGGACGTGAGTTCTTTTGTGCCTTGCTTTTACCTTGAGACAGATCTTTGACATATTGACACAAGCAAAACTGTAGTAGTTGTGTACGCAGTTACATTGTAACTGCCTGCATGAATAAAAAGTTTCACAGAGACTTAATCTGTAGACAATACAGCTGAAAGTATGAGCGGCATCTGAAGTCTCAGCAATGGGACGGAAGATGACTCGAAAGTAAGAAAGGGCGGATGGTGGATGCCTAGGCTCATTCAGGCGAAGAAGGACGTGATAAGCTGCGATAAGCCGCGGTGAGGTGCAAATGACCCTTGACCCGCGGATATCCGAATGGGACAACCCAAGTTTTCGGACTTACCGGTCGTTATAGGACCGGGGCTAACGGAGGGAACTGAAACATCTTAGTACCTCCAGGAAGAGAAAATAAGTTAATGATTCCCCCAGTAGTGGCGAGCGAGCGGGGAAGAGCCCAAACCGGTGATGTGTCACCGCATCATTGGGGTAGTAGGACCGCGCCATTGTACTCTAAGGGTGAGGAGAAGCTGCTGGAAAGCGGCGTCATAGAAGGTGATAATCCTGTATCCGAAGCTTAAGGGAGGCATAGCGGTATCCTGAGTAACGCGGAGCACGAGGAATTCTGCGTGAATCTGCCGGGACCATCCGGCAAGGCTAAATACTCGAATGAGACCGATAGTGAACCAGTACCGTGAGGGAAAGGTGAAAAGCACTTCGATGAAGAAGGTTGAAAGAGATCCTGAACCCATCCGCCTACAAGCGGTCGGAGCTGCATTAGCAGTGACGGCGTGCCTTTTGCATAATGAACCTACGAGTTACCGTCTCCAGCGAGGATAAGTGTCATGAGACACGCATCCGTAGTGAAAGCGAGCCTGAAGAGGGCGGTTTTGGCTTATTTTTAGCCAGGGCGCACCTATCGTGCGTTAAGTTGGAGGTGGTAGACGCGAAACCAAGTGATCTACACATGTCCAGGATGAAGTCAGGGTAACACCTGATGGAGGTCCGCACCAATAAGCGTTGAAAAGCTTCTGGATGAGGTGTGTGTAGGAGTGAAAGGCCAATCAAACTTGGAGATAGCTCGTACTCCCCGAAAGGCATTTAGGTGCCGCGTGTGGAGATAAGACAAAGAGGTAGAGCGACCGATAGGACGCGAGGGCTTCACCGCCTGTCAAGTCCTTCCGAACTCCGAATGCTTTGTTTCTGCATCCATGCAGTAAGGGGGCGGGTGCTAAGGTCCGTCCCCGAGAGGAGAAGAATCCGGACCGCCGTCTAAGGCCCCGAAGTTTCCGCCGAGTCAGTCTAACGAAGTCCAGTCCCGGTGACAGCCAGGAAGTTGGCTTGGAAGCAGCCATTCCTTCAAAGAGTGCGTAACAGCTCACTGGTCGAGGGTCAGGGCATGGATAATAATCGGGTGTAAGCGGGACGCCGAAGGCGCGGGATAGCAAATAATAAAAGTATCGGTAGGGGAGCATTCCAATGTTGTCGAATGGTGTGCGTGAGCGATCCTGGAGACATTGGAAACGCAAATGTAGGTATAAGTAACGCTAAGGGGCGTGAGATTCGCCCCCGCCGCAAGTCTAAGGTTTCCCGGGCAATGCTGGTCATCCCGGGGTAAGTCGGGTCCTAAGGATAAGCCTAAGGGCGCATCCGATGGCAGAGACGGTTAATATTCCGTCACTTGTCTTACGGGCGAAGTGGAGACGGAGCAGTGGCACGGCCGCGGGGCGACGGAAGTCCCCGTTGAAGAGTGTAGGTGATGAGAGGTCCAGGCAAATCCGGACTTTGAGCCGAACTTGATAGTATGGATTCCTCTTCGGTGGAATCCAATAGCGCCGGTAATCAGACTCCCGAGAAAATCCGCTAAGCCTAACCGTAGGACAACCCGTACCGCAAACCGACACAGGTAGACGGGTAGAGCATACTGAGGCGTTGAGAGATTCATGGTTAAGGAACTAGGCAAACTGACCCTGTAACTTCGGGATAAAGGGTCCTCATAGCGATATGAGGCGCAGAGAATAGGTCCAGGCAACTGTTTACCAAAAACACAGGGCTGTGCGAACTCGTAAGATGAAGTATACAGCCTGACACCTGCCCGGTGCCGGAAGGTTAAGAGGAGAGCTCATCCTGCTTTGTCAGGTGAAGGTTTGAATTGAAGCCCCGGTAAACGGCGGCCGTAACTATAACGGTCCTAAGGTAGCGAAATTCCTTGTCGGGTAAGTTCCGACCTGCACGAATGGTGTAATGATCCGGACGCTGTCTCAACCATGATCTCAGTGAAATTGTAGTATCGGTGAAGATGCCGATTACCCGCGATGGGACGAAAAGACCCCGTGAACCTTTACTATAGCTTAGCACTGACCTTGGTCATCCGATGTGTAGGATAGGCCGGAGGCTGAGAAAGAGCCACGCGAGTGGTTTTGGAGCCATCCTTGAAATACGGCCCTTTGGCTGTCTGAGGTCTAACGCGCTTGAAGTGCGGACACTGCTTGGTGGGTAGTTTGACTGGGGTGGTCGCCTCCAAAAGCGTAACGGAGGCTTCCAAAGGTGCCCTCAGACCGATTGGTAACCGGTTTTAAGGAGTGTAATGGCATAAGGGCGCCTGACTGGGAGGCAGACACGCCGATCAGGCAGGAAACTGGGGCATAGTGATCCGGCGGACGTGTATGGAAACTCCGTCGCTCAAAGGATAAAAGGTACTCCGGGGATAACAGGCTGATCCCCCCAACGAGCTCATATCGACGGGGTGGTTTGGCACCTCGATGTCGGCTCGTCACATCCTGGGGCTGGAGAAGGTCCCAAGGGTTGGGCTGTTCGCCCATTAAAGTGGCACGCGAGCTGGGTTCAGAACGTCGTGAGACAGTTCGGTCTCTATCTATCGTGGGCGCAGGAGTTTTGAGTGGTTCCGTCACTAGTACGAGAGGACCGTGACGGACGGACCTCCGGTTTACCTGTTGTGCCGCCAGGCGCATGGCAGGGTATCTGCGTCCGGATGGGATAAGCGCTGAAAGCATCTAAGCGCGAAGCCCACCGCGAGATGAGAGCTCCATAGAGGGTCGTCGCAGACGACGACGTTGATAGGCGGCAGGTGTAAAGACAGCGATGTCAAAGCCGAGCCGTACTAATTGCCCGATATCTTTCGAATTGGGCTCATGTTTTCAACTGTATGTTTGTATGTTTCCGTGGGCGCAGAGTCCCGGGATACGGAGCGGCCCTCAGGCCGCATCCCTGTGTGACGGTACAGTTTTGCTTGCCGATTATGTCACCTTACACACGTCAGCGATGGCGTAAGACACATCAGGTGGTTATTGCGGCGGTGTCCCACCTCTTCCCATTCCGAACAGAGAAGTTAAGCCCGCTTGCGCCGATGGTACTGCAATGCAATGCGGGAGAGTAGGCAGCTGCCTCCTTTCATAAGAGCCCAGAGGACAGAAATGTTCACTGGGCTCTTTTGGTGTGAATATGAGCTATTCGGGTTGCGGGCGGTCCCTAACCATCCATAGGTCGTCCTGTAAATGACAGAAGATGTACCCGAAGATGTTCAGTATTAACCGAGATTTATTGATAATAGCAATGACCGAGGAACGATTAATAGCCAATCTACGAAAGGGACGACAATCGGCCTTGAGTGAAATCTACGACTTATATGCTCAGGAGCTACTTGTTTTCTGCTTTTCATATACTAAATCTAAGCAAGATGCAGAAGAAGTTGTGCAAGATTCTTTCCTCCGACTTTGGGAGATGCGCTCTTCCATACGGTCTGATCATTCCTTAAAGTCTTTGCTTTTTAAGATAGCTAAGAACCGAGTTATTGATTTGTTTAGGTCTAATTTAAATAGTAAGATCTTTGCCGATTACCTTCTTTTTCAACAATCGGATGCTGTCAACGAGTCTGCGGATATGGATTATGACGGTTACCGTTTGTTGGTCGATAAAGTATTGATGAAGTTACCGCCTTCGCAGAGGGAGATCGTTAGGCTGTCTGACTTTGACGGCTTAAACAATAGTCAAATAGCACAAAAACTTAATATTACGGAGAAGACGGTAAGAAATCAATTATCCGCCGGCAACCAGCTGTTTTATAAACTATTAAAGAATGCTTTGAAGTTTTTATGTTTTATTTTTTCTTTGTCTTTGGGATAAATCCTTTGTTGGATCGTCTTATAAGCACAATCCTGACATATACGTTTTTAACATGAATCCTTTATTAAAGAGATATATTGATAATACCATTACCCCCGAGGGACTTGAGGAGCTGCGAGTCTATGTCTCTACGCTTGATGACGAGCAACTGTCCACACTGCTTGAGGATGATTCCTGTAAGCGTGTCGTCTCTCCATTTACAGAGATTGAGGTTGAGCAACTGAAGAGTTCTCTGATGGAATCACTTTCAGAAGAGCCTTCTCGCTGGCCCATTGTGCGGAGGGTCATTGGCTGGGCAGCTGTCTTGTTGTTACCGATCCTGCTCTTCTCTACCTATTATTTCTATCATCATTATGTGAACGTCTCCCGGGAGCAGATTATCGTCTCAACGGGTCCTTTTGAGCGTTCAAATATTACGTTGCCAGATGGCACCCGCGTGAAGCTCAATGCCAATACTGAGTTGTCTTATTCTGCACAAGCTTTCTCCGGTTCCGACCGTAGTGTCAGTTTTACAGGTGAAGCCTACTTTGAGGTTTCAAAACTTCAGGGCCGCCATTTTACGGTGAAAGGTGATGGTTACAATGTTGAGGTGAAAGGCACAAAGTTTAATGTCTCAGCAGGCGAATCCGATCCTGAGGTCGTAGTTTCCTTGGATGAAGGTCGCGTTGGATTCACTTCTTCAAAGGGAGGAACAGTAGACATGAAGCCTGGAGATGTTTCTACGCTTGAGCGTTTGTCGGGCATGATCACCGTCAAGCACAACCAGTTGACGAACGACTTCTCTGCGTGGAAGCGGAACGAGATTGTGGTGCGTCACAGCACGCTGACTCATTTGCTCGATTTGATGAAACGGTCTTATGGTGTCTCTTTCCGAGTGGATAAGAATGTGTGTCCGTCAAGTACATTCACGGGTATGATCCCGAGCGATAACCTTAACGAAGCACTCGACATCTTAGAGACTGCTTATGGCATCAGGACATATGTAGACGGGCGGACCATTCGACTATCAAAGTAAATATTTGTTAAACATCAAGAAGCGTATGGGACACATATGCCTTTTTTGCGTCTTGTTTGTGATTCTCGTAAACTGAGAGTTCTAAAAAACAATATGTTTAAACCAAAAATTAACAACATGGTACATTCAAAAGAGAGATCTTCGTGGAAGAGCCTTCTGGTATTGTTTCTGTTCTTGTCCGGCTCTATGTTGGTCGCCAATGCGGAAACGAATGCTAAGGGTAACCGTGTGACTATTCATGTGGCGAATGCGTCACTGCTTCAAATCTTCAACCAAATTGAGAAGCAAACAACTT
>NZ_GL945017.1:68110-275246 GCF_000218235.1 Hallella multisaccharivorax DSM 17128 | reverse complement strand
CCGGGGTAAGTCGGGTCCTAAGGATAAGCCTAAGGGCGCATCCGATGGCAGAGACGGTTAATATTCCGTCACTTGTCTTACGGGCGAAGTGGAGACGGAGCAGTGGCACGGCCGCGGGGCGACGGAAGTCCCCGTTGAAGAGTGTAGGTTATGAGAGGTCCAGGCAACTCCGGACTTTGAGCCGAACTTGATAGTATGGATTCCTCTTCGGTGGAATCCAATAGCGCCGGTAATCAGACTCCCGAGAAAATCCGCTAAGCTTAACCGTAGGACAACCCGTACCGCAAACCGACACAGGTAGACGGGTAGAGCATACTGAGGCGTTGAGAGATTCATGGTTAAGGAACTAGGCAAACTGACCCTGTAACTTCGGGATAAAGGGTCCTCATAGCGATATGAGGCGCAGAGAATAGGTCCAGGCAACTGTTTACCAAAAACACAGGGCTGTGCGAACTCGTAAGATGAAGTATACAGCCTGACACCTGCCCGGTGCCGGAAGGTTAAGAGGAGAGCTCATCCTGCTTTGTCAGGTGAAGGTTTGAATTGAAGCCCCGGTAAACGGCGGCCGTAACTATAACGGTCCTAAGGTAGCGAAATTCCTTGTCGGGTAAGTTCCGACCTGCACGAATGGTGTAATGATCCGGACGCTGTCTCAACCATGATCTCAGTGAAATTGTAGTATCGGTGAAGATGCCGATTACCCGCGATGGGACGAAAAGACCCCGTGAACCTTTACTATAGCTTAGCACTGACCTTGGTCATCCGATGTGTAGGATAGGCCGGAGGCTGAGAAAGAGCCACGCGAGTGGTTTTGGAGCCATCCTTGAAATACGGCCCTTTGGCTGTCTGAGGTCTAACGCGCTTGAAGTGCGGACACTGCTTGGTGGGTAGTTTGACTGGGGTGGTCGCCTCCAAAAGCGTAACGGAGGCTTCCAAAGGTGCCCTCAGACCGATTGGTAACCGGTTTTAAGGAGTGTAATGGCATAAGGGCGCCTGACTGGGAGGCAGACACGCCGATCAGGCAGGAAACTGGGGCATAGTGATCCGGCGGACGTGTATGGAAACTCCGTCGCTCAAAGGATAAAAGGTACTCCGGGGATAACAGGCTGATCCCCCCCAAGAGCTCATATCGACGGGGTGGTTTGGCACCTCGATGTCGGCTCGTCACATCCTGGGGCTGGAGAAGGTCCCAAGGGTTGGGCTGTTCGCCCATTAAAGTGGCACGCGAGCTGGGTTCAGAACGTCGTGAGACAGTTCGGTCTCTATCTATCGTGGGCGCAGGAGTTTTGAGTGGTTCCGTCACTAGTACGAGAGGACCGTGACGGACGGACCTCCGGTTTACCTGTTGTGCCGCCAGGCGCATGGCAGGGTATCTGCGTCCGGATGGGATAAGCGCTGAAAGCATCTAAGCGCGAAGCCCACCGCGAGATGAGAGCTCCATAGAGGGTCGTCGCAGACGACGACGTTGATAGGCGGCAGGTGTAAAGACAGCGATGTCAAAGCCGAGCCGTACTAATTGCCCGATATCTTTCGAATTGGGCTCATGTTTTCAACTGTATGTTTGTATGTTTCCGTGGGCGCAGAGTCCCGGGATACGGAGCGGCCCTCAGGCCGCATCCCTGTGTGACGGTACAGTTTTGCTTGCCGATTATGTCACCTTACACACGTCAGCGATGGCGTAAGACACATCAGGTGGTTATTGCGGCGGTGTCCCACCTCTTCCCATTCCGAACAGAGAAGTTAAGCCCGCTTGCGCCGATGGTACTGCAATGCAATGCGGGAGAGTAGGCAGCTGCCTCCTTTCATAAGAGCCCAGAGGACAGAAATGTTCACTGGGCTCTTTTGGTGTGAATATGAGCTATTCGGGTTGCGGGCGGTCCCTAACCATCCATAGGTCGTCCTGTAAATGACAGAAGATGTACCCGAAGATGTTCAGTATTAACCGAGATTTATTGATAATAGCAATGACCGAGGAACGATTAATAGCCAATCTACGAAAGGGACGACAATCGGCCTTGAGTGAAATCTACGACTTATATGCTCAGGAGCTACTTGTTTTCTGCTTTTCATATACTAAATCTAAGCAAGATGCAGAAGAAGTTGTGCAAGATTCTTTCCTCCGACTTTGGGAGATGCGCTCTTCCATACGGTCTGATCATTCCTTAAAGTCTTTGCTTTTTAAGATAGCTAAGAACCGAGTTATTGATTTGTTTAGGTCTAATTTAAATAGTAAGATCTTTGCCGATTACCTTCTTTTTCAACAATCGGATGCTGTCAACGAGTCTGCGGATATGGATTATGACGGTTACCGTTTGTTGGTCGATAAAGTATTGATGAAGTTACCGCCTTCGCAGAGGGAGATCGTTAGGCTGTCTGACTTTGACGGCTTAAACAATAGTCAAATAGCACAAAAACTTAATATTACGGAGAAGACGGTAAGAAATCAATTATCCGCCGGCAACCAGCTGTTTTATAAACTATTAAAGAATGCTTTGAAGTTTTTATGTTTTATTTTTTCTTTGTCTTTGGGATAAATCCTTTGTTGGATCGTCTTATAAGCACAATCCTGACATATACGTTTTTAACATGAATCCTTTATTAAAGAGATATATTGATAATACCATTACCCCCGAGGGACTTGAGGAGCTGCGAGTCTATGTCTCTACGCTTGATGACGAGCAACTGTCCACACTGCTTGAGGATGATTCCTGTAAGCGTGTCGTCTCTCCATTTACAGAGATTGAGGTTGAGCAACTGAAGAGTTCTCTGATGGAATCACTTTCAGAAGAGCCTTCTCGCTGGCCCATTGTGCGGAGGGTCATTGGCTGGGCAGCTGTCTTGTTGTTACCGATCCTGCTCTTCTCTACCTATTATTTCTATCATCATTATGTGAACGTCTCCCGGGAGCAGATTATCGTCTCAACGGGTCCTTTTGAGCGTTCAAATATTACGTTGCCAGATGGCACCCGCGTGAAGCTCAATGCCAATACTGAGTTGTCTTATTCTGCACAAGCTTTCTCCGGTTCCGACCGTAGTGTCAGTTTTACAGGTGAAGCCTACTTTGAGGTTTCAAAACTTCAGGGCCGCCATTTTACGGTGAAAGGTGATGGTTACAATGTTGAGGTGAAAGGCACAAAGTTTAATGTCTCAGCAGGCGAATCCGATCCTGAGGTCGTAGTTTCCTTGGATGAAGGTCGCGTTGGATTCACTTCTTCAAAGGGAGGAACAGTAGACATGAAGCCTGGAGATGTTTCTACGCTTGAGCGTTTGTCGGGCATGATCACCGTCAAGCACAACCAGTTGACGAACGACTTCTCTGCGTGGAAGCGGAACGAGATTGTGGTGCGTCACAGCACGCTGACTCATTTGCTCGATTTGATGAAACGGTCTTATGGTGTCTCTTTCCGAGTGGATAAGAATGTGTGTCCGTCAAGTACATTCACGGGTATGATCCCGAGCGATAACCTTAACGAAGCACTCGACATCTTAGAGACTGCTTATGGCATCAGGACATATGTAGACGGGCGGACCATTCGACTATCAAAGTAAATATTTGTTAAACATCAAGAAGCGTATGGGACACATATGCCTTTTTTGCGTCTTGTTTGTGATTCTCGTAAACTGAGAGTTCTAAAAAACAATATGTTTAAACCAAAAATTAACAACATGGTACATTCAAAAGAGAGATCTTCGTGGAAGAGCCTTCTGGTATTGTTTCTGTTCTTGTCCGGCTCTATGTTGGTCGCCAATGCGGAAACGAATGCTAAGGGTAACCGTGTGACTATTCATGTGGCGAATGCGTCACTGCTTCAAATCTTCAACCAAATTGAGAAGCAAACAACTTACCACTTCTCTTATCTCGACAGTGAGATTGACAATCGCCAGGACATCACGCTGAGCGTGAACAACACTTCTGTGTCGTCGGTGCTTGATCGAGCCTTGAAGGGACGGCCTTTAACTTATAAGATCGTCTCTGCAAAGTCTATTGTCATCTCTAAAGTTAATACTGCCTCTTCTGACTATAGGACAGCTTCTGTCGGCATCTCTCAGCAGAACGGGGGTGGATCTGTTATTAGAGGTACTGTAAAGGATGCTAAAGGTGAGCCTGTCATCGGTGCTTCTGTCACACGAGGTGGCTCCGCTACTGGTGCGGTAACAGATATTGATGGTAACTTTTCTATTAGGGCTAACCCGGAGGATGAGCTTACAATTTCTTATGTTGGTTTTAAAACACAGCGTGTGAAGGTAGGTCAAAGGCGTAATCTTGATATTACTATTACCGAAGATAACGAACTGCTCAATGAAGTTGTTGTTGTGGGTTATGGAACGATGCGTAAGAGCGACGTTACAGGCTCCATCTCAGTTGCCAAAGGTGAGGATTTGGTGAAGAACCAGAACTTCTCGGCTCTTGATAACTTACGTGGTAAGGCAGCCGGTGTCAATGTCTTCTCTAATTCAGACGACTTAGGTACTTCCACTCCGCGTGTCATTATCCGTGGTATGGCCACTATCAATGCTAGCTCAAGCCCTTTGTATGTTGTCGATGGTGTTGTGATGAGCAACTTCGCACTTGTTAATCCTAACGATATCGAGTCGATGGAAGTGTTGAAAGATGCTTCTGCTACAGCTATTTATGGTGCTCGTGGTGCTAACGGTGTCATTATGGTTACAACAAAGCGTGGTCTGAAAGGTGAGACTGGAACGAAGGTGAGCTATCAGGGATCTTTGCGTATCGGTACGATGGCCCGTAAGATGAAAGTTCTTAATGCCCAGGAATGGTGTGATGCTTTTATGAAAGGCTTGGAGAATGAGAATAAATACAATGGTTACAACTGGTCTCTCAATCGTACAGACTGGTTTACTGACAACCGTTATTTTGATTCCAAGGGTAATCCTATCTATGATACTGACTGGCAGGACGAGGCAACCCGTACGACAATCTCGCATAACCATCAGCTGAATATCCAACAGAGTGGAGAAAGCTCATCTATGGGTGCATTCCTTAATTATTCAGATTATCAGGGTCTGATGAAGAATACATGGAACAGGCGCATCAGTGCTAAGATGACGTATGATGCAAATCCTTATAAATGGCTTTCTACAGGTGTTAATTTAATGGTCAACCATATGTGGGGCCGTTTTACGGATGCCTACGGTGGTGGCCAGGAAGCCCGTCGTACGATGATCGAGATGCTTCCTTGGCTTCCTCTTCGCGAGCCGGATACCGGCAACTATACAACTTCTACATCCCCCTCGGGGATGGCAGACCGTTTCGGTTTTGAAGGAATGTCGAACCCTGTTATGATTCTTGAGCAGCAGAAGCGACTTTATTACAATACACAGATTTTCGGTAATGCGGCTCTGACTTTCCACCTCTTGCCTGGACTGGATTTCAAGACACAGCTTGGTATCGATTGGCATAATATTGACGGGCGACGTTATGCGGCTAAAACACTTAACAATATCTCTATGCCAAACGGCCGTGCCGAGAATAGCCATGCAACAAATCTCTATTGGCAGGAGGAGTCTTATCTGACTTATCAGAAGACTATCGACCAGCATCGTCTTAATGCCATGTTCGGTCTTTCCTGGACAGAGCGTACATCACGTAGCAACAGCGTGGCAACAGAAGGATTTTCTGATGATTTCTATGAGGATAACAACATGGGAGTGGGCACGAATCCTGAGACTCCCTCTTCGAGCACAGACAGATGGCGCATGAATTCTTACTTCCTCCGTTTGGCTTATACTTATAAAGACCGCTACTCCGTGACTGCAACAGGGCGTTATGATGGTTCTTCTAAATTCGGTAAGAACAACAAGTATGCGTTCTTCCCATCGGCTGGTTTAGCATGGCTTATCTCTGAGGAGAAGTTCATGAAGCCCATCACTTGGGTCAGCAACTTGAAGCTGCACACCAGTTACGGTCTGACCGGTAACTCTGAGATTGGTACGTATAACTCTTTGGCCCGCACTGTTGCCGGCACATTATTGCTTGATGGCAGGCGTGCTTCCTATATGTATCTCAGCTCCATGGAGAATCCTGACCTTAAATGGGAGAAGACAGGTATGTGGGATATAGGCTTTGAGCTCGGCTTATTTGTCAATCGTCTGAACTTTGACATTTCCTATTATAACAAGAAGACGACCGACCTGTTGCTCAATTGTCCTGTACCTCACTCAACTGGTTTCTCTACCCAGTATAAAAATATCGGTTCAGTACGCAACCAAGGTCTTGATATGATGGTGACGGCTTATCCTGTACGTACCAACGACTTCACATGGCAGGCCTCTCTTAATATGAACTATAATAAGAACAAAATTCTGCATCTTGGAGAGAATGATGAGGATATCGAAATGATGAGTTGGGTTGGCGGCTCTGAGGCTATCCTCCGCGTCGGTGAGAGCATGGGCAGTTTCTATGGCTATCATCGTTATGGCGTATGGACAGAGGAAGACCATAAGGCCGGTAACTGCACACTTTCACAGGTCGGCCGTCCACATCGCTCAGATACGAAGGAAATCCTTGGAAAAGGTCTTCCCGACTGGACTGGCGACCTCAGCAATACGTTCAGTTACAAGAATTTCGATTTTACGATGGACTGGCAGTTTGTTATGGGTGTACAGACTATGCAACAGTTCTACCATCCTACTTATGACCGTTTTGGTATTACCAATGGCCTGAAGAATATTCTTTATGATGCTTACGACGGTACTAACCCTGGTACGATGGAGCAGATGATCCGTCTGGCCAACTCCGGTCACGCTGGTCAGGACACGACAGTAGACTCCAGTTGGATCTGTAGTGGTTCTTACCTACGTCTGAACATGCTGCAGTTGGGCTATACCTTTGACCGTGACCTCTGCAAGCACATCGGTCTTGAAGCACTGCGTGTGTATATCAGCGGCAATAACTTAGCACTTGTTACCTCCAGTAAGTTCCATGGGTACGATCCGGAGTCGACATCACAGACTAGTCAGTTCGGTCAGAATATGACGTTCTATTCTTATCCGAGATCGCGTACCTTTACAATTGGCTGCAACGTAACTTTCTAATGAATAGGTTTTTCAACCAATAATAACTTAGGATATAAAAGTATGAAAAAGATATTTGTAATTGCTGCCTGCGTGGGGTTGCTTCTTTCTTCCTGCAACAGTTGGCTGGAGGAACATCCGGAATCGATTCTTACCAGACAGGACTTCAATAAGACAGAAGAGCATTTCCTTGGTCAAGTCAATTACCTGTACCGTACAGGCTTTGTTACCAAATACTCCAATGCCGGGAGTGCTTATATTGGTCCCTTTGCATCTGTCACATCTATGCTTACCGGCTATTTTCGCAATTCCTATGAAGGTCAGGAGAACGTGTGCCTCTATTCTCGCCAACTGACCCGGCAGAACGAGACAAATAATGTATCAGGCACTATGGATGGAGTATGGGACGATTGCTATGATGCCATCAACGTGGCTAATAGTGTCATATCCAACATCAACGCTGAAGGTGTATCGGTGTCAGCTGATGCCAAGACACAATATGTTGGGGAAGCGAAGTTTTTCCGCGCCATGAACTATTTCTACCTTGTGAAGACTTTCGGTGACATACCTCTGACGCTTACTAACTACTACAGTGCTTCACAGGAGATGGGACTGGCACGCACTGCAAAGGCTGATGTGATGAAACAGGTTGTCAGCGACCTCAAAGATGCCGTGTCCAGTCTGCCTGCAAAGACATGGCAGAGCGATGCCCACCGTATCACGAAATACGTGGCAGAGATGGGACTTACCGATGTCTATATGTACCAAGGCGATTATGCCAATGCAGCCTCAACGGCAAGGGATATCATCAAGTCGGGTCTTTATCAGCTCACACAGAATACTGACCGTGGCCTGAACAGTGCCTTTAATAAGTTGCGTACTACTGATGACCTCCCTGAGGTTATCTATGCCCAGGAGTTTGACAACACGGTCGCAACCAGTGGATGGTGGCCTACCTATGCCTTTACCTCATCTGCTACATCTGTGTTTGACAAGTATGCTATCACCGAACGAGCTTTCGGCCCTTACGGACGTTACCTCAATATCTATACATCCCAGGATCTTCGCGGGCAGGAGAAGCAGTTCTTCGCAACGTCTTACACCAATCCGGTGAATGGCAAGACCTGGACTATGCCTGTGGCATCGGGTGTGACCAGCGACAGCCCCGATTATTATAACCAAATCGGTTGCTGGTACTACTTTGATGAAGAGGCTATGGAGAGTACTGGTCGCGGTACCAAGGACTGGAATGTTTACCGTTACGCAGAGACGTTGCTTGATGCAGCCGAGGCTATCGTCCAGAGTTCTGGTGTAACAGCCGAAGCTGCGGATTACCTGGCACAGGTACAGAGCCGTGCGCTCGGTGAGAGTGAGGCTACACTGACAAGCAGGCTGCAGTCTTTGCCTAAAGAAAAGTTCATTGAGACCTGTTGGACAGAGCGTTTGCGTGAGTTCCCGCTGGAGTTCAAGATCTGGGACGACTGCGTAAGAACAGGCAAATTCCCTGTTATCTCCAATACGATGCATAGTGGTGAGGTGACTTATGTGGACCTCGTCGGTGCTACTAACGGCTCTGGTGCAAAGTTCAAGCAGAGCGATTTGCTCTGGCCTATTTCTCTCAATGAGATACAGCGCAATCCGAAATTGACACAGAACGATGGATACGCCTCGACAAATAAGGCTCAATAATATTAGAGAATGAACAATAATAAGATTAAACTTATTCTGAAAAAGACTATGTTGGCAGGAGTCTTGGCTCTCGGCTTCCTGCCAGCGTTGTCTGCCTCCCAGAACTACACATCTTATGTAGATCCGCTCATCGGGTCGGGAGGTCACGGTCATGTTTTTGTGGGAGCTAATGTTCCTTTCGGAGAACTGCAGGTAGGACCAATGAACATCTTCAAAGGATGGGACTGGTGCTCCGGTTATCACTACAGTGACAGTATCATTGTAGGGTTCAGTCATACACATCTTAGTGGTACAGGCTGCTCCGATTTAGGTGATATCAGTCTCATGCCTTACATGGGCAAGGAGCGAACCTCTCAAGGCAGGCAGGAAGATATTTCCGGATCGGCCTCGTCCTATTTTAAGCATGCTAACGAGTCCGTTGCCCCGGGCTTCTACAGTGTCAAGCTCGACAACGGTGTCAATGTGGAACTGACAGCTACGGATCATGTGGGCTTACATCATTATATCTATACGGGTAATGAGACTCCGCGCTTGCTTATCGATTTAAAGACGGGCATCGACTCACGGAGCTATGAGACGTACATACGCCGTGTTGATGATCATACCGTGGAGGGCTTCCGCTTTGCCCATGGCTGGGCTCCCTTTCATAAGACTTTCTTCTATGCAACTTTCAGCCGACCCATCAAGAGTTTAGATGTCTTCTCCGATGATACGCCTCAGGGTAAGAATGAATTA
The DNA here is from genome assembly GCF_000218235.1 of Hallella multisaccharivorax DSM 17128. GTDB lineage: Bacteria > Bacteroidota > Bacteroidia > Bacteroidales > Bacteroidaceae > Prevotella > Prevotella multisaccharivorax. The sequence continues at coordinate 265,787 of NZ_GL945017.1, read as the reverse complement.
CAAGGAAGAAATGTTAAGGGGAACGTGACGTTTGCTGACAGCGACCGTGATCTCTTGGTAAAGGTGGCTATCTCCAGCGTGAGTTGTGCGAACGCTGAGATGAATCTCAACACAGAACTGCCAGGCTGGGATTTTTCCGCTACGCGCAAGGCTGCTGTGGATAAATGGAACAAGTGGCTTGGAATTATCAGTGTAGAAGGTAACGACACTGACAAAAAAGTGTTCTATACAGCTCTTTACCACATGTTTATCGCGCCGACACAGTATGCTGACGTGAATGGTGATTTCCGCGGTATGGACGACAAGGTGTATACTGGCAATAAGTTCCGTAACTACTCTACTTTCTCGTTGTGGGATACTTACCGCACCTTGCAGCCACTGATGACGATTCTTAGTCCCAGACTTGTTTCAGACGAGGTCAACTCCATGCTCAGTATCTATGACCAGAATGGTAAGCTCCCTATCTGGCCGTTACTGTCAGGTGAGACCAACTGCATGCCGGGTTATAGTTCTGTGCCTGTTATCGCAGATGCTTATCTCAAAGGTATCGGGGGCTTCGATGCTGACCGTGCGTTGCGTTATATGGTATCTACGGCTACCAATCCGAAACAGAATGGTGTGCCAGAACTGATGAAATACGGTTATATTCCTGCGGATAAGAAACGGGAGGCCACTTCCATCAACCTTGAGTATGCTGCTGACGACTGGGGGTTGGCTCTCATGGCCAAGAAGATGGGATGCGAAGACATCTACAACACGTTCATCAAACGGGGCTTGTCTTACAACATGCTCTTCGACAGCAAGATAGAGAAGATCCATCCCAAGATGACTGACGGCACCTGGTATGAGCCTTACGACCCGTTCCTTGCCAATCACCGCAACGGTGTTGGCGACTTCACGGAGGGCAATGGTTGGGAATACACATTCATGGTACCTCAAGACCCCGAGGGACTTATTTCCGCCCATGGAGGTGATAAGGCTTTTGTGAAGAACCTTGATGAGTTGTTTGTTGCAAAAGGTGATCTTGGCGAGGGCGCACCACCAGATGTATCCGGTATGGTTGGGCAGTATGCCCATGGCAATGAGCCTAACCATCATATACCGTATCTTTATGTTTATGCAGGAGAGCAGTGGAAGACAGCCGCTCGTATACGCTCACTTATGCATCAGTTCTACAAAGCTGATCCCGACGGATACGCAGGTAACGAAGACTGTGGACAGATGTCATCATGGCTCGTCTCTTCTGCTTTAGGCTTCTATCAGGTTAATCCGTCGAATGGAGTGTATGTTTTCGGCAGTCCCCTTTTCAAGGAGGCAAGCATAAAGCTTGAGAACGGGAAGATCTTCAAGATCATTGCGAAGAACAACAGCGACAAAAATATCTATATCAAGAGTGCCAAACTTAATGGGAGATCCTACAGTAAGTCGTTCATTACCTATGACGACATTATGCGGGGAAGTACGCTTGAACTTACGATGGACAGCAAACCGAACAAGAGTTTTGGAGCTTCTAAGGTGAACCGTCCGGTGAGTGCCCGTTAAGTAAATGGTGAATGCCATGCCCAGAACTTATATGGCCAATATTGCGGCTTTATGGCTGCTGTTAGCTGATCCTACTGTCTTCAAAGATAATGACACTTATTACCTTTACGGCACAGCTTCCTGTCCACAGGAAAGACTTTAAGATTGTTGAGGGAACGGCCTGATATCTGAGGACCGACGAATGATTGGTTTGTAACAATTAAATAACCCCTGAGGATAGCAATATTCTCAGGGATTTTCCGTTTAATACCTTGCGACAGGTGATAAATTACATTTGCGGTGGGTGGCTGGCATATTAGCCGGTCTTTGGAAAGGGAGATAATCCGTCTCTCAGCAGATGGATGATAACCCGTCGCTCTCAAATAGATGATATACGACATGCATAGATTCTTCCATTCTGTTGTCCGTTGGCCCCGAAGCCATGGCTTTGGAGTGCAGTCGCCCTTTGCCTATCGCTTCGTGACGGAGGTGGTACGCTCGCACAAGCAACTGACGCTCATACCTCAGTCTTTTTATGACGAGTTCTCTACTACCAATAAGAAGTTATTGCATTTTTATGGCCGGCTCTATGATTTTCTGCAGCATGAGGATGGGATTAACGCTGTTTATGTCATTGAAGGCATTCATGCTGATGCTGCCACCTATTTACTCTGGCAGTCGCTCATTACGCTTGATAAGGTCGTCGTCAGCTTTGATCTTTACGACTGTGGCGTTCTTTTTTTAGACGGAAAGATGCCGAAATTTAACTATAAAGTAATGTTGCGTTGACTTTTTATGATTTCTTGTACCTTTTGCCGTAAAATTCTTTCCTTAATTGCTTGTAGATACAAATAATTTGTTTATTTTTGCGCCACAATTTTAGCTGATGGCATAAATAAGAACACACGACAAAATATTTCGATTATGTATTGGACACTTGAATTGGCTTCCAAACTAGAGGATGCTCCTTGGCCGGCAACGAAGGATGAGTTGATTGACTATGCTGTTCGTTCGGGTGCTCCTGACGAGGTGATACAGAACTTACAGGAGATAGAGGACGAAGGTGACGTCTATGAAAGTATTGAGGATTTATGGCCTGATTATCCTTCTAAGGAAGATTTCCTTTGGAACGAGGATGAATATTAGGTTATTGAAGTTGAATATCGGGAGTTACCAACACTGTTGTTGATTACTCCCGTAAAAGTCTAATATGTTTTTTTATACTTCATATAAAAAACAATAAAATGTTTGGTAGTTTGAGATTTTCTGCGTAACTTTACAGCGTTATAACTTTTAACGATTACCCGATTATGAAAAAGATCGCATTTATCCCAAGGTTTTTTGCGTTTAAAATAATTCTATACTAATTACCATATATTTTGAGTTGTTGCTTATAGATTATAAGTAGGGCGAGCTCCGTGACTAAAAAATATGCAAAATCGACAAAAAAATAGAGAGCAATACTTTCAGGAATTATCTATAACATCTCGTAATTATTTTCTACCTTATATTTCTCAATTCTATAATTTGAAGCCTGGACTTCACGTTTTGGAAATAGGATGTGGGGATGGGGGAAATTTGTTGCCTTTTTCGGAATTAGGATGTTATGTTTTGGGCGTCGATATATCTGAAGTTAGAATTAATGATGCTAAACGTTTTTTTAGTGAAAGGAAAGTTTCTGGAGATTTTATTTGTTCTGATATTTTTAAATTAACTAATTTACGGAATTCGTTTGATATAATTTTATGCCATGATGTTATTGAGCATATTTATGATAAAACTTTATTTATAAAAAACACAAAGTTGTATTTAAAAGATGATGGTGTTCTTTTTATATCTTTCCCCGCATGGCAAATGCCTTTTGGTGGACACCAACAAATATGTAAGAGTAAAATATTATCACATTTGCCTTTCTTCCACCTACTCCCGACAAATATTTATCTGAAAATTTTAAAGGTTTTCAAAGAGGACAAATATTGTATAAATGAATTAAAGTCTATAAAAGAGACAAAATGTCCAATAGAATTATTTGAGAAAAATATAGAAGGCGTTTACAAAACCCTTAATAGAACATTGTATTTTATTAATCCACATTATAAAGTAAAGTTTGGCCTGCAACCTTGTATTCTCCCCAATTTTATAGGCAGAATTAAATACTTCAGGAATTTTTTTACAACCTCAACTTTCTATCTTTTAAAAAAATAGATAGTATGAGGAAACTCTTACATCCGAATCTGTATCGGAGGGGCATCCTGATGAAACTTCCGACCAAATTTCAGATGCGTTGCTTGACCATTTCCTTGCTTATAACAACAATGCCCATTGTGCAATAGAAACCTTTGTCACAACCGGTCAGGTTTGTTATGATGGGAAAGGTGAGTTCTAACACATATGTTGACCTTCAGAATGTTAGCAGCCAATGTATATGGAGACTGCAGCTTATGGGCACATGGGACGTAAAAATGAGGTTGTTGAAAGAGTTTTTATCCAGTAGGTATCATGGAACAAAGACTATTTTCTTGTTAAATATTCCCACATATTATTATCGTTACAATATTTCAGGCATTTCTGCGTTGTTTTATTGTGCAGAATTATAGATACTACATACTCATTTTCATCTGTTCTCTCTGTGGTGGCGTTGTCTCCAAGGCACAATATGACCCCTCTTTCAATCATTATTTTGACATGGAGACGTCTTTTAATCCTGCTGCAGTTGGTAAGCAACCATATATCCATGTGACGGCTGCTTATGCTTTGGATATGGCTGGCTTTGAGCATAATCCACGTACTGCTTATGTGTCAGGAGATTTGCCTTTCCGTGCCCTGAAGTCTTTTCATGGTGTAGGTCTTACTTTCATGAATGATCGGATAGGCCTTTTCACGCATACAAAGTTGGAGTTGCAATATGCGTATCAATTGAAGCTTTTCGGTGGTCAACTGCGAATCGGCGCGCAGGCAGGGTTTATCAGTGAAAATTTTGATGGTAGTAAGGTCGACTTGGGAGAGTCGAATGACCCGGCCTTTTCTACTACTTCTTTAACAGGTAATACTATTGATTTGGGCATGGGACTCTATTATATTCATGGGAGTTGGTATGCTGGCCTCTCGGCTGCACATCTCAATGCTCCTCTGGTAACCTTAGGCGACAATAACGAGTTGCAGATAGACCGGACCTATTATTTTACAGCTGGAGGCAATATTCGCTTTCATAATCCGTTTTTATCATTGAAGCCATCATTCTTAGTCAGAACCGATGGTTCGGGTTGGCGCGGGGACATTACAAGTCGTCTCGTCTACTCCAATGGAGCGCGTATGCTTTATCTTGGTGCGACATACAGTCCAACCATTTCTGCGACAGTACTCTTAGGCGGAAGTTTCCACAGCGTGGTCTTGGGCTATAGTTATGAGATCTATACCTCGGGCATTAATCCGGGTAACGGCAGCCATGAGCTTTTCATCGGCTATAAGCATGAGCTGAACTTCGTGAAGAAAGGGCGAAACCTTCATAAGAGCGTGCGTATTTTATGACAAGAAGAAAAAAGAAAATAATATATATGAAGAACTTCATATTGTTACTTAGTATGACTGCCCTGACTTTGTCGTTGTCGGGTTGCTTCAGTGCGAAGACGGCGTCGGTGTCAGGCAGAGGCGGAGAGGTGGTCGGTGTCGGTGGCAGAGCGTTCACTGAGCCCACACCTTATGGGATGGTTCGGGTTGACCGTGGCTACCTCAAGATGGGTGATGTCAAGAGTGATAGCTTGTGGGGAAAGAATATCCCGGTGAAAGATATCTCTGTGGATGGCTTCTGGATGGATCGGACAGAGATTACGAACTCTCAATATAAGCAGTTCGTGATGTGGGTGCGCGACTCTATTCTCCGCACACGCCTTGCCGACCCTAACTACGGTGGCGATGAGACTTATATGATCACAGAGGATAAGAATGGCGATCCTGTGAAGCCTCATGTCAACTGGAGCAAACGACTGCCACGCAAACCTAATGAGGACGAGCAGCGCGCTATAGAGAGCCTTTATGTCACGAATCCAGTGACAGGCGAGAAAATGCTTGACTATAGGCAGATGAACTATCGGTATGAGGTATATGATTATACGGCTGCCGCTCTTCGCCGTAATCGCCTTGACCCCCAAGAACGCGACCTCAACACGGATGACGTTGTCAATCCCAATGAAGTCGTGATGATCAGTAAGGACACAGCGTATATCGACGAGTCGGGAAATATCGTGAGACAGACTGTCGACCGTCCGCTCTCGGGTCCATGGGATTTCCTTAATACGTATATAGTGAATATCTATCCCGATACTACCTGTTGGGTAAATGATTTCCGTAATGCCGATAATGAGGTCTATTTGCGTAACTATTTCTCCAATCCTGCCTACAACGATTATCCTGTTGTCGGGGTGTCCTGGGAGCAGGCCAATGCTTTTTGTGCCTGGCGTACTGATTATCTGCTTAAAGGTCTCGGACCTGAGGCACGTTATGTTCAGCGTTACCGTCTGCCGACGGAGGCCGAATGGGAATACGCTGCCCGTGGCAGGAATCAGACGGAGTTTCCTTGGGAGAATAAGGACGTGATGAGTGGCAATGGCTGTTTCTATGCCAATTTCAAGCCCGACCGCGGCAATTACACTAAAGACGGTAATCTTATCACGGCTAAGGTAGGCAGCTATTCACCCAACAGTAATGGCCTTTATGATATGGCGGGTAACGTGGCGGAGTGGACCAGTACCATCTATACCGAGGCTGGCGTGGATGCTATGAACGACATCAACCCACAGTTGAAATACAACGCGGCGCAGGAAGATCCCTATCGCTTAAAGAAGAAGAGCGTGCGTGGTGGCTCGTGGAAAGATCCTGAGAGTTTGATCCGTTCGGCTTGGCGCTCGTGGGAATATCAGAACCAACCTCGGAGTTACATCGGTTTTCGTTGTGTTCGTTCGTTGGCAAACTCTGTCAGCGGAAAGCAAAAGAGAAGATAACAAAATCAACAAAGAAAGTTTAGGCTTATTATGACATACAGCAAATATAATCTCGTCTACCGTCTGCAGAAATGGATGGATACCGTAGCAGGCCAGACCTTTCTCAACTACGCCTATAGTTGGGGCGCCTCCGTCGTCATTCTTGGTGCTCTGTTCAAGTTGACCCATCTCCCCGGGGCTAATATCATGTTGTTTATAGGTATGGGTACCGAGGTCTTCGTGTTCTTCATCTCCGCTTTCGACCGTCCGTTTGACAAGACAGCCGAAGGCCGGGTGATGCCGACCCGTCTGACGGAAGAGTATCTTGAGACTGGTAAGGTAAACTATTCTATTGGTGAAGAGGAAACTGGAAAAGCTGAGGCAGAGTCGGAATCACCTACCGCTGCTCCTCAAACACCTGCGTCTACCCAGCAGCCAACACCAGCATACGTCCCTCAGATGTCACAGGAGGAGGCGGAGGCCATGAATGAGGCGCAGGGCAACTATGTTGAAGAGTTGAAGACTCTGGTTGAGACCTTGAAGAAAGTCAATGAGCAGAGCTCGCGTCTCACACGTGACAGCGAGGAGATGGAGAACCTCAACCGTACGCTCACTGGCATCAGTAAGATCTATGAGATGCAGCTCAAAGGTGCAAGTAAACAGATTGGCACCATTGATGAGATCAACGCCCAGACCAAGAAGATGGCGGAACAGATCGATCAGCTCAACCATATCTATGCACGCATGATAGAGGCTATGACCGTCAATATGCGGGTGGCAGCGCCTAATGCGAGTATAAATAAAGGTAACGAGTAAGGGCGATGATTAATAAAGATAACGAGTAATGGCAATAAAGAAACGACCGGTCACTCCGCGCCAGAAGATGATCAACCTTATGTACATCGTCCTCCTGGCTATGTTGGCACTCAATGTGTCGACAGAGGTGCTCCATGGTTTTGCCGTGGTACAGGAGAGCCTTGACCGAACAACTGCCAATTCCTCAAAGCTGAACGAAGATATCATGAGTGACTTCCGCCGTCAGATGCTAAGCAATCCTGAGAAAGTGAGGCAATGGTACGAGCAAGCTCAGGATGTGCGTAATATGAGTGACTCGTTGTATAATTTTGCCGAGGCGCTGAAGATTGCCATTGTCAAGGAGGCTGACGGACCTGGGGGGAATCTGAGGAATATAGAGAACACGGATAATGTGGAGGCAGCTGGAACAGTAATGTTGGCGCCATTGACTGGCAAGGGCAAGAAACTCTATAAGGCCATCAACAGTTTCCGGGACCGTATTCTGCGGTATATTACCGACCCACGGCAGTATGCTATCATCAAGAGTAACCTCTCTACAAAAGTGGTGCGGGGCAAAGATAACCTTGGCAAGAACTGGCAGGAGTATATGTTTGAGAACATGCCGGTGGCTGCTGCCGTTACGCTTCTGTCTAAATTGCAGAATGATGTACGCTATGCCGAGGGTGAGGTTCTTCACTCTCTCGAGGCCAACATCGGTTTGAAAGATATTCGCGTGAATAAGTTGGAGGCGTTTGTCGTACCTGAGAAGACCACGCTCTATCCAGGTGAGCGTTTCAATGCGAATATCGTCATGGCTGCGGTCGATACGACGAGTCAGCCGGAGATTTATGTCAATGGTTCCCGTATCATCACACGCAACGGTCAGTATAGTTTCACTGCCGGTGGAGTGGGCGAGCATCAGTTCGGCGGTTACATCCTTATGCGTAGCAACCGTGGAGATGTATTGAGGCGCAATTTCATTCAGAAATACAACGTTATCCCCGTGCCGGGAGGCGCTACGGTGGCTGCCGACCTCATGAATATGCTCTATGCCGGATACGACAACCCCATCAGCGTCAGCGTGCCGGGTGTTCCGCAGAACGGTGTGTCCGTCAGCATGACCGGCGGACGTCTCATCTCTAAAGGTCCGGGAAGATACGTGGCTATACCGGCGGCTGTCGGTCATGACGTCACGTTCCGCGTCAGTGCGCGCGACGGCAAGATGACGCGGTCGTTCCCACCCTTTGTGTTCCGTGTGCGCAAATTGCCTAATCCTACTCCTTACATTGCCGTGGGTGATGACCGTTTTAAAGGCGGTAACTTATCAAAAGCCAGCCTTATGGGAGCTGGTCATCTCAATGCAGCCATCGACGATGGTATCCTCGACATACAGTTCCGTGTGACAGGCTTTTCTGCCGTGTTCTACGACAACATGGGCAACGCTGTACAGATAGCCTCACAGGACGATCAGTTCACCGACCGCATGCGCGACCAGTTCCGTCGTCTGAGTCGCGGCCGCCGGTTCTATGTTACTGAGGTCCATGCCATCGGTCCCGACGGTGTGGCGCGCACGTTGCCGGGAGCCATGGAGGTGAAAGTGAGGTAAGTGTAAATTTTAATGATTTCAATGATACTCCAATGAAGAGGATATTTATATTATTGGTATTTACAGGCCTGTGCGCAGTGAGCCTGATGGCACAGCCCAAGGTACGCCGACAGGCACAGCAGAAGGCGCGGTCGAACAGCAACAATATGACGCTGCGGCAACAGATCGACTTTCCAACGGATGAGCCGATGAGCGGTGATGTCATCTGGCGTCGTGACGTCTATCGGGAGCTTGATCTGACCAACGATGCCAATGCGGCGCTCTATTATCCCGTGGAGCCGGATGGCACACATGTCAATCTTTTCACATTGCTCTTCAAACTTATCATGGCTGGTCCCAACCATGGAGGCATAGCGGCATACAGTTATGATGTCAACAGCGGCAGTGAGAAGTTTGACGAGTCTCTGCGGTTAATCCCCAAGAAGTTCCTCGATGACTATCATATCTTTTATGAGAAGACAGACAAAGGCGTACATATTGACGACAGTGATATTCCGTCAGCTGAGGTAAAGGCTTATTTCATTAAAGAAAGCAGTTATTATGACCAGAACACGGCGACGTTCCACCGTCAGGTCACGGCGCTCTGTCCTGTGATGTACCGTGATGATGACTTTGGTGATGGGGCTACGAGGTATCCGCTCTTCTGGGTTCGTTACAGTGATTTGGCTCCATTCCTTGCCAAGCAGATGGTGATGACGAGCAATATCAACAATGCCGCCATGATGAGCCTGGCCGACTATTTTGGGACCAATCTCTACAAGGGCAAGATCTATAAAACCAATAACCTGCTCGGCAAGACCCTGGCTCAGGAGGTGGGCGGCGACTCCGTCAAGCTCTCCAGAGAGCAACAGCGCATCGACAAGGAGATTGCGGCCTTTGAGTCGCGGATATGGGGTGACCCTGCCAAGAAAGACTCGCTCGACTCCATTGCCAGGCTCGCGCCGACGGCATCGCGCTCCTCGAAAAAGACGCCGCGCGTGCGCCGTGCCTCTGCAAGGGCAGAGCGTGTGAAGGCGAGCCATACCCGTGCGCCACAGACGATATCAGCGTCCGGCGCTGCAAGGGTCACCGTGAGAAGACAGCGTCATTAATACGATTTCAAGGATATATTTCGGATGTAAAAAGATTGTTTAATTTGGATTTACGATGAAAAAAAAGTATGTTATTCTTGTGATGGCTGTAGCCATCCTCTTTGCCGCACCGGCATCTGCTCAGGTGAAGTTCGGTGTCAGAGGCGGTGTCGATGCAACAAGTCTGAAGTTCAACAAGAGCGTCTTTGACGAGAGCAACCGTGCGGGCTTCTATATAGGTCCCACCATGAAGTTCTCGCTGCCTGTGATCGGTCTGGTGGTGGATGCCTCCGCTGTCTACGACCAGCGTTCCGCCAAGGTGACCGATGAGAGCACGGCAAGCAAGGGGACGGAGATCTCCCTCGACCAGAAGCAAATTGCCATTCCCGTCAATCTTCGTTATTCGATAGGTCTGGGCTCGCTGGCCAATGTTTTCTTCTTTGCCGGTCCGCAGTTTGGTTTCAATGTCGGCAGCGACAAGAAACTGTCCGACTATGACTGGAAGTGGAAGGACTCCAACTTCAGCGTCAATCTCGGTGTCGGTGTCACGCTGGTCAACCATCTCCAGCTCAATGCCAACTACAACATTGCCTGTGGCAAGACGGGCGATGCCACCTGGTCAAAGACATCCGCTACCGTTTCCGATGGCGTGAAGAATTTCCACGCGCGCTACAATGCCTGGCAGATAGGTCTCGCTTACTATTTCTGAGCATTCCGTGGTGGTGCCCTCTACCTGCCGGAGGGCACCACCTACTACGCTATTTCGGCATAATCATTGCCCTGCGTCTCTATACTACGAACGCAGTGGAGGGGCATCTTCGTCAGATCCGTAAGATTACCAAGACCACAGGCGTGTTCCCCCATAAATGCAGTTCAGTTGACACTCTCAAATAGAGTAAAAGTGTACTTCGCCGATCCTCATGCGCCGTGGCAAAAGGGAGGCATTGAGAACACGAATGCCCTTATCAGGCAATATATTCCAAAAGGTACCGATTTCAATGAGGTAAGCCACAGAAAACAAAGATGATAACAATGAAAATTAACAGCAGGCCAAGAGAAAAATTGGAATTTTCAACACCATTTGAGTACTTTTATAAAAACATTTCGTAAATTTGCACTTGATAGTTGAATTCACCGTAGGGGTATAGTATATGGAACAGCAAATCATGACCAATCAAGAAAAGCATAAAAGACTGAATGCCTATTGGCAAATCTTTCTGAATAGCGAAACGGAGGAAGACTGCAAAGACATCTTTTCCTCTATATATTCTCTATGTGTAAACGATTTGTTGGCTTATGGACAGAGCCTGGGGTTCAATATGGATTTGTGTGAAGATGCCATACATGACGTATTCTGCACCTTGTATCTTAAAAGGAAGGAACTGACGGGGGTGTGTAGTCTGTCGTCTTACCTCTTCCGGGCTTTCAGAAATAACATGTTGAATGTGTGGCGGAGGCACTCGAAACTATCCGAGACTGATATAAACCGACTGCCTTTCACTACAGAAGTCACCGTTCTGGATACGATTATAGATGAAGAAGAGAAATCGGACATTAAGGAGATAGTAGAAGATTTGCTGAATACACTTACTGATCGACAACGTGAGGCCATCTACTTGCGATATATGCAGAACTTGAGTTACGAGGAAATAGCAGAACTGTTAGATATCAGTCCCGGATCTGTAAGAAAACTTGTATATCGCGCTATCATGTGCCTACGAGAAGAGAGCCGCAAGATAGGCAATCCATTGATACTCCTTTTTCTTTTTCAGATTTTCATGAATCGAGCATAGACTTCCCGCCGGTAAAATAATGTCCCCGGCATCTGTCTATGCTCATTTTATATACTGACTGAGAACTTATCTGTGTTTGTGATGCTCCACATATTGCAATGCATACAGATAGACTCCGGCCGTCCATCCCATCATCGGAGGCATGTCATGTTCCCCTTCGCTGGTTACACGTGTACTGCCCTCTACCACATTGTATTTTTCCCAAAGATTATGGGTCTGTGCGAAAATGCGATTCTGCCCGTCTACATAGGTGCATGCTAACCGATAGGCATCAGCTGTCATGCCATAGTTTTCCAATCCCTTGATAGCGATATATTGCAGCGGAGCCCAACCGTTGGGGTAAGCCCACTGATAGGTACCATGATAATCACCCTTTTCGGTTGCTGCTATCCCATAAGGGAATTCCAGTACTTTCAATGCGTGCCTGGCCACGGATCTGGCATTGCCCGCAGACAACACTCTGGAGAACAGCAGACTGAAGACAGCAGCAGACCTGACTGGTGAGAGCTGCCTGTTGACATAATCGTAATCATGATAAAGACCGTCTTTTGCATTGTACATGTATTTCTGTATCAGGTGCTTACGCATTCTTGCTGCTTCCTCCCATTTCCCTGCCTTGAGTGGCATGCCGAGTATACGGCAGAAGCGGGAAAGAGATTGCTCGTAATAGTAAAGATTGGCATTCAGGTCTACAGGACAGAAGTCCTCACACCTGTTTTCAAAACGTGGCGTGAAATCCCATCCCGACTCACACTCTGCACGTGCATGGGAAGCAAAGGTGGTTACTTCTCTCTCCGAGAGGCTGTCCAGTGCAATGTTACACTTCGTCCGGGACTTGGCATACTGTGCCATCCCCCGGTCCTTCTGCTTGTCAATGACATCGTTGGAATAACGGTTCAGTCCGCAGGGTGTCATTCTGTGCGTCATCCAGAATTTGTATTCTTTTTCCAGTGTTCCGAACATTCTCCCGAGCCATTCCTTGTCACCTGTCCTGGCATATATGTCCGCTACCATCATGCAAAGATAAGGTGGCTGAGAATTGTACCTGTACATATATCGGCTGCCATTGAACACCTTGCCGAAACGCTCCACTAAAGAAGCCAGGTTCTCGGTATTGTCAATAGCCCATTCAATGTGTCCATCCAGAAGCAGTCCGACGTTCGTGAAGTAGGTGTCCCAGTAATACATCTCCTGGAAATGCCCAGAAATACAAGGTACAGTATAGGGCTTTGGAAGACCTATATGATCAGCCGAGTCTTTGGGATTGTATCGTAGTGTTTTCTTCCACGACTGCTGGATATAACCTTTCACATCTTTCCCAGGCGAGAGCCTGTCCACATTCTGTGCTGTTACGTAGCCATAACCCAACGTCAGGGTGGTCAGGACTATAATAATAGTTCTGTTTTTCATTTTATGACCATGTTAAAGTTTTATTTTCGTCACTTCATAAGGATGCCTTACAGCTGCATCAGCCGCTTGTTGTGAAATATGCACCTGCTGCGGTGTCATACCTTTCGGTGCATACGGATTTCCTTCAACTTTTCTGCGGAACAGTACGGCAAACCAGGTGCAGGCGGCGGTATACCTTCCATAGAGCAAATTAAGATGAAACCCATCCCTGTTCATTGTGTCGCCGTAAGACGACGTACGTGCATTTTGAATGGCTGTTCCCGAAGGAATCAGCAGCGCAATAGGCTCTGTGCGCATAGCTTGTCCAGAGGCCCTTACGATAGCCCGATACATTTTCATCTGATTCTTTCCATAGTTCTCATATCCCGCTCGTATTGAATTCTGGGCATACGCCCAAGTCTGATGAAAAACTATCTTTACCTTGGTTGGAACGTGCGCTCTGATATAAGCGATCAGATCGTGAAGGTAAGGTTGGTAAGAATCATAGAGCCCAGACAACTGGCTGGCCTGCTGTAGACTGATGTAGTCCCAGTCCTCATCGGCCAGTGCCTTGCTTAATGACATGCTGTCAATCTGGGTCATCTCCCCGGAAACACCTATCTTCCGATAACGATAAGCCCGGGCATCAGTCCTCATGTTCTTGGCATGTAATTCCAACGGACAACCTGGAATGTACATATTCCCAATGACGGTTTCTATCCCTTCTGCCGCAGCCAATTCATGCAGGTTCTGCTCCACGGCATCTTCAGAGAAGCTGTTGCCTATAGCCAATATCTTAATCGGAGTTCCGGCATATATCCGAGCCAGAACCAACAGCATAAGCAGCAGACAATATAAACGTTTCATATATCCTTTGTATTTATTGATTATATCCCATACTCCTATGAGAGGCTGGTTCAGACAGAACCAGCCTCATGTCTATCAGTACACCCCCTCAACCTTTACAACCCATGCTGAGGGTGAAGGCAGGTGGCAGATACTGAGAGGAGGAATATTGACAGTCAGTCTTCCTTTTCTTAAAGTAGCTGCAATCCTCCCCTTTGTCTCTCCCAGAAGGCTGGCACGTCCGGCCTTTGAAATACCGTCTATAACCACAGGTCCGTCAGGACAATCCATGCCGATCACATACAGATTGCCGTGCGCCCGGGTGAGGAAAACGTTTTTGTTCCTTACCGTCAGGTTCCTGCATGGGTGTGAAGAATAGATTGCTTCCCCATTGACCTCCAGCCACTTTCCCATATCCAGCAACCGTTCCTGCATGATGACGGGGATTAAGCCGTTTGCCTCTGGCCCTACGTCCAGCAGAAGATTTCCTCCATTGGCAACCGTCCGGACAAGCAGATGGATCAGCTCCTTGGACGACAGATAATCCTCCGCACGTTCAAAGCGGTTGTAGCCATAGGAAGTCCCTATGCCACGGCTTTCTTCCCAGGGATGAGAAGCCTTGTCACCAATGCCCTCCTTCTGATGGACGAGGTTGTACTCTGTCGTATAGTAATCTCCATGCTTGCTACGTGTTTCATAGCCCCAGCGGTCATTGACTACGACGGAGTTCCTCACGGGAGATTCATCATACAGCCATGAAAGGAACTTACGGCTCTTGAGGGTCTCACTGTCATAGTCCCATTCTCCATCAGCGTAGATAACGTCAGGTTTGTATTTTACGACCAGTTCCTGCAACTGTGGAAACATATGTTCATCAACCCATCGGCCGATCGTTTTCTTGTCATACAGCGGGTGCGACCACTCCAGCAAGGAATAATAGAAACCGAAGTGCATTCCCTGACAGGTCACAGCACGGGAAATGGAATCCATGATATCCATGTGTGGTCCCATGACGACGCTGTTCCAGTGAGGCGAGTATCGGCTGTTCCAGAGACAGAAGCCGTCATGATGCTTGGAAGTCAGAACAACATACCGTGCCCCTGCTTTGCGGAAAAGTTTCGCCCAGTCGTCCGCACGGAAATACTCTGCTTTGAACATCGGTGCGAAATCGGCATACTTAAAGTTCTTTCCATATGTACGGTTATGGAAATCAGTGAACAGCTTGTTACCCGATTTCAGCCGCGCTTCATAGTGTTCGGCATACTTCTCATATACTCCTTTCACTTCTTTCACAGGGGCATATGCTGGAACGGAATAGACACCCCAGTGGATGAATATGCCGAATTTGGCATCTGTCCACCACTTCGGTATCGGTCGTCGGTCCAGCTCATCCCATGTCTTTATCTTGTCTTGTGCCCGGATTCCTGCCATGGGCAGCAGGAGTAACAGCATTACAAGGCTTGCTATCTTCGTTCTCATATTTTTTCCATTAAATCACTGTTTCTTACAACAAACTACGCTTTAGATGCCCTTGGCCTTCAGTATCTTCTCCATTTCACGCACCCAGATGGCATAGGCAGCAGGGGTATAATGCACATTATCCAATGCATATTCTTTCTTCAATCGCTTTCCTTCTGTAAGTAAAGGGTTAAGGTCGATGCAAGGGAGTCCTTTCTCCCGGGCCAGACTAAAGAGGAAAGTATTCACACTGTCCATCATCTCCGTTTTGAAATTCTGCTCTTTCGGGTCTTTCTCTGTCGGATAGGTTACTGTATTAAGCACGACCTCAATGCCATGCGCCATCAGGCTGTCAACCAGTGAACGGAAATTCCGCTTGATTCTCTCCAGCGGTATTCCTGCACCAATATCATTGCAGCCTCCTTCAAGGAAACACAGGCGCGGATGTCTCTGGATTACGTACGGATCGACAAGCCAGATGAAGTGTGAGGTAGTGAAACCGCCGAAACCTGCATTCGTGACATCAGTGCGGTTCATTCTGAGATTCCAGTCACCTGCCATCTGTACACGTGAGTCACCGAAGACAACAATATCATGCTTTTCATCCTTAGGTGTCAGCCTGACGGTATATCCTCCACCTGGCATCATCCGCAGATTTAGTTCGTCACCTGCGTGAACATCTCTTTTTCCCATGACATAGTCACTGCCTACTTTGTCGGCGTTGATACCGTCACTGACAATCTCTGCAACATACTCACGTCCCTTGTCCAGAAAGTCAAATCTGATATGCTGGTCACGTGGCGTCCAGTTCGTCATGCCCGCAACATACCATGTGCTGCCTTTCTTCCGGGCAACATTCACGTATTCGCCCACCTTGCTGTCCAGCGGTAATGTCTTGTCCCACACGGTAGGAATGCCGGCAAGGAATTTCGTGAACTGTGGCTCCTTCATATAGGCCGTTGGTGAATCGGCAAGCATCTGCAGCGGCGCATAATACACGACATACATTGCCAGCTGCTGGCAGCGTGTCCCTTGGCTCATAGGCCGTTTCTTGATGATGCGCCATTCCGCCTGATTGTAGTTTGACATTGCTCCAGGTGTGTAGTCCATCGGTCCGGCAAACATTCTGATAAACGGGATTGTTACGGCTGTCTGTGGCGTCGCACCGTCAGCACCTGCAATCTTGTCCCATTCCAGTCCCTTCACTCCCTCTACATTGATACAGTTCGGATAAGCCCGCTCCATACCGTTCGGATGATAGGCTCCATGAAAGTTGACAAGCAGCTTATGTTTGGCTGCTTCTTTCAGCAGACGTTCCTCAAAGTCGACGACCAGCTGGTCGTCACGATCAAGAAAATCAACTTTCAGCCCGGCTATCCCCCATTTCTCAAACTGCGCCAGAGCCTGTGGCATCTGTCGGTCCAGCGTATGCCATACACACCATAGGAACAATCCTACACCACGGCTTTTGGCATAATCTGCCAGTTCCTGCATATTGATACTGTCACGTACTTTCAGTAAATCGAACTGATCTCCCCATCCTTCATCAAGATTTACATATTCAATACCATTTCTGGCAGCGAAGTCAATATAATATTTGTAGGTTGCAGTGTTTAAACCTGAACGGAAGTCAACGCCTGAAATGTTCAGCCCGTTCCACCAGTCCCAGGCGACCTTCCCCGGCTTTATCCATTGTGTGTCCGCCAGTCTTGTCTCGGGAGCTAACAGGTAGACCAGCTGGTTATTCAGGATATCCTTGTCCTTGGCTGCAAAAGCCACTATCCTCCACGGAAAGGCCCTGTTGCCTGATGTACAGGCGATATAGTCTTCCGTACGCTTCACTACCAGGTTGAAGTTGTTGTATCCCCCGGGTTCGGCCACTTTAGGGAAACGGGCATGGTCAGTTGTCAGTGTGTTAGGCTGCGATGGGTCCGACTTCAGACTCATACACGGATAGTCCATTACTCCAGATTCATGCAACAAAATGTTTACCCCGTCATCGGTCTTCACCAGCACTGGCATGCTTGAGTAATTGTACTTCTGTCCACTGTCAGATACCTTCTGTATCCTGTAATCAGACTCTGAAAGCAGCGGATGGAAATAGGCTGTGTAATTATCCTTGAACTGATAGTCGATCTTTTCATCTTTCACAATCAGAGATTTTCCCTTTCGCGTTACAAACCGCCATGCAATTCCTTCATTGTAAGCCCTGAACACTATGGAGTAGTTACCTTTGCAGTCCAGCTGCAATTCATTATAAGATTCTGGGATGCTGGCGTTTATTCCGTATAAAGGAGATACAGTACGGCGGACAGAGTGTCTTACGGTATTTCTTACTTTTACATTTTCTCCCAATACTTCTTGAGATGTTCCCATAGCCATACATGGGATACGCAGATAACTAACTCCTCCATACGTAATTTCGATTTCTGTCTTCTGAGCTACAGAAATAACACCTCTGACTTTGCCATCAGGTGAGGCAAGAGTGTAATCTGCCGCTATGGAAGACATGGCGTAGAGATAGCAAAGAAGAGCAATGACAATCGTCTTTTTCATTCTCTTTTTATATTTTCTAAGGCAACAACCTCCCTTCCAGCATCTATGTTATTTACAAAACAGGATGCTGGGTAGACAGGGAAACTGAGAGGGAGTTACCGTATATTAGATTATTTTATTCTTACCTGAATAAGTTTATACTGTTTATTGCCATCGTCACCGTCATATGGTAATTTAATCAATGGCTTACCATCCTCATCTACCATAGAGATAAACAAGGTGTAGTTTCCAGCATCTGCATTTGCTGGAATAGCCAAAGATACATTTCTATTCAAGGTAGCATTGTCACTGCTTGACATTAAGTTCTGATGGTCGAACCCCAGGTCAGTAACAGAGGTGACCTCTTTTCCATTGGAATCTTTTAGCAGGAAATGCGGATAACAGGTAACCTGACAATATCCTACTCCGGCATTCTTTACAGAATAGCTTATCTTCAGTGATTGTCCCCTTTGGATAAAAGTCGGAACAGAAATCTTTGGGAATTGAATCCTGTATCCCATTTTCAAATTCATCTGATTAACAATCTTGCGTACGTCTGCTTTCCTCAAATTCGATGGAGAAGTATGGATACGACAATAATTTGCATGAGCGTCAGTCATCTGTTTCAAATACCAGTCGTCGGGAAGAAGCCATGTGTCATCTTCAAGACCGATAATAGACTTCCCGTCATGGAACTTGTCAATGATAGATTTGTTATATGCCCTTCCTGGAGGATTGACAGAGGCATCTACGCCTATGCTATGGTCGTCAACTCCATACCCAAGAGTCTTTGCATAGAGGCAAGCTGCTTCTCCATGATCATCATTTATGAACAATTGTGTTTTCGGGAAGCACTTCCGCAGAAGATTGATATGTGCTTTCAGTTCTGCTTCAGTTGGTTCCACCCCAATCTGATAGCTGTTTCCTTCACCGACCCGTCCAATGGAGCCAAGTTCTATAAACTCAATTTTATCAGCACTGTAATGTGCTGCAACTGCCTTGTAAAAATTTTCCAGCTTTTCCAGCAAGATGGGGTCCCCATAATCTGCCATCCAGGAATCATCACTTGGATTATTGTTCCCATCAAGATAATGTCCTTTGGCACCGGCATCTTTCAACCACAATGGAGTTGCCTGCCTGTCTGGATTATCCCATAAAAAGTTTGTATAGAACTTAAATGCCAGCCGTTTCCCCTCTGAAAGCCAATAGTTGGCAGCATTATCAATGACTTTCCAGTTATACTGTCCTTCTTTAGGTTCCATCTTAGCCCAACTGACTCTGAAAGAGAGTATATCACAAGGAATCCAATTCAGGTTATCCGCCTTGTCGTTTCCAGTAAGGACGGGTACATCATCGAATGTGTAGTACATTTGATTCCATCCCATACCTGGGTTTGAAAGTCCCTTCTGATTGTCTTTTAGTTCTATCACTCCATTGTCTGGGGTAAGTCCTCTGCCATCTGGTCCAGAGGTCGTATCGCTTCCTCCACAGGATGTCATTATTATCAGACAGGCACATAGTGAGACCATATCATTCTTTTTCATTGTAATCATGTTTTAAGTTTCCTTTATAATAGATATCTGCCCAGACGGTTGTTGCATAGGAATTCCACATACTCATACAACAACTATCAGACTTCTGTTTAACGTAAGTTCAGGAGAAGCCCCCCTGAACTCACGTTATTCGGATAATTCAATTGCCAGATGCATTATAACTGTCACCAGTGATTGTCCATCCTTTGGTATCCGTCAATATCTTATGTGCGTCTTTTCCGGCAGAAGAATAAGCCAGAGAATTTGCCCCTAACTTCATATTGTTCGGAGTCTTGGCGTTTTCTGCCCAGCCTTTCAAGGTTGCATCATAATTCTTAGACTTCATGCCACAGTTCGTCAGCATCTCCTCCATATTGGTTACTTTCTCTAATGTCCAACTTCCTATGTTTTGGTTAAATGCTGTTGCATGATTGAACATATACGACAGGTTCTCTGCATTGGGAAGCTCCCAGGAGCTGATATCCTGATTGAAACTGGTGGCATTCTCAAAGAAGCCGGACAGATTAGCGGCATTCTTTAAGTTCCAGTTGTCAAGTGGCTGGTTAAAGACAGTACAACCTTTGAATATAGCTGACATCAGATATCCCCCCTTTGTATTCCATGCATTGATATTCTGGTTGAATTTATAGCAGTATGCAAAAAGTTCATTCATATGCCACATCATGCTGACATTCCATTTTGCAAAGCTGTTATTACCAACCAGATTCTCACAATGGTAGAACATATTATACATTTTACCGTCACATGCCGAAAAGTCAGGAACGTCCGTTGCCGTAACATCCATATTACGACACTGGGCAAACATACTTGCTGCGGAAGGCCACTTATTCACACCCCAACGCTCTACTCTGATAAGTTTCAATCCGTCCAGAGCTGGAGCAGAATAGGTGTCAAAGATAAAGCCGAAAGGCTTCTCTGCATCTTTCGCCGTTATCCTTACACGATACATTCCTACTGAACCGAAGTCTATTGTCGGATAATTCGCTGAAGTTATATCAGAATATTCCTCCTGACCCTTATGTGAAGACTTGCCAACCTCTTCCCACTTTACAATATAGCTGCCAGAAACAGGCAATGTTACAGAAGTGGAATTAGAAGTACCCTCATTGTCTGTTTTCCATACTGTGATGAACTCATTGGTCTCTATATTGACGGGTGCCGCAACGGCTACCACAATATTCTGCGTCTTTCCTTTCTGATCCCTAACGGTGATATTGGTAGAGCCGGACTTCAAAGCCTTTATCTTGACCGTAGTTGAAAGGACGGAGACCTCTGCGATGGAGTTGTCTTCAGCAACAGCCTCATATCCACCATTTCCTTGAGATATTGTCACGGTCGTGGAGTCACCATATTCAAGGTTGACAGCTGCATTTGATACGACAAGCTCTTTCAGGTTCTCATATACCGGATCTTTTTCATTATTGTAACAGCTGTTAAACAGCATAACAAAAAAGAACAGGCATAATAAACTCCACAAGACTGACAGTTTCCGGTTGTTATTTTTTTTCATTGTGCATACTTTTTAATTAATACTCTGGGTTTTCTACGAGATTCTTATTATTAGAGATACGACTGGCCGTAATTGGGAAATAGTAATTCCGATTCTCAAAGACAGGAGGCGTGACGCCATCATAATTTTCCAAGACCTTTACCTGATATTTACGGGTGTTATAGTCCAGGATATAGCGTAATCCCGAACGGTTTACAGGAATGACGTCTTTGGCAATTCTCCATCTTCTCAAATCCCAATAGCGGTGTCCCTCAAAGGCCAGTTCCACCTTACGTTCATGTCTGATTTGATCACGGTTGACAGAGCTTAAGGCTGCTATTCCGGCACGGGAACGGATTTTATTGATTGCATCCAGCGCATCTGCGGTCTTGCCGAGTTCAAAGGCAGCTTCAGCATAATTCAGCAATACTTCTCCATAGCGGAACAGAATATAGTCCGTACTGGAAGTAGCACGTTCACCCGTATTGTCATGCGTCTCATCCAGATACTTCATCACGCCAAACCCCGTCCCATAACTATAATTGTCAATATACTGGTCACCAGCAGCTGCTACACCTTGATAAGCGCCGTCCCCCTTTATGGTTCCGTCAGGAAGTATCAGACCGTTATGGAAATCAACCTTTCTGTTCTGCCACTTGGTATCCTGTGTCCATATCGTTGCATAGAACCTTGGATCCTTGTTGGCCCACAGTTCATTCATTGACCAAAGCCTGTTTTCCAGTGTTGTCTTGTCCAGTGTGCCTGGAGTTCCGTCAATATGCTCAAATGCTTCTGCCATTTCCAGATAAGGTGCATTCTGGTTTCCGGCACCCCACGCCTGTGGATGTGGACACTGGAAGAAATCCCAGACCCATCCATTGCCGCCAGATGTTGTACGCTGTGTGGCATCATGCTGAATGACCATGATGTCTTCACTGTTGTTCTTTTTCAGGAAGACGTTCTTAAAGTTCTGCGTCTTGTCTGCATCACTGTCATAGAGGCTGTATTCGCCCCAGTTCATTATCTGCTTGCAGGCATCGTAGCACTTCTGGTAATAGTCCTTAGCCAAAGAAGACTCTATGCCTAACAGTCCCCCCAACTGAACTTTACCGAACTGGGCAATACTACCGGCGTACAAGGCAGCCCTCGCCTTCAGTGCCATAGCGGCGCCACGACTTGGCCGTCCAAGCTCTGTATTTGCCCGCGCCGGCAGGTCTGTGACAATCTTATCCATCTCCGACAGGATGAAATCATATACTTCCTTTTCCGTATTGCGAGATACATACAATTCGCTTTCAGGGTCTGTTGGCATCTGCGCCTTAAGGACAAGAGGTACACCGCCGTATCGCTTGACCATATAGAAGTAGTTAAATGCACGCAGGAAACGAGCCTCTGCAATGCGTTCTTTCTTATATGCATCTGCAAAAGAAGAATTTTCCATTTTCTCCATAAATTCATTAAGAATGCGGTTTACCTCATAAGCATCCTCCCACCATTCAAGAATTCCACCAGAATTGGATATGCCTGAACCTTTTACAGTGCTGGACTGTCCTTTTATCCAGTTGCTGACACCTTCGTCAGCAATCTCATTAATGATAAATGGGCCGTTCCAGTCGTCACTTATCGTTTCCCAATATCCGTTTTTAGGGTTGTTGAGGCGGGGGCACTCATTGATCATCACGCACATCTGTGTATATGCCTGCGTCAATTTAGCATCAGCCAATGTCTTGTCTGTATAGACCTGGGAATCAGAAATTATATTCAAAGGTTCTCTGTCAAGAAGATTGTCAGTACAGGAGCTGAGCACAAGTACTGAAGCTGATATAAACAGAATATTTTTCAAACTCTTCATGTTCTTTTCTTTTAGAATGAAACATCCAACCCGAATGAGATTGTCTTATTCAGAGGATATGACCGTCCTGTTTCACCAGAAGGAGCCTCCGGGTCAAAATTATATTTGTTCAATTTACTGAATGTTAACAGATTATATGCTGATACATTCAGTCTCAATGTCTGTAAACCTAATTTAGAAAGAAGTTTCTCAGGAACAGTATATCCGATAGTTAATGTCTTTAAGCGGACATAATCTGACTTGACGAAATTATTTTGTGTAATGTAACTGTTGGTAGGAGCACCACTCAGTCTTGGAATTAAAGCATTTGGATCATTGTTGTCTTTTGTCCATCGTTTATCATAGACAAAGGAATAGTAGTTCTCTCCTCCGGAGAAGATTAATTTCTTATAGAATCCGAAAGCTCCTTGGAACAACATGGACAAATCAAATCCCTTATAGCTGAGATCAAAATTAAGTCCCATCATATAATGAGGGATGGTCCCCTTGCCGATGACAGCCTGGTCGCGCCAGTCGATTGTACCATCATTGTTCCTGTCGACAATGATAAGGTCACCAGGTCTTAGCCTGCCATTTCCGCCAGGATAAGAATAAGCAAGATTATCTATTTGCTCTTGGGAAGTGAACAGTCCGTTGGAAATATATCCTATAGTTCTATCCACCCATTTTCCGGAATTCTTCGAGAGGCGTATCTGGTCAGGATCGGTATAATCAGGCTCCTCATAATGAATCCATTTAGAACGGGAACCAGAGAAGTTAGCTTTGACATCATAATAAAGGTCATGGAAATATCCGGCTGTACCAAGCTCCAGTTCCCATCCTCTTGTATCCTGGCTGTTCAGATTCTCCAACGGAAGTGTTGCACCGAACGTATTCGGTAAGGATATATTGCGTCGTGCAAGGATGCCGGAACGTTTACGGTAAAACATTTCAAAAGACCCATAGATCATACGGTGATTATAGGAGAAATCAATACCTGCATTGGAGATATGCATACGTTCCCATGTCATGTCCGGGTTGGCAAGTCCTGTAGATTTAATGCCATTTGTAGAGGTGTTGCCCAGCAAATAAGTCATTTCATAGAGCTTGTAGCCGGAAAGATACTGGAAATCGCCTATGGCATCATTACCCATCTGTCCGTAGCTCAGACGAAGTTTCAAGGCATCGAACTTCATGTCTTTCATGAATTTTTCCTGGTCAATTCTCCACCCGACCATGACACCAGGGAAACAGCCCCATCGGTGTCCCGGAGCAAAGTGGGCAGACGCATCAGCACGGAGGATGAGTTCCAGCAGGTACTTGTCTGCATAAGAATAATTCAGACGTCCCACATAGCTGGCACGACCGTTCTCTGATGCACTGCCATTGTTACGTGCCGTCATCGTACTTCCCATAAACATCTGGTCAATTGATGAAGTAAGAAAGTCCGTTCTTCCAGCACTCAATTCATCACTTTTCGTATCGACACTCTCGAAAAGGGCCATTGCCTTTACGCGATGCAGTTTGGCAAACAGCTGCTCATAGTTCAGTGAGAATTGAGAAGTTATGACCTGAGAATAGCCTTGCGTCTGATCGAGTGAAGCCTTATTGTAGTAAGTTCCTTGAAGGTTATACTTGTCATTCTCGTAATTATACGTATAAAAAGAGACCGGCTTATGGAAGATCTTCGTCGGATAATCAGCTTTGGCATAGTTTATGAAAGCTTTGAAGGAAAGCCCCGGAACATACTTGAAGTCATAGGTCAATGTTCCCGATATATTCGTCAGGTAGTTCTTTGAACGGCTATATCCAGTAATATCCCTGTCTGCTACCAAATGCACGCCACCGGTTCCGCCGCCACCGGCATAAGAGTGATAGTCAGGGTTGGGGAAACTTGCAGGATAAGTAGGCAGCGTCTGCCAGAAATAGCCCCACAGACTTGCCGTTCCTGAATAAACATTTGTCGATGGATAATTCCTGTCATCAATATTCTCTGCAACAGACAGCTGGATCTTTATCCGATCCGTTACCTTTGCATCCAGATTGGTCTGGAAGGCATAACGCTGATAATTGCCAAAATTGGTCTTGAAGATACTTTCCTGCTTGGTATAACCAAAATAACTGTAATAAGAGAAGCGGTCACTGCCGCCACGAATAGAAGCATTGTACTGCAGCATAGGTGCCCAGTTCCTGATAATCTGGTCATACCAGTTCGTATTCGGATATTGAGGATCTGTCCCGTCATAGTATTTCTGTACCTGCTCCTCTGTAAAAGGTGGTGTCTGCGCCGTATGCTCTCCATTAGCATTGTAGAACTCTTCCCGTTTCAGTTCTGCATACTGACCAGCCGATACTGTCTTCGGCATGGCAGTGACACTTTGCAGGGTCAGTGTAGTTCCGGCTGTAATGGTCGGCTTGCTCTGATTGCCACGCTTTGTCGTAATCAGGACAACACCATTACCGGCACGTGAACCGTAGATGGCACTGGAGGCATCTTTCAACACAGAGATAGACTCGATGGTGTTAGGATCAATGTAACGTGCATCACGCTCTACTCCATCCACGATGAAAAGAGCATTTCCAAAGCCACGGATACTCAGTGTCGCATTGTCACTGCCCGGGATACCATAGGTCTGTGTTGTGATCAGACCCGGTACACGGCCCGTCAGCATATTGGAAGCACTCACCTGCGGCGTGACGGTCAGGTCTTTGGATGACACCATGGAGATGGAACCTGTCAGGGATTCACGCTTTTGGGTTCCGTAACCCACCACGATAACATCATTCAGCGTATTGTCGTCAGCCTTCATTGTTATGTTCAGTTCATTCTTGCTGCCAACCGTGACATATTGTGGCTTCATTCCAATATAGGAAATAGTGATCACATCATGTGGAGACACATTGTTCAGGGTATAGTTTCCATCCATGTCAGTCACTGCACCGACAGTATTCTTTCCGTTGACTTTCACGGTCGCACCGATGACAGGCTCATTGTTCTCGTCAACAATCCGTCCCCTGATACTGCGCTTCTCGGGAGTCTGCTGGGGCTGAGGTGTCATAACGGCATTAATGGCGTGCGGATTTCTGTTCTGTCTCCAGAACAGGGTCACCTGCTTGCCCATTCTCTTATAAGAGATGTTTGTATTGGAGAAAAGCCGGTTAAGGACTGCATCTATGTCTTCATTTACCACACGCAGTGAGACTTTCCTGTTCAGTTCGTTCTTCACATCGCTATTGTAAATAAATACATATCCTTCTGACCGTTCTATTCTGTCCATGATATTCCTGACAGTAGTATTGCTCACTGCCAGCGTGACCATCAGATTCTGTGTCCCCAGCTCCCGTGCAGGGATATCCTGGACACATGAGAACGATAGCAAAAGTAAAGAAAACGTAACTTTTGCTATTTTTCTATAACAACAGAGAGGGTTGTTGTGAAAATTAGATTTAGATTTATACATTTGCATTTGTAATGGATAAAAATTGGATGATATTGATTGCTCAATGTTTTTCGATTGTCCTGGTCAGGCGTGTTGCATCCACAGCCTGACCTTTTTCAGGTTCCGATATTATTTCATAGGCACTATTTCCTTCCTTTTCTAACAAGTTTAACCATATCCTTTTCTCGCGTATAGGCAGACGATGTCAGCAGGGCTATGGATGAAAGAATATCATCAACATTGTCCGACAGGTTGAGTTTGCCGCTGACTTTCTTGTCATTGAGTATGGGATCCACTTCAGTAAAACGAATGTCATAGTAACTGCTGACTTTCTTCAGAACCTCACTTACCGGCGTATCATTGAAGAACAGGTAGTTGTCCTTCCAGCTTACGTAGTCGGAAACATCAACCGTCCGCTTGGACAGCCGTCCGTTCGCAAGAGAGACCCGTTCGCTGGGCAAAACTGTCATGCTGCCGTCCCTGCGGGTATCAACCTGCACCTTGCCACGTACCAGTACGACGGCTGCTTCACGCTCACGACTATATGCCGAGACATCAAAGCTGGTACCTTTCACCGTCACATCCATACGGCTTGTATGAATGATGAAAGGCTGCTGTGGATTCTTCATCACATCAGCAAATACCTCTCCGTCCACATTCACATCACGCGTTCTTCCTGTGAACTTTGTGGGGACTTCTGCTTCCGAACGTGAGTTCACCCACAGTTTTGTTCCGTCGGCAAGCGTGATGGCAAAGCGCTTTCCTGCGGGCACGTGCAGGCGGCAGGTCTTTCCGCTGACGGACCCTGACTTACCATAGATAACCTTTCCGTCTGTTATGGTCATTTCCCCGAGATGTCTGAAAGTGAGACGCTTCCCATCCACCAGCAATTCCACATTCTTACTTTTCCGCATTTCCCGTAACAATTCTTCTGTATTCACTCCATTGCCTTTGGACAATAGGGCATAGTTTTGCCCGGCGGGTTGCTTTATGTAATGTACATAACCGAAGTACAGAGCTGGCACAAATAGCAACAGGAACATAGCTGCCACAGCTGCAATTCTTGAGATATGCAGGATGCGGACATGACGCTGTTTCGCCGAAAGCGTCTTCTGTATTCTTTCCAGCAAGACATCCGTACCGGCATAATGGGCGTCGTTTATCTGCAGACTGTCACTGATGCGGACAGCTTCATCGAACTCAGCCTCCAGTTCTGGATGGCGGACGATAAAGTCATTCCAGAAATCATCCAGTTCCTGTGTCCGGAGCAGACGCCACATTATGAACTTCCTATCCTTCAGACGGAAGAAATCCATACTGCTGTTTATCTTGTCATAGTCAGAACTCTTCATAGGTACCTTGTCATTTTTGTCATTAAGATAAAATGGAGTCGTATTTGTGGACAGTAAGTGTAAGGAAATGCCATTATTTATACTTCTTTAACCGGGATTTCTGTTACAGGAAGGGTAAGTTGGCGAGATATATTCCAGTCCCATGGACTATGCCAAGCCGAAGTTTAGTGGAAGAAGATGGAACTGCAGTTTCGAACAGCAATGGCAGCAAGCATGCAAGGGACAGACAAGGTTGTTTCCTGTCAGTCCCAGATGTCACCTGATACAGGGGCAATCACCAATGGTGACGGGCACAAACTCTAACCGTGATGGAGAGTCGATTAATTAGTTTTGAAATGTTTATCTGTGGAGTGAAGATCGGTGAAAACTGAAGTTTAGAGGCTGCATCATCTCGGTACCGACGATGTCGTCCGTAGCAGTATTCTTGCTGAAGCCAACCGGTGTCGTCCGCAGGAGTCCTTTAAACAGACTTATGTATAACAGCTTGGGTAGTGCAATCCTTTTTCAGCGGACGGTAATAAAAAAGAGTATATTCCACCGAAGCGGAACATACTCTCCTTGTTTACCCTGAAAACTGTGATAAAAAACTGAGATAAAAATGTCAGATAGCAGTTACTGCTACACGGAGCACTTTTGTCTGTGTTACCCTGAAAAATCCTTGTTCTATAATATTTGTCTGTAAACAGTCAATAAAGTCACTTTAAATAACTAAAACTGAATGTAACCAAATAACCAAAATCTAATTTACATATTCACAATTAATAATCTTTATTTTCAACGTACAGACAGACACCTGTACCTGAGTGTCTCTTGTTCTTTCTTACCGTTCAGTCTTTCAGCTTGAAGACAGCTGCAGAAACGCCGCCCATCCCTATGTCCAGCTTGCCTTTCTCCGGCTTGCATGAAGCTTTTCCTACGAGAGAAACGATACTCCCCTTACAGAAAGAGATGGCTGGGAGGCTCACACGGACAGAAGCACTACTTGGATTTACGGCGATGATGTAAGTCTCATCACCAGCACTACGCTGATAAACCAGCGGATAAGGCTTGTCGACATCGCTCAGAAGCCGCCAGTCACCCGTATTGCCCAGAGCTGCTGACGACTGTCGTAGTGCCACCAGCGAGCGCACGAAGTTCAGCACCGAATGTCTGTCTTTCTCTTCTTCTGACACGGTAATCCTTCCTCCATCCGTTGCCACGGGGAAATAAAGCTGTTCCGGACGACAGGTGGAGAATCCGGCCGTGGGGCCCGGTGTCCATTGCATAGGCGTACGATTACCCGAGCGTTCATTGCTTCCTTCTTTGCTCGGCAAATCACGCTGGGAGATCATGCCGATTTCGTCACCATAATATATAAAAGGTATGCAAGGCATGGTCAGGAGGAACGTAAATGCAACTTTCAGCTGGTCGGGCGTATTGCGCGTCCCTATGTTCATACGTTGGAAATCATGATTGGCTGTCGGCAGGGCAATGTATCCCAGGCTGCGTGTCTTGGCATAAGCTTCGGAAAAGTTCTCGATGAATTCCTTTACTATGCCTTTGCCCGACTTGTCGAAGTAGCAATAGGGGTAAGAATGACGCTCGCCGAATGGAGTGTCTTTTGCAAAGAACAGAGAAGGGTATCCTGGAATTCCGAAGTGCATCATGAAGTCGATATTGAAACCATCGGGGATAGCTTCCGTCGGTCTCGACCACTCGGAGATGAGGACACACTCCGGGTAATACCTGTCTTTCCACTGCCGCATCTCCGTCCACAACTTCTTCAGTTCGCTTCCGTCATAGTCATTTTTCACCAGCGACTGTGCCATATCTACACGGAAGCCATCAATGCCTTTGTCCATCCAGAATGCCATGATATTGCGCATCTCTCTCCTTACCGCCTGTGGCCCCGGCGCATCAACGCTCTGTTCCCACGGATGATTCGGGTCAGGATGGGCATAACCGTAGTTCAATGCCGGCTGACAGGCAAAATAATTCTTCAGGTAGTATTTTGCACGGGGAGCATCCGCATCAACAAACTTACCACGTGTGCTGGAAGCTGGATTAGGATCCTGCTTGCGCAGTTCGATGTCTTTTTTATCTTGGTCAGAAATGCTGTCGGTCCAGATATAATAATCGCTGTAACGCAGGTTGCGATCTTTCCCCATCGATTCCCTGAACCATGCGCACTTGTCACTTGTATGCCCGGCTACAAGATCAAGACAGACCTTGATTCCCCGCTTATGCGCCTCCCGAACAAGTGTGACAACATCACTGTTCGTACCAAAACGAGGGTCAATCTTATAAAAATCAATAACATCATATCCTCCATCAAACCAGCCCGACTCGAAGATAGGATTCAACCATAAGGCATTCACCCCTAACGATTGAATGTAATCGAGCCGCAGGATAATTCCTCTAAGATCACCGATGCCGTTTCCGTCAGTATCCATGTAGGAGGAGGGGTAAATCTGATAGAACACGGCTTTCTCCAACCATTTGGGACCGCAATCCCTGGCACATACGCTCAATGACAGCAGGGAAGTAAAGAGCAGTGTAATAAACTTCTTCATTTCCTTAATGGATTTTAATTACATTTTTAACAAGACTATATGATAGTTCATTTGTAGACAGTCCAAACAAATATTAACAGTATTTAATGCGAGGGAATTTATCGGTAATTTCCCAGTCGTGTTTGTACATAAGCAATGCAGATTTTGACCTTAACTTTTTTATCTAACTGGCGTAAAGTTCGAGGAATTTTATGTAAGTTTGCACCGTTATGCGTTACGTTGATGTCATATTGCCGTTACCCTTACAGGACGTTTTCACCTACACCATAGCCGATGAGCTTGCAGGGCGAATCAGCATGGGCATGCGCTTGCTTGTCCCTTTTGGCAAGGGTAAGACCTATGCGGCAATGGCAGTGCGTGTCCATGATGACAAACCGGACCTTGCCGCCGATAAGATACGCGAGGTATTGACGGTGCTCGACGATGCCCCCGTGCTTCTCCCAAGTCAGCTGAGGCTGTGGCGTTGGATCGCCGATTATTACATGTCGCCCTTAGGTGAGGTGATGAATGCCGCGCTGCCGGCGGGACTGAAAGCCGAGTCTGGCTACCGGCCACGGACAGAGACCTGCGTGCGCGTCAGCAGGAAGTTCGCAGGGGTGGAGGGTGAGAAGGTCGCCGTGGAGATGCTCCGGCGCATGGCGCGTCAGCAGCAGACGTTCCGCACGCTCCTGTCTCTCAGCAGCAATACTCACGGTGGTGCTGCGTGTAGCGGCGTAGTCACGCGTGAAGAACTGATGAATGAGGCTCACTGCACCTACGATACCGTCAGGCGACTGGCCGATCAGGGGTTTGTTGAGACCTACGAGCATGTTGTGGGGCGGCTCAACAGCTGTGGAGCCGCCCCACATCCAGAGCGTATCAGCCCGTTGAGTGATGCTCAGGCAAAGGCAGAGGCGGAGATTGTACAACAGTGGGCCACCAGGAATGTGGTGCTCCTCCATGGTGTCACGTCGAGCGGGAAGACAGAAATCTATATCCATCTCATCCAAGAAGCTATCGACCGTGGTCAGCAAGTACTTTATCTGTTGCCGGAAATTGCGCTGACGGTGCAGATGACACAGCGGTTGCAGCGGGTCTTCGGCTCACGGCTTGGTATCTACCATTCCAAATATAGCGATGCAGAACGTGTGGAGATATGGCGTAAGCAACTCTCCGATGCTCCATACGACATCATCCTCGGCGCGCGCAGTGCCGTCTTTCTGCCTTTCCGTAGGCTCGGACGTGTCATCATCGACGAGGAGCACGAGACAAGCTATAAGCAGCAGGACCCGGCGCCACGCTATCATGCACGCTCCGTGGCACTCGTCATGGCGCAGATGTCAGGCGCCAAGACCCTCCTCGGCACAGCCACGCCCTCGATGGAGAGCTATTACAATGCCACGACGGGAAAATACGGCTTGGTGACGCTCACGACGCGTTTCAAAGACATCGAACTTCCGGAGATAGAGGTCGTCGACACGAAGGACCTCCGCCACCGCAAGATGATGACGGGACCGTTCTCGCCCCGTCTGCTCGCTGCCATGCGCGAAGCGCTGTCGGCAGGCAAGCAGGTCATCCTCTTCCAGAACCGCCGTGGTTTTGCGCCGGTGCTGTCGTGTCCTACCTGCGGCTGGACGCCTAAATGCCGCAACTGTGACGTGTCGCTGACCTACCATAAGCGGCTCAACCTGCTCACTTGCCACTACTGTGGTTTCACCATGCCGGTGCCTGAGACTTGTCCTAATTGTGGCAATCCGCATCTCTCTGACCGGGGCTATGGCACGGAGAAGATTGAGGATCTCGTGCGTGTCGAGCTTCCCGAGGCGCGTGTGGCGCGTATGGACCTCGACACCACCCGCACACGTGGCGCTTATGAACGGCTCATCAACGAGTTCGGAGAGGGAAAGACCAATGTGCTCATCGGTACCCAGATGATCTCCAAAGGGCTCGACTTCGACAGGGTGGCGGTGGTCGGGATCCTCGATGCCGACACGATGCTCAACTATCCTGACTTCCGTGCCTATGAGCATGCGTTTATGATGATGAGTCAGGTGGCTGGGCGCGCGGGACGCAAGGGCAAGCGCGGGCTCGTCATCCTGCAGACACGCAGCCCGAAGTTGCCAGTCATCCGTCAGGTGGTTCACAACGACTACACTGGCTTCTTCAATGATCTTCTCGAGGAGCGTGCGCTCTTTCGCTATCCTCCATTCTCCCACGTCGTCTATGTGTTTCTCAGGCACAAGCAAGAAGGAATTGTGGAGATGGCGGCACAGGAACTTGGTGGAAAGCTGCGTCAACTCTTTGGTGACCGTGTTTTGGGTCCCGACAAGCCGGCCATCGCCCGTGTGAAGACAATGTTTATCCGAAAGATCGTGTTGAAACTTGAGTTAGGCATCGATCTGCGAAAAATGCATTGGGCACTCTATGCGGCGCGTGATGCCATCACCGCTCAGGCTTGTTATAAGTCGGTGCAAATCTATTTCGACGTGGATCCCGATTAATCCTTTCCCTCACGCTGATTGACATATTACCTCCATGCTCCCACTTCAGCATTGAAATGGCTCTATGAAAACACAGGCAATGGGTTGATTAGAAAGAAAAAGGTGTACTGCCATAGTTGACGGTACACCTTTAATAATATGTGTGTAAACAGTGTTTTTTTTACAGGTTCTTGTTGTCCTCACTCCACTTCTCTATAGGAGGCACGATACCGAGGTCGATGACCTCCTGGCGCATATCGCAGAGATGCTGGTAGCTCTTCTGTAGCTCAGCCATCTCCTCCTTAGTACCGGTAGGAGTGGTATAGTGCACACCGGTCTTGTCGATCGTGGTGGGCAGTGCCATCATCACGTTCTTGATACCGAGTTCAGGCAGGTTGGCGTAGCAGCCGGCAGGCAGTGTGAAAGGCTCGCCGCCCATGGCACCCTCGATCATCTTCACAGCGCAGTAGGCAGGGCTCTGGAAAGAGCTGCGGCCACGCAGCTTGATGATGTTGGATCCGCCCTGTGTGGTAGCGTGCTTGATTTCAGCCCAGCGCTGGTCGCTCAAGCCCATCTCAGCGAGGGGCTTGCCGTCGACCTTCACCTGAGAAGCGAAGACAGCCATCTGCTCACCGTGACCGCCATAGGTGTGGGCGCCGGTGACTTTGTCCTGCTGCACGCCGAACTCGTGAGCCAAAGCCTGCTGCAGACGAGTAGAGTCGAGAGCAGCGAGTGAAGTCAACTGATTGGGTTTCAGGCCGCTGTGGATGAGGGCTGTGAGAGCCGTCACGTCAGCAGGATTGAAGATCACCACCACGTGCTCCACGTCGGGGCAGTACTTCTTGATGTTCTCACCGAAGTCGGCTGCGATCTTGCAGTTGCCCTTGAGCAGGTCCTCACGGGTCATGCCAGCTTTACGGGGAGCACCACCTGAAGAGATGATGTATTTAGCGCCAGTGAAAGCTTTCTTGGCAGCCTCGGCCACCTTCTTGGGATCATTCATGTCCTCCACTGCGGGGGCATAGTAAGAGAGGTTAGCGCCGGGGAAAGCGCACTGTTCCATCTCATCGAAGACACCGTGCACCCCGGGCTCATAAATGTCGTAGAGGCACACATTTGGAGTCAGGCCCAACGCGAGGGCTGTCTGAACCATGTTGGAACCAATCATACCGCCTGCGCCGACGATAAGGAGCTTGTCATTTGTTAAATACTTCATAACTTAGTTTGTATTATAAAAGTTTTCTATTCTCGCTTGCAAAGGTATAGAAAAAACGATAGAAGTGATTGCTTTTTTTCGTTGTGAAATGTTGTATAATATTAAAACCTTCTGCTTTGCAATGTGTGTTTGGCAGACTGTCATTATGAACCCGTATGTTGACCAAGGCGTGGTCACATGATGACCAAGGCGTGGTCATACGATGACCAAAGCGTGGTCATGCTGCCAGTCAAACGTATCCCCGTAATGATCAAACTGCACTTTTGCTGTATGGTCTTGGGACAAGCCTTACTTCAGCACGGGCCAACCGTCCTTCCAGTCGATATCCTTGACCACGAGCACCGACTGACCGCCCAGCTCCATGTTATAGCCGTGACAGATGAAGAGGTCACGCCCATTGATGTTATAGGCGGCGCAATGACCGGCTGCCTCATACTTCACTTTATCTCCTTCAATGACAGGCACACCACCGCCATTGATCATGTCTATGCCTCGATTGTCGAGGTACGGCCCTTCGACTGACTTGCTGCGGCCTACAACAACCCGATAAGTACTCTTCATCCCCATGCAGCAATAATCCCAACTGACAAAAAGGTAATAATAACCATCGTGCTTAAAGACGAACGGCGCTTCTATGGCATTCTGACCGGCGACTTGGGGGAAGTTGCCCGGAGCGAAATGGTGGGAACCTCCTTCGGCTTCTGGGATGTCTCGGGGATTGAAGGCAAAGCGGCGGGCAATGGTCCTCGGCTTTGCTCCTGCCCTGACATGCATGTTGCTGTCAAGCGCTATCAACTGTATGCCATCCCAGAACGATCCCCAGACCATCCACGGATTGTTGTTGTCATCAATAACGAAGTTAGGATCAATGGCATTCCAGTTGTCCCTGCCTCCGCGCGAAGCGATGATGCAGCCCTCATCCCGCCATCCCTGCCTGTTGCTGAGGCGGTCGTTGGAAAGAAGCCCTATGGCGGAGGTATTCTTGCCGAAGATGGAGCAGCTGTAAGCCATATACCATCTGCCATTAAACCTGATCACATCCGGTGCCCAGAGATGGTTGCGCAATCCGGGAACGCTGTCCCTCGTCCAGGACGGCAGCTTGCCATGGAGCACTCCCTCGCGGTCCACATCCCATGTATGGAGATCCCTCGATCTCATCTCGGAAATATCAAAGCCAGTACTGTAGACATAGTAGGTGCCGTCCTCATAAGCCATGACGGGATCATGGACGAAAGGCACCGGCGTAGAAAAGGATGCGACCACCGAAATGGCCGCACCCATCAATAATTGAATCAACATGTTACCTTCTGACAATCTTCTTTCCGTTGACAACAACGATGCCCTTATAATTGTTGCTGACGCGCTGACCGCTGAGGTTGAATGTGCGGCCATCGGTCATCGTCCTGCCTGTCTTGATGCCTTTGATGCCTGATGTTGTGCCGTCTATGTAGGAGCCCTCACCTCCCTTATCCACATGGAGGCTGTACTCACGGGTGTAAACCAGATCGTCCTTTGTGATCTTCAGCGTCAAGGTCACGGGACCATTGCCGAGGACGGTACCGTCTTCGCGAAGGATGTTGTTGTCGGATGAGGTCCATGCTATCGTGGTACCTAAGAGCCCTTGCTCTGGCAGGCTGACATTGCTGTTGATTGTTGCTCCGTCGGTGAAAGGTATGGAGATCTTGTCAAGCGTATACTTGACAGCTGCTTTAGCGTCCGCCTTAGACGCCCATACCTCCTGCTGATAGGTGAAAGAATCCTTGCCGATCTCCGTAGATCCGTTGTCATCGGCGACGGCTGCAATGCAGACGGCGGGGATGCTGGTATAGTCAAGCCGCTGTTTCACCAGCACGCCCTTATAATCGACGCCGTCAATGCTTAACGTAATGAAATCAGTGCCTGCCTTTCTTGTCCATTTGTCGCTTCCGCCTGTAGAGGCACCCGAGACTGACCCGTCTGCATGAAGTTCAATGTTGATGGGCTTCGCATTGACCGTGGTCGTCGCTCCGTCGTTTACAGGCTGATTGTACTGATGACGGATAAACTGGTAGTTGCCGGGGACCTCCGCATCGGATACAGATGCTGAGGACGCGATAGCCTCATTGGTGACAGGCTCACCGTTGAACTCATAGGGGGCAGCCACGAGCCAGCCATCCTCATTGAGAAAGAGCTGGTGCACACGCACCTCATGTCCGTAAGAATTATTGGTGAACTTCGTGTGGTAAACGACAAATGCACGTCCCTTCTCATCAATGAAGGCAGAGTTGTGCCCTTGTGCAGTCTCGCCTGTCAGCATGGTATCCCACTTGTATCCGTCCATGAGCAGCACACCGCGGTTGTCTGTGGCAGCAGAGCCATAGTTCATGCGGTATTTGTCGTAGAGAGCAGGGGTTCCGTAAGCATCCTTGTAGGGTCCGTCTGGCTTGTCCGCACGGAAAATGCGCATCTGATAACCAGCCCCCGGATTCAGCCCGCCATAGCTGAGGAAAAGAAACCAGTGTTTACCAATCTTTTGGATATAGCTGCCCTCTCCTGATACATAATATCCTCCGGCAATCTTCTTGCCGAAATAGGGGTCGGAGGTGCAGTTGGCATGTGCAGTAGTGATGGTCGTCTTGTTGCCATTGACCTCATAATCATAAGTGTACTGATAGTCGCGAAGACCATTCTCCCTGTTCAGACGCAGCATGAAGATACCGCCTGACCATGATCCGTAGCTCATCCAGAGATTGTCGTCATCGTCATAGAACACACACGGGTCGATACAGTTAGGCCAGTAGGTTCCCCACTTACTTCCAACCTTGTATCGCTCAGGCAGAGATGTGGCGCCTGTAGCAATGGCAAGATCCGTATGCTTCCAGTCATCGGCTGCACCGTAGCCATTGTGAGTGTAAGTGCCCTGAAAGCCGGAGAACACTACCGGTCCCTGATAGACCCAAGGTCCCTGGACGTTGTCAGACGTGAAAAGTACGATGGAAGAGCACCAATGATCGCCGTTGAGCGACATATACATACACCACTTCTTCATCGTCTTGTTGTAGATGACGTCAGGAGCCCACTGCATGCCACAGACCTTATTGCCACTTGCCTGCCACTCATGGGCATTGAAGTTGCCGAATGTGACCGTGTTTCCCTGATAATCTTTTACGCTGGTTGTCGCATTCGTGCTGTAGGCATCAGTATAATTGATTCTGACGCCCTGAGCATTGGCAAACAGGCTGTTTGCCGAGCCGCCGGTCTCGTAGGCAGCCCAACTGTCGTCCCAGGCTTTATAGTTGCTTGCAGCGTCGGTCCTGCCGTGACCTAAGTGAGAGCCATAGACATAATAGGTCCATGAGTCCGGATGGGTCACATTGTCAACAACTATCGAAGGGTCATGGCAAGAAAGCCTATGGCTATAAGTCTCCAGCCGGTAAACTCCCTCAAGGTCAGCGTCGCCGACCGTCGTCTGTGCGCCTACCGTTACAGGCAGTGCCAATGCCAGCGGAAAAAACAGTTTGAATTGATTCATATGAAAAATAGTTATGTCAAGCAGAAATCATTGAAAGCAAAATCGGGGAAGCCACCGGCTGGTGACTTTCCCAATGCTTCACCGTTATTTCGAGCTCTTATTATCTGCGAAGACTCCGGTATATTCTGTGCGCGACATGTCGCTTGGCCGATGCTGTCTTGTCGAAAACAAGATGGCAGTTGTCAACCGTGAAGTCTACATACAACGCTTTTGGATCGATCGTGTTCAGCCCGAGATAGTAGAGCGTGTAGGCGCTGCCCAGTGATCCGGTCATCACAGCCTGGATGTCGGCAGTGCCATTGTTACAGTTGGTGACGTAAACCTTAACCTTGGCACCGTTCATCTCTGTAAGCCAGGAAGCCCAGTCGGCTGCGGCAGAAGCCGTATGGGTACTTGCGGCATAGCCGTCTCCCCAACCGTAGTTGTCGGAACGGACCACAGCGTACTCCTTATACCCGGCAGCGTCATCAGCAGAGTGACCCTTGGCTACATTGACAAGGTCGACAACGAAGTTGTTCCAGTTGCTCACGCCTGTGGTATAGTTGGTGAATGAGAACTCACGTGTCTCACCCGCAGGAACCTCAACATTCGAATTGAGGTGAGCGCCCCACCAGACTGTAGAGTTATCCTCCGCACCGAGCGTTGTGGGATCAGGCGTTGCAAATGTCGACTTCGACTGACTGACCTCTATTTCAATCCTGGCAGTCTTGCCGTTGCTCGAAGAGACCGTAACTGTGTGCTTCCCTACCTTTGCAGGAATCTCAGAGAACGTCAGCTTGGCGTTGTCGATCACGGCCTTGCTGCCGTTGGGATAAGTTCCTGTTACGACCAGTCCTTCCTTATCAAGAGCCAGCGTACGGCTGGTCAAGTCGCTCGTTGCATCCGAAGAGAAGTAGTAATAATGTGTGTGAGCAGGCTGGTGGGTCACTTCGATGGATGTCGGCAACTGACGCACCATGAATTTGGCTGTAGCCGAGATTGGCTTGTCGGCAGCCACACCTTTGAAGGTCTTGTCGTAAACAACTACCAGATGCTTCTCGCCCTCGGAGCTCATGTCAGGAGTGGAGACGAAGTAGAGCTGACTTGCAGGGATGGTAGCCGTCACGCCCTCCTCGTAAGTGACGGTGGCCGTCACGTTCTGCATGGCGGTGTCGAGCGGCGTGCCGAGAGCCACTTCATCAGGAATATTATTCAATGTCATGGAGACAGGCTGCTTGTCCTTGGCTGAAGTATATCCGCCTTCAGGCTTAACGTTGGATGAGAGGAAGTCAATGTAAGAACCCTCGACAGCGAGGAAGCAGCGGATGTTCTTATTCGTGGCGTCGGCATTGAGGTTACGCAGTGCATACGGCTGACTGTACTTCTTGATGACCGTACCGTTGTTGATCTCAATCTTGAAAGAGTCGGGATTGGAACGGTCGACGATCAATGTTACCTTACCACCCAGTTTCTGCAAGCCTGCATCCTTATTGTCCGTGGGAGACATCGGAGCGTTGCTGGTGGTGTACTTGAAGAAAAGGTCGGACCCCCACTGAGAGTTGTAAGTGGCAGAGTCGTTGGTGGCATCATAACGGAAAGCACCATACTCGGTGTAACCGGCGCCGCCACGGGGAGCATCGTTCGTTATAACCAGTGCGAAGTTCTTATAGTAAGTGTTGTCACTGGGGTTGATGTTCAGGTTGAACTGAGCATACCACTTCTTTCCGTCAGGAATGACATAATACTTCGAGAAGGCAGACCACCAGCCTGACGTGAAATCGGTGCTGCCGAAACTGTAAACGTCCTCGTGCATGTCTGCAGGCAGTTCGATACCCTTGTTCTGCCCAGCCTTGGCTGCGTTGATGGAGTCTATCTTCTCAGAAATCCAATCTGGCGAATCATTGTTGTAAAGATCTGCGCCTTCGCAAGCCGTCAGTGCCAGTATGCCAAGAACTGTACCACAGAACACACCTGCAATTTTTTTGAGATATCTCATAATCGTTGTTTCTGTTATTGTTTTTAGATACAGGAGCATCCCATTCATTGAATGCAAGGGATGCTCCCTATTCATGATATACTATTTGCTCAGGTCTACTACAGGATGAACCGTGAAGCCATTACCGGTGAACCACTTAAAGTAGCTGTCATCACTGTTGTTGGCGCAGTTGCCCTTAAGATTACCGTTCTTGTTGGTAAGTGTCTGGACAATAGGGATGAACTCGTGTCCCTGGACGTATGTATCGAAAGAGCTCTTCAGTTCAGCGTCGGCACCGATCTGCGACACGTCAACGGGATCGGTTAGTGCATGCTGGGCGAAGTCTACTGAACGGCGGAAAGCCTCGTGCTGACGGAGCTGTGCCTTGCGGTCATTGTCATAGAACCATCCCCAACGGATAAGGTCGAAGCCACGACCAAACTCGCAACCGAACTCCTTCGGACGCTCCACATTGGCAATCTGCTCAAAGAGCTTGTCTTTGGTCGGGAAGTCGGCAAGTTTGAGATCCTTCAGGTGAGCACGCTCACGGACCTGATTGATCCAACCGATAGCCTGCCGTGTAGGACCGTTGACCTCATTCTCACACTCTGCTGCACGGAGCAGCACGTCAGAGTAACGCATCAGGCGAAGGTTGATGCCATCGTGAAGGCCGGTGACGACCTTGTCGTAAAGACCTGTGCGGGCGTTTGTCCACTTGACGATTGGAATGCCACCATAGTTGTTGTTGGTGTGGATATTAGAGGTAGCAGTCACCTTGTTCTTGTACATCACATTGCCAAGTGTCTCATCGTTGGTGTCCCAGTCGGACTCGTAAGTACCAAGTGTCCAGTAAAGGCGTGGATCGAGATGATTGTCGGACGTGCGCTCTGCCTTGAACAGATTGTACAGCCAGGGTGATCCGGAGAGGTCCGCCCAGCCGCCATATTCAGCGGGAGCATAGTTCGACTCAACGGCAGAACCCTGAGTGGCATTCTTGGATGTGTTTACAGGAGTCCACTCGTCGTCGGTTCCCTGCGTGCCATAGTCAAGGAACTGTACCTCAAAGAGGCTTTCATCATTGTTCTCGTAAGCTGAACCCTCACGGAAGTTATCACCGTAATTGGCCATGAGCTTATAAGTGCCATACGTGCCGGACATGATGTCTTTCAGCACCGCAAGAGCCTCAGCATACTTGTGACGCTGCATCAGCGCACGTGCATAGTAACCGGCTGCTGCACCGCTGTTGGCACGGCCCTTAGCCCACTCGCCACCTTCGCTCTTGGAGGGCAGGAGGTCGATAGCCTCCTTAAAGTCCTTCTCCACCTGGTCAAGCACAATGTCGTACTGGGTCTGTGAAGTGGAGTCGGCAGGGACATTCGTGCCATAAAGTCCATCAAGCGTAGAATAGGTCTCATAGCTCGTGATCAAAGGCACGTTCTGGAAGTAACCCGTAAGGTTGTAGTAGGACAAACCACGCAGGAAGAGCAGCTGACCCTTGATTCTCTTATAGGTATCAGGGAGCCGGGCATCATCGGTATCACCGATCTTAGACAAGCCA
Source organism: Hallella multisaccharivorax DSM 17128 (assembly GCF_000218235.1). GTDB lineage: Bacteria > Bacteroidota > Bacteroidia > Bacteroidales > Bacteroidaceae > Prevotella > Prevotella multisaccharivorax. Next base: position 224,883 of record NZ_GL945017.1, on the reverse strand, counting down.
AGATTGCACTCATTGATAGTGTAATACCACTCACGCCAGACCCACCAACCTATATCACCGGTAACCGGCAGATCATAGTCATCAAACGGCATGTACCAAACTTGCGACGAGTTCCACACCTCATCACCACGGGTAGTATCTATCGTGTAACCAACGCGGGCGTAAGAGCCCTCCATACGGATGTGGTTGTATGCTCCGATAACGATCTCCTGAAGATCACTGGCTGTATTGCCAAAGGTCCCGGAAGTCTGCTGGTTAGGATTCTCAACGTTCAGCTGATCGCTGCAAGAGGTCACAGCGCCAAGCCCGAGCATGAGAGCCAGAGAGATCTTATACAGTTTCATATAAAATATTCGTTTTTAATGGTTCTATTATGAATTGTTTTTTAGTATGAGAAATGCAGACCGACCATGAAGGTACGCGGTGTCGGGAAAGAGCAGAAGTTGTAGCCCGGTGTGAACACGCCACCTGCGTAGTCAACATTGTAACCCTTATAACCGGTGAGGGTATAGAGATTCTGGGCTGACACATAAAGACGCACGCCGGAGACCACGCCACCGAACCACCTGTCAGGCATATTATAGCCAAGTTCCACATTAGCAATCTTCCAATAGGCGGCATTCTGAATCTTGCGGCTTGAGAACAGGTCGTTCCATGCGAGGGTTGCATTGTTGGCTGCGTATGTGCGGGGAACATTAGACAGATAGGTACCATCGTCTGCATAACGGTTAGCATCAAGCAGAGCAACATCCTTGTTGCCATAACCGTAGCAAGAATTAAGACTGTTATAGATATCATCGGCTACGTGATAGTTAAGCGCGCCATAAGTCTGGACGCTAAGATCAAAGCCCTTATACTCAAGATGTGCACTGAGACCGAAGTTCATCTTAGGCATACCACTGCCGAGAACAGTCTGGTCGCTGGCATCAATGGTACCATCTCCATTGACATCCTCATAGTAGCAGTCACCGATGTTGGCACCCTGCTGATATTCTGTCTTACCCTGAGCGGCAGCGAGCTTGTTGAGTTCATTCAACTGTACCTGTGAGCGGATAATACCAGCATATTTCCAGCCATAGAACTTACCGATCTCCTTGCCCGGTTCTGTGATGTAAGCACCGGAAATGTATGAGTCGGTACCGAAGCCGAGACTCTTCACGCGGTTGCGGAGCGTAGAGAGGGTCCCGGTCACCTCCCACTTCAAAGGATGGTCATAGTTACGGTAGGTCGCCGAGAACTCAAAGCCACTATTGTCCATTGTAGCAGCATTCATTGTAACTGTAGTGTTGGCGACACCGGCCTGCTCAGGGACAGGCACACCGTACAGAAGGTCTTTGGCGCGGTTCTTGTACCATTCGGCAGTGAACTCCAAACGGTTGTTGAACATTGCCATATCAATACCTACGTTATAGGTAATCTTCTTCTCCCATGCGATGTTCTGATTCACGAAGTCTGCAATGGCAGAGCCTGTGACGACGTTGTTGCCGAAGCTGTAACTCATGTTGTTGCGTGCCATGGTAGCCATGTACTGATACTCACCAATATTCTCATTACCGAGTTCACCATAAGAGCCACGGAGCTTCAACATATTAATAATGTCTGTCGGAACCTTGAACCATTTCTCCTTATCGATACGCCAACCGGCAGACACAGACGGGAACCAGCCCCAACGGATGTTCTTTGACAGACGGGAGCTGCCGTCACGACGGACGATAACAGAAAGCAGATATTTGTCGGCATAGTTGTAGTTCAAACGTGCGAGGTAAGAAGCCAGTGTATGCTTATACTCATAAGAACTTGCATCACGTGTCGTGCCGTTCTGAAGTTGCAGGAAGTAAGGCTCGTCAAGTTCATTGGCCCAACCTGTGAGCAGATTGGTGCGTTCATCCTCAAAGGTCTGGCCAACCACAAGATTAATATTATGCTGACCGATATGTCCATCGTAAGTAAGCGTGTTCTCTATCAAGGCGTCGCTGTAGTCACGGGAGCCTTTGGTCAGGCGCTCATTGCTCTTGGCCAAATACACACGGTTGCTCTGAATCCATGCAGGAATCCACGTCTTATCAAAGGCATGAGTCTTACTGTAAGAGAGATTGATGTTGTAATGCAGGCTGTGGTTCTTGTTCTGCAAACCAACCATCTTGAAGAGGTCCACATCAGCAGACGCAGTACCAAGGAAGCGGTCAACCAATGTCTTTCGTGTCAGCATATTGTTGACGAGCAAAGGATTAGATGCAGAAATATCTCCGTGGATATTGTCATAGTAGACGCCATAGCCGTAAGCGTCATACTTGTATCCGGAAGCAGAGCCGACCTTGTCATCAAGCACCCATGTAGAAGAATCGTATGCCTTGATGGTAGGCTGCATCAGCAGGGTGCCGCGAAGCACGTTCGTCACGTCACCATACAAGCCCTGAACATACTCGCTGGCATTACTCAATGCCATGTTGTCCTGATCGGAGTGGGTATAGGTTAGACCTGTGCGGAACTTGATAAACTTCGTATCGAAAGTGTTATTTACACGGGCAGTGTAACGCTCATAGTTAGGCCCTGCACCCTCAATGATCCCTTTCTGATTGAAATAGTCGAGGCCTACATTATAAGTATTATGCGAGCCACCACCGGAAAGATCGACGTGATGGTTCATACGGGTGCCAGTCTTGAACACCTCATCAAACCAGTCGGTATCAGTGCCGTCCATGAAATGATACTTATTGTCACTCCCAAGACTATAGCCGCCCGGGACAGGAGTGCCGGAATTGGTACAGGCCTGACCCAGATACTGACTGTACTGATCGGCATTCATCAGATCGTAAACACCCTTGGGAGCAGCATCAACACCAAAGTAACCAGAATAGTCGAGACGCAGCGGCTGGTCCTTCTTACCGTTCTTGGTAGTGATGATGACCACACCGTTAGCGGCACGTGAACCATAGATGGCGCCGGCAGCAGCATCCTTCAACACCTGAATGGTCTCAATATCGTTTGGTGAGAAATCACGGATAGTAGTACCGACAGGCACACCGTCAATGACATAGAGAGGCGCCTGAGACCCAAAAGTACCGATACCACGTATGCGAACCGACGGGTCAGCTCCCGGCTGACCGTCAGAAGTAACCTGCACACCGGCGACCTTACCTTCAAGCATCGTGGAGATGTTCGAGTTGGACACTTTCTTCATCTCATCTGCATCGACGACAGCTACGGACCCCGTCAGGTCCGCCTTCTTCTGTGTACCATAACCGACAACCACAACCTGATCGAGCGTGCGGTTATCCTGCTCCAACTGAATCTGATCGATGATAGTACGCCCGCGCACAGCAACCTCATGGTCCTTGTATCCAATGTAGCTCACCACAAGTGTAGCATTGTAAGGTGCATCAACCGAAAAGTTTCCATCCAAATCGGTTACTCCACCCTCTTTGGAATTCTTTACCTTAACAGTGGCACCGATAAGCGGTTCGCCTTTCTCATCGACAACATGGCCCTTGACCTTGATTGTCTGGCTCTGTGTGACAGAAGCTCGCAACGGTGACGGCATCATTGCCATTCCACCAACGGCTCCCAGACAAAGCATCACTGAGAATAATTGTTTCCTCATATTAATCTGTTTTTAGTTTTATAAAATAATTCTTCTTGGTCTTCGTATCTTTAGGGGGGACGATCTCTCCCTGTCTCCCTGGTCATTCGCACGATGACACATGCGCGTTTCCTGCAAAGGATACGCTGCAAAAGTACGAAGGGTGTAAATATACACGGTGGAAAAACAGAAATATAAAGTGGAAATATCGTATTTCCTCTGATTTTCTACCCTTTAGCTCTTCTTGTATGCCGATGGGGCCACACCGAAGCGCTGGGAAAAGCAACGGGTGAAATATTTGGGATCGTTAAATCCAACACGGAAAGCAATTTCCGTGATGTTACGTTCAGCAACATTATCTTCCAACATCTTCTTGGCAAGGTCAAGGCGATAATTACGGATAAACTGAGATGTTGTGAAGCCGACATTGCTCTGCAACTGTTTACTGACCTCTGTCCGCTGCATACCCAAAGCCTCTGCTATCATCCCCACATTCAAGTCGGGATTAGCATAGTTCTCTTCCATAACCTTCATAATCCGGTCCATAAACGGTACTTCTTTAGACCGTACCTCAGTCTTATCCTTGTCGATGCTCTGCTTCTGACTTTGTTGATACAGCTTCTCGTTCTGCAAAATCTTCTGGATACGTGACTCCAGGAGCTCCGGTTCCTTACTGTCCTTCAGCGCCGCCTCGATAGGCCGGTACAACTGCACGGCTACTCTGTCCCGCATCAGTCTCATGCGATATTTATAGGCTTTGAAAGCAAGGAAGGCAAGAAGGAGAGCAAGCAATGTCAGGAACCACCAGCTCTTCCAGAAATAAGGTGTCACCGTGACCCCAACAGAAGCCACTTGAATCTTACCGCTGCCCATCGGAGGTGTGTACCTCACTTCAAAAGCATAATGACCCGCAGGAAGCATTGAATATCTCACACTGTGCTCACCTGTCTGCAGGGGAATCCAGTCGTTCTCATAACCTTTCATGCGATAGGCATAGGCTCCCAGACTCTCACCGTCATAGCTGAGCGTGGAGAAATCGATAACGAAACTACGGTCACTCTCGTGAAGACGAATTTCTTTGCTGATGGCAATGTCCTCTTTCAGATAGTCGCTCCCCGCTTTCACATAGCAGTTGTTGACATAAAGAGCAGTAAACGTCAGCCTCACAGGACTGTCTGCACCCTTGTTCACACCCTCTAAAAGTGTCAGTCCTTTGTCGCTGCCCAACCATATTTCTCCATGATGGCCTTGGATGAGCCCGTTGAAATAAAACTGATTACTTAGCAAGCCGTCTGCTACCGTGAAATTGTCAAAGGTCTCTGTCCGAGGGTTCATGCACGACAGTCCGTCGTCTGTCGCAATCCACAGCAACCCGCTTTTATCAGCCGCCAATCCTTTCGCTCCATTGTTGGCGAGTCCATTCGTAATGGTAAAGCAGCGCACGGAAGCACTGTCAGGAATGGAACCTCTCATTCGGTATATGCCGTCACCATTGCTTCCTATCCATATTGTGCCGTCCCGAGTCTGAAAGAATGATGTCACCTTCTCGTATGCTTTGGAGGATGGATGGTCGAGCTTATATAAATAATGTGTAAAAGAGAACTGCCCTTTTCGGTTCGGCCCTTTCTTTAGGTCGACAGAGACCATTCCCGGAAGGCATCCCATGAATAACTTCCCATCGCGGGTCACTAAGCTGCCTATCGCTCCGTTGATGGTACGGCATTGCGGGAAAGGATCGCGAAGCTTCTGGGTCTTGAAGTCATAGAAGAACAAACCGGCATTGGCACCAATCCACATCCCGTGATTGTACGGGTCATAGGCCATGGAGCCGATAAACATCAGGTCCACAGAATGCGCTGCGTCTGTGACGAGTGGACGGATGCTACCGCCGGAAGAGACAGCTACACCACCGCCCCATGTGCCAATCCAGATGTTTCCACTGCTGTCAGTGGTAAGAACAGAAACGGAATTATGAGGCAGGCCGGAGTTGGAAGTCGTGAAGTGAACGAACTCGTGTGAACCCTTCCGCAACAGGTTGAGACCGCCTTCCACCGTTCCAATCCAAAGGTCACCGGCAGGCGATTCATACATGGCATTGACGGCTCCGGAGCTTAGAGATTCTGGCAAGGCATCATCGTGCAGGAAATTGGTGATATTAAGTTTACGTGGTTTAAGTTGTGTGATTCCGCCATTCTCCGTTCCAACCCATAACTGTCGTCCAAAAGTGTAAACGCAATTGACGAAGTCGCTCGACAACGGATTGACCGCTTGTCTGCTGTTCCAGTGTCCGGAGAACGAACGGTCCCTGTTCAGTAAGTCAACCCCTCCCAATGTGCCAATAATGAGGTGTTTGCCATTATTCGAAACAGCAAGTGACGTCACCGACTCGTGCTGCAAGCCGTTGCCTGTCGCCTTGAAGTGGATCCCGGGGTCTCTGAAAACGCTACTGTATAATCCGCGATTCGTACCAAACCACACCTGCCCATGCCACTTGACGATTGCGCCAATGATCGAACCATTTAATTGAGGATACAGGGCTGAAAGATTCTCAACGACCAGATGATCTTTCCGGACTCGAACCTTATTGAGATGCAAATTTAAGCCCACATAGACGGAGCCGTCCCCATCCAAGTCAGCAATGGCGAGATCCGGAACCTTCGTGTGGTGTGTCGTTACGAACACCTTGGAGACGTTACCCTCATCATCAAAAGACACCCGACAAAGGTCCGTAACCGTGAGAATCCATATATTTCCTTTTGAATCGCAATAGACACGGATACAAGGTCTCGTCATAACCTGTCTCAACATCTTGTCTGTCTGTGATGAGGCAGACTTGGGATGATTGACACTTCCCTTTTTCATGTCAAAGCATTTGGTTCCTTCCTCGAAAGCGATCCAAAGACGTCCGAAATGGTCTTCCACAACATTGTGACAACTGTTGGAACACATACTCAAACCAAGATTTCCACTCAGTCCGAAGTTCATAAAGGAAAAGCCGTCATACCGTAACAATCCACTGCCATGTGTAGATAGCCACACAAAGCCATGCGAGTCACGATAGATATCGTCGACATAGTTTGCCGGCATACCTGTGTTGAGGTTAAGATATGAGACGAGAAAGCCATTGCGCACTTCTCCCCGCAAGGGAAGAACCGACATCATGGTGGCCAGCAGCAACAGGGAGAGGCAACACAAAAAAACATTTGTTTTCTGTCTCATATTGGTGTTCCAAGCAAGTTTTTTATTGGTTTTACCATTGCAAAATTAATAATTATCTCTGACTTTTACCTATCTCTTCTATTATTTTCTGTAACTTTGTACATATGAATACAACCAATATCACAAAGGAGCTTAAGCCACTGCAGGGGGCAGTCTCACCCTTTGCCTTCAATGCTGATGACACGCTGTGGGACTGCCAAGATCATCCCAAATACCACACTGTATTCAGCACTTCAAAGAGCTGCTTTCCGTGCTTTTGCAAACCTTTAATAACCAACACCCATCATCCAATACCCAATAGTCATGGAACAAAAAATACTTGATAAACTCTGCCACTGTCCGCTCTTCGCAAACATGAACCCTCTTGAAATAGAAATAGCACTCAGCGGTGTCAAATGGTCCATCGTACGCTATGATGCCCACGACATCTATGCGCTTGCCAACATGCCTTACCAACATCTCGACATCATTCTCAGCGGCACTCTCATCTGTCGCATGTCGTCGTTATCGGGCAAGCAAGTGGAAGTGAGCCGGCTGCGTGATGGTAACATCGTGGCGCCTGCCTTTGTCTTCTCCAAGAACAACAACCTGCCTGTGGGTGTGGAGACGGGAACACCCGTTACAGTATTCCGCATGCGCAAGACAGAGTTTGAGCAGCTGCTCCGCGACAACTGGCAACTGTCGATGAACTTCATGCGTGTACTTTCTAACATCAACGCTTTCCTTACTAAGCGCATGCGTGTGCTGAGTCTCTACACAGTACGGGAGAAAGTGGCATGGCTTCTCCTGGAGCGCGCAGGGGAACAAGGCTCTAATGTGATTCACCTCTTACGCTCACGTCAGGAGATAGCCGACTCGTTCGGCATTCAGAAGTTTTCGCTGCTCCGTGTCCTTGCCGGCTTTCAGAAGGCGGGAGCCATCAAGATCAACGGCAGAGAGATAACTATCTTAGACCAACAGAAGATGAAGTAGCATGACGGCATTGTTGTGCTTCTCTTCTGACCCATCGGTGTTTTCAGGTATGGATTATTTAAGGTTAAACCTGTCCTCCTAATTACACTTCTGTGTTGAACTTGCCGACTCTTTACGAATAAATAATACTATGTCTTGTTAATAATACTATGTCTTATATTATCAGAATGGGAATATTGTTTGTACCTTTGCGTCAAGACTAAATATATTAGACCCTATGAAAAAAGTATCATGCTATTTACTGCTAATGTCGATTCTCTGTATACTGACGGTTCTCACTGCCTGCCATGGGAATGATGAGTCTGTACCTATTGGTATTCATAATGTTACCGATCCTGAGGCACAGCAGTTGTTGAATCAAGGTAAGATGACTATTGATCCTAAGGGTGGTGAAGTGAAGTTTGGCTTAAACGCCGAGGATGAATGGACCATCAACGATGAAGAATGCTCATGGTGTCATTTTAAGATTGAGCGAGATGCAAACTATGGCTTTGCTTTGGTAGTGGATGCAACAGAGAATGACACTGAGGACAAACGATACGCATCATTTCGGCTTCTTTGCAATGGTAAGCCGGTGTCTGTTACTATCGCTCAGGATTACATAAGATGTATCAAATTGGAATATGACAATTTTGACAATGTGCCTGCCGACGAGAGCGATGTATCTATCTGTTTCAACAGGTTACCGGCAAATGTAACATGGAAAATCACTGACGGTAACTCTATGGCAGGCCATATGGACTGGCTGACTGTTGATAAGGCCGGCTCAAGCCTGAAGAATAATGGTTTTGTAAAACTGCATATTGATAAGAATACTGGACTTGGACGTAAAGCTGCCATTACGTTCTCAGCAGATGATGCGGAAGATGTGACGGTAACCATTCTTCAGAGTGGCACATTGCACAGCAACCAGTATATCAATGTGGAACATCCTGGAACACTCTCTACCTTTCTTGGAGACAATGCATACGAATGGGCAAAGGTAGACACCCTAAGGCTTGGAGGGATGCTTGACGACAGAGACATGAAGGTGTTGAGAATGCTGCTTCACCCAATGGTTTCTTATAAAAGGGTTTCTTCTGACAGAGCTTATTACATAACTGTGACGGAGCAAGTCGCGCTGAATGTCAAGCATCTTGACATGAGTGACTGTGAAATCACCAGTGGCGGTGGCAACTATGATGGCCATGCCATTCATTGGATGGACGAGAATGATTATAAAGGAGAGATCAATACTCTTGGTAAAAACGCTTTTAATATTACCCGTTGCCCGTTGCAATCCATCATCCTTCCGAAGGCGCTGCACGAAATAGGTTCTTATGCCTTCCATTTGTTGGAGGGCATCCGGTCAATCACCATTCCCGTAAATGTGCGCGTACTCGATTCCTATGCATTATTCAACTGCCCGAATCTTGTAGAGATCATCATTCCAAAGGACTCGAAATTGGAGATCATCGGTTATAATGCACTGTTTACCGGAACCACGCTTGAAGATGTCTATTTCCCATCTACGGTTGAGGTGGTAGAAGATGCAGACCATTGTGTACTCGGCCATGTGACAGCCAAGCGCATCCATGTCAAATGGGCTACCCCTCCCGAATTGGAAAAATTCGGTGTTGCGAAGAAATGCACACTATATGTTCCGAAGGGGACGGCCGAGCTATATCGAAATGCCAAAGGATGGAATAGAGCTAAAGAGATAGTCGAAGAATAGAGTTCCTTTCTCTTGTCGCAAAGATCCACATAGTCTCATAAATGATATTTTGATGATGTGAGTCCTGATATTGTTTACGGAAGACCCTAAAGAAGTTACAAGCATAATGAAGAACTTATTAGCGTATTATAAAAGTCGTTCTTAATGATTTGCAGACAAAAGGTAGTGTCACTTTCGATTATTTGCCTCATCCTCTTCATGGAGATGATAAGGATTGCATGGAATGCCATGTCTTAGATGATTTTCGTCTCATGTGGATAGACAAGTCCAAGCCTATCATCAAGTTGTCCCAACGTGAATATCATTTCGAGTTGTATAGCAGCGGACGTAAGCGCTGATTAACTCTGTAGTTTTTTTTATATGGTTAACGATACTATTCTTTCCCGCCTTGCTGATCTTCGCGAGGTGCTGCGTCATGAAAAACTTGACGCTTTTATCTTTCCGTCTACCGATCCCCATCATTCGGAATATACGCCCGACCGTTGGAAGGGCAGAGAGTGGATAAGTGGTTTCAAAGGTTCAGCGGGCACCGCTGTGGTAACCATGGACTCCGCTGCCTTATGGACTGACAGTCGCTACTTTATTGCTGCCGAGAACCAGTTGGTGGGTACGTCTTTTCAGCTTATGCGTCAAAAGGTGAAGGGTACGCCTTCTATATCAGAATGGCTTGGCAAGGAGCTCAAGAACCGTAATGCACAAGTCGGCGTGGATGGAATGTGCAATAATTATAGTTCGGTAGAGACACTTACCCATGACTTGCGACGCCAGGGCGGCATAACGGTGCGCACAAACTTTGATCCACTCAATGAGATATGGGACGACCGTCCCGGCATACCTGACCATAAGATAGAGCTGCATTCATTAGAGTATGCAGGGGAAACTACACTATCCAAGATTGAGCGCGTGAGAGCGGCTCTTTGCGACATGGGTGCCGATGGCATGCTTGTGTCGGCGCTTGACGATATAGCGTGGTTGCTTAACCTGCGTGGATCCGACGTGCATTGTAATCCTGTCTTTGTGGCTTATCTGCTCATCAGCACCGACGAGGTGACACTGTTTGTCAACAATGAAAAGCTTACGGCTCAGGTGGAAACCTATCTCGACTCCCAAAACGTGAAGATTGCCCCCTACGGTAAGGTTGGCGAGGGACTGCGAAAATATTTTGAGTATAACATCCTTCTCGATCCGGAAGAGACGTCCTACACATTATATAATATTATCGCATCGTCAAACGACAACGCTTATGCTAAGGAAATCGTAAGACACTCTTCCCCTATTCCAGCTATGAAGGCGGTGAAGAATCAGGCGGAGATAGCGGGTTACCGCAGTGCTATGCTCAAAGATGGCATCGCACTCGTGAAATTCTTGCGGTGGCTCAAACCGGCAGTGGAAGCCGGCGGACAGACGGAGATGAGCATCGACCGCAAGCTTACTGCCTTGCGTGCTGAGCAGCCACTCTTCCGCGGCATCAGCTTTGATACTATTGCAGGATATAACGCCCATGGAGCCATAGTGCACTACGAGGCGACGCCTGAGACCAATGTAGCCCTGGAGCCCCACGGACTGTTGTTGCTCGACAGCGGTGCGCAGTATGAGGACGGCACTACGGACATCACGCGCACCATCGCCTTAGGACCAGTTACCGATGAGATGCGACGTGTCTACACACTGGTTCTCAAAGGCCATATCCAGTTGGAGCTCGCCAAGTTCCCTGATGGCGTCTCGGGCACGCAGCTCGACGCGCTGGCCCGCGAGGCACTCTGGCGCGAAGGGTTGAACTATCTTCATGGCACGGGCCACGGAGTCGGATCGTATCTCAATGTTCACGAAGGCCCTCACCAGATACGCATGGAGTATATGCCCACGCCGCTCAGAACAGACATGACCGTCACCGACGAGCCGGGCATCTATCTCGAGGGGCAGTTTGGTGTGCGCCACGAGAACACGCTACTTATCCAGCCCTACATGCAGACGGTCTTTGGCGACTTCCTGCAGATGGAGCCACTCACCCTCTGTCCCTTTGATGCCGCGCCGGTCATCAAGGAGCTGCTGCTGCCCGAGGAGCGCGCCTGGCTGAACAACTATCATCGCCACGTCTGTGACATGTTGGCTCCACATCTCGACGGAGAAGACCTGAAGTGGCTCCAGGAGGCAACGCGAGAGATCTGACTCGTACGCCATTGGTTACGGTCATCTGCCTCCTATCTTTTCCTCTATTTATCAAGGACATCGCCATTGCAGTGTATGGCTGATGCGATTACGCCGTAGAGGCAGTGCGATTACGGTGTAGAGGCAGTGCGATTACGGTGTAGAGGCAATGCGATTACGGTGTAGAGGCAATGCGATTACGGCGTAGAGGCGAAACGTCGAAAGTATGAAAATCAGAAGTTTTCGGTTGAAAAATGGCTAATTGTTTGGCCATCTGAAAAATAACCAGTAATTTTGCATCCGCTTCTCGTGGTGAGGGCGTATTATGCCCATACCGCGGAGCGCATGTCTAATTTAAATTTTTAAAACCAAAACAAAATGATTATTGTACCCGTAAAGGAAGGCGAGAACATCGAGAGAGCTCTCAAGAAGTTCAAGAGAAAGTTCGAAAAGACAGGTGTCATCAAGGAGCTTCGTGCCCGTCAGCAGTTTGACAAGCCATCTGTCAAGAAGCGTCTCAAGATGGAACACGCCGTTTACGTGCAGCACATGCGTGACGAGGAAGAGTAAAATCTTCTTAAAAAATTTGGTAGCATCAAATAATTTCCATAAATTCGCAATAGAAATCACCGAAGTGTCAGTAGGTGCTTAACTGTTGGATGAAATGGTCAACGATTTTCTCGATTATTTACGCTATGAGCGCCGGCGTTCGCCGAAGACCGTCGTGTCTTATGAGTGCTCAATCAGAGAGTTCGAGAATTTCTTTCGTCATCTTGACAGTGGGCTCGACTGGCCAACGGTCGACGAGGACATCGTCCGCGACTGGATGGAGCATCTCGTCGATGGTGGGATGGAAGCATCCAGTGTCGGTACGCGTTTCGCAGCCCTGCGCTCTCTCTTCCGCTTTGCTTTGGCAAGGCATTATGTAGAGCGCGACCCTACCTACCGATTAGAACCGCCAAAAGTGCGCAAGCGGTTGCCTGTGTTTCTCAAAGAGAGTGAGATGAACCGTCTGCTCGACGATCTGCCTTGGGGAGACAGCTTCGAGGAGGTCCGCGACAAGGCGATTATCACTATGTTTTATGAGACGGGTATCCGTGTGTCAGAACTGACGGGGCTTAACGATGTGGACATCGACAGCAACAATCACCAGCTGAAAGTGACCGGTAAAGGTAACAAGCAGCGGGTGGTGCCCTATGGTGATGAACTTGCGCAAACGCTCCGCCACTATATGGCAGTCAGAGACCGAGAGGTGCCCCGACATGCTGAAGCGGTGTTTGTCACGCCAAGAGGGGACCGCGTCACTACCGAGGAAGTGAGACGCCGCGTCAAGGCCAAGCTCTCGCTCGTGAGCACGCAGAAGAAGCTCTCGCCGCACGTGTTGCGGCATACCTTCGCCACAGCGATGCTCAACCACGGCGCGAGTATAGAAAGTGTGAGGAGACTGTTGGGGCACGCCAGCGCGTCGACCACGGAGGTGTACACACATACCACCTTCGAGCAGCTCCGCCGAGTGTATAAGAACGCCCATCCCCGGGCATGAGTTTAACCTTTAACAATGGTAACTATGGAAGTTAACATTAAGTCGATCCACTTCGACACTACCGAAAAGCTGCAGGCCTTCATAGAGAAGAAGGTCGCTAAGTTGGAGAAATCATTTGAAGATATTAAGAAAGTAGAGGTGCAATTAAAGGTTGTCAAGCCTGCTGCCGCGCTCAACAAGGAGACCAGTGTCACCGTTACGGTGCCCAACGGCAATCCTATCTATGTCGCCAAGACGTGCGACACCTTCGAGGAAGGTGTTGATCTGTGCGTAGACAGCTTGCGGGAGCAACTGACGAAATTCAAGGAAAAAATACGTAACCATTGAAAATTTCCTCAAAAAGTTTTGGAGATTGAAAAATAAATAGTACCTTTGCAGCCGTTTTACAACGAGTCAATTGTTCGGCCAGTAGGACGGCTGCATTGATACGCCTCTTTAGCTCAGTTGGCCAGAGCACGTGATTTGTAATCTCGGGGTCGTTGGTTCGAATCCGACAAGAGGCTCAGAGTAAAAAGACGGGTGGTTACCAGAGTGGCCAAATGGGGCAGACTGTAAATCTGCTGGCTCTTGCCTTCGGTGGTTCGAATCCATCACCACCCACGCTCGAAAGGGATATTGCGGAAATAGCTCAGTTGATAGAGCACTAGCCTTCCAAGCTGGGGGTCGCGGGTTTGAGCCCCGTTTTCCGCTCTCAAATGCTGTTATAGCTCAGTGGTAGAGCACTTCCTTGGTAAGGAAGAGGTCCTGAGTTCAAGTCTCAGTAACAGCTCTCTTTAGTTGCCGCCCTATAGCGGCGCGGAGGAATGCTAAACAGCTATCGATTAATTAAACAACAAATAAACAGTTAAACTATGGCAAAAGAGGTTTATGTGCGCACCAAACCGCATGTTAACATTGGTACCATCGGTCACGTGGACCATGGTAAGACCACTCTGACCGCTGCCATCTCGAAGGTGCTTCACGAGCGCCTCGGCACCGGTGAGGAAGTGAAGTCCTTCGATCAGATTGATAACGCTCCGGAGGAGAAGGAGCGTGGTATCACCATCAACACCGCCCACATTGAGTATGAGACCGCTAAGCGTCATTACGCTCACGTGGACTGTCCGGGTCACGCTGACTATGTGAAGAACATGGTTACGGGTGCCGCTCAGATGGATGGTGCTATCCTCGTTGTTGCCGCTACCGACGGTCCTATGCCTCAGACCCGTGAGCACGTGCTGCTCGCCCGTCAGGTGAATGTGCCCCGTATGGTCGTGTTCTTGAACAAGTGCGATGATCCTGAAGTCGACGATGAGATGATTGACCTCGTGAAGATGGACGTGCAGGATCTGCTTACCTCCTATGGATATGAGGAGGATACTCCTATCATCTGTGGTTCTGCTCTCGGTGCACTGAACGGTGTGAAGAAGTGGGAAGACAAGATCATGGAACTCATGGACGCTGTTGACAGTTGGATTCAGGAGCCTACCCGTGAGGTTGATAAGCCTTTCTTGATGCCTGTTGAGGACGTGTTCTCTATCACAGGTCGTGGTACAGTGGCTACTGGACGTATTGAGACCGGCCGTTGCAAGATCGGTGACGAGGTTCAGCTCCTTGGCCTTGGCGAGGACAAGAAGTCTGTCATCACAGGTGTTGAGATGTTCCGCAAGACTCTGCCCGAGGGCGAGGCCGGTGATAACGTTGGCCTGCTGCTCCGCGGTATCGACAAGGAAGAGGTGAAGCGTGGTATGGTAGTTGTGCACCCGGGTGCTATTACTCCTCACGATCACTTTAAGGCATCCATCTACGTGCTGAAGAAGGAAGAGGGTGGCCGTCACACTCCGTTCGGCAACCGCTATCGTCCTCAGTTCTATCTCCGCACTATGGACTGCACAGGTGAGATCACTCTTCCCGAAGGTGTAGACATGGTGATGCCTGGTGACAACGTAGAGATTGAGGTCCGTCTGATCTATAAGGTTGCCCTGAATGAGGGTCTTCGCTTCGCTATCCGTGAGGGAGGACGTACAGTAGGCTCTGGCCAGATCACCAAGATCCTTCCCGATGTAGCCGAGGAAGGATAACAAAATAGTTAGGAGTTAGAAGTTGGTAGTTGTAAGTTGTGGTATTTTATGTCACTCAGTTTAACTACTAACTTCTAACTTACGACTCCTAACTGTATACGGGTTTAGCTCAGTTGGTAGAGCACTGGTCTCCAAAACCAGGTGTCGGGAGTTCGAGCCTTCCAACCCGTGCTTAAAAGATTTACAATGAGTAAGATAGGCAATCTCTGTAATAGATTTGAAAATTATTGTATAGCTTGCTATGACGAGCTTGCACATAAGACAACATGGCCCACACCACATGAACTGACTCACAGCGCGGTGATTGTTTTAACAGCTTCCCTTGTCATCGCGGTTGTTGTTTTTGTGATGGATTTGGTGTTTAAGAATCTCATGGGTGTCATCTACCCTGGATAATCCTTTGATTGACAATGGCTGATTCTAATAAGAAGTGGTACGTGATGAGTGCCATCAGTGGTAAGGAAGCAAAACTTAAGGAATACATTGAGAACGAGATGAGACACAACCATGTCATCTCGGATCATGTGTCTCAAGTGATGATTCCAATGGAGAAGCATGCAGTCTCTCGCAATGGCAAAATCGTTGAGAAGGAAAGAATTTCCCTTCCCGGTTATGTGTTTGTTGAGGCTGAAATGACTCCGGATCTTGCTTCTACTTTAAGGTTCATGCCCAATTGTCTGGGATTCCTTGGTGGCTTGAGCCATCCCAGTCCGGTTCCTTTATCTCAGATCAACAGAATGTTGGGCGCTGCGGAAGAGTCCTCGAAGGAGATGACTTCCGATGTACCTTATATTCTGGATGAGACTATCAAAGTCATCGATGGCCCGTTCTCCGGATTTGAAGGTGTCATTGAGGACATCAATACTGAGAAACACACATTAAAGGTTATGGTTAAGATCTTCGGTCGTAACACGCCGTTAGAGCTTAGTTATGCGCAAGTAGAGAAAATCGCAGAGTAGTTGTTACGGGCTGCTCTCGGTTTATATTTTAATTATTTAGATTTAATAAAGAAATGGCTAAAGAAGTTGCTGGTTTAATCAAATTGCAGATTAAGGGCGGGGCAGCGAATCCTTCACCACCCGTTGGCCCTGCTCTGGGTTCCAAGGGTATTAATATTATGGGATTCTGCAAAGAGTTCAATGCCCGTACCCAGGACAAGGCTGGCAAGGTGTTGCCTGTAGTCATCACATATTACACTGACAAGTCTTTCAGCTTCATCATTAAGACTCCTTCTGCTGCTGTTCAGTTGAGGGAAGCCGCAAAGGTGAAGAGTGGCTCCGGTGAGCCCAACCGTAAGAAAGTCGCTACAGTGACTTGGGATCAGGTGAAGGCTATCGCCGAAGACAAGATGGCTGATCTGAACTGCTTCACGGTGGAGAGTGCGATGAGACTCGTTGCAGGTACTGCACGAAGCATGGGTATCAATGTTTCTGGGGAATTCCCTGAGAGTAAGTAACAACTTCAATTTGATTAAGTAAAATGAGTAAACTGACAAAGAATCAGAAATCAGTAGCTGATAAGGTTGAAGTAGGAAAGGCATACACTCTGAAGGAGGCTTCCGAGCTTGTTAAGGAAATTACCACGACAAAGTTCGATGCGTCGCTTGATATTGATGTGCGTCTTGGCGTGGATCCCCGAAAGGCTAACCAAATGGTCCGTGGCGTTGTGTCACTGCCTAACGGTACCGGTAAGGTGACTCGTGTGCTTGCTCTCTGCACGCCTGATCAGGAAGAGGCTGCTAAGGCAGCTGGTGCTGATTATGTTGGTCTCGACGAATATGTTGAGAAGATTAAGGGCGGCTGGACTGACGTTGATGTGATCATTACGATGCCTTCCTGCATGGGAAAGGTAGGTCCTTTAGGCCGTGTGCTTGGTCCCCGTGGTTTGATGCCTAACCCCAAGAGTGGCACGGTGACAATGGATGTCGCCAAGGCCGTGAAAGAGGTAAAGCAGGGTAAGATTGATTTTAAGGTAGACAAGGCTGGTATCATTCATACTTCTATCGGTAAGATCTCTATGACCGCTGATCAGATTTATGGCAATGCCAAGGAGTTCTTGAATACCGTAATCCGGCTTAAGCCCGCCGCTGCCAAGGGTACATACATTAAGAGTATCTTCCTTTCAAGTACGATGAGTAAGGGTATCAAGATTGATCCCAAATCTCTCGGCATTTAACTTTTAAAAGTTTGGTAAAATGAAGAAAGAACAAAAAGATACTATTATTGTAGAACTTGGTAAGAAGCTGACGGAATATCCTCACTTCTATCTTGTTGACGTCACTGGTATGGATGCAGAGGCTACATCCTCTTTCCGTCGTAAGTGCTTCAAGAGTGAGATTAAGATGGTTGTGGTGAAGAACAAGCTTCTTCATCAGGCATTCGAGAAGGCTGAGGTGGATTTCTCTGAGCTTTATGGAACTTTGAAGGGTAGCACTGCAGTGCTGTTCACTCAGACTGCAAATATTCCTGCTAAGCTTCTGAAGGATAAGGAGATTAAGGCAGCAGGTGTTCCTTCTCTGAAGGCTGCTTATGCCGAGGAAGGATTCTATGTAGGTGCTGACAAGCTTGAAGAGCTATCTGCTATTAAGAGCAAGGGCGAAGTTATTGCTGACATCGTTGCTCTGTTGCAGTCACCTGCGAAGAATGTCGTTTCTGCTCTGCAGTCAGGCGCTAACACCATTCATGGTGTGCTTAAGACTTTAGGCGAACGCGCTGAGTAAAGTCGATGCGTTGTATATACGCTCAAAACTATAAAGTCGAATCAATAAAAAACAAGAATAATTAAAAAAGAGAATAAAATGGCAGACGTAAAAGCTATTGCAGAAGAGTTGGTAAACCTTACTGTTAAGGAAGTTAATGAGTTGGCTCAGGTCCTCAAGGACGAGTATGGCATCGAGCCCGCAGCAGCAGCTGTAGCTGTTGCAGCAGGTCCCGCAGCAGGCGGTGAGGCTGCTGCCGAGGAGAAGTCAAGCTTTGACGTGGTTCTTACTGACGTTGGCGCTACCAAGCTCCAGGTCGTGAAGGCAGTCAAGGAAGCTTGTGGTCTTGGTCTGAAGGAAGCAAAGACCCTTGTTGAGGGTGCTCCTGCTACCATCAAGGAAGGTCTTTCCAAGGACGAGGCTGAGAATCTTAAGAAGGCCATCGAAGAGGCTGGTGCTAAGGTCGAGCTCAAGTAATTTGACTCTTTATCACATGGATGTTTCATTTACATGAACTTTCATGTTGCTTACTATTTTTTTATCAAAGGTTAGGATTCACTAAGTAAGTGAGTTCTAACCCTTTTGTATCTTTCTGAAGCTACTGCTTCATTGTCATATTGACAAAGGTAAATACCATTTATGTCACAAGTCGTTAACAATAGAATCAATTTCGCAAGCGTACCGAATCCGTATCCTTTTCCGGATTTCCTTGACGTGCAGTTGAAGTCGTTTCGTGATTTTCTTCAGCTCGATACGCCGCCTGAGGAGCGTAAAAACGATGGTTTGTATAAGGTGTTCTCTGAGAACTTCCCTATTACAGACACGCGTAATAACTTTGTGCTCGAGTTCCTCGACTACTATATAGACCCCCCACGATACTCTATCGATGAGTGCCTTGAGAGAGGCTTGACCTACAGCGTTCCCTTAAAGGCTAAGATGAAACTTTATTGCACGGACCCGGATCATGAGGATTTTGGCACTTTCATTCAGGATGTCTTCCTTGGTACGATTCCGTACATGACGGAGAATGGAACTTTTGTCATTAATGGAGCAGAGCGTGTCGTTGTTGCTCAATTGCATCGTTCGCCTGGTGTCTTTTTTGGTCAGGGTGTCCATGCTAACGGCACATCACTTTATAGTGCACGTATCATTCCTTTTAAAGGTTCTTGGATAGAGTTTGCGACAGACATTAATAATGTCATGTTCGCATACATCGATCGTAAGAAAAAGTTGCCGGTTACAACCCTTCTTCGGGCTATTGGTTATGAGAGTGACAAGGATATCTTACAGATTTTCGATCTTGCTGAGGAGTTGCAGGTCACTCAGAAGAACCGTCGTGCCCTCATTGGGAAGACGCTTGCAGCCCGTGTACTGAAGAGCTGGAATGAGGACTTCGTGGATGAGGATACGGGTGAGGTTGTTACCGTGCCGCGTAATGAGGTGATTCTTGAGCGTGAGACAGAGATTACCGAGGATAATATCGATGAGATATTTGACGCAGGTGTTAAGTCCGTACTTGTTCATAAGAATGAGGAAGCAGCCAGTCGTTATGAGATTATCTTTAATACACTTGCCAAAGATCCATCGAATAATGAAATAGAGGCCGTACGTTATATTTATCGTCAGCTTCGCAATGCGGATCCTGCTGATGATGCTTCTGCACGTGAGGTCTTCCAGAACCTTTTCTTCTCTGACAAGCGTTATGATTTAGGCGATGTTGGCCGATATCGTATCAACAAGAAACTTGGTCTCGATATTGATCCTGACGTCCGCGTGCTTACGAAGGAAGATATCATTGAGATTATTAAGTATCTCATTAAGTTGATCAACAGCAATGCTTCGGTTGATGATATTGACCACCTGAGCAACCGTCGTGTCCGCACGGTGGGTGAGCAGCTCGCCAATCAGTTCTCTATTGGTTTGGCCCGTATGAGTCGTACTATCAGGGAGCGCATGAATGTGCGTGACAATGAGGTCTTCACACCAACAGACCTTATCAATGCCAAAACCATTTCAAGTGTCATCAACTCGTTCTTTGGTACGAATCCGTTGAGTCAGTTCATGGATCAGACAAACCCGTTGGCTGAGGTAACGCATAAACGCCGCCTTTCAGCTCTGGGTCCTGGTGGCCTGTCCCGTGAGCGCGCGGGTTTTGAGGTCCGTGACGTTCACTATACTCATTACGGCCGTCTGTGTCCTATCGAGTCTCCTGAAGGTCCTAACATCGGTTTGATTTCTTCACTCTGTACCTATGCTTCCATCAATGAGCTTGGCTTCATCGCTACGCCATACCGTAAGGTGGAAGACGGCAAGGTGGACCTCGACAATAATAAAGTCATCTTCCTCACCGCTGAGGAGGAGGATGGCCAGCTCATTGCACAGGGCAATGCGCCTTTGAATGCTGATGGTACGTTTAAACGCGACTTCGTTCATTGTCGTCTTGCTGCCGATTTCCCTGTGGTTACGCCTGAGAGCGTGAGCCTGATGGATGTCTCTCCGCAGCAGATCGCTTCTGTCTCCGCAAGTCTGATTCCTTTCTTGGAGCATGATGACGGCCACCGTGCGTTGATGGGATGTAACATGATGCGTCAGGCTGTGCCTTTGCTTCATAATGATGCGCCTATCGTTGGTACTGGCCTTGAGAAGCAGGTTTGCGAGGATTCTCGCACGATGATTACTGCAGAAGGTGACGGTGTCATTGATTATGTGGATGCCACTACAATTCGCATTTTGTACGATCGTACAGAGGACGATGAGTTTGTGAGCTTTGAGCCTGCGCTCAAGGAATATCGTATTCCCAAGTTCCGCCGTACCAATCAGAATATGACGATTGACCTCCGTCCTATCTGTAACAAGGGGCAGCGTGTTAAAAAAGGTGATATCCTGACCGAAGGATATGCTACAGAGAATGGTGAGCTTGCTCTGGGTCGTAACCTTCTTGTGGCTTATATGCCGTGGAAGGGTTACAACTACGAGGATGCCGTGGTAATTTCCGAACGTATGGTTCGTGAGGATATATTAACATCTGTGCATGTTGATGAATATTCACTTGATGTTCGCGAAACGAAGCGTGGTATGGAGGTCTTTACCAATGATATTCCTAATGTAAGTGAGGAAGCCACGAAGGACCTTGACGACAACGGTGTGATCCGTGTCGGTGCACGTGTGGAACCGGGAGACATCATGATTGGCAAGATTTCGCCTAAAGGTGAGAGTGATCCGTCACCTGAGGAGAAGTTGCTCCGCGCTATCTTCGGTGACAAGGCTGGTGATGTGAAGGATTCTTCACTGAAAGCCAATCCTTCGCTGAGTGGTGTCGTTATCGACAAGAAACTCTTCTCTCGTGCTATCAAGACACGTGAGTCGAAGAAGCGCGACAAAGCCATCTTGCAGAAGGTCGATGAGGAATATGAGGCAAAGCAGGACGAGTTGAAGAATATGCTCGTCGACAAGCTCATGCAGCTTACAGAGGATAAAGTTTCTCAAGGCGTGAAAGACTATACTGGTGCTGAAATTATCACAAAGGGCAGCAAGTTCTCTGTAGCGGCACTCAAGAATCTTGAGTATGACGGTATTCAAAGTAATGACTGGACCGACGATGATCACACCAACGGTCTTATCCGTCGCCTTATTGTTAACTACATGCGTAAGGCAAAGCAGATGGATGCTGAGCTCAGCCGTCGCAAGTTTGCGATCACTATCGGTGACGATCTTCCTTCTGGCGTGCTTAAGATGGCAAAGGTTTACATTGCCAAGAAGCGTAAGATCCAAGTTGGTGATAAGCTTGCTGGCCGACATGGTAACAAGGGCATCGTGTCTAAGATTGTCCGCGCAGAGGATATGCCGTTCTTGGCCGATGGCCGTCCGGTAGACTTAGTGCTGAACCCCATGGGCGTGCCATCTCGTATGAACCTTGGACAGATATTCGAGGCTATCCTCGGAGCAGCCGGTAAGAAACTTGGCGTGCGTTTCGCTACACCTATCTTTGATGGCGCTAAGCTTGATGATCTTAAAGAGTGGACCGACAAGGCTGAGCTGCCCAATCTGTGTTCGACTACTGTCTATGACGGTGAGACGGGAGAGCCTTTCGACCAGAAGGCCACCGTGGGTATTACTTATTTCCTCAAGCTCGGCCACATGGTTGAGGATAAGATGCATGCTCGTTCTATTGGCCCGTACAGCTTGATTACCCAGCAGCCACTCGGTGGTAAGGCACAGTTCGGTGGACAGCGTTTCGGAGAGATGGAGGTTTGGGCTCTCGAAGGTTTCGGAGCCAGCCATGTCTTGCAGGAGATGCTTACTATCAAGAGTGATGACGTCAATGGTCGTTCAAAGGCTTACGAGGCTATCGTCAAAGGTGACCCGATGCCTGCTGCCGGTATTCCTGAATCACTGAATGTCCTGCTCCACGAGCTTCGTGGTCTTGGATTGAGCATGAAGATGGATTAAGGAAAACTCATAAACTATTAAGAAGAATATGGCTTTCAAAAAAGATACAAAGGTAAAGACCAATTTCACTAAGATTACCGTTAGTCTCGCTTCACCCGAAGAGATTAAGGAAAATTCGTATGGTGAGGTCACCAAGCCGGAGACCATCAATTACCGCACCTACAAACCAGAACGTGACGGTTTGTTCTGTGAGCGCATCTTTGGCCCGACGAAGGACTATGAGTGCGCATGCGGCAAGTACAAGCGCATTCGTTATAAGGGAATCGTCTGCGACCGATGTGGTGTGGAAGTGACGGAGAAGAAGGTGCGCCGCGAGCGGGAGGGACACATTGAGCTTGTTGTGCCCGTGGCTCACATCTGGTATTTCCGTTCACTGCCCAACAAGATTGGTTACCTGTTAGGCATGCCCACCAAGAATCTGGATGCTGTCATTTATTATGAGAAGTATATCGTCATTCAGCCTGGCCGTCTCGCCGGCATGAAGGATGTTGAGGGTGTGGAGGATCTTAATGGTTCACATAAAATGGATCTTCTCACCGAGGAAGAGTATATCGACATCGTCGACAATAAGCTTGACGAGAACAACGACTTGCTCGATGACAGTGATCCCAATAAGTTTGTCGCCAAGATGGGCGCCGAGGCGATCCTCGATTTGCTTCATGAGCTCTCTGAACCAGATGAGAAGGGCGTGTCAGGTCTTGACCGTCTTAGCTACGAACTCCGCGACCGTGCCAACAATGATTCATCACAGATGCGTAAGACTGAGGCTCTGAAGCGTCTTCAGGTTGTTGAGGCTTTCCGTGGATCCAAGGAGGTCAACAAGCCGGAATGGATGATCATGAAGATTATTCCCGTTATCCCGCCAGACCTTCGTCCTTTGGTTCCGTTGGATGGTGGCCGTTTTGCCACATCCGATCTCAATGATCTCTATCGTCGCGTCATCATTCGTAATAACCGTCTGAAGCGTCTCATTGAGATCAAGGCCCCTGAAGTGATTCTCCGTAATGAGAAACGTATGCTGCAGGAGGCCGTTGACTCTTTGTTCGACAATAGCCGTAAGTCAAGTGCTGTCAAGAGCGAGAGCAACCGCCCGCTGAAGTCGCTCAGCGACTCACTCAAGGGTAAGCAGGGACGATTCCGTCAGAACCTGCTGGGTAAGCGTGTTGACTATTCAGCTCGTTCGGTGATTGTTGTGGGTCCTGAGCTGAAGATGGGTGAGTGTGGTCTGCCGAAACTGATGGCAGCTGAGCTCTATAAGCCGTTCATCATCCGTAAACTCATTGAGCGTGGCATTGTGAAGACGGTGAAGAGCGCCAAGCGTATTGTCGATCGTCGTGAGCCCGTCATTTGGGATATCCTGGAGAATGTAATGAAGGGTCATCCTGTACTCTTGAACCGTGCTCCGACGCTGCACCGCTTGTCTGTCATGGCCTTCCAGCCCAAGCTTATTGAAGGTAAAGCTATTCAGTTACACCCGCTGGCTTGTACGCCGTTCAATGCCGACTTCGATGGTGACCAGATGGCTGTGCACCTTCCCTTGAGCAACGAGGCTGTGCTGGAGGCACAGATTCTGATGCTTCAGAGCCACAACATCCTTAATCCGGCCAACGGTGCTCCTGTCACAGTGCCGTCGCAGGATATGGTGCTCGGTCTTTATTATATCACAAAGATTCGTCCGGGCGCCAAAGGTGAAGGCTTGATGTTTTACGGTCCTGAGGAGGCCGTCATCGCCTTTAATGAGAAGCGTTGCGCCGAGCATGCGTTGGTGAAGTGCATGGTAGACGATCTCGACGAGAATGGACGGCCTGTCCGTCACATCGTGGAGACCTCGGTCGGACGCATCATCGTCAATGAGATTATTCCGAAAGAACTTGGATTTTTCAATGGCGTCATCTCGAAGAAGTCACTGCGTAACCTTATTTCCGCCGTTATCAAGAAGGTGGGTATGGCTCGTGCCTGCTCCTTCCTTGACGGTATCAAGAACCTCGGCTACCGTATGTCTTACCTGGCCGGTCTCTCGTTCAATCTTGACGACATCATCGTGCCGCCCGAAAAGGCTGAGATCGTGAAGAAAGGACAAGATGAGGTTGACGAGGTGCAGGCTAACTTCGACATGGGTCTTATCACAGATAAGGAGCGTTACAATCAGGTCATCGATGCCTGGACTCACGTCAACGACAATCTGAAGAAAGCCGTCATGAAGCACATGACAGAGGCTGACCAAGGTTTCAATGCTGTGTTTATGATGCTTGACTCCGGTGCCCGTGGTAGTGCCGACCAGATCGCACAGCTCGCCGGTATGCGTGGCCTGATGGCCAAGCCGCAGAAAGCTGGTGCCGAGGGTAACTCCATCATTGAAAACCCTATTCTGAACAACCTGAAGGAGGGTATGTCCGTACAGGAGTACTTCATCGCTTCACACGGTGCCCGTAAAGGTCTTGCCGATACTGCCATGAAGACGGCTGACGCCGGATACCTGACTCGTCGTCTCGTGGATGTGTCGCACGACGTGATCATCACAGAGGAAGACTGTGGTACGCTTCGTGGCCTTGAGTGCCGCGCCTTAAAGGACGGTGATGATGTTATCTCTACGCTGGCCGAGCGCATCTTAGGTCGTGTCTCTGTGCACGATGTGGTCAATCCCCATACCAACGAGATTATTGTTGAGGCAGGTGAGGAAATCACCGAGGATAAGGCTGATGCCATTGAGAAGGCCGGCATTGAGATGGTGGAGATCCGTTCTGTGCTGACCTGTGAGAGCAAGAAGGGTGTATGCCGCAAGTGTTACGGCCGTAACCTTGCCACTTCTAAGATGGTACAGCTTGGTGAAGCTGTCGGTGTCATTGCCGCACAGGCTATCGGTGAGCCAGGTACACAGCTGACGCTTCGTACCTTCCACTCGGGTGGTGTGGCAGAGAATGCCGCCGCCAATGCCTCCATTACGTCTAAGTATGAGGCCAAATTGAAGTTTGATGGCTTACGCACGGTAGCCTTCGTGGACAATAGTGGTGATACGGACATTGATTGCCAGATGGTGGTTAGCCGTCTTGCCGAGGTGCAGTTTATCGATCCGAATACCGGTGTGGTTCTTGCCACGCTCAACGTGCCTTACGGCTCCTCTCTGTTCTTTAAGGACGGCGATAGTGTCAAGAAAGGCGACGTCGTCTGCCGTTGGGACCCGTTTAATGCGGTCATTGTTTCAGAGTATGCCGGTACACTGCGTTTCCATAATGTATCTGAAGGTCAGACCTATAAGGCTGAGACGGATGAGACCTCGGGTATGACCGAGCGCATCATTGTTGAGTCGAAAGACCATAATATTGTGCCGACCGTAGATGTTGAGGACGAGAACGGTGAGGTGCTGGGTACCTACAACTTCCCTGTGGGTGGTCATATAGCCAACATTGAGGATGGTCAGAAGATCACGACAGGTGAGACGCTTGTCCGCATTCCGCGTTCAGTGTTCAATGCCGGTGGTATCACGGGAGGTCTGCCTCGTGTGCAGGAGCTCTTTGAAGCTCGCAATCCCACAAGTCCTGCTGTCGTGTCCGAGATTGATGGTGAGGTCACGATGGGTAAGCTCAAGCGTGGTAACCGCGAGATCATCATCACTTCTAAGAGTGGTGAGCAGCGTAAGTATCTCGTACCACTGTCCCGTCAGATCCTTGTTCAGGAGCATGATGCCGTGCGCGCAGGTACGGCACTCTCCGACGGAGAGATCACACCGTCCGACATCTTGGCTATCAAGGGTCCCACGGCTGTACAGGAATACATCGTCAACGAGGTGCAAAATGTGTATCGTCTGCAGGGAGTGAAGATCAACGACAAGCATTTTGAAATCATCGTCCGCCAGATGATGCGTAAGGTACGCATCGATGATCCGGGTGATACCAGCTTCTTGGAGCAGGAGCTTGTCGATAAACTCGACTTTGCCGATGAGAACGATCGCATCTGGGGCAAGAAGGTGGTTACCGATGCCGGCGACAGTGATGTGTTGTCGAAAGGTCAGATTGTTTCTGCCCGAAAGCTGCGCGACGAGAACTCCAGCCTCAAGCGCCGTGATCTCAAGCCTGTTCAGGTGCGTGACGCCGTGCCAGCAACGTCTACTCAGATTTTGCAGGGTATCACCCGCGCCGCATTGGGTACGAAGAGCTTCATGAGTGCTGCTTCCTTCCAGGAGACCACAAAGGTACTCTGCGAGGCCGCTATCCGTGGAAAGGTCGACAATCTGGAAGGCATGAAGGAGAATGTGATCTGCGGTCACCTCATCCCAGCCGGTACCGGAATGCGTCAGTGGGATAAACTCATTGTTGGTTCAAGAGAAGACTATGATCGCATCCAGGCCAACAAGAGAAATGTACTCGACTATACACAACCTGCTGAGACAGAAGAGTAATTAGTTTATTCTTATTAAAATATGAAGGCTGCCACATAAAAACACTGTGGCAGCCTTTTTTCAGTATGCTCGGCATGAGTATTGTCTAACGGGTGCAAGTCCCGAGTAAGCCTTAATAGCGGGAATTACATAGCCAAAGGCAAGGGCGTCCATCGTGAGGTGGAATCTGAAAGAAGCCGGCGGCAAACATCTGACCTAACGAACAGAAACTTCATACAAGGCATATGACCGTGGGTAAGGTTGCTAAACAAATCAAAGCCCTATAGCTATTCGGAACGGTTGGTGTAAATGAAGTGGGTATAAGATGGAAAGACAATGCCCTTATCCGAGGAGGTCTCACGGACACTTCAAATAGTTTTTTTTACGAAAGAAGTGGAGTAAAGCTTGCCGTGAGAAGTCAGCAGACGCCATAGTAGTGCAATACTCGATAACGTTGCATGAAGGGCTGAA
This sequence comes from Hallella multisaccharivorax DSM 17128, assembly GCF_000218235.1. GTDB lineage: Bacteria > Bacteroidota > Bacteroidia > Bacteroidales > Bacteroidaceae > Prevotella > Prevotella multisaccharivorax. The sequence goes on along the minus strand of NZ_GL945017.1, from coordinate 197,654 downwards.
CCTAACAATCAAGCGATAGTAATTGAAACATACCTCATGAAGGAAAGAATGCAGAAAACATTATCCCAAGTTAATGGCTGCCCCCAAAGAGATAGGTCGGAAACCGAATGGTATGGGGGAGTGCAGACCTACATGTGGATGTGTGAAGACAACATCGTGGAAGTACCATTCGACAAGGAACACCTTTTCGAGCAAATCCTTAGCCCTTCAAATCTCAACCGAGCCTACAAGGCAGTTATGAGAAACAAAGGCTGTGGTGGTATCGACAAGATGTCGTGTGAGCAGTTGCTCCCATGGCTATTGACCAATAAGGACTTGCTCATCCGTTCCTTGATGGACGGCTCTTACCGTCCAAACCCAGTGAAAAGGGTAGAAATACCCAAAGACAATGGCAAGATGCGCCTGTTGGGAATACCTACAGTAGTAGACCGTTTGGTGCAACAAGCCATAAACCAAGTATTGACCCCCATCTATGAGAACCAATTTTCCAAGACGAGCTACGGCTTCCGTCCGAGAAGAGGATGCCATGACGCAATACGAGGAGCGCAAAGTATAATTAATGAAGGCTACATATATGTAGTAGACCTTGACCTTGAACGCTTCTTCGATACCGTGAGCCATAGCAAACTCATAGAAATTCTCAGCCGTACGATAAAAGACGGCAGAGTGGTCAGTCTTATACACAAATATCTCCGAAGTGGTGTAATGAACAAAGGCTTGTTTGAAGCGAGCGAAGAGGGAACTCCCCAAGGAGGACCGCTAAGTCCGTTGTTGAGTAACATCATACTCAACGAATTGGACAAAGAACTTGAACGCAGAGGGCTTCCCTTTGTACGCTATGCCGATGACTCGATGATATTCTGTAAGTCCAAAAGGGCTGCAATGCGAGTGAAGGAGTCTATAACCCGATTTATAGAAAAATGTTCTATATCTCAGAGTCAAACAAGGAAAAAGACCGTAGTGTCGTATGTACGTGGAGTGAAATATCTGGGCTACTCCTTTTATGTGATGAAAGGCAAATGCCAACTCACTGTGCACCCAAAATCCAAAGCCAAGATGAAGTCAAGGTTGAAAGAACTGACAAGTCGCAGCAATGGATGGGGATATGCCAAGAGAAAGCAAAAAGCTGAAAGAATACATAAGAGGGTGGGTTGGCTATTATCACCTTGCCAATATGAAGCGTCTCTTGCTTGAAACAGACGAATGGTTAAGACGTAGAATACGCATGTGTATATGGAAAGCTTGGAAGAAAGTCAAGACAAAAGTGGCAAACCTCATTAGATGTGGTATTAATAAATACCAAGCATACGAATGGGGTAATACTCGTAAGGGTTATTGGCATATAGCTAATAGTCCTATTTTAGCAACTGCAATAAGTAACAACAATCTACGTGCAGCAGGGTATGCTACTTTAATGGGGACGTATCTCGAATGGCACCCCCAAAAATAGGAACCGCCGTATGCGGGACCGCATGTACGGTGGTGTGAGAGGTCGGAAAACGAAAGTAGGAAGAAAACTACTTCGTTTTCCTCCTACTCGATTGTTATTTTTCTTTGCTGTATGTTTTTTTCTATTTATCTTTGCAATACAAACATTCAACTCAGACCTTTAATTAATATTTGAAACAATGGCAGAAAATAACAAAGAACAACAGAATCAGGTACAGATACAGCTCAAGCCCGAAGTTGCCGATGGCCAGTACAGCAATCTTGCAATGATCAATCATTCCAGTTCGGAGTTTGTCATCGACTTTGCCCACATGCTCCCCATTGCTCCTCCGCAGATATTCTCTCGCGTTATCATGGCTCCGGAGCATGCCAAGCGCTTGCTCTTTGCTCTACAGGAAAACATTCTTCGCTACGAGAAGGAGTTTGGTGAAATCAAACTCCCTGCACCTCCACAGGCTCCGGAAGCTGGCGGCCGTACAGCCATGCCTTTCGGTACGGGCAATGCATAAACATCTTTCATCAACCATCAGATGTAGACTTATGTCCTCACAATAAAAGACAAAGGCCACTGACTTCCCCGTTATGGGCGCAGTGACCTTTTTTATTTAATATGATTTTGTCATTTATGGGAAGCTAAGAAACAGTCTAATGAACAATAAAACTTTTTTTACGGTGTGTCTGCTCATGGGGAGCCTGTCGGCGTCAGCTGCGGGCTACACTCGCCAACAGCAATTTGTGACCATTCCTGTGACGCAGCTCTCTGCTAACGGCCCCAGGCTGGTGCGTCTGGAAGTGATGGGTCCTAAGATTATCCGCGTGGAGGCTACGGCTGAACACACCTTTCCTGCCAAGCAGAGCCTGATCATTTTACCACAGAAGTCCGCAACTCCTTTCCGGGTCAGTGAGGATGCTGCAAAGGTGCTGGTGACGACGGCATCGGTCCGGGCAGAGGTGAACAAGTCTACTGGTAGGGTCATGTTCTTTGATGCAAAAGGGGAACAGATTGTAGCTGAGAATGCCACGGACGGCAAGATCTTCAAGTCGTTCACCGTTCCTGCGAGGGAGATTGGTGTAGACAGCGCCAGAGTGTCCGATTCATGGCGCCACGGCTGGTCGTGGACACTGCAGTTTGATAATGACGGCACCCAGGGGTATTATGGTCTTGGTCAGCACCAGGCCAATGAGCTGAACATGAAAGGTAAGAACGAGGAGCTCTACCAGTATAACACCAAAGTGTCGGTACCTTTCGTGGTGAGCAACCTCAACTATGGCATCCTGTGGGATTCGTACAGTTATTGCCGTTTCGGCAATCCTGCTGACTATCTGCAGCTCAACCGTGCCTTCACGCTTTACGATGCCGATGGGGTGAGAGGTCACCTCACAGGGACCTATACGGCTGCCGACGGCAGGACCATCAGGCGTGATGAGGACAGCATCTATTATGAATATCTCTTACCTGATATTCCGCGGAAGAAGACGGGCGACCTCGGTGAGGCAGCGCTGCCCCAGGGCTTCAGACTCAACGGATCACACGTGACTTATGAGGGTTATATGGAGGCTCCGGCCGACAACCTCTACCGTTTCCTGCTTTATTATGCGGGCTACACACGGGTGTTCATCGACGGGAAAGAGGTGGTGCCTGAGCACTGGCGGCAGGCGTGGAACCCGAATTACTGCAAGTTTGACGTGCGCTTGGAGAAAGGCAAGCGCCATCATCTGCTCATCGACTGGCTTCCCGACGGCGATGTGTCCTATTGTGGACTGCGCGTGGCAGCACCGCGACCGGACAGCGAGCAGCAGAAGCTGACGGTCTGGAGCGAGATGGCAAAAGATCTTGATTACTACTTTATTGCCGGAAACAGCCTTGACGAAGTCATCAGCGGCTACCGCACGCTTACAGGTAAGGCACAGGTTGTGCCGAAATGGGCGATGGGTTTCTGGCAGAGCCGTGAGCGCTATAAGACCAGTGCGGATGTGGAGGAGACGCTTGCCGAGTTCCGCAAGCGTCACATTCCCATCGACAATATCGTGCAGGACTGGAACTACTGGAAAGACGACCAGTGGGGCGCTCAGGAGTTTGACCGCAGCCGCTATCCCAATCCCCAGGCGATGCTCGACAGTGTCCGCCAGATGCACGGACGCTTTATGATCAGTGTGTGGCCGAAGTTCTATGTCAACACCGACAATTACAAGGCGCTCGATGCCAGGGGCTGGATGTATCACCAGGCTGTCGTCGACTCTGTCAGGGACTGGGTGGGACCAGGCTACCTGAACTCTTTCTATGATGCTTATTCATCAGGGGCGCGGAGGATGTTCTGGAATCAGATCGACCGCGGGCTCTATTCACGCTACAATAAAGGAGTGGATGCCTGGTGGATGGATGCCTCGGAGCCTAACGTGCGCGACTGTACGCCGATGTGGTACCGCAAGGCGTTGAGTGGTCCTACGGCTCTCGGCACGACGACGGAGTATTTCAATGCTTACTCTATCCCCAACGCCGATGCTATCTACAACGGACAGCGCAGTGTCAATCCGAACCGGCGTGTCTTCCTGCTCACGCGCAGCGGCTTTGCCGGTGAGCAGCATTATTCCACGGCTACCTGGAGCGGTGACATCGGCACACGATGGGAGGATATGCGCGCGCAGATGACAGCAGGACTCAACTACAATCTCGCGGGGCTGCCCTTCTGGGGAATGGATATCGGTGGCTTCTCCGTGGAGAACCGCTATTCCAGTGCACAGCAGAACTATGACCAGACAGGTGTGGAAAGCGAGGATCTGAAAGAATGGCGCGAGCTGCAGGCACGTTGGAACCAGTTCGGATGCTTCGTGCCGCTCTATCGTACCCACGGTCAGTGGCCTCTTCGTGAGGTGTGGAACATCGCGCCAGAGGCTCATCCTGCCTATAAATCGATCGTCTGGTACGACCGTCTGCGCTATCGGCTCATGCCGTATATTTATAGCCTGGCAGGTGCCGTACACTTCAATGACTACACGATGATGCGCGCCTTGGTGATGGATTTCAATGGCGACAGCAAGGTTTATGACCTCAAGGACCAGTGGATGTTCGGACCGTCGCTCATGGCCTGCCCTGTGACGGAGTACAAAGCCCGTTACCGCAGTGTCTATCTGCCACAGCAGTGCGGATGGTACGACTTCTATACCGGCCGTCATTATGCCGGTGGTCAGACCGTTATGGCGGCGGCACCCTATGAGCGCATTCCTGTTTTCGTGCCCGAGGGAAGCATTATCCCGGTCGGTCCCGAGATGGAATGGAGTGACGAGAAAGCCGCTGAGCTCATCGATCTTTATGTCTTTGCCGGAAGGAACGCTACGTTCACGCTCTACGAGGATGAAGGTATTAACTATAACTATGAGAAAGGCAAGTACGCCACCGTCATGTTCTCTTGGAACGATGCCTCCAAGACGCTGACCATTGAGCCGCGTAAAGGCAGCTTCAACGGCATGCTGAAGAACCGGCGGTTCAACGTCATCGTGGTGGATGGCGCCCATGCCTTGGGTGTGAATATTGACCGGTCAACGGAAGGACACCTCGTCCGTTATGACGGTAGGGCGGTGTCTGTCCGGCTGTAACTTATATTGGTTTCAGTGCAGGGGCAGCCCCTGTGGCTGCCCACAAACAATGTCCCGACCTTTTTCATTTCATGGGTCGGACCTTGTTTGTGGATGGCCTGGGGCCCCCTCTGCATGGGTACCCATATATGTGAGGGCGAGCCTCTGCATGGGGTGTCATCTCTACGAAGCTGTGACGGCATCGCCTTTACGCTGTAATCGCATCGCCTTTACACTGTAATCGCATCGCCTTTACACTGTAATCGCATCGCCTTTACACTGTAATCGCATCGCCTTTACACTGTAATCGCATCGCCTTTACGCTGTAATCGCATCGCCTTTACGCTGTAATCGCAATGCCATCCGACTGTTGATAAATAATTGATGGCTTTAGAGCTGTCTTGATCAGTCTTGTAATCCTTGTACATATAGTAAACTTTGGCAATATCTATCCATTGGCAAGGAGCTCTATCCTGTCATTTATCATGCCAACCTTTCTGATGATAACAGGTTTCCTGGTCAATGTCAACAAGACGATTCAAAATTTTGCTCTTTATACAATATAGCTGCCATACATGATACTTGTCTTGTTCCCTCCCGTTCAAGTTCGATCCTTCGGGAGCATTGCATTCATTAGTCACTGTATTGGCAGGTATCGTTGGCAGTATCTATATTGCCAAACTCCTCGATTGGTCTCACCTCTCCTTCCTTTTTGGGCGGGCAGGATATTAGGATAGAAAAGGCAGGCAAGCCTTTCGTGTGGGTTCGCCTTCTGCCTGCAATATGGGGACGGGCGGATCTCATGGATGCTGCCTGCTTGTGTGATGGGATTAATTAGCCGGTTTGATGCCTCCGCCTTTCCTTACTGTGAGCACCCGGGCTCTGAGGGTGTGGTTGGCGTGATCGAAGAAGATGGAAGGGTCGATGGTGTGGCCGCAGAAGCGGATTTCGAAATGAAGATGAGGACAGGTGGCACGTCCTGTCTGTCCTGTCAGACCGATGACTTCACCTGCCTTCACTTTCTGACCTGTCTTCACAAAGTTCTTTGACTGGTGGCTGTAACAGGTAGAGAAACCGAAGGCGTGCTGGATGACGATGTAGTTGCCATAGCCGAAGTAGGGACCTGACTGCGTGACGACACCGTCGAATGCCGCCAATATTCCATCGTTCGCTTTGGTCTTGATGTCCACACCTGAATGTCTGTGACTGCCCCGGCTGCCGTAAGGACTGATGACGTAAGCCCCGGGGAGCGGGTAAGACCAGTGCTGCTTTTCTATCTTTTCCAGGTCTAACTTTAGTGGGGATCCCTTGTCGAAGTCGGACTTGTCAGTTGTCTCCGGATCGAGTGAGATGCTCTGTTCTTTCTCTGCATTGACAACGGAGACGTTGATGCGGTTGCCGTTTTTGCGGAATTGCAGTACTTGCCTGCGAAGGCGGTGGCTGCGAGGGTCAATGACTGTCTCGGGATTGATCCATCCGCCGTTCGCCATGATAGCAAAGAGACAGAACACATGACCGTTGCTGCTTCCGGCGATGGCGATGGTCTGTCCTGCCTTGACGCGTTGCCCCACGTCTACAAGGTTCTGCGCATTGTTGGAGTAGACGGTCTCCAGACCGTTGTCGTGGCGGATGACAATGGTGTTGCCGTATTGTGGTGTCCGTCTTGACAGACGCACTGTCCCACTGAACATGGCTTTCACGGCATCGCCTTTTGTGGTGGTTATCTCCAGTGCCTGACCGTTCCTTACTTCCGCTTTACCTATTGGCAGTGGGAAGGAATATTCTTCGTCCTTGAGGATACGGAAGTCGATGTTGAAGGTATTGCTGTGTGAGAAAATCCCGGGAGTGGGCACACTGATGGATGACTGCTCAGTGGGCGTGAATGACGTTCGTTGGGCGTAGACCGGCGCAGCTGTTGCCAGCACCAGCAATAATAGAGGAAGTATTGCAGCTGATATTCTATTCATATATGTTTTCTTTGTCTTGGCAGTGTTGTGGCCTGTCGTCTTCGGCAATGCTATGCACAGCCATGTTGCTCCGAAGGTGAAATCACCTCTCCCCCGCGGGAAAGGAAGCGGACAGGTCTCCTACCTCAAAGAGGGGGCAGTGGAAAGAATCTCTATTCCCGTGAATATTCTTCCCGACCTGATGCCCAACCGTCGTGCGGAAAAGTAATCGCCGCATTGTGCATAAGTACAGATTCCGCTGTCAATGATGTGGGCTGTGGACACGCCCATGCTTTCAAGTTGCAGTCGGTTACACAAAGGCAAATTGATGTGCCATTTCTCTTTTTTGGGGGCTTGCCTGCAGGGGAATCGGCATGCGATGCGGCTCATGTCGAAACCGTTATAGGCAAAAGCATCATAGACCTCTTGCCCCACCTCGAAGTTCTTGAGAGATATTCCCGGCCCGATGACAGCGATGGTGTCTTCCTGGAGAATTCCGTAGCACTTCTGCATCTTGCGGAACGTCTCTTTGACAATGCGGTTCACGGTGCCCCGCCATCCGGCATGGACGGCTGCTGCGGCATGGTGCCGCGGGTCGTATAACAGTACCGGAATACAGTCGGCTGTGGAGACGCCGATACAGATATTAGGCCGGTCGGTCATCAGTGCATCCTTGCCTTCAAGGAACTGCTGACGCTCTTCGGGAGAAGTGTGAAGCAGGTCTTCAGTAACCTCAAGGCAGTCGATGCCGTGGACTTGATGAGGCAGAAGCAAATGGCTGTCCTCAATGTTCAATGTCTTACAAAGTGTCTGGCGGTTAGCAGTGATGGCTGCGGTGTCGTCACCGCAATAAGGGTTGATATTCAGTTCACCGTAGTTGCCTTTGCCTGCTCCACCATGTCGTGTGGTGGAGAAAGCGATGACATCTTCGGATAGACTATAATAATGTAACTCGGGGTCACGCATCATTAATTAACCCATTAATTAGCTCATTAATTGTCATTGTCATCGAAGTCTTCGTCGAGGTCTTCTGCGTCAACTACTTCGATACCATCCTCATCGGTATCCTCGTCGTGTATTTCCTGCTGGAAGGTGCCCATGTCTTTGTCGCGGTGGACGAGCATATCCTCAGCCGTGATCTCAGCGAGTTTGTTGCTCTCGCTGTTCAGCTCGTGCCACAGCACATCTTTCAGTTCGTCAAGGCCATAGCCTGTCACAGCAGAGATGAAGACAACGGGGAGGTCGTCGGGGAGCTCCTCTTTCAACATAGAGATGAGCTCATCATCGAGTAAGTCACATTTCGTCACAGCGAGCACACGGTGCTTCTCGAGCATGTCGGGGTTGAACTTCTTCAGTTCGTCCAACAGGACCTCGTAGTCGTGCTTGATGTCGTTGCTCTCGCCCGGTACCATAAAGAGCAGGAGCGAGTTACGTTCGATATGGCGGAGGAAACGCAGGCCGAGGCCTTTGCCCTCACTGGCTCCCTCGATGATGCCGGGGATGTCAGCCATGACAAACGATTTGCCGTCACGGTAGCCCACGATGCCAAGTGACGGCTCGAGTGTCGTGAACGGATAGTTGGCTATCTTCGGCCTGGCGCTCGAGAGGGCTGAGAGCAGTGTCGACTTACCCGCATTGGGGAAGCCCACAAGACCAACATCGGCCAGGAGCTTGAGCTCAAGGATAACGGTCATCTCCTGTGCCGGTTCACCGGGTTGTGCGAAGCGAGGCGTCTGGCGCGTGGCAGTGCGGAACTGGAAGTTGCCCAATCCACCGCGACCACCTTGCAGCAGTACCTCCTCCTGACCGTCGCAGGTGATGTCGCAGATGTACTTGCCTGTCTCAGCATTGTAGACCACGGTACCGCATGGCACGTCGATATACGCGTCCTTGCCGTCGGTGCCATGACATTTGTCAGCACCGCCATTGCCACCGTGCTCTGCGAAGACATGCTTCTGATATTTCAGGTGCAGCAGGGTCCAATAGTTATGGTTGCCGCGCAGGATAATGCTTCCTCCGTGGCCACCGTCACCGCCGTCCGGTCCGCCGTTAGGCTGGTATTTCACGTGTCTGAGGTGCGCTGACCCTCTGCCGCCTTTTCCGGAGCGGCAGACAATGCGCACGTAGTCTACAAAGTTGGATTCCATATTTACAGAGCGTCAATGACGGCACAGATGTCGCCGAAAATTCTATCGAGCTCTCCGAGGCCTTTGATGTGATGATGAATACCCTCTTTCTCATACCAGTCGATGAGGGGAGCCGTCTGGTTGTGGTATACGGTGAGACGCTTCTTGATCGTCTCTTCGTTGTCATCGGAACGTCCGCTCTCCTTGCCGCGGAGAATCAGACGCTTCGTAAGCTCGTCCTTGGGCACGTCGAGCTCGATCATGGCTGCGACCTTGTGACCACGCTTGGCGAGCATCTCTTTCAGAGCCTCTGCCTGTGGGATGGTGCGGGGAAAACCGTCGAAGATGACACCCTCGTGGTCCTTGCCGAAGCTGTCGTAGACATCAGCGAGGATGCTTACCATAAGGTCGTCGGGGATGAGCTGGCCATTGTCGATATAGCCTTTGGCGGTCTCGCCCAGTTTTGTGCCACGCTTGATCTGGTCGCGCAGCACGTCTCCTGTGGAGATGTGGCCGAAACCGTATTTCCGAATCATTTTCTCACTCTGTGTGCCTTTGCCTGAACCGGGAGCACCGAAAATCACGATATTTTTCATTTATTTGTCTATTTATTATGTTGAGCGTTGAGGGTTATTCAACGATTGTATAAATGTCTCTAAGATTGCGTCCTTGTTGGTCGTAGTCGAGGCCGTAGCCGACAATGAAGCCGTTAGGGATCTCCATGGCGGGATACTCGATGTTGAGGTCTACCTCAAGTTTGTCCGGCTTGACGAGCAGTGTACAGATATGCAGCGATTCGGGATGCCGCGTGTTGAGACTATCAAGCATGTGCTTCATGGTGTGACCCGTGTCGACGATATCTTCCACGATGACTACTGTACGGCCAGCGAGGTCTTCGTTGATGCCAACGACCTCTTTCACTTTGCCGGTCGAAGTGGTGCCCTGATAAGATGCGAGCTTGACAAACGAGATCTCGCAAGGAATGGTGATATACCGCATCAAGTCGGCGGCGAAGATGAACGAACCGTTGAGAACAGCTAAGAACAGCGGGTTCTTGCCGGCCATGTCTCTGTTCAGTTTCTCTGCCACGGCTTTCACGCGGCGCTGGATTTCTTCTTCGGGAATAAACGTCTTGAACGTCTTGTCCTTGACTTTAATGATACTCATGATGCGATACTTTTGTTGCTTTTGTGCAGTATTCCAATTAATAATGCAAAATTACGAAAAATAGCTGATATTTTTCCTTTATTCTCCATTCTTTTGAGTACTTTTGCAGTGATATGAAGATTTTCACTGCTGCTCAGATACATGAGCTTGATCAATATACGATAGAGCACGAGCCCGTGAGGAGTATTGACCTCATGGAGCGTGCTGCGAAGGTCCTCGCTGCCGCTATCATGGAGGAGTGGAGTGACCAGACGCCGATGGTGGCCTTTGCCGGACCAGGCAACAACGGCGGCGATGCCCTCGCCGTGGCGCGTCTCCTTGCCGATGCCGGTTATACGGTGTCGGTTTATCTGTTCAATATTCACAACATGTTGTCTGACGACTGTGCAGCCAACCGTGAGCGGATCATCGAACAGCGGAAGGTGCAGTTCACGGAGATATCACTTAACTTTGACCCACCGGATCTGACACCGGATACTGTTGTTATTGATGGTCTCTTCGGCTCAGGATTGAATAAGGCGCTTATGGGTGGCTTCGCGTCTCTGGTGAAGTATATCAACAAGAGTCCGGCGAAGGTCGTCAGCATTGACCTCCCGTCAGGGCTGATGTGTGAGGATAACACTTACAACGTACATGCTAACATCATTCGCGCCGACCTCACACTGACGCTTCAGCAGAAGAAACTGTCGATGCTTCTTCCTGACTGTCAGCAGTATATCGGCCGGTTACGTGTACTCGATATCCGCCTCAGTCCTGAATATATCATGAACACGGAGGCGAAGAGCCGCATCTTGGAGGAGCACGAGGTCAGTGCACTCATGAAGCATCGTCCCGACTTTGCCAACAAAGGTACGATGGGTCACGCGCTGCTTGTAGTTGGAAGCTATGGTATGTCAGGGGCCGCCATTCTCGCTTCGCGTGCCTGCATGCGGTCGGGAGTGGGCAAACTCACTGTTCATACGCCGGCACGCAACTATGACATCATGCAGATCAGTGTGCCGGAGGCTGTCCTGCAGCTCGACAAAGACGACTATGAGTTCTCAGACAGTGTAGTCTGCGACGACTTCGATGCTTTAGGTATCGGCCCGGGCTTGGGTCAGTCGGAGAACACCGCTGTGGCGCTTATCGCTCAGATAAGCCGTGCCAAGTGTCCGGTGGTCGCTGATGCTGACGCCATCAACATCCTCGCCAGTCATCAGGCTTGGATTCAGCAACTGCCGAAGGGTATCATTCTTACACCCCATCCGAAAGAGTTTGACCGCCTGATGGGCAGCGCAAGCGCCAGTTGTTACGACCGGCTCATGCGTGCCCGGCAGCTGGCCTCCCGTCTCCAGGGATACATTATATTAAAGGGTCATTATTCTGCTCTTTGTCTCCCCGACGGTCAGGTGCTGTTCAACCCCACGGGTAACAGCGGCATGGCGACGGCAGGCAGTGGTGACGTGCTGACTGGTATCATCACAGGTCTGCTCGCGCGCGGCTACAATCAGGCTGACGCCTGTACGATAGGCATGTACCTCCATGGTCTCGCCGGCGACCTTGCCATGAAGGATTTAGGGAAGGAGAGCCTCGTTGCAAGCGATATTATTTCATATCTCCCGAAAGCTTTTTTAAGAATTGGTTAGCTAAGTGATAGTAATATGATCAGGCATCATCTTCGCGGCCTTTTAGCCGCACTGCCTTTTGTAGCCGTATCAATGTCTGCACAGAGTGTAGAAGGGACGAGCTATATGCTCCCGAAGAACGGGATGCGGTTCACCGTGAAAGTGGAGAAGACACAGTACACCCCGGGTGAGTTCTGCCAGTATGCGGAGCGTTTCATGAAAGAAAAAGTCCCTCAGCAGGCTCTGACGACTTACCGCATCATCGGCGTTGAAATGGACAAAACCGCTGTGCCGGATACATCGAAGCAATATCAGCTTATTGTTGATAAGAAACATGCTATTGATAAGGTCTCGCTCACACATGATGGTCAATTGCTTGCCATTAACGTTGACGCGGACCAACCTGTGATGCCAGTGCGGGTATTTGAGGCTGCTCCTAAGCCGGCACCGCTCCGGCCGAACGACTTCATGACAGAGGATATCCTTGCCGCCGGTTCTACCGCAAAGATGGCGGAGCTTACAGCTAAGGAAATCTACGATATTCGCGACAGCCGCAATCAGCTCAGTCGCGGTGACGCTGATAATTTGCCCAAGGATGGTGCTCAGCTTAAGCTGATGTATGAAAATATGAATCGTCAGGAGAAAGCGCTCACTCAGCTCTTTGACGGGCTTACCGCGAAAGATACGACATGGACGCAGATTGATTTCATGCCTGTCAAAGAAGGACGAAGCGTCCTTTTCCGTTTTTCCAAATACTATGGACTGGTGGCCAGTGACGACTTGAGTGGCACACCTTATTATATAACCGTCACGAATGAGCATACAGCTACCGACCCTTCAGTCAGTCCGGAGGAGAAAAAGAAAGAGGACAAAAACGACATCGGCCTGCGTGCCAGCCTGCCGTCTAAGATCAAGGCAGAACTGTCGGCTGATGGCAAGACACTTGGGACCTACGAAATGAGCGCAGCCCAGTTTGGCTTCGTTCAGTCGCTCAGCGGTGATCTTTTCAGCAAGAAGCAGACAGCGCAAATTGTGTTCGATCCCATGACGGGAAATGTCAGAAGTATCAAGGCTGTGGGGCTGAAATAATGAAGATATAGAAAATAGTAGGGGGCGGCCGTTTGGCCGCCTCCTACTGTGTCTTATTGTTATTGTCTCCGGCTTATTGGAACATTTTCAGAAGACTTTTCGAATCAATCAGAATATAGTTCATTGTCCAGTTGTCTACTCCGTTGCTTTCGTCCTCATAAAAAATGGCGAGGCTTCCGTCGGGCAGGCGGTCCATGGTGGAGTAGGAAGCCGCTCCGGCCTGAAGTTGACAGATGTTCTTCCAAGTCTTCCCAGCATCCTTACTGGCGAAGAGGCAAAGGTTAGCGCGTTGCAGAGAAGGAATGGTCAGAGGTATGGTATGAAGGATGATGTCTTCCTTGCCTTCTGTCTCCCTCGAGTAATACAAGATGTCGGCATTGCATGCAGCTCCGGAGAGCATGCCGTTGCGCCATTGCTGTCCCCAGTCAAGCTCTTTTGTCTTGGTCATATTGAATCCTCGTGCGCCTTTCTGTCTTACTGAGACCATGATACGCCCGTCGTTCATCTGTAATAGTTTCGATTCGTCAGCTCGCAGATAAGCCAGGTTGCCGTCGAGCGTCCAGTGCTTTCCTTCGTCCTTGGAATACATGATGAACTCGCGTATCACACCTTTGGCATTCTTGTAGTTGCAGGCAAACATAACGGTGCCGTCGGTGGTGCAGATGCCACGTCCGGAGGTAACGAAAAAACCGTAGGGGCGCAGGGCATTAGTCATTGTGTCGACTTGGTTGTCAAGCAATTGATGGACCAGGTCGGCCGGTTGGGTCCATGTTTTCCCATTGTCGTCACTGTACATCATGGCCACATCGGCTTGTCCATCCCAGAAATTCTTGTTGCCGGCACATGACAGACAGATGATGCGTCCGCTTTTTGTCACCACCAGGGCCGGGTCTCCGAATCCGAAGTCGAAGGTGCCTTGTCCTTGGCCTTGTGCTATGGTGAGCGGCTCTGTCCAGGTGCACCCGTTGTCGATGGAACGCCTCACGACCAAGTCAATGCGATGGGATCCCGCATCGCCTAAGTTGTTGAAGCGCTTGTCGAAAGCCGTGACGATACTTCCATCGTGTGCCACTACCATGGCAGGTATGCGGTAGTAATGGCTTCCGTAAGTATCTGGAACTCCCAAAAAGTGCTGAGTCTTAAATATTTTCTGTGCGTATGCAGGGTCCCCCTCGACAGGGGTTAAATGTCCGTTGATCACCATGCTGGTGATCTTTGCATCAAGCGAGTCGCCCTGCGTAGCGTTCTTGCACACGTCAGCCGTCAGAAAAAGAAAGGCCGGCTTGTTGGTCTTTGACGCTTTCAGTTTCAGTTGCAGCCGGTTACCCTTAGGTTTGATGGCTGCCAGGCACTGTGGGTGTGGATCCGCGGGGAAGTCGTTGAAAGTGGATTGATACACCTTAATGCCTTCGATATTCTTGAGCGTATTTCCTTTCAGGGTGACATTCATCGTACGTATGAAAACTGAATCTTTCGGCATTTTTATTTTCAGAAGTACGGAGTTGCGGTTGCCTTGTCCGGTGGTTTGATAGCCTTGAAAGACCGTGACATCAGCGGCTTGGGTTACTGTGGCTGAGATGAGACAGGTGAAGAGTAATAAGATCTTGTTTAACATAGATTCTGGCAGTTTATTTGAAAAAAGGGTCATTCCTTTCCGATGGAAAAAGAATGGCCCTTCTGTTTGGGTTTACCTGCCGATAGGACAGGCATACATTGTATTAATCGCAGTTGGCGAGCTTGTTCTCAGAACCAAGGACATCCTTGATCTTCTCCTCGTACATCTCAATCATGTAGTTGCGAGCCACCTTGCCATACTGACGAGGATCGAAGTACTCAGGATGGTTAGCCAGCGTCTCACGCACACCTGCTGTGTAAGCCAGGCGAGAGTCGGAGTCGATGTTGATCTTGCAGACAGCGCTCTTGGAAGCCTTGCGGAGCTGATCCTCGGGGATACCGACAGCGTCGGGAAGCTTGCCGCCGTACTTGTTGATGATGTCGACATACTTCTGGGGGACTGAAGAAGATCCGTGCAGAACGATGGGGAAGCCAGGGAGCTTCTTCTCGATCTCATGCAGCACGTTGAAAGCCAATGGAGGAGGAATGAGACGGCCTGTCTTCGGATCACGTGTGCACTGCTCGGGCTTGAACTTGTAGGCACCGTGGCTGGTACCGATAGAAATAGCGAGGCTGTCGCAGCCCGAACGCTTTGAGAAGTCGATTACTTCCTCAGGCTTTGTATAGTGGCTTTCCTCAGAGGCTACCTCGTCCTCAACACCTGCGAGCACGCCGAGCTCAGCCTCGACAGTGACATCGTACTTATGAGCATACTCCACGCACTTACGGGTCAGCTCAATGTTCTCCTCGTAAGGCTTGCTGGAACCGTCGATCATGACGCTTGAGAAACCAAGGTCAACGCAGTCCTTAACCAGCTCGAAAGTGTCTCCGTGGTCGAGGTGCAGCGCAATCTCGGGATGATGGCAGCCGAGGCTCTTTGCAAACTCCACAGCACCCTGTGCCATATAGCGGAGCAGGATGGGGTTAGCATATGCACGTGCACCCTTAGAAACCTGCAGGATGACAGGGCTTTTCAGTGTAGAGCTGGCTGTGATGATGGCCTGCAGCTGCTCAAGGTTGTTGAAATTGAATGCCGGAATGGCATAACCGCCTGATACGGCGCGCTTGAACATCTCGCGTGTATTGACGAGACCTAAATCTTTGTAGTTAACCATTTTACGAAATGTTTATAAAGATAATCCTTTAATAAATCATATGGGAGAGCACCCTTCGCTCTTCTATCCGCAAATTTAGCACATAAATTTGTTTTTCCATTCACTCATAGGTTTATTTTATGTTGTAGAACTTTAAAAAAACAATAAACTCTTATGATTTGTCATTTGATGGATACTTTTGCTATATCTACCTTGCAAAATTACAGATGCAGTATCGGGCCATTGTTTTTTCGTGTGAGTTCGGAGGCAAAGAGTAGTACAATGAAATAGCAAAGGAAGGGGATGACAAAGGGCAGCGACATCATACCTGTTGAATCGGCAATGAGGCTCATGAGCAAAAAGCCACAGCCTCCGATGGGAGTCATCATCAGTAACGATGATGCACTCTTGGTCAGATTCCCCAATCCATGCAATGCGAGAGAAAAGATGGTAGGGAACATAATGGCCTCGAAAATGTAGTTGCAGACCAGTGCTATCATTGAGATTTTACCTACGTCGCATAGCACGATTCCGATGCAGATCACACTTCCCGAGGCGCAATAGAGCAGCATGTGCTCTGCCCTGACCGACCGCATGATCCAACTGCCCCCAAATCTGCCTAACATGAAGAATGCAAGTGCAGCGGTGAGCACGATGGAAGCTACATTATCGTTCATCCATCCTTTGCTGGTAACGAAATTGATGAAGTAACTGTTGATGCTGATCTCCGCTATCTCATAGGCCAGAAGGGCGAACAGCCCAAAGACGAACATAGTATGGTGACGGAAGAGCTTGACGATGCGTGTTCCATGCTCTGCGTCTTCTGTCGTCTCTGTATGACTGATTTCTGGTAGTTTGACACGGGAGAAAACGATGGCGATAACAAGCACCACTATGCCAAGGATGGCATAGGGTAACACGATCTTACCGCTCACGTTGGGACCGCTGAAAAGAAACTGCCCGACAAAAAACGTTGCCGACAGTGATCCTAAGCCGTTGAATGACTGTGAGAAGTTGAGACGGCTTGTAGCCGTTACGGGGTTGCCCAGTTCTGTGACGTAAGGATTGGCAGAGGTCTCCAAAAAGACCAGTCCGCATCCGATAATGAAAAGCGCACCGAGGTAGGCGTAGAATGTGCCCGCCTCGGCACCGGGAATAAAAAGCAGTGCACCCACGCCGAAAAGCGTCAGTCCGAAGATAACTCCCGTACGGTATCCATGACGGTTGATGAACCATCCTGCAGGAATGGCCATGATGAAATAGCCAAGGTAGGTAGTGACTTGAATGAGTGCTGACTGCGACATCGAGATGTCGAGTGCATTCTGGAAGTGCTTGTTGAGTACATCAAGAATGGCGCGTGCAAATCCCCACAGAAAGAACAGGGTAGTGACAAGGATGAATGGAAGGATGTACTGCTTATTGGTGAGTGTTGGCCGTTCCATTATTATTACTTCTTGTCAGTTGCCGGCTCAACGATTTTCCATACTCCTGCAGCGAGAGCTCCGCCTGCCAGTGGTGCCACGATGAAAATCCAGAGATTGGTAAGTGCCGAGCCTCCTTGGAAGAGTGCGGGGCCGATACTACGTGCGGGGTTTACTGATGTACCGGTATACCGGATGCATGCAAGGTGGACAAACACGAGTGACAAACCAATGGCAAGGCCAGCAAAGTTGTTGGTGGCACCGTTGGTTTTAGCTGTAGCACCGAGGACAACCAGTACAAAGACGCATGTGAAGAATAATTCGGCAAGGAAACCGCCCAGCACCGTTACGGTGACGCCCGAGTCATTAATGACTTGAAGATCGTTAGCTCCCGTGCCGATAATGCCGGCTGAGGTGGTGATGGCATAGAGAATAGCAGCTCCAATGATACCGCCGATGGTTTGGAAGAGCATGTACATGCCGGCATCCTTACCGCTCATGCGGCCGCTGAGATACACGCCGAGCGTGATGGCAGGGTTGATGTGACATCCGGAAATACTGCCGATGGTGTAGGCCATGGCAACCACGGAGAGACCAAAGGCAAGAGCTGTACCCACTACAGCTGCCTGATTGTGGACGGGATCGCACCCTAATGACACGGCTGCACCGCAACCCATAAGGACTAAAACCATCGTCCCAACCATTTCTGCTAAATATTTCTTCATAATTCTGTTATTTAGGATTTGAGTTTATTTGACGGCAAACTTACAGAAAAATATTTAATTTCGTGTTGTATTAAATGAAAAAGTAGACGTAGAGGTCGTAATTTAACATTCCTGGTTCACTTTTCAAGATTTTCTTAATCGCATGATGACTAAAGCGCGATCATATGGTGACCAAGGCGTGGTCATGTGATGACCAGGGCGTGGTCATCATGTGACCAAAGGCTGGTCATGCGATTTCAGCGAGATTATTTTATTATTGTTTTTGTTGTTTTATTAGGAAGGAATGATTAACTTTGTAGCGGACTAAATCCAACTATAAATCTTACTCTTATGATTATAATTGAGAACATTGGCGGTTTCCGGACGGAAATTAAGAACGACAAAGAGCTGACTCACACCGATGCCCCTGCCAACCATGGCGGTAAAGGAGAATATGTCACGCCTGTAGAGCTGTTAGCGGAGTCGCTAATGGCGTGTGCTCTTACCACAGCATCGATGGGAGCTGCTAAGTCTGGCATTGATGCTAAAGGCTGGCATGCCGGCTTGATGGGAGTTGAATTCTCCGAGAATCATGACCGCGTAACCGCCATCTCTATTGAGTTCCATTTTGACAAGGATGTTCCGGAGACACAGCGCAAGCGCTTGGAAGCGTTTACGAGACATGGCTGCACAGTGGGCAACTCACTGAACGTCGATGAGAAGTTCACTTTTCTGTATGATGTGTAGTACTTTCTGCACGCCCTTATCCGGTGCCGTGATGGTCACGGGTCCTATCTACAACTCGGGCGGTCAAACGTGATACCCACACTCTGCGAATGGTCTTCGTTTGCACTACGGCCTTTGGCCATTCAATATCTTTTCTAATAAGAAGGTAGCGTTCTGGTTGCGGGCCACGCCCTGTGTGATTTTGTAGGGGTAAGCTACATTCGTTTCGAGAGCAATCTCGAAGCACCAATTGTGGAAGCGTGTGTTTTCCTGCTCCATCTTCGAGAGCTCCAAGTCGTGGGTAGCAATGAGACCGGCCACGGGCTTGTGGGCGATGGCATGTAGGAATAGACGTGAGCCATTGAGCTTGTCGAGTGAGTTGGTGCCTTTGAGAATCTCGTCGAGGATGAGTAGCGTGGGCTGTTTGATGTAGTCGAGGAGCTGTTCAAGACGTTTCAGCTCGGCATTGAAATAGCTGACGCCATGGCTTAGGTCGTCGGAGGTCCGCATACTGCTGAAGAGCTTAAAGCAGCTGACACACAGATGCTCTGCAAATACCGGCATGCCGTTCATGGCAAGGATATAGTTCACGCCGATGGCGCGCAGGAATGTGCTCTTCCCTGCCATGTTGGCTCCGGTGATGATGTAGAAGTTGCCGTCACGGATCGTGAAGTCGTTGCGCACGGCTTTCGTGCCGAGAAACGGATGCCATAGCCCATTGGCTTCATAGAGAATTGTTACCTCTTCCTCGCTCTTGATCGTTGCCGCTCCTGCTTCGGGATGATTGTACCGCATCTGAGCCATAGAGACGAGCATGTCCATTTCCGATACGGCTTCGATCCATTGCGTGAGATTGGCGGAGGCAAGGGTACGCCAATGGCTGAACTTTTCCACGAGAAAGAAACCGCGCAGGCAGAAGGCATCGGCAAAGAATTTGTAGGCATCGTTTGTGCGGAGAATCAGGGTCTCGACAATGTCTGTCAATATCTCAAAGGAATCGGCCGCTTCACGGAGTGTATTTACATCCCGTGCCAGTATCTCGATGTTCCGGATACCGTCGCGGTCCATTGCCGTGATGAGTCTTACCACCCGCATGAGCGGCTGCATCTCGTTGTGCAGACGGTTGCCCACCGCGAGCATCGCATTCAGATATTTGCCTGCCATGCCGGCGACAAGGAAGAAGTTGACGAGGATCCACGTTATCGGCAGCATGGGGCTGACGAGTCGGTAGACGGCGGCAATGATGCTCACGAAGGCGCCTGCTGAGAGGATGCACGCAAGGATTTTGATGCCTTTTCCGTGTAGTATCCCCGGGATGACTATCCGCTGCAGCTCGGGCAGAGACAGGAGAATGGCATTGGTCTCAATCTTTGTGCTGACGCCTGAGGAGATGAAACGGATGCGCCAGTCGGTATCGTCTTCTGCGGCGAGGGTGTTAATAGCGTTGCGGTAATCGTCAATCTCTCTGGCGTTTTTGTGAATGTCTACCCGACTGAGGCACTCGGCGAGTCTGTCGGCTCCACGTGTCGTCACCGTGCGGTTGATGCGCTGATACAGACTATCCTTGCCGAAGATGTCCATATCAAAGGTGAAAGGATGGTGCGGATCAATATACCGTTCGCCGTCATCGAAAGAGGAAAAGTTGCCGCTGAGAGCCGCAACTTCGTTTTTGTAGACCTGTTGCCGTTGTTCCGCTTCGGTGATGCGCTCGCTGTTCTTCACGTCTTTGTTGCGTATGACGATGTAAAGCACGGCCATTGCCGCAGCGAGCAGGCCCTCAGCCAGTTTCAGCAGCTCCGTGTCGCTGATGGTGATGAATGCGATGAAGGCCACGAAGCCGAGGAAAGACGCGATCTCTCCTGTGACGAAACCGCGGCTGCGGGCATGCAGCTGTCCGAGTTGTGCAGCGATGGCTTCGGCCTGTTCGTGATATCCTTGTTTTATCTGTTCGCCGGTCTTCATGCGTTTATTTCTGTTCCTTTCTGTGTTGATTACGGTATTGTTGCGGTGTGAGTCCAAGCCGCGTGCGGAATATTCTTGCGACGTTGCGCGCATCCGACAGTCCTGTCTCCAAGGCAAGGTCACTTACGGAGCGGTTGGTGGAGATGAGCAGTTGCTTCATCCGGTTGATTCTTAGATCGATGATGTATTGGTGTATGGAGTGTCTTGTCTCTTTCAAGAACGTCTCTTCAAAGAGTCTTCGGGACATGGGAACAAGAGGAAGAAGAGAGGTAACAGTCAGCACCTCACTGTAATGCTGATGAATATATTCCAGTACACGAAGAATATATTTATTTTCTGTACTGAAAATGTCGGTCGACTGCCGTTCAATGACACCGGTAGAGCAGACAACAATATCGTTTACAGGCTCCTTCGGATCTTGTAGGTGACGGCTAATGTATTCTGCCACGTTATATCCGCCCCGCTCCACATCCAGATTGATGCTTGACAGGGAAGGAAACGACAGGGAGCACGTGAGCTCATCGTCGTCGACACCGAGTACGGCAATGTCAGTGGGGATCTTCTTCCCGATGAGCCGGCACACTTCCAGGATGACGCTTGCACGCGTGTCATCGCATGTCAGAAGCGCGGTCTTTGGAGGCAGGTTCTCCAGCCATTCTTGTAAGGGTGTAGATTGATAGAACCAAAGATTAGACAAGGATTGACGCTCATAGATCTCTACTTGCCGATAACCGAACTCGTGGAGCTTACTTTCAAACCCTTCTCTTCTCTCTCTGCTCCATACGGAATGTGAATAACCATAGAAGGCAAAATGCTGGAATCCCTTGCTGACAAAGAATTTGGCAGCTTCTGCTCCTTGTTGGCGGTAGTTGCCAGTGATATTGGCGATACCCGTGAAGCGCTCTTCATAATCTTGTGCAAGTGCAATGATGCCATATTTTTGAAATAGTGAAAGGTCCTCGTGAGGCTCAAACTGTCCGATAATGGCATCTGCCTTCCACCGCAGTGCCCATTCCAGCAGGCTTTGCAGTCCTTTCTCTTTCCGGTAGGAAGTAGGCATGCGACAGACGACCCAAGGGGTCTGCTCCCGTGAATAGCTCAGAATACCTTTGAGCAGACGGTAGGGATAAGACTCCGAGAAGTCGGAAAGTAAAATTAGCCGGACCATGTCTTTCTTCTATATCAGCTTGTTTTTACAAAGGTATTAAAAAATGGATATCCCTTCTTGTCTTTTTAGTCTTCTTGTCTATATTTAGGTCAAATTTAGTCTTCATTCTGCGTAAAAAGAAGATAATATTGCGTGAAATGCGAACACCGATAAAGGAATGATTACCTACCTTTGCCACATAAAAACACTCAAAAACCTTCAATTATGCTTAAAAGGAACGATATGAGCAATTGGGCTTTGTTGCTACGACATTGTTGGATATTGGTTGCTGCCATTCTGCTCTCTGTCAGTATGAATGTCCGAGCCCAGGCAACCGGCACTATTCAAGGAACAGTAACGGGAGATGATGACGGACAACCACTCATCGGTGTGAGCGTCGAGGTTGAAGGCGGCCATCGGGGCGCTGTGACGGATATTGATGGTCATTTCTCTCTTCAGGTGTCTTTGCCTTGCAAGTTGCATTTGAGTTATGTGGGATATAATAGTCAGGAGGTGCGGGTAGTAAACACGGCTCCACTATCTATTCGCATGAAACCAAGCGCGCAGTCGTTGGAGGAAGTGCAGGTCATCGGTTATGGCGTGCAGAAGAAGAAACTCATCACCGGTGCCACAGTTCAAGTGAAGGGCGACGACATAGCACGTCTCAACACCATTAATGTCTTAGGTGCCATGGAGAGCCAGTCGCCGGGCGTTGATATCGTGCAGAGCTCGGGCATGCCTGGCGAAGGTTATAAGGTGACTATCCGCGGCTTGGGTACCACAGGATCTGCTACACCTCTTTATATTATAGACGGTGTGACGGGAGGCGATATCAATGCTTTGAACCCTGGTGACATTGAGGCCATCGATGTGTTGAAGGATGCTGCTTCGGCTGCTATCTACGGCTCGCGTGCTGCCAATGGCGTGATTCTCGTCACTACCAAGCAGGGACATGCGGGAAAGGCGCAGGTCAGCTACGATGGTTATATGGGATGGCAGAATATCTATAGGAAGCCTGATCTGCTCAATGCACAGGAATATGCTGCCATCATGAGCGAGGCTCGCTATATGGATGGCCTGCCTGACTATGATTACGCATCGCTTGTCCCCGACTGGGATAAGATAAAGAGTGGAGAATGGAAGGGTACTAACTGGTTGGATGAAGCACGTGTAAAGAATGCGCCTGTCACCAACCACAGTCTGAATATCACGGGTGGCAATGACCTCTCGAAGTATTCGATAGGTTTGTCGTACACAGGGCAGAAAGGTATCATCGGAAAGCCGGTGGAGCCGGACTACAAACGATATAATGCCAGGATGAACTCAGACCACGTCATTATTAAGAATGGTAGCCTCAATGTATTGAAGGTGGGTGAGAATATCACCTATTCTTACAGTGAGCAGTCGGGCATCAATATCGGTGATATGTGGAGCAATGACCTTCGCAATCTGCTACATACCAGTCCGTTCCTGCCCAATGAGGATGCGGATGGCAACTACCATTACGCCATACCCTGGGAGACACGCGAGGCTAATCCTATCGGTTTGATGGATTATACCGGTGGGCAAAACCTGTCGAAGTCGCATTGGCTTCAGGCGGATGTCTATGCAGAGATACAGCCCGTCAGAGGTTTGACGTTCAAGACTAATTTCGGTTATCAGATGACGGCATCGTCCTGGCGTAGTTTTGTGCCGGTTTATAAACTGTCTACACAGAACTTTTCCAACGAGAGTCAAGTTTCGCAAGGCTCCAGTTCGGGTAACCAGTTCCTTTGGGAGAACACCTTGAACTATATCGTGCATCTTGGCAAGAACAATATCGATGCACTGTTGGGCCAGTCGATAGAGAAGGATGGAATGGGGGAGAGTGTCGGTGCCACGAACATCAACTCAATCTTCAGCGATTTCAAGCATGCTTACATCGATAACACGCCTGTTGTAACCAATCGCACGCTCATCAATGGCGCGCCTTTCAGTGACAGCCGTCTGATTTCTTTCTTCGGACGTGTCAACTACGACTACGACAACCGTTATATGGCAACGGCAGTGCTCCGTGCTGATGGTTCGTCTAACTTCGCCCGTGGTCATCGCTGGGGATGGTTCCCATCGTTCTCTGTAGGCTGGATCATGACAGAAGAGCCATGGATGAAGCCGCTGCGCTCATGGATGGATTACTTTAAGCTGCGTGCCAGCTGGGGGCAGAACGGTAACCAGAACATCCCTGCTTTCCAGTATCTCTCGACAATCGCTTTCTCCGGTTCAGACTATACTTTCGGCCCAGACAAGACCGTTTTGACCAAAGGAGCCTACCCTGATATCCTCGCCAATGAGAACGTGACCTGGGAGACCTCTGAACAGCTTGACCTCGGCTTCGATACCCGCTTCTTCAATGAGCAGCTTGGACTGACGTTTGACTATTATGTCAAGAAGACAAAGAACTGGCTTGTACAGGCTCCTATTCTTGATATCTACGGCACTGGCGCGCCTTATATTAATGGCGGTGACGTGAAGAACACCGGTGTGGAGATCGCCCTCAGTTGGAATGGTCACATTGGTGACTTCAGATACGGTGCCAACTGGAATATGTCGTACAATAAGAACAAAGTGACGCGAATCGCCAATTCTGAGGGCATCATTCATGGCGATGATGATGTGCTGAGCAATGGCACAACGGAGTGCTACCGTGCACAGGTAGGTTATCCTATCGGCTATTTCTACGGTTACAGGACAGCGGGTGTCTTCCAGACGGAAGAAGAGATTGCCAATTATAAGGGCGCCAAACTCGCCAATACCAAGCCCGGAGACGTCATCTGGGTAGACCGTAACGACGATGGAGTCATAGACGACAAGGATGAGGGAATGATTGGTGACCCGCATCCCGATGTGACGATGGGATTTGGCGTGAACGCCTCATGGCATGGCGCTGATTTCAGCATGACGTTCCACGGTGCTTTCGGACAACAGGTCTTGAAGTCGTACCGTTCCTTTGCCGATTTCGCAAGGCAGAACTATACGTCTGAGATTTTCGGGCGCTGGCATGGCACTGGAACATCTAACCGGTTGCCGCGTCTGACGACCGGCACATCGCCCAACTGGCAGTACATCTCCGACCTTTATATGGAGAACGGCGACTACCTGCGCTGTCAGAACCTCACGGTGGGTTACGATTTCAAGCATCTCTTCAGGTCACTGCCCGTAAGCCAGTTGCGCCTCTATTTCACAGCAGAGAACCTCTTTGCCATTACCGGCTATTCGGGTATGGATCCGGAGGTAGGCTATGGTGGTTATCAGAGTTGGGTGTCTGGTATAGACATTGGCTTCTATCCTTCACCACGTACTTATCTTATCGGTGTGAATGTAAAGTTTTGAATGTAACATCAAAGAAGGATTATTATGAAAAAGATATTTATGGTCGCGCTTACCATAGGCTTGCTGACGGGGTGTAACGATTTTCTTGATACAGAGAATCTGACGAAGAAGAATAGCTCTAACTTTCCACGAACGGAGGAAGACGTACAGAAAAGTCTTGTGGGCATCTATGATGAGTTGCGTGAGATGACTTCGGGCGAAGAGGGTCAGAGTGCCTTCATCGCTGCCGAGCTGCTGTCGGATGACCGTTTTGGTGGTGGCGGGCCTGACGATCGTCGTATCCAGGCCGTTGATCATCTGTTGAAAGCTGATGAGAATATGTTCTCGGACGTATGGAAGCAGGACTATCGTGGCATTTACCGTGCCAACTCCTTGTTGGAGGCCCTGCCTTCATTGTCGGTACTCTCGGAAGCAGAGAAGAACGAGGCAAGCGGTGAGGCTCATTTTCTGCGGGCTTATTTCTATTTCCAGCTCTGTCAATTGTTCGGTACAGTGCCTATGCCGACAACCTCGAAATCGGAGAATCTTCCGCGTGGATCCAAGGAAGAACTCTACGGACTGATTGCCTCCGATCTTATGAATGCTATCCGTGAACTGCCCGCTACTCCTTATTCTATTGCCAACACCTCCAGCCTGGGACATGCTAATCATTGGGCGGCAGAGGGCTTGTTGGCACGCGTGTTCCTCTTCTATACAGGTTACTATCAGCAGGAGAGTATCCCTATGGGCGATAAGACTTTGACAAAGGATGAAGTTATTAAGTATGTGGATGACTGTGTGAACAACAGTGGCTACAGTCTGGTCAGAGATTATCGTTGCCTCTGGCCTTACACCAATGAGTACACCGCCAAGGATTATGCTTATGATAAGGCCGACAGCCTGAGCTGGGTCGGAGAGAGTGGCGCCAACACCGAGAGTATGTTCACAATTAAGTATTCTACCCATGCCAGTTGGGATGATCAGTCGGCTTACCGTTCCAATGAGGCGTGCCTTTTCTTCACGCCCCGTGAAGGCCCGGACATCACGACCAATTTTCCCTACGGCATAGGGTGGGGAGCAGGAACAGCCAATCCAAAGACCTATAATAACTGGCCTGCCAATGACCTGCGTCGTGATGCGTCGATCATGAGTGTCACCAGGGAAATGCCCAACTATGTATGGGGTAACGACAAGCAGATGAACGAGACCGGCTATTGGTCGAAGAAATATGCTGCTTTCGACTATCTCGAGACAGATGCTGACGGCAATGTGAACAGCATCAACTTTTATAAGAAGCTTTATCCCGATGCCAGTTCCGACTATCAGCTTAACAATTTCCAGGATATCATCATTCTTCGCTTTGCTGATGTCTTGCTTATGCAGGCAGAGCTTGAGAAGAATGCCGCACCTCTCAATAAAGTCAGGGCGCGTGTCGGATTGCCCGCTGAGGAGTACACGGAGCAGAATCTGCGCAATGAGCGTCACTGGGAACTTGCTTTCGAAGGTCTGCGCTATTGGGATCTCCTGCGCTGGCATATTGCTGCCGATGTATTGGAACAGCAGCAGAACCAAGTGACGGTGAAGAACAACCTCATCGATACTAAGATGGACTTCTCTAACATCAAGAAGCGTATTGAGGCTACAGGAGGATTGATGCCTATTCCACAGAAGCAAATCGACCTTTCCAACGGCAAGCTGACGCAGAACCCAGGATGGGGAACA
Source organism: Hallella multisaccharivorax DSM 17128 (assembly GCF_000218235.1). Classification (GTDB taxonomy): domain Bacteria; phylum Bacteroidota; class Bacteroidia; order Bacteroidales; family Bacteroidaceae; genus Prevotella; species Prevotella multisaccharivorax. The sequence goes on along the minus strand of NZ_GL945017.1, from coordinate 170,962 downwards.
GAGAGCCTGATGGAGTAAACGGTAAACCTCACTGGAGTATAAAGGTGAAAATATATCTGTTAGAACAAAATTTCCAAGCCATGAAATGCGTTTCTTATATAGCAATGATAATTGCCTTGTTGGTCTTTGCCGGTTGCGATCCTGTTGTTGACGACCGTGGTGCAGGCTCTGTCCTTACCCCGGACCAGCTGGATCTGGGAGTATACAATCTAACGGATGGCAGTAATGCCATCGTCGTGAAGAACAACACCCCGGGCGTGGGCAGCTACTGGGATTATGGGACAGGCGTGTCTACCCGTCAGTGTGATACGATCGTCATGCCTTATGTCGGTGACATCAGCGTGAAGTTTGTTGGTCTGTGTGATGGCGGGCAAGTTAGGGCGGAGCGTCTCGTACACATCTCCAAAATTGACCATGCCATTCAGAAGGAATGGACACTCTTTGCCGGATCGACACTCGAAGGAAAGAAATGGACGTGGGACTTTGAGGGTGCCAACAATGCTGTCTATGGTACTGGCGGGTGGCTGGCTGAGTTCCTTCCATCCTGGAGTGTTACGGCCCCTGGAGACTTGGAAGACAGAGACTGCTCCATGGTCTTCAATCTCAATGGAGGACCGAACGTAGAAAAGGTTGACGCTAATGGAAAGGTGCTGGAGAAGGGCACGTTCAGCTTTGACATGACGGCTACGAAGAGCAATGCCGATGACGGCACACCATGGTCTATTGGTGAGCTGAAGCTACAGAGGGTGACAATGCTCTCAGGTCATGCTTACTGGGATAAGAACAATAAGATTACGACCTTTGAGATTCTGAAACTCACGGAGCATGAGATGATCCTTTGTTGGAATTCGGCGGATGCCGCGGCTTGGTCTGATGCTACGTTCTGGGTGCTTAAGAGTGAATGAAAGGCTCTGGCACTATGAGACAAGAAAAAACTATTGGCGTTGACATGGGCGGCACGAATATACGTGCTGCCCGCGTCGGACAACAAGGGATAGAGGAAAGAAGATGTATTCCCTGCCCGGCTACAGGTTCCAAAGACGAGGTTCTCGACTGCTTGACTGACCTTATCCAGCCCCTTATGAATCCTGATGTTGTGGCTATCGGTGCCGGCATCCCCTCCGTCATCGATACGGAGCAGGGCATAGTCTATCAGGCAGCCAACATCCCTTCGTGGGATGAAGTGCCGTTGAAGGAGATCCTTACAGGGAAGTTTGGGGTAAGGGTTGATTTGGATAATGACTCCAACTGCTTTACATTAGGGCTGGCACGTTATGGTGAGGGTCGCTCTTTCCGTCATTTCGTAGGTATTACGCTTGGGACGGGTCTTGGTGCGGGTATCGTGATCAATGGGCAGCTCTATCATGGCTTCAATGGCGGCGCCGGAGAGGTAGGCTCTTTGCCTTATCGTGACAGCGATTTTGAGCACTATTGCAGCAGTCATTATTTTCTGGAGCAATGCGGCGAAGATGCCAGCTCTCTCGCACGGAAGGCTGAGCAAGGCAATGATAAAGCTATGCTGCGATGGAGACAATTTGGAACTCATATGGGAGAACTCGTGAAAGCATTAATGTATGCTTATGATCCTGAGGCAGTGGTGATGGGCGGTGGTATAGCAAAGGCTTTTCCACTCTTCAAAGCGACGATGATGGCGACGGTCCAAACCTTCCCTTATCCGAAGTCGGTTGGGCATTTACATGTCATTGCCACCAAGTTAGCAGATACTGCCCTCCTGGGAGCTGCGAGCTTGAATCATAAGTATGAAGAAGGTATAGTATGAAGAAGTTGTTCTTTCTGTTGGCAGGATTATGCTTGTCTTATGTCTTTTCGTTGTCAGTGTGTGCATCTGTGATCACACTTCATGATGGTTGGGTTTTGCAGAATCATTACCCTACCTCCGTACCTTCCACGGTCATGGGGACTTTGACGGAGAATGGCGAGTATGGAGGCATTTTGGAAGGTATGAACTATAAATCTGTAGACTGTACGCGCTTTGAGGTGCCATGGATCTACGAGAACCACTTCAAGCTCACAGATAAAGAGCTTCAAGGACATCACATCTTCCTCCAGCTTGACGGTATCAGCTACAGGGCAGATATCATTCTTAATGGAAAAGTTCTTGCCACAAAGGATCAGATCTTTGGGACCTATTGCCGTCACCGCTTGGACATCACTCAGGATGTGCAGTGCGACAATGACTTAAAGATAGAGGTTTACCGTGCACAGAAAGGAGAACCTAATGCCGGATTCGTAGACTGGAATCCAGGGCCAGTCGATGGGAATATGGGCATCATCCGCCCTGTCAGTATCATAGTGTGTGGGGATGTGCTTCTCAGCGATCCCGCTGTCTACAGTTTGGTTAACAAGCACACCCTGAAAGAGGCCTGGTTGCAGTTGAACACAGTTATTGAGAATGTGAGCGACCATGAGGTCACGGGCCATCTTGTCGGATCTTTTGATGGGAGGAAGTTCCAATGGCCCATGACGCTTAAGCCTCATCAGCGCAGGCTGCTCAGGTTGAATGATGAAGATGTTGAGGCACTTCATGTGCTGGCTCCGCGTCTTTGGTGGAGCCGTGATCTTGGGAAACCGGATCTGTACCGGATGCACCTTGAGTTTGTCTCTGCCAATGGTACAGAAGATGCAGATGATTTTACTTTTGGTATACGTGAGATAAATGATTATTATACCTCGAATGGAGACCGCGGATTTACACTCAATGGCAAACGGCTCTTGATTCGCGGTGGCGGGTGGACAGATGATATTTTCATGCGTGACACACCGTCGTCAAATGCGGCTCAGCTTAAAATGGTATGTGATATGAATCTCAATGCCATCCGCATGGAGAACATCTGGGGAGGGTCGCAGGATATTTTCAACCGTTGTGACAGTCTTGGTATCCTGGTCCTCCCCGGTTGGACTTGTCATTGGGAGTGGGAGGACTATCTGGGTAAGAAATGTGATATTCTCTATGGTGGCATGACCTCAGAAGCAGACGTGACGTTGATGACACGGTATTTTCACGATCAGGTTCTCTGGTTGCGTCGCCATCCGAGTATCATCTGCTGGTTCATAGGAAGTGACAAATTGCCTGCACCGGAATTGGAGCAGAACTATCTTCTTATCTTGAACAAGTTAGATCCGTCACGGCCACATATCACATCGGCTAAGAAGTTAGAGAGTGGACTGACGGGTACGGCAGGCATGAAGATGGCCGGTCCTTACGATTACGTAAGCCCTTCCTATTGGTACGAGAAACGAGCACCGGGTGGTGCCTTCGGTTTCAACTCTGAGACAGGGATAGGGGCACAGTTGCCACAGAAAGAAGACATTGTACGTATGGTGGGGACGGATCATCTCTGGCCCGTCGATTCTGTTTGGAACTACCACTGCACAGCCTCTACATCCTCTATGTCTACCCTTGACCGGCTCCAAGAGGTGTTGGGGGAACGGTACGGCGAAACAGGTACACTTGATGCTTTCCTTCATTGTGCCGACCTTGCCAACTATGAGAGCACACGGGCCATGTTTGAGTCGTTTCGGGTCAATGTGCCGCGTGCCACGGGTATCATCCAGTGGATGCTTAATTCGGCAAGGCCTGGGATGTACTGGCAACTTTATGATTACTATGGTGTGCCCAATGCGGCTTATTATGGCGTGAAGAATGGCAATGCTCCCTTACAGCTCATCTATGACTATGGACAAAGAAAGGTGATGATGGCCAACAGTACATTGAATAGACATGAGGCCATAGCGGAGATGGATCTCTATGACACGGATGGACGGCAGCTCTCCCATCAGGTAAAGCTGGCTGAGGCTAAAGAAATAAACTATGCGGGTGTGTTTCAGGTGCCTGCCTTTAGACCTGACAATGCTTTCCTTTTCCTGAAACTGAAAGACAGGGCTGGAAATCTGCTGGCGCACAATGTCTATGTCCTTGCGAAAGACTCGGATGTGTATGACTGGGCAAAGTCTACATGGATCACAACCCCCGTCAGGCACTACGCCAGTTACGAGGCATTGTCTTCCTTGCCTGTTGTTGATGTTAAGGTCGTGGTGAATACTTCCGGTAAGAAAGAAAGCGGGAAAGTAAAGATTGTATTGAACAATCCGACCAATCATGTGGCTTTCTTCCTGCGCATGGCCCTCGTCGACCGTCAGGGGACATTGGTGTCGCCCGTATTCTATTCAGATAACTACATTTCACTCGAACCTCATCAGCAGACCACGGTGACATGCGACTTGTCTCAACTCAAGACAAAAAGTAAGCTTCGTCTTAAAGTAGAGGGATGGAATATCAAGCCTCTCGGCATCAGTTTGAATTGATTTTTTCGTTCTTTTTGTTTGCTTTCTTGGGTATTTACCGTAATTTTGCGGTAAACTAAAGGCTTTATACATGAGCAATATACCCAAGGAGTGGACGAAGTTTATATTAAAGGATGTGACGTTTCTTAATATCATGACGCGTCACATCTACAATGTCCTTATCGTAGCCAACCCCTATGATGCTTTTATGTTAGAGGATGACGGGCGCGTGGAGGAGAAAATCTATGATGAGTATATGGCCTTGGGCCTGCGCTATCCGCCGACGTTCATCCAGGTGTCTACAACGGAAGAGGCGGAACAGGTGTTGACCACGACAGCCATCGACCTCGTAATCTGTATGCCAGGCAATGCAGACAACGATGCCTTCACCGTGGCAAGGGCCATCAAGACAAAGTTCCCAGAGATCCATTGCATCGTGCTTACGCCTTTCTCGCATGGTATCACGCGGAGGATGGAGAACGAGGACCTTAGTATCTTCGATTACGTTTTCTGCTGGTTAGGCAACACTAATCTCATCCTTTCCATCATTAAGCTCATCGAGGACAAGATGAATATTGCTCATGACGTGAAGGAGGCAGGGGTGCAGATGATTCTCTTAGTGGAGGATTCTGTGCGTTTTTATTCGTCGATTCTTCCTAATCTCTATAACTATATTCTTCAGCAGAGCCGCAATTTCGCCACCGAGGCCCTCAATCCCCATGCTGCCACGTTGCGTCAGCGTGGTCGGCCGAAAGTGGTATTGGCACGTACCTATGAAGAAGCGATGCGTATATATAATAGGTATAAGGACAATTGTCTGGGCGTTATCAGTGACGTACGCTTCCCTAAGGGGGGTAAGCGTGACGCGGAAGCAGGCTTTAAGCTTTTGAAAGATATCCGTAAGAATGACGAATACGTTCCACTGATCATGGAAAGCTCGGAAACAGCCAATAAAGATCGCGCTGAAAAGGAGCATTTTCATTATGTAGATAAGAACTCAAAAATGCTATCCTTGGAATTGCGTCACCTTCTGGAGGAGCATATGGGTTTCGGCGATTTCATCTTCCGTGATCCCAAGACCCATCAGGAAATAGCACGTGTGAGCACTCTTAAGCAGTTGCAGGACAATATCTTCAAGATTCCCTCCGACTCTATGCTCTACCATGTCTCGCGCAATCACATCAGTCGTTGGCTTTGCGCCCGTGCTATTTTCCCTGTGAGTAAGTTTCTCAAGCAGGTGACGTGGCACAAACTGCAAGATGTTGATGCCCACCGGCAAATCATCTTCGATGCCATTGTGCAGTACCGCCACATGAAGAACATTGGCGTCGTTGCCGTGTTTGATCGTGGCAAGTTCGACCGCTATGCCCACTTTGCGCGTATCGGTGACGGGTCGCTTGGCGGCAAGGGACGCGGATTGGCTTTTCTCGACAACGTCATCAAGATGTACCCTGAGATGAATCAGTTTCCAGGAGCTACGGTACGCATCCCGAAGACCGTGGTGCTCTGCACCGACATCTTCGACCAGTTCATGGAGCAAAACAATCTCTATCCTATTGCCTTGAGCAATGCGCCCGACGAGCTCATTCTTTCCCGTTTTCTTGAGGCACAACTGCCTGACAGTTACATTAAGGACTTCCTTACTTTTTTCGATGCTACCAATACGCCGATTGCCATCCGGTCGAGCTCACTGCTGGAGGATAGTCACTATCAGCCTTTCGCCGGTATCTATTCCACCTACATGATACCGCGTCTCAACGACCGGCAGGAGATGCTGCGCATGTTGGCGGCGGCTATCAAGAGCGTCTACGCTTCTGTATTCTATCGCGATTCGAAGGCTTACATGGCTGCCACAAGCAATGTCATCGATCAGGAGAAAATGGCTGTCATCCTGCAGGAAGTGGTGGGGAAAGATTATGGCGGACGCTATTATCCCAATATATCCGGAGTTCTGCGATCCATCAACTATTATCCTATCGGAGAGGAGAAGGCTGAAGATGGTATTGCTTCGCTGGCCTTGGGATTGGGAAAATACATTGTCGACGGTGGCCAGACGCTGCGGGTCTCGCCCTACCATCCTGATCAGGTTCTGCAAATGTCTGACATGGAAATTGCCTTACGTGATACCCAAACCCGTTTCTATGCACTCGATACAGGCTATGCAGGCCTTGACTTTAAGGTTGACGATGGATTCAACATCCTTAATCTCAGAGTGAAGGAAGCTTATAAAGATGGTGCGCTCAATTATATCGCTTCGACTTATGATCCGGATGACCAGATCATCCGTGAAGGACTCTACGACAACGGCCGTAGGATTATATCCTTTGACGGTGTGTTGCGGCAAGGTGTTTTTCCGTTACCACAACTCATGCAGATGGCCATGAAGTATGGTTCTCATGCCATGCGCCGCCCTGTGGAGATCGAGTTTGCCTGTAACCTCAATGTTGACCGTACCGGCGATTTCTGTCTCTTACAGATACGTCCCATCGTAGACACCAAGCAGGAACTCGTTGAGGATGTGGCGTCAATACCGGCGGAGGAGTGCCTTCTGAAGAGTACCAACTCCCTGGGTCATGGCATCTCGGAAGAGGTCTCCGACGTGGTCTATGTGCGTTGGGATGATCACTATTCCGCTGCCAATAATCCGCAAATTGCCCTCGACATCGATCAGATAAACCGTCGCTTCCTTGCTGAGGGACGACAGTATGTTCTTATAGGCCCTGGACGGTGGGGCAGCAGCGATCCTTGGCTTGGCATTCCTGTGAAGTGGCCTGCTATCAGTGCGGCGCGCGTCATTGCTGAAATAGCTTTACCCGGTTATCGTGTCGATCCCAGTCAAGGCACGCATTTCTTCCAGAACTTAACCTCTTTCGGAGTGGGATATTTCACGATTGATACCAACCGAGATGATGGCGGCATTGTCCAAAAGCAACTTCTTGACACCATGCCGGCTGTCGAGGAGACTTCACTTGTGCGCCATATTCATTTCCCCAGACCACTTAGAATCATGATGGATGGAAGAAAGCAAGTGGGAGTGGTAATAATTCCTTAAAATAGTACAAATTGTAAGCGGTTAGGCAAAATAAAGCTGGTTTTATTTGGAGCATAAGATAGAAAACCCTAATTTTGCCCGTGTAAACAAGGCATTTTGTCACCTAAAAAACAATTGTTACTACAATGGAAGTTGAACAAGTATTGAAAGGACTTGAGTGGAAACACAGCCAGGAGCCGGAGTTTCTTCAGGCAGTGAAAGAAGTACTTATCTCAATTAAGGATGTCTATAATCAGCATCCAGAGTTTGAGAAAGCTAAGATTATAGAGCGGCTGGTGGAGCCGGAGCGTGTACATATGTTCCGTGTGCCATGGGTCGACGACAAGGGTGAGGTGCACGTTAACACAGGTTATCGTGTGCAGTTCAATTCAGCCATTGGCCCTTACAAGGGAGGCTTGCGATTCCATCCTTCGGTAAACCTGAGTATCATGAAGTTTTTGGGCTTTGAGCAGACGTTCAAGAACGCTCTCACCACGTTGCCTATGGGCGGTGCCAAAGGCGGTGCCGACTTCTCCCTTCGTGGCCGTACAGCCAACGAGGTGATGCGCTTCTGTCAGGCATTCATGCAGGAACTGTATAAGTATATTGGTCCCGATGAGGACGTACCGGCAGGCGACATCGGCGTCGGAGGCCGCGAGATAGGCTATCTCTTTGGTGAGTACAAGAAACTCACGCACCAGTTCCAGGGTGTGCTCACCGGCAAGGGAATGGAGTGGGGTGGATCAATCCTCCGTCCAGAGGCCACAGGCTTTGGCGCTCTCTATTTCGTCAACCAGATGCTGCAGACCCATGACATCGACATTAAGGGCAAGACGATTGCTGTCTCCGGTTTTGGAAATGTGGCATGGGGCGCAGTAAAGAAGGCCATAGAGCTCGGCGCAAAGGTTGTCACCATCAGTGGGCCCGACGGATATATCTATGATCCGGATGGCGTCAGCGGTGAGAAAAACGAGTATATGCTGGAATTGCGTGCCAGCGGCAACGATGTTTGCCAGCCCTATGCTGATGAGTTTAAGGGTGCAAAGTTCTTCCCAGGAAAGAAGCCATGGGAGCAGAAAGCTGACATCTATCTGACGTGTGCTACACAGAATGAGCTCAATGCCGATGACGCCGAGCGCATCCTGGCTAGTAAGCCTTTGTGTGTAGCTGAGGTCAGCAACATGGGCTGCACCGCTGAGGCCGTTGAGAGACTGGTGGCTGCCAAAGTACTCTTTGCGCCAGGCAAGGCCGTCAATGCTGGTGGCGTAGCCACATCGGGACTGGAGATGACGCAGAACTCCATGCGTTTACACTGGCCGGCCTCGGAAGTCGACGAGCGTCTGCACTACATCATGCACTCTATTCATAAACAGTGCGTGAAGTATGGACGGCAGGCCGATGGCTATGTCGACTATGTGCGCGGTGCTAACGTTGCGGGCTTCATGAAGGTCGCTAATGCCATGATGGCGCAAGGCATCGTGTAAAGGACTCTATCCGGTGATAGGGTTCCAATAAATTTGAGTGGAACATAAATATTATAGCGCTCTCGTTAACAGTATTTTAGCGATAGCAATCTTAATGTTGGGCTTTGTCTCTGTGGGTGCTCAGATCCGGAGAGGCAAGGCCTCTTATTATTCTAAACGGGCTACAGGTGCACGCACGTCAAGTGGTGAGCGTCTCCATCACGACAGCCTTACCTGTGCTCATCTGACATATCCTTTTGGTACACAGCTGAAGGTAACCAATCTTCGCAATGGCAAGTCGGTCGTGGTGAGAGTTACAGACCGGGGCCCCCGTGGGCGAGGGCGTCTCATCGATTTGAGCTATGGCGCGGCGCGGGCACTGGGCATGCTTTCGCAGGGCATTGCTATGGTAGAGGTGGAGCCTGTCGGGAAGAAGGGAGTGCCTTATCGGGATGACGCGGAGACAGGACTGCCTGACTTTGATTTTGATTTTGAGGGAATGCGCCAATCGTTTCTTGAAGACATTTCAAAAGTGAAGTTCAAGCCTCTTGTAGAAAGTGGAAAAAAGGACATGAAGGGCATGGATGTCGGACGAAAGATACAGCTGCCTCGTATAAATGGCGCAAAGGACCCCGTGATGCGCACAAATAATTCGAAAGAGACGACCTCACGCGCGAATAACACGAAAGAGCTGAAGGAATAGCGTCTCTCGTGTTCTTCGTGTGAAAAGCCCAGTGACTATCTCATCGTGGGGATAGTGAACTCGCTGACTTTACTGATTGATTTCTCTCCCTGGACAACGCTGATGCAGAACTTTGCAGACCCTTCTTTCAGCCGATTGTCAGCTTTTACTAAGGCGGTGTAGCGGATGCCCTTGCCTGGCTGGATGAATTCTACGTGCATGTTGGGCGAGATGAGGATATGGCGGTTGCCACTGGCTTCCACTACGGTAGGCACAATGTCGTATAGTGTCTGATTGCTGCGGTTATACACCTCGAAGATGATTTTGCTCAACTCTCCACGTTCAATCTTGCCGTCTTGGTTGTCATCGACAAAACGCGCATTGCGAATCTCTATGTTTGGAGTGAATTTCAAGTTCCCGGTGAGGTTTTCCACGCTCGACTCCATGGGCATAGTCTCCTGAGGCTGTGAAGCACTGTAATTGTCGGTGTAGTCAGAACCCTTGAAATCGTAGATACGATCGTCTCCGCCGCTGCTGGAATCGAATCCGCTGTCGAAGTTGTCGTTTCCGATGATGGTGTCGGAATTTCCGTTGCCGAACGAGTGGTCGCTGCTGCCATTACCGGTATAGCCCGACTGCTGTTGTCTGGCTCTTGCCTCCTGCCTCTCTGCTCTGTCGGCCCGATAGTCGGCCAGGTCGGCCTCACGTTGTGCCTGTTGTTTCTGATCAGTGGCTTGTCCGATAGCCGCCCCTGCCACGGCTCCTCCGACCATTCCCACTACGGTACCGATGTCACTGCCGCGAGGGCCGCCGGTAATGCCGCCGATAGCCGAGCCAAAAATACTGCCCAATGTGGAGCCCATGTAAGCTCCAGAACCGGTATAAGTGTCGCAACTGCCAAGCAAGAGTAGTGCTGACATACCCATCACGATGGATTTATTCATTGTCATTTTATTTTGCCTTTCTGTTTCTGTTGCAGAATTAAGATAAAAACTACGGGCAGGATGGCTCTTTCTCCTATAATGTAGGGGGGGGCTATTTGTGCTCTGAAAGATGGCTATCAAGCATATGTCGGAGTATGAGTGTGATTATACCAGCGGTTTGTCCTTTGCAGCTTATGTTTTGAAGTATAGCGGCTGATGCTTGGTGCCACCTTTCCGCAACAAACCGTCGGCTTCGAAGAGCCCCAACCACTTGCGGGCCTTGTATTTGCTCAGTCCTGTGGCCTGGCATAACGCCCCTACTGTGAGGAAGTGGCTGGTCTCGAGAACTTGCTCAATCTGGCTCCAAGTCTCTTTACGTGTAAGTTGTGAGGAGAGAGTGGAATAAGCTGACTTGGTGAAGCTCGCTCCCCGGCGCACATTCTCTAACAGTTGGGCTTTCGGCTGAAACTTGATGCCGCGTATGTAGAGATCGCGTCCCGTTGTCTCTGCCGTTTGATAGCGGTTACTGATACCCACTGACAGAGAGAGCCAGCCCAGCTCCGGAAGATAGAACCGGTTGCCAGCCTTCAGCTCCGCCAAGGCAAAGTGGCTCAGCTCCGTCATCACAGCCTTCACGTCGGCGCGGGTTACGGAGCAGGATGCCTCGATGGCACGCTCCATTTCTTCTGCCGTCATGGTATGGCCATAGTGAAGACGGACATATTTCCGGTCTTTGCCACGTCCGGCGGCATTCTCAATTTGGTGGATTTCATAGTTGATTGGCATAGTCTATTGCTTTTATAGTGTGTACATGGCAAAAGTACAATTATTTTTTGAAATAACCAAATTTTGAAGCCGTTCTTTGAGCAGTATTTAGGGGTATGTCCGGTACTTCATCGTGCGACAGCTGTCGTACGATCGTCAAGCAGTTGTCACACGATCGTGCGGCAATTGTTTGACGATCGTTTGACAATTGTCAGACGATAGCGGAAAATATGTTCTGTCTTTTACTGAAATCGCTTGTCAAAGTTCGACCAGGTTTACTGAATTGCTTGTCAATATTTAGTCAACTTTACTATTTTGCTTGTCATCTTCGACCTTGCCTTACTGATTGGCTTGTCATAGCCGTTTTGACAGGGGAAGATGGATAATACCTGAGTGAGCCTTGCTTTCCGGCAACGTTCGTCGGGGCCCGATGCCCCGACGGACGTTTGGTGTTGATGGCGTAAAACCGTCGTTCACCTTGTTTCCGGCTCGCCAAAGTTACGGATTATTTTTCATCCGGACAAGAACAGCCGTTGGTCTTCTTCCATAAATTCTTGCCGGGCTCTTCATAGCGATATACGTTCATCGGAATCTTCATACCTATGCTCATGTGAGGCCGCTGATAGTTATGAAACGCTATGGCTTTCTCTATCCCAAGCTTCGCATGCTCATAGTTAAGAAACATATCCTCCAAATACAGTTTTTCCGTTTTGAGGATACCGTTCTGTCTCTCTGCAACAGCATTGTCCGTCGGATTATACCGTTCGGTCATGCTGATCTGAATATGATGTTTCCTCAGCAAATCAACATATGCGTAGCAAGCGTATTGGGAACCTCGGTCAGAGTGGTGTATCGTTCCGCAGAGGTTATCTCCCCCAGCCGTTTGTATGGCCATCTCCAAGGCCTTAACAGTATTCTCTGCCTCCAAGGTCTCAGATAGGCACCATCCTATTATCGCATGCGAGTACACATCTGTTACCAAGTGGAGATACAAGACATCACCCACTATCCAGATATATGTAATATCAGCTACCCATATGTGGTTAACATACTTAGCATCAACGCTTTGTATGAGGTTCGGATATTTATGATAAGGATGGTCAGAATCCGTCGTATACCTACGCTTGAGCTTAGGCAAGATGTATCCTTCCTCTGCAAGAAGGTGTAGAAAGGCATCTCGGCCATGAGTAATTTCTTCACCCAACTCCGCCCTTAGGATAATGTAGAGCTTTACGCAGCCTATACGGGGACATAACCAACGATAGTATTCCACATTAGCACATATGAGTTTCCTGCGCTGACGCTCGGAGATTACCTTGCCTCTGTTCTTGTAGAACCACTGGCGTTTCCTGCCAAACAGTCCGCAGAGTGTCTCGACTGTAACATCGGGATATTCACTCCGCAGCGCCTCTACTGTTTGACACCACCTTTTTTTAATATTGAGATACCTTCTTCTTTCTCCGCAATCTCTATCATCTTCTCGAAGGCACGGCTGCGCATCTTCTCATATGCCAAGGCTTGCTCCAGATCGGAGATGCGCTTTTGAAGGATCTCTTCATTCGTCAGTTCTGCGTGCTTCATTCTATATTGGTCTATCACTTCCATTGGCAAAGATAACTCTTTTGCATCAACTGGGCAACTCTTGAGCCAATTAGATAAAGTCGTACGAACGATGTTCCACTTACGGGCGACAGCTGTTATTGACGAGCCGTCGGAATAGTAGTCACGAATAGCTCCTAACTTCACCGATAACGGGAATTTTGCTACTTTTGTTTTTCTTGTCATAGTCTTTTACTTCTTATGAAGGTCAGAACGTGACAAGCTAAATCCGTTCAAGACATTCTTCGATTGTTGGAGGGTGACATTTGACGGCGGTTGATGGATCTTTAGTCGTGACATTGAGAATAATTCAGTCATTTCCCAACTCCATACAACCCTGTTTTTATAAAAATACGACGTAAATTTACACTTGTTAGTTGAATTCACCCTGATAGTATATACAGTTAAACGATATTAATTTTTTCAGAGCTATAAAAATACCTATTACATCTTTATTGCCATTTGGAGAAAAGTTCGTAACTTTGCGCACTGAAATCGGTGAATTTTGCCTTGTCGGGAGAAAGACGAGGTGAGAGGGAACCGTAACTGTTTGATTATAAACAAAATAATATATAAATAAAAGTTTCAATTATGCCTACTATTTCACAATTAGTGCGTAAAGGCCGTGGCGTTCTTGCAGACAAGAGCAAGTCTCCGGCTCTCGATGGCTGCCCGCAGCGTCGTGGCGTGTGTGTGCGTGTGTACACCACAACCCCTAAAAAGCCTAACTCGGCAATGCGTAAGGTGGCCCGTGTCCGCCTGACCAATCAGAAGGAGGTTAACTCCTACATCCCTGGAGAGGGTCACAACTTGCAGGAGCACTCTATCGTGCTCGTTCGTGGCGGTCGTGTGAAGGATCTCCCTGGTGTGCGTTATCATATCGTTCGTGGCACACTCGATACCGCTGGTGTGGCCAACCGTAACCAGCGCCGTTCAAAGTACGGCGCCAAGAAGCCAAAGGCTAAGAAGTAAATATTCCTACGCTTTGAGCCAGGGGCCAGGGGTTATTACCCCTCAGGCCATGGGCTCAAAGCCTGTAGCTGAAGAAGCGCAGATTTATAATACGGTGATAGTAAAGGGTGGCAGAGACTTTAGGACACAGCGCTAAACTGTCAATACCGGACGCCGCCTCACCAAATCTAAGAATAACAGTTTTGCTGGAGAAGTTGAAACAGGTTGAGTAAATATCCGGGCGAGGATGTTGAAGCTTACTTTTATTAACAGCCCCAGACAGACTATACATTAAATATAATAATGAGAAAAGCAAAACCACGGAAGCACGTGATCCTTCCCGATCCCGTCTTCAATGACCAGATGGTCTCAAAGTTCGTCAATCACTTGATGTACGATGGTAAGAAGAATACTTCTTACACTATTTTCTACAACGCACTTGACATTGTGAAGGGCAAGGCTACTGTCAATGAGGAGAAGTCTCCTTTGGAGATTTGGAAGCAGGCTTTGGCCAATATCACTCCGCAGGTTGAGGTGAAGAGCCGCCGTATCGGTGGTGCTACTTTCCAGGTACCTACAGAGATTCGCCCCGAGCGTAAGATGAGCGTCGCCATGAAGAACCTCATCGCTTTCGCACGCAAGCGCGGTGGCCACACTATGGCCGAGAAACTTGCTGCTGAAATTATGGATGCATACAACAACCAGGGCGGTGCCTTCAAGCGTAAGGAGGATATGCACCGTATGGCTGAGGCTAACCGTGCTTTCGCACACTTCCGTTTCTAATTCAAGTTAAAGGATACAATTAAAATGGCTAAACGCGATTTACATTTGACCCGCAACATCGGTATCATGGCACACATTGATGCCGGTAAGACAACTACATCAGAGCGTATCTTGTACTACACAGGTAAGACTCACAAGATCGGTGAGGTGCATGATGGAGCTGCCACCATGGACTGGATGGTACAGGAGCAGGAGCGTGGTATCACTATCACTTCTGCTGCCACTACTTGTAATTGGAACTGGAACGGCAATTCTTATAAGATTAATCTGATTGACACTCCGGGACACGTGGACTTCACTGCAGAGGTGGAGCGTTCGCTGCGTGTGCTCGATGGTGCTATTGCCACTTATTCTGCCGCTGACGGTGTACAGCCTCAGTCTGAGACAGTGTGGCGTCAGGCCGACAAATACAACGTACCCCGTATCGGTTACGTTAACAAGATGGACCGCTCAGGCGCTGACTTCTTTGAGACCGTACAGCAGATGAAGGATATTCTCGGTGCAAACCCCGTTGTAATCCAGATCCCTATCGGAGCAGAGGAGAACTTTAAAGGCGTGGTGGACCTCATCAAGATGAAGGCCATCCTATGGCACGATGAGACCATGGGCGCTGAGTATGAGGTGGACGACATTCCCGCTGACCTCCAGGACGAGGCCAACGAGTGGCGCGACAAGCTCCTTGAGTCGGCTGCTGACTTCAGCGATGAGGTCATGGAGAAATATATGGACGATCCTTCGACGATCACCGAGGATGAGCTCCTTGGCGCTATCCGTAAAGGTTGCGTCAGTATGAAGTGCTGCCCCATGCTCCTTGGCTCTTCTTATAAGAACAAGGGCGTACAGCCGCTGCTTGACTATACTTGCGCTTTCCTGCCCTCTCCAGAGGACACTCCCGCCATCAAAGGTACTAATCCTGAGACTGGCGCAGAGGAGGATCGCAAGCCTCTTGAGGAGGAACCTACTTCAGCCTTGGCCTTTAAGATCGCTACCGATCCGTTCATGGGCCGCTTGGTTTACTTCCGCGTTTATTCAGGTTCTGTTAAGGCCGGCTCTTACGTCTACAATCCCCGTTCTGGTAAGAAAGAGCGTATCAGTCGTCTGTTCCAGATGAACTCTCATCAGGAGATTCCTATGGACAGTATTGATGCAGGTGATATCGGTGCAGGTGTGGGCTTCAAGGATATCCGCACGGGTGATACACTTTGCGATGAGAACAAGCCTATCGTGCTCGAGTCGATGACCTTCCCTGACACAGTGATCTCCGTGGCCGTGGAGCCGAAGAGCCAGGCCGACGTGGCTAAGCTCGACAATGGTCTTGCTAAGCTTGCCGAGGAAGATCCAACATTCACTGTACATACTGACGAGCAGAGTGGGCAGACCATTATCTCTGGTATGGGTGAGTTGCACCTTGACATTATTATCGACCGTCTGCGTCGTGAGTTCAAGGTTGAGTGTAACCAGGGTAAGCCTCAGGTGAACTATAAGGAAGCTATCACACGTACCGTTGAGAACCACCGCGAGGTCTACAAGAAGCAGACGGGTGGTCGCGGTAAGTTCGCTGATATCATCGTTACCGTTGGTCCTAAGGATGAGGACTATACGGAGGGCGATCTGCAGTTCATCAACGAGGTAAGCGGCGGTCATATTCCTAAGGAGTTCATTCCTTCTGTTCAGAAGGGCTTTCAGGACAGCATGAAGAATGGTGTACTTGGTGGCTTCCCAATGACAGGATTGAAAGTGGTGCTTACCGATGGTAGCTTCCATCCTGTGGACTCTGACCAGATTTCCTTCGAGCTCGCAGCCCATGCTGCTTTCAAGGCTTGCTGCCAGAAGGCTGCTCCGGTGCTCATGGAGCCGATTATGAAGGTGGAGGTTGTTACTCCTGAGGAGAATATGGGTGATGTCATCGGCGACCTCAACAAACGCCGCGGACTGGTGCAGGGTATGGACGAGGCTCGTTCGGGTGCCCGTATCGTGAAGGCTATGGTGCCTCTGGCAGAGATGTTCGGTTATGTGACCGCTTTGCGTACCATCACTTCCGGTCGTGCTACGAGCTCCATGGAATATGATCACCACGCTCCGCTGTCTGCTTCCCTGCAGGCCCAGGTGCTTGAGGATCTGAAGAAGTAATATCCAGAATATCAATAAACAGCCGCCGCTGAGCAAATGACTCTTTAGCGGCAGTTTTTATACACATTATTATATATATTAATTCAACTATGAGTCAGAAGATTCGTATCAAGCTGAAAAGCTACGACCACCAGTTGGTCGACAAGTCAGCCGAGCAGATTGTTAAGGCTGTGCAGGCTACCGATGCTATTGTGAGCGGCCCTATTCCGTTGCCTACTCACAAGCGCATCTTTACGGTTAACCGTTCTACATTCGTCAACAAGAAGAGCCGTGAGCAGTTCCAACTCTGTGATTACAAGCGTCTCATCGACATCTATAGCGCTACAAGTAAGACTGTCGACGCTCTGATGAAGCTTGAGCTTCCCTCAGGTGTAGAGGTGGAGATTAAAGTCTGATAATGGCTTTTCACAGTTTCAATGATATTAGCGGGATGTTACCTTTTAGGGTGGCATCCCGCTTTTCCGTTTCTGTGCTTGAATAGATTGAATTCTCCCTTATTCAGATGTCCCCAGTATGAATGCGATATTTCTTAATTACCCAATATTTTGAGTGCAGGGTAGGGCCCTGTGCCCTACCTAAAATGATGTTTGACCCTTTATATCAGTTGTGTCCTGCTAAAATGACGTTCGCCTTCTCGTATCGGTGGGATCATTGTTTGGGGTAGGGCACAGGGCCCAATCCTGCACTGTATCAATTCGGATTTTGGGAAGACAAGGATATTATAGGCGAAAGTCTTCATCTCTGTTACCGTTGATAGCTTTTATGTTCTGATGTATGTGAGTTATCATGATAGTTGAAGATAGTAAGTATTAAATAAATATAATTTTTAGGATTAGTATATCACATGCTTGTGCATTAAATAAAAAAGCTGTAACTTTGCACTCGCTAAAGTGGGTATTGCGCTGGCTCGTAGCTATCAATACACTGATGAAGAGCGACTTGGCCTTCAGTTTAGAAGAAGTGGGGAGTTCTTTTTAAGTGTGTTGTGAGCTTGGGAAAGCAGAGTAGCACTTAAAAAGAACAAAAATACACATTATATTATTATTTAATTATTAAACTGAGATGCCAGGATTAATTGGAAGAAAAATCGGAATGACATCCGTTTTCAGTGCCGACGGTAAGAATGTGCCGTGCACTGTTATCGAAGCTGGTCCTTGTGTTGTTACCCAGGTGAAGACTGTCGAGAAGGACGGTTACAAAGCCTATCAGTTGGGCTTTGGTGAGGCTAAGGAGAAGAGGACCAACAAGCCTATGACCGGAATCTTCAAGAAGGCTGGGACAACACCGAAGAAGCACTTGGCCGAGTTCAATTTTGATGAGGAGTACAACCTCGGCGATACAATCACTGTTGATCTTTTCAATGGTGCTGAGTTTGTCGATGTCATTGGCACTTCTAAGGGTAAAGGCTTCCAGGGCGTTGTGAAGCGTCATGGTTTTGGAGGCGTTGGTCAGGCTACTCATGGTCAGGATGACCGTCTTCGTAAGCCAGGTTCCATCGGTGCCTGCTCTTATCCCGCCAAGGTGTTTAAGGGTATGCGTATGGGTGGCCAAATGGGAGGTGACAGGGTGACAACCCAGAACCTCAAAGTGTTAAAGGTGATTCCCGAGCAGAACCTTCTCATTGTAAAGGGTTCTACGGCAGGATACAATGGTTCAACTGTTTTAATTGAGAAGTAATGGAACTCAGCGTTTTGAATATCAACGGTCAGGAGACCGGAAGAAAGGTTACATTGAATGACGCTGTCTTCGGCATTGAGCCAAATGATCACGTCATCTATCTTGACGTCAAGCAGTACATGGCCAACCAGCGCCAGGGTACAGCCAAGTCAAAAGAGCGTAGTGAGCTGAGTGGTTCTACTCGCAAGCTCGGTCGCCAGAAAGGCGGTGGCGGTGCACGTCGCGGTGATATTAACTCACCTGTTCTCGTAGGTGGTGCCCGTGTATTCGGTCCTAAGCCTCGTGATTACAGTTTTAAGCTGAACAAGAAAGTAAAGATTCTTGCTCGTAAGTCAGCTTTGTCATATAAGGCAAAAGACAATGAGATCATTGTTGTTGATAATTTCGACTTGTCAGCTCCTAAGACAAAAGATTTCGTAAATATCACTAAAAATCTTAAAGTCGACGGTAAGAAGACACTTGTTGTTTTGCCGGAAGTGAATAAAAATGTACATTTGTCCGCTCGCAACCTGCAGAAGGCTGAGATCATGAGTGCCAGCAATATCAATACGTACAAGATTTTGAATGCTGATGTGCTTGTGATTACAGAGGCTTCCCTGGAGAAGATTGAAAGCGTGCTTAACAGGTAATTTGGGAAAAAAGACATGGCACAGATTATTATCAAGCCCCTGGTCACTGAGAAGCAGACCAAGATCACAGAGAAGAACAACAACCGCTATGGTTTTATTGTCCGTCCTGACGCCGACAAGCTCCAGATTAAGAAAGAGGTGGAGAGTCTTTACAATGTGAAGGTGGAAGCCGTGAACACAGCACGTTATGCCGGTAAACGTTCAAGTCGTTATACCAAGGCTGGTCTTGTTCGTGGCCAGAAGCCCGCTTTCAAGAAGGCATATGTTACCTTGAAGGGCGGCGACTCTATTGATTTTTACAGCAATATCTAAATAAAAAATGGCAGTACGTAAATTCAGCCCGGCTACTCCGGGTCAAAGACACAAAGTTATTGGCACGTTCGAGGAGATTACTGCATCCGTGCCAGAGAAGTCTCTCGTTTACGGTAAGCGTTCAACCGGTGGTCGAAACAACACCGGTAAGATGACTATGCGCTATATTGGCGGTGGTCATAAGAAGAAGTATCGTCTCATTGACTTCAAGCGAGAGAAAGATGGTGTTCCTGCTGTAGTGAAGACGATCGAGTATGATCCTAACCGTTCTGCCCGTATCGCCCTTCTGTTCTACGCAGATGGTGAGAAACGTTACATCATTGCTCCTAACGGATTGAAGGTTGGTGACAAGCTGATGTCGGGTGCTGAGGCAGCTCCTGAGATTGGTAACGCCCTTCCTCTTGCAAACATCCCTGTGGGTACCGTGATTCACAACATTGAGTTGCGTCCGGGTCAGGGTGCTCTTCTTGTCCGTTCGGCTGGTAACTTTGCTCAGCTTACTTCTCGTGAGGGTACCTATTGCGTCATTAAGCTCCCTTCAGGTGAGACCCGTAAGGTCCTTTCGGCCTGCAAGGCTACTGTTGGTAGCGTTGGTAACTCAGACCATGCTCTTGAACAATCCGGTAAGGCCGGTCGTTCGCGTTGGCTTGGCCGGCGTCCTCACAACCGTGGTGTTGTCATGAACCCTGTTGATCACCCAATGGGTGGTGGCGAAGGCCGTCAGAGTGGCGGACATCCACGTTCTCGCAAGGGCTTGTACGCTAAGGGTCTCAAGACTCGTGCACCGAAGAAACTCTCGAATAAGTATATCATTGAGAGGGCTAACAAGAAGTAATTTAAAACACAGAGCAAATTATGAGTCGTTCACTTAAAAAAGGCCCGTACATCAATGTCTCGCTCGAGAAGAAAATCCTTGCCATGAACGAGAGCGGCAAGAAGAGCGTCGTAAAGACTTGGGCCAGAGCTTGTATGATTTCACCCGATTTCGTGGGTCATACGATTGCAGTTCATAACGGTAACAAATTTATCCCCGTGTACGTTACTGAGAATATGGTGGGTCATCGCCTCGGTGAGTTCGCGCTCACCCGTCGCTTTGGCGGTCACACCGGTAACAACAAGAAGTAATCGGGATAAGCATTAATCAAGCAAACAATAATGGGAGCAAGAAAACATATTGCGGCTGAGAAATTAAAGGAAGCCCGTAAAAATCAATACTTCGCCAAGCTCGTTGGCGTGCCCTCCTCTCCCCGTAAAATGCGCTACGTGGTAGACATGATCCGCGGAATGGAGGTCAACCGTGCATTTGGCGTGCTCAGGTTCTCGAAGAAGCGCGCCGCACAGGATGTGGAGAAGCTGCTTCGCTCTGCTATCGCTAACTGGGAGACCAAAAACGATCGCAAGGCAGAGGATGGTGAGCTATATATCAGCAAGGTCTTCGTGGATGAAGGCGTAACGATGAAGCGTATGAGGCCGGCACCTCAGGGACGCGGTTACAGAATCCGTAAGCGTTCAAACCACGTCACACTTTTCGTGGATGCCAAAACTAATGACGATAAAGATTAAATAGAATGGGACAGAAAGTAAATCCAATTAGCAACCGTCTTGGTATTATCCGTGGTTGGGATTCAAATTGGTTCGGTGGCAAGAACTTTGGCGACAATCTCGTTGAAGACCGTCAGATTCGTAAATATCTGAAGAAGCGTCTTGAGAAGGCCCAGGTTTCTCGCATCATCATCGAGCGTACTCTCAAGCTCGTCACCATCACTATTTGCACTGCCCGCCCCGGTATCGTCATTGGTAAGGCCGGCCATGATGTGGACGCCCTTAAGGAAGAGCTGAAGAAACTCTATAAGAAAGATATCCAGATTAATATCTTTGAGGTGAAGCGTCCGGAGCTTGACGCTACTATCGTTGGTGAGAATATTGCCAGCCAGATTGAGCACCTCATGGCATATCGTCGTGCCATCAAGATGGCTGTTCAGAACACCATGCGCGCTGGTGCAGAGGGTATCAAGGTTCAAATTTCCGGTCGTCTTAACGGCGCCGAGATCGCACGTAAAGAGATGTTCAAGGAAGGACGTACGCCATTGCACACTTTCCGCGCTGACATCGACTATTGCCAGACTGAGGCCCTCACTAAGGTAGGACTTCTCGGCATCAAGGTTTGGATTATGCGTGGTGAGGTCTATGGTAAGAGGGATCTCGCTCCTAACTTCCAGCAGGATCGTAGCGACCGTGGCTCACGCCGCGATGGGGACCGTCGCAACCGTGGTGGTCGGCGTAGAAACAATAATCGTTAAAAGAATTATCTACAATGTTACAGCCAAAAAGAGTAAAATATAGAAGGCCGCAGGATGGACGTGGCAATAAAGGGAACGCCCATCGCGGCACACAGTTGGCTTTCGGCTCATTCGGCATCAAGACCCTTGAGAGCAAATGGTTGGACAGCCGCCAGATTGAAGCCGCCCGTGTCGCTGTCAACCGTTATATGAACCGTGAAGGTCAGGTGTGGATTCGTATCTTCCCTGATAAGCCTATCACTCGTAAACCGGCAGACGTCCGAATGGGTAAAGGTAAGGGTGATCCAGCAGGCTGGGTGGCACCTGTGACTCCTGGACGTATCCTCTTTGAAGTAGAGGGCGTGACCTTGGATGTTGCCAAGGAGGCACTGCGTCTCGCAGCTCAGAAACTGCCTGTTAAGACAAAATTCGTCATTCGTCGTGATTACGACAAAAACGCATAATAATGAAGATCAAAGAAATCACAGAACTCGCCGACAAGGACTTGCGCGAGAAGCTGGCACAATCTGAGGCAGCTTATAAGCAGCTTAAGCTCAACCATCAGATTTCGCCGCTTGAGAATCCGTCACAGATCAAAGCTGCGCGTCGTGATATAGCACGCATGAAGACAGTGCTTCGCGAAAGAGAACTTAATAAATAATGACACAGATGGAAACACGTAATTTAAGAAAGGTAAGACAAGGTGTCGTTATTAGCGACAAGATGGACAAGACCATCGTCGTCGCCGCTAAGTTCAAGGAGAAGCACCCCATTTATGGTAAGTTCGTTCAGAAGACGAAGAAGTATCACGTTCACGACGAAAAGAACGAGGCCCATATGGGTGACACAGTTCAAATCATGGAGACTCGTCCACTCTCTAAGACCAAGAGATGGAGATTAGTACAAATCGTTGAAAAGGCTAAGTAATTATGATACAGGCATTAACAAAACTTACAGTAGCAGACAACAGTGGTGCTCGTGAGGCCATGTGCATTCGTGTACTCGGTGGTACCGGCCGTCGTTATGCAAGTGTCGGTGACGTAATCGTCGTTGCAATTGAGAATGTTCTTCCCAGCAGTGACTTGAAGAAGGGTGCAGTATCTAAGGCATTAGTCGTTCGCACCAAGAAAGAGATTCGTCGTCCGGACGGTTCTTACATTCGTTTCGACGACAACGCCTGTGTGTTGCTCAACAATGCTGGCGAGCTCCGTGGCAGCCGTATCTTCGGCCCAGTGGCACGTGAACTTCGTGCTATCAACATGAAGGTTGTTTCCCTCGCACCTGAGGTTCTTTAATCTTTAAATGAAAGAAGAAATGAGTAAGTTACATATCAAGAAAGACGACAACGTTATTGTCATTGCCGGTGCAGACAAGGGCAAGACGGGTAAGGTGCTCAAGGTGCTTGTGAAAGAGAACCGTGCCATTGTTGAGGGTGTCAACATGGTTTCCAAGAGCACGAAGCCTTCAGCCAAGAATCCTCAGGGAGGCATTGTCAAGCAGGAGGCTCCTATTCACATCTCAAACATCAGTCTTATCGATCCGAAGAGCGGAAAGGCTACTCGCATTTCTGTTAAGCACGAGGGCAAGAACGTTATCCGTATCGCTAAAAAGTCAGGGGAGGAGATCAAGTAATGGATACAGCACAGTTAAAGAAACAGTATAGTGAGCAGATCGCTCCTGCTTTGAAGCAGCAGTTCAACTACTCTTCTGCCATGCAGATCCCTGTCCTAAAGAAGATTGTGATTAACATGGGTCTTGGCGATGCTACACAGGACAAGAAAATTATTGATGTAGCAGTCAATGAATTGACTGCTATTACAGGCCAGAAAGCAGTTGCCACTTATTCTAAGAAGGATATCGCTAACTTCAAGCTTCGTAAGAAGATGCCTATTGGCGTGATGGTGACTCTCCGCCGTGAGCGTATGTATGAGTTTCTGGAGCGTTTGGTTAAGATTGCTCTGCCTCGTATCCGTGACTTCAAGGGTGTCAATTCTAAGCTTGACGGCCATGGTAATTACACACTCGGTATTGATGAGCAGATTATTTTCCCTGAGATCAATATTGATCAGGTCAGTCGCCTTCAAGGCATGAACATCACTTTCGTTACTACGGCACACACCGATGAAGAAGGTTATGCTCTTCTCAAGGCTTTCGGCCTCCCGTTCAAAAATGCTAAAAACGACTAAGAGATATGGCAAAAGAATCGATGAAGGCACGTGAGGTAAAGCGTGCCAAACTCGCGGCTCGTTATGCTGAGAAGCGTGCGGCTCTGAAGAAGATTATTGCTACTTCCAACGATCCAGCAGAGGCTTATGAGGCAGCTCGCAAACTGCAGGCTATTCCTAAGAATGCAGACCCCATCCGTCAGCACAATCGTTGTAAGATCACAGGACGTCCACGTGGTTATATCCGTCAGTTCGGAATTTCCCGCATCCAGTTCCGTGAGATGGCTTCTCAGGGTCTCATTCCTGGAGTAACGAAGGCAAGTTGGTAAGATAGACTATTAGTTTTTAAGTTGGTAGATTTCTGAGTTTCTGAAGTTCAGTCTCAGTTCTTAAGACTTAAAAACTAATACTTCTCTACTTAAGAACTCATATTTAATATTGTCGGGGTGGTCCCGATTAATTAAACATTTATATTTATGACAGATCCAATAGCAGATTATCTGACACGGCTCAGAAACGCAATTATGGCGCATCATCGCGTGGTTGAGGTTCCTGCGTCAAACATGAAGAAATCGATTACAAAGATTCTCTTCGAGAAGGGTTACATCTTGAACTATAAGTTCGTGGAGGATGGTCCTCAGGGAACTATTAAGGTCGCACTGAAATACGATCCTCAAACGAAGGAGAACGCCATCAAGAACTTGAAGCGTGTTTCCACTCCAGGTCTTCGCCGTTATACCGGTTATAAAGACATGCCGAGAGTTATCAACGGACTGGGTATTGCAATCCTGTCTACATCTAAGGGGGTTATGACTAACAAGGAAGCTGCCGAGTTGAAGATTGGCGGTGAGATCCTTTGCTATGTCTATTAATTGGAGGTTTTAATTATGTCAAGAATAGGTAAATTGCCAATTAGTATTCCCGCCGGAGTTACTGTTAACTTCGATGCGAAGGAGAATGTAGTGACCGTAAAGGGTCCTAAGGGTGAGCTTTCACAGTATCTGGATCCTTCAATTAAGATGGTTCAGAACGATGGTCAGATAACCTTTGAGGTTGATGAAAAGAGTCCCGTAGATTATAAGCAGAAGCAGGCTTTCCATGGTCTGTATCGTTCACTTGTCCACAACATGGTTGTAGGCGTTAGTGAGGGCTTCCAGAAGCATCTTGAGCTTGTGGGTGTAGGTTACCGTGTATCCAATCAGGGTAATCTTCTTGAGTTCTCGCTCGGTTTCACGCATCCTATCTTCATGCAGCTTCCCAAGGAGGTGAAAGTGGAGACAAAGTCTGAGCGTAACCAGAACCCACAGATTTTGCTGGAGAGTGCCGATAAGCAGTTGCTTGGTCTTATTTGTGCAAAAATTCGTTCTTTCCGCAAGCCTGAACCTTATAAAGGTAAGGGTATCCTCTTCAAGGGTGAGGTTATCCGCAGAAAGTCTGGTAAGACAGCTGCAGCTAAGTAACTTTTAAAGTGACAACGAAATCATGACAACAAAGAAAGTAGAAAGACGAATTAAGATAAAGTTCCGTATTCGTAAGAGCGTCAAGGGAACAGCTGAGCGTCCCCGTCTTACGGTGTTCCGCTCCAACAAGCAGATCTACGCTCAGGTTATCAATGACATTGAGGGCAGGACCCTTGTCTCCGCTTCTTCCCTCGGCTTGGAGAAGCTTCCGAAGATTCAGCAGGCAGAGAAGGTGGGTGAGGCACTCGCGGAGAAGGCCAAGGCTGCCGGAGTTGAGGCTGTGGTTTTTGACCGTAATGGCTATCTCTATCATGGCCGCGTCCAGGCTCTTGCTGACGCTGCTCGTAAGGGTGGACTTAATTTCTAAACGATTATGGCAATGAATAAAGTAAGAGTTAATAGTGACGCTGAATTGAAGGACCGCTTGGTTGCTATCAATCGTGTGACGAAGGTTACTAAGGGCGGTCGTACCTTTACATTCGCTGCTATCGTCGTCGTAGGTGATGGTAAAGGGGTTATCGGTTACGGTCTGGGTAAGGCCGGTGAGGTGACAGCCGCTATCCAGAAAGGCACAGACGCTGCCAAGAAGAACCTCTTCAAGGTTCCGGTGCTCAACGGTACCGTTCCTCACGAGATGGAGGTGAAGTTTGGTGGTGCCCGTGTTCTCCTCAAGCCGGCTGCTGCCGGTACCGGTCTGAAAGCCGGTGGTGCTATGCGTGCAGTGCTTGAGAGTGCTGGCATCTCTGATGTGATTGCAAAGTCTAAGGGTTCTTCTAACGCCCATAATTTGGTGAAGGCAACGGTTCTCGCTCTGTCTCAGATGCGTGATGCCTATACCGTCGCTGGTGAGCGGGGTGTATCTATGGATAAAGTGTTTAACGGTTAATGGGTATCAATAAACAATGGCAACAATTAAAGTAAAGCAAATCAAGAGCCGTATCGGCGCTCCCGTGGACCAGAAGAGGACGCTTATCGCCCTGGGCCTCCGTAAGATTTCTCAGGTTGTTGAGATTGAGGATACTCCCAGCAATCTTGGTATGGTGCGCAAGGTGCATCATTTGGTTGAAATCGTTAAGTAATAACTTTTAAAACAGACGTAATCATGAAATTAAATACATTGAAGCCGGCAGCCGGTTCTACCCATTCACGTCGCCGTGTCGGTCGTGGTCCGGGTTCCGGACTGGGTGGAACATCTACACGTGGTCATAAGGGCGCCAAGGCTCGTTCCGGTTACAAGAGAAAGATTGGTTTCGAGGGTGGTCAGATGCCTTTGCAGCGTCGTATCCCGAAGGCTGGTTTCAAGAACATCAACCACAAGGATTACTTTGCCGTTAATCTTTCCACTCTGCAGAAGCTTGCTGAGGAGAAGAACCTTACTAAGATTGGAATCCAGGAACTGGTTGCCGCTGGTCTCACCAATGGCAAGGAGCTGGTGAAGATCCTTGGTAATGGTAAACTTAAGGCAAAAGTTGACGTAGAGGCCCATGCCTTCTCTAAGACTGCTGAAGATGCAATTAAGGCGGTTGGTGGTAATGCAACAAAACTCTAATAATGAAAAAGCTAATTGAGACACTAAAGAACTGTTGGAGGGTTGAGGATCTTCGTCAGAGGCTTCTTATTACCCTCTTGTTTACGGCTATCTACCGTTTCGGATCATTCGTTGTGCTTCCAGGTATAGATCCTGCCAAGCTTGACCAATTGCAGTCGCAAACCAAAGGTGGCTTGATGTCACTGTTGGACATGTTCTCTGGTGGAGCATTTTCCAATGCGTCTATTTTCGCATTAGGTATTATGCCTTACATCTCAGCTTCTATTGTCATGCAGCTGCTCGCTGTTGCAGTCCCTTATTTCCAGAAGATGCAGCGCGAGGGCGAGAGTGGCAGAAAGAGAATACAATGGTACACTCGTGTGTTGACAGTGGCAATTTTGCTATTCCAGGCACCGAGTTACCTTATTAACCTGAAGATGCAGGCCACCTCTGCGTTGGCCAGCGGCATCTCTTGGAGTGTATTCATGATTCCTGCTACGATCATTCTGGCTGCAGGTTCAATGTTCATCCTATGGTTGGGTGAGCGTATAACTGACAAGGGAGTTGGAAATGGAATCTCATTGATCATTATGATAGGAATCATCGCAAGGCTTCCCCAGGCTTTTGTCCAGGAGCTTAGCTCGAGGTTTACAGCCATTTCGGGTGGTGGTCTTGTGATGTTTATCGCCGAGATTCTCATTCTCTATGCTGTCATCTGTGCGTCAATCCTTTTGACGCAAGGAACGCGCAAGGTGCCTGTGCAGTATGCCAAGCGTCTCGTGGGCAACCGCCAGGTCGGTGGTGCCCGCCAGTATATTCCTCTGAAGCTTTTCGCTGCCAATGTGATGCCTATCATCTTTGCTCAGGCTTTGATGTTCATTCCGCTGGCCATCGTTCAGTATCAGAGCGAGAATGCAAGCTGGGTTGTTCGCAATTTGATGGATAACCGTAGTCTGTTGTACAACATCATCTACGTCATCCTTATTGTTGCCTTCACCTATTTTTATACGGCAATCACACTCAATCCTCAGCAGATGGCTGAGGACATGAAGCGTAACAATGGCTTCATTCCTGGAATCAAGCCAGGTCACGATACTGCCGAGTATATTGACATGGTGATGTCACGCATCACGTTCCCGGGTTCATTGTTCATTGCTTTCATTGCTGTGATGCCGGCCTTGGCTGGATTGCTCAACGTGCAGCAGGCTTTTTCTCAGTTCTTCGGAGGCACATCGCTCCTGATTACCGTGGGTGTTGTGATAGACACGCTCCAGCAGATAGAGTCTTATCTGCTCATGCGTCACTACGATGGACTTTTGAATGCCGGTCATACGCGCAGGGCTGGTGCTGTGAGCGCATATTAATTTGTGTCTTTGGAAGTATGTTTCCATTGGCGTGATCTTTAATGAATGATTGGCTTTCCAATTTATATTCATTTGGAGAGCCTTTACGAGTTGAATAAGTCTTTGGAATATTACTGATAAAAGTTAAACGGTTTTATGTCAAAACAGTCAGCTATAGAGCAAGACGGAACAGTGATTGAGAGCTTGTCGAATGCCATGTTCCGTGTTGAGTTAGAGAATGGGGTGCAAATCATCGCAAACATATCCGGCAAGATGCGTTTGCATTACATCAAGATTCTTCCCGGTGATAAGGTCAAGGTAGCGATGAGCCCGTATGACCTGACAAAGGGTAGGATTGAGTTTAGGTATAAATAGACTTTCATTTTATATACTTTCATACAGGTATGAAGACAAAAACATCCATCAAGAAGCGTTCAGCCGATTGCAAGATTGTACGTCGTAAGGGCCGCCTTTTTGTTATCAACAAGAAGAACCCGAAGATGAAGCAACGTCAAGGCTAAATGTTAATTTTGCGTAAAGTCATGCAGTATAAGGAAGCTGACATAGGTTTTCTTATTACCTTTGTATGCTTTTATGCAAATTCGATGCGTAAATTTAACACACAAGTAAAGTTTTAATTCAATTTATTTCAATTAATGGCAATACGAATTGTTGGAGTAGACTTGCCCCAGAACAAGTGTGGCGAGATCGCATTGACCTATATTTATGGTATAGGTCGAAGTAGTTCAGCAAAGATATTGGATAAGGCCGGCGTGAGCCGCGACTTGAAGGTCAGTGAGTGGACTGACGATCAGGCAGCCAAAATCCGTGAGATTATCGGAGCTGAGTTTAAAGTGGAGGGTGACCTCCGTTCAGAAATTCAGATGAACATTAAGCGTCTGATGGATATTGGCTGCTATCGTGGTGTCCGTCATCGTAATGGTCTTCCTGTTCGTGGGCAGAGTACCAAAAACAATGCCCGTACTCGTAAGGGTAAGAAGAAGACTGTTGCTAACAAGAAGAAGGCTACTAAGTAATCTAATGGAGGAACTTAATTATGGCAAAACAGCAGAAAGCAACATCTAAGAAAAGAAATGTACGTGTTGAGGCTATGGGTCAGCTCCATGTTCACAGTAGCTTTAACAATATCATTGTGTCTCTTGCCAACAATGATGGTCAGGTCATTGCCTGGTCTTCCGCTGGTAAGATGGGTTTCCGTGGTTCTAAGAAAAATACTCCTTATGCTGCTCAGATGGCAGCCGAGGACTGCGCAAAGGTAGCCTATGGCCTTGGTCTTCGCAAGGTGAAGGCTTTCGTCAAAGGACCAGGTAACGGCCGTGAGAGTGCTATCCGCGCCATCCATGGTGCAGGAATTGAGGTGACAGAAATTGTTGACGTTACTCCGTTGCCACACAACGGATGCCGCCCTCCCAAGCGTCGTCGTGTATAATCAGAACTCATAGATACAATAGTAAAGCATATTAATTATGGCAAGATATATAGGTCCTAAGTCTCGTATCGCACGCCGTTTCGGTGAGCCCATCTTTGGTGCAGATAAGGTTCTGTCAAAGCGCAACTTTCCTCCAGGGCAGCATGGTAATGACCGTCGCCGTAAGACTTCGGAGTATGGTCAGCAGTTGGCCGAGAAGCAGAAGGCAAAGTATACTTATGGCGTTCTTGAGCGTCAGTTCCACAATCTCTTCGACAAGGCTGCAAAGGCTGAGGGTAAGACCGGTGAGGTGCTGCTTCAGCTCCTTGAGAGCCGTCTCGACAATGTCGTCTTCCGTCTTGGCCTGGCTCCCACACGTGCAGCTGCCCGTCAGCTGGTAAGTCACAGGCACATCACTGTCGATGGAAACGTGGTTAACATTCCTTCTTATTCGGTAAAGCCCGGTCAGGTTGTAGGTGTCCGCGAGAGAGCTAAGTCTCTTGAGGTCATCGACAATGCGCTCGCTGGTTTCAACCACAGCAAATATCCTTGGCTGGAGTGGGATCAGAATAGCAAGAGTGGTAAGTATCTCCACGTGCCTGAGCGTACTGACATTCCTGAGAACATCAAGGAGCAGTTAATCGTTGAGTTGTACTCGAAATAAATAAAAATCATTGAATTAATGGCGATATTAGCATTTCAAAAACCTGATAAAGTTGTGATGTTGGAGGCCAACGACCACTACGGAAAGTTTGAGTTCCGTCCTCTCGAGCCTGGCTTTGGTGTTACCATCGGTAACTCGCTGCGCCGCGTCCTTCTTTCTTCGCTCGAAGGTTATGCCATCAACACTGTACGTATCAGTGGAGTTGAGCATGAGTTCGCTACCGTCCCCGGTGTGAAGGAGGATGTCACCAATATCATTTTGAATCTCAAGCAAGTTCGATTCAAACAAGTAGTAGACGAATTCGAGAACGAGAAAATTAGTATCACCGTAGAGAATTCCACAGAGTTCAAAGCAGGTGATATCGGCAAGTATCTGACTGGATTTGAAGTGTTAAACCCTGATTTGGTGATTTGTCATTTGGATTCAAAGGCATCGTTCCAGATGGACCTTACGATTAATAAGGGCCGTGGCTATGTGCCTGCTGACGAGAACCGCCAGTACTGCACCGATGTTAATGTACTTCCCATCGATTCCATCTACACCCCCATCCGTAATGTACGTTACAGTGTTGAGCCCACTCGTGTCGAGCAGAAGACCGACTACGATAACCTTATCATTGAAGTCACCACGGATGGTTCCATTCACCCGAAGGATGCGTTGAAAGAGGCGGCCAAGATTCTCATCTTCCATCTCTTGTGCTTCTCTGACGAAAAGATTACGTTGGAGAATACCGACAAAGACGGTAATCAGGAGTTTGACGAGGAGGTCCTGCACATGCGCCAGCTGCTTAAGACCAAGCTCACAGACCTCAATCTGAGTGTCCGTGCCCTAAACTGTCTGAAAGCTGCCGACGTCGAGACACTTGCTGATCTCGTGCAGTATCAGAAGACTGATCTCTTGAAGTTCCGTAACTTTGGTAAGAAATCGCTCTCAGAGCTTGATGATTTGCTTGAGAGTCTGAATCTGTCGTTTGGAATGGATACATCAAAGTATAAACTGGACAAGGAGTAAAATCAACTATCCAATTAAGAATTAAAAAAAATGAGACACAATAAAAAGTTCAACCATCTGAGTCGTACTGCACCCCATCGGGCTGCTATGCTTGCCAACATGGCAACAAGCCTGATCATGCACAAAAGAATCACTACGACTCTCGCAAAAGCCAAGGCTCTGAAAAAGTATGTTGAGCCGCTGATCACTCGTTCAAAGACTGACACTACGACTTCTCGTCGTGTTGTTTTCCGTTATCTTCAAAAGAGCTATGCCGTTAAGGAGCTCTTTGGTGAGATAGCAGCTCGCGTGGCTGACCGCCCCGGTGGTTATACTCGTATCATCAAGTTAGGCATTCGTCCGAGTGATGCAGCTTCGATGTGCTTCATCGAGTTAGTCGACTTCGATGAGAACATGGCTAAGGCACCTAAGGCTGAGAAGAAGACTCGTCGTAGTCGTCGCAGCACTAAGAAGGCTACTGAGGCTCCTGCTGCTGAGGCTTCTAAGGCCGAAGAAAAGGCGGAGGAGGCTCCTAAGGCGGAGGAGGCTCCTAAGGCGGAGGAAGCTCCTAAGGCAGAAGAGGCTCCTAAGGCTGAATAAGAATCTTTTTAGATACTCTATTATAAAGCTCCAACTCACTTTTCCATGTGGGTTGGAGCTTTTATTGGTACGCTCAACATGAGCACTGTCTAACAGGTGTAAGTCCCCAGTAAGCCCTTATAGTGGGAAGACTATAGCCAGAGGCAACGGTGTCCGTGGCGACACGGAATCTGAAGGAAGGTTTCCCGTTTTTTATGAAATTACAATCCAACTGAAATGTCAAAAACCAGACCCTTTTGATTTTTACAATGCGGATAAAAATCGTTGAATTTAACATTTCTATATTCCATTCTACGGTACATCCCATAGACGTCCATTGTAGACAATTCATACCCGATGAAAAAGTGGGTATCCTCTGTACCAAATCGCAAGCCGAATCTTAAGTCAAAAGCCGACCATTTACCATGAGAATTATGTACGTTATCTGATCCTGTTACTACACCTGTATTATCGATCAAGTCTATATTTGCGTTACCGTAAGGTATATTTAATATGGCTCCAGGATTGGCAAAAATAGTGAAATAACAATCTCTTATATGAAAGAGAGATGGCGTGTAAAACATTATGTTAGGCCTCAAATAAAAGTCCCCTATGTCCTTTGTATCTTTGTTTACAGTCCATATCATGGTCTCATGTGGTATATCTTCGTTTCCATACTGACTCCAATATCCTATACCGATTCCTATTCCTGTATATCTGAAAGGAGTAAAACGATAAGATAATTCTACTTTCCATGTATCATCAAATGTAAGACCGCCAGATAATGATACACTGTGACATGAGGACTCTTTCTTTTGCTCATGGCAAACCGCTTTTGACCAAACAAATACGTTTGGAAGGACACTTAGAAAGATTATAAAGAAAATTCTATTCATTATTATCTTTTACTATGTAAAGTTTGTATAAAAATAGTTGAATTCGTTACCTTTATGCTTATAAATAAAAAATGTCGAATAAGAGGAAGCATATTATTTATGCTCCCTCCTCATAACCTATATAGGTATATTATATCCTAATGTAAACAATGTACATCTATTTTTATAGTTAAAATCCTTGTATGCATTTGTTATGCCATGCATATATCTGATCTCTAAAGTCCACTTCCCTAAGTGATATCCAATATCAATTGGGATAGAAAGATTACATCTATGAGCTTTGGAGAAGAAGAGAAAATCTGTTCTCCCGTCAAGTAAATTAATACCAAGTATTCCTCCCGTTCCTGCATACAAACCTTTATAAACCCTCCAGTCCGCTATTACAGGAACGTCTATGTATCCAAGAGCCAATTTGCTATATCCATCTTTAGCACCCATTACTGTATATTCTATACCAGACTTCAAATTGACTAACGAATTGGCCGTATAGATTAGATCCAGAGCTGTAGAAAGACCCACTCTTGAATTAAGGCCAGATCCACTAAGGTTCGACACAGCAATGCCTACATGTGGTTGTAAAACAAAGCCACTATCGTTATTTCCCGGCAATGTATGTGCATATGTTAGTTTAATGCAACAGACTAATATTAGAATTAGTAATATCCGTAAGAATCTCATTTTAAAATATTTTTAATATCTGCATTATATTTCTTATCATTATATTTCTTATCTATGACGATGCCTCCCCATTGAGCATCAATTTGCGAAAGCAGATACACTCGGCCAGAAGATATATGTCTTACTGGTATTTCATGTAAACCTCTAAATAGATCTATGGCAGCTGCTACAGAAATAGGATTCTGTAAGATCTTATTATTACATAGCTAAAGACAAAGGTGTTCACCGTGAGTTGAAATCTGAAGGAAGCCGGTGGCGGATATCTGACCTAACGTACAGAAACTTCATATAAGGCATATGACCATGGGTAAGGTTGCCAAACAAACTAAAGCCCGATAGCTATTCGGAACAGTTATTGTAAATGAAGCAGGTATAAGATGGAAAGCCAATGCCCTTATCAGAGGAGGTCTCACGGACGTGACGATTCGTTACCCTTACGAAAGTTATTAAACTGCAATGCTTCTCTGACCACAGCCTGGTCATCGCATGACCACGCTTTGGTCATCGCATGACCACGCTTTGGTCATCGCATGACCACGCTTTGGTCATCTCTCTCCAGCCTAATTGTCTTTCATACATAAAAACAGGGAGCATGGCCGGCGATGACCGTCGTGCTCCCTGTCCAGAATAAGTATTGATTCTCTTGTCAGAGGTCGAACTTATATCCGATGGTGAATTGGAAGACGCTATTCTTGCTGCCGCTGTTGTCCCAAATATCCGTACAGCCAATGTTGTAGCGGGCGTCGAGCTGAACGTTGTTAAATTCATACGACATGCCGATAGGTATGCTGAGATCGACGCTGTTGGCCCCTGTGTTGTCATCAGCCACGTTGAAGCCAGGCTGCAGACCACACTTCAGGGCGAAGCCTTTGGCTACATAGAAGTTCGCCATGAGCGGGATGTTGATGTAGTTGAGTGATGTGGTGTGGGTCAGATCGACGCCTCTCGAGCTCACTTCACTCTTGTATCCCTGCATGGAGAAGTCGAGGGCTGCGGACAGCGAGAGCACTCTGGTGACCTGATACTCCCCCTCGAGCCCGCCTACGAACCCGCATTTGTACTTTGAGCTGCTGCCGCCACTGGTAATACCTGTGACGTTGAGTCCCACCTTAGGTTGGAGGTTGAACGACCCGATAGCATGATCGGAGTTGGACATGTAGCTGTGGTACACGCGCGTAGTGGTTGTGCGGCGGTAAGTGCGATGTTTGCGCACAGGCATGGCAGCGGAGGCTGTGGTTGCGCAAAGAAGCAAGGCAGCGAATGCCAATAAAATGTTCTTTTTCATTTTTCTTCTTTTTTAAATTAGAAATTATATCTACCCTCATGGATAGATCTTCTCTATATTATTTTAATAGTATGATCGGGAATTGAAGGATGGTCGTTAAATCGGCTAACTTATATTACCATTTGACCAAGCTTGAGGTTGATAACAACTTTCCTGAAACGCGTCCAAAATTAGCCATTTATTCTTTTACGCGCAAATATCCAACTCTCTTTTTATTATGTTTTAATAAATGATGCATAATATTTATGATCTTTTTGGCGGAGATTATAAGGAAAAACATTACTTTTGTAAATACGATATATCAATAGACAATACGATATTTCTTCATGATGCCGCTGACGATTGTTATCTTTGAGGATGATTCTTACAGCTATCGGCTTCTCCGCCACATGCTTCAGTCTATTGCCCCCGACCATGCGATCGCGGGCGTGTTGTCGTCGGTGGAGGAGGGACGCGCGTTTTTCTCCTATCATCAGGACATTGATCTCATCATAGCAGACATCCGACTGCGGGATGGACTTGTGTTTGATGCACTCAGTTATGCGCCCGACGACATTCCCATTATCTTTATAACCGCACATGAAGAGTATGCCCTACGGGCTTTCGAGTACAACAGTCTGTGTTATCTTCTGAAGCCTGTGAATGAGCACCAGCTCTCCATGGCTATTCGGAGGTCGATGCGGTTGAGACAGCCTGCTTACCACAGACAGGACCAACATGGCAGCCTATTCTCAGATGATAATCGTTGTTTGTGGGTCGGAACGGCCACGGGAGCCAGGCGAATCCCCACCTCAATGGTACGGTTTGTTTCTTCTGAGGATAAGACAACGTATCTGTATCTTATGGACGGATCGTCTTACCCTTTAGAGAAGACCCTGGAAGAGGTGGCTATTCAGCTCGATTCAATAGCTTTTATGCGTGTCAATCGAAAATATATTCTTCCACGAAGCCAGGTCAAGGGCTTCGACAGTCTGCCCAATGGAAGAATACGCCTCCAGCTCTATGGCGATGACTATCCTGAAATTATTGTTAGTCGCACACAACGTAAGAAAGTGTGCAAATGGCTCGGTAAATAATGACGATTCATCACGATAAAACGACAGTTCGGTAATTTATATTGCTTTCTTTGACATCTTCTCCTCGTTATCTGGCTACTTTTGCAATAACCAATGGGTATGGTGGGTACTGGCCGTCCCTGCAAATGGTATAATAATTATAAACAGATAACGATGAAAGACAAAAGGACACCGAACGCACCTGAGTCGTTCAAGGAGATCTTTGAAGCACATTACACTTGGATTGAGGGCTTTAACCGCAACGTACGCCGATACTATGACCGCATGGCGATGATTGACCCGAAGTCGGGTCGCCAATGGACTTATAAGGAGCTTGACAATGAGGTCAACCGCCTTGCTAACTCTTTGGTGAAAGACGGTTTCGGCAAGGGAGATGTTATCATGGTGATGACGCAGAATTGTCCGGAGTTCGCTTTTGCTTATGTTGCTCCGCAGAAGATTCGCAGTGTGATGTCCCCCGTGAGCTTCCGTCTCAGTCCGGGTGAGCTGGCACATAATCTTAGTGACTCCAAGCCGAAGGTCGTCCTCTTTGATGAGAAGCGCAAGGAGACGGTGCTGCAGGCTGTGAAGATAGCGGGTCTGAAGCCTCGTCGGCTCATTGTCACTGATGGTCTGACCGAGGGCGGCGTCATCTCTTATCACGATTATGTGGCGGCGGCGTCCAACCGTGAGCCAGAGTGCGAGGGTACAAAGAATATTTATGATGAGACAACCCGTCTCTATACATCCGGCACCACAGGTCGTCCGAAGGGCGTGCCATTGACTTCTGTGAACGAAGTACTTTCCGCCCACGACATCATGATCCACTTCCCCATGAGCTTCAAGGATGTGACGATGAACACCACGCCGTGGTTCCATCGTGGCGGTATCCACTGTGGCGGTCCGTGCCCGACGTTCTACGCCGGTGCCACGCTGGTGGTGATGAACAAGTTTGATGCCGACAACACGCTTCGTTATGTGTCACGCTATCATATCACGTTTGTCATTGGCGTGCCTACCGTGCTTGAGGAACTTTCAGATGTCCAAGAGAGGAACGACTACGACCTCTCCTCTCTTTCGGGTATCATCACCATGGGATCACCTCTGGAGCGTTCGGCTTGCCTGCGCTATCAGCGCCTGCTCACACCGAACATCTACAACGGTTACGGCACCACGGAGACGCTGTGGAACACATTCCTTCGTCCATTCGATCTGCCTGAATATGCCGGAACAGCCGGTGCTTCCATGGTCGACGACGATGTGCGTGTGGTGAAGATCTACGACGACCACAAGGCTGAGCCCGATGAGGTTGTGGCAATGGACAGTGAGGAGACCGGTGAGGTCATCATATCTTCTCCTGCAAAGTCACCGTACAAATACTTCAACAATGAAGAGGAGACAAGAAATAAATATTATAAAGGCTTTATCTATACCGGCGACCTTGCTACATGGGATAAGCACCAGTACATCACCATCTTGGGTCGTAAGGATGATATGATTATCTCTTCGGGTGAGAACATCTATCCGACGGAGATTGAGGCGGTGCTCAACAAGCATCCGAAGGTGGCCGACAGTATCGTGACTTATGTGCCTGACAAGATACGTGGTCAGGTTGTCACTGCTTACGTGGTGCGTAAGGACAAGAGCCTCACGCCGGAAGATCTCGATGAGTTCTGCAAGGAGTCACCGGATATTGCTAACTTTAAGCGTCCGCGTTTCTACCGCTTCGTGGAGCAGATACCGCGCAATGCCACGGGGAAGAAACTGCATGTCCGCATAAAGGCCATTGCGAAAGACGATCTCGTCAACGGGCTGCTCTACAGGGTATAAGTCTTTGGAAGCCCAGAAGTCATGGCATTAACAATATCCTGCGGCTTGTAACTCTTGGAATATTAGGCTGGATTTCTGGACTTCCTAACGTTAACAAATTACATATGGAATCAACGTCTGACAAAGAATGGTACGAGAGAGGCAATGAGTATCGTAGCCAGCAAGACTGGCAACATGCTATAGAATGCTATATGCGTGCCGAACAGCTCAATCCTGATGGCCCCGCAAAGTTTGCGAGGCAGATGACGGAAGAGATTGTCGCTTTCTATTGTCGCGATTATTACAACCCTTAAAAGCATGATGATAAAGATTAAAGGAGCTATCGTCGTTGATACCGACAGATGCAAAGGCTGCGCGGAATGCGTGGAAGCCTGCCCTGTCGGGGCGATTGAGCTGGAAAGTATGAAGGTTAATGTCCACGGCTATCCCTATGCACAGCCCAGCGCAAAGGCTGACTGCTGCACAGGGTGCACCTCGTGTGCGGTAGTATGCCCCGATGGATGTATTACTGTATATCGTAAAAAAGTGGAGGAGAAGGCATGAAACAACAGGAAGTGATGCTGATGAAAGGCAATGAGGCCCTGGCGCATGCTGCCATTCGTTGTGGTGCCGATGCGTTTTTCGGTTATCCTATTACCCCGCAGACTGAGGTAATAGAGACGCTCGCCATGCTGAAACCGTGGGAGACTACGGGCATGGCGGTGGTGCAGGCAGAGAGTGAGGTGGCTTCGATCAATATGCTGTACGGCGGCGGTGGCAGCGGTAAGCGCGTATTCACAACGAGTTCTTCACCTGGTATTGCCCTCATGCAGGAGGGCATCAGTTATATGGCTGGTGCAGAGATTCCAGGTGTCATCGTCAACGTACAGCGTGGCGGCCCTGGGCTGGGTACGATTCAGCCCTCGCAGGGCGACTATTTCCAGGCAACGCGTGGCGGCGGCAACGGCGACTATAATGTCATTGTCCTCGCTCCTGCCAGTGTGCAGGAAATGGCTGACTTTATGGGCCTTGCCTTCGAACTGGCATTCCGTTACCGTAACCCCGTCATGATTCTTTCCGATGGTGTCATCGGACAGATGATGGAGAAAGTAGTGTTGCCACCGATGAAGCCGCGTCTCACTGATGAGGAGGTCATGAAGCGTTATCCTTGGGCTTCCTTCGGAAGAATGGGAGGACGCCGGCCAAATATCATCACCTCGCTCGAACTGAAACCCGAGGTGATGGAACAGCGTAATATTCATTTACAGAAGAAGTATCAAGCGTGTAAAGACAAGGAAGTGCGCTACGAGTCCATCGGTATGGACGATGCTGAGTATGTTGTCGTGGCTTTCGGAAGTATGGCGCGTATCGCGGAGAAAGCCGTAGAGCTTGCCCGTGAAGAGGGCCTCAAGGTGGGACTCTTCCGTCCTATTACTCTCTGGCCGTTTCCGGAGAAACAGATTGCGACGCTGGCCGATCGCTGCAAGGGTATTCTTGTGGCGGAGATGAATGCTGGCCAGATGATTGAGGATGTCCGTCTTTCTGTCAATGGCCGTGTGCCCGTGATGCATTACGGCCGGCAGGGCGGAATCGTACCCGATCCTAATGAAATAAAAGAAGCACTGAACAGATTACAAAGTTATGCAGAATGATATCATAGCCCCGGAGAACTTGGTTTATGCCAAGCCGAGATTAATGAATGACACGCCGATGCACTATTGTGCGGGTTGTTCCCACGGTGTGGTCCACAAACTTGTGGCAGAAGTGATTGAGGAGATGGGTATGGCTGACAAAACTGTTGGCGTGAGCCCTGTAGGTTGTGCTGTGTTTGCCTATCGCTACATAGATATCGATTGGCAAGAGGCAGCCCACGGCCGTGCGCCAGCGGTGGCAACCGGCATCAAGCGTTGCTGGCCCGACCGTCTTGTCTTCACCTATCAGGGTGACGGCGACCTTGCGGCCATAGGCACAGCAGAGACACTGCATATGCTTAACCGTGGGGAGAACATCCCTATAGTTTTCATCAATAATGCCATTTATGGCATGACAGGTGGACAGATGGCACCGACTACCCTTATTGGGCAGAAGACGACGACATGTCCTTTCGGACGTGATCCTGAACTCAACGGCTATCCATTGAAAATAACGGAGATAGCCGCACAGCTCGATGGTGTATGCTTCGTCAGTCGTCAGAGCGTAGAGACTGTGGCGGCCATTCGCAAGGCAAAACGGGCCATTCGCAAAGCTTTCCAATCATCTATGGAAGGCAAAGGCTCATCACTGGTGGAGATTGTCTCTACGTGCTCCAGTGGGTGGAAAATGTCTCCGGTTAATGCTAACAAATGGCTGGAGGAGCATATGCTTGAATATTATAAGAAAGGTGACTTAAAAGACACAACGGGCATCTAATGGGTTGGCGGGCGGCCATCATGCCCGCATTAAAAGTTTCAAAGAAAATGAAAAAAGAAATTATCATCAGTGGCTTTGGCGGTCAGGGTGTGCTTTCTATGGGAAAGATTCTTGCTTACAGCGGCCTTGTTGCCGGCAAGGATGTGACATGGATGCCAGCCTATGGTCCTGAGCAGCGTGGTGGAACAGCCAATGTGACGGTTATTGTCAGCGACGACAGTATTTCCTCACCCATACTCTCCAGTTACGATATCGCTATCGTCCTTAACCAGCCCTCGCTTGATAAGTTCCTGCCGAAGGTGAAGCCTGGCGGCTTGCTCATCTATGACGGCAATGGTATCGTCAATTCTCCATTGCGCGGAGACATTACCATCTATCGTATTGACGCTATGGCAAAGGCGGCAGAAATGCATAACAATAAGGTTTTCAATATGATCGTACTTGGAGGACTGCTTCAGGTCACAGGCTCCTTCCTGCCGGACGATGCCTTGGAACATGCGCTTTACAAGACATTGCCCGAGCGCCATCACGACCTTATTCCGTTGAATATGGAGGCCGTGGCTGAAGGAAAGAAAATCATCAAGCAGTGTGTATGACAGATCACGAATTAAAGATAGAGTATCATCATTCCATGCCCATCCAGTTGCGCTGGATGGACGCGGATGCTTTTGGACACGTCAACAACACGATGTACTTCCAGTACTATGACACAGCGAAGATGGATTATTTCCGCAAGGTGTGCCATGAGATCACGGATAAGTATGCTATTGTCACCGTTCATCTTGATGCCAATTTCATGCATCAGGTCTACACGAAGGACGATGAAGTCATTGTGAGATCAGCTATTACCCATATCGGTCACACCAGCTTTACCTTCCGACAGGAGCTTGTAGGCAAGGACGGTGAGGTGAAATGCATCGGTGAGACCATCATGGTGCTCTTTGATACAGACAAGGAGAAGACCGTCGCTTTCACTCCTGAGTGGCGCGTGATGATAGAGAGATTTGAAGGCCGCAAACTCTGATACAGTAATCTTTAAAGGACTATAAAAGGAAGGAGGATATGTCAATTTTGACATATCCTCCTTCCTTTTAGTATGCTCGGCATGAGTATTGTCTAACGGGTGCAAGTCCCGAGTAAGCCTTAATAGCGGGAATTACATAGCCAAAGGCAAGGGCGTCCATCGTGAGGTGGAATCTGAAAGAAGCCGGCGGCAAACATCTGACCTAACGAACAGAAACTTCATACAAGGCATATGACCGTGGGTAAGGTTGCTAAACAAATCAAAGCCCTATAGCTATTCGGAACGGTTGGTGTAAATGAAGTGGGTATAAGATGGAAAGACAATGCCCTTATCCGAGGAGGTCTCACGGACACTTCAAATAGTTTTTTTTACGAAAGAAGTGGAGTAAAGCTTGCCGTGAGAAGTCAGCAGACGCCATAGTAGTGCAATACTCGATAACGTTGCATGAAGGGCTGAACCTAACAATCAAGCGATAGTAATTGAAACATACCTCATGAAGGAAAGAATGCAGAAAACATTATCCCAAGTTAATGGCTGCCCCCAAAGAGATAGGTCGGAAACCGAATGGTATGGGGGAGTGCAGACCTACATGTGGATGTGTGAAGACAACATCGTGGAAGTACCATTCGACAAGGAACACCTTTTCGAGCAAATCCTTAGCCCTTCAAATCTCAACCGAGCCTACAAGGCAGTTATGAGAAACAAAGGCTGTGGTGGTATCGACAAGATGTCGTGTGAGCAGTTGCTCCCATGGCTATTGACCAATAAGGACTTGCTCATCCGTTCCTTGATGGACGGCTCTTACCGTCCAAACCCAGTGAAAAGGGTAGAAATACCCAAAGACAATGGCAAGATGCGCCTGTTGGGAATACCTACAGTAGTAGACCGTTTGGTGCAACAAGCCATAAACCAAGTATTGACCCCCATCTATGAGAACCAATTTTCCAAGACGAGCTACGGCTTCCGTCCGAGAAGAGGATGCCATGACGCAATACGAGGAGCGCAAAGTATAATTAATGAAGGCTACATATATGTAGTAGACCTTGACCTTGAACGCTTCTTCGATACCGTGAGCCATAGCAAACTCATAGAAATTCTCAGCCGTACGATAAAAGACGGCAGAGTGGTCAGTCTTATACACAAATATCTCCGAAGTGGTGTAATGAACAAAGGCTTGTTTGAAGCGAGCGAAGAGGGAACTCCCCAAGGAGGACCGCTAAGTCCGTTGTTGAGTAACATCATACTCAACGAATTGGACAAAGAACTTGAACGCAGAGGGCTTCCCTT
The DNA here is from genome assembly GCF_000218235.1 of Hallella multisaccharivorax DSM 17128. Lineage (GTDB taxonomy): Bacteria > Bacteroidota > Bacteroidia > Bacteroidales > Bacteroidaceae > Prevotella > Prevotella multisaccharivorax. The sequence goes on along the minus strand of NZ_GL945017.1, from coordinate 128,832 downwards.
TGTACGCTATGCCGATGACTCGATGATATTCTGTAAGTCCAAAAGGGCTGCAATGCGAGTGAAGGAGTCTATAACCCGATTTATAGAAAATGTTCTATATCTCAGAGTCAACAAGGAAAAGACCGTAGTGTCGTATGTACGTGGAGTGAAATATCTGGGCTACTCCTTTTATGTGATGAAAGGCAAATGCCAACTCACTGTGCACCCAAAATCCAAAGCCAAGATGAAGTCAAGGTTGAAAGAACTGACAAGTCGCAGCAATGGATGGGGATATGCCAAGAGAAAGCAAAAGCTGAAAGAATACATAAGAGGGTGGGTTGGCTATTATCACCTTGCCAATATGAAGCGTCTCTTGCTTGAAACAGACGAATGGTTAAGACGTAGAATACGCATGTGTATATGGAAAGCTTGGAAGAAAGTCAAGACAAAAGTGGCAAACCTCATTAGATGTGGTATTAATAAATACCAAGCATACGAATGGGGTAATACTCGTAAGGGTTATTGGCATATAGCTAATAGTCCTATTTTAGCAACTGCAATAAGTAACAACAATCTACGTGCAGCAGGGTATGCTACTTTAATGGGGACGTATCTCGAATGGCACCCCAAAATAGGAACCGCCGTATGCGGGACCGCATGTACGGTGGTGTGAGAGGTCGGAAAACGAAAGTAGGAAGAAAACTACTTCGTTTTCCTCCTACTCGATTATGTATGTTCAGGCTGATGCCTATTTGAACAGAAGCGTCACGGCATGAAGATATAATAAAGCGACATGATTATCCGCAGTGGAAGAACTGCTCGACAAGTTTGAGGATTCTCGTGTCGTCATTGGCGATATCATCGCGAAGCGTTTGGTCCTTGTATGATCTGAGTTCTTCTATAATGCCGTCAATCATGTTGGGTGAGAAGATGTGATGTTGCTCATAGATGGCCCGTTGCTGTTGCAGGCGTTCTGCGGACGCACAGCAGGAGTCGGGTAAATGGTCAAGTTGCGCAAGGCGTGCAGCGTGCGCGGGATCGTTGATGTCGCCATCAATGAAAGTCTTGTCGGCTATTTCGAGAGCATTTGGCATCTCAAAGCCATGGCGGCAGGCCACACAGAGGGCGGCAATGTACTGATAGACGTCTGCCGAACCGTCACCGGAGCGTATCTCAAACGTTTGCTTTGCGCTACCACGCTCTTCGTAGGGCACTTCTTGCTCCAAGGGATTGGTGACGTGACTCATATCTACACCTGATGTCCAGCCTAACGGCACGCGGACCAGTGCAGAGCGGTTGCTCATGCCCCAGCAAATGTTGGTGGGGGCTTCCTGATGTGGTACAAGCCTGAAATAGCTTGTAGGAATCTTGTTGCCAAAAGCGGTGAGACTGGGTGCCAGCTCCATGCATCCAGCTATGGCACGGCGTGCGTTGTCATTGAGCTTTCCATGGTTGAGAAGCATGTTCTTACCATTTTTCATGAGCCGCATATGGATGTGAAGACCTGACCCAGCCTTGCCGGTGGTAATCTTCGGCGCGAAGGTGACGTTGAGGCCTTCTTGCCATGCGAGATTGCGTATCACCCATTTTGCGATGAGCAGCTCATCGGCAGCCTGCATGGCAGGTATGGGTAGGAACTCTATCTCATTTTGCTCATAGAGTAGTCCGCCAAGCTCAAAGTTTCCTACTTCAGAGTGCCCGTATTTGATGTGTCCTCCGGCCTTGGCAATGTAATCCATGCACTTCTGTCTGAACGCACCCATTTTAGCATAGGGTGCACTCTCATGGTATCCATGCTGGTCACGGGCTTTGTAATTATCGTCAGCTTGCCGGATAACGTAGTATTCCAGCTCTCCCATGGCCTCGAAGTCCATTCCCGTCGCTGTGCGGAAAGTCTCTACCGCTTTTCTCAGTGTATGTTCGGGTGAGGATTCCAGTGGCTGTCCGTTGCGATTGAAGAAGGAGCAAAGCATGCAGAGCGTGGGTTCCTCACTGAAAGGGTCGAGGAACGCAGTGGAGTAGCGAGGTATGACATACAGGTCGCTGCTTGCAGCCTCGATAAACGAAAAGAGGCTGGACCCGTCAACGCGTTCGCCGCAAGTGAGAATGCTCTGGAGATGGTCAAGGTCGGAGAGCACGAAATTGAGCGTCTTGATTTTGCCATCACCGCCCGGATACATGAAGTTAACACGACGGATACTATTCTTCCTGACGAAATGGAGAATATCTTCGCGTGTGATGTCTTCTGGTGCCATTTGCAATTTGTCGATCACAACATTGGCGTTCATGATTAATTGGTTGTCGTTCATAATGGTTTTGGTTTAGTGGAGGCCGCCAACAGATGGCAGTCCTGATGATATGAAAAATTATAGTCCTATTTCGAAATGATAGTCGCCAGAGGGTATTTCCATTTGTAGTTTTCCATTGACGACACTGATACACTTTTTCTTTAGTTTTTTCCCGTTGACCATTACTTTCTCATTCACCCTTCCTTTGTTGTCAAGGGTGATGGGAAGACGGACGGTTGCTGAGGTGTTGGCAGGCACTGTGCAACGGTAAATAAGATGATTCCCTTGTTGATGCCAGCAACTGTTAATGCGTCCATACATCGAGTCATAGTGTCCCTGCACCTCAGTAATGCCGCCGTTGGGATCGGGTTCCGGTTCGAGGTAAAAGTGCTTGAATGCAGGAGCGAGCTCATCATGCTTGATGCCGAGGGAGTGCTGCATAAGCCAGGCTGCCACAGATCCGAAAGCATAGTGGTTGAAAGAGTTCATGCTATTGTTGTTTCCGAATCCATTCTTGATAGTGTAGGAGTTGAGGCGTTCCCAAATGGTTGTGGCTCCCTGCTTAACGGGATACAGCCATGAAGGAAACTGTCGGTTCTCAAGCATGCGATAGGCAGCGTCGGAATGGCCGCATTCGGAGAGCGCATTGCTAATCCACGCCGTACCGATGAAGCCGGTCATGAGCGAATAGGGTGGATAGACAGAACCATCGTCACCCTTTGCAGGATGGGACAGCAGGTTGAGGAAATCGGTTATGGTCTTTGCCCTTACCGACGGATCAATAATCCCGAAGGCCAGGGGCAACGCATAGCTTGTCTGTGTATTGCCTTTCATCTCACCAGTTTGTTGGTTGACGTAATGAGTGTTGATGAAGTCGGTGCGCTGTTTTTTCAGGAATGCGTATCTTTGTGCGTCGTCATTCTTTCCGAGAACGGTGGCAGTCTTCTGCATGATGTCTAACTCGTGTACGAGGTATGCATCATAGAGTAGGTTGTTATCGTTCTTCTTCTGTTCGAATCCGAGCCAGTCGCCCAGTGCATTGGGATCGGTATCATGGAAAGCTCCCGTTTTGGAGTCGATGAATTGAGTGGTATAGAGGTTGATGAACTGCTTCATAGCCGTGTAGTGCTCTCTCAGGGCATCGATGTCTCCGTATTGCTGGTAGCTCTGCCAGGGTACCACGATACCGACGCTTGCCCACAGCGGTCCGCCAAAGTTGCCGCCTATGGGAGCTATGGGAGAGAAGTCGCCGTTGGACAACTGCGTGTCGCGGAGGGCGCGCAAATGGCGACGCAGAAACTCCGCACCATTGAATAGGTAGGTCATGGAGGGCGCAAACACGCTCAGGTCGCCTGACCATCCCATGCGCTCATTGCGTTGGGGGCAATCGGTGGGTACGCTAAACACGTTGGCAAGCGTGGACCATTGGATGTTTTTGTACAGGCGGTTCACGTCAGGATCGTTGGTGGAGAGGTCGGAGGCTAACTGGTCTACTGAGCTCAGCACAATTCCTTTCACATCACTGACGGGCAGAGGCGTGGGGATACCGGTCACTTCCACGTAGCGGTAGCCGTGATAGGTGTAGCGTGGGTGGAATGTTTCGGTGCCGCCCTTGGCAATATAAATGTCCTGCTCCATAGCGTCCCGCATGTTTTCCGTCATCACCATGCCGGCATTGCCTTTGTAAGCAGGCAGGTCGGGATATTTCATCTCTGCAAAGCGCAGTAATACCTTGGTGCCTGGCGTAAGTCCATGGAAAGTGATCTCTGGCACTCCAGCCATATTCTGGGCCATATCGTAGACATAGACACCCTGTCGCGGCTCTGTCATGCTTTGCGCCGTGAGCGTGGCGAATTGCCGTACGGGTTGCCCTATCTGTGCAGTGAGCGTGAACTTTGAATAGTCGTCGGGAGTGGGGAAGGCATTGGTCTGTGCCCTGCTCATGATTTCATCGAGACTGACTTTGACAGCCGGGTGCCATCCGTTAGCATTATATCCAGCCTGAGTCCATCCGTTGGTCAGGCTTTCGCGCGTGGCGTCGTAGACTTCCCCTTGGAAGAGGGATCCCATTCGCACGGGGCCGTCGGTGGTGTAACGCCATGTCGAGGGCCGCGTGACAATTCGCTGCTGAGTGCCGTCAGTATAATTGATGACGAGTTCGGCTAAAAGCGCTTGCCTGTCGCCAAAGAAGTTCCAGCTGTCGGGCTTATAAGTTAAGGCTCCGCTCCACCATCCCTCATTGAGGATGGCTCCAAGCGCGTTGTTCCCTTCTTTCAGGATCTTCGTCACATCGAAGGTCTGGTAGAACAGCGTCTTGTTGTATTGTGTAAGTCCGGGATTCAGGTAGTCGTCGCTGACGCGGTGGCCGTTGACCATCATCTCATAGGCTCCGCGTGCGGTCGCGTAGAGGCGCGCCTTGGCAATGGACTTTCCCGTGATACTGAACTCTGTGCGAAGGAGCGGCGCGCCGTTCTCATGAGGGGTGAACAGTGCCGTGGGGCCGTTGACGGTGAGGTTGTCAGCAAGGATGGAGATGGTATGCCATGGTTGCCGGAAGTTATGGATGTTGGCGGTTCCGAACAATGCTTTCTTTCCCTTGGGGACATAGAATCCCACATCGCCTACGACAGGAAAAGCAGCATGGTCACTGGGATTGAGTTGTAGGCCCTTGACGATGAGGTATTTCCACTGGTCCACCCATATGTAGGTTCGGCCGCTTACAGAAGCAATCATGACATTGTGGGCGTGATAACAGTTGTCTTTATTGATAAGACTTGTTGGTATCTTTGCTGAGGCGAATGGGGTATCAGCCCGGTCTCTTTGCGTGTAGCCTACGCGATAGACATCGATTTGCGCGCTGTCTCCGTGAAATAGCGGCGCGATGTTGAAGACCACCTTGACATACGACTGATCTTTTTCATTGGCCAGACCGAAAAGGTTCTTGTTTCGGTCCATCAGCCTTTCGTCGTTGCCACCGTAGATAAATCCGGCCTCTGTAGTCTTGGTCAGCCTGTCGAGTTGCACTTTGTAGTCGATTCGGAATACGGGCAGATATTGGCTGTAGAAGATATAGCCGTTCTCATCGTTGGCACCGATCCATTGGGCGCCGCCCCAGGCAGTGTCCTTGTCGGTAGTTGACATTAGCCCTGTCTCAAACCAGGAAGAGGCTTGCTGTTGTTCGTTTGTGCCGTTCCATACGCTGACAGTCCACTTGTAGCGAGTCATTGGCTGCAGGGCTGAGCCTTGGTAACGGATGCCGACGGAATGGGTGGCAGGTATCTTTCCTGAATTCCACATGTTGTGGCCGTACTCACTTGTTACTGTGATTTGATAGGCCGTCTGTGAGGCACCTTGTATGGAGTCGCCCATCTGCCATGAGAAACGTGGTTGCTGAACATCAATGCCTAATGGGGTAGTCATGTATTCAGTCTTGAGCTTCTGAATAGTGAAGGCGTGGGTGGTCATCACGATGAGTGATAAAAGTGTAAAGAGAATATTCCTCTTGATTGTTTTTCCCATATATTGTTTTTATTTCTTATCACATCGCGTCTACGCCGTAATCGCATCGCGTCTACGCCGTAATCGCATTGCCTTTACACTGTAATCGCATCGCGTCTACGGTGTAAAGGCGATGCGATTACAGTGTGGTCACATTGTGGTGTGGCTGGTTTGAAATTTTGCAAATTTAGCAAGAAGATATGAATAGGGCTTAGTATTCGTGTTAAAAAAACTTTTTTTAATAGGAATGGGGCGGCCTAAGAAAGGCCGCCCCATTTTACTGGTTACGTAAGTTGCTTAAAAGTCAATGTCTACACCCATTCCGAAGACATCGTTTTTGCGAGTGTAATCGGCCTTGTAGCTAAGTGTCTGTTGCCCAACGACGGAGGGAGTGTCGGTCTTCTTAGTAGTGTAGAACGTGTGGAAATAGGCTACGTTGAGCCGGACTTTGTGGCTCAGTCTGACAGCAACGCCACCGCCGACACTGCTTGAGCTGACGACGAACGACTTGTCGTTCATGTAGGCATCGGTCAAGCCATAATTCGTTCCCTGGTAGCCTGCTGAGACCGTGAGCCACTTGTTGGTATCGTATTCTGTTCCAAAGCTGTATTCAATGGTACCTCGGTCGAGCTGTTTGTTGTGCTCATTATACTGACGGGCCTGTTTGTCGAAATAATAATGGAATCCTGCATTCAGGCGGAGTTGGTCAATGGGAGTGTATTGAGCGCCCACGGTGAGGATGGCGGGGAGATCGGCTGGGATCTTCTTTCCGTTGGCGTATTCGCCCGTAGCATCGGTGATGCCCTTGTCAAAACCTTGTTTTAAGGCTCCCATGACTGCGGTGACCTTAGGATCAGTCAGGGCCGTGGTGGCTTTGTTCAATGCGGCCTCTGGGCTCAGCCCTGCTTTCATGAGGTTGGCAACAATAGCTTTGGAAAGGTTGCCGGACAAGTTTCCGATACTTGGGAATTGGTTGACGGATGTTGATTTCAACCGTAAACGGGTCTTGAATTCATATTTAGCAGCAAAGTTCCAGCGTCCTGTCTTGTAATCGATGCTGAGAATGGGTGTAAAGCCGATGCCTGACTGGTCTGAGTTGAGCTCTATGTCGGCTGATCCTGTCTTGGTCGGGTCCAACACCTGATAGAGTGGCATATTGCCGACTTTGATGTCGCGTACATAGCCATAGTAGTTACAGAGTGCATATACACCGCGTACGCCGGCGAAGGCACTCACGTTCCCATTGAATTTATAGGCTGCACCCACTGAGAGACCATAATAATACTGTCGTCCGCGCATGAAACTCTTGGCACTGTAGGTACCTTCTTTTCCGAAGGCCTGGGTTGTCGAAAACATAGGGATGCCGAGGCCTGCGTCGACAGCCTGCGCAAGTGTGGAAGCAGCAAGAGCGGTCTCAGAGACAATCTTCTCGAAGCTGCCCAATCCATTGTCGAAGGTGCACTTGCCACCTCCGCCACCTACACCGACAGCGGCCTGGTAGGAAAGTTTCCCACGGTTTAGTGCAAATTGTATGGATGGGAGCACGGGTGCAGTGGCATGTCCATGAAAGGAACGGTTAGCTGTGGGATTCTCGGTGTTGTGTGTGAAGAGCGGGTAGTAGACATTGTCGATCTGCCGTTGCTGTTTAACGTACTGCCAGTTGAGGGAGAGGTGGTACCCTTGATTGAGGTATACTACGCCGGCGGGATTGAAGTAGACACCGTCAATGGCAATCACTGCATCATGTGAGAGGGTGCGGTCGAAAGCCACGCTCATGTTGGTGTTTGTGCTGATGCCGCCTGCTTGTGCAGCCTGTACGGCGACGACTGCCATTGTAATGATGGCAAGTTTTGTTTTGTTCATTGTTTTTAAAATCTCTTACCTTATTTGGCTGCAAAGTTACAATTATTGTTCTATATGTCGCTTCTTATGTTCCCTATCCCGTGTGTTATTTAGTATTTTTTGATATATATCAATCAAAAAAGGGCAATCTTGCAGATTGCCCTTCTTTAATGATAAAGTTATTCTTTTCGTTTACCTAATGAAACTGGCTGGATGATTCTTTCTATTTACAGTGCTTTCACCTGTTTGGCAATTTCGTTTGTTGGGTCAATATTCAGCATTTTCTCGGCCCAGACCTTTGCTGCGGCTTTGTTTTTCTTGACATTGAACTCGTAGACGATCATGTACTGATAAGCAGTCTTCAGCATGGCCGTCTGGTTTTCAGTACGATCGGCCTTGCTTTCGAGATCGTTAGCCAGAGCCTCATAGAACGGTTTAGCCAGGCCAAGTTTGCTGTCAGGGTCGAGTGCTGCGTTGATGCTGCCACGGACATAGTTGCAATAGTTGGCCTGCTCAGGGTACTTGTCAGTGATCTTGGCATACATCTGGTCTGCCTTCTTGAAGGCATCACGCTCGCCGGCCTTATCGCCTGCTTGTCCTTTTTTGCTGGCAATCTCCAGATATTGGCTTCCAAGACTGTTGTAGTCGTTGAACGAAGGATTGTCTTTGACCTCAATGGACTTCTCAACATATTCGAGAGCTTTGTCATAATCGCCTTTCTCATTGTAAGCATCAGAGAGATTCTTATAGAGGATGGGTTTTGAGACGATGGCGTTGGCATCTTTGCTGAGGCTGTCAAGTGATGTATTGTAGGCTTTGATGGCATCGTCCCAGCGCTTTGCCTGCTTTAGCGCCGTGCCATAATAGGCATAGTCGTCAGCGGTGATATTGGCACTGTCGCTCCTGTTGAACAGGCGGTCGGCATATTCCAATGCCTGATCAGTGTAGTTCTTGTCCGTAGAATTCCAGAAGACAAGGCGATTCAATGTGCTCCATTTGGGATCTTTTGTCAGTCCGGCTTTTGCTATCTCAATACTCTTGTCCTTGTTACCGAGCATCCATTCGATGGTGGCGTAGTCTTTGATGTCTTCGTCATCCATTTTGGTGACGTCGGCAACTTTCCCATAGTATTGTTCAGCCTTCTGTAAGTTGGGGTTCTTGGTGTGATAGTAGATGCGGGCGGCTAAGGCGTCAACGGGATAGTCGGGCACCTGCTGGCGGAGTGTCTCCAATGTTGCCACGGCGTCCTCGGGGTTACGTCCTCTGAGAATCATGGCATATTTATAATAGGCTTCCGGATTCTTGGGTGCGAAGTAGATGGCTTGCTGGTAGTTCTGTGATGCTCCGCCCGCATCGTCGTTAGAGACGCAAATATCACCTTTCAGAATAAATGCCGGAGCACATTTGCTGCTTTTTGCCAAGGCGTAGTCAGCAAACTGATTGGCATGGTCGTAGTCCTTATTGTTGTAGAAAGTGCGGCCGATGGCTACCAGTGCGTTAGCATCCTTTTTGTTGTTCTTGTAGAGATCCTTCACCTGTTTTTCGAAGTCACTGCTCTTTGCCTTGATGATTTGTGTGGTTTGCTCCACAATGGCCTTTGTGTCTGTTTGTGCCAAGGCGGTGGTAGCGAAGCCCATCATTAAAGCACCTGCTAAGAGTAATTGATATGCTTTCATAATGTTGTGATTTTATTTTCCTACTTTCCTAATTGACGAAGAAAATACGCAAAAGTTGCCTTTTGTGCTATCTCTTTATTTTTTATTGAGCTGTGTTAACATCTCTGACATTGATATTGCCCAATACCGGCAGCAATCCAGTTTTCATGACGATGCGCTGGCCTTTAGGTCCCTGAATGAAGTGCGCGAAACCCCATGGCAGCCCTCTTCGTGGATCGTTGAGAAGAGCAAATATGGTTCTTATGAGCGGGTACTCACCATTATAAATGTAATATTGGTAAGGCTTGCGGCTGCTGGCTGCTGTAGCAGGATGTATCTTGCTTAAGCTCATCACCCTGATGTTGCGCTTGAACGTGAGATTTGTAGTGTCACGTTTATCGTTGAGCCAGTTGTTTCCTATAATGCCTATGGCATTGGGATTCTGCTCTACATATTTAATCACCTCAGCAGTCTTTTTTACTGCGGCCACATTCTTGTTGATGATGGGCTTACCGCTGAGGACGGAATCTTCAATGAAATGTACGGTACTTGACTTTGGGTTATCGAATACCACTGTGATGACGCCTTTGTTGTTTCGCTTATCAATTTGGCTCCACTTGGTGATGCGTCCGTTCATGATATCTTTGACATCTTTCACGGACAGCAATGTGTCGGTATTGCTCTTGTTGACAATGAATGCTAAGGCATCGTAAGCAATACTGAATGAGGTCGGGAGGAATTGTTTTGCCTCAAGGCTCTTTTTCTCAGCGGGTTTGAAGTCTCTCGCTGCAAAGACGAGCCAAGTCTTACCATGAAGCAGCATGTTGATACCTTCCGATTCGTTGGTGTAGATAGGGTTAACCTTCGCGTCAGGATAGTCATGCTGGAATACTTCTCTTTCTTCCTCTATGATAGGACTAAAACTCTCGTCAGAGGCAAACGAGATTGTCCCTGACGAGTAAGTGTCTGTTCTTCCATCCTTCCCCTTCTTGTTGTTGTTGCCACAAGAAGAGATAAGGATGGAAGTAATGGTTAATCCTACAAAAATGTAAGATGTGAGTTTCATGTTCAAATATTTATTATTGCAATCTGAAGGATACAGGCACGTTGTATTTCACACGTACAGCCTGTCCGTTCTGCTTACCAGGAATCCACTTCGGCATGCTCTTGACCACACGCATAGCCTCACGGTCAAGTGAGGGATCCACAGAGCGGGCAACGGCTACATCTGTGATACTACCGTCACGCTCTACGACGAACGAGATGGTAACGCGTCCCTGAACACCGTTCTCCTGTGCTACGACAGGATATTTGATGTTGCTCTGAAGGAATTGCATGAGTGCACCCTGGCCACCGGGGTAGGAAGGCATTTGTTCTACAACGTCGAATACCTTGTTTTCTACTTCTGGCTTCGGAGCTTCAGCCTTTACCGGCTCTGTCTCAACGCGTTGCGTAACCTTCAGGATTTCACCCTGATCAGAGTTACCCTTTACGTCAAGAGCACCGATAGCGGTGTTGGTTTTCATGATCTGATCCTGCGTCTTCATCTCGTCCTCAGGCTTTACCTCGGCATCTTTCTTGATGACAGGTGCTGTGAACTTGATGGAAGACTTGACCTCTTTGACCACTTCCTTCTTTTCTTCAACCTCTACTTTTCGCTCGACTTTTGCCTCTTTCTTCTTCGGCTGGTTGAGTGCTGAAAGCTCGGTCACGTTTTCATTCTTTGCGTGAGCAGCCTGATAAGCATCATAACCTGCCTTGATGTAAAAGAGAATGATCGCCAGAGCAGCGAGGATTGCAATTGTAATGATGGCTTTTAAGTTTCTCTTACCTGTCTGGGTACGAAGTTTGTAAGCTCCATACTCTTTGTTTCTTCCTTCGAAGATAAGGTCACACCAGCCATTTCTTGTTAAATCAATTTGTGCCATTTTTTTAACCTTTCTTTGAGCTATGTTACCTTATAACTTGACATTGTTTTCCTTGAGAAGCTTCAAGTCGTTGTCATTTACCTTATCAATCACATACTTACCGATGGTGCAGATGTTCATCTCATCCAGTGCGTCGACAAGGTTCTTGTAAGTAGCGTTGTCGGTTGCCTTGATGATGATGGTCAGTGTGTTGATATGTTTACCATTAATATCACCCGCTTTGATCTTTGACAGCTCCTGATTGTAGGTTGAGTCAGGCATAGCCTTCTTCGGATCAGGATTGTCATGTCTCTTGTCGAGTTCAATCTTGGCTTTCATCACATCGATAGTTGGTGTTGTGCCATCTTCAGTGGTGTGGTTGATAATGACGTCGCGGATACCCTTGGCACCCCATGTTGTCTTCTTCAAGCATTTGGGGTCTTCCGGCTTCACGAGTCCTGCCACATAGTAGATCTGGTTGTCGGCCGTACAGTAAATCGTAATGGTATACGACTCCTTTGTCACTGTCTTGTCCTGATCCGTAAGGTTCTTATCATTACTCGGCATACTCAATTCCATTGTCTGCGGTTTGGCAAGAGAGGTACAGAGCATGAAGAAAGTGATAAGAAGCATCATCATGTCCACCATGGGCGTGAAGTCCACGCGGACATTCATCTTCTTCTGTTTCGATTTTCCTGTAGCCATCTTTTAATCCTCCGCTTTCTTGTATTGAGTAATCAGATAGTAACGGTTCTCATTCATATCTTGGAGCTCGCTCATGATCTTTTTAATGGTCTTGTACGGAGTCTTCTCGTCTGCCTTGATAGCGATCTTGGCGTCGGGATTTGCTTCGTGAGCAGCTTTAACCCAGACTTGGAACTCACTCATTGCTGCATTGCCAGTCTTACCAGCTACTGAGTCGGTAGGGATGCCGTAGTTTTTAAGTTCCGCGGGACGGATGTTCTTATTCAAGCTGAGGTAAGCCTGCAACTTGTTCATGGGTACACCCCACATAGGGTCGTCGAGGAAAGCTTTTTCCTGAGCGGTCGTGAGCGAAAGGCCGAACTGATTAGCAACACTGGCGAGAGTTGCTTGTGTGTCGGTCGTCTTGTCCATGCTCATGAAGATCTTTCCATCATTTCCGACGAGGACGTTGAGGACGTTGTTTTCTGGAACTTTAATCTCAGACACACTGCCTGGCGTGTTGACCTTTACTGGTTCCTGCTTGACGAATGTTGATGTCAGCATGAAGAACGTTAGCAAAAGCACCATCACGTCCGACATAGGGGTCATGTCGATCCAGACGTCCGCTTTCTTAATTTTAATCTTAGCCATACACTAAAGAATTTAAAGTTAAAAGGCCAAGATAGATTAAGCTTCGTCGGTGTGGTTTGCTTCGTATGTCTGTGCGATTGTGTAACCTACCTCGTCGAGTGCGTATGTCAGCTTATCAATCTTGTTGGTGAAGAAGTTGTAAGTGACAACGGCGCACCAAGATGTTGCGATACCGAAGGCTGTGTTGACAAGTGCCTCAGAAATACCGGTCGACAGAGCGAGGGAGTCACCACCACCACCGGCAGCCAGAGCCTGGAATGAACGAATCATACCGGTCACAGTACCAAGGAGTCCTGTAAGAGTACCGAGTGTTACGATCGTAGCGACGATAGGAAGGTTCATCTGAAGTGTCGGCATCTCAAGCTGAGTAGCTTCCTCGTGAGCCTGCTCAATGCGAGCGACCTTCTGACTCTTCTTCAGAGCGGCGTTGGCACCGCTCTCCATAGCGCGGTAAGCGTGCAGAGAAGCGAGGACGACGTTAGCGACAGACCCCTGCATCTTGTTACAGAGATCTTCGGCCTTGTTGAAGTCGTTGGCAGCGAGAGCTGCTTTGATGTTGGCCACAAACTTTGTCAGAGAGCCCTTACCAAAGGCTGTCTTCAGTGCGAAGTAGCGCTCAACAGCAAGGCAGAGCACGGTGAGCAACAGCGTGTGGATGATAGGCACCACGTAGCCGCCTTTGTAAATTGTACCGAAGATGTTGGCAGGTGCGTTGGCATTGTCACCGCCCTGGAAGTTAGCACCGTTACCCAACCAGAGGTTGAAGATGCAAAGTGCAGCGATGAAGCAAAGGACGATGATCCAGAATGCTCCTCTAATACCTGTGAAGCCCTGAGACTTCTTTGCAGCCTTGGGGGCTGCGGCTTTTTGTGTAGTTGCCATAATGAATGATGTTAATTTTTGGTTGTGAATATTAATTATGTTTGTTGTTTGTCTTAGTTCCTGTTTCAAGCTCATTGAGAACGCTCCGTTATTGGATTTCGCTTCTTCTCAAATTCCTCGCAAAGATAATAACTTTTTGATATAGAATAAGTGTGTTTTCTTGTTTTTAACACACTTTTTTGCTAAAATCGCAGATTTCTTGTTACATCAGCTTTTTGCAGGCCTCTTTGATTCGACTTAATGCCTCACGAATGTTGTCGTCGCTCGTGGCATAGCTCATACGGAAACCGTCGGGTTCTCCAAAGGCATCACCGGCCACTGTGGCGACATGTGCTTCCTGAAGGAGGTATATTGCGAAGTCGGTAGAGTTGTTGATGGTGTAATCTTTATAGCGTTTGCCGAACAACTTTTTGCAGTGTGGGAAGAGATAGAAAGCTCCTTGCGGCACATTCACCTCAAGGCCGTTTATTTCTTTAGCGAGCTTGACGATGAGATCTCGGCGGCGTTCGAATGCTCTCCGCATGTCCTCAACGCACTGCTGGTCGCCTTGGTAGGCTGCGAGTGCAGCCCGTTGTGCCACATCATTGGTACCGCTGGTGTATTGACCTTGCAGTTTGTTCATGCCTTTGATGATCCATTCCGGCGCTGCCACCCATCCGAGTCGCCATCCGGTCATGGCGTAGGCCTTGCTCACACCGTTGCAGATGATGGTACGCTCCTTCATCTCGGGAGCCGCTGCTATGCTTGCCGAGAAGCCAACATAGTTGATGTGCTCGTAAATCTCGTCGGAGAGCACGTAGAGATCCTTGTGGCGTTTTACCACATCAGCCAGTGCATTGAGCTCGTCTTGTGTGTAGACACTGCCCGTCGGATTACTTGGCGAACAGATGATCAGCATCTTTGTCTTAGGCGTGATGGCTGCTTCGAGTTGCTCGGGGGTCAGTTTGAAGTCGCTCTCCAACGGTGTGCGAAGCGCAACGGGCGTGCCGCCTGCGAGTTTCACCATTTGCGGATAGCTCACCCAATAGGGTGCGGGGATGACGACCTCGTCGCCGGAGTTTATGAGTGACAATATGGCATTGCATACTCCTTGCTTGCCTCCTGTGCCCACAATTGTCTCTTTTGGGGAATAAGACAGATGGTTTTCTCTGGCAAGCTTCGCTGAGATAGCCTCCCGTAGGTCCATATAGCCTGGCACGGGAGAATATTTTGAGAAGTTGTCGTCGATAGCCTTTTTGCCTGCTTCCTTGATGAAGTCAGGAGTCATGAAATCTGGTTCACCGACGCTCATGTTGATAACGTCGATACCTTGGGCTTTCATCTCGCTGCTTTTCTGCGACATGGCGAGTGTGGCCGATGGAGCGAGTCTGTTAAGACGGTCTGACAATTGTGGCATAATAACTTTCTTAATGTTGTTATTCGTTTACGAAACTGTATGCAAAAGTAGGCATTTTATCTTTAAAAACGAAGAAAAAGTGTCAAAATTTTATAGTGCATTACTAATTTGTTACTTGTCTTCGAATGGCTTCCCCATGCACACATTATTATAATCGTTTGCAATGTTCACATTATTATATATGCTCACATTGTATTATATGTGTATTCTGGGTTCATTTTGCTTTACTCGAGGTGCAGGGTATGCCCCATGCGGTCCCGTTTTGTACGAAGATATTTGATGTCGTAGCGGTTTGGCGTAATCTCAATGGGCACATTCTCGACGATTTCCAGCCCATAGGCTTCCAGTCCCACACGCTTTGTCGGGTTGTTGGTCATGAGACGCATCTTGTGCACGCCGAGGTGCCGGAGCATTTGTGCGCCACAGCCATAGTCGCGCTCATCGGGTTTGAAGCCGAGATGGACATTGGCGTCCACGGTGTCGAGTCCTTGCTCCTGTTGAAGCTTGTAGGCGGCAATTTTATTCATCAGCCCGATGCCACGGCCTTCCTGTTGCATATAGACGACGACGCCTTTGCCTTCTTTTTCAATCATCTGCATGGCTTTATGGAGTTGCTCGCCGCAGTCGCAGCGCATGCTGCCGAGTATGTCGCCAGTCGCGCACGATGAGTGGACGCGCACAAGGATGGGCTCATTCTCTTCCCATTCACCTTTGATAAGAGCCATATGCTCCAGTCCGTTGCTTGTCTGACGAAAGGGAATCAGGTGGAAGTGGCCGTAGATGGTAGGCATGTCTACTTCCACGCCGACCTCAATGCTTGTCTCATGTTTGAGTCTGTAAGCGATGAGATCCTTGATGCTGATGATTTTCAGGCCCCACTCCTTGGCTTTCTCCTGCAGTTGGGGCATGCGTGCCATGGTGCCGTCATCGTTCATGATCTCCATGAGGGCACCTGCCGGATGGAGACCGGCGAGCTTGCAGAGGTCCACGGCAGCCTCGGTGTGTCCCGAGCGTCGCAGCACGCCGTTGTCCTGGGCGTAGAGGGGGTTGATGTGTCCGGGGCGGCCGAAGGTCTGCGGTGTCGAAGCAGGGTCGGCAAGGGCGAGAATGGTCTCTGCACGGTCGTGAGCCGAGACGCCGGTTGTGCAACCTTCGAGCTTGTCCACGGTGATGGTGAAAGGCGTGCCCAGCACAGAGGTGTTCTCGTCAACCTGATGGGGCAGGTCAAGCTCCTCGGCGCGCCGGATGGTGATGGGTGCACAGAGTACGCCACGCGCGTTTTTCAGCATGAAGTTGATTTTTTCGGGCGTTATCATTTCGGCAGCGGTGATGAGGTCACCTTCATTCTCACGGTCTTCGTCATCGACGACGATGACGAACTTGCCTTGCTTGAAATCTTCTATGGCCTCTTCTATACGGTTCAGCTTGAATTCTGGCATATCTATTTTTTTATATGATAATATTAATCTTTCTGTTCGTCGAGATGTCCGATACGTCTCTCTGTGTAGTTCACGATGTTGGTATTGGTGTATCTGATGACTTTCAGGTCGCGCAGTAATCTTAGGCGGAATCTCCACATTCTTAGGTAAATGAAGATGCCAGCCGGCACAATGATGGCGGAGAGCACGTTCATCCACCTGCGGCTAAACGGGCGCGTGTGTGCCTTGACCATCAGTATGGGGTACTGGTTGATAAGATGCAGCACCTGATTGTCGCGCGTATTGGAGAGATCTTGTATGACATGCTCCAGCTCTTCGTTGATCTGTTCGATGTCGTGGTCTTCCTCGTATTTGAAGAACACCTTGATGATGTTTGGTGGCGACTTGAGGTTGTGCCTGCCCGAATAGCCTCGCAGTTGGGTGTTGATTCTGAGCAGTATCTCGTTGTCCTCGGTATAGTGTGGCGGCTCTATCACCACCTCCTTGCCTTGGATGTTTCTCTTTGCCCTGAGCCCGAAGAATTTCTCGAAGAATCGTCTCCAACCGTCGGCGTTGAATACCATGGAGTCGTTAATTGCCTTATAGGTGACGAAGACGGCGAGCGGCGACAGCGCGGCGGGTGCAAGCCAGTGGCCGATCCAAATGGGCCATGAAGCCTGCCTTGACATGCGGAAAGCGGAGTTGTCGAGAATGTAATAGACGATGAAGACAAGCACTGAGATGATGATGGGCATGCCCAGTCCACCTTTGCGGATGATGGCTCCCAGCGGCGCTCCGATAAAGAAGAAGATGAGACACTGCAGGGCCAGGGCAAACTTGTTCTGTGCTTCCAGCTTGTGGTTGCGCAGGATGCGTTCGTTGTCTTGGGTGAGCATGGACTTGAACTCCAGGTCGGAAGTCTCGCGTTGCACGCTGCTGAGAGCGGCTGACATGACTTGCTGCTGTTGCTCTATTTTCAGTTTACTGAAGAGCTTGTCGATGTCTACCTTCCCATTTTGCGCCATTCTGATTTGTCTGAGAGAGTCTTTCTTTGTGATGGTAGGGCTTGGGAAGCACACCTGACGGGTGTCTCTCCAGAAAACTCGGCCTATACTGTCGTAGCACTGGTTGAGTGAGTCGATGTCGTAATGGATCTGTGAGAGACTCTTTCCCGCGGCGTTGTTTGACAGCGCTGCGGCATCCATGAGCGAGAAGTTCGCGTCGAAGTCGAGGATGACTTTCTTGTTGGTGAACGTCTCGCGGCGGTAGGGCACTGCGGCGCTGCCGCCAAGATCCGACTCACGCATGTTCTCAAACCATTCTCCGCTCCACAGTGAGAGAATGAGATGTTTCTTTTCTGCTGTAGACTGCAGCATGCCCGAGTCAGCCAGAATAATGGCGGCATCCTCATAGCTGTCGGTCATGCGGTAGATCATGATGCCGTAGAGCTTGCCCGTCTTCACATTCTTTTTCTGAACGTAGATGTTTGAGTTGGGTATGCCGTCGTAGAACACGCCCTCCGGGATTTCGAGCTCCGGACTTTTCTGTTTCATGGAGAGTATGAGTTGGGCGAGTTTTATGTTGGCGTGGGGGCCAATATTGTTCTGAAAATAGAACGATGTGCACATGATGAGCACGGTGATGACGATGAGCGACCGGAAGCTCTGCATCAGTGATATGCCTGCAGCCTTGATGGCTGTGAGCTCGGAACTCTCACCTAAGTTGCCGAAGGTGATGAGTGAGCTCAGCAGAATGGCCAGTGGAAGCGCTTGGGGCACCATCATTAGTGCCATGTAATAGAAAAATTGCGCAAGGATCTGCATTGACAATCCCTTACCAATGAGGTCGTCGATGTATCTCCATAGGAATTGCATCATCAGCACAAAGAGGCAGATGAAGAATGTTCCCGCAAAGAGCAGGAGGAACTGCTTGGCGATGAATATATCGAGTTTCTTTATCCGGAAGTTCATAATATTGTGCAAAGATAAGGAGAATATTTTAGAAACACCAAATTTCTTGGCATAACTCTCGTGGAAGACTGGAAAAAAGTAGATATCTTTGTCTCTTTATCTCTGTGGTGCAGACGCGTTGCCTTTACGCCGTAATCGCGTTGCCTTTACGCCGTAATCGCGTTGCCTTTACACCGTAATCGCATTGCCTTTACACTGTAGACGCACCAGCCTTGCTTTGAAGGGGATCTGTGAAGGCATGGTAAGGCTCTTCACATGATTTTTTATAAAAAAAAGACTGTAAAAGTTTTGGCGGTCCCAATTCTTTTGCATACCTTTGCATCCGCATTCCGAAAACGAGTGCTGTAAGGTCAAAGAGCCAACGGATTGGAAGTTTGGGTGAGTGGCTGAAACCAGCAGTTTGCTAAACTGCCGTGCGCAATTCGCGTACCGGGGGTTCGAATCCCCCAGCTTCCGCAATGATATTTAGCCATCAGATGGTCGGTTCATCTAACGGTTAGGATACAAGATTCTCAATCTTGGCATAAGAGTTCGATTCTCTTACCGACTACTATTTTTTTGTCGTGCTTTTTGAGCCTTTCCCTCATTTGCTATGCAGGAAGGCTTTTTTTATCAGGCGGCAATGGCCAAACGGTGGATTCATCTAATGGTTAGGATACAAGATTCTCAATCTTGGCATAGGGGTTCGATTCCCCTATCCACTACGAAAAGACCCCTTGCAAGCAAGAGCTTGCAAGGGGTCTCCATTCAGTATGCTCGGCATGAGTATTGTCTAACGGGTGCAAGTCCCGAGTAAGCCTTAATAGCGGGAATTACATAGCCAAAGGCAAGGGCGTCCATCGTGAGGTGGAATCTGAAAGAAGCCGGCGGCAAACATCTGACCTAACGAACAGAAACTTCATACAAGGCATATGACCGTGGGTAAGGTTGCTAAACAAATCAAAGCCCTATAGCTATTCGGAACGGTTGGTGTAAATGAAGTGGGTATAAGATGGAAAGACAATGCCCTTATCCGAGGAGGTCTCACGGACACTTCAAATAGTTTTTTTTACGAAAGAAGTGGAGTAAAGCTTGCCGTGAGAAGTCAGCAGACGCCATAGTAGTGCAATACTCGATAACGTTGCATGAAGGGCTGAACCTAACAATCAAGCGATAGTAATTGAAACATACCTCATGAAGGAAAGAATGCAGAAAACATTATCCCAAGTTAATGGCTGCCCCCAAAGAGATAGGTCGGAAACCGAATGGTATGGGGGAGTGCAGACCTACATGTGGATGTGTGAAGACAACATCGTGGAAGTACCATTCGACAAGGAACACCTTTTCGAGCAAATCCTTAGCCCTTCAAATCTCAACCGAGCCTACAAGGCAGTTATGAGAAACAAAGGCTGTGGTGGTATCGACAAGATGTCGTGTGAGCAGTTGCTCCCATGGCTATTGACCAATAAGGACTTGCTCATCCGTTCCTTGATGGACGGCTCTTACCGTCCAAACCCAGTGAAAAGGGTAGAAATACCCAAAGACAACGGCAAGATGCGCCTGTTGGGAATACCTACAGTAGTAGACCGTTTGGTGCAACAAGCCATAAACCAAGTATTGACCCCCATCTATGAGAACCAATTTTCCAAGACGAGCTACGGCTTCCGTCCGAGAAGAGGGATGCCATGACGCAATACGAGGAGCGCAAAGTATAATTAATGAAGGCTACGTATATGTAGTAGACCTTGACCTTGAACGCTTCTTCGATACCGTGAGCCATAGCAAACTCATAGAAATTCTCAGCCGTACGATAAAAGACGGCAGAGTGGTCAGTCTTATACACAAATATCTCCGAAGTGGTGTAATGAACAAAGGCTTGTTTGAAGCGAGCGAAGAGGGAACTCCCCAAGGAGGACCGCTAAGTCCGTTGTTGAGTAACATCATACTCAACGAATTGGACAAAGAACTTGAACGCAGAGGGCTTCCCTTTGTACGCTATGCCGATGACTCGATGATATTCTGTAAGTCCAAAAGGGCTGCAATGCGAGTGAAGGAGTCTATAACCCGATTTATAGAAAATGTTCTATATCTCAGAGTCAACAAGGAAAAGACCGTAGTGTCGTATGTACGTGGAGTGAAATACCTGGGCTACTCCTTTTATGTGATGAAAGGCAAATGCCAACTCACTGTGCACCCAAAATCCAAAGCCAAGATGAAGTCAAGGTTGAAAGAACTGACAAGTCGCAGCAATGGATGGGGATATGCCAAGAGAAAGCAAAAGCTGAAAGAATACATAAGAGGGTGGGTTGGCTATTATCATCTTGCCAATATGAAGCGTCTCTTGCTTGAAACAGACGAATGGTTAAGACGTAGAATACGCATGTGTATATGGAAAGCTTGGAAGAAAGTCAAGACAAAAGTGGCAAACCTCATTAGATGTGGTATTAATAAATACCAAGCATACGAATGGGGTAATACTCGTAAGGGTTATTGGCATATAGCTAATAGTCCTATTTTAGCAACTGCAATAAGTAACAACAATCTACGTGCAGCAGGGTATGCTACTTTAATGGGGACGTATCTCGAATGGCACCCCAAAATAGGAACCGCCGTATGCGGGACCGCATGTACGGTGGTGTGAGAGGTCGGAAAACGAAAGTAGGAAGAAAACTACTTCGTTTTCCTCCTACTCGATTGAATCGTCTTTAGGAAGAAACTGGATGATGAATACGCCGTTGAGGCGACGGCTTCACATTCAGCAGAAGAAGGGTGTCAAGTATTTTTATGATCAGATGGCCATTCGGACAGAAAGTAGTAACTTTGCAACTAAAAATATTACGAACCATGGAATACATGTCACAGGAATGCTACGACAAACTCGTGGCTGAGCTGCAGCACCTTATCAAGGTAGAACTTCCCAAGGCCCAGGATGAGCTCTCGGAGGCCCGCGACAAGGGCGACCTGAGCGAAAACTTCGAATACCACGCTGCCCGGCGTACTCACGGGCGACTACTTGGTAAAATAAGATTCAAGCAAAACATCCTCGCCAATGCCCGTGTGCTCGACACCACGCGGCTCAGTGCCGACACCGTGCAGCTGCTCTGTAAAGTGGAGGTGACCAACCTCAAGACCAACCATAAGGCCACCTATACCCTTGCCAGCCCACACGAGGCCAACATCCGCGAAGGGAAAATCTCGATGAAATCGCCCATCGGGCAGGCACTGATGAACCGCCATGCCGGCGATATCATAGAGGTGAGGGCCCCCGCAGGCGTTGTCAAACTGCGCATCGACAGTATTCAGCTCTGAACTGTTTTGCTACAAATTGAATTCAGAATACCGAAAAACATAAGTTTTCAAAGTATTTTTAGTAACTTTGGATAGAAAAGCGACAACCCTTTGTAGAAGGGTGTTCCGCACAATAGGCTGGTGTTCGGGTAACGATTTGGAAACCGTTCTGTTTGCTATGCTTTGCCTTGTCTTGCTTAGAGGTTTGCTCTTTGCTACAAAAGTACATAAAAACTCTAATTCCCCAAAATTCCCATCATCATTTGTTGGTGTTTTAACGCAATATAAGAAAAAAGGGTGATAAAAATTTGGAAGCAACATGAATATTGATTATATTTGCAACCGAATACAAACTAAAACAATTTATTATGAAGAATTATCTAAAATTTTTACCGGTAGTACTCTTTATTCTGAGTGGGTGTAGTGACAAAATGGATGAAGTAGATACCGTTATAGATAGCGGTCATAAATCTTATATCTCTTTGTCTGAACAAGAGTACAATAGTATTGCCTATCCTGATAAGAAAGACTTATCGGATGAGGAGGTTGAAAGCATTGCGAAATCATACATCGGAAGTATTAAGGGATCTAATACAAGGTCTGCCTTAAATTCTTTATCAAATGTGCAAAAAGAAAAAATTAGTTTATCCTTGACTACAAAACAGCACGAAAAAGGTGAAGAAATATACTTTACAAAATTAAAATGGGTTGACCATCAAGCCAAGAAGCCTATTAGTATGATTGTAAGTTCAGATTGCCGTTTCCCTTATGTTATTGCCTTTTCTGAGGAAGGAGATTTCTTTTCACCAAACGAAACAGCAGATTTGATGATAAAAAATGCAATGAACATAGCCTTGCAAGAGATTGCCGTAATTAAGCAATGCGAAGATTCTCTTCGTGAAAAAACAAAAGCTTATGTCAATATGCAAATTAGGAAGAAGGGGATGAAACATGTAGAATACCTTGTAAACAATACTCCTGTAATACGTAGTTCTGCCACAGACAATCCCTCTGGGCAATTACATAAAATAGTTGAGCCTATGCTAAAAACAAAATGGAATCAGACAAGTCCTTATAATCTTTATGTGCCTAAATGTCCCCCAGAATATGATTTTGGCTATGGTTATGACGGACGCCATCCTGCAGGGTGTACAATTATTGCTTGGGCACAAGTCTTGGCGTATTTACAACCGAATATCAATGACATTACAACTCCTGAAGGACAGAAATTTTATTGGGGTAATTTAGGAAGTTATTCTCCGAATTTTTGGGGATACCATGAGCTTACTGAGGAAGATAAAAGGTTAGCCTCTTTAATAAAGAATCTTGCAGATGGAAGCGGCACAAAATTTACAAGTGAAGGAGGTTCTGTTTCTGTAGATGCAGTTGCAAATTATGTAAAAAAATGGAATGTCCATATTGATGGAAAAAACTCTTGTACTTTCCAAAACATGGCAAACTCTTTAAATTCAAGAAGACCAGTTATATGTAGAGGAACTGCAAGAGCCATCAGAGGAACAAGAGCAACAGGAGCATTTACCAATGGTTCACATGCTTGGGTTGTTGATGGTTATCAAATTCGCGTTCGTCCCTCTAATGTGGCTCCTTCACCAAAACAACCTCGCAGGATCTTAAAGAGGTACAATGTTTATTGCCATGCTAATATGGGATGGGGAGGAAGTTTTGATGGTTGGTATTTATATCGTTATGACGGAAGTATTGACTTCGATTGTGGAGGAGATTTGTACGATATAGATTTGGCATGTTATCCAAATGCTCGTTTAAACTAACATCTTTTGGCAATCTCGCTATTCAAACGAGATTGCCTTTTCTTTAAATACTTATAGAATATGCGTTTAAAATTGAACAATACAATATATATAGTTTGCGCTATATTTTTGTTTTTTCTTAGCTCATGTATGCAAAATGAGATAGAGTTAAAAGAAAAAGATGAGGAAAAAATAGTAACTTCCTATGAGAGAAATATCAATGATGCAGAAACAGAACTCAATGAAATTCTTTTAGGCAAAACAACTCGTGTAAACTCTATTGCTCCAAAAAATCCCATCCTGAAAAATAAATTTACCCTCAAAGTAGATGGCACTTCTATAGATACAAGAGTTGGAGGAATGACAAGGTCAGATGTTGATAATTCAACAAATATACATATTTTCAATTTTCAAGGTGGTGGATATGCTATAATGAGCGGAGATACAAGGGTTACTCCAATGTTAGTGCTTACAGATAAAGGAGAAATCCCTCAAGATGGTGTCATAGACAATCCTAATCTTGTACCATTTTTGGCAAATATGGAAGTCCAAATCATTAAGGAGATTGATGAGTTTAACGAAAATAACAGAATCAATGAAAACAATGAAAACGATGAAATTTCTGTTGTATATGGAAAATGGGAAAAAACTTTTTCCGAAATGAAAGAAGGATATTGTCCTGTTGAGTGGGGGCAGGGAAGTCCTTACAATCAATTTTGCCCATTAACGGATGGAAAATTATCCAGCACAGGCTGCGTACCAACGGCTGTTGCACAATTATTATCCGTTTATAAATTTCCCAAACGATACAACAGTTATGATTTTGATTGGGAGATTATGAATCGTTATGTAAAGACTTGGAATCCATATCCTCCTGCAATCCCTTATATAGCAAGGATTATGCAACAATTAGGTTTACGACAAAATTTAGATGTTACTTATGCCAAATACCCAGAAAATGAAACTGATGAAAATAAAGGGAGTTCCGCTTCTACTGATAACATCCCGAGAACTCTTAAGAATTTAGGGTTTTCATCTGGAGGAATAAAAAAAGATTACAATGAAACAGACATTGTCAATGAATTAAGGAAAGGATACTATGTATTAGTAAGTGGTTATGCAAAGGAAACGAAACACAAAAAGAAATTTTTAGGCATTACTATAAAGACTTGGTATTCATACTCAGGTGGGCATTGTTGGTTGGTTCACGGATTATTAGAAATGAGCCGTTCTGTCTTCCGCATAAAAAATGGGCAAACCATAGGTTCTTATATACAACGAAAGTATTATTTGTTGTGTAATATGGGATGGAATGGCTGGGATAGTGGTTATTATTATAGCGGTGCTTTTAATACAGATAAAGGTCCTGAGACAGATTTTGAAAAAACAAGAAGCAATAGTAAGGAAGATGGTAATTTTCGATATAAACTATCTGCTATCACAGAAATACGGAAATAAATAATGAATACGAGAGGGCTTTTTGGAGTTGTCTTTCTGAAACGGTCTGTATCGTTCGATGATTTGCAGGGGGACATCAAGCAACTTCACTTGGAACGGAACATGCGTCTTGTGTCTTCTCGCAAGTATCCACTTCTCGCCGTTCACCTCCACTATATCGTCGGTGGTGAGTTCCTTCAGGTCCACGAACGAAAGGGCGGTGAAGGAGGCGAAGACGAACAAGTCACGCACGAAGGCGGAGTGACTGTCGGCGAACTCGTGCAACATCAGTGCCTTCAGCTCGTCCTCCGTAAGGAACTCACGCTCCTTCGTGTTCGGACTGACATGGAACTGCGCGAACGGGTTTCTGGGTATCTTGCCGTTGAAGTGCGCACGCATCACCACGCCCTTGAGCCACATGCAGTTCAGCCAGATAGTGGCGTTCCTGTTTCCTTTCACCGTGCTGAGGTACACGGCGAAGTCCCTGATGAAGTCGGGGGTGAGTTCCAGCATCGACATATCGCTGCGGTTGTACTTGTAGCGGATAAACCTCGCCGTGTTTTCCCTTGCCCTGAGCATCACCTTGTATGTCCCCATGCTCCTGTCCTTGCCCACACGCTTGAGCAGGGAGGCGCAGTCCCTGTCAAAGGATTTGAGCAGGGTGTCGTACTCGCTGCCAAGCCCCTGATAGGCGTTGCGCACCATCTCTGCCGTGACGAATGCCTCACGATCGGAAAGCCTTTGGTAGTGCTTGATGATTTGCGCCTTGATGTTGTCAAGCGAGAGATTGGTTGCGATGGCTTCCTTGCTCCTACCTTTCGCCCTGTTGCCTCTCACATCCCACAACTCCCTCGGGATGGTGCGCTTGCAGCTGAACTGTGCCACCGTGCCGTTGATTGTTACACGCCCCATGATGGGGACGATACCGTTTTTCTCCTTGCTGCCGTTCACATAGAACAGCACCTTGAATGTGCTTCTTGCCATTGCCTCTTCTTTTTGGTTGCAAAATTAAACATGAAAGAGCCTAACCCTGCTATGCAAAATATGGAGCAACAAAGCAACAGCAACGGATGCACGGAAAATCGCTGTTTTTCTCCTTTTTGGTGGAGGTGGTTACCCTGCTTTCGGGTAACGATTTGAAAACCTTTCTATTTCAATAATCCGCATATTACTGCCTCGTGGCAGGTGGCGGATTTTCTGCAGTTTGCGCCGTATGTCCTTAATAATCAAGCCCAATTGCATTAAACTGCCGACTTTATGCAAATATTACAGCAATTTTTAGTAACTTTGTACGCTGTATCGTAACAACCGCATCAACATGAGCATTACCAAGATACTGACTGGCAATGAACAGGCTCAGGGGTTCTCCATCGAAGTGCTGCCGCCCCTCAAAGGCAACGGCACTGAGCTGCTGTTCGATCATCTCGACATGGTCAGAGACTTTGAGCCGAACTACATCAACATCACCACCCACCACTCAGAGTACATCTACCGCGAGACGGATGAGGGCCAGTATGAGCGGATGCGCATCAGGCGGCGTCCGGGTACAGTCGCCGTGGCCGCTGCTATACAGAAAAGATACAAGACCGTCGTCATTCCACACGTCATCTGTTCCGGAGCGACGAGAGAAGACATCGAGTATGAGCTCATTGACATGCAGTTTCTCGACATCAACAACGTGCTGCTGCTCAGAGGCGACAAAGCCAAGGACGACAGGATGTTCACGCCCATCAACGGCGGATGGACTCACACCACTGAACTCATCCAACAAGTGAACCGCTTCAACGAAGGCTTCTTTGCCGACGGCATACCCATCAGGCACCCTGGGAGAAAGTTCCACTACGGCGTGGCGGCATACCCTGAGAAGCACGAGGAAGCTCCTAACATTGAGATGGACATGAGATATCTCAAGGAAAAGCAGGACTTAGGTGCAGAGTATGCCATCACACAACTGTTTTACGACAACCGCAAATACTTCGATTTCGTGAAGAAGGCGCGTGCCATGGGCATCACCATTCCCATCGTGCCGGGTATCAAGCCGCTGGCCAAGCTGTCGCAGGTGACCCAGGTGCCCAAGACTTTCCATTGCGACATGCCACAGGAGCTGGCCCAGGAGGCGGTGAAATGCGCAACCGACGAGGATGTCAGACAACTCGGCATTGAATGGGCCGTCAACCAGTGCAAGGAACTGTACAGAAGCGGCGTGAAGGACATTCACTTCTATACCGTGTCTGCTTTCAAGAGCATGCCCGACATACTCAAACAGATATTATAACAGCATTATTGACGTGAATTTCGATAGAGTCATAGGTCAGGAAGAAGCTAAGACACGGTTAAGACAGCTCGTCGAGGAGGACCGCATACCCCACGCACTGATGTTCACCGGTCCGAAGGGTTGCGGGAAAATGGCCGTTGCCTTAGCTTTCGCGTCGTTTCTGCTCGGTGAGAGATGGGAAGGGAAATCACTCTTAGCCCGCCAGGCAGCCATCACCAATGCTGAGGCTATGCTCGCAAAATGGCAGCATCCCGACCTCCACTTCTCTTACCCCGCCATCAAGCCTAAAGGGTCGGGCAGTGACACGAAGATCACCAGCGACGACTTTGCCAAGGAATGGCGACAAATGCTTTCCAGGGGGCCTTACTTTTCGTTAGAGGAGTGGATGACCTTCATGCGGGCAGAAAACCAGCAGGCTGTCATCTTTGAAGCGGAGAGCGACCGACTATCGAGAAAGCTCAATATGAAAGCGATCCTCGGCGGATACAAAGTGAGCCTGATATGGCTTCCGGAGCGCATGAACCTCACCTGTGCCAACAAACTGCTCAAGCTGCTGGAAGAGCCGCCGCAGAAAACCGTCTTCCTGCTGGTCAGCGAACAGCCCGAACTACTGTTGGAGACGATTCGCAGCCGCGTACAGACCTTTGCCATGCAGCGTATTGGCGAGGGAGACATTGCGCAGGCGCTCACGCAAAGGCAAGGGCTGGCACCGGAAGATGCGCACAGAATAGCACGCATCGCTTCCGGAGACTGGCTCAAGGCCCTGGAGGAAATCGATGCAGGAAACGAGAACACGGAGTTCTTCGCACTCTTTGTCACCCTGATGCGCAAAGCATTCACCAAGGATGTAAAGGCGCTCAAGGCGTGGAGCCAGACAGCATCCGACTACGGAAGAGAGAAACAGAAACGCTTCATCGCCTATATGCTGCAGATGATCAGGGAGAACTTCATGTACAACTTCCACGATCCACGACTCTGCTATATGACCCAGACAGAGGAGAACTTCGCCAAGAACTTCGCACCATTTATCAATGAGCGCAATGTCATGCTCTTTCAGAAACGCCTGCAGCTGATGATGCGCGACATCGGACAGAATGCAAATGGAAAAATACAATTCTTCAACTTTGCGCTGGAGACAACCTTATATTTGAGAAAATAAAAACATACAAGATTCTTCAGATTACAAAATATGAGAGACTATAAGATGTGTACCGGCTGTGGCCGCGGCCTCTCCGCAAAAGGAGCGGGAAGGCAAGACAAACAGCTCAACACTTACGACTGGCTCGCCGACGTGCCCGGCAACGCAGAGTCGACCGACCTGGTGGAGGTGCAATTCAAGAATACACGGAAAGGTTATTACCATAACGTCAACAATCTCCAACTGCAAAAGGGCGATACTGTCGCCGTGGAAGCCAGTCCAGGGCACGACATCGGTGTGGTCACACTCACCGGAAGGCTCGTGCGGCTGCAAATCAAGAAAGCCAACCTCAAGTCCCCCGACGACATCAAGCGCATCTATCGCATCGCCAAGCCGGTGGACATGGAGAAATACAATGAGGCCAAGGCACGTGAGCATGAGACGATGATTAAGAGCCGCCAGATTGCAAAGAGCCTCGGACTGCAGATGAAAATAGGTGACGTGGAGTATCAGGGCGACGGCAACAAGGCCATCTTCTACTATATCGCCGATGAGCGCGTCGACTTCCGCAAGCTCATCAAGGTATTGGCAGAGACTTTCCATGTGCGCATTGAGATGAGACAAATCGGCGCGCGGCAGGAAGCTGGGCGCATCGGAGGCACAGGACCTTGCGGAAGAGAGCTGTGCTGCGCCACGTGGATGAAGAACTTCTCAAGCGTCTCCACCAATGCGGCACGCATTCAGGACATCTCGCTCAACCCGCAGAAGCTCGCCGGCATGTGCGCAAAGCTCAAATGCTGCCTCAACTATGAGGTGGACGACTACTTAGAAGCAAGCCGCCGGCTGCCACCAAAGGATGTGACACTCATCACACAGGATGCAGAATACCACCTGTTCAAAACTGACATCCTTACAGGCTTGTGTACCTACTCCACCGACAAGAACCTCGGTGCCAACATGGAAGTGATTAGCGCAAAGCGCGCCAAAGAAATCATTGCTAAGAACAAGCAAGGCGAAAAGCCACTCTCACTCTCGGAAAGCAATAAGACGAAAGAAGAGAAAAAGCCCGTCGACTTGCTGGCCGACGCTGACGTCAGCCGCTTTGACAAGACGAAGAAGAGGAAAAAGAAAACTAATAAGGGGCAGAACAGGCAGCAGACCGACAAGAAAGAGCTCAAACCGGAAGCTATGAAAACAGCTACGAATCCGGATACAGACGAGAAGAAAGCCAAGTAACATAAAAATTGATCAAGAATGATGAAAAGACTGGCTTTTCCATTCATCTCTCTACTCCTGCTCACCGCATGCACAGGCAATGTCATCTACGACAAATACAACCACACTGCTGTCTCGGGATGGGACAGGGGTGAGGTGCTGTCGTTTAACACCGCAAAGATGAAGACAACCGGCAGATACCATACCACGCTTGGATTGAGAATCAACGATACTTATCCCTTTCAGGCGCTCACGCTCATCGTGGAGCAAACCGTCTACCCTGAGAAACACACGGTGAAAGACACCGTCAACTGCACGCTCTTTGATACGTCCGGAAGGATAATGGGGCAAGGTATCAGTTATTACCAATACCATTATCACGTGTCGGAGATGACTTTGCAGAAAGGAGACTCTCTGCATGTCACCGTCAGACACGATATGCAAAGGGATATACTGCCGGGAATATCCGACGTAGGCATTGAGGTTTCCCGTTAAGTCCTGACGAGATTACGCCCCGCATCTATCCTCAGGAAAATGAATAGCAGCAAGGTAAAGCCCCATAAGGAAGAGCCACCATAACTGAAGAAAGGCAGCGGGATGCCGATGACGGGCGTCAGGCTCAGCACCATCCCCACATTTATAAATACGTGGAAAAGGAAAATACTGGCTACACTGTAGCCGTAGACTCTGCCAAACTTGAACGGTTGTCGCTCAGACAGATAGATCAACCGCAGAATCAAAGCCAAGAACAACAGCAGCACACCAGCGGAACCAAGGAAGCCCTCTTCTTCACCAACCGTACAAAAAATGAAGTCGGTGTCTTGTTCGGGTACAAACTTCAATTTTGTTTGAGTTCCATTCAAGAAACCTTTACCGCGCAAACCGCCGGAGCCAATGGCAATCTCACTTTGGTGCACATTGTAGCCGGCACCCGCCAAATCATCGTCCAAGCCCAAGAGCACATTGATGCGCACACGCTGGTGAGGTTCCATGACATTATTGAGCACATAGTCAGCACTATAGAAGAAAATAATGCTACCCACAGAAAATAAACCAATGAACAGATAGTGCATAATACGCGTGGACAAACCCTCATAAACAA
The DNA here is from genome assembly GCF_000218235.1 of Hallella multisaccharivorax DSM 17128. Lineage (GTDB taxonomy): Bacteria > Bacteroidota > Bacteroidia > Bacteroidales > Bacteroidaceae > Prevotella > Prevotella multisaccharivorax. Next base: position 98,459 of record NZ_GL945017.1, on the reverse strand, counting down.
GGAAGCCTATCAAGACGGCGGAGATGGCAAGCTGAACCCAGACAATGTCGAAAGGTATCACAAACTCAGAGAAAAGAAGCACCAAAAGCGTCACACCAAGACAAATGCCCAACAACCGCAACGCCTGCTCCCGATTGCGCGCATAGATGTAGACCATGGACGAGGCAAAGAGCTGCACCAATAACAGGACGACAAACTTCCCCATCGAAGTGGGCGTATCCCATAGGAATACTTGCTCATACTTAATTCCCACAACGAAATAGATCACCATCGCGACACCTGTGAACAAGATGCTTCCAGGCATGCCCTCTCGATAGAACATCAAGAAAAAGGCCAGATAGACAAGTGCGGAACCTGTCTCACGCTGTCCGACAATAAACAACATCGGCAACAATACGATTGCCATGGCTGCAAAGAAGCACTTCGGCTTATGCATGTCAAACCCATAAGTGCTCATGAGTTTGGCGACGGCCAGGGCTGTAGCGAACTTGGCAAACTCTGCCGGCTGGAGACGCAGGGGACCTAATACAATCCAAGAGCGTGATCCTTTGATCTCATGCGGATTGAATATGGTAAGGAAAAGCAGCAGCAATAAAACTGCATAGATGACGTAGGCAAACGTGTCATAGAACCGGTCGTCGAGCATCAACAATATGAATCCTAAGGTGAGAGAAGTGCCAATCCACACTATCTGCATACCCGAACGCGTGGAAAGACTGAAGATGTCAGTCTCTCCATAAGTATAGCTGGCTCCGCAGACACTGATCCATCCAAAGATTAGCAAGGCAATATAGATGCCCACTGTCCACCAGTCGAGGCTGCGGAGCACGCTCGTCTGGCGGTTATCGTTCTGAGTCTCCATAAGCTATTCTGCGGTTTTGCATTTCTTCGGCAAGCCGTTCACCTGACGGACTAAGCTTACCCATGATATACTGTTCCATCAACACCTTTCCTATAGGCACGCCAAAGTCGGCACCCCAGCCGCCATTCTCTACATAGACAGCGATGGCTATCTTCGGGTTATCCATTGGCGCAAAGCCCATGAACACAGAGTGGTCATGCCCCCGGTTCTGTGCCGTTCCGGTCTTGCCGCATGCTGCGAAAGGTAGTGAGCCCAACATCTTACACGTGCCACCCATGGCAGACGAGCGCATACCCGCCACAATGTAATCGTAGGCGCGATGCTGAGCCTTCGTATAATGACGCCGTGTAAAGAGCGTATCAAGTGGCACACCTTGAATCTTCCGCACCACATGCGGCACATAATAATAGCCTCGGTTGGCTATCGACGCTCCCAGATTGGCTATTTGTAAGGGCGTGAGATTGACTTCACCCTGCCCAATACTGATGCTGATGATGGTCAAACCATTCCACGACCCATGGTAAGCCTTGTCATAGAAAGTGGCATTAGGTATCAGCCCGCGCTTCTCACCGGGCAGATCCACACCCAGACGATAGCCGAACCCCATAGAGACCATATAGTCACGCCAGGTGTTCATGGCATCGTCTACCGTTCTGTATTTGGCCCTGTTGCCCATCATATGGAACAGACCCCAGCAGAAAAATGCATTACACGACGTGCTGATAGCCGGAACAAGACTCAATGGAGACGCGTGGCTGTGGCAACCCACATGAAGGCCCTTATAATAAAAGCCCCGATGGCACGGATACTGTGTGGCTGGAGTGATGACGCCCTCAGAGAGGAAGGTTAAACCCTGTGAGGTCTTAAATGTAGACCCCGGAGGATACTGTCCCATGATGGCACGGTTAAGCAGAGGCTTCTGCGGATCATGGATAAGAAACTTATGGTATTTGCCGCGTTGCTTGCCTTCGAGCAGCCGTGGATCATAACTCGGAGAAGATACCATACACAGTATCTGCCCCGTAGAAGGCTCGATGGCTACAATAGCGCCTATTTTACCCTGCATCATCCGCTCGCCCAGAGCCTGCAGCTTGACATCCAGACCAAGCGTCAGTTCCTTGCCAGGAATAGGCCGTCGGTCAAACTTGCCATTCTGATAATGTCCCTGGACACGCCCATGAGCATCACGAAGAAGAATCTGAACACCCTTCACGCCCCGCAAATACTTCTCATAACTGCGCTCCACGCCGAGCTTACCGATGTAATCGCCAGGTTGATAATAGCTGTCCTCATCAATATCAGACTGTGAAACTTCAGACACTTCACCCAATACATGGGCGCCGTAAGGATACATGTATTGCCTTACGCTGCGTTTCTGAATATAGAAGCCAGGGAAACGAAACATCTTCTCACGAAAGACGCTAAAATTCTTATCGTCCACCTGAGTCATGAACAACTGCTGCGTGAAACGGGAATAGCCAGGATTCTTTGCCGGATCCTTGATGTCGTTCATCCGCTTGATAAACCACTCCCTTGTAATGCCCAGCGTCTGGCATAAATCCAATGTATCAAGCCGTCCGCGTTCTTCGTTCATCACCACCATGATGTCGTAGGAAGGCTGGTTGAAAACCAACAAGGCACCATTACGGTCACGGATAATGCCACGACTGGGGAAATCCACTTTCTTGAAGAAAGCATTCGAATCGGCACTCTTGCGATAGTCATCGCTCATCACCTGCAAGGTAAAGAGACGAATCACATACACCACCACCACGATGATGGCGATGCCACTGATGACTCTTCTTCTATTATCCAGACTGAAATCCTTCATTTACCGATACCCCAATTTCATTTTCCTCCCCTATTCCCTTCTTAGATTGTCGCAAACAAGCACCAACAGGAGAGTGAGCGCTGTACTGCTACATACACTTAACAACCATTGGAGCCAGTTGAAGAACGTAAAGGTCTCAAGAGAAAAGAATACCACACAATAGATAAATGTGAGTAACAGGGCAAACAACGAAAACTTGCTTATCCCCAGTGCCTTAATACAAGGAACGACATTGTTTTCATCGTCACGCTGAATAAACAGCTCAAGGGCATAAGGCTGCAAGGCTGCGACTAAAGTCATGGAGCCGGCAGCTAATCCAGGCGTATTGGAGAAGACATCTATTCCCAATCCCAAAAGAAAGCACCAAATAAGCATGGACCACTTAGGAGTGCCCCGTTGGAAAGAGATGGCAAAATAGACATACAGCAAAGGTGTCGCCACCCCGAAGAGATGGACGCGATTGAGCACCAATGCTTGTAAAAGCATGAGCCCAAAGAATAGCAGCAGCCGTTTCAGAAAATCTATATTCATCCTTTTACCTATACGCTCCTAAAGATTATCACTTGTCTGTATTGGTCTTCAATGAGTCCTGTGCCGCACGCAGTATATTCAACCGCTCCAAAACAGGCGCATTATCAATTACACACACGTCGCGCAGACGGGAGAAATTTGTGGACAACTTCACTTGAAGCCTGTAAGACACGCCGTCTACTGAATTGTAGACGTGAAGCACTTTCCCAACAAGAATACCCGGTGGGAAGACAGAAGAGAAGCCGCTGGTCTCTATTGCATCATAAAGACGGAAACGGGCGTGACGGGGTACTTCTTCCACATAAGCTATCTGCGGATCACCGCCCATCCAGTGAAGATAACCGAAATAACCGCGACCATGAATGCTGCAACTGATGTTCGACTTCGTATTGATAGCCGGAATGACTATAGAATAATGTGGAGAGGTAAGATACACAATGCCGACAACGCCACTGCCGCATGCCACACCCATATCCTTCCTTACGCCATCGGCGGAGCCCTTGTCAATCGTAATCAGATTACCAGGACGCGACACCGAATTACTAACTACTTTGGCGGGAATAAGCCGGAAGCTCTTGAGCAGTCTGACACCAGCAGTGTCTGTCCACGTCGTGTCCTTGCTCACATCCCCTAATCGATCAGAGAGTTTCTTTACTTGCTGTTCAAGATAAAGATTGCGTTGGGTAAGCTCTTGATTGACTTTGTCTAACGTGAAGAAGCTCTCCACACTTGCACTCCAGTCATCGAACTTACCCGCAACAGTATTGGCAGAGGTAAACCACACACTGCCTTGGTAACTGTTATACTGAAACAGCAAGACAAGACTGATGACCTCTAAGAAAATGAAAAGCAACCAGTGACTATGTCTTTGTAAAAAGTCTATTAAATTGTGCATTGCACAATTAACGCATTAGGAATGAGAAGCGATCCACATTCTTAAGCGCAACGCCCGCACCTTTGGCCACACTGTGAAGCGGATCCTCGGCAATGTGGAAAGGGATACTGATCTTATCCTGCAAACGCTTGTCAAGGCCACGCAGCAAAGCGCCGCCACCAGTAAGCCAAATGCCATTCTTGACAATGTCGGCATAAAGCTCCGGCGGAGTAGACTCCAAAGCCGAGAGAACCGCATTCTCAATCTTCGCCACGGTCTTATCAAGGCAGTGTGCAATTTCCTGATAGCAGACAGGCACTTCCATAGGAAGAGCCGTGATACGGTTTGGACCATGCACGACGTAATCCTCGGGAGCCTCGTCGCCCAGATCGGTCAAGGCTGACCCCACATGTATCTTGATGCGCTCAGCCATACGCTCCGACACCTTCACGTTGTGTTGACGGCTCATATACTCCTGGATATCAGCAGTAAGGTCGTCGCCAGCGATACGGATAGAGTTATTGCTCACGATGCCACCCAACGAAATGACGGCTATCTCCGTCGAGCCCCCGCCAATATCGACAATCATATTGCCCTCAGGAGCTTCAACATCTATGCCAATACCAATAGCAGCTGCCATTGGCTCGAAGATAAGATAGACGTCGCGACCGTCAGCGTGTTCTGCAGAATCGCGCACAGCTCTCAGTTCCACCTCCGTGGATCCGGATGGAACACCTATCACCATCCGCAGAGAAGGAGAGAAGAGACGGCTTCCCGTATGCACCATCTTGATAAGGCCACGCATCATCTGCTCGCAGGCGGTGAAGTCGGCAATGACACCATCGCGCAAGGGACGAATCGTGCGGATATTGTCGTGAGTCTTCTCATACATCATCTTGGCTTTCTCACCTACCGCAATCATCTTTCCCGTGCGGCGGTCAAGAGCTACAACAGACGGCTCGTCAACAACAATCTTGTCATCGCTGATGATGATCGTGTTGGCAGTTCCCAGGTCCATTGCTATCTCCTGAATGAAAGAAAACATTCCCATCTAATTTCTATTTCTAAATATTACTTATTGTTGAAATGGCAAAGAGCAGTCAGCACTGAGAGGCAAACCACTCATGAATAGCAGTATCATAATGGCTCGACACACCGAAAGCTCTTTCTGCAAGCATGCGGCGGTCTTCAATATCGGTGACAGCTCCTTTCCTATTGAGCATCTCCAAAAGTACAGGATACTCAGCCTTACTCGGGATAATAACGACATCCTTGAAGTTCTTAGCTCCGGCGCGGATCAGCGAAATGCCACCAATATCAATCTTTTCTATGATATCCTGTTCAGAGGCTCCACTGGCCACAGTCTGTTCAAAGGGATAGAGATCCACAATGACGAGATCAATGGACGGGATGTCATACTCCCGCATTTGCTCGCGATCGCCTTCATTGTCACGGCGCGCAAGTATGCCTCCAAAGATTTTCGGATGAAGGGTTTTCACACGCCCTCCCAAAATAGAAGGATAGGTCGTCACTTCCTCCACTTTCTCGCAGTCGTAGCCTAAGCTCTCTATGAATTTCTGTGTACCGCCGGTGCTAAGAAACTTCACACCCTCCTCACTCAATTTCTTAAGGAGATCGTCCAGACCATCCTTATGAAAGACGGAGATCAGCGCAGTCTTGATTTGTCTTGATTCAGCCATTTTAAGATACTTTTTTCTCTCGATGTCTACTAATGTGCAAAGTTAATCTATTTTCCTTGAATCGGTACCGAAAAGAAAAAGAAAATAATTTTGTAAACGTTAAATTGTCACAAGTCAAGGCTTTTTTTTCCTTACATTAACTTTTTTGCTTATATTTGCAACCGAAAATTACACGATGACATATGAGGAACCTTTTGTCCTTTATTATATTTCTCTTATCCAACCTGCCTTTTGTTCAGGTGAGTGCGCAGAGACATATTATGCTTTATGATCCCGAGCTCAACCAGCCTGTTCGGGGGTTTAGGATATGGACCGGACGGCTGCCATCAGATACAACCAACGTCTTCGGCAAAGCGGCGATACCAGAGAAATTCGATACCTTACTGCTTTCTAAGCCTGGATATATCGCCCTACGTATCCCATCCAACCTCGTCAAAGACACTATCCCCGTTATCAAGGACTACAACAGCATCGGGGAAGTGGTGGTTTACGCCAACCGAAAGAGCGATTTTCAGGAAGCTGTACGTAAATGGACAAAGGAAGACCGTGTTGAGATTGCGCTTCAACACCCCATCACCAGCATCAATTTCAATCTGTCCGAGCTGCTTAGTGCCAAGCGTAGACGGGATAAACACAACGCTAAACGGATGGCCAAGCTCTTCGACCGCATGGACAAGACCGATGATGACCCCATTATCCACTCTTATCGAAGGGCTTTTCAAATAGATTCGAAGCATTAATATAACCATAATATAACAATATCAATATCAAACACAACAGCATGAAAAACACCATTCTGGTGATAGTAGCTCTGCTTATCTCGCAAAACATCGCGGCTCAAATGATGCCGCGTAAGGTCTGTGGTACAGCAATGATGATAGAAAGAGAGAACGCAAAAAACGGCTTATCCACAAGAGCCATCGCCAAGACTCCCAAGTACGTAAAGCATACCGGAGACGTAACGATTCCCGTGATCCTTGTCAACTTCTCTGATGTCAAATTCACCATCAATAGACCCAAGGTCGCTTTTGAACAGATGTTCAATGGCACCACGCAGCAGGACCTCGGCAATGGAAATAAACGCAACCATGGATCAGTGGCACAATACTTCAAGGATATGAGCGGAAACACTTTCCGGCCCACATTTAAGGTCTACGGACCGGTGACCGTTGATCATCCCGAAACTTATTATGGTGGCAAAAACAACGACGACAACAACGACGAGAACCCACGACAGCTTGTGAAGGATGCGCTGGCGCTGATCAAGGACTCCGTTTCTGCTGAAGACATCAGTGCGTTCAGCCCCGACGGGAGTACCATCGAGAGTGTCTATATCCTGTATGCGGGCCTTGACCAAAATGATAATGGACCAGCAACAGCAGTATGGGCCAATACATTCTCTACAGGTGACGCCACTTTAGCAGGCAAAAAGGTAAGATGGTACACTATGTCAGGAGAGCTTTCTCCTTATAGGATGACAACCAATGGCAAGATCGACTATAAAGGGTCTCTGGGTGGGACTATTCCCATTGTCACCGGTCTGGGCGTCGCATGTCATGAGTTCTGCCATTCTCTTGGATTGCCGGACATATACTCTCTAAATAAGGAAGCCCAGCAAACTAACAATCAAAGTATGGAATTCTGGGATCTCATGGACGGAGGAGAATATGCAGGCTATGGATTCTATCCTACGGCCTTAACTGCTTTCGAAAAAGACCAGTTAGGCTGGCCTGTCACCATCAAAGAGCTCTCCAGCAATGCTTCAATCACCATGGACACGTCGACAGAGAAAGGCGGAACAGCCTATAAGATAGTCAACCCCAACAACCATCTCGAGTATTTAATGTTAGAATGTATTCAACAAAGGGGATGGAACGGGCGTCAATATGGCAACGGGCTTTTGGTTTACCATGTCAATCTTCCAAGTGAAGAATTGTCGCTGAAAACCCGTCTTAACGACTATGCCGGATTCCCAGGAATGGCAGTGGTACCGGCTGATGGTGCCTGTCTGTCTTCCTACATCACAGAAAACAAAGGTTCTTACTCTCCAAGCCTCAAAGGAGACCTCTTCCCGGGTACCGGTAACATGAACCCCGATACACTCAATGTCTCCGAGCTTAGCGACGCTAATTCCAAACCAAACTTCTGCTGGTATGATATCAATAGAACACAAAAGCTCAAGACCAACAAAGCACTGAGAAACATCCGCTATGTCACCACCACTGGTGTCATTACCTTCGACTATATAAACGATGTGGCGAGCGGTATTCAGTCCCTTTGGAAGGTCAGGGGCAACGATGGCAAGGTCTATTCTCTCGACGGGCATTACCTTGGCAATGACCTGAAGTCCCTACCCCACGGCATCTACATTAAGAACGGACAGAAGATTGCTAAGTAAGAATTGGATAGCTTTCAGCATACAAGGTGAGCCTCACCTTCCCCTTCACAGGGAAAGTGAGGCTCATCCTTATTCACAATCTTTCTAACCTTTTCTAACCTATCTCGATTCTTCTGGCATTCTTGTTAGCCTCTTCCTTCTTTACCTTAGGAAGGACGATACTCAAGATGCCATCTTCCACCTTAGCGGAAATATGGTCTTTGTCCACATCCTCAGGAAGAGTATATTCTTGCTGATAATTGCTGTAAGAGAATTCACGGCGCAGATAGTGCTCTTTCTGCTCTGTCTTTCCACTCTCCTCGTGATGCTCAAGCTTGTTCTCAATAGCGAGCTCCAAATCGCCTTCCTTGTTAAGATCAATACGGACGAAGTCCTTCTTGATGCCAGGAACAGCAACCTCCATCGTATATTTATCAGCATCCTCCTTCACGTTCACCGCAGGGGCTGTAGTGTTTACACGACGCATGTTGGTGTAGAAATTGTCACTGAAATCGTTGTCAAACCAATCGTTCAATACTGGGAATAACATAGTCATACCTCCTATTATTTTATTTGTTTTGTTTATTATCGTTTTTACTCTGAAATTCTAATGAACTTCATCCACCCTATTGCAACCTTTGTGCCGATATAGCATTCGTGTCACAATGGCAACCAAATACGTCAATATGTCATTATTGCTTCTTATGTCCAGAACTTCTTCTCACCTGTGAACACCATCTCGCCTCCACACTTAGGGCACGTGTGATGATCCCAGACCACGATACGGTTGCTACCACAACGGAGACACAGCCGTCCGGCAAGACCGTTGAACGACGGAGCATTGTTACCGATGATGCCACCCACGACGAGCGGCTCAACCGTATGGCAATCCGGACAACTCACGCTCACGATATGCTGGCGCAAGAAGCCCGTACCTTCATAGTCGTAACACTCATAGCCGCACTTCCGGCAGCGATAGGTCTTTCTTTGAGCCATATTACTCAATTACTTACGCTTTCAACGCATCGATGACTTGTGTCGCCACATCATTGGCCCAACCCGCATCGAGTCCGACTTCGAGTCTGATGTATTTACGGTCGGGGTTATGCGTAGTAAAGACCAACTGATATTGCCCGACGGTGTAAGGTGTGGCGGTGTTGACAGTCGACACATCCGCGATGTCATCCATGCTCAGTGGCTCTCCGGCAGCGACCAGTATCCTCTGGCGTTTAAATACGAGAATACAGCCAACGGCCTCATTGGCCCGAGTGGCATCCACTACGATACAGTCGTCTGGCTCACCATATTTGGCAACAGCATCATCCAGCGACAGCAAATGTCCAGTAGACACAATGTCCTTATTCTTACACTTCCGGTAAAGAAACAAGGGAATCAGGAGGAGAAGCGCCAATAGCGCATAACCATTAAAGTTTATGGCAACCAGCCAGATAGCAATGATCGCGACAAAGATAAGGATGTATTTTTTCATGTGATTGATATATTGATTGTTAGAAGCTGACTGTTGGCAAGCCTTTCTGCCATCATGTTCAGCATTTGGCATTGCGTAGGCCTTGCGCATCACGGTCTTCTCGCTTGGCGAGATGGCCGCGGAGACGAATACGCCGTAACGACTCTTGCGCTTTCCTTGCCTAACCTTCATCTGCTCATCAAGGATGCAGGCGGGAAGAAAATGATCTGGATATGCAGCGGGAGCGGTAATCATGACCATTACACCGCCGCTTCATGTTGTGGCGGGTAGCATAGTAAAAGGAAGAATGTTCTTCAGACATGGAAGAGAAGAGTTAAGATGAAGGACAAGCAGCGGCTCCGAGGGCAGAGCCACACAAAACACCGGCAAGCAGGCGCAAGAGCTAACACAGGTAAGCAAGTGCGGAAGCAGCCTCATCTGGGCTGAGCAGGCGGCGGATGTGGTTCCGTGCGCTGCCGCCCTCGACAGTGCAGGAGTCCCTGCCAGCGTATAGCCTCTATTGCATCACCGGCTTGTAGATGGCATTCCACCACGAAGCATCACCCTTGAGGTACCGCTGGAACCACGCCATGATGGTGTTGTGCCACTTGATGCGCTTGCCGTAGTCAGTGATATGATGGTCCTGACCGTCTACGACCACGAATGCCGTGGGGCGGCCAAGAAGCTTCAACGCCGTGAACATCTGGATGCTCTCACCGATGGGCACATTGTGGTCGGCATTGCCGTGGAGAAAGAGCAGTGGTGTGTGAATCTTCTCCACATTGAAGAGCGGGCTCTGATCGACGAAGAGATCCTTGCGCGTCCACGGATAGCTGCCCGCCATGGACACCTCGCTATAGCTGTAGCCCCAATAACCCTCGCCCCAATAGCTGGTGTGATCGCTGATGCCGGCATGTGAGACAGCAGCGGCAAAGAGGTTGGTTCTGGTCTGGAGATACTGTGTCATGAAGCCGCCATAACTGGCACCGATACAACCCACGTGCAGGCTGTCAGTATAGGCATGCTGCCGGCAGAAAGTCTGTGTGGCTTCGATGATGTCTTCAGCAACACCCTTGCCCGCCGTGTTGACATGGCGAGACGAGAACTCCTGACCAAAGCCAACCGCGCCACTGGGGTTGACCACAAGCACTACATAACCAGCCGCCGCCCAGACATGCTGCGGATAGCGCGTCTCAAAATCACGGCTCGTAGGCGAGCAGCCACCGTAATAGTTGACGATGACGGGATAGTGTTGGGTCTTGTCAAAATGAGGAGGCAGATAGTAACGGCAGGAAATGGAATCGCCACGGCTGTTGACAAACGACCATGGCTCGCAGGCCCCCAGCTCCACACCCTTCAACTTGTCCTTGTTCAAATCCTCAATCAGCACAGACTTCCCCGTCGCAGTATTGAGACTGTAGAGACGGTCGCTGTTGCTCGCGCCCTCGCCATACCACAGCATCTGTCTGGCATCCTTAGCGATGGCAAACGTCGACACCATGTCTTCCGGCTCGGGCACCTGTGTGATCGTGCCCGTATGCAGGTCACAATAGTAGAGGTGGCAGTAGTCGCGGTCAAGCGCTGTAAACCAAATACGCCCGTCCGACTTTGCCCATGTGAACATGTCGACGCCGGGATTGAACTGTTTGGTAATGGGATTGACCCTGCCCGAAGCAATGTCATAGATATAAAGCTGATAGTCGTACATGCTGGGGATGCGGCCTGCGGGCACATTCTTCCCCACACCACCAAGACATTCGGGCGACCCCATGATGACGAGATGACGGCCGTCAGGAGAGAAACGTGCGGACGAGACAAAGCCGTCATCTTTGACCAGACACTCCGCTTTCAGCGTCCTCAAGTCCATACGCCAGATGGAAAAAAGCGTGGTGGGACGGGCGGTGAGGCGACTGCGAGAGGTCATGAAAAGTAAATAATGGCTGTCGGCACTCACGTCGAGCAGCGATACGCCGTGGAAGCCAAATGTCAGCGGCTGCACCACACCCGTCAACAGGTCATAGCGCAGCAGCGATGAGCGGTCACGCCATCCGGGCTGACGGTCATCGGGTTCCACAATCTGGTAGATATCCTTGTCCTCAGTGGGGCCTTTGTTCACATGGGTCAGAATAAGGCTCTTGCCGTCGGGTGTCATCTGCCAACTGTCACCTTTGGGCATGTTGGAGGCCACCACCGTCTCACTTCCGTCGGAGAGCGACACCCTCACTAACTGGCGGTTGCCGTTGTCAGCCATACGCTCCATGAGCAGATCGTCACTGCCCGGGAAGAAGCACAATGACTCGCTACTCTGGTGCAGCACCTTGCCGGTGGCCATCTCCCGAACCTTCCACGAACTTGTCACCTTACCGCCGTCGCGCGTGTCATACGACCCAATGATACCATAACGTCCATCATCGGAGAGACGCACGCCCCAAAGACGTTTTCCGTTGAGCACATCCTTGAGAGAATACAGCCGTGATGCGCCAGGATCCAGGACAGACAGTGCCTCGTCGTTGTCGGCAGTCAAAGTCACCTGGGGCTTCACCGTAACATTGTTCTCGAGCAACGTGCAGATCTCCACATGATGATGGCCCGGTTCCAGAGCCATATCGCGTCCGCTGCCCTCTTTACCATCTATGAAGATACGACTCGTCTTGAGACCCGACACTGAGAGAGAGGCACGGGTATAAGCTGTTGACTCCATATCGAACGACAGGGATGCCACCGACAGTCCCTTGCTGCCCTGAAGTTTCTGTCCGGCATCGAAAACACGGGCGCCGGTATCCGTCAAGGGCCTGCATAACAGCGAGTCATCACTGAAACGCTGCCCGCTGATATTGATACTGTCGATCATCAGCGGACGCGACAAAGGCACAGGCCCCGTGAGACGAAAACGACTGACTACATGATTGCCTGCGAGAACCGGCAGGCCGAAGATGGTCAAAAGGAAGATTGACGATAAGATCTTTCTCATAATGATTGTTGATACATAAAATCTTTCAAACTTTATGTCATTTAGATAAAAAAGAAATTGCCACACCGCAACTTTTCACATTCAGGCCAATATCAAGCCTGTAAACTCTCTTGATACCACTCGTAGAGCTTACGCACGCCATCCTCGATCTCCACCTTGTGAGTCCAGCCGAGAGAGTGCAGCTTGGTGACATCAATGAGCTTGCGGGGCGTACCATTGGGCTTAGTCTTATCCCAGACAATCTCGCCCTCAAAGCCTATGGTCTGCTTCACCAGTTCGGCCAAAGCTTTGATGGTAAGCTCTTTGCCTGTGCCTACATTGATGTGACAGTTGCGAATCTCACCTAATGCGGGGATGGCTCCACCACGGCCCTCAGAGTTGTTGCGGTTCACCTCGCCGTCAGTCTTCGTGCCATAGAACACGGAAGAGTATTTCTCGATGCCGATGATGTCCTTAAAGTCGACATTGAGCAGCACGTGTACCGAGGCGTCAGCCATGTCCTCTGACCATAGGAACTCGCGCAGGGGGCTGCCGTCACCCCACAGCGTCACTCGGTTGTTGTCGATGCCATAGAAGTCAAGGGCCTTGAGAATACGCTCCCTGCACTCGCTGCCGTCCACGTTCTTCTCACCGATAAGCGCAGCGAGCTTCGACGGCGGATTGATGGGGCGCTTGTTCATATCCACGCAGATGGCGTCCCAGTCGCCGTCGTGGATGAGTTTGGCCAGGTAGATCTTACGCATCATGGCAGGCATGACGTGTGAATTCTCCAAATGGAAGTTGTCGTTAGGTCCATAGAGATTGGTCGGCATCACGGCGATATAGTTCGTGCCGTACTGCAAATTGTAGCTCTCGCACATCTTCAGTCCTGCAATCTTGGCGATGGCATACTCCTCATTGGTATACTCTAAGGGCGAGGTAAGCAGCGCGTCCTCCTTCATGGGCTGCGGCGCATCTTTCGGATAGATGCACGTCGAACCGAGGAAGAGCAACTTCTTCACATGGTGCTTGTAAGCCTGCTCAATGACATTGCACTGCATTTTCATGTTCTGCATGATGAAGTCGGCGCGGTAAAGCGAGTTGGCCATGATGCCACCCACGAAGGCAGCAGCCAATACCACGGCGTCCGGATACTCCTCATCAAAGAACTTCTTTACGGCGAGCTGGTCAGTCAGGTCCAGCTCCTTATGCGTGCGCCCTACTAAATTGTCATACCCCCTCATCTTGAGGTTGTTCCAGATGGCAGAGCCCACAAGTCCATGATGCCCCGCCACAAAGATTTTACTGTTTTTATCTAAAACCATAATCAATTATTAACGTCTCAACAATGACTCTGTAGAAACACCCGTCCGGGAATGGTTGGCTGGAATTTATTTACCGGACCGTTGTTGATGTCACCTGTATTGGCGATTCGATAGCTTTTATGGACGAAGGAGGCAAGGTGCTCGCCGGGGGAAGACTGCTTGAAGACATTGGACAAGTCTCTTAGGATCTTCTCCACTTGCCTGTTGTGAACGTAGACATGGCTCCAGTCGGTATCCGAATCTCCAACGTGCACATCTTATGGGCGAAGCTTTTAGAGATCCGGCCCTTTCCCACTTCTCTTACACAGAGAAGATAATTTCCCTTTGTTGAATCCACTATTCACTTGCAAAGATACATATTAGAAGGCTTTCCACCAAAACATAATGAGAGAATTATAATCTGAAGAGATTTTTTGTTGTGTAAATGTCGCATAGCTATTTCATGGTGCAGGTTTATCGTGGATGATCTCAACAAAATACGGGTGCCCAAAAAGATGGCAGCATGATAATAAATCTGTGCTCTTTCATCCGCATTTTTATTAATGTGTATGATCAGTTCATGCTTTGAGCACCGGCTATTATCTCAGAAGCTTTCTCACGATTACTGCTGAAAGTGAAGACATCGTATATTTCATTGGCATATCCGAGGTCTACAAGACGGGGTGCCATCACGTGTAATGCACGCAACTTGTCGTCATCAAAGCTGAAGAGTATCAGGAGCCTGGCCGCCTGACGGCACGTGAACCAACAACCCAAGCAAGCCATCTGTAACAAATCGCATTTATTGTCAGTGAAGCTGGCTTTTTTCACCTTGCCATACAACAATGAGAAATCTCCTTCGCTTAGCTCATAAGGCTGCGGATAATTGCCATACGACCCTTGGTAGCCCGGAAGCATGAGCTGAGGCGTGGTCATGACAGGACGTCCATTCTGATCATAATCAAATAAATATTCATGATAAGATGTCACAGAATTGTCCTTACCAAAGTTCACGTAAATCAACTTGTTTTCACTCACTCCGATCAGAGGTACTTTCTTGTATGTCCATACTTCACCAGACTCATTAAAACTCATGGCATCCGGTTTTCCAAGAATGCTGGTGACTTGATCTTTTGTCATTCCCCGCTGTACAAATCCTCCTTTGGCAGATGCGGAAAAGGAAAAGACAAACACCATCACGGCACACAGCAACATCCTCTCTCTAAAAGAAACTGATCTTTTCATATATTTTCGTATTTCTGTTTTTTGCAAAGATAAAAGGCTCACGGGCTACTCCAGTCTGTCCCCGCCGTCACGGAATGCCTGCGGAGACATACCCTCCAGACGCTTGAAGAACTTGCAGAAGGCACTCGACGACACGAAGCCTAAGTCCGACGCCAACTGCTTCACCGGCTGTGTGCCGCACCGCAGCGCCACCTTGGACCTGAGCAGCAACACGCGGTCTATCCATTCCTTAGGGGTCTGACCGGTGAGCTGTACTACCTGTGTGCCCAGATAAGACGGCGTAGTGCACAGCTCCGAGGCATAGAAAGCCAACTGATGCTCGTGCTGCACGTTGTCTTCGACCAATGTCAGGAAGCGTCGCATCAGCCCGTTCCCATCGCGTGCGGGCAGGCTGTCCCGCTGCCCGGCATGCCGGTTGTAGCACTGTTCCACAAACTTCATCAGAGATGCCATGAACGGTGCCGTCGCCCCGTCACTGTCTGCCGCCTCAATCACCCTGACCAGCATGTACAAATAGCGGTTTATCATCTCCCGCTCGTCGTTCTGCAAATGGATGCAGAAGCAGCGGCTTGGATCGGAGAAGAGCAGCGGCACATGCCCGTGGAAGATGCTGTACAAATAGTCCTCACGCATGGCCAGACCATTATAAACTGACACCGTATCAAGCACGTACGGTGACATTACCGCCCCCCAATTGATATACATCAGATCGCCTTTCTGACAATGGTAGGGCACTCCGTCCACCACCAGTTCAGTGGCCCCCGCGGTCACCACACCCCACCGCATGCAGTCTACCCGCACGTGGCCCGCATCCTTAAACGACGAACGCAGAAAACGCGACATGCCAAGCCCCACGGCATAGGAGTCACGCACAAGAGTCTTCACATGGCCGGACCCGCCGTCGAGAACCAGATCCCCGAAAACACTAAAAGGCACCACTGCTATCTTTTCATTCACAGTACTTTTCATGCTTCTGAGTTTTTCGGAAACAAAAGTAAGGAAAAAGAAATACAACGCCATACGTTTCACCGTATTTTTTGCAAAATGGAAATTATTTCAAAGAAATATGAAACTGACTATTCCCTGCGTCTTTATAACTTTGCACCCAAAAACAGCGTGCTGGTGCAAAAGACAGCCGTAATACCCTGCAACGCCCCAACTCAGCCCGCACCTGCCATGCACACTTGCAGACACAAGTAGCACAACAGCGGCGTTGCGATAAATATCAAGATTAACCACAACAAAGCAATAATATAATGAAGAAGAGCATTCTACTCACACTTCTGTGCATCCTTATCGCACAGACTACACGAGCCAAGCTCACTGTCAGCAAGGCCGGTGACGGTACCGTCACCCTGACCCTCAAGGCGGCGGGCGACCTCGATGCCGAGTTCACGGGAAGCTATGGCACTGCTAAAGCTTCCGACTACCTGACCAACTCCGGTGCACTTACAGCAGCAAAAATAAAGGTAGTCACCGCTTCCGGAGTAAAGATGACCCAGCAAGACCTATACAGGCTTTACGGTGAAGACTACGGCAGAAACCAGCATTTCTCATTGACTGAACTGGATTTATCTAATGCCACTCTCAACTCAGACAACAATCTGGATGGGCTGGCATGGATCACTTCCATGAAGAAAGTGACCTATCCGGCTTCGACCACCTACATCCCCACCACGTTTTCCAGTAGCAGTAAGTGCCAGATAGAGGAGGTGGTGATTCCGGATAGTGCCGGCATCAGCCTCACCATGGACCAACAGGCGTTCCACACAACGTCACTGAAGAAGATAACGATCGGTGCACGCAACAACATCAGCATCAAAGACCTCTGCTTTCAGGGTGACACCAACCTGACTACCGTCGATTTCCGTTATGGCTCAACCAACATCGTCATCGGCAATCAAGCCTTCGACGGCTGCAAAGCTTTGGCCAGCATTGTGCTGCCCGAAGGTGTCACAGAGATTGGCAACGGGGCTTTCCTCAACTCCGGCGTTACCTCCATCCGCCTGCCCAACTCACTGAAATATATCCGCCAAAAGGCATTTGCCGGCTGCTCGGAACTCAAGAGCATCACCATCCCGGAAGGAGTGGAACAGATAGAGACTACTGCGTTTGAGAACAACTATAACCTGAGCGATGTCTATGTGCTCGGAACGGCAACAAAATGCGCCGAGGGTGCCTTTACCGACAATAACACATATAGGTACACCGTATCCTCTTACACAGACGGGCAGACAGGAGTAACCAAGAACATCTACAAGCCGGAGGACAAAAACATGAAAGTGGTCACACAGCTGCACTTCAAGAAGGCCGCCTACGACAATTACGCCAACGAATACACAAAGGTGATCGGTACAGACCGCTATAACTCGTCGGAATACAGCAGTCACCGCGAGCTCAACCACTGGGTATTTGACGACAAAGGCAACAAGCTGCCCGTCAGGCACTCCAGCTATTTCGAGGGGACACAGGGCGACTATGCCGGCTGGAAAAACTTCATGATGGCAGACTCAACGCTTGACAACCAGATCCATACCGACGAGACCCGCATACGCGACAAGTGGTACACCATGTGCCTGCCCTTTGACATGACTGAGGAGCAGCTGAAGAGTGCCTACGGTGCCACCGTAGAGGTGGTGGAGTTCAGTGGCGTGACCTCAGAGAAGAAGGACAATGAGAAGTACATCACCCTGCATTTCAACACTCCTGTAACAGAGACCAAGGCTCATCATCCCTACATGATCCATCCTGCCATACACGCCGGAAACAAAACGGGTATCAAAAACACCATCGTGGGCATTGAGAAGAAGCCGGAGAACGATACGAATCTGCAGAGCCAGAAAGTCACTCAGACCTGTGACGGCATTACCTATACCTTCATAGGCAACTATGCTAAGGACAAGAGGCTCCAGCAATACAGCTACTACTATTACTCCGGCGATGACGAAACTGAATGGTCCAACGCTTTCTACAAGTGGACAGACGCTACAGGCGGCACATGGACACCCTACTTCGCCTGTGTGCTGACCTCTGCCGACGACGGCGCACGCGCCAAGGCCGGGACCCAATACTTCACCGAAGCCATTGACCATACAACCACCGCCATAGCTGTCCCGTCCACAGCCGGCAACACCATGCACGCCACCAACGGTAAGGTCTTCAGCATCAACGGACAGCTGGTGCGCACCGGCAGCACCTCACTCGAAGGGCTGCCCAAGGGTATCTATATCGTGAACGGGAAGAAACAAATGGTGAGATAAACACAACGGCTCCTGCACCCCATGCAGGGACCATACATCAACAAGAAGAATAGAATTTATGAAACAGACCAATAGAAGGATGGAGACAGCAGGCTCCATGACCCATGCTGCAGCATGCGCACCACACAAGATATACATATACATCAAACCGGAGATAGACGTGATGCACATGAATTCAGTACCCATAATCTGTGCGGCCTCAAAGGCCTCGTATGACATTGGAAGCTCCACTTCCCCGAACCATCAGTCAGGTGGCATCCAGTCAGGCGGTCCCGGTGTAGCCGGCGGCAAACGATGGCAGCCGGTGGGTAGTGACATTTGGGAGGAAGATTCCATCTAATTAATAACTTGACAACCCTCAAGCTTATAAGTAAGATCCCCTTAAAAGCAAGGAAAAGACCATTTCTTTACTCGAAAACGAGTCTCGAAATGGTCTTTTCTTATTGGATTATTCCAAACTGTAAGATTATCAAAACGGTATTTGCATTTTGACACATCCTTATTGTTTTACAGGGGCAAAGGCAGCGGACAGGCGGGTCAAAGCTATCGGATGGTACCGCCGATCTCATCAAACAACCGGCAATGGGGCTCATGATCATTGATGATACCGACAGCCTGCAGGAACGAGTAGACGAGGATGGACCCTAAGAACTTGAACCCACGCTTCTTCAAGTCCTTGGCGATCTCGTCAGACAGTTCACTCCTGGTCAGCCTTTCCCCTTCGAGATGGCAACGGTAGATGATGGTCTGCCCATTGGTAAAGTGCCAGAGGTAACGGTCGAAGGAACCATATTCCTTCTGAATCTGGATGAAACAGCGGGCATTGCCGGTCATCGCCTCTATCTTTCTACGGGATCTGATCATGCCTGGATAAGCAATGATGCGATCATAATCTGCTTCACCGAATGTTGCCACTTTCTGCTCATCAAAGTCAGCGAAGCAAGCATGAAAGATGTCCCGTTTCTTGATCATCAGGCTCCAGCTCAGTCCTGCCGACATCGCTTCAAGCATCAGATACTCATAGAGCAGCCTGTCGTCATGGCAAGGCCTACCCCATTCTTCGTCATGGTATTTCTCTATCGGCCCACCATCCTGACACCAGGAACACTTTGCTTTATCCATGTTAAGAGTCGTTTATCTTATAATGTGTATGTCTGATACGGATGAGCCTTTGGATATTGCACTCCATCCGAAAAGGCTGTCTAATTGCAATGACCACGCCCTGGTCAGGGTATGACCAAGGCGTGGTCATACCCTGACCAGGGCGTGGTCACACTACCAGTCAACCGCATCCTCGTAATGGTCAAACAGCAGATTGGTGGTATAGCCGTATTTTTGGAATAACCGGATCATCCATTCCTGCTGCTCCGGAGTCAGTCTTCTCTCGCCACGATTGTAGCGGCTGTAAGTGCCATTACCGCCGAGATAGTCTTTTATCTGCTGCCGGAGCGTTGCGGCATGTCGTTGAAGAACACTGTGAAAGAGGGTGTCAAAGCCCCAGGCCGACTTGATAACACGGTATTCCTTATGCCACTTGCAACCATCAGCGCTTTTCAATACCGACGGATAAACAGCATATCCCATATTGTCGTCATCGCGGACATGCTGACCGGCAAGATAGTGAATACAGTTGTCTTTTAACTTACACCCGTCCACAAAGCAGAGGATGTAAGAGGAGGGATAGTTGGAAAGTTCGTTTTCTGTCATAATCATTCATTCTTTAACTCAATCTTATGCAAAGATACTAAACCTTCCCGATAAAAGTGAAATCATCAGGGCAAAAGAGAGGATTTTATTGATGTTGAAGATCTTTGTCTCTCATCCGCCTCGGCAGTTTGCCCAGTATGAGTTCACAAGACTTCTTCATGAATACAGCACATCCCTTTGCTTATGTTCCCCGTAGTGTATGGTTGGATGATAGGATGTTACAAATGACATCATTTGCATTCATTTTTTCGTTAAACGTATATAAAAAAACTACTTTTACCTTGGAAGTCTTACGGGAATTTTCTAACTTTGCGATTAATAAAAAAACAAATCAGACTTCAAAAAACATAAAAGAAGAACCACGATATGACAAAGATTAAGACTATCGGTATACTTACGTCAGGAGGCGACGCACCAGGCATGAATGCCGCCATCAGGGCAGTGACCCGTGCCGGCATCTGCAACGGCTTCAACATCAAGGGCATCTACCGTGGCTATGACGGCCTGATAGAAGACGATATTAAACCATTCACTACTGAAAACGTATCGGGGATTATCATGCAGGGTGGCACCATCCTGAAAACCGCACGCTCAAAGGCCTTCATGACACAGGAAGGCCGCGACAAGGCTTATGAGAATCTGAAGAAAGAACAAATCGACGCTCTTGTCGTCATTGGAGGAAACGGCTCGCTCACCGGCGCCCGACAGTTTGCTCAAGACTACGATCTCTGCTGCATTGGTCTTCCGGGGACTATTGACAACGACCTCTACGGCACCGATACCACCATCGGCTACGACACCACCCTCAACACTATTGTCGATTGCGTAGACCGCATCCGCGACACGGCACAGAGCCACGAGCGCATTTTCTTTGTCGAAGTCATGGGCCGCGATGCCGGCTTCCTGGCACAGAACTCGGCCATTGCCAGCGGCGCAGAGGCAGCCATTATTCCTGAGGACTCCACCGATGTCGACCAGCTCGCCAAGTTCATGGAGCGCGGTATCCGCAAGTCGAAAAAGAGCTGCATTGTCATCGTTTCGGAAAGTCCCAAGTGCGGTGCCATGTATTACGCCGATCGTGTGAGGAAAGAGTTTCCGGAGTACGATGTGCGCGTTTCCATTCTCGGCTATGTGCAGCGCGGCGGACGTCCTACAGCACACGACCGTATCCTGGCCAGCCGCACCGGCGTAGGCGCCGTGGAAGCCATCCTCCAGGGCCAGCGCAACATCATGGTGGGCATTCATAACAATGAGGTGGTCTACGTACCGCTGTCTGAGGCTATCCGCTCAGACAAGCCCTTCGACCGTAAACTCATCGAGGTGCTCGACGAACTCAGCATCTGATCTACAGGCTCTCGTGCAGTCATAGCTGCCTACACATTATTATATAGAATACTATAACAACAAAAGATATTATATGTCACAGATTAAAGGGCACATCTCCCAGATTATCGGTCCTGTCATCGATGTCTATTTCGACACCCAGGGACAGGATCCCGAGAAGGTGTTGCCACAGATTTACGAGGCCATGAAGGTGACACGCCCCGACGGCAAAGAAGTTGTCATTGAGGTAGAGCAGCACATTGGCGAAGACACTGTGCGCTGCATCGCCATGGACTCAACCGACGGTCTGGAGCGTGGCCTCGAGGCCGTGCCCACAGGCGCACCCATCCAGATGCCTTCAGGCGACCAGATCCGGGGCCGTATAATGAACGTGATAGGACAGCCTATCGACGGTATGGAGCCTCTCGACATGAAGGGCAGCTATCCTATTCACCGCCCCGCGCCGAAGTTTGAGAACCTCTCTACCCATAAGGAGATGCTGCCTACCGGCATCAAGGTGATCGACCTGCTGGAGCCTTACATGAAAGGCGGTAAAATTGGACTCTTCGGCGGTGCCGGTGTAGGTAAGACCGTGCTCATCATGGAGCTCATGAACAATATCGCTAAAGGCCGTGCCGGATACTCCGTTTTCGCAGGTGTCGGCGAGCGTACACGTGAAGGCAATGATCTGATCCGCGACATGCTCGACTCCGGTGTTATCCGATATGGAGAGAAATTCCGCAAGGCCATGGACGAGGGCAAGTGGGATCTTTCCCTCGTAGACCCCGAGGAGCTCGGTAAGTCACAGTCGACTCTTGTCTATGGACAGATGAATGAACCGCCAGGGGCACGTGCACGCGTGGCACTGTCCGGACTGACCATCGCAGAGGAATTCCGCGACCACGGTGGCAAGGACGGCGGCCCTGCAGACATCATGTTCTTCATCGACAACATTTTCCGCTTCACGCAAGCCGGCTCTGAGGTGTCGGCATTGCTTGGCCGTATGCCCTCGGCAGTGGGCTATCAGCCTACGCTGGCCTCAGAGATGGGTGCCATGCAGGAGCGCATCACCTCAACGAAGGAAGGCTCCATCACCTCTGTGCAGGCTGTTTACGTGCCGGCAGATGACCTTACTGACCCTGCGCCGGCAACAACATTCTCTCACCTCGACGCTACCACGGTGCTCGACCGAAAGATTACACAGCTCGGTATCTACCCTGCTGTCGACCCGTTGGCTTCCACTTCACGTATCCTTGACCCGCTCATCGTGGGCAAAGAGCACTATGACTGTGCCCAGCGCGTGAAAGAGACGCTTCAGCACTATCAAGAGTTGCAGGATATCATCGCCATTCTCGGTATGGACGAGCTCTCTGATGAAGACAAGCTCGTGGTGAACCGCGCACGCCGTGTGCAGCGCTTCCTCTCACAACCCTTTACGGTGGCCGAACAGTTCACAGGTGTCAAGGGCGTGATGGTGAGTATCGAAGACACTGTCAAAGGCTTCAACGCTATCCTCAACGGTGAGGTGGACGACCTGCCTGAACAGGCGTTTATGAATGTCGGCACCATCGACGACGCCATCGCAAAAGGCAAGAAACTCATCGAGGAAGCTAAAGCATAAACAGAAAGCTAAAGCATCTAAGATATGTTGAGGTTAAAGATTATTTCTCCCGAAAAGGTGATCTTTGACGGCGAGGTAGAGAGTCTCAAGGTGCCGGGAACACAAGGCAGCTTTGAAATTCTCGACAACCACGCCCCTATTATCTCTTCACTTGATAAGGGAGAAGTGGAATATAAGGGCAAACAAGGAGTTGGCAAACTCACCATACTGGGTGGTTTCGTGGAAGTCAAGAAAAACGAAATCAGCCTCTGCATAGAGCTATAGTCCCTCCAAGACTCAAGTCAAGACCCTCAAAGCCTATGCCATCGCCATTGACCATCCTCTTTTTCACGGCAATGTTCACATTGTTGGGAGTGGGATGGATGAAAGGGTATGACCTCGTGAAAAGGAAGGCCCCCGACAGATTGGTGACTTTTTATATGGTATATGCCGCTTTCAGGATGGTGGCTATCCTGCTTGCCGTCGGCGTGTATGCATTGTTCATCTCGCAAAGCTTGGCAGAGTCAAAGGCCGTCGCCATGATGGTTTTAGCCATGTATGCCGCAATGATGGCCTTGACATTGAAAAAGAAACATTAACGCTCTTAAAAGTAATGAGATATATCAATCATGTTATCTGCTTCGTGATGGCGCTTTTCCTCGCCATACCGGCAACCGCCTCGCAGGAAAAAAGCGGGAAGCTAAACACGTCGCAGATTGTAGTAGGGCACATCAAGGACTCTTACGACTGGCACATCACAGACATTGGCACAAGGCACATTGTGATCAATCTCCCCGTCATCGTAAAGAGCACTACAGGCTGGCACGTATTCAGCACGGCAAAGTTTGAGGAAGAGCCCGATGCCCAAGGCTATCGCAAAGGTCCCTTCAATCTTGCCATCGCCACGACGGGTCCGCAGGCCGGCAAGATTGTGGAGCTACGGGGCGGCGATATCGTCATGCCGCTGGACATCAGCATCACCAAGACGGTGATGGTGCTCTTCATCGACTCCATCATCCTGTTGCTTTGTATCCTGCTTCCCGCAAGATGGTACAGAAAACACAAAGCCAGTGACGCGGCTCCCGGTGGATTCACCGGATTTATGGAAATGCTTATCTCATGGGTGGAAGATAATGTCGTGAAAGCCGGTGTAGGGGAAGGCTATGAGAAATACTCTCCTTATCTGCTCACGTGCTTCTTCTTTATCTTCACATGTAACCTTATGGGACTGATCCCATTCCCACCAGGCGGCGGAAACCTGACTGGCAATATAGCTTGCACGTTCTTTTTAGCTCTCTGCACGTTCATTGTCACTCAGTTCAGCGGTACAAAATACTACTGGAAAGATATCTTCTGGCCAGAAGTGCCATTGGCATTGAAAGCTTTTCCACTGATCCCACTGATTGAATTCGTTGGCATCTTCACTAAGCCCTTTGCTCTGATGATCCGACTTTTCGCCAACATGATGGCTGGACACGCCATCGCTCTGTCGCTGACTTGTATCATCTTCGTCGTTGCGTCGATGGGCGTGGGCATCGCTGTGGGAATGTCTTCTCTCAGCATCCTGATGAGCATCTTTATGATGTGCCTCGAACTGCTGGTCTGCTTCATCCAGTCAATGGTATTCACCATGCTGAGCGCAACCTTTATTGGGCTGGCCCGCTCAAAAGGCGAATAAGCCAAAAACAGACTGAAAGACAACTCGGTAATATAATACAGAATAGATAATAATTTAAAATATTAAAACATTACAACTATGATTTCAGCATTGTTATTACAGGCCGCAGCAGCAGGTCTTGGTAAGTTAGGCGTTGGTTTAGGTGTTGGTCTTGCAGCCATCGGCGCAGGTATCGGTATCGGCCGCATTGGTGGTCAGGCCATGGATGCAATGGCTCGCCAGCCGGAGGTCATCAACAAGATCTTCACAAACATGATTGTCGCCGCCGCTCTGATTGAGGGTGTCGCATTGTTTGCTGTGGTCGTTGCTTTCCTCTGCATCTAATCATCATAGAACAAACAACTGCGTATGGATTTATTGATGCCAAGCACAGGCTTACTCTTTTGGTTGACCATTGTCTTCCTCATTGTGCTGGCCATCTTGTGGAAATGGGGCTTTCCCGTCATCACGAAAATGGTGAAGGAGCGCAAAAACTACATTGATGACAGTCTGAGAAAGGCACACGAAGCCAACGAGAAGCTTGCCAACATACAAAAAGAAGGAGAATCCATTCTGCAGGAAGCACGCGAGAAAGAGGCAGCAGTCTTGAAAGAGGCCTCTGCCACACGTGATGCCATCGTCGCCAAAGCTGAAGACCAGGCAAAGAGTAGAGGAGCGCAGCTCATCAATGATGCCAAGGTCGAAATTGAACAAGAGAAACAGCAAGCCATCAGAGAAATTCGCGCACAAGTTGCCGAACTCTCTGTCAAGATCGCTGAAAGAATTGTCAAGCAGCAACTATCGACTGATGACAAGCAGATGGAATTGATCAACAAGATGCTTGATGATGTTGTCGTCTCAGAGAAGACAGCAAAGTAAAACCGATTGCCTATGGATACAGGTGTTATTGCCGTCAGGTATGCCAAAGCATTCTTGGAGAGTGCCATTCAGCTTAAAAAGGAGGATGCTGTCTACGAAGAGATGCAGACACTTGCGGAAAACTATCTACAAGTGCCACGGCTCCGGTTCACAATAGACAATCCTACGCTTGCGGCTGACAAGAAAATGGCTTTACTCAAGACAGCCTGCGGTGGGGACATCAACGATCTGACAATCAGATTTCTGGAGCTTGTGCTGAAAGAAGGGCGGGAAGCAGAAATGCAATTCATGGCAACAGCCTATCTTACGCTCTACCGTAAGCACAAAAACATCATCCGTGGGAAACTCACGACAGCAGTCCCTGTCTCAGCTGAGACAGAAGCAAAGATGAAACAGATGGTAGAAAGCAGGACGCACGGAAACGTGGAGTTCAACACGGAAGTGGACCCTGACATCATCGGAGGCTTTATCCTTGAATATGACACCTACTGTCTTGACGCAAGCGTGAGGACGAAACTAAAAGGCATACTCCAGCAACTGACTGTATAAAGAAGTTGATATTGAGAATAAAACAAGTAAGAAACATTGATTTATTATATATAAATGAGTGATAAATTAAAACCAAGCGAGGTGTCGGAAGTACTGATGAGGCAGCTTCAAGGCGTCAACTCGGAAGAACAGTTCGACGAAGTGGGAACCGTTCTCACCGTGGGAGACGGTGTTGCCCACGTCTATGGACTGCGCAATGCCGAAGCCAGCGAGCTGCTCGAATTTGAGAACGGCACCATGGCCATCGTCATGAACCTGGAGGAAGACAATGTAGGTTGTATCCTGCTTGGACCCTCTTCAGGTATTGAGGAAGGTATGAAAGTGAAACGCACGCATCGAATCGCTTCCATCAAAGTCAACGACAACTTCCTCGGGCGCGTCGTCAACACGCTCGGTCAGCCTATCGACGGAAAAGGAGATATCGACCTGACCAATGCATACGAAATGCCGCTTGACCGCAAGGCACCCGGTGTCATATACCGCCAACCCGTAAAGCAGCCACTGCAGACGGGTCTGAAAGCTATTGACTCCATGATTCCTATCGGTCGCGGACAGCGTGAGCTGATTATCGGTGACCGCCAGACAGGCAAGACGGCTATTGCTATCGATACCATCATCAACCAGAAAGATAACTATGAGGCAGGCAAGCCTGTATATTGCATTTATGTCGCCATCGGCCAGAAAGCAAGTACAGTAGCAGCCCTTGTGCAGATCCTGAAAGAGCACGGGGCTCTGCCTTACACCATTATCGTCAGTGCCACCGCCGCCGATCCCGCAGCCATGCAATACTATGCACCGTTTGCCGGCGCCGCCATCGGAGAGTATTTCCGTGACCGTGGTTTCGATGCCCTCGTAGTCTACGACGACCTGTCCAAACAAGCCGTAGCTTACCGTGAGGTCTCACTGATTCTGCGTCGCCCGTCAGGACGCGAGGCATATCCAGGTGATGTGTTCTACCTCCACTCCCGCCTTTTGGAGCGTGCCGCCAAGATCAACGAACAGCAGGAAGTTGCAGAGCAAATGAACGACCTGCCCGAATCGATGAAAGGCCATGTCAAAGGTGGCGGTTCACTGACCGCTCTGCCTATCATTGAGACGCAGGCCGGAGACGTATCGGCATACATCCCTACCAACGTCATCTCCATTACTGACGGACAGATTTATCTTGAAACCGATCTCTTCAACCAAGGCTTCCGCCCCGCCATCAACGTGGGTATCTCCGTGAGCCGTGTGGGTGGATCGGCACAGATCAAGAGCATGAAGAAAGTTGCCGGCACACTGAAGATTGACATGGCACAGTATCGTGAGCTCGAAAGCTTTTCCAAGTTCTCAAGCGATATGGATGCCGTCACCGCCATGACCATCGACCGCGGCCGTAAGAACAACCAGTTGCTCATCCAGCCACAGTACAGTCCGATGCCCGTTGGAGAGCAGGTCGCCATCCTTTATTGTGGCGTGCACGGCCTGATGCATGACGTACCCGTAGACAAGGTACGCAGCGTACAAGACCAGTTCCTTGAACAAATGCGTACACAGCATCAAGACGTCATCGACACGCTCGCTGAGGGGAAAATTGACGACACTTGCACGAAGACCATTGAGGAAGTCATGGCGAACGTCGCTGGACAATTTAAATAAGTCAGTAGTTAGAAGTTAGTAGTTAGAAGTAAAGAAGCAGAATATAGGGACATCCTCCCAACTTCCAACTTCTAACTTCAAGCTAAAAAACGAAAGATATGCCTTCATTAAAAGAGATAAAGACCCACATAGCATCTGTTCAGAGCACGAGAAAAATAACGAGTGCGATGAAAATGGTGGCATCGTCGAAACTGCATCATGCACAGACTGCTATACAGAATATGCTCCCTTATGAGAACCTGCTGGAGCACATTCTTAAATCGTTTCTGGTCTCCATGCCGGATGCCGCTGAGGACGACCTCACTGCAGAGCGCAAGGACATCAAGAGTGTGGCAATTGTCGCATACTCGTCAAACAGCTCTCTGTGCGGCGGTTACAATAACAATGTCATCCGTATGATGCTTCAAGCGATTGAGGGGTATAAGGCTCAAGGCATCAGCAACATCACCATCTATCCAATAGGAAGAAAGGTGGCAGAGAAAGTCAAGAAATTAGGTTTTGAGTCTGCAGGAGACTTCACCGAATTGGCCGACAAGCCAAATGCGGCAGAGTGCAGGGAAATCGCAGAAGAGATCATTGCAAAATACAATCATCATGAGTTTGATAAAGTGGAGATGATCTACCATCACTTCAAGAGTGCTGGCTCGCAGGTTCTTACCCGTCAGAATTTCCTTCCGCTTGATCTTTCCACCGAGAACATTGGAGCCTACAACGACCGCGACCTTTCATCCAACCTCGCCACAGCCAAGGCTCAGGAGTATCTTCGCAAGAAAGGCAGAGACACAGGAAGAAAAGCAACGGATGCCGTGCCTCTCAACGACGACTTCATCGTTGAGCCCGACATCAAGTCCGTACTCTCCCAACTGGTGCCCAAAGCCCTTAACCTCATGGTTTATACTGCGCTTCTTGACAGTAATGCTTCAGAACACGCAGCCCGTATGGTTGCCATGCAGGCTGCTACAGACAATGCGGACGAACTGTTGAGGGAACTCAATCTGCAGTATAATAAGAGTCGTCAGGCGGCTATTACGAGTGAGTTGCTCGACATTGTAGGTGGCAGTGTCAACAATTGACTTACCTGATTCAAATATCTGCCGATAAGAAGGTATCGCCTTTACACTGTAATCGCATTGCCTTTACACTGTAATCGCATCGCCTTTACGGCGTAACTAATCAACGAAAATGAAGAAAAGTAGAAGTTGGCGTAAACTAACTGATAATGAGTGAGAAATGGAACGATTTGCATAGAGGTGCTCTTTTCAAAAAGGGTAGGAATATGCAGATTTAGGCAAAAGTTCAGTTACCAAAGCATTACCTGATTTTGGGATAGGTAACGATGGAGTAATGTCCGGTAACCGAATTATTTTCGCTCGTGTGGCTGTTGCTGTGGTCGGCAGTTTTCTGCATAAGTGAGGAACGCTTTAATTCGGGTAACTTTGCCCATAAAAATTAAAGCGTATGAAACAAGAGAAAATGAAGGTGTTGCTCTACCTCAAAAAGAGCGGTCTTGACAAGTCGGGCAAGGCTCCGATTATGGGACGTATCACACTTGGAAGGAATGTTGCCCAGTTCAGTTGTAAACTCTCCTGCAATCCAGAGTTGTGGAATCCCCGTGAGAGTAGAGTGGACGGCAAGAGTCGTGAGGCAGTAGAGATAAACGGCAGGTTGGAGAGTTTGCCTGTTGTCTGTTCAGTCGGCTTATTCAAGCCTTACTTTCCAAAGGTTGCCCATTTGACGCAACCGATGTAAAGGAACTGTTTCAAGGCAGCGTACAGACACGATGTATGCTTATCGAACGATTGGACATCCTCATCAGGGAGAAGAAAGAACATATTGGAATTGACATTAAGAGAGAAACAATTTCCAATTACTATACTACCCGTAATAATCTTAGGACATTTATCGAAGACAAGTACAAGGTGGAAGATTTGTCTTTCTCGCAACTTACAGAAAATTTCATTTATGATTTCAGGGACTACTACTTGAACAAATTAGGGTTTCAGGAAAGTAGTTTCTATGCAGTTGCATCCCAAATAAAGACCGTATGCAGGTTGGCATACCGTGAAGGATTGGCTGACACCTTATTATTTGCTAATGTAAAGATAGCAAGAGGTGATAAGAAACTCCCAAAGGCACTTGACAGACGTTCACTTGACAAACTAATGAATACCCACTTCGGAGAGTTGGAGGAAGAAATGGAAACAGCAAGGGATTTGTTTGTTTTTGCCTGTCATACAGGTGCAGCCTATTGTGATTTAATGGGATTAAGTAAGACACATCTTGTCCGTGATGATGAGGAAAATCTTTGGATGAAGTTCAATAGGCAGAAGACAGGTGTACTTTGCCGTATTAAGTTGTTGCCCGAAGCGATTAGGATAATAGAGAAGTATCGAAGCGAAGAAAGGGAAACGCTGCTGCCACAGATGAAGTATGCCACCTATCAATCGTATCTTAAAGCATTGCGCCTTAGAGTGGGCATTGCCTTTCCCTTTACCACGCATACGGCAAGGCACACCTTTGCTACGCTCATCACGCTTGAGCAAGGAGTTCCGATTGAAACTGTGAGCAAGATGCTCGGACATAGCAACGTAAGT
>NZ_GL945017.1:67678-68100 GCF_000218235.1 Hallella multisaccharivorax DSM 17128 | reverse complement strand
GCTGCCACAGATGAAGTATGCCACCTATCAGTCGTATCTTAAAGCATTGCGCCTTAGAGAGGGTATAGCCTTTCCCTTTACCACGCATACGGCAAGACACACCTTTGCCACGCTCATTACGCTTGAGCAAGGAGTTCCTATTGAAACGGTGAGCAAGATGCTCGGACATAGCAATGTAAGCATGACCGAGCGTTATGCAAAGGTTACACCCCAAAAACTCTTTGAGGAGTTTAATCGTTTTCTTTCTTTCACGGAGGATATGCAGATGAGTATTTAGCAATAGACATATTAAAACTAAAATCATTATGAGAAGTACATTCAAGATACTGTTCTATATCAACAGACAGAAAACTAAGGCAGACGGCAATACCGCCATTCTCTGCCGTATCACCATAGACGGAAAGAACACAGCCATTACCACA
>NZ_GL945017.1:58347-67628 GCF_000218235.1 Hallella multisaccharivorax DSM 17128 | reverse complement strand
TTGAACGCAGAGGGCTTCCCTTTGTACGCTATGCCGATGACTCGATGATATTCTGTAAGTCCAAAAAGGGCTGCAATGCGAGTGAAGGAGTCTATAACCCGATTTATAGAAAATGTTCTATATCTCAGAGTCAACAAGGAAAAGACCGTAGTGTCGTATGTACGTGGAGTGAAATATCTGGGCTACTCCTTTTATGTGATGAAAGGCAAATGCCCAACTCACTGTGCAACCCAAAATCCAAAGCCAAGATGAAGTCAAGGTTGAAAGAACTGACAAGTCGCAGCAATGGATGGGGATATGCCAAGAGAAAGCAAAAGCTGAAAGAATACATAAGAGGGTGGGTTGGCTATTATCACCTTGCCAATATGAAGCGTCTCTTGCTTGAAACAGACGAATGGTTAAGACGTAGAATA
The DNA here is from genome assembly GCF_000218235.1 of Hallella multisaccharivorax DSM 17128. Lineage (GTDB taxonomy): Bacteria > Bacteroidota > Bacteroidia > Bacteroidales > Bacteroidaceae > Prevotella > Prevotella multisaccharivorax. The sequence continues at coordinate 67,215 of NZ_GL945017.1, read as the reverse complement.
CGCATGTGTATATGGAAAGCTTGGAAGAAAGTCAAGACAAAAGTGGCAAACCTCATTAGATGTGGTATTAATAAATACCAAGCATACGAATGGGGTAATACTCGTAAGGGTTATTGGCATATAGCTAATAGTCCTATTTTAGCAACTGCAATAAGTAACAACAATCTACGTGCAGCAGGGTATGCTACTTTAATGGGGACGTATCTCGAATGGCACCCCAAAATAGGAACCGCCGTATGCGGGACCGCATGTACGGTGGTGTGAGAGGTCGGAAAACGAAAGTAGGAAGAAAACTACTTCGTTTTCCTCCTACTCGATTTCTTTGAGCTCATCCGGAAGTGAGAGCTTGCTTTTCGTCTCTTCCAGTTTGTCCTTTCCTTTCTTCGTGATGCAGAATTTCTGGCATCGGTAGTCCTGAGGACATACGTGCCTGCGGATGAGCGCTTCTTTCTCGAGCACGGCAATGACCTTTGAGGTGTTGCTGCGCGTCAGTCCCAACTCCTCTGCAATCTCTCCAGCCATGAGGTCTCCTTCACTGCCGTTGAGGAGGCAAAGCGCCATGGCCTCGTTAAGGTTGAGGCCCGTGGCTTTCTGCATGTCAGCCTCTATGCCGTTCAGGGCGCGGAGGAGACTGTGGAGATGACAGATGCAGGTGTCGGTGATCATTGTTTAAAGACGCTCTGAATGGCCTCCTTAAACTGCTGGTAACCCATGGCGCCTACGCTTTTCACAGGTGCGCCCTTCTCAGGGATAAAGAGCAGGGTGGGGATGGACTGCACGCCGAAGAGGCCTGCAAGCTCTTCTTGTTGATCCACATCGACTTTGTAGACGTCGATTTTGCCGGCATATTCCTCAGCGATCTTTTCCACGACGGGCGCCGTTGCCTTGCAGGGCCCACACCATGTCGCATAAAAATCGATGATAGCGGGGCGGTCTCCTTTGTAATTCCACTTCTCTGGGTTGTGGCTATAGTCCATGATGCGCTCCTTAAACATCTCTGCTGTCAGTTGTGTTACTTTCATTTTCTTGTCTCCTTTTGTTTGTTGTTTGTTGACTACTTGTGCGCTTGTTGCGCCTTTTTCTCTTTTCTGATTTGCTCTTCCTGCACAGGATGCGGAGAGACTGAACCATGCGGCTGCAATGAGTATAAAATGTTGAGTCTTCATAGCTTATGTTGTTTTCCTATGGAAATCGTTTGCAAAGGTAACGTATTCTTTTTAATCCAACAAGTTTCCATAGGAAAATAACTTACCTTAACAGTCTGACGTGGATACTCCGCTTCTATAACCATCTCCCTTGGACGGTCTCTGTCTCATCCTGTCAGCCATCTTGTCGGCATACGGGAATGGTGTTGGCGTGTGGGGGTTCTGACCTGTTAGCCGGTCATTTCTTTTTTTGAGAAGGGTAGAAGTCGTTGCCACAATGTCTATATAAAATATGTGTACATGACTTGTAAGTTAGTGGTACTTCTCTGTCTGCAGTCTTTGAGGAGATGCCATCTCGGGTGAACATGGGACTAATTTGTTGGGTATGACTTTTCGTTTTTGGCATAATGTTTGTACTTTTGTAGTCGGACTTATTTTTGTAATTATTGTAGGATTATCAACACCACATCATAAATATGGATTCCATACACGACTTAACATTTGGCGGCGAACGCCCTTTGTTTGGCGCCCACGACGTCAAACTCGACAATATCACTATCACCGATGGAGAATCGGGCATCAAGTGTTGCCACGATATAGAGTGTCACGACAGCAAGTTCTTCGGCAAGTATCCTTGGTGGCACGTGGATCGCAGTCTGATCACGAGCTGCTACTTTGCTGAGGGCTCACGCTCTGCCATCTGGTACAGCAACGACATGGTGATGAAGGATTGCGTCATCGACGGGCCAAAATTCTTCCGCGAGATGAACAACCTGTCCCTGGAAAACGTCACTATCAATGATGCCGATGAGACTTTCTGGCATGTACATGGTGTAAAAATTAAGAATGTGACCCTCCATGAAGGTACTTACCCGTTCATGCACGCTGATCATATTTATGTTGACGGTCTCACTTCGGATGCCAAATACATTTTCCAGTACTGCAAGGACGTCGAGATTCACAATGCCCACATCACGACGAAGGACTCTTTCTGGGAGTGCGAGAATGTTACGGTATATGATTCAGACATCGACGGCGAGTATATTGCCTGGCACTCGAAGAACATGAAGTTTGTGCATTGTCATTTCAGCGGCGAACAACTCTTCTGCTATGCCGATAACCTTACGTTGGAAGACTGCACCATTGACCCTTCATGTGACCGCATGTTCGAAGACTGTACCAACCTCAATGTCTCAGTCAAGGGCCCCATTACCAATATTAAGAATCCAGTCAGTGGTAAGATCAAGGCAGATGAAATTGGCTCGGTCACCTATGATGAGTTCGCCAAAGGGCATGATACCATTATTGAAAAACGATGAAATACGATTTCGACAGGGTGGTACCCCGCCGTCATAGCGGTTCCTATAAATGGGAAGCTATCCCCGAGGACACCCTTCCATTGTGGGTTGCCGACATGGATTTCGAGGTGGCTCCAGCCATCAAGCAAGCCCTTGCCAAGAGAGTAGGGCATGGCATTTTTGGCTATACGCAGGTAGATGACGACTATTACGAGGCTGTCATCTCGTGGTTCTCGCGCCGTCATCAGTGGCAGATCCGCCGCCAATGGATGCTTTATACCAGTGGGGTGGTGCCGGCTATCAGTTGTTCCATCAAGGCATTGGCGTTACCTGGCGAGAAGATTTTGGTGCAAACTCCGGTTTACAACTGCTTTTTCTCTTCCATACGCAACCAAGGATGTGAAGTCTTGGAGAGCAGACTGCTCCGGAAAGACGACAGCTATGTGATTGACTGGGATGATTTTGAGCGCAAATGCGCCGACGAGAAGACAACGGTTTTCCTGCTGTGCAATCCTCATAACCCAGCCGGGAGAGTGTGGACACGCGACGAGCTTGAGAAGATAGGAACGATCTGCAGGCGTCATCACGTCTTCGTAATAAGTGACGAGATTCACTGTGAACTCACGATGCCGGGCTTCACTTTTACGCCCTTTGCGGCTGTTGGAGAAGTTAATCTCGCCAACAGCGTCACGCTCAACTCTCCTTCCAAGAGTTTCAACACCGCAGGTCTACAGATAGCCAACATCATTTGTGAGGACGACGAGGTGCGTCGGCGCATTGACCGTGTCATCAATATTTACGAGGTGTGTGATGTTAATCCGTTTGGTCCTGTTGCGTTGAAAGCTGCCTATAATGAAAGTGAGGGTTGGATCGACGCGCTGAACGACTATATTTACGGCAACTACCAGCTGTTAAGAAGCGTCTTTGCTTCGGATCTTCCACTCGTTGAGGTTATCAGGCTGGAGGGTACTTATCTGGCATGGGTTGACATCCGTGGCTTGGGCATGTCAAGTGGTGCCGTGACGGAGAAGCTGCTCCATAATGGTCACGTCTTCGTTTCTGAGGGGACGCTCTACGGCAAGGATGCGGGCGAAGGGTATATCCGTATCAATCTTGCCTGCCCGAGAGCTGTACTCAAAGAAGGGTTAAACAGAATAGTGAGGGCTCTGGCTTGACTTTCAACGATGAAGGACGGTCGAAATGACCGTCCTTCATACGTTTATTTAATACTTCTCATAATCATGTGGGTGGCCCCTGTAAGACTGGAGACATAGTCGCCTGCCGCTTTACTGCTTTGCTCAAGAAAGTGTTTATCGATCTCAAGACGCCGCATTAAGTCGGCAAAACCATTAACATCCGAGATCTCAAAGCCGCCTCCGGATCGAAGTAAGCCTTGTGCCTCCTGGAAGTTCTTGTTATTTGGTCCGAAGAGAACGGGCTTACCCCAAACGGCGGCCTCAAGCACATTGTGGATGCCTACACCGAAACCGCCGCCCACATAGGTCACGTCGGCATAACGGTAGATACTCGACAGCAATCCGAAACAATCTATAATCAGGCACTCCGCATGTCTCACATTTTCTTCCGTTGCTTCGGTATAGCGAACGGTCTTACGCTGTAACTTCGAGAGAATCTGCTTCAGATGGTCCTCCCCGATGATGTGAGGAGCGATGATGAGCTTCCACTCGCGGTGCTCATTAAAATACCTGATGAAGATGTCCTCGTCGGGAGGCCAGCTGCTTCCAGCAATGAACACGGGAGAATGTTGTGGGTTGAGAGTTGAGGATTGAGAGTTATGATTACTCCTCTCAAGGCCAAGGAATGTCTCGACGATAGGCAGAGATTTTCCTGCCTCCTTGATTTGCAAGACACGGTCGAAACGGGTGTCACCCGTTACGGTGGCACGGTCTATGCCGATGGAAGCCAGCAGTCTCCGACTCTCTTCATTCTGCACGAAGAAATGGGTAAAGCAGTCGAGCACTCTGCCATAGCCCCTGCCATACCAACGAAAGAATATTTGGTCGTGGCGGAAAATGCTGGAGACGGAGTAGAGTGGTACTCCTCTGTGCTTGAGCACATGAAGGTAATTGGACCAGAACTCGTACTTGATAAAAAACGCCATCACCGGCCTCACCGTGCGTAAGAAGCGGCGGGCGTTGCCGATGGTGTCGATAGGGAGATAGCAAATAATGTCGGCACCGGAATAATTCTTACGCACCTCATAACCCGAAGGGGAAAAGAAGGTGAGCAAAATCTTATATCCCGCGCGCTCTTTCCTCAGTTGTTCCATGAGAGGGCGGCCTTGTTCGAACTCCCCGAGAGACGCAGCGTGAAACCAAATGTACTTGGCATTCGGCTCTACCTTTTCTTTTAGGATGCGGAAAGTCTCATGCTCGCCCTTCCACATCGTACGTACTTTCCGGGAGAATAAAGTGGCTACCCAAACACCTATATTATATAGGAAGATGAAGAAATTGTACATTATCCCAATGTCTCTATAGCCTTCTGCATTCTTCTAATGGTCTCTTCTTTCCCGAGGAATGTGGAGATGTCAAACATCCCTGGGCCTTTTCCGATGCCCACCAAGGCCAGTCGCCAGGCGTTCATCACGTCGCCCATCTTGTAGCCTTTGTCCGCAATCCACTGCTCTACAACAGGTTCCTGGCTCTCCACAGAGAAGTTATCGATACCCTTAAGCACCTCTATGAGCTCGCGCATCTGTTGGGCGGAGAACTCCTTCCAACGCTTCTTCGTGGTCTTCTCATCGTAGGATGTGGGCGCGATAAAGAAGAAAGCACACAGGGGCCACAGCTCTTTGACAAAGTTGACTCGGTCTTTCATTAGGTGCACCACTTGCTTGACTCGGTCGAAAGACTCATCTACACCGTTGTTGGCTACGATGGGTGCGAAGATAGTCGCAATCTCTTCATCGCTTTTGCGAAGGATATATTCGTGGTTGAACCAGATGCCTTTCTGATAGTCGAACTTAGCGCCGCTCTTCGAACATTTGGTGATATCGAATGCCTTGATGAGCTCATCGAGGGTGAACAGCTCCTGATCGGTGCCGGGATTCCATCCTAACAGGGCCAGGAAGTTGACGACAGCCTCTGAGAAATAGCCGCTCTCACGATAGCCTGACGACACTTCGCCGGTCTTGGGATCGTGCCATTCGAGGGGGAATACGGGGAAACCGAGGCGGTCACCGTCACGTTTCGACAGTTTGCCCTTGCCTTCGGGCTTGAGCAAAAGCGGCAGATGGGCGAAGCGTGGCATGGTGTCTTCCCATCCGAAAGCCTTGTAAAGCAGTACGTGTAGCGGTGCACTGGGCAGCCATTCCTCGCCGCGGATGACGTGTGTGATCTCCATCAAATGGTCGTCCACAATGTTGGCAAGATGATAGGTAGGAAGCTCGTCGGCACTTTTATAAAGCACTTTGTCGTCGAGAATGTCGCTCTTGACGCACACGTCGCCACGGATGAGGTCGTTAACATGAATCTCCTCGCCGGGCTCAACCTTAAAGCGTACAGTGTACTGCGCGTCATCCGCCAACAGCTGCTCCACTTCTTCCTTAGGTAGGGAGAGCGAGTTGCGCATCGACATGCGGGTGTGAGCGTCGTATTGGAAATTCTTTATTTCCTCGCGTTTCTTTTCCAGTTCCTCGGGCGTGTCAAAAGCCAGGTAAGCCTTTCCGTTATCGAGCAGCTCCTGTACATACTTTTTATAGATCTTGCGTCGCTCACTCTGACGGTAGGGGCCGTGGTCGCCACCGAAGGACACTCCCTCATCAAACTTGATGCCGAGCCATTTGAACGACTCGATGATATAGTCTTCTGCCCCCGGCACAAACCGGTGGCTGTCGGTGTCCTCGATGCGAAAAACGAAATCGCCGCCGTGCTGGCGTGCAAACAGATAATTGTAGAGTGCCGTGCGGACACCGCCAATATGCAGTGGACCCGTTGGGCTCGGGGCAAAACGTACCCTTACTTTTCTTTCAGACATAACAAAACAATTATTTTGTTGCAAAATTAATATATTTTTTCTGTTTTGATGGTTTTTTTTTGTATTTTCGCACCAAAATATTCATGCAATAGGCATTGAGCCGCAATAGACAACAAGGATATGAGTGTCTTCAGAAAAATAATAGACAATGAAGAGAACCTGTGGCGCAGCATCTTGATGCGCATCGGGCTGGTTCTACTTACTTCTTTCGTCATCGTGTGGTTCCTTCCACGCAACGAGGCTAAGCAGTTCGCTTATGAGATAGGGGAGCCCTGGCATTACGGGACCATTATAGCAAAATATGATTTTCCAGTTTACAAGACAGATGAGGCTTTCCAGAAAGAGCGCGACTCGCTGTTGCACACCTTTCAGTCTTACTACAACTACGATCCGCGGGTAGAGCCTGTACAGATGGCCAAACTGCGCGTTGCGCTCTCTAAGGTGAGCGTACTGCCTTCGGGATTCGAGACTATCATTCTCGAAAAACTGCATCATTTTTATCAGGCCGGCATTATGGACACGCCAGAATACAACTCTATCGCCAACGACACAACGTCGCAGGTGAGGGTCATCTTTGGTAAGGATGCCGAGAGCGTGCAGGTCAATCTCATCTATTCCACCATGTCGGTGTATGAGCAGCTCCTCGGTGACGAGAAACTTGTCAAGGAGCGAGGGTTGCTGCAGAAGCTGAATTTAAACAATTACATTGTCCCCAATCTCATCTTCGATCGGCGGCGCACGGAGACGGCGCGCAACGACTTGCTGTCGGGTATCTCTCCTGCAAGCGGCATGGTGTTGGCGGGACAGAAAATCATTGGGCAAGGCGATATCGTGGATGACTATAACTACCGGGTGCTCAACTCTCTGGAAAAGGAAATGGAGCGGCGGCAGACGGGTCAGGCGCAAATCACCAAACACCTCATCGGCAATGCCATCTACGTCCTCAGCTTCATCTTTCTTTTCACGCTTTATCTTTCGCTTTTCCGCCGTGATTATTTATCCAAGCCGGGGTGTGTGGCCATGCTCTACACGCTCATTGTCGTCTTTCCCGTGTGCGTGTCGCTCATGATGGAGCACAACTACTTCAATTTCTCGGTCTATATTCTGCCCTTTGCCATGGGGCCTATTTTTGTGCGTATCTTCATGGATTCCCGCACGGCTTTCATCACACATCTGGTGACGGTGTTTATCTCTGCGTGCGCATTGCGCTATCAGTTCGATTTCATTATCATCCAGACCGTAGCCGGACTGGTCGCTATCTACACCTTGCGCGAGGTCTCCACGCGCTCGCAGGTGTTCCGCACCGCTCTTTGGGTGTTTATATCTACCTGTATTATCTACCTCGCTGTGAAGCTTATGGAAAGCGGTGAGGACTTCAGGGTCGGCTCCAACATGTACTATCATTTCCTCATCAGCGGCGTGTTGCTGCTCCTGGCTTATCCTTTGATGTTTGTGGTGGAGAAAACTTTCGGCTTCGTCTCTGTGTTAACGCTTATCGAGCTCTCCGATACCAATAAAGGACTGTTGCGGAAACTCTCGGAGATTGCGCCGGGAACCTTCCAGCATTCCATCACGGTGGGCAACCTTGCCTCAGAGATTGCCAACAGGATAGGTGCGAAATCGACGCTCGTGCGCACCGGCGCCCTCTATCATGACATTGGAAAAATGAAGAATCCCGCGTTCTTCACCGAGAACCAGCAGGGTGGTGTCAATCCCCACGACAACTTGACGGAGAAAGAAAGCGCACGCATCATCATCGCCCATGTGACCGACGGTGTGAAGCTTGCCGAGGAAAATAATCTGCCAGTGGTCATCTGTCTTTTACTGAAATCGCTTGTCAAAGTTCGACCAGGTTTACTGAATTGCTTGTCAATATTTAGTCAACTTTACTATTTTGCTTGTCATCTTCGACCTTGCCTTACTGATTGGCTTGTCATAGCCGTTTTGACAGGGGAAGATGGATAATACCTGAGTGAGCCTTGCTTTCCGGCAACGTTCGTCGGGGCCCGATGCCCCGACGGACGTTTGGTGTTGATGGCGTAAAACCGTCGTTCACCTTGTTTCCGGCTCGCCAAAGTTACGGATTATTTTTCATCCGGACAAGAACAGCCGTTGGTCTTCTTCCATAAATTCTTGCCGGGCTCTTCATAGCGATATACGTTCATCGGAATCTTCATACCTATGCTCATGTGAGGCCGCTGATAGTTATGAAACGCTATGGCTTTCTCTATCCCAAGCTTCGCATGCTCATAGTTAAGAAACATATCCTCCAAATACAGTTTTTCCGTTTTGAGGATACCGTTCTGTCTCTCTGCAACAGCATTGTCCGTCGGATTATACCGTTCGGTCATGCTGATCTGAATATGATGTTTCCTCAGCAAATCAACATATGCGTAGCAAGCGTATTGGGAACCTCGGTCAGAGTG
>NZ_GL945017.1:55580-58297 GCF_000218235.1 Hallella multisaccharivorax DSM 17128 | reverse complement strand
CGGGCGACAGCTGTTATTGACGAGCCGTCGGAATAGTAGTCACGAATAGCTCCTAACTTCACCGATAACGGGAATTTTGCTACTTTTGTTTTTCTTGTCATAGTCTTTTACTTCTTATGAAGGTCAGAACGTGACAAGCTAAATCCGTTCAAGACAATCCGAGACTTCATCCTTACGCACCACGGTTGTGGCATGACGAAGTATTTCTACATTAAATATCAGAATGAACACCCTGATGAAGTGGTTGACAAGAGTCTCTTTACTTATCCGGGCCCTAACCCTTCAACACCTGAGCAGGCTATCCTGATGATGGCAGATTCCTGTGAGGCCGCCTCTCATTCATTAAAGGAATATACGGAAGAGAGCATCTCCAAGCTTGTCAACCAGATTGTTGACCAGCAGGTCAAGGATGGTCTCTTCAGCGAGTGCAAGATCACTTTCTATGATATCGCGGTCGCCAAGCAAGTGCTGATAGAGCGGCTTAAGGCCATTTACCACACTCGGATACAATATCCCGACAAGGTCGTGAGAAGTTAGACAGTAGCGGGAAAAGTAGTAAATCGGTTTTACAAAAAGTAAAGAATACGGACAACGCGGGCCTTTTGAAACAGGGAGCCAAAAATGCTTTGAAACCACCGGGAAGGCGTTTTCGTGGTACCATTACTGCGTAGAGGCAAGCCGTTTACGGTGCACAGGCAGTGTCTTTAGTATTAAAAGGCAGTGCGTCTGCGGCGTTATCGCATTGCGATAACGCCGCAGACGCGTCTTGTTCACAGGCTCTTTCCATGCCTCAGAATCTGTAAAATCGAGTAATTGCCTCATTGATAATATCTTATGTTTTATTGTGAATTTAGTGGTTTTTACGGCCGATCCCACATCTTGTCGCAAAAATGCGATTCTCACAGTGACTTTGAAATAAATCTTTTTTACAGATCTGATCATCTCGTCTCTTTGATGTCGTCACTGATGCGAAGAGCAATAGGAAAAGGTCCACACAATTGTCACGATGAGAGAAAGATAAGAAAAAATGGAGAAAAAACTGCTTACGTATGCAAGATTATGAGTACCTTTGTATTTAATAAGATGTAAACCATCAAAAAAACAAATAATAGAACAATGAGAAAACTGAGACTTTTTAGTTTGCTTCTTGTCGTGTCAGCTGCCGCTTTCACATTGACGTCGTGTTTAGGTGACAGTGACGACAACAACAAGCTCACGCCACAGCAAACGCAACAGTGTTTTAGAGCTGTCCAAGGCTCCCACCACGGTAAACTAATTTACGTTGTCAGCAACAGTTCTTCAGGTGCTCCAGCGAAGAAGGACTCTGTCTCCACCTCATGGACAATCACCTCCGACTCTACCATGACGCTGATCCGCATCCCCGCGAAAGTCATCGCCACGGCCGTTGATACTACTACGGCCGAGCACAAAGAGATTCGAGATGCCATCCTCAAGCAGCCGGATCAGTCAATGGAATGCTACATCGGCTTTGTGAAAATGAATCCGATACAGTGGCTTATCAATCCTACAGGCCTTACTTACGAGGTAGCTGTCAAAGGAGGAAACCATAAGGTCCAGGTAGTGTTCTATATGAACAACACATACTCATTCGGCCAATTCACGACCTCGACCAACAGCATGTTGTTGCAGATTATAGCTGCCGGCGCCAAGATCGACGGTAGCTTTGACAAAAGTTCTACGCCGTTGGTAAGGTCTACTCCTTTCTATTTCGTAAATAAATAACAAAGCGGCTGAGGTTTCTTTCACGCCATATTATGCGGGCTGGTCCTGTGGCCGCCCGCTTTCTTGCCCTTGTTCTGTCGGTCTGCGCATGGCAGGTCACGAGGAGGGATCGGGCGTGACCGACTTTGATAAAAACAGCATCCCCGGTCTTAAATCTTAAGACCGGGGATGGCTTTAGTATGCTCGGCATGAGTATTGTCTAACGGGTGCAAGTCCCGAGTAAGCCTTAATAGCGGGAATTACATAGCCAAAGGCAAGGGCGTCCATCGTGAGGTGGAATCTGAAAGAAGCCGGCGGCAAACATCTGACCTAACGAACAGAAACTTCATACAAGGCATATGACCGTGGGTAAGGTTGCTAAACAAATCAAAGCCCTATAGCTATTCGGAACGGTTGGTGTAAATGAAGTGGGTATAAGATGGAAAGACAATGCCCTTATCCGAGGAGGTCTCACGGACACTTCAAATAGTTTTTTTTACGAAAGAAGTGGAGTAAAGCTTGCCGTGAGAAGTCAGCAGACGCCATAGTAGTGCAATACTCGATAACGTTGCATGAAGGGCTGAACCTAACAATCAAGCGATAGTAATTGAAACATACCTCATGAAGGAAAGAATGCAGAAAAACATTATCCCAAGTTAATGGCTGCCCCCAAAGAGATAGGTCGGAAACCGAATGGTATGGGGGAGTGCAGACCTACATGTGGATGTGTGAAAGACAACATCGTGGAAGTACCATTCGACAAGGAACACCTTTTCGAGCAAATCCTTAGCCCTTCAAATCTCAACCGAGCCTACAAGGCAGTTATGAGAAACAAAGGCTGTGGTGGTATCGACAAGATGTCGTGCGAGCAGTTGCTCCCATGGCTATTGACCAATAAGGACTTGCTCATCCGTTCCTTGATGGACGGCTCTTACCGTCCAAACCCAGTGAAAAGGGTAGAAATACCCAAAGACAATGGCAAGATGCGCCTGTTG
>NZ_GL945017.1:0-55530 GCF_000218235.1 Hallella multisaccharivorax DSM 17128 | reverse complement strand
CCTTTTATGTGATGAAAGGCAAATGCCAACTCACTGTGCACCCAAAATCCAAAGCCAAGATGAAGTCAAGGTTGAAAGAACTGACAAGTCGCAGCAATGGATGGGGATATGCCAAGAGAAAGCAAAAGCTGAAAGAATACATAAGAGGGTGGGTTGGCTATTATCACCTTGCCAATATGAAGCGTCTCTTGCTTGAAACAGACGAATGGTTAAGACGTAGAATACGCATGTGTATATGGAAAGCTTGGAAGAAAGTCAAGACAAAAGTGGCAAACCTCATTAGATGTGGTATTAATAAATACCAAGCATACGAATGGGGTAATACTCGTAAGGGTTATTGGCATATAGCTAATAGTCCTATTTTAGCAACTGCAATAAGTAACAACAATCTACGTGCAGCAGGGTATGCTACTTTAATGGGGACGTATCTCGAATGGCACCCCAAAATAGGAACCGCCGTATGCGGGACCGCATGTACGGTGGTGTGAGAGGTCGGAAAACGAAAGTAGGAAGAAAACTACTTCGTTTTCCTCCTACTCGATTCCTTAAAAAGTAAATGATTTACTCAGGAAGGCTGATAGCCTCGTTGGGGCAGACAGAAGCGCATGTGCCGCACTCTGTGCACTCATCGGGGTTAATGTGATAGATTTCGCCCTCGGAGATAGCTCCTACAGGGCATTCGTCGATGCAAGTACCGCATGCGACACAGTTGTCACCAATAACGTATGCCATAATTCTTAGCTTTAAAATTTATAATGTTTTTGTTGAATGAACATAGAAACGCAGGCTGTGGCGCCTGCTCTCTTTTTCGTCATTGCAAAGATAAGGAGTTTATTTCTAATACCTACAAATGAGGATAGAAAATTTGGTTATTTAACATTTTTATCATCATTAATGATGAAAGATGCAATAATAAAAGGGAGAATACGTTTGTAGATTGATGAGAAGAATCGTTATATCTTTTGTATTAGCCATCTGTTGTCTGCCAGTATTCTCTCAGGAGCACACTGTGGAGAACCGGCCATACACCGACTTGCGGCCTTTCCATTTCGGCATCTTGGTCGGCACCCATGCCCAGGATCTGGAGCTCACCAATGTGGGACCGCAGACGATGACGCTTGCCGACGGCTCCCAACAGGTCTATACCATCACCGCTGATCAGGACCGTTGGGACCAGGGTTTCAATGTGGGCGTGCTCGGTGAGGCACGTCTTGATGATTATTTCTCATTGCGCATTGCTCCGACACTCTACTTCGGCAGCCGCCATCTCACTTTCCACAACATGGATTTACAGGCTCCCGACAGTCTGCGTGACCGCACGCAGAACCTCAAATCAGTGTATGTCTCTTGCTCAGCTGACGTGATCTTCGCCTCGAAGCGCGCGGGCAACCACCGGCCCTATCTGTTGGCGGGCCTGTGTCCGGCCATTAATCTCAGCGGAAAGAGCGACGACATTCTGAAACTCAAGCGTTATGATGTCTATTTCGAGACAGGGGTGGGATGTGATTTCTATTTGCCTTTTTTCAAGTTGCGCCCTGAACTGAAGTTCATGTTTGGGTTGACCAACAGTCTTGATACTAAGCATCCTCAACAGTTGCGCGACGCCTCGTTACGTCCGTTCGCCATGAGCGTGAACAAAGCCAAGACGAAAATGATCGCATTGGCTTTTTATTTCGAGTAACCCAACACAATAGTCACACATATTATAAATGAATACAACGTTCAGATCATTGCTTGTGCTGTCGGTCATGGCAGCCACATCGGCCTCAGCTTCATGGCGTCCGAAATATCGCGTCGTGAAGATAGAGCGCAGCCGTATCCTTATTGACAGGAAGTATGACGCATATCCTGACGCACGGGCTGCGGCGTTCATCATGCCTTACAAGAGTGAGGTGGATAGGGAAATGTCGCCTGTAGTGGGGACGACGGCACACCCCATGGCATCGCATAGACCCGAAAGCGACCTCAGCAACTTGCTCTCAGACATTCTGGTCTGGGCAGGAGGCGTTTACCATGAGACACCTGACTTTGGCATTTACAATGTCGGAGGTATCCGCGCCTCATTGCCAAGTGGTACAGTTACTTATGGGGACGTGCTCAATGTAGCGCCTTTTGAAAACCACATTTGCTTTCTGACGCTTTCCGGTGACAAGGTGCTCCAGCTCTTTCGAGAGATTGCAGCGCGAGGAGGCGAGGGTGTCAGCCACAGCGTGAAGATGGTCATTACGGGCGGCCATCAACTGAAGACGGTCACTGTCAACGGTGAGCCAGTTGACCCGCAGAAGTCCTATCGGGTGGTCACTCTGGATTATTTGTCGCAAGGCAATGATGGTATGTCGGCTTTTAAGGCCAAGACCAGCGTCGTCTCACCTACGGAAAATACGGACAATGTAAGGTATATCATTGTAGATTACTTCAAGAAGCTCATGGCTGAAGGCAAGGCTGTCGACGCCAAGGTGGAAGGAAGAATCACGGTAGGGGAGTGAGACGGAAGAAGATTAGGTAAATAATAGCAACGATGAAAACAAGAAAATTATTGCCAGGATATATATTGATGATGTTGTTGCTCTGCGGCAGCCTGATGACTTTTGCCCAGAAGCAACTGACAATTCTTCACACCAATGACACGCACAGCTGCGTTTTCCCGCTGTCAGAGCATCTCTCGGATACACTGCAAGCGGGTAGGGGTGGCTTCCTTCGCCGCATTGACATGTTGAAAGAGGAGCGTGCCAAGGATCCCAAGCTGTTGCTCTTCGACAGCGGTGATTTCTCACAGGGATCGCCCTATTATACCTTATTCAAAGGTGATGTGGAAACAGGGTTGATGAACTTGATGCATTATGATGCAGGCACAGTGGGTAATCACGAGTTTGACTATGGTCTTGAGAATCTTGCGCGCCTCATTAAGCGGCTCAATTTCCCCATCGTTTGTGCCAATTATCGCTTCCATGAGTGCGGGCTCGATAAAATGGTCAAGCCCTATGTGATCATCAAGCGTAAGGGGGTGAAGATAGGCGTCTTTGGTCTCGCACCAAAACTTGACGGATTGGTTGACCATCACAATTACCGGTCGACGGAGTATCTTGATCCTGTGAGTACAGCACAAGAGATGGCCGATCTCTTAAAAAAGAAGCATTGTGACCTTGTGATCTGCATCTCCCATCTTGGTTGGGAGGAGCATGGAATGGGCGACCAGGAGGTCATCCGTAACACACGGGGCATCGACTTGGTGCTGGGTGGGCACAGCCACACTTATTTCAAGCGTCTCCGTTATGTCAACAATGCCGAGGGCACTCCTGTGCCCGACGACCAGAATGGAAAGAGTGGCATCTTTGTCGGAAAGATGATATTGACTTTGGATAAATGACAAAACGGCTGTGGAAGCGGATGCTGTGGTCCTTGAATGTTAAAAAATAATAGAATTCACGGCAATGCTTTTTTCTTTCGTTAAAAGTAAGTACCTTTGCACCGCTTTTCGGCCTGACCGCTGGTTGAGGGAAGAGTCCTCAGGCTATGTCGGGTTGGAGCGACGGACAACATTTAATCATTACAATCAAAAATGGATTTAATTAAAGTTGCTGAGGAAGCATTTGCAACCGGCAAAAAGATTCCTGCGTTCAAGGCAGGTGACACAATCACTGTCGCTTACAAAATCGTCGAGGGTTCAAAGGAGCGTATTCAGCTCTACCGGGGCATCGTGATCAAGATCAGTGGCCATGGAGACAAGAAGCGTTTCACTGTGCGTAAGATGTCGGGTACAGTAGGTGTTGAGCGTATTTTCCCCGCAGAGTCTCCCGCTATCGACCATATTGAGGTCAACAAGTATGGTAAAGTGCGCCGCGCGAAGCTCTACTATCTGCGTAAGCTCACTGGTAAGGCTGCCCGTATTCAGGAGAAGCGCGTCGTTACTGGAGAGTGAACAGAATTTCCTCTTTGAAGAAACAGAAAAGCATGACAGTGTTGTCATGCTTTTTTCTGCTCTGTTTTCTCGTGCTAATGGCTTTAGCGGAAACTTGTTGAATGAGTGGTGTCGTGAGGGTATCGCAGCTTTTGCCATAAGGCTGCACTGATAATCAGTCTTTTCCCTGCTGCAATTGCATGATCATTATTTCACGGTGTAGCTTTTGTCTCCGTCGTCGTTCCCGTGGAGTGCATCGTCGAGATCTCCCCAACTCTGAAAGCCGGCAAAGAGTGCCAGGCGGTTTTTGGCGGCTGTGGAAAGCTTTCGCTTGCCGGTGACAAGCTCCATGAGCTTCTTCAACGATGAGACGCTCAGGTTGATATGATGTCTTGACAGCTTTTTGGATAGGTTTCCCAAATCGCAGTTGATGTCATGTTCTCCCTCTTTGGTCTTGCTTCCTACCTCTTTAAGAAGCGCTTTAATGTCCCTTTTCATTTTCTCACATACTTTTTTCTATAACGTGAGGCAAAGATACGACTTTTTTTTCTTAACTTTGCCAAACAGTTTGGTTAATCTCTCATTAAATCTTTATTATTGTAATGAAGGAATACGCACTAAAGTACGGTTGCAATCCCAACCAGAAGCCCGCACGCATCTACATGGAGCATGGTGAGCTTCCCGTGGAAGTCATCAACGGCCGTGCCGGTTACATTAATTTTTTGGATGCCCTCAACTCTTGGCAGTTGGTTAAAGAGCTGAAGGCTGCCACTGGCCTGCCTGCCGCAGCGTCGTTCAAGCACGTCAGTCCTGCGGGGGCTGCCGTTGGTCTTCCTCTTAGTGAGACGCTGAAGAGAATCTACTTTGTTGATGATGTCGACTTTGAGCTTACGCCCCTTGCCAGTGCCTATGCCCGTGCACGTGGTGCCGATCGCATGTGTTCCTACGGTGATTTTTGTGCGCTGAGCGACCCTTGCGACGAGGCTACCGCAAAGCTCATCAAACGCGAGGTGAGCGACGGCGTGATTGCTCCAGGCTATACCCCCGAGGCTTTAGAGATCTTGAAAGCTAAGCGAAAAGGCTCCTATTGTGTCATTCAGGTGGATCCTGACTATGTGCCGGAGCCTCTTGAGCACAAGCAGGTGTTTGGCATCACGTTTGAGCAGGGCCGCAACAACGTGGATTTGGCCGACTCGAAACTCTTTGAGGACGTGCCGACGCAGAATAAGACGTTTACTCCCGAGGTGCTGCGCGACCTGAAGATAGCCCTCATCACCCTGAAATACACCCAGTCAAACTCTGTCTGCTATACCAAGGACGGTCAGGCTATCGGTATTGGTGCCGGTCAGCAGAGCCGCATTCACTGTACTCGTCTGGCAGGCAGCAAGGCCGATGAGTGGTGGATGCGTCAGAGCCCCAAAGTGCTTGGCTTGCCCTTCAAAGAGCATATCCACCGTGCCGACCGCGACAATTGCATCAATGTCTATCTCTCAGAGGAGTATGAGGACGTGCTGCGCGACGGTGCCTGGCAGCAGTTCTTCACCGAGCAGCCCGAGCCTTTCATGCGTCCCGAGCAGAAAGAATGGATTGCGCAGAATACGGATGTATGTCTCGGTTCTGATGCATTCTTCCCCTTCGGCGACAATATTGAGCGGGCTCATAAGAGCGGCGTGAAGTACATTGCACAGGCCGGCGGATCTATCCGCGACGACAACGTCATTGAGACGTGTGATAAATACGGCATCGCCATGGCCATGACTCACGTCCGTCTGTTCCACCATTAAATGGCTATTGTTATGGATGACATCGAGGAGATCCTTGTCAACGGCATTAACTTCAAGAAGGCTTCTGGGCAGCGTCCGGCTGATGACAAGGTGAAGACCAAAGCCAAGAAGAAGAAATATATCACGGGAGCCCATGGCTCCGGATCGGCACGGCAGAAAGCTAAGTACCGCGAACAGCGGGCTCACCGCAAGACACAGCGCAAGAAATAAGCATAGCGCCATCGTTTGACAGCTGTTTGACAATCGTCAGGCAGCTGTTTTACGATTGTGCGGCAGCTGTCGAACGATTGTGCGGCAACTGCCGAACGATGGTCTGCTTCACAAAATTGTCTTTTACTGAAATCGCTTGTCAAAGTTCGACCAGGTTTACTGAATTGCTTGTCAATATTTAGTCAACTTTACTATTTTGCTTGTCATCTTCGACCTTGCCTTACCGATTGGCTTGTCATAGCCGTTTTGACAGGGGAAGATGGATAATACCTGAGTGAGCCTTGCTTTCCGGCAACGTTCGTCGGGGCCCGATGCCCCGACGGACGTTTGGTGTTGATGGCGTAAACCCGTCGTTCACCTTGTTTCCGGCTCGCCAAAGTTACGGATTATTTTTCATCCGGACAAGAACAGCCGTTGGTCTTCTTCCATAAATTCTTGCCGGGCTCTTCATAGCGATATACGTTCATCGGAATCTTCATACCTATGCTCATGTGAGGCCGCTGATAGTTATGAAACGCTATGGCTTTCTCTATCCCAAGCTTCGCATGCTCATAGTTAAGAAACATATCCTCCAAATACAGTTTTTCCGTTTTGAGGATACCGTTCTGTCTCTCTGCAACAGCATTGTCCGTCGGATTATACCGTTCGGTCATGCTGATCTGAATATGATGTTTCCTCAGCAAATCAACATATGCGTAGCAAGCGTATTGGGAACCTCGGTCAGAGTGGTGTATCGTTCCGCAGAGGTTATCTCCCCCAGCCGTTTGTATGGCCATCTCCAAGGCCTTAACAGTATTCTCTGCCTCCAAGGTCTCAGATAGGCACCATCCTATTATCGCATGCGAGTACACATCTGTTACCAAGTGGAGATACAAGACATCACCCACTATCCAGATATATGTAATATCAGCTACCCATATGTGGTTAACATACTTAGCATCAACGCTTTGTATGAGGTTCGGATATTTATGATAAGGATGGTCAGAATCCGTCGTATACCTACGCTTGAGCTTAGGCAAGATGTATCCTTCCTCTGCAAGAAGGCGTAGAAAGGCATCTCGGCCATGAGTAATTTCCTCACCCAACTCCGCCCTTAGGATAATGTAGAGCTTTACGCAGCCTATACGGGGACATAACCAACGATAGTAGTCCACATTAGCACATATGAGTTTCCTGCGCTGACGCTCGGAGATTACCTTGCCTCTGTTCTTGTAGTACCATTGGCGTTTCTTGCCAAACAGTCCGCAGAGTGTCTCGACTGTAACATCGGGATATTCACTCCGCAGCGCCTCTACTGTTTGACACCACCTTTTTTTAATATTGAGATACCTTCTTCTTTCTCCGCAATCTCTATCATCTTCTCGAAGGCACGGCTGCGCATCTTCTCATAGGCCAAGGCTTGCTCCAGATCGGAGATGCGCTTTTGAAGGATCTCTTCATTCGTCAGTTCTGCGTGCTTCATTCTATATTGGTCTATCACTTCCATTGGCAAAGATAACTCTTTTGCATCAACTGGGCAACTCTTGAGCCAATTAGATAAAGTCGTACGAACGATGTTCCACTTACGGGCGACAGCTGTTATTGACGAGCCGTCGGAATAGTAGTCACGAATAGCTCCTAACTTCACCGATAACGGGAATTTTGCTACTTTTGTTTTTCTTGTCATAGTCTTTTACTTCTTATGAAGGTCAGAACGTGACAAGCTAAATCCGTTCAAGACAAATAGTATCTTGTGGATACTATGGTTCGACTTAAAAGTATCTGAAGAGGGTTTAAGCTAATTCGCAAAAGAACGAGACCAGAAATGGCACACTGAAGTCCATGAGGAAACCATGGGCGATGGAGAGCGTGACGAAGTCCTTGCCGCTGTATAGAGTGATGATGGGTAGCGTGGTGTCCATGGATGTCGCTCCACCCACGCTGATGGGGGCCAACGGGCCGAACCAGCGTGCCAGCAGAGGTGCACCGAGTAGCGTGATGAGCTCGCGCACGATGTTGGACAACAAGGCTACGGTGCCCAAGGCGGCGCCACGGTATTCGGTAATGAAAATACTGGAGAGGGAGTAGTAGCCGAATCCGGAGCCGATAGCGAGACTGTCGGTTAGGCTTATCTCCGGCAAGAGCAGACTGACTCCTAAACATCCGGTCAGTGTGCCGACAAGCGTGCACAGGGGTAGGAGAAATAAGCGAGGGTCGGTGTGGCAGAGTGTCTGAAATACGCGGGAGTCGGAGCCGATGCTTACACCTACGCAGAAGATGAGAGCGCACAGGGCTCCCATGCTTACACTGCTGTCGGAGATGGGCGAGGGCAACAGGTGGAAGAACCCGCATACGATGCCGAGGATGAAAAAAACAATGATGATCAGGCTCCCTTTCATTCTGCCAATTCCTTCCGTTTCTTTGTCGACCGCCATAGCAGCAGGGCGCATAGAGAACTTCCAAGGACGCCACCAATGGCCAATAGTGCTGCCTCGCCGCCTAAACGGCTCAGACTACGGATAACGTGGCTGTCGCTTCCCACCTCAACACCCAATAGAAAGAGCAGCGCCCAGATAAGTACGGCAGTGAGCGGCGACAGCCATTTCAAGTCCCGTTTCTGAAGCATACGCCCCACGAGGATGCCGCATGCCATCATCAGAATAATTTTAAGCATATTCAGATTTATGTTAATTGTCTTTTTGCACTGTAGTGCAAACTTACAGCCTTTCCCTGAATTGAGCAAGTGTTTTTTATAGTTTACCGCATGCCCGATGACGGGGAATCATCTTTTAGGAATATTTAACTGACTGAGATAACAATTGTGACGGTTCTGGATAAACAAATTGCATTACCTTTGCAACAAAGATATATTAGGCAATGAATAAACCGGAAATAGCGCAGGGGATACCTTTCGAGAGATGGGATCTCGACCTGTTGGTCGACTATGTACTGAAGTTTCACCATCGCAATACACGTCGTTATGGAGCAGAGATCTATGATTTGCTCGCCGATGTAGACAGCCGCCACCATGAGCTTGACAAGGTATTGGACCACTTCCGCAACAGTCTGCAGGATCTTGACAGCCACTGCATGAAAGAGGAACAGGTGCTTTATCCTTACATTATGGAGATGTTTGAGGCCCACGAGGCTGGTCAGCATATCGCTCCTTTCCATTGCGGTACCATCCAGGCCCCTATACAGATGATGATGATGGAGCATGATGACGAGATGAGCCGGCACGGGCGCATTGCCGAGCTCACTAATAATTATACGGCTTCTGAGGGCACGGAACCACAGTATCAGCAGGTGCTTGACCGCTTGCATGAGTTCCGTGACGAGTTGCTCGAACATATTTGGGTGGAAAACGAAGTGCTTTTCCCCATGGCATTGAGAATGGAAAATGAAAATCAGAATTAAGCGGGTGTACCTTCCCGCAGAGGTTGACGACGGCTATCGCGTGCTTGTAGACCGCTTGTGGCCGCGAGGTATCAAAAAGGAAACCGCGAGGATTGATCTCTGGGCGAAAACGTTAGCGCCTTCGTCGGAGCTGAGAAAGTGGTTTGACCACATCCCCGAGCGGTTTGAAGAATTTAGCAAGAGATATGTGGCAGAGCTGAAAGCCAATCCTGAAGCAACTGCTATTCTCGACAGTTTACGTGCTCACGATCAGGTGACTCTGCTCTATGGTGCAAAAGATGAGCAGCACAACAACGCTGTGGTGTTACTTCATCTTCTGTCGGTCTAAGATGGTGATCTCCCTGCTGTTGATTTTGATGGCACCCTTGCGCCGTAGGTCGGCAAGCACGCGCATGGGGGAGAACTTCTGAATACCGAGAGAATCGGTAATCTCCCGACATGATCGGTAGGGATGAATCACGTTGGATTCCTGCTCTCCCGCACGCTCTATGAGTAGCCAGATTACCTTTTCTCTCACCGTGAGCAGGCTCAGGACGCACAGCCTATGGGTGAGAGATTCAAAAGGGAATGCAGCTCCCTCATAATAGAATTTTTGTGAGCTGTTCAAAGGCTCCTATGCTTCGGAGGTGGGGCGACTCATGCTCTTCATCGGTGTCTTCCATTTGCCATTGCAGGGCATAAGGCACGTGGACGGCATAGCCGCCGAGACGGAGCACAGGCAGGATGTCGCTCTTCAGCGAGTTGCCCACCATGCAGAGGTGATGGATGTTCGTGTTGAAGAGACGGCAAAGGCGCTGGTATTCGTGCGGGGTCTTGTCGGACACGACGATGCAGTCGTCGAAATACCGGGACAGTCCCGACCGCCGGTATTTGTTTTCCTGGTCGAGATTGTCGCCTTTGGTAAATACCACCATTTGATATTTTCCGCTTTCATGCAGTGTCTTTAACGTCTTCTCCACCCCTTCAAGCGGTGTAGCCGGTATGTTGAGCAGTTGTTTCCCCAGGCTGATAACGCTCAGCAATTGGTCTTCGCTAATGGTACCGTTGGAGACTTTGATGGCATTTTCAACGAGTGAAATGGTGAAAGCCTTACAGCCATACCCCAATAACGGCATGTTTGCAGTCTCAGTTTGAAAAAGATGGTGAGAGATCTCCGTCCTGTTTCCGTATGGCGCGAGCATGCGGCAATAGTTATTCTCCACCTCGTTGAAGTGGCCCTGGCAGTCCCACAAAGTGTCGTCGGCATCGAAAGCCAGAAGCCTGATGTCCACCGACCGTGCATGAGTGAAGCTGTTGTCGTTTGAGTTCATGGTGGCAAAGGTACATTAAAAATGTGTCACCAATGAAAGAGAAAGCAACAAAATGGTAGTAAGAGGACCACATCAATGAAAGTTTTATATCGCCTCAACGCCGTAAACGCATCACCTTAGTGCCGTAGACGTATTGCCCCAACGCCGTAAACGCATCGCTTTGGTGCTGTAGACACGTTGTCTCTACATTTTTTTTTAGAAAAGGCCTTGTTTGCACATCTTTCTTTCTACCGTCCTCCGGATCTTTGTCCATCGCTTTAAATCTACACATCGTTTTATCTTTTTTAAAAAAAAGCATATAAAAGTTTGTCCATTCCATTTTATTTATATACCTTTGCATCCGCTTTCAGGGAGTAAAGCGGAAATTGAGGGCGGGATAGCTCAGCTGGTTAGAGCGTCGGATTCATAATCCGGAGGTCGTGGGATCGTGGCCCACCCCCGCTACAAATAATACCATGTAAGTCGTTGATTTACAGGGTTTTTTATTTCTGTAGGGTGCAAATAGGATGCAAATTGCAACAGATACCTAACTTTTGTGGCTTGAAAGCCTCATCTATCCAGATACCCAAACAGACGGGTTACTAATTTGGTAACTCCATTGTTCCTCCATTGTTCAGGCAACACCAAAAATAACAATAAGCCGTTTATTTGCCCTCTGGCGAGCTTTCTTACTCGCTATGGATAGAGTTATAGACAAATAAAAAAATAATGCCTCCTGTGGCTGCTGTTGAGGCTGACAGACAAAAAAAGAAGTGCTTGCCATGATAGCAAACACTCCCTTTGTTGGTTATAAGCAATCATTTAATGCCAAAATGCTCCATGATAGCGGTATTGATACCTTTCAATGTCTCTTGGGCTTGATGCAGTATTTGTCGTTCCTGTTCCAGATATTGCAGCCGCTTTTGTCGTTCCTGCTGCTCACGGGCTTCATAGTCTCGTTTTTTCTGTTCCCATGCCTGTTTGTCTGCTGCTTTCTTTATCGCCCGCTGTATCATTGCATCGGTTAAAGCATCGTGTTTCATTTCATGTGCTCTTTGATATACTGTAAATTATTGTCTATTCTCTGCTGCCGTGCCTCCCGCTCATCGGCCACAATCTTTGCCGTCTGGGCGTTAATCTGGGCGGCTAAGGTCTGTTTATCCTCTTCTGATAAAACAGCCTTGATAATCGTTTTCTGACCGTCTGGAGCTATACTCCAAACATTTCCTTTGTCGTCTGTGTGATACTCTGGTACCATGCTCTTGTAATTACTCATAATTCTTACTTTTTAATGTTATACTTGTTGTTTTGTAATTCTAACTGCTTGATGTCGGTGCAATGCACTTCTATTTCAATATCAAACGGGGCATTGGTCGGCTCATCGCTTCTTAGGGTTCTTTTACCATTGCAAACTACATAGGTTCTTTCCCTGTTACCATTGAGGTTTCCACGCTCCATGAAATTTTTAAGTTGTTGCCTGCTCATTGCCCTCCTTGTTTTTTTAATTGTTGGATATACTGATAAAAACCGCTCTGGTGGTCTGCTGTCCCATTCTCTTGCCTGTACCACCTAAGCAAACTAATGCAAGCGTCCACAGCTCGTTTATTATACTCTCCCTTATCCAGATACTCTCAAAGGTCTATGTCAAATCCCATGTCGCTATCTGTAAGGTCGTTGTAACCTCTTGCAAGCTGCTTTAACTTATCCCTGTTGTCGCTCATTCTGTTTTTCCTCCTGTAATTTTAATACTTTGTTTGTAATTCTGTCAATAAACTCATCGGGGGCATCGTCTATAAGCCGTTCAAGGGCTTTGTATTCTGCATCTATCTGGCTCTTAATGTCCACCGCTGCCTGTTTAGGTAATACATAGCCAATTAACCGCTCTATGAATAACAGCCGCTGATAAGGGGCTAACTCTTTCATGTCGGTTATTATCTGGCTTCTGTTGTTGTCTATCAAGTTTTTGATGAACTCCTTTAGGCTTGCCGTTACCTTGTTGGGCGTTCCCTTTGCCCGCCCGCCTATCCTGCCTTTGCCATCGTTCTTCTGTCTTGCCATGTCAATAAAATTTAATACTACATAAAACTACTATAGGTTACCAAATCGGTAACTAAATACAGCTTAATATAGCGTGAAGTGTTCCACTACCTAAAATAGCGGGTTGCCTCATCTATCTTTTTGTCAAGTTCTTTTATCGTGTCGTTTGGCTTAACCAAACCGACCTTAACCTTGCACGCTTCATTAACCGCCTCTCTAAGGTCGTGTGCTTGCTTCTTGGATATGTCGCCCCGCTTCAATGCTTCTGTTATCTGGGCAATAACCTCCACCTGCCCGCCCCGTTGTTCCACCAAAGCGAGCAGTCCCGCCTTATACAAATCTCTTTTGGTTTTCATTTCTTCAAAGTTTAATTCTATATCTCCTATCTTTTGAATGGTTCTATAATATCCCCGCCATTGCTGAAACAGAGAAATATAAAACGTCTCATCATAGAGTAAGCCGCCTGTAACCTCTGGCACGTTCAGCAAGTTTGTGAGGCGGTGGATGAACCTAAGTTCATACCTTAGCACATTCCTACCCTTATAAAGTTCTGGTATCATATCGCCCGCCCGCCTCTGTTCCCTTACTTTGTCATAAAATGCCAACTGATAATTTGCACCTGTGTAATATAAGCCTGTGGGTTGTGGTAATCGCTTAGTCCATTTCAATACCCCTAAATGCCTCAAATAAACATCTACAGGGGCTTTTGTTACTATGTTCTGACCAACATCTAAGCGGGTAACTTTGGCACGCTTAAACGGCAAATGTAAGTCGTCTGATAGCTTTTCAATACCCTGTTGTATGTCGCCCCGTGTCATGGTCTTGAAATTATTGCCCAATACCCACTTGCAAAAGCTGCTGTCTTTGATAGTAACCCCCATTCTGCTAACTCTCACGTTGAGACTGCCCAAATGCCCACCCAAAACAGGATATTTACCGCCTGTGCCATCGGGGTAATAATGTTCCTGTGGTTCATCGTCAAATCGGCACGGTACTTCTGAAAGAAAATCTATATTATTACCCGCCTCTGAAAGTCCTAAATTCATATTTAAAGTATCTATCATAAAAACATCATCTGGTTACTGAAATGGTAACAAAAAACAGCTTAATATAGCGTGAAGTGAGGAAAGGGGCTATTTTGCCCCCTCCCTCTCTGGGGTCGCCTGTTGTCTTAAGTATTCCATTTCCTCATCTAATAAGCCGTCTGAAAGTTCATTGTAAAGTGCTATCCTATCTTTGGCATAACCACGAGCAACAAACACCTCTATAACCGCCTTGGTTTGTAGCTTGCCATTGACAGACTGTGCATCATGGAAGACAAACAAAAGCGCATCGGCTGTCCCTTTCATATCGCCAAAACCCAAATTACTCTTAGGGTCGGGCGTGTAAATGCTGCTAATGTTTTTACTTTTGGTTAGGGCTTTGCCTGCTTTCCTGTGAACGTCCCCGCCAAATTGCTCTGGAACGTCTCCAAAGTAGCAAAACAGGTCGCCCACGTTGCAGCCGTCCCGCTTGTCGGTGTGCCTAAGTGTTTTTGTGGCTCTCTTTTCCTCCAAAGGCTCATAGCTGCCTGTTGAGGCGGTGCAATCAATCCTAAGTTTGGCTAACGTGCCCTCCAGACGCTCAAAGCGGTAATAATCGGTTAATATCATCGCTTACCTCCTTTCTTCTGGATGTATGCCATTGCCTTATCTGCCAACTCTGTAGCGGTGGCACTCATATTGCTAAGCAACCACCTGTCCACATCGGCACGTTTGAAATAAATCATCTTGCCGTTTGGCTTACTAAATGGTATCTCCTTGTTTGAAGTTACCTTATAAAGGGCTGATTTGCTCATACCCATATACAGGCACGCTTCATCAAATGTTAGGATAGGTTTTGTGTTTATCGCTACCCTGTAGGCTATTCTATTTGCTGCCTCTGCTGTCATTGTCTCCATATTTCTATGAATTAAAAATTTAACTTAGAGGCTGTGCACCGCCCCAACTAACTTTCTGTTAGCTGTTGCAAAATTAGCAAGCAAATAAAAGAGAAAATAGGGTGTTAAGGTGTCCCCATTGGTGTCCCCAAATGTCCCAAAAACAACAAAGCAACTTCTTATTTTGGAAGTTGCTTTGTTTTCAATCTATAAATAAATCATCTATAATTCTATATCCTCGCGGTTTCCCGCTGTTATTATCTACCAATTTCCCCGCTGCTTTCCCCAATCTACTTTCTCCAAACAAATTATTTAGTTCTGTTTCTGGAAATTGTGTCCCGCTTTGTGGGTCGGCTTGATATATCTTTTGTAGGAAATAGGCTAATTGGGCTTTAGTAATGTTGTTCTTTTTATATCCTGTTGCCGTCCTTACAATGATACCCGCTTTCTCTGCTCTATCAAACCGCTTTATAGCCTCATCGGTTTGCAACTCTACAGATAGAGGCGTTGAGGCTTGCAACTGTTGGGGTTTATTGGGTGTTATATTTCCTGTTAGTACCTTTTTGTAATTCTCTGCATACTCTCTCAAATTGCTTATAATGTTTTTAACTGCCATTACCCACATTTGGCAATAATCACCCCACAGGTGTAAACATAGCGTTATATCATTCCTAAGATTTACAGGTATCTGGTTTATATTGTTCAGTCGTTGCACATTTTCATTTGTCATGTCAGCATAACTTTCAATATCAATAGGTAAGCCTACTTGATTAAATTTTGTGCCAACTATTGCAATATACTTAGGAATATCGGCAATATCTGGGCACACTCCTAATAATTCATTTTCCACATCTTTAGGAGTAATAACATTTTTTTTTGCTATTTTCCACGCTTTTTCTATCCCATCCAAAACTTTCATTGCATATTCCACTCCCTCAAAATCTCCCGTGTCCATTCTGTTTACATAAACAGGCATAAGGGAAAAGAGATTTGCAGCATACTTTAATCTCGCTGCAACTTCATCTAACTTAGGTGTTGCTTTCATACTCTTAGACGCTCTTAAATGTTAGTAATATCAATCTGTGGCAAACTATTGATAGCCGCTTTCTTCTGGTCGTCAAGTGCCCTTACATACTTTTGAGTAAACTTTAGGCTGCTATGTCCTAATAACTCGCTTACAACCTTGATATTAGCCCCGTTACTTAACAGGTTGGTGGCAAATGAATGTCGTCCACAATGCCAAGTAATATGCTTGTCTATGCCCGCCCGCTTAGTCCAATGCCTTAGAGCCTTGTTGCTTGCTTCAATAGACGGCAAATTAAAGATTAAATCACTATCCTTTGCCCCCTTTGGCTTTTCTCCAATGATAGCAAGCAAAGTATCATTCAAAGGGATAGGCACACCGCTAACACTGCTATCATGTTGCACCTTGCTTTGTCTGAAAGTCATTAACCTATTGCTGTAGTCGATATTGCCATAGGTAAGGGTAGCCAAATCACAATGCCTAATACCCGTGAAACAGGTAAGGGCAAAAGCACGTCTAATGGTCTCACTCTCCTTTGGGTAGTGAGTGGCAAATAATTGTTGCAATTCCTCACGGCTAAGAATGTCCTTGCCTAATATGTCGTTGGTGTTCATTACCTTTATCCTCAAACAGGGGCTTTTCTTGATAACGCCTTTTTCAACGGCATAGTTAATCAGTCGCTTAAACCGCTGCCAATAGGTTCTAATACCCTCTCCTGTATGCACGTCTTCTATGTAGTGGGCAAAGCGTTCCATCATTTCACGGCTTAAATTCTTAGGTTCTATCCTGTTGGCAAATTGAGGATATTCCTCACTAATAAAGTCTTGGAAGTTCTTTAATGCACCCTCCAGAACATGCTTGTCTGCTACCCCGCTTTGTTCTATGAAGTTGGCAAAGTACACAAACAGGTTAATGCCCTTTTGTTTTAGCCTGTAGCCCTCCCTGTCGTTTAGGAATTGTTGCCCCCTCTCTTGCTTAATCTTTTGGGCGAGTTCCAAAACATCTTTATTCTGTTGGCGTTCTATCGGTGTTCTTGGAGTGCTCACCAAATATAACTTTAGAAACTCCTTTTTCCTTGCCGTCTTGCCGTTGTCGCTGTTGTAACCATAGTTATAAAGCAAATAGAGGCTGTGCCGTCCATCTGCCAACTCCTTATAACCTAACTTAGGGTTATCGGTCTTTGTATTCCATGCCTTTGGCTCCATGTTGCTATATTCTTTTGTTTTCTTTCTGTTGCAAATATAGTTATTTATTTTCTTTTGGTGCAATTCCCACCCTAAAATATTTTCTTTTCACAACCTTTTTAACTGAAATTTAACGGCTTGGGGTGCAAATCATAGCAATATAGTGCTTTAAACACCTTTGTTTACAGGATATTTCAAGCTATTAACGGGGTGCAAATAGGGTGCAAATCATAGCAAAATAAGTGCTTTTAAGTGAAAATATAAGAAAATGAGCCATAGCGAGTATATTTTATAAAGTACTTAATTATCAATCACTTAATAGCATTTTGTTGCCTTTATTTTCCTTTGCTTTGGGGTGCAAAAACTGGGTTGATTACCCACCCCCGCTACATTGAAAGTCAAGGAGTTACGGAAATTCCGTAACTCCTTTTTCTTTTATCTGGGAAAACATTGGGAAAACACAACTTGCTTGAGAACAGCATGATACACCACGAAATATCACATTTATTTCACTTCCTTCCTCGAAATCACCAAGTGTCGTTCCGCATCAAGGTAGACGGAATCCAGTCATAAATCCAAATCGGGAAAACAATGGGAAAACATTTTTGAGGAAGCAGGCTTCTAAAAACGCCCTTCTTATTAGTAATGGCACAGATGAATGAGATACTAATGGAAAAGAAGACTCATATACCAACATTGTAGGTTATGTTAGCGTATGAGTCTTTCTTTGATGAATTGCTATCACTCGAACTTACGGATGGTTTCCAAACTTCTCTTTTCTCTCGTGCGCGAGCTTAGGTTTTTATCTCCTTCCGATACTCCTTATCTATGATTGTTATGTTCTTATCCATATAGCAAAGTTAGAAATCTACTGCAAAAATAGCGTCTTATTTTGATTCTAGCGAAGACGTAAGATCTTCCCAGTAATGAGTCTATCCATGATAACAACAATATTCTTGTTGGATCATACTGGAAACGTCACAGTGCCTCATAGTAGCTGCGAATCTTTGCCGCCATCAATTTTCGCCGTTTCTCAAGGAAGCGGTCATAATCGTCAAAACCCATGTCAAACACATCCGATGGAATACAATTGGTAGTAAGATTGCGGTGTAGTTCCTCTTCGTCAATAATAGAACCAACAGTTGCCTTCTTCGTCTCACATTGCTTAAGTGCTAACCCAAAGTAATCCTTTGGTGCCTTCTTTCCTATTGATTCGTTCACAGGACGGTCAAGGTAAGCATAGTTCCCTTCCTGATTGTATTTTGTCTTATCAACTCCATGTTCTATCAGGAACTTCTTGGGGAAGATATGATGAATATCGCCGCCTAATGTAATGAGTTCAGAAACGGGCACATTAGCAGACAACAAAGAAGTATCCTTAAAGAATATCTGCGAGGCAAGATACACTTGGAACACAGGATTCGTTGTGGAGGTAGTTTCCAATTCCTGCACAAGGCCAATGTTCCAAAAGTTGTCGGACAGTTGAGCCGCTTCAATGTCTTTCAGCACCGCGACCACACCACGCTCTCGGATAAGGCGTATGTCTGTGGCAAAGGCCGATTCTGGCGAAGAGCTATACCTACCCGTAAGCACTGAAAGCACATACCATTTCTGAACTATGCGTTTTACCTCTGCTACAGGTACTTCTTTGGATTTCTGGAGAATAAGGAAAACAGTATATGCGAAATCTATTGCCATCACGGAGTTGACAAGTTTCTTGGATATGAAACCTGCCGAACGTAATGTTATCATAAATTGTGTGAAGTTGTACTGGCTGATGACATTCAGTACACCATCATACATTGACTTGTATGTCTGTTCTATAATCGATTCTTTAAATTCTCGTGTTTCGAAATCACGTCCTGCAAGCATCTGAACCAAGTTTGCCAACTTGGCCCGTTTAATCTCTGACATAAACGCCACGCGGATGACATCATCATAACCTGGGTCATACACCGCCTCCGTATCGTCTTTGAGCCATGCTAACTTTTGGAGATAGGGGGTGGCGACAAACGACGTGTCATGCTCCACTATCTTTTCATAATGATTGGGGGAAACAGCCAGATGGCTGAAATAGTCGATAATCTTACGAAGTGTGTTGCCGCCGTACTTATCGTCAGCAGCCATCTTCGACATCACGAAATCTCCTTGGCTGAGGGCAGTGCCCTTGGAATTGATACGGATAAAGATATCGGTTACAACGTCGATGTCAAGGGAATCGGACAACTCGATGATACCCATCTGTATGTTCTGGATAGACTTCAACTTGTCTATGACATGCGACAGCGTATCACAATCAATGTAGGGATTGTCTTCACAATACTTCAATATGAACTTGAAAGAAGAGAATTCCGGCTTGAAGATTACCGCAATGTCCGGAATCCAGTTCTTGCTCTTCAAATGGGCAGGAGTCTGCACGGCGAAGATTTCGGCATCATTGTCCTTGGATAAAGCAGCGAAAGGGTTGAATGCTATTTTGATACGTGTTTCCTCAAAGTTCTTGTTCATGACTTTCTGCCCGGCGACAGCAGTCATCAAGGCTGTGATACGTTGCTGGCCATCTATCACCACTTTCTTACCTGAGGAGATTGTGCCGTCCTTCAGTTTCACGTTTGGATTCTTCCAAAGGATGAGGTAACCCGTAGGATAACCTTTATATAAGGAGTCCATAAGGTCACGGACTTGTGTCGCCCTCCATACGAAAGGCCGTTGAATCTCTGGTATGGCAATCTCGCGGGCTTCGATAAGTCCAAGGATTGCCTTAACGGTGTATGTTGTATTGGTAAACTTTTCTCCTTGCATGATACTTTTATTTTAGATATTTATCGAGGATAACTTGCTTATTAGCAGCGCACTCTTGCATGCGTGTGCGCATTTCATTAACCTCAATGCCTATGGTTGATATCTCTGGAATTATACGATATTGTTTATTCATATTTTGCAACGCAAATAGAAAGTTTCTAACCCCCTCTTTCAATTATCACTTATGCCTTAAATTACTAAACCATAAAGTTGCTTTACATAATTGTCAACCTCTGTTTTAGAGCGTAACGATAAAATATATCTTTTTTGGGCCTCACTGAAAGGATATACGCCAAAAGACTTCACATAGTTCTTGGCATATGAGTAATAGCCTGTGGAGTACGGCTTACTAGTATTCCTCATATAATAGTCAAAGACACAGGACTCAAGCAGACGCTTCAGAAACAACAACTCTGTCTCAGAATCATTGTATATAGCATATCCACAATAAATCAGCATGTCTTTCTGTGGGGTGTATATAAAATGGGGGAAATCACTGATGTAAGGAAACAGCAACTTTCGCCCACTGTCCGATATAGCTTGCGTCCGTCCAAAAGCATACCACGCTCCATAATTTCCTTCGCCCTTGTCTCTCTTATCAAGGATGGGGCGACATGGTTCAAGATACTGATATGCACATGGGTAATCAGTTTTAAACAATCTTTCCGTAATTACATTGTATTGAGTATCGTATGGGAAGATTATTTTCTCTTCTTTCTCGGGTATCTCCGCCTCCGACTTTAGGATATTAGGCTTGATTACGTCCCTGCAAATTGCTTTCTCTATTGGACATTCCTCACCATTCTTCTCCAGATAATAATAGCTGTTGTCCTCACGTTTCGGCTTAAAAATGAACACATTGTTGGCAAGTGTAGCTATGCCATTCTTGATAACATATTTGTCACCAAGAGCTACTCCTGCATTCTCTATCCGTTGAATATTCTCTAACACATTACTCTTATTAAGATGCCATCCTTTATGATTATCCAAAAAAGTGTAGTCTATAGAACTGTAGTCAATATGAGTATTATACTTCACCTCTTCCACACTTGCTTTAGCGTATTGTAGTGAACAACTTGTTTTCTTTGAGACAAAAGCAATACAGGTGTATGCAAGTTTCTTCTTGAAGACAAGCTGTTCACCGAAATCTATAATCTTAAGCGAAAATTGGTTAGCCGTAAAGAACTTTCGCAAAGATCGTGCATTTACGCTCTTAAAAAAAGTGTTTACAGTAATAAAACCGAGTATGCCGGTGTCACAGAGTACCGACATCCCAATTTCAAAGAAAGGAATATACAAATCCGCATTGCCGACTTTGGATGTATTCCAAAGAGCAAGGTTTTGCTTAACACAAGGGTCAATGTGCTTGGAGCGGACATACGGAGGATTACCGACGATGATGTCAAATCCCCCATTGTCTTTTACCTCTTGCATGGATGTAAAGTCGAAAGTTAGAGTGTCACCGCAGAACAGACGGAAATCGTCTACCTCAACATCCTCATGGTTTATTTTAGCAAGCAAAGCAAGAAGAATCTTAGCCCTAACAATGCCTGTGGGACTGACATCAATACCATATAGATGGTGATATATGGCCGAAAACGGTATTTTGGCATGCTGATGCACGTAAACGGCCAATGTGTATAAAAATGCGCCACACCCGCAAGCTATGTCAGCGCAAAGACAATTCGCTACATCCTTGATTTTGTCTTTATAAACCTGATTGACTATATAATCTCGTATGTATCTTGGAGTATACACTGCACCGTTAGCAGTCTTCTCGTCTTGTGGGATAGCCTGCTCGAAAATGTTTATTACGCTTTCTATGTCACAATCTTTGGCCAGCGAGTCTATGTCGTCAGTCAATTGGTCTTGTTCTTCTGGCGTAAATGCAGCAAGGTAACCTGTACCAATCTCAATATTATAGAATTGGCAGCAAGATGACACTACAAG
The DNA here is from genome assembly GCF_000218235.1 of Hallella multisaccharivorax DSM 17128. Taxonomy (GTDB): domain Bacteria; phylum Bacteroidota; class Bacteroidia; order Bacteroidales; family Bacteroidaceae; genus Prevotella; species Prevotella multisaccharivorax. The sequence goes on along the minus strand of NZ_GL945017.1, from coordinate 34,038 downwards.
CTTGTCAAACAATATTTCGTTGTCAGCATATTTCTGTATAATTGTACTAATCTTCTTTTCCATAGGGATTTCTGTCTTTACGTGGAGTGGCATATAGCAAAGCCTTATTCTCCGGCTTCGTTATGCCATATAATTTATCGCACACCTTATCAAGCTGTTGCCACTGGTTCTGCAAAGAGAGTAGCAGACCGGATGTCTGTGTGCCCAGACCATTCTTGATTTGCTCGTTCAGCTTCTCTATCCGCTTCGCTATTTTGGATAGTTTCTGAATATTCTTGTCACCATTAAGGAAAGCTTCTTTGGGCACAGGCACAGGGTCAAGGAACTGCTTGTTGAACTTGTAATATCCTCCCTGCTGAGGATTGGCGATAGAGCGTGCAAAGGAGTTGAAGATCGTTGAGTTGATGATGGCCGCAAGCGCGTATAGATGAGTTTCATCTATAGTATCAACTTGGATAAAGAACATATTGGCATTGTCACAGTAGACATGCTTATCCATGATGACGGAAGCCTGAGTGTATTGCGCCGTCATTGGGACACATATTTTTTCGTAAACAGCACCATGATTATTTACACGGGTGAACAGATGCCAGTACTCGTTTTGGCTGTATGCGCTGTTTTTTTGAGGAAGCGTCTCGACACTGTTGCAAATCACGTCCTTGTGTTTCGACAAGTATGCACTAGCCTTTGGGTATAGCTTAGAAAAATCATCTATGCTCAACTCCGTTACCTCTCCATCATCCGTAACCGAATAGGGAAAAACTGCAAATGTGGTATAAAGTCGTTTTGTCAAAGGTGCAAAATGCTCATTGCAGATAAGTGGTCTGCAAGCATTTTCCTCAATCACAACGTTGTCATCAATTATAGAATGGCCATAGATAAGACTGTTTTCAACCTTGTCTGTAATTATTTGGTAAGCATCGTTCCACAGCGTTTGGAGACCAACTTTCACATGGCAGATGTCCTTAAGCATACCAAGTTGCTCAGACAGTTTTAGCCTGAGTGCGTTGAGTCGCGCATTCTCGAAGTTCCAAGGTGTTTCAGTCAAGGACTTGGACGGAAGCAGAAGACTTGATTTGTCACTTGATTTGACATACCATATATTATGATTGTTATCCCTGTTATTGTCGCAAACGATGATGGCTACGTACGTTATCCTTCCTGCAAACAGGTCGGTCTCTGCATAGTCATAAACTCCGTTAAGCAGTTCGTTGGATGTAAGCAACTTACGAATTCCCTTGCCATAGTCTGTCTTGAAAAAACGTTTTTGAATGATGTAACCAAGTCTTCCGTGCTGGTTGAGCAGGTTAACGCCACGCTCTATAAAAGGTATGGCGAGGTCAATCTTTCCGTTCTTGCTTGAACTATATACCTTTTTTATATAACTGGCCATGTAGGGCAGTTCCAAATTGTAGTTCTTTACCTCCACGTATGGAGGATTGCCAACAACAAAGTCAAAGCCGCCTTTTGCAAAGACTTCAGGGAATTCGGTCTGCCAGTCAAATGCATTCGTAGCCTGTAGTTCATGCAGGTTTCCTAATATGGATGGGTACAAGGTTTCAATGTTTGAACCAACCAACGAATTGCCGCAACGTATGTTCTTGCCAATACCTTTGAGTATCTGAGAACCAAGTATGCCTACTTTTCCGAAGTCTTTAAGTGCATAGTTATCAATGAGCTTTAGCGAAAGTGCCATCTTTGCCACTTCCACGGCTTCGGGATTGATGTCAACACCATAAAGACAGTTGCTGATAATGGCCTTTCTTCCCTCAATGGTAAGAATGTGCTTGCCATTCAACAATATGGCAAAATCGTCATCCACCTCTTCACCAAGAGATAACCTCTTTTCTATCAACTTAACGAGGCAATCATACGCACCGACGATAAACACGCCGCTTCCGCAGGCAATATCCACAATCTTCAATTGTAGAATTTGTGGTATTGTCAGGCTTTCAATAACAGGGGATGTTAACGTGCAGTTGAGGACACGATTAACCAAAGAGACTGGTGTTGTAACCGCCCCATTGCTCTTCTTGAACTCAGACTTCAACTCGTCTGTTACCTTTTCTCCATCTACCACAAGTTGATAGCCAAGGAACAAGTCGTATATGTCGCTTAGTGTCTTTAGCGGGATTACATCAAACCGATATGGTGAAGGATAATATAGGCTTTGCAAGAAATGTTCAAACACTTCGTTATCTATAAACAGACTTTGGAGCGGCGGGATCCTCTTGAACATAGGTCCATCGTAATGTTCGTAGAAGTCTGCGTATGAACTTTTCTTGAACTCAGTCCAGAAATTTCGCTCTGAGAATCGTTTCAAAAGTCCATCTACCTCCAACCCACGGGATTCACACACACGGATGAAAAGAACACGGTTAATGATGATTTGAACATAGTAGCTTAAAGTGCTTATACTGTCTATTTGATTGTTCTTGATGATTGTTTTAGCTAGTTCCTTGCGTATTTCGCCCAGCATAATAGAGAAATTTTCGTCAAGAGCGTTCCCGTTTCCATGAGCAAGCCTAACGTTTCCTGCTATAACATTACTCCTTAGAAGTATAGCCTGTAGCGTTTCGAATTTTTCTATATATTGGTCGCAGGTAAAGAAGAATGTCCTGGCAAAATCGGCTCCTTCGTTTACATTTGGCATAACAGAACAATCGTAGACTGCCATCTGCCCGAAATTGGTTACGATGGAGAACGGTGCTCCAATAGACCATCCGTATGAACGTATCTGAAACGCAACATCCTTATCGTGTTCTATATCCACATTAAGGCCTTTGGCATCTATGAATGCCAGTGGCACATTGCCGTTAACCAATGTGTAATCCGGTCTCGTATTAGTAGAGCCTATTCCATGGAGACGTTCTCTCTCGCTGCGCCCAAGCGTGTGCTCTGTCTGCACCTGTTGGGTATTTTGTACATTCCAACCAAAGATGGATAGTAGCTCATCTATCCAAGCACGTATCGTAGCCTCCGAAGAGTTCTTTAACTGCAAGTTTGTCTTTGCAGCTTGGAATCTTTCTACCAATGACTGTAATCTGTTAATTGCTGCCATCTACTCTGTTATAAGTTCACGTTTCTCACACTCCAGCAGTTCTGCTATCTTGTCAAGTGTTGGCAGAGTGGGCTGGGTGATGTTATTGCACCACTTCGAGACAGTGACAGGCGTAACACCTAGCTGACCAGCAAGCCATGTCCCTGTCTTTTTCTTTTCGACTAGAACCACTTTTAATCTATTTAAATCTTTACATTGCATGTTTAAGAACTTATATTTTTACGCAAATATAATGTGAAAAAACGAGATAAGAGCCTTTGCCGTCTAAAAATTAACTAAATATATTACTTTCGTAGTTCTGACAGTCTATAGGGTCGGGTATCTATGAATTATTGATAAGATAAAACTCTGAAAACTTTCTCGATTAATTCGCCTTCCCCGGTCAAAATACAAAGATAAACACTATCTTTGTGAACGTCAAGACCACATACTGCTCTCATAAGCCTAACTTTTAGAGGGTTAAACAATTAAGACCTCAAAGATAGCAAATAATTGTGACTTAGAGCACGGAAAATAGGATTGGGCGTATGCCGGCCTTGATTTTCCTTGTTATAGCCACAGCGGGAGGAAATCTATTCGGTTTTTTATCTTAACTGGCTTATAACTCGGGAATTTTATCTAAATTTGCGCATAGCTAAAGGTATTTGGTGCTTTGTTCGTTGACACTACAAAGATACTGATTTTCAGCGACTTACGGAAGCCTTTAGCTATTTTTATTCACCCAATTTTGACCTTTTTATTCACTTGCGAAAGTTGAGTACATGAATATTGAGAAGGGAATCAGCTTATCAGCGATAGCAGCCGTGAAAGAGCTTTACGGTCAGGACGTACCGGAGAAGATAGTACAGCTCCAGAAGACAAAGCCTGGCTTTGAGGGTAACCTCACGCTCGTTGTCTTTCCATTTCTAAAAATGTCGCACAAGAAGCCGCAGGACACGGCACAAGAGATTGGCGAGAAGCTCGTGAGCAACTGTAAAGCTGTGGCTGCATTCGATGCCGTCGGCGGATTCCTCAACCTCGTCATCGCTCCAAAGGCGTGGCTGGGTCTCCTTGATGACATCGACCGCGACCCACGCTATGGCGAGAAAGCCGCCACAAAGGAATCGCCCCTCGTCATGGTGGAATACTCTTCACCCAACACAAACAAACCGCTTCACCTCGGACACGTACGCAATAACCTCCTCGGATGGAGCCTCGCAAAGATTCTTGAGGCCAACGGCAACCGCGTGGTAAAGACGAACATTGTCAACGACCGCGGCATCCATATTATGAGGTCGATGCTTGCCTGGATAAAGTGGGGCAATGGATGTACACCGGAGTCGACTGTCAAGAAAGGCGACTACCTCATTGGCGACTTCTACATGCTTTTCGACAAACATTATAAAGAGGAGTGCACCGAGCTGGAAAAGAAATACATCGCCGAGGGTATGAACGAAGACGACGCCAAGAAAAAAGCAGAACAGGAAGCACCGCTTATCAAGGAGGCCCACCATATGCTCGTGAAATGGGAGGCCGGCGACAAGGAAATCCGCGACCTCTGGGCGAAGATGAACGCTTGGGTTTATGCCGGATTTGACGAGACCTACAGAGCTCTCGGCGTAAGCTTCGACAAGATCTATTACGAGAGCAACACTTACCTCGAAGGTAAGCGCAAGGTCATGGAAGGGCTCAGAAAAGGGCTCTTCTACCAGAAAGAGGATGGCAGCATCTGGGCTGATCTCACCAAAGACGGCCTCGATCAGAAGCTCCTCATCCGTTCCGACGGCACCACGGTCTACATGACCCAGGACATCGGCACCGCCGAGATGCGATTTAACGACTATCCTATCGACAAAATTATCTACGTGGTGGGCAATGAGCAGAATTGCCACTTTCAGGTACTATCCATCCTTCTCGACCGCCTCGGCTTCAAGTGGGGCAAGGATCTTGTCCACTTCTCCTACGGCATGGTAGAGCTTCCCAACGGTAAGATGAAGAGCCGTGAGGGTACCGTGGTGGATGCCGACGACCTTATTGATACCATGATCAGCGATGCTCGTAAGACAAGTGAGGAACACGGGCAATCGAAAGAATTCTCTGAAGCCGAGAAACAAGAGATAGCCCGCATTGTCGGTCTTGGCGCACTGAAGTATTTCATTCTCAAAGTCGACGCCCGCAAAAACATGCTTTTCAATCCTGCCGAGTCTATCGACTTCAACGGCAACACTGGACCCTTCATTCAATATACCTATGCTCGTATCCAGTCGATACTGAGAAAAAGCCAAGACAACGTGACTGACAGTGCAACCGGTTATGCTCCCAACATCAAGGAGGTGGAGCTGATTCAGAAGTTGGATGCCTTTAAGATGGCTGTGGCTGATGCGGGGCAGAACTACAATCCTGCAGGTATCGCCAACTACACCTATGAGTTGACGAAGCTCTTCAACCAGTTTTGCCACGACTACAGCATCCTCTCTGCCGACACCGATGCCGAGAAGTCTTTCCGCTTGAAGCTCGCCCGCAATGTGGGTAAAACCATCAAGAATGCTATGGAACTCCTCGGGATAGAAGTTCCAGAACGTATGTAAAGGTATGAAAGACGAAGTAACGAATCTACCTGGAAATCGCCACGACACAGTGCTCCCTTTGCCTTTAGAGGTAAAGGGCACTGCATGGGCAGTTGACGCTGCCTGCTCCGGTAATCCGGGGCCGATGGAATACCAAGATGTTGACCTTGCCACCGGTATACAAGTTTTCCACTTCGGACCTTACTACCCCGATGGCTCAACAGTTTACGGCACCAACAACATCGGGGAGTTTCTTGCCATCGTGCATGCCCTCGCCCTCATGGAAAGACAAGGCATCACCGATAAAACTATCTACTCCGACTCTTATAACGCCATCCTATGGGTGAAAAAGAAACAGTGTAAGACAAAATTGGAACGCGGTGAGCGGCACCGAACCCCTCTTCACTATTATCACCCGTGCAGAACGATGACTCAGTACACACAATGTCACCACTCCCATCATTCAATGGCAGACTAAGGAATGGGGCGATATCCCTGCTGATTCCAAGAAGAAATAAGACTCAAAAACCAACAGCAGCAAGAAAACAGTTTTTATAAAAATAATATCTTTTTAATCTTGTTATAACGCTTTTATGGATATTTTTGGCTACTTTTGCAAGTAAAGAGAAAAACGAGAATATATTATAAAAACTTTAAACAACGCTGTATGAGAAAAACTCTACTTTCGTTTTTGACCCTACTTCTTCTGATTGCAGGAGTGGAGGGAGCGATGGCTCAGACAAAGACTGTCACATTTGATGCAACAAAAGACTTAGGGAAAGATGCCGCTTTGTCCAAAGATGGAGTAACAATAAAAGCTGTAACAAAACATTGTGAACTGGCCAATACTGCCAAATACAGTTTTTACAAGAATTATCCAGTCACTTTCACCTCCACTGTAGGTAATATCACAAAAGTCGTGTTTACGTGTGATGCGATTGGCGACCGCAGACATGGACCTGGATGTTTCAGAGAACCAAGTACAGGCACATACTCTTACCTTGACTCTATAGGGACATGGGCGGGCGATGCAAATTCGTTTACACTTACACCCAAAACCAATCCTGTATGGGTCAAGAAAATTGAGGTGACAATTGGAAAAGATACCAAGAAAGAGACAACGGTGTCTTTCGCTACTCCCAGCTACACCTTTACCCAAGGCTCAGACGATGCCAAAAACTTCAAGGGACAGAAAGCTATCGTGATGGATGGCACCAACATCATCAGCGACGCTACCGTCACTTATACCCTTGACCCTAACAACACAGACCTCACTACGATAGACACAGGCAACGGTACAGTCGTTCTTAACGAGAACAAGACAGGTTCGGTGAAGGTAACCGCCGCTTTCGCAGGCAACGACATTTATGAGCCGTCGAAAGCCAGCTATACCATCAATGTCGGTCCAAAGACAACAGGCGATGGTATGGAAGCCAACCCCTACACCGTGGCCGACCTTATTCTGCTCAACAAGAGTAACGTACTGCCCACGGGCAAAATATATGTGAAAGGCATCATCTCTAAGGTGGGCGAACTGGACAGCTCATACGGTGAGCTTAACTACTACATCTCTGATGACGGCAATGAAGCGAGTGAGCTTGAAGTATATAATGGACTTGGCCTTAATGGGGACAAGTTCACTGCCGTAACCGATTTGGAAGCCGGATGGACAGTAACGGTAATGGGCACTCCCACATTTTATAAGAACACAACACTGGGAATAGCCCAAGGCAGCCAGATAACCAATATCATCAAGCCTCAGATAGGTACACCCGTAATCACCGGCACAAGCCTGTTCCTAAACAATACGCAAGTGGCTATCTCTTGCGACAATGCCGATGCAAAGATTTATTATACACTTGATGGTACCAAACCTACCACTGCTAACACACTTTACAGCGGCGCTTTCACACTCGACAAGACCGCTACTGTCACTGCCGTGGCCTATGTCAACGGAAAGGCTGGCAAAGAAGCACAAATAAGCTTTACCAAGGTAGACGAAAAGCAAATTACCACCGTGGCAGATGCCCTGGCAAAAACCGACAATACGGTTGTCTATGTAAAAGGTATAGTGGCCCAAACACAAAAATACAACAGCAACTACACCAATCTGAACTATTACCTCTCTGACGATGGCACCTCTGCTTCTACGCTCGAAGTGTACCACGGTAAGTATCTCAATGACACTGACATCACAAACGAGTACCAGATAGTGCGTGGTGACGAAGTCATCGTTGCCGGTACCATTACCACATATAATAATGTCAAGGAGCTGAAAGATGCCATACTGTTGAGCCTGACAGAAGGTAAGGAAACTACAACTATCACAACCACTGGCTGGGCAACCTATGTAAGCCGCCGTCCAGTAGACTTTTCCAATGCAAGCGTGAAGGCCTACACTGTAAAATATAACGCCACAAGCAACACCATCACACTCTCTCCGGTAACGAAGATTCCCGGAAACACGGCGGTCGTACTGAAAGGCAACGAAGGTACCTACACACTCGACCATACCGAGAGTGCCGATGCGCTCACCGGCAACAACCTTGAATTCGATTATGCCGACAAATCCATCACTACCGCTAAGACATTCTATGTTCTTACCAAAGTCGGCAATATTTGTGGTTTCTATCCAATGGCAACAGGAGAGATGCTGCCCGCTTACAAAGGTTATATCTATATTAAGGACACGACGGCGGCCAAGGCCTTCTACGCTCTCGGCAACACCACGACTGGCATCAACAATACCGTTGTCGGCAAGCCTCAGCGTGACATGCGTTATAACCTTGCCGGACAGCGCACCGGCAAAAGCTATAAGGGCATTGTCATCCTGAATGGCAAGAAAGTAATCGTCAGATAAAAGCAGTCAACAAACAGAACCGCCGATGACAAACAAGTTTTTAAGACTATGAAAAAAATATATTCAGCACCGGTCGTATATGTTAAGGCAATGGACATAGAATCTCCCATAATGGCAAACTCAAGTGATAAAGGCCTGGAACAGTCGGGTAACGGCTTTACACAAACAGGACTGAACCCGACAACGGATGTCTATGGCCCGGATGCCCTTGCGAAACCCTCCTTCTTCTGGGACGAAGGCGACGAGAACCAGTAAACCATAAGATTGACAGAACACATACTATAAGCACAGGGAAAGCCAAGGAGTTAAGTCGTTCCTTGGCTTTTTTAATGTACTCCGACTGGGGATATCTTGTATCGTTGTAATGTATTGATTATAAGCTGTATATGTTTTGGCGTTACGTCGTTTTGGCGACCTTTTGGCGACCATTAGCAGCCAGTGCCTAATGATTTCTTCTATGAGACGGCTATACCCCACTTCGTAACGTAAACGTCTTATTTTCCGCCTTGACACCGGCTCCTAAAATTATTACCTTTGCGGCATCAACTTTAAAACAGAAAAGTTATGCCAAAAGAAAGAGTCAATTATCAGGAAGTCTATGACCTGTATCAGCTGTGCAGTGAGACTAAGGATCTGAAGGAGTTCTGCTCCGAGTATGGTGTCAACTATGACAAGTTTATGAACTGGCAGCGCCATCAGCTATGGGATGAGAAGCTCGGGAAGACCGTAGAGGTGAAGCAGCCTAATACGGCCCGCGTCCAAATAGTCGGCACTCCGAGCAATCAGCCAACCGTCAAGATACAGCCGGTAAAGCCTGCAGCTCCAGAGCCTATCAAATGGGTGAAGCTCCAGCTGACAAGTGGTGCCAACATCTTCCTGAGAAATACCAACGTACTCGACCTGAGTGTGATGCTCAATAAACTGATAGGGACATGTTAGGACTGAGTGCGAATCTGAAATACTACCTGTTCAATGGTAACGTTGACATGCGCAAAGGTATCTTCCGCCTTTGCGAGCAGATACGGACAGAGCTGTCCATGGATCCAGGTGATACGACTATTGTCTACATGTTCATGTCGAAGTCACGTAAGATTGTAAAGCTGTTGCATTATGAGCGTGGTTTCTATGTTCTCTATGAAAAGCGTCCGGTTCAGGGAAAGTTCAAGAAGCCCGTATTCGACGAATTATCCCGCAGCTACCAAATAAGCTGGTCGGACATGGCTTATCTCACTGAGAGCCTCGTAATCGGCCTTCACTTCAGCAAAGCCACGCTGAACCGCTACATGCAGAATGGTCTGCGAATCCTTAGAGAATACATGGAGGATAGCATGAGACGTGAGGTCATCAGCACTGACTACATTATGACAGACGAGACGACAGAGCCTGTCTGAGTGAAGGATGAAAACGGAGGAAAAAGCTACAGGAAGAAATATCTCTGGGCCTTCTACGCTCAGTTGAAGAAAATCGTTTATTACCTCTATGAGAGTGGTAGCCGTGCCCGTAAGGTAGTTGTTGACTTCCTGACGGACTTCAGTGGTTTTATATCAACAGATGGCTACATCGCCTACAGTATCTTCGATGATGCAGAGAAGCACCCGGGCATCGTACATATCGGTTGCTGGGTTCACGCAAGAAGAAAGTTCATTGATGCTCTTCCAAGTGACCGAAGAGCGATGGAGATCATCAATATGATAGCAGAGCTCTTCAGACTGGAACTTGCCTTTAAAGTTCAGAAGCTATCACCCGATCAGATAAAAGTAAGACGGGAACGACGGTCCAGGACAATACTCAGGCGGATACATGACAGAGTCGTACTGATGTCGACAGACCTGAAACTGATGGCAAACGAGATGATGAGCAATGCTGTCAATTATATGCTCAATCAGTGGAAGTCGCTTGAGAACTTCATCAAGGACGGCAGAGTGCAGATCTCAAACAATCTCTGTGAACAGAGAATGAAACCAGTAAAACTGAACTTGAAGAACTGCCAGAATATAGGAAGTGAGGATGCTGCCAAAAATACAGCCGTCATCTTCTCGCTTACGGAAAGTTGCAGGCTCAACGGCATCAATCCTGAGACATACCTTGAGAAGCTCTTCAAGTGCATAGTCAGCCATGAAACCTATGATAAGCGGCAATTACTGCCCTGTTATATTAAAATATAGGTTAAACTTGGAAAATCATTTTTTTGCTTAGTCCACATAACCGGCTGAAAAACAGCCGGGTGATTGGGCGTGGCGGAAAATAAGACGTTTACAATCAGACATTCGCTTTTCTAAAGCCATCATCGTATATGTTATGTAGCAAAGAGCAGCGTCAGCAATCTGCCCGTTGAGGTTTCGACCGGCATATGTCCCAAGTCCAAGATATTGCTTGGTTTCCCGATTGACAACTTCAATATTCCAACGTATCCGGTAGAGTTCAAAGGCGCGTATGAACGGCATTGAGGTATCTGTGGTTAGCATGATATTCCATCTCTCATTATGTCCGTACTTGATAAGGAAAATTCTGACGGGAAGACTGCCCAGGTATCCTCGAAGCGCTATGTATTGGCATTTATACTTGCGGCAGATGTGTGTATGTTCTCTGCTGCATAAGGCAACCAATTCCTCTGCGTTATTCTTCTTGCCATTGACTAAATATTTGGTGGCGCCCATTTTTGCCAGGCCCACATAGTGTATAGCACCGTCAGCAATATTCCTTATGGATGTGATGAAGTCTTCACAGGCAAACCAACTGTCTGCCAATGCATAATGCGGATGGTGACCACATTTCCACATGCGTTTTACCATCTCTATAGCGCAGTCCAACTTACTCATGCTGCATTCCTGTTCTCTTTGGTAATCAGGATTGTTCTTGTCACGATGTATTGAGAACCTCCGTCTGAGCTGCTTCTTTCCAATTCCTCCATCACCTTTCTTACCGAGCTCCTCGTGTAATGAAAAGTCGAAAGGCAATGTGGATTTTCCATCAAAGAATGTGCACAAGAGCAGCTTGTAGCCGAGAACGTAGTCTCTCTTTACATGGTCAAAGACCTTCGTTATATGCTCCATGAACTTTCCGCTCTTTTCCAATGTGGTGTCGTCAATAATTACACATGAATTTTCATTGTCTGTTTGTATGCCATTCTTTCGAAGAACGCACATGAAACGAATCGCAGTGTAGTTCATAAGCCGACGCCAATCCATGGAAGGACGTTCCAGCATACGATAGTAGCAGTTCTTGCCGGTCTCAAGAAGGCCATAGAAGCCTTTCCTGTACATAGAATGAATAGTCTCTCCGTTGATTCGGAAAAGGCAAAGAGAAAGAATGAGCTGAACTGCAGATATGCCATCATGTTTCTCTAATGACAAACGGCATAGCAGATGGCCAAGCCCAAATTTGGAGAATAGGTTGAGAATATCAGTGCTCATCTTACTTTTAACACTCAAGAGTTTGGAGATCTCACTGAAATTGCTTAATTTTATATCCATAACAGTTCCTCTTTAATTTATTGGTAATCAATGTAATCGGACACTACAAAGTTACTAAAAATTATCGAGAAACTGTTATTTCATACCACTTTATATAGGGTGGGAAACTTTAGTTCATTACCTTCGTAGCGCATATCCTGACATTCCTGTCGGGAGACGCCTAAGGCGTTTTGCATTATGCTGGTATTCATGTTCTTGGAGTTTGGGCACTACAAACAAAGATACATAATACCAGCTCTTTTAATATATATACAACAGCCTATCTATTCATTTAACGGAAGAACCAGTTTTTCTGCGAAGGACCTTTAGGCATTGACGCAAACTCAGAATCTCAAAATCAGGGAGTAGCCAAAAGACAAATGATAATTTCCAATATACTGATCTGTTATTTTTTACTTGGATTGTAGGGTCGCATAAAGCACAATCGATCTTTAATACTATTATTAATCGACGGAATAGAGTTTTCCGCCCTGAATACATCAAAATCAACACTTTCCTTGTCTTGCTTCTGCAATCTCTCTCTTTCTTTTCTATTGATAAGGAAAGCTTTTATAACATGCACTTCTTCCCATTGATCAAAGACCTTGTTAACACCTTTATATTCAATAGTCATCTGCCTCGACTGGCGGTAAGAAAGCAGATCTGAATAAGTTAAAGGCTCCTCACTACGTTTATAGACCTCATTCAAATAGTTCTTTTTACGATGAATTATATATTTACCAAATCTAAACGTTGCGACAGTGTCTGGATATAACTTGTCGGAAGCGTATCTTATTTCTGAAACAGATGAGGTATCAACCTTTATATAACCTTCTTTTTTGTCAGATAGAGCGTTAAACTCTAAATACGGTATAGATGGATTATAAGAGTATGCACTGCCTTCACTCAATTCTATTTTCCGAACACTATCATTAGCAAGATACTTGGAAGCGATAATACGGTGGTCTACGCGCCCATTCTTCAGTTTTACAAAATAGATTATTTTGCCCTCAAAATAATATTCAAGTTCAGAATTGAAAAATTGAGGACACCTGAAATAGCATTTCAAAACAGCATACTCAGGTCGCTTTGTCGTTACTGCAATTTCGTTGAGCATCTGCACTCTTGGCATCATATATATGATGCCATGTGTTAAGGTATCTAAGTCCACGGCCTTGTTTTCATAGCCCACGTGAGAGACAGACAATTTATGAACACCATAAGGAATGCGTATTACTCCTAGTACATCTGAGGAAGATAATAAAGAACCCTTGCCGTTAAATACAGAAGCAAATTCTACTGGTTTATGAGTATTTGCATCTAACAGCTTTACTTGGGCAAAGCTATTAATGATTAAAAAATATAGAAAAATAAGAGATAAAAGTCTTTTCATTTTTATTAGATATCCGTGGGAAGTAGGAAGCCCGAAAGACTTCCTACGACATTGACTTAATGATTAGGCATTTTTCCCGTGATAGATTCTAATGCCAAACAGGAAAATCTCAGTATTCCCTTTAACCCCATCGTGAGCTCCTCTTATTGTAAGGATGTTGATAAAGCCACCTCCACAAGTTGAGCGCATCTCATTCTCAGATAAAACTCTCATTTTCATTTTGATGTTAATTAATTAGTTAATAATTCTTGCAAGTTGTCGACCTCTTATGCTTGCAAAATTAATCAGTCAGAATGCAAATAAATTTCATTTTACAGTATTTAATACAATCATAAGATTCATAGTAACTATTCAGCAATATTGTTCATGACAAGTTCTGTCTTAGTACAAACTTACCCATCAACCTTTGAATGCGGTTGTCCGCAATGAAGAAAGTCTTTATTGTCAGGAAAATACACACCTATTTACTTGCATATCTCAGATATTTTTCGTATCTTTGTACCTATGAAAGAGCAAGTTACGGACATGTCGCAAGCACTTAAAAGGCTGACTTCGGAGATGGCATCCATGCGAGAGGGTATGGATGCGATGCGTACGGAGAATGCCAACTTGCGCCGTAATGTGGAAAAATTGCAGGCTGAAAACCATACCTTGCGCAAACAGCTGGAGAAATACGAGGGGCCAAAGAAGAACTCGAACAACAGCAGCACGCCACCTTCCAAGGAACCCATGAAAGACGAGGTGGTCCGACGCACAAAGTCATTGCGGAAGAAAAGCGGACTCAAGCCTGGCGGACAGCCGGGACATGAAGGGCATCTGAAGGAATTGGTCGCAGTCCCTGATGTGATAGAGGAATGCGGAAGAAATCCGCTGTCGTGGGCTTTGACGAATCAGGATGTTACAACAACAAGAAACTGGACTGGGCATGGATAGCACAGACGGCATACGTTACACTCTGTTTCCGGGCGACAGGACGCTCCTCAAGAGTGCTTGAGGACAAATTCGGCGAATCCCTGAAGAACATGGTAGCCGTCACAGACAGGCACAGCGCTTATTTCGCGCTCAACTTCCTTGACCACCAAGTATACCACGCCCATCTTTTGCGCGAACTTGAATATCTGACCGAGCTTGACCCCACACAGAATGGGTCTAAAGACGTAGCAGGCCTGTTGCGGAAAGCCATCCACGAAAGGAACGAGCATCCTGCGGATGTAATAGAAAAGAAAGCGTGGCTTGAAAAATTAGACATCCTGCTGCAAGCCAACCTTCTCCATCTGAAAGACCATTTCGAAAGGATGCGCAAGGGGCTCTTCAAATGCAGAGACTACATATTCAACATTCTGGAGAATCCGAGAATACCATCTGACAACAATGCCAGCGAGCGGGGAATCCGAAAACTGAAGATAAAGCAGAAAATCTCCCGAACATTCAGGTCTGACAGTGGAGCAGATGCTTTCTTTGCAATACATTCCATCGCAGACACGGCATGGAAGAACCATCGGTCACAACTCAATGCTATCAGCACCATCCTATCATTATAGGATGGACATGGCGTATGGCTATTGCTGAATAGTTACTGGATGGCTTGCTGAAAAAGACTGAGTAGTTACAAAACAGGTCTTATAATGACAATAAACTAAAATAACATAAATTTAGAATGACTTTCAAGTATGCTCCTCATTTTTTTAATTATCTTTGTAACCTAATTAACCAAATTTTTACACGATGAATGCTAAGTATAAAAAGACCCTGCTCACGTTAGGATTATCATCCGTCGTCATGTTTTCTATGGCTCAATCTTCAACAGCAATCAATCCGTTGCTTCATCCGAGCTCATTGCTCTTCGGTGCCCCTGACTTCAGTAAAATCAAGACAGAGTACTATCTTCCTGCTCTCCGACAAGGCATTGCCACACAACGCAAAGCCATCAACGCCATTGTTGTCAACAAGCAGAAGCCTACGTTTGCCAATACCATTCTGGCTTACGAAAACAGTGGAAAGCTTTTAGACCGTGTCTCCAGCGTTTTCTATTGTCTGACAAGTGCTGACAAGACACCCGAGATAGCCGCTATTGAGAAGGCCATCACCCCTGAGCTGACCAAACTTGGAAATGACATCTCATTTAATCAAAAGCTCTTTGAGCGCGTCAAGTATGTTTACGACCACGAATATACAAGGCTTAAAGGTGAAGACAAACGCCTTCTGGAGGAGACCTACAAAGACTTTGTGCGCAGTGGGGCACTTCTCTCAAAAGAGAAAAAAGTCCGGATGGAACTGATCAACAACCGCATCTCTGATTTGCAACAACAATGGGGCAACCTGCTTCCTGAAGCTACCAACCATGCCGTCGTATGGGTGAATAGCAAGGAAGAGCTTGCTGGCCTGAGCGATGCCGATATTGCCCAGTGCAAGAAAGATGCAGAAAGCCGTGGAGGCAAGGCGCCATACGCCATCGTCATCATCAACACCACACAGCAACCCATACTGGCCAGTCTCAGCAACAGAGACCTTCGCCGTCGTGTCTACGAGGCTTCCATCCATCGTGCCGATGGCTCCGGACAGTTCAATACCTTCCCCATCGTAGTGGAAATAACGAATCTCCGAGCAGAGAAGGCCGAGTTGATGGGGTATAAGAATTATGCCTCCTACTCATTGGAAAAGACCATAGCAAAGACACCCGAAAACGTATATGCGTTTCTCAACAACCTGATTGCGGCTTATCGTCCCGCTGCTGATAAGGAAACTGCCGACATTGAAGCCTATGCCCGGAAGACAGAAGGCAGTGACTTCAAGTTACAGTCTTATGACCGCTTCTATTACTCGCAGAAGATGAAAAAGGAGCTGCTCAATGTCTCTGACGATGAAGTGAAGCCGTATTTCAATATCGACAGTGTACTGGTCAAAGGTGTGTTTTATGCTGCCAACCGAGTCTACGGTCTTACGTTCAAGCAGCGCACGGATATTCCCACCTATCATGCAGACATGAAAGTATTTGAAGTCTTCGACAGAGATAGAAAGCCTCTCGCACTATTCTATACCGACTATTTTCGCCGTCCCACCAAGCGCGGTGGCGCCTGGATGAGCTCGTTTGCCAAACAAAGTAAGGAGTGGAAACAACAGCCGGTCATCTTCAACGTCTGCAACTTTGCCAAGGCTCCCGACGGCCAGCCATCCTATGTTACATGGGATGAAGCCACCACGATGTTCCATGAGTTTGGTCATGCCCTGCATGGCATACTCTCCAACTGCCGCTTTAACAGTCTGTCTGGCACAGCAGTACCACGCGATTTCGTGGAGATGCCGTCGCAGTTCAACGAGAGCTTTGCACCTATTGACGAAGTTTTCGACAACTACGCCATCAATGCTCAAGGCGAGCACATGCCCGCTGAGCTGAAAGCAAAAATGTTGAAGTCCATCAACTTCCAACCATGCTATGCCTTGGGTGAAAACCTTGCAGCCACATGTGCTGACTTGGCTTGGCATATGCTCCCGGCAGCCAAGGTGCCCACCGCAGACAAAGCACTTGACTTTGAACACGAGTCACTGAAAGCTGTCAACTTACTCGACTTGCAAGTGCCGCCGCGCTATTCTTCTTCCTATTTCAACCATATCTTCGGTGGCGGTTATGCTGCTGGTTACTACAGTTATCTATGGACAGAGGTGCTTGCTGACAACATTGCCGAGGCATTCCAAAAGAAAGGCGCGCTGAAAAGGTCAACAGGCGATGAAATGCGCAATATCATTCTCAGTCGCGGTTACACTGTCGATCTGATGAAAGCCTTCACTGAGTTTACGGGATTTCAACAACCTGACGCCCAAGCCCTGCTAAAGGCGAGAGGATTGTAAACTATCATTTAAGAGTGACCACACAGGTCACCCTTATTCTGTCTAATGTCTGCAAAATGAATAAGGAAAACCTTGTAGAAATATAGAAAACTTACTCCATAACCGAAGATGGGAATCTTGACAACTACTCGTATGGGTCACCAAAGTGACCCCTATTCATTCTTGTTTTTTGCCTGGTTGATAACACTTGTTACCCCACGAACATGGAAAGATTTGCTTGGTATGGTCTTTGCAGATGGGTTTGCAGGAAGTGACAACAAACTGTAACAACAAGGAGTAACAAAAAAATACAATTATGGAAACAAAAGGTATTGAGACAAAGAAAGTATTCGACTACAAGAGTCTGATTGGTTACAAGCCTGGTGAGGTTGTGGAGAAGATGGTAACGTTCGTCAAAGGCGGTGGTGTGGAACTGAAAGCCGCTGATGCCGGTACTGATATTGCAGAGCACAGTGTCCCTTTCCAGGCTACTCTCTATGTTCTCGACGGCGAGGCAGAGGTAACCATCGAAGGTAAGGTTTACAATCCTCATAAAGGACAACTGCTAATTGTGCCTGCCAATGCCAAGCACAGTCTGCATGCCAACAAGCGCTTCACGGTGCTGCTGTCTGTCATCGCAGCATAGCAGATCAATAGAGTTCAGATCCTGACAGCGACCGCATCTGTGCATCATCACTGGTGTAACAGATGCGGTCTTGTCAAATTTTGTTTGAGATATTTATTGAGACGCCACCATTCAATTTGTTTCCCTGTATTGCATCAGTGTCATTACCTGTAAGGTGCCTGAGAAACTTGCTGAAAAGGCTATAGTTAGGAAAGCTCAAAGCGTCAGCTATCCAATTAACCGGTTCCTTACTGTGCTTAAGCTGTAACTTGGAGATAGTGATGAGCGCCTGATCGATCCATTCCTTCGCTGTCCTTGTGCTTGCCTTCCACAGAAAGAACAAGATGAAAGTACAGGTAGCCATTGCACGAAAGATGCCTGCCTGCGTATGGCACATCCTCAGCCAGAACGTCCGGTACAAGGACTTCGGCGACAGAATCGAAACATCCTATAAAAACGGATGACACGATATACCGGACATGAGAAGGTTATTATCTTTGTGATGGCATATAACCTCGTTTTGCAAATTAATCAACGACATGTCCGGCGATGGAACCCAGTGTGAGCCCTGAGCTCGAAGAGGAAAGTATCATTATCGTTTATACAGACTTGGAGACAGGTCTGTGTACGTGCTTAATCTTAATATGGAGCGAAGCAGCCAACATCGGGCATTTGAGTTACCTTGGCAGGCATTTATTTTCAGTTTTTTATATTATAGAGGAAAGATAAAGATTATATACCAAGTCTTTATACCAATACCTTGCGAAGTGGCAAAAAGAATAATTGAAATGGAATATTATCATGGTCAATGATCTGAGTTTCAAGCATAGAACTAATCGTTCTACCATTCAATTCTAAAACCAAAGTAAAAAAGACAAATGATTCTCTTACAAGCACCGGTTTTCAGTTCACTGCCTTTTTTTACCGCTTAACACGCCTATTCGGTCGGTTTGTCGATTTCATAAGTCAGTATCTACAATATCTGTTGTAACTTTGCTCTTAGTTATTTTAAGGATTGGAATAGAAGATATAGGATCATCTTTATTAGGCATGGTTATAGAATTACAAACAAACTTTGTCAGCCGCTTATTCAGTTCGTTGTCTACAAACAGCAAAATGAACGCATTTTGCATTCGAGATACTTTCTATACTTATCATCAACTCTCTGAACGAGTCTGTATTATCAGAAATGCATTGGCGACTATCGATGAGCAATATATTGGACTGGTATCCAATGATGACCTCAATACCTACGCCTCCATCCTTGCCATCTGGATGGAAGGGAAGTGCTACGTGCCTCTTCATCCGATGCAACCGTTGGTACGCTGCCTTGACATTGTTGAGCAAGTGGGTATTCATACGATCTTAGATTCAAGTGAGACAACAAGATATACCCATCAAAATACAATTGCTACAGCTCGCCTTAAAGGAACCACCGGTTCCCTGCTTTCAAAGCCTGCAGCTTATGATGTGAATCACGATGCCTATGTACTCTTTACCTCTGGCAGTACCGGACGACCGAAAGGAGTACCCATCACTTTCGGTTGTCTTGAGGCTTTCATAGAGGCTTTTGTGGGGTTGGGCATCCATTTGACGACTGAGGACCATTGCCTGCAGATGTTTGATCTCACCTTTGATCTCTCTCTGGGCAGTTATTTGCCGCCATTGCTCGCCGGTGCATGTGTTTACACGGCAGGGCTGGGCGGGCTTAAATGGCAAGAGGCATTCAGGCTACTCGATGAATACCAGCTCACTATGACCCTGATGGTGCCGTCAGTGGTCCATTATCTCAGACCGTATATGGACGAGATAGATGCTCCACAGCTACGCTACTCGCTGTTCTGTGGAGAGGCGCTTATGATAGAGGATGCCAAAGCATGGTTGGACGCAGTGCCTCAGGCGCGTGTATTGAATGTATATGGACCGACGGAAAATACCATCTATTGCACTGCATATGAAATCCAGAACGATATTTGCGGGCACAACGGTATTGTGAGCATTGGCAAGGACATGCTACACACACGGTCAATGATTGTAAATGAAAACCTTCAGCCCATAGATTCAGGGCAGGAAGGCGAGCTGTGTCTCTCAGGACAGCAGTTGACAAAGGGTTATTGGCAAAATGAAGAAAGGAACAAAGCAGCCTTCTTCATGTATGGCAATGAGCGGTGGTATCTGACAGGCGACCTCTGCCGGTATGCTGATGATGGCAATATCATCTATCTTGGACGTAAAGATTCACAAGTGAAGATACAGGGCTATCGTATAGAGCTCAGCGAGATTGAGGAAGTTGCACGCCGATTCTACAACCACAAAATTGCTGCTGTAGCTGTAGCAGTTGGAGAAGCACCCAATAAGAAACTGGTGCTTGCTGTGGAGAAAGAGGACGATGGAAATGAAAATCAGCTATTGGAGTTTTTAAAAAAGTTTCTGCCTTCCTATATGATTCCAGCTAAGGTGGTGTATTTACCCCAATTCCCTCAGAATGCAAACAACAAGACAGATAGGAAAAGAATCGGGGAAATCGTGAAATAAAGTAATTATAAATATGGATAGAGAAGAGGTACGCTCTCGATTGAGCGGTATTTTTGAGACAGTATTGGACAAGCAGGATCTCAAACTCACCGACAACATGACAACCGATGACATTGACAATTGGGACTCACTGACCAACATGACGATCATCAGCGAAATTGAACGTCAATGGCAGATCAAGTTGAAGCTGCGCGACATCATCAAAATGAAGAATATTGGCGATATGATTGACACTATCGTGAAAAAGTGTAATGCATAACCATCTGTAGACTGGGAAATGGAGTTTCTGTCTTTGCCCTTTGTGGCTTGTATGATCATCACCTTTGCGCTCTATTACGCGAGAACATCCCGCCGATGGCAACACGCCGTGCTGTTGGCGGCAAGTATGGTTTTTATAGGATGGTATCATATCGCCTATCTATTGATAGCTGTTGCGGTCAGCACCTTCACCTTTTTCGTCGGAAAGAAACTGCATGCCACGCTCGACACTCCCGCATGCAACTATTGGCTATGGGGGAGCATCGCTTCGCTGGTGGCTTTTTGGCTGGTAGCTCGCTATTGGTTTCCATTGTTTCCACTGGGCATCTCGTTTTATACCTTTCAGGCATTATCTTACCTCATAGAGATTTACTGGGAGGAAGATCCGGAGGACGACTTTGTAGATTTCACCCTTTACATGCTGCTTTTTGTGAAGTTTCTCTCCGGACCTATTGAGCGGGCCGCCGACCTGCTTCCACAACTGAAGAAGCCACACCTTTTTGATTATACGATGGTAACTCGCGGCTTAAAGCTTGTGGCGTGGGGACTGTTTATGAAAGTGGTCATTGCCGACCGAATTTCACCTTCACTCGATATTGTTTTGGACAATGTCCGTGAAGCGACTGGCATACAACTGCTTACGGCAACAGCCCTGTACCCCATTCAGCTTTATGCCGACTTTGGTGGATACACCTGCATGGCACTGGGACTGGGCCGGATGCTTGGTTTCAATCTGCAGCCGAATTTCAACCGTCCTTTCATCGCCAAGTCTACAGGAGAGTTGTGGCGTCGCTGGCACATGACATTGTCGTTCTGGATACGTGATTATGTATTCACGCCACTCAATGCCTCTCTGCGTGGCTGGGGACGATGGGGCACCTATGTGTCGCTGCTCATCACCTTCGTCAGTATTGGTGTATGGCATGGTGCAGGGTGGACCTTTGCTTTCTATGGCCTCTTCCAAGGTATTGTCATCATTATAGAGACTTTTCTCGGCAAAAGAAGAGAGCTGATCTATGGTATTTTCGGTAAATGCCTGGGCAATGCGCTAAAAATCGTACGCACTTACATCCTTTTTGCACTGTCACTGCTTTTCTTCCGCATAAATCGTCTGTCAGATGTTTTCTACACCTACATTCATATGCTGAATGGATTCCAGACAAGTATCAAAGAACTGCGTTTAGGAATGACAGATTTCTATTGGATCGTTTTCGGTGTGGCAGTCATTTTACTCTTTCTTGTTGAACATTTCAACGACAAGAAAAACCTTATCACAGCTTCTGAGCATCTGAAGACACCGTGGAGATGGATGTTATACTTCGGCATTCTCTTCATCATCATGTTTTACGGATCTTTCGGAGTAGAGAACTTCATTTACATTCAATTCTAGGGATGAAACAGTCAAAACAGGATTTACTCAAATTCTATTTTCGCTGCCTGCTGTTGGCGTTACCTTTATTGGCATTGGTAATATTGTATATTATCAAAGATCCATTCATGGTTCTCTATCATTATGATGACTATGATCACAGCCATATCATGCAAAATGAGGGTGCCATAGGATGGGAGAAATTCATAGATGCCCGCAGCCAGCAGCATTACGACTCTTTCATCTTAGGTACTTCCTGCACCAAAGCCTTTTCCTGCCATGAGTGGAACAAATACATCCATGCGCATCCCTTTCGGCTCTTTTCCAATGCCGAAGGACTCGGCGATATGTATTTGAAGCTCAAAGCCATCAATTCATTCAAGGATACACCGGTGAAGCATCTGCTGATTGTTACTGAACGCAGCTTCTTTGAGAAGACAGTAGCACAATCGGGTATCATGCATGTAATGCCCCCTACGTTGAGCGGAAAGAGTATGCTGAGCTATCAAACTACGTATTTTCAAGGATTCTTATCCCCGTCTTTTCTCCTACCCTATGCCAATTATATGCTGACAGGCAGGATTGGAGAGAGTGGCGAGAATATCATTAATGCACATATCCCCGTCAGGGAGAAGGTTACCAATGATGCCGTATTATGGCAAGAGCAAACGATTGCTACTGACAGAGAGAACTATTGGAAACAGACAAGCCTACTTCCCATGAGGGAGAAGGCAAGTATGAAGACTGCTCCACGGGCTATCGGCAAGCAGCAGATAGATATTCTGCTATCCATCCGAGATTTCTGTAGAAGGCATCATACGGATATTCAATGGGTCATTGGACCAAGATACCATCAAGAACGTCTCAATCCTCATGATGTCTCAATCTTGCAGCAAATCTTCGGGAAGGAGGCCGTACATGACTATTCAACCAGCAAGCGATGGGAGGATTATCATTATTGGTATGACTCGGATCACTACCGCAAATTGGTGGGTAACGACATTCTTCATGACATTTATGCTGGCAAGAAGAAGTATTAGCAATTGAAAATGCTTGGGTAATGATAGAAATTTATTATTTTTGCACACGTGTTATTTCCCAAGCAATGACAAAGAATCATTATTTCAATCTCTTTGTAGAGTGGGCGACCTTTACGCTGGCATTCTTCTTCCTCTACGACGTGATATGGTTGCTTGCCGATATCGACGATTTCACACAGAACCTACAGGGTGACTATAGGTGGCTGTTGGTCGACTTCGGCTACTGCGGTCTCTTTGCGCTTACCAGTCTGCTGCTGAACCACTGGATCATCCGACTCGACCGCTTCCACAACAATAAGAACGGCTGGAAACCGCTTATCGTGAACGCCATTATGGTGTTGCTGTCCAACTTGTTCGTAGCCGGACTGTTGGAGCTGTTCCTCTCCTGTTTCTTTCCTAATTTCGTGAGTGGTGACATATGGGGCAACTCCTTTCTGTTCGGACTGATTGCCAGTATGATGGCCTGTGTCTGGCTGACCATCCATTATGCAAAGTTGCTCGTTAAGAAAAGCAATGAGAATGTGGCTCTTCAAAAGAAATATCTCAAACTGCAACTGAACCCGCATTTTGTGTTCAACAGCCTCAGCTCATTAGTTGGGATGATAGAGACAGATCCCGAGATGGCAGAGCAATATGTCATCAAGTTAGCAGGCGTCTTCAGGTATATGCTCAAGCATATTGAAAAAGACCTGATAACCATGGAGGAAGTCAGATACTTTTCAACGACGTATGTAGAGATGCTCAATATCAGATACAACAATATGATTTCATTGGAAATGGGCAACTTTTTTGGCTGTCGCAATGAATTCGTCCTTGCCCTAAGTCTACAGCTGCTCATTGAGAATGCTGTGAAACACAATGCGCCCATCTCCGGTCAAATGTTGCATATTGTGATCAACCGTCAGGACGACAGCTTGGTCGTGAGCAACAACAGAATCTTCCGATCATCGCGTAACGACCAAAAAATAGAATCTTACGGCATGGGCATCAGTAACCTTCGCAAACGGTATGTCATAGAGTGCGGAAAAGAGCCGGAGTTCAAAGAGACACATGATACCTTCTCTGTTACATTGCCTATCATCCATATTGACACAGCATCATGAAGAAAGTACTGATTATAGAAGACGATATATTTAGCGCCCGCCATTTGACCAAACTGCTTCGCGATATTGATGACACTATCGAGGTGCATGGACCACTGTCAAGCGTGGAGGAGGTTATCGATGAGCTCTGTTCCAACAACGATTACGACCTCATCTTCTCCGACATCCGTTTGGTAGATGGTGACGTATTCGACGCTTTCAGTGAGGTAATGCCCCAGGCCTTTGTCATATTCACTACAGCCTATGACGAATATGCCATGCAAGCCATCAAGAACAACGGGCTCGATTATCTCATGAAACCCATCGACGGCAAGGAGCTCTTACAGGCTATCGGTAAATTAAAGCTCTCTGATGCTGCTGATGCCGACGCTAACCTTGTCAAACTGGACAGGATGCTCAGCGACTCTCACCATTACCGTAAGCGATTCCTTGTCAATAAAGGTGACGAACTGATCATGGTGGACGCCAACAAAATCAATTATATCAGTATGGACAATGGTAAGGTCAATGCCCATATTGACGGAAGCTCCTGCTTCTCACTGCCTGTTACTATGGCAGAGTTAGAGACGCAGCTCGATCCAGAGGAATTCTTCAGGCTCAATCGCCAATATATCGCTAATATCAAAGGCATCCGGAAGATTAGCCTGTCTTTCAATTCCAAGCTGATTATCCGTCTGAAAGGACTTGACAACGAGGAGATTGTCGTCAGTAAAGAAAAAACGGCCCAGCTCAAAAGATGGCTCGACCAGTGAGGAAAGCCAGTCATTGATTGATGTCTTGAATTGCCTATATTGTAAATACTGAACTGAAGGGAACCTCTCTCTTGTCAGAATCGCTAATAACATGTGCCATGCCTTCTATGATGATGTCATCAATATAGATGAATTTCCAATACCTTAGCGATGTTGTGGTACATTCTTTGTTCTTTTCGTTGACAGAAAGACTATTTCATCCATAAATTAATATTTTATGAAGAAGCAGACAACGCCGGAGAAACGGCAACAATGGTTCAACTGGAATGGGGTAATTATAGGTATCTTCATTCTTGTGCTCCTAAACTCTCTCCTGTTTCCCTATGTCGGAAAGTCAGAGATCAAAGATGCTGACTACATCACATTTATTTCCCAACTTGATAAGGGTAAAGTATCTAAGGTCGTCATCAAGGACGGCTATATCTATTATGACATTCTGTCACCGAAAGATAAGAATACCGACAAAACGTCAAAGACTTATAATCCTTTCTCTCAGCAACAGTCAACCGTGCAGACCTATCGCACATCTGAGGTCAACGACCCGCAACTCGTCACGCGCTTGCTGAATGCCAAAGCTCCGACGAAGACCGGTAAAATAGAATTGTCGAAAGAAGTGCCCCAGAAGAACTCTCCATTGGTAGATTTCTTCATTTGGTGGATTTTACCCGGGTTGATTTTCTGGTGGATTTGGCGTGCCGGAACGAATAAAATGATGAAAGGTGTCGGTGGTGGCGCAAGTTTTCTCTCTATCGGCAAATCCGGTGCAAAGGTCTATGCCGAACGTGAGGTGAAGACACGCTTTGAGGACGTTGCCGGCCAGGATGAGGCTAAAGCGACGCTCATGGAACTCGTCGACTTCCTCCATAACCCTAAAAAATATACATCTCTTGGCGCCCGTCTGCCAAAGGGCGCTCTTCTCGTCGGTCCCCCAGGAACGGGAAAGACGCTCATTGCCCGAGCTGTCGCCGGTGAGGCTCATGTGCCATTCTTCTCAATCAGCGGTTCAGAATTCGTACAGATGTTCGTTGGCATGGGTGCCGCAAAAGTCCGTGACCTCTTCCACCAGGCTGCTGAGAAAGCTCCTTGTATCATCTTCATCGATGAGATCGACGCTATCGGCAAGAGCAGAGATCAGGCTATGGGAAATGATGAGAGAGAACAGACACTGAATCAATTGCTCACGGAGATGGATGGCTTCGATGCCACAAAGGGAGTCGTCATCCTCGCAGCCACGAATAGGCCGGAAAGCCTCGATAAGGCCTTGTTACGCCCAGGACGTTTTGATCGCCGAGTTATTATGGAACTTCCCGACCTTGAAGGTCGTAAGGCTATCTTCAAGGTTCATCTCCGTCATGTTAAGCATGCTGACATCGATTTCGATGCCGTCGGTAGGGCTACAGCCGGCTCCAGTGGTGCCGATATAGCCAATATCGTTAATGAGGCAGCACTTCGTGCTGTCCGACTTGGCGAACATGCCGTAACGACACAGGATATCGAGGAGAGTGTAGAAACGGTCATTGCGGGAGAGCAGAAAAAGGGCGCCGTTATCTCTCCCGAAGAAAAGAGGATTATCAGCTATCACGAAATAGGACACGCAATGGTCGCTGCCATGCAGACGGGAACGGCACCAATACAGAAAATTACGATCGTGCCGCGTACGAGTGGGGCCCTTGGTTACACAATGCAGGTCGATGCCGGGGAGAAGCATCTCATGAGTAAGACTGAGATATTACAGCAAATCACCACGCTTACCGGCGGTCGGGCTGCTGAAGAGGTGATGTGTCATACATGTACCACAGGTGCTTCCAATGATATCGAAAAGGCCACTCAGCTTGCACGATTGATGATCACCACCTATGGAATGAGCGACCATTTCGGCATGGTCCAACTCGAGCAGCAGCGCAACCGCTACCTGGGAGGTGCAAGCAGTATCACATGCAGTGCTGAGACAGAGAAGGCTATCGATGACGAGGTTACACGTATAATCAGTGAGGCTCACGCGAAAGCCGTGAAACTGATTACTGACAATCAGGACAAGATGAATGCAGCCGCTGCCATTCTTTTGAGGAAAGAGACCATTACTGGCAAGGAGTTTATGGATGTAATAAAGAATGAGCCATCCAACTAAAAGATACTTGAATTGGTGTAAACCGATATCCCTATGAGTAGGTAGACAAACATAGCAGCGGGAACGTCGAAAATAAATTTCGATGCTCCCGCTTTCATTTATACATACCTTGGCTTATCAATCATCTCAAGGATTTTTATAGATACTGTCCATATTCTCTGACCCAATCTTGACTGCGTAAGAGCGCGAGATCATTGTACAATTGTTGACGGTGATGTCGCGTCAAGAGCCATAAGCCTCAAACTCACGTCTGTTTTTCAGGCAGATACAGTCGTCACCGGAAGTGTGATATGGCAGTTGCTGATTCGCACATTCTTTAAATGATCAATATCGATGCCGTCTCCGTTTCTGATCTTGAGGTTATTGAATAGGTTGACACCGTCGATGACAACATCATTGCAACCCGCAAGATGAACCGTCCAGTATAGGCTCCGTTTCTGATGGTCAGCTCATGGATAAGGGTATTGCTGCAGCCGAAAAGGGTCAGCACATGGGGGCGCGGGTCAACATCGGCGACAGGCTTTAGCTCATAGCTGTCAGCCGATTCTCTGCCCATGAATGCTGCGCCGTTTCCATCTATGGTGCCTTGACCGCTTATCTTAATATTCCTTGAATCCCTTACCCAAAGCCAGAGCATGCCTTCACCACGATTGGATCCGAAAGCACTGGTGGTGTAAAGGTGTTCATCGGGGTCCGCTTTCCAAACGGCTCCGGAAGGAATCACGATTTCAACATTACTTTTCAGTTCAATAGGCCCCGATACAAAGGCGGTCTCGCCATGATAGCCATCGGTACGAGGAATGAAGCAGACACGGCCGCCGCCACTTGCGCAGCACGCATCGATAGGATGTTGAATAGTCTTTGTAAAGTCTTTTTGTTGCTGGTATACTATGGTGAAATCTCTTGCGTCAGCCCACAGGAAGCATGCAAGAAAGGCGAATAATAGGTTCGATCTTTGATTTCATATACGAGCCTCATTAATGATGGCAAAGTCAAACAATAAATAATATATAAAAAAATATTATTCGTTAAATTTGTAGGATCAGCATTTGCTTGTCTCATAAAAGAGTCGTAATTTTACACTGCAAAACAAATAGATAAATATGTCCTTACTTCATGATGGAACCATTTCTGCCCTTTCCACTCCGATAGGGGGAGCCATTGCTGTGATCAGAATGAGTGGGCCGGAAGCTCTGTCGATTGCCCAGCAGGTATTTACAGGGAAGATAATGGTTGCTCAAGGTGGCACTTTCCATTATGGTGAGATTCGCACTCAGGAGGGTGAAACGATTGATGATGTCATTGTCTCCGTCTTCAGGGCACCCCATAGTTATACAGGTGAAGACAGCGTAGAAATATCTTGCCATGGGTCACGGTACGTGGCCCAGCGCATCCTCATGCTCTTGCAGTCACAAGGCGCCAGACAGGCCGGCCCCGGCGAGTTCACGCGGAGGGCTTATCTCAACGGGAAATTGGATCTCTCGCAGGCAGAGGCTGTGGCTGACCTGATCGCGTCAACCAATAAGATGCAACATCAGCTTGCTATCAGTCAGCTGAAAGGGGGATTCAGCAAAGAATTGGGCTCCTTGAGGGATAGATTGCTTAAGATGACTTCGCTTCTGGAATTAGAGTTGGATTTCTCTGATCATGAGGATCTCGAGTTTGCTGACAGGCCGGCATTAGGGCAACTTGCAGAAGAAATTGACCAACGCATCGTGAGCCTGGCAAAGAGCTTCGAGGCAGGAAAGGTGATGAAATCGGGGGTGCCAGTCGCTATTGTGGGGAAAACCAATGTGGGAAAGTCCACCCTACTCAATGCCTTGTTGGGTGAGGAGCGCGCCATCGTGTCAGATATAGACGGCACTACGCGCGACACGATAGAAGACACCACAACCATCGGTGGCATACTCTTCCGCTTCATTGATACAGCCGGTCTAAGAAAGACCAGCGACAAGATAGAGAATATCGGCATTGCGAGGACTTTAGAAGCCATGAGAAAAGCATTTGTCGTGTTGTGGGTGATCGACAGCCAACCAACGGATGAGGAGATCTCCCGCATGCAGGCATTAGCAGCAGACAAACATCTTTTTGTTATTGTCAACAAGTCAGACCTTCACCATCACAGCCCCATCCTTCCTGTCTCCTTACAGCGCATTGAGATCAGCGCAAAACAAGGCACGGGTATTTCAGAGCTTGAATCTCTCATCCTCCATGGACTTGACCTACCCTGTATGTCCTCAACAGATGTCATTGTAACCAATGCGCGCCATCAAGCCGACCTGATGAAGGCACATGCCGATCTTGCCCGTGTCATCACAGGGATCTCATCTAATCTCTCGTCCGATCTTCTTGCCGAAGATCTGCGTCTCGTCATTGATGATCTCGCCGATATCACCGGACAGAAACGTATTACTCCGCAGGAGACGCTAAATAATATCTTCTCACATTTCTGCATCGGAAAATAGCTGAAAGTAAAACGTAGCTCACAAAATGAAGAAAGCCATTATCATGGGAGCCTCTTCCGGCATGGGGCTGGAGATTGCGCGTCTGCTGCTGGAGGAAGGCTGGAAGCTGGGGCTTGCCGCACGTCGGAAAGACAGCATTCAAGATCTGAAGAATGTTTACCCAAAGCAAGTAGTGCCCGCCGTTATCGATATCACTGAAAAGGGTGCCGATGAAAAGCTGCTACGGCTCATTGAGGAATTGGGAGGTATTGATCTCTATCTCCACATCGCCGGCATTGGTTATCAGAACTATGACCTGAGTGCTGACAAAGAGTTGAGCACCATCTCAACAAATAGTCTCGGCTTTGCCCGAATGACAGGCGCTGCTTACCGCTATTTCTCAAGACAAGGCCATGGCCAAATTGCGGCCATCTCTTCCATTGCAGGGACAAAGGGCCTGGGAGCAGCTCCCGCCTACAGTGCCACAAAAGCTTTTCAGAGCTGTTATCTACAGGCATTGGAGCAACAGGCCAACATGCGGAAGCTCAACATTCGCTTCACAGACATACGTCCAGGCTTTGTAAGCACGGCTCTGCTCAACGATGGCAGACACTATCCCATGCTTATGGACCCGAAAAAGGTTGCAAAGAGCATTGTGGAAGCCATAAAGAGTAAAAGACATGTAACCGTTATTGACAGCCGCTACCGCTTGCTGACATTCTTTTGGAGATGGATACCCAACTGGCTCTGGAGACATCTGAGGATCAGAACTGAATAAATAATAGAGTTACCCTGTTTTCCTTCGCTTTTTTTGTTTACCTTTGCCGTATGATAGAATATGACCTTACAAAAATCAAGGCAGTCATCTTTGATGTTGACGGAGTACTGTCTGCCAATACTGTGTCGATGGACAGTAGTGGTATGCCACTTCGCACCCTTAATATCAAGGACGGATATGCCATACAACTTGCCGTGAAGATGGGCATTCATCTTGCCATTATGACGGGTGGAGACTCTGTAGCCATCCGTAAGCGCTATGAATATCTTGGCATGAAGGATGTTTTCATGAAATGTGCGGTAAAGATTGAGACTTACGAGCGCTTCCTTGGAGAGTATGGTCTACATGACAATGAGGTCATTTATGTTGGCGATGACATTCCTGACTATGAGATAATGTGTAGGGTAGGATGCCCATGTTGTCCTGTGGACGCTTGCGAGGAGATAAAGAATGTATCGGTCTATGTATCGCCATACAAGGGCGGATATGGTTGTGCCCGTGATGTCTTGGAGCAATTGTTGAAGGCGAAGGGGCTGTGGTTGAGTTCGGAGAAAGCTTTTGGATGGTAACAAGAATAAATGCGCTATAACAATTGAAAAAGTTGATATTGGCCAGCAACTCGCCGCACCGCCGCGAGTTACTCAAAGGTTTGGACCTTGCTTTTGAAGTAAAAGTGATACAAGGTGTCGGTGAAAGTTATCCGGAAAGTCTTCCGGTTGATAAAGTTCCTGAGTTTATTTCGCGTGAGAAAGCATCGGTATACCATGTTGCTGGCGATGAATTACTGTTGACTGCCGACACGGTGGTCATCCTCGATGGCGATATTTTGGGCAAGCCCTGCGATGCTGACGAAGCCCGCAGTATGTTACGCAGGCTGAGTGGACATACACATCAAGTCGTCACGGGTGTGTGTTTGACTACCAGCGAATCACAAAAGTCTTTCTCGGAGACTACAGCGGTGACTTTTCGCAATCTCTCTGATGCGGAGATCGCCTACTATGTGGAGCATTACAAGCCATTCGACAAGGCCGGTGCTTATGGCGTTCAAGAATGGATCGGCTATATAGGAGTGACGAGGTTGGAAGGCAGCTTCTACAATGTTATGGGCCTTCCGGTAGAGCGTGTTTATGAGGCGCTCAAAGAGCAGTTGTAAAGCACCGACAGACTTACTGTGAGCTAAAAACAAGAATCCCCATTCCCCGGTCTCACGACTCAGAATGGGGCACCTTTTAACCTTTTAAAAACTAACCTAAACCTATTGAAATGAATTAACGTCCCAAAGATAATATAAATATTTGATTGTGTTGTCAAAAAATCGGTTTTTTTACATCGAAGTATGAAAAAACTCATTTCATTTTACATTTTCTGTTATTTGGCATACTTATTGCACTCTTTGGGGCAGTAAAATCAAAATATAACAGACAAAATGAAGAAAGGCAATATCGGGGTTACGACCGAGAACATTTTCCCCGTCATCAAAAAGTTTCTCTATTCAGATCATGAAATCTTTCTGCGCGAGATGGTCTCCAATGCCGTTGATGCCACTCAGAAGTTGAAGACGCTTCAGCAGAAAGGCGATTTTACGGGGGAAGCGGGTGATCTCACTATTCATATCAAGCTTGATGCGGATGCCAAGACTTTGACCATCAGCGACAGAGGCATCGGGATGACGGCTGAGGAAATTGACAAATACATCAACCAGATTGCCTTTTCGGGCGTGACAGATTTCCTTTCCAAATACAAGGATGAGGCGAACGCCATCATTGGCCACTTCGGTCTTGGATTCTATTCTGCTTTCATGGTGTCAGATAAGGTGGAAATTTTCACCAAGAGCTACCGCGACGGCGCACAGGGTGAGCACTGGACGTGTGACGGTTCTCCGGAGTTCACGCTGGAAGAGGCGGAGAAAGCCGATCGCGGCACCGACGTCATCTTGCATATCTCTGACGACTGCAAGGAATATCTGGAGAAGAATAAGATTCAGTTATTACTGACAAAGTACTGCCGTTTCATGCCTGTACCAGTGGCTTTCGGCAAAAAGACGGAGTGGAAAGACGGCAAGGAAGTGGAAACACAGGAGGATAACATTATTAATAATGTGGAACCTCTGTGGACAAAGGCACCGTCGACTCTGAAAGACGAGGACTATAAGAAGTTCTATCGTGAGCTTTATCCTATGCAGGACGAGCCGCTGTTCTGGATTCACCTTAACGTGGACTACCCCTTCCACCTCACGGGTATTCTTTACTTTCCACGAGTGCACAGCAACATCGACTTGCAGCGCAACAAGATTCAGCTCTATTGCAATCAGGTCTTCGTCACCGACCAAGTGGAAGGCATTGTCCCCGACTTTTTGACGCTACTCCATGGCGTCATCGACTCACCCGATATCCCGCTCAATGTCAGCCGGTCATATCTGCAGAGCGATGCCAACGTGAAGAAGATTTCCACGTATATCACTAAGAAAGTGGCCGACCGCCTGCAGCAGACCTTTAAGGATGACCGTAAGGACTATGAGAATAAATGGGATGACCTGAAGCTTTTCATCAATTACGGCATGCTGTCGCAGGAGGATTTCTACGACCGCGCCAAGGAATTTGCGCTCTTCAAGGACGTAGAGGGGAAATATTTCACTTTCGACGAGTACAAGTCCCTTATCAAGGACAACCAGACCGATAAGGGCGGCGATCTCGTGTACCTCTATGCCACCAACAAGGAGGAGCAGTATACTTATATCAAGTCGGCTCAGGAGAAGGGCTATAGCGTGTTGTTGCTTGACGGCGAGCTGGATGTTCCCATGGTGAGCATGCTGGAGCAGAAATTTGAAAAGAGCCGTTTCTCGCGTGTGGACGCTGACATTATCGACCGGCTCATCACTAAAGATGATGCTCAGAAAGAGGAACTTGACAAGGACGACCGTGACAAACTGACAGAAGTCTTCCGTTCGCAAATGCCCAATGTTGACAAGGCAAACTATGCCGTCGATGTGCAGGCTCTTGGTGAAGGCAACGCACCGGTGGTCATCACGCAGAGTGAGTATATGCGCCGCATGAAGGAGATGAGCCGTTTCCAGCCTGGTATGAGCTTCTATAACCAGATGCCTGATTCGTATATGGTGGTGCTCAATAGTGATCACAAGCTTGTGAAAGAAGTGCTCGACGATACTAAGAAGAGTGTGGAGGCACAGCTAAAGCCCATCGAGAGTGATCTTAAGGGACAGGAGGCCCGTCTGGCAGCGCTGCATCAGAGCCAATCGGGTAAGAAGCCTGAGGAGATCAGCCAGGAAGAAAAGGACGATCTGCAGAATACAGAGAAGGTTATCAACGATGAGCGTGACAAGAAAAACAAGGTTCTCGACGAGTATGCCAAGGGCAACAAGATTGTTCACCAGCTCATTGACCTTGCATTGCTGCAAAACGGCATGCTCAAAGGCGAGGCTCTCGACCAGTTCCTTAAGAGAAGCGTGGAGCTGATCGGTTGATGGGTTTTATGACATGTGATTAAACCGTATAGAGGTATCTAAGGCCTGTGTTGAATGGAGGCGGTTGGCTATGCTGCCATCCACTCTGATTCAACACAGGCTTTTTTAGTGCCTTTTGCGGGATGTTGATGGATGCCTATGCAGAAGGGGCATCGCGTTTACGGCGTAAAGGCGATGCGATTACGGCGTAAAGGCATCGCGATTACGCCGTAAGATATTTATTAAAGTGTATCTAATTGAAAATAAATAAGTTACATTATTAATGCAACTAAACTGGTAACGATTTGGAAACGAGCGAGCTACTTGGCTTCGCTGTTTTCTGCCTAACAAAGAACGCTTGTTATTCTGTTTGCAAAGATAATACTTTACTGGCGAATAACAAGCGTTT
>NZ_GL945016.1:45218-47474 GCF_000218235.1 Hallella multisaccharivorax DSM 17128 | reverse complement strand
CAGTGAGGACGTGAGTCTTTTGTGCCTTGCTTTTACCTTGAGACAGATCTTTGACATATTGACACAAGCAAAACTGTAGTAGTTGTGTACGCAGTTACATTGTAACTGCCTGCATGAATAAAAAGTTTCACAGAGACTTAATCTGTAGACAATACAGCTGAAAGTATGAGCGGCATCTGAAGTCTCAGCAATGGGTGCAGATAGATTCTCGTTCTTCAAAGAATATAACGCTTTCATGAAATCCTCATCGGACATCTTCACGTCAAAGAGTCTATCAAAGTAATTTCTTTTATTGGCTACTAAGAAAGCATCCATCTTGTTCATAGTCTGTATCTCATTTTAATTTTAACAATTTTAGTTCCATTTACATAAAAACTTGGTCTTTTTTCCAATTCGGGAAGCCATTGATATTATTAGACAGTCCATAGGGCTCCCTAGGGATGCCAAACACGGTATCGACCTTCCTGTTGTTGTTGAGATCCTGGAAAATCTTCACGGAATATGTTCCTTTCGGCAATGATACCCGAACGCTCATGCTTTTTTTATGGACAGGGCAGACGACCAGTCTGTACGGCTTATCTTCATCGTATTCCTTAGCATTCTTGAAGACAGCCAAATAGATTCTATTTGTCAGGATAGGAATGTTTTCTATATGTACGACCATACGGCAGTTGTTAGATATATCCTGTGATGTTACTGATGCCGTCAGCAGCATCATGAGTGAAAATATTAATGTTTTATCATTGTCTTAAAGTTTAAATAGACGCAAAATAGGAATATCGTAAGCAGGAGTCCTTCTTAGGATTAGGCCTGTTGGAGATATTCAGGTACTCCTTTCCTTTGTCAGATCTTCCGGAGGTTGTCAGATGAGATGTTACCCAGTTTTCGATTGTCCCCCGGGACATTATATATGTATCCATGTTGATCCACGTAAATTTTCTTATGTCGATAGGTATCGTAGTATAGCGCTTCTGCAAAATACTGGTAGCTGACATATTTTTTGCCGATAGGTTTCTCCTGATCGACCAGCACGATCTTGTCTGATGGCAAACCATCGACAGACAGTTTCTGTCCAGCCGTGCTATTTTAGACACCAGCATCTTACTGAACTTAATTCCCTTTACGCTTTTGAGGAGCTGCTTCATTTTTCCAGATCCATATCTACCTTACAATAGAGATTATACTTAATAATTGTAGAAGTATCTATAGTCTTTGCTATCGAAGGCAGCAACGATACTGTTTCTATCTGGTCAAGCATCAGATCCATGAACTTACAGTTGCAGGCACTGAGTTGTTCTACCGTCTTCGATGTCCACGGTCCTACATCGACTATCGCATTGTAAACCAAGCTAGGAATGCGGCAATGAGAGAAATCTAGGGCCGGATAGCGCTCAGGATTATTTGTGACAAAGGCCCAGTCTTGTCCGATGAAGTACTCCATGTACTGGTCCATGATGGATTCATCAGAAGGTGCGTATTTTTCTTCAGCTGTCCCATATTCAGTTTCCTAGAATCGTTGAACACATCAACAATGTCAGCCGGGATGTGCAGAAGTCTTCCTTTTGCAAATCGTATATCACTCCTTCGTCATCTCCTTTCACAGGCACATTATGCGCATAGAGTAACACAAAATCTTTGTCAGTATATATCATAGCAGAAATTTATTTTTCAGTGATACAAGTATATATCGTAAGATTCTATATAGGAAGAAACAATTGATGGCTATAGAAAGACTCAACGTTATTACCTCGCGAATGACGAATGACGTCTCCATATATTCCCGGAACTCCACAAACTGCAGGATTGCGCTTATGTTGATCACTGTGAACATGATAATGCCCGCATACATCATTGTCGAGAATGAGAAATCAAATATTGAATACAGCAGCAGCGGTAAATCAGCTTTTTAGAATCTTCATCTTCTCCTTCCATGGCATCATCTTGTTGGTCACAATACCGAAGAATACCTTTGACGAGTATCATATCAAGTCCCAAGATAGACAAGATAAAAGGCTATGTAATCTTCACTGTCCTTGATGATATTTGGCGGTGTCTGCTGGACTTCACAAAAGGCTATCGGAAGTACGAGCTTGTTACCGCCATGCAGTTCAAATCCGTCTATATCTGGCACATATTGTTTGTAGAGAATGACACCAGGAATCTTGCTAAGGTCGTCAGTGGTCCACATCTCACCATAACCTGCAGCTGGCTGTCCATCGGTTCCTTTATAGAGTATAGGGTATTCGTTCATTAATA
>NZ_GL945016.1:41982-45168 GCF_000218235.1 Hallella multisaccharivorax DSM 17128 | reverse complement strand
AACGGACGAGCAGCTTATGGACTTCAAGGGCAAGGTCGAGCAGGTAACAAAGTGGAAAGTCATAGGGATATGGCTCCACGAGGACGAGGGGCACGTAAAGTCCAAGTACATCGAGGGGGAAGAGGGCTTTTCCGTCGATCACCACACCGCGTGGCCCATGAGCTGTTTGTCATGGACGTGCCACTGATTCCGCGGCTCATGACGGAGCTGGCCCACTCGGAGACCGGCATCGACATCAACCCCGGAGCAGTCATTGGCGAGTACTAGAACATGCCGAATTCTTGTGTTGACTGGGTGTTCTCAGGAGACCATGATCGTATGTGCGAGATGGCATTTGGCGCATCCTACAAGGATATTGACTACACGGCAGAGAAAGACAATTCAGAGGCTGTAAAAACACTGATGCCTATAAGTTCACTGCCAGTGGCTACTCGCTAAGTGCTATGCCCAATATCTATCAATGGGCTTTAGACAGCTATCGCTTTGCCTGTGAAAAATGGGGAGAGGACTACATCATCGGTGCCGAAGTGCATCTCGATGAGACGACACCACACATGCACCTGCTGATGGTACCTGTCGCCGAACGAAAGACCCGTGGCCGGACAAGTACAAAGTATCAGAAAAAGTCGAATCAGTCCGTCATCATCAAGAAGAAAGAGTATGAAACTCTTTCCGATGCAGAGAAATCCAATTATGCTCCTGTGACGAAAGCATCAAAAAGTTAGTGAGTTATTCAGGTGTGTTCGGTGATAACTATGGGGAGCGCAAGCAGTACATGAAAGATTTCCATACTGAATATCATGAGAAGGTGGGGAAAAAGTATGGATTGGAGAGAGGTGACGACCTAGATCTTCTCGATCCAGAGGAGCGACGCAAGCGCAGGCACATGCGGAAGGACCAGCTTCATGCCGTGCAAGAGTATGACAAGAAACTGGTCGAACAGGCCGAGCGCAACCAAACCTGGAGCTGCAGCGAGATAAATTAGATAGAGCTATCAAGGACAAACAGAGCAATGCTGCCAAAATAGACAAAGCCATAGAGAAAATTAATGCAACCTTGGCTAATGTCAAGGAAGAGCTTGCTGCAGCAAAGGAAGATATCATCGTTTATTCCTATGAAGCAAAAGAAGCCGAAAAACGGCGAAACAATTTAGATGTTGAAAACAGCGAGTTGGAGGAGTCGATTCGGTCAAAAACAATCACCTCAATTCACTGAAAAAAAGATAAAGTTACTTCCTACAGAAGAACAGCTTAATGAGAGGGAACGCAGAAATAACTCCACTCCTGCACTTGCTGAGATTATTGATCGGGAGAAGCGTGACAAGGCTGTACCTTCACTTAACGATATTATCGCTCGGGAGAAAAGAGACGCAGCTGTCCCATCCTTGGCTAGCATCATGGAGAGAGAAAGGCGGAATAAATCCGTGCCATCTCTTGAAGACATCATCGCTCGAGAGCAGCGTGATAAGGCTGCTCCTTCTCTTGACGATATTATCGCCCGGGGGAAAAGAGGCGCGGCTGCCCCATCCTTGGCCAGTATTATGGAGAGAGAAAGACGGGATAAATTAGTACCTTCTCTTGATGACATCATCGCTCGAGAACAGCGTGATAAGGCTGTACCTTCTCTTAACGAAATTGAGAGACGTGAGAAAAAGGTAAAGAATAGTAGAATAAACTACTATAAGTCCTTTGTTTTGCCTAAAGTTGACGGTAAATTAGATGCTGCCGTAGAACTTTCAACAACTAATTAAAATGGCAGTTTTGCAGCTGTTAATGGAGAGTGGCTGAATGGTGTCGTTCTTACTAAAGAGCAGATTGAAGACTATAATGACGGATATGCAACTGCGGAGCAGCTGGCCGCTCTGCTATTGTCGCCAAAAATACTGAAAAAACTAGATGAAATACAAACGGCAAAAACCAAGCAGGAAATAGATAGCCTACAGGAAAAGAAACTAAAATTAGAAACTGAAATAGCAAAGTTGAAAAACAACAAAGTGAGATTTTAAAGGTTTACAATACCAATAAAGAACTATACGATAAGTTTAGTAAGGAGTATGCTGATTATCAGAATCTTGTTAAAACCATGATTACGGCATTTGATTATAGGGCTAATCTGTTGCCGGGCGCATTCCAAGCTCTTATTGAGTCTGAGGGCATTCCAGAACGAAGTGAATATGATGAGAGACCATCTTTCACGGGATACAGATGGGGCAATGGGAGACCGTATGTGCAGATACATACTATCCCTGACCATACTACGTACATAGGCATAACGCAAGAAGACTATCAGAGACTCGAGGAGGGTCGGACAACTATCTGGGAGTTTGTAAATAGACAATATGCTCCGATTGCCGTAAAGAGTTCCATCGGTCTTGAACAACAATTCGGTATCAACAGAGAAAGTGGCATTAGAAGGTAAAGATCGTTTTTTGGTATAAAGAATAAGCACTATGACAAAAAACAATACAATCCGTAACAGATCCTCTGGCCAATTTCAGCATGGGCGATACAGTAAAGTAACATCTTACATCGGAGAAGAATGCCGATAATTCTGAAGTTACAATTACGCAAACGAGTAAATAAAAAGAAAAATGGCAATCAATGGAGCCGCTTCTTGGAACTTGCACAGAAGCAGAAAGAGAAGCGTGGAAAAGGTGTTGACAAGGGTGTCCAAATATACCTTGATACTAATCTCATGAACACTCTTGAGAAACTGAGACTTTCCGGGCTGAATGGTACGAAATTCCATGTAGGATACCTTGCTAAAATGCAGTTATGAGTACTTTTCTCGAAGCTAATGCAAGTAAGGTAGAAAAACAAATTTCAAAGGAATATTTGAAGTGAACTCCCCATGAGTTTTTTGTCTCATGGGGAGTTCACTGTGCTACGATTTAATGTTTACGTATTAAACTATGCCAGACGATAGTAAAATACACAATGATACCAATAACTACAACATATAAAAACCAGGCTTTAAGTGGTATATATCGTGCAGAACACATCGTTACATAAAATACAAGAAGGGAAATCAAAGGATTGATGTTGTCAATATATTTTATTAATTTTTCTGATTAAAGTCATTTTAATTACCTTCTTCCTTGATGGAGAAGTAAATCATATGGATGGCTCTTATAATTATTCAAAGGGTGACTTCAAAATATGCATCTCCATCAAAAGCTATTTCGCG
>NZ_GL945016.1:0-41932 GCF_000218235.1 Hallella multisaccharivorax DSM 17128 | reverse complement strand
GTGTATTCTCCCTTTTCGTTGGTTCTGCTATCCCCAAGGATGATCCTTGACAAGTACTACAGCATCAGATATGGGGAGTGAAGTAGAAATCTCTTTTACAACTACCTTTTATCGTCGTCTGTGCAACAAACTGTCTGGAACAAGACGAACAGAAGTAATAATAAACAATAAATACGTATCTTCATAATTCAGTTTTTGCGTAGCCCATCGAAATCCGGATACTACACATCACACAAACAAGAAAATCAAATAAGGTCCTCCTCCTCAATAGGAGGAGAAACCTTTATTAGCAACTCTATTAATATACCTGAGCTGCACCAGGAGCAGCCATACTCTGTGCGTCAACGGCCTGGACTGCGGCTTCACCCTTGCCAAGCTCGATGTCACTCAAATAGCTGGGCATAGCAGTGTTCACCATCTCACAGCGATCCTCAAGCTTCACCACATCGAAGTCTTTCTTCAAGTTCTTTTTCATTGTCTCAATTGTTTTTAATGTTTACGATACTGTTATCAGGTACGAGAAATTAATATACCTGAGCTGCACCAGGAGCAGCCATACTCTGTGCGTCAACGGCCTGGACTGCGGCTTCACCCTTGCCAAGCTCGATGTCACTCAAATAGCTGGGCATAGCAGTGTTCACCATCTCACAGCGATCCTCAAGCTTCACCACATCGAAGTCTTTCTTCAAGTTCTTTTTCATTGCTTTAATAATTAAATGATTAAAATTGAAGTTATTTATATATTACACTAGATTGACTAGACATACTAGCTATACCAGGGTTATCATGAAGTTGTACATCCTCGGTGATCTGGTCACTTACTAAGCTGACCACCGGAGTATTCACAATCTCACAACGGTCTTCCAGTTTAATCAATTCAAAACCTTTTTTGAAACTACTTATCATGACTAATGAATTTTATTTATATTTAATAAATATTATCGTATAATGCTTTCTTATAATCCGGGATTCCATAGCCTCTGATGTTATCTGGCTTATTCCACTGGTCACAGGAATGCTTAACCATGCTGATAATCTGTCCGGCATTCAGTTCTCTATGCCGCTGCCATAAGCATGCTGTCAGGCCAGCAATGATTGGAGCAGAAAATGAAGTTCCGTTTCCAGTCGTTATCTTACCAAAACCATTGATGATTGGTACATTACATCCGACAGCTGTTACATCTGGCTTGATTCTGCCATCCGAAGTAAAGCCTATAGAGCTGAAAGGTGCATTTCGTCCTTTCCCATCTGTAGCACCCACAGATATGATGTCTTTGGCATCAGCAGGTACGTTGATCATTTTCCAGGAGTCCATGCCATTATTGCCAGCGCTTACCACAAGTATGATGCCTTTCTTCTGCAGGAGAGAAGCCGTATGTGAGATCAATGTACTTTCGCCATCCAGCACTTCCGACCTATTCTCCTGGAGTGAGTCATTGACCATGTTATATCCGAGAGAACTGCTTATCAAATCCGTACCCATAGAGTCCGCATATTCTACTCCAGCAGCCCAATAGTCTTCCTCTGCCAGCACTTCTCGCTCCGCATCTTCAGTCCGTATTAGCAAATACTCTGCACCTGGTGCAAGTCCTAAATACTTTCCCGGTACGTTAGCAGCAAGGATGGAGGCAGCCTTCGTTCCATGATCTGTACCCAGGTATATGTCTGATGGAGCATAAGGTACAAAATTACGTGTTCCTACGATCTTCATTTGCTGGAAGGCCGAGAGGTCTTTCATGTTTGCGAAGCCACCATCAATGACAGATATCAGTATTCCACTTCCGTCCAGTCCCGACCCATACAGCGCCTCACCATTAAGTCCCTTACTCACTACATCCCTAATGGATCTATCCGCAGGAACAGCAAATCCGTTAAAAGGCATCGTGATGGCCCTCTTTGACGCACTCTCTTCAACTCCCATGGTACATACAGGCTGTATATCCATAACAAAAGGAAGATTCTTAACCTTTCCACACATCTCAGCAGCACGTGCACGGACCAGAATCGTGTTATTCCACTTGCTCTCAAGAAGAATAGTCGCATCATTCTCCGTAATCAACCTCTTGTAGTAGTTCGAGATAGGGAGATCCGTACTGTCTACGTGAATGTTATATCTTTGGCGCCGTTCGAGCGCGCGCTTGGATAAAAATTGCGACGGCCGGCTGATCGAGTATTCCGAATATTTTTTGTCCTTAAGATATATCCTGTATAACTGGCAGTTGTTCATCTTTTGATCTTTACTACCTCCTGCTAAAGACGGCATACAAACCATTGTCAGCAGACCTAGTATACAAAGTTTTAATCTATATCTCATACCAGAATGAGTTAAATCATTACACTGTTTGAAATCAAAAATCTAATATCCTCACGGGGAAGAATGCTCATCATATTCTCAATGCTATACCTACCACTGGAAAGGTACTTCCTTATGGTTTCACTTATTTGAAAGGTATGATAAGTCAACATATCCAGCAGGTAGCTAATCTTCTCCTCTTCATATACCACGTAGCGGTTTCTGTTGAAATTACGTTTCTTATAGTGCCCGATTATCAGCTTCCACGCCAGTGTCCTATTCTTCATCGTGCTCACATCGTTCTCGTTAGGAATCATCCGTTCAATAATTGACCATTGAAGCCATAGCTTGGGGTGTTTCCTTACATGCTGTTCCAGAATGCTCACATACTTATCAGACCAAGCCTTAATATCATTATCCTTCGGAAAACTGTAAATATTGGCCACTAAATTCCAGGACATAACACCTTCGGAGATAATGAAATACTTATTCTTGACCCGTTGGGCGAACTTCATCAATGAACTTTCAATCCTCAGTGTCTTCCTCAGAAAAGATGACTGCATATATGTCTTCGAATTTCCCGTATAGGCATCAGCATAGATCAAAACAGCCTTGCCAGCCTGTAAATCATTCCTCATTTTCAGATATACGAACGTATCATTGGAGCCATAATATTCAATGCCTTCTAAGGAAGGAAAGGCGTCTTGATTGGCTGCAAAAACAGTCAATGGGATGCCCATCTTATAAAAGAGGATAGGCAACAGAAGGTACATCGAGTAATGATAACTTATGTACAGACTCCCCGACTCTATATGTCTGCAGTCACCTTCTTCACCAATGATAGGAAAATAATTGGCACCCTTAACTATTGCAGATAGATTCTCGTTCTTCAAAGAATATAACGCTTTCATGAAATCCTCATCGGACATCTTCACGTCAAAGAGTCTATCAAAGTAATTTCTTTTATTGGCTACTAAGAAAGCATCCATCTTGTTCATAGTCTGTATCTCATTTTAATTTTAACA
Source organism: Hallella multisaccharivorax DSM 17128 (assembly GCF_000218235.1). Taxonomy (GTDB): domain Bacteria; phylum Bacteroidota; class Bacteroidia; order Bacteroidales; family Bacteroidaceae; genus Prevotella; species Prevotella multisaccharivorax. Next base: position 38,614 of record NZ_GL945016.1, on the reverse strand, counting down.
ATTTTAGTTCCATTTACATAAAACTTGGTCTTTTTCCAATTCGGGAAGCCATTGATATTATTAGACAGTCCATAGGGCTCCCTAGGGATGCCAAACACGGTATCGACCTTCCTGTTGTTGTTGAGATCCTGGAAAATCTTCACGGAATATGTTCCTTTCGGCAATGATACCCGAACGCTCATGCTTTTTTTATGGACAGGGCAGACGACCAGTCTGTACGGCTTATCTTCATCGTATTCCTTAGCATTCTTGAAGACAGCCAAATAGATTCTATTTGTCAGGATAGGAATGTTTTCTATATGTACGACCATACGGCAGTTGTTAGATATATCCTGTGATGTTACTGATGCCGTCAGCAGCATCATGAGTGAAAATATTAATGTTTTTATCATTGTCTTAAAGTTTTAAATAGACGCAAAATAGGAATATCGTAAGCAGGAGTCCTTCTTAGGATTAGGCCTGTTGGAGATATTCAGGTACTCCTTTCCTTTGCAGATCTTCCGGAGGTTGTCAGATGAGATGTTACCCAGTTTTCGATTGTCCCCCGGGACATTATATATGTATCCATGTTGATCCACGTAAATTTTCTTATGTCGATAGGTATCGTAGTATAGCGCTTCTGCAAAATACTGGTAGCTGACATATTTTTTGCCGATAGGTTTCTCCTGATCGACCAGCACGATCTTGTCTGATGGCAAACCATCGACAGACAGTTTCTGTCCAGCCGTGCTATTTTTAGACACCAGCATCTTACTGAACTTAATTCCCTTTACGCTTTTGAGGAGCTGCTTCATTTTTTCCAGATCCATATCTACCTTACAATAGAGATTATACTTAATAATTGTAGAAGTATCTATAGTCTTTGCTATCGAAGGCAGCAACGATACTGTTTCTATCTGGTCAAGCATCAGATCCATGAACTTACAGTTGCAGGCACTGAGTTGTTCTACCGTCTTCGATGTCCACGGTCCTACATCGACTATCGCATTGTAAACCAAGCTAGGAATGCGGCAATGAGAGAAATCTAGGGCCGGATAGCGCTCAGGATTATTTGTGACAAAGGCCCAGTCTTGTCCGATGAAGTACTCCATGTACTGGTCCATGATGGATTCATCAGAAGGTGCGTATTTTTTCTTCAGCTGTCCCATATTCAGTTTCCTAGAATCGTTGAACACATCAACAATGTCAGCCGGGATGTGCAGAAGTCTTCCTTTTTGCAAATCGTATATCACTCCTTCGTCATCTCCTTTCACAGGCACATTATGCGCATAGAGTAACACAAAATCTTTGTCAGTATATATCATAGCAGAAATTTATTTTTCAGTGATACAAGTATATATCGTAAGATTCTATATAGGAAGAAACAATTGATGGCTATAGAAAGACTCAACGTTATTACCTCGCGAATGACGAATGACGTCTCCATATATTCCCGGAACTCCACAAACTGCAGGATTGCGCTTATGTTGATCACTGTGAACATGATAATGCCCGCATACATCATTGTCGAGAATGAGAAATCAAATATTGAATACAGCAGCAGCGGTAAATCAGCTTTTAGAATCTTCATCTTCTCCTTCCATGGCATCATCTTGTTGGTCACAATACCGAAGAATACCTTTGGAAACTGCTTGGAATTATATGACAGATTATCTATCTTGAAGAAATCACTGTATACCCAATATCCATCGTTCCTGAAGAATGGGAACAGAGAATAAGTCAACACGAATAGGTTCATTACGATAACAGACATGAGCATGAACCTATATTCAGGTTTCTCGAACAGGAAGAGCATAACCGTCAACAGTAACGCCAGTACCATCTGAAAATAGATTCCTCCGACATTTACCAGCAGGCGCTTGTTCTTCGATATGTTCCATATCTTTGAAACATCCGTATAGAACACAGGGAATACCATATAGATGCCGAATCCTATCTCTTTGGGCCGTATCCCACACCTGTAGCTTGCCGTTGCATGTCCGAATTCATGGAAGAAGGCGATGAACAGAAGTGACAGGTAGTTCGTTGCAATGAGATTAGCCCATTTCGCTACGCCGAAGTGCGGAGTCTGATCTAGGTACGACATATATCGCGAACATACCAGTACTGAAGAAAGTATGAATGCTATAATAACTCCAGCCATGATACGCTTATTGAAGAGAAACTTAATTCTCTCAGCTACCTCTGCGATAAAGCTTTCCTTAAACAGTCTGATTTTTAGATAGATGCTGTCCACAAAGGATACCTGGTTCTTCACGGAGGAATTAGCTATCGCATCCACAGCCTGTGACACATTTTCTAGGATATCATCACTTTTGTATCCATATTTCTTTTTGCAAGCCAATGCTATATCTTTGAACGAATTGCCATTTTTCAGCTGCACCAAGCAGTCAAACAGCATATCTCCGATATGATAGCAGTTGTTGTTATATACAACCAGCTTTTCACCATCTACATCTTTCAAAGTGAATATCTGCACTTTTGATGCTATATCAATTGTAGTATCCATAGATATTCTGCTATAAGTTAATTTTCCTAGTTTTGATTCTCGCCCAGGAGCCTTCCTCTGCGGAGAATCCGATCTCAACACGTTCTATCTCTTCCAAAGCCTGACGGTCGTCTGCCGAGAGGAACACCGCGATGGATCGATTCCATTCTTCCTTTACAACTATACCTTTCCGCTTCATCATGTCTTGAATCTCATCTGGTATAAAATCATTGGCACATACCAGCGCGTTATCAATGACACCATTTCTGATCTTCTGTACTGCATCTTGGATAGCCAATTCAAAAGAGATATTCTTCTGGCTATAGGTTGAATTATACCCCGTATCCCCCAAGTATATTGCTATCGCTGTCGCTACAGCACTGTCCGTTGAATACATAAAATGTGATGCCATATTCAGATTCTGAGAGACATTCGTTACGCTCTTCAGTATATAGAACTGCGACTCAATATTCCCAAAATAAGTACCATTGATGATTGCATCAGGCTTTTCAACTCCTACACACTTCAGACATTTCAGACTCGTAAACAATGCTCTCTGAAGCATTGGGCTAAGTCTTCTAGTCTTAATCGGGTCCAGATAGGTGCTGTAAGGCTCTAATCCGTCGTCCTTTACTACACAATTAACATATACTCTCTTCATGGATCTTCGAAATAACTATTGTTGAATCATTGCCTCCGAAGCCGAAGCCGTTGTTCATCACGTTCACGATTCCTTGATCCGCTTCAGTCTCCATCTCAGGGGTGACGCATCCATCGGCAGCTTTCTGGAAGCTCCTGCTCACGGGAATGAACTGGTTCATTAGGGCAAGCACACAAAAGACAGTCTCTATGCCGCCGCAAGCACTTGTCGTATGCCCGGTGAGACTCTTCGTAGAAGATACTGCAGGAAGCTGATCTCCAAATATCCGAGTGATGGCTGCGCTCTCACTTTGATCATTGTTCACAGTGCCCGTGCCGTGCGCATTGATATATTGAATGTCATCAGCCTGGAGATGAGCCATATCTAGGGCCGTGGACATCGAAGCGTATGCGCCTCTTCCATCAGGAGAGGATGCCGTGCTATGAAAAGCATCACATGCATTGCCATATCCGCGTACCTCAGCAAGAAGTCTAACGCCACGTCTTCTTACAGACTCCTCGCTTTCTAAGACAACATATCCTGCGCCTTCTCCGAGGTTCAGGCCAGCATGCTGCTCATCGAATGGCATACATACCTTGGTGTCTAGTATTCTCAAAGAGCCGAAACCCTTATAGGAAGATTGTGCCAGACTCTCGCATCCGCCTGCCAAAACAATATCCCTTTCTCCATTTCTGATGAGTTCGCAGCCGGCGATGATGGAGTTGATCGAAGAACTACAGGCCGTCGAGATGGTAGAGATATAGTCAAAGCAGTTGAAGAAACTTGCTATCTCCTCTGTTATGCTTCCATTATCATTCTTTTCTATCATTTCCTTCGTTAGATGATCAGGGAAGTACTCTTCCAGCAAATCCCTTCCTCCGACCGAGCTTCCGGATACAAAAGCCATCTTCTCCCTAGAGAGATGCGCACTCTGAATCGCCTCTCTGGTAGCCTTCATGCCCAGTTGAGCATTTCGAGGATAAACCGTACCAGTTATGCCTAAATCTGACGAGAGATCTTCATTGCTCATCTTTACCTCTCCTACTGGATATTCGTCCGTTGTCTTGAAGTAGACTGGCATGGCAACACCAGACCTGCCTTCACGTAGACTCTGCAGATTCTCCTGGACATTATTGCCTATGGCAGACACCACACCCAACCCTGTAATATATACGCTACGCATCAGGAGAATTCTTTTGGATGAAATCCGTAAGCGTATTGATGTTTAAAAAAATCTTCTTCGCATCATTGGTATTCTGCACCTGTACATGGTATTTCTTCTCTACCATGGTCAGAAGGTCAAGAATATCAATGGAGTCGAGACCCAATCCGTTCTCACCAACAATCGTCTCATCGTCTGCAATTTCCTCTGGCTTGTAGTTAATCAGACTAAGCGAACTAACGATGTCGCTCTTCAGCTGTGATTTTAATGCTTCAGTTTCCATTTTTTAAATTTAACTTGTAAATGTTTGCCTTATAATTATCATCCGAGTAGTGATCCAGCCATCCGGCGATGACGTTTCCTTCAAAGCCGTTATAGATCGCCTCTATGATCATCTTCATCACCCCAATGTCCTCACCAGGGAGGATATAGAAGCAGGTGTCACCCGAATAGTTGTTCTTGATAGAGATGTCACCTGCGACGACATTAGGAGCCGTGTAGACGAATAATCCCGGGACAGGGAAGAATTCTTCCTGAATCGTCTTCTGATAGGCGATATCAGCTGTTATGCAGCTGCTGCTACTGAACAAGCAGACACCCGTTTCTTCCGTCTGGTCATGATTCTCTTCCCCACATGGAGCAAGAGCCTCCGCATCATTCAGCAACTCTACGGCGAGGATGCCGAGCTGCGATAGTCTGCTCATCTTATAGATATTGTCACATCCCGGCAGATATTTCCGTATCAGATTCTTTATCTGTTTTATTCCTGTTCCCATTCCGCTAACAAGATGTTCGTCTACCTGCGTGTTATACGTGTCTATTAGAACATGATGTAGTATCTTTATCATCTTATTGCCTCCTTCTCGTAAATCACGGCAGCGTTAACTCCTCCAAAGCCCGAGATGATCTTTAGGAATGCCCGCTTGTCCGTTGACTGGTTTTTTTTCACAATATGGACTGGATTTCTCACGCCTAAGGCTTCAAAGCCCCTGGTACCGATGACAGTATGGTCCTCTACTGCCTTCATGGAGATGATAGACTCTATGATTCCGGATGCACCCATCGTATGACCGACATATCCCTTGAGCGAGTATACTGGAATATCCTGCAACCCCATCCTCGTAAGCGCCATGGCTTCCATCTCGTCGTTATACATTGTGGCTGTGCCATGTGCATTGATACAAGCGATCTTGCTCACATCATAGTCTTTCAACACATTTCGGATTGCCGAGAAACATCCTTCGGCCTTCGGTGACGGAGCAGAGATGTGAAAGGAATCATTTCTCTGTGCTCCTGCAACCAGTCGCCAGTATCTGCCGATTTCGGCATCGCTGTCACCTGAGAGGACCATCGTTGCGGCAGCCTCTCCCAGGTTAATTCCCGTCCGACACTCATCAAATGGCCTGCACGGATGACGTGACACTGCTCGCAACGAATTGAATCCCGACAGAACGAACTTCGACAATATATCACAGCCTGTCACAATCACATTTTTGAACCTACCCATCGACAGTATCCGGTCTGCGAGAAGCTGGGCACTAACACCAGAGATACACGCGTTGGAAATCACGACTGGAGTGTTTGGATTTCCAAATGCATTGGTTATCCTCTGGGAACTCTCTGATAAGCCTAACTGGTCATGATAGGCTTTTGCATCCACTTTCCCATCTGAAGTCTCAATGTATCCCCCCATCATGCCCGCATTACCCATGATTGAACTGATGACAAACAACGTCGATGGTGCTCCTGCATTAATATCAGTATGCTCCAGTGCCGATTTTACCGACATGATGATCAAATCCTCAAAGAGAGAATATCCGGGATGTCTTGGAACTGTCTTTATCAGCTCCTGTGAGAACCTCGAAAGGCTAAACTTGCCCGGAACACCGTAGGGATCAACATATTCAGCAATCCTTGACTCCCCGTTTTTAATACGTAGGTAATTCTCTGTTGAGGAACTTCCCAGAGGAGATATAATGTTATCAGATATTATTCTGCTCATAGATCATCCTGATTATGCGAACGCTTGGTAATACTTTCTGTTCACTTTTCCACCGCTGCTATACTTCAGAGAGTCAACCTTCTTATAGTACAATGGAATTTTGTAGTTACAGTTCAACTTGCTGAAGAGATCTCTGGAGAGCTTCTTCCCGTCAACATCTCCGTTACTTTCCGGTACCACGAGAAGCTCGAGGGCATTACCTAGTATTGAATGTTTCCGGGATATGCAGATACAATCCTTGACCTCTGGCAGCTCTAATGCAGCCGTCTCCACTTCCTGGGGGCAGACGCTGTACCCCCCCGTTTTGATGATGTCATTGTCCCGAGACCGGAAGAAGAGATTTCCCTCCGCATCTAGGACTCCAAGGTCTCCACTAACATATGGTTCACCACCGCGCAACTCCACGCTGACGTCGCCATCCAGGATTAGGTAGCCGCTGAATACTGTCTTTCCACTGCAAACGATATGTCCGTCTTCAGAAATCGAGATCTGTGAGTTTGGCAATGCCTTTCCAAGATTACCACTTACGTAATGCTCATCATATTTGCATGTCGTCATGACACCGGCCTCCGTCGATGCATAAGTATTATATAGGCGAGTATAGGGTAACTTCTCCTGCAGTTTGTACAACAACTCCGTAGAACAAGAATCTCCACCCGTCTCGATTAACTCTATCTTGTGCTTCAGCTCTACCAAAGACTTCGCGCAGACAGAGAGCAGAATCTTTATATTGGACGGTATCAAAAAGATGCCCACCTTGTGATCTGCTTGTCTAATGGACTCTAGAAAAGCATGTATGTTCTTCATTCCTGGAAGTATGCGTACCGTGGCTCCCACCATGAGCGTGGCATAGAGTTTCGATAAGCAGCCGAAATGATTCATCGGCCCAGCAATAATGTATGTCATTTCCTTGTTAAATCCTTGAGATTCAATCAGATTCTCACCGTCTGCTATTATCGCCTCATGGGATAGCATCACACATTTCGGGCTGCATGTCGTGCCGGAGGTGAAAAGTAGGTCTGCGACTCCTTCCGGCAGCCGGACGCCAGCCATCTTCTCCTCAAGATCCTCAACAAAACAATCTGGTGCATCTGCAGCTGTAAGGGCTACACCCTCCCCGGCTAGGTGTGCAGCAAAGTAGTTACACAGAAAGTCCATGTCCTGCGTTGCCTTGAGTACTACCGTCCGGCCTGCATTTTTTTCGTATGCCTCTTTTTTGTGCGCAATAACCTTCTGAAGCTGGCTGTATGTCAAGCTACTCTGATTGGTAACCACTGCCAACGTATCCGGAGTCTGCTGTGCATAAAGAGCAATATATTCTTCCAAAGACTTCATGCTGATTGGTTCATTTTGGATTTAATTAATATTTCCAGATTCTCTACGTTTCGGAAATTCTTCGGATTTATATCATCTGAGTCAATATCAATATTGAACTCGTTTGACAATGCCTGAGCGATGATCAGTAAACCTAGTGAGTCTACACTGTTATAAAGATAGTTAGCTTCTATATCCGCGTTGGGCATAGCCTGACTAATCACATCTATAATCTTCTCTTTCATATCGCTTTATTTTACGTTAATCATGCTCTCGTATAACTCCTTACGCCATCGTGGAAGCTCATCCTTCGGCTCATCTTTATAATATCCATAAGCTTTTGCAAAAAATTCCTTTCCCTTTGCCTTGTCTCCGCCACAGAATGATGGCATGAAATAGCAGAACATTCCCTCTACAAAGTTTACGCGGGAGTTTTTTGGTTCCTTAGCGAGAGAAGTCTGCAACAAATAGGCGATATAAGGAACGTACTGTTCACCCTTGGACGAGTCTATCGCCAATTCCATGATCATGATACGGGCCTGTAAAGCCATTAGGTCAGGGTGTGCCTTGACAAGATTTGTATCCAAACTCCTCATATAGGTGAGAGCCTGACCAAAATAGTTTTTTGCGTTGTCAGGATCGAGAAGTCCTCTGCGAAACTTACAATAAGAGATGTAATACTTGATCAGCCAATCGTTCTGGTAGATCTTGTCCAGACGATCAAGCTCGTAGATGGCTTCTTCGTTAGCATCAGCAGTGGCTACAGTATTCAATCGATTCACGATCTCCGTTACTTTAGCTGTACGGTTATTATTGCTTGCAGCAAAACTATCTGTCGCCCCCAAGGACAGCATGAACAATAAAATAAAACCTAAACGTTTCATGTCTCAATAATTTTAATGTATTATATTATACCTTATTATATTATATTATAGATAATTCATGACAAACACTAACCTTAGCACATCCTAAGTTGTCCAGTCTGACAACAAAGTTCTTTGTCCTATCAGTAGTCTTTTTCACATTTGCAACGAGGTTCTCTATATCTCCGCCTGTTACACGCGCCTTCTCTCCTACTTTGATCCAGCTTGTCAACAAGTTTACCGCTCAAGACACCATTTATCAACAATTGGAGCATCTCTTCAGGTTGTTTGGTTCAACAGCGAACGAATGTCCTTCATTTTCTTATCTCTCTGATAGAATACATTATGAATCTACCATGCGAGACTCGTTTGCAGTCGCTATAGGAACTTACCGTTTCCTGTACGTTGACAATGCAAAAGTAGGGAATATTTCAATAGATTAATCAGAATTGGCGTTCCAATGCCAGTTCCATTTTGCGGTCATGCTGTTGCATAATCAAGCAACCTGTTCCGTTTTCCGCAACGCACTATATATCAACACCTTACAAAGTTTATGGAATAGTTCAAATTGGAAATAAACGATTATCATATGCTTCTATTTAGTGTCTGCTGAGTTAATATTTCTCCAAAGGCGGAGAGTTGTAGACAAAGCTCCTCATAGTGGTGATGGCAATGAAAATCCGCCATATTTCGGTTAGGACAAGAAAAAGTCCCTTAGGAATTTCATCACGTTCTTGACGAAGTAGCACATTCCCGTCCAGCATCGTGTTGTCTCTGGAAGCTTGGCTCTTATGTCATTGGCCGATTGATTCTCCTGCCAGTACGAATGAGCATTCGATTTCATTACGTTCTCCATGGCGCTTTGACCATCTTGAATTTCATTTCCTCGGAAGGAGGTGTCTCCGGTGGTCGCCCCAATGGTTTGCAGTATGATTTGATCTCCAAGTCCTCAATTATATCTCGGTTCGCTCTGTTCAAATAAATCTTATCCGCAAGGATGGTAGTCGGAAAGCAGCCGAAGCGTTCTTTGAAAAGTTGAATCTGCAGTAAGAGGTCCTAACTCTCGTTATACGCATCCCAACTGTGGTGGTCTATGAACGTATAGCCTTCGACTATGCTCGCACCTATCTTCGCACCGAATCCCGTCTTCGCTTTAGCCTTACCATGAACAATAGCTTGGATGTGTGGCTGAAAGATGCTCAGTATACGATTTGCAAATGTATGAACCTTCGACCTGTAAATCTCCTCTTGCTGATGGCACATCTTAATGATGGCAGTAAGAGTGCACTTCTCATATAAGTACAGGCTATCGTAATAGGAATCGTTCCTAGCAAACAAGTCCATCAACTTACGTAATTCTTTATGTAAATGGTTGAGTATCACTGCAAGAGTGTCACGCACCATCTTCCCTTTATTCTTGGCTTCCTTAACAAGCAGAAGATATGCCAGACGTGCATGCTTGTAGTTTGTTTGTAGTTTGTCTAACACAACTGTCTCATAACCTTCTCATGCGCACGAACTGTCACCTTATGAGTTTCGCAGTCTGCCTCTACCTCCTGGGCGGTGGCCTTAGCCGCCTTTTTCTCTTCTTTGGTGAGTTTTCCTTCACCAAAGTCAATTTCAAGTTGTCTAGGGTCATTCGGTAAGCTATGTTTCTCGCTCATCTTGCCCCAAAGTTTCCTTTTAAGGTATTCCAACTGGCAGATGAGGTTCCGTATCTTCTCGTCTTTCTCGCCGATGACAGCCCAGAGCTTGCTTATCTCTGCATCTTTAACCTTAAGGTCTGCATCCTTGGCAGCGATGCTGGCCTCGTAAGCTTTGTAAGATGCGTCCTTGCCCGTTAACTCAGCCACCTGCGCCTGAGCTTTCTTGACTTGCTGGTAAAGCTTGTCACGGTCGTCCAGAAGCTTCTGTATGAGAGCTATTTGAGATGGCTGATTTTCTGGCATTTATATCTTGTTTTCTATGATGCAAAAGTAACAAAAATATCGAGAAAATCTAAGATTTTCAAGACTTTATCTATCTGTTTTCAGGACATTTTCCGTTCGTCTTCCTGCCTTCAGAGACCCAGCGTGGAGCTCTGTTTGCTTTGTTGGGATCAATCCCTTGGACCATCAGCATCAGGTCACTCTATTACGACTCAACTTCCATTTTGTCACTGTCCATGTCCAAATCAGGAAGACGGAGGCAACCATTCTCAAGTTTCATGTTGTAGATGACAAGACTGCCATATTCTAGATGAAGTATCTTCATGCTTGTCAGAGAACGATTGACGAAGATAAACACGTCACCGCTTTGAACATCACGGCCCATCTAATTCTTTACAATGCCGCTGAACGCATAGAAACTCTTGCGCATATCTGTAGGATGAGGATAGAAATGATATCTGTCATTATCATTGAGACTGAACATAGACTTTACCGGCTAAGGTTTATCAACTGACGAAGACCTTCAAGCGATAGGTCACTCGTAATGCGTACCATTACGCCATTGGGATATACAAGCTCACACAGAGCCGGTATCTTTGCTGTCATGGCAGAGTTTGGCCCTTTACCAGAATGACAATCGGAAGGGAGTATCTTGATAAAGGAGCCACTTTTGGCCACCTTATCCTTCTCCATATCCTTGAGCCGCTTCTGCCAATAGTAGAACTTGTCCTCCCTAATACCAATGGAACGGGTATAAGCCCTTACATTCTATCCGCTTTGCTGCCAATCGGCATAGATCTTGCGGAACTCTTCAATGTTCATGTTTTCCATATCGCTTTGCGTTGAATTAAATTTTAATGTCGCGCAAAGATAGTCAGAAAAGTTCAACTGAGAAATACGGGGCAGACTGATTGCTTACTGTAAGATACGGGCTTTTATGTAGAATTATGTGTTATCTATGATGAGAACTGAGGGAAAATCGAATGATTGTGGTGCAGTACCGCAGACTTAATTTCATCACGGGCATATGTCTTATATGAAGTTTCTTTCTGCCGTGTCAGATGTTAACCGCAGGCCTCCTTCAGATTCTATTTCGCAACGCTCTTGCCTTTCTTTGGCTATAGCCTTCCCGATATTAGAACTGGCGACCGATAGACGATGCTCAAGCTGAGTATACATTTCTGAACACAAAGCATGGATAGATGAAGTATAGACCTAATCCAATTTACTGGATTTTATCCTCGATTTCGTAGTTCGCACCGTCGTACTGCTGACTGCCAAGATTCCCTGTATCTCTTCGTCTGTCTTTCCCATCTCTTTCAGTACGAGAAAGAATTGATACCGGGGGGAGAGATGGTCATAATCCGTCTGGAGATGCGTGATGAAAGGCAGATCAATAAGCTTATAGTATTCAAGGAAATGCTCGAAATCCTTCTTGTTCCATGTATGGGTGTTCTTTCCGTCAAGGATATCTTGGTAAAGAGCCTTTCCTTTGTATAGAATCTTGGACTGAAGGTCCTGAAATTCCGAAATCTTTTTCTTGATCTTTGCCTCCTGCTCAGAATCACTGTCGTTCTTATCCAAAGACTTCAGTTTCTTGATTTTTTCAAGTCGTTCCTTATAAACATTTAGCACCAGCTGTGTCTGAAGGGAGTCCTTCATCCATTTCTCGTTCTTGAAATGTAGCCAGAAATAAATGGAGACAACCGCGAGGATGGCTAATATTACGATGAAAATGCCCTTGGTAGCCATCTCCCGAATCTCCTGATTCTTCATCTGATTTTCAAAGTTCTTCTGAATAATTAGGAGATTGTTATCTTTTTTTTCCTTGAACTGCTTTTCCTGAAGTCTGGTTAAATTCACCAGTGTCGTATAAGCCTTTTTATAATCGCCACTCGCAGCATAGAGGCTCTGCATGTTTTGGTATGTAAATTCAATAGTCGACATATCCTTTGCCTGCAATGCCTTCTTGAAATATTCCTCTGCCTTTTCTACATTACCTCTCTGGAACTCCAGAATGCAAAATCCTGAATATACCGATGGCTGCGGGTAAACTGCTAGTGCTTTGTTAAAGTATACCTCCGCCTTTTTCGGCGACTTGTAGATTAGAGACGATCCTAGAGATACATAAAAATTCGACTGTTCCTTACGAGGAATCGAGCTAATGTACATTAGGCTTTTGTTCAGCAGTTCGTCAGCCCTGTCGGTCTTTCCAAGTCCATAGTATGTCGTGGCCATTAGCGCATAGGAATATGCTATCCATTCCTTCTTCCCTGACAAGAGCGAAAGATTATAATTCTCCTTTCCGTAAACTATGGCTTGCTTATATTCTTCGTCAGAGTTACTCCAGTCCAATAAACACTCTTTAATCTTGTGTTTCAAAGTGATATCATCCGTAGACTTTGCCTCTCTGTCCGCATAATACATATTCCAGAAAGCCTGTTTGGTATGTCCCATATCGTAGTGGTATTGGCCTTCATAGTAATAGCATTCCGCAGAATTCTTATGGTCATTCTGAGAAGCATAATATTTCAGACATTGGCGGATAATAGAATCTGATTCAAGGACCACGCCTTCTTGATTATTAAGCCGGATACGCAGCAAAGCGTACTTGTATTTTTCAGCATCTCCTTTCAGATTGTAATTGTCTATTTGATTAAGGACAAGACTTGCAGAATCGTTATTACGATTGTCAAGCAGATTTTCCACTGCTTGCAACTTTGCATCCTGGTTTCCGCTACAAGCAAAAAAACAGGAAATGATTGAAATTATTATTAATGCGGCCTGAAATCGTTTCAATAAATACATTTTTCCACTGAATTTGTTGCAAAGTTAACAATATCTGCGGAAAAGACATATAAAACATCAAAAAAAATGGAGAAAACTTAATAAAAATATGATATTTTACTCGATTCCCGCTAGCGGGGGAGACTGTCCGAGAGCTCCTTAGATGGTGTCATACTGTCATCTGAATCAAACTCTCTGATAAAGCGAACGTCATCTGAACTTACATATTGCGCTAAATCGGACGATTTACAATCAACAATTAAGCGACAATCTAGTTCTCGGACGGTCTGGGGTGCGTCCTTTCTGACCACTCTGTAGAGCAGAATAGTTTCTGTTCCACAGAGGGTATATAGAGTAGATGATATACTTTCTTAATCTAAGAAGCTATCCGAGAAGACAACGTTGCCATCAACAAGTACGCTTACAGTCATCTTTGAACCATAATTGGAACCACACAATGTAACAGTATCACCCTGAGAAACGCTTTCAGCCTCATACACATCGGCAAGCATACCATCCACATAGAGATAGACAACAACATTCTGTACAGAAGAGAGAAATACTAAATTTGCATTGTTATCGTCATAGTTAACATCAACGATGCGCCTGATACTAGGAGCACGTCTTGGACCATGTACGTGAATTACGGGATTAAGATCGGTTCCAATAGGCTTAGATCTGTTAGCATCACCTGCGAAAATTGCAGTTGTTGATCCAAGCAGTAACATTGCTAATAATAATACTTTTCTATAAAGTCAATAATTATGTTGTTTAAAAATCACGTTGCAAAGATATTACTTTTGACAATACAATCCAATTATTTTATGAAATAAATAAAATTGGGTGTTTCATGCACCATTTTCGTTATATACTTATATTCAGCTGATTACAAAAAATGGAACACTATATTTTCTATAAAAAGGAACATATAAAGCCTTCGTATTGAGAGATAATCTTTGATTTATTTCGCTATCTGGAGAGCCATTTCTGCATCATATATGAAGAGTCGGCGCATGTTGATCCATGCGCATCTCGCTAAAGCCTGAAGTGCATGTTTGATGAGACCTCTGTAACGAGTCTTGTTGTTGCGGGTATGGAAGCAATATTGAAAGATGGTCGCCTCGACGTTGCTTCGTTTCTTGCGTTCGTCCCAGGGAATCGATTCCGTTTGGCGTCTGACTTTGCACCGTTCTATAGCAGTATCGTCAAAATAGCGGTATAGGTCCTCTTTCCGTTCTTGGTCTGCTCTGCATTGATGACCTCTGCGATCTTCTTGTCAGTAACCTCCAGGGTACCATCTTCCTGTAGGTTGAGATCAAAGCGCGTTGGCTTGCTTTGGATACCATTAGCAATAAGCTCGAATTCTTTCTCAGGATCGTTTGCCAGCTCACGGTTGTCAGGACTTTGATATGCCCCCATCAGCGTGCAGCTTCTCTACCTTGTTGTCAGTTACTTCCTCGGTTCCCTTGACGCCATCGCCGACATAGCCATTATCTGCAGCACTGGCTGGTTTTACTTGAACGTCAGTTATGAGGTTAGGCTTGCCGCTCTCATCACAAGTCTCTGTGATGTTCGTTGAGAATCCCTTTACCTTCTTGCCACCTTTACTGCGGTATGCAGCGTCTGTGTCATTAGGATTCTGTACGCTTGTGTCTGAAATCTTGGCTTTGCCACGCAATGCACCGTTACCGTCCTTGTCCACTTCAGACTACTCGTTGAAGACTCTACGGAGAAGCACCATTTCCTGATCTGACTTTGCATCAAGGAGGTGCTTGATGACAATGCCTAGATCCAGTAGATGCTTGCCCATCGTTTCCGTGTCAGTACGACAGACGGTCTTGGCGGCATCCCCATCAAGAAAGTCACTTGCACACTGTCGTATCATCTGAACGCTGATCTGCGATATGTTATCGGCAGTGGCACTCATAACCAGAATCTTGTGTGTAATCTCATAGCGAGAGTACCATGCGATATTACTGCTGATAAGTTTGCAGTCCATGCGTACAACACGACCGGGGCCGTTCTTTCTTACTTTGTTTATTCATGTATGACTATATAAATTTACTTATAAGTCATCTTATATTATACCTTATGAAGGCCTTTAAAGATTTATATACTCTTTGCCTCTTCCAGGACTTTCTTTGCTGCGACACGCATGGCTTTTGCCTTTTCAGCCGCCTCTTTACGTGCGGCCAGCTCTTCTTCTGTTGGGGCTACATAGTGAACACGTTCCATGAACTTGTCGATAACCTCTTCGCCGTTATAGTCATTGACAAAGGTCTGGATAAGAGCAGCCACCATCGTACGAACGGAGAGCCGCTTGTAGTATTTGTCACAGTATTCCTGAAGGACATCTATGAGAGAAGATGGTATTCTTACCGCCTTTCCTCTGTCTGAACTTTTATCGTAGGTTATGCAGCCCTCGATTATACTTTCCGTGATATCCTTTGGGAAGCTTTTCTTGTCAGGTCTCTTATTAATTGCCGGACGTTTTACTGAAACTTTTGTGCTTTTCGGCTTCACTTTGTACTCTGCCTCGCTGATTTCTTTTACTTCATCTTCATGGGTGATATTACGTACCTCGTCCTCGAGGCTTAGGCCAATGAGCGGGTTTTCTATGATTGGTCTTTGCTTTTTCATGCTTGTATGTCTTTATTTGTTGATCTCTTCAATAATTGTCTCAAAACTGTATTCAACTGCCCTCCTTTGGTAAATATCAAGAGGATAAAGAGTAGTATAGCGTTTAACTACAACACTCTGTTTGATTCTTGGTGCAACACGTCCGACGGATCCAAGTATTTCTATAGTATGTTTCCTTTGTTCCAATTCCGCAGCCTTACCTTCTTGATCGTTAATTCTATTTGGTAAGAAGGCAAAACGGACCTTCGGATTAGTCTTGTGCATAATCTTTATGAAAATGCCAGTAGCGTCAATAGTGTCCGCATCGTAAGAAATCGGCACTATAACAAAATCTGCATACTTGAATATATACAGGAGATTTTTATCATTGAGCGTACCCGGACAATCGATTAGAACATATCCTGGCACTTGCTTCATCTTATCCATGACCTTAATGACGGTCTTTTCATCTGACATATCCAGTGAAGCAATCTGCCAAGGTAATGATGCATCCGGATCGGCTTTTTGCTCGCGCATTCGATGGCGATAAAGTGATTGCTGCAAATCAGCATCGAGGGCGACCACTGGCAATCCCTTTTCTGCAAGGTATGTAGCGAATAAGCTACATAGAGCTGTTTTTCCTACTCCTCCTTTGATATTAGCAAAAAGAATAATTTTATTTTCTGCCATAATTTTTTGGTTTTCTGCAAAGATAGAAAATAAAAATTATATGGATACATTTATAATAGCTATTATAACATTATTTATGAGTATTTTGTTCATATTATTATAGGTTAGTTTATAAATAATCTTACTACAACTAACATGCATATTTTTATAAGTATACTCATAAGTTTATTAATAAATAATCTTATTAGAGATATTATAAGACATAGTATACATAAATTTATAATATTACTAATAAAATACACGGACACAAACTAATAAAATGTTTAATTCGGGGAAAATTGATGTTTGCAGAATCTTCCGATCCTTAAACTAATCTTACAGATATAATTACAAAAATATAATAATAAAATGTCATAGAACCGAAGAATCCATTTTCAGTCGGAATGCTGAGAACTAACGGATATTGATACAAGGGTCATCTTCAAGTTAAAAATACAGAAACGATGGTAATAAATTCCTCGAACACATTTGCAAGTGTGCCGGGAATACACTAACTTTGTGAGTGGATTGAGCACAGCGAAATATCCATAACGTAATATGGATTTTAGACTTCGCTTAAAAATCCAGATTACGCCAAAGGGCTGTCTGCCCTTTGGAAACCCGACTGGGAGTGACCCTCTCCCAGACCCTCCGCTCAGGGCATCTGCCCTAAGAACCTGACAAGAGGATGACCCTTCCCCTTGACCTCTCGGCAGGATTTCACCCTGCACCCGACCAGAACGGATTTCTGGACTATCTGAAAGGAAGAACTATGGAAGCTCTAAAGCCTAAAGCAGCCGTTCACGGCCAACCACAAAAAGCATTCTCCAAAAACGCATCTGACGAGAATGAAAGATGGCGTTGGGAGCAGGAAATGTATGCTCGAAAAAATGCAGATCTTGATAAGAATAATCACTATGACTATAGTAGAAAAAGATTGAATTTCGAGATTGTCAAAGGTGAAATAAAACCTCTTGGTTTGCAAGAGAAACGACTTCATGAACGCCTCCAAGACAAACTCGAAGAACTTGGATTCAAGTGTTACAAAGATGGTGCACAGAACATGCCGAATTCTTGTGTTGACTGGGTGTTCTCAGGAGACCATGATCGTATGTGCGAGATGGCATTTGGCGCATCCTACAAGGATATTGACTACACGGCAGAGAAAGACAATTCAGAGGCTGTAAAAAACACTGATGCCTATAAGTTCACTGCCAGTGGCTACTCGCTAAGTGCTATGCCCAATATCTATCAATGGGCTTTAGACAGCTATCGCTTTGCCTGTGAAAAATGGGGAGAGGACTACATCATCGGTGCCGAAGTGCATCTCGATGAGACGACACCACACATGCACCTGCTGATGGTACCTGTCGCCGAACGAAAGACCCGTGGCCGGACAAGTACAAAGTATCAGAAAAAGTCGAATCAGTCCGTCATCATCAAGAAGAAAGAGTATGAAACTCTTTCCGATGCAGAGAAATCCAATTATGCTCCTGTGACGAAAGCATCAAAAAAGTTAGTGAGTTATTCAGGTGTGTTCGGTGATAACTATGGGGAGCGCAAGCAGTACATGAAAGATTTCCATACTGAATATCATGAGAAGGTGGGGAAAAAGTATGGATTGGAGAGAGGTGACGACCTAGATCTTCTCGATCCAGAGGAGCGACGCAAGCGCAGGCACATGCGGAAGGACCAGCTTCATGCCGTGCAAGAGTATGACAAGAAACTGGTCGAACAGGCCGAGCGCAACCAAAACCTGGAGCTGCAGCGAGATAAATTAGATAGAGCTATCAAGGACAAACAGAGCAATGCTGCCAAAATAGACAAAGCCATAGAGAAAATTAATGCAACCTTGGCTAATGTCAAGGAAGAGCTTGCTGCAGCAAAGGAAGATATCATCGTTTATTCCTATGAAGCAAAAGAAGCCGAAAAACGGCGAAACAATTTAGATGTTGAAAACAGCGAGTTGGAGGAGTCGATTCGGTCAAAAAACAATCACCTCAATTCACTGAAAAAAAAGATAAAGTTACTTCCTACAGAAGAACAGCTTAATGAGAGGGAACGCAGAAATAACTCCACTCCTGCACTTGCTGAGATTATTGATCGGGAGAAGCGTGACAAGGCTGTACCTTCACTTAACGATATTATCGCTCGGGAGAAAAGAGACGCAGCTGTCCCATCCTTGGCTAGCATCATGGAGAGAGAAAGGCGGAATAAATCCGTGCCATCTCTTGAAGACATCATCGCTCGAGAGCAGCGTGATAAGGCTGCTCCTTCTCTTGACGATATTATCGCCCGGGAGAAAAGAGGCGCGGCTGCCCCATCCTTGGCCAGTATTATGGAGAGAGAAAGACGGGATAAATTAGTACCTTCTCTTGATGACATCATCGCTCGAGAACAGCGTGATAAGGCTGTACCTTCTCTTAACGAAATTGAGAGACGTGAGAAAAAGGTAAAGAATAGTAGAATAAACTACTATAAGTCCTTTGTTTTGCCTAAAGTTGACGATAAATTAGATGCTGCCGTAGAACTTTCAACAACTAATAAAATGGCAGTTTTTGCAGCTGTTAATGGAGAGTGGCTGAATGGTGTCGTTCTTACTAAAGAGCAGATTGAAGACTATAATGACGGATATGCAACTGCGGAGCAGCTGGCCGCTCTGCTATTGTCGCCAAAAATACTGAAAAAACTAGATGAAATACAAACGGCAAAAACCAAGCAGGAAATAGATAGCCTACAGGAAAAGAAACTAAAATTAGAAACTGAAATAGCAAAGTTGAAAAAACAACAAAGTGAGATTTTAAAGGTTTACAATACCAATAAAGAACTATACGATAAGTTTAGTAAGGAGTATGCTGATTATCAGAATCTTGTTAAAACCATGATTACGGCATTTGATTATAGGGCTAATCTGTTGCCGGGCGCATTCCAAGCTCTTATTGAGTCTGAGGGCATTCCAGAACGAAGTGAATATGATGAGAGACCATCTTTCACGGGATACAGATGGGGCAATGGGAGACCGTATGTGCAGATACATACTATCCCTGACCATACTACGTACATAGGCATAACGCAAGAAGACTATCAGAGACTCGAGGAGGGTCGGACAACTATCTGGGAGTTTGTAAATAGACAATATGCTCCGATTGCCGTAAAGAGTTCCATCGGTCTTGAACAACAATTCGGTATCAACAGAGAAAGTGGCATTAGAAGGTAAAGATCGTTTTTTGGTATAAAGAATAAGCACTATGACAAAAAAACAATACAATCCGTAACAGATCCTCTGGCCAATTTCAGCATGGGCGATACAGTAAAGTAACATCTTACATCGGAGAAGAATGCCGATAATTCTGAAGTTACAATTACGCAAACGAGTAAATAAAAAGAAAAATGGCAATCAATGGAGCCGCTTCTTGGAACTTGCACAGAAGCAGAAAGAGAAGCGTGGAAAAGGTGTTGACAAGGGTGTCCAAATATACCTTGATACTAATCTCATGAACACTCTTGAGAAACTGAGACTTTCCGGGCTGAATGGTACGAAATTCCATGTAGGATACCTTGCTAAAATGCAGTTATGAGTACTTTTCTCGAAGCTAATGCAAGTAAGGTAGAAAAACAAATTTCAAAGGAATATTTGAAGTGAACTCCCCATGAGTTTTTTGCTCATGGGGAGTTCACTGTGCTACGATTTAATGTTTACGTATTAAACTATGCCAGACGATAGTAAAATACACAATGATACCAATAACTACAACATATAAAAACCAGGCTTTAAGTGGTATATATCGTGCAGAACACATCGTTACATAAAATACAAGAAGGGAAATCAAAGGATTGATGTTGTCAATATATTTTATTAATTTTTTCTGATTAAAGTCATTTTTAATTACCTTCTTCCTTGATGGGAGAAGTAAATCATATGGATGGCTCTTATAATTATTCAAAATCAGGTAAAGTATAAATGCAATAATTGGTAAAATAATTAAAGCAAATCTGTTGCCATAACTTGTAATATTACCGGTAAAATCCCAATGCAAGATAATCTCTTCAGAACTAAAGATGATACGGTAAACTGCCACAATAACTGTAGCAATTATTAGTAAGAGCGCACAAAAATTACTTAATCTCTTATTCATTCTTTGCTATGTTTAAAAGAATCAAATTTCTTAGTTCTTGTTTGTTGACTTTATTGTAAATCTCTGGATAGTTTTCCCTGATAATGTTCATTCCTTCTTCTACTAGTGCTTCATTAACATCATCAGAAGGGATGTATGTTTTTGCTACAGATTGCTTTAAATCCCACACTTGGACAGCTTTGTTGCTATTTTCATTAATTTGGGATGTTGTGTCAGATACTTTTTCTACAACCTTCCCGTGTACATGGGTTACCCAGGTAGTTGTACCAATCCAAAGAAAAGCCTCTACAGCAATAGCAGCAATCACGATGGCAACGGCTCCGTATACGGCACTAGCAAACTCAGCTTGGTCTTGGTTTTGAGTAGCACGGGTACTGATGTCCATGTTTTTAAGTGGAGAATTGAACTTTTCTCGCTCCTCTAACATTGTTGATATTTCGTTTAAATATGGATCATTTTTCAGAGATTCTAGGTTTAATAAATCCTTTCTGCTTGAGAATTTTGACGTATTCGGAGGCATTTCCTTGTTCGATACTTTTAACAATATCATCATCGCCTAAGGCTATGATGATTTTTAACAAACCATTATCAAGAGAAATCTGTTCATTAAACCCAAATTCCTCACTATATGCTTGTGGATCTTTTGCAAATTCTCTTGCGACACAAGGATTTCTTTTTATCTCTAAAGACAGTTTTGATAAAAAAGTCAGATACTGTTCACTAATAGAAGAGGTTGGAATACAAATCTGATATCCCAAGCTGTCTGTATTTACATCTTGATATGCTTCTAATTTCTGATTCAACTCATCCCAGAATCAGAAGAGGTGCATGCATTCAATAAAAAAGCACTTGATATCACACCCAAAGAGCCTCTGGTAATAAAAAATTTATCTTTCATTTTTTACTGATTAAACATAAAATAATTTAATAAGATTCTAGAAATAAATTTAGAACTGTTTTCTTTTAAAATATTAATGTTATTCGGATCACAAAAAATCCTTTGGCATAAGACACATGAATGCTCTGGATGAAAATTACTTGATTTATCACCTTTCAATGTCTTTATATATCTATCAATCTTTTCTGGACCTTCACAATATAACCAAATCTTTATAATATCCTTAAATGCTCTCTCGTAAATGGTTTTGATATTTTCTTTATTAATATTACCTAAACGGAGAAAAGGATTTCTCTCACATGTAATACCACAGCATGCGAAAACTTCTCCATATGGATTTATTGGTATAATGGAAAAAAGATTATCGCATCGTTTAAATTTATATCCGCATTCATATTGTTTGTATGTTATATTTTCTTGCTCGTTCTTGTTCATAGGAGCCCATATCCCTTTTTCAAAATAAATAGCTTTGCCATTTATAAATTCCTTTTTGTCACAAAATGTCGCATAACGAGACAAGACTTTATCTTTACTTATTATTTTGTCAATATTAAACTTACTATAGTCCTTAGTCTCAACATTAACTGCACATACAAGCCCTAAACGAACCGAAGCGAGTGCAGCGTTTCTCACTCTTCTAAAAGGAACCCATTGCTGATGATCGTCACCAGTACTAAAATTAATTTCATGTAATCCACAGTTCTTCAATTCTTTTATTTTCAGTACTGCCATTCGATATGTTGTTGCCCACCAAGCATTCGTGACTATGCGTGTTGAAAGTCCTTTTCTGGAAGCATATTCAATAATCTTTTTTAAATCATCCCAAAATATAGTACATTCTCCACCCGTTAATACCATAACTTTAATATTTGGATAAGCTTGTAAGCACTTGTCAACATATCCTTTCATTTCATCATATGTCATTCTCTTTGTTACATTTGGATTACATTGAAAGCAACAGTTTCTACAAGATGCAGTACATTTGAATGTGGTTAGAAATGTAATAGCACTTGGTTCTATTATTGGTACTACCATATTAGTAAAGATTAAATTTTCAAATCGTCATTTAGCGGATAAAAGTGTCATAATATTCTTTCTATGAAGAAAAAATATATCCAAAAGATGAACTTCCACGAATAGAAGAAATGTAGGTTAAATTTTGCATATTTTCTATTTTAATGTTTGATGAGTTACCTCTTTACAAATTAGTTATTTGTGTAAATGTAAGCAATATTTTTTAATTCAGTGCGTTCAAGTTAATTTTTTAATATATTTTATATATATGATGACGGATTGTAACTATTCAGCTGCCATATCGCCCTTTGGCGATAACAAGTTGTTGATATAACAGGGTTAGTTATATAGAAGCGAATGCAGAAAGACAAGTGACATGGTAGACATGGTATGGTATGGTATGTTACCTCTGGATAACTAAAATGATATATATACAACGGCCGTCAGCCACATGGTCAAACGACCGTCAGCCGTACGTCAAACGGCCGGAGTACCATCACCGCCAAACCGTTAGACATGATTACACAACCGCCCCGATGGCATGGGGATATCAGAAAAGGCCGAATGGAATCCGCAGAATAGTTACATCAAATTGATACATTTGCTGATATTTAATTTTTATTACGAACGTATCACAAGCTAAAGACTCCCGGAAAGTTCTCAGATATACTTTTCTCTGCAAGAGCAGCCATTTACAGGATTGTTATAGTTTCCGACACGGTTCTAACCTCCGCATCCGTAAGTAGCGATAAACAGTGGACTTGGACTTTATGCCGAGCTGCTGCATAATGACATCTATGGCAAGACCTTGGCGGTATAGCGCAGCGCATGCGTCCACCTTATCCTGCTTGATGCCTGCACCTTTTCTCTTTCCAAGACTGCGCCCCTGCCGACGGGCTTCCTCACGTCCAGCCTTGGTGCGCTCGATGATAAGGTCGCGCTCAAACTCGGCAAGACTGGCGAAGATATTCATCATCAGCTTGCCCGATGGCGAGGATGCGCCGACATGATCCTCTATCGACGTGAGCATGATGCCACGGCGGTGCAGATCGGCAAAGATGTCGACGAGGTCTTTCAGCGAACGACCAATGCGATCGAATTTATAGACAACAAGTGTGTCCCCCTCGCGGAGATAACTGAGACATTTCTTCAGCACGGGCCGCTCTTTAACTCCGGAGACCTTCTCGGAAAATATCTTCTCACAGCCAGCCTTCCGCAATGCGGTTATCTGCATATCAAGGTTCTGCTCTCGCGTCGATACCCTTGCATAACCGATATTACTCATGTGTGTAATTATTGATTGTGTCCAATTTCATTTCTCGAACAAGTCCTCCAAAATTATCACTTCCTGGAAGCGTCAGAAATATACAGTACACTGCTGTCAAAATCATCAACAATATTCTCCGGCAGTATCACGTATGGTTTCTTTCCATCAACAGGCTCATGCCTTAAAAACAAGGCATAGTAGACTGTATGTCCTTTGGTATAGGCGAAGTCTTTACTACGAGCTTTCAGGTCATCCAGCAAGCTTTCGGCATGCTCTTCTTTCGTCCATTTACATTCACCGATAAGAAGGCTTTTCTTGTCTATGGATTCTGCCACAAGATCAAGTTCTATTTGCTTGCCTTTAGCTACAGTACCCCACCATCTAGAAGCAACGTCCCATGTAATGCCGAATACTGTGTTTCCACTCACAGCATGTCTGCAAAGGCGTTCCCACTCTTTACCTGCGAAATCGGGATAATTAGAAGTAATATAATTTCTTACAACGTTATATCTGTTAAGTCCTATCATCGACCTTTCCGGCACGATGAATCGGTAATAGAAACTCAGAAACTCGTCTGAAATCTTGTAAAGGCTTTTTTTCGTGCTGCGTGGACTTTCACCAAACGGAATGTCCCTTTCGATGTATCCAAGTTTCACCAACCGATTCAAAGGTACGCTTAGGTCGGTTGCCTTGCGGCCCAACCGTGAGGCAATCTCAGAGACGCGGTTGGCTCCATTACCGATTAGTGACAGAATGGAAGATGCGATAACCGTTGTTGAAAGATCATCTGCAAGCAGTCTGTCAGGCTCGTCAAACAGAGTTCCTTCGGTGTTCGCTATCTGGCTCATGACAGCATCCATCATATTGCCATTTTCCTCACGGAGAACCCAATACCGTGGGACCCCACCCCATGCGGCGTATTCATCCACGATTTCATCGGCCGGCTCTTCCTTGAAAGCCTGTTGAAGAAAACGAATATGGAGAGGACGTAACTTGATGATGGTGCCGGCGCGACCATATAAAGGCTCAGAAGGATTGAGGACAATATCTTGCATAAGATGCTGGGAAGAACCACAGATTATCAAATGAAATGGAAATCTCCTCATATCAATGAACCTTTGAAGAATCGACGGAAGTTCCGGACAGGACTTTACCAAATAGGGAAACTCATCCAAGCATACAGTGAACATATTTTCTCCTTTGGCACGGTAGCAGAGTTCCGTAAACAGGCTATCCCAGTCCGTAAACGGCAGCTTGTCAAAATTGTCGAACTTTGAGGATAAAGCCATGGCGAATAACCTTCTCTGTTGCGTTTGGTCACTCTTGTCGGCCATAAAGAAAACATCATCCGCACCAAGTATTTTTTGTATGAGCGTTGATTTTCCAAGCCTACGCCTTCCGTAAACTACCACAAATGATGGTTCTTTCTTGTTCAAGGCCTTTTGAAGCCTCGCCATCTCCTCTTTTCTGTCTAAAAACTCCATAAGCACTATGATATTATAGAGTGCAAATATAATAATTTAAAATTATAATAACAAAGAAGCGAGCATTTTTTTGCAGTATTCTCCGTCTATACATTCAGGCACATGGATGATGAATAGTGTGGCTGTTTATCATTGTTCATCCCTTTCTTTTTGCACTGGCACCATCTCATAGTTGAATAGATTCAGCACTTGGTTAACCTTGTCAAGCCTTACTGTCGGCTTGCCTTGCTCAAGCTCGCGTACGAAACGGAGACCGACGCCCGACTTGAAAGCGAGATCCTCCTGCGTGAGATTGTACCGTTTACGCAAAGCTTTCACTTCTGCAGAAAGTTTACTTATTGCCATATTTGTTTCTTTTATACCTTATCGGGGGCAAAGATAATGAATATTCTTCATTTCACTTCATTTCACCAAAGAATAATCCCGAAAAGGTATAATTATTGTCTATTCATTCACGAACGCATCAAACATGCCATTCTTGGCAAAACAAAGCGCACTTTGAACCTGTTTATTTATTGGCAATAAATAAAATTAGGTGTTTTTATTTACTGGTAATTAATAAATCACTATCTTTGCATAGAAAAATGGTTAAGATGATGATAGTAAAAGATATTTTCAAGACTCTTATCAAAGAGGGGCAGGAACTTCTGGAGAGTGTGGAACTCAATGAGCGCCCTTTCAATTTCGAGGAGAACGGCAGATACGTTCTTGTGGGTATCCGTCAGGCCGGAAAGTCATACATGCTATACCAGCGTGCAAAACAATTGCTGCGGGAAGGAACAGATATACACAATATTGTCTACATAGACTTTGATGACGAGCGGCTGCTGGGTTTCAGTGCCTCTGATTTTGACTCCATACTGCAAGCCTATTATTCGGTACGCTCAGAAAAGCCGATACTCTTCTTCGACGAGATACAGAACGTTGACGGATGGGAGCATTTCGCACGCCGACTAGCCAACCAGAAGTATCGTGTGTTCATCACCGGCAGCAACGCGAGAATGCTCAGCCGTGACATATCTACAACTCTTGGCGGTAGGTATCTTGACGACAAGGTTCTCCCCTACTCTTTCGGCGAGTATCTCGGAGCCAAAGGAATCCGGCTCGATGATGGCTGGGAATTTGGCAGACAGAAGAACCAGGTGCAGCAGCTCTTCCGCGATTATTTCTATTGGGGAGGATTTCCTGAGCTGCTCCTGTACAAAAACAAGCGCGGATGGCTGAACAGCCTTTATGAGAAGATAATTCTCGGGGATGTTATCCAACGCAACGGCATCAAGAACGAACAGGCTCTGCGGCTTGCCGTAAAGAAGATGGCGGAAAGCGTGAAGCAGCCCATGGCATACAACCGGCTGGCGAACATGGTAAAGAGTACCGGGGTATCGACAAACACGGCATCAATGATTGACTATATGCGGTATGTCCGTGACGCGTGCCTGATGTTCACCATTGAGAACTTCGAGTCAAAATTCGTGGAAAAGGAGACCAACAAGAAACACTATTTTATGGACAACGGCCTTCTCAACATTTTCCTCACTGACCCGGAGTCATCACTATTGGAAAACATCTGTGCTATCGACCTTTTCCGCAGGTATGGCACAATAGACGACAATCTCGTGGAGCCGCGCCTGTATTTCTACAACCGGAACATCGAGGTGGACCTCTACATTCCCGAAGAGGATTACGCCGTACAAGTGTCGTTCTCACTCTCGAAAGAAGACACAAAGGAAAGAGAAGTAAAAGCTCTTGTTGGACTTAACAAGCTTCATCCGCTGAAGAAAGCCGAGATTGTAACCTTTGACGAAGAAGACGCCATTGATGTCGATGAGCTGCACATAGATGTCATCCCTGTATGGAAATGGCTGCTCAGAAAATAAGCCTTCAAGTTCGATTTTGTTACAGTGTAAACTTCGTGATGGAATCGAACTTGAAAACTGTCCGCAGACCGAGGATGAATTCATAAAAAGGGAAGTTCGATTAAGGATTAAGTTAATCGAACCTGAAAGCTACAATCTCAACAAGACCTCCTATGATCGAAGATCTATCTGAAGGATAAGGTATCCTTCATAGTTGTCGTCTATATTGATGGCCTCGATGTGGTACTTCTTATACACCTCAAGAATGGATTCGAAGTCTAAGGCATCCTCACCGGTATTGATGTAAAGCGTCTCGTCATCGAAGTCGTAGACCTCACACTCACAGTCTAACATCTTGGAGATATCCTTGGCTATCTTTTTTGCCTCTTTATTGTCCATAGCTATGCTGTTAGTTCTTTGTACTCTGCCTGTATAGCAGCCATATTTTTATTGTATTCATTCACAAGCTTCTGGCGTTCACTCTGATATATAGAACGCAGTCCAATCTCACTACCAATATAAGAGAAGAACCGCTCCACATACTGTGCCTTATCGACAGACACTTTATGGGAATTCAAATTCTCAACATAGTGGCCTTGGTTGTTACTGCACCACAGGGTAAAGTAAACGCTGCGGATTTGATCTTCAGGGCACAAGCTGACATTGCCTGTTTTTTGATATTCTTTGTAGACATTATCAACCACCTTCCAGTCACGATTGAATCGGGCGACGTTTTCACGCTCTTTGGCAGCCCGTTTCTTCAGTATCTGCTCCCGATAATTATTATCTTTTTGCGATTGCTTATGCTGAACATATTTGTTATTATAGACAGACAGATATTCGACAAGCTTAACTTCGTCGATGTACTCAGATCTGTGCTGCTCATAATATCCCTTGACAGCCTCCTTTAGCTTGTCCATGGGGAAATTCTTGGGCAGGTTGAGATTAACATAGTCTATGATTCTGTTTAACCTGTCAATGTCCTTGTTGCGCTTAAGGTCCATAAACAGATATCTGACAGTATCAGACACAGGAGTGGCCTTTACCTCGATGTTCTTCTTAGGTGTTTCCTTTCCGGGGGCTTCTACCTTACATCTGCTGTTATTCAGCTTGTTAACCGGCTCTGCAGAAGCTTTTGTAGAGACCTTTCCTGGCTGGCTGACAGCCTTATCCGGATAGTAATTGAGGTGTATGAGTATACCCTTGTTGCCGATACGTTTGCTGCGCGTGATAGCACCGCAGGTCTCAAACGTACGCAGATGGCGCTTCAGCTGCCATTCCTTACAGTGCAGAGCATCCTTGATCTCCGTATAATTAAGGATATAATCGCCAGCAACGAGGCGAACAGACTCACCCCGGGTACCGATCGTATAGCTCTCTTTATGATATGCAGAACAAATCATGTAGATGTACAGCTGAGCCAGTGCCGGTACTTCCCAAAAGAGCTTTTCCTCAAGCGGAAGGATCACTTTTATGTATGGTTCGGCAGGTACCGGTATTCCCTTGACAGAGACTCTACTAACTCTGTTCTTGGGAGCCTTTTCTACATCAACGGGTATGGCTTCCTGACGCACTGCTATGGCATCAGATCTCTTAAGGCGATCAGTGCTGCCTTTAGCGCCAGATTCCTTTATCCCCAATGACTTGGCCAGATAACTGCGCGTACAGATCGTCTCGCCTTTCGACAAGTGAAACACCTTGCCTTTCACCTTAGTGTCCCGTTCATGGATGGAATGCCAGGCATAGAAGAACCAGGCACGTACAGCATTGTCACTACAATACCAACGCTGGTCTATGATAGACAGCGGCACATTAAGATAATGTTGATTCTGCGGACTGATCAGTTTATTCTCCATAGCAACCTCCTCCCTGCAATGCACACAGAGAGTCGGCTACGACCTTTACTGTCGCCATATCTTGCTGATATGTATGATGGGTAAAACCTATGCCTATGATTTTCTCCATAGCTTTAAAATTAAGATCTAAATTGGCTTCAGACGATAAATATCGGACAATCGCCATCTACCTTATCGTGGGCAAAAGTAATATAATATTTTGATTTGGCAAAACTTTTGGAACAAAAAACGTTATTTTAACACAAAAAAAAGCGTGGGGGTCCGACTCCTCACGCCTTCTTAAATGTTAATGATCTTAATTATTAATGCTATGAAGGCGTGAACCTATACGGTTTAAAACCGCCTTCCTTTCAAGTGCAAAGGTAGCTATTCTACTCGACTCTGACAAAAATAAAGATGGAAAAATCCAAAAAACTGTGTTAAACCTGTTTTTTTTAACATTTAACCCCTATTCGAAGACTTTTTTGCCTAGCCATACCAATAATATTTCCTCCTTTTCAGCATCGCACAACATACTGGGAGGGTGCCAGTATGCCAGAGATCCATGACTACGACCCTCCTCCTACATGTTAGATGCAGATTGCGTCATGCCAGTATATATCGATACTTTCATCCGACCTATAATCGGACTTTCGCCAGACTTTATGCCGTACATTTATCTTTATAACTATCTATTATAGATTATTTTATAACATCAGAAAATAACATTTATCCCAAGTAATATCCTAAAGAATCGACTAAGAAATCTACACAATAAAATAATCAAGAAATAATAAAGACTCACATACCGCGTAATGTGTGAGTTTAGTGTATGGAGATTCTCTTCCATAGATTTACCGTGTTTGTTTTCTGCCACAATTTCTGTTGGCCAAGAGGCGAAAGCTTCGCAAAATATAAAGATTTAACCCAACTTGCAGCCTATAGGAATCGAACTCTCTGATTTTCAAGTATTGATTTTTTTGACTTCAGGAAAAATGTACCACACAAATTTTTCGCCTTCGTTTTAACGGTGGGGAGGTAAACTCGAGCTTCTTGTATAGATCTGAGAGCTGTTACTCAGGCTCAGTACACTGCCTTACCTCAACCTCATTACCGTCAATCCGCTTGGCGATAGTGCTTACGACAACTTGTGTGTCGGCAATCCTCTTCACCTCCCGCCATGATATCTTGCAGCCTTTCCGACGCAATTGATACTGAGTGGTTGATACAACCCAGTAGGCAAGTACGGCCAGATTGAAGTGGGCCTTGATGGCTTCATCGCTCTGATGATAGACAGGACGGATGTCCAGATCAAGCGGTATGAGATAATGCTGGCGAATCTTACCGTCACAATCACGGTAAGACTCGTACAGCTTCGGGTAAACGAAGGAATGCTTCTTCCCATCAGTACCGACTTTTGTTCTTGTTTGGACCTTGATAAGTTAGGCAAAATCTTGGTACCATGCAACCCCCGATGTACCACACATTTTAGGGGGTTACGAGTCGCTTAATATCTTTTACGAGGTCAACGCCCCCAAATGGGGTCAAAACAAGGCAAATATCGGTCAAAACAGTGATTTTGTTCACAAAGTTTAAGAGTCCAGCCAGGCGTATGAGCTAAAAGCTGCAAGTTGGGTTAACGGACTATTGAATTTAAGGATTTGGGAGCTTGATGCTCATTGATCATGAATACATACTGGAAATAGTCCAAAGTAGAATATGATGGCAGTCCTTGAAAAGGATGGCTGAGAAAAGACAGACTGACTTTGGTACCAACTAGATCATTACAGTCCCAGTAGGGGGATCCGTCACCGTCAAGCGCATATATAGCTGTTTTTATACCCTTTGAAGCTTCTTCTATGTTGATCACATTATTGAAAAAACTCACCGGGCCGTTAGAGCTAGCAAGTTCCGTTGATTCATCTGGCGGAGCGATAATCATCTCATCGTCCTTAGGGAAATAACAATTGCTGTCAATAGCTATCTGAACCATTGATGTCACGCTGAGCAGATGTTCCTTCAGTATGCTTCCAAAAGTCTGAACCTTATCACCCTCTATCATGTACGGTGTCTGAAAGGCATGCGTCAGCCCAACGAAACAGTAACAACCATTCTTCACTAGACTACTGTTTGCAGGATCCTGCATGAAATCCAGCAACGACTGCGCCATGACCTGATCTCGACGTAATCCTTCATGTTCTCCCTTCTTGCCCAATAAGCCAACTACATGAATCTTATGGGATTTATCTACATTCCGGTTATAAGCATAAATCTCTTTCCATTTCTTCAGGCATTCGTCCGTCTTGGTCTGTGGCGTATCATTGCCAATATCATGGATTACGGAGACCAATTTCTTTTCATCTAGGTTACCATCATTGATGATGCTGTTCAGTTTCTCAGCATCCTCCGCATATATTTCTGCGCCATAAGTCCTAACGTCTTTGTTTTTGTTCAGATAGATTATCAGTTTCGAGTCCAGTAGATGATTTGGGGAGAAACCGTGCTGCTCCCCGAAGAGGAAGACATGTCCCTTTCCTGTCTGGATCTTCGTGCCAAACGCCTGAGGAATGTAGACTTCTTCATCATTGATTTTGAACATATGGTCTTTCAGATAAGACACCTTTATGCTGTCTTCCTTACCCTTATAGGTTCTATCGCAATATACGAAGTAGATTGTCGGGAGCATGATCAGGGCAGCCAATGTCACAAGGACGGTTATAATCATTTTCTTTTTCATTTCGCTTATTTTTTTTGATTAATCAGCAACTGTGGATCAGCAACAGGCTTATAGCTATCATGGATATAATAAGCATCAGTCATATGCTTTGTACTCTTACCCAGAGTGTCGTCTTCAACGACATCCAGAATTTCAGTCTTTGTCATTAACTTAAAATAAAATGGCAATCGTTCATCATTTATCTTCATACGCTTCTATATTTGTTGTTTCAACATGCCTTGTCTTGAGCTATCAGTAGCTCTGCAATATACTGCTCTATATTATAGCAGCAAAGTAACGACTCATATAAGAACTGTCCAGATGGGTTCACTTCCAGGAATATCAGCTGTCCATCTGATCCTACCATAAAATCTAACGCACCATAATTCAGCTTCACCGCGCGCATGAACCTCCGAATTTTCTCACATGTATCTTCATCCAGTTTGTAAGGTGTTACATGCATATGGCTGGACGTTAGCACACGTTTCTTGTCAACAGCCTTGTCGTATAGATCCAGATAACTCGTCGCATATATCCAGCCCTCTACATAGGTCACACGGATTTCCTCCTTTCTGCCATAGAACTTCTGGAACAGGGAAGGAAATCCCACATCACCCTGTTTGATGTCAATATCGTTGATCGAATGGGTAGAACAGGTATAGGTGTTCTTGCCCTCATAGTATATGTTCTTGATATAGCCATTAATCTGCTTGTTAATGACCTGATGAAAATCTCGGAACTTCAGGATCCTATCCACATCATTGGTAATAATGGTGGATGGGATGGCAAAGCCCACCTGCTGCGCGATATTCAGTGTTTCCATCTTGTCAAGAAAATCCTGATTGATTCGTCCCAGAGAATACTTATCTTTGAATATATAGCTCAGATAGTTCACGATGCCTCTATACTCGAAGGCCATCTCTGTATTTATGCAACTGTTTCCGCCTTGGATAATATCGAAAGGTACTGGGCATTTTCTGTACCATACGGCTTTGACTTTGTCGCTGAGATCCTCATTGTTATAGAGAACCGAATGGCTGTTGACGTCTATAAGCCATTTGCCCTTATTAGAATATATGTCCTTGGGGGAAATCTTCAGGAAATCCACTCCATAATACAACAGCCAGTCAATCACGGCATCCGTACATTGATCATAGCCATCAATACTAAAAATTAATATCATTTTATATATTTTTATTAATTAATGTTATGTGTTTTTTCTCCAAACAGTTCTTTCTCGATCTGTTTCTTTGATTTATGATTGATGTTTAGTATGACACCCACATAAATCATCCTATTCAGAATCGGTTGAGACTTGATGATTCTGTCTGGAGTGAACATACAATCATTCTCGTTCTTAAAATTGAGCATATTCCGGAAACTCACCACCCATACTGTCTGCATCTTCATAACTCGTGCCAGATGGGCTATCGTCAGAGATACGTCATGATAGTCCCGAAGTCTTGTCGTCAGCATATCGGTATGATATGGGTTTTGGTACTCCCTTCCGCTGGAGAAAGAATACTGAAGATTGAAGTATGTTGATATCGGACTGAAAAACTTTAGGTACTTCACCAGAAGGATGTGGTTTGCAACGAACGTAGGCTGGATCCTTTCCTTATATCCTTCGTATCTCCGCTTGCTGCTCAGGATGGAGTATCCTAACTTCAATGTTCCGCCAAAAAGCCTCGTGTACTCTACTGACTGATCAAAACCAGCAGCATAGCCGTCTCCGCCATTACTCAGACTGAGGTCGTTATTCTCTCCCTCCTGATATGTGATGAGATCCGTGTATCGCTTATAATACAACGAGCCAGAAAGAAAAAGGTCGTGACAACTGATATCATTATAGTCTACAGTAAGAATATGATGGAAAGCCTTCTCGTAAGTAAGCTTGCCGGGATACCTCAAGAATGAATATTGTGGTACCTGAGCATACTCACCCCAGTCCAGGTGTGCCGAGAGGCGATTGTAATCATACACCAGATTCAGTCTGGGCAGAAAGATGTGCTTTCTGATAACAGAATTGTATTCCCACCTCGCATTGGGCATGATGTTCAGTCCTTTTGTGATATTACAATTGGCCTCGGCATAAAGCCCTACATAATGGTTTTCCAAAGTTTCTTCCCCGTAACTTTTGTTTCTACGATAGATGTAATCGCCACCGAAACTTAATGTACTTCTTTTTGTAAACAACGAATAGTCCAGGTGCCCTTGTCCCTGCAGATCAATCCCTTTACCAATGTTCGTCCAGCTTCCAGGGATGAACTCTCTGTCCATGTTATTAATATACTGTACCCCACCGGATGTAAGCAACTTAGAGTGTCCACCCTTATGACGGAACGATAGCTTTGAGAACACGCTCTTTCCTCTCTGATGATTCTCAACCCTAGAAGAAAAATCTGTCAGACTCGGATAGTGTACCGTATATTTGGAGAGGTTAACATCTGTGTAGAGATTCAGTGAACTCCTGCGATTAAACGTATGTGTAAACATGAAGTAACCTATGAATGATTTCGGGGCCGTGTCGAATTGAGCATATGAACTCTTGTTGGAAAACAATTGTTTAGAGAGGGACAAGTCAGAATAAGAGCCACCGAGCCAAATGGTGTTCTTCCCGAGTCTTTTCGAATAATCTATGTTCTGGTATATTGACGACAGTGTGATCTCCAGGCTCTTGCGAAGCAGCGGCACACTAGAAGACTCTAGATTGACCATTGCGGACATATACTGTCCGTTCTCTGCAGAAAAGCCTCCTGCAGAATATTCAGCATTCTCAAAGACTGCTACCTGGAATCGTGAAAACTGGCATTCGCCATTGGCAGATGATGTATAGAAGTCGAGGATACTGATACCATCAAAGGTAAAGCCGGTCTCAGAGCCCTGCCCGCCACGGACCAGCAAGCCCTCGCCACGATTCTCGACCTGTGTTCCCGAAGTACCTCTCAATGCTGATGATATGGAAACATCCGTACTGTTCATGTTCAGGGTAGCCCGATCCACTTTTATTCCCTTAGATATCGTTACCATCTGCTGAGCCGTCACTGTGACCTGACCTAGGCTAAGCTCTTTAGAGAGTATGAATTCAACGTTTTGTTCTGCCCCTATAATCGTCACATCCTTCTCTGCATCAAGGTACCTCAGTTTATGGGCAACAAGGACAAGATGATAATTCAACATGCTATCAGGCAGCGTGATGGTGTATTCTCCCTTTTCGTTGGTTCTGCTATCCCAAGGATGATCCTTGACAAATACTACAGCATCAGATATGGGGAGTGAAGTAGAAATCTCTTTTACAACACCTTTTATCGTCGTCTGTGCACAAACTGTCTGGAACAAGACGAACAGAAGTAATAATAAACAATAAATACGTATCTTCATAATTCAGTTTTTTGCGTAGCCCATCGAAATCCGGATACTACACATCACACAAACAAGAAAATCAAATAAGGTCCTCCTCCTCAATAGGAGGAGAAACCTTTATTAGCAACTCTATTAATATACCTGAGCTGCACCAGGAGCAGCCATACTCTGTGCGTCAACGGCCTGGACTGCGGCTTCACCCTTGCCAAGCTCGATGTCACTCAAATAGCTGGGCATAGCAGTGTTCACCATCTCACAGCGATCCTCAAGCTTCACCACATCGAAGTCTTTCTTCAAGTTCTTTTTCATTGTCTCAATTGTTTTTAATGTTTACGATACTGTTATCAGGTACGAGAAATTAATATACCTGAGCTGCACCAGGAGCAGCCATACTCTGTGCGTCAACGGCCTGGACTGCGGCTTCACCCTTGCCAAGCTCGATGTCACTCAAATAGCTGGGCATAGCAGTGTTCACCATCTCACAGCGATCCTCAAGCTTCACCACATCGAAGTCTTTCTTCAAGTTCTTTTTCATTGTCTCAATTGTTTTTAATGTTTACGATACTGTTATCAGGTTACGAGAAATTAATATACCTGAGCTGCACCAGGAGCAGCCATACTCTGTGCGTCAACGGCCTGGACTGCGGCTTTACCCTTGCCAAGCTCGATGTCACTCAAATAGCTGGGCATAGCAGTGTTCACCATCTCACAGCGATCCTCAAGCTTCACCACATCGAAGTCTTTCTTCAAGTTCTTTTTCATTCGAAAATGATTTCTTGTGAACGCCCGATAAATCGGACATTCGGGTTTAACTTATTTGATTTGACACAACAAAAGAATTAGCAGACTGCGGCATGCCGTCTGCGGCTATCGGAAGGCTTTTATAGTTTTAAAACGACTGGGAAATAG
This sequence comes from Hallella multisaccharivorax DSM 17128, assembly GCF_000218235.1. Taxonomy (GTDB): domain Bacteria; phylum Bacteroidota; class Bacteroidia; order Bacteroidales; family Bacteroidaceae; genus Prevotella; species Prevotella multisaccharivorax. Next base: position 2,664 of record NZ_GL945016.1, on the reverse strand, counting down.
GAAATTTCATTCGCGTGCTCAGAGCAACAATCTTTGCCTCTCAGTCGTTTAGGCCAGTTTCATTTTCAGGCTTGGAGTCCCAGTAAAAATCGGCCTTAGGATTCGTGCGCCTCTATGCGCTTTCCTTACCGGGCGAATCCTCTCCGGTGAGTTTCTTTATCTGATCCTGATAATACTTGATTTGAGCCTGTTTACGCTTGTCATCCATGTAGTCAGGTCCGAGCTCCTGATATACAGTGCCGTCCTTGAGCATGTGATAGATGACCTTGAGCATTTCTGCTGCGATTGCCACCAGCGCGCGTTTCTTCCCCCGTCTTGCGGCAAGTCTCTTGTAGCGTTCCGAGAAGTAGGTACCCTTTGTTCTTGTTGCACACCACGCACATTCTGTCATGATGGCCTTCGTTGCCTTGTTGCCGTGGTTGGTGTGTGAACTTTTTTTTTACCTGCACTCTCGTTGTTGCCTGGGGCCAGACCCGCCCATGAGGTAAGATGCTCTTCTGTGGGGAACACTTCCATGTCTACCCCTATCTCGGCGAGGAGTTCCTTGACCGAAGAGTTTTGCATGCCGGGCACTTCACAGAGTTGTTCTATACGTCCCTGCAGAGGCTTCATCCGTCGGTCTGTCTCCTTGTCGAGGACTTCGATTTCATCCTCGATGTTCTTGATACTCTTGCGGATTGCCCTAATCATGAACTTGTGATGTTCAGTGAAGTGCCCTTCAACGGCCTCGGCGATTTCCTCCTGCGAGTGCTTAAGGCGCGGATTCGTACATAGCTCTGCAAGTTTCTGAGGGTCAGTCTCACCCTTTATAACCTCGTCTATCACAGCAGTGCATGTTTTGCCACGTATGTTGCTAAACACGCTTGATAACTTAAGGTTGGCATCCTCGAAGATGCGTATCATTCGGTTGTGCTCTGCCGCCCGTTGCTGCACGAGCTTACGGCGGTAGCGTGTCAGATCGCGGAGATCGCGCTGGTCGCGCCTGGGGATGAAACTCCCTTTAAGCAGACCGGCACGCAAAAGCTTACATATCCATGCGGAGTCTTTCTTGTCAGTCTTGTGACCTGGGACATACTTAATGTGGCGTGCGTTAACCACCATGATAGTGAATCCGCCGGGCTCAAGGATGTTCATCACAGGCTTCCAGTAGACACCGGTGCTCTCCATTGCTACATGGGTAACACCCAGTTCCAATAGCCATTCTTTCAATTGTGTCAAAGATCTCGTTGTCGACTGGAACGTACGCGTCTCTTTCTTGATGTCCGTTCCGCTGACTGTTGCCACAATCTCCTTCTTGTGAACGTCAAGACCGCATCCGCGAGCTACGACTTCTTCGAAGGATACTTCGTTCTTCTGTTGTTTCGCCATAGTTGTAAAGGGTTGAAGTTACTGTATCTGTGGCAAAGATACGAAAATTTTCATTCCCTTTGGCGAAAGCCTTCATGTACGTTTCATTGTCTCAATTGTTTTTAATGTTTACGATACTGTTATCAGGTACGAGAAATTAATATACCTGAGCTGCACCAGGAGCAGCCATACTCTGTGCGTCAACGGCCTGGACTGCGGCTTCACCCTTGCCAAGCTCGATGTCACTCAAATAGCTGGGCATAGCAGTGTTCACCATCTCACAGCGATCCTCAAGCTTCACCACATCGAAGTCTTTCTTCAAGTTCTTTTTCATTGTCTCAATTGTTTTTAATGTTTACGATACTGTTATCAGGTACGAGAAATTAATATACCTGAGCTGCACCAGGAGCAGCCATACTCTGTGCGTCAACGGCCTGGACTGCGGCTTTACCCTTGCCAAGCTCGATGTCACTCAAATAGCTGGGCATAGCAGTGTTCACCATCTCACAGCGATCCTCAAGCTTCACCACATCGAAGTCTTTCTTCAAGTTCTTTTTCATTGTCTCAATTGTTTTTAATGTTTACGATACTGTTATCAGGTACGAGAAATTAATATACCTGAGCTGCACCAGGAGCAGCCATACTCTGTGCGTCAACGGCCTGGACTGCGCTCACCTTGCCAAGGCTACGACTGGGTCAACGTCAAATAGCTGGGCATAGCAGTGTTCACCATCTCACAGCGATCCTCAAGCTTCACCACATCGAAGTCTTTCTTCAAGTTCTTTTCATTGTCTCAATTGTTTTAATGTTTACGATACTGTTATCAGGTACGAGAAATTAATGTACCTGAGCTGCACCAGGAGCAGCCATACTCTGTGCGTCAACGGCCTGGACTGCGGCTTCACCCTTGCCAAGCTCGATGTCACTCAAATAGCTGGGCATAGCAGTGTTCACCATCTCACAGCGATCCTCAAGCTTCACCACATCGAAGTCTTTCTTCAAGTTCTTTTCATTGCTTTAATAATTAAATGATTAAAATTGAAGTTATTTATATATTACACTAGATTGACTAGACATACTAGCTATACCAGGGTTATCATGAAGTTGTACATCCTCGGTGATCTGGTCACTTACTAATAGACTTTGATGACGAGCGGCTGCTGGGTTTCAGTGCCTCTGATTTTGACTCCATACTGCAAGCCTATTATTCGGTACGCTCAGAAAAGCCGATACTCTTCTTCGACGAGATACAGAACGTTGACGGATGGGAGCATTTCGCACGCCGACTAGCCAACCAGAAGTATCGTGTGTTCATCA
>NZ_GL945015.1 GCF_000218235.1 Hallella multisaccharivorax DSM 17128 | reverse complement strand
TTATACATACTTCCGTACGCTTTAAGAAGTCCGTCAAGCTCTCACCCTCCTGCATCCTGTAAGTCCTGCCGTTCTTGATGTCCTCCAGCCCTTTCTGAATAGACAGAAGTTCAGCCTTTGAAAGGAAATCGTCATCATCGGCAACGCTAATGACAATGGGACGGGCATTCTTACGAGAAACAAAGACGGTCTCACGCTCTGCCAAATCAAAATATTTCTTCTGATTGGCTCTAAATTCTCTTGTTGATACGATCTGCATGGCTCTATGGCTCTAATGTTCGTGGCAAAGATAGGCAAAAAAAACGAATCTCCAAACATTTTGCGTACTTATTTGCGTACACATAAAAAGAGCCATACCAGACTCTATATTCAAGTGCAGGCAGGCTCTTTTATTACTTTCAGACTCCTAAATTTTTGTCTATCAAAATTTTCTCAGAATATTTAATGACTAAAGGTACAATTAGCTATAAAGCCATAAGAAGGATTATTTCCCTTTCCTCTAAATTCCCACTTAAATCCTTTACCTGCGACATTTGCATCCCAATAAGAAGTCCAAGTGAAAGTATTGTTTGGTAACGATCCAGTTCCACTAAAAGCAACACTTTCTGGTGTTGTTATATTATCGTCTGGACTTGGCTTTGCATTAGGATTTAATACTTCAAAGAAATAATAAGTAGAATATAGTGAAGGATTTAAATTAACTTGCATTTTTAGAGTTCGGCTGGAATCATAAAAAATTCCTGTAGAACTTTGAGACCCTCCATTAATACTCAAAGAAGGGAAATTAGCTCTTGTTCCTGCAATAGTATTCTTAGATACAGAAATATCAAAATTCGCATTTTCCTTCACCTTTTTGACCAATGTTTTTCCATTTACAGAAAAAACGACATAAGCAGTTTGTGGATTTGAAATAGCACTTGCTACTTGAGCATTTAAAACACGCAAATTTTCCTTATATTTTCAATACTCAAGGGACTAACTTTCTCTAAATCCTGCCAATCAGCTCCTGTTACATAAGATAATGCCCTTGTTTTCTTATTTTCGTTGATGTAATACTCGTTAGTAGTTTCATTTACATCAACAAAACGGGCTAAAACCTCCATGTCCGACTCAGTATTACTAACTACAGGCTCCATAACATCATTGTCGGTACACGAGCAAATACCAAAAATGGTCAATAACCACACCAAAATAGCTGTGACTTTTTTCATATTCATCCTTTCCTTTAAGTTGATAAAATAAGATCTATCCGCAAAAATAAGAAAAAAACACTATTTTTGTACCAGATATAAAATTTTTAACTATGAATAAAATTAAGAAGACTTTCTTTGGGCTTATTTCAATAGCATTACTTTGTATTATTTCAACCACTGGATGCGTTGAGGAACAAGGGTACAACAATTATAAAAACAAAAGTATTACATCACAAATTTGTGATGTAACGTGGGCAAGTGAAAAAATAACTGATGAAAATGGATATACTTGGCAGACTACTTACAAATTTAACACTAATGGCACTTATACAAAGACAAATATAAAAATAGAAAACAAAGAAGAAACTAAAATTAATGGGCAATGGGCATTTGGAGATCCAAATTCTAGAACCATTTATTTTGGTAGAGAACATTACTGGGATATTGTTAAACTGACAAAAATCAAATTTTCATTCTACGACAGAAATGGAAACATTAGAGATCCTTTTATGAATAAAGAATACGTAGAACTTACGCCATATCAAGAAAATTAAATTATAATCAACACGATTATATCTATCGTAATAATATAAGTTTTTTATTGTGTACCTAATTGTGTACACGGCATAAAAGTTTGTTTTCTTTACGCTTACGCTCTCCCCCCCCCCCCCTCAAAGGGGGGATTATTTTTGTCTTTTTCCCTTTCATTTCTTTTCCTTTCCAGTTTTCGGGCACCCAACTCAATAAAAGACTTATCTCTGTCTTAGACAACGTCTGTTATGTCTATCTTCGCGCGCGCGCGCATAATGCGAGGGAAAGGGGAATTCCAGCGAGAAATTTAATGTTAAAAGCGAGAAATTTAATGTTATTTTGAAGCCTTTCAGCGAGAAATTTAATGTTATTGGCGAGAAATGTTATTTTTTCTCATTCTAAATTACTATCTTTGCAACGTAATTCTAAATCAAGCATTTATGGCAAGGACTATAAAAGGGAATGAGCTCGCAATCCAGTCGTACATCTTCACGACCGCTAAGTATGATTTTAATGCTTACGAGAAACGTATCATGTACCGACTTGTGGAGTTCGCACAAGATGAAATCAAAGGGATTATGATTAGAGACAACATGCACAAGATAACACCAACCTTATTCGGTCGGGAGATAACCATGCCTGTTGCAGATATACTCCGAAACGAGAAAGACCAAAACTATACAATAGCAAAAAAGGCTTTCAGAAGCTTGGCTCAAAAGGGAGTAGAGTATGAGGACGAGAAGACTTGGCAATATACGAGTATCATATCAAGTCCCAAGATAGACAAGATAAAAGGCTATGTAATCTTCACTGTCCTTGATGATATTTGGCGGTGTCTGCTGGACTTCACAAAAGGCTATCGGAAGTACGAGCTTGTTACCGCCATGCAGTTCAAATCCGTCTATTCTATGCGTATGTATGAACTGATGAGCGGACAGAAAAAACCTTTGGAATTTACCTTTGAGGACTTAAAACAATGCTTCAAAGTAAAAGATAAATATAGCAAAGCCAGTGATTTCAAACGTTGGGTATTAGATATCTCAAAAAAAGAACTTGACAAGAGTAGCCCTTACTCGTTCAACTACATCGAGGCAAAAGAGGGTCGCAAGGTTGTAGGCTTCAAATTCTTCCCCACATTCAATCCAGACAACAAGGACGCAGAACTCTATGCTACAGAATTGCGTTCAAAGGTTTCAGCAAGCGCACAAATAAGCCGTAAAGCATATGACTACTTCCGCTATTCGTTTGAGTTCAAGGCAGCCGAAATCAGCAAGAACAAGAACACCATCATCGAGGGGGAAAAGAAGATACCCGACTTCATAGGCTTCCTTTCCTCCCTTGTCGGCCCATCGAGGACGGCCAATAACCGCATCGGATATGTAATCAACGCTATCAAGAAGAAGACCGCAGAAAGTTAATACTTGCATCTGACGCAAGACCATTCCAACCACATGCAAGATTTTGCGGCTGGTGGGATTTCTTGTCTGTATGGGGTCGTTCCGTTCCTCCACTCGTGCGCATGGTGTTTCGTTGCACTCCACACCTCGGGCGCACGTTCCAACCACTCCGTTTCATGGTGCTATCGCTGTGGGGGCATGCTGCCCCCTACACCCCCTTCCTTCCGCCGCACGCCATATCAAAAAAAACATGGGTGTCCGTTTGGCGGTCTCGGTTTTTCGATGTATATTTGCACCAAGCAAATATGCAGAGAAAAACGCACACGAGCACCTTTATGCGATTTTGCAAGCAAAATCCCCTAAAAGTGCTGTGTGCAGGAGGGGTTAAATCCCCTCCTTGACCTCCCCCTCAAAAACCACGGACATGAAGCAGAGCAAACAGGGGGCGTGTAGCTCCAACACGCAGACCGCAAAGGCAAATTGCCTGGTCCACAACAGACGCGATGAAAGTACTGAAAAGGTGCCGGAGTATGTGAACAAAAACCGCTCGCACCTTAACCGGACCATCTTCGAGGACGACATGATAAGGGGACGAAAATCCATCGTCCCACTTGTACATGCCGCAGAAAAGCTATACACGGAAAAGACAGGGCAGAAGTGCCAGAAGTCATTTGCCCCATTCCGTGAAGCGTGCCTGCACCTCAAAGAGGGTATAACGGACGAGCAGCTTATGGACTTCAAGGGCAAGGTCGAGCAGGTAACAAAGTGGAAAGTCATAGGGATATGGCTCCACGAGGACGAGGGGCACGTAAAGTCCAAGTACATCGAGGGGGAAGAGGGCTTTTCCGTCAATCACCACGCCCATGTGCTTTTCAGTTGCCAAGACCTTAACACGGGAAAGGCCATAAGAGCGGACAGAACCAAGCTGTCACGCATGCAAGACCTGCTGGCAGAAGCCACAGGGATGGAGAGGGGAAACAAAGCATCCGAGACAGGCAGAAGACACCGCAGCGCAATGGAGCAAAGGATTTTCAGCCAAGAGCAGCGTGTGAAAGAGCTGGAGGAAAAGGCCGCCATGCGCTGGCAGGGAATAAACGAAGCGGACACGATGCTCAGACAGATACAACGGCAGAACGAGGAAGAGGAGGAAGAACGCAAGCGGATAAAAGCACGGCAGGAGAAAGATTTGAAAGCCTACAACACCAAAAAAGCGGCCAAGGAAGCCCTAATAAGCGCCTCTGAGGGCGTTAAAAGACTTTTCGGGCAGAGTTCCAAGGACAAGACCATAAAAGCCCTCAGAGAGCAAATAAACGCCAAGGACAAGGAAATTTTCGCCCTAAAGTCCGAACGGATAGGGCAGCTTGGCAGCACCACGCAGAAAATTGAGCAGGCATACAGACAGGGATTTCAAGAGGGGCACAAGGAAGTGTATGGGCTGCAGAAGCAACTCAAAGAAGCCAATGAGCTGGCCAAAGACTCCAAAAAATACAGGGCGGATATTGAAAAGTTCCAAGGCATTCCAATCATCGAAAGATGCATCGAAATAATTCGCAGCTATGTTTTTCACTTCAATGGGCGTTTCGATGCGGAGGACAGGAGATTGTTATCTTCTGTCATGCAAGGCGATGCAGATGCAGCCGAGAAACTAAAAGACGCAGCCTATTACGGGTGTAAGGGGCTCGGACAATCCCAATACTACTCAAGATGGAACCAGGCGGAAAGGGAATTGAGAAATATCGCCAACGGAGTGAGAGAAGAAGAACAGCAACGAAGCAGGGGGCTAAGAAGATAGCCTCCTACTTGTTACTTGTCGTCATAATGTCCCATGGCCGACACGATGAACACCACCACGGTCGTATCATTGACCGTGTAGCGTAGTCGGTTCTTTTTGTCGAGCTTCCTCGACCAAATGCCATTGACGTGGCGAAGCTGATGTGGGTGCCCTGTCCCAGTGTATGGGTGTTCCAGAAGCTCTGGGATAAGGCTCTCGAACTTCTTGTAGGCCTGTACATCAGACTTCATCATCTTGATAAGTTCCTCTGTCGCTTCCTCTGAAAATTCTATTTTATACATACTTCCGTACGCTTTAAGAAGTCCGTCAAGCTCTCACCCTCCTGCATCCTGTAAGTCCTGCCGTTCTTGATGTCCTCCAGCCCTTTCTGAATAGACAGAAGTTCAGCCTTTGAAAGGAAATCGTCATCATCGGCAACGCTAATGACAATGGGACGGGCATTCTTACGAGAAACAAAGACGGTCTCACGCTCTGCCAAATCAAAATATTTCTTCTGATTGGCTCTAAATTCTCTTGTTGATACGATCTGCATGGCTCTATGGCTCTAATGTTCGTGGCAAAGATAGGCAAAAAAAAACGAATCTCCAAACATTTTGCGTACTTATTTGCGTACACATAAAAAGAGCCATACCAGACTCTATATTCAAGTGCAGGCAGGCTCTTTTATTACTTTCAGACTCCTAAATTTTTGTCTATCAAAATTTTCTCAGAATATTTAATGACTAAAGGTACAATTAGCTATAAAGCCATAAGAAGGATTATTTCCCTTTCCTCTAAATTCCCACTTAAATCCTTTACCTGCGACATTTGCATCCCAATAAGAAGTCCAAGTGAAAGTATTGTTTGGTAACGATCCAGTTCCACTAAAAGCAACACTTTCTGGTGTTGTTATATTATCGTCTGGACTTGGCTTTGCATTAGGATTTAATACTTCAAAGAAATAATAAGTAGAATATAGTGAAGGATTTAAATTAACTTGCATTTTTAGAGTTCGGCTGGAATCATAAAAAATTCCTGTAGAACTTTGAGACCCTCCATTAATACTCAAAGAAGGGAAATTAGCTCTTGTTCCTGCAATAGTATTCTTAGATACAGAAATATCAAAATTCGCATTTTCCTTCACCTTTTTGACCAATGTTTTTCCATTTACAGAAAAAACGACATAAGCAGTTTGTGGATTTGAAATAGCACTTGCTACTTGAGCATTTAAAACACGCAAATTTTCCTTATATTTTTCAATACTCAAGGGACTAACTTTCTCTAAATCCTGCCAATCAGCTCCTGTTACATAAGATAATGCCCTTGTTTTCTTATTTTCGTTGATGTAATACTCGTTAGTAGTTTCATTTACATCAACAAAACGGGCTAAAACCTCCATGTCCGACTCAGTATTACTAACTACAGGCTCCATAACATCATTGTCGGTACACGAGCAAATACCAAAAATGGTCAATAACCACACCAAAATAGCTGTGACTTTTTTCATATTCATCCTTTCCTTTAAGTTGATAAAATAAGATCTATCCGCAAAAATAAGAAAAAAACACTATTTTTGTACCAGATATAAAATTTTTAACTATGAATAAAATTAAGAAGACTTTCTTTGGGCTTATTTCAATAGCATTACTTTGTATTATTTCAACCACTGGATGCGTTGAGGAACAAGGGTACAACAATTATAAAAACAAAAGTATTACATCACAAATTTGTGATGTAACGTGGGCAAGTGAAAAATAACTGATGAAAATGGATATACTTGGCAGACTACTTACAAATTTAACACTAATGGCACTTATACAAAGACAAATATAAAAATAGAAAACAAAGAAGAAACTAAAATTAATGGGCAATGGGCATTTGGAGATCCAAATTCTAGAACCATTTATTTTGGTAGAGAACATTACTGGGATATTGTTAAACTGACAAAAATCAAATTTTCATTCTACGACAGAAATGGAAACATTAGAGATCCTTTTATGAATAAAGAATACGTAGAACTTACGCCATATCAAGAAAATTAAATTATAATCAACACGATTATATCTATCGTAATAATATAAGTTTTTTATTGTGTACCTAATTGTGTGTACACGGCATAAAAGT